>NZ_JAIOAO010000010.1 GCF_021190955.1 Parachryseolinea silvisoli
GGACGATGCCGATACGGAACTGGAACTTAGTTGTAAATCAATTTATTAACATCTTCGGAGAAAGATGCAAAATATAGTCCCTTTACGCAGTTCGTTAGACGCTTACACACTTTACTGGGCACTGTCTGGTACTATAGCAAAGGCCCTTTGTTAGTTCGATTTCTTCATTCCCTCATTTTTATAACCTCTCATTTTCGCTTTACATTGAGTTTTCTTATCTCACCCTTAAAGGAATCAAACCCGTTGCTATTTCAATTTTACGACCGAAAGCCTCGAATCTGAATTGATTTCAGGCTTTTTGTGTTTGATGATTCCTGTTCAGTATCTGGCATAGATATCGACTACACCTCGCCACGTGTGGTTCAACAGTTGAAACTTCTGGAAATAAGAAATATATTGTTCAACCCGGCGCCGATATGCCGTAGGTCTTTCTTTCAAAAGGTTCACACATTTCATGAACTATCAGACATATCCGCCATCTGTTAAGCTAGAATCGTTTATCAAGTGCCATTGGTCGCTTGAAGTACCGGCGGGAATGCATCCACAGAAGCAACGGATCGTTCCGGACGGCTGTATGGAAATGATCTTTATCCTGGGGGATAACATCAGACGCTATACTTCAGACAATGATTTTATTATTCAGCCGCGTGCAGTCATTGTAGGTCAGCTCTCCAGGCCATTTGTAATTGAACCTACGGGATATGTCCATTGTTTCGCTACCCGATTCTATCCCTACGGACTTGCCAATTTCATGACCACGCCGCTGAAGGAACTGGAAAACAAGGAGACTCCGATTGCTGAACTTTTCGACCCCGTTGCTTCTCGCGCGTTGGAGCAAAGAATTGTCTTGGCTAACACGAATGCGGAGCGAATCGAAGCTGTTCAGGAGTTCTTCCTGGATAAGCTTAACGAACAATCCACCATCGACCATATTATCAAAGGAACGATTGATGTGCTATTGTCTACCAACGGCAGTACGCCCATCAAAACAATTGTTGATAATGAACAAGCCGGCAGGCGTCAGCTTGAACGGAAATTTCTCAGACAAGTAGGCTTAAGCCCCAAGCAACTTGGTAAGGTGATACGCCTGCAGGCTGCGCTGAAACTCTTGCTGAATCGCCGACATGAAAACCTAACCGAGATTGCTTACCAAAGTGATTATTACGATCAGGCGCATTTTATTCGCGACTTTAAGGATTTTACCGGCATTAATCCCAGCGACTTTTTGAAGGATGAAGAGATGTTGCTTTCTTCTGTTTTCTATACGAGCGACTGATGTCGCATTTGTACAATTTCTGTTTCGGGCCAGATAGTTTCTTTGCGTTATAATCCAGCATAAATCAATATTATGAGAAATACCGTATGGGCAACCGGATTTATCCTCAGTATGGGGCTATTCGCCTGTAACACGCAACAAAATGCCGGGGTAGCGGAACCGGTCAGTGAACCATCTATACAACCGAAAGCAGTCACTATGAAAAACTTAATTTCAATTGTCGAGATTCCCGTGTCAGACTTTTCCCGTGCTGTCAAATTTTACGAGGCTGTAGTGGGAGTTTCAATTCAGCAAATGGAAATGGGCGAAGTAACGATGGGGGTACTTCCCAGCGAAGAAGGTACGGTGAATGTTGTCCTTGCCAAAGGTAATGATTACAAACCTACGGCACATGGGGCTATACTTTATCTACAAGCAGGCGAGGACTTACAGCCGATGCTTGATAGGGTCAAACAACATGGCGGCCAAATCAGTGTTCCTAAAACTCAAATCAGTCCTGAAATGGGGTTCTTTGCACTATTTGTTGATCCAGAAGGCAACACGTTGGGACTGCATTCTTCCCAATAACCACACTCTCACATTGGGTGACAGAACCGTAGTGATATTTTATAATCCACGTATTCTCTCCACAAATAACAAACATATATTGAAATATTAACGGCCAAAAAAACAAGACCAGGAGAAGAAAAGCTCCTGACCCCATATTTCCCTGTTGTCGGTCTATCGCCCGTAACTGTCGTAGTTTTCATGATAATATTCTTCGTAACGGTATATGAGATCTATATTTTGGACTTCAATGTCTGTGAGCTTTTCGCGAATGTCGATGCCCATGGGTACATACCAGGCTACGGTGTCGAACTGCCTGCGGTCCTGAAGATCTTTGAATGAATAACCATGGCGGGCATAGATTTCATTTCGCATAAAGCCCAGCTCTTCTTCGTTCAGGTTTGATACGTCGCTCTCCGTGAGAAGTCGCGAAGATGATTCGGGGAACATGCCATTTTCCACATTGTAGGCATAAGCTCTCTTGGTAAGGGTAAATGTTTTGTCGGCTACGATTCCCTTTTTGAAGGGTGTCCAGGTGCCTTCCAATGAATTGTTTTTCGGATAAATGGCAAAAATAAAGTGGCCGTCGTATTTATCGGTACCTGGTTCGTCCAGTACTATCCGGTATATGTCCTGGTCAACAGTGACCGTTCCTGCCACGGGTCGGAAGTTGCCGGCACAGACAGTGTAGCCGACGGCTTTCCCATCCTTGATTTCGGCGATAGCAATGTTAATCTTATTTTTTCCAAACATGCCCACCCAATAGCCGATGCAGGGCATGTCGGCGTTGGCCTGGAGTTTTTCAATAGCTTCTTCGATGAGTGTTTGCTCGGCAGGCTTTTCAGGGCCAATCATTCGTGCATCTTTTTTAACCGCGAGTGCCACGGGAGTTTCGGCGGCTTCCGGCTTAACCGGTAATTCTTTCTTCGGCCCACAGGCTATTGCCAGGCAGGAAATGAGGAGAATAGATGACTTTTTCATAGGGATTCAATGGGTGAAAAGTTAAAACTATTTTCTAACATTACGCATGTTTCGTCATGCCAGGCCTATTTTTCTCAGCATCGTGCTTGCCTGTTTTACATTTCTGATGTTGCGCATTACAGTTCCCTATTTGTCGCTTAACACGGATATTGGTTTTTTGCGGATCAAACAATGGGTTATTCATAAAGATGTGTGGCGCATAGCCTTTTTTATTCATGTATTGAGCAGTTGCTTTTTATTGATAGCGGGCTTCACGCAATTTTATAATCCTTTGAGGCAAAAGTTGAGCAAACTACACCGGTATATGGGAATGCTGTATCTGGTTATTCTTGTCTTTCTGTCCGGGCCCGCCGGCCTTATCATGGCACTGTATGCCAATGGCGGGCTGCCCTCGCAAACCGCTTTTACGATGCTGAGCATGCTTTGGATATTCTTTACCATAAAAGCTTATGTCGCTATTTTACGGCGCGACTTTATTATGCATGGTAATTTTATGATTCGGAGTTATGCCCTTACATTGTCGGCGTTAACGCTACGGGCGTGGAAGTATCTGCTGGTGATGTTTTTTCAGCCACACCCGATGGATGCGTATATGATTGTGGCGTGGCTGGGATGGGTGCCTAATTTGTTGTTGGCGGAGTGGCTGATTTATAGAAAGATGACATTTCGAATTCTGTCGGCGTAATTTCGATTAGCCGGCAAATAATAGCTTATTTCGATGCAATCAACATTACGTGCCCTCCGGCTTCTCTTGTTGGGTACGCAAGGCTATGAGCTTTCGATGGCCTCAGACCGGCCCATGACATAGCGAACATTGGGCTTTCCACCAAACAAATTTGGACTTCTCAGAAAACCCTACGCGAACAGGTCTGAGCTAGTTTTGTGTCATAAAATTAAAAAGTCATGACAAAAACAGTATTAGTTACAGGAGCTTCGGCAGGAATTGGAAAAGCAACCGCCATTTATTTGGCACAAAATGGCTACAGTGTTTATGGTGCGGCACGCAGGACGGACAAAATGCATGACCTCAAAAACTACGGTATCAAACCGATTGCCTTAGATGTTACAAAAGACGATAGCATGGTGGGATGTGTGGAACAAATTTTAAAAGAAACCGGAAGCATCGATATTCTGGTGAACAGTGCTGGCTTTGGCTCGGCTGGTGCGATTGAAGACCTCCCCATGGAAGACGCACGCTATCAGTTGGAAGTGAATGTGTTTGGCGCACTGCGATTGACGCAATTGGTATTGCCCAAAATGAGAGATAACAGGTATGGTAAAATCGTAAATATTTCATCTATTGGTGGAAAAGTTGCCTTCCCACTGAATGGCTGGTATCACGCAAGTAAATTTGCGTTGGAAGCTTTGAGTGACAGTCTGCGGATGGAAGTAAAACCATTCGGCATTGACGTAATTGTGATTGAACCAGGTGGAATAGAATCGGAATGGGCCGAAATCGCAAATGAAAATATGAGGCGTATTTCCGGAAAAACAGTATATAAAGAAATGGTCGTGCGTGCGGAAAGAGCAACGGCTGATTTAAAATTACCAGGACCAATCGTGATTGCGAAATTGATTCAAAAAAGTATCGAGGCAAAAAGCCCAAAAACCCGCTATGTTGGTGGTTATGCAGCAAAACCATTCTTGATGATTCGAAAAATTCTTTCTGACAGGTTGATGGACAACGTTATTTTGAGTCAAATGAAATAAGAATTTAGTTTTATGCAAGAAGCATTACAGCATAATATTCTGTATTCCTGTGTAGGCGAACAAAAGCGAGGTGAAGAGCCATTTGTTCCTGAACACGTATTAGGGCTGATAATACAGGGAAGTATAGACGTTTTCACAGAGAATGGCGTAGAAAATTTAGCAAAAGGCACGTTGAGTTTGGTGCGGAAGAATCAGCTAATAAAAGCTGTAAAGAAACCTGATGCCGAAAAGCCTTTCATGGGCATCTATATTTTTCTAGACACAAACCTGCTTAAAAATTATAGCCTGGAACACAACATACGAGGGAGCGGAATCTATGTAGGCGAACCAAACGTAATGTTGCAGTTTGATCCTTTTATGAAGGGCTATTTTGACTCGCTAATGCCGTATTTTGACCAACCCGAACGGCTAACAGAAACCCTGGCCAAAGTGAAAACTATTGAAGCTATTGAGTTATTGCTTCGCAATCCCACATTGAAAAACTTTCTATTTGATTTCAGTGAGCCGCACAAAATAGATTTGGAGGCTTTTATGAACCGGTATTTTTCATACAATGTTCCCATGACACAATTTGCTAAGCTCACAGGGCGTAGTATTTCCTCGTTCAAAAGGGACTTCACGAAAGTTTTCAACACGACACCGGAAAAGTGGCTTCAAAACCGGAGATTGGAAATGGCGTTTTTTCTTATTACCCAGAGGAAGAAAAGGCCTTCGGAAGTATATTTGGAAGTGGGTTTTGAAAATCTATCGCACTTTTCAACCGCTTTCAAAAATAAGTTTGGGGTAAATGCCTCTGGAGTGTAGCTTAAACCAACTTGACAAAAAGGCGGCCGGCGGAGAATTTTTCTGTTCACGGTGATTTTTCCTTCACGATCGTAATGCTTAAAAAAAATTACAACCCTCTCGGGTTGTAATTTCTAACCCAAACAAAACCTGCCTATTAATTCCAGTCGCCGAATATATCGCCGGTCAACGCAGTATTGGTCGTCCTTTCTATTTGAGGAATAGGAAGTAAAACATGGCGATCCTCAAAGGGTTGTTTACCAAGCTGCGTTTGTTTTTCGCCATTCAATATTTGTTTTGCTATGCCCCAGCGCACAAGGTCAAACCAGCGCACCTGCTCTCCTGCCAGCTCCAATTGTCGTTCCCGGCGAAGGATCGTTTGTGCATTTTCAAGCGTACCCAGGGAAGTGTACTCAAACGCGCCGACCCGTGCACGCACGGCGTTGATGTAGGACAACGCTTCGCTTACTCTATTTTGCTCGATCAGGCTCTCTGCAATCATCAGCAACACATCTGCGTATCGAACCACCTGGGTATTGATGTTACTGTCAGGGCCACCATAAAATTCCCTTGTTTCATAGGATTCATACTTCCTCCAGTTGTAGCCTATAGCGTTATTTGCCCCGAACGGATAGGCGTATGGGCCAGGCTGATTTGCGTCTGGCGCATAGACGGCCATGATGCTGCCACCTTTGCTTGCCTTCGTACAGGCATGACAAAAGTCGGTATCTCCACCGCTGTCGGAGTCTCCATAGAAGGTATGATGCGCGCGCGGATCGGTGTAGTCCGCGCCTTCTTCATCCTGATACTTAAATGCATGTACAAGGGCCGGAGCAACAACCGTATTATTCCAGTCATTCCATCCATACTCCATCGCCCTGCCAGTATGAGTTGTTTTGCCACCCCAGGCTTCCTGACCGCCAAACATATAGTTTTGATCGCCCGAAGCCCAGTCTGTCCATTTATGCTGGATGTCAAAAATGGATTCCACGCTGGTATTATTGGAAGTCGAAAACTGGTTATCGAAGTCTGGATTTAACGTATAGGTAAACGGGGCAACGGTAATTTTCATGAATTCATTCTCCGCTTCCTCATATTTCTTCTGATACAAATAGGCCTTACCAAGCATGGCGATTGCAGCGCCCTTTGTGGCGCGGCCTCGGTCGGCAGCACTATACACAACAGGGAGCGCGTCGACGGCGTTCGCAAAATCCGATTCAACTACCGCCCACACGTCATTCACCGTAGCAGCTCTCGGTGTCAATTCTGTTGCTTTGGAAAATTCAAGCTTTAACGGAACACGTCCCCACAGATTTACGAGCATGAAATAAGCATACCCGCGCAGGAAAGAAACCTCGCCGACGTATTGCTTCTTTTTATCGATGTCGGCCTGCAGCACAGGTTGCCATTCTTCAGCTTTCGCTAAAATCAGGTTGGCACGGAAAATCATGCGGTATAGGCTTTTCCATAAGTCAGACATCTGAGGCTGTGTGGGGCCATAACTATAGTCGTGAAACTGCGCCACATCGCCCAACAGAAAAACATTATTTTCCGCATCGTTCGCAAGCAAATCAAATAAGTAGTATGCATCTCTTGCATACAGGCCATTCATCAGCAACGTGGCATAGGTCGCCACCACGCCTTCGTTAAACTGCGGTGCCGTTTTAAAGTAAGTCGCTTCGCTATATTGACTCTGACTTTTAATATCGAGAATATCCTCATTACAGCCGCTCACCAGAACAAGGACCGCAATCATGCTATAGGTAATAATTGTTTTCATAGACGTGTTGTTTTAAAAGCCGACCTGAACTCCGAACATATAGGTTTTTGGTTGAGGATATTGCCCTCTGTCTATTCCGCGATCGAATAGAAAATCCTGGCCGACGATCTCAGGGTCGTAGCCTTTGTAACGGGTGGACGTGAACAAATTCTGCCCTGTTACGTAGAGACGGAGTGACGAAATGGTTTTATTGAGACCTTGCAGCGGTACGTTATAGCCAAGTGTTACGCTACGTAATCTGACGTACGCACCATCTTCCAGAAAACGATCTGAGGCACGAAGATTTCTGCTCGCGGTTGCATTTTGCCCTGCCCTTGGATATTCTGAAATATCCCCTTCGGTTTTCCAACGGCTAACAATGTCGGTGCTGGAATTGAATGGCCGTGTTGTTCCTTCCGTCCAGTATTTCAAATCATTCCACACATGCACGTTCGAAATACCGTAAACACTCAGCATGAGATCAACATTTTTGTACGCCAGGTTGACGTTAGAACCGAAGTTCCATTTGGGAATAGGGCTTCCCAGAAAGGTCTTGTCCTTGTCGGTCAAAACACCGTCGCCATTGATGTCCTTAAAGATGATGTCTCCTGGTAAGAGGCCATTTTCGTATACTGCCGCAGGATTTCCCGTGGCGCTCCGAGCCGCCTGATTGTAGGCATCAATATCTGCCTGATCGACGGCCACGTGGTCGGTCACGAATCCAAAGAACGATCCGATGGGCTCGCCTTTGGCTGTTTTTGTTACAAGATTTCCGCCTGTAACTCCGCCCCGCTGAAATTCAGCGCCTTCTCCGAGCGAAATGACTTTGTTAGTGTTGTAGGCCACGTTGGCACTGACAGAATATCGAAAGGCACGGGTGTTACCCTGGAAGCTGGCATCTACTTCCACACCTTTGTTCGATGCTGTTGCTGTATTTTTCAGAATGCTTCCCGGATTATCGAACGGCCCACCAATGCCCGAGGACAATGGAACCGGTACGTAGGTAAGCAAGTCTTCATTTCTGCGGTTATAATACCCGACGCTGAGCAATAACCGGTCTTCCATCAGTCCCACGTCTATACCGACGTCAAGTTGCCTGGTCGTTTCCCATTGAATGTTCGGATCGAACGATGCGTTGACCGTTGCACCCTGCACATAATTTTTCGCGTCACCGAAGGAGTAAACAATATTATTCGATTGTCCTTTCCATATAGAAGAGAACTGAAGTGGTGCACTGGAGTTGCCTGTAATTCCATAGCTACCGCGAAGCTTTAATTGTGAAATAAGGCGAACACCGCTCATGAACGATTCTTCATGAATCTTCCATGCCAGCCCAGCAGAGGGAAAATTTCCAAATCGGTTATTTTTACTGAACACATAACTACCGTCTCTCCGGAAAGAGGCGGTTAACAAATATTTATTCCTGAACGAATAGTTGGCACGAGCGAAATAGGAAATGGAAGAATATTCGGCGATTGACCCGCCTGTGATACTGCTTCCCGGTGCAGCGAGGACCGTCTTGAGGTCGTCGTTCGGGAAATTAGTTCCTCGTACATTCACACTGCGGGCTTGCGATCCATTTCGGTACGTGTTTCCGACCAGCACGTCGAACGTATGCGCGCCGAGGGTTTTGGCGTACGTAAAATAATTCTCGATCAGCGGGTTGATGTAGTATCCATACGATTCATCGATGCCGTTGGGATTGATGAGGTTTCCGTTGGCATTGGCCTTTTTATAATTGTAGCTCGCTGAATTGCTGATGTCAATGGAGACTTGCGAGCGAAACTTAAGCCCGGGCAGAATCGTGGCTTCGCCAAAAAACTGACCGAAGGTGAGCGAATTCCGGCTCCTTCTCTCGCTTAGCCTTACGCTGGTCAGAGGATTGAATGTATCGTTGAGATCATCGGCAGAGGTAACTTTAGCAAAGCCACCGAGATTTAAAGGATCTTCGACCGGTGAATAGGTCGGCATACGCAATGCCTCCGTAAAGCTCGCGGTATTGCCGGAACTGATGTTGTATTGATAGTTTATGGTTTGTCCTAACCGTAACCATTTGCCAATTTTTTCTTCCAGCCCCAGTCGTATAATTATCCGTTTGTAATTAAATGCCTCTATAATCCCGTCCTGGTTGGTATATGTGGTGGATGCCTGGTATAGAACCTTTTCTGTCCCCCCCGAAAGTCCAATATTGTGTTCCGTCAGGGAAGCGGTCCTGAAAATCTCATCCTGCCAGTCGGTACGGTCTACCGTTACATAATCGCTCTGAAGCTTGGGCGTTAGCGCATTTTTGGTAATGTCTTTTACCAGATCCAGGTATTGCGCTGCATTCATCATATCCAGCTTCTTCCACGGTTTGGCTACTCCATAGTAGCCATTGTAGGTTACACGCACGTCGCCGGATTTCGCCTTCTTTGTCGTTACGATCACGACTCCATTCGCGGCATTGGCACCATAAATGGCTGTGGACGCAGCATCCTTTAAGACCGTTATGCTCTCGATGTCGTATTGACTAATGGCATTAAACAACGACGCATTTCCCTGAATACCGTCGATAACATACAGGGGATCTATGCTGGTAAAGCTGCCGGCACCTCGCACGGCGATGCGCACGCTTCCGCCCGGCATGCCCGTACTGTTGACCACCTGTACACCCGAAATTTTCCCCTGAAGCAATTGCTGCGCCGCGGTGGCCGGCACCTCGCCAAAATCTTTCTTTGTGGCCAGTCCCACAGATCCTATCAAATTTTGTTTATCGACAACACCGTAACCCACCACAACTATTTCGCTTAGCTCTCGTACGTCGGGATGCAATACAATGCTGAGCGTCGTCTGATTCTCTACCGGCACCTCCTGCAGGAGGTAACCAATGAAACTGAATCGAAGCACATCGCCTGCGGACGCGGAAATCGAATAATTTCCTTGTGCGTCAGTAGTCGTACCCACGGAAGTACCTTTGATGATAATGCTCACGCCCGGTATGGGACTGGCGTCGTCGGCAGAAGTAACCTGCCCGGTAATAGGGCCGGACTGACGCTGAAAATCAATGCCGGCCTGCAGGCTACTCATGGTTACAATGCACAGAGCCAGCATCAGGAACAGGTAAAATCCCGCTGTAAATTTAGACTGCATAGATATAGGGTTTGGTTTAAGTTTTACGATCTGCCGCGACGTAGAAATGGAGGGGGCCATTACGCGTTAGATGGTTTAATAAAATTATAGGTAATTGCCAGCACTCGTTTGTGACATCTTCCCAAGTTGTAGCACTATGTTACCGCTCGCTTTTTTCGCGTGCAATTAGGCGCAAACCAAAGAAACCGTAAAAGAAACGAGCCCCGAATCAGTGGCATTGCGCTGGGCACGCCGTCGAATATTCCCAAGTTCTATAACTATATTACCAGTGCCGCCGGATTACCGCCCAAACGGGAACCAGGCCACGTCGCATTGAACATGCGGTAGACGATTCGATGAAAAATTCTTAAATTACCTTTTGTCCTCGTGGGCGAAGGCATCGTATGCTCAGACGCAATCATCTTTTTACATTAGCCGCATGTTTGTCGGCGCTATACTGTAGCGCGCAGACGCTCAATTTCAAACACATAACGGTGGAAAACGGCTTGTCCCAGAACACGGTGAGATCCATCTGCCAGGATTCATTGGGGTACTTGTGGTTTGGTACTCAAAACGGCCTTAACCGGTATAATGGCCATGCGATGGAGATTTATGAATTCGACAAAACCGACTCGCTTTCGCTGTCCAGCAATTTCATTAGTACGTTACGTGCCGCAAAAAATGGAGATGTATGGATTGGGACCAACCATGGCCTTTGTGTGTGGAACCACCGCACCGGGCGCTTCGTGCGAATGGATAACAAATTTGACTACGACTGGCAAGGCGGGCAATACACGTTTTATGCCATCTACTTCGACAGTGAAGGTGCCGTATGGACCCTGGCGCATCACGCAGGAATGCATATCTACCGAAAAGGACCTAGCGAAACCAGATTCAAACAAATAAAATTCATCGACGATGAGGACAATGAAAAAACATGGGACCTGTTTGGCCAAATAGCGGAAGATGCTGACGGAAATTTATGGATCGGCTCTACGCGAAACGGTTTATGGACATGGCATCGCAAAACACATGAATGGACAAAAATAAATGACCGAAACCACGATTATGCGGTCACCTCCCTTGCCGTTGGAAAAAATAATTCCATCTGGCTGGGTACGTATAGCCAGGGTCTTGTGAGGTTTGATGTAAAAAGAAGTCAATTCAGAAAAATTGAAGGTCTGAATGACCACTCCATTCGAAAACTATATTTTGACCGGAATGGAAAGTGCTGGATCGGCACGGACAAAGGCGGGCTCAATCTTTACGACACGGTAAACTCCACATTTAGCTACGCGGATCATCACCCGGACGACGCGACAACAATAAATCACAATTCCGTGATGGACATTTTTCGGGATAAACAGGGAATCGTATGGCTTGGCACGTTTGCCGGTGGCGTAAATTATGTCGATCCGGGCGTCGGAAAATTCAAGCTAATTACAGGCAACGCCCACACAAGCACCAAACTTAGCAACAACATCGTTACTTCATTCGCGGAAGACAACAAAGGCAATCTTTGGATCGGCACCGATCGCGGTGGCCTGAATTACTTCGACAGAAAAACCGGACGCTTCAGGCATTACCGGAAGGATGACCGAAAATACCATTGGATTCCAACCGACATCATCAAACATCTTCTATATACCTCCCGAAATCAATTGTGGATCGGCACGTGGCAAGGCGGATTAAACTACTTTGACGAACGCAAGCAAGAATTCATTCAATATCCCATCGCCGCCGGTTCTTCCGGCCTAAGCTCGGATATTATTTTTTTCCTGAAAGAAGACTCGAACGGAAACCTTTGGGTAGGGAGTCCTGCGGGACTTGACCGCATCGACGCAAGGAGTATTCACAATCCGTCTCCCCGCAAGATCGATGTCGACCACTTTAAAAGAACGGGAAACCGACGCGGCGAGCTATCAGACAATTATGCAAACACGATATTGGAAGATAGCCAGAAACAGATTTGGGTTGGCACCCGAAATGGCATCAACCTCTTTGATCCAAAGTCTAACTCGTTTTTCAACGCAGAGAACAACCCAACGGGAAAAAGAATTTTCACCAACGACTACATTCAATGCATCACGCAAACAAAAGCCGGAGACTATTTAATCGGGACAATTGAAAATGGACTTCTTCACTACATGCCGCAAAAAGACACGCTGGTTATGTTGAATAAAGGCAATGGTTTCCCGAGCAATTCCATCATCGGTATATTGGAAGCCAGCCCTGGAAATTTCTGGATTAGTACCACCAATGGGCTTATCAAGTTGAATCTGCCCTCTGGAAAATTTACGCATTATAATAAGGAGGATGGTATTCAAAGCAACGAGTTCAAGGAAAATGCTTACTACAAGCTAAGTACGGGTGAGATGCTTTTTGGCGGTACGAACGGATTCAACCTTTTCCATCCCGATTCTATCACCGAAAACCCGTACTCGCCCGCCCCCATCATTACCGTTTTCAAGTTATTTAACAAACCGATCTCCCCGGGTGAAAATACTCCCCTGAAGCAACACATTTCCATCACAAACGAAATCGTGCTCAACCACAATCAATCCTTCATTGGCTTTGAGTTCACCTCGCTGAACTTCAGCATCCCGGAAAAAAATCAATATGCTTACATGCTTAAAGGAGTCGACAAGCAATGGAATTATGTGAAGGGCGACCGTTCGGCGAACTACTCGTATCTACCACCGGGGCGCTACGAATTCAGGGTGAAAGCAGCCAACAACGATGGTGTCTGGAGTCCGACGCCCGCACGACTCATCCTCCTTGTAAATCCATCGTGGTGGAATACGATTTGGTTTAGGCTGGCTGTTATCGCCATGTTACTGACCCTGATCTGGGCACTCTTTAAATGGCGTACGCACACCTTGTATCAACGAAAAAAGATCCTTGAACACACCGTAACACAACGTACTACGGAATTACAAGAATCAAATGCACAGCTATCGCTAAGACAAAAAGAAGTTATTCATCAGCGGGAGGAAATTAAAATACAGCGTGACAACCTGGAGCAACAATACAATACCATCCAGTCACTCAGCGAGATCGGCCAAACGATCACCGCCTCCATCAAACAGGACGAACTGATTAAGCAGATGTACACCACGATCAACAAACTGATGGATGCATCTCTTTTTTCCATCGGGTATTTCAGCCACGAAAAAAATGTTATTGAGTTCTCGACCCTGAAAGGCCACGGCGCCACCATCGACGCAAATCATATCAGCATCGATGAATCGAGGTTATCTGCCTGGTGCCTGCGAAACAACGAGACGTTGCTGCTGGATGACATCCAGCAATATGTACGCGACGTGGCTCCCGAAATGCAGGATCGCTATGCGGACGATACCCCCTACCGGTCGGCCATCTATCTTCCTATTGATTCCAAAAAACGTAAGCCTACCGAAATTCTGGTGGTTAAGAGTCATCAGCCACGCTGTTATACACAGATACACCTTAACACACTGAAGAATCTTACTGCCTACATCGCCATAGCGTTCGATAATGCGCGGGTATATAAGAAAATTGAACACCAGTCAGAAATGCTGACAGAACAATCGCAGCGGCTGACAGAGCTGGACAGAATGAAGACAAGGTTTTTTCTCAATATTTCACACGAATTCCGAACACCGCTCACACTTATTGTAAGCCCGCTGGCGAAAATGCTGGGGGAGAAAAAAGTCCAGGAGTTACCAAACGTATACCGTCAACTAGAAATGATGAACAACAATGCAAACCAGCTATTGCGATTGATCAACGAATTGCTGGAGATCAGAAACATTGAATCCGGCGGATCCACAACAGTAGTTGCAGATCAGCTCGACCTTGTCAAGTTTACCTCGGACATCATATTACGGTTCGAAGAAACCGCCCGGGAATACGACATCCGGTTCAACCTTCTCAGCGACGCCGCCAGGGTTATGTTGTGGCTTGACAAAAATATGATGGAGAAAATTCTATTGAATCTTTATTCCAATGCCTGTAAATACACACGGGCCGGCGGAAGAATCGACACGTTTATCAACTATGAAGATACGCCGGAAGGGCGTTGTGTAAAAATCGCGATAAAGGATACCGGCATTGGCATACCCGAAAACGAATTACCCTATATTTTCGAGAGATTTTACCAGGGTGCCGAACCGATAAATTACAACCAAGAAGGTACAGGCATTGGATTGTCTTTTGTAAAAGATCTGGTAAGCTTCCATTCGGGCAAGATTTCTGTGGAAAGTAAAATCAACAGCGGCACTGCATTCACGATTCTTTTTCCGTTAGGTCATGCGCATTTCAAAGAGTCGCAGCTCATCCGCATTACGCCGGAAGAAGGAGATACACCGGCAGCACCCAGCCCGGTAGAAGAAGAATCTACCGGCAAAAAGCGGGACGAACTGCCCATTTTGCTGATTGTCGAAGATCATCGCGATGTGAAGGATTTTCTCAAAATGGAACTAGAAAACGAATACGTCATTGTAGAGGCGAAAAACGGCGCCGATGGCGTAGACGTCGCGTTTCAAAATATTCCAGATCTTATTATCAGTGACATCATGATGCCAGTCATGGACGGAATTAAATTATGCACTATCCTCAAATCGGATGAGCGCACAAGTCATATCCCCATTATATTATTAACCGCCAAGACCGGAGAGGACTCGCACATACGGGGTTTGGACATCGGCGCCGACGATTATATTCCAAAGCCTTTTAATATTCGGATTCTTCGCGCACGGATTCAGAATCTGATTGCCTCCAGAAAAATGCTTCACGCTATTTTCTCGTCGCGCGAAAAGATAGAAGTGACGCAACTTTTTGAGAATAAACATGATCGCATTTTTATTGAAAAGACAAACAACGCTATTCGCGAAAACGTAAAGAATCCGAATCTCAATCATGAGGTGCTTGCCAAAGAAGTCGGCATGAGTAAAACGCAGCTTTACAGAAAACTCCATGCCATAACAGGTAACACCGTGCATGAGTACATTCGTAACTATCGCCTGCGGTGTGCGGAGGAAATGCTTGGATCAAACCCTGATCTGATGATTTTCGAAATCGCGTACGAGCTCGGATTCAAGGACCACGCATACTTCAGCAAATGCTTTCATGCGCTCTACGGCCAATCACCCGTAGAACGCAAGAAAGAAAAAGAGAAGTTGAGACTGGAGCCGGGAACGAAAAAGGGCTTATGAGAGGACGGTCCTTATTCTTCCGGGATTTTATATTCCAATGGATACATTTTATTAATCCATCGATCAAACTTTCGCTCTTGTGTAGTCAGCGTCCAATCATCACTACGAAAGGGCGACGCCGGAAGACCCGCTTCGTTATATAAATTCCCATCGGGATTATTGGACCACGAATACCGCACAGCCTCCGGCGAGACAACAGCAGAACTCTCTACTACGACGACGCTGTCTTTGATGAATGCCGTGGCATTAAAAAAGTTTTTGTCCTTCCCCGCCACCTCGAAACCTCTTAGATATCCGTAGCGGTCCCTGGCGATTAGTCGTGAACCTTTCTGAAAAGTAATCAGTGTTTTCCCTTTTTCGAATACAATACGTTGTACCTCTGGCCCGGTGCAGGCATACTGCTTACCATAGAGGTTATAGAGCGCGATGAGCGATAAACGTTTGCCTACATCTTCTTTGTTTCGTGGGTGGACATCTGTCGAGTCACCCAGGTCGATGGTTACGGCCATTCCGGTATGGGGCACGGCCAATGTCTTTTGCATTGACTCGCGGATTTCCGCCCATTGCGCTCCGCCATTTCTTGAATTTTGTTGATACTTCTGATAGTTGGGAAGTTGAACAAAATAAAAAGGCATAGCCGGTTGTCCAAATCGTGCGCGCCAATCGGCGATCAATGTGGGCAGGAGGTCACGGTATTGAAATGCAAATTCTGCGTTGTTCTCCCCCTGGTACCACAACACGCCCTTTACGGAGTACGAAATAACCGGATTGATCATACCGTTAAAAAGGACATTTGGCTGGACATTGGGAGTACGAATCCAGACTTTTGCCGACGCAAAATTCATTTTCCATTGTAAATCGGCCAGTGAGATACGTGATGATGCATGCTGATTACCCTCGAAATAATAAGTCTGCGGGGTTGAGGCAAAACCTCCGGTCTCCCAATAATCGCTGACCCTGATTGCGATGGTATTTTCGCCTGCGGTCAACACCGATGGATCAATTACATACGCCGACGTATTGGTATTGTTGGAAGCGTTGCCTATTTTCTTTCCATTGATAAATATGTCGCTATAGTCCTCGACTTTTCCCAGGCACAACCTCCATTCTTTTCGCGAAGCATAATCATCCAGCTTGAATTTGCTTCTGAACCATACGGTACCATCAAATCGCGGTAGCGCTGTTTTGTCAAAGTCACCCGGAAACGGAATGGGAATCCATTTACCGTCAGCGTAATCGCTTCGATGCCACAACGAGTCGTTCGTTTTGTAATTCGAGAAGGATTGAATGCCCAGCTTTTTTCCATAAGCAGCATAGAGTCGCTCCACATTGGTATACCATGACGAGAGTTGATGCTCTGTTATGACAGGTACATCTCGGTAATCGCGGTTTCTCGTGAGTGCCGCATGACTGATCCATGCTTCGATGTAGGTGCCTCCCCAGGAGGCATTGATGATCCCCACCGGCACGTTCAGGTCCTGGTTCAGTTGCTTTGCAAAAAAATAGCCCACGGCAGTAAAAGACTGGACCGTTTCGGGCGAGCAAACCGTCCATGCACCGCCGGCAATATCATCGGAAGGTGCGGCGGCGATTTTCTCCTTCACTTTGAAATGCCGTATAGCAGGGAAGTTGGCCTTCGGCGTCGCTTCGCTGACAGAAGCTGTATTCTTCACCACGAATTGCATATTCGATTGTCCTGCGCATAACCACACCTCGCCGATGAGAATATCGGTGAAGCGAATCGTATTTTTGCCTTTCACGACGAGCTCATGCGGACCGCCCGCTGCTATTTCCTCCATTACAATAAGCCACCGACCGGTTTGATCTGCGATTACCGATCTCTTAACATTGTTGAGATAGACTGTTACCCGCTCGCCTCTGTCGGCCCAACCCCATATTTTGATCGGGGCGTTTCGCTGCAGCACGGCATGATCGGTAAAAATTCCAGGCATTCGTACATCGGCTGAAACCGTCATCACGGACAGCATGGCCGCGAAAAATAAAAACAATCGCATGATAGAAAATTATTAAAGAGCACGAAAATCATCGTGCGTGATGGCCGTAAAACTATCGAACCTTTCATCATGCGTTTTGAATCCTGTTCCCAATCTATTGGTTCATTTTCCCAATGCTCCACTCCAGATAGTAGTGCGGCACAACAGTACAGGCCGCTCAGGTCGTTATCTACTCTCCTCAGCGCCCCTAAATAAACTACACTTGTAGTTTGTTAATTACAATTATCGTTGTATTATTGTCCTATGAAACGACTCAGCGAGAAAGAAGAGGCTCTCATGAAAATCATCTGGAAGATGAAAAAAGCCTTTGCAAAAGATGTGAGGGAAGAACTTCCTAATCCCAAACCACACATTAATACAGTAGCTACCACCATGAGGAGATTAGCCGATAAGGGCTTTCTCAAGTTTGAAGATTTTGGAGCGACGTATCGGTATTCGGCAGCGATCAGTAAGAAGGAGTATACAAATCGATTCGTCAAGCCTTTGTTGACGGGGTTATTTGGTAACTCGATTAAGAATGCGATCAGCTTCTTTGCTGAGGAGGAGGAAATTAGTGTGGAGGAGTTGAAGGAGATTATCCGTTTGATCGAAGATAAGGGAAGTAAGGGGAGCTGAGGAGTGCTGCGGAGATTTTTTGTGCGGAGGAATGGGGGATGAAGGGGTGAGGAATGCCTGCCCGGAGCGATTAATGATTCGGTAAGGTGAGAAACAAAATACATTTGAAACCAAATTCTTATGGAAACTCTAACAGTTTACTGGCTAAAAATCAATGCGGTCGTGCCGATCTTGTTCCTGGCGTATTGGCTGCTATTGAAGAACGAAAAGTTCTTTAAACTGAACCGCCTATTCCTAATGGGATCGCTGGTGTTGGCGTTCGTGCTGCCGATGGTGCCGATTATTAATAATCCAGGGGTGAGCAAGGTGCAGCGAGAGGTGACTGCGTTGAATCCGCTCTATAATCTATATGATAATATCGGGTTTGCGAACAACGTGAATGTCGGACGGGAGATTGAAGAAAATAACAGGCAAGCAGCCGCGCCGGCTCAACAAGGCTTGTTATCCGATGTCGGCGCCCTGGAAGTAATGTTTACGCTGTATGTGGGGGTTGGGATTGTTCTGTTGGTTCGATTTGTTACCCAGTTGATTAATCTTGTTCTCTTGATCCGGAAAACCAACAGACAACATGTGGATGGAATTAATTACTGTGAACACAACGAAGAACTATCACCGTTTTCGTTCTTCAATTATTTAATCATTAATAAGTCGCAATACAACGCCGAGCGGTACAACCAGATCGTACTGCATGAAAGGGTGCACATCCGACAAGCTCATACGCTGGATCTGCTTGTCACGGAGATCGTACACATCGTTCTTTGGATCAATCCCGTCATGATCTTCTTTAAACAATATGTGAAGATCAACCTGGAATACCTCGCCGATAATGATGTGCTGGAGGCCGGTGTTGATAAGAAAAGTTACCAATACAGTATTCTTCAAGCGTGTGTGCAAACTGAAACTTATCCGCTTACTAATCTATTCACTTCGTCTAAAATTAAACTTCGGATCAAAATGATGAACTCAAGAAGAACTCCCCTTGCCCGGTTGTACAAATATGTGCTGGTGCTACCGTTAGTCGTTGCCGTGTATTTTGTCATCCACCCGTATGCTAAAGCGTTGCCGTTAACTGAACAGCAACAAGTCCAACTCAAAGCGTTCGAAGGAAAATATAAGATGTCGTTCCAAAATGATGTCGTGTACCTTCAGATCACCGCGAAAGGAAATGAACTGGTATTGAAGCAGCTATGGGACGACCAGGAAATAACTTTTAAACAAGAATCTGAACTGAATTTCTTTAACAGCGCTCAAAATTTTCCCATCAACTTTATCAAAGGACCTAAGGGAGATATCACGCAAATGCTTGCGTTCAACAAAGATCTCTGGACTAAAGAAGGGGGCCAGCCTCAAAAAGAAACTGCATTAAGCAAACAACAGCTCGACGCCTTCACCGGATACTATCAATACCAGCAACCAAAGGAAGGGTACGTTCAGTGCGTAGTGAGGGGGAATAACTTAGTTGGAATTCAACTGTGGACGAAAAAGGAATTTGTTTTCACTGCTTTGTCTGAGTCGGAATTTATTTCCAGAGAAGGCATTACGGCTAAGTTCACAAAAAATAAAGCAGGTGTGGTTACTGAGGTCTTGGTCTCAAACTCCGAGGTGCTTAAAAAAGTAAAGGAGCCTAAAGAGATTGAGAAGAAGGAAGCTAAGCTAACCCAACAACAATTGGATAGTATGGTGGGCTACTATCATATGCGTGAGAATAAGGATCTCGTGATGCAAGTCAGTCACAGCGGAAATGACATACGGGTCAAACAGCTTTGGGATAATGCGGAGCAAATTTTCATGCCGATCTCAGACGTCGAAATTTTCTCCAAAGGGGCAATGCTAACCATTATGTTTACGAAAGGAACGAATGGTCAGATCACCCAGCTTCAGGCGACCAAAGGAAAGATCTGGGACAAGGGACAGAAGCCTGAAGAAAAGGTGGCGTTTAACTTGAGTACGTCAAATCTGAAAGCTTTTGACGGAAAGTATTCGATGCCGTATCAAGGGGATGTGATGTACCTGGAGATTACTTCAACCGAAAAGGGACTTATGTTAAAACAACTTTGGGATGGACAGCAGATTAGTTTTTATCCGATCTCGGAGTTGGAGTTTTACAATAAGGAGAAGGCGTTTCCGTTGAAGTTTATTAAGCGAGACGGAAGAATCGCCCAGGTGGAAGCGTTTCGGAAGGATCTTTGGAGTAGAGTTAACTAGGGAGTGAAAGCGATCCTATTAAAATGACCGATCTCTACTTTCAGAAGTCAGCAGGAACGCCTGTGAAACTCTCCGGTCTACTGAAGGCGACAAAGCTAGAGCTCTTGTCGCCTATTTTTTTTACCCAAATTGCTTGAAAATATCACCTCGCGGTAACTTTGTTGCCACCAAAAAAATACACCCACAAATGGAGGAGATCCGGGTGCTTAATTCTCGATGATTTTACTATAATTAACAAAATGTCATTGCTTTATAAGCCCGTTGCAAAACGCTATATGCCCGAATAGTGGATTAATAGCTCAACGGGAATCTCCAAACTCAGCTCCTTTTATTTGTGGCGAATAGCCTGCGCGAAAAGCATTTACGATTGAATCCGGTGTCAGTATTGTCAACATGGAAGCTTCAGGCAAGGCGATGCTATTTTCGTAACCAAAGGGGGTCCACCGATGCAGTTTCCCTTTGCTGAAAAGATAAGGATCATCATTCATTAATGTAAATGTTCCTTCGGGGATGGTTGAAGACAGGCGTTGATGCATTACTTTTTTCTCCTCATGCGTGATCCTTTCCCGGTGTATGATCGCGTCAATTTCTTTTATGGACGTCGACATGTTAAAATTATACAGGGGATTTCCCTGTATCCAACAGGACTTAAATCTTTTTGCATCTTCCCTCCTGCATTCAAAACAAGGTCGATGACCAGCAGCAAAGGCGGTGGTCTCATCCAGGAAAAAAAGTTCTGTCCAGCGATCAGCAGTCATTACCGTTCTTTTCCGTCCTTTAAACTCCAGCACACACGTGATCCATGCTATATGTTTAAAATTGCGGATAATCTCTTTGTGTTTATTATGTATAACACCACGATTGCCCATCAAGGACCCGCGCGCGCTGGTTTTAATGATTCTTCCTAACGGGTCAACACGATTCTGAAGCATGTCCTAAAATTAAACAAGCAGATGCTTATTTCCGAAACAGATGCCTTCTATCCGGCAGGGGTTCAGATCTTTTGTCCTAATTCATTGGTCCGCTGTTCAAACGCGTTCATCAGAGTTTCCAGATACTCTGAAAGGATAACATTTCGTTCCTGACTTATCTCTGAGTTTAGGTTTTTGCGATGCGTCTCGCCCATGCCAAGGTATCGTACGTCCGGTGGTAGCTTTTTGATATTGTCCATAATGAAGGCGTCGCGCCACAACATATAATCTGTTCGGTCATCATCGTTTTTTATACGGCTTTTATAATTCTTCAGTACATCGGAGTTGCCCATAATTATATCTGACATCTTCAAAAACCGGACTGCAAAGTCCTGCACGATATTCGAGTCCATACCTTGAACGTCGCCTATAAGTCCCTCAGCGGGGGCATCCTGTATAAGAGCAAACGTAGCGGATGCCGCATTCCAGTCAAATCCATCAAACGGCGTTAACATTGGAAGCCCTTTGGCTTTTTTCAAATTGGTCATGATTGCCCAGGCATACTTTAAATAGGTTTGTATCGGTTTACCTATATAGGCGTCTGAGTGTGTTTTGCTATTCTCTGAATTAAATTTTTCGGTCGTCCACTTCTCCAGGTTTTTCTGGGTAAACCCTTCCCTGACAACGATATTCATCACGAACGCAGTTTTTGCTTTTAACGACTCAAGGGAGTGTTTCAGAAAACGGCTCTCTTCTCTTCCTACGCCATGCTCCGTCAGGCGCTGTTGGTTTTCATTCCTGTCCTGACGCGCAACCCTCTCGCCGTACTCCTGGGCATCGGTAAATCGCTCATGCGCAAATGAGTCGGTGCCGATCGCTTTTGTAATGTGTGCCAGAATAGTCTTGTCGTGAGACTCGCCAAGCAATGCGGTTCCCGGACCTTTCGGAAACCGCACCCACACGCCATATCGCTGGGGTGCCAAAATATTGCCAATATAATCGGTTTTTCCTTGTGCATATTGGCGGAGCTCTTCCGTGGTTTTAAAATCCCGGACAAAACCATCTTCCACCAGGCTCAACATATTGGGTGTGAATCCCAGGTCTTTCTCCAGATCAACATTTTTATCGGACTTTATCAACCGGTTATCAACGAAAGCCAATCGTTGGACAACGCGGCCATCAGCATGGGGAGCAGGCGCGACCTTCGGCCTTTGCCGCACACTGTTGCTCAGGCCCTGCAACCTTTTCATTTGCGCTGCCTCAGGCCGGTTGTCTGCTAATTGGAACGCCGTAGTTTTTGAATGTTTGTTGGCAAGATCCTGCAAGCTTCTCAATTGAAGAGCACCCGTACGGTTATCGGCATCGGGGGAATTGGCGGCCTGGCTATGTGTATATTTTGTGGTCGATCCCTTAGATTGACTTTGTTGTGTAGGTCTTTTATCCGTATAGGTTCGCATAACCAATGGGTCTTACATTATGACAATGCTTCGTCACATCATTATGTTAATCTAATGACTTTTTAGTTGCTTTCAAACCCGGCCGTTTCCCTTTGCCTCGACAGGACGGTGGTCGTATCTGTCGTTAACGTTGGCCATAACCGATATTGAATGGGACCAACCATTGGGGGTAAGCAGGGGTACGGATTCCTGTCTGTCATCCATTAACCTAACATAGTGAAGACAAATCCCTATTCGGAAAATTCATCCGTCCCCTGCACCAAACCCCATTTTGGTTTAACGTTTTCTTCTGACAATTAAAAAAACACTTCCTGCCGCGATCAATAACGCCGGCAGAATGAAGACGAAGGCCGCGCGGAATTTCGTGACGGTTCCTTTGTCTATCTCCAATTTGTTATCGGCCGTCTCCGGCCGTGTGGTATCGACGGGATACGCGCCGTCGCAGAACCAATGAAACAATTGGGCAGCAAAGTAGAAGTTCTGTACCGGCGGCGTGCGGCGGAAGATCTCGCCGTTGCTAAGCATATCCGCGTCGGCTGCGACTATGATACGCTGCTGTTTACCGTTGACATTTCGCGTCAGCGCCGTGACCAACGGCAGCGGGCCTTTCAGGTCGCCCCGCTCCGCTATATATCGCATGGGCGCGCCATCCTGGTTGGGCTTCTCCAATGTATGCCAGGTCTTTGGCCCTTGGGTGCTCAGCAGGTGAAATACTTTGAACGCACCGCTGTCGACAACAAACGACGACGCTCCAGGCATGGATATTTCGGCGTGCCGTTTGTAGAAGGCCTGCAGGGACGGGAACTCTGTGGTGTCCGACTGGACGAGCTCGCCAATTACAAAGTCCGGGGCAAAATCTTCGCTGTCCTGTATCACCATACCGTCACGGTAATGTACGCCAACGAGCGACGTAAGCGGTTCCAGAATTGCCCGTTTGCCGGGCTCTCCCAGTATGAGCAGGTTTCCCCCTGCATCGATATAGCGACGCAACCCGGCCAGCGCAGGGGCGCTGAATGGCGTAAGGGGGTCGGCTACGATCAGCACCGCGATGTCTTCCGGCAAAGGCCTGCCTCCGCTGACGGACACGGTATCAACATCAAAGCCCTGGTTGATGAGGGCGTTGCGAAAGGTCTGCTCCTGCATCATCACCCGGTATTCACGGTCGCCCATCTTGGCGGTGCTTCGCTCGTGTTCACCGGTAAGCACTGCGACCTTTACCGGCTTTGTGGCCAGCCGCTTTAGCGCAGCGGTGATCTCCTGCTCGCCGGGCTGGCGCATCAAATCGTTGAAGATGCGAAGAAATGTCTTCTTGCCGTCATACTCCAGCTGGCGCACCACGCGATTGCCTTCCGATGAAAGGTCGATGCGTTCGCGCATGGCTTCCGGCGACATAATGCGCTCATGTGCAAACTTGTATACCGTGGCAACTTTTTCCGCCAGGGCCTTATTTGTCAGGCCCTGGTTGTTATCGTACAGTTCTCCACCTTGCAGGGAGTCGTAGTAGTAAACGTATTCCATTTCCATGTCGGGAAGGAAGCGGGTATACTTTTCGAACATCGCCAGGTCACGCATGCGTGCCAACGGCATCATCGACGGTGCGTTCTGATCAATCAGATTGACGAAGGCGGTGATCTTTAGCGGCTTGTTCATTTGGCCAACCACGGCTCGGCTTCCGGCAGTGAGGGTGCGGCTGTCGGTGGCGGTCGCATCGTAGTAAGCAATGAAGCGCGGGCGGGCACTGACATATCCAATGGCCAGCGCCACGACAACCACCACGGTATAGCGCGCTATTTTCACAAACACAGGCTTAGACTCACGGCCGGCCTGTAGGCTCAGAATACTAAAGGTCAGGAACAGCGCAATCACGACCACGAAATACAGCACATCCTTACTCGTGACCAATCCGCCGATAAACTCGTCGGTGCGGCCGGCAATGGAGAGAAAATAGGTAATGTCACGTACGAAGTCGATGTGCTGGCCAATCGTGCCGATGTAGTTCAGGGCAGCAAACACGACGAGTGTAGCAATGGCAGCCACGACCTGGTACGAGGTGAGGCAGGACATAAACAACCCGATGGCAGCATACGCGCAGATCAGCAGGTAAAGGCCGAGTATTCCCGACAGTACCAACGTAATGTCCATGGACTCGATCACGCTATAGCCCACCCCACCGAACATGGCGAGAATCAGCACCAGCAAAAAGCCATAGGTTATGATTGCCAGGTATTTTCCCAGCACAATTTCGGCGACCCGTACCGGCGAGCTGAATAAAAGCTTGATGGTACCACTGCTCAGCTCGCGGCTCATCAATCCCATGGTGAGCAGCGGCATATACAGGTATAGGTTCGATTGTACATTTTTAAAAAAACCTCTATACTCGGATGCAAAGATGGACTCGGTCAGCGAATGTAGTTGGTTGCCCAGGCTCTGAAAATTGGAGAACCCCTCGAGACGCTCCAGGAACGTTACCCCCGACTGGATGATAAAGATTACCAGGACCAGCCAGGCGATGGGTGAAAAAAAAAGAAGGTTAAGCTCCAACCGCGCGATTCTGAATATCGTCTTCATGTATATGATTCTATGATTATATCTGTTTTTCTTTTTTTGAGAGCCGGGCGAAGATGGCATCGAGTGAGCTACGCTCCAGCGTGATCTCTGTCAGGCGCCAGCCGCGGTCGACGCTCAGTTCGATTACCCTGGCGGTGGCATCGTGCGGCGGCCCCTCGAAGTGCAACCGCAGTCGTTTGCCGTCCGCCTCTTCGGCACGGACAATGCCTTCAATGGCTGTCAATGTGTGCATATCCGGGGCGTTGCCCATCGTCACCACCATCGTCGAGGGTGTGATGTAGTTGTTGAATGCATCCATCGTGTCGGCAAATACTACCCTCCCCTGCTCGATCATCTTGATGTCCTGACAGGTGGCCTGAACCTCCGACAGGATGTGTGAAGAGAAGATCACGGACCGTTCGGTGGCGATTTCTCTGATCAAGCTCCGCACCTCCAGGATCTGGTTGGGATCCAGACCGTTCGTCGGCTCGTCTAACACTACCAGCCGCGGCTTGTGCAGAATGGCCTGGGCAATGCCCACCCGTTGGCGGTAGCCGCCAGAGAGGTTCGCGATAAGGCGTTTGCTAAAGTGTGCGACGCCGCAGCGCTCCTTGGCTTGCTGAACGGCCGTTTTGACGGATGCCTTGTCGATGAGCCGCAGGTGCGCGCAATGCGTGAGATACTCGTCGACAGTGAGGTCGAGGTAAAGCGGTGCATTTTGCGGCAGGAAGCCGATCCTCTTTTTCGCTTCCTCAGGCTGCTCGCGCAGATCGATACCGTCAATGGTGACCGTGCCTTCTGTCTGGTTCAGCACGCCACATAGAATGTTCATCGTGGTAGACTTACCCGCCCCGTTGGAGCCCAGTAACCCGAGCACACCCTTCTTGTTGATCTCGAAGTTGATGTCCCGGATTGCCCAATCGGTGCCATATCGATGTGATAAATTTTTTACGCTTACTATTGGTTCTGACATATTATACGGTTCGATTTGGGTGTGTCAATTCGTGCCTTCCGGCAGCAATACAAATTCAATCATGTTATCCGGGTTGAGGTACCGGGCGGCGGTTTTGCGAATGCTCCCGGCAGTCACGTTGGACAGGGCATCTTCGTAGGTCAGCACTTTATGCGTGCTCTCTCCTTCCTGGTATACATTGGTGAGGAAATTGTACCAGAACTCGTTGCTGTATTGCATGGTCTGCCAGGTGCGCTTCCGGGCCGCCTGGTATTTCTGCACATCGTCGGCATTAGCGTCCATTTGCTGGAGTTTCAGTATCTCGTGGCGGGTGGCATTGATCAGTTTGTTGACATTTGCCGGCGCGCATCCGAACGCTACGCTAACGGTATATGCCTGTGTCGGATATTTAGAATAGTTAATATCCACGGCAGGGCTATACACTCCCCCTTCGGTCTCGCGCAGGCGTTCGGTCAATCTCAGCAAAAGGATTTCTTTCAGCCCGTCCAGCTGGAGATTACTCTCCTGGCTGTAAGTATGGTCGCCGCTGAAGACCAACCGCACCGACGCCTTGTCTTCCTGCCCGGCGTAGATTTTCTTGCTGATCTTGCCACCCGGAACACGAATGCCCAGATCCACGGCAGCCTCCGTCCGCTGTGAGGCAGGCAGGCTTCCCAGGTAACGCACCAGGAGTTGCTGCACGGAGTCATTCTGAACGGAGCCTACGGCTACGAAGGTGAAGTCTGAAGCGTCCGCAAAACGTTCCTTATAAACTGCAAATACGTCGTCGAGCTTGATGGCGTGGAGTTTTTCCAACGAGAACGGCGTACGGCGGTAGTGGTGGTTGCCCAGCACAGACGCGATAGTATCGTTCAATATGGACTCCGGCAAATGTGTTTGGTTCGCCAGCGCAGACTCCTGCCGTTTCATAAACGACTGGAACAACACGCTGTCCCTGCGGGGCGCGGTTATATATTGATATATCAGTTGGAGCGTCGTCTCCAGGTCTCCCTTCGTGGTAGTGGCCTGAATTCCCTCCTGACGCTCGTCGATGAAGGGCATGACGCGGGCATTTTTTCCGCTGAGAAACTTCGGCAACTGCGACGCACTCAAGGGGCCTGCACCACTCGCGCCTACCAGCATGGCCGCGACGGAGGCGGAAGGAAAGGTGGTGTCGTTGTACAGCGACGTACCCCCGGGGCTGAAACCCTGGATCAGAATCTCGTCGTTGCGAAAGGTAGTAGGCTTCAGTATCAACCGTACACCGTTGCTGAGCTTCAGCTCGGTGATGCCGACGGCTTCGTCCCGGGTAGTGCTGAGGACGGTGCCACCGTCGGGCGGCGCGGTCATCAACGTCAACACATCGCTTTCGTCTTTCGTTGATTCCAATGAGGCGTCGGCAACCTGCGTGATCCAGCGGTTCACGGTTTCTTCGGCGGGCAGCGTCGCCTTCTCTTTTTCAGGGGCGGTAATGACGATGTCACGATCGGTACCGGCGAGGTATCGCCGAACAATAGCGTTTAGGTCTGCCGTTGTGATGCCGGGAAGCTGTTGCTGCGCAAACGTGCGTTGATAGGCTATGCCGGGACTGGCGGTGCCTTCCAGAAAATGTTTTACATAACCATCGACAAAGGCGTCAGATGGTATTTTGTCACGCTCGCGGTATGCGTCCTCCACGGCAGCGTTATACCGGGCTTTCGCCCGTGTCAGTTCGCCCGTGGTAAACCCGAACCGCTGGATGCGCACCAGCTCGGTATACATCGCCTTGAAACCCAACTCCAGCTGCCCCGGACGGGCTGCTACCGCAGCCGTGAGGGTGTTGACATTTTGAAACAATGGCGCGATGTTGCTTGTGGCCTGTAAGAATGGCGGATTCTCCTGCTTGGTCAGCTCCCCCAGACGCTCGGCCACGATGCTGTTAAACAGCGATAGTGCGATACGCTCGCGAAGGTCCGACATTGTGCGCATGGCTGTTCCCGGATGTTTGTAGTACAGCTGCAGCAGGGTGTACGGTTGCTCTTTATCTGTCACAGTCAGAAACTGTTTTTTGCCGGTCAACGGGATATTGTATTTGGGATGCTTTTTCGCGCGCTTGGGGTTCTTGAGGTCACCAAATAGTTTTTGTATGCGTTGCTCGGTGGCGACAACATCTATGTCGCCCACCACGATAAGCGCCTGCAGACCGGGACGATACCAGTCGTTGTAAAATGACACGATCTGCTCACGCGTAAAGTTATTCACCACACTTTCGACGCCGATGGGCTGCCGGCTGGCATAGCGGGCGTGATTGAGCAACACCGGCAGGGTTTGTTCGCGGATGCGTTCTTTTACACCTTTACCCAGCCGCATCTCTTCGATTACCACGCCCCGCTCCTGGTCGAGGTCCTCCTGGTCTAGCAGCGCATCGTGCGCCCAGTCGCGCAGAATCTGAAAACCGTTGTCCAGTATTTGTGGATCATCGGTTGGCAACGGAAGTTTATACACCGTTTCGGTGAAACTGGTATAGGCATTCAGATCAGCACCGAACCGCACGCCGTTTTTCTGAAGGTAATCAATCAGTGCGTGCTTGGGAAAATGTTTTGTGCCGTTAAACGCCATGTGCTCCAGAAAGTGCGCAAGGCCGCGTTGGTTCTCCGCTTCCAGCACAGATCCTGCTTTTACCACCAAGTATAACTGCACCCGTTTTTCAGGTTCGACGTTGCGCTGGATGTAATACGTAAAGCCGTTGGCAAGCGTGCCTGTTTTGACGGCGGGATGAAGCGGGATGGTTTGGGGTTCCGTCTGGGCCGCGGCACCGAATGCCAATATCAGTAAAAGCAGCGGCAGGCATACCGCATCGGGAAATTTGTAATTCATGTAAAGGTTGATTTGAAAAGAAAAGCAGAGACAGTCGCGAACGAGTCCCCACACCGGCTACGTCGGCGCGGGGACTGTATAAGACTATCCGTTGCGATTAGTACCCGGGATTGTTCGGTAACAACGCTGGGTTAGCGTCAACAGCCGCTTGCGGAATAGGCAGTAACGCGGCCGTTGATTCCCAGTCGGGTTTGATGGGATTCAGCGCGTCGTCGATCTTGCCTGTGCGCTTGAGGTCGAACCAGCGATGGCCCAGCTCCAGGAACAACTCCTTGCGACGCTCCTCTGCAATTTCGTCCAGCAATGCCGTTGCATCTGTGGTGCTGCTCTCCGTTAGCCCCGCGCGTGTGCGGATGGCGTTGAGGTCGGCCAGGGCGCTGGCGATGTTCGTTCCGATGCGAGCACGTGCCTCCGCCCGAATGAGGTACTGTTCAGCCAACCGAAGAATGGTGGGGTATTCGCCGGCTGCGACTACAGTGGTCGACGTCAGGTTTTTATACTTATATGGAATGTTATAGGTAACCCCCTCTTTGATCACCTGCGTTATCCATGCGTTGCGACGTGCGTCGTCCGGACCGAATGCATCGATAAGGTCGTTAGAGAGGCCGAACGTTGCAGTGGTCGCGAAGGACGAGGGAATCAACACACTAGCTTCGTAGGTGTACAGATTGGTGCTGACTCCCCAACCCATAAACTGCATAATGGCTTCCTTGTTGTCGCGGCTGAATACGTCGGTGGCAAGGTTGCCCTGCGGCACGAGCGTATACAGGGCGGTCTGGTCAATGACACTGGACGCGGCGGCCTCTGCGAGATCATCCGCCCCGGTATATAGGTATACACGGGCCAGCATTGCATCAGCGGCAGCCTTGTTCGGTACAACGCGACTGCCTGTGGAGACAGCGTAATCCGCCGCCAGGTCTGCCCGCGCTTCTGTCAGGTCGCGAATGATCTGTTCATAGATTACGTCCGGGTTGGAGCGTGGCAAGATAGACGTTACGTTCACATCGGTTTCGAGTACCAGCGGAATGCGGCCAAATAAATTGACCAGGTGGAAGTAACAATAGGCCCGAAGAAATTTCGCCTCCGCCGTGATGCGCGTTGCCAGTGCCGGCGTAACGCTTCCCTGTGCCACTCCCTCAATCAGACTATTCGCCTTATAGATGGCGGCGTAATAATCTGAAAACATACCCGACACGTTTCCGTTGGACGGCAAATACGTGTTGGTGGCGAATTCGATGTACGTCGCCACCGTCTGATAGTACTCCAACTCATCCGCCGCCAGGGCCAGGTTGACCGTTAAGTTCTGCAATTGTGTCTGTGATTGCGAAAAGGTGCCGTACAATCCCGACAACGCCGACTTGGCGGTAGCGTCGGACTTGAATACATCCTCGGCCACCACCTGGTCCAACGGTGCCTCAATCTCGATCATATCCTCACACCCCACCAGCGCGGTGAAGCCTATCACGAAGTACAGTATGAATATTTTTTTGAACATAAATGCAATGGTTAGAGAGTGAACTGGAGTCCGGCCGTGATGGTCCGCAGGGGCGGTGTGGCGACACCCTGTGATTCGGGATCAAACCCTTCGTAGGGTGTGATGGTCCACAGGTTCTGGCCCTGCACATATACACGGGCATTCCGTATCCGGGCGCGCGACAGCCAGGCCGACGGCAGGGTATACGAGATGCTGGCGTTTTTCAGGCGGATGAACGAAGCGTCTACCAACGCCTGGTCGGAAGCTGCGTACCGGCCGTAGATCACTGCTGCCGGACGTGCCGTTGTTACCAAGATGTCCTCATCGCCGAGTGCCAGGTAATCGCGGGTGATATCCACGGAGCCGTTGTAGGCCAGGTACGACGGCTGGTACGACGAGCTCAGTAGGCTAAGCCCGTTTTGTTTCACGAACTGGAAAGTAAAGTCCAACGACAGTCCCTTCCACGAAAGCGTGTTGGTTACGCCGCCGAAGAATTTCGGAGCCCGGGGGCCCATAAAGTAGTAGTCGCGGGCGTCATACGTTCCGTTGCCATCGCGATCTTCTACCGTCGGCATGCCCGTATCGGCGCTGATACCGGTGTAACGGTACAGCCGGAAATTATTGATGGACTCACCTTCCTTGTATGTACTTGCGTATGGCGAGGTCGCCAGACCTGGGTACGACACCAGCTTGTTGTGGTTACGGGAGTAGTTTACGGAGGTAGACCAGGTAAAATCTCCCTGCTTCACGATCGTGCTGGTGACGCCGATCTCCAACCCCGCGTTCTGCACGGTGGCCGGCAGGTTGGACTGATAGGATGTAAAACCAGACTGTGCACTGATGGGATACGTCCGCAGCTGATTTTCGGTACGGTTGCGGTACAGGGCCGTGGTCAGAATTACCCGGTCGTTCAACAAGCCAATTTCCAGCGCGCCTTCGAGCTTACGGGTTTCCTCCCATTTAAACTCGTCGTTGGCGATGCGGTTCGGGGAAAGACCAGCCACACCGTTGTAGATGTATGAACCGGATTGATAGGTTTCAAGGTATTCGTAGTTGCTGATGTTGTCGCTGCCGACTATACCATAGCTGCCCCGCAGCTTGCCAAAAGTGAGCCAGGACAAACCAAGGTTTTTCAGGAAGCCCTCCTCAGAGAAAATCCAGGCGGCACCCACTGAGCCAAAATTTCCGAACTTATTCTTGGGCCCGAAGCGTGAAGAACCGTCGCGCCGGAAGCTGATGTTCGCCAGATACTTGTTGCGAATGTTGTAACCTACGCGCGCAAACACCGACGCATACTTGTACTGCTGTGAAGTGCTGTTAATACTTTTTGTCTGGGCAGCAGACAGATTCGTGATGAACTCGTCTGAAATAAAGTTGCTTGCCAGCACATAGAACGGTTGCTTGGAGTTCTGAAACTGCCAGGTACCTCCCACGAGCACATCGAGTTTTCCTTCCCAAATCTCTCTGGTATAGGTAAGCTGCGGCTCGACAATGTAATTGTGCGTGATGTTATATGAAAACGCCGATCGCGCCTGATTGGATGTCACCGCAGGATCCTGGGCCGCCATCGGCGTGAGTGCCATCTGGTCCATGTCCGTACGGCTGAAGCCGAGGGTGGTTTTTAAGTCGAGACCCGGCAACACGGTGTAGCGGATGTTCATGTTGCTGATCAGGTTCGTTGTTTTGTTTTCGTTGACACGCTTGAAGTTCGCCAATGGGTTGGCTGTTCCCAGCACAGCGCCAGTCCAATACAGGCTGCCGTCATCATTGTACAGCGGGAAGTTAGGTGCCAGCGTATAGGCAATCGATGTGAGGTCAAGCACACTGATATCGTTTTTGTCGCCGCTATAGATAACTGACAAGCCAACCTGCAACTTCTCATTGTCGGTGGTGTGAGCCGCGCTGAAGTTCACGGAACCGCGGTGATAGCCCTGATCCTGGGTAAAGACGTTGTTTTCTTTGTGGAATGTACCGCTGATGAAGAAGGTCGTGCGACGATCGCCGCCTGACAGGCTCGCCGTTACATCGTGTGTCTTCGCGGCGTTACCGAGGAGGAGCTTCTGAAAATCGGTATATGCATTCTGGTCCCACACGGTGAGCTCAGGCGCATTGGCTGCTGTTGGTACGGTGCCGGCGTTTGCCAGACCCAACGCGCGCAGGCGCAGGTATTCGGGTGTGCCCAGGGTTTCAACGAAGTGTGGCACCCGCGAAGTACCGGTGCTGGCATTAACCGTAAACTGAGTCTTGCCGGCACGGCCCTTTTTTGTGGTGATCAGCACGACACCGTTCGCCGCCCGCGAGCCATAAATGGCCGTGGCATCGGCGTCTTTCAATACATCGATACTTTCAATATCGGACGGGTTGATGCTGTTAAGCGGGTTGGTCTGCCCTTCGGCTGACGGTAACACATACCCCGAGGGATTGGTTGGCGTGAGCGTCTGGCTCTGCTGATTGATGGGCGTCGACATATAGGGGACGCCATCTACTATGTAGAGGGGTTGATTCCTGCCGGCCAGCGAGTTTTCCCCTCGTATCTGTACGCTAAAGCCGGCACCCGGTAAACCGTTAGCCTGGGTGACCGATACCCCCGCCAATCGCCCCTGCAACGCCTGTAGCACGTTGGTGACAGGCTGACTGGCAATCTCCGACGAACCGATCTGGGCTACCGAACCGGTGGCCAAACGGCGCGTGGTGGTACCGTAGCCGATGACTACGACCTCGTCCAACGACTTCACGTTCAGCTCTAATGCTATATCGATCTGCGTCTTTCCGGCGGTCGCCGCTTCTATGGTCACAAAGCCAATAAATGAAAAGACTAACACGTCATTTTCTTCCACTTCCAAGGTATATTTTCCATCGCCATTCGTTACGGTACCGCGCGTGGTCCCTTTGATCATGACACTTACCCCCGGCAATGGCTGATTCGTTTCTTTGTCCAGCACCGTACCGGAAACGATTTGCGCCACCGGACCTTGCTCATCGCTTATTGACTCCTCACGCTCTAGCGGTTTCTTAAACACGATCACGCTTTCGTTTACCTTGCGGTAAGCAAGCGGTGTATTCTCCAGAATCAAGTCCAGGAATTCCTTCACCGACCGAGTAGACTTTTGCAGACTGATTCCGGTGTATGCGTTTACCTGCTGAGGCTGGTACGCAAACAATAGCCCGGTCTGCTTCTCGATCTTTTTAAACACATCTTTCAGCCGCTCGTCTTTGAGCTCAAGTGTAACCTGAATGTCTTCCAGACCCTGGCCCCTGCTGGCATTTGCCAGCAGTAACTGGAGACTAAGCACCGTCAGAAAAAGATAGAAGAGACTTACCCGCATGAGGAATTTTAATCTGGGATATTGCTGAAGAAAGCACGCACGCCCCCCTGCTGAACATGGTTGTTCAGTAAAGTTTAAATTCATAAATTGAATTGTTTTTAATGGTTACCCGATAATTATTAAAAGCACCCAACCATCCGGGTCGTAACCGGGTGGTTTTTTTGTGCATATACCTCAGCAGGGTTAACCGTCTTCCTGTGTTGTTGTAATGTGGTTCATAGGTTATGTATTAGGTAGTTTCTTCGGTGGTGTATTTATTCGCAGCCAGCCCCGTGAATGGTGAGTAGTCTTCCTTCCTGTCTATAGGTGCCTTGCAAAACTCCCGTGATCACTGTCATTACCTGATCCAGGTCTTCACCGTTCAGAAACGTGGCACTGACGTGGCAATCTTTCAGTTTTTCATTGCTCAGGGTTATTGCCACGGCATAGTGTTCCTCGATCACCTCAATGGCCTCCGCCAGGCTTACGTCATCAAAAATGAGGTAGTCGCTTTTCCATTCAGTGGCTTTGGAAACGTTTATATTGATTTGCGAAAATGCGTGCGTGGTACGGTTCACAGCCACCTGTTGGTCGGGCGTAAGCGTGGCGTATGCCTGTTGTTCATCGCCTACCTGCACCTTACCCCGAGCCACGGTGACTTTAATATCTTTCTGATTGGGCCACGCCGACACGTTAAAAGCCGTACCGAGTACTGTGGTAATAATCTTGCCCGTATGCACCCGGAACGGGCGCGACGGATCGTGTTGAATATCGAAGTAGCCTTCGCCGATAAGCTCTACTTCACGCATCGCGGTGCCGAATGCATTCGTATATCGAAGCTCACTGCCTTCGTTCAGTAATACCGTACTGCCATCGGGCAGGTGTATAAACTGTTTGCCGGTATGAATAGTCGGTCCTTCCTCCTGCTTCGCCGCCATCGGCGTGGACGGCTGTTCTTCCTTCCGGATCAATAAGCCAATACCCAAAACCGCCAGAACGGTTACTACAGCCGCCGCCGCGGAAAGCCAACGCCAACGTTTGCCTGGGGGTGACAGCGGCACGACAGCGGCCTCTTCACGCCCCGTCGCGATAATCGCTTCGCGGATCGCCTGCGCACGTGTTGTCGCCATGTCTTCACCCGTCTCTTCCTGGAGCATCGCCATGATCTGTTCCCCGATAATATCATCATACGCCCCGCTGTGCAGCATGTCCATAAGCTCCTGCAGCTCTGCGGGAGTAGCGTGGTCGCCGAGATAACGCGCCAGCAGTGTATCAAATCGCTGGCCGGAAGGAGGTAGTGCAGAACGTGACATTATATAATACTTTATTAAGCGACGTTGTTAAAATTTTAATCCGGGAAAAATCCATTCCCTGGATTATTATACCTAAGACGAATGGGAAGCAAGAAGGGAGTAGCGGTGTCTGAAAAATATTCTCAGACCCTAAAACTGAAGATTTTTTAAAAGAGGAATGGCAATGCTACCACCATGCCCAAATGTGGCCGCAGGTGGTTGCGAATCGATTGCAGGGCCTTGGCCATGTGGGTTTTTACCGTGAGCCGCGAAATATTGAGTTGCGCGGCAATAGCCTCGTGGCTAAGGCCCTCGACTTTGGCCAGCCGAAACACCTGCTGTTGCTGAGGGGGCAGTAATGAAACCGCCTCCTGTAATAACTCCGTATATTGCGATTCCAGCAGCGGCTCATCGGAGGCGCTCCCGATCATATCCATGCCTACTGCCATGCGCCTGGCCTCTCCGGCCTCGTAGGCCTGCTTGCGTAGCATATCAAGTGTGAGGTTGCGAGCCATGGTGAATAAATACGCATCAAGCTTCTCAATCTCGCAGGCAGTCGCGCGACGCATCCAAAGCTTCATAAACACCTCTTGTACAATTTCTTCGGCGAGCTCGGGAGACTTCAGAAACTGCCGGGCGGTTTTGTAAATACGCGGACGATAACGATCAAAAATCTGCACAAAGGCGAACTCGCTCCCACCCTCCAGCAGGGTCAGAATATTCCGTTCATTGTATATCGCAGTCGCGCGCATTTCCAAGTCTCTTTACAGGTTTAAGGATGATTTCCACGCTAACGAGAAAAAAGTATAACAAAAACATAACCCGTAACAAACTAATAATTTATATAGAAAGGTAAGAAAGCCGTTATGTAAAACAAAACCAAAGTCAACATTACGCGCGCCAGCACGGAATTCCTGCAATCGTAGTTTCTCTATATTCTCTTTGATTTCCCGGGCATTTGCGGTTTGATTCCTGGCAGGTCGCTAAATTAAGCCTAAAAATATTTATTGATAATTTCTTCAAGCATCTCTTTTGTCAACGGTTTTGTTCTAAACTCAGGAACAATATTCATGGCTTTCATTCGATCATCCGGGTTTTCTGAGGTCGTAAGCATCACAATGATGACACGGCTTTGTAAATCTTTATCCAACTTTTCATATTCCTCAAGAAACTCCCATCCATTCATGCCGGGCATGTTAATATCCAAAAAGATCAGGTCTGGATGCTCCTGGGGATGATCTTTTTTTAATTTTAAATATTCCAGTGCACCCATACCCGAGTTTTCTGCAATGACTACTTCCGCTGCATCTGCTTTTTTTATCACCCGTTGATGGAAGAAATTATCATCCGGATTATCATCTATCAGCATTATACATCTTAATTTTTTCATATCGTTAGTGGAGGGATAGTGAAATTAAATGTGGCTCCTTTACCCAACGTAGATTCAACCCAAATCTCTCCCTGGTGCAATTCGACAATCCTTTTGCAATTGGCAAGTCCAATACCACTCCCTTCGTATTCCGCGGTGGCGTGTAATCGTTGAAAGATGTCAAATATCCGTTCAAAATGAGCGGGTGTAATACCAATTCCATTATCTCTCACTGAGAATTGCCATTTTCCATTTACGTTTTTTGAGTAGATGTGCACTTCAGGTGTACTATTCTTTTCTTGAAACTTGATGGCATTTGAAATGAGATTTTGGAAGAGTTGACCAATCTCTACCTCATACAAATTAAGGCTTGGCATTTCAGCTACGTGGATGATAGAATTGGTCCTTTTGATTAGCGTCTGAAGGTCAGACACAACATTATCAATTAATTCATTGCAATCTACATGGGCTAGTTTACTATTGCGACCTAAGCGCGAAAAATCCAAAAGGGCCTTCACCAGCGTACTCATCCTTTTTGTAGCGTTATTCACAGAATGGATATACTTTCGTGCATCATCATCTAAATGTGCGAGGTAATCCTCCTCGAAGATTTGCATATAATTAGAAACCGTGCGGAGCGGCTCCTGAAGGTCATGTGAAGCCACATAGGCAAATTGTTCGAGTTCCTTATTTTTAGTTTCTAATTCCACCTGTTTTTTAAGAATCATCTCCTGTATTTTTCGCTCCGTGATGTCAATGATCGAGGCTAGAACCAGTTGGCCTTCCGCGGTTTCAATGGGATTTAAACCAATTTCAACCTGAACCTCTGTACCATCTTTTCTTTTGGCGAACAGATCCCTGCCTTTACCCATAGAACGAGTCTGCGGTTTTTTAAAAAAATCATTTCTGTGTGTTGAATGTTGATTGGAAAATCGTTCCGGAAGAAGAATCTCAAGTTTTTTTCCGATCAATTCACTTCGTTCATATCCAAAAAGGATTTCAGTTTGTTTATTAATTAAATTGATAACGCCTTCATGATTAACCAATATCATTGCATTAGGGGCTGACTCAACTACCAGCCTAAATCTTTCTTCTGCCTTTTTCCGATCGGTGATATCAATTATTGAAACCAAAACCAACTGGCCCTCTACCGCGTCAATAGGATTTAACCCTATTTCCACTTGTATTTCGCTTCCATCCTTTTTCCTGGCGAATAAATTCCGCCCTGCTCCCATAGAACGTGTTTGTGGCGTTCGAAAAAAGGAGGTTCTATGTTCCGGGTGGTGTTTGCTAAATCTCTCGGGAAGAAGGATCTCAATCTTTTTTCCTACCAGCTCAATCCGTTCATAACCAAAAAGGGTTTCAGTTTGCCTGTTGATTAAAGTGATTATACCTTCATGATTGACAAGCACCATGGCGTTTGGGGCCGACTCTACCACGAGCCTGAAGCGTTCCTCTGCTTTCTTTCTTTCGGTAATATCTATAATCGATGCTAACACCATCGTTCCATCCACCGTCACTATAGGGTTTAAGCCAATCTCTATCGGAAATTCAGTGTTATCTTTTCTCAATGCAAAGAGCTCTCTCCCAACCCCCATGGAGCGTACCTTGGGTGAAGTAAAAAACGTATTACGAAATCCGGGATGATTTTCACTGTAACGCGTCGGTATCAGCATTTCCACCAATTGACCGACGAGTTCAACTTTGGTGTATCCAAATAATTTTTCTGTCTGATTATTTACGTACGCAATTTTACCTTCTTTGTTTACCAGGACTATTGCGTTAGGAGAAGATTCGACAATAAGCTGAAAGGTAAGTTCTGTATGTTTAATTTGTTTTTGTTCCATGGAATTTTGTTAACGCCTCATGCCTGCACTATGTTTATAGCTTATGCACCTTTTAGAACAAAAGCCCAATTTGGGGCCTTTGATAAGGTCACAAAAGTGGGCTCTAACTAAGATAGTTTTTTTTATCAGAACTTAAAAAGAAATCTTGGTTTGCCCGAATAGACGGTTGCTTCGTATTGATGTACTTTCGGAACATGCCCATTGAAAAGGTGTGAGGGTTACACCTGCAATTAAAATCATTCAACATACGTCTGGAAGGAGAAATAGTATGGCTCTCGCGGGAACAAATGTCAACCTTGTTTGGCAAGGCCAGAAGTAAAAAAAGAAAGGCTCCTGTTTTCACAGGAGCCTTTCTTGGCAGATGCCTGGTTTTATAGTTCTTCCGGTTGGAACACATTCACTTTACCATCGCCCTCGCAACTTGAAACGAGGAGGCTGTGTGCGGTCGGGCTGTCTTCCGCTGAGATAAACAATACACCTTCCGGCGCATCGCCGGTGTGTAAAGCTTGTAGTAACAGCGGCGCAGCCGGGTTGGTGACATCCACCACCACCAATACGTCGGCGCGCTCCAGGCCAACAAAGGCCAGTGTCTTATCACCGATTTTACCGACGGTTACATTTTCTGGCTCTACACCTTTGTCGTCGCTGCGGGCATCATCGTACTGAGCGGGTAATTTTTCCAGGACAAATTTCTCCAGTTGGCTGCCGCTATCGAATACCAATTCTCCGGTAGTGCCGTTCCAGATAGAGAAGGAGCGTGTACCAAACGTATAGAGTTTTTCGTATAAGCCGTCGCCGTTGATGTCGCCCATCGTGTTAGTGATTTTTAATCGCCCGATAACTTCGTCGTCTTGCAGGCTTTCGTCCGTGAAAACAGACGGATCAAGATCGACGTTTTTAATGCGGCTTTCTTCATTATAAAGATCACCTTCTTCATATCCGTCCAGCACGTCGTCGCTCGTCGGACGGATACGGCTATCACCCTCGTTGGCGGTGATCAAATAGGTTGTAGTGCCGATCGTAAAAGAAGCAATGCCGTCGGGCAGATAAGCTCCCAGCACCGGGCGTGTGGTAAATGTTACGGCACCATCTTCATCGCTGGCGTCGAGCTCATTCCCAGCCTTGCTGTGATCCTTGAAGCCCAGCGGAAAGATTTTCTCAATCGTTTTGCCGGTAATGTTAATACGCGCTATGGCGTTGTTCTCCTGAAGTGTCACCCAGGCGGTCTTTGAATCGGCCGAAATGGTGATATACTCGGGCTCCGTGTCCTTCGCCAGTGTATTGGATTCACGGCTCTGACCCGGCAGGCGGAAGCCTTTCTCGCGAAGCGCGTCGGCCTGACCTTCAAAGCCGCTAAAGTCCAGGGTCGTTGCTGCGTAGCTGTTCTTGACATCAATAATAGAGATAGAACCGACAGGATCGATCTCGTATGCTTCGTCCGGCTCGCCTTCGTTGGCCGAAAGAATATAATTGCCGTCGGCGCTGAAAGCAACCATGTCAGGCAGGGCACCGACCGTCGGGCTGGCCTTCACCGTCATGTCGGCTGTGCTCCACACCACGACTTTGCCGGGGCTGGTTTTCGGGGCTGCTTCGATAGCAGCGGCCAGTAAACCATTTTTTACCGCCACGCTATTCACGCCGGCGCCAAAAGCGGTAATGTCCAACGGAGTTCCTTGCTTTTTCGGCGCCGAAGGATCGGTCATATCGATGATGTCGATGGCGGAGCTCACTGCATTGACGACAAACAGTTTTTTCGTAGCAGGGTCATACGCGGATATTTCAGCCGCGGTCTCGCCGCCCACCAGCGTAATCTCGCTAATGGATTTAAAGGCAGACGGGTTTTCCGCGGGAGTCTCGGGTTCCTCCGTGCTCGGGCTATCGTCATCGCTACAGGCCGCCATAAATAATGTCGCTGCCAGCAGCGCGTACGTAAACATTTTTTGCATAAGACTACTTGAATTAGGTAATGGGATTAAGAATATTTGATGGGCATGCCCACGCTGAATTTGGCAGGCAAGTTCCTATCGAACACGTATTTGGACAGCTATCCCCCGATTAAATTATTATTAAGTGATTGTTATGCCTAACGTGCTTGCTGTCCGCTTCCTATGGTCAGCGACAGCTATAAATCATCTTTCAAGTTCTCCACAACCTTGCCGTACAAGCCGTCGAGCTAGTCCTCATTAGCTGCCGATGGGGTTGTCTTGTAATAAGAAGCTTAATTTTATTCTGACCGAAGAATCCTGGCAGGATTACTGTTCGCACCGCGGAAGATCTGCAGGCTTACCGTTCCGAGTGCAAGAACGGAAAGGATCACAACGGGAACAACAAACATATCCCAGTTCAACCCCACGCGAAAGGCAAAATTATCAAGCCATGAATCCACGCCGTACCACGTAAGCGGCAGCCCAATGGCGCTGGCGATCAGCACAAGCTTAAAGAACTGCCAGGATAAAAGTGACATAATACTTCCCACAGATGCGCCCAGTACTTTTCGGATGCCGATCTCTTTTAATTTTTGTGTTGTTGTGAAGGAAGCCAGTCCCCACAATCCCAGACAAGCAATCATAATGGCAAGCATGGCAGCAAGGCTGAATATGCTCGCAAATTGCTGATCATCCTTGTATTGATTGTTAAAGAAATCATCCAGGAAATAATAGTCAAAAGGATTTCCGGGAAATGCTTCTTTATACTGTTTCTCAATTTTTTTAATGGTCTCGCTCATATTCGCTCCGCTGAGATGAACAGAGAAATTGCGTTGCGATATCGTATCAGCTTTAAATAGCCAGGGCGTATGGTCTACCTTTAGCGAGTTCCAATGATAATTTTTTAATACGCCAAGAATAGCCACCGTATCGTCGCCTAAAATCATGCGCTCCTGGAGAGCCTGCTCTGCATTGCCCAACCCAAACGCTGTTAACGCCGCCTCGTTTACCAACACAGATCTCATATCAGATGATATTGCCGGATCAAAGACCTTGCCGGTTAAAACCTGGATGCCGTAGGTTTCTATAAAGTCGGGATCGATCCAGACAATACTTCCTCCTTTATCTTCCTCCCGTGCCGCTCCGTCTTTCCGCATGCTGGTTCCCCAATTATATCCTCCTCCCGGTATTGCCGCCGATGTTGCTACGTGATCTACTCCGGGGATTTTCTTCAATTCGTTCTTCAGGGTGACAAGCCGCTCTCTACGGTTAGAACCTTCTATTATTCTTGGCCCGTTAACAATAAGCATCTGATCCATGGTTAAGCCCTTATCCTGATCACGCATAAACATAATTTGGCGAAAGACGGCAAATGTTCCTGCAATGAGTATGAGAGAAGAAGCAAATTGAAATACAACCAATGCCTTACGGAGAGAAAACCCACCCGTGGTTTTAGATTTCCCCTTCATCACATCGATTGTACTAAACGAGGATAATACAAAAGCCGGGTAAGCGCCCGACATCAACGATCCGACGGCGAATAAGACGATAAGTATAATCCAAAAGCGGATGTCTGTAAAGTCAAACGAAAGATCCTTATTTACAATTTCACCCCAAACGGGCAACAACAACATGGCCAGGCCTACGGCAATGAGTACTCCCAAAAAGTTAATCAGTACAGATTCAAAAATAAACTGCAGCATCAACTGACGTCTGCGCGCCCCGATTGCCTTTTTGATACCTACTTCACGCGCACGTTCCAATGCCCGCGCCGTGGAAAGATTAATGTAGTTAATCCAGGCAATAGCCAAAATAAAAATAGAGATTATGAGGAAGAAATAAATGGTGTTCATACCGACTGTGGCGCTGGATTCATTCTCAAGCCCGGGCTTCAAATGGATATCCAGGATGGGCTGGAACTGCAGTACATTTTTACTGTTCGATTCCGCCAGGCCCTTCCCTACATACTTATCAATAAACGCCGGCATTTTTTCCTCGATTCTTTTTACATCCGTCTGCGGATGTAATTCAACGTATGTAACGAAGTTATTCCAACCCCAGCCGTCATCCTGCTTATACTGACCATTTTGAAGCAGATTATGGGTCGGCAAAAGAGCATCAAAATTAAAATGTGAGTTTTGCGGGACGTCATCAATTACCGCCGTTACCTCGTAGTCGCCATCAGCCCAACCACCCGATACCTTTATGACCTTTCCGAGCGGATCTTCGTTCCTGTTGAAATATTTATTGGCAGTCGCTTTAGTGATCACTATCGATTTAGGATTATCCAGGGCCGTTCGTAAATCACCCTGAAGGGCCCGGTAAGTAAACACATCCAGAAATGTAGAATCCACAAACTGGATATTATCTTCATGAAATGTTGACGGATCTCCGGCGTCACGCATATAGCTCAACACGGCACCTCCATACATCGGGTGGGTGCGCACATACGCTTTTACTTCCGGGATATCTCCCAGCAGTGCCGGCCCCTGGGCATATCCTGAAAGCGGCCGCGTGCCCCGAAATTCACCATTTTGATAGGAAGAGGTTGTGGTGCGATAGATCTGTGTCGCGTTTTTATGAAAGCTATCATAGCTTAATTCGAAGTCGACATATTTTAATATAACAAGGCACACCGCAACGCCAATAGCCAAACCAAAGATGTTAATGAACGAGTATACTTTCCTTTTCAGAAGATTACGGAAGGCTATGATCATGAAGTTTTTAAACATGTAGGCTACGTTTTGAGGATGGCTTATCGAATAGGCAAGGGGCCTTTTGCCAGGGGATACCGAAAAAGTGGCAAATGGTTACACATTTTAATGCCCAATATCCAGCATTTTCACCCTGACTGCTAATATAACGATCCACTTCGTAGGAATTGTCCTTCCAGGCTAGTTCTCAGACCGCACCTCCCGTGCCGATCAATCCAAATTTCCTCCGGTAAACAAAAGACCAATAACTCCCAGGCCGGTTATTGAGCGGCTGGCAGCAATTATTGAGTGGTAACGAAGAACGTTGGTTCATTAACTTACTTTATGCCAACGTCCCCAATCGTAAACACTGAATTCAAGAATTATGAAACTAAAAATTTTACAGTCCGCAGTATTGACACTCGCCCTGTGGCTATCCATTGCCGGTGCGGCTCTGGCCCAGACCAAGGTGGTTGGGTATGTGCCCAACTGGATCGACATTAACAGCTATGCCAATACCTTAGATTATTCGAAGGTTACGCACCTCAACATCGCATTCGAGAATGCCAACGCCAGCGGTAACCTGTCGTTCAATTCCGCCGAGAACAACCTCATTACCCGGGCTCATGCTAACAACGTGAAGGTGCTGGTTTCCATCGGTGGCGGCAGTGCTTCTGAAGATGCCAACCAGCGTAACATTTATTTTAATCTGATCAGCGCATCACAGCGTGCGGTCTTTATTCAAAAGCTTACGGCCTATGTAACGGCTCATAACCTGGATGGCCTTGACATCGACCTGGAAGGGCCTGCTATCAACGGCGATTATGGTGATTTCATTCGCGACCTTGCCAACGCGTTGCACCCTATGGGTAAGATCATTACCGCTGCGCTATCGGAAGGATACGGGGGCACGAACGTCCCCACGGCTACGCTTCAGTATTTCGATTTCATCAACATCATGGCGTATGATGCCACCGGCCCGTGGAATCCTAACGCGCCAGGCCAACATTCATCGTATGCCTATGCGCAAAACGCTATTACATACTGGCAGGGACGTGGCCTGCCGGTAGCCAAGACTGTATTGGGCGTGCCCTTCTACGGATGGGGCTTTGGCGCTGCCTTTCGCGACGGCGATTATTCGTATTCTGAAATCGTCAATACTTACGCAGGCGCTGAAAACCAGGATCAGGTGGGTAACACCATTTACTACAACGGCATACCTACTATTAAATCCAAGACTACGCTGGCCCTGCAACGCGGCGCCGGTGTTATGATCTGGCACCTGGCTGCCGATGCCACCGGTGCGAAGTCGCTGCTGCTGGCCATCGACCAGGTTATCAAGGGCAGCGGCACAGATACGCAGGCTCCCACCGCACCTGCCAGTCTGCGCAGCACGACCACCAGCGCTACCAGTGTAGCCCTGGCGTGGAGCGCCTCGACAGACAATGTAGCTGTGACCAGCTACGAAGTGTTCCGGGGTGGTGTATCGGTGGGCACTACCACGTCTACAGCCTTTACCGCAACCGGCCTTGCCGCCAACACGAGCTATAGCTTTACCGTAAAGGCAAAAGATGCCGCCGGAAACGTGTCTGCGGCCAGCGCAGTCCTCACAGTAACGACCGGCACAACGGCTACAAACATTGCCCTGAATAAAACGGTGACGGTTTCATCAGTGGAAATAGCGGGACTCGAAGGTCCGAAAGCTGTGGATGGCAATGCTACCACCCGGTGGTCCAGCACACAGGCTGTCGATCCGCAATGGATCTCGGTGGATCTTGGCGCGAGCTACTCGGTGACAGGTGTTAAAGTAACCTGGGAAGCCGCCTACGCCACGGCGTACCAGATTCAAATCTCGCCCGATGGGTCAACCTGGAACGATCTTAAAAGCATTACCGGCAACACAGCCCTGGTGAACGACCACGCCGGCCTCAGTGGAACCGGCCGATACCTGCGCATACACGGCACTGCCCGCGGCACCGTATATGGCTATTCCATTTACGAGTTGGAGGTATATGGCACGCCTGCCCCGACATCGGCAAATCTGGCCCTGGGCAAAACGGCCACGGCTTCCTCCATCGAAGGCGCGGGTCTTGAGGCTTCCAAAGCCGTCGACGGCAACGCCACAACCACACGTTGGGCCAGCATCGAGGCAGTAGACCCGCAATGGTTGTCTGTCGATCTGGGGGCCAACTATGCCATCAGTTCCGTCAGAGTTACCTGGGAAGCAGCATACGCCAGCACATACGCGATAGAGATTTCTGCCGACGGCTCGGCCTGGAACACGCTAAAAAACATTTCGGGCAACACCGCACTGGTAAACAATCATTCAGGCTTGAGCGGCACCGGCCGGTATATACGCATTTACGGCACAGCCCGTGGCACCGCATGGGGATACTCGATCTTTGAGTTGGAAGTATACGGCACGGCAGCTGCCCAAGGCGCATCGATCGCTCCCCTTACCGAAACCAGTATTAGCGTTTACCCCACCCTGGCGGAAGATCACGTAACGATACAACTGCCGGAAGGCGGGCACCCGCTGGCCGTCGTTACCGTGGTAAACGCTTACGGCAGGTCGTTCATCTCGCAGACGGTCACTGAAAAAGAAACTACGTTACCGCTCTCGTCGTTACCACAAGGGCAATACATCATCCAGGTAATCTCCGGGCAGTCCAAAACTGTCAAGCGGATCTGGAAGAAATAGATATGATAATAGCCGGTAAGTATTTCTTCCTACCGGCTATTATTACCACCCGGGTGATGTGAGACAAAAACTAATCTACGTTAAAAGTAACACCTGTTAATTCTTCGGTCAGCTTCCACAATTGTTTGGCGCTGGCTTCGTCTAACGAATAAGGCTTTACGCCATTCGGTACGGATGAATCGACTGCTAATGGAGCAATATCAACATCTTCGAGATATACACCGCCTATTTTGTTTAGTGATGGACTCGTTGCAGCCCAAACGGTTGTAGCCGCACCCTGCGGTATAGTTTTTAGCGATGCAATCACTTCCGGCAAAAACTCTCCTTTTTCATTGACAAAGCCAAATTGCCGTAATATTTCTATTGGCGCTTCCCGGGTTAATTCTGTCCCGAAGATATTGCCGGGATGGATTGAATATACTCTTACTCCGAATGATCTGGCGCGTTCGTCCAATTCCAATGAAAACAGGTTCACAGCAGTCTTTGAATGTCCATACCCCTGCAACGTGTCATATGCACGATGTTCAAAATTAGGGTCGTCAAAATTGAACGGCGCAAACTGGTGTCCGAGAGACGATAGGTTGACGACTCTTGCGCCATGTGCTTTTTTTAGCGCACTCCACAGTCTGGCCGTAAGCTGAAACACGGACAGGTAATTGGTCGCAAGCTGCGATTCTATGCCTCTTGCATCACGCCGTAACGGCACAAACATGATTCCTGCGTTATTGATAAGTAGATGCAGCGGTCTGCCCGACGCCAAAAACTTACGGGCAAAGGTGTCTATGGAAGCCGGATCGGTCAGGTTCATTTCTTCTATTTCAACACGGGCAATTCCTTGCAGATTTTTCTTTGCTTTTTCAATATCTCTTGCGGGTACGATAACGGTTGCCCCTGCGTTGGAAAGGGTTTTTACCGTTTCTAACCCTATGCCTGTGTTACCGCCGGTAACGATAGCTGTCTTGCCTGTAAGATCAATCCCATTGATTACATCACTCGCCGTAGACGTGGCGTTAAACCCAGAACCAATTGGTTTCTGTAACGCTCCCTCATAGTTGTTCTGTTTCATTTTTGATATTATTTCATTAGAGTCCATAAATACCGCCCCGGAAGCGGAAATTATGCGAAGCTAGATCAGGAACATATCCGTTAGTAACTTTGTTACAAAAAGTAACAGTAACCTTCAGGTAACAAAGTAACATATGGAGTGCAAACCGGAATTTCAGGAAGACCGAAAAAAGGAAATGAGGGCTGTTCACGACGCTATGGACGTGCTGAACGGAAAATGGAAGATCTATATCATCTCCTCGATCTGCCATTACAACAAAAGAAGGTTCTCCGACATTTTGGAAGATGTGGTCGGTATCTCAAACAAAATGTTGAGCAAGGAACTAAAAGAACTGGAGGTTAATAAATTAATTAAGCGAACAGTTTTAGACACACAGCCTATAACAGTTCAGTATGAGCTAACGGAACACGGCAAAACACTAAAGACCATCATTACCAATCTGACAGATTGGGGAATGAAACACCGAAAGGAAATTATCGGAAAAGATTAAATGCCCGTTTACTGCTATTTTGTATCTACCCTGATATGCCCGCCGTTTCTGAACACATCGTGCGGCACAAAGTATCCCTTAATGCTCTTTCCGTTCAGAACGATTTCACTCATACGCCGGCCATTGCCTTTGTGCTCGACGATCACCGTTTTACCGTTTGGCTGTCTCCATTCTACCTTATCGAACATCGGTACCGTTACAATGTATGCGGGATCAGTCGCAGAAAATGGATACAGGCCAAGCGCGCAGAACACATACCATGCAGACATCTCCCCCGCGTCGTCCATTCCGCATAGTGCAAGACCTTCGTCGCCGATGCCGTAGAGGCTGTTCATGATTTGATCGATGATCTTCTGCGATTTCTCGGGTTTACCAATGAAATGGTATGCAAAGGGAGCTTCGTGATCGGGTTGGTTGCCGTGACAGTATTGCCCTATCATCGATTCCACGTTCCTGGCGATGTGTTTTGGGTTCCACGGCAATGTGAAAAGAGAGTCGAGCTTCGACTCGAAGGCGGCATTTCCCCCATAAAGTGAGATGAGACCAGGCATGTCGTGCGGCACGTAAAATGAGACCTGCCAAGCGTTTGCCTCGCGGTACATATACTCGTAGTATGGATATTGGGGATTAAAATTTTTGATCCACTCCCCGCTCTCCAGCCGTCCCCGCATGAAACGCGTTGAGGGGTCAAATACGTTTCTGTAATTTTTTGACCGCTGCATGAACACCTTGTAATTTTCGGTGTCTCCAAGTGCTTCTGCCAGCTTTGCGACTGAGTAATCGTCATAGGCATATTCGAGGGTCTTCGATACACCCGCTTTGGCCTTCGTTTCAACGTGCGGGTTCGCGATGTCAGGGTCTGCTATGTAGCCCTTCTGAATATATTCTTTGATATAGGGCCGTGCACCGCCTTCCAGATTGGCATTTCGCAACAGCAATTGATACGTGCCCTTTACGTCAAAGTCTGTGATGCCGCGCAAGTATGCCCCTGCAATAGAGGATGCCCCGTGATCACCGTGAAAGAATGTCGGAATAAATCCCGTTTTGTCGCCTACATCCTTGAGTGACTTGATCACGTCAAGCGCCGTACGTGGCGCGACTATTTCCAGGAGAACATCCTTGTTTCTGTAGGTATCCCAGAGGGAAGGCTCTGTGTAGTAATTAAAATCCGCACGCACCACGTTGCGCTTAGCATCGGTGTATTCACCGTTGACGTCGCTTCGGAGCGCAGGCCAGAGAAGTGATCTGTAAAAGCAGGAATAGAACATCGTCTTTTGTTTTTCCGTGCCGCCCTTCACCTTGATAGTCGAAAGAATATTCTCCCAGGTTTGTTCTCCGTCTTTCCGTATTTGGTCAAACGACTTAACGCCGATTTCTTTTTCGAGATTCTTTTTTGCGTTCTCTGTGCTCACAAAAGATAGCGCAATCTTCATTTCAACGGGCGCGTTACTACCGTTTTTCAGATGCAGGATGGAGTAGCCGTCCTGACTCGACTTATTCTGCACATCCAGTTTTTCAACGTCTGTATTGAAAATGGCATAAAAGAAGATCTTCTCGCCCCGCGTTGCCTGATAGCCGCTAACGGCCCGGGTGCCGTCCTGTTCGATTGTCCATTCGACTACCTTGTTATTGGCACGTGCGAGATCGAAGATAATTTTCCGGTCTATATTGTTTTTGTATGTATAGCGGTGATAGCCGCACCGCAGCGTGGACGTAAGCCCGACGTTGACGTTGTAGTCATCGAGGTTGACTTCATAGTACGCAGGCGAAGCCTTTTCCCGCTGATGGCTAAAGTGCGATCCTGATTTGTAAGATGTGGCACGGTCTGCCGAGACCGGCAGCACGGGAATATTACATAAGTTCCAATGTCCCTTGTTCGTATGCGTGAACCCATAAATAACATTGTCTTCGTACTCATACCCTGCACCGGATCCATACTCTGTCATGGGGCTTAGCTGCACCATGGCATTGGGCAGCGAGGTTCCCGGAAACACCAATCCCGCCCACGACCGCCATCCTTCCGGCAGCTTGTAGCCCAGGATGGTTGAATCGGTAAGAGGTGCCGTCCCGATAAGAGGATTCACATAGGAAATGTATCGGTTATCGGCCTGGCTAAAACAGGCATAACCTGAGACAAAAAAGCAAACCGTCAGTGATAAAAATCGATTGAGCATACTCGGCAAGGTCTTGTAAATTCTTACGTACGAAAAAAATCGTAACATCGAATTTAGCATGAAGATGTCTTCCATGCAATCGAGAGCAGGAGGAATGGATGTATTTGCCTGTACAAGGTGCTAACGCATGGCATATGGGGAAGCAATTTCACCATTTTATTCCAGCTCTCGGATCTTGATATTCTTAAACGACACCCCACTGTCGTGATCTTGTAAGGCGATATGCCCCTTCCGTGCTTTACCGAATCCGGGCATATCCTTAAACTTGCTTTTGAACACCATCTCATCCCACTGCGTTGTATGCATTTCGAAGTCAGCGATTTGATAGCCGTTGAGCCAAAACTGGCATTTGCCTTTGTTTACGATCAAGCGCGCGTTATTCCACTCTCCCGCCAGATTCGTTGCCACCAGCTTGCTTTCTATCAAATCATACAGGTCGCCGGCACGATGTTTCTTAATTCTCGCATCCGGATGACAGAGATTGTCCAGCAGCTGCATTTCGGGGCCCGTCTCCCAGGGGTAGTTATACCCTTCGGTTGCGACGTTAAACATGATTCCGCTGTTACCACATTTTTCAATTTTCCAATCCAGGGCTAACTCGAAGTTTTCATATTCATCGGCAGTAATTATGTCGCCGCCCGCAACGTTATTCGGCTTGCCATATGATTTGTTCAATGTCAGAACACCGTTGCGTGCCTGCCATGCGGGTCCTGTCTTTGCTCCATTGAATGATTGCCAGCCGGACGTCGTTGTACCGTTGAAAAGCAATTTCCATCCTTCTTTTTGTTCTTGCTCGGTCAGGGTATTGACTGAAAGCGCCTTCGCCTGATTTTTAAAACCTGGCGTGCCTGCCGGTATGCTGTTGAGGGTATACCATCCTTCCGTCGACCATAGGTTTCTACCGGTGTTGCTTCTAAACACTCCCCTCAAACGTATATATACCACGTGTCCAGGTTGCATGCCTTCGATTTCGAGGAATACCTTCTTCCGGTCGGCGGAAATATTGACGGATTTGACTGTCAGGATTTTCTCATCGAGCTTTGGCCCACCGTAATCTGCAGTAGGCTTATAATACCATTGCTTGATTTCATAATCCGTTGCCGAGGTGCCATCGGTATCCGCGAGCGGTTCGGTCATTTCAATCTCCATGCCATTCGACCGGGCTCTGACGGCCAGCATTTCAAAAGCGGGATTACCCGTCCAGATCAATTTCTGAAGCCCAAACCATTTACCGCCGGCGTGCGCCCAGTTGCCAGGGTTGCCTATCATGCCGGCATATAACGCTCCGTCAGGTCCCCACACGGCACGGTTTACGCCGCCTTCAAGTCCCTGGGTGAACCGGAACACAACGCCTTGCAAATTGCCATCCACTTTCTCCATAAACACACGCTTAAATCCACCGTGCGTTACTTCCCCGTGCAACATCTGCCCTTTATAGGGGCCAACGTTAATCGGTACTGGCTGGCTGGGCGAATTGCCAATCTCGTCTTGCGGAAGCCACACGACCGGCAGCTTTTCGGTTAATAAAGCCGTCCCTACCGGATCAACGGAACGCGAACCGTACCAGGAGCCGTTGGTAATATGCACCAACTTACTGGACGGCAGCCAGTCACCCTGGTTGTCGGCAACAAATAGCTCTCCTTCTGCATTGAAATTGATTCCATTCGGCGTGCGAAGGCCACTGGCAATAAATTCATAATGCCCATCTTTCTTGGATATCTTAATTACTTTTCCGCGGTCGGGAATCTGAGGCTGTGTGCTGGCGCCACCGGGATTGATGGCCGTGGCCAGCGCCGCGTAGAAATATCCGTCTTTATAGGCTAGTCCAAACGCGAACTCGTGAAAGTTAGCGGAGACCTTCCACCCGTTGCATACTGATTCATATCGATCGATTATTCCATCCTGATCTGTATCGAGCAGCCGGGTGAGCTCGTGCTTTTGCAACACATAGATCGTATCGTTTATCACCTTGATGCCAAGCGGTTCGGCGAGGCCTGACGCGATGCGGGTTACTTTTATTTTCTCCGGCGTATGTTGCGTAACGCCTTCCAGTTTATATACCGGCCCGGTTGAATCCCAGGTACAGAGGATCAAACTGCTGTCCGACAAGAAATCCATTCCGCCGACCTTCGGCTCAAAAGAAGAAGGACGAGCCTGCTCCACCTTAAAGGATGGATGTATGCCGGCCTCATCCCGTTGATCACCGGGAATGCTTCGCACCAACTCACTGGCCGGCACATACGGTACGGACCGCTTGAATTGTGCTGTAGTGTGTACCAGGTTTTTGTCATCGATCACAGCAAACTTGCCCGCATCATGCGTGGCCCACTGCAGGGACAATGCCAGGCCGCCGCCACCCTGGTAGAAAATAATCTCTACCGCATGCTTTCCTTTTTTCAAGACGATCTCCGCTTCCTTCGCTTCTGCGGCATGAAAGCCATCATTGTCAATGAATAGTTTGTTGTCCAACCACATACGCGACCCATCATCACTCGCCAGGCGGAATACGAAGTTATCGTCCTTCTCTATAGTGATAAACCCTTTGATATGCAGCAGCATATTTTCACGCGACTTCGGAGCATTCTGGAAGCTCTCTTCATTAAAGTGTATTGACGGCGCTACCGCTGTATAGATGGGATCGGCGTGTTGGGGCAGATCGTACAGATTCGTATTTGCCGATTCGATGGTGTAAAGCGATACCGCCAGGCCGGGGTAGTCTTTATTCTTATCGTCTTTCTCAAATTCGTTCTTTTCATCCAGTTGAACCTGCGTGAAGGGCGTGGCCACACCGATACCATTATCCGGTGTCGTTTCATTCCCCATGGTTTCACCATCCAGGGATAGCACATACGAGACCATCTTCGCGGCGTCCTGTTCCATCAGATCGGGGTGTGGAGACATCGGCACAGCGCCCCAATTGCCCGCACCACCAGCGATTACTTTTTCAGCCAACATCGTCACGTTTGCTTCGGTGAATGTGTACTTTTTAGCGATGTCTACATAGGACGGCCCAACGGTTTTGACTTTTTCGTTATGGCAGGTTTTGCAATCGGAAGTTTCGATGAGCGCCGCGCCTTGCGCCAGTAGATCGCCTGGCTGAGCATCGTCTTTTTTATCGGGCTGCTCCTCAAATCCGGGGTGGAAAAATACCGTGAGGTCGGTGTTGCCCTTTTCATTCAATAGCACCTCCACCTCGGCGCCATATGTCGTCCCATCCTGACTCTTGTTTTCTCCGGAACTGATAACGTTTACTTCACCATTGCACGTGTAATCATCCGCTTGCTGCATGTTTGAGAGCATCGTTCTGATTTTGACGCGTGTATTCGCGGGGGCATTGACGACCCGGAATATACGAACCAGTCCCGGCTGATTCGATTTCGCTTCATATTCAGGTGTTTCATCGACAAAAATAGCATCGCCATTTTCATTCTCCAGTTGAAAATGAAACGTGACCTGATCGTCCTTTATACTATAGCCACGAAACTGTGGAACGACCGGAACATCCTTCCCGTTTATAACCAGATACCAGAATGAGTTGTTGTCGGGTTGTGTGAAGTAGGCATATCCTTTTGAGGAAGGTTGGGGGCCGTGATGAGTGGTATAAACGGCGCCATCGAACACGACACCACCTTTCCACGCCTTATACAGCTGGCATGCTTGCGCATCGTAGCTCACATAAAGATTGTCATGTAACGCCACGGTGACCATTCTCGGCTTGTTGTCCAATACAGATCGAAATACCCAGGGATCGCGCGGTCGTTCGATTCTATTTCCTGATTCACAGCCGGCCAATACCGCAAACAGCAACGTCGCCAGTACTACGCCTTTCACTTTACTAATTTTTGCCATTGATAAGAATGATATGAAGCTCATAGGGAAATCACCCCTTGATGTCTCCGATGTTTTTTATAAATTTGATTGGTTTTGGTTCATGAAAAATGGACACAACTATCCTCTGCGGTTTGGATACGAGCGGCAATTCATAGTCAAACCCTGAGAATCTTAATGCAAGTCGGTGATGTCCCAACGTCACCGATTTTTTTTGTATGTTGCTATTTCATAGGAACTTAGCGTTAATTGATAGATCCTGTTGACCCGGCAAAAGGAACGGCGTCAACCTATTTATAGAGTGCAAAAACCGGCCGTATTTTACTCTCTTCCTAATAGAAAAATGTAAATACTACAGGTGCAGAACGCCCCAATATACTAAACTTAGAAAAAGTGGGCGCACTTTTCGGCGCCCACTTGTACAAATCAGAGTTTTTCCAGCCGCCGCCGTTGGCCGCTATTTTCGCCGTGGTTTGTTGCCGCGTCGGAATCCGACACAGCAACCTCCGGGGTGATAGATAGTATTGCCATGAACAGAACCTGATTGGATATCCATTTCATAACTCCAATTCGCTTTATTAGAATCCCAGACATCATGTTTCGTGGATCTAAATCATTGCTTTACGATGGAAATCGTCTCTTTCAGCTGGTTGATGGTGATGGTATAAATACCATCTTCCCCTTCTTTCACCTTGAAGTTATTAATCGACGTGCCGGTAGACGTGAAGGAAAGTTGCGTTGCCATTAGACCAGCGCCGGAAGTCGGTGCAGCAAAAAAAGTAGTATTCGATGCATCTGTTGATACCGGAAACGTGAACTGGCCGCGTCCTGTCGAGCTGAGCTCGCCTGTCCAGGTAAATACATTATGGTCGTTCGGGTCCACCTCCATGGCGATTGCGTTACTGGCGTCCCATCCCGCGGCAGTTGCGTCGCCCAGAATATAAAGCTGGTCATAGGGCACGAACGGTGTTATCTGGATAAAGGGACTCGCACTGATATTGAGCAGAACTTTATATGCACCGGCATTTACAATATTCCATTTGTTATCCGGGGTAGCCTTGGGCATAAGCTTAACCTCTGTACTGGATATGCCAGCACCATCTACAGGAGGCATGTACGTATCCGCGCCCCAGTTCCCGGTAGTAGTAGGAATTTTGAATTGACCTGCAGCTAAAACCTCATTGAACTTAAACTGATAGATATTAGCAGGATCTGCTGCCATTTCATTTGGATTGCCAATATCCCATCCGTTCGGTGTCGCATTCCCCACGATCCACAATTTCGTGTAGGCCGGAGGTGTGACATCCTTAGCCTTTGGCGTCGCCGTAAACACAACCTGATTGGATTTTACCACTTTGTCACTTATAATTACACTCGCTGCAATCTGCGCTGTAACTTCGGCAGCCTTACCGACTTCCATCTTCAGTTTGTCGATCAGGATGTTATTCAGCTCCACATGGGTAAACTCTTTACTGACATCGGCTAATACATCAACCGCGGCAGTTCTTGAACCGGCCATAAGCGTGATTGTGTAGTATATAAATACATTCTTTTCCGAGCCCCAGGAAAGCGTCACCGCCTCGCCGGAAGGGTTCGCCAGATCGACGACTACATCCGTCCTCGGAACGGACAGCGTTACCTGGTCCAGCGGAGGCTCTGGAACCTTAGGCGATGGTGTGACAGCAACCGTAACGACATTCGATGATCCGGTGTTCGTTCGCGAAGTACCCTTGGCATAAACAAAAACATCGACGTTCGCCTGCTTCCCAATTTCCAAGCCAAGATCGTCTACTAATATTCTGTTCAGCTCTGCATGAATAAACTTTTTATTAACTTCGGATAAGACGTTTACTGTGTCAATCTTTCCATTCGCTGAAAAGACCAGCTGGTACTGAATAAGCGAAGACTTCTCAGCATGCCACGAGAAAGTGATCACCTCCTCTGTCGGTGTATCATAATCCAAGATCACCTCACCCTTCGAAGCCGACAAAATGCCAACGTCTACAGGTACTTGCCGTGTTTCATCATCGCTGCAGGCAAACATGGTGACGAGCAACAGCAGTGATACCAAAAAATAAAGGTGTGCTATGAAGCTATTGTTTTTCATAAATAATTCTTTTAAAGTCCAGCGACAGCCAGTTTTTTACCAAAAGGGATTTTGAACCAGGTTGGGATTCTTATCAATCTCAGATTGGGGAACGGGGAACCAGTAGTTCTTCTTTGTGAAAACCCTTTTCTGATACACCGTGCGCTTATAGAATGCGTTCGGATTATTCGGGTCATCGGAATTTTCCGTACCGAAGAAATTCATTCCCGCGAAATCTCCGTTCAAAACTTCCTCGCCGATCTTCCATCTTCGTATGTCGCTATAGCGTATACCCTCACAGTTAAGCTCTACGCGTCGTTCCCGACGAATGATCTCTCGCATGGCATCCTGGCCTGGGTCTGCCGCCAGAACAGGTATTCCGGCACGCTCACGAACCAGATTCAGATACGTCAGGATATCCGGATGTCCTGGCTCCGTCTCGTTCAGCGCTTCGGCATAATTGAGATAGGCTTCCCCTAGCCGGTAGAGAATTCCCGGTCGGTAGGGATTTGTTCCATTCCGTGGATCGTAATCCGGGTGAACCTTCTTGCGGACCAGGTAACCATTTTGGGGCGCATCCCACGTAGGCCCACCATCCGCCTGGTTTAATAAAAAGTTCGCTTTTCGGTTTTCACGACGATGCCATTGCTCATTAAACATGACCGAGATATAAAAGCGCGGCTCCCGGTTGCAATACATATTGTACGTACCTGTTAACGTTACCTTGCCCACGCTCTGAACTTCATCCCACTTTGTATTGCGAACGTCGTCTGCTGCAGAAAAGCCGTCCTCCACATACCCGGAGGCAGGATCGTCAATCGGCAAGCCATTCTTCATATAGAAAGCATCCACCAACGACTGAGTAATCCCCAACCCGCCGTTACCACCAGTACCCCGGGGTTGAGCGTGTTTATCATACTCCGATGAATTAACATCTGTCCGGGCGAATAGAATCTCTTTGTTACCGTCTGACCATTTCTTGAACAACATATTCTGGTAGGAAAGAAAGGGATCAATGCTGGCATCGTCATTATATTCATAATAGAGCTTATGGCCGGCATCATGTGCTTTCTCAATCAGCATTCTGGATGCCTCGGTGGCACGCGTCCATTTGGTCGCGTCGTAGCTGGAATTGAATAGCGGCACACCCTTGTTGTTCACGAAGCTTTCGTAGTCGGGATTGCCGTTCACCAGAGGGCTGGCGGCAAATAACAACATCCGCGCCCGCACCGCCAGGCACATGATCGAGGTAGCTCTGCCGAATTTGCTATTGTTCGTATAGGCAGCCGGCAAATTGTTGGAAAGGTCTAAAAGTTCAGCATCGATCCAGTTGATCACTTCATCAAAAGGAGTCTGACCGAGAAACAATTCTTCGGGCGACGCGTCCGCCGGAGTAAGACCGGCATGGAAGGGAATGACGCCATACATCTCCGTCATGAGCCAGTAGTAGTAAGCAATGAGAAAACGTGCTTCATACTTCATGAGGTCCACTTCTTCTTGTGTGACTTTCTGGGCCTCATTGGGTTTGACATTCTCGATGAAGATATACGCCGATCGGATCCGCTTTGGAAGTACATCCCAATAATTGGGCTCGGTGTTGGTAGGTGTCCAGTTGCCCTGTTGCCGGTCTACTACCCACCAGCCAAATTGCGCCCATCGGTACGAAGGATTTAAGTCATCCGACAAAGGATCGTAGCCAATGTGCCGGGTAAAGCCCCAGTACGGATCTGGAATACTGGAATAAACACCGGCCAGCCAGTCCTCCGTCCGAACCTTATCTTTAAAAACCATCTCCAATGTAAGTTGGTCATCGGGCATCTTGTCGAGGTAGTCCGAACACGACGTAGCCGCAATAAGCAGCATAGCCAGTAATATATACTTCGGGTAATTCATACTCGTTCTGTTAAAGGTGTGTCTTAGAATTCCAGGTTTACTCCGGCAGAGAAGGATTTCATGATAGGATATCGGAAACCGTTACCCGTGTTTATCTCCGGATCCCAGAGGTCGAATTTTGAAAGCGTCAGCAGGTTATTGCCAGAAATAAAAATCCGGGCATTCTTCGCATGCGCTTTCTCTACAAATTTCCGCGGCAGGGTGATACCGATTTCAATATGCTTCAGGCGCAGCATGCTCATATCCTTGAGCCACCAGGTAGACGGTAGATTGTTATTGCCTGTACTGGAAAATGACAACCGCGGCCAGAATGCATCCGGATTGGGGTTATCCACCGTCCAGCGATCGCTCAATACAGATTCATACACATTGCCCGCAGCACCGCCGCCGGAGCCCGGCATAAAAAAGTCGCCACCTAACACCCGATACGTCCGCGCGTTTCCCTGAAAGAAAAATCCGAAGTCGATGGTTTTGTATCGTGCATTGAGACCAAATCCATATACAATCTGCGGATCAACCGTCCCCGTCAGGGTAGTCTGGTCCACGTTCGTGATCAGACCGTCGCCATTCAGGTCGGCATATTTAATATCACCAGGACGGACCGCCCCTAGTTGAGCGGTCGGTAGTGTACTCACTAACACACCGTTTTCGATATCGGAAAAATCGGCATTCGTATATAAGCGTTCCGCTACATACCCAAAGTTTTGATCCACCGATTTACCAGTTCTCGAGCGATAAGTACCGATTACCGCTGGTGCCTCATCTTGTTCGACTATTTCATTTTTAGCATAGGTAAATGTCCCTTGCCCGGATATAAGCCATTCCGAGCTTATTTGTTTGTTGGCACTCAGCGAAAGATCTACACCATGATTCTTTACCTTGCCGTAGTTTGCATACGGTTTCTCGACGAAGCCGGCTGAGCTGGGAAGCGTCTGACGTTGCATGAAAATATCTTTGCGCTCCTCTTTAAAGAAATCGACCTGTAGCAACACGCTATTCCAAAATCCCAATTCAATGCCCAGGTTCCCCTTGGTCACCGTTTCCCACGTTAAATTTGATACACCATAGTCTCCCTCCTGCCGACCGGCCCGGAAGTAGTCATTATTAACACCCCACCGGTAATCATCCGTCTCGCCAATGGTGGAGATGTACGCAAATCGTCTAAACCTATCGTTGCCTACCTGGCCTAATGATGCTCTGAATTTTACGCGTGAGATAACATCTCTGAGTTCAGACATAAATTCTTCTTCTGTCAAAACCCAGCCCAGGGCCATGGAAGGAAAAAAACCAAACCGGTTGTTTGCTGCTAAATTCTCCGAACCGTTATATCCAAAATTTGCCTCTGCGATGTATTTACGCTTGAACGAATAGGAAACCCGCGCGGCCATACCTTGAAAGCGAAAAGGTAGTTTGTCACCATTGTCATAGTTTCGCTGGTTGTACAACAACAAACCATCTATATAGTGGTTACCGATGTTGTGACTATAGTTGAGGCTCCCCTCGACATAGACACTCTTATCGCCAAATTCGAGTTTATTGCTATGGTCCAGGAAAACTTGCCCGAATCGGTCGATATCCAGAATCAGGTCTCCATTTTCATCTCTGCCAATGGCAGGCTTGTAATAGTCCGGATCCTTTTTACGCTCCACACTGTTCGCTGAATAACGATCGAACGAAAATACCAAACGGCTTGTCAGACCGGGTACGATCGCATCCAGGTCTTGTTGAACGGAAAAAAGAGATTCGATCTTACTGGCACTTCCGCGCGCATATCCTGTCTGCGTAGCGACTGACCAGGGATTTGTCCGATCGGCGTTCACCCGCGGAATCTCGCCGCTTGAATATTGTATAGGGTGTACATGCGGCGCGGTTTGAAAGGCCTGATCAAACAAAAAGTCCATGGATTGCGGCGGGCGCGTCGTCTCTTGCAAATAACCGCCGATGTTTACCCGCAGCAATGTGGTGGGCGTAATATTGAGATCGACATTCGAGCGGATATTATACCGCTTTAATTTCATCGAAGAATCCCACTCCTGGTTCGGATCCCGTGATATTATACCCGTTTCACCATAGTGCGATCCTGTAATGGCATACCGTAGAAAATTGGTACCGCCGGATGCTGTTAAATTCACGCGGGTATTAGACGCCTGCTTGTTCGTAATCGCGTCCAGCCAATTCACGTCTGGATAGAGATCGGGATCAACTCTGTCGCGCGTATTGTTAATGCGGTCCTCGGTATAGGTTGGCAATTGGCGCGTGTCCGCCGAAATGCCATTCATCAGCTCCATATAATCCGCCGCGCCGATAAATTTCGGAAGCTTTACCGGGCTGGTAACACCTTGCTCATATCGCAGGACAATGGTGGGTTTACCTACTTCACCCCGTTTGGTATTTATAAGTACAACGCCGTTTGCGCCACGGACTCCGTATACCGCACTGGCGGACGCATCTTTTAACACGGACACAGATTCTATTTCTGCCGGGTCAATCGTATTTAAGGAACGTTCTACACCATCTATAAGCACCAGTGGCGTACGCGAACCTGCAAAAGTGGAAATGCCCCGGATCCAGAAATTCGAATCATCATAACCGGGTTCGCCCGAGCGTTGTACACCAATGATACCGGCAACCTGCCCGGCCAGATTATTGCTCATCGAGCGGGATGTACCATACTGAAGTTGCTTTTGGACATTAACGGATGAAATAGCACCCGCACTGGTATATTCTTTCTGCGTACCGTAACCGACGATTACCACCTCGTTGAGCGCCGCCACATCTGTCACCATCTTCAGGTCCACAGTAGCCTGTTCACCCACTAAGATCTCTTCTGTGCGGTAACCAATAAAAGAAAAGACGAGAATGCTTCCCTTGCCTACGCCGGCCATAGAGTACCTGCCGTCAGCATCCGTCACAGTGCCTATCAACGTTCCCTTGATCGTAACGCTCACACCGGGGAGGCCCATTCCGTCCTCGTCTGTGACTGTGCCCGTGAAGGTTTCCACGAGGTTAATAATGGAGGTTTGTTCAGCTTCATCTGCTGCACGTTTCACATTCTGCTTCGTTAAAATGATATAGTCTCCCAACAGCCGGAATTGTACATCCCTGGGAATAAATATACCCTTCAGTACATCCGACAATTTCTCGTCGTTGTACTCCACCGAAACCTCCTCGTTGACTGAAATCGTTTGCGGGTTATAGGTAAATTTTATACCCACCGATTTTTCAATCTCCAACAAAATCTGCTTAATCTTTTTTCCCTGAGTATTAACGGATATGATCTCATCCAACACGCTCTGTCCGTACGCTGTGGTGGGCCTCGCCGTCACCACTCCCGATACCAAAACTATGAGCAATACCTGTAATACTGTGAGTCTCATAATTATAAAAATCAAACCACGCTGTGTCTGACGCGTCTTCATAAATTTAGGTTTTAGGTCATAAAAAATAGACTTAACTACCCCGGGAGGATTGGATACGAGCGGCAATTCATAGTCAATCCCCAAGGTCTTAATGCAAGTCGGTGTTGTCCCAACATCACCGAGTATTTCCGTGTATTTATTACATCATAGGCAGATCATTTTTTAAGTGGTTCATTTTATTGGCAGCCAGCGCTATTGATGACAACATTTGCATCAATAATTTCATAGCTTGCTCCAATCGTTTCGCATATTATCTTGAGTTTTTCACGCAAGGATTCCGATCCCAGCGGCGCGGTTATATAGCAGTTTCTCATAACCTCCTCATTGAATATTATTTCAACGCCATAAGCAGATTCGATGGTCTGAAACGCTCTGGCGATCGGCACATTATCAAATACAAAATCTTTGGATGTGATCCCCTCCCCCAGAAACTCCGGTGACTCGATCAATGTCTTTTCAAACTGATGGTTCTTTCTTGCATAGGTAACTTGCTGGTTCGGCAACAAAATGACCCCATCCCGCTTATTATTCTTGATCACGTCGGTCGGTGCAAAGACCGATACCTTCCCCGTCTTCACCGATACGAGAATATTTTCGCCGTGCTCAGGAGACTCTATTCGGAAGCTCGTCCCCAGCACCTTGACTACGATTTCATTAGAGTGCACAATGAATGGCTTATAGGGATTCTTTGTCACATTAAAAAAAGCTTTGCCCAGCATGTATACCTGGCGAGAAGAGTCGTGCAAAAAACCTTTCTTATACTTCAGCCTGCTTTTACTCTCCAGCACGATTGTGCTACCGTCTTCCAATTGAACTTCAAGCGGCTGATCTGTCTCATTTATTCGCTCGATGAAATCATCGCCCTGCTGATTGTACGCAGACAGAGTTTGATCATGACCGGCCGGCCGTGACAGGAACCAAAAAACAATAGACGTAGAGAGGAGAAAAATAGAAACAATGGCTACTGCCCAGGTCATTTTTGAGCCAGTGCCTTGGGGGGAGCGTGTTGTTTTTGCCTCTACCCGATCCTGTATTTTAGCCCAGATGGAATCGACCTGCGCACGGTCATAGTCAATTCCTTCTGCCGCTTTTAAATTAAGAACCAACGCCCGGGCCTTCTCAACTTTTGCCTTTATGTCGGGGTGGGTGGAGATATATAAATCCCAATACTTGACAGCTTCTGGATCGGATTGTTTGACCCAATCTATAAAGCTTTCATTTGAAGCAAGATCTTCAACGGTAAGATTTTTGTGGTCCATTCGGTGTGTTATAGTTCTACTTGCTAAGCGCTTTCAAACATATAGTGCACGAAACGGCCAGGTTTTACTCTCCTAACTCAAAAAAAAATTAAAAAAAAGAGAAAACTGGTGACCGACACCTTTAGGTTAAGCTTGAGCTTGCGGATGGCTATGAATATGAAATTGCAGGCTGACTGATAGTTTACGCCCATTATCTTAGCAATTTCCTCGTTCGAAAAGTCATGATAGTAGCGAAGGTTGATCGCTTCCTGCTGTCTTTGCGGTAGCTGCCTGATAAGCGTTCTGAGGTTTTCCATTTGCTCGGACTGTACCTCAAAACGTATTAATTTGCTTTCATGCGAAGGTGACGCCAGGTTTTCGAACATCCCAACATCCAGCGTATTGATAAAATCGTTCGACTTTGCGTTCCGCTGAATTTTGTAGCGAAGCGCCTTAAATAGGTAAAACTTAATAGAGTTAGGCTCGGTAATGCGTTCCCGGGTATTCCACAATTCAAAAAACAGATCTTGAATGCTATCCTCCACGAGTGTACGGTCCCTCGATATTTTGCTGCCATAGTTCAGCAACTCGCCAGCATAAAAGCGGTATAAGGCGGCAAATGCGTTTTTGTCTCCCTCCTTAAATGAACGCCAGATGTTATCGTCGAGCTGCGTATTGCCTTTGGACATACTACACCGTTTAAGGGTACTTCTACGCAATTTAAAATAAAGTTCCGTTTCCGCAAACGTTTTAGCACGCATTCGCATTTTTCGTAGCTTTAGAGCGTAACGATCACCCCATGCTCATGATCACACTTTCCCGGACGCTGGCGCCGCTGTTGGTGCTCGCGCTGCTCATGACGGCGTACCAAAACTTGCAGAAAGACTTAGGAACAGGTAAATAAAAACAGAAGCAAATCTAAACACATGAGACGTATACTTTTTACTGTGTGCTGCATGGCCTTCGTATGGGAAGCACTTGCTCAAACACCTTCCGAAATTAAAAAAATAAAGATCAGGAAAGGCGATCTATACCTGAACCTTCCCGTCAACGCTGCCGATCCGTCAGTAGAGGCCACCGTTACGGTGGACGGGAAACTACTCGACCGGTTCACGATCAACCTCGCCAAAGGCGCCCCGCAGTTCTGGACATACGTCGACGTCTCGGCATACCAGGGAAAGACATTGCAGATAATGCTGAAAGAGCGTGATGGTAAGACCACAGCGAGCGGCCGGTTGAATAACGTCGCAACCGGTGCTACGTATCCCGGGCAGGACAGCGTTTACAAAGAAAAGGCTCGCCCACAGGTTCATTTCTCCGCGCAACGTGGATGGATCAATGACCCCAACGGCCTGTTGTTTCACGATGGAGAATATCACCTGTTCTTCCAGCACAACCCGTACGGATGGCCTTGGGGAAATATGCACTGGGGACACGCCGTAAGCACCGACCTCCTCCACTGGAAGCAGCTGAAAGAAGCTATCCTTCCTGTAGTGAAAGAAGGCGTTGTGGACGATGCTGCGTTCTCCGGCACAGCTACTCTTGATCCTAACAACACCGCGGGCTTCCGCAAGAACGGCATAGACCCGATCATCGCAACGTACACCAGCACCGGGCGTGGCGAGTGCATTCAACTTAGTTATGACAACGGCAGGACGTTTGAAGATTATGCCGGCAATCCTGTCTTGAAGCATCGCGGCGAAGGCCGTGACCCAAAGGTATTTTGGTATACCCCCGGCAAACATTGGGTGATGGTAGTGTGGGATGCGAGCGTTCCCAAAAAGATGAGCGTGGGACAGGAAGTCATGGTGCGCGAGCATTCGATCTATACCTCATCCGATCTGAAAAAGTGGACGTACCAGTCGGGCGTAGAAGGATTCTTTGAGTGCCCCGATCTCTTCGAGCTGCCCGTGGGAGGAAAGCAAGGCGTAAAAAAATGGGTCATGTATGATGCCAATGGCCGCTACGTTGTCGGTGACTTCAATGGCAAGGTGTTCACCGTAGAACAGCACTTCACAAAGTATGAGCACGGCGGAGGATATTTCTACGCCGCGCAAACGTTCAATCACGCCCCCAACAACCGGAGAATCCAGATCGGCTGGGGTCGGGACATCACGCATCCCAATATGCCGTTCAACCAGGCCATGCTGTTCCCGACGGAGCTTACCCTTCGCATGACGGATTCGGGTTATCGCCTGTGCCCTACTCCGATCAAAGAGATCAGCACCTTGCACAAAAACAGCCAACGTGTGAACGACAAGGTAGTAAATGCCGGCAATAATGCCAGCGTAACTGTAACCGCGGATGCCCCTGTGCACATTGTGGCAGAATTTGAGCGCGGAAATGTACCGATGACATTGAATATATTCGGAAACGAGATACGATTCGATAACGAGTGGACCTTCTCAGCCACCACCGCCAGAAACGAGCCTCCCGTAGTATACGCCCCCCAATCTGCTACCTTCAAAATAGAAGCGATCGTCGACAAAAACATACTGGAATTTTTTATCAACGACGGCGAGCTGTACTACGTAACAGCATTCAATGGCAGAAAGAACGACAAAGTAGAAGCACTGGCGACCGACCGTGATCCTACCCGTAAGTTCTTCGTCAAAAAGCTGGAGGTTCATGAGCTAAATTCGATCTGGACCACAAAGTAAACCGCCATGAGTATTCGTTCTTTAGCATACGGTGAGATCCTGTGGGATATCATCGAAGGCGAACCCTTCCTGGGAGGGGCGCCGTTTAATTTCGCAAGCCACCTGGCGCGATTCGGCGCCACATCGTATATCATTTCACGCGTGGGCAATGATGACTTGGGTAAAAAGGCCACTACCATGGCTCTTCAATATGGTGTCGACACACGCTACATCCAGCAAGACGCAACATTGCCGACGGGAACTGTGGAGGTAATACTGCGGAACGGCCAGCCCGATTATACCATTTTTGAGAACGTTGCCTACGATAACATTCAGTATCAGGAGTTCGCGGAGAAGCCGGACACCGTCAGTTTCAATGTATTTTACTTTGGCTCGCTGATCCAGCGAAACAGCGCGTCTGCGCTAACACTGAAAAGCATTTTGAGCAACTATCGCTTCCAACACGTTTTTTATGATGTCAACTTACGGAAAGGCGGATACTCAAAAACCATCATTCACGAATCGCTTGCCAAATGTACCATCCTGAAGCTGAACATAGACGAGGTACCCGTGGTATCAGAAATGCTCTTTGATCAAACGCAAGATATCAAGAGTTTTGCTAAGCGAATCTCTGTAAAATATGAGATCTCTGTTGTTATCATCACTGCCGCCGACAAAGGGTGCTTTGTATTTCACCAGGGTATACTTCACGAGGTGGCAGGCATTCAGATCGATCTACGCGACGGCGTCGGAGCAGGCGATGCTTTCAGTGCCGCCTTTGTCTATAGCTATGTGAACGGAAAGGATGTTGCGGAGGCCGCCCGGATCGCCAATCGCATAGGTGCCTTTGTCGCCAGTAGGCAAGGCCCCATACCCGATTATCCAGACGAGATCATTCATCTTGTCACTGCCTCGTGATAGGTCTATACAAATCTCCAATATCATATTTAGATCGAATTTGTTATTTTTACTGTAACCTAAAAAAGTATGCGAATCCTCCTCCTGACGTTATCCGGAATGCTCACAATCCACGTTGCCTTCGGACAAAAAAACATTACCAATACCCGCACAGACAAACATCAACAGGTTGCCGGCACCAAGGTGGCGTTGATCCCGCCGGCAGACTTCACTCCCTCAACGACGTTCCCTGGCTTTCAGCAAACAGACAAGGCTTCGTCGATCATGGTCATCGAAGCGCCGGGCCCTTTCCGGGAAGTTTCCCAGGCCTTTACGCCCGAGGGACTCAAGACCAAACAGATGGTCCAGATAACCCGCGAGGACGTTACCATCAACGAAAAAAAAGGCATCCTGCTAAAAACCGAACAGCAGGCACACGGTATTACCTATACAAAATATGTCCTGCTGTTCGGGGATGACGAAGGCTCTATCATGATAAACGGCACATTCCCGAAGCAGCTCCCCACCCTGGAAGCACCGGTGAAGGAGGCCCTGTTGTCGGTATTTCACGATGGAGCGCTTGTCGTGGACCCACTGGCTTCTGCTCCCTTCGCCATTGACGTACAGGGTACCAAGCTGAAGTTCGCCACGAGTACGGCCGGTGCATTACTGTTTACGCCAGATGGCAAGGTGCCGTCCCTCTCTGCCGACCAAACGATGTTTACAGCTGGCCGCGCGCTGGGAAACTACCATGCTGTCGATAAAAAACAGGCAGCTATCACACGGCTCAAACAGCTGCCACTGGAGAACATCAAGTTCAACGACAGTCAAATAAAAGAGATTGAGATAGACGGTTTGACCGGCTACGCGATCGTCGTGGAAGCCAACGACAAGACCAGCACAACAAACGACGCCGTAGTGGTTTACCAAGCCATGCTATTCACGGACAACAGCTATTTCCTCCTACTCGGCAAGGCAAACAAAGACTACGACACCAACGTCGCACTGTTTCAGAAAATAGCGGCAACATTCAAGCAGAAGTAGCATTACATACATGCAACATTACAACCTCAAACGGCTGGATGCAGGAACCCGCCTTGGCACCATGTTCCTCGACCATATGACGATGAGTTTCGTCTTACCAGTGCACTCAAGTGTTTTATCCGAAACCTCACGATCATCGCGTGGCCTATCGAGGGAATCGTAGCGCTCGTGAACAACGAGCGAAGGATCGGCGACTTTATTGCAGGAACAAAATTGATACCATTCGACCCGGAGCAACACAATACGCAACCCAACTGGATATTGATGCTGGTTGCCCTGATCGCTTCCATGGCATTTACATACCTGGCACTATTCTTTCCCTTCGAAATATTCCTGCGGACGCGTGGGCTGCTTTAGAAATTGTCGTGCGTCTATCAAACCAAAGACCTACTTAAACCGATAATTCGCCGCCATTGCCGTAAGCCTCTTCACCACATCCGGGTGTTGACCTGCCACATCATGCTGCTCGGAAGGATCCGTTTCAAGATCAAACAATAAACCGGCAGTTGCTTTCACACCGGTCTTCACGCCTGGAAATTCAGTGGCCTTGGGTTGCTCGAACGGCGCCAATATAGTAACGCCGTCAGGCAGGCGTGGGTCCACCCAGGTAGCGTCGCTTGGCAGCGTGGCCGACTCGGGAGAGCGGATGTGAAGCTTCCATTTTCCACTGCGCACAGTTTGGACCTTGTCATTATAAAAAGAAAAGAGAGCCTCGTGCGGCGTTGCTGCGGCAGATGTGAAAAGTGGAAAGATATCTTTTCCATCCAGTACCAGGTCCTTGGGCAAGGGTAGTCGTGCCACAGCAGCCAGCGTGGGCAATAGGTCAATCACTCCCGTAGGCTGTGCGTTAACGTGGCCCGCCGGAATCTTCCCACGCCAGCGGGCGATAAACGGTACGCGGATGCCTCCTTCCCAGTTCTGCGACTTCATGCCCCGCAGTCCCCCGGTACTACCGCCAAACCAGGGACCATTGTCCGACACGAAGATCACCAGGGTACTATCGTCCAGACCCGTGTCAGCCAGTTTCTTCATCACCTCGCCGATTGACCAGTCCAGTTCCCGCATAGCGTCCGCATAAAGATCTTCTTTTGTGGCTGGGGTATAAAACTCCTCCGACGCCGTAAGCGGTTTGTGCGGCATGGCGTGTGCCAGGTATAGAAAGAACGGTTTTCCCTTATGCTGCCCGATATAATCCGTCGCATACCGGGTATATCGCTTCGTGAGCGTAGTCTGTACAACGGGGTGCTCCACGACCGAATCGTTTTCCATCAGCAGCACGGGCCGCATGTCGTTCGAATACGGAATGCCATAGTAAACGTCGAAGCCATGACGTGTCGGGTAAAACGGAGGCTTGTGGCCCAGGTGCCACTTACCGATAATGCCAGTGGCATATCCGGAAGCTTTAAAAAGCTCACTTAGCAACACCTGCTCGTCAGAGATGCCCAGGTTATCGCCGCCGCGAAATGTTTGAAAGCTGCTGTTCACTTTCTCGGGATTAGGATTCAGGATCAGTCCATGACGTGCAGGATAACGACCGGTGAGCAGGGAAGCCCGCGTAGGCGCACAATAGGGCGTCGGTGTATAAAAATGGGTGAGCTTTGCCCCTTCCGTCGCGAGGCGATCAATATTCGGCGTCTGCCACGGGGGATTACCGAACGACGACAAGTCCCCGTAGCCCAGGTCGTCGGCCAGGATCAATATTACGTTAGGTCTACCCGGTGTTGGAGTTTTAGTTGTGACCGACTGCGCACCAGCCGGCACGCAAATTCCCAGCGCCAGCACGATGGTGGATACAATTCTCATTTTTTCCTGCTGTTAAATAAAGACGAAGCCATGACCCGACGACTATCGGGCCAAACGATCAATTGGTGGGATTGAAATCTACTAACTTACTGGGCAAATATAGAGGTTGGACAATGCAATGCAAAAGAATCTGACTTTTTAGCCCGCTTGTATAACAGTACTAAAAACAGGACTGAGCGGTGTCGAAGGTTTCCACGCCGTCCGGTTGGAGCGGCCGGGACGGTTGTGTTGAACGAAAAAAAGACGCGTCCTTCCATCGCTGGCAGACAGCATTATAAAGGCCCTTAACCTCGCAAACCTTTGCCACCACACTCGCGGGATACGCCCAATTGGCCTGCACGCTGGCATGCCCGATCAAATGAACCGATTCAGCTGCCAGCCGATCGTCGGGCTGTGTGTCAAAGACATCGCCATAGGAGCATACAAAAACCAACAGAAGGGTTCCAGCGATGAGCGCCACGGGGCGATAGAAGCGTTTTCTAAGAAGGGTCATAATCTGGTCGTTGTACTATATAGTACCGAAATACCCCCTAAGGGCTGGAATACCTCCATCTTCATGGCGGTCGGGGAATCAGGTGGCCGGCGCCGTCGACATAGCATCACTGTCCGGTTCTACATGCCGTCCATGCGCCTCCGCATACACCTGCGTAAACTCTGCACCAAACAATACGATCAGCCCGGCATAGGAAACCCATAGCATGATGAGTATGACTGTTCCCGCCGCGCCATAGGCAGAGCCTGGATTTGTATTGCCGAAATAAAGACCTAAGGCAAACTTTGCCAATACGAAAAGAATAGCCGTCAAAAATGCGCCGACCCAGACGTCGCGCCAGCGAATCCTGGCATCCGGAAGAAATTTGAAAATCGAAGCAAACAAAAGCGTGATGACCCCCACTGAAACAGCGATATCGAGAACATAAAATACAACCGCGAACGCTTCCGATAGCATACTATTCACCCAATCGCTCGCCGCGGTGAGTGCTGCCGAAAGGAACAACGAAACCAACAACAAGAATCCAACGACCAGAATCAATCCAAACGAAAAAACCCGGTCCTTCACCAACTTCAGGATTTTATCTTTTGGCTTCGGCTTTACATCCCACATTCTGTTAAGCACCTGCTGCATCTGGTAAAATACACCAGTCGCGCCAAACAGCAAGGTTGCTATACTTAATACAGTTGACAGTAAGGTGCCTTTACTTTTGCTCCCCTCCAGGATCATCGCTTCAATATCCTTCGCACTGTCTTGCCCTACCAGGCCACTAATCTGACCGCTGACCTGGTGGGTCACGGCATCAGCCCCAAAAATAGCGCCGGCCAGATTGATAATGATAACCAAAAGCCCGGGAAGTGAAAAGATAGTATAGTATGCAATGATAACACTGTTATTAAAAGGCTCCCGATCATTCCAACGCAAGAAGGTTTGTTTGAGGAGCCCCCAGAATGACGAAATTCCTTTCGACAATTTATTCATAGCAGAAGTGTTGTCAGTTCTTCCGTTTGTCCAGATAACCTTGCAAAAGATCGCCGGTGACCGCACGCGCGCTCTTCCAGAGCGTACGACCACTGATAACGTTATCCAACGATGGCTTAACGGATCGTATAAACGCATTTTTTACTATGCCGAGTAATGCCGCGCCCACGCTTACATTCGGATTCTCCAGTGTTCCCTGGAAAGGGATTTTCGTAGCAACCTCCCCTTTCCGTTGATTTTCGAGCAGCTTGAGCGCCAGGGACACGCCACGCTCCCACATTTTTTGTAAAAAGCCATCGCGCCGGTCCGATGCACCGGTAAAGTCCAGGTCCTTGAAGATCGGCTTTATGTAGCCCTTGAAAGCGCCGCCCGCCAGGCCCATCTCTGCATAAACATCCAGCCTGCCGTGGCTGACATCCACGCGGGCATAACGTCGCAGAAAGTTATTAAGCAATACCAGGTCCAAGCCCTGAAGCTCCAACGTGACGGCGAACGTCAACGTGTCGGCCAGCGGCAGAAGGTTAGCATGAAGAACAGCATGGCCTTCGTATACTGTTGCCGTTGCTTCTATGGGTGAAATGTGTTTTGGTATCGAGCGATTTGTCAGACTGTGAAGGCTGAGGTATAAGGATGTGATCGGAACATCGGCTTGCACATCCGCAACGGTGCCGATATACTGAAAGTATCCGTCCCGCACTTCGATGTCCGCATGAAACGCGGGAAGCTTCCCCAACAGCGTTTTCAGATTGGCGGGTTCTTTACCAGGAGCTACCACCGTTTCAGGATTCTTATCTTCGACCATCACAACGCGTGGCTCGTTCACCTGAATGGTCAAATCCCGCATGTGCCGGAAAAGTGCCGACAATCGATAAGCGATGACAATGTGGGGAATGAAAACAACAGGCTCTTGCCCAGGCGCACGACGGCTGTCCATTCGAAGATCGTACACATTGACCGTACTGGTGAAAAGATTGATACTGACACGATCTACCTGCCCTGTAAAGTCGTCCAGGCCGCGCAATATTCGGTTAAACTTCCTGCGAAGAACAATTGGCAGTGATACAACTACTACAGCGACTGCCAATACAATTATTGCCGTTATGGAGAGCGCCCATATCATGACAACTGACAAAAAAATACCGTGCCTATCGGATTGCGATAAGCACGGTATTGTGCGTAGTGCTCTATACGAGCTTCATTCGCTAGAATGTTTCTTACGACTGTCGTCTCATAGGAATATTGAAGCCAGCCGACAGAATGAACTGTGTCGAAAAGAAATGGTGCTGAGCACGTCCCCGTTCGTACAGCTTGACATCGGTATAGTTGGCAAAGGATTCCCGAATGGATGGCTCCACAAAGAAATATTCAAAAAAGTCGTAGTGTATAGCAGCACCGGTACCAATCACCCAGCCTGAAAAACGGAAAGGCCCGTCGTTATGTTTGCCCATGATGTTGGACTCCGTCTTCGGCACCAACGCACCACCACCCAGGCGCGCTACCGCGCTGAGCTTGTGCCTCTGGTTCTTAGACGTTTTCAGCGTATACCGCTTCAGTAAGCTGATCATTAGGTAATTGTTACCGTTGGTGTGCTCGAGATGAACGAAGTCCCGCGTAACCACCGTATCACGGTCGTAATACTGATCGTCGATCCATCCCTTCATATGCAATGTCTGGTTGTCGCGCATTACATACTTCAAGTGGTTCCAGCTTACTTCAATGCCCAGGTCGTGCCTGTCGTTGAAAAAATAACCAGCGCTGACAACGTACTGCGGTACGGTGGGAGCAGTCTTAAAAAAATTATCCCAGTCCGGCTGATCTTTGGCCTTCGCGTGATAGAAGGTGAAGTCGTAATTCCCAGTCTGCCGGTCCAGGAAACGGATCGTACTGTTGGTGTATACATCCCGGTGATATCCCCAGTTGAAAAAGAATGTACCGTGTAGGCCCTTTTTCACCGCCGCCGAAGACGCTCCTTCGAGCTGTGCGTACAGAGACTGGGTGAATGACAAAACAAAAACAAGTGAAATGATTAAACGTCGCATGGAATCAAGCCCTTCGTGAAAACGGGCGCAAATAAAGGGAATATTTTACTCAAAATGAGTATCCCTTCGATCATAAGAAATATTTATGTGTATTAAATAACTCAAATTGGGGAGCAATCCTGATATCGCAAACGTTGTAATTCATCGATTCTTCAAATACGGATTATTTTTTAAGCGTACCATAATAATGCTTTCAGTGGCCATTAAATGACTTTTTAAATGAGATTGAAACAAATACATTTAAGCTAACCATACACCCGGCCCAATGATCATCCGGAAGAACACCAAAGCCTTTAAATCGATCGTAGAAATCATCACAGCCTGTGACGAACGTGCCGACCGCAACAAACTGATCCGGCTCTACATTACCAAGGCCGGACACACTGTCGACGATCGCATCAGCATTGAAGCGATCGAAGAAGAAACAGACGTGTTCTATAATCTTACATTCGCTGCGGTAATAGAAAATCTAAAATCCTCCGACCATCAGCTACACAGCAGCGACGACATTCCCGGCCTGTACTTCTTTCATACAACGTCCAACAAGGTATGGGACCAGAACCCCTTCGAGTTCGACGACCGTGTAATAAAGGAATTCGCAGACGTAGAGGAGCTACCCATCACACGGAAGAAAGGCACGCCCATCAAACCTCCCGCGCCTGCCAAACAAAAAGGTAAAGCCAAAAAGAAAGAAGCTGCACGCAAATCCGCACCCAAACAACCGGCCTATAAGCTTAAACAAAAGATCGAGTTCACGGACCTGAACAAAGTAGTATTCAAACGCTCGGGGCTTACCAAGCGCGACATACTCGATTATTATAACAACATTGCCGATTATATACTGCCGTACCTCAAAGACCGACCACAACTCATCCGCTTGCGCTCCGAGCGCGGCGGCCTCAACGAATACCGGTCTGCCGAAGAGCTGACAACCGGTGCAGACGATCTCCCGACAGGCATCCAAACAACAATCGCTCACGGGAAGACAAAACAAAACGTACTGATTTGCAACACCAACGATCACTTGCTGTATTATATCGAAAGAGGCGCCGTTGATTTTTACCCACAAATGGTCCGCATTAAATCGGCATCCTATCCCGACTACTGTGTGATCGGCATCGAAGCCGGAGGAAATACTCCCGATAAGGTCATCGACGTCGCCCGCATGGCCAATCACATGCTTACGGCACTGAACGTCCCTTCCTTCATCAAGACTGATGGAGTCTCCGGCTTTCAGGTATACATACCGCTCGATGGCAAAAGCAATTTTGACGACAGCCTCACGCTTGCCCAAAACATCTGCCAGCTGATCCTGCTAAAATTCCCGGAACGCGCCATCCTGCGCGAGCCTGGTGAATACAGCCTGGGAAAGATCATCCTGGATTATCATCTCAACGAAGATCAGCAAGCGATAATAGCGCCTTACGCGCTGGCTGCAGACACCGCCACGGTCGCCACACCCCTCTACTGGGAAGAAGTAACGAAAGGATTGTCGATCGAGAAGCTCAGCTATAAAACCGTTCTCAAACGACTAAAAGAAACCGGCGACCCCTTCGACGACCTTTTCAAAAAAAGAGTCAATGCCAAAGAGATCGCCGGGCATATCGAAAAGCACTACGCCTTTCTTTTTTAGGTATTGCGATGTTACATCACGACTTTTCGTTTACCAACACATCCAGGTTGATCGGAATCAAATTCACCTCGAACTTGCGCACGATCAAGCTCATAATGGGGTCGTTCTGTATCTTCTGCAAGATCCGCTCAGTTTGTGTTTCCGTCGCGCCCATCACCATCTGGTCTTTCAACCCCAGGTGTTTGACCGCAAAAAAGAATCCGGCGATCACGTATGGACCGAAGGGTGTATGCGGAATGTCGAACGAGGTGCCCGTCATGTTAAAGACTGTGTTGGGAATATACTCGCCGGTGTGTTCGATGTTTCGCAATCGCATATAATAGTTGGCGGCCTCCGTCCGGGAAGCCATGCGCGGATCGCTCATACACAGCAGGCCCGCCAGGGGCTTTTGCTTTCGATTCTGATTAATGAGAATCTCCTTGGCCGCACGATCGTTCTGCGCGTGCTTGCGTATCTCCGTCTGCACAGTGTCCCAGAAGGGCACGGCCGGCTCACCACCATCGACGCGGATCAGCGAGTGGATGGCATAGTCCAGAATACCGCAGGTGATTTCGATGTTCAGCATCTTCAGCTCGGGATCGGTACTGATGGCCTTCTCCAATATCGTACGCTGATGCCGTGGGTGCGTTCGCAACAGATCAATGCTACTGATCCAGTCACCCGCCAGGTAGCCGTCGTAGGCATAAAACTCCTTTAACAGGCGTTTGATCTTGGTGTCGTTGTCGATTACCATCGCTTCGCCACGGATTTCGACCGAGGGTCGCTCTTCGACCAGCATCTGTTCGATCTCCACCCCGACCGATGAAGCGCCCAGCATACCGCAGTTGAGCGGCGATCCGTCTACGATCTTCAATTCGTGCACGTGACTGATATAGTGATCGTTGGAATCCTCCGTCAAGTGGCCGTGAGTCTGAATGTGCACATAGTAGCGGATGGGCATCCGCAGGTCGGCCTGGCGCTGCGCCTGCTCGAAGATTCGCTTGATATCCATGACGATATCGGGCGAAACGAATGAACCTGCCGCGCGCACGGTATGCAGCTCTACCGCGATACCCTGGCTGGCAAAATCGTCCGTAATGCGCTCGATAACATCCAGCTGCAATTGACTCTGGTCGCGCGCGTCGGCGCAGCCCACGAGTACGTGTACTTGTTTTTTGTTCATGTCAGCAGATCTGCTCGTTTTGGGGTGTCAAGATACGGCAAACCAGCCGTCAGTTGCCATGGGGTACGTGCGATTCCATAAACTTTTTGCTCGCCGGAAAGTCAGGCCTGCACGGGCACATCTTTCACATCGGGTAGGTTATTTCACAGCCTGGGGAGTAAGCTCGATCATATCTGTCAGTATATTCACGGCTTCTTCCACATACACATCTTTTTGCAGGTTGGTAATCCACGATTGATTAAAATCTTTTGCATAGCCATCGGCCGCCAGGCGCTGCCGGTCCACGCTACCGTTGGTCACCGTAAACACGCGGCTGGTTTGCTCCAACGATTTTTCCAGCGCCCGGTATTGCTGCTGCATAGCCACTTCGCGGGCGTACAACGTCTCCCATAACAGCGGCACCGGCTCATTTTTGGCATGGAACTCGTCCGCCAGCCAGCGCCGGCCCTTGAGAATATATTGAAACGTTGTCGACGCCCGTACGCGCACACCACTTCGCGCGCGCAGCGAATCCAGTGGCAACGGCGGCAAGGCCCGGAAGTATGTGCGCTTCAGGATCGAATCGGCCGGCAGTGCAAAAGGCATCGCCGACTCGCGCACACCCGGTATATCAAATACCTCCGGCAACGGAATGTCAGGCTTTACACCCCCACCCTGCGCAGTGCCGCCCGTCACACGGTATATCTTGTCGGTCGTAATGCTTGCGAAGCCGGGACCATCCTTGAGCGTCGCTAAAGAAGGTCCCTGGTCCTGCGTGGGATCCAGCGGAAAAAAATTCTGCGCCGTAGCCTTTCCAAACGTGCGCGTACCCGCAATCACCGCCCGGCGATAATCCTGCAACACCGCCGCCAGGAATTCCGAGGCCGAAGCACTCTGTCCATTCACCAACAATACCAGCGGCCCGTCATATACCGTACCACGGTCTAAATCCTTGAGCGTAATAATATCTTGTTGCCGGTTTCGCAACATACCCAGCGGACCTTCGTCCAGGAAAATGCCCGCCATCGCCACGGCTTCCATCAATGAGCCGCCGCCATTGTACCGTATGTCGAGGATCAACCCTTGAATGTTCTCTTGCCGCAGTTTCATCACCTCGTTGGCCACGTCGCCGGCACACCGCGAGCCTTCACTCTCGTCATCCCAGCGGGTATAAAAATCAGGCAGCGCGATATAGCCAATCCGGTGCTTACCATCCAGCATGTAACTCCGCACGTAATTCTCTTCCAGAGAGATCTTCTCCTTCTGGAGCTTTACCTTCTTCTCCACACCCCCCTGGCGACGCACCGTAAACTCCATATAGCGGTGGTTGGCATCCGCGAGGATGGCGTTGGCCTCGTCCAACGTAAAGCCTTCAATATTCGTTTCGTCCCCGCCATCCCAACGCAAACCGGTCAGCACATCCGATGCATGGATATCACCCGACTTCCACGCCGGTCCACCCGGTGCCAGCGCCGTGATCAGCACGTCGCCGCGTTCATTCTCATCGAGCGTAATGCCGAAATAATATCCCTCTGTGCTGAGCGTGGACAAAAAGTTTTCCATTTCCGTTACCGGCATATACGTGGTATGTGGATCGAACACCGCGGCAATACTTTGGAAGTATTGCGCGGCCACATAATTTTCAAACGCACCCGGGTGTTGCAGAATACGGCGCACGGTGCGAAGCTCGTATGCTGTCACGCGCCGCCGTGCGTTGGGCTCATGCCGCGCAAAAAACTCTTTTTCGGGTCCGTTGTATTCCACCCGCACATCCACCAGGCGTTGCAGGGTTTGGTGTTTGAGCCACAACCGCCATTTAGCCTGCAACGCGGACGGATCGGCCGGCCAGTGGACGGTGTCGATGGAAACATATTCTTTAACCGTGCCGGTAAAGGCGGTAGCGCCGGTTTGCGTAATCATGCGTTCGGCCCGTTCGAGCGCCTGCCGGTACAATATCGTTACCTGCGGCAGAAACGCCCACCCGGTGCCCCCGAGCTCATCGTCGAGATGACTTTCATGGGCAGTCAATGTCTGCAGGTCGGCAGCGGAGAAATATAACTTGTCGGGATCAAGCTGGCGGGTGAACTGCGCAAACACCTGGCGCGAAAACGCGTCGTCCAGCACCTTGGGCGCTACGTGCTGCTCACGCAGAATCTTTGTCAGTAAAAGCGCTTCCTCGTGGTGATTGCGAGGTTTCTGCGCATATACCGAAGTGGCGAAGAAAGCCAGAAAAACAAAAGACAGACGATAAGCCATGGCGGGGTAATTTCATGAAATTTTCCATCTTTACCTAAAGCAAAAGCCGCCACCATGAACCGTCACCACAAGGATCTCCTCAAGCTCATCCAGGACCAGGCGGGCACGCCCACACAGCATACCTTCCTGGATTCCTACCTCGGCAGCTCCCACCCCCGCATCGCCATCAGCGTACCCGCGCTGCGCCAGATCGCCGGCACCTGGATGAAAGCCCACCGCGACCTTTCCGCCGACGACGTAGTCGCCTTGCTTTCAAGCTTAATCACCGGAAAATCCTATACCGAAAAATGCATGGCCGGCATCCTGCTCGACTACACCACTACCGGCCAACGCGAGTTCGACCCTGCCATCTTTGATACCTGGCTCGACCACCTCGAAGGCTGGGCCGAAGTCGACACCCTCTGTACTGGAAAATATACCATTAAAGGCTTACCCTCGCAATGGAAAGAGTGGAAGCCGCTGGTGACTCGGTTCGCCAAAAGCGACGAAATCCAAAAACGTCGCGCCTCCCTGGTATTGTTCTGTGCGCCCCTGCGTGCAGGCAAACACGATCCACTTGCCACTGTGGCGTTTCAAAACATCGATAAATTAAAAGGAGAAAAAGATATACTGATCACCAAAGCCATCTCCTGGCTACTCCGCAGCATGGAGAAACATCACCGCACCCTCGTCGAAGAATATATAGAAGAAAACAAAGATTCGCTTCCAAAGATCGCCGTACGCGAAACCCTCGCCAAGCTCACCACCGGCCGCAAGACCCGCGTCACCAGAAAGTAAGAAGGTTCCGGTTTTAATCCGCCACGAGGTATACTAAAACCAAAGCAACGGATGCCGCACGGGCAAATTACGCACAACCTCATTCTCTTTCGGAGCGTGCTCCAGCTTCTTCCACGTATCAAACCAACTCCCCTCTCCAAACACGCGCGCCCCAAACAACAACGCCGGCCCCGCCACCGGCCACTGATCAAAATACATCACATCCTTTGCATACGGCCATGCCCCCTTGTCACGCAGATAAGGATATAAAAACGCAATCCCCTTCCCAATAGACCTCCCATCCGCAGTCTGATAATGCCACAGATCATCCTTCTTCGTCGAAAGAATCTGACAGACCATCACCATAGCATCCAAATTAAAAATAGAATACCCATACGGCTTCGTCCGTTTCAACTCTAACGGAAAGCTTCCATCCGCCGCCATCTGCGCTGGCAACAGTACCGTCTTATATCGATCGCGGCAAAAGGTCAGCAAGCGTTCATCTCTTGTAAGCCTGGCAAATGCAGCCACCTGCATCACCCAACATGTTCCGTGATTATTCTTCGCATTCATCTCCTCCTTCCCATACGCATGCGTCGTAAGCCAGACAAGATACTCTTTAAACCAGGCAATAACCCCTCGTCGCGTATCGGCATCAAACGACTTTGTTTCCATCATCACCATCACCCCCTGCGCCACTTCCATCAAATGAATGGTATCAATGATACCAATGCCCCGCCCGGTAGCACGCCCCTGTATCGCCTGCGCATACGACAAATGCGGTGCCATGCGTGTAGCCGGGTCGATAAACCAAGCCCGCACGTGCAACATCGCCTGCTGCACATACCGCACATCTCCCGTAATTTTATAAGCCGATGCCAACGCCCCCACAATCGTACTAAAGCGAATCATCGCCCGCCGGTGCGCCGTAAAGTTATCGGGATTAGTCATGCCGTCACGTTGAACATAAGGCGCCCGCGCATCCGTAGAATCCGGCCACCAATAATCGCCCTCAGAATAAAAGTCATGTATCCCTCCGGCAGACCGTGGCGAGCGCTCGGCTGTGACCGTCACGGGTGCCTGCGCCAACGCCCAGCCGGCCTCTTGCAATAGCTGCGAACGCAGAATATCCGTCGCCTCCCGCTGCAGGTTTCCCTGCCCATAAACATCCGACAACGCTAACCACAGAAGAACGGCTGCCAGGCCGACGCTCCTACACCAAAAACAATATTGATAACGTACTAACATCAACCTTCTATTTTTCAAAACGCACTGTCACCGGCGAAGCCAATCGCTGCGCAAAATCCTGCAAGTAAAGATCCCACGTTTCCGCAGAAGCGACCTTCCCAGCCTTCTTCCAGCCAAAACCGGTATAATACACCACAGCTTCCTGACGCGGCGCAGCTGCCATCACAAAGAGATGACTCAAATCCTTTTTCGTCGTGCGATAATCCTCAAATCGCAGCACGCGCGCCGGGTCGATTACAATCGCCGTACCGAGTTCCGAGTCATCCATCGGCTCCCAATAACGGAACCAGCCCTGTGCACTGTCAGCCTTTACCTCACCCTTCTTATCGTGCAGCGCGATGCCCAGCGTCACGTTCACCAACGTACTATCGGAAGTCACAAAAGCCTCCACCCGGCTCAACTGACTGTTGCGGTCGATGGAGATAATCTTCCGCTCACGCACCATCGCCCCCGCTGCCGTCCACGGCGCATACGTCAGCTCAAACGTAGTGCGCAACGGACCATTGGCCAATATCCGGTGCCTCACAAAATTCTTCGACACATACAGCGAATCACCGACACGAACGCCCAGACCGCCACATCCGCGACTGGCCCCCACGTGGTAAGGGTCATATCCCTCGCCATCGTCCTTGTGATAGCTTCCACCCTTCGCATTCTTGGTATACCAGGCGTCGATAACACCATGCTCCACGCGTTTCAGCCAGCAGTCAATCCCGCTCGACAATGTACCACCCTTCTCTCCCGCATCTACCAACCGTTGCGCTTCGGGGCCGTACGTACGAAAAGCCACCCGGTTGTTCTCCCAGGCGAAGTCGTCAATACGCTCCGGCACAAACCGGCCATACGTACCCTCGAGCGTTGTGTCGCGTACAGGATGTTCACTTTCTTTTAAGATATAGGTCTTGTGCTCCTTTCCCTTCAGCGACGCCTCAAACAGAAACGCCTCCGGCTTGCCGTCGCCATCCGCATCTATCCACTGCGCCAGGCAGTGTTCGGTGTCATCTTCCGAGGCCTGCACAATCAGGTTACCCGGCGTAAAGGAAGGAAACAAACTATCGAGTGTCGCCACCGGGATCGACACAATCTCCGTGCGCTCCGTGTCCAACGGATTCTGTACGGTGAGAAACTTATGCCGCGGCTTGCTGCAGCCCGCCAGTGCAACTATGGAAAATAGAAGAATACTGTGTTTCATCATAACAAGTTAAAAAAAATGCGACTGACCCAAAGGCCAGCCGCATCGACTCAACCAATTAACCCAATGCTCATTTTTTTTGAGTTTTATCTTTCAGGCGCTGGTAACGCAGCAGCCCTTCAATGTAATAGTAGTCCGCATACACCAGGGGCACGTCGATCTCCGACTTCGCCGGCTTGTGGCCCACCGAGTGTAATAAAATAAAATGATTGTTCTCGCCCGGCTTGGCCAGATACGCCGGCGAGCCCAGGCTCGTCAGCATTTGCTCCGCCGCCGTAACGTAAGGCTTGCCATCCTTCACATACGTGCTCAGTTCCAGCAAGCCCGAAGCCGTGATCGCCGCCGCCGAAGCATCCCGCTCTTCGTTCGGAATGCCCGACGCATTAAAGTCCCAATACGGCACCTTGTCCGCCGGAAGGTTCGGATGCTTCAGGTAGAAGCTCGCGATCTTCACTGCCTGGTCCAGGTAACGTTTGTCCTTCGTCTCGCGGTAGGCAACGGTATAGCCATACAAACCCCACGCCTGCCCACGCGCCCATGCCGACTCGTCGGCAAAACCCTGGTGCGTCACACGTTGAATAACCTTTCCCGTCAGCGTATCATAATCCACCACGTGGTAGCTGCTATTATCGGCGCGGAAGTGATTCTTCAACGTCGTGTTGGCATGCGTCACGGCAACCTTGTAAAAACTCGAGTCGCCCGACACGCGCGTGGCCCAGAACAACAGCTCCAGGTTCATCATGTTGTCGATGATTACCGGGAACTGCCACTTGCCATGGTCCCACGATTTTATACAACCCGTCTTCGGATTAAAGCGCGTCGACAATGACCGCGCGCCCTGCAACATCACAGCTTTATACGTCGGATCGTTTGTCAGTCGGTAACCGTTGCCAAAGGGGCAATAGAGCATGAACCCTAAGTCATGCGTATGAGTATTGAACTGTTCTTTCTCCATACCCGCCGTCCAGCGTCGCGCCGCGTCGGCCCACTTCTTGTCCTGCGTATACTCGTACATATACCACAGCGTGGCCGGGTAAAAACCGCTCGTCCACTCCGACGACTTCGTGCTGCGATAACTGCCGTCGGCTTTAGCACCACGCGGAAACTGCGTCAGGTCCGTATACGCCGTCAGGCTTGTTTCCAATTGCACCTTGGCTTTATCCAACGCCGCACGGGTATCGAGGCCGGGTTTAATCGTACAGGCTATAAGAGCACCAATACCAACAGTCATCAGCAGCCCCCAGAATTTCATTCGCTTCATGACAAAAGATTAATTATACAGATCGTTTTGAGGCAACAGGTTTGTATTCAAATCCAACTCCAGTTGCGGCACCGGGAATACCTGGTGATAATCCTGAATGTTGGTGTTACCGTTACCGCGTATAGTCGACACCAGCCGGCCGGTACGCACCAGGTCATACCAGCGGTGGCCTTCAAAGCACAGCTCGCGGCGACGCTCCAGCAACACTGAGTCGCGGAATTGTTCCTTCGTCAGATTTTCCAGTACCGGCAGACCGGAACGTGTACGAATCGCATTGACAGCACCATACGCATCATCGTTCGGGCCGACGTCTTCATTCGACGCTTCGGCAAAGTTCAACAGCACCTCCGCAAAACGCATATGCGGGAAGTTGTTGTCCGACTGGTTAGCCGTTGTGGCATCGCTGTCCACCCATTTGTTGCAATACCATTTGTTATCCGTTCCTTTGATAAAGAATTCCTTTTTGCGTTTATCATACGACGCAAAGCTGTTGTAAATACCATCCGTAGGTTTGAACGATCCGAAACCGCGACCCGCAATCGAGTTGTTCTCCTGAGCCCAGAAAGCGATCAGGTTACTACCCTGCCCACCGGGTCCGCTCACAAACTGCGCATCAAACATCGCCTCCTTGCCAAACTCATTCTTAACGTCAAATACTTCCTTGTATGTATCCCAAAGACCATAGCCGTAGGGGCCATTCATGGTTTCTTTTGCCTTTGCCGCCGCCAGGCTCCACTCCTGACGGGTAAGGTATACCAACGCCAGGTAGCCCTTCGCCATGCCACTGGTGACACGGCCGCGGTCCTCGTTTTTGGTATACTTATCTGGCAGTCCGGTTTCGGCATCCTGAAAGTCCTGGATGATCTGCTGATAGATTACTTCCGGCTCCTCACGCTTGGGAAATGTCACTTCCGTCGGCAGCTTCGTCTCCTGCAGCACCAGCGGCACTTTGCCAAAAAGGCGCACCAGGTGGAAATAGTAAAAGCCACGCAAGAATTTCGCCTCCGCCACCAGCCGGCTTCGCAGTGCCTCGTCCATAGGGATCGACGGCACACGCTCCACGACAATGTTACAGCGCGTAATGCCCAGGAAAAAGTTCTGCCATGACTCCCGCACAATTACGTTCTGGGGAGTATGTGTATAGTTGTTTAACTGTACCCGGTCGTTGTTGTTGGCCAGGGGTGTGAGATCGTCCGTCGTGATGTCGCCCAGGATGTTGAAGTTACGGTTCGTATCGCCGTTGGCCTTGCTGGCCGTATACGCCGCCGTCACCGCCGCCATTGCGTCAGCCTGGGTCTTGTAAAATTGCTCGGCCGGAATGAACGAATGTGGTTCTTCTTCCAATACACTGCAAGACGACAGGCATACCGTCAAAAGTCCGAGAATATATTTTTTATACATAGTCGTAAGTCGTTTAAGATGATCAGAAACCAATGTTAACACCAATCAAATACATCTTGGCCGAGGGATAGCTTCCATAGTCGGTACCCTGACTGAGGGTTTCCTGTCCATAGCGGCTTACCTCCGGGTCGTAACCCGAGTAGTCGGTAATCGTCAGCAGATTCTGTCCGCTGATATAAATCTTGGCCGAAGTCAGCTGGATACGATCCAGCACAGTCGACGGAAGGTTGTACGCCAGCTGGACGTTGCGCAGGCGGATATACGAACCATCCTCGATCTGCCGGCTCGTAACCTGGTATGACGTCGTCGTGCTGATCGCGCGCGGAATAGTATTGCTCGGATTGGTCGGTGTCCAGCGATTCAACACCTCTGCCGATTGGTTACTGATACCTGTCATGGATTCCATCTCATACCGGTTGATGTTATAGAGGCTATTGCCTTGTACACCCTGAAAGAATACATTCAGATCAAAACCCTTATACGAAAAGCTGTTACTGAAGCCAAAAATAAACTTCGGAGCCGCCTGTCCCAGGATGACCCGGTCCGAAGAGTTGATCGCGCCGTCCTCCTTGACATCTACATAGCGGCGGTCGCCCGGCTTGGCATTCTTCTGAGCCGAGCTGGCAATCTCTTCGGCGTTTTGAAAAATACCATCAAAGATCAAACCGTAAAATATACCTACTGGCTCACCTACACGTAATATACCCGAATTGGCTAGCTGCAGGTGACCACTGGCGCTACCCGTTGGAACATCCTTGGCATTGCCCAGGTCGAGCACTTTGTTGCGGTTAGCCGCTATGTTGAAATTGGTCGTCCACGTAAAAGCACCCTCTACATTGATCGTGGCGATGCCCAACTCGACACCCTCGTTCTGTACCTTACCAATGTTCTGCAGCGAGGTAGTATACCCAGACGTCACCGGCAACGGTACATTGAACAACAGATCCTTCGTTTTCTTTTTATACCAGTCCGCCGTCACAAGCAGGCGATCGTTAAAGAAGCCCGCATCGATACCGACGTTCACCTGCTCCGTTGTCTCCCACTTCAGGTCCGGATTGGCCATACGACTGGGTGAATACCCAATAAAGAGTTTGTTATCAAAGTTAAAGTTCTGCGTACCCAGCGCGCCGATCGATTGATAGTTACCGATTTCCTGGTTACCGGTAATACCATAGCTGGCGCGGATCTTCAGATCACTCACGGCCTGTACATCCGACATAAAGCTCTCTTTGGAGATCTTCCACGCTACCGAACCCGAGGGAAAGAACGCATTCTTATTCCCCTTTCCGAATTTGGACGCGCCGTCCACACGACCTGTCAGCGTTACCAGGTATTTACCGTCGAGGTCATAGTTAACACGTGCCAGGTACGAGCGCAAACCCCAGTCAAACACCTCCGATGAACCGGGGTTCGCCTGCTGCGCAGACGCCAGGCTGTTGTTGTTGAGAATGTCGTTGGCAAAGTTCTGCGCATTGGCGCGAAACTCCTCCGACGTACCGGATTGCAGCGTATAGCCCGCGAGGATATTGAACGTGTGGCGGTCGTTGATCGTCCTGTTATAGGTCAGCGTGTTTTCATTCAGCCACTCTGCGCTCTGACGGTTGTTCAGATAGGCGCTGCCCGATACTTGCAGACCGGCAAACGTCGACCGCGGCAGGTAAAATCCCACCTTTTCATACACGAGGTTTGTACCAAACAATACTTTTGCAGTAAGCCCCTTTGCAACGGTATATTCAGCCGATACCGTACCCAGCACACGGCTGGTGGTATTTTCGTTTTCGATATCGTTGGCCATCGCCACCGGGTTACTGATCTTGATCGCGCCCGTACGGTTGTCAATGGTATATGTACCATCGGGGTTGCGTACCGGCACTGTCGGCGAAAAGTTCAGTGCACCATATACCACGCCAGCGCCACCACCACCGTCGGTGTCCGACGTGATCTGGTTGCGCTTGCTGCGCGTAAACGTCAGGCTGTTGCTGAACTTCAGCCGCTCGCTCATCTTACGGTCCAGGTTTATCCGGAATGACGCACGATTATAATTGGAGTTGATCACAATACCATCCTGATCGAAGTAGTTGCCGGTAATGGCATACTGCATCTTTTCATCACCACCGCTCATGGCCAGGTAGTAGTTTTGAATCGGCGCCGTACGAAATATCTCATCCTGCCAGTCTGTACCTTTACCCAGCGCATCGATCTGCTCCTGCGTAAAGGCAGGTGCTACCGCAGGCTTCGTAGGATTGTCGCCGTTGGTGTTGGCAATCCCCTCATTAATCAGCTCCGCCAATTGCGTAGCGTTGAGCATATCGAGCTTCTTCCGCACTTCCTGAAAACCCAGGTATGTTTCAAATTGAACGTTCGCTTTACCGGGCTTACCACGCTTCGTGGTAATGATCACCACTCCGTTCGCGCCACGCGAACCATAGATGGCCGTAGCCGATGCGTCTTTGAGAATTTCCATTGACTCGATGTCGTTCGGGCTAACGGTCGGCCCCGATTCATTATAGAGCGGATAACCGTCTACAACATAGAGCGGTTCGTTACCACCCTGGATCGAGTTGCCGCCGCGGATGCGCACCGTCACACCGCCACCGGGCGAGTTCGACGACTGCATCACCTGTACGCCGGCTGCACGGCCTTGCAATGCCTGCGAAAGTGATGCCACCGGCACCGAACGAATTTCCTTCGACGATATCGACGAGACGGAACCCGTCAGGTCGCTTTTCTTCTGTGTACCATACCCCACGACCACGATCTCGTCGAGTTCGGAGATATCCGCCTCCATCGCAACATCCAGCGTCGTCAGGCCACTCACCGGGCGTTCCATCGGACGCATGCCGATAAAGGTAAAGATCAACGTGCCGTCGGCCGGAGCATTGAGCGTATACTTCCCGTTTGAATCAGTGGCTGTACCGTTGGCAGTGCCTTTCACCAGTACATATACCCCGGGAAGGGGTGAGCCATCATCGGACGTAACGACGCCCGATACACTGTGGGTTTGTGCCTGCCCTGCCAGCGGAGCCAGCAGCGCCATAACCAGGAACATGAATAGCCACGCCCGGCGCCTGTAAAGTAGAGCTGTTGTCATAGAACAATAGGTTTGGGTTTATAATTGGTCGCGAAAATCTGCGGTGTGCCGCCAACAGATTTCCCCCAATCGCCGCACGCGTAAACGCACAGCGATTTGTTTATATGACGTCGTAAAAAATGCTCACCCCTACATGCAAACGTTTTAATTATTTGTGTGCCCCTGCACAGGCAACACCGAAGCAATGCCCAATTCGAGACCGCGCAGTTCCGCCAGGCCTCGCAAACGGCCAATGGCCGAATACCCGGGATTTGTTTTCTTCTGCAGGTCGTCCAACATCTGGTGGCCATGATCGGGCCGGAAAGGAATGCGTGTTGTGCGCTTTCGTTGTTCGATAATAAGTGCCTTCATGACTTGCGGCATATCGACATCGCCGTCCAGGTGATCGGCTTCAAAAAAATTACCATGGTTGTCACGGCGGGTGCTGCGCAAATGAACAAAGTTGATACGAGCGCCCAGGCGCGCGACCATGCCCGCCAGGTCGTTGTCGGCACGCACGCCATACGAGCCCGTACAAAAACACAGGCCATTATAGACAGAGTCGTACGCCGCCAACAGGCCCACCGCATCAGACTCGGTACTCACTACTCGCGGCAGCCCAAACATCGGGTACGGCGGGTCGTCGGGATGAATCGCCAGGCGCACACCGGCTTCTTCGGCCACCGGTGTTATCGCACGGATAAACGTATATAAATGTTGCCGCAGGCGTTGCTCGTCTACGCCGTCGTATTCTTCCAATACGTTGCGAAACTGATCCAGCGTATATCCTTCCTCCGCACCGGGAAGACCGGCCAGTATATTTTTGCGCAACGCATCCAGCGTCTCGTCGCTCGCCTCGTCGTAATACCGCTCAGCGGCTTCAATGCGCGCCCGCGTATATTCCCGCAGTGCACCACGGCGTTTCAACACAAACAGGTCAAATGCCGCAAAGGCCACGGCATCAAACCGCAATGCCTTTGAACCATCGGGTAGCACGTAGGCCAGATCGGTGCGCGTCCAGTCCAGTACCGGCATAAAATTATAGCACACGGTGCGGATGCCGCAGCGGCCCAGGTTGCGCAGACTTTCGCTATAGAGGGCGATATACTGCTCATAGCCCGGCTTTTGCTTTTTAATATCTTCGTGTACCGGTATGCTTTCCACAACAGACCACGTCAGGCCCGCCGCTTCAATCAATTCTTTACGTTTCAAGATCTCCTCTACCGTCCACACCACACCGTTGGGTAAATGGTGTAACGCAGAGACTACGCCCGTGGCACCTGCCTGTCGTATATCTTGCAGGCTGACCGGGTCATTGGGCCCGAACCAGCGCCATGTCTGTTCCATCAACATCGTCTCGTCGCTTCCTTCTATAGTATGTATTGTTATTCCCGCAAGCCCCGTGCCTTCAGCTTGCGGCTCACACGATCCAGGTCTTCTTCAATCGTTTTGCCATCGGCGGCACCATTGGCCATACCGGCAGGCAGGCAGGCTTCTGCCCAAAGGCCCCGCACCAGCTCAAACTCGGCACACCAGGCCGGATCTTCATCGCATAACGTTTTCAGCTGACGGATGTCTTCCGGAGTCGCTTCGCCGGCCAGGCAGCGAGCCATCAAGGCATAAATTCCGGTAAGCGCGGGAGGTCTGGCCATGTAACAAGGACGCCGAAAACAGCAACACTCCCTACAGCCTGTTCTTTCGACCGGCGATTTTTTTATACGGATACCGGCCGTACGGCCTGCCGCAGGTGCTTTAATGCCCGCCCCATCTGGGTATCGACGGTCTTGATACTGATCTTCAGCACGTCAGCAATATCCTTGTATTTCATGTCCTGTTCGCGGCTCATCCGGAAGATCGTCCGGCACTGCTTGGGCAGCGACTCAATAGCCGACTCGATCTGCCCGCGTAGCTCTTCATATACCAGGCTCTCCTGCGCCCCCTCGTGTACGCTCGCCACATTCGCCGCGCATTCCAGCTCGATATTCCGATCGTGTTTGGCCTTGCGCAGGCAATCCAATGATTTGTTGCGTACCGAGGTCAACAGATATGCCTGAAAAGACGTATTGATCTGAATGCGTTTGCGATTACCCCAGAGGTTGCAGAAAACATCGTCCACGATCTCTTCGGCCAGCACGTGGCTCTGCACCATGCGCGCAGACACGCGGCACAGCTGTCGGTACATACGCTTAAAGATCGTCTCGAACGACTTGTAATCGTCCTCGCGTACTACCCGGTCAAACAGGATGTCCAGACCTTCTCCCGGAGGGCGAAGAGTGGCAATCCCGGTATTATACCGGATGGCTTGAACGGGGTTGAAGTGGGGTATAAGTGCCATCTGTGCAATCGATTGTCCTAAATTTTAATACGATTGTAGTAAAAAATATGAGCAAATAGTTGCTTTTTAAATGATATTTCATAGAGACCGTTCCCGGGAACGGTCCCAGAACTTTAATATTTATCTTGCATGGCAGTAAAAAGATCTATGAGCTCCGGTTCCATCACCATCAACGACATTGCCAAAATGTTGGGCATCTCCAAGTCCACTGTCTCACGCGCATTATCCGAGCACTCCGACGTCAACGCAGAGACACGACACAAAGTCCTCGAGCTCGCACGCAAGCTCAATTATACTCCCAACGCCCTCGCCCTCAACCTCAAACAACAACGTACCAACACCATCGGCGTACTCATACCCGAAACTGTAAACCGTTTCTTCGCCAAGGCCATCGGCGGCATCCAACGGGTGGCCAACCTGGCGGGATATAATGTGATGATCTGCCAGTCCGACGAATCGTTCGTCACCGAACGCAGCAACCTGCGCTCCCTTCTCACCGCCCACGTCGACGGTGTATTAGTATCCGTCTCCGCCGAAACCGACCGCACCGACCACTTCCAGGTATTATTAGATAAAAATATACCGATCGTATTCTTCGACCGCATCAGCGAAGAGCTCAACACGTCCCGCGTATATACCGACAACTACGAGATTGCCTTCGAAGGCACCGAGCACCTCATCAGCCAGGGCTGCCAACGCATCGCCATCGTCGCCGGCCCTCAAAACCTATACAATAGCCGCAACCGCCTCAAAGGCTATATGGACGCCCTGAGGAAACACAACCTTCCCGTAAAAGAAAATTATATAGTCCAGTCGCACTTCCGTGCCGGCAGCGTAGAAGATTACACGCGTGACCTGATCAACTTACCCCAACGCCCCGACGCCATCTTCGCCATCAACGACTTCGCCGCCATCGAAATGATGCACGTCATCAAAAAGAACGGCCTGCGCATCCCCCAGGACATCGCCATCCTGGGCTTCAACAACGAAACCATCTGCCGCTTCGTCGAACCCGCCCTCACCAGCATTGATATGTCCGCCTACGACATGGGCTCCGAAGCCGCCGCCCTCCTCCTCGACCAAATCAAAGGCAACCGCGAACCCCAGAAGAAACTGATTAAAAGCAGGCTGGTAATTCGTGAGTCGACACACCTGAAAGGCTAAATAGCCTCGGTATAAAAGCGTAGGATGTATTTGTTGCCAGTCCCTTACTATTTCCCTTTCCCCAACCACATCAACGTGTTGATGAGGAAGTCATTCTGCCCCTCACTTCCAAACGACGATGACAACGTCCTGTTTGTCTTCCCTTCATAATCAATATCATTATGCCCCATATTAATATACATCATCCGATACTTCGTATTCGTCCACGCCACCGGATAATCCCCACGATGCCAGATTTCGTGCGGCTTCGGTCCCGTTCCCAACGGAAAGCTTGAAGGATCCACCGACAACAGCACCTTTATATCGCTATTCTTCCGCAAATCATTCTTCCAGCAATACCATTCATTCGGCGCAGCCTCGAACGTAGCGCCCAGCCCCCTCGTAGCGGGGTGCTGCCGGTCCTCAACGCGCAGCACGGCCTCCGTCGGCCGCCACGTATTACTTTTATACTCCCCTGCGCCCAGGAACTCCTGGTGATACCAATCCCAATTCTGCGGATACGCCGACGGCGTCAACGCAAACCCTGCAAAGTGAAAACCCACCCATGCACCGCCGTTTTTCATATATGCCTCGAACGCCGCCCGCTGGGCGATCTCTTCAGGACGCGTATCCAGAAAAAGTACTACCTGGTACCGGGCCAGGAAGGTAGCGTTCAGGTTGTTCCAGTCCTGGGTAGAGTCGTATACAAAGTGATGCTCTTGTGCGGCAGCCGCCAGCCACGTATTGGCTTCGTGTACAAAGCTGATGTGTGCCTGATCGTTCCTGGCCGTGAAGAAACCAATGACGCGAAAGGCGGGTTTATCAGTCTGGGCTTGTGTGCACAGCGGCACACACAGCAGGCAGATCATCAACAGGAATATATACGTACGCAGGCGTGTCAACATAGTCATGGTGTAAGGGTTGTATGATAAGAAAGGTACCGGTTGTTTGTTTACCCGCAAAATGCTTTTGGTTCGGCGCGGGGCGTATTATATTGCTACGGCAGAAACACGCCATTAACCGGTAGCAGCATGATCATACCCAATCAAAAAGCGCTTTACACACTCCCCGACGAAGTATCGTACTTCAATTGTGCGTCCATGTCACCCCTTCTCAGGTCGGTGGAAGAAGCCGGCACGTGGGGCCTCTACGAACGACGCCATCCATGGGAGATCTCGGCGTCCTCGTGGTTCGAGCCGGTCGAAACATTACGGGAGCTCTTCGCCCGCATCATTCACGCCGACCGCGACAATATTGCCCTGATTCCCGCAGTAAGCTACGGCATTGCCATTGCCGCAAAGAATATACCGCTTGCGAAGAATCAGACCATCGTCGTCCTCGATCAACAATACCCCTCCAACGTCTACGCCTGGCGCGAGCGTTCGTATGAAACAGGCGCCACCATCGTCACCGTAAAACGACAGCCAGGCCAATCGTGGACGGACGCCATCGTCGCCCACATCGACGAGCGCACCGGCGTAGTGGCCATCCCCAATTGCCATTGGACCGACGGAAGCCTCATCGACCTGGAGTCCGTAAGCCGTCGCGTCAAAGACGTGAAGGCACGGCTCGTGATCGACGTCAGTCAATCTGTCGGAGCCTATCCACTGGACGTAAACGCCATCCGTACCGACTTCCTGGTGAGCGTAGGGTATAAATGGCTGATGGGGCCGTATGGGCTGGGCTATTTATATGCTGCGCCGGAATATGGCCTGCGCGGTGTGCCCCTGGAATACTCGTGGCTGAGCAAAAGCGGTGCGGAAGATTTCACGCGCCTTGCCGACTATCAGGATGCGTATAAACCGGGCGCCCGGCGTTTTGATGCCGGCGAATCGCCCAGCTTTATACACGTGCCCATGGCCATCGCGGCGTTGACACAAATCCTGGACTGGGGTGTCGCCAATATACACGAAACGCTGTCACAGCTTACCACGCAAATTCGCATGCGTGCACAACAACATGGCTTCACGGTGTCCTCGGCCGATGCTCCCCATGTCGGCCATATCGTCGGACTAAATTTTACCTTCGACCAGATCCCTGCCTTGGGTCAGAAACTGGTAGACCATCAGGTATACGTAGGCTTCCGCGGCGAAAAAATGCGCATTGCACCGCACGTGTATAATGATGTAGACGATATCGACCGGCTATTCGAAGCACTGTTAAAATAACGACACGTGCCGTTGTGCAACTCCTTTTCCACAAGCCTTACCGGGCACGGTAGTTTAGGCTATACAGCAATAAAAAACACCGTTTATGCTGTAAAAACGAAAGGAGGCCAATATGAAAAAGACAATTGCATTCACTGCGTTGCTGCTGGCAGTCGGAACGCTGGCACTCAAGGCACAGGACGATTATCCACATGGATTTTATGTTAAGCCCACTGGCAGTTATTTCATCAAAGTAACACCGGTTGAATTTCCCGCGATCAGCGGCATGCCCGCCCGCGACCGAAGCTTTACTATCAACCCGCAGACAGGTGAAACCACTACGACATCCGAGAAAGCATTGACGGGATCCTTTGGCGAAGGCTGGCGCGCCGGCCTCACATTTGGGTACCGGTTTAACCGCATTCTCGGCGTCGAGCTCGGCGTAAACATGTATCAAAGCACGGAACAAGATATGATGCGACAAAATGGTACCATCAGTGGCAACACGGTATTAAACCTGAACACCGTCGGTAAGATCCGCGCCTATGACGTCGCCCCGGCCCTCGTCGCACACTTCCCGGTAGAAGGCATGATCAGGCCCTATACCAAAGTGGGGATCATCGTGCCCGTCGGCGGCTACCTGCAGATCAACACGACGCTGGACGACAAGACCGGTCAATTTGCGCAAGAAGCCGGCTTCACCTCGCCCATACCCGACACACACATCGCCCTGGCGCTGGAACGCGAAGAGCGTATCAACCCCCGCCCTACCGTGGGGTTCCAGGCGGCCGTCGGTACCGACTTCATGATCAGTGACCACTGTGGTATTTTTGTGGAAGTCGAATACCGGAACATCTCGGTGGGTGGCAAGGATAAAGAGCTGAGGAAATACTCCGGTACCGGCACCGTGGTAAGCGACGCAACGTTGCAGCCTGTGCCCGGCATACCACAAACTCCCATTACGATGGAGAATGCCAGCGCCAGCCAGAAAGATGTAACCTATCACAGCAAGCTGACACCCGGCATGAACGTAGCAGGCTGGGAGGACTTCAACCGCAGCCGACCATCAGACGACCTGCGCTCGTACGTCAACATCGGTGGCCTCGGCCTCAACGCCGGGATAAAGTTCTACCTCCACTAAAAAACAGCGTGAGTGTGAGGGTGAGAGCGAAGAAAAACATAGAAAAAAAATTCCCGTATCGCTCTCACACCCGATGGCTATCGGGTCCACACTCACTCTGTCTTCAACAGTAGTACGGGGTTCATCTGCGCCGCACGATATACCTGTGCGCCTATCAGTGCCGCCGTGAGCACAAGCACGATGCCCGCCGTAGCAATAACAGTAAGGACACCCGCTGGCTCGAAATAATACCATAGTAGCCGTAGCAAGAATCCCACTGTGCTTCCTGCCAGCAGCATCCCGGCAGGGATCGCAACCAGCAATACCAGTACGAACCGGCGCTGTGTAGACCACATCACCTGCCCAACCGATGCACCCAATACCTTGCGCACGCCGACCTCTTTGGTACGCCGTACTATATTCAACGACACCACCGAATATAACCCCGCCACCGACAGTACGATGGCTGTTACCGCCAGAAAAGCGAACACATAGGTGATATTGCGGGTAATCATATCGCTCGCGTACCGGTAAAGATCGGTCGATTGCCCGCTGTACGGCGCATGCGGAAACAACGTATGCCAGGTCTTCCGGAGGTGTGCGTCTACCTCGTCTGCGTGCGACGCGGCCGCACGCACCAGCATCATGTTATACGCCGGCGCCGCAGTCGCCTGCAGAATCATCGGCCGGCGTTTTTTGCCCGTACCAGAAGCGTATACGGGAGCCATCACGCCCACGACGTATACCGGCACCGTGTCGCTAAGCATCAGCAGTTGGTCCAGCGGCTTCGACAAGCTTAGTTCCTGGGCCAGGTCTTCGGTAATAATCACCGACCCGGGGCCATCGCTGGGCAGAAAGTCGCGGCCGTCCAGCAGACGCATCTCCATTACCGAGATATACTCGGCCCCGACGCGCATTAGATCCGCCTGCGCATGGCGGTCGCCGCTGCGCAGCGTAATAAAGTTGTTGGAATATAGTAAGTGGTCTTGGGTCCCCGCGATCCGCTCGATGCCAGGATGCTGTTCCAGGGCCTGCCGCAGTCGCGTAAACTGGACCGAATCCTGTTGGTTGATCACAAAGACCCCATGATCAAGATACCCCAGTTGAAAGCGTTGCTGAAAGCGTAGATTTTGATAAAAGACTACCGAAAAGAAAATAGCCAGCACCGAAGCCGTAAACTGGAGCCCCAGCAGCGTCTGCGTAAAGATACCGGTACTGCCGGTCTCGACCTTTCCCTTCAACGCCTCGGCAGGCTGAAAACGTGTAATGTGATACGCCGGGTATAAAGCCGAAAGCGTCCCCGTGATCAGGGCAACCGCGGTCATAAATACCAGGACGGACGGATCGTCGGTCAACGTCAGCTGGATCTTGAGCGTCGGCCACAGCAGGTTCCAGCCTGCGATCATCAGCTCGCACACAGGCAACGCCAGCAACACCGCCAGGAGGCAGAGCATGACCGACTCACCCACAAACTGCGCCAGCAGCTGCCGCCGCGCGGCACCGATCACTTTACGCAACCCGATCTCCCGAAGCCGGCGCATGGCCAGCACGACCAGCGTGTTTGCCAGGTTAAAACAGGCGACCGCCAGGATCAGCAGCGACATAACAGCCAGGGCAATCACGATGACCTGTGGCATTGCCGCGTTGGTGAAAACCCCGAACAATACCTGGGCAGAATCGCGCTGGGCCATCCCATCAAAGGGAACCAGCGTAAACGACAGCGGCGGCGCATCCAATTCGGCGAAGCGCGGTATAAAAGACTGCAGCTCCTGCTCGATCGGCCGGCGTTGGCCTCCATCGTCCACGGTAATGAACAGGTTGTTGTACCGAAGGTTCCAGCTACCATCCGGTATATATGGCATGTGTGTATACGAAACAAACATGTCACGAGCAAAACTGGATTGTGCCGGCTGATTACGGAAAACACCCCCAACCTCGAACGATTTCAGCGCTCCAGAGATGGACAGCTCCACCGTCTTACCCACCGCATCGGTGGTATTGAAAAGCTTTTCGCTGAGCGATGCCGAGATCAACAGCGCGGACGGCTGTTGTAATGCCCGTGCACTGCCCGACAAAAATTCGAACGGAAAGAGGGTAAAAAAATCCGGGTCAACATAGCCTGTCCATTCAGTAAACTCCTCGTCGTTCCGCCAGAGCGCCGACCGGATGGATGAAAAACGGATGACCGTACCCGTATAGCGGTCGCTCCCACGCAACATCTCACCCAGGGGTACCGGTACGTAAGCATATTCTTTTACCTCATCCTGCTCACGTTGCGTCATATTGACCCGGTATAACACACGCCGCGCCGCTTCATAGTGCCGGTCGAATGCCCAGTTGTGCCTCCACACCAGGTAGGTCATGATACAGCCCGCCACGGCAATGGCCAGCCCTGCCAGATTGATGCCGATGAAAACACGGTTCCTAAGTAGATTTCGAAACGAAATGAGAATGTAATTGTATAGAATCATAACGGAAGCCCAATAGTTGGCCACAATGCCCGATGCCAATCGCATGCCAGGCCGTTGATGGCAGCAAAACATGTCTTTTCATTTAAAACACCGTTCGATTCCGCAGCACCACGCCCGCCACCGGACACCTAAACCAATGTGAGGGTGTGAGCGCAAGGGTGATATCGTGCTCTGTTCAAGTCTTCGACAATGCCGTAATAGCATCCACCAATCTATCCAGATCCCGCGTCAACGTATACACATGCGGCGTAATCCGAACCCCGCTAATATTCTCCCACTTAATAGCCACTGCGTGAATCTGATATTCCCCCATCAGTTTCCCGGACAACACCTCCGGCTCAATCCCGGCAATCGAGAAATTTCCTAAAGCACAAGCATACTCCGGTTTAAGCGACACATTTAACGTGACCCGCGGCAACTTCGCTACCTTCTCACACCAATAATTCTTCAAATAGCGCAGCCGCTCTTCCTTACGCTTACTTCCAATCGCCAAGTGAAAATCAAGCGCCTGACCAATAGCCTGCTCCGTTGGAAATGAGCGCGTTCCCAACGTCTCGAACTTTCGGATGTCAGCACTCTGCGGTTTATCGTTCGGGAACAAGGGCCACAACCCCTCGATATTCTTCTGCTGTACATACAGCAGCCCCGTACCAAACGGCGCACACAACCACTTGTGTAAACTGGTACCCAGGTAATCAGGATTAAAGTCTCGAACTTTATAGTCAAGATGCGCAAAAGTATGCGATGCATCCACAATCGAAATCAACCCACGCCGACGCGCTTCCTCGCAGAGCTTCTTTACCGGTAAAACCTGCCCCGTCCAATTAATCATATGCGTGATATGCCAAATCCGCGTCCGCGGTGTGGTCGCGTTGATAAAGGCCTTGAGGATGGTATCATCGTTCTCGACCGGCAACGTGAAACTGATCCAGTTGATCTTAATGCCCTCGCGCAGCGCGCGTTGTTTCCAGGCATGGATCATGTTCGGATAATCCTGGCGTGTCATGACGATCTCATCACCTTTGCTCAGCGGCAAACCGAAGGTTACCGTGCCCAGCGCTTCGGTAGTGTTACGGTTGATGGCGAGCTCACCGGCCTCCGTGCCCGCCAGGTCCGCCAGCTTACGCCGGATCGGCTCACGCCCCTTATCGAGTATATGCCACATGTAATGCGACGGCGCCTCATTACTATATTTGGTATAACGCTCTAATGCTTCCTGAACAACGATTGGCTGAGGGCTGACACCACCGTTATTGAGATTTAAGATCGCAGGCGACACCGTATAGGCTTGCGCGATGCGCGCCCAAAGCTCTTCATCCTGGGCGGCTTGCAAAGGCGATTGTTGCTGTAACGTCCGCAGCGCATCCGATACATCTTCGGCTAACGCTTTTGCAGACATCGCGGTGAGCGAGAGCGCGCCGGCCGCGCCTATAGATTTCTGAAAAAACGCTCTGCGTGTAGTGCTCATAAGATTTCAGGTTAAGGATATAGGAATATACCTATATCCTTCTACAAAATCACACCTTTTTCCATCAGCGACGCAGTAACAAAATAAACCTGTATTTGTTTCGATTTCGGAGCTATTTTATAGCGATCAACTTTAAACGAGCGGTAATTTTTAACACATCAGTAATTTTTTACCTATCGCAGTTCGCACGAAACACGTGCGCAAGGACCAATGGGTCTAAACTTCGATGGTACAACATATTAACCCGGCGAGCGTCGGGCCTATTCTTGCACACCATGGCGCCATACCGTAGCTTTGCCCTTGCTTACCTGTGTGGTGCAGATCTAATTGATTCTTATGATCATATTTGACCGTACACCCGCAACGTACCAGGAAGGTTGGGCTATTATTAAACAGCTTCTCGAGAAATGGCACCAGTCGACGCTCGACTGGGACGAAGCCGACCATCGGCTTATAGTAGCCGACCTCGAAGAAAAATCAGGCTCGCCCCTGCCCCCCTCGCTCCGGCAATGGATCTACCTCAACGAGACCATGATTAAATCCGGCCAATGGCTGTTGCGTGATTTCCATGACATCAAGTATCGCTCCGACATCGATGCTGTCACACTCATGATCCAGGGCGAAGAAGATTACTACTGGGCCCTCAAACGCGAAAACCTTACGCAGCCTGACCCGCCCGTCGATGGTTACAGCATCAACTTCCAGGGCCGTGTGCAATGGGATAAGCGTGTAAGCCCGACATTAACGGAGTTCCTGATCACATATTTGCTCGACTATCACATGATGTTCGATGGTACCGGTGGCTACAACGCCACCATCGCCGACAAGGCAGCCTTGATCGAGGTGTTCACCGCAGAATTCCCACACACCGTCGTCATTGGCGGTTACCACATCTTCGAGTCTGAACATGTGCTGGCTTTCATACAAGATGCCTACAGCGATCAACGGAAAGCCGAGCTCAGTGTACACTACAGCGGCTCACCCGACCACCTACCCGACTGCGTGCGCAATAACTTCCGCTATCAGGGCAGTTACTATGGACCGGCCATGAAAACAGAGCGCGTGTGAGCGCGAAAGCGAACATGCTTGTTTTGTTTTCGCCGATATCCACTGTTCAATCTAACGCTAACCGCATACGCACCGGCAACCGGGCATTCGCCTTAGGCGCATACCGTATCTCCTGTTCCAACAGGTGCACATGTGTATAATGGGAATATAGCGTGTGTAATGCAGTAGCAGCCAAGTCAATTGAAAAATGCTCCGCCAGGCACAGGTGGGCGCCGGCGCCAAAGCTTAGATAAGAAGTCGTGCGTTCGCGCGCAGGATCAAACACATCCGGCGCCGAGAAGTATTGCTCATCGCGATTGGCGGACGCCAACATCACCAGCACGGTCGCGCCGACCGGAATTGTTATATTCCCCAACATCATATCCGCGGCAAGCTCACGCCGCGTGTGGTGTATGGGTGAATCAAACCGTAGCGTCTCGCGAACAAACGGTAGACATGCGGCGTATGATCGCGAGAAGATAGGCTGCCGAAAGGTTTGCAACAGCGCGTGGCATAAAAGACCACGGCCGGCTTCATGGCTTTGAATGAACACCCCCAATAGGTTAGATAGGTATAGTATTTCCGCCTCGCTACCTTTACCAATGCCATGCCGCCGGATATAAGCGCTCACCGATGGAAGCACCTGTGCGACCGCCTGATTAATAGCCTGTGCATCAGCCGGTGTTTTTACCGGCAACATGATACGCACCAGGTCTGGCAATACCTGTGTGATCATCATCGCTACATCCCGCGAAAATCCCAATCCCTCCAGCAACGCCAGCGAAGGCAACACCATACTAACGCGCTCCACCCAATCGATCTCGATGCCGCCGGAAGAGTGGTCCAGCAAGGATAGCAGCAGGCGCCCCACATCCGGTGGCTGCCAACGAGCCAGCAACGCATAGGCCGCTTGCCGGCTGGAGTCATGGGCAGCCCCGTTGCTCACCCGCGCCAGGTGCCTTCCTATCTGATCGGCCTCATAGCTCAGTCCTACGAAGAACTGCGTTCCTCGTGGAATGACGGCGGCGTGATGCTTTAATACAGCCTCGCAGTGTGCATAGGTATAAACACCCCACAAGCTCTGCGCGCAATCGTAATACACCGGCGCCTGCATTCGCATCACGCGATACAAAGCATAGGGGTCTGCTTGTTCGGATTGGAGAAATGATACCGGACTCATATAACGTTAGGATATAGAATCTGTATGCCGCGCACGGCTGTCTGCAGGTGCCCCGGCGCGATCGTCCAGGCCATAGTCGCGGACCACAGTAGCCACCCGCAGGCGATAATCGCGAAAGATTCCCTGCCGCCCACGCGTTTGCGCCTGGCGATGCACTTCCAGGCTGCGCCAGGTCTCCACGGCAGCTTCGTCGCGCCAGAACGATAGTGACAGCAACTTGCCCGGCGTCGTTAGACTTTCAAACCGTTCAATAGAGATAAAGCCGTCGATTGTCTCTAATACCGGGCGCAGGGCGGCAGCGATATCGAGATACTCCTGCCGGCGTGTTTCATCGGGAACAACTTCAAAAAGAACAGCAATCATTTTCCAAAAGGTTTACGTGCGATTGTTCCCAAAAGTACGGTACCTTTCCTGCTACATAATTCATTTCATATTGAACCATGGATGATGAAGAACGCTTCCGCTCCGTCGCCGCCCTGATCGGCGAGCCTGCACGCGCCACGATGTTGTGGAGCTTGCTCGATGGCAAGGCCCTCACCGCCACTGAGCTGGCCATCCGTGCTGATGTATCGGCGCAAAGCGCCAGCATGCACCTCAACAAGCTTGTGCAAGCAGAACTGCTTGCCGTAGAGTCGCAGGGACGCCACCGCTATTACCGTTTTCGCAAACCGGAAACCGCCTACGTCATTGAAGCCCTGGCCACCCTTGTCACACCCCATGACACCAAGACACTGCCGCGCTCCATTGACACGCACACCGGCATCCGCTACTGCCGCACGTGCTATGATCACCTGGCCGGTAAAGTAGCGGTAGAAATAACAAACAGATTGGTGCACCAAAAAATAGTACAGCTGGAGGATGATCACTACAACGTGACGCGCAAGGGCTTGCAATGGTTCGACACCCTCGGCATAGACACCGAAAGCCTGCAACACGAACGCCGCCAATTCGCACGTCGCTGCCTCGACTGGAGCGAACGCAAGCCCCACCTGGCCGGCTCCCTCGGCGCCGCACTCCTCAACACCTGGATCGACTCCGGCTGGATCACGCGCCAAAAAAACACCCGCGCCACCACGCTCACCGCTAAAGGACAGCAGGGATTTTATAAACTGTTGGGATTAAACCTGTGAGTAACTATTTACTTTTGAAAAGCCCGTCTAGAAACGCTTCCCGATACCCCACCACCGTCTCCTGAATAACCCCTTTCTCGTCAATAAGAAAAAATGTAGGATACCCCGACACACCGTACAATGTCCCGATAGTTTTCGCATCCGCCACCACAGGAAAGGAAATGTGACTCTTCTGTACATAGCTCGCAACACGATCAGGCTTATCGATGGGGTTGATATAAACACCCACTACATTGTCAGGTAACACAAAGTCCTTACGGTTCATATGGTCAATCGCCACTTTGCAATAGCCACAGTTAATGATGGAAAAATTCAATAACACCTTCTTCCCCCGCAGCGCCTTCAAATCCACCGGCTTACCCTGTAAATCCACCACTTGAAACACCGGAGCCTCCGTACCGGCCTGCAATACCTGCGGCCCGGGAGTGGTGCCAAACACCTCCGACCTATACCCCACCGGCAGCGTATACACCAACGGCTCTACCGTGCGCGACAGCGCATAGTCGGCAAACGCGAACTCGATCCGCTGCCCCCGTTTGCCTTTAAAAAAAGATTGCTGCACATACCACTCTGGTACCCTGGAATCCTTCCCGATATACAACCAAAGCTCCACATACACCCGGTTTCCATTCACCACCGTGTCCAAGTCTACCGTGCGGTACCCGGCTAACGAATGCGTGATCGTCGTATCGCGCACATATTGCCAGGAGCGATCCAACAACATGATAGGTGAATATTTCAGCGGTATAACACTCTTCGTAAACATTCGTACGGCCTTCTCCTCGTCCGGGTGCAATTCCACCTTCTTTTCATCATGCACTACCTCCCGGTAAGCACCACCTATATACGTCATATCCCGCCCCTGGGCCTTCGCTACAAAATCATATCGAAACGCGTTCTGATTCCCCACAACAAACCGGCACTCTCCCCGCAGCGTGTCCACCTCCCCTACTGGATTCGGCCAATACGCCGTATACGTATAAGCAATGGAATGCTGCGCCTTTACATGCTTACGACTCTTTTCCAAAAGACCCGAAGCATCCTGGGCATGGCCAAAAACAGCCATCAATAGAAGAAGAAGGGCGAGCAGACAGGGCATAGCTTGTTTCATTATCAGATACTTTACAGATGTTGAGGAATACTAATTAGTTTTAATAGATAATAAAAAATTAGTATAAGCGTATTTCGACGCGCGCGCATCACTGCGCCAGCTTCCTTACATGGCTCTCATCCGTCAACCCAAACTCCGCCGCAATACTCTTCAAACTATACTTTCCGCTCTCCATCCGTTTCCGGATCAACCCACCGCGATACTCCCGGACGTACTCCCGCAACGTCACACCTGCGTGCCTTTTAAAATACGGCCCGATGTAATCCGGCGTTGTATGAAAGTGTGCGGCCATCACCCCGGACCGAAGTTTGTCCGGTGTATAAATATACTTGTGAATATAACAAAACATCGCCTGCATATCCCGCTCCGGGCGCGTCGCCGCCTGAAGCTCCGGCAGGTTGCGTTGTAGGATTATTGCCAACGCCAGCACCTGTGTCCATACAATCGACTCTGCACGTGCCACGTCCTGCTGCAACGACGACACCACCGCAAAGATGGCTTCCACCGTACGGCGGTCCGCCGTCGGCAACGTAAACCCCGTCAGGTGCGCATCGCGCCGCTTGATCAGATACTCCAACGACTGTACCCCCGGCGTGGCCGTTGCCCCCTGTTGATGTATAAATTGATCCGTAAACTTGACATAAATAAAACGCGTGCGGGTATGTATCTCAAACGCATGAGCCTCCTCCGGCCCAAGCAGAAACACATCGCCTGCCTTATACGCCACACGGCCGCCGTCGATAGTATGCCAGCCCTTCCCCGACCGGATATAGATCAGCTCATAGTGATTGTGGTTGTGCACGGGATGATGCCACTTCTCCACCGTAAAATCCGAGATCATCACCGGGGCCAATTGACGGTAGCGCTTCATAGCGGAAATATACCAAATCCTCACAGAATTCTACCTATGCCTCCGCATGTGCCTCCCTAGCTTTGCTTCATGAAAACAGCAACCAACACAGCACTCGTTGTCGGCGCCAACGGCGTGATCGGCACGAACCTGATTCAATACCTTGCCACGCTCGACTCGTGGAACATCGTCGGACTCTCCCGCAAAGGCGGTCAGGACACTGCGCGCATTCGCCACATCCCCGTCGACCTGCTGGATGCTACCCAATCCCGCGAACAGCTCGCAGCACTCACCGACGTCACGCACATCTTTTATGCTGCCTACCAGGATCGCCCCACGTGGGCCGAGCTTGTCCAACCCAACCTCGCCATGCTCGTCAACGTAGTTGACGCCATCGAACCGGTAGCCAAAAACTTGCAGCACATCAGCCTCATGCAAGGCTATAAAGTATACGGCGCCCACCTCGGCCCCTTCAAGACACCGGCCAAAGAAAGCGACGCCGGACACATGCCCCCCGAGTTCAACGTCGACCAACAACAATTCCTGGAGCACCGGCAACGAGACAAAGCCTGGACCTGGTCCGCCATCAGGCCCTCCGTAGTAGGCGGTGCCGCCCTTGGCAACCCCATGAACCTGGCCCTGGCCATCGCGGTCTACGCATCGATCTCGCGTGCGCTGAACCTGCCACTACGCTTCCCAGGCAAACCCGGCGCCTACGATACATTGATGGAAATGACCGACGCCGGACTGTTAGCGAAAGCCACGGTCTGGGCCGCCACAACACCCGCCTGCGCGAACCAGGCTTTTAACATAACCAATGGAGACTTGTTTCGCTGGAACGACCTCTGGCCCAAACTGGCCACCTACTTTGGTCTGGAAGCAGCACCGCCACTAACCATGCCATTGCAAACCATCATGACCGACAAAGGGCCCCTGTGGAAGGCGCTGCAAGAACAGCATGGTCTGGCAAAACATGACTATGCACAACTCTCCTCCTGGCCATTCGCGGACTTTGTCTTCTCGTGGGACTACGACTTCTTCGCCGACGGCTCCAAAGCCCGACGCCTCGGCTTCCACGAATACATCGACACCGAGCAGATGTTCTACCAGCTGTTCGACACGTTGCGCCACGAGCGCGTCATTCCATGAGCGATGCGGTCTGCTATCTTTTCCGCCACGTCCGCACTGACACCCGGAAATCCTCCAGCTTGTCGGCGTGCGCCTTATCGGCCGTGCCCACCACGTAGTAGCTCATGGTGCTGTCGAACAAAATAGCGTGGTATTTCAGGCGCGTCACCAGCGAATCGGTGCGCGTACCCCAGACCTCTATACCCGGCAGACCGTCTACTACCAGCGTGCTGTCCTGACGCTCAATAGTGCATGTGGAACACAACTGCCGAAAACTTTCCAGGGCATAGATCGATTTCTTATCCACGGCATGTGCATTACTTCCCGTCAGCATAGAATACGAAAAGATGGCGTCGTTCGTCCACGACCCGTCATGTGTATACATCACGCTCGGCCCCTCGAATAACTTTGCCAATTTCAGGTCGGCGGGCGGCCGTACGCTGAAACTGAGGGCCGCGGTATCGGGCTTCCACGCAAGGTCCACCTGCGTCGTCAGCAGCGCATCGCGCACCGCGCCGGAAATCTCCTTATCCTGATCGGCCGTGAATGTGCCGTTCACCGTCAGCGTATTGCCACGCTCCGGCACGATCAGTCGCCACTGGTAGAAATTCATGCCGCGCTCTTCGTAGTATAGCTTACACAAGACACCCTCGGCGCCGTTTACCTTGACATCCTCGCGCGATACAAGCTGCTGGCCCACGGCGGCAAGCTTATCTTTGGCCATATCGACCAACGCCTGATGGTACTCGATCGGAATACTCATCACCAAAATGGTGGCGTTGTATATATTATGCCGAAACCCCGCGATCGTAGGATCGGCATAAAACCCTGCGGGCAGCTGAACGCTCACGGGTGTGCCACTAACAGGTACACGTTTATCTACCCGGGCCGGCTCCTTACAGCCGGCAATAAAAACGATGATGGATAAAAAATTAATTACGCGTTTCATAATGCATGGGTGTATCAGGTTATAAAAAAATGAAAGGATGCGTGTGCATCCTTTCACCGCCCGGCCGGACGTTAGATTATTTCTTAATGACTCTTACCGATTCTTTCTTGTCGCCTTGAATTGTCTGGATCAGATACGTGCCGCGCTCGAGGCGCTGACCGATCTGTACAGACCCTTGCGCCGCCACATCATACTTCTCACGCACGGTGCCGCTGCCATCCAGTACCACTACCTGGGCTGCTTCGCCGCCAACCGCTACGGTAGTGGCTCCGTCAAACGGAACCGGAAATACACTGATATCGCTGGTGCTGGCTGTCTTACCGGCACACGTACCCACTTTTACGCGAACAGTACGACGGTACAGGAACAGGTCAACGGCCACGCTGTTGCTGATCTCCACCGTGTAGAGACCTGCATCGGCAGGCGTAGCATTGGTGATCGTAAACGACGCGTCGGTAGAAGGTTCGGCAATGTACGACAGATCTTTCTTGAACCAGGTATAACTGTTGTTCGGCGACGCCTCGATATAGTTACCAGGCAACGTCACAGAACTACCGGCGCAAACAGTCACCACCGCGTTAGTACCTACGCTGTCTTGCGGAGCATAGCTGCCGTTCTGCGCTTTAACAATGTTCGGCTCGATGTCGGCATACGTCAGTTTGTTGTTCGCTACATACAGTTGCAACAGCGATGTTGAGGCCGACAGGTTCGGCACGTCTTTGACTTGGTTTGACTCCACGTTGAGGAAGTACAACAGTTTGTCGTTCACGATCGAGGCAGGCACCGCCCCCGTCAGGCGGTTGTTCGACAGGTTAATAAATACTACACTGTCCATGCTGCCGATGGCGTTCGGAATAGCACCCGTCAGCTTGTTGTTGAACAGGAAGAACTCACGCAGGCTGTTCAGGCTGCCGATGGTGTTGGGGATCTGGCCTGTCAGTTGGTTATCGTTCAGCTCCAGCGTCTGCAGGCCGCTGAGCAAGCCCAGCGCTGCGGGAATGCTGCCCGTCAGTTGGTTGTTGGAAAGATTGAGCGCGCGCAGCTTCGACAGCAGCGCAAAGGTTACGGGGATGGAACCGGTCAGCTTGTTACCCGACAGGTTGAGGCTCGACAGCGACAGCGTCAGACCCAATGTGGCCGGTATGCTGCCCGTTAGCTCATTGTCCGACAGGTTTACGGTTTTCAACTTTTGCAAAAATACCAGGGCTACCGGCACGGGACCGGTCAACGCGTTGCCTTGCAGGCTCAGGCCGGTCAGCTCCTGCAGAAAACCCAGGTGCAACGGCAGCGAGCCCGTCAGGTTGTTAAAGGTCAGCGTCAGCGCTGTAACACGTTCGCCGGTTACCGCTACACCTTGCCAGGTGCTGACAGGCCCTGTCAACCAATTCGTGGACGATGTCCAGCTGGCGCCATTCGTAGCGCGGTAGATTTCCACCAGCGCAAGCGAGTCGCCCACGCAAACCTGCGCACGTGCGGCAGGGGCAGCCAAAAAGCCGGCGATCGTCAATACTGCGACGGCCACCAGACGGGAACTGAGTAAAATTCTTTTCGTTTTCATTGTGTTTATAAGGGTTGATATTATTTGCCCGGCCGGGCTATGGGTCCTAGTCGTTTCACCGGCTGTCGTGAAATCCTGTTTACCTTCATCGAAGAGAACTTCCCGCCACGGGCAGACGCCCCGCCGGCATCCTCTACCACCAACCCGGCGCGCATGCCGCCATTCAAAGGATCAACAAATAACTCCGATTGTGTTATATTGGTATATACTTCTTCCACTTCAGCCGATCCGTCATATTTCTGACGGAACACCGAGGCCTGTGTTTTAGCGTCGTTCGAAAATTCCATCCAGTAGACAAAATCATCGCCCGTATCCAGCGAGATGCCTAAAATCTCGCGGTTGCGCGTCGCCAGCGTCGTCATCCCTCCCGAACCATCGAGATTACCGGCCTTGATGGTGTTGTAGCCGTCCAGCACAAACAACTGCCCGCTGCCGACGTCTACCTTTACATCGATAGGATAGGTCAGTCCATCGCCTTCATCGAACAGATCCGTAAGCCCGCTGCCGTCTACTGCACCCCGCAATACTTTGAAAGGAGCAATGTCAGGGTAACCGCTGACAATGTACAATGCATCGGCTTCCGGCTCGTACGAAACGCCGGTCGGCAAAATTCCGTGAGACCCGAAATCATAGAGCATCTCCAGCGCACCGGAACCATCCATATCACCCCGGTAGAGCACGTTTACATAGTCCGTTATATAGACCTTCTGGTGCGCGATGTCGAGCGAGAGGTCGAGGACCTGACCGATCCCGTGCTCACCGGAATAAAGCACCTGGTAGCCCGACTGATCGTAGTTGGCCCGCGCGACCGCGGATGGTCCTCCCGTCACGTCGTCGGCGAAATAAGCTTTCTGTCCGGCAAGATCCAGTGTCAGGGTATATATCGGCTGCACGGCCGAGCTCCGCTCGAAGAGCGTCGACTCAGAGGGTGGGTCGTTCGTCCGCCGCCTGACTGCGAATTGGGGAGCCGCGTTCTCCGTATAGAGTATATTTCTGACCGGCGCGCCACCCGGCTTCACCGTAAAAGAAAGACTGTTGGACGTCACCCCAAATGCCGTTAGGGTAATGTTATACACTCCTGCCGCAACGTTGGGCACGTAGACTGCCACCGTGTTGGGATTGACGTCGCCCGGATTTACCAACACAGCCGTTTCCGTACCGAACCGCACGATGTTCTTAACTTCTTTACTGTGTAATTCCGTACCGGTGATCGTCACAATCGTGCCGGGTGTACCCTCCGTTACATCGATCGACTGCAGCACAGGGTTACCCGCCACCTCGAACGGTATCGTGTTGCTGGCGCGGCCACCTTGTATGACAAATAACGAGTAATCGCCTGGTATCAGATTCTCCGGAACCGTTGCCACGAACTCGGTCGCTGTAACGGAGCTTACGGTAAACCGTACATTGTTTTCGGCGCCCAGCACCAGGCCGGCTGCGGCATTGAAGTTGCCACCCTTTACCGTAATGGAGGTACCAGGTCGCGCGCTGGCCGGTGAGACCGCCGTCAGAAACGGAAGCGCCACGGAATTGATCGTATAGGTCGGCGCAACACCGGTCTTACCATCTTTCGTGACCGTCACCGGGCCCGTAATGGCCTGCGGCGGTACTTCCACAACGAGTTGCGTAGGCGAGGCGCTGATGATTGTAGCCGTGGCGTTGCCGGCGAAACGCACGGTATTGCCCGAAGCCGTCTCGCCGAAATTTATACCGTCCAGTTGCACGCGGCTGCCTGCGCTGCCGCTGCGCGGCGACATTGCCAGCACGATCGGCGTTCCCTCGGAAGTCGCCGTAAACACCGGCCCCGGCGTTTCACGACCGTTTACCGTGATCGAAACCGGACCGGTCGTGACGCCCGCGGGTACCGTAACCAATAGCTCATTCGTGGTAGCCTTCGTGACGACAGCCTGCTGCCCGTTGAAGCGGACAATGTTATCTTCTGCTACCGGGCTGAAGTTATGACCTGACAGCGTCACCGCGATGCCTGCATAGCCACTCAGGGGAGTCATCTCGGCGATGTTAGGATAAATCAGGAAATCCTGCGGTGTGGTCAGTATAAGTTCAGTATTGTTGATATAGTTCCGAATCGTAATCGGGCCATCGGTCGCGCCCACAGGAACCACGACGCGTACTGTGCGCGCGCCGCTTCCGCCCAGGGTGATCGTTGCCGGAATACCCGGGGCAAAGTGGATATTCTGTGCATTCATGCCCCGGCCTTGTATTTCAATTGTATCGCCCACCACGCCGTGCGTGGGAACTACCCTGTAAATCACTGACGGCTTCACCGTAAACTGCGGCCCGTTTACGCCCATTACGGACACGGGACCGTTTTCGGCACCTTGCGGCACAAGCACTGTCAATTCTGTTTTAGAAGACCGGAGTGTCGGGGCTTCCACCCGACCCAGCTTCACATGATTTCGTACCGCGTTGCGCTGAAAGTTCTCGCCACGAATTACCAGGCTGTCACCCACCCAGGCGTCCACTGGCGTCACTTCGTCAATCACGGGCGGATGTACTTCGACCGACGGCGCCGTGGCCATCTCGACATCCAGAATATCGACGATCATTTCACCCGACTGTGCACCGTCGGGTACTTCCACAAGAATCTTCTCCGTCGTGGATCCGGGCAGCGAGTAGGTCACTGCACCCCCGGTAAACGTAATTTCGTTGTAGTCAAATCCCGGGCTGAAACCTTGCCCGGATATTTCAATCGTATCGCCGAGCTGCACCTCCGACGGCGTAATGCTGAAGATTTTCAGCGGAGGAAGATTTTCTTCTTCCTGGCAGGAATAATAAACCAGTAAAAGCATAACGATCCCCGGTATGGCAAGCAAACGCGCCACGCTCCGAAGGGGGCCGGACAAGAATGAAAACATAGTATGTATATATTTATGCAAAGATTTCAAGTGGTTAATGTCCTTACGATGATGATCGGTCATGCTCTTTTTTAGTGTAGAAAAAGAAGCAGACTGCCTTACGGGGCAGCACTGCTTCAGGATTTCTCAGTCCAGGTTCAAGTCAAAGGCAAATGGTGTTGGTCACCGGAGTTGTTGTTGTTGTTTGTTCTTACAGGATGTTAACGTCACCGTCGTTCGGATATGACGCTGTTTCAGGCTGCCAGTTGATCCAGCCCGAAGATGTGTTCCAGCCATTGTCGTCGGCAACGCGACGAGCACCAATGTAGTAGGTAGTGGTCGCAGTAGTCGAAGTTGTGTTCGCAGTAAAGAAAGCATTGATTGCGTTGGCGTTTGTACCTTGCGTCAACACCGGCGATGTATAGGTGCCAGAGGTAGCGAGGGGTGTGAAGTTCACAGCGGTCAGCAACCAGGCTGTAGACGACAGGCCGCTGGCGCGATAGATACCACCGTTGGTCGCATTCGTAGCCGCGCAAACCGTAGCGGAAGTAGCTACGTTCGTAGCGCTCACAGACCAAACATTGTTCGGAGCAACAGGCTCAACCACGATCGGAGTCGCGATAGACTGAGGACGTACGGCCAGGTTGTTTCTGAAGATCACGTCGCCAGGGGCTGCAACCGCAGGAGTCGAAAGAATCGAAGCAGGATCCGCGTAAACCTGGTTTCTTTTCCAGCCTACAACAATCGTGTTGTAAACATCGATACCAGTTCTTCTGCGAAGATGCAGACCGTCGTTATACAGTGAGTTGTACGTGTTCGAGCATTGAATAGGACCGATAACCGTGAAGTTGCTGAAGATCGCAGACGTGCGCGGAGTAGCCGTGCTACCAGTTCCGTCGTTGTCAGACTCGAAACCGTTCGAAGCAGATACATCGGCAGCGGCAGGGTCGCGTGATACAACGCCAAACTGTACTTTACCGGAATAACCGAAGTCAGTATCGAAGTCATCGTCCAGGTTCTTGTGCGAGATCAGGTATTTAGCGTTTACAGTACCGCCGAACCACTCGAAGCCGTCATCAGCACCAGACGATACTTGCACGTGATCGATTACTGTACCGCTGCCTACACCGGCCATCGTCAGACCGTTTTTCTCGCTGTTGGCAACACCCGGCAGTGCGATACCGCCGAATTCGATACGCACATAGCTGAAAGTACCCGAAGATTCGCCGTTGAAGCTATCGACGTTGCTACCATACGTAGGCGCAGGGCTGGTGGGGTGCGTGATGTCATTGGGGAAACCCTCTGCTTTGATAGGAGCTGTTTGGTTTACACGAGCCCGGCCCAGGAGGTAAATACCACCCCAGTCGCCGCGTGCACGCGTGCCGGCATCGGCAGTGCTGGTAAAGATGATCGGGCTGGCCGCCGTACCGGTGGCATTAATCTTAGCGCCCACTACGGCCGTCAGGGAAGCACGCGATGCCTTCTGGCCACGAATGGTTGTACCGGCAGCGATATTCAGCTGCTTGGTGGCAGGAACACGAACGTCGCCGCAAAGGCAATACAGTGTATCCTTCACCCAGTTCAGCTCGCCGTCTTTCAGGTTATACATAATGTCAGCCTTAGCCTTGCAGGCAGCCAGGTTGGCAGCGCCAACATACTTGATAGGCAGGTTGATTTCTTCAGAAGCAACAGCGCCAGGCTTTACATCTTCTGCTGCATCCTGACATGAAAACATACCCGTCGCCAGGGCAGTCGCGCATACAGCGCTTAAAAGGAATTTGTTTTTCATTGTGTCTTAATTAAGTTTGTATTAAGTTTAATTATGGAACTGGACTGAGTTCCGTATTTCATTGTGTCATTGCGCCCCGTTTCGCCGCGGGGCGCAATCTTTTTTAGGTTGTTGGTTATATTTTTTCACTCATGGTCTTTTCATCATGGTTCATTACACACCGCTCCGCCGCATGTTATACCTGCCTTGCCTCAGAAGGTCAGGTTGATTCCCAGCATCCAGTAGCTGCCGGGTTTGTATCGCTGAAATGTATAGTCCTTGTAGGGCAGCTTTGTCCACCGATCCGGATTGTATTTCTCGTCGCGGTCGTAATCGCGGTATAGCTTGCGGGGTTGATTCAGAATATCCTGAACGCCGGCGCGAAATTCCAGCTGCTTCGTCAGCTTCTGGCGGTACGTCAGGTCGAGCACGTGCCGGGGCATTTCGTAGGTGGCGGGAAAATTATAGGTTCCTGCATAGACCAGCCGTTGCCCCAGCACATTGTATAACAACGAGATTTTCGTACCCCACTCGGGATGTTCGAAATACAGGCCTGCATTGATAACATATTTGGCCGTACCCTCCAACTGGCGCTCTTTGGGACGCGAGTCGCGAAAGTTGCCCGGTTGGGTGGCGAACAGGCTGTCGGCAAACTCTACCTCGCTATCCAGCAAGGCCAGGTTGGCGATCGTCGAAAAGTATCGCGCCCACCGCACCGGCAGAAAATTTAACCCCTGACGAATCTCCAGCTCGACGCCCTGTACCCTGGCGTGGGGCGTGTTAGAAAAAAACATCTGCTCGTTTTTGCCGTCGGTAGAAATATAGGGCTCGATGGCGTCTTCGATGCGCTTGTGGAATACACCCACCGAAATGAACTCCGATTCACTGGAGTACCACTCCACCCGCAGATCATAATTATCGATCCGGGCATCCACCAGCTGGCTGTTACCGCTTTGCAGAAGCTCGAGCCGCGGATCGTTCACCGCAATCGGAACCATCTCCCGGTAGTTCGGGCGGTTAATCGTCTGGCCGAAAGCCGCACGTACCACGACATCTTCCCGGATGTTATACTTCAGGTTGATCGACGGCAACCAGTACGACGCCGTGCGGTCTACCACCGTCGAGTCTGCCCGGAGCCGGAGGATATAAGGCGTCATAATTTCCAGGTCCTGACGCTCGTACCGAACACCGCCGTAAGCGCTCAACCGCTTAGGAATTATAGGAAGGTTTACTGCGACGTATCCCGCAACGATGTTACCCGTAAACCTATATTGTCCCGATAAATAGTTATTGTCGAAAATAAACAACCCGTTGCCACCTTCTCGAAAATTATCCGGATTGAACACTTTCTCGGCATCAAACTGGTCAACGCGCTCCCCCTCGGCCGTTGTCAGGTAACGCGGCAGCTGGTCGGGGTCCGTGCTGATGTTAATTAGCCGGCCGTCGATGTCACGCGTCTTCTTCTCATCGAATGCGCCCACCTTCACCGAGATATCTTTCCCGAATTTCTTTTCATAATCCAGGAAGCCAGTAAAGTTCTCTTCGTGCGAATCAGAGTAATACAACGAGTTGGCAATGGAAAACGCGCCTAGCTGATTTCCCACCAGCAGAGAACGTTTCTCATCCTTCTCGCCATTGCTGCCTTGCAGGTATAACATCCGCTGCCCCGGCAGCTCGTCTTTCGAGACACTGTAACCACCGCTCCAATTCAGCTGGTGATCATGCTTTTTTCCGAACGTATGGTTGCCTGCCAGCTGCGCGGTGAGTATAGAGCGGCTGCGGTAGGTATAAAACACCTTGGTAGAATAGCCCAGGTCGAGGTCGTTGATGTAGTTGAAACCGTCGCGCACGTAGGTCTCGTCAGAGCCTAGCTGGTTAAAGATCCCCTTCAGCTCCAGCGAGTGGTTGGGATTGATGCGCAGCCGCAGGTTCTGCAACAGCCCCCAACGCGCACTTTTACGACTGATCGTGTCTTCGTAAGACCGGGCATCGTTCAGCTTCCCTTTTTCATCATAATACCGAGACGGATAAAAATTCTGGTTGATGATCTGTGTGGTTTGCGTGGTATTGATCGACGTCAGATTATTCAGTCGCATTTTGCCCAGCATCCACGAGTCGTAGTAATTAACGCCGGCCCGATAGTCGAGGGGCGCCTTATCGCGCTGCAGGTTCCAGCGGCTGTACAGCTTCTTACCCCACTGTGCGTTGGCAGCCAGCTCTTCCGACGAAATCAACATCAGCTTACGGGTGCGGCCATCGGCGTTCACCTGCTCCGGCGATGTGCCGGGAATTTGGAATATTGCCGGGAAACCGTCGGGCAGCGCACGCGTGCCATCGTCTTTGCCCAACCAATCGCTCCCACCACCATCATAGGTATAATAGTCCTTGCCGGTGCTCTGGTCGCGTACCCAACCCGACAGGTTGATTTCGAACTGACGGGCAATGGCGGTATTCTTCGTTTCTACTTTAATCACGCCACCGGCCCAGTCGGCCAGCAGGTCGGGCGCCGGACTGCGGTATACCGTCATTTTGTCGATCATGTTGCTGGGCAATAGATCATAAGAAAAAGCACGCCGGTCGGTTTCCGAGCTCGGTGCAACCATGTCATTCAGGATGGTGAGATTATACCGCTCGTGCATGCCGCGGATATTCACAAAGTTGTTGAGCACCGATACACCAGGAAGCCGACGGGCCACCTCACCGGCGTCCTGATCGATCGACCGGTTGATCTGCTGTGCCGAGATTCCCGTGATGATGATCGGCGACTGCCGGATGGAGCTAACCATTGCACCTTCGTTTGTCTCTACGACATTGCCCGACAACACGCCGTTTCCGATAATCTCAATGGACTGTAGCTCGGTCTTGGACGTGCTGAGCTTATGGTCGATCTGTGTAACCTGCCCGGCCTGCACGTGCACATCGCGTAGCACCGATGTTTCATATCCGATATACGACACCGCCAACTGGTATATACCCGGTGTCACGTCTTTGATTTCATAGTGACCATTCACGTCGGTGCTGCCGCCCAACGATGTGCCGAGTACACGCACGCTGGCGCCGATCAGAGGCTCTCCCGACTGGGCATCCGACAGGATACCCTGCACCGTACCCTTAGCCTCTGCGCGGGGTGGTGGCGATAGTTTATAGATGACAATGATACCTTTGAAATCGCGATACCCCAGCCCTGTACCTTTCAATACCTGGCGCAACGCGTCGACCACGCTTACATGATCCCGCTCGAAGGTAATGCGGGTGTTTTTATTGAGGTCGGCGTCGTTATAGGTAATGCTGAGGCCGCTCTTTTTGCTGATCTCGTCCAGCGCACGGGGCAACGGTATACTGGTGAAATGAATGGAGATAAAGATATCTTCTTGCGGATCAGGAGTAGGACTGGCTTGGAGCCACAAGGGCAACAAGCACAGTCCCAGGAACAATAGTAGGTTAGGAAGTTGGGTTAAAGAGGTCTTTGTAGAAAATAGCATCATATATAATTATTCGACAGGCTTTTTATACACAGTTAAAGACGACAGTGCCGCGCCGGTGAAGGCAAACGAATCTCAGGCCACACCGAAATGCCGGGTAGCGTCACTATTTTTCGAACGACTAAAATCCTGGAGCAGCGTCGGCCGACCGCTAGCGGCAGCTGCTCTGTGTGTGAATTACTACTTTACTACCGTCCAGGGTATAGGTGATCTTACCGGTAATCTGTAAGGCCTCCAGCACATCGCGCAACGAGATCCCGGCGTAGTAATCTGCGGTAAAAGAACATGTGGCACTCGTTGTCGGTGGCTGCACCGTGATCGAGACCCCATACCAGCGTTCTAATGTTAAAACCATTTCTATCAAAGTCGCTTGCCGGAAGACCAGGCGCCCCTCACGCCACGCCGACACCTGCCCCACGGCAATGGAGTCGCCGCACACGGTATGGTCCACACGGTCGTACCACACCCGGTGATTAGGCGTTAATCGCGTCAGCTCGCGGTCATGCTCCAGCGAATCCGATATGCCCACGGCCACCTTACCTGTCGCGACCGTGACATAGATCGGCTCATCCGCATGCGGATACGCCTTGACATTAAAAGAAGTACCCAGCACCCGCGTATAAAAATTGTCGACGTGCACAAAGAAGGGCTTACGCTCGTCGTGCGTCACTTCAAAGAAGGCCTCGCCGCTCAAATATATATTACGCGTATCGCCGCGGAATTTTTCAGGAAAGCTCAGGCGTGAAGCCGTATTCATCCATACCCGGCTGCCGTCTGGCAAGCGCACCGAGAGCTGTTGGCCGGGGGCCGTGGTATACGTAATGGTTTCAATGGGATCGATGATGTCCAGCACATCGTGGCGGAACACATACGCCGCACCGGCGAGCAACATCAAGACTACACTGGCAGCGGCGTAATACCAGGAGAACGGTATTGCCTTTCGCACGCCAATGCGCCGTTGTATCCGGCTGTAACGCTCTTTCGAGAGCACGCTGAGATCGTCGGAAATGCCCTCCGGAAGCTCCGCCCACTTCGCCTGCATGAATGTATCAAGGGCTTGCTCGAGTGCCGGGTCCGCCATGTGTTTACGAGCCTGCCGTACCTCTTCCGGCGAACAGGCGCCGGCCAGATACTTTTCCAGTAGATCTTGAATGGCTGTCGGTAATTTCACAGGTTCTTGCATGTACATTCATATTACACCACGCAAGGTACCTGAGGACTATTGGCCGCTACATTATGTTTATGCTAAGTATGTTAACAAATGAAGCACAACAATCATATTGATATTCAGATCGACGTTGGCGCTTAGGAAATCGCGCACATACTTCATCGATTTAATCATTTGGTTGCGTACTGTGTTGCGAGAAATACCCAGCGTTTCGGCAATCTCGTCATAGCTCATGCCGTCCAGGTGATTCATTTTAAAGATCGAACGGCGTTGCGTCGGCAAGTTTTCAATAGCTTTGTCCATGATGCGATGGTAATCGTTCAGCACCACGCGCTCTTCTGTCAGGTCACGGCTAACTTCCATGGAAAAGCTATAGGTCTTGCGCTGTCGGGCCAGCCGCGTTTCCTGGCGCAGGACGTTCAGAATCTTATTGCGCGTCATTCTATATAATAGAGCGCCGAGTGGCAAAGAAGTGTCAATTTCGGCACGATACTCCCACAGGCTCACAAACACGTCCTGCAGAATCTCTTCGGCAAGCTCCTGCTGGCGGGTAAATTTAAGCGCATAGGCATACAGCCTGGCTTCGAACCGCCGGAACAATTCCGCCAGCGCAGGTTCATGACCAGCTCTTAATAAAGAAACCAGTTCCCCTTCCAAACAAGTGGCCAATTTTGTTGTCATGGTTGCCTAGATTATCGGGTTTGATCGCTATCGGTGCTATACAATGTTAGAGCATTACTATGTTTCAAATCTTACAGCAAAATTAAGTAAGCGTTAATACTCCAAATTCTTGATTCAAAAATCTCTATTTGAGAAAATTCTCTATACAATGCTACCTTAAAATTTCAAGCCTGCGGGTTATTACCTGGGTAGCCGACCGAATTACCGCTACATAAATACCCGGCGGTACATGTGCCACCGGAATCTGCGCCTTGCCTTCATCATACACACCTTCCTGCACCTTGCGGCCCATGACATCGTAAATCGCCACCGAAAAAATTTCTTCCGAGCATTGTATGACCAGGTCGTTTCGGGCCGGCACGGGGTACAAGCTTATAGTGAGCGGTACGTCGAAGCACGAATGACTATTCAGGTAATCCGTGATCGCCGCTTGCGCCACGCTACTGAACGTCAGATCTCCGCCGAGGGAGGGGCACATCAGGGTGTGCACCACGTCGCACGCTCCGAGCTCGTGTAAGGCCCCCAGTAAATGTCCGATCTCGTGTGCCACAGCAATCGTTTCAAAGGCTGGATTGTCACGTGAAAAATATCCATAAGCATACGATCGATCTTCGCATGCCTGCCCCTGGTAGGCGCGGCCCACACTCCCCGAGGGTATAGTAGTCGTGTTGAACAAAAAGGCCAGGTTGCGCGAAACCGTGGTGTGCCGGCTATTCCATTCGGTGCGAAATTGCTCCAATAACTGCAGACTTTCGTTTGACTTATACGGATCTTCGTCGACGGCAAAGGCGTGCTGATACGTCACGCGAAAGGTTACACCAAAATCGCGCTCATAGAGTCCTTCGATCTCATTGAGAACCTCGAGAATATGAGCATTGGTTTCTTCGCCGCGGGTTATGTAATAATTATAGGAAGCTTCCGTGGCAATGAGCAACTGCCCACCCACCGGCGTTTCCGCCGCGACGTGTACCCGTGCTACAGCTGCCTCTATACCGCGATCAACCACAGTTTCGCATAAAAGCTGTTCCCGACCGACGGCGTCGGCAGGATATACTATATATAAATGAGAATCCGTACCGGGTAAAAAGTTCCGCACCGGTCTTATAAACCGAAGGGTGTCCTGCCGGACAAAGTACCCGGACAGTCCGCCGTCGCCCACGCTAACCCGCACCGGCTGCCGCCGGTCCTCATGATAATATCCTTTAAACCATCGTGTAGAAGCATAGGTTTCCTCGCGCTCTCCGTGACCCGTGGTCACCACCGCGTGATAGTCTGCGTTCCGAAGATCGTTCGGTTCGAGCATCACGTCACCCGCCGTGCCGGATGCGTCAAGCGACAATCGAAATGTGCCTGCACGTCCCGCCACAGCCGGCGCAGGCCCTTCCAGCAGCACCAGCTCGTATGCCCCAAATTGCGTATCCAATACGGCCTGTATAGAGGCATCGGGCTTCACTTTACGCGTCAACAGCACGGACTGCTGCGCCTGCAACGGCCATCCGAACAATACCAAAACGAGGGAGAGGAAATTTTTCATGGTACACAAGCAGACGTGAAATCATGCCACCGCGACGCCCGCGCCCCGCCAAACACCTATAAAATTAGGTAAACCGGCCCGTTGCGCCAAACTTTCCCACATGATCATGCGTGAATATAGTGTTAAGTTTCGGCTGTAACTTTTGTTCTATTGCAGGTGTTCTCACCTCTTCTGAATTTTGATACACCTGCCGTTGCGTTGGGCGCAAGTCCATGCCCGAGCTCTTTCATATCGGATATACATACCGAATCTTCAACCTGCTTTCATTATGAAAAAATCTATGTGTCGTTTTTCCATTGCCCTGGCTTCCGCCGCCGTGTTTATCCTGTGCTACACGCCGGCATCGGCGCAATACGCCAGCGCGCGCCGAACAACCACGCCCACGGCTACACGTTCCGCAGCGCGGCAAGCTTCGGGAAAAGCATTTCCCACGTGGGCGCTGCAGGTCAACCCTCTCGGCCTGCTGCAATTCGGTCCCATTGTACAAGCCGAGTTTAAGGTCTCCGAGCAGGGCCACTACCTCGCGCCGCATGTGCGATTTCCCTACTTCGGCGTATTATATCATGTCGCCACGATCGATGGCGAGGACGACGTAACGGTATCACCGGGCGCATTAGGTGTCGGCATGGGGTATAAAAAACTATTTGCAAATGCAACCGGCGCCTGGTATATTGGTGGAGCCCTCGACTATTCGTTTGGCAAGAGTGAGTCCGACGGTCGCGTGAAGTGGGACAACGAATTCAGTTACCTGAATCTCATGGCCAACGGTGGCTGGCGCTGGCGCAATCCTGACAGCCGGTTTGTGTTTGGCGTCGGCGCGTTCCTCGGCCCGTCGATCGCATTGAAAGATGATACTACGTATACGGACGGCCGCGTAGAAGACGAACGCGAGTCGAGCTTCCTGGGCATGCTGGAGCTGACACTCGGCTGGGAATATTAGTAAGAGACCCATTGGCCTATTTTTCGGGAGGGTGGCCTGCCCCTCCACGCGTTACATTTCCCAAAAATTCGCGGCAGACGCATAAATCAAGCCGTGCTTTCTTGCCGCTGCTGGACAGTCGGACCATAAATCCGCAAAACAGCCACACAACGTCTCTATATCGCTCTTATATTATATACACAATATCCCCCCTAAATTCTGATCAATTCCCACTATAATGAAGAGATAACCTACTGATGATATACTAATAAGCCACTCTATACCCAGACCTATAAAGGTCTGGGTTATCTTTTGCTTGTGAATACATTGTGCGTACATTGTGTCTTCCTATTATTGGCAGTATATAGAAAGTAGCTATCTTGGTCGTAGAAGTATGGCCCAAAGTCGTTGCGACCCTGACGACGTTAGCTAGTTATTTCGTTAACCAACATACCCTAACAATATGGCATTCTTAGAAGAACTGCAATTCACCGGTAGTCTCGGTGACCTC
>NZ_JAIOAO010000011.1 GCF_021190955.1 Parachryseolinea silvisoli
TCCGCACAACAATACCCGACCAGCTATCCATTACAGCGCTCGTGGCCGTCGCCGGCCAGGTGGCCAGCGTAGGCCAGTTTGTACGCCGTGTCGGTGTCCAGCTGTCGCCATTCAGGCTGGTATACAGATCTTTTAATGCCGCCAGCTCCACCGCATCAGGCACCACGTTCGTCTGTCCGAAGGAACGGATGCTCACCAACAGGCAAGCCATGAGGATGATCAAAAAGGGCCGGCCGGCTTGTACACGTTTTATCATATGGGACACGCGTTAACGGTTTGCAGGATTTAGACTAGCGCGCTGTAACATTTGCTTGTATACGGGGTTGTCAGCACTATAATGTTCGAATGAGGACGCATCTGCCCCGACACCCGCATGCGGTTCCGGTAAAAAGCGAAGCAATGGCGCATGTGTCATTGCTGTTGCGCGCAACGTTTCGGGCACCTGATGGCTGCGATAGGGGTCTACTGCCCCCGCTGTGGGAAACAGGTTGTTCATGTCGCTCTCATAGTAGTCCAACACCATCCCAAACGCATCGTTTGTATCGCCCCCCGGATCTTGCAGTGGATCGGGGTGGTTGATCTGTCGCAACCAGCCCTGAATGTTATAAACAAAGTCTAATCCCTGTGTCTTGTTGCCTAGCTCAATGCGCTTCAGCGGGCCATGCAGGTAATACTGATAGGTCGCTCGCAGGTACTTCTCCCCCGTCTCGGTCGTACTAGTAAAGGCTTTACTCAACCGCCTGTCGGCGTCATACGTATAGTGATGGTAAAACTGCTCCAACAATGTGCCGTTTGTGTCGTATGTCAGGTTAGACACGACCAGCACGTTACCAAGGAAATCGTATTTATACTTTACTACGAATACCCGTGGCAGTTTGCGGGCTTTCTGCGCCATCCACACCACACGCCCCGACTCGTCGTAACTGTACCACGTCTGCATGTTCTCATTCTCACTCCAGGCCACCGCGCCCCGCACAAACTGCTGCTTATATCCTTTTGCCGTAAGATTTGTGATGGTTCCAAAATCGTCATGAGCAAAAGTATAATACGTCTTCACCCAGAATTTCTTTAAAGCTATGTCCCAATCGCCCACGGGATAAACCTTCTCGATCTCAGCCTTAATAGCAGATGTCGCGAAACCGGGGCTGTCGGCCGGTACAAACGGCATAGTCCCCGTATATTCACCCGACTCGACAGGCACTCCGTTTACATCATAATGCGTATACGAGAAGCGGTTCTTCGCTGCCTGCTGCGCGTTCTGCGAAAAGCGGATCTTACCATCCTTGCGGTACAGATAGTTTGTTCGGCCCGCGTCCGGCTCGGTAGACGTTACCAACCACCCCTGGTAATTGTACTTGTACGTAGACTTGTCGATGGTCGCATAGTCCGCTGCTTGTTTGGCGCTGGCCATCCACTTCTCAAAACCGTTGGGCGACACGTTCGAAATTACATGGCCCGTGTAGTCGTAAATATTGCAAGACACATTCTTATAGTAATTCGTGTAATTCAGCGAAATCCACCCCGCCGTAATATCAATGCGGTAAAAGCCGGCCAGCCAGTTAGGTTTGCCGTTGCCGTCTGTATCAACCGGCGCATACGGCTTATTTGTTAACATATCCACTACCTGATACGTACCGCCGCCCGTCAATGTCGGCTCTGTCGAATTCAACAGGTAGAAGTAGACGCGCGGCCTGATGTCGGCAGACGGGTTATCATAGTTGTATCGAAAGGAGGCTGACACAGGCACAGCCAGCGCATGTTCCTGCAAGTCACCGGCCAACGCTGAGAGCAACACTTTCCCGGCACCATCGGCCATCGTTATCGAATATACTCCGTGCGCGTCGCGTGTTACCAGCTGGGAGGCTTCGTTCCTCAGTGAATTGTTGGTTCTGCCATCCGGAACTCCGGCAATGCGCCGCAACGCCAGGTATTGATCAAGCTCGTTGAATACAGGGAATGTACCTTGCACTGGCTCGTGACCCGACCCCAGGCGGAGCGCCTCGCCCACCCCGGCCGATCGAAGCACTTCGTCGGTGCCGTCGTCGTAATACTCCGTGCGTGCGTACGGATATGCTGTAGCGGGAACATGCTCTTCCAGATTGTTGTTTGCACTGTAATACCAACCCAGCGTGCCGCGCTGGTCTGCGCTCACGGCCTTGGGGTTATACACGGTGTTGTTGCCACCATTGGTGGGGTTAGGCCAGTCAAAGCCTCTATAGTCGTATGCATTTCCAGACGGATCCAGCACAAAAGCTCCCACATAACTAAAATCTGTCGGAAGAATCGGCGCCGACAGCGTCGAGCCAACGGCACGCTGGTGCCGGTCAATCAACGGTTGCGTAGCTAGTACCCGACCGGCAGACAGGCTCTTCACCTGCGACTGAAGCAGCTTCGCATTGCCATCATAATAGCTGATCGCCTCGGATACGATCTTTTCACTGCCGCCCGCAAAGGTACCGTCATACCCGATAACACGCAGCGAATTCACGTCGCTGCCCCCGCGCAGCAATACTTGTAAAGTAAGTGTCGGGCCCCACGTACCAGTGGCGTTGTCACGTCCTTTGAGGTAATATGTTCCACTTTCCGATAACTTCCCTCCGACAGTCTGCAATCCGTTGGTATATGGACGGATGATCTCGGGATTATTCGAAGCATCTTTCACCCAATAATACGTTGCATACGCCAGTACGTGGTTTCTGTCGGGGATCGTGTGCGCGATATCCGTATAACCGGACTTCTGAATCTGGATAACAGATGCCTCGGGTGGCGTGAGAACTATCTCCACATGTGCCGGTCCTTTGGACGCCGACCAGCATCCAATGGCCGACGTATATTTACGTATATAGTAATCACCCGACGTAAAAACCGTCATAGCCGTCATATTGTTCTCCAGGGGCCGCGACATGTCAACGCCATTAGGAGCCGATTGCCAATAATGTTGAAAAGAACTTCCTGTAATCTTGATGACAGTCTTGCGATATACCAAAGGAGTCTGCACAGAAGGAATGGCAGCCGTTTGTTCGATCAATACAGTCCTCGACGCCTCGGGACTGGAACAGGATCCACTACCAGCCTTTGCGTAAAAAGTCGTACTCTGCGTAATGTTGTTAAAGGTGACTGACGGTCCGGTTGCACTATATCCCGCCGGACTGGAACGCCAGCTATACGTAATTCCTGCAATAGGATTGGCTACAGACATTGTAGCGCTGCCACCATCACAGAATCGGTCTATCCCGGTCATATTAATTGATATCGGTGCCACAGAATTGATGGTGATGTAATCTTCAAACACTCCATCATCATACGGGCAATTTGCAGTATACGTGCAACCCGCGTAAAGAGTAATCTTATACCTACCCGGAGCCGTAAAAATATGAGTGAAGGAAGTTGCATACCCAATAGGTGGTATGACAAATGGATAGGTTTGCTCAACTATAAATTCATCATTTACATGCCACCTGAATTTATTTAACGGTGCTGCTGTACAGTTCGAAGGAAAATTAACCGCCACATTCACACAACCAGTCGTTGGCCAAATCTTGGTGCAAAATTGCGAATAGCCCGGCACAGACAGCGCTGCGGTAATTGAAAGCAGCAGTAAAAACCGTTTCATCGTGATCACTAGTTAATCGAGGTATAAGACTAATATGTATATAAATCAATTGTGAAAACATCCGCAGTTGTCCTCGGGACGATTATAGGGAGGACCGCAACAGTTGTCCGCCGCCAGGTGCCTCAACTCTGCCGGAACTTCGTCTTTCGACATGGCCGTGAAAGAATTAACAATCTCCCCACACTGATCGTAATAGGTTACCGTATAGAATCCGTGATGGCAAACCTTGCCGTCGGGATATGATGTGGCGGCACATGTAACTTCACCCCTCGGCGCTTCCGTGTTAAAGATCGCGAGAATCGTGTGCGGATATTGCACATTCGAAAAATGGAGAGTTTTCCCATCAATCTTTACCACTGTTCCATCCACCAGGTTAAGGGTCCTGTCGTAAAATGAATAGATACTATTATCGATCCAAAGCGTACTGAAGTGAGACGACGGACAGTTGTCCACGATCTCAAAATCCTGCTTACCGTTTTGTGGCACAGCAACGGCGCCTAACGGAAAGATAGACCCTGTTGGTCCACCCTCGCTCGTAGCCGTGATGGTAACATTGAACGGGTTAGACTTACCGTAGTTGTAGGCCACCTCGTTCACCTTGGCCACACCGCGATTACCATAATCACTTTGGAAGCTTTCACGGTACGTCGATGTCAGTCGACCGATGCCATCGTAGCGATACTCCTGGTACAGGTTATTGCCATCCAGGATATGCGTCAGCTCAAAGTAATTGTTATACACATACGTTGTCATGGTCGCATCGGCCGCGTGTACACGCAAATCGTCAATGTATAGCGTCTGGGAACCAGAATTGACAATACGGCTCTCGAAGCGAAGCCCCTCAGCTACATTGACAGGAACATCAAAATCCGCTTCACACAAATACCAGTCGCCCGCGCGACGTTCCGCAACAGGTGTCACCGCCAAAAGCGCCTCCGCTGGGGCCTGGCCGGTAGGCGGAACAAACCGATAGGCAATCGACAGCGACTGGACAGGATCCCGTGTCCAGAACGAAACATGTATTTTCCGTTTAACCGCATCACTTTTCACAAGAACCGACGAATACAAACCTCGCTTACCGCCGTCCAACCGGGCGCTTATCTTACCCGTATGCGCATAAGTCTGGCTGGCAATGGCTTGTTCCAGCGCTACGCCTCCACCCGAGCCACCGTTTCGGATATCCTCCACGCCGGTCGATGCCACTTCGCGATAACGGGCATTGCCGATCGTAGCCAGCACATTATTCTGATCCATGTTAACCCGCACAGCCCCGTAGTGCCCGTTCATGTCCATTGCCTCCAGCACATGCGAGTTGGCATCGTAAAGGGTAATTTCTTCATTTTTCTGCCATCCGTCGGTCACCGGCTGTTGAGTAGTCCAAGCTGAAAAAGCCGATATCTGTCCGATAGGAACAAATCCGTCGGCATTGGGGAAGCTTGTCTGAGATCCGACAAACGAGAAAGACGACTTCTTACGCCAGACACCGGTCTGCTGCACCGTAGTGGAAGCACTCCCCGGCACAATCGCGTCGACAGTCTCAGCCCACGTCTGTGCCCACCCGCCCACAAGGCTCTCACGAACTGTAGGGTTGGCCGCCTGCATTTTGTATACAGAGCCTGAACTCAGCTGGGTAAGCATATTCTTGCCGTCATTCAGGGCAGCCGGCCCCATTTTGCTATAGGTTCGATAGGCAGGTGTCTGTTCACTCTCATACAGATTGCCGTAGCCGTCTGAATATTGTGACCGCGTTACCGCCCCCGAATAAAAGTCGAACGCCTTATTCGTGGTAACGGTCTTAATCCCTGTTTTATAGTTGATGGTTGTCTGTCCGATGGAAATCGACGGGAAATACTCTTTTTTACCTACTACACCGATCAGATGGACCTGATCCGTCGTCGGGATCGTATTGGCATCCGGCCCGTACGGCAACCGTCGGAATTTGGGATACACCACCACGCGTGCCCGAACAGACGTTTCCTCGAGTACCCCCTGATTGGAGAAAACATCCCGAAGATTATTTTCATAGGTCTGCTTATTGTCATCGAACGTATCGGCAAGACCATCGTGGAAAAAGTTATAATGCGTACTGGTCAGGGGGGCATTCGTCACCCTGTCAAATACCGTCACCTCACGCAGATTGCCGATCCGCGACGTATAATCTTTCAACGCAACCTTCTTCCGGTGGATCATCGTGTAAAACAAGCCTCCATAGGATCCCAGAATGGAGGGTGTGGTCAGCGTAGGCCCATTGTCAGGCCCGAACATACTTTCCTTGAAAACGTCGAACGTATACTGTGCATAGCTGGGCGACGCAAACTCATCTCCCGTTGGGGTTATGGTCTTGCTTCCGACCGTAACCTGATTATAGAGCACGCCAGGCCCGGGCAATACGCGGGAAATGGATAGAAGTTTCGAAAAATTGGGAAGTACCTGTTGCCGGTATGCACCCTGCCCTTCCGCTATTCTGTTTTTCTCACGCAACGTAGTAAGCTCGCTGTCCTCCCAACCGTCAAAATCGAAATTGATACGACCGAAGCTGATAGGTTCATAGGAGGTTGTACCACCGACATATGTATAGTTTGTCACATTGGCCGTTCCCAAATCGCTCACACGAATTTCGCGCACACGGCTTCCGCCGCCGTAGGTTTCTCCGTTGCCCGGATTATAAAACAAGTTGCCGGCGACAAGTATGGGATATCGCACAAAAACTCCCGGTTCGATCTCACGGCTATCAGAATCGAAACAACCACCGTCGCGATAGGTCATCATTTCCCAGGCAGATTCACCCTGCGGATCTGTTACAACTTTATATAAAAAGTTATAGAGTTCTGTATCGACAAATTCAACGGTTTTCGCTGTTACATTCCGGATATTGGCACTCGTGAGCGTAGCGCTGCGAAGTCTGTAAATGTTCCCCATGGTTGCGTTCGCCGGGAACCTGACTCCATCACAAATACAAAACTGCCGGGCCGTCAACCAACGCCTGAACAGAAATTCCAGTGTTGAATTTTCCAACATGCTATGCTGCGTGGTCAGATCCGTTGTAGGATTGTTAAATGTCACTACCACTGTCTGATTGGTTTGGTTGATCGTGATAGCTGACGCCGTCAGTACACTTCGCCTGTAGAGTGTCGGGATCTTGTACCGATCACTTTCATATGCAATATTTATCTCGGCGCCGGTAGCCGTTTGTATATTTGTCAACGACCATGCATCTACGTCGGAAGCAGACGCGGCAGTGGTAAAACGATCAAGATTGGGATTTCCCGTATCTTTATAATCATTTTTATAGTACCCCCACATGTCGTATTTACCCGGCTCGTATCGAACATTTTTATATCCAAACGACATACTGGGCAAGAGATCAGCACCACCCTTTCCCAGGAATTTAACGTTCTTTAGGGTCAGTTTTCCGAGAAGACGGGCATTAGCAACACTTGCGTCATAGCTATTGGGTGTATAGGGCGCCAGGGAGTAGTCGTAATCAAACGAAACCGACCGAATGCTCGTGCTCATGTCTTTCAGGTTGTATAGAGTAACCTTGTCCAGTTTTAGCAGCGCCCGTGGCCGTGCGGAAATGTTATTATCCCAAAATCCTCCCGTCATCAGGTCTTTCACTTCACGGCTATCAAAACGGGCTGACCGCTCAAACGCCGCCATATGCGACTGTGTATAAATCTTATCCAGGTAATAAATCTCCTTTTTTCCCGCAGAGAATACATCAAAATCATCAATGTCGGGGTTATATCCGACCCCCGGATTTCGCCATTTATAGTCGGACAAATACTTATCATATTCAAACCGAACCCAGTACCCCCAGTCGCCGTCGTCGGCTATTCCATCGTTGTCGCGGTCCACAAAGTCCGGACCCGTGATGCTCGTCAGATACCACGTATACGCATACTTCTCCGGGCGACTAACCTGGTTGTAGTATTCTCCGTTCTTTTGTTTTTCGAGCTGCGTGTTCTGCGAGCGGCTTATTTCCTCATAGCTATAGGCGGGCAGCGCATAGTGGTAGGTCACACCGCTTTCATTGGTAATCGAAAAGGCACCTATCTGTGAAGCCAGGCTTCCCGCAGTGGTGCGCGTGAACCCACGGGCTACAGCATTTATAAATCCCTTTCGCAGGCTTGAGTCCGAACCCAGTATGTCGCTATTCTTATACCAGTTCACACGGCGTGAACCGATCAGCCTGCCATTCACATAACCGTCATTGCCCGCGCCGCTTGCCCCTGTCTGCAGGTTGCCGCTAAAGCTGAAGGCCAACCCGGTACCGGCGGAATTCAAACTGAGGTCGGGAGCCGTATATTCCATCCTATTGGAAAATTCCCCGGTAAAGCGAAAATCAGCAGCCCGGTCCGATGCGCCGCTCAATTCATAGCTCTTGGTCCAGGTCTTTCCCTGAATCACTTTATCCTGACGGAAAAGCTTCTTTTGATAAAACATCGGTTTGATTGTTCCCCCGATGCCCTGACCAGTCACCGAATAAAAATCGACGTCCGAAAAACTTCCGCCCAACAGTGTTTCTCCATCGGTGTGATGGCCCATCCCGATCTCAGTATCGAGCAGGTCGTATGTATCAAACGCCACTAAATTACCCGGAGCAGCACCACTGCCATACAGGGAGCCGTAGGTGTTTATGTTCTCCGTTTCATCGATCCAATACCGTTGATAGTTACGGGCCAACCGCAGATTGATACCCGTATACCCTATCGGTATGTCAATCTGAAAGTTATCCTCTTCCGTGCTCACATTTCCCGCCCGGCTGTTACCCACCAGGCCAACACCGCCAAGTTGGGCAGAGGTGGAATAGTGACCGTTAAAATCTGTTGAAATAGAGCCCCCCGTGCTCGCTGTGCCATTGGCCGATATCCCGCCGTTTAACCCTCCACGGCTGTTGAGCGTGATACTTGCTGTTCCTGAAAAGCCATCCATGGACTCTGCTTCCCCCATTCCAGACAGCGATTTGCTCAGCGTAAAACTGGAGTACGTTGTTCCATAGGGCGACTCACCACCTTGCACACCTACGCCGACGCCATTGGCAAGAGACATCCCGAATCCGCCAGCCCATCCCACGCCATAACCCCGATAGGTGTCATTGGCAAAACTAAGCGAACTGCTAACACTGGGGCCGTTCGCAATACCCACAGAAATACCTACGGTATACGTTTCGGTATTTCCTCCCTCCCAAAAATCCCGGTTTACGTTATTGACGCCATTATGATCATCGGGATAACCATTGACCAGGCGGCTGATCGCCCCTGGGCTTAGATTCCACGTAAGCCCTACCCACGAAGCCTCTTCCTCGGGTTGAATATTACTGTGATGCGAGAGCGTCAGCGGATAATTACCGGCCGGCCCCGGAACTTCCATCAAAGGAAGGTTGTACGTAAAATCACCCGTTTTCAAATCGACCATATCCGTGGCATCCACAGGTTCGAACGTGGTCGCTTCCGGCGCTGTCGGTCCGGACGTCAACGCCCACGATACTGCCGGTGCGATGGAACTGGTAATGATTTCCAATAGAAAAAACACGGCAAAAGCCTTCAACAAAAAACGGCCTCGGATATACTTCATAGAAAGGATGAATTCAAAATTACAGACAACCTATAGCCGGCATCCGGTTCATAGCGAGCAACTCATGACCGACCACGCACGAGTGGGTCGACGCAAACGAGGGCGTTCTGAACAACGAAAAACAACAACAGGTCGCGATAGATAGACCCAATGCAGGCTCAAAAACAAACGACGTGATTTGCAACGGAGACGTTACTGGGTAACGCGAAGATAAAAACAACTTTGAAACATTCTGTTCGACGGCGAAAAAATATATTTTACCGACAAAAAAGTTGCATTTAGCGCAACGCTATCGTTTGCGCAACAACCTAACAGTCAGAATATAAAAAACAGACACCCGTCAGACCAAATTGTTTCCCCTCTCCTTTCCGTATTACTCCGCAGAACCAACGCCCACAACAATGCCATCAACCAGCATTTCTTCACAGGCAACACAAGTCCCATGAAAATACTACCTGGAAGCTACGCACGACACTCCCAAAGTCATGCTCAACAAACGCGACGGCGTATTCGAACTCTCCGGCCGCTCCATTCTGGAGGACGCTGAGGCCTTCTACAATCCGGTCATGGAATGGCTGGAGCAATATGCCCAGGATCCCAACCCCACCACATTGTTCTCATTTAAGTTTAAGCACTTCAACTCCTCTACATCAAAAATCATCTACAACATCTTTGATGTATTAAAAGACATTCCTAGTGCACAGGTAGAATGGTGTTACCACAAAGACGATGATGATATACTCGAAGCTGGGCAAGAGTTTGAAGAAGAGCTGGAGATGAAGTTTTTGTTTAAAGAGATCTAACCTGCATTAACTTATAACGGCCATCATATAGCTGGGCGGCAACGATACTCTTATGGTTCTTTAGTAAGATATAGAAGCGAATCAGGCCGGGACGAATCAAAAATCTCAAAAAAAACTGTGTCCGGTATTTTGACAACCTTAATTCGCCCTAACACCGACTTCTTAATTTGTATGTAACCGTAAGGTTGATACAGCAGCAGACTATCGCCATGCCATTGCGCCATCAAGCTCCAATCAGAATTTCCGTAATTCCTAACGACAGCAAAGTCTTTTGACGGAAGGCTGTGGCTATTATACTTCCCATTTATAATGTAGCTAAAGCTGTTCAACTGAGAATCGTGATGCTTTACAATCGAAAGACACATTTCATCCTTACATTTAACTTCCACTGTCTGCCTGCAGCCACCAAATAATGGAATAAAAAAAAGTAATAAAAATCGCTTCATATGTTTAATCAAGGTATGAAAATCCATATGCTTTACCATATGCTCGGCCGCTCATAATCCCCAAGGACGAAGCCTTGGCTTCTCCGTAGTGAGGTGCCCGTAAGGGTGAAATTGGAACACCATTGGATGGCATTGGATCAATAAAGAATTTCTCCAACGCAAGCAAAGCTCCAAAAAACTTACTATTTGACTTGTTAAATCCTCCAAATCCCACACCAATAATATAATTCGGTATAATCGAATTTTGTTGTACCATTCCCGCCGCGAAATTTCCAGCGTCACGAGCGGATGCAAATACCTTACCACCGTGAACATCTGTATATAAAACAGATCCATAGTAATACGTGCCAAATTTAGTTCGCGCGTCCGATTTCACGTCAAACCGCTCGCCGTGTCCGGCGTTGAGTGCGTAAAAGGTAATGGGTTGTCCCGACATTCCCCAAATAACGTCGTTAACAGCATGCATAGCCCAGTCAGAGCTAAAGTCAATTATCCCAGATGGAACCCAATTACCTTGTTCCAATTCATCAAAGTCAAGAAATGAATAGGGTGTTAAAGATCTCCCCATATACTCACCTCCGGAAAGAGTTCCGCCGCTACTGCGCCAGGCATCAATTTCCGCCGCCGTGTGTCTATACACACCGAGATCATTATCATCATATACTGCCACAACCTTGCCATCTGCATCTGTATGGGTTGACGGCGGACTTCCGCCGTCGGGATCTGGAAGACTAACCGGATTATTATTCATTCCGAAATACGGAGTGAAGCCAACCCGCTTAGGGTCAGGCGCCGTCCACCTTCCGATCACAGCGTCATATTCCCTCAATTCAAAATGACTCCATCCTGTTTCCTCGTCCTTCTCCGCAAACTGCCCCTGATACTGATATCGATACCCACGATTAACAGGTTGCAGTACCTTGTCGATTTGCTCAGGTGAAGCACCTTCCGCCAATAACCGAATCTCCGAACCATTCAACGCCTTATCAAAGATATGCACTTCATCGATAGCTCCATTCATCGGCAACTGAATATTAGTCGCCGTAGTCCGCGATGCACCAATCAGGATATCACCCACCGACGTTCCCAAACTGAACGAGTTAAACGCTGTCGCATAGCCATCTGGCTGGCCGTCAATATAGAAACGGAATGTGCTGCCGTCGCCCACCACTGCCACATGATGCCATTCGGTATCCTTGATGGCGTAGTTCGTGCCGGTACCCAAATTCAGCGATGAGCCGTCGCCACGTGTCGAGCTGAAGCGCAAAGCATGCGTGCCGTAGTCGCCGCCAAAGGTGTCAAACACAAATGCAAATCCTTTCTGACTTGTACTGGTGATGCTCGACACGATCGCGCTCCGCGCGTTCAGATCATTTAGCTTAATGTATGCAGCAATCGTAAACACACCCGTATTTTGTACAAACGACAACTTTTCAGCAGACCCCTCCAGTTTGACATAGCTATTCACACCATTAAAGCTGTAGGCTTTGTTCGCCTCGCCGTCAACACCGGTTGTAAGGGCAGCGCCACTCACCGTACCATTCAGGCCATTGCCGCTTTGATCTTGTGCATTGCCCGAAAATGCATATTGACCTTTCAGATTCTTACGCAGCGCGGTTGGTGGAATGGGCTCTGTAGACGTTGTCCGCAGCACATCGCCCCATACGCCGTAATCCGTCGCCTGTGAAACATAACTCGTGATATGCGTCACGCTGACGTCATCGAACCACACCCGCGTTTCCGGGCTTTCGTTCGATACCCAAACATAAATATATTTACCACCGGCGGGTATGATCACCGGACGCCGCAGGTAAACGCGTTCATGTGCGTTAGCGACCGCTTCCTCGCCTGGCCCAAAGGCGGCCTCAACCGAAACGGGTTCCCGATGCGCATAATCTGCTATCGGAGCCATATTCGCATCAAAAACAATGTAGCTCAAGTAGGCATTGGGACGCTCATTCTCATCCGTATAGTTCAAAAACCCGGGTGCCGATAGCGCACCGTTGAACCATTCTGATACCTGAGTAGGTGTTGCACCATCGATGCCGGGCGCAAAGGCAAACGTATTACCCAGCATGGCCGACAGTACAGACAAGGTAATGCCCGTGTGACTATACGTTTGTTTCTCTTCATACCGCGCAAACGCTTCCGCACGGATCGTATCGCCGGGTTGTACTTCCAGCGCAATAGCCGGCCCTGTCGACTTCTGAGAGGCCAGCGTGCCGGGCGTGTCATTCCAATACAAGTAGGCTGACCGCGACGGGTGTTCCACTTCTTTTGATGGTGACGTATGGTTCATGTGCACGTCTGCCTGCTCGGTCTCCACAATATTCTGGAAGTACTGGCCTTCTTCCACACGGGGGTTATGGATGCTTTCGCCCCCACTATCCTCCATCGTCGCTGTGTACGTCTTTACATCCTCCCGCACCAACGCACGTACGTTGCCTAAATGATCCGTAAGCTCATACTCGAGGCTGCCATCCTGTGCAGGATAATAGGTACCGATTTTTCCACTGGCATACACCGGCATTTCCGTCTTCGTGACAGGATTATTATTCGTCGACTCTTGCGTCCCCTCCTGATCGTATACATTCAGGATATTTCCCGATGCATCACGAATGTACCACGTCGTACGATTTAGTGCATAGTTGACCTTCGCCATCCGGAAGCCGCGATCATCATACAGGTATTCCACCTTTTTGTCTGCCGGACGCTTCTCGATGGTCGAATAGACCGCAATAACCTTACCGGTCACATCGTAGTCAACATACTGATCCTCGCCGTCTGTTTTGTCGACCTTTGTCGTACGACCTATTTCATCGTAATCATACGCCTGCGCATATCCGTCGACTGAGGTCAATCGGTTTGTATTGTTCTTATAATGGTATTGGAATTTATGCTGTTGCTGTGCCTGATCATTGTAGCGATTCAGCTTTTGAATGTTTCCATTCGCATCATACTCCAGGCCCGTCACGCGAAAGCGGTTTCCACTCCAGGTATACGTGTTCAGCGTATTGTTGGCATCTGCCCAGCTGGCGTCCTTTATCTGATACTTGTCATCGTATTGGTATACATACATCCCCTTCAGATCGTCGCCCGTCGCACCCCGCGCTTTGGTCGTCCGCCAGCGCGCCGCGGAGATTAAACCGTTATACAATGCAACACCACGATCACCTGTTTGTTTTACCGCTTCGACAACACGTACGTCCATCTCTATGCTTTGTAGCGTAGCGCTCGTAAGCTTGGTGTTGGTTGCCGTCCATCGGTAAATACCCGCGGCAGCAGCTGTGACATTCAGCAACCGGTAGGTCTGCTGGCTGTTGTCAGTATTCGTGCTGTTGATATTCGTCCATGTACCGTTTGTATTCTTCTTTTCCCAGACAATCGATCCATACGTTCCTTTGGTAGTGGCCGGTAGCTCCAAAGTATTACCCAGCGGAACATCCACCCGGCGTACCTGGTCGAAGATCTTTTGCGGCCGATAGGTCAGCGATTTTGTGATCACCACGCCCGTGCTCGGATTGACCAACGGCTCCAGCATGTCATAACCCAGGTAGTTCAGGGACACCACCATCGACAACTTACTATTATTGGCATAATCGACAAAATTGGGAATCGATGTGAGCGCGTTGTTGGAAAGGTTGATCGCACTCAACTTCGTACTGGTCAGCAACGCCTGTGGAATGGAGGTAA
>NZ_JAIOAO010000012.1 GCF_021190955.1 Parachryseolinea silvisoli
CCAGAAAGTTGCAAAGAGAAAAAAGCTTCTTACCTTTGCACTCCCAAAACGAAAGAGGGCTTCGAAAATCGGAAGGGTTATCGAAGAGAGATTGAAAGGTTAAGAAACTGTGAAAGGTTTACGACCACGATTAGTCGAAGACGGAATGGATAAGTGATTTGAAATTCTGACAGAAGCTAAAACGTTCTTTGAATAGATGGATTGATAGCGGACCCTACTACACTGATCGCTATGAGAGGTGTAGCTAGGAAGAGCCACATTTCGATGTGGTTCGCGATTCTGAAAAGAAATCGAATAAGGGTTAAGGACAAACAAAAATTGGGTGGTCCGGTTCGATCAATGAAAGTTGGTGAACAGAGGACCCCGGGTTGGATTTCCTGATGCGAATTAGGGATGAAGATCATAAGGATTATTACAATGGAGAGTTTGATCCTGGCTCAGGATGAACGCTAGCGGCAGGCCTAATACATGCAAGTCGAACGGCAAGTTGAGTAGCAATACTTGACCTAGAGTGACGTACGGGTGCGTAACACGTATGCAACCTACCCAAAACAGGAGTATAGCTCGGGGAAACTCGAATTAACCCTCCATAAGATAGTAGAAGAGCATTCTTCAGCTATTAAAACTCAGGTGGTTTTGGATGGGCATGCGTTTGATTAGCTAGTTGGTAGTGTAACGGACTACCAAGGCGATGATCAATAGGGGAACTGAGAGGTTGATCCCCCACACTGGCACTGAGATACGGGCCAGACTCCTACGGGAGGCAGCAGTAGGGAATATTGGTCAATGGATGCAAGTCTGAACCAGCCATGCCGCGTGCAGGAAGAAGGCCTTCTGGGTTGTAAACTGCTTTTGTCAGGGGATAAAAAATTCCTTGCGAGGAATATTGAAGGTACCTGGCGAATAAGCCACGGCTAACTACGTGCCAGCAGCCGCGGTAATACGTAGGTGGCGAGCGTTGTCCGGATTTATTGGGTTTAAAGGGTGCGTAGGCGGTCCTATAAGTCAGTGGTGAAATATCGCAGCTTAACTGTGAGGGTGCCATTGATACTGTAGGACTTGAGTGAATTTGAGGTAGGCGGAATTGACGGTGTAGCGGTGAAATGCTTAGATATCGTCAAGAACACCGATAGTGAAGACAGCTTACCAAGCTTCAACTGACGCTGAGGCACGAAAGTGTGGGGATCAAACAGGATTAGATACCCTGGTAGTCCACACTGTAAACGTTGATTACTCGCTGTTGGCGATACACAGCCAGCGGCTAAGCGCAAGCGATAAGTAATCCACCTGGGGAGTACGCCGGCAACGGTGAAACTCAAAGGAATTGACGGGGGTCCGCACAAGCGGTGGAGCATGTGGTTTAATTCGATGATACGCGAGGAACCTTACCTGGACTAGAATGCCCTTGACCGATCCAGAGATGGATTTTTCCGCAAGGACAAGGAGCAAGGTGCTGCATGGCCGTCGTCAGCTCGTGCCGTGAGGTGTTGGGTTAAGTCCCGCAACGAGCGCAACCCTTATCTTTAGTTGCCAGCACGTCATGGTGGGGACTCTAAAGGGACTGCCTGCGCAAGCAGAGAGGAAGGAGGGGATGACGTCAGGTCATCATGGCCCTTACGTCCAGGGCTACACACGTGCTACAATGGCGTATACAAAGTGTTGCAAGCCAGCGATGGTGAGCCAATCACAAAAAGTACGTCTCAGTTCGGATTGCAGGCTGCAACTCGCCTGCATGAAGTTGGAATCGCTAGTAATCGCGCATCAGCAATGGCGCGGTGAATACGTTCCCGGACCTTGTACACACCGCCCGTCAAGCGATGGAAGTCGGGAGGACCTGAAGACAGTAGCTGTAAGGCGCTGTTTAGGGTTAAACTGATGACTGGCGCTAAGTCGTAACAAGGTAGCCGTACCGGAAGGTGCGGCTGGAACACCTCCTTTCTGGACTGACACTTAAGAGTGTCAACAGAGAACCTTAACTCGAAGATCCGCTATCAATCTAATTTATTCGAAAGTATTGGACTTAAGAAAGAGGACTGTAAAGATCCGGGCTTGTAGCTCAGGTGGTTAGAGCGCTACACTGATAATGTAGAGGTCCGTGGTTCGAGTCCACGCAGGCCCACTGGTTGGGAGCGGGGAAAGGATCAAGGGGACAGCATCAACCAAGTTGCTGTAGTTGAAAGACTGCGGTGAAAGAAACTGGGGGATTAGCTCAGCTGGCTAGAGCGCCTGCTTTGCAAGCAGGAGGTCATCGGTTCGACTCCGATATTCTCCACGGAAGTTACAGAGATGTTCGCAAGAACGATCAATCCAAACATCTTAAGAAAGATTAAGACAGGTAAATGAGTCAAATCCAGTTGGGATTTGGGATCTATTACCACGATGTCGGTACCGAAGTCGCTGCATAAGAGATAAGCCATTTCTAGCAGCCATTGTCGGAGTAATACAGACAAAGGAGTTCATTGACATATTGGTGAAAGAGTAGTAAAAGTAAGTAAGTAGTGGGTGTTTGTACAGCTAGTTGAAAGACTAGATGACTAACAGACATAAACGAGCGAGCACATAGGATACCAAGTTGACGTGATGTGAATCATGTTGACCGAACCTTGAAAGGTAATCGTTAAAAGAAGTAATCAAGGGCGTATGGGGAATGCCTAGGCTTTCAGAGGCGAAGAAGGACGTGATAAGCTGCGATAAGCTACGGGGATTCGCAAATAGAAATTGATCCGTAGATTTCCGAATGGGGCAACCCAGTATATTGAAGATATACTACCTAGCAATAGGAGCAAACTCAGGGAACTGAAACATCTAAGTACCTGAAGGAAGAGAAAACAATTTAGTGATTGCGCAAGTAGTGGCGAGCGAACGCGCAAGAGCCCAAACCTGACCAGTTACGGCTGGTTAGGGGTTATAGGACTACATAATCTGAGTGATATCAAGGAGAACTGGGTGGGAAACCAGGCCATAGAGGGTGATAGCCCCTTATCTGTACATTATCATAAAGTGGTAGTATCCTGAGTAGGGCGGGGTCGGAGACGCCCCGTTTGAATTTGCCAGCACCATCTGGTAAGGCTAAATACTCCTGAAAGACCGATAGTGAACCAGTACTGTGAAGGAAAGGTGAAAAGTACCGTGAATAACGGGGTGAAATAGAACCTGAAACCGTACGCCTACAAGCGGTCGGAGCTCTGTGATGGAGTGACGGCGTGCCTTTTGCATAATGAGCCTACGAGTTACTGTCACTGGCGAGGTTAAGTGTCTGGAGACACGCAGCCGGAGCGAAAGCGAGTCTGAATAGGGCGCATAGTCAGTGGGAGTAGACGCGAAACTTTGTGATCTACCCTTGGTCAGGATGAAGTTCCGGTAACACGGGATGGAGGTCCGAACTAGTAAACGTTGAAAAGTTTTTGGATGAACTGAGGGTAGGGGTGAAAGGCTAATCAAACTGAGAAATAGCTCGTACTCCCCGAAATGCCTTTAGGGGCAGTGTGGAGGTTGAGTTTAGTACAGGTAGAGCTACCAATAGGACTAGGGGGAGTCACATCCTACCAAATCCTGATGAACTCCGAATGGTACTAAATATACTCTGCAATGAGGGCATGGGTGCTAAGGTCCGTGTCCGAGAGGGAAAGAACCCAGACCTGCAGCTAAGGTCCCAAAATCTACACTAAGTTGAACTAAGGCGGTTCAGTTGCTTAGACAGCCAGGATGTTTGCTTGGAAGCAGCAATTCATTTAAAGAGTGCGTAACAGCTCACTGGTCGAGCGACAGAGCATCGATAATAATCGGGCATCAAGTGTAGTACCGAAGCTCAGGATTTAGCAGCAATGCTAAGTGGTAGGGGAGCATTCTAACAGCGGAGAAGCAGTATGGTAATGTATTGTGGAGCGGTTAGAAAAGCAAATGTAGGCATAAGTAACGATAAGGCAGGCGAGAAACCTGCCCACCGATAGACTAAGGGTTCCGCGGCAATGTTAATCAACCGCGGGTAAGTCGGGACCTAAGCGGTAGCCGAGAGGCGAACGTGATGGCCAATGGGTTAATATTCCCATACTACCGTATTGAGCGATGAGGTGACGGAGGAGTGACAATTCCGCGAACTGACGAAATAGTTCGTTAAAGGGCGTAGTTATAGAGTTTGTAGGAAAATCCGCAGATTTTGATGAAACCTGATAGTATCTGGAGGCTTCGGCCGAAGGAATAGTGAATGTAAGCAGACTTCCAAGAAAACCCTCTAAGCATATTGATATGGTACCCGTACCGGAAACCGACACAGGTAGTCAAGGAGAATATCCTGAGGTGCTCGAGTGATCCATGGCTAAGGAACTAGGCAAATTAACCCTGTAACTTCGGGAAAAGGGGTGCCTCCCTGCAGCAATGCAGGAGGTCGCAGAGAAATGGCCCAGGCGACTGTTTAACAAAAACACATGGCTATGCGAAATCGAAAGATTAAGTATATGGCCTGACACCTGCCCGGTGCTGGAAGGTTAAGGGGGGATGTTAGCCGCAAGGCGACGCATTGAACTGAAGCCCCAGTAAACGGCGGCCGTAACTATAACGGTCCTAAGGTAGCGAAATTCCTTGTCGGGTAAGTTCCGACCTGCACGAATGGTGTAACGATCTGGGCACTGTCTCAGCCATGAGCTCGGTGAAATTGTAGTCACGGTGAAGATGCCGTGTACCCGTCACGGGACGGAAAGACCCCATGCACCTTTACTATAGCTTCGCATTGACATTGGGTAGATGATGTGTAGGATAGGTGGGAGGCTTTGATCCTGTGCCGCTAGGTATAGGGGAGCCAACGGTGAAATACCACCCTTTATTTATCTGATGTCTAATCCGCCAAAAGTGGAGACAGTGCGTGGTGGGTAGTTTGACTGGGGTGGTCGCCTCCGAAAGTGTATCGGAGGCTTTCAAAGGTATGTTCAGTACGCTTGGTAACCGTACGTGGAGTGCAATAGCATAAACATGCTTGACTGTGAGATCGACGGATCGAGCAGGATCGAAAGATGGATATAGTGATCCGGTGGTTCTGTATGGAAGGGCCATCGCTCAAAGGATAAAAGGTACGCTGGGGATAACAGGCTGATCTCCCCCAAGAGCTCACATCGACGGGGAGGTTTGGCACCTCGATGTCGGCTCGTCACATCCTGGGGCTGGAGAAGGTCCCAAGGGTTAGGCTGTTCGCCTATTAAAGTGGCACGCGAGCTGGGTTCAGAACGTCGTGAGACAGTTCGGTCCCTATCTGTGATGGGCGTAGGAAGCTTGAGAGGTCCTGATTTTAGTACGAGAGGACCGAATTGGACCGACCGCTGGTGTACCGGTTGTGGCGTCAGCTGCACCGCCGGGTAGCTATGTCGGGAAGAGATAAGCGCTGAAAGCATCTAAGCGCGAAACTCACCTCAAGATGAGGCTTCCATTAAGGGACGTCAGAGATTATGACGTTGATAGGCTGCAGGTGTAAAGGCAGAAATGTCAAAGCTGAGCAGTACTAATAACCCGAACGCTTCGGGGAGGTGGTTGCAATACACCATCTCCCTAAATAAGACGAAAAGTAAGACTATGTGCTTGCTCAAATCTGCTACTATACTGAAAATATTACCTACTCTTTTGCCAATATTGTCAACGATATTAACCAACGACGATCAGAAGGATCG
>NZ_JAIOAO010000013.1 GCF_021190955.1 Parachryseolinea silvisoli
GGTAGCGTCTAACTAACTGTGTAAAGGTACGATTGACCTCTGGTGGTCGTGGATAGGAAGTCCACAGGACCAGGTCAATCGATGGTTTTAAAAATCATTACCTTTAATACAGTACAATGAAAAAGAAGAAAGAATCACATCCTGTTGTCAACCAGGTGCTCACACCTGAGTTTTTGAAGCAGTTTAAGGACTCTGGCGAGCTTAATTCCTTCATGGAAGATTTGTATGCCAGGGCCATGGAGCAGATGATCGAGGGCGAGCTGGATGGCCATTTGGGCTACTCGAAGCACTCGCCTGAAGGCGTCAACAGTGGCAACTCCCGTAATGGAAAGACCAGCAAGAAAGTGAAGACGACCATGGGCGAGGTAGAGCTATCAGTGCCTCGGGATCGCAATAGCACCTTCGAGCCAGTCCTTATACCAAAGCGCAGCCGTACCGTAGAAGGCATCGAGGAGATCGTTATCTCCCTTTACGCGCGAGGTATGAGCGTGCGGGATATCGAGCTCCAGATCAGAGACATCTACGGTTATACGATCTCAGATGCTACCATCTCCAATATCACAGCCAAGGTCCAATCTCACATTACGGAGTGGCAGAGTCAGCCGCTGTCGTCTGTTTACTTTGTGGTGTGGATGGATGGTATAGTCTTCAAGGTTCGCCACAACGGTAAGGTCATCAATAAGACGATCTACCTGGCGGTGGGGCTTAACTCCGAAGGCTTTAAAGAAGTCCTGGGCATGTGGTTGGGTGAGAACGAAAGCGCATCCTTCTGGATGAGCGTGTTGACAGATCTTCGAGCACGAGGTGTAGAGGATATCCTGATCACCAGCACTGACAACCTGAAGGGCTTTACAGAGGCCATTGTCAGCGTCTTCCCGCAGTCGATCACGCAAATCTGTGTGGTCCATCAAATCCGGAATGCTTCTCGCTACGTGGTTTGGAAAGATAAAAAGCAGTTCGCTGCCGACTTGAAGCCGGTCTACACAGCGGCTAACAGAGACCTTGCCTGGGCTGCGCTAGAGGCGCTGGAAGAAACCTGGGGCAAGAAGTATCCTCACGCTGTCAAGTCCTGGCGGGCCAACTGGAACGAGCTCTCTCACTTCTTCGACTTCCCGCTGGAGATCCGAACGCTGATCTATACGACCAATATCATCGAAAATCTGAACGGCAAAATCCGGAAGTATACGAAGGTTAAGATGTCCTTCCCCGACGACGCTTCGGTTATTAAATCCGTTTTCCTGGCTCTACGCGAGATAACTCGCAAGTGGACGATGCCGATACGGAACTGGAACTTAGTTGTAAATCAATTTATTAACATCTTCGGAGAAAGATGCAAAATATAGTCCCTTTACGCAGTTCGTTAGACGCTTACACACTTTACTGGGCACTGTC
>NZ_JAIOAO010000001.1 GCF_021190955.1 Parachryseolinea silvisoli
TCCTCCTACAGCGGTTCGAATCCGCTCGGGACCTCCTAAAGGCTGACTTATTAAGTCGGCCTTTTCTGTTTCTAAACGGAGCTTTTGCAGAGCCAGGGCTCTGCTTAATAATTTTTCCTCCTACAGCAGTTCGAATCCGTTCGGGACATCCAAAACACTCATAATCAACGAGTTGATTGTTTTTCATTTCTATCCATTCCTGTTGAACGCGATCGGGTTACATTTAGAGGCCCATTGAAATTCAATAAACGCTCATTCCGGGCAACCATTGGTTAAAAGCCCCTTTCTACAGATCTATGAACATCTCTATCAATATTATCGTCACGGTTCTTCTTATTTTCTGGGGTGGTGTTCTGATGATGTCGCCTATGATGATTGTCGCCGAAGGGATACGTAACAATCGCGGATCGCTGTTGTTTACCATGGCCATCCTGGGGTACCCTATTGTAGTATTCGGGCTCATCAAGATCCTGGGACTGCGGTATTTTGGAATGAATGTAACGGGATGGCTGATCGCAGTAACGGCAGTGTGGCTGATTGTGATCCTGCTGTACGGTCTGCCGGGGATGCTCTGGAATGCCGGACGGGGCATATCCAATAACGGGTATTTTGCTTCTGCCGATGCCGTGTACCATGACGGTAAACGCATGCGTCATGCCGATGCTCAATCATTCAAGATCCTGACCGACAACCAGTATGCGATCGATAAAACTACGGTTTTTTACCATGGCGATCCGGTACCGGAAGCGGATCCTGCATCCTTCGGACCTGTAACGGAAACACCACCGGATACGTCCCTGATTGTTGCCGACACCGGCACGCGAATATTCTGGCGGGATAAAAATCACATCTACTATAACGGCAAGCTGATTCCCGGGTGTGATCCTGCAAGCTTCGAGCGGATGGCCGGACTGTATAATAAAGACGCTTCGCACGTCTATTACTCCGATCAGGTACTGGCAGGCGTCGATCCCCGTACGTTCCGATTTTTAGGAGAAGGCATTGCTACGGACGGAAACGTGCTTTATATCTACAACAAACGATCGGAGACCCCTGTAGACCTTTCCAGCTTTACCGTGATAGAAGGCGAATACGAACGTTTCTGCCGCGACAAGAACAGTGTGTATATGCTCTTTGTTATGCAGGATGAGCCCCTGGTACGTGCAGCGGGCGCTGATCCGGCGACCTTCACGACATTGGAGCGCAGCTACGGCAAGGATAAAGATCACGTCTATTTCTTCGGAAATTACAAGGGCAAGGGCCAACAATTTGTGCTGCTCGAAGGCGCCAACCCGGCGACCTTCGCCATTGGCTACGACGCCGCGACAAAATCAGAAGCGCGCGATGGCAGTCGGTCATACCTGTACGGAGAGCGTGTACAGTAAATGCCGCAGGCGGGGTCCATCAGAATCTTAGGTTGATACCACGTGTTTTTTATGTGCTATACTATGTGGTGCGGCGCTATAAACAAAAAAAGGTGGCTCTTTGGGAGCCACCTTTTCGGTATACATTGTTAGCGTAAGCTTATTCAGCTTTGCCTTCGCCGCCTTGCATTTTTTCTTTCAAGGCGCTCAGCGCTTCGAGGTCGCCCAGCGTAGACTTTTCATTCTGCTGGTTGATCGACTGGATCGAAGCACCTTTTGCAGGAGCTTTCTTGTTGCCGCCGCCCTGGCCACCTTGTTTGCCACCGGCTACAGGGCGTTCTTCCTCTGCAGACCAGGTTGCTTTGTGCGACAATACGATTCTTCTGTCATCTTTCGAGAACTCGAGCACTTTGAAGTCCAGTGACTCGCCAACCTCTGCCTTAGAGTTATCTTCTTTGGCCAGGTTTTTAATAGCGGCAAAGCCTTCGATACCGTACGGTAACTCGAGCACTGCGCCTTTGTCGTTCTTGTTGATGATTGTGCCTTTGTGAACTGAGCCAATAGTAAATACTGTCTCGAATGTATCCCAAGGGTTTTCTTCCAGGTGCTTGTGGCTGAGGGCCAACCGGCGGTTAGCAGCATCGAGCTCGAGCACTTGTACTTCCATGGTCTCACTTACCTTCACGAACTCAGAAGGATGTTTGATCTTCTTGGTCCAGCTCAGGTCAGATACGTGCACGAGGCCGTCGATACCTTCTTCCAGTTCGATGAACAGGCCGAAGTTTGTCAGGTTGCGCACGATGCCTTTGTGCTTGGTGCCTACAGCGTACTTCGTCAGTACATCCTGGCGTGTCCAAGGATCTTCGGTGAGTTGCTTGATGCCGAGTGACATCTTGCGCTCGTCGCGGTCGAGAGTCAGGACTACTGCTTCAACCTCGTCGCCAACTTTCATGAAGTCTTGCGGGTTGCGCAGGTGTTGTGACCAGCTCATTTCGCTTACGTGGATCAGACCTTCCACGCCGGGCTGCAGTTCGAGGAATGCGCCGTAGTCGGCTACGTTCACGATCTTGCCCTTCACTTTCGAGCCAACTTGAATTTCGGCCGGCAGTGCATCCCACGGGTGAGGCGTCAGTTGCTTCATGCCCAGGGAAATACGTTTCTTGTCTTCGTCGAAATCCAGTACTACTACCTTCACCGTCTGGTCGAGCTTCAACACCTCTTCCGGGTGGTTGATGCGACCCCAGCTGATATCGGTAATGTGGAGCAGACCGTCTACACCACCCAGGTCGATGAATACACCGAAGTTTGTCATATTCTTGATGACACCTTCGAGTACCTGACCTTTTTCGAGGTTGGTGAGGATCGCTGCCTTCTGCTGCTCGAGATCTTTCTCGATCAGCACTTTGTGCGATACTACTACGTTGTCGTTGGTGTAGTTGATTTTCACAACTTTCACCTCGATGTTCTTATTTACATAGATATCGAAATCGCGAATAGGCTTCACGTCGATTTGCGAACCAGGCAAGAAAGCCTCGATGCCGAATACGTCGACGATCAGACCACCTTTGGTTCTGCGTTTTACAAAACCTTCGATCACCTGGTCTTTGTCCAGGGCGGTTTGTACATACTCCCAACCCTTCACGAGCTTCGCTTTTCTGCGGCTCAGTACGAGCTGACCCATAGCGTTTTCACGCTCTTCGATGAAGAGGTCAACAACGTCACCAATTTTCAGGTTGGTCATTTCTTTGAATTCAGCCAGCGGCACGAGACCGTCTGACTTGAAGCCGATGTTCAGGATCACGTCGCGGTCATTGATCCCTACGACTACACCTTGTACTACTTCACCTGTGTCCACAGAGGTCACGGTGCCAGAGTACATTTGTACCATTTCCTCGCGCTTCTCTTTTGAGTATCCTTCACCAAAACCTTTAGAAGCGAATGCTTCGAAGTCGAATTGGCCGGGAATCTGCTTTTCGTATTTTGCTTTCTTCAGTTCAGAAAGCGGGATGGCGTCGGTGCCGATATCCTCGCGTTGCGCAGAGCGGAGGTCTGCCATCGGATCTTCGTCATCAGCGTCGACTTTTGATCCTTTTGCTTTAGATGTTCCTTTCGAAGCGTCGCTGGAAGCTCCTGTAGGTTTTCTGGGGCGATCACCACCCGGGCGTTGTACTTTTGACATGCGTTTGCCCTATTTACATGCATCCGGCGGGCGGGCGGACACACTTTTGTTTGTTTACTCCTTTCAAGCGACCGCTTGAAAGACCCGCTCTTTTGAGCAGGGCTGCAAAGATACGAAAAGGCTGAATAACAGCAAAATGGAAGCCCGGTCGGCAAATCCGCGGGCCGGCCGCGGCATCAAACAAAAGCCCTTCCGGGGATACCAGAAGGGCTTCAGTAGAACGATTTGTTGCTGAGATTATGGAATGTCCTCCAGTTTCAGCGTGCCGACTGCAAAATCCAGCAGGATCTTTTGGAAGGAGATGGTGAATTTGGCCTGGGCAAAATCGCCCTGTGCCTTGACGTAGTTCTGGTTGGATTGCGTGTATTGCACCAGGTCGGTAATGCCCAGGTTGTAACGCTCCGTTTCGAGGTTATACGACATCTCTGCTGCGTGCAGTTGCACCTCCGCAGCCTGATAGGCGGCAATCGCATCCTGGAAGTTCAGGTAAGCCCTTTGTACATCGATCTTAACCGTGTTCTCAATATTACTTTTGGTTAATCGGGCATTGTCATACGCCACCCGTTGACGCTGCATCGTAAGCCGATTATTCAGGTTGTTGAAAATCGGAATACTCAGCTGCAGCCCGTATTGCAATTTTGTATTATCATCATAGAACTGGTCGCGAAAGCCAACCACATCCGTGCCACGCAGCTTGTTGTAAGCAGAGCCATACCCTGCAAAGGCGATGAGGTTGGGATAATATGCACCCCGCGAGGCACGAACAAAATTCAGCGCAGCGTTCTCCGTATACAACGACTGTTTGTAGTCTTCGCGGTTTGCTTTCGCCGTAGCATAAAGCTGATTAAGGTCTTGATCAAGCGACGCCATAAAATTGGCATCCCACTGTGGATCTTCCAGTGCAAAGTCTGCCGCGGCATCGATCAGCATAGTCTGCGAAAGCAGCGCCTTGTCATTGCGCAGGGTGACACGGGCACGCAGGAACGCAAGCTCAGCGCCTTTTACCAACGCGTCTTGTGTTATCCCATCTACCTCGGCTTTGGCACCCAGCTCTACCTGTCCTTTGATCTGGTCCAGCTGGGTCTTGAGCAATTCGATGTTGCGCTCGGCAATCTTCATTAACTCCTGGTCCAGCAGCACTTGCAGATACTGAGACGACACATCACTGATCACCTGCTGCTCCGTGCGCTTGACCAGACTGGTCTGCGCCCTGAGCAGGTCGCTGGATTGCCGGATTGTATAAATACGATTAAAGCTGTTGAAGAGCATCATGTTCGCGTCAATACTGCCGTTCATTTGGTCGGTCACGCCATTCATCACCTGGCCTTCGTTGTTGTTGAAGAAGTTACCATGAATGCGGGAGGCGGTAAGTGTGCCATTAATCGTGGGCGCCAGCTGCGCGATGCGGTTGGCGCGCACTGCCTCGCTCAGCTCCAGGTTGTTCTTCTCCTGATTGAGCGTGACGTTATTTTTGATAGCAATCTTCAGTGCCTCTTTATACGACAACTGGGCCGGCACCTGTGTGGTAGACGCCTCCTGCGCCTGGGCCACTATCACCAGGCAGCTAAACCAACCTATTGCAACGATCCTCTTCATAGTTCTTGTATAGTTCTTAAGCGTTATGCTCCTACCATCACCTTCTCATCCGACACGATCGTGCCGTCGGCCACTTTCACGATACGTTTGCCGTAGCGCGCGTTCTCTTCCGAGTGTGTTACCTGGATGATGGTGATGCCTTCTTCATTGAGCTTCTGGAATATTTCCATGATCTGCTTGCCCTGGTCGGAGTGCAGGTTACCCGTCGGCTCATCGGCCAACAGCAACTTGGGTTGTCCGACGATAGCCCGTGCAATACCGACCAGCTGTTGCTGGCCACCGCTGAGCTGCTCGGGAAACAAGTCTTTTTTGGCGACCATGTTAAACCGGTCCAACATTTCGGCCACCATGCTTTTGCGCTGGCTGCCGCTCACGCCTTTGTACAATAGCGGCGTCTCGATGTTTTCGTAGACCGTCAGCTCATCGATGAGGTGATAGGCCTGGAAAATAAAGCCGATGTAATTTTTATGCATGTCGGATTTCTGTTTCTCCTTCATGCGGTGTACGGGCTCATCAAAGAAAAAGTACTCGCCGGCCGAGGGCTCGTCGAGCATGCCGATGATGTTCATCAGCGTGGACTTCCCCGCGCCGCTGGGGCCCATAAGGGTGAGGAATTCTCCTTGTTGTACATCCAGGTTGACGCTCTTCAGAATGAAGGTGCGCTGGAAACGTGAGTCCACGTACTTGTCGATGTCGCGTAGTTTGATCATAGTGTTGTATAAAAGGTCAGAACATGTTAGAGCAGGGATGATTCCACGGGCTCCTGGGCGCTATGACCGGTACGGGGTCTTTGCCAACAATGGTGCCAATGGACTTTTTAGCGGAAGATGCACAAAAAAGGGATGTTTTCAGCATGAAGTGCGTCCGCTTGTGCAAAATGGTGTCCTAAATCGGACGGTAAAATGAACATGGTTGGTGCGTTGACAGGAGGCCTTGGGATGGGCCTGATAGGCTGTATGTATGCCTTTTGTACGCTTTCAGTACGGCTTTGATACGGGTATGACCCCTCGACAGCGGTTCGCTCCAGTTGTTCCGCGGGATACCCCCGCGCTGTCTCTGTGCTTTTAGCACGGGCTTATCTCGGACTATACTCGGGCTTAACACGGACTATACTCGGAGACATCCCCGCTTTTGGCGGGTTGCCCGGCGCCTATTTTCAGTAAATAATGGGATACAGAATCACATCCACCCGCCGGTTTAGCTGCATGCCGTTGTACGTTTCGTTGCTATACACCGGATTGTCAAGCCCCCAGTTTTTGACATTGATCTTGTAGGATGGGATATTTTTCTGAAGCAACAGTTGCAGCACCGCCTCGCCCCGCATTTCGGAAAGCCATTCATTGAACGCCCGGCCACCGATTGGGTCGGTGTGACTGATCAGCTGCAGGTGATATTTTTCCAGCAAATCGGGGATGGAGTCGAGCCAGTGATATAAGGCGTCTGCCTGGAACTCGTCGATCTCGTAGCTGCCTCCACCAAAGTAGATACTTCGGCGCAGCTCGTCGCGTGTCTGCTGGGCAAGGGCCGGCAGCAGCGGCAACAGAAGCAGCACGGTGAGGAGCAGGCGAGCCATGGGATTATAACGTTGGGTGTTCTAATTTAATCCATCCGGCGACCGAAATACAGCCCGATCCATGCAAACGGCAATTAACGCTCGTCCAGTAGCAAGCGGAGACTTTCGAGGGTGTCGGCCTCCGCGGCGGGCTTGTCCTGGCGCCAACGGCGGATGCGGGGAAAGCGCAGGGCGATGCCCGATTTGTGCCGCGAGGATTTCGCAATGCCTTCGAAGGCGATCTCAAATACCAGCTCCGGCTTCACGCTTCGTACGGGTCCAAAACGCTCCAGCGTATTTTGTTTGATCCACCGGTCTACCGCGCGGATCTCGTCGTCGGTCAGGCCGCTGTAGGCTTTTGTGAAGGGTACGAGCTGGCCTTGATCCCATACGGCAAATGTATAGTCGGTGTAAAGGTTTGCGCGGCGGCCGGCACCGTGCATGGCATAGATCATCACCGCATCCACGGTCAGCGGGTCGATCTTCCACTTCCACCAGTCGCCGCGCCGGCGGCCGGTGCGGTAGGACGACGTTTTGCGTTTGAGCATGATGCCTTCGCTTACCAGCTCGCGGGCTCGCAGGCGTTCAGCGGCAAGGACTTCCCACGTGGCAAATGTTACCAGCGCCGATAAGCGCAGCACCGGGTGCGACTGTGCGCAGATCGTTTCGAGTATGGCGCGGCGATCGTGCATGGGGCGCTCGCGCAGGTCGGTGCCCCCCCACTCCAGTACGTCGTAGGCAACAAAAGCAACCGGCACTTCGCGCAGCAGTTTGGTGCTGAGTGTTTTCCGGCCGATGCGCGTCTGCAGGTGATTGAACGACAATGGGCGATCGTCCAGAAACGGCAAAATTTCGCCGTCGAGCACCGTGCCATCGGGCAGCAGGTCGAGCATGACGGTATATTCGGGGTACTTGTCTGTTACGAGCTCTTCGCCGCGTGACCAAACAAAGAGCTGGCGATCGCGTACGATGATCTGTCCGCGGATGCCGTCCCACTTGTGCTCGGCGTACCATTCTTCGGGCGTACCGAGGGTGGTGACATCGTCTTCCAACGCATAGGCCAGGTAAAATGGATAGGGCCGGGAGATGTCGTGCTGTTCTTCTTCCAGCAGTTGGGTGAAGGTATTTTGATCGGGCGTCCAGTTGCCCATGAGCTTGTGCGCCAGTACGGTTTCACGCGTACCGGTATGTTTGGCCAGCGCTTTCACCATCAGCTGTTGGGATACACCCATGCGAAAGCCGCCGGTAATAAGTTTATTAAACACAAAGCGTTCTGTGTGATCGAGGCGACTCCAGGCGTCGTATATCTGTGCTCGTTTTTCTTCGATCGTAAGTGGCTCCAGCGCGCGGATAAAGTTAATCCAGTAGGTCAGTGATTCGTCGGACGCGGTGCGCGGTGGCGGGAGTAACAAGGTGATGGTTTCAGCCAGATCACCGACGACGTGGTACGATTCTTCAAACAACCACAGGGGTAAGCCGGCTTGTGCGGAGGCCCATGTCGCAAGCAACGTTGTGTTGACGGTGCGCTTCGGGCGGCGGTGCGACAGCAACGCCATGGCCCACAGCTTGTCCGCATCGGGCGCCTGGCGAAAGTAGTCTACCAGGGCGTCGATCTTGCCAAGTGTTTTGGTGGTCTGGTCCAGCGCGGTGAACAGGTTGGCGAAGTTTTTCATGTCGCGGTCCCTCCCGTCGTATTCTCCTGTTCCTCGACGGGATCGGGATTGGTCTTCTCCTCGCCTTCTACCATCTCACTCAGCTCACCTTCGTAGTGTGTCTTTACAGCATGTGCTTCCAGGCCTTGCTCGCGGAGCCATTGGGTATAGATCTCGGTATAGCCGTGTGTGACGTATACCCGCTCGGCGCCGGTCTCGCGCACGGTGGTATTCAGACTCTCCCAATCTGCGTGGTCGGACAGCGCAAAGCCGCGATCGGCTCCACGCCGGCGGCGTGCGCCCCGCAGGCTCATCCACCCCGAGGCAATGCCCAGTGAGTAGGGTAAAAACCGGCGGATCCACGGAGAGCCTACTGCCGACGGGGGGCAAATGACCAGGGAACCTTCGAAGTCCTGCTTTTTGTGTTGCGTCGTCACGCGTTGCGTCTTGGGCAAGACCATGCCCTGGGCGCGGAAGATGTCGAGTATATTATCCACCGAGCCATGTAAAAATATATTGCCAATGCTGGTGTCGACGTTCCCGATGATGCGCTGGCTCTTGCCGAGCGTGTAGCCGGCAATGACAGACACTTTGCCTTCCGCACGGTTTTGCCGCCACCACCCGTTGATCTCGTCCATGATGGTCTGCTGCGGCTTCCACCGGTACACCGGTAGTCCAAACGTTGATTCGGTAATGAACGTATGACAACGCACGAGCTCGAACGGCTCGGATACACCGTCGTTTTCGAGCTTATAGTCGCCGGTGAACACCCATACCTCGCCCTGGTGCTCTACCCGGATCTGCGCCGAGCCGGGAATGTGGCCGGCGGGGTGAAATGTAAAGTGTACGCCGTTAATCACCACAGGTTCGCCATACTTTACGGTCTGCAGGTTATTTTCCAGGCGCAGGCGGTAGCGTATTACGGGGGCAGCGGCTTCTGTACATAAGTAGTGTGTGTGTCCCGGCCGGGCGTGGTCTGCGTGGCCGTGGGTGATGAGCGCGCGGTCTACCGGCTTCCAGGGGTCCAGGTAGACGCCGGCGAGTGGGCAATAGATTCCGCGGTCCGTGAATTCCAGTAGGGGCATGCGTGTGTGGATTTGTTTTGCGAAATCTAGTTAAAAACGCGTACCCGAAGGGAGTAGTGTGGAGTGTGAGAGCGAGAGCGGAGAAAAACAGAACAAGGCTTGTGCCGGGTGTATGCGTGAGCTTGTGAATCGGCGAACCAGCGTATATACCCCATGTATAAAACATTTTGCCACGGACATTAAAATAATTAGTATACTAGGCCCTGTTATCTACTCTACCATGCTACGTTATTTTCTACTTGTTGGTCTAATTGTACTTGGCACAAGCGCTTCTACGCTCGCCCAGCGTGTTGTTGTGCAGCCTAAAATGGGCGTGACGCTATCGACGATCACAAACCATGCAGGCGTTTTTGATGTCCGTCCTGGGTATTACACGCTGACGCCCAGCGCAGGGGCGTTAATGCCGCACAGTGCCGCGCCCATGCCGGGCACACAGTACGGATACAATATTGGGAAATTCTATAGCAGCACACCACCTATGCAATTTGGTCTGTCGATTCCGACACCCGATAATACGGCTTTCCAGGAAGTGCCCCGGCAGGAAACGAAAGTTAAAACTGGCTTTACGATTGGTGTGGCTGTCAACATTGCGTTTTCAGAGCGTTTTTCATTGCAGCCCGAGCTTAGCTATATCCGGAAAGGCGCCCAAACTCATTATTCAACCAACAGCATACAAAGTATTCCGGGGGCGTCGGCTGAAAGAGTCTCTCAGACATGGGGGGACGGCGAAGTAACGCTGGAATACCTGGAGCTGCCGATCCTGGCACGCTATAACTTCCCTTCGCAAAGTAAGATTATGACATTCTTTGTCGTGGCAGGCCCCGCCTTTAGCATGGGCCTTGGTGGCCAGGTGCGTTCCGATGCGGGTTACTACTATTACACCCGCAGTACTGACTATACGCTGGTTGGGCCGATTCAAATTGGTCAAGGCACTTCCACGCGCCGCGGCTCGGTGGAGTTCGAAGACGGCATCTTTTCGAAAAATGGCCAGGACCTTCCTGTCAATAAGAAATATGATGTCGGCGCTCAAATCGGCGGCGGCGTGACGCTCATCAAATATCTTGTAATAGACGTTCGGTATAGCCGCGGTTTTATCAGCGTCTACGATCGCTACTCTAACGCCCGCAATCAGACACTCCAGGTGTCCCTGGGCGTGCCGCTTATCTTCTAGCTTAGCTACGCAAACTTCTATTACCAGCCTGTACGACCGCTATTCCAACGTTTATACCCAAACGCCCCGGGTAACGGCAGGCTTTCTGCCGGCGTTGAATTAAGGTCATACGACTTTTTTATACCGAGGTCCAGGTGACCTCTGACATGTTTGCGCTCGGTCTCTTTGGGGATGTTGCAGCCCGTTTTGCGCCGCGTGTCTGCCAGGTGAAAGATCTTCCAGGCGCCGTATTTGTCGCGGAAGAGTTGAAATGCGTCTACGCCGCAGTGGCTAAAGGTATCGCCGGCATAAAAGGCATAGTCACACCAGGCTTGGGCAAAGTCGCCGTCCAGTTGCACTTTCAGGTTCCAGACCTCTTCATACCACACTTGCGGGTGGGGCGTGCCGACGGCTTTCAGAAACTCGTCGAGGGTGGACTCGCGGCGCAGTGCCGGGGCGTCGGTTTTGTCGCGGTAGACGGTGGCCATGGTAACTTCTGGCGTGAAGGCGGCGTGCACCATGGCGCTGTCGCCTTTTTCCATGCCGGTAAACAGTTGCGTTATGACAGCCTTAATGGCAGCTTCGTCGGCGGATTGGCTCCGGGCGGCGCCTGCAACGGCTAACACGAGGCAGGTAACAATCAGGATTCTGAATTTCATCATCGTGGGTTTTAGCTATAGGCCGAAGATCGTGAAAATGACGTTTATAACCACTCCCAAATATTTACTACTTTTGGCCGTATTTTACTGCTTATGTTCCACAAGATTTTGCTGGCCCTGGTCGTCGTTACTTGTATGCTTTCTTCCGCTCCTGCGTTTACTGCGGGGCCTGACAGCCTCCTGGCCATTTTAGATACTGTACCCCGCAACGAGGCCAAAGTAAAAACGCTGAACGAATTGTTTCGCGCACACTTGCAAACCAATCCCGTCAAGGCGGTGGGCTTTGCCCGCGAGGCCCTGAACCTGGCCACAGAGATTAACGACCGCAAGGGTTTGGCCGCGGCCTACAACAACCTGGGCGTGGCCTATAAAACCCAGGGCGCCCTGGACAAGGCCCTGGAGTACTATCTCACCTCCCTGCACTTGTACGAAGCGCTGCAAAACAAAGAAGGCATCGCCACTACGCGCAACAACATCGCGACGATCTACTCGATGAAGAAGGATTACGGCCAGGCCATGAAATACCTGCAGGAGTCCTACAAGCTTTTTATCGAGCTGAAGGACGAAGACAAGATCATCGGGTCCATGAACAATCTGGGCAACCTGCACAGCGAGATTCAGTTGTATGAAAAGGCGATGGACTATTTCTCGCAGGCATATCAACTAAGTGAAAAGAAAGGCCAGGCCTTTGCTGATCCCCTGACCAACATCGGCAACCTATACTTCCGCCAGAATAACTATCAACGTGCCGTCGAGAATTATGAAAAGGCGCTTCAGCTCGAGCGCCAGAATAACAACACGTTGGGCGCCTTGAACATTCTCATCAACCTCGGCATTACGTACACCAAGGCCAAACAACCCAAGCCTGCGCAGGTGTACCTGGACGAGGCCGCCAGGCTGTGCCAGGAACTGCAGGCCTTCTCGTACTTGCCGTCCATTTACAAGACGGCCTCTGAAAATTATAGCAATCAGGGCCAGTGGAAAGAAGCGTACGATACGTATGTGAAGTACGACGAGGCCCGGGAGAAGATCTACGGCGAGGAGAGCAGCCGCAAGATCGCCCAGATGGAAATGCTGATAGACTTCCAGGAAAAAGAAAAAGAGCTCGACCTGTTGAAGTCTGAGGATGAGATTACGCGGTTGGAGCTACGCAGTACGCAGTTGGTGGTTGTGCTGATCATACTCGCGGTTCTGACGGTGTTGGGTGGTTTGAACTTGTTCCTGCGTAAAAAGATGCTGAAGTAGGTACGGTGCAACCGTTGCGAGGGAAACGATTGCACCTCACAGATAACACAGAAGTACCAAAACAGCGAAATTTTACAGTTTTTTTAACGCTAAATCCTTTTTCGGTTTACCTGCATGCCATACCTTTGTTTCTGTAAACAACCACTAGAACCATGTTTCAACAGTTTATTGGAGACGGAGCAAATATTTTTATCGCCATTGTAGCAGTGCTGGTAGGCTTTGCCACAGCGTTGGGCTACGTTGATTTCCTGAAGGTCAAAAAGGAGCAGAAGAAAGACTAATTGCACATCAATCGCTATAAAGAAAAAGCCTTGATGCTGCTGCACCAAGGCTTTTTTATTTAGCCGTTGTCTATACTTATTAATATGGCGATTGGTAACTCTTTTCCCAGTCTTTCCACGTCACACCTTTCTTGTGTTGATTTTCACCAAAGTACTGGGCAATCATGTGAAACTCGGGGGCCTTACGGTAGCCGGGTACGGGTTGGATCATATTAAAGTTCTCATCCAGAAATACCACGGTAGGATAGCTAAGCTGGTTGTTCAGCAAGGCTGCGGCCAGTTCGTGGTAGCCACTGCGGCCGCTGGCCACGTACTTGTACGTAGTCCCGTTTAAGACCACGTCTTCCTTCTGCTCGCCATTAAATTTTACGGGATAGAATCTTTCATTCAGTAGCTGGGCTACCTTGGGGTCGCTGAACGTTTCGCGATCCATCACCTTGCACCATCCGCACCAGTCGGTGTAGACGTCGACAAAAATGGGGCGTTTTTCCTTCTCAGCCTTCTTCATGGCTTCTGCCAGGGTCAGCCATTGTACGTCGCCTTCGGCCGCTTTGGCGGGGCGATCGATCATAGTCATAGCCGTTACTGCCAGCACGCCGGCAAAGGCCATTGCAGAAAATAGTAGTCGTTTCATAACGTTACAGGTCTGGTCCAAAAAATCAGCGTACCCGGCGAGGGGCACCCTTTAGGTTAAAGTAATCGCGGTTCAGATTGAATACCAGGGAGAAGCGATTGCGGTAGATGGTAGTGATTTCTTTGTCAGACAATGGGATCTGGTATCCATAGAACAGGTCCGCAAACCCCAGAATGGTTAACCCGATCTTGGGTGTCGCTACCAACGAGCGGCGGTTGCTTCCTTCGCTGTCGTAGTTGTGATCGATGAAGTAGGTCAGGTCTACCGCTGTGCCAATGATGCCTGCCGTAAACTCATAGCCCAGTTTGGGGCCGAGCAGCAGGTTTTTATCATCGACGAAAACATCGACTGTGCAATAGGCTCCTTTGGTGAACAGTGTCAGGGGATGTTTGTAGATGCTCTGCCATTGCACGCCGCCTTCAAAGAAGGCCCGGTCCTGGGCGCCGACACCGATCTTTGGAATGATGCGCGAACGGGTCCAGAATCGATCAAAGGGGCCGGTACGGGCAGAATCGCTCTGCGCATAGGTGCTGGTCGCCGTTATGATAAGCAATACGGCTCCTAAAAATCTTACGGCCAATGCTTTATTCCCTGTACGCATAGTAATGCAATATAACCTCAATTGCCCTCTTTATGGCTTCGTTTATCGGGAAAAATTCGCGTGTCAACTCGAAATCAATACCGTGCAACTGCATGTAGTATTGGTTCATGACCGGCAGACCTCCCTCCTCGCCTACCGTTTGCTGCGCCGCCTCGTATTGAACGGCTTGCTCTGTTTTGATAACCTGACAGGTGACCAGCTCTTTTCGTCCGTACTTATTGGTTCGGGCAGAGTAGCCAAACAGCCTGCAGATAAGTCCGCGATGTTTGTATTCCGAGCACAGCCCGGCACCTGCCTGCGTTGGGTTCAAAATAACACAAAGCGACGTATCGCGGTCGCGTAGTGTATCGTACCAATCGTGTGCCAGGTTTTGCTGGTAGAGATGGTAGGCAAAGGGTAGGAATTCCAGGGGGGTGGCCTCGATGTCGGCCTTATAACAACACTTGCCGCATCCCCAGGCGCAATGTAGTCCCGACCAGGCCTGGAAAGAGGCTATTTCCTGGTCAAGCTTTTCAAACACACCTTCTACAGCAGCAATTTTTTCCTCTAAGCTCACGGTACAAAGGTACAGCTTATCGGCGAACGAATTTGCGTGTGCCGGTCGGGTAACAAGTTTTTAACAGATGTGGGGAAAGAATGGTGCGTTATCGCCTGGCCGCCAGGAAGGCATCCAGACCACGTCGCGCCGTCTGGCGCACTTTGTTGCGCACGATGGGGCTCCACCCCAGCAGCCATCCGGCTCCGCCGAGTGCCTGACGCGACCAGCGCCAGAAATTAAAACGGTCGGTATGCCGATAAATCTTACCGTCGCGGAATTCGAACGTAGCGTGTACGATGTTGTGTACCGGGCGTCCGGTTTTGGAGAAAGTATAGTGTGCTTCCCAGGTGCAGCTGCCCCGGTCGCCGGTTGTCTGGATTGTGTGGGCTTCCACCGCCAGGTCGCGCGAAGACGTGAGCAGCATTTGCCACATGGCCTTTACTTCGGCCGCGTCGAGCTGTTGAAAGACGGGGTCGTAGAAGGTCGCTTGCGGATGGTACAGCGCCTGCATGGCAGCGTAGTCCTTCCGGTTAAAAGCAGTATAGAAGTCGCGGATGATGGCCTCGTGCATGGTCGTCGGTGAAAGTGGAAAGCTAGCGGCTATTACCGACATGTCCAAGCACGGGCTGCCGGTCGGTCAGGCGCGTTCCTCCGCTTCCGCCAAGGCTACTGACCGGCCGGTTTTGTATACTTCACCAGGTCGATGCCAACGCCGTTGGGGTCGACGATGGCAAAATGCCGGTCGCCCCATGGCTCGTCGCGTAGGGCAATGGCAATGGGCACACCTAACGCTTTCATGCGGCTATACTCCGCGTCGACATCTGTCACCTCGATCGTGAAGAAGATACCTTTACCTGCAAACGCTGGTTGAAAGAGTGGTTGCTGCGAGGCGTGGCCGGGTAACAGAAATGCCACTTCTGCCTGGTGGCCGGGGGTGTGCATCAGCAAATAGAATTCGTTCTCGAACGTCACGCCGAAGTTTAACACGCGGGTATAGAAGTCGCGAGATTCTTTGAGCTTAGGGGTAATGATACCGGCATTTAGTTTCATAGGGTGCGCGTTTTCAGGATGCGTTTGTGCAGAAGAGGTATAAGCCACCAGCATGCTGGCGATGCCGATGACAATACCAATGATGATGATGAGCTTTTTCATAGTCATAGCGTGGAGTAGTTTTACAAAAGGTTATGCAATGCCGATTTGGATCTCCGAAGTATTGCCTTCCGGATGGACCATGTCGACATTAATATAGATCTCGCGATTAACAGCCAATGGCGACAGCTTGTGCTCTGCGATGTATCCCATCAGCTTACCGTAACTTTCGGGCATCCGCTCCCACGGCCCTTCATGCACGCAGGAGACACAGCGGAACGGGCCTGTGCGCTTATATTGAAATTGCCCGTCATAATCTTGCGGTATCTCCCGCACCGGCAGGGCTATCTCCAGCGTAAAGGGTTTTGTTACGTCTGTAAAACCGATGTAGTGCCAGTGTACCGGGCCGGCAACGAAGTGGCCACGCGCCACGGCTTCGGCAAAAAGCTGTTGCCCGACGGGCACGAACTGGTGCAGCTCGACGAGGGTAGTTTCCACCCGGTGGAACAGAAAGTTAATAGGATGTACTTCTTTGAGTTGCATAAGGATCTTTGGTTTTTGTTGTGACAAAGCAACACCACACTGCTGACAGCCTTGTGTCAGGAGCGTTCGGGCTATTCAAATTATTTCTCGGTTTCGAGAATTTGTTTGAGCCGCGGCAGATCGTAGGCAGCCAGCAACTTGCCGGCATACCAGGGTGCCATCAGGCTCCACGGCGCGTTGAACGATACCGATACGCGCAGCAGCGTTCCCTCACCCCGCGGTTCGAATTCCATATTATAGGTGGGTTGTAGCCAGGCGTTGCGGCGTGTGACGGAACGCCTGTGGTACGGCGTGTGCGCGGTGACTTCGTAGATGACAGGACGTGTACGGCCGGGCTGCAAACACGTATAACGTGCGCCGGTACAGTAGTGATCGATGGCCGTCCACTCGGCGTGGTCTACCTGGGCTTGCCAGGTAGCGTTGTTATGGATATCGCATACATAATTGAACAAGGCGCGGATCGGCCAGTCAATTTCAATCTGTTGTTCGACGGTCTGCTTCTTCATACACCGTAAAGTTTGGTACGAAGAAACAGACCGTCAGTGACAGCCCTATGGCAGCAGGATTTCAGGCATTCACAAGTTCCTGATCAAATACGGGGTAATCGATCAATCCTTTTGCGCCCGGCGTGTATAATGTGCGGGCATCAACCATGATGTTCAGCGGCAACCGCTTGCGCAGGCGTGGCACCAGGTCGGGGTTGCTAATGAAGGGTTTGCCGAAGGCCACCAGGTCGGCAAAGCCCGACGCCAGGTCTTCTTCTGCCTGAAAGACTGTATACCCACCGGCCAGGATCAGTGTTCCCTTGAACTGCTCGCGGATCATGCGCCACACAGACGGCGGTCCGCCCGCAGGTACTATGTCTACGTTCGCCAGGTGTAAGTAGCCGATGTTGAGATCATTCAGGCGCGCCGCCAGGTAGGTGTACGTCTCGTCTACGTCTGCATACGGGGCCATGTCGTTTTCTGTGCCATGGGGTGACAACCGCACGCCTACTTTGTCGGCGCCAATCGCATCGCTGATCTCTTGCGTCAGCTCTAACAAAAAGCGGCTGCGATTTTCGATGTTGCCACCATATATATCGGTTCGCTGATTGGTATGCGGCGATAGGAATTGTTCGGGCAGGTAGCCGCCCGCGGCGTGTAGCTCCACACCGTCAAAACCCGCGTCGATCGCATTCTGCGCCGCCCGTACATACTCGTATTTCACTTGCTGTACTTCGATGGCGGTCATGGCATGCGGCACAGTGTATGCTTGCGGTCCTTTCTGATCCGTCATTATCTGACCTGCAGCCCCCACGGCAGACGGTGCCACTACCTTCGCTCCCTGCGGCAGGTTCAGTGCGTGTGCGATGCGGCCAGTGTGCATCAGTTGCATAAAGATCTTGCCGCCTGCTTCACGCACACCGTACGTCACTTTCTTCCAGGCATTCACCTGGTCGTTGGTGTAGATGCCCGGCATGCGCGGATAGCCCAGACCATTGGGCGAAGGCGATACACCTTCCGTAATGATCAACCCGGCCGACGCACGTTGTTTGTAGTACGCGGCCATGAGGTCGTTGGGTATATTGTTAATGGCCCGATGGCGAGCCATGGGGGCCATGGTAAAACGGTTTTCCAGGGAGATGTTTCCAAGTCTGTAGGGCGTAAAGGCTGTTCTGGTCATGCTCGGTAAACGTTTATATGATACATTTAAATACTTCGATGCGTTGGGTTGAAAAAAATCCCCATTCCGGGGATATAATGCTTTAGACGCACGCCACGTCTTTTTAGTTCATAGACACATCGAAATATTTCAATATATCTTCCCAAAAAAAATCGCCGTGGGGCTTTAGGCGAAATTCAGCATGGTCACGGCGCTGGTGTATTCCTTTAATACGGCGTCGTTTAGGGTGTATTTTTGGTTTCTTCCCTCCTTTTCGGCATCAATCAGACCCGCTTCGATGAGTACTTTGAGGTGGTGACTTACGGAAGGCTGTGCCAGAGGGCTTTCTTCCTGGATCTCCGAACAAAAACCGCAACCACCCTTTTTGGCGATGTGCTGCAGGATCTTGAGGCGGTTGGCATCTCCGAGCGCCTTGGAGATCTTTTCGATTTGCTTGGTATTCAGCGACATACTCGTTTTTGACAGATGCACCCGTCTTATTGACATGCAAATGTATTGATTCATTTTAAATACATAAAGCAGGCGGCAAAAGTTCAGGGGGAGTATTTCACGCCAATATCAGTCGTTGATAATTATAAACAGGCAGTGCTATCTTATGGGATCAGGTTAATAGTGAAATCCTCTTTCACTGTATCCATCAGGTTTGTTGTGGGCAATAGGTATTGGTTGAAACGGGAGCTTTAAGTTTTCGCATGCAAAACACCTCTGGTGGTACCTACCGAGATGGTTTACGTCCTTTACAAGCTTAGCCGCTGTTGCGTCCAGCGCACTATATCCTCTTCGTAATGGGTAATAAGTACCAGCGTTGTGTCGGCGTGCAAGTGTTCTTGCAGGTAAGCATTCAGGCGTGCTTTATTAACGGGGTCGAGAAACTGGTAGGGTTCATCGAGCAGTAACAGCTCCCGACCGGATACCAGACTACTGATAATGAGCATGATCTGCAACTGACCCGAGGAGAGTATTTTTACCGGGCGGTCGATAAAGGCCTGGGCTTGAAAATGTTCGATGGCATGGGCCAGGGCCTGCTGGTTCAGCTGCCGATGTTGCTGCGTAATCCAGGTGCGGGCTGTTTCGGGTCGGTACTGTGGGGCTAAATAGCTGATCAATTCCGGGCCGAAGTAGTTAATGCGGTTTTTGATGTCCCAGATAGACTCGCCGCTGCCGCGACGTTTGCCAAACAAAAAGACCGGCTGGCTGTAGGCCATGGGGTGGTCGGCAAAGATAAGGCTGAACAACGTCGTCTTGCCCGAGCCGTTAGGGCCGGTTAGCGCCCAGCGCTCGCCTTGCCGGATGGTCCAATAAAAATCTTCGAGTATGGTGCGGCTGCCGTACCGGATGGCGATGCCCTTCATCTCTACGATGGGGGTTCCGTCGTGTAACGGCTTTGCCGTCGTGTGTACCGAGGGTGCCGTTGACGGTGCTGCCTGTATCGTCTCGACGGCCTTTACGGTTCCACCGGCCAGCACCAGGCGCCGGTTGATCGACTCGGGCAAGTGATGGCCGTGGTCGGTCATAATGAGGGTAATGCCGTGGTGACGGGCGAGGTGATCCAGGAAAGCGGCCAGGTCGACTCGGCTGGCATAATCCAGGCCTTCAAAAGGATAGTCAAACAGCAAGACGCTGGGCAACCCGCGCACCAGGTTCTGCAGGATCATGACTTTTTTCAACTGTCCGTTCGACAGCCGCGTCACCTCGACGTCCAACAGTGACGCTACGTTGAACGTGGCCGGCATGCCGAGGGCATCGAATGCACCCGCCTCCACGCCGAGGATGTCTTTGACGCAGGGTACGCGCTCGTCGCCCATGGAGTAATAACGCTGCTGGTAGAACATTCCATGCTGTCGCAGAAAGACTTGCAGTGCATGCGCGGGGATGTAGTGTATATGTTTCTTGCGCAGGGCAGCGCGTTCGTCCCAGGTGGCGCCCTGGACAAAGTCGTATACCACTTCGCCGGCGGTGGCGTGCACATTTCCCGCCAGCAGGTCGAGCAGCCAGGTTTTGCCGCTGCCATTGGCCCCGGTGATAACCCAATGTTCACCGGCGGCGATGTGCCAGGTTATGCCCTGCAGCAACGGTACTTCCGCCCGCTGTACACGCACGTGCTTTAACTCGATCATGCCGCAAGAAAACAAAAAGTATACAGCCGGCCGGTGCCGGTGCTGTAACAATTCCTTACGAACACCTGTATTTCCTATTGTGTAAAAGGGATTTTTCCCGGTGGTGTCATATTCTCAAAAAATAGTACCTTGCTGTATAATGCCGTTAGCGGAATGTTTTATGGAACAAGAAAAACTAGAATTTTTTAAGCTGGACGAGATCGACCGTAAGGTGCTGTTATGGCTCTTGTCGCATGTGCCACAAAAATCTGTTGTTGCCTGGCTGGAATACACCGCCGTTCAATACAAGCAGGAAAAGTCTATCCAACTGGACCTCGACAAGATTTACGCCGAAGTCGAAGAGTATACGGGGAACCAGGAATCTACCGGGAATCAAAAACCAAACGAGCGTGTTTTAACGTAGATTCAGTACGTTTAAACCAGCACGCTATGCACGCTTTTGCTTTTGTTCTGCTTACGGCCACCACGCTGGTAGCCTGTCATCCTGCGTCCGAACGCCCGGAAACCTCCACGGCTGTATTGACATCGGCGGCCACATCACAAGATACCACGGGCAAAGTCGTCCGTACCGACGCCGAGTGGAAGGCCATTCTCACACCTCAACAGTACAATGTCTTGCGCAAGAAGGGGACTGACATGCCGTTTACGGGCAAGTATACCAATACCCGTGAGAAAGGCACATATTACTGCTCCGGCTGCGGACAGGCGCTCTTTTCATCAGACATGAAGTTTCCGTCGGAGTGTGGCTGGCCCAGCTTTGACCGCGAGCTTGCCGGCGACCGCATTACCACCATTGTAGACCGCACGCACGGTATGGTGCGTACCGAAATTTTGTGTGCACGTTGTGGTTCACACCTGGGCCACTTGTTTGACGACGGCCCGACCATCACCGGCCAGCGTTATTGCGTGAACTCCACCTCCCTGGAATTCAGAAAGGCCGACGAGGCCAAAGACAAAGAGGCTGCTCCAATGAAAAAGCCCTAACGTTCATGGTCTAGTCGCGGGCGGCTTCGAGGCCGCCTTCGGGTGAGTAGGTAAAGGTATAGCTGCGCAGTGCGGCCGGCGGGGCTCCTCCCTCCTGGGACGCCTCCATCTCGTATTGCACGGTCAGCTCGATGTTGTATTCGTCTTCTTCCTGGTGGAGCCAATCCATGCGTACAATATGGCTGGAGGTGATCTCCCGCGACGATAATGGCATGGGAATGGTCCAGCTTTCAGCCACCAACGTGTTGCCATCGCCCATCGGGCTGTGCAGCATAAATAATGTATAATCGGCCACACCCGACATGCCCAGGGCCAGGTATATTTTCTGACCGCCTACTGTCTTTTCATCGAGGTAGTCTTTATCGAGCGGATCGACAAAGATGGCCTTTTCGATGGCGGCCAGCACCGGCTTGCCGGTCTCGACGGTCACAATCGACTCCGCATACTCCAACGGAACTTCTTCGGTATAATTTTCGCCGTGGCCATTCACCCGGTTCAGGTTGCTTAGAATGAGCGCAAAGGCGCCGGCTTCGGTTACCCGACAGGTGGCTTTATATTCAGTCTCTTCTTCCATTCCCAGGCCAGCGACTTCTTTCATACCAAACTCCGTTGGGCTCTCGATCCAGTATGCACGGTGATGATATTCATCGTCGACACCTATCATGAGGTTGTCAATCAGTTTACCATGTTGGTCTACGGTAAATAAAATGTCATATTGGTCGGGGCCATCTTCGTTATCGTTAAGCTCCTCGCGCAGTATATAAAGCACGTAGCGTGCGGTGCTGTCGATCCGCATGATAAAGGTATTGGCATGTTTCGGGGAAGAATAGTGTACGAGGGTGTCGTGCTGAAGCGGCATCATGGGCGCATAGGCGGGGTCCATGGCAATCGGAAGTTTCCAGGGGCCTTTGTCAAACAGGCTCGTCAGGCAGGGATGCTGATCGTTGGCGCTGGCCTCATCCGTGAATTCGACTTCTTCGCCGTGGACGGGCCAGACGAGCGCCGGGTAATGCGTCTCGGAAAGACAACGGGCTTGCCATTCGCAGGCACATAACAGCATAGCGGCCAAGACCACCCATACCGGCAGAGGTCTATTCATACGTTTAGGTTTCGACACTAAGATAGAAGTTATCGGGTTTTTAACTTCCCTCTTAGACCTTTTTTTATTGCGTTCGTTACCGGTAACATGCCATCCAACTCCCCCTTTATGGGGGATTGAATAATTATATATTCCAGGCGTGTGAAACACGAAAATTGTCTGGCGTTGAAAAAAAACGATTTCTGATCTGTTTTTTACAACTTCTGCTGACATAGGGTTGACGGCAGAGTGTCGCACTTTTGGGTACACCTTATTAACTGCAAGAACCCGATGACAATCACTTCCCCGAAAACATCCTCCAAACTCGACCTGGTCAAGCACTATAAGTCGTATTACTCGGCCCGCAATACACCCGAGGTGCTCACGCTGGAGGAAGCGCACTATCTTTCGCTGACCGGCCAGGGCGACCCTAACGGCGCAGACTTCAAAGCCGGTATACAAGCCCTGTTTCCCGTGGCCTACGGCATCAAGTTCCTGTGTAAATCACGTGGTAAGGATTTTACCGTACCCAAGCTGGAAGCCCAATGGTGGTTCGACAAACGTTACGCCGGTCTTTCCATGGCCGAAGCGCCGCGGCAAATCCCCCGCGCAGACTGGCAGTGGCGCTTGCTGATTCGCCTGCCTGACTTTGTCACCGCCGAAGTCGTGGCGTCCGTACGCAAGGCGGTGCTGGAGAAAAAGAAGGTGGCGCTGATTGGTGACGTGAGCTGCTATACGCTGACGGAGGGCAAGGTGGTACAAATGCTACACAACGGTCCATTTGATCGCGAACCCGAAAGCCTGCAAATCATGCAGGAGTTTATGACCCTTCATAACCTTAAGCACGCCGGGCATCACCACGAAATATACTTGTCCGACTTTAATAAGGTAGCCCCGGCAAAACTGAAAACGATCTTGCGCGAGCCGGTTCAATAGTGTTTAGGCCAGGTCGCGATCGAGGATGAAACGGGTCTCTTCCAGGTCCAGCTCGTATTCCATCTTGCGTAACACCTCGTCGCTGATTTTGCCGTCACGTCGCAGCCGGATGATGTCCCGCCGCTCCTTCTCCAGCAGCTCCTGCTGAATGCGGTGGAACTCACGGATCTGATCTTCGCTCATGCGGCGCTGGGGCTCGTCCTTGCGCAGCCGCTCGATGCGAATCTCGTATTTCGACTTTACCTGGCTGAGTACTTCGTCGCTCAATTCCAGGGCGTAGTTTTCTTCGATGTGCTCAATGACCGATGCGGCAATTGCCAGGCGCGCGCGTTGCTCGTCCTCGTAGTCTTTTCCATCGGCCTTGAGGCCAAACACCTTGATCATGGGCCGCAACGTCAGGCCCTGCAATACCAGCGTGGAGAAGATCACGCAAAAGGTGAGGAAGATGATGAGGTTGCGATGGGGAAAAGCCACGCCGTTGCTAATCGTTAACGGCAGCGCCAGGGCAGCAGCCAGCGATACAACGCCACGCATACCAGACCAGGCAATGACGGTGACCAGGCGCACATCGGGCTTCTCTTCCTGTGCACGGATCTTTTTAAACAGCATGCGCGGAATGTAGGTGCTGGGGTATACCCAGATAATGCGGCCGATGATCACTGCCGCGCTAATCACCACGGCATACTTCCATGCCCAGAATGCATAGTCGCCCATCGACCGGATGATCTCCGGCAGCTGTAAGCCGATCAGAATAAAAATGATACCATTCAGAATAAACAGCACGGTATTCCACGAGCTGTTGGCCTGCATACGTGTTTGCTGGGAGAAGATCTCACTGGAGCTGCGTCCTAACATCAATCCGGCGGTTACCACCGACAGTACGCCCGACAAGTGCACGGCTTCCGCCAGCAGGTACGCTACGAAGGGTGCGAGGAATGTCAGCACGGTATCGTTCGTTGGATTGCTGGGTGTGATGTTGTGGATCCACTTAAAGAGCCATCCCAATGCGAGGCCTAACCCAATCCCGCCCGCGGCCACCAGCAAAAACTGAAAGCCAGCTTCCCACAGGCTAAAAGCGCCTGTCGCAACAGCGACGGTGGCATAGCGATACGCAATCAGACCGGTAGCGTCGTTCACCAGACTTTCACCTTCCAGGATCGTCACCACGCGTTTGGGGATGGCGAGGCCTTTGGTGGCGGCGGTGGCCGCCACGGCATCCGGTGGTGAAATAATAGCGCCCAGTACAAATCCTTCCGCCCAGCCAAAGCCGGGAATAAACGTATGCGCCACCCAGGCCACGGCACAGGTGGTGAAGATCACGCAGCCGATGGCCAGCAGGGTAATGGGGCGCTTGGCCGCTTTAAACTCAGGCCATGAAGTATTCCAGGCGGCGGCGAACAATACCGGCGGAAGGAAGATCAGAAACGCCACGTCGGGATCGAGCGACAAGACCGGTAGCCCCGGTACAAGCCCGATGCCGATGCCGGCAAGCACCAACAGAATGGGATATGGTACCCGAATCTTATCGGTCACTTCTGCCAGGGCGGTGACAACGGCAAGCAAAATGATGACGGTAGCGATGTTTTGCATGCTGCAGAATACGTTTTCTTTAACCAAACTGTCCAGCCTACGGTTAAAAACAGCCGTAGAGGGACCAATCCGGTACCTTAGATATAAAAATTGTGTTGAATTTAAAAGCTGAATTTCGCCAGAAATTCTTCCAGCTCGGCTTTTAAGGGTTTTTCTTCACCAATGCCCAGCGCCGCATTGACCTGGGCATTCGCCTGAATGTTCAGCTCATGCAGCCGCAAGTGCTGGTTGATAAAGATAAACTCCAGCGGAGGTACCAGTTCTTTCAGGGCGTCGACAATGTCAAACACCCGCAAGGTGCGGTCTACGAGATTATAGGTGCCACGGGCCAACTGTGTCGACGCCAGGTTGGCCAGGGCATGGGCGACTTTGTCGATGTGTATGAATGTGCGCGACTGCTTGCCGTCGCCCTGCACGGTAACACGTTTGTCGAAGTTGGCTTCGAATACAAATTTATTAATGACCGAATCAAACCGCATGCTTTTACTATAACCGTACACATTGCCACAGCGCATGATGTACGTGTCCATACGCGATGCCAGCCTGCGCACGTGCTCTTCGCCACGAATTTTAGAGACTGCATAGAGTGAATGTGGGGCGGGAGCGGCGTTTTCGTCTACCGGCTGGCCCGTGGATGGGCCATAGATGCCGGTGCTGCTGGTGTATACAAAACGCTTAACAGCACTCTCTTCCACGGCGTATACCAGCTCGGCAGTGCCCCAGTGGTTTACTTGCTCGTATACATGTGCATCCGTATTGGCCAGCGGTGTAGTGACCTTCGCGGCCAGATGGTATACAACGTCGATGCCCTTCAACACTTTGCGCAGGCCGCGTGAATCGAGCAACTCGCCTTTGACAAACGATACCTTGGAATAATTCTGCAACCGCAGGCCCAGGAATACATTGTAGTTTGGTCTGCTCAGGTTGTCGTAAACAATAACTTTCTCAACTTCGGGCTTGGCTATGAGGGCACTGATCAACTCGGTGCCGATATATCCGGCACCGCCGGTAATTAATACTTTCATTAGGCTAGATACTGTAGGTGGTAATAGAGGTTATTTGCTGATCAGGTCTGTGTGCAGGCCGCATTCTACTTTGTTCATGCCGAACCAACGCGCCTCGCGCTCCTGCATTTCAGGATCTAATTTACGGGTACAAGGCTCACACCCGATGCTGACATATCCTTTTTCTTCCAGGGGGTGCTTGGGCAGCTTGTGCTCTTTCTGATACTGCCAGATCATCTTGGCATTCCAGTCCAGCATGGGATGGAACCGCACACAACCGTGCTTGGCAGGCTGCTCTACTTTCATGGCGGCCCGCACCGCACTTTGGTCGGCGCGTACGCCGTTGATCCATACATCGTGCGCCATCAGAATGGCGTCTGTGGGCTGGGTCTTGTTGAGGTAACAGCAGTGATCCGGATCAGAGGTAAAGAGGAGGCGCCCCTCGGGGTCGCGCTGCATGAACTTGGGCACGTCGGACTTCAGGTCAACGATGTTGAGCCCGAACTGCTCGCCGATGTAGTCACGAAACGATACTGTTTCGGGGAAGTGGAAGCCGGTGTTAATGAAATAAACCGGTATATTTTTATCGATGCGGCTCAGAATGTGCAGCAGCACGAGGCTGTGCGACTGAAACGACGATGTGGTGAACAACTTCTTTCCGTCTGCCTGATACGCCTCGATCCTGGTTTTTATGTCCTCAAAGTTCATGGCATTCTACCCGTTCAAATAATCCATTTAACTATTTAACAATCAATTCATCAGCTGAATAGTAGTGAATAAAAGCTTCATGGTTATATTCACTGTCAGTTACGAACCCTAACCCCCTCGCGTCTTGAATTCGAAATATCGTGTTCTTTTGGCACTATTGCTCAGTTTACTGGCAATTTGTGGCCAGGCTGTATTTGGTCAAACCATCAATCCTACTCAAATAGTTCATCCTGACATCGCACATTATGCTGCGCATACAGTTCCCTCACAGCCCTAACAAGTGATCGCTCCGTGGGCGGGAGGCCGCTTACGTCTGTGCTTGTTTAGAAGCAATCGCCTATACTATAACGCAGTAAAAGTGCTATAGGAAGCGCGTAGCCCGGGCGATAGCGTATGTTTTACACATCCGATTGAACCATTCTTCGGGAATCCTGTTTACCTTTACGCATGAAGATAAAGGTATCGCGCAAAGAACACTTTAACGCAGCACACCGTCTTTTCAACGCGGCCTGGTCGGATGAACAAAATCAACGGGTCTTCGGTAAATGCAACAACCCGAACTATCACGGTCATAATTACGAGTTGGTGGTAAGCCTTGTCGGCGAGCCCGATGCTGACACCGGTTATGTATATGACCTGAAAGAGCTGAGCGATCTAATCCAGGAACATGTGCTGCGCAAGTTTGATCACCGCAACCTCAATCTGGACCTGGCCGAGTTTAAGGGCATCAATCCCACCGCTGAAAACATTGCCCTCGTTATCTGGAAGATTCTGCGTGCCCAAATAGATTCTAAATTTGACTTGAAAATCACCTTGTATGAGACCGAACGAAACTTCGTTGAATTCCCAGCCGAATAAGGCTGGCGACGACGACATGGGCGACGACCACGTAGCTTCTTCTTTTGAAACGCCAATGCGTGCCGATGCCTTCGACCTGGACGACGACGAAAAGATCGTGCGTATCGAAGGGCACTTCCGCGAGATCATGAACATCCTCGGCCTCGACCTGACCGACGATAGCCTGCAAGGCACCCCGCGCCGCGTCGCCAAGATGTACGTCAAAGAGGTCTTTGCCGGTCTCAACCCCAAGAACCGGCCGCATGCCCGGCTCTTTGAAAACAAGTATAACTACGACCAGATGCTGGTCGAAAAAGACATTACATTCTACTCGCACTGCGAGCATCACTTTGTGCCCATCTATGGGAAGGCCCATGTCGCCTACTTCTCGCAGGGCAAAGTGATAGGCCTCTCGAAGATCAACCGTATTGTGCAATACTTTTCCAAGCGGCCACAGGTGCAGGAACGCTTAACGGTACAGATCGGCAAGGAGATCGAGCGCGTGCTGCACACCCAGGATGTGGGCGTGGTGATCGATGCCAACCACATGTGTGTTGCGTCCCGGGGCGTGGGCGACACCAACAGCAAGACCGGCACAGCCTACTTTTCGGGCAAATTCAAGGACGAAAACATAAAAAGAGAGTTTCTAAATTACATCAATAGCAAGTGATGGCACCTGGATTATTCGGGTAACATGCACGTCATAATAAATAAATGGCTAATTTGGCACCGCAAACCAGATCGGCTATTTGGCTTATGTCCCTTGAACAAGACATCCATCAAAAGGACTTCCGAAGCGAATATCATAAGGCTGTTCTTAATTTGATGTATACTCATAACTACCTGTTGGACGGTATGAATGGCGTGTTTAAAAAACATGACATCACCCGGCAGCAGTACAACGTACTGCGTATCCTGCGCGGCCAACACCCCGGGCATGCGTCGATCAACCTCATCAAAGATCGGATGATTGACAAGATGCCCGACACCTCCCGCATTGTTGAACGCCTGCGCCTGAAGGGGTATCTTACACGTATATACTGTGCAACGGACAAGCGCAGCGTAGAGGTGACGATCACGCAGGAAGGCCTCAATGCGCTGACGCGAATGCAGGACGAGGTCATCGCCATCGAAAATTTGTTGAACACCCTTACCGAAGACGAAACCCGTCAACTGAATATGTTATTAGAGAAGGCGCGGGGCGGTAAAACGCATCCGCAAACGAGTGCATCAGCCTCTGACACCCCTTCTGATGAGAAAATATTACTACTTTAGCGTCTCTTTTTAACCTTTTAACAATATGGTATTCGATTTAGACATGATCAAAGCCTTGTACGACAAGATGCCTTCGCGCATTACCAAGGCCCGAAAAGTTGTAAACCGCCCACTCACCCTCTCCGAAAAAATACTCTACTCCCACCTTCACGACGATCAAACGTTGGAAAATTTTGGAAGGGGCAAGTCGTACGTAGACTTTGCGCCAGATCGCGTAGCCATGCAGGATGCCACCGCCCAAATGGCGCTGCTGCAGTTTATGTCGGCGGGTCGGCCGAAAGTCGCGGTTCCCTCTACGGTACATTGTGATCACCTAATCGTCGCGAAAACAGGCGCGGCAGAAGACCTTACTATAGCCAACACCGAAAGCGCGGAAGTATTCAATTTCCTTTCGTCTGTCTCTACTAAATATGGCATCGGCTTTTGGCGGCCGGGCGCCGGTATCATTCACCAGGTGGTATTGGAAAACTACGCCTTCCCGGGTGGTATGATGATCGGTACCGACTCTCACACGGTAAACGCTGGCGGCCTTGGCATGGTGGCGATCGGTGTGGGCGGTGCGGATGCGGTAGACGTTATGTCGGGCATGGCCTGGGAATTGAAATTCCCCAAGCTGATCGGTATAAAACTGACTGGCAAACTGAGCGGCTGGGCTTCTGCCAAAGATATCATTCTGAAAGTGGCCGGTATCCTGACCGTAAAAGGTGGTACGGGTGCGATCGTCGAGTACTTCGGCGAAGGCGCCACATCCCTGAGCTGTACGGGTAAAGGTACAATCTGTAACATGGGTGCTGAGATCGGTGCTACGACGTCTACGTTCGGATACGACGCGTCGATGGAGCGCTACCTCATCTCTACCGGCCGTTCTGAAGTTGCCAAACTGGCCAATAAAGTAAAAGAACACCTCACTGCCGACGCAGAAGTATATGCCAACCCTGAGCAATATTTCGACCAGGTGGTGGAGATCAACCTGTCAGAGCTTGAGCCGCACCTCAATGGTCCGTTTACGCCCGACCTGGCTACTCCTATTTCGAAGATCAAAGAAGAAGCTGCCAAGCACGGCTGGCCTACCAAAGTAGAAGTAGGTCTGATCGGTTCTTGCACCAACTCTTCGTATGAAGATATTTCCCGCGCGGCCAGCCTGGCCCGCCAGGTGGCCGCCAAAGGCCTGAAAACAAAAGCCGAGTTCACCATCACACCGGGTTCGGAAGTGGTACGCTATACCATCGACCGCGATGGCTTTATCGACGCCTTCGACAAGATCGGCGCCAAAGTATTTGCCAACGCCTGTGGTCCTTGCATCGGTATGTGGAACCGCGTGGGTGCGGAGAAGAAAGAAAAGAACACCATCGTTCACTCCTTCAACCGTAACTTCCAGTCGCGGAACGACGGCAACCCCAACACGTTTGCTTTCGTAGCGTCGCCTGAGCTGACCACGGCACTGGCCATTGCCGGTGACCTGACCTTCAACCCGGCTACCGATTACCTCACCAACGAGCGTGGCGAGCAAGTGAAGCTCGACCCTCCTACCGGTGACGAGCTGCCGAAGAGAGGCTTCGACGCAGAAGATCCGGGCTTCACCGCGCCGGCAAAAGACGGCAGCAAAGTAGTAGTGAAAGTAAGCGATACGTCTGACCGCCTGCAGCTGCTCGCTCCGTTCAAGGCTTGGGAAGGTACCGACCTGAAAGGTCTGCGTTTGCTGATCAAAGCAAAAGGCAAGTGTACAACCGACCATATCTCGATGGCCGGCAAGTGGCTGAAATACCGCGGTCACCTCGACAACATCTCAAACAACTTGCTGATCGGCGCTACCAACTTCTACAACGAGAAGACTAACAGCGTGAAGAATGCCCTCACGGGTTCTTACGACGAAGTACCCAACGTACAACGTGCTTACAAAGCACAAGGTCTGGGCTCGATCGTAGTCGGTGACGAAAACTATGGCGAAGGCTCATCCCGTGAGCACGCTGCCATGGAGCCGCGCCACCTGGGCGTGCGCGCCATCCTGGTGAAGTCGTTTGCCCGTATCCACGAAACCAACCTGAAGAAGCAAGGTATGCTTGGTCTTACCTTCGCGAACAAGGAAGATTATAACAAGATCAAGGAAGACGACACGTTCGATATCGTGGGCCTGACGTCGTTTGCTCCGGAAGTACCGCTCACGCTGGTAATCCGTCACAACGATGGTACCGAAGAGTCGATCCAGGTGAATCACACCTACAATGCCAACCAGATCGAGTGGTTCAAAGCCGGTTCGGCCCTGAACCTGATGGCGGCAAAGTTTGCGAAAGAAGCAAAGGCTGCGGCTCCCAAAAAAGCGGCAGCACCTGCGAAGAAGGCCGCTCCGAAAAAGGCCACGAAGACCGTAGCGAAGGCAGCTCCTAAGACAGCAACAAAAACTGCTTCGAAGGCGGCCCCTAAAAAAGCTGCGAAAAAGGCGGCACCGAAGAAGGCCACCAAAACGGTAGCGAAGAAAGCTGCACCGAAGAAGGCGGTGAAAGCCGTTGCTAAGAAGGTAGCGAAGAAAGCCGCGCCGAAGAAAGCGGTAAAGGCTGTTGCAAAGAAGGTGGTGAAAAAAGCCGCTCCTAAAAAAGTGGTGAAGAAAGTAGCCCCTAAAAAAGTGGTCGCTAAAAAGGCTGTTAAAAGCGCTCCTAAAAAAGCAGCTAAGAAAGTAGCCAAGAAGAAACGGTAATCCCGTTTAACTTTTGATATAAAGCGGCTGTCCCACAAGGGCAGCCGCTTTTGTTTTATAGACACTTCTTGAAAAAGATCATTTAGGATACTATTCTTACGTAGACAACACTTTGTGCAAGGGATTCATTTTCTTTATAATGTATACTATAGTTGACCCTATGCCATTCCGTATCCCCTCCTTCCTGCTTTTGCTGATCATTCCCACGGCGTGTAATCTCTTTTCTCCCGGTATTGAACAAACGTGGCACGTCACCAAGATGGAGCTGGCAGAAAACGATCATGAAAGCGAGACAATCTACTACGATGCTTTCCTCTCCTTCTATGACGACGGCAGCGCGTCGTTCTTCAACAAGTATGAGCACGAAGACGAAGAGCCTACGGTTGCGCATCAACCGCTTTACCGCGTGGGCCAATGGCGTCGTCACGGCAAGGAGCTTATCTTCACGTTAAAGAACACCGAGAACAATACAAAATTTACGATCACCAGTATAGACAGTAAATGGCTGGTGCTCGAAATCATCGACGGGCCGAAGGAAACGCTCGGCACGATCTTAAAATGTCAGGTATCCGAAGAGTATAGGAGTAAGTCATTCGATCTGCTGGCGCCGCGGTCCAACGAGTGGCGGACAAAGCCCGATCACAAGGAGACCCGCGCCGAGCTCAATACGCGTGTACTGGCTCATGTAGATTTTCTCCTGTCCTACTTTCAGATGATCAACGACAACGATCAGGATTACTTCGAGCCGCGCGTGCTGCAGACGCCGTTCCAGTTCTTCTCCAACGGTATAGGCTTACGTGATGATTTTGAGAAAGACGAGCCGTGGGTATCTCATTTCTATGATGACGATAACGCTGAGCAAGGGGGCAAAATGCTGATCAACGGACTGCGAAGCATCGAGGACTATCCGGGTGGTGGCAAGAACTTTACAGAAGGGTATCAGAAAGCCCTGCTGTTAATTAAAGAATACCTGGAGAAGTAGTAAATGCTATTTATTATTGGCCGCCACGACGGGTCTGCGCATCACAGGCGCCGGGCGTTTAATGGCGGTCGGCTTGCGTGCCAGTTGTGTGTCTTCTTCATCTTCCAGCTCGCTGCCTTTCTTCTTGCGGCGACCCCACCAGATATAGAATCCGGTAACGGGCAGGCTGGCGCACAGCAGGCTGGCGCAGAAGGCCAGTATTTTGCCGGGTAGGCCCAGCACGGCGCCGACATGAATGTCGTAGTTCATCCGCATGAGCTTGTCGGCGGCCGCAGCGTCTTTAAACCGGCCGTAGATGTGGTCTACGGGAAGCTCTTTCAATGTATACTGATCGAAGTAGATGTTGTCGTTTTGCCAGTACGTGCCGTCGTCGGGATTCACCCCCACGGCTATCGGTGACGATGCTGTTTCCGGGCTATGTACTTCCAGCACGGCAGCATTCGGATATTCGGCTGTCATACGGCGCCAGATCTTATCCATGACGGGCTCGTCAAACGACGCCACCTGCGTGGTGTCAGACATCGGCTCCGCGTACATAACCGACTTTTGACCACCGGTTACAGCGTAGAGTCCTTTGGCAAACCAGGTAAAGCCCCAGACCAATCCGGTGATGGCAAAAATGATCGCAATCCACGATACATAGAAGCCCAGCACGTTGTGCAGGTCGTAGTTCTTCCGGCGCCAGCGCGCGCTCCATTTGATACTAAACCGTTGTTTGGCAGCGGCCTTGTTCCGCGGCCACCACAGCACGATGCCTGAGATGAGCATAAAGAAAAATACTAGTGTGGCAGACGCTACGATAGGCTGACCGATTTCGTGGGGTAACCAGAGGTAAAAATGTCCGTCGAGAATGAACGGAAAGAAACCCGCTTCTTCGTCTGACAGCTTCAGTATTTCGCCTGTATACGGATTGAGGTATGCTACGTAATAATCAACCGGGTCCGGGTGATAAAAGATCACTTGCGCAGCCTTTCCGGGTTTGCCATATAACACAGCATGCAGGTGTTTGCCGGGCAGGGCTGCCATGGCAATGTCTTTCAAACGCGACGGCGGTAAATAGGGCTTGTTTTGAATCTCCACAAACCGGTGGCCCTCGGTGAGGTTACGGATCTCCGCCTGGAAGGCGTAGAGGCAGCCGGTTACGGCAATGATAAAAACGATGATGCCCGAAGCGAGGCCTAACCACAAGTGAAGCTTGCCGATGACTTTTTTGAACAGTGTCGAAAGCTTCTTTTCTGCCATACTCCGTGGTCTAAATACTGAATAACCGCAAAGCTAGGCTGGGAACGTCTATTGTCCTATCACCCTAGAGGGTTAAAAAGAGTACCCTATGGAGGGTATATCAATCAGCGTGAGTGTGGGAGCGAGAGTGAATACAGAGGTGGCGCGCCCGTTGTTCATGCCGGCGTTAGCGGCGGATGTCGATTTCATAGGTGAAGCTATCGCCGCGATAGTAGCCGAGGTTGTATTCTACCGGGCGGTTGCCGGGATCACACACGATGCGTTTTCGGAACAGCACGGCGTCACCCTTCTTCAGACCCAGTTTTTTGGCAATCTCGGTTTTCGCCGATACGGCACTGATTTTCTCTTTGGAGATAGTGGGGATGGTGTGGTAGTCATGCTCCATGATCTCGTACAAATGCCGGGAAAAATCTTCTTTGCCGGTGAATCCCACGCGCGGGTGGAAGTACGAGATGAAGTATACAAACGGGCCGGTGCCGGTGCCCCGCAGGCGCTCCAATCGCAGCACGCGCTTGTCTTGTTCAATGCCAAGGCTCAGGGCTACGTCTTCGTCGGCGTTGACCCAGGAGACCTTGATGCTATGGTTGATGGACTCTACGCCCTGGTTGTGCATCTCGTCGCTAAAACTCAACCAATTATCCAGGCGTGTGCTGACGGTCTTCTTGACAACGGTTGTACCAACCCCCTTCTTCCGTACCAGGAGGTTTTCGTGTTGCAGTTTGTTGGTTGCCTGACGGATCGTATTACGCGAAATACCCAGCCGCTTGGCCAGCTCTACTTCTTTGGGCAGTAGTTTTCCATTCTGGAAATGCGGGCTTTCGATCAATTTCCGCAGCTCGTTCTCCACTTGAATGTGCAACGGTATAGGGCTGCTGTGGTCGATCTTAAAATCGCCGGGATCTTTCTCGGATTTATCCTTTACAGCCATAACACATGAGGGGGTAACAAGCCGCAAATTAGACATGTGCGAACATAAAAACAACGTTACGCATGACGTATCGCACCGATTATGGATTTTAAGGCTGCCCCGGTGCCAAAAGTGTGATGCTCTTGCATTGCAAATGGTATATCTGAAGCTTCCGCTGTGGGTCATGGCTAATCATTAACAATCCCACGCGCACCAGCACCGCCAGGGTGTTGTATACGGTCGAGCGGCTGACACACCGGCCCTGGTTACAGAGACGCAGGTATACGGACTCGGCATCAAAGGAGCCATGGCCGTTGAGAATCTCTTCCAGAATACGCTTTTTCTTCGCCGTCAGCGTAATATCCTGACTGGCCAGGGTACTCTCGGCCAACGCTACAAAATACCGGGCGGACGTTTCGCTCAGCATACCTTATTCGTCTGCAAAGGTTGTAACAACGGACGGACTCATAACCGATATCACCTCAAAGCTCGTCATTGCGCGCAGCCCATACGGCTGCCCGGCCGGTACTACCAGCGTCTTGCCGCGCGATAATTCATGATCGGTACCATTGAGGTGTATGATCACGCGGCCCTTCTTGACCATCATGAACTGCTCTCCCGTAGCATACCGCGTACGCAACCGTTGGCGTTCTGCACCCGCCAACTGCACAACCTTAAAGAGGTCATTCTGATACAGCGCCCGCTCTTCGATGTGCAGCGGCATGTTCATAGGACACCAAAAGAAGGTTGACCGAATTTCAACAGGTTACCGTCGGGATCGCCCACGTAGAATTCTTTCATACCCCACGGCCGGTCCTCCAGGTGAAGCCGCACAATGCCCTTGCGCTCACAATGCTCATACAGTTCTTCAATATCGCCCGACACGCGAAAGTACAGGCGGGAATTTTGCGGAATTGCCGGATCGGTGCAATGCCACAAATGGATTTCAATATCCTCGCGTTTGAGGATGATCAGGTCTTCGTACTGACGATGCAGTACAAAGTCGAGCTTGCGTTCATAAAAGTCGCGTGACCGTTCCAGATCGAGCGACGGAAGCTGTGGGATAGCTTGGCGGATCATAATATCATTGTCAGAATAACAGTAAAAGAGAGCGGTCTTTAGGCTTGTTACCCACAGCAGCCGGGACAGCTGTTGTCCCGGCCCGTGTAGGTTTAAAAGAATTATTATCCCTTCACAACAAGTTTGTATTCAATCAGCGGCTTACCACGCGTGCCACCATCGGCCGAGTGGAAATTAATAAACCGAAGTTTATAAACATTCTCATACGCATCTTTCACCACATAGTACCGGTCAGTCCGTACACCGACCACGTCTGTGCTGCCCGGAGGCACAGACGTTACGCGCCAGCTGGAGCCGATCACATCGCGCTGGCCGTCAAACTTCAGGCTCGCTACATTGCTGGCCGCGAATTGATCGTATGATACCGTCGTTTCCAGTACCTGCACGGCGGATACACCGCCACGACTGTTGATGAACACCAGATCAGAATACGCATAGGGAATACCTTGCGGTGCTTTGTAGATGCTATACGTCCACTCGATGTCCCACTTCTCGCGTGCAGGTGCCACCTCTACCATTGCACCCGTGGTAAACGATACATAAGTAAAGTCATTCGTAGCAGACTTCGTCACTTGAACCTCTTTAAAATCGGTAGAGGTCAGTGCTGCATATTGCAGTTTGTAGCCCGCACCGTTGCGCACCACACGAAGTTTGATCAGATTTTCCGGCTTGTCGACAATACCAAACCCACCGGTGCGGTTGATTATATATACTTTGTTATCAGCTTCGGTAGCCGAGATTTCTTCGATAGCGGTTTTAGTAAGGTCACCAGTTACATCGTCGATGATATCGAACGTGCCGGCACCTTGACCAAGGGCCAGGCCTTCCGTTTCAACATTTTCTGCGGTAACGTCAGCTAAATCCGTCGCCTCGACAGCGATCACCGACGCCGCGGTGGTGTTGTTGATAATAACACGGAACTCGTCGCCGCTATAGAAACCGAGATCCCATGACGCGCGAGCTACACCCGTCTGCTGGTTGCTGCTAAAATCAACAAATACCGAGTTGCCTGCGCTCGACCCGAGCTCATCACTGATGATGCCTTCCAGCTTCATCTGCTGCCCTTCGGATACGATGGGCGAGAACGACACGGTCACGGTTGACTTCTCTCCTATCACCGCATTTTGCGCTGCGGTGCCTACGGTAAAGATAATGGAGGCATCACCATCCAGAAACACGTTGCTCTTGCGCAGTACTTTGAATGATACCGTGCTCGAAGCGGCTGGTATAGACACCGTCAGTTTACCATCGGTCGCAGCCGGATCGGTGGTGAAGTGGGTGCCGTATTGTACACCTGTAGCGACAAAGCTCACGGTAAAATCGGTGGCCACGTCTGCGGCACGCGACAGGGTTAGTTTTATTTCAGCTTCTTCCTGGCCTTCTTCCAGACCCAATGCAGTGGCCTCGAAGTCAGCCTCGTTAGCCGGAAGCGGCGGGTCATCATCGCTACATGCGTTGATCACAAGCGCTAAGAATATAATACTACACGCGATAGCAGCCAACTTCAGAAATCTGTTCAAGCTATTCATAAGAATTTAGATTATGTAAAAAAGATAGGTGTTCGTTTTATTTGGTAAAATGGAAGTGCAGGGACAGGAAGTACGAGCGGCCGTAGCTCATCGGTACATCTCCGCCACCGCTGTGCGCATTGCCAACATCCAACGACGTATTACGCAGCGTTGTCACGTCCAGCAGGTTTCGCACTCCCAGCGTCAGGTCCAGCATGCGGTTGATTCGTTGGGCAACTGTAAAGTCCGCCCATTGAAAATTTTCGCGGGTAGCCAGGCGTGTGATGGGCTCGGTGCTTCCTTCGAGCGTAACCGTTTCATAGTTGGAGCTCTTGCCGGTGTATTTGTAGTACAGGCTCACCGTGGTGCCCGGCTTGCTCCATGTATAGGATACGTTGGAGCGTACTTCCGGCGACCAGATCAGTTCCAGTTTTCCCTCCTGCGATTTAAGCGGGTCGGAGACGCCGATGTAGGAGAAGCCTAACGATACTTGCAGTCCGCCGTACTGGTAATTGTTATCCAGGGTAGTACCGATCGTGCGCGACTTTGTAATATTCTCATACCGCGAGATCATACCCGAGGGCGCCGTAGGGTCGGCTACGGTAGCCAGGATGATCTGATCTTTAAAGGTATTGTAGAAGCTGGCCAGGGTTGAGTTTAACTGAGCCTTGCTGCCGGTATACGCCTGCCAGGCCAATGAGCCGGTAAAGCTGTTGGAGTACTCCGCCTTCAGGTTTTCATTGCCAAAGATGTCGTGGCTGGCATCGTGAAAGCTGAAGTACAACTCACGCAATGCTGGTGAGCGAAAGCCGTACGCATAGGCCAACCGCAGATCAAGGCGCGAAGAGAGCTGAAACTTTGTATTGATGGAAGGCACCACAGGTGGTGCCTCGTACACGGAGTTGTGAATAAACCGCACGCCGGGCCGTATATTCAGGAACGATGTGGGCTTGAATTCCGCCGTAGCAAAGACAGCATAGTCGTTTATCTCCCGTTCACGGTCGATGCGGTCGCCGGCACCTTTGCTGAGGTTGATGTCATAGCCGGGCTGCAGCGAGACGCGATCCGACAACCGGTACAGGAACGTGCCGCGGCTCATCGCCATGCTAAAGTTCGTCTCGTCTTGTGTGCCCAACTCGGGCGAGAGCCAGGTTGCGCCCGTCGCCATGTCGTACAGCAACGTGCGGGTGCGGCGTGAATAATCCTGGTAGCTGGCGACGCCGTTGTATACCAGTCGCTCGGTGAGGTTCCAATCCGCTTGCAGTTGGTGGTTGTACCGGTGTGTGATATACTCTTTGTCGACCGCCGTCCCTTCCCTCGGGTTGTAAGTACCCAAGCTGGTAATGGTTTCGTCCGTGTAGTTCAGGCGGTAGCGAAGCGTCAGCTTGCCCGTGGCGAAACCAACGTTGCCCATACCGAGCAACTGCTCCTTGGGGTGCCACCGCATCGGCTGCGGACGCAGGTCGCTGGGATAGTGATCTTCGTTCCAGCCGCCCGCGTTGTTGCGTGTCACCGAACCACCCGCTGACCATTTGCCCCTTTGCCAATGGGCGCCAATACTTTCGTTGTGCACGCCCTTGTCGGTAAACGGATCGTATTCACTCGCCGCGGTCTCTTCCAGCACACGCGCCTCGAGGTTCCAGTGGCCGTCGTATTTTTTTGTAATGATATTAAACACACCCGCCAGCGCGTCAGAGCCATACATCACCGACATCGGTCCTTCCACGATCTCGATACGCTCGACCGTATTGATGTCGATCTGGTTCAAGGCTTCGCGGGTTTCGCCACGCTCCAACAACGGCACGCCGTCGAGTAGGATTTTAACATTCTGTCCACCCATGCCCATCAACCGAATGTCACTTGTGCCCAGGCCCAGGTCGTTTGTGAAACGAACCCCCAGCTCCGTGGCAAGCACACTCTGCAGATTGGTAGCGCCCCGCCGCACGATCTGTGCGTAGGAGATGGTGCGCACCTGGTATACGGATTGCCGGATCGACTGCGGCTCGAACTGGCCCGTGACGACCACGTTCTGCAGCTGCGTCGTACGGAGCGAATCCTGTGCGTATAGCCACGGCACTTGCCAGGCCAGCAATACACCGGCGATTGCCAATCGATATTTCATATTACAAAGCCGGTAAATTTTCGACGATGCTGCGCCACTCGAGCTTCTCGGGTATACCCGGTTTGCGCAGGCCAAAGAATTGGGCAACGAGGTTACGCTGTTTGTCAAACAGCTCCACCGACGTAACAAACCCTTCTGTTGTATTTTTCTTTACAACCCATGCCGTATCCACCAGGTCCATGCGCAGGTGCATGTTGAAGTCGGGATCGAGTACGTTCAGCCACGGCTCGGGACCATTGTGGCCGCGTTCCAGCAACCGAATGGTGCGTACCTTGCCCTGGTGGATCTGCAGGTTGCCGCGGTTGCCGGCGAAGATCATGATGGGAAGTTTTTGTGCGGCGGCCTGCTCCAGAATAAGCTGGGGTGTAGCTTTCGCGTTAACCTGATAAGTATATTTTCCCCGTGCGACTTCCAGCGCGTGGTAGCGGTCCACTTTGTGACGACGCAGCATGCCAAAGAAATCGTGCGTGTCTTTCAACTCGCCCCACTCCTGTAGAAAAGCCGCTTCGCTTTCGGGCCCTTGCAGTACTTCCGCTGCATAGACGGACACCGGTTGTTCCGGGCTTTGATCGGGCGAACGGAAATCTTCGAGCAGGCGCGCATAGGCTTCTTCGTCACTCTTCTCTTGCAGGTATATTTTGGTGACGGCTTCGCCCGAACGATCAAACACCTGAATGCTCTTCAGCACCCGGTCGGTCTTCTCTTCGGTGGCGGCAAAGGCTACGTGCCAGGCGTGGAAGAACACACGGCTTTCGATGGGGCCAATGACCGTCGCCATTGACCGCGGACCGGCATCAATAATATCGATCTCCTGGAAGGGGCCTTTGTGTTCCAGGATACAGGCGTCGTTGCGTGTAAGCGACATGACACGACCGAGTGTCGTAAACCTTCGCAGCAGCTCCGGCCAGGGCCCTTGCAAGCGCACTACCTGCGGACCAATCTTCGTGGCGAGCAGCTCGGCCTCGCTGGCTTCCAACGCCCGGGCTGCTTCGCGAATGCGAATACCGGGTTTTGTTTGTTGCAGGGATTCCCACGCTTCGGCCAGCGCGTTTGCGCCAGCGGCCGCCGGTGTTTTGGTTTGAGTTGAAGTTTCCACGTGTTATTCTTTTTGTCTTGCGTTTATAGATTATTTACCCACCGCGATAAACCGTTCAGCAGGATCGCTGGCCGGAATGATATACGGCTGGCCGGTGACCGGGTCGCGGTATAGATTGACGCGACATCGGAACGTTTCTTCAATATTACTTTTTGTGAATACCTCGGTGGCGGGGCCGTTTGCTACCACCTGGCCATCACGCAGAAAGTATAGCGCGTCGGCATACTGCACCGCCTGGTTGAGATCATGCACAATCGCCATCACGCCGATGTTGCGGCGGCAGACCGTACGGGCCAGGTGAAAGATGTATTGCTGTTGGGCAATGTCCAGGCTGCTGGTGGGCTCATCGAGTAGAATATACCGCGGGTATACCGTTTCGTCCCACACTTGCGCCAGTACACGCGCCAGTTGTACGCGTTGTTTCTCTCCGCCTGACAGGGTTTGATACTGACGATTGCGAAAGGCCAGCGTGCCAGTCACGGTCATGACCGCTTCACAAACGGACCTATCTTCTGCGGGCAATGCCCGGCGGCCGTGACGGCCCAGGGCTACGACCTGCTCCACGGTAAAGGTAAATTGTACGGTCGTGCTCTGCGGCAATACGGCACGTACATGCGCCAGCTCACGCGGTGTATATGAATCAATATCCTGTCCGTTAATACTCACCGTTCCCTGGCTGGGCTGGTGCTCGTGCGCCATAACCTTCAGCAGTGTGCTCTTGCCGGCACCGTTCGGGCCAACAATCGCCGTAAAGGCACCGGGCGTCACTTGCAGGGATATACCATCCAGGATCGTTCTTCCCTGGGTGCGAAACGCTATTTGATTGGCTTCGTACATTATAGCTCGTGTCTCTTTTTTGCGTTTAATAAAAGGGCCACAAAGAAGGGTGCGCCGATCAACGCCGTTACTACGCCAATCGGCAGTTCCGACGGGCTGACTACCGTGCGTGCGATAACATCGGCCAGCACCAACAGCAATGCACCGCCTAACACCGAGGCCGGTAACACCAACCGGTTATCCGCCTGAAACGACAGCCTGATAACGTGTGGAACGACGAGCCCGATAAAGCCGATCATGCCCGACAGCGATACACTTACACCCACCGCCAGTGCGGCAAAAAGTATGATCAGTTTTTTTGTGCGTTCTACATCTACACCGATGTGATACGCCTCGGCCTCTCCCAGCGCGAGCGCATTCAGCGAGCGCGCAAAAAATAGCAGTGCCCCCGTTGATCCGATCAGAAAGGGTGCTGCGAAACCTAGCTTTTGCCACGTAGCGCCGCCCAGGTCACCGAGTGTCCAGAAGGTAAATGTGCGCAGTTGATTATCGTCAGCATAGAAGATTGCCAGGCCGATGACCGCTTCCGCGAGCGCATTCAGCGCAACGCCCGTCAGGATCAACACCGCCACGTTGGTGCGCCCCAGCTCGCTGCTTAAGCGTAACACCAGGAAGGTGGCCGAAAGCCCGCCGGCAAAAGCAACGATGGGTAATAGCGAGTCATAGACCCATGCCGCGAGGTATATCGACAACGGACCACCAAAAACAATAAGCACGACCACCGCGGCCGCCGAGCCACCGGATACACCGATCAGGCTGGGCTCTACCAAAGGATTCCGGAAAAGACCCTGTAATGCTGCGCCGCTCACGCCCAACGCACCACCAATCAGCATTGTCATAACAATACGTGGTATACGGATCGACGACAATACCACGGTGTGCATCTCATCCACCGCTGTGCTCTGAAAAAGACCCAGTTTCTGCAGCAGGATCACCACAACATCGCCGGCGGGTATCGACACGGCGCCAATAGTTAGTGAGAATATAGTCGCCACCAATAAGCTGGCACCCAATCCCGCCAGGACAACTGTGGTACGAAAATCGCGCAAGGTCACTGCAGCGTTCATATCGTTACTTAGCTTGGAGCTCGGGGTGTAGTAATACAACCAATGCCTTTACCGCTTCGCCGAAGCGCGGGCCGAAGTTGGTTAACATCAAACTGTCGAGGGAGACGATCTGTTTCTTCTTACCTGCCGTTGTTTGTGCGACACCGGGTACTTTTAGGACGCCGTCAACACCTCCCAGGCTTTGCACACCGGCGTCGATCATCACCAGGTAGTCAGGGTTGGCTGCAATGAGCGCTTCTGTATTTAGCGGCTTATATCCTTCTATATCTTTGACCGCGCTCGTAGCGCCTACGTACGGCAATATCTCACCAAAGGTATTGGTGCCCGCTACACTGACCGTTGCCGTGCCTCTGTTGTAAATACAAACCGCCGCCGGTGTCGTGGTGGCGCGCTTCAACATCCCCCTGGCCTCTGCCAGCTCACCTTCGATCTTGGCAATCAGCTTTTTACCCTCGGCTTCGCGGTGCAGCGCTGTCGCGATCTGTTGTATGAGCTTACGCGTATCGTCAAAGGTATACTTACGATCTACGATCAACAGCTTCACACCGCTGCCGGCAAGTTGTTGCAGCACCGCATCGTCTACATAATCTTTCTCTGCTATAATTAAGGTGGGTTTCAATCCCAAAATACCTTCAGCGTTAATGCTGCTGCGGTAACCAATGGAGGGCAATTTCTGAATCTCTGCGGGGTACAGGCTCGTACGATCCGAAGCAATGATCTTATCGCAATCTCCCAGCGCACATACCGTCTCCGTTAGCGCACTGCCTGCTGTGATAATACGAAGCTGCTGCGCAGACGAGGAGAACGATATACCTATGACGAGGAGAAATAGAACAATGCGGTAGGCACTAGATTTACTCATTCTGTTTAGATTAATTCTAAACAAAAGTAGAGCGGCGCGTCACCCTACGTCAATCGCTTGCATCGGGCATTTTTGATTTACCTTGTGGGGGCTAGTATGTATGCGGCTGGTGTATCATATAGGGTATACATCTTGATACTTCCGGGCCAATCGCATACCTTCTACAGGTGATGACTGTTACCTCGGTTTAATGAGTCCGAAGTCAATTGCGTAGATCACAAACTCCGTGGGCGACTTAATGCTGAGCTTGCGGATGATACTCTTTCGGTGTGTTTGTACTGTATGCGGGCTCAGGTGCAGATCGTCTGCAATTTTCTGCGTGGAGTTACCCATGGCCAACAACTTGAGGATTTCGGTTTCGCGGGTAGTGAGAACATTGACGGCTGCCTGGGGGATCTCGGCACCGAAATGTTTCTCCATGATGATGTCGAGGATCTTGTGGCAATAGAACTTCTCGCCCCGGGACACCGATTGGATTGCCATCATAATCTCCTCACGGCTACACTCTTTTGTCAAATAGCCTTTTACACCTGACTGGAGCACATCGAGAATGTTACTCTTATTATCATCCGACGAAATGATAAGCACCTGCGTTTGTGGAGAAATATTCTTTACCGCATGAATATCCTGGCGGGTAATAAAACCACTTAGATTATAATCAGCAATAAGCAAGTCGGGGGTGTGTTTACGAAGCAGGGGTTCCAACAGCTCGCGTTTCGTTACCTCATCAATGATGTTTGCATTGTCGTTGGCGCCAAGAAATTGTGTAAGTCCTGCGGCGGTTAGGGGCTGGTTGTCGGCTAATAGAATACGAATGGGATCCCTCATGGACGTGGTTTGTTAGTAACCAACCTATTTAGACTAATTCCAAACAAAAGTAGACACGAATTCGTTCAGAATCAAGGTTTCTTTCACTAAAAGCGGGTACTACCGCCCATGATGAGGTAAGGAAGAAGGTAGTAAAGCACTCGCAACAGCCTAAAAATCAGGCAAAAGTGTATCAACCGGTCAACGGCCGATCCTGGCCTGCAGAGTTACGTAGATCCCCCTCCCATCGGCAGGGATGATCCCCGGCCCGGGGTAGCTCTCAGCACGACGGGTGAAATAGTGCTCATTCAGCAGATTGTTGCAGCTGGCCTGTAACGTCAGCATCTTCCAGCCATACGAGAGCGACAAGTCCATTACCTGGTATGCCGGGATAATGCCTTCAATGGCACCTGCTGTAGACTCGGCGTTGCTCGCATCGGAATAATGTTTACCCGTGTAGCTAAACTGTAGACTCGCCGTTAGGGTTTTCCATTTTGCCGTTGTTCCCGTGCGCAACATAAAGGGCGGTACCATCTCTACTTTGTTGTTCTCGCGAATGGTATTGTCGTCCGTATGGATATAGCGTGCATCAATCACGGATGTGTTCACAAACACTGTCCAGGTAACGGCGGGCTTATGTGGGAACAGTGCCGAAATATTTACTTCACCAAGCGACTCGACGCCCAGAATGCGCGCATCTGCGATGTTGCCGCGCCGGCGAATGTCGCGCCCCACAGTGTCCGTGTCCAGCATCTGCCCGATGCGATCTTTGTAGGCTACCTGGAAGACCGAAAGCTCGTACGTAAATACCTGCCCGGCAGTGCCACGTATACCCATGTCGGCGGTATACCCTTTTTCGTCGTGTATGTTCGGGTCCACATAGAAGTTAGGATTCTGAATGCGCAGGTCGCTGAAGTTAATGGCGCGGTAATTTTGTGAGAGGTTGGCATACGCCTCCAACACCTCCGAAGGCCGGTAGCTCAAGCCTATACCGGCGATGACAAAACTGCGGTTGCGATCCAGGTCTTCGTCCTGACGTACATCCGATACGATAGTACCCGCCTGGTTACGCAGGATGGTGCGATAATACCCGTTGGAAAATGTCTGTATATTTTCAACCCGTATACCGGGTGTGATGCTTAACCGGTCTGTGAGAACAAAGATGTTTTCAACAAAGGCTGCATAGTTCAGGTTTTTAAAACGATAGTCGGAATTTTCAACGTTGTCAGGATTGAGAAAATAAAAGTCCGGCCCGGCGGCGTCATTACCATCGCCTTGAATCGCGGTGGAGTGCCCACTGTAGAGTCTTATGCCCCCCAGGAAAACGTGGTTGCGACCCAGTAGCGTGTAGTGATGCAGCAACCGAGTTTCATTGCCAATGTTTTCGAAGTCGCCGTCGATCAGGGTGCGGTTTTCGCCATCATCCGCCTGATTGATCCGCTGCATGTTGCCGATCGAGCTGCGGGTCGCCAGCAGGCCGAAGTTGCGTATGTTGAGCTGCGTGCGTGGGCTTAGGGCATAGGTGGCATTGAGCGCTAACAAATCCCATCGTACCCGAAACCAGTTACGCGCACGCAACGATTGCCGTGGATCTTCGGCAAACATCCGGTCGGTCTCCCCGCCGGGTTGCTGGGCCAGGTAATTCATGTGCGTAATATCGAGGTTGACCGCTAGCTTCCTGGTCACCTGATAATTTAGGGAGGCAAAGGCATTGTGGTAATCAAACTCACTGTTGGGGCGATAACCGTCGCCTTGTTTGAATTGATAGTAGGCATAGTAGTTCAGCTTACCATCCGCGACGGTTCCTCCCACGCTGTTAAACGAGCCAAAGAAATTCCAGGAGCCCAGCGTCTGGCGCGAAGTGACTTCTATCTTTTTATCGATCGGGCCTTTCTTAAACCGGAAGTTTAACATACCGCCAAACTGTGTACCATATTGTAACGAAGCGGCACCACGAATGATCTCGATGCGATCTATAGCTTCTGCCGGCGGCGTGTAATAACTTTCGGGATATCCTAACGCATCGGCACTGATGTCGTAACCATTCTGCCGTGTGTTGAAGCTCGCGGTGCGATTAGGGTTGAGCCCACGGCCGCCAATACCTAACTGTAAGCCTACACCGTCGCTCTCCCAAATATTAAGGCCCGTGACGCGACCATACAGCTGCCGGGGATTGTTTGTAGCCAGGTTAGCCGTTAGATTACTGACCAATACCACTTCAGTCTTTTTACCTTCCTGTAAACCAAAATTCTCCACTGCCGCCAGGCGCGTCATACCCAATACACTTTCCTGGGCGGCTTGTACCTCCACGGCATCGAGTTCCTGACGTAGATCTTGCAGCGTAAAGTGCAGGTCTATGGAGGGCTGGCTGAGAATTATAGCTTGTTCAATAGTTTGCTTTCCCAAGGCAAACACAACGATGGTATAATTGCCCCACGGTACGTTAACCAATTGGAAATGACCCTCGCTATCGCACTGTGCGACGAAGGAGGTTCCTTTCAGTGCGACGGTGGCGGTCGTTAGCGTTTCTCCGACCGAGGTGACTGTGCCGGTCACCTGCCCTTTTTGAGCATACCCGGTCAGCGTGGCCAGGCAGAAAAGCAATAACCAATAAAGCCGGCCGTTCTTCATTTCCTATCAGTATAAGGTAAGATCCAATTTTTAGGTTGCCAACCATCTTCGAGGACCACCAGGTTCTGGTGCGGGTCAATCAAGGGCTGGCTGGGTTGCGCGTTGAGGGTAACGTATACCTCGGCTCGCACGGCGGGCGAAGATACACCCTTTGCTGCATAGTACCGGGATAAAAAGTGCGCGTACTGCAAGATCATGTCCGGCTGCATGGCCATCTGCTTCTCCTGGTGCGCATTTAGAAACTGGCTATTCACCACGACGCCTTCCCGGCCCGTACGTGCGTCTTTTACATAGAACGTCGCCGTGCCGGCTTTCTCCATCAGCATCACACGCCAGGAGAATCGATAACCCTCTTCCGTCCAGAAAAGGTTGCCGGGGTATAGCAGATAACGCCAGGGAAACAATAGTTGAAAAACAAAGTAGAGTATAAATAGACCTTGTAACACGCGATGAACGGGGGCGATAGACGAGACCTGTGCCGATGCAACCGATCGAATCCTGAACATACGCCGCAAGCGCTCGTGAAAGCGTTTATGCCATGTATCGGAGAAAAAGATCAGCGCGGCGCCGGCCATCACCAACGGAAAGACACCGATCTGAAACAAGACACCTGTCAGTGCGTGAAAGACGATAACCGTCACAAATGCCCAGGGGCGCGTGCGACGGTATAGTAAAAAGAACACAATGGTGCAATCGTACAGCATGCCGGCCCAGCTAAAAATGTATGGGGTTATCTCCCACCGGAAAATCGCGCCAATCAGCGGCAGTCTGTCATGTGCGGGCAACCAGATGCGAAGTGGCATGGCTTCTATAAGCCAATCGTAGTTGATCTTCGCCAGACCGGCATATAGGTAGACAATGGCGAGCTGCGCTTGAAACACCACGATCCAAAAATGCGGTACGTGTGTTTGTCGCAAGTACGGGTGACGGGCTGCATCCAACGAAAAATGCCGGTGTGCCGGCGCCACGATCAGTAGCAGGCATATCAGGCTGACAAAGTAATAGTGGTTGAGGTAGTACGTCAGGTCGACAAGCTCCGTGTACGTAAACAACAGAAACAGCGCCACGGCGGCGATTCGATAATAGTACCCCAGCATCACACACACAGCCGCAAGGATCAGAGCCAGGTGTATACCGTACATCCACGGCGCAGGCAATACCGCCACCCATCCAAACCCATAATACTTAAAATGGAAACCCGGCTGCAGGTAATGATCTTCCACCCATCCCAACCACAGGAAACGAACGGTGCTCACGATCATCAACGCACCGAAGATGATCCGGAACGTGACGAGCGGCGCGATGCTTACCGGACGTTGCAGGTAGGAAGCCATACGAAACCAAGGTTAAGCGCAATGGGTAGCTAGTCGCCGTCACCACTGCTATAGGTGATCGCGATACCTAACCGCGACGACATGTCAGACTTAAAATAGCGCGTGTTTTTCTGCAGCTCGTCGTGCAGCGTCAGCACTTTTGCCATGGCATCGTCCGAAGCGATCTGTACCGATAAGGGCGGCGTTTCAGGAATGGCATTCAGTGCGGTTTGAATAACCGCCAGTTGCTGCTCTGTCGTAGCAATTAACTCGGGGCCGCCCGCTACTTCCTGCAAGTATTGTTTAAAGCCCGTATGATCGGTGCCATCGGCAGCGGTGCCGTTCCAGATGTTCACGGCAGATTGGTAGTGCGCTTTGATAAACTGCAGGGAGTAGCCGCTGTAATATGCCTCCACCTGTTCGGGCTCGCGTTGTATTTGTCCGGCCAATACTCCCAGCGGCAAACCCAGTTTGTAGTTTTTCAGAATCTCATAGCTCTTGACAAACTCGTTATACAGCAGCGAGGTCGAGCTTCCTACGTCGGTGCCGTTGTTGCTGACAAACGCCGTGCGGTAGCTTCCTTTCCACGACGCTGTCACAGCATCGATGTATGTCTGTAAATGATCGGTTACAGCCGTCAGATAATCCCGGCGATTTTGTGATGCATACGCTGCGACAATCTTATCTTCCCCTGCGTCCGGACCAAAGAGCAGGTATTCAATCGTCAGCAAGCCACGGGTTGCACGTTTGGCATCGGTCATGGCAAACGTGTTCGTGCTGATCTTCTCTTCGATCAACGTTACATCTACCGGAAAGACGCCAATCTCCTCCACCATCGTGCGCTGTGCGCCTTCCGCCCCACCGGGACCAAAATTAAAGGAGTTCACGTATTGAAACGATGAATGTGCGGTACGCCAGCTTGCCCGTGCGGCTTCGAGATTCTCGGCGGTAACGCCGGCGGTGAACGCGGTAATCGCGGCATGCAAGGCATGTATGTCGGTTTGCGCCCTGGTAAATTGAGGTACGATCAGGTGGTCGGCCATGTCAGTCAGCAGCGTGGTACGATCAAAATCCGGGCTGTCGTTCTTACTGTCGCTGCAGGCGATCATCAGACTGATCACGAGGCCCAGTATTCCGGCCGTATATCCCTTTACAAATTTACTATTCATGGTCATGTTAAAGCGATTCTATAAATTTTATCACCGCATCCCGGTCCGCGACCGACAAACGCGTAAAGCCTTCCTTCGCCGCAGCTGCTTCACCGCCGTGCCACAGAATGGCTTCCGATATATCGCGTGCCCGGCCGTCGTGCAGCAGGAAGGTGTGGTGGTTAACGGACTTGATCATACCAATGCCCCACAGTGGCGGAGTGCGCCACTCGCTGCCGGTCGCCAGAAAGTCAGGGCGGTTGTCGGCCAGTCCTTCCCCCATGTCGTGCAGCAACAAGTCGGTATAGGGCCGAATGGTTTGATTGTCGAGTGCCGTTACACTATTGCCTGTGCCGGTTGTCATGCGTGGTACGTGGCAGGTTGCACACTGCAATGAGGTAAAGAGTTGTTTACCGCGCAGTACGGTTGCGTCGCTCCAATTGCGGCGAGCGGGTACTGACAAGGTTTTCATGTACGTGACGATCTTGTTAAGCGTCTCGTCGCTGATCTCGGGCTCACCATCTTCACTGCCCGTGGGTAGGTTTTTATAGCGCGTGCTTTGTTCGGCGGTCAGGCCGTCGCCCGGGTACAGCGATGAGGTGATGCCGATGTCGCCGTGCAGGGCACCGGCGGTTTGTTGCAGCACGGTCGGTACGTTGGCCTTCCAGCCAAAACGCCCGAGGCTCGGTTGTTGTGAGGCTTCGTTCCAGACCACGTTCACGCGGCCCGAGATACCATCGCCGTTGCGATCGGCGGCATCTTCCAGTGATCGTATAAACGTCTCCGGCACGGCTTCGAGTAGACCCAGGCCCGGTACCTGCTGCGCGATGCGCGGCGAGTATATCATAGCGGGGCTCATTGCGCCATATTGCAGACCTGCAAATGTATAGACCGGTTTGCGAAGAGTATACCCCGTACCATCGGCATACGCGCCGGTTATTTCTTCATAGGTCACACGCACCGTGCCTTCGGCATCGGCGCCCATGATGGCTTTGTCTTGAAACTGGCCACCATAATTCGGTTCATCCACAGGTTCACCGTGCATCCCTTCACCGGGAATGCTCAGGCGGAACAATAGGCCGTTCAATACTTCATCGGGTGTAGCGGGGGGTTTGGCGCGGCCGTCTTTAAAGTGACAGCCACTGCACGAGATGGCGTTCATAACAGGCCCCAGGCCGTCCAGCGTTTTGACAGATGAAGGAGCCGTTACCCAGTTGCTGCGAAAGAACGAATTGCCGGTCACAAATTGTACCTGCTCGGCAGACGTCACGCCGTCACCCTGCTCACCAAACGCTTCTTCGGTTCGCGTGAAGGTGGTAAAGTTACTGCCACCCGAGAGCTCCTCCCCTTCTTCGGGCTGTATCGGGTCCTCGTCGTCACCGCTGTCACACGCCACCACCATCAGGCACATCAACATGCCTGTGAGCATCCCTAAAAAGGCATTTTTACGTGGAAAATACATATGATCGTAAAATGACTATGCTCAGTCGCCGGAAAGTCGGTGACTGAGCATAGCACAGTAAATATTTTTATATGTCGTCGCGATTACTCCGATACTTCCGCACCCAACGACTGCGCCACGTCAGCGGAAAAGTCGCTTAGCGCCGTGAGCGCTCCGATCGCATCCCAGATAGCGTCGTTGTCGGCACTACCGGCTTTGATCGATTGATCAAAGGGAGCTTTGATCAGGTTGATCTTCGCTTCAGCATCTGCAAAGGCATCTTCCAGCTTTTTGGCCTTGGTGGCATCTGCATCTTCCGCAATATCTTTAAAGCTGGCGCCGTCTACCGTCGTACCATCCACACGGGTATACGAACCGTAGTATACGTTCTTCAAGCCTTTGAAATTCATCTTGATATCGTTCACGGTGTTGTCGCTAAAGCAAGAGTGCTCGTTTTCCTGGTCGTGCTCGTCTACCGCTACGGTCATACGCTCGCCGGCCAGCTCACCTTTGCTCAGCTCACCGAGTGCTTTGAAGATAAAGCCTACGGTTACCGGTGTTTCCGTTGTTTCTACAAACTTAGTACGATAGGTAGCACCGTCTTTCCAGGCATCGCGTACTTCTTTCAGGTTGTCCACCAGCAGCTCGGTGACCACTTTAAGGTACTGACCGCGGCGGGTTGCGTTCTCATGTGTGCCGCCTTCTGTCAGGTAATCGGTATAAGGACGATTGCCCGGACCGTCCTCGTTTAGATCTTGACCCCATAGCAGGAACTCGATGGCATGATAGCCGGTAAAGATCGAGGTCTCGCCAAAGCTTTCGTTCAGCTCTTCCAGCAAGCCTTTGGTGATCTCGGGATATTCTTCGTTGTTGTTGATCAGGTTCACACTTTCACCACTACTACCAACGGTATAGTCAATAAAGCTTTCGTCAATGGGCCAGGCGTTGATCAGACCTTCTTTACCCAGCGGGCCGTTGGTTTCATCCTCGTTATCGATCGGGCCATTGTAAAAACGATATGCTTCGGTCTGGCCATAGGGCAGACGGGCCGCCAACCAGGCTGTCTTACAGGCGGTAAGTTTTTCAGCGGTAGGGGCCGCTACGAAGGCATCTATCTGTGTCTTTAACGTTACCGCAGTGTTGTAGCTATCGTCGTAGCTGGCATACACAATGTCCGCATAGGTCTCGATGGCATCGGCCTCTTTATCTTCCAGGGAAGGGCCCGACGCGCCATCATCATCACTACAGGCCTGCACAAAAAGTGCTGCCGCCACGAAAAACGGGAGGTAAAGGCTTCTTTTCATCTTTTAACTGGGGATTCTGTTTAGACTTAATCTAAACAAAGGTATATACGAAATCCGGTACAATGCAAACCTCCTCCTCTTGCCATTCCCCCAGGAAGGGCTATCCAAACAGCAAATTTCAATTCAAAAAACCTCCAAATTTTAATTCAATGACGCTTTTTCAAATGACCTGGGGTTAGCATTTTGACCTTTTGGCACCGCCAGGGGCCATTCGTACACAACCCACACGTTTCGTTTCGGTCGGAGCGCTTTCAGAAGACATCAACGCCGTTTTAATTCCATCATGATTAAAATACCCGATTCAGGGTAAGTCTCCATACCAGGCATCGAGTAGCAAAAACTTTGTTCAGTTTATCCGGCCCAGACGATGGAAGGAGGCGTGCGGGGAAATAGCGGCTGAAATGGCTCAAAAGAGGTTAGGATGCTAATTTTGTTTTTTTAATTGATTGACTAACAGAAAGATAAATAATTATCCTTATTTAGATTTTTTCTACGGAAAGTGTTTTGGAATACAAACTTGTCGCTACATTTGCTCTCGAAATGCAAGCTTTGGAAAATCAGGTGACCGAAACGCTCTTACTTACGCTCTCACGCACTGGAAGCAGATTTGCGTTGGTGGTGGGCGAGAAAACGTTCCAGCAGAACATCTGTGAGTTCATGCTCACGTTTTCATCCATGCAAGGAAAAAACATGGACGAGTACCTGAACAACCTGGCAACCGAGTTCGACCAGGTGCGCGTGCCCCTTTCCGGCTGCGGCAGATCCGTTACACTGTCACTATCTGATTTTGCCCGGCTTCGCTCCCTGTATGGCCAGCAGATGTTTGATCTGAAGTTGGAAGATATGCTGATGCGCCAGGGAATCTCCACGCACGAAACTGCCCTCCGGCAGACAGTCTGTATATAGACTTGTTTTAAATAATACTCATTTCGCGTCGTTTCTTAGATCGTGTTATCTAACGCGGTATTTTTGTTTATTGAACATTGAGTCCTGCCCTATGCAGGCGACCTGTGATAAACAAATAAAGAACATGCAAACTACTTCAATACTCCGTCAGAAAACCTCTCTTCAGGAGAGTGTTTTGGACATCCTGAATCAACAAATGGGCGTAGAAGCCCATTCATCAGCTTTATATCTTTCCATGTCGGCCTGGTGTTATGCGCAAGGTCTTCGCGGCTGTGGCGAATTCTTCAGAAAACAATCTGACGAAGAGCGCGAGCACATGATGAAGATTTTCCACTACATTACCCATGCTGGGGCATTGGCTCTATCGCCGGAAGTTGGCAAGGTAGAACGTAATTTTGAAGACCTGCGCTCGGTCCTGGTGGCGGCACTTGACCAGGAAATCCAGATCACAGAGAATTTCAACAAGATGACCGAGCACTGTCAGAAGGCGCGCGATTATCAGACAGCTCGATTCCTCCAATGGTACCTGGATGAACAATTAGAAGAAGAGCGTCAGGCACGCCGTTGCATCGAAATATTCGATCTCATGAATGCGAAAGATGCATTGTATGATATCGATCGCGAAATCCACGATCTCAAAAAGGGAGAGTAATTTTCGATTTACAATCGTACACTATAGAAGAGGCTACCCAACAGGTAGCCTCTTATTTTTTCTCCGCCAGCAGCAGCATGTTGGTGACTGGATAGTTCAGTGGCATCAGCTCCCCTCCCTGCGCTGTGAATAGCGCTACTTTGCCCACCAGCCTGTTGTTGACAATCCACTCGTTGACATAAGCCTTTGAAGCCGACACCACGGTAAAGCCCACTTCTTCCAGCGCGTGCTTCCAATCGGCAAAGCTCCAGAACGTAAAAGTCTCGTGCATCTCGCTCTCCCAGTTGTCGGTATAGTCCTTACGGCTCATGAACTCGCACGCATCACCGAGTGACAGCCGAACATAACGTTCGCCCTGATGCTCCACGTCCTCATATGCCAGTGTATATCTTTCTTTTTTCCGGAAGTCTTGCGCAAACCTGCGAAAGCGTGCTGCGGTGGAAAGGCCCTCGAGGTGCTGCGCGAGCGCTTCCCGCGTTTCGGCGGCTTTGAAAACATCGTCGTTGCTTCCGTCCGCTGCATTGAGCTTCATCAACACCGACTGGTGTTTGTCTTCAGGGCCTACCACGTCACGGTTTATCCAGACACCCCCCGAACGAAGCTCCGCGTAGCGGTTACGAATAAAGACAAGCAGGTCGGCACGGCTGCCGTAGGATTCGATCTCGTGCGTAAGCGACGAAGTATGGATCGTATCCATCGAGTTCGGCTCGAAGGCCAGACCCGTCACGGCATTGCGTTGGGAGAAGAATACAAAAGGATTCTTAAACTCACCATTGTGTTTTCGTTGTTGACAGATATCGAAGAGGTGGCGCGCTACTTCGATGCCGTAGAAGTCCGACTCGCGCAGCCGCACGTCATCACACGCGAGCTTAATCCACGAGCCTACGGCGCAGCCAATGTCGCCTACACGTCCCGGGCGGATATACGACGCGGTATCGGTATATTTCAATGCGGCGATGGTATCCATCTGGCGCACGTAGGTGTTGTAGTCGCGCGTAGTAGTGATATCGCCGTCGTCACCAATCATAGTGTCACGAAACAGCAACTGCACCTTGTTCGCCAGGCGATATTGTTGCCACAGTGCGCGTGACGACGGATGCATGTGATCGTGTATATAACGGTCATCCTCCCACGCATCGGTTGTGGCAATCTTTTCAACAACGTCCCACGGCAGGGCTGTATGGTGTTGCCAGGTGCGGCGGTCGGTCAGCTCGGCCGGCAAGATGGGAAAGCCGAGTGGCTCGTACATCTCCAATACCGGTGTCGAGCAGATTACCGCGGTGTTGCCCGCGTGCAGGTCCAGCTGGCCGTCGCTTTCGTGACGAATGCGTTTTAAGGTGTAGGTGGCGAAGTTGCTCAGGCTGCCCACGTCGTCGATGCCATAGATATATACCGGCACACCCAGGGTGGCCGTGAACTCGCGAATGGCCAGTGCGCGCAAATAAAACGGCAGCGGGTTGCGGCGGGTGTTGCTGTGGTTGGCCGACGTGACGGCAAACACGATCGCGTCGATGTCACCGGCGGGCAAAGCCTTACCGTGGATGTCATGCGCGGTGTGCAGACCGTTGGACAACAGACCCGATAGGTAATGAAACTGGAAGTTGGTCAGGAGCTGGTGGCGTCCGGGAAAGAGCAGGTACATGCTCAAAGATAGCGCTTTTAGCCCATCTGGCTAAGGCTTTTGTTGGTCACCAGGTGCTCGATGGCACGGGCCAACAGCTCGGCGCACGTCACAATCTCGACTTTTGGGTGATTCAGCTCGGCCACAACGGTGTCGGCCATGTACAGCTTCTCCAGGCGTGAGTTCATGAGGTTGTCCAGTGCGGGCCCGCTCAACACACCGTGCGTACAGTATGCACGGACCGAACGGGCACCGTGCTCCATCAGCAGATCGGCCGCCTTACACAATGTACCGGCCGTATCGACCAGGTCATCCACGATGATGATGTTCTTGCCGGTCACGTCGCCAATGATCTCCATGTGTGCTACCTGGTTGGCCTTGAGGCGCTCTTTATTGATCACCACCATCTCGGCGTCCACGTGCTTTTTGTATTGCTTGATCCGTTTGATGCCGCCAAAGTCGGGGCTGCACAGACAGAGGTCGGGCAGGTTGAGGCTTTTGATGTGGCCCACAAACAGCTTGAGCGACGAGAGCGGATCGAGCGGTATTTTGTAAAAGCCCTCAATGGCATTGGTGTGCAGGTCTAGGGTAATGATGCGGTCAGCACCCATTTGCTGGATGATGTCGGCAATGATGCGCGACGAGATGGAGGTGCGCTGGTTGTCACGCCGCTCCTGGCGGCTGTGCGGCAGGTACGGCAACACCAGCACTACCTCGCGGGCCGAAGAACGACGGGCAGCATCAACGGTCAGCAGCAGCTCAAAGATGTTCTCATACGGCATGTTAATCTTGGCGATGAGAAAGACGGTCTGGCCCCGGACGCTTTCGTTGAAGCGTACAAAGAGCTCGCCGTCCGAAAATTTCTCGCAGTGGATGTGATGCAGCGGCATGCCCAGGTGGGAGGCAATGCGTTCGCTGAGAACCCGTGCGGTCGAGGTGCTGTAGATCTTGATGTTGTTTTCCATAAAAGGGTCGTACTAGGCTTGGTTGCGTATGGATGCAAAGGTATACTCTTTCTTGATCTCTCCATTCTCAAAGACCGTTTCTAAAATGTCGGGCAGGCCTGCCTCCGCTCCTTCCGCCACCGTGCGGAAGCCGGCACTGTCACGCACCAGTTTCAAACGACCTGCTTTGGAAGTTTTGAACGACTGCACCAGGTTACCGTTTTCGTCCATCTCCTTCGGCGACTTCTGTACCATCACCGGACGACCGTCTACTTCCGCATACGAGCACTTCAGGGCAAACTTCTGGGTATCGCGATTCACCTTTTGCAACAACGCACCGCCCATGCCCAGCACTAGGTTCTCGGCCGATATGCCGTCCTTCTTTAGTGCTTCATAAATGGTCTGGATAGAATCGTAGTCTACACCGTCACCTTGTATGACACGTATCTGCGGCGGCAGTACCCGATAGCCTTTGCTATTCACGGTAAAGCCAAACTTTTCAAACAGGAGTTGGAAGATCGTCTTCAGGGTCATAACGGGATCGCCGCTGTCGGGACGCACGACCAACCGGCCGTTGCGTGCCAGAATGCGATCTTTAAATACTCCACCCCACAGGTTGGTTACAGCGTTGAAGACGTCGTAGGAGTCCGATACACAGGAGAGTATACCATCGGGATATGCGTTCAGCACATGGTCAAAAACTTTCTCTTCACCCCCCTGACCTAGCAATGTCATAATGGAGTGCTCCGTCGCCGGTACCGACAGGCCGTATACTTTATCGGCGTTGTAATACTGTTGTGCAAAGACCGATGCGTATACCGTGTCGCTCCCCATGAAGCTGAGCAGGTGTGCCGACCCGCCAAGTCCCGCGCTCTCCACAGAGCTCACACCGCGAAAACCAAAGTCGTTCAGGACGAAGTCAATGCCACCGTGTGCTTCTGCATCAACGGTCTCATCGTAGTAACGTTTTACGACCTTGCGCACCTGGTACGACAGTGTGGCCACCGTGCTGGGGTACCATACCTGCATCAGCAGCGTTTCCAGGAAGTTCGTTAACCAGTAGCAATTCGGGTCGGTGTTTTCAATCGTCATTAACACCTGCCGCACGGGTACTGCCATACCTTCAGGCACGGCCTTGATGCGTACGGGCAACCGGCCGCCGTGTTTGTTTAGTATGTAGTCAAAATTCTCGCGCTTAAAGACGCCCTTGCGACCAAAGACCTGCTCCATGAGTTGTTCAGCAGCGTCTACATCTGCACGGGTAAACGTTTCACCCTGCAGGTATTCTTTCAGAAAATACTGCAATCCATAAAAGACGGTTTCATCAAACATGCCACCGCGGCTTTCCAGATAGGAGTATATTTTTTCCGTGCCGGGGTAATACAGGGCGTGGTGGGAATATTTATAGGCGTCGGCCAGTAAAAGGAGATTGTTCGTTTTCATACCAATGGTATCTAAAAGTGAGGGTCTGTTATTTGTGGTAGGTGTTGAGTACAGCGGTCAGCTGCGGCGTGTGTTCATGGGCCGTCTGGCCGTTGGCCATAAGCGTGGCAACATCGGCCAACGTAAACCAGGCCACTTCAGCAATATCGTCGCTACCGATCGGCGTGCCGGCCAGGAAGTCTGCGGCAAAGAGCGTGGTAATGATCTTGTCTTCTTCGCGTCTGTACCGCCAGTCGTCCATGCGGAAGGAAGCCATGTACTGCAACGCAGAGATTTCCAGCGCACCACATTCTTCGCGCAGCTCACGCGCGGCAGCCTCCTCGTAGCTGGCATCCGTCGGATCGCAGAAACCACCCGGCACGCGCCATTTGTTGTCGATGTCTTTCCGCCCCAGCAACAATTCCGTGCGGTTGTTCCGGAAGAGGGCCACGTCCACGGTAGGGTATACCTTCGAATACGTGTTAGCATACGCGTAGATAACACCCGTGCGGAACTCTTGCGAGTCGAGTACCTTATCGCTGATCTTCTCGCGGATGAGCGTTGAATTGTGGCCACCGGTTTCCGGTAGCTCGACTGTTTCATGCCCACCGCTGTAATAGGTCTTAAAGCTGTCGCGGCTGCCGTAGAGCACAAACTGCCCGCCGGGAAAGGCCGAGGCCAGCAGCGTATCGAGCTGTTGCGACCACCGCGTGTCCAGCGGGTGGTCCGACAAAGGCAACACAACGACATCGGGAAACTCTTTTTTGATCATCCGCTCGCGCGTAGGGAAATCGAGTGGATTGCGGCGGCTACCACGTACGGGCGATACGCCCAGCACGATGACGACCCGGTTGTGCCTCTCCTGCACCGAGGTGATCAGCGCCTTGTGGCCTTCGTGCAGGTAAGGCGACTGGAAGCGGGCGATGATAACTCCTGTTTTGCTCATATGAAAGTTTGTTACTATTTGTGTAGTATTTACGCAAATGTAGTACGACAGGTTTTACCTTTCCTAAACAATTTGCGTGTTTTTTACAATAACTATCCCCTACCTCGTTTGCAATCGGTGGAACCGTATACTTTCATGCAGCATAGCCCGCCGGTTACACGAAGAGATCGAAGTTGTAGCCTTTTGTTTTCAGCTCGTCGTATTTCTTTTTGTTGAAGCGATAAAGGTGTGCAGGGCGGCCGGCTTTGCGCTGGATGGTCTCGTCCAGCTCTTCGAGAAAGCCGTAGCCGGTAATCTTCTTCTTAAAATTCCGGCGGTCAATCTCGCGGCCCAACAACGTCTGGTACAGGTTTTCGAGATCCGAGAACGGAAACTTCTTATCCAGCAGCTCAAAGCCTACGGGCTCATAGGCAATTTTGCCACGCAGGCGGGTTATCGCCAGATCGATAATGGCTTTGTGATCAAAGGCAAGCTTGGGAATTTGGTCGATGCCGTGCCAGGCAACATCTTCGGCATCGGTCTGTGCGGATAGTTGATAGTCGGAAGGGCGCACCAGTCCGAAATAGGCCACCGTCACCACGCGGTTGCGCGGATCGCGGTCCGGTTTTCCAAAGGAATATAGTTGCTCCAGGTAATTGACGTCCACGCCTGATTCTTCCCGCAACTCGCGGCGTACGGCATCTTCCAGCGACTCGTCATTGGCTACCAGACCGCCGGGAAGTGCCCAAACTTTCTGAAACGGCTCGTACTTGCGCCGGATTAATAGAATGGAAATACCTTTCTCAGGATCGTAGCCAAAGACGACAGCGTCTACGGCAACTTTGATAGACTGCTTCATGAAAAGTAAATGAAGCAAATTTTACGGGGCGATCCGAAGATCGGCGCTAAAAAATCAGTCTTCGCGCAGCTCTGACAACGCCTTCTGGTTCCGAAGCTGCCGGGCCCCCTGGCGGGTGAGCTTTAACAGGAACAGGCGTTTTTTATAGGGAGGTGTTACGACCTTGATCAGGCCCTGGGCTTCCAGGTCGAGCTTCACCTGCAGCACGTACCAGCTCACGTCGCTATCGATCATGTCGGACAGACCCGATTGCGCACGTTCCAGCAGCGCATGCAGCGTAAAGGTTTCTTCTTCGGTATCCAGAACAGAAAGAACAAACGTGCAAATCTCGTCATAATGATGCTTGAGCATAACGACGCCCTTCTTCCCATCCGGCCTCAATGTCACAATTGTCTCAGTCCCGCTCATGCCAGTCATATCAATTTACGTGTAAAGTTAACCCCTCTAACGTAGAACTTGCTTACCGGATATATCAGGTATCTACCTTTTTTCAAAAAAAACGTTGCCGGTCGGGTAAATTTTTACCGCGTACAGCACGGTAAATCAAAAAAGACAGGTAACAAGAAGCTCCTATTACCTGTCGTTGAATATACTTTACTCTTTGTAAACTCCCTCCCCCCCTATACAGGGTAGCGGTGCAAGGTATATATAACCCTATCGCTAGGGGCTAATACGGGGCAAATTCTTCGTCGCTCACCGTGTCGTCCAGCGTTACCGTGACTCCTTTTTTGGCGCGGGCCTTGTCGGTACGAGCGGCTTCTTTTTTACCGTTACCGTTTGCATGCGTTGTATACTGCGGTGTCCACTGCTGGAATTTGCGCACGGTATAATCTTCCACCGCGCGATCTCTCCTCTCGTCTTCGATTTTAAAGAACGACACCAGATCTTTCAGGCTTTCGGCCTGGGCGGCAAGCTCCTCCGAGCTGCTGGCCATTTCTTCGGCATTGGCGGCGTTTTGCTGTACAATCTGGTTGAGTTGCTGCAGCGCGGTGCTGACCTGGTTCGCGGAATCGCTTTGTTCTTGCGAGCTGGCGGCGATTTCTTGCACAAGGCCCGACGTGCGCTGTATATCGGGAACGATTGAAACGAGCAGTTTGCCCGAATGTTCCGCTACATCCACGCTGTTCTTGGAAAGATCGTCGATCTCAGAAGCGGCGTTGTGGCTACGCTCGGCGAGCTTACGCACTTCGGCGGCTACCACGGCAAAGCCACGTCCATGTTCACCGGCACGCGCCGCTTCTACCGCCGCGTTCAGCGCGAGAATGTTGGTCTGCCGTGCAATCTCACCAATGATCTTGATCTTGTCCGCAATCGTCTTCATCGACGTTACCGTTTGGGCTACTGAACGATTACCTTCGGCGATATCGGTTGCAGCCTTCACCGAGATGCGCTCGGTTTGCAGTGCGTTGTCTGTATTTTGTTGGATCGAAGCCGTCATCTCCTCCATTGACGAAGCAACCTCTTCGGCAGACGCTGCCTGCTCGTTCGCGCCTTGTGAGATCTGCTGCGAACCAGACGAAAGCTGACCGGACGCAATGGCCAGGTTATCGGAGATAACCGCGATGTTCTGAATTACATTCCGCAATTTCTCCACCATCGCTTTCAGGTCTTTATAGAGGCCTACTTCTTTGCCTTTATCAAAGGTGACGCGCAGATTACCCTTCGCCAGGTTGCGGGCAATGTCCGCGGCTTCAAACGGCTCGCAGCCCAGTTGGTTTACGATACTGCGCGTGAGCAACACACCCGCCAGGATTAGGATGGCCAATACTGCACCGAAGAAAATAAAGGCCAGCAGCGTAATAGACGATGCTGCCGCCATGCTCTCCGCATATTCCGCTTCGGTCTGTTTCGAGCTAATCTCCGTCAGGTCGTTGATGGCGTTGCGCATGGTTTCAAAATGCGTGGAGTAGGTGCCAAAGTATAGTTCACGGGCATCTCTCAACTTGCCGTCGGCAATGAGCTTTTGGAGCGTCATGGAGCCTTCTTTTACCAGGGCAAAATGCTCGTCAAACGTTTTGAACGAAGCGTTGTCCTGACCACCGGTAGAAAGGAACGTTTTGCGGAAGTTGTCAAAGCGAGTGCTGAGCTGTTCGAGGTTTTCATCAATATCTTTAAACTCCAGCGCCAGGTCTTCCGAACGGTGTGCGCGCGTACTGGTGGCTTCTGCTGCACGGTTGATGGCCTCGCTGATCGAGATCTTCGACTGGTAACCGTCTCGGTCGGCCTCCAGCAGGGCTGTGATGCTCAACAACCTGTTTTTATAAATGCTGGTAACATTCTCCGTGATGTTTCCCAGGCTGACCAGGTTATAGGCAATGTTGCCGACATAGAAGGCGATGATAACGATAAAGGTTATCATAACCCGCTGCCCCACTTTCAAATTGGATAAGGCTTTCATAACTGTATGGAGTTTATTGTTTCTCGGTTTTTGAATATTTAAAGAAGTTGGGCGTCGCCGTGATCACCGCATAGAGCATCTGGCTCTCCTGGATCTTGCGACCACCGAAGAGCTGGTCCAGCGTACGGGTACCAAAGATGATCGAGTGGCCCAGGCTGGCTTTGAATGACGACGAGAGCTTATAGTTTATCAACAGGTCGTTTTCAAAGCCCAGGTTGTGGTGCATAGACTTCCCATCGTGTTCGGGGTCGTTCAACACCGCCGATGTGGCGAAGCTGTGCATGTGGTCTTCAATCGATAGCTTCTTGGTGGCATTCACTTTGGTCTTTACGTAGTAGTCGTGTACACCCGGCGTGGTCGGATAGTTTACATAGAAGTAATCGATGTATCCGAAGTGGCCATGGATCAAACCGTAGTGGCGATCGAAGTAATGACTCTTACGATTGTCGGGATTCTCTTCGTCGGTCTGGTCATTGCCCGAACCGGCGTCTACACCCACGTTAAAGCTCAACACCTTGTTGACTTCGTATTGTACCTGGAGCGAGTAGAAGTATGCGTTTACATGACGGTCTTGTACGTCACGACCAATCTGATAGTAACCTACTCCCACCAACGTTACTTTATCGCTAAGCTTCAGCTCGGAGTCTGTGCCGAACGTTTGCATATAGTATACCGTAGAGGTCGTGTCGCCACGCTCCATACCACGATTCAGGAAGATCAATGACGCATCGAGCTTGCCGATCTCTTTATGGCCCCAGAGAAACTGCATGTTCTGGTAATAGTTGTATTCATAGGGCTCACGCTTAAAGCTCTGCCCATTGGCATTGTAGGCCACGGCCAGGTGCAGTTGCAACCCCTCTTTTTCGTACTTGAGCAGTGCAGCGTCGTGTGCGCGCGTTCCGACCCAGTTGGGGTCACCCAACAGGTATTGATTGCCATAGACAAAGCCCTGTCTGCCCAGTCGCAGCGACAGGTTGGGGTTGAAGTATTTTTCTACCCAGGCACGAAACACCGACATGTTTGCTACGTCCGCACGATCGTCCTGGTCGCCCCAAAAGCGACGGTCCTGCATAATGAACTCGGCATCCAGGTCGTTTTCTTTTTGGTAGTTTATGATGAGGCGTGTGCGCTGCATGGTATAGAAGCCTGCTTTGTCGCCTTTGTACATCGGTTCCCGGAAACCGCGCGAGTAAACCGGGTTGATGCGGTACTCACCGTCGACGCTGATGTCCTGCGCGCCGGCCACGTGGGCTAACGTCAGTAGCAGTGCCAGGATGGACAGTAGTATACAGTGTTTCATGTCTATAGTTTAGTTTACAGTTGTTCTCTCCCCTCTATCAGCCGCTGAATGCGTGCCTCGTGCTCTTCCAGCATGCGGGCCATGGTACTGCTGGCTTTTTCCATCTGCTCCACTTCACCCTGCAGTATCTCCAGCAGCTTTTGTTGGTCGGCAGGCCACGATTCTTTCCTGAACAGCTGCAGCATACCTTTTACCCGAAACAGCGGGCCCCGCAACATCTGGTCGTTGTGAAACGTATACTGCCGTGTCTGCTCATGCACCCATCGCAGGATATCCCCTTCTCTTTCCATCACACATTCCGTTTATCTCCTTTGTATCGCCGTTGCGCTTTATTTCGCCGCACCTTTGATATACTTCATCATCACAATACCGCTGGACGTATCGAAGCGGATGTTCATACCGTATTCACCGCAGACATTTTCCGCCACGATCGGGATGCCGTACTCCTTCAGCATTTGCCGCGCGATCTGCGCATTCCGTAGACCGATGTTATAGGCTACCACATTGCCGTCACTCTGCGCCCGGCCGCCAAATATTTTCGCGACCATGTTCCGGCGCTCGGCACCCGCATACTCCAGTTTCTCCACCAGCTTCTCGATGGCGATGTTGCCATATTTTGGCGAGGCCAGCCCTTCACCGTTCCACAGCGGCAGCAGGTAATGATTCATGCCGCCGACGCGTGTCTTTGTATCCCACAGGCATACCGCCACACACGTTCCCAGCAGCGTGGCAATGCACAGGGGCCGCGGCGCCACGTGTAACGTAGCAGGGTATAAAAAGACCTTCTCCAAAACCGCTGTGCCGAACACCATATGTCAGAAAGCCTCGTCAAACAATATTTCCGAACCGTCTCCACCCAGCAGCGCACGAAAGCCTTCTTCGCTGGCCTTCACCGGCAGTCTGACCGTAAACGTTACACCCGGTATTTGCGTGGTGACGGCAATCGAGCCGTCGAGCAGCTCCACCAGTGACCGGATGACCGACAGGCCGAGGCCGTGGCCCTGGTATTTTTTTACCGTACCAGTATCCAACTGTGTAAAGCGGTCAAAGATGCGCGCAACGTCTTCCTGCGGTATATCACTCCCGGCATTCGTAATCGAGATCACAAGCTGCTCGTCCGTTATGCGCAGGCTAATCACGACAGCGTCGTTACCGTTGCTGAATTTGATCGCGTTCGAAACCAGGTTGGCGAGAATGATGCGGAAGTAACGACCGTCGGTCACGAACTGTACTGCTGTGTCACCCCCCACGCGCACCGGCACACCCTTCTTCTCACGAACCGTTTCGAACGACTGAATGACTTGCTCCAGTACTTGCGACACGCCCACTTCCACCCATTGAGGTGTTACCTGTCCCGCTTCTATTTCGGCCGCGGTCATGATATTGGTCATCTGAAAGTCCAGGGCGTAGGCTTCGTTATAAATCAGCTTCAGGTTGCGCTGCACATCGGCAGGCAGGCTGCTTTGTTTGTCTACAATAGTTTGTGTCAGCGCCAGGATCGACGCCAACGGATTATTGATTTCGTTCTTGATATTGCTGATGAAGTGACTCTTCATGGCTTCCGACTGTTCCAGCCGTGCATTGAGTCGCTGCATTTCTTGCAACATGTCTTGTTGCTCCAGGATGGTCTTTTCGCTCAGCGACATTCTTCTGCGCACTTCGTTCAGCAATGCTTCGTCGGATAGTTCCTTCATCGTCTTCGGGTCTTTCGCTGCTTATTGAATCGTTTCTCCTTGCACCTGCTTCAGGTCGATATACTCCTCGTTGGAGAATACCTTGTCGACATCGAGAATCATAATGAATTTGCTATCGAGTTTGATCACGCCCTGAATAAACCGCGTACGCTCTTTGTTGCCCATCGTGGGCAGCGGCTGGATTGCTTCGGAGGTGACCTCGATCACTTCCGCAACGCTGTCGACAATGGCGCCGATCTTCAGCAACTCCTGCTCGACCTCCACTTGCAACACGATAATGCACGTGTCGATGGTATCGGCCACTCCGGGCAGCGAGAACTTCACGCGCGTGTCAATAACGGGCACTACCGCACCGCGCAAGTTGATGACGCCGCGCATGTACTCGGGTGCGCGCGGCACACCGGTTACCGGCAGCATTTCCATTAGCTCGGTTACTTTATTTACGTGCACCGCAAAATACTCGCGGTTCATCATAAACGTCAGGTAGGAATCGCCTACCACTTGCTGCTGATATCCGTTTGACTGTGTCATGTTGTTACGGTTCGTTCGGTGTACAAAGGGATCACTTTTGTATACGAGTTCTTATAGGAGGATTCTGTTTTGCACAGGAAATCACCTTTTTTGGATTGGGAAAATTCCTATAGTTCCATCAGGCGATTGGTATCTAACACCAGGGCCACCGCGCCGTTGCCCAGAATGGTGGCGCCGGAGGCGAAGTCCTGGTCTTTGTAAATTTTGCCAAGCGGCTTGATCACCGCCTGGTACTCGTCCAGGATGCGGTCTACCGCAAACGCCACCTTGCGCTCATCCTGTCTGGCCACGATCAGGTTTACGTGCTCGGGCTTCTCACCCTGGCAGCGAAAGATGCTGCGCAGATCCACGTAGGGCACCTGTTCGCCGTCGAGCACGATCAGGTCGTTCATATCCGGGCAAACCGCATCGCGGTCTACTGCATAACACTTATCAATGGTGCTCAGCGGTATGATATATTTTGCTTTGGCAATGTCTACCAGCAAGCCGTCGATGATGCTTAGCGACAGTGGCAGCTTGAGGCGAATGGTGGTGCCGCGGCCGGGTACCGACTCGATCTCGATTTCACCGCGCAGGTTGACAATCGCCCTTTTCACCACGTCCATGCCTACACCGCGACCCGATAGGTCCGTAATCTGGCGGGCGGTGGAAAAGCCGGGGTGAAAAATAAAATCGTAGATCTCGTGGTCGCTGAGGCGATCGGTCGCATGCGCCAGTCCCAGTTGCAGCGCTTTTTGCCACACACGCTGTTTGTCAATGCCTGCGCCGTCGTCCTGTACTTCCAGGATCACGTTGGTGCCGGCGTAGTACGCCTTGAGGCGAATCGTGCCGACGGGATCTTTGCCGTTCCGTTCGCGTACGTCCGGCAGCTCGATGCCGTGGTCCATGCTGTTTCGTAAAATATGCAGCATCGGGTCTGCCAGATTTTCGATAATCTTCTTGTCTAGCTCGGTGTCGCCACCGATCGTCTCAAAGCGGATCTGTTTTGATAACGCACGAGAGGTGTCGCGTACCAACCGTTCGAAACGCACGGATAAATGACTAATCGGAAGTAACGATATACTAAAAGCCTCGTCGCGAAGCTGGCGTACCAGCTTTTCGACGTTCTCGGTAATTTCTTCCAGCTCCTGGTTGCGCACACTGCCGGTGAACAAGCTCAGACGCGCCTGCGTAGTCACAAGCTCACTGACGATGTTCATGAGCTTGTCGATCTTATCGTACGTTACCTTGATGGTTTGGTACGAGTCGTGGCGCTGATGGGCCGGACGCTGCTCGTGCACCGCATCGGCTGTCTTCACAGTGTCTTTCTCGACATATACCTCGATCAGCTCACAGGAAAGCCGTTCCGTGTATTGAAACAGCAGCTCGCGGAAAGAAGCTTCCTGCAGCAGGTTACGGTCACTGGCTTCATCGATGCGCAGCTCGCATTGATCCTCCACAAACATAAATTCCGATCGGAGGCCCGCCACATCACGTGTCGTATATAATAGAATATCCCAATAGAGATAAGTCTCGTCGAGGTTCAACGCACCCTCGGGAAGTTTGTCGGTATAGGTGCGGAGATGAATCTCGCCCAGCCCTGCCAGGTCCTCGAGCAGGTACAGCGGGTTGCTGCCATCACGCATAAAGTCGGCATGTGGCGCAAAGTGTATAAGATATAGCTTGCCGGCTTCTGCCGTCGGGGCTACCGGAGCTTTCACCAGGGTGTTATTCGATGCGGTGAGCCGCTTGACTTGCGCCAGCATCTCCGCATGGGCCGCCGGTACATGGTCACGCTGACTAATCAGGGCCCGGATGTGGTCGACTGAACGAAGCGCGAGGGTGAGGATCTCGTCTGACAGCGCCTGCTTGTTGCGCCGAATGTCATCAAAGATGCTTTCGAGGTGATGGGTAAACTCACCGACATGGTCATAGCCAAACATCTTGGCGGTTCCCTTGAACGTATGCATGACACGAAAAACCTCCTCGACCTGCTCTTTGTCTCGCGGCGCTTGCTCCAGACGTAAAACGGCCTTTTCGAGATCGTCCATAAGCTCGGCCGCCTCTTGTAAGAATTTTCCGTGTGCTTTATCCATGCGTGTTATCGGTATATACTCCTGCGTTATTAGCGCAACACTTTCTTTACTACTGCCTTGAGGTTTTCAGGCTCGAAGGGCTTGACAATCCAACCGGTGGCGCCTGCCTCTTTCGCTTCCTGCTTCTTTTGCATTTGCGACTCGGTGGTCAGCATCAGGATCGGCACGGCGGCAAACTGCTGCAACGCTCGGGCTGCGCGGATCACCTGAATACCGTCAGCTTTAGGCATGTTCAAATCGGTAATGATCAGGTCGACATGCGTGCCGGCATTCAGCTTCTGGATGGCCTCGGCTCCGTCGGATGCAGTCAACACTTCGTATTCCTCTTCGAGGGTGGTCGCGACCACGGCCAGGATGCTTTCGGAGTCATCTACGGTTAATATCGTCTTCTTCATATATAGGTTAGATAATGGATTGCAAAACTGTTGCCGCCGGGCCATTGGGTGGCGCGTCGGTCCAGTGCAGCGACAGAGCTTTTCCTTTCTTACGAAAGTAGCCGAGCAGTTGCACAAAGCGATACTCGGTGGCAAGCACGGCCGGCAGGTATACCGTCAGGCTTTGCACGCCGTGAGCCTCGGCGAATTGCAGCAGCTTGCCCAATTCATCGGGTGCAGGTTTACCTTCTACCCGGAGGTGCCATTGGCCAGGCACCTGCGCATCTTCTTTCAGGGAGATTGTCGTGGTTGTCATATCAGAAAAAGATTTCGTCGTCCGTTACTAGTTCTTCTTCGATGCCAAAAGTCTTGTTAAAGATTTCGCGTTCGGCGTCCATGGTATACAGCTTCTTGACCTCGAGCAGGATTTTCATGCGCTGCTCTTCCGTAATGATGACAGTAAAGGCCGCCTGCTCGTCAAGCAGCTTTTCGTGCATAGAAATGAGCAGGTCAAGAATCTGGATGACGTTGCGCAGATTCTGCGCCGTGTTGAATAGAAAAAGCTGCAGTTCCCGGGATATATCGCGGTCGGCCCACAACGCCCGTAACAGACGCTGGATTTTGTTGGAGGCCAGTAAGTAATCCTCGCGTACGACCACCAGCTGCCTGTAGGAAAGGCGTACCAGGTCGTACATCACGAAGGTATACTGCGGTGTGTAGCATCCGTTGCCCCTTTGTTCGTACAGACGGCTAAATTCAGCGGCCAGCGTTTGCTCCACGGCGTACACGTGCTCGAGCTTCTGACGAATAATATCGTGGTATTGCAGCTCGACAATAATTGAATCAAAGCTGCGCGCGGCCGTGCGAAGTTTTTCGCGCAGGGCGGTGGGCAGCTTATCGGATGCCAGCTTTTCACGCGCCACTGCGGCATATTTCTTCACCTTGTTGCTCGTCACCAGGAAGTCGTCATTGAGGTGCCCGTACAGCGCGTCGATCTTCTGGTTGAGGCTTTTGAACAGGCTGGAATACCGGTTGGCCAGGTATGCACTAATGGTGTATTTCACGTCTCCCATGTTCTTAATCTTCTTTTTCTTCCCATCCCGGAAACAGTGTATGAATGATATTTTGCTCTTCGGCCGACGGCAGGCGGTTGGATACCATGCGCAGCACAATGCGTTGATGGAATCCGGCATTCGCGGACTGGATGACGATCAGCGAAATGTCGGCATACAGTACCTCCGCCCGTTGAAAGGCCAGCGTAAACTTCTTGAACTGCATCTGGTTCACCGACAGGATCAGACGCAGCGCACGCGACAGCTCTCGGTCCATCCACAGTGCCCGGATCTCTTCACGGATGCCGACCAGAATTGCTTCGTAACGCATCCGTATATATTTCAGCTGCCCCAGGCAGATGTTGGCAATAGCGCCGATGTAGGCAGATATTTTGACGAACGTATTTCCTTCGTAGTCCTGTACCGCCAGGCGCACCATCTTATTTACTTGTAACAGGTTGCGCAGCGGCTCCGCCAGCTCGGGCACGCTTTTGATCGCGTCGAGGCCACGCTGAAAAACCACGCGGGCGCCTTCCAGCTTGCGCACCAGGTCGGGCTCGGCTACGGCAGATTTTTGGCGGATGCGCGCAAGGTAGTTCCCGAACGATTTGTTCAGGGCCTGCTCTTCGGTCTGGAGGATGTTCATCATCTGCTCCAGGTTCCGGTCAATCTCGTCGAGAATCGCCTTGATATCCTGTGTATTCAGCGCAGCCATATACTCGCTCCCGCGTTAGCTCCCTTGCTTTTGGTACTACAAAAGAGGTGGAATCGGGAGCCGAATACGATAGGAGGTTTCAGAAATGCGTGGGCCGATTCCTTATTGGGATTGGGAAATTTCCCAATCCCCCCTGGGTAATCGGCGAGGTCAGGCGTGTTGCAGGTAAAGCTTGATAAGCTGGACGACGTTCTTCACGTCGCATTTTTGGAGGATGCTGTTGCGGTAGTTGGCCGCCGTCTTTTCACTGATAAAGAGTTTGCCGGCGATCTCGTCGGTATCAAGGCCCTCGATGATGAGCTCCAACACTTCCAGCTCGCGTTTGGACAACACCTTACGGAAGAAGTCATGGCCCTCGCGCGGCTTGTTCATATTTTCCACGATGTTGCTCATGATATTCTGACCAAAATACTTCTTGCCGGAACTCACCGCCGCGATGGCCGCCAGCAATTCTTCCTTCGCTGCGTCTTTCGTAAGGTAGCCCATCGCCCCCGCTTCAATGGCCTTGGTGGCAAACGACGACTTGTCGTGCATCGTCAGGAAAATGATGCGGACAGCCTTGTTATACGTCTTCGCATATTCCAGTACCGAATAGCCATCGCCGTCGGGAAAGTTGATATCACACAATAATATGGCTACTTCGGGATGTTTGTCCAACAAAGTCTTGGCTTCTGCCACGGTGGCCGCTTCTGCCACAACCTCTACTTTGCCCGAGGCCTGCAGAATGGCAGCCATGCCTTCGCGCAGGATACCGTGGTCGTCGGCCAATGCTATCTTGATCATAATACTTCTGCGTTTAGCGGTATAGTGAGACTGATGGTCGTGCCGGCACGACCGGTTGAGCTTACCAGCAGCTTGCCGTTGAGCAGCCGGGCCCGCTCAATCATTGTCTTGAGCCCAAAGCTATTTTGTTTATTCAGGGCTTCGTCGACATCAAAGCCTTTACCATTGTCTTCAATCATCAGGTGCAGGCTATTCTTTAATTTCATTAGTATAATGGACAGCGACGTGGCGTGCGCGTATTTCATCGCGTTGTTCACGCCCTCCTGCGCAATGCGGTAAATGTGCATCGACCAGCTTTGTTCCGGCTCAAAACCATCCAGGTTGATCTTGCATTGAATCGTCACTTGCTTGTCACGAATGGCCTGGTAACGTTCCAGCAACGACGTAATAGCGCTCTCCAGCCCCAGGTTACGAATGCTGAGCGGCATCAGGTCGCTCGTCAGGCTTTTAACATCCGTTGTGACATGTTGCAGCAACTCTTGTACGCTCTTGCATTGCTTCTGCTGTTCCGGTGTCAGCACCGAGCAGAGGCCTTCCAGCTGCAGCTTGGCCAGGCTTAGCAATTGGCCCACGCCGTCGTGCAGCTCGCGGGCGATGCTTTCTTTTTCGTTTTCTTGTACCAGGATGATCATTTCCGTCTGCTTGCGTTGCATCTCCAGCTCGATCTCAAGCTTGGTCATGGTCAGCGCCGTGACTTCGTCTTCCAGGCGTTTACGTTCTGTCAGGTCGAGAATGTTAAACACAAAGCCCATGGGGTCGCCATCCTGGCGGATCAACGATGTGACTACTTGCGTTAGCAGCCGTCCACCGGACTGTGTGATAAATTCTTGCTGGCTACGGTAATGTTCCTGTAAGAGGTGCTCGGCCGATGGTTCCGGCAGCAACCTGGCGATATCTTTTTCAATGATCTCGTGCTGTTTATACCCCAGCAAGTCGACTGCAGTATCGTTCAGGAACTCGATCGTGCCGTCCATCGAGGTAAAAAGTATAGCCGACTGGTTCTGCTTGATCATCTCTTCGTAGATAGTCAGCTCTTTCTGAATCACTTTGTGGTCGGACAAGTCGGTGACTGTGCCCACCATCCGCTGCGGGTTGTTGTCGTCATCGACTTCCACCACTTTCGCGCGGAACATGATCCAGCGGTAGTCGCGGGCATTGTCGAGCACCTGTACTTCCATCATAAACGGATGATACGGGGGGCGCAGGCTTTGCTCGAAGTTGGCTTTGAACTCGCTGCGCAGATCGGGATGAACGTGACCGATAAAGCGGGTAAAGTCCTGTTCGGGGCCCAGGTCGATGCCCATGATCTCTTTTGCCCGTGGCGAGAAATAAAACTGCCGCGTGCTGATCTTCCATTCGTAAACACCGTCGCCACTGCCTTCGAGGGCATAGGCCCAGCGGTTTTCGCTTTCGCGAAGCTCTTTGTTGAGCTTACTGAGCGCATCCGCCGAACGCTTCTCACCATCCACGTTTTTGATGACGCCGATGACGCGCGTTACCCGACCGTCAGCATCCCACTCAAGGGGCATGTGTTGATCCTCGATCCAACGGTAGGCACCGGCGCGATCTTGTAAACGGTATACCTGTACCGCCGGCTGGCTTGCCATCGGCGCATAGGCGTGCTTACGTTCGGAAAAACGTGCTTGCTCTTCCGGGTGTACTAACGACAGCCATTGGTTAAACGTCGGATTGAACTCACCGGCCTCATAGCCAATCAGCTCATATAGTTTTGTATTAAAGACGGTTTTGTCTTCCTGCGGATACCAATCGTATACCGCCAGGTTTCCCACCTGCAGCGCAAACAAGTACCACTCCTCGCGCTGTTTAAGTTGATGGTTGAGCGCCAGCTCGCGCTTAAACGCCTCGCGCAGCCGGTTCTCCCCCTGCACCTGCCCGTCAATGTCTTTAATGATGCCGATGGTATGAACCACCTGGCGTGTTTCGTCAAAGACAAAGGAGTAGCGTTCTTCTTCGATCCAGGTATATTTGCCTGACCGCGTGCGAATACGATACTTAAAGGGACCGTGGTGTTCTTTGCCCGCGATGCGGGGCTGCTCGTCCTGTGCCGGCAGGTTTTTATCGTCGTCGGGATGTACCAGTGCGAGCCAGTCGGCGTAACGAAGTTGTTGTGGGAAATCGGTGGGCGCATAGCCCGTGATCTCATACAGCCGCGGGTTGAATGTCAGCTGGTCGGCCTGTAGGTTCCAGTCGAACACACCGAGGTTGCCCGCTTTGAGTGCAAACTCATAACGTCGCTGCTCGTCGCGCAAGCGTTGTTCGAGCGGCTGGAGGGGGGCCTTTTCTCCTTTGGTCATGGTGATGAATACAAAAGGATCCTAAGAGGGAACTATCAGATAAGATACGAATGATGATGCAATATTACACACTGGATACCAAACTACAGGACGCGGCCTTTCTGGCCGGCACCCCCGTCACTTGCCCCATCGCCTTGCGCCAGGAAGAGCTTGAGGCCGGCACTTTACGTGAAGGCGCCGCCATCGTTGTCATGCTATCCAACCGGGCAAAATACAAGGCTCGCGTGGTCAGCGTTATGTATCAATTAAAAGGCACGCTTGCCGCGGGCGAAATGATCATCGTCCGGGAAGTTCCTGCATAATCCGGACATGCCGTTGGAATTTTAACCATCCGTCAATCGAAATTATTTTTTCAATCCCATAATGGTCGGCAAATGACCCATCGATCGGCATAACCGAAAATAAAATCCGATCTACCCCCCATTTTTGATGGTGGGCGAGTATTCTTTCTTCCCGCAGGCCCCACACCATTCAAAAAATTTCAATTTTAGCATCTGATGGACAAGAAATAACCCATCACTAAATCGTTTTCGGTCATTTTCATTAAAAATGCCTCAAATCAAAAGCTATTATTCTAAAAAACACCGATTTTTGAACCACTACAACAACCAGATCTTATTGCTATATGAAAAAATCGTTAATCTTTCTCCTGCTGCTGGTGGGATTCAGCGTGCTGGCAGTCTTTATGCCATCGCCCAAGCAGATCGTGACGGAGGGCCTCAACGGAGGGGACATTGCCTGGATGCTGGCGGCTTCGGCAATGGTGCTGCTGATGACACCCGGGCTGGCGTTCTTTTACGGCGGCATGATCGACATGAAAAACATTGTTTACACCATGTTCCAAAGCTTCATCGCGATGGGCGTCGTGGGTGTATTATGGATCGTAGTGGGTTTCAGCCTTGCCTTCGGTGATTCGATCGGCGGCATTATCGGCGACCCCCGCTCCTTCTTTATGTTCCAGAACGTAATGGACGGCAAGCCCTGGGCACTCGCGCCCACCATTCCGCTGGTGCTGTTTGCTTTCTTCCAACTGAAATTCGCCATCATCACCCCCGCGCTGATCACCGGTACTTTCGCCGAGCGGGTGCGATTCAAATCGTATATCATCTTCCTGGTGCTCTTCACCCTGTTCATCTACTCGCCCCTGGCGCACTGGACATGGCACCCCGATGGCTTCCTCTTTAAAATGGGCGTACTTGACTTCGCCGGTGGAACCGTGGTACACATGTCGGCGGGTATCGCCGCCCTGGTAGCCTCGATCTTCCTGCGCAGCAACGCCGAAAAGAAACACGTCCAGCCCGCAAACATCCCGTACGTGCTGCTCGGCACTGGTCTGTTGTGGTTCGGCTGGTTCGGCTTCAACGCCGGTAGCGCCATGGGCGCCAACGCGTTGGCGGCCTCTGCCTTCGCGACAACGAACACCGCTTCCGCCGCCGCCGGCCTGGCCTGGATCCTGCTGGATTCCGTAAGAGGTAAAAAACCTTCTGCCCTCGGATTCTGTATCGGTGCCGTGGTAGGCCTCGTAGCCATCACCCCTGCTGCCGGCTTCGTAACAATTCCTTCGAGCCTCTTCATCGGTACATTCGCCAGCCTCGTCAGCAATCTGATGGTACACTGGAAAACCACCAAAACCTCACTGGAGGACACTCTCGACGTATTCCCTTGCCACGGCGTAGGTGGCGCAGTCGGTATGTTAATGACCGGCCTGCTGGCCCACACGGCCGTCAACGGCGCGAACACTACCGGCAATGGCCTGTTCTTCGGCGAGACAACATTGTTCCTCGTGCACCTGAAAGCATTGGCCATCGTGGTAGGCTTCGTCTTCGTAGGCTCGATGGTAATCCTGAAGATCACCGACATGATCTCAACGCTGCAGATCAATCCGCACCACGCCGGCAAACGCCCCGCAGAAGAAACTGCAGACTCAGAAGCCATGCAATCTGCCGAGCTCCTGACAACGAACTAAGAAATCGTTATTTTCTATACCTAACCTAAACCGACAAGAGGGTGCTTCGAAAGGGGCACCCTTTTTCGGTTTTTAGAGGGATCTGAAATCGTAGGATTTAGTCGGACAGAGCGGGGTATTTGTATTGCTGGCAAGTCTAAGGCCCGTCTCGGTGTGGGGACTTGTGACCGCGACTGTCGGCAGTTTATTAACCGCCGTGGGATAAGGTGAAGACGTGGAGCCGATAATCGGGTTGCCCCCTACGGCGGTTACCCGGCAGTCTGGAGACTGCATGCAGTTTCAGTCACTCCCGATAGCTATCGGGACCGCACCTCCGCTAACGCTTGGTGCTTAAACTTGCGCCAGCTCTTCTTATATGCTTTAACTTATCTCCAAACTCAACTCCAAATAAATTCCCACGAACAAAAAAACAACAAGGCCACTCCAGTCTCCTGAAGCGGCCTCGTGCCTTTATACCTGTTTTCTGTGTGTGCGTGTAGCGTGCTAGTTAGGAACAGCGGCTGCATCCGCTACGGGTGTCAGTTTTTCCAGGCCGCTGAAGGATTCCAGTGCGCCGGTCGGAGTATATTTCACCTCGATCTTGTTGCCTTTGGCTTTCTTTACGAAGCTGTAGTTGATCGGCGTTACGATCGTGCGGCCATTGCTTGACTCTTTTTCGACGAGTGCGGTCCAGTAGCCACCGTCGGGTGCAGTACCGAAATCTTTTTCAAAGGCATTGCGTACCGATACCGGAACTTGTTCCACAGGAACCTTGATTGTTTCTCTCAAAGGAGAGTTTGCAGCGATTGCCAACCCCATGGCTAATACAAATGCGAAGCCTGCCAGAATTACCTTTTTCATAATTTTCGATATTTAATGTGACTGATTTTTTCAAATGCTTTATGGTGATCTTAACGGGGTGGGTTCGAATAAAGTTAGCGTTTATACCTCCCGCAATCGGTGGTATTTTTGTTTTCACACCATCTATACTCTTGTGACAACAGATGCACCGTACACTATCGAACAACTTTATACATGATAAAAACCCGCGTGATACGGCACGAAGCGCGATAAAAGATGGCGGTTGACGCACTTGTTCAAAAGCGTACAACAGTGCCACAACCGCGGACACCCCCACTTTTTTGATATATACCGTCCGTTTTTTTCTAAAATATTTTTTTTTACGTCGTAAAGACCCTTCTCAAACAGCGTATATTGTTCACAAGTGAACAAAACGCATCCCATTCACGGACATCTACGTTGGTATTTTCTCTGTAAATTCATTGTTGCAACAATCACGTCAACAAAAAAGGATATCCCAGGCGTGAGATTTTATCGGCATGCATACTAAACCACCGCTCTTTATATGAACAGCAACCGTGTAGACCGCAAAGAACCGGAAACTTCCGCCACGACCGCCGCCGAAACCGGCGGCCTGAGTTCGGCGCGGGTGCTGGCAGCCCAACAGAACAAGGTATCGATCCGCCTGGCCGTCACCGTTTTCTTCTTCACGCAGGGCATCTGTTTCGCGTCCTGGGCCAGTCGCATACCTGACATTAAGCTATTGTTAGGGCTCAACGACGCACAACTGGGTACAATCCTCTTTGCTCTGCCCGCGGGGTTGATGACAAGCCTGCCCCTGTCGGGCTGGGCAGTGACCCGATTTGGAAGCCGGCGCATGTTGCTGGTGGGAGCAACGTTGTACACGCTCACCATGGTCGTCATCGGTCTTGTAACTGACCGTTGGGAGCTGGCCGGCGTGCTGTTTATGTTCGGACTTTTTGGAAACCTGGTCAACATTGCTGTAAACACCCAAGCCATTGGCGTCGAAGCCCTCTATGGCAAATCGATCATGGCATCATTCCATGGCGCATGGAGCCTGGCCGGTTTTAGCGGCGCGTCAATTGCCTGGTTTATGGTATCGCTAAACATAGCCCCCTTCCATCACTTTTGTATGATCGCCGGGTTGGTAGTTGTGCTGGTTGCCCTGGCGTATAAACGTACGCTGCCCGCCATGCGCGGTTCAAGTGATACGCCGCTGTTTGCCAGGCCCGATGGTTTGTTGCTGCGGCTGGGCATCATTGGCTTCTTTGGAATGGCCTGTGAGGGTACGATGTTCGACTGGAGCGGCGTCTATTTTCAGAAGATTGTCGAAGCCCCCGAGAAATTGGTGACGCTGGGCTACGTAGCTTTTATGGGCACCATGACCGGCGGGCGTTTTATCGGCGATGCCTTGTCGAACCGACTGGGGCGTAAAAAGATGTTGCAGCTCAGCGGCGCGCTCATTACCACCGGCCTGTTGGTGTCGGTATTGTTCCCCATGCTGGTGACCGCGACGATCGGCTTTTTGCTGGTGGGCTTTGGTGTGTCGTCGGTGGTGCCGTTGGTGTATGGGGCCGCGGGCAAGTCGGGCACGTTGTCGCCGGGAGTGGCGCTGGCGGCGGTGTCAACCATCAGCTTCTTTGGCTTTTTGTTAGGCCCGCCGGTAATCGGCTGGATCGCCGAGGTGGCAAGCCTGCGCTTTTCATTCGCGCTGATCGCCTGCCTCGGGTCGGGTATTGCCATACTCGCAACACGCTCGCGGTTGTTGCAGTAGCCGTTAGTTCCAGAAACCTTCTTTGCTGTTGAAGGTCGGGCACGGTATCAGCTTGTACTTCTTCTTGTTCTTCTTTTCGTTGCCCTTTGACGAGAACTCGTATATAATGGACAACTCATGTGCTCCACCCGATGCCGTTTGCATTTGGGAGATCGTAAAGTCGTAGCTGTAGCCGATGGACAATTGCTTGAAGTATAGCCCCAGCGTGAGAATAAGTGCATCCTGCGACAGCCCGTTGGACACCGACTTCTCAAACGGTTTGCCGCGGTACCAAACCCCTACCGACACCGGGTCGACGTGATAATTCACCCCCAGGTCAAGCTGCGAGAACGTCGGCCCCTGCATGCGATAAATAAACGATGGAGTGAGGTACGAGGCGCGCCCTCCATTGCGGAGGCCGCGGTTCAAGTCAAGCTTCGCGCCGGCGTGAATGTTCACACGCATGGGCAATTGACTTTCACTATTCAACACGGATATGTTTGGCGTATTCATGTGCAGGAAAGACGCACCGATCCACAACGAGCGGCTGTAGATCAAAAAGCCCGATCCAAAATCGAAGTACTCATGTCGGCCCAACTTGCTTACTTCCGGGTCGAGCGACGAGCCGGGTGTTTCATATTCTACCGATAGGTCGCCGCCCAGGCGTATTTTATTGCGGTCAATGCCATTGGAACCATAACCAAAGGACAGGCCCGGCGAGAAAACAATTTCATCCGTGAGCTTTACTTTGTACGAATACAACAGGTTGACGTTCGTCGTACGCCAGCCCGCGGTGCCCATCTTGTCGGTTGTAAACAAAATACCAAAACCACTGCGCAGCTCGTTGACGAAGATGTCATACGAGGCCGCATAGGTCGTAAAGGCCTTCGGCAAGCTGGGCCATTGAATGCGATGGTTAAACACCAGACGTTGCTGCGGCGTGATGCCCGTAAAGCCTGGGTTGAGGTATAGCGGAGCCTGATAGTATTGCGAGAACTGCGGATCCTGCGCATGGGCCCGTTGCGTCCAGGCACAACACGCGAGGAAAATGACGGCTAGTTTGATGGTAAAATTTTTCATACGCATTTGCCTCTTAGCGAATCAGGGTTACGTCTCCTACTTGGGTGGTGCGCTGGCTGTCAGACAACCGCAGCGTGATCTTATATACATATACACCGGCCGGCAACAGGCGCCCGTTCTTGTCGTAGCCATCCCAGCCCTGATTCACATTACGGCTTTCAAAGATGAGATTACCCCACCGGTCGTATATCTGCATGTGAAACTCCTCGACGCCTTCCATGATCGGCCGGAATACATCGTTAAAGAGACCGTTGCCAATGCCCCCGTTCGGACCGCTCTGGTCAGGCGTAAAAGCGTTGGGGATCTTGATCCGGCCACCCGTGCGGCCGATGATGGTTTGTGTAGCCGTGTCGTAGCAAACCAACGGACCGTCAATCGTACCGTCGCCATCCATGTCCTTCTGACCATGGTTAAAGGTTGCGATCAGCTTAACCACGTAGTTGCCCTCTTCGGTGTATTTATGCAGCGGCTGGATTTCGATAGAGGTAGATCCGTCGTCAAAATCCCACGCATAGTCGCTGGCACGCAGCGAGTAGTTGCGCATTTCAATACCGACATTGTCGGGAACAAACACGACCGAGTCGGGTACCACCTCAAAGGCCGCGAACGGATTTGCGAAAATCTGTACGGGCTTGGTGAAGTTGCTTGTCGAGTCTGATTCGCCTACGGGCTGGCCATTGATAAGCTCGGTCGTTTTAAGGTGAATGACGTACTCACCGGCATTGCCGATGGTAAAGATCGGCTTGATCTCGTTCGACGTATTGACCACGCGCCCCTGCTTGTCGGTCACCGTCCATTCGAAGATATCGCCGTTCGACTTGTTCTCCAGAATCTCGATCGTGGCCGGGAAACACACCGCTTGTGGCGTGTACGTAAAGTCGGCGACAATAGTACCCCGGCTGATCAACAGGTTGTCCGTGTATTTAACCGTACAAACGGGAGCCGCCCGGTTAACCATCACCAGCTCGATTGTTTTCGTACCACGGGAGGTATACAGCACACGACCGGGAATCATGTTTACCTCCGTGCCCGGGCTGGAGCCATCACCAAAGTTCCATTCATACCGGAATTTGGTGTCGTCGAGCTTCGTCGAGGTGTTCGTGAAGTCCGCAAACGAGTTGCCACCCAAAAACGGTGTAGCCGTAGCGGTAAACGACGGCGTCATGCTTTCGTAGACCGCAATGGGGAATACAGCAGACTCCTGACAGTTCGCGTTCTTGACAGTATAGACCACCTCGTAGTGCTCCGGGTTTGCAGGGCCTGCGTTAACAATGACAAAAGACTGTGACGATCCTGACAATACAGGAGGCGCCAGCGGATTGGTCGTACCTGCCCGCCGATAGATCCATTCGTGGCTTGTACCGCCGATCGTGGCGTTCGTAATCGTGATCGCGTCACCGCTGCACATCTCGGTTTTGTCGGCCGTTGCATTCAGGTAGATTCGCGGGTACACCGTTACGGTCTTCGACGTGAACTTCGTACACAAACCTTCGGGCGTGCTCACTGTGCTCGTAGCCGTCAGCATCACCGGCAATTGTGTATTGCCGCTTACATTAGCCGAGGTAAAGGGGTGCATAATGGGCGGAGTAATTTCCACGCCGGCGGGATACGCGTTGGCGGCAATCACCGTGTTGGGTGTACCGTCGTTCCAGTTAAACGTATACGTTACATTCTCCTGCGGTATAAACGTAAAGGCATACTCGCTGCCGCTGCACTTCGATGCGGGCTCCGTCATCGTAAAGTTGGCGTCTACATGGATCATGTCTACCTTCACCGGCGCCGGGAAGGCTACCGCCTCGCAACCATAGAAGTCCACCAGCTTAGTCAATGTGTAGGTATGCGTGGCCGTATAATTCACAATCGGCACCAAACGATCGGCGCCCCCCACCAGGTTGGCGGTGGTTGTACCATCGTTGTATTCAAAACGGAACGGCTCCTGCCCTGTCGGGAACTTGAAGTCAAGCGTAAAGTTACCACCCTGGCAGACTGCGTTGGTGCTGGATGTCAGCGTAGACGTAGGCAATGCACGGATCGTCACCTTGAGTGTTTCTGATGTTTCCGTCGGACAAGCCGGATTGGTGCCCGACGTTACCGTACGACGATAATAACGGTCAGCGGCCAGTACCGGTGGCTCATATTCCGGCACGGTGTTCGCGCCGGCGGCAGGACCGAACGTAGTGCCGTCAGGTGACTCCTCCCAATAATAGGTATAGACACCGGTACCGCCATACGGCTGTGACAGCTCTTCAAACGCGGCGGCCTGAAGGCCTGCACACACGTTTTGATCAAAGCCCAGAACACCCGGCAACAACGGCATTGGCTCGATCAGCAGGCGCGGGATAGATGTTTTCTTACAGCCTTTGGCATCCGTAGCCGTGATCGTATACAGAATATTCGCAGCGAGCTCGTCAAATATACCGGACGCTGCGCCTGTCGTGTTAGTCGGATCCTGGTCCAGCACAAAGGTATAGCCCGGCGTGCCGTCGCTTGCCAACACCGTAATAATACCATCGGTCGCGCCCATGCAGCTTACGTCGTTGCCGTCGTAGTCTGAAGTAATGGTAGCATTGACCTTCAAATCGTTGGGTTGCGTTACCGCAATGTTTGGCACCATCACCTGGCAACCATTCCGGTCGCGGATCACAACGGTGTACGAAGGATTCGCGCGCAGGCCGCCAAAGCTGCCGGTCGCCGGATCGTACACTACCGTGGGATCTTGCAACAAACCAAACTGCAATGGCACGCCACCACCGGCAGAAGTACCACCGGTCGCCGTAATGACAATCGTACCATCCGGTGTCGGGCTGTTGAAGCAGCTTACCGGTGTAGTAGTCGGTACCGTGGGTGTGATCGGGTCCGGCGCAAGAATAGTAACAGAAACATCGTCCTCACAACCTTCTGCATTGCGTGTATGGATGACGTAAGTGCCCGCCGAAAGCCCGGAGAAGAACAAGGCCGGAACGTATGGCGAACCGTCTCTGCTAAACGTATGGTTCGTACCATACTGTGCAGACAAGTCAATAAAGCCATCGGCAAAACCGTTACACGTAATGTTAAAGCGCGGGTCGGTTGTCTTCCTGGCAACGGCGCTAACCGCCGGCGTGGGGTTGACAATATATTTCACCTCCACATCTTTCGAACAGCCGCTGCTGGGGTCCGGATCGACCACGTGCATGGTAACAGCCTTGTTGTTCTCCAACGCATAGGCTGTCAGCTGGCCGGCCGGAATGGGTGTGCCGTTATTGGCAAACCAGGTATACGTCAGCCCGGCCGAAGGTTGCAGTGCCTGCAAGTCCTCCACATATGTATCACCACCGCGAGCATCCGAGCACACCGTCTTGCTGATGTTCGCCACCGTCGGTGCCGGCCGCACATTGACGGTAATAAGCTGGGCCGGGCCCACGCAGGTAGAATACGTCGGATCAACCGCCGTAATTGAGTAGCGAACCTGACCGAGCGTGGTACCACCATTGATCAGCTTGTCGTCTATCACGCCCGTGTTATCATTTGTCGCCCCCGTAATCAACGGAGCGACATACTGCACGATGCTCGAAAACTGGGGTGACGTCAGGTTATCGGACTGCAGCGTAATCGCCAAAGTCTCGCCACTACAGATGTCTTGTACAGGAACCGCAGTAACAAGCGGCTTCGGTCGGATCACAGCGATGACATCCGCCGGCGGGTTGCCATAACATTGTGTCGTAGAGCTATACGGTCTGATTTTATAGGCCACCTGCTGTGAGGCGCCCGTAATATTCTCCCAGCGGTTTTGGTAAATAGCATTGTCGCTCACCAGTGTATTCAGCGGCGGCAGGTTGGGTGTCGCCGGTGGCAGGGGTAGGGGCGTCAGCGAAGCTGCATCGTATGTAATCTGCTCGACAGAAAATTTGTCTGCTACATAGGCGCCCGTAGCCGACCGCAGCGTAATGCGAATCTCCGCGTCGCTGCACACCGCTGCCGACAGGTTCACATCCATAACCGGCTCGGCTTTGATGTTGACCGTCGCGGTACGCTCCTCTCCTAAACAACCAAATGCGCTCACCGGGCGAACACGGTAAATAACCGGCAGTGTCTGCGCAATCGTTTTGTTTTCATAGCGATCCAATTCCAGTGCGTTGCCGGGCTGGTTATTACCAAAGGTGCGCACAACAGGATTGATCCCCGGATAGATAAAGGGCTCCTGAACGTTGAACAGCGAGGCAGGCTCGCTCCCCGTCTTTACATCGAGCGTTACGCCAATGTCCAGGCCGCTGCAAATCTCTTTCAGGATATTATCCATTTCGGGATTCGCATGCACCGATACGTCGATCACCGGCGGTGTAGCCGCCGGACAGTTCGAGGCGTTTGTCTCCGTTACCTTGACGCGCACGTTCTGGCTTTCAAAGTTGATCAATACCGTGGCCGTACCTTGTCCGTTCGATACCACGCCACCACCCGCAGCGCCATCGCTCTGCCGGAAGATCTCCCAGTTATACGTAGAGCCGTTAGACGGCGTCGAGACTTTAAATTGATAGGTTCCCTCCTCGCATACGACAGCCGGAGGGTCGATGGTATACCCTTTCGGATCGTCCGACACGGTAATGGTCTTCGTCGTCGTCAGGCTTTCACAACCGTTTACCGCCAGCTTCAACGTAATGTCTTTTGTTTGCAGGCTCGGGAAGCTGAGGTACAAGAAACTGTTTCCTGCCTCCCCTCCCACCAGGTGCGTAAACTCCGGCGGATACGTCCAGATATACTTCGCGCCCGACACCTGCGCCGTTGTATACAATTCCGAGCTGTTCATACATGGATCGGGCTTACCGGTAATAACCGGCGGGGCGGGCACAGGTTTAATAATAAGCGATACCGCCGCTACATTATAACAGGTATTCGAGCTACCCTCAATGCGCGCATAGACGATGCGGTCGGCCGTCAGGTCGATGTCGTTGGCCGTAATAGGGTTGGTACCGTTCTCGGCATCCACCGCGTTATCGTACCACGTAATCGTCCGGCTTGCCACAGGCAAGGTGGTAATCGAGTCGCCTACCGCGGCCGTCGTCAGGTCGATGTCGTGTACCTCACCCAGGCCAATACCTCCCGGCGAAATCTCTTCACAGAAAAAGAAGCTATGGTCGCGCGCCACGGGGCGGCCACTGACCGCGAACCTTACCTGTGCCAGTGTATTACACGCGCGGACACCAGTGGTCAGGTCGATCACGCGGATGTACAGTATATCGTTGTTGGAAATGTCGTATGTTGTAATGGCACTCACGTCGTTCGCCTGCGCGATGGCCGAAGCATACCACTTCACCTGGCGATCGCCTGGAGCAGCCGGCGCAACGATACGGGTGTCATAGTCGGCCAGCGTAACACCGGTCGCTTTCAGGCTGCCTTCGGTTGTTTCACAGAGATCATTGAATTGCAATGTGGACAACACCGGCAGCGGATCTATAATAACGTCTACCGTAGCCGTCGTAGCAGCACAGGCACCAGCGTTGCCGGTCTGCGCACTGGTCACCGTCCACGTAAACGCATATGGAGAGCCTGCCGCCGTCAGGTTGGTAACCGTCGAGGCAGGGTTGTGCGTGGCCGTGATCGTTCCACCGGTGCCGGTCCAGGTGCCGGTACCATTGTTTGTGGCCGCCGTAGCATTCAGCGTGACGGTGTTGCCTGCGCAGACCTCTATATCCGCACCGACCGTAGCCGCGGCCGGCTTGCGGTCGAGCGTGATGGTCATATTGTTGCTGTTGACGTTCGCACAAGGCCCGGCGCCATCGGGGTCGATGCCCACCAACCGTACTGTAACAGCACCGGCCAGAAAATCGGCCGCAGTAGGTTTATATGCGTCGGCCAACGATCCCGCGGCCAACGTTGCACCCGGATTGGCATTGTTGCTGGTAAACACGCCACTGCCTGTTACCACTTCCCAGCGGCCCTGCGTAGCCGCTCCGCCTACGCTGCCGACCGTCAGGTTAATCGGTGCAAGCGTCGTCTCATCCACGCACGTAATAAACCCCGTGGCCGGTAGCGTCGCCGTAGCCGGTCTGCTGAAGACAACATTCACCGTAACAGACTTCGGTGCGCAGGCCCCCGAGCCCGAACCGCTGCTATACTCCCATTTCAACTGATAGGCGCCATACGCCGTAGCCGTCACTTGCGCATCGTGCTTCGTATCGTCGTCAAACGACACCGTGCCGGGGCCGCTCACAAAACTCCATTTCGACTGCTCAAAAGTAGGCGTACTTCCACTCAGCCCACCCGTCAAACTACAGAAGGCCCGGTCCGTGGCCGTTGGTTGTGCAGGCTCCCGGCCAAAGTCGATTTGCACCGTCGAGGCGCGTGTACACGAGCCCGAGGCCACTTCCCATTCAAATACATAACGTCCCGGCAAGTCCACTGTCACATTGCTGTTGCGCAGATTGACATTGGTAAATGTCGGTGTATTATCCGGACCGCTCACATACGACCACGTACCCGTGCCCGCCGAAGGTGTGGCGGCATTCAACGTAGTGGTCAGCGGCGGTGTCGTGAAGCAAAGGTTCTGATTCGCTCCGGCCGATACGTTTTGCAAACCTGGGGTAATAACAACATTGACGTTGTCAGTGCCCGAGCAGCCAATGCTGTTGATGACGGTGTAGGTAAGCGTATAGGAACCCGCCGTGGCTGTCGTGAGTATATTCGGTTGTTGCACCGTAGGATCATCGAGTAAAGTACCGACGCTCAGGCCTGTCCAGCTGTGCGAAGCGATGGTGCCAAACGGGTTATTGGGATTGCCATTGATCTGTACGGTCTCGCCTTCGCAGAGCGTCACCGGATCGGGCAGAATGCTCGGCACAGGCCGGGGACGAATGGTCACAGTGATCTCGCGTGGCTGCGAGGGACAGCTCGGCGCATCCGTCCACTGCCGCACTGCCCGCAAGGTAAAGGTGGAATTCACCGTCACATTGTTTGTCAGGATCGTAATCTGCCGGGTTCCTTGCCCGCCAGTGATTGTCGCCGCACCGGTAACGGTCCACGCAAATTCCGTCGCACCGCCAAAGGGCTCCGTAGCCGGGTCGTTGGGCAACGAGTATGTATAGGTAGAATTCGGACAAACATCCATCGCCGGTGAAATCAGCGCGGGCGGTTGTGCGTTTATATCGTCGAGCCGGCTCAGCCGCACAATGGTGGTATCGCTCACGCACGTAATAGCACCCTGCGCGGGATATATTACCGACGCAGTAGCCCAGTAACGTGTACTGCCCACTGGCGCCTGTGCGTTGCTCGGAGTGAACGTTGGCGCGGTGGCGGCCGGGTTCGTCGCGGTCAGCGCATCGGTAGCGTTCAGGTACCACTTATAGGTCAGGCCGCCAATCACGGGATTTACCGCCAGCTGGCGCGAATCGCCAAAACAGATCAGCCTGTTGGGAATTACCGGCTTATCAGGCGAGTCGACAATAGTAATAGTATACTGTGTAGTAACGGGGTTAGCATTGGCAAAGAACGGCGCAGTGTTCACCGCGATCTCGGGCTGTGTCTGGAAACTCCCACCAGGACCACGGATGTCAAATACGTTACCCGGAGCCCCTTGATTCGGATTGTAACCGTTACCGTCGGTCACGGTGCGGTCCAGTACGTTACAAACGTTCCAACTGCGCATCGTTACAAAAAACTGCTGACCTGCCAGCCCTCCCTGGGGCATCTGGATATTGTCGGTGACGGCCGGCAACGGTGCATTGGTTGATGCCGGCTGGTATACCACTTTGCCATATACCGGCAGTTGCGAGGCATCGTACGAAACACCGTCGATTACAATCTTCTGTGTGGCGCCGGCCCCCGTCGTAACAGTGGTACCCGCCGTACCATATACCCACTGCACCCAGCGGGGCTGTTCGTTCGGCTGAAAGGTTTCCAGCGGCGGCGTACAGTTAAAGTCGGAGTTGTCGAGCAGGCGGATGGCACTGCGGTCGTTTTCACAAATGTTTACGTTCTCAGCGGAACCGGCCAACGGCGCCGGTGGGTTAGCCTGTATGCCCGCACTGGTGTTGTCATGATTGATGTCAAGACGGCCCAGGCTGGCGTTATCTTCAGTATCCCACACCGTGAACAGCTGTGCCTGGTCGCCAAATGCAAAACAGCTCACCACGGAGCCGAAGCCGGGGCCGGAATATGTGCCTACCCCCCAACTGGTGCGCATAGTATAGGTACAGCGGCTGGCTTCGGTGGACGGATTGCTGCCCGCACGGTAATCGAACGTGTGCGGAGCGACGACCTGCCATTTCTGCTTGGCCATGTTGGTTTCGCGCGGATTCACCAGCGTCGGTACCAGGGTCTGAATCAAGCCGTCCCCCCAATTAATAATGATGCGGGCCGGGCGGCTGCTCGCAAGGCTATAGTTAATGCCCGTATATTCCACCTGCCAATTCAGCGTACGCGGCGAGCAGGTAAAGGAGGGATTGACAATGAGGTTACCCGGCACCGGCACGCCTACCCCGTCAGCTTTGCCACAACTGGGCGCTAATGGTAGCACCGGGTTCGGTCCTTTATTGGTATCTGTACTCGAGAAATCGCAATTCCAGGGTTGGAACTCCACCGGTGTACCGAGCGCACCGGTATTGTCACGGGGCGTGATCCGTAGCGCAATGTGCCTTCCCTGTTGGGCGGCTGTCGGTGTGAGCGTTGCCGCCGTACCAATCACCGTCGGCGCGGCAGAAGCACAATTGTCGGAATAGCTGAGCCATTCGATGATCGAGCCCTGCTCAGGATTGGCGCCTGAATAGGTGTACACCGCCGTCAGGGTGTGGTTCACCTTCATGACCCCTGTCATATGCACGTCCGAAACCATCGGTTGCGCTAACACAACGGCAGATGAAACAAAGAGCAGAAAAAGCAATAAAAAGGCAGCCTTACGCTGGTAACGTGCGTCCATTACGAGTGGTGTCTGGGTTAAACTCCGACATAAAAATAAAAAATGGCTAGCGCCAACGCGGCCCAGCGGGGGCAGGACCGGTCGGTTGGTGAATACAACGGAAAAAAAGGAAGGTAACCGCGAAATGCGGCATTTGGGCTCATTCCACACTTTTTTCTACACTTTCATAAAAAACCAACGCTATCCCCACTGTTTTTGGAGGCATTTCGAAATTTAATAATGACATACAGGATACCGGCAAAATAGTCGCTGACAACGCTTCGCGACGGTCATTCTTTTGCGGCCGAACTTTCGCTTTGCGCTAAATATTATCTCGAAAAAGCTACCTTTGCACCCGGTTTACTCAGGCTGCTTTCATTAATCTATGTCATCTACTGTCAAATACATCTTTGTAACCGGGGGTGTTACGTCCTCTTTAGGGAAAGGAATTATTGCCGCGTCGCTGGCGCAACTGCTTCAGGCTCGGGGCTTTAAAGTAACGATCCAGAAATTTGACCCGTATATCAACATCGATCCGGGCACGCTCAACCCCTACGAGCACGGCGAATGCTACGTCACGGACGACGGCGCAGAAACCGACCTCGACCTCGGGCACTACGAGCGTTTCCTCAACGTCCGTACCTCGCAGGCCAATAACATCACGACCGGCCGTGTCTACAACAACGTTATTACCAAGGAACGCAAAGGCGAGTACCTGGGTAAGACCGTGCAGGTAGTGCCGCACATCACAGATGAAATCAAACGCAACATCTTCCTGCTGGGAGAAAGTGGCGAATACGACTTTATAATTACGGAGATCGGTGGTTGCGTGGGCGACATCGAGTCGCTGCCCTTCATCGAAGCCGTGCGCCAGGTGAAATACGACCTGCCGCCCAACCACTCCATCGTCATTCACCTGACACTGATCCCCTACCTGAATGCCGCCAAAGAGCTTAAAACAAAGCCTACCCAACATTCTGTAAAAGAATTGCTGGAAGCCGGTATTCAACCCGATATCCTGGTGTGCCGCACCGAAATGCCGCTGCCGCAGGAAATCCGCAAAAAGCTGGCGCTCTTCTGTAACGTACACATCAACTCGGTCATCGAAGCCATGGATGCCGACACGATCTACGATGTACCGATCCTGATGCGCAAAGAAAAGCTGGACGAGCGCGTGCTGTCCAAGCTGAAAGTAACCTCCAAAGAAGAGCCACACCTGGAGCAATGGAAATCGTTCCTGGGCAAGCTTAAGAATCCCGTAAACGAAGTAACGGTCGGCATCGTGGGCAAATACGTGTCCCTGCCCGACGCCTATAAATCTATTGCCGAAGCTTTCGTACACGCCGGTGCGGAAAACGACTGCAAGGTGAATGTAAAGTGGATCTCGTCAGAAGATATCTCGAAAGAGAGCGTAAGCTCTGTTCTGGAAGGATTGGATGGCGTACTGGTCGCGCCAGGCTTTGGCGAACGCGGCCTGGAAGGCAAGATCGAAGCCATCCGCTACGTGCGTGAAAACAAGGTTCCGTTCTTTGGTATCTGCCTGGGTATGCAATGCTGCGTGGTGGAGTTCTCGCGCCACGTCCTGGGCCTGGAAGCCAGCTCGACCGAGCTGAACCCCAAGACCAAGAACCCCGTCATCGACATGATGGAGGAGCAGAAGAAGATTACAATAAAAGGAGGTACCATGCGTCTTGGTGCCTATACATGTAAACTAAAGAAAGGAAGCAAAGCGTATGCTGCCTATGGTGAGTCGCAGATTGAAGAGCGCCACCGCCACCGGTATGAGTTCAACAACAAGTACCTGGAGCAAATCGAAGAAGCCGGCCTGAAGGCAACGGGCGTAAACCCCGACTCGGGCCTGGTGGAAGTGGTGGAGCTGAAAGACCACCCGTGGTTTGTGGGCGTACAATATCACCCCGAGCTGCGCAGCACTGTGCTGAATCCGCACCCGCTGTTTGTGAAATTCGTAGAGGCTTCGCTGGATCACAAAAAATCATTGAACAAGTAATCATTTAAGTATACAGACACGATGGATAGGAATTCCGCGATTGGCCTTACCTTAATTGCCGGCCTGCTACTGGCATATTTTTACTGGTTTGCGCCGAAGCCTCAAGAGGCTCCGAAAGTGCCCACCGCCACCGAGCAACGCATCGCTGCCACAGATTCTTCTGCAGTCGTCGTCAAAGGCGAGCCCGAAGTGAGCGACAGCGTCTTGAACGCCACGTACGGCGATCTTTCGGCTGCCATGAAAGGCACCGACGCTACTACTACTGTAGAGACTGGCGACCTGCGCATTGTGTTTGCCAACCGCGGTGGCATCATCCGTGAGCTGGAGCTGAAGAAATTCAAAACGTATAGCCAGCAGCCGCTGCTCCTGGTACAACCGCTCTCAACAGCATTCAACTTGTCGACGCAGTACCAGGGCCGTGAGATCGACCTCTATACCTTGTATTATCAGCCCGCGCAAAAGAAAGAAGGCGATACCACCGTGCTGAGCTTTACCGCTACGTTGGGCAACGGCGCCAGCCTGGCACATGTCTATAAAATCCCCGACCTCGGTCACGAGATTCAATACCAGGTGATCAGCAAAGGCTTTGACAAACTGCTGGGCACCGACCAGCTGACCTTCCGTTGGGCCGACGCCGTGCGTCCGCTCGAGAAAGATCTGGCCGATACACGTAAAAACACTACCGTAACATACCATTCTCAGGCAGAAGGCTTCGACGAGCTTTCGCCGGCCGGCACCGGTACTGAAAACGAAAAGATAGCAACCACCGTCAACTGGGTGGCTATCAAACGTAAATTCTTCCTGTCGTCCATCATTGCCAAAGAAACTCCTTTCACCACCGGCGAGGTACAGACTGCGGTAAACGAGGCCGACTCGTCCCTGGTGAAACAAGCCAACATCCAGCTGACCATTCCGAAGAAGGCACTGGCCGATGGCAAAGCGAATTTTAAATTTTACTTCGGCCCGAACGACTACCAGGTCATTGGCAAGGTAACCGATGACTTTGCCAAAAACGTATACCTCGGCTGGCGTCCGGTATACTGGATCAACAAGTTTGTGATCTTCCCGGTATTCCACTTCCTGACAGTATACATTGGTAACTACGGCCTGATCATCATCATCCTGGTGATCCTGTTGAAAATGGTGCTGTTCCCGCTCTCCTACCGTTCGTACCTCAGCATGGCCAAAATGAAAGTGCTGAAGCCCGAGCTGGACGAGATCAAAGAACGCGTCGGCGACGACATGGCCAAGGTACAGCAAGAGCAGATGAAACTGTATTCGCAGGTGGGTGTAAACCCTATTAGTGGTTGCGTGCCCGTGCTGCTGCAGATGCCGATCTTGTTCGCGATGTTCTACCTCTTCCCGGCCAGTATCGAGCTGCGTCAGGAGCACTTCCTGTGGGCAGAAGATCTTTCTACGTATGACTCGATTGTCCAATTGCCTTTTGCCATTCCGTTTGGCGTCGGTAACCACATCAGCTTGTTTACACTCATCATGACCATCTCGACGTTGATCTATACCTGGCAGAACAACCAGATGTCGTCGGTGCAAGGCCCGATGAAGTCGATGTCGTATGTCATGCCGTTGATCTTCTTCTTCTTCCTGAACTCCTTCTCGGCAGGTCTTACATTCTACTACTTTGTATCCAACCTGGTAACATTTGCACAGCAAGCCGTGATCAAACGCTTCGTAGACGAAGACAAGATCCGCGCGATCATGGAAGAGAATAGAAAGAAGAATGCTGCGAATGGCGGTACCGGTAAGAAATCGAAATTCATGAGCAAGCTGGAAGAAGCAATGAAGGCGGGTGAAGAAGCACGCCGGAAAGCTGACGAAGAAAAAAAGAAGAAAAAAAGCTAGTCTGTCGGTTACCTTTTGCGCATGCCGCAAGCCAGGATCCCGGAATAGAGTGAAATAATTGGTAACGAAGCGCTTAACGCGAATCGTTCAAGTATAGGATGCAAAAAGCGCAAAAGTTGCCGACAATAGTCAACAAAATTGTCGGGTTTTTGTGCAACGATTGTGGATAACACGTTCCACGATGTTCCACGGTCCGATAACTTTTACCATATCTTTGTGCCCGTCCGTTTTAGACCCGGACGGGCTTTTTATTTTTTAAACGTCATTCTTGAATGGGAAAAATCATTGCCATTGCTAATCAAAAAGGTGGTGTCGGAAAAACAACTTCAGCTATTAACCTGGCTGCAAGCTTGGCCGTACTGGAGAAACGCACACTGCTGGTCGATGCCGATCCGCAGGCAAACTCCACTTCCGGACTCGGTCTAAATCCTAAAGATGTAACGCAAGGTATCTACGAATGTATGGTAGACGGCGTGGATCCAAAGGACGCAGTCGTAAAGAACGATCTGAAGTACCTGGATGTACTGCCCTCGCACATCGACCTTGTCGGTGCCGAAGTCGAAATGGTCAGCATCGAGCGTCGCGAAGAGAAAATGCGCGATGCGCTCGGCAGAGTGCGCGACGACTACGACTTTATCATCATCGACTGCTCGCCGTCGCTGGGTCTCATCACCATTAACGCGCTGACAGCCGCCGACTCGATCATCATTCCGGTACAATGCGAATACTTCGCGTTGGAAGGTCTCGGCAAACTGTTGAATACGATCAAGATCATTCAAACACGGTTGAACCCGAAACTTGAAATAGAAGGCATCTTGTTGACGTTATATGATTCACGTACCAGCCTGGGCAACCAGGTAGTCGAAGAGGTACGGACGCACTTCCAGAAGATGACGTTTAATACGATCATCCCCCGGAATGTTAAGCTGAGCGAATCGCCCAGTTTTGGTCTACCGGCCATAGTTCACGATGCGGAAAGCAAAGGCGCCATCAGCTACCTGAACCTGGCCCACGAAGTACTTGATAAAAACGGCATGTCTAAATGAGTAAAAAGAAAGCTTTAGGCCGTGGACTGAGCGCTCTTCTAAGCGACAATTCCACGGAGGACGATAGACTGGAAACAGATGTTGCTGTCAACCCGGCCGATGCAGCCATTGCTTCGGGTGCCAGCTTCACTGCTGAGCAACCTGTTGCCGCGCCGCCCGTACCGACGGTCGGTGGCATCATCGAGATCCCTGTCGAGCACATCGAAGTGAACCCCTTCCAGCCGCGCTCGCACTTCGACCAGGAGGCGTTGCTCGAACTGGCAGAATCCATCACGGTACACGGCATCATCCAGCCGATCACCGTGCGCCGTCTGACCCAGGATCAATATCAGCTGATCTCGGGTGAGCGTCGCTTTCAGGCGTCCAAGCTCGCAGGCCTCAAGGCTATTCCCGCCTACATTCGCTCCGCCGACGACCAGCAAATGCTGGAAATGGCGCTGATCGAAAACATCCAGCGTGAAAACCTAAACGCCATCGAAATTGCCCTCAGCTACCAGCGACTGCTGACCGAGTGTCACCTCAAGCAGGAAGAGCTGGGCGAGCGTGTGGGAAAAAACCGTACTACTGTAACAAACTACCTGCGTCTGCTCAAGTTGCCGCCCGACATTCAGATCGCGGTGCGCGACAACAAGCTTTCCATGGGCCAGGCCCGGGCGATCATCAGCATCGAAAACCCGGAAGAGCAGCTTTATATTTTCAAAAAGACCCTGGAAGAAGACCTCTCCGTACGCAAAGTTGAAGAATTGGTGCGCGAAATGACGGAGAAAAGCCAGTCGACCAAAGGCGAAAGCAGCGGCTCCGCGGCTCCCCCTGCGTCGCGCGAAATTCAGCAGCTCCAATCAAAGCTTTCTTCATACTTTGGCACCCGAGTTGTTATAAAAAGCGACGGCAAACGAGGTGAAATTAAGATCCCCTTCCTGTCGGTCGAAGACTTGAACCGCGTGTTAGACATCCTGAAAGTCGGGCTGTAACACTGGTAGTTTCCGCAGGTTTCGGTAACTTGACACCGTTTTGCGTGCCGTCAACCCATGAAGAAACTATCGCTGTGCTGTCTGCTTTTGTTGTTCTTACTTCCTGCAGCCCTCCAGGCGCAGGAGGTCGCCCCCTCGGCGGCCCCCAACACAGCCGACGACAGCGTCTACATCGAAAGTGGCCAGGATACTGTCCTGATCAAATCCTACGCGACACGCTACGACCCGCGCAAGGCACTGCTCTATGCCGCAGTGCTGCCGGGCCTCGGCCAGATCTACAATAAAAAGTATTGGAAGCTTCCGCTGGTCTACGGCGGGTTTGGCGCCCTGGGGTATGCCGTCGGCTTCTACCAAAAGGGGTATAAAAAATACAAGTCCCAGCTCTTCGACAACATCAACGAGGCCCCCAACAACGAAAACTTCCTACACCCCGTCAGCGAGCTCTCCACGGGCCAGTTGCGCACGATCGTCACCTCCTACCGGCGCCAACGCGACTTCTGGCTCATCATGACCGGAGCGATGTATCTACTGCAGATCGTCGATGCACACGTTGATGCCCACTTGAAGGAGTTTGATGTTAACCCCAACTTGCAGGTAAGCCTCGAACCCCTGATCGAGCAGGACGTCGTCCTCGGCCGGCAATCAGGCGTGGCGCTGATTATAAAATTCTAACTGGTATTATCAGAAATCGAGGAGACCATTGATCAGGAGAAACGAAGCTCCTGGTGAAAAACTGCTTACGTTAAAGAAGCCAACTTGCGGTCTACAAAACATATTCTAGCGCTAGAGACTATTGTAGATGATAATCCAACATGTAAACAACTGATAAACAGCGTTCTACAATAAATTACACAGTGTACAGCATTTTTCCACAAAAAATGGAACTTGTACAGCATTTTTCCGTTATTTGTAATAGTTAATAAATCAAACCGCTATGCCCACAACAGAGACAACCAGGCTGGACTTGCGCATATCACAGAAACAAAAGATTTTTTTTGAGCAAGTATTGGAAATCGGAGGCTTTCGTTCGCTCACAGATTTTATGATTAGCGCCGCCTCGGAAAAAGCTGAAGAGATCATGGAAAAACACAATAATTGGCTGGCGTCAGAAAACGATCGTAGGCTATTCTTTGAGACTATTTTCAATCCGCCCCCACCCAATGCTAAATTGAAAGAGGCCATGCATAAACACGGTAAATTCAAGACAGACGTGTAGATGCTTCATACCGTAGAATTAAAATCTTCACACAAGAAAACCGTCTTCTCATGTGAAGAACCTTCGTTGGAAAATTATCTCAAGAAACAAGCTGGACAGGATATTAAGCGAAAAGTTGCAGCATGTTTTGTACTAGAAGGAGAAAACGAAATAATAAAAGGCTACTACACGTTGTCCTCTGACAACATCGATCGAACCATAATTCCGGTGGAACTTCAAAAGAAAATGCCCTACAAAACTCTGCCAGTGACACTACTTGGCAGACTTGCGAGAGATGTGAATTATAAAGGGCAAGGTCTCGGTGAATTACTGTTGGCTGATGCGCTAAAGCGGGCTTACGCCGCCACTGTAACTATCGGAGCTTGCGCAGTCGTGACTGACCCTCTTAGTGAACACGCGAGAAAATTTTATGGCGGATTTGGTTTTATCTCGCTAGAAAGCGGTCGTATGTTCGTGCCCATGCAGACTATCGAAGCATCCCTTTAAAGACATGTTATCCAAATCGGGTTCACCGGTCCATTGCTGATAAGACACGCCAATCACCGCTTCAGACGCAATTGACGGGGGTCTTCATGCTCTCGTGGTGAGTTTACCCAATCGCCAACAAAAGCATCATCCACGCCTCCTGCACTTTCCCATGCGTCAGCAATAAATGCGCATGCTGATGCGCCGCAGCCGTACCCTTCTGCAACACCTGATGTATCCCTGCTCTCAACCGATACTGCTGACACTCCGCTGCATCGGGCAGCTTCTCAATATTGCCTAAGAGACCCAGGTCGTTGCCCGTCAGAAAATGACTGTAGCGTATCACAGGCGGTATTGCATCCACGCCAATCCCCAATCGATCCACCGGCTTCGGCACTTTAAAAATCGAATCTCCCTGCACCCGGCAATACCAATCGCCCCCTAAACGAGCCACCGCATCGAGTTTAAACGGATCAATCCGACCGTCCGCATCCACTATATCTTCGCGAATGTGCATATAGATCACCTCGCACAAAACGAGATTTCCAGCACCTCCTTCATGCCCCGTCGGCACCACTTGCACTACCTGGCACTCCATGGCTACCGGCGCTTCCGCCACGCGCGGCGGCGCCACCTTCACCGAAGGCGCCTCGGTAAAGCCTGCTTTGATAAACTCGTTTACGCCCTTAGCATATTCGGTACTCGCCAGTGAGGCCTGTTGTACCATGGCATAGTTTACAATGTTGATCACGACCTGCTGTACCTCGAGTACATTCTCTAAGGTATGCTTGGTTGTATTATCGCGTACACGCCGCGACGGCGAAAAGACCAGCAGCGGCGGGTTGGTACCGAAGACGTTAAAGAAACTGAAAGGGCTCAGGTTTATACGCCCCTCTTTGTCGACCGTACTGGCGAATGCGATCGGCCGCGGTGTCACGGCCGATTGCAGATAGTGTTGCATTTGAATGAGCGAAATCTCTTTCGGGTCAATGGTCAGCATCAAGGCGTAGTTTTATCCGGGGGTGTTTGTTGATTCATGACGGGTGATTCGGGGAATGGCTCGTGCGGCACCCGCAGTGTACCCCACGCATAGCCAAAAACAACGGCCAGGATAGCCGGCAGCAGGTAGGCTCCCAGGCGAAACCGCAGTCCCGTATGGCTATAGCTCCACGCTGTAAAATCTACAGCCGTCTTTACCAGCATCGACACGGCCGCGAGCAATAATAGCGATAATATAACCTGGCCGACAGACCGTTTCCAGATGCCGCGCTGAACAAAAAATCGTACGGCTTCCGCCAGGGCCACTGCCACGCCGACCACCAGTGATACCGTGACCAGCGTCTTGGGAAACGTCCGCAGGTAATGGTACTTATAAATGATCAGCCCGATTTTCCCCAGCAGGTTGGGACTTCGCAACAGCACGCTGTCGAGCACCACCAGCGCAGCAATGAACAGGTAGAAGTTTATGCGTTTCATGAGCGGGCGTGGGTTGCCGGTTGAATCATGCCGCGACACTCACCGAAACCGATGCGCACGCCGTTCTTCTCTGCATAGCCCCGCATGATGACGGTGTCATGGTCTTCAATGAAAGTTCGTTGCACACCGTCCGGCAGGTGCAGCGGCTTTTGGCCGTTCCACGTCAGCTCGAGCAACGAGCCGTACGAACCCGGCGAAGGACCACTGATCGTACCCGAAGCATACAAGTCTCCCACCTGAACGTTACAGCCGTTCACTGTATGGTGCGCCAGCTGCTGGCTCATATTCCAATACATATACTTGAAGTTCGTGCGGCATACGGTAGCGGGCTCCGCTTTGCCGGCTTGTATCAGCACTTCGAGTAAAATATCAAAGTTCTTCTCCCCTTCGTACGCCAGGTACGGCAACACGTGCGGGTTCTGCTCGGGGCCTTTTGCGCGAAAGGGCTCCAGCGCATCCATCGTTACGATCCAGGGCGAGATGGTAGTGCCGAAGTTCTTGGCGAGGAATGGCCCCAGGGGCACATACTCCCATTGCTGAATGTCGCGTGCGGACCAGTCGTTGAGTAACACAAGACCCGCGATATACTCTTCCGCGTCGGCGGTGTGAATGGCACTCCCTAATGCCGTCTCGCCGCACGTCACAAACGCAACTTCCAATTCAAAGTCTAGCTTGCGTGTAGGGCAAAAGACAGGCAGGTCGCTGTCGGGTGGTTTGATCTGTCCTTTGGGGCGGGTAATGTTCGTCCCCGTCACAACAATCGACGACGCCCGACCGTGATAACCGATCGGCAGATGTTTCCAATTGGGCAGTAGCGCATTCTTCGGATCGCGAAACATCGAGCCCACGTTGGTCGCATGCTCTTCGCTGCTATAAAAGTCGGTATAGTTCGCAACTTTTACCGGCAGTAGCATCTGCACTTCGCGGGCTGGCACCAGCGCTGCGGCACGGGCGTCGGCGTCCAGCTCGTTGTTGGAGTCGCTCAACAGCTCGGAGACACGCTCGCGCACTTCGCGGATTTTCTTGCGGCCCAGGCCCAGGAACTCATTGAGCGTAGGCTGTATAAAAATATCGGCAGGCAGGTGCTGGCTATGAAAGTAGCCGTTGGTATTGAGGTAGGCCAGGTCGAGTATGTCCGCGCCGATCGCAACACCCGCCACCGGCGAGCTGTTCTTTCGTAAGAAGATGCCAAAGGGCAAATTCTGAATCGGAAAATCACTTCCGGCGGGAATGGACACCCAGCTTTTCAAACGAGGGTCGTTGGCATTGGTCTGCACCATGGATTGATCGGTTTTATAGGGCTTCGTATAGTGTACGAGGCGTCTAAGGTAAGGGGTTTACCCCATCTGCAACAACGCCGGCTGACAGAATTTAATAGTTGTCGCCAGAACATCTTTTTACTTACTTTTACCGGCTGTGAATGGTATGACGCCCGTCTTTCCTCCGGCTTTTGAAGCTCGCATGCGGCAGCAACTTGCGGGTGCGTGGGATGCCTTTGTGGCCGCCCATACAACACCACCGCCCGTCAGCCTCCGTCTCAACCCGCGAAAGCCCGGCCCGGATCAATACACAGCGCCTATACCCTGGTGCGCTACCGGACGTTACCTGCAGGAACGTCCCGTGTTTACCCTTGACCCCGCACTGCATGCCGGCGCCTATTATGTGCAGGAAGCCAGCTCGATGTTCCTCGAACAAGTACTTCGCCAGGCAACAGACACTACGGTACCGTTACGCGTACTAGACCTCTGCGCCGCCCCCGGTGGCAAATCCACACACCTCAGCAGCCTGTTATCATCGGACAGTCTGTTGGTCTCTAATGAAGTTATCCGCAGCCGGGCCGGCATCTTAGCCGAGAACCTCCAGAAGTGGGGAAACCCCAACTGTGTCGTCACCCAAAACGACCCCGAAGACTTCACGTCCCTACAAGGATTCTTTGACGTCATGGTCGTAGATGCGCCCTGCTCGGGCGAAGGCCTGTTCCGCAAAGACCCCGGTGCCATGGAGGCCTGGTCAGAAGATAACGTACAGCTCTGCAGCGCCCGCCAACGCCGCATCCTCAGCGACGTATGGCCGGCACTAAAAACCAACGGCCTGCTGGTATACTCCACCTGTACCTATAACCGGCTCGAAAACGAAGAGAACCTGGCCTGGCTCCGCGCGAACCACGACATCGAGTTTGTATCACTCTCTATACCGGCTGAATGGGGTATTGAGACAATCGAGGAAGAGGGCATAATTGCCTATCGCTTCGCACCGCACCGTACACAAGGCGAAGGGTTCTTTCTCTCCGTTATCCGCAAACGCGCAACGCAAGCGGAAGTAAGTTTGCGATTGTCGAAGCCCGTGTTTGCTGCGCCCACAAAAAAAATACTCGACCAGGTAACAACGTGGGTCCAAACACCCGAAGACAAAAGCTTCATACAACGAGACGATTTGTTGCAGTTTGTTCCTGCATCGCAAGCACAAGCCATTGCGTTCCTCTCCCGTCATCTGCACCTGGTAATCGCCGGTACGTTTGTCGCCACGCTCAAGCATGACAAGCTTATCCCCGAGCACTCCCTGGCGTTGTCGACGGTCTTACAACAAGAGGCCTTCCCTACCCTGCCGGTGTCGTACGAGGAAGCCATACAATACTTACGCAAAGAGACCCTGCCCGGCACGGGCAATGGCAAAGGCTTCGCATTGATTGTGTACAACGACCTGCCCCTGGGCTGGGTGAATCAACTTCCGAACCGCCTCAACAATCTATACCCACCGGCATGGCGGATTAGAATGGGCTCCTAGTTCAGGAGAAATCTCATTCTCTACTTTATACCTATTAATTATGTTCACCAAGATCTATTGGATCCAAAATAATCCTTATGGCACACCCCTTGGCATTATGGCCAGGCCCCGGGGAAATGACGCATTAGAAGATGAAATAAGAAATTTGAAAATGAACGGCGTTCGAGTATTGGTCTGTCTGTTGGAAGCCGCTGAAATCTATGAACTCGGGCTGAGGAACGAACAATCTCTCTGCGATAAATATGGAATTGAATATCTTCATCTGCCTATTCAAGATCGAGGGGTGCCTGCAAGTTTACACGCTGTAAAAAAAATAGTGAAGTATTTGCAGGAGAAACTCCGTAACCAAGAGTCTGTAGTCATTCATTGCCGTATGGGAATCGGCCGATCCTCTATAATTGCCGGCGCCATTTTATTAGATTCCTGCAGGATGGCGGGAGATGTCCTTGATTTTATCACACGTTCGAGAGGATTAACAGTGCCAGACACCGAAGAACAAGTACACTGGTTAAAGCATTTTGACGGGAGTTGAACTACGTAGTTAGCGTTGACGTTTAATGGCCACTTTCTCCGTCTTCATCAGATGCTTTCCAAACGTCTGAAGCGAATCAATCACTTTTATCGATCGCTTTCCCAGGGTCGTAAGCTTATACTCGACACGCGGCGGTTTTTCAGAATATACCTGCCGTGTAAGCATCCCTTTTTTTTCTAAATCACGCAACTGGCTATACAACATCTTGTCCGTGATGTGTGGAATGATTGACCGCAACACGCTATAACGAACAGGACCTTTTCGAAGCGCCAGCAGGATGGGCATTTTCCACGTACCGCCGATAAATGCCATGCTCAGCTCGATGGGACTGTAGTATACACGGCCCTGATAAACAAAATCTGCCATCGGGCAAAGATAGCGAATCACACACACCCCATGTTGTTACATACAAAAAAGTATGTAACGGGCAGTTGAAGTCTTTGCTCGCTACCTTGCCGCCCCTAAAATTATCATACACACGATATGCAAAACACAACAATAGAAACATGGACTACGGTCCCGATCCTGCCCTGCATCAATATTGAAGAGACGCTGGTTTTCTGGACATCCCTGGGCTTTGTTACTACATACAAGCAGACGCGCCCCTACCAATACGGTGTTGTTCAACGCGGCGGTGCTGCGCTGCATTTCGGCGGTGTAAAAGGAATGACTCCGGCAACCAATCAATACACCGGCTGTCTGGTCGCGGTTCAGAATGCCGCAGCCGTATACAGGATCTTTACCATGCGTCTGAAGGAACAGCTTGGCCGGATACCGCACGTAGGCCTGCCCCGCATTTCACGCATGAAGCCCGGTGCCACCCGCTTCACACTAACGGATGTTGCCGGCAATGCCGTCATCTTCGTCAGCCGCGGCGAAAAAGATCAACAAGAATGGGAGAAGGCTGAACACGTATATCCCAACCGGCTGGCGAAGGCGATCGCCATGGCAGTCAGGTTTCGGGATTACAAGAATGACGATGCCATGGCGGCCAGGGTTCTGGACAATGCGTTGCGGAATATAGACGGGGAGGCGGCCGAACAGATAGCGGAAGCCTGGATCATTCGCGCCGAGCTTGCAGACGCCGAAAAAGATGCTCTCCTGGCAGCTACCTGCCGTGAACAGGCCAGACGACAACCTCTCACAGAAGAGCAGTTACGCGCGTTACAGGAAAAGCACGGTTAAAGGCACATCACTTTTTAATAAACCGGAGCCATATCCATTTCCCATTGCCCGGTAAGGCTCCAATAAAATACAGGCCATGGTTGAGCGCCGAGACATCGATGCTTTTATCTTTTCCAACCTGCTCGTGTGAGATTTCTTTTCCTGTAACATCACGGATAATGATGTGATCTCCAGGAAACATATCTACAAAGATTTTCTCTGCTACAGGGTTGGGATAAATTGCAGGATGAGATCCCGTGAAGCCCTCTTCCACCGGCGTTATTATTCCCGGGCCCTGCACCTGGCCTAAGCGATTTTTTCTGAAGATGCCTTCCGCACGAAATGCCGTAACGATCGTTTCTATCTCGGCGGCATTCTTGCTCGCACCAGGAACGTAAACAAACCAGTCTACTTTCATGGTGCTGCTTCGCAGCGACGCCGAGCTCCCGAACGACGTTCCTTCGATGGGTGGATATCCCCAGTTGGCGAAACTCACCAGCATATTGTAATCGGGGTAGACGGAAACACCGTCGCTGCTTCGCCTCGATAAGGTAGCTTTCAGGTCTCCGTCGATAAAATATTCGACGTGGGTACCATCTGTAAACCGGAATAAGAGGGTATGCCATTGGCCGCCGATTGCCTCCTTCACATAGTGATGGTCGTTGTCGAGACCGCTCGCCAATACCTTTGCCGATTCATAGGAAGACATCCACATGGCGTGATTGTAATTGTCGTTGTACAGACCGTTCCAGGCATCCCACGGCAGGTATTCAAAATCGACTTCCGCGTAGGTCGCGGGATTCTGGCCACCCGAAGAAGGCGAGATCGCGTAAAAGGTCTGAATGACAGGATCTTTGAATTCATGGGGTGAGTCATCAAAGAAGACACGCGCAGCATACGTTCCTTCAAAGTAGACGACGTCTTTGGATTCCAGGCGTGCGTGTGTCGCGCTGGACACTGTTCCCGAATTTGAACACGTGAGCTGCAGCAGCCCATCATCTGTGAACGTGACGTTAGACGCTAGATAGTTTGCTCCGGAAGGAGGTCCGTTCGTACCGTGAACGATCGTCCATTGATTAAAACTCCCGATGGCCGGATCATCTGCGCCAGAATATAAAAAGTCATCGAATACGATCGCTTGCGCTGAAACGTTCAACGCGATGAACATACATACAATCATTATCGTCCCCACATTCTCCATTCTTCTATACCTTACACTTTTCATTCGCATACGTTTATAAAACTGATAAGAACTTATTATTTATTATGGACCACCTGATCGATGGCCAGCAAAAGAGATTTTGTCCCCGTGGCATCCTGTGCCAGCTGCCAGATCATGATACCGCCATAATCGCCGTTCACGACATGCGCTACTTTCCGGCGCATGGTCACCAATCCATTGTAATAAATACGGTCGCCCGATACATCGTTTTTTTCCGCACCAGTATACGTACTAACGATCTGCGCATACGAGATACCGTTGTTAAAATCCCTGCCAAAGCCGTATCCATAAAAGGGAACACCCAACACGGCTTTTGATTTCGGTAGACCTCGGCTCACCCAATAGTCAAGGCTGGTAACAGCATATTCGAACGAAGCGTGTTGTCCCGGACGGTCAGGGTTCCAGGGGCCGGTATTGTCATACGCCATAATGTTGATAAAATCGAAACGCCGGATCGCCTCGACGGGGACCTTATCGCCGCCATTTGCATGTGTAAGAGCGGCCGTCAAAAGCATTCCCATCGACTTCAGCGTATCGGATAGGGTTTCGATAAATTTGCCGTAATCCTCATTGATAGAAGAGCCTTCGAGATCCACATCCAATCCATCCAGCCGGTGAACGGTCAGGTAAGCGCAGATCTTACGCACAAACTCCTTACGGTTTGCATCGCTGATTAACGTAAAATAGCGTGAACGCAGTACGACATCTTCGGAAGCCGTACCACCGCCAATCGACACCAACACTTTCCGGTCGCATGCATGCGCCTGCCGAATGTACTTCTCATTCCATTTGGAAAAGGTCAGGTTCCCTTCTGCATCCGGGTTTTCAAACGCCAGGTTCAGGTGTGTGATCTTATCAAAATCAAGCGTCACATCCAGGGTGTTCGGAATATAACCGACCACTTTATACTGCGCATGCAACGGAGGAAAGGAAATCGCAAAAACAAAAAGAATACTAAGTCTGGTCATCATCAATCTTGAACGTTGAGTCTGGGATAAAAAAGAAGCTCCTGGGCGCGTATTTCGAACACCCCGGGAGCTTCAGCTTACTAAGGATTGCCCAGCGTGGTGCGTACTTTGTTAACGAGGGATTTAGATTGATCCTGGGTATCGTTCTCAATTCCCCAAACCATGACACCACCCAGGCCTGCTTCGATAACATATTCCGATTTCGCCTGAACGGACGGATGGCCGTCATAGAAAATACCATCGTCGACTTCGAGTTTATTCTTGGTTTGCGCATCGGCATCACGAGCCAGAATACTCTTATAACTATCGTACGATGTATACATCCACATATTGCCCCAGCCTACCGTAGTCCCATCCTTCGGATATTTATAATGCAGACCATATGCTGGGATACCATCCACGATCTTTTCCTTGGGTAACCCGAAGCCTTCCCAGGTCGCAGCCAGCTCTTTAAAGCCCGACACGGGGGCATCTTCCGTAATCTCCGGTGCACCATAACGGAATGGCTGAAGGTTTACCCAGTCGATCGCTTCTATACTGGCCAGGGGAGCGAACTCGCTGGTAAGCCATCCGCCCGGAGCCGTAGCCGTATAGAAGAACTTTCCATTAGGCCCCGCGGGCAACCTCTCGGCAACGGCGTTGAAGAAGGCGGATGTTATATCGGTTTTTAAGATACCTTGTCCTTCCGTTGCGTTGTTGAGATAGATATTTACGCCATCGAAGTTATTATCCTCAGCAAATTTCAGAAACGTCGTAATGGCCTGGTCGCGCATCCCTTCGTCTTTGATCACGTTGTAGAAACCGTAGTTAGCATATACCGGGCCGCCGTTCGCAAGATCGATCTGTCCCGAAACGTCCAACAGCACATACACGCCTTCATTATGGGCTGCCGTGACGATGAGCGGAATGTTAAGCGAGGTAAACACGGTGTCTACCAGCGTTTCATAGTTCTCATCCACCACAGCCGAAGAGATTACCAGGTGGGTGATATTCTGGAGGTTGATGGTTTCCAGCGAGCCGTTGCGTGTCATAAAACCTACAACCTTTTTTGTGTATTCCTTTGGAACAAAAGGTTTGATCACGATCACTTCGGCTTCGCGATAATTCTTTACGCCATTCCGATCTACTTCGAAGCGAATGTCGTAGCTCTTCACCTCCGAGAATTTATAATTAAGCTGTTTTGTATTCGCTACCTCCACTCCGTCAATGAGCCACGTATAGGTAGCACCGTCCTCGGGAGATACTTTCATGCCCAGGCTCAGGGTATCTTTGATATCAAGGAAATACTTATTGACTGTGCTCCACCCAAAAATGCGAGGCACATCGGTACTGGAGAACATGGGATTATCCTTATCGTCCTCACAGGCGGCCATAAAAATCAGCGCGACCGGAAGAACCATCCATATCGATTTAAATCTCTTCATAATGCTAGTGTTAATGTGATGATCTGATTATTCTTTATCCCACCATACATGGCTCGTCCATTCGTCTTTACCACCTGGAAGTCGTGACACCGCATCGCGTACGTGCTCAGTGTTGTAATCGAATTCTTCTTGAGGATACTGCATGCGCCGTGGGATGCGCCCATTGGACTCATTTACCGCGGGATCACGGTTAGGGTATACGATCGTGGGGAATCCCGACCGCCTCCAATTGGCATATGCCTCCTGGCCATTCAACGCGAATGCTACCCAAAGCTGGGTGTTGATCTGTTCCAGTTCAGATCCCGGCAAAAGCGGGTTCGTTGCCACAAAATCGTCAATGTCGTCCTGGGGTATTTCCGGAGCACCGTATACGCTCATTTCTCTCACGCCGGCTTCCAGCGCGCGGCTGAAGTGTTCTGCGGCTGTACTGCCCGTGGTCCATGAACGGAACGCGGCTTCTGCCATCCAGAGTTCGACCTCCGAGTAGCTCATCATCATATAAGGAGATTCGATCTCGGAGATATAGCGCGACGGCTGAAGGCATTGGTACTCTTTCGTTACATTCACTGTTTCCCCATTGACCGTAATGTCGATCGCTCCTCCCAACTGATTTGCCTCATAGGTGAACGTGCTGGGCGGCAAGGCCATGGCATGATAGCTTCCTACGCTTGCCAGCACTTGTGCGGTAATGTCATCAGGACGCTGAGCACCCTCGAGATAGCTGGCGCCGAAAAAGGTTAGTCGCGGATCGGAAGTAGCGACCAGGTGATCTGCAAACGTGGTGCACATCCGGAAAAGACTCTTGTCCGCATCCAATTGCGAATTCATAAACACATACGACGTGGCGTTGCCGCCGGAGGTAATTCCACCCCACGCCACTTTGGTATGTCTCATAACGGCTACATCGGCAATACTGGTCATGACGCCACTGGCGATGGCCGCTTCCGCTTCCTGTTGTGCTTTGGCGACATTGATCTTTGTGAGGCGCATGGCCAGACGAAGACGCAGGGAATTGCCAAACTTCTTCCACCGTGCCAGATCGCCCTCGAAGTAATAGTCGTACGTGATTTTATCTTTCGCTGGGTCGATGGATTTTACGGCCTCGTCCAGCTCTTTAAAAAAGTCCATATAGATATCTTCCTGCTTATCATATTTCGGCGCGTAGATCTTGCTATAGTATCCTTTTGCGGCATCGGAATAGGGAATATCGCCGTAGAGATCGGTAAGCCTCGAGAAGATGTACACCTTCATGATTCGGGCTACGGCGTTGATGTTCACGTTGGAGTCATCGTCGCGGGTGCTCTCTACCATATCGACAACGTTCTTGATCTCGCGCGGATATTGGGAGATCCAAAGGGCACTCATGTATTGCTCGTTGCGCTGGCCTTTACCGCCGTATTCGGTTGTCGAATATTCGCCGGTCCAGTGCTGCATCCAATGGCCGGAATAGATAAATGCATTACGTAAGGTTTCAAATGTTCCTCCCGATAGCTGAAGCTGAATGGTTGGCAACATGAGGTTGCGGTCCATGTTCGTTGATGTGGTTGGGTTCCGGTTCATCTCCTCGAAGTTTTCGCACCGCATCAGCAGCAGTACGGTGAGCAGAACCACAACACCTTTTTTATATATCGTGCTTTTCATATCTGTCATGCGTTAATGCGTTAGAATTTCAGGTTCAGGTTAACTCCATAGCTCCGGCGCGACGGCAAAGAGCCGTACTCAAAGCCCTGACCGTTACCGTTATTATAGCCGGATTCCGGATCGATGTTTGGAATGTCGCTATACAGGATCAGGAGGTTACGCGCCACAAAAGAGAGCGACACATTTTTAAACGGGGTACGGGCGTAGAACCGCGAAGGCAGGTCGTACGACACCACCACTTCTCTCAACTTGGCATAGGTGGCGTCGTAGATGAAAATCTCCGGCGAATTGTCGAGAAAGCCTTGCCAATAATCTTGCGGATTTACAGGAGTCGTATTCGGCTCATAGACTGGGCTGTCGCTGGTACCGGTGTTCACCACACCTTTACCAATGTATCCACCGGTGGGTGTCCATGCTCCGGCAGCAACACCGGCCGCCAAACGCGCCTCCTCGGAAGCATACCACGCATCGCGCCCCTCCAGCGTAGCGGTAGCGGTTCCGTTCTGATATGCCAGCGCGTTGCTCATCGAATAGATATCGGCGCCTACTTTAATATCAACCAGGGCACTAAGCGTAACATTCTTATACGTAAACGTATTGGTGACGCCGCTCATCCATTTATACACACCATTACCAAGAATCGTCTGGTCGCTCTCGTCCGTGGAAACCGGCATACCCGATGTGTTGTGAATAATATTGCCATCCGGGTCGCGCTTCAGTTTCTTCCCGACAATGGAGCCAAAGGCTGCTCCTTCGCGGGCCTGAATGACAGCACCGGCCCATCGCGCTGCCGACAGCTCATAGGTTTTCACCAGTTCGTGGAGCTTGACAACCTTGTTGACGTTCCGGGTATAATTAACCATCACCTCCCACTTGAAACCGGAAGACATCGTGAGTGGTGTGCCGGAAAGCGACAGCTCGATGCCACGGTTTGTGATCTCCCCCGCGTTGATAACCGCGGCATCATAGCCGCCCGTTCTCGGGATCTTCAGCTTGAGGATTTGATTGACGGTCTTTGAATTGTAATAGGCTGCATCGAGTCTTAATCGGCCTTCCCAGAATTGAAGCTCCGTGCCAAATTCGTAGGAGAAGGTTTCGGTAGGTTTCAGATCTGCATTGGGAATTTCGTCGTTGGCGATCTGTCCGAGGGGTTTGCCCAGGTGAGAGAAATCCTGTAGTCCATAGGTAAGGTTTAGCTGATACGGATCGGTATCGCCACCGACCTCGGCCCAGGAAGCTCTGACTTTACCAAACGACAGCATCCTATTGTCCGCGAGCAGATTCGAGAAAACAAAACTCCCGGAAACGGCGGGATAGAAATACGAGTTGTTCCCTTTCTTTAAAGTAGACGACCAGTCGTTGCGGAAGGTCCCGTCGATGAAATAAGTATCCTTATAGCCGAACTGTGCTGACCCATACACCGAGTTAATCTGTTTTTCAAAATAACGATAGGTATTGCGCTGCGTCTTGAAGTTCGTGATCGTATGAATATCTTCCAGGATAATATCGGAACCTGTAAAATTGAAACTCTCGCGTTTGAAGTGCATGATGTTGCCTCCGACGAACGCATTGAACGTTAAATCCTGACTGATCTTCTTGTCGAACTTTAACAGCGCTTCGTAATTATTCTCCACCACACGGGCCGATGTTTCATCCAACGAAGCGAGCTCTACTGTGGGCGTGCCCTTGGGAGAGAAGTTTGTATAGCGGAAGCTTGTGTAGTCCGTTCCGCCGCGTACTTGCAGGCTCAACCAATTAGTGAACTGGTAATTGACCTGAAGGAAACCCATGATGCGGTCTTTGTGAGATTCATTTTGGATCTCATTAATCGACCAATACGGGTTGATCCGATAGATATTGCCACCATTCCAATCATTATAATCTCCTTGTTTGTTCTTGTATTCTTCCGAAAGCCATTTCTGATCGAAGTTCGGAGCGATGCCCAGAACTGCCAGGCCTACGTTGTTCGGATTGTCCGAAAGCGCAGGACGATTCTTAACATTCTCGACCACGTAGTTGACTTTGCCTGCGATCGTAAGTTTCTCTCCTAATTTAAGCGAGGTATTGATCAGGAACGTATTACGATTTAGGCCGGTGTTGGGAACGATATCCTTGTTTCTTAGGTCGGATAGGGAAACACGGATGTTCGCTTTGTCGGTGCCTCCGGAAAGAGAAACCGTGTTGGTGGCGGTAGATCCGGGACGGAAGAAACTGAGGATATTATTATTGACTACGCTATACGGTTTGGTTTGACCGTTGTATATCTGAACCGTTTGTGTGGGATCCAGCTTGGCACCCCAGGCTACCTGGGTAGTCTGCGAGTTGTTTTCAAGCGGCAGTTCGCCATTCCGACCCATGCCATACACGGTCTGATAGTCGTCGAACTTCGAGAGAACTTTCTCGATAGTATAATTCGAAGAGACTTCAACACCGATCCCTTTCTGATTTTTTCCGGATTTCGTGGTAATGAGGATCACACCATTCGAGGCACGGGATCCATACAACGCAGAAGCCGACGCTCCCTTCAAAACAGAAATGGATTCAATGTCTTTGGGGTTGATGTTCGACGCGCCATTGCCGAGATCATAGCCTCCCCACTGTCCTGCGTCGTCACCCATATCGGAGTTGTCCATCGGGACACCATCGACAACATACAACGGTTGGTTCTTGGAATCAAGACGCGAGTTTCCGCGGATCACGACGCGCGTTGATCCCGTCGGGCCGGCCGTGGTCGTGGAGATATCGACGCCCGCTACCTTACCCGAGAGGGAGTTGATCGCATTTACTTCCAGGGCAGTAGAAACTTTGCTGCCATCGATTTCTGTAACGGAGTATCCAATGGCTTTCTTTTCACGCCGGATTCCCAACGCGGTAACGACAACTTCGTTGAGGTTGGTTAGTTTGCCTTTTAGCGTCACGTCGATCCGCGTCTGGCTGTCAATGGTAATTTCCTGGGCCTCCGTGCCCAGGAAGGAAAAGACGAGGGCGTTTCCCTTGGCAACGACAATCGAATAATTCCCGTCGCTGTCGGTAACTGTACCCGAAGTGGTTCCTTTGATAACTACTGAAACTCCCGGCAAAGGCGCGTTATCCTCGGCGGAAATCACCTTCCCGGAAATGTTGGCATCCTGTGCCCGCGTCTCGCCGGCCCAAAAAACCAGCAACACAAGCACAAAGCCCAGTCTTTTAAGCAGCGTAAATCTCTTTATCATGAAGGTTAGGTTTAGGTAGGACATTCTTTTGCCTGGTAAATAGGCAATACAATATTTTACTATTTGCCACCTAACCGAAATTATTGTGGGCTACAAGATTACCTCGCAGCCATGGCTCAGGGGCTACACCGCAAGATTTTATTGGGATTTGGAGGGAGTTTGAGGGACATTGGGGGCTACTGAAGAAAAGTCCGTAGCGGGTGAGAGCCGGATAGCATGAGGATGGCACTACAGGGATAGAAGGCTTATCCTAGCGTATTCAGGAATTTGCTGATGTCTTCTTCCGGGGATAGGCCTAACTTCTTGCGCAACCGGTATCGGGCCATCTTAACGCTCGTGGAAGAGATGCCCATCGCTTCAGCAATGTCCCTGGAGGGAATGCTGATACGATACAAGGCACACAAACGCAGATCGTTGCTTGTAAGGTCCGGGAACTTTGCTTTCAGCGTTTCTGAAAAACCGCCATGCACCCGGTTGAAATTGGCACTAAACTCTTTCCACTCCTTTTCCGGGCTGAAATTGTAATTGATCATCTGTACCAGATTCCGAAAATCACGCAGGTTCGACGAGCCGGGATGACGGATAACTTCCTTCAACTTCGTTTTCAACTCATCGAGCAACCGGTTCTTTTGAATGATCAGCAGCGCATAGTTTGTGAGCTCCTTGCTCCTGGCTTCCAATTCATCGTTCAGCTTCTGATGGATGAGCTCTGCATGCTTCATTTGCGTTTCCAGCAGGAGCTTGTTCTTTTCTTCAATTTCGGCAGTGCGCTGATCGACCAGGCTCGCCAGGATCTCTTTTTGCTTTCTTATCGAGCTCACTTTGAACCTGTAGGCTCCATATAAAACCAGCGCTATAAAAACGATCACCAGGGCGTTAAACCACCAGGTCTTCCAGAACGGCGGCTTGATGACGATCGTCAGCGTCGTCGCGCTTTCGTTCCAAACGCCATCATTGTTAGAGGCTTTAACCTTAAAGGTGTAGGTACCGGGATCAAGGTTCGTATAGGTCGCTGAATTGATATGCCCCGCATAGATCCACTCCTTATCGAAGGGCTCCAGCTGATATGCATAACTGTTCTTGTCGGAATGCGTGAAATTGAGCGCCGCAAACCGGAGGCTGAAAACAGACTGTGTATGGTCCAGCGTAATTTCTGCCGTCTCACCGATAGCGCGCTGCAGCGGAGACTGAGGGCCTATCGGAACGGGCTTGTTGAAGAGAAAGACGTCTGTGATCACCACAGGCGGAACAAAGGTATTCTGCCGTATGTGGTGCGGAAGGAACGAAGTAGCACCCTGGATATTTCCGAAGAACATTCTGCCTTCCTTATTTTTAAAACTGGCGCCTGTATTAAACTCTGCGCTTGTCAATCCGGCTCTCATGTCGAAATTCGTGAATTCTTTTTTTCTGACATCCAGCCGCGAGATTCCTTTGTTAGTGCTAAGCCAGAGGTTGCCCTGGACATCTTCTAATATCCCATAGACGATATTTCCGGCGAGGCCATCCTCTTCCTGATAATCCGTGAACATGCCGGTACGGTAATCGTATCGATTGATACCGCCACCGTGAGTTCCCATCCATAAGCTCTTCTCTGCATCTTCGTAAACACATAACACATTATTATTGCTGATACTGTTCTCTCCTTCGTGGTGATAAAATGATGTGAACGTGCTGTCTTCTTGGTTAAAGGCGTTGAGTCCGGAAACCGTTCCTATCCACAACTTATTGCGACTGTCTCTAAAGATCGAACGGATCGTGTTCGAGCTAATGGTACGTTCGTCTTTGAGGGTGTTCGTAAAATGACGAAACTTTTTGCTCTTGACATCGAACAGATTCAGCCCGCCTTTATTGGTACCGATCCAGATAGCGTCGCCGTCCACATACATACTCCACACACTGTTATCGCTTAACCCATTGGACTGATCGTAAGTCGTGAATCTTCCAGTAGACGGAGTGAATACCGACAACCCGTTCGCATACGTTCCGATATAAAGCTCACCTGCTCTTTCCGCCAGGCAGAGAATGGTATTCCCGGCAATACTATTACTGCCTGCTTTTTTATAATAATGGGTCGTTCCTTTTTCTTTCCGGATAAGGCCTCCACCGTCTGTTCCCATCCACAGGCCATTTCGATCCTCGTAAATTGCCAACACCGAATTGCTTTCGTCGGAATTCCTGATCTCGTGATAAGGTTGAAGGTGCGTAAATGCTGTATCGGTCTTGTCGAAGAGGTAGGCACCTCCATGATAAGTTCCCAACCACATATCTCCCTTGACGTCATGATAGAACGAGAGTACAACATCGGTGCCATTCTCCTGGCGTTCGCCGAGAGGCGTGAATAGTCCTGTGCGCTTGTTCAACAAAAAGGTTCCTCCCTTGTCAGTGCCTATCCAAAGATTTCCCTCCTTGTCGTCCAGCATGGCACGCACCGGATATTTGTTTTTCAATGCTGTATATTCCTGAAAGATGCCATGAGCATCCTCAAATCGAACAAGTACACCGTCTTCCTTTCCAATCCAGATGTCGCCTTCGTTATCCTGAAGAATACAAGTAATGGCATTGTACTCCTTACCTCTACTTCGTGTGCTGATATTCAACAACGTGAATGTACCTTGAGTCTCATCAAATTGCATAAGCTCGCCGATAGAGGTTCCTACCCACAGCCTTCCTTTTTTATCCTGACACAATGCTCTCACCGAGTTTGCGTTCTGGATGCTGTCGTTAATGCGGTAGTGATTGAATTTCTTTGTGACGCGGCTAAACCGGAATAATCCTCCTGACGCACCTATCCAGAGATATTCATTATTAGAAGACCCCGCAATGCACCAGGCAGGTCGCATGGCATATTGTCCTCCTTCATAAAAATCGTAATTGGAAAAATTATTCGCGTCGCGGTTAAAACGTGAGAGTCCCGACCGCGTGCCGAACCAGGTTATTTTATCCGCGTCTTCATAGGCGGCATACACATCGCTGCTGGATATGCTGTTGGAATCGGACGCCAGGTTCTTGTACGTAGTGAATGTAACGCCATCGTACCGGTTCAATCCGTTTTGTGTACCAAACCACATGAACCCGCGGCTATCCTGAAAAATAGTGTTAATAGTATTTTGGGAGAGGCCGTCTTCGATGGAAAGCTGCTGAAGCCGGACCTTTTTCTGAGCATAGCAACCTGTCGCCTGTAACAGCACCAGGAAAAGGAAGATCGTTCGCATCATACGCCGGGGATTCACACTCGGAAAGAGAAAAATAGAAAAAAAAGCTGTGATTTCCCTATCCTACAAAAAATGGAAGAAACCCCCGGGCTAAAATAAATCACTCTCCATCTTACAGCTTGATGACAGTCCCCCGGATGGGCTGACCAGACAGGTCCGCTACGGTTCCCGCTGCATCTATTGTCTTTAATGAACAAACGGTAGCGAAAGGTACGGCGCACGGCCGAACCCATTTCGTTTTGATTAATTAATTTACAAATTGCTTTTTATAGGCTGTGGGCAACATGCCTGTTTCTTTTTTAAAAAGGCGGGAAAAGTAAGACATATTTTCAAACCCTAAATCGTATGCTATCTCAGAAACAGCTTTATCTTTCTTTCTCAGCCTGTTTTTTGCTTCGTTGATGAGTGCAATATGAATAAGTTCAATAGCCGTTTTACCGGTTTCCACTTTCAACAGATCAGTAAGGTATCGCGAAGAAATATTCAACCTGCTTGCCAGATCTCCGACCGAAGGCAGTCCCGTATCATCAAGTGAGCCATCTTTAATGTATTTCTGCAAGATTTTATTAAACTCAGTTACCGTTTTCCCGGAAAGTTGTTTTCGGTTGATGAATTGTCTTTTATAAAACCGCTCAGCATATTTGAGCATCGAATTGATGCCTGCGAGTATAATCTCTTTACTGAATTCATCTTCACTGTTATTGTATTCCTGCTCTATCGTGTAAAAAATATTCCAAATAATTTTTTCCTCCTTTGGTGCCAGGTGGAGAGCTTCATTTGTTTCGTAATCAAAAAAAGAATAACGCTGAATGTCTTCATGCAATGATTGTCCGGCCAGGAAATCTTCATGAAAAACTAAAATATATCCATCGTCTTCAAATTCTAAATTCCGCATTTCGATCACCTGGCGTGGCTTCGTAAATAGCATAGAACCCGTTTCATGATCAAATTTGGTTCGCCCATACAATACATAACCGGCTTTTACTTTTTTTAATCCGATCATGTAGAAATCGCTGGTGTATTCTGCACTATCTATTTTGATTTCACGATTGATTCGCAACAAACCCAACATAGGATGTTCGGGCAATGGCAGATTGTTAGCCACTGCCATTTCACTGATTGATTTAAAATGTCTCATTTTATTGCTCTTAAATGCTTCATCTTATTACTCTTAAAGTTAAACAATTAACGAAGAAAGAAATTAATAAGCCTATCTGTTATATAGAGGGACAACGCTGTTTATGATTGAAGCTGGCTGGAATTTTCCGCCGGATTCACTAATCCATATGCTATTTTAGGGAACAGGCGATTGGCCAGGTAAACCACTTTGGTGATACCGACACGTATAGTAAAGCGGTTGTTTTTGATGCCGTCAATCAATGCGTTTACCAATTTTTCCGGAGGGATTCCTTTTGTCTCAACGTGTTCTGTCATACTTGTTGCTACCACGGGTGGTATCAGCTCAAACACTTTCACCTTGCTGTGTAGTATTTTTAAATGATCTCTCAGTGATACTGTGTAAAAGCGCATGGCCGCTTTGCTGGCAGAGTAGGTCGGAGCAAGATTTAATGGTACGTAACTTAAGAGGGAAGAGGTATTGATAATGGCGCCTTCTTTCCTTGATTTCAGCATCTCGATGAACAGGTTGTTCAGGCGGATCACCCCCAGGTAGTTGATGTCCATTTCATACTTAGCCAATTCAAAATGTTTATCATTGGCTATGCCGAGATTCTGCGGGCCGCTCATAACGCCCGCATTATTGTAAAGAATATCAATCCCCCCAAGCTCCTTAATCTTCTTAAAAAGCAATTGTGCGTCATCTGCGTTGGCTACATCACTTTTTATGGCTGTTACTGCGGGATATAATTTTTTAGCTTCGTCCAATTTCTCCTGGTTTCTACCGGTGATAATCACTTTTGCACCATTCGATAAAAATTGCTTCGCTGCTTCCAAACCGATACCGGCCGTACCGCCGGTTATCAATATTGTTTTTCCTTTTAGTTCCATGATCTTATTTTTAAGTATTTATAAATTGTTTGACAATACAAAACTAGCATCACCTGATGCCTGCCTTCTAACCCAAAAGGAGGAACGTCTGACACAAAATGACGGAACAGCCGGATTTCGAGAATTGGCCGGGAGATATAACAACGGTGAGAAAACACACCCTACAATTATTAAATATTTCTAAATTCTATTTTTTTGTATCCCCGTAGCCTCACTTGCTATAAATGCGTGGGATATACGCCCATCTTCTTTAAAACCACAAATCCCGATGCCAGGGGGATAAGTGTACTACAAACAGAGATGCTGTATCGATTTATATTGCGCCCCTAAGTGATTTTTATCAGCCATTACAATATAAATCCTGGTATCTTTGCATATTCCCCTACCTGTACCGTTCCGTACCGTTGTTTCTATAGATCGTTTCATGTAAACCCACTAAAATGGATGAAAAGACAGTAAAAATTCTGATCGTCGAAGACAACCAGGACGACCTGAGACTGATCGAGCACGCGCTCCGTAAAGGGAAGCTGCACTTTGTCAACGAGTGTGTTGATACGTTGGCAGAGTTTAGCGAAGCATTGTATCGGTTTAAGCCGGATATTGTGTTGTCGGATCATGGCATGCCTCAATTCAACTCCATTGAGGCGTTAAACATGTGTCTGCAGGAACATGCCGACACGCCCTTCATACTGGTTACCGGGACTGTTTCAGATGACTATGCCATTGCCTGCCTGAAGTATGGCGTTGACGACTATATCCTGAAATCCAATCTTTCGCGACTGCCCACCGCCGTGCAAAGCGCCATAAAAAAACGAGGATTGGAAAAACTCAAAAAAGAAGCAGAAGTAATGCTAAAAAGGCGTAATGAGGAATTGCTGAAAGTAAATACGGAACTGGATAATTTTGTATACAGTGTTTCTCATAATTTGCGCGGCCCCTTGATGTCGGTGGTGGGGTTGCTCAATGTGGCTAAAAGTCTACCGATGGACGATGAGATGGATGGGCTTCATTGCATGATGCGGTCGAGTCTTTCGAAACTGGATGATACCTTAAAAGATATCGTTGATTTTTCCCGGAATTCACGAAACGACATCACACGCGACGAAATTAACTGGGGCGCTATACTTGAACGTTCATTTGCCGGGGTAGAATATCTTTATACTTCTGGTCAACTTATCAGAAGTCAGACGCTGCAAACCGAAGTTAGCTTTTTTACAGACACCAAGCGATTAGAAATTATCCTTAATAATTTATTAGAGAATGCTATAGGCTATCGCACTGAAACCAGAACCCTTCATATTAGCATTGACGTTCGCACTTCGGATGAATCTGCTGTTATCATTCTAAAGGACAATGGCATTGGAATCGGAAAAGATATCCTGCCGAACATATATACCATGTTCTACCGGGGAACGGAAGAGAGCCAGGGCGCAGGCCTCGGGCTTTATATCACGAAAGAAATTGTGGATAAGCTCAAAGGAACTATTGTCATTACCTCCGTGGCAGGCAAAGGAACAACCGTTACCCTGACCCTACCCAATAAACAGACCGGTGCTCCTGCTGTCCTGGAAAGCCAGCGTTTTAAAGATCTTGTATCAACCTAACACTATGGAAAAGATAAGAGCAGTAGGTTCAACGGCTGCGCGCAAAGAAGTTATTTTTCAAAACAGCGAAAAAGAGAAACGCGCGGCAGAGCTAGTGATTGCGAACACGGAGCTTATTTTCCAAAACGGCGAAAAGGAAAAGCGTGCCGCCGAACTGATCGTCGCTAACCGGGAGCTACTTTTTCAAAATAAAGAAAAAGAAGACCGGGCTGCCGAATTGATTTTGGCAAACCAGGAACTTGTCATTCAGAATCAGGAAAAGGAGCATCGGGCGGCCGAGCTGATTATCGCCAACCGGGAGCTGGCCTTTCAAAATACAGAGAAAGAGAAACGTGCCGCAGAATTAGTCATTGCGAATACGGAGCTCGCCTACCAAAATGGAGAGAAGGAAAAACGCGCTGCCGAGTTAATTATCGCCAATCAGGAGCTTGTCATTCAAAATGCCGAAAAAGAAAAACGAGCAGCCGATCTGGTTATTGCCAATATTGAGCTAGCCTATCAAAATGCGGAGAAAGAAAAGCGAGCGGCTGAGCTGAGCGTTGCCAACACAGAACTGGCGTACCAAAACCGGGAAAAGGAAAAACGGGCTACGGAGCTCATTATTACGAATCACGAACTTGCCATGGCCGAGGAACAATTCCGGCAAGTGGTAGAGTCCTCGCCAAATGCGATAGTCGTTATTAATGTGAAGGGTCTGATTACACTTGTCAATAATCAAACTGAAAAGCTCTTTGAATACGACCGTGATGAGCTGATCGGGAACAAGGCGGAGATGTTGATGCCCGAAAGGTTTCGGGATCAGTATTCCCACCATAGGGCCATGTTTTTCAACGCGCCACAAACACGTTCTGTGGGCGCAGACCACGAGCTATATGCTCTCAGTAAAAGTGGAACGGAGATCCAGGTGGAGATTGGATTAAATCCTATCGAAACTGTAAAGGGAAAAAAGATCCTTGTATCCATTATTGACATCACGGAACGGAAAGCCCAGGAGGTAATGCTGATAAAGCACAACAAAGAGCTTGAGCAATTTGCCTATGTCGCGTCGCATGATCTGCAGGAGCCGTTGCGAACCGTCGCTAATTATATGGACGTTTTCGAAACCGATTATCTGCCGCTGCTGGATGATAAGGCGCGGCAGTACATCAAATCTGTTACGCGGGCTACAGAAAGGATGAGTATGCTTATAAAATCCCTGCTGGCATTTTCCAGGTTGGGTCACAACAAAGTTCTTGTTAGCGTGGATTGCAACGATTTGGTTGCCGACGTACTGGACGACCTGGCTACCGTCATAGAAAAATCGGATGCTACTATCTGTATATCTCCCCTGCCCGTATTGAATCTGTACGAAGTGGAAATGCGCCAGGTGTTCCAAAATCTTATTACAAACGCGATCAAGTTCATGAAAAAACATGCGAAACCGAAAATCGAAATCGGCGCGGAACAGATCAAAGATCGCTGGCGGTTCTCCATACGGGATAATGGGATCGGCATTGCCGCTAATTCTTTTGATCGTGTGTTTGATATCTTTCAACGACTGCACACTTCCAAAACCTATGAAGGCAGCGGCATAGGGCTGGCAAATTGCAAAAAAATCATTCAGCTGCACGGAGGAGACATCAGCATTGAATCAACATTAGGAAAAGGAACAACCTTTTATTTTGACGTACCAATCCTGACAAAATGAATAGAACGCTTACGTCCATCATGCTGATCGACGACAACCCCGACGACAACTTCATTCATGAAAGAGCCATCCGGAAGATCAACAGTGCCAGCGTTGTTACCACGAAAGAATCCGGCGAGGAAGCATTATCACATTTAACATCCATGACGTCATATCATGCGGATCTTATTTTCCTGGATATTAATATGCCGGAAATGAACGGATGGGAATTTCTGGAGCGTTACAGCAAACTGGATAAGGAACTGCAATGTCAGTCTATTATTATCATGCTGACAACCTCCGACAACGAGGATGATGTGGCGAAATCCAAAACATTTAGCAATGTAACGGATTTTATTACCAAACCACTGACGCAAGAGAAAATGGCCTTTATCTGCGGAAAGTATTTCACGCTACCATGTCCTTAACCAGGCGTATGCTCCTGTATACTCTCGAAGGGCACCCTTACAATAAATAAAAATACAACGGCAATAATACATATCTGGGCAAATACTCTCCCTGTTAGCACCTGATAATGATTACCACCCTACATCCAATTCGAATGCTCCTTGCCGATGACGACCATGATGATATGCGTCATTCACTGCTTTTCCATTGCGCGTGATCCAATAAATCGCGTAATTGCAATTGGGTTCACCACATTCTACCAGTTATTGATTGATGCGGTATAACGGAATAAACAATGACCGATTTAGACATCAGTATGCAAGAACTTGAGAAAGTCAAAATAATCAACAAAAGCGGCCCTATAATAGTTATAGAGGACGATTCTGACGACCAGGATTTTCTAACGGAGGTCTTTGAGAAATTAAATTATCCTAATAAAATCTTATTCTTTCGGGACGGCCAGGAGGCACTTGATCATATCTACAGTTGCAAAGACGCCCCATTCCTGATACTGTCCGATATTAATATGCCCAAACTCAATGGATTTGCTCTCAGGGAAAAGCTAAAAACCGATTCTAACCTGAGTAATAAATGTATTCCCTATTTGTTTTTCACTACTGCGTCAAGTCAAAAGGCGGTAATCGATGCCTACAGCCAGTCTGTACAGGGATTTTTCGTAAAGCAAAACTCGATGTCAGAATTAGAATTAACGATTCGGGCAATTATGGAATACTGGCGGCGATGTGCAGCGCCAAATGATTTCACCTCCTGATCTCCCTGTTGGAACATGGAGCCTTCATTCAAACATGTGTATTCATATGCACTGGAATCAGGGTAGGCCTGGCCCCGAGCTGCCTCAATATTCGGGCATGGCCAACTAAAGCTTGAAAAAAGGTCCTTGAGCTCTTGTACGGTAAACCGAACTCGAGTGCCGTCGATTTTACGATGGAGGCGATCTTGTTATAATGGACATGACAAATAGTAGGAAAAAGGTGGTGCTCTATCTGGAAGTTAAGCCCACCAACATACCAGGAGAACCACTTACCTTGTTATTGAGTTTAAGGCAGCCATAGTAAGGGACAGAATGTCGCCCAAGATGCTTCACAAATTAGAAGAGCTGACAAAATTTTTAAACATGCTTAACGCTTGATGACTAAACTCGGAGAATTCCTTAACCAAAAGGCAGTAATTAAAGCTGAAATCGCCAGAAGAACTGGAATTACAAACCAGCGCATGACTGATATTACCACCAATACCGACGTGATCTTGCGGGCTGATGAGGTGTGGTTGATAGCTCGGGCCATTGGGGTTGATCCAGGCCACCTTCTTGAATATGTTTGTGGGCATTTAAGCCTTCAGGCTTAGGTAAGGACTATACCAGTAATTGCCGCTAAGAGTTGATCATTTAGGTGGGTAGTCGATACATTCTATTTAAAAAATGACGCGTCGTTAGGAAACCGGATGATATTAATAGATTACATAAGAGAAGAAAGACGTTTAAAGCTAACGATAGGCACCGGTAGTTCTTCAACCGAGGCGTATTCATCGGTATATTAGATCATTCAACTGCGTAGGTTATAGTATTAGTTTGCTCAAATTACCACTGGTCCACGATTTGAGCGATGTTCTCGTGTACACATTGGGGAGTACGGAGCGGTCACACTCGACCCTATATGACCGAATCAACGCAATCACTCCGCAGTTCGATTTGGCGAATTTCCAGGTTCTTCTTTCGTTCCTGCTTTCAATTTAAGAAATCCGGGGATGCTAAAATGATCCTGAGTTAAAAAAGCTGGGCAGGCGATATTTTTAAAAACTCCTGCCATGGAACTCCGCTATTTCCAACTAATAAAACTTTATCTGGTTCGTGTTGCTTTTTAAACGCTTCCATTCCTGGCGCCTTCTGTATCGCCCCACTTTTCACCTCGATACCGACAATCTTTCCTCTCTTCTCCAGTACAAAATCAATCTCATCATTTCTATGACGCCAATAGTGCACAGTATAGCCTTCACTTAATTGATGGTTCACCAGATGTGCCCCAATAGCGGCTTCTACCCAGCGCCCCCATACGTCAGGTTTATTGTTAACTTCTCCAAGTGAAGCGCCCTGCTGTGCCGTTAGCAATGCAGTGTTATGTACCTGAAATTTCGGGCTCGATGATCGCTGTCGTAGTTGTTCACCCGTATACTTTTCTATTCCAGCTAGCAACCCAGCGGTATCCAGCAACTGCAGATAATGCGCCAATGTTGTTGTGTTACCAGCGTCCTGCAACTGCCCTACAATTTTAGTATACGACAATATTTGCCCCGAATACAAACATCCCAATTCGAAAAGCTTACGCAATAATGCCGGCTTATCGACACGGGTAAGCATGAGGATATCCTTTGAAATGCTTGTTTCAATGAGCGCGTCGTTTACGTATTTCTTCCATCGCTCTTCGTCAGCCGTCAAAGCAGCGGCTCCCGGATAGCCGCCAAACCAAACGTATTCCTCGGCAGTCACCCCAAACGCCGTCTCCATCTCGGCGAAGGACCAGTGACCAAGATAAGTAGTCTCAAATCTCCCGGCGAGTGACTCCGTCAGTCCTTGTTGCAAGAGCAAGCGGGAGGATCCCAATAAGATAACCTTTATGTTTTGCTTTGATCGCGTGTCCTCATCCCATAGCTTCTTAACGATCTCGCTCCAGTTGGTGATCTTCTGGATTTCATCAACGGCCAGAATGAATTCAGAAGCTTCTGAAGATCTGAGTTGGAAACGAGCCATTTCCCATTGTTGCTCCAGCCATACCTCCCCTGAATTAGCGACAGAATCCGCCGCTGCAAACAGGTGCGGTACGTTTAGTTTTGTTAAAACCTGGCCCGTGAGCGTGCTTTTGCCCACTTGACGAGGGCCCATAAGCACTTGAATGAAGCTTCTGGGTTCCAGCATCCTCTTTGTAAGTTGCTCAATATAAGGGCGTTCAAACATATTTTACAATTTACTTAATAAGCTGAGTAAATTTACTCAATAGTCTGAGCAAACTGCTATTCATGCAGTGCATTTTTTAGGCGGGCTTATAAAAGGTATGGCTTTCCACAACGCGCGCGGAAAGCCACCCCTACCCTTTTCATTACTTCAACGCCAATATCTTCGCACCCCCCATATGATCCAATAACTGCACCTTGTTGTCTTCCAGTAGCAGCCCGAACCGGACGCCGATCGAGAGCATCACGGTATAGGACTCGTCCGCAGGCACCAGGTCTGTGCTTAGGTCCAGCGTGATCGGCGGCGCGCCGTTTTGAGCGGGGTACCAGGGACTGGACACTTGCACCGGCGCGTACATGCCGTCAAACCAGTCCGGCGGAGCGTAAGCGGCTTTAGATTCCTGATACAGAATATCCGGCACGATACCTAACACCGCGGTAATACAAAAATAGGGATGCTGATGCGGCGGGAAGAAATTCAGGCCGCGCACCAGCTCGGAAATTTCCACGTGGGCGGAGCGTGTTTGGCGTGAAAGCGACCAGGTGATCGCCGTAAACAGCATGGTATCAAATGTACTCCGTTTGTTTAAGGGCAACCCTTGCAGCAGTGTGGGCATGGAGGTCAACCTGAACGCACGCTCGCCCAGTGGCCCTTCGGTGTCTTTTTGTTTTACATGTTTGAGTAAGCTGTTGATTTTGGCGGTGATGTTGTAGTTCGCGACGGAGCGAAGCGCCCCCAGCATAAACCGGATGTTTTTGCCCAGCATGACGCCTGCGCCAAATTCCTGGCGGTGCAGACGGTTGAGGGCATAGCCCGGTGAATTATTAATCGTGTCTTTCGACGGGCCGCCTGTGCGGCGAAGAATGATCTTGTCCGTGCCTTTCATTTTGTAGGCGGTCAGATCGCCCAACTTGCCGGTAAACGTAATGTCTCTGAGAAATGCCATACATGTTGTTTTTAAGGTTTGAAAAATTTTCTTAAAAAATGCCGCATGATGCCCGTCAGCGTCATGCTTGCAACGACCGGGATATTCCCTTGATCCAGGGATGTTCTACGCTATAAAGCAGTAGATCATCCGTGGTTCATGTGTGGAACATCTATGGAAGAACCCTGTGGCAGACTCGAAGGAAGGTCGTCTTTGAAGGCCTTTGCAAAGACACTGTTCCGATCAGCCACGAACATCCATCCCCTACGGTTGTCGCTATAAAACAACGCAAAACATTTCTTTTCAGGGTATCAAATCTGATTCAACATGTGGTCAACATGTGATCTGTGTGTGCTATAGATGTGATCGGAAGATGATCCGAAAGAAAATATTAAAAATTTGCCATGGCGCGCAACACTTCGTCTTCCGAGACGCCGGCATAGCGGCAATACTCCTGTACCGTAACGGGCTGGCCAGGGGCTTTGCCAAGCCAGGCACGCAGTTTCGCCATGCTTGCCCGCGCACGGCGCTCGCTCTTACCGGTCAGGCGCGCAATGTCTTTTGAATAAATAACGATCCGGTCGATTTTCATTTTCCAAATATACAAGTATATAGATTACATACTAAAAAATACCGGCGGTCATTCGCGGACATTTTAGGACGTTTTAGGACGAAACAGGACATAACATGACGAATTAGGAAATAACGGCCATCCGCGGACGCGTGTCTTTCACGGCTCGTATATACTTCTCTCTTTTGTGCTGTTGTTGCAACGACGGCTTAACCGGGGTGTGCCTGACACGACGGATTACAAAACAAAATAATAGTATATATGGCAAGACAAGATGGAGTGATTTTATTGAAGGGCCAATTGGGTGGCCTGTCGTTCTACAAGACCGCGAAGGATGGTCACCTGGCCCGGCAGAAAGGCGGCGTGGATGCAAAGCGGATCCGCACCGAAGCGGCCTTTGCCCGTACGCGTGAGAATGGCTCGGAGTTCGGGCGTGCCGGTCAGGCAGGGCGGTTGTTGCGCACGGCGTTTCGTGCGCTGCTGTTAAACTCGTCCGATAGCCGCACAGTATCGCGCCTGACGCAGAAGTTTACCGAGGTGATCCATGCCGACACTACCAGCGCGCGCGGCGCACGCAACGTGGTGGATGGTGACATGAGCCTGCTGCAGGGCTTTGAGTTCAACATCGATGGTAAGCTGCGGCAGACATTGCTGGCGCAGTACAGCGTGGACGTGAACCGGGCGACGGGATTGGTAACGATCAACGTGCCGCAGTTTGTGCCGGCCGAGCTGATCGCTGCACCCATCGGCGCGACGAACTTTCGTCTCGTGGCCAGCGTGTCGGAGCTCGACTTTGCCGCCGATCGTTATAACAGCGAAGTGGCCGAGAGTGAAGAGAACATCACGGGATTGGAACAGCCGGTGACGATCAACCTGCCGCTGGAGGTGGCCGTCGGTACCACAAGCCCGTTAGTCGTGGTATTGGGCATCGAGTTTTCGCAAGTGGTGAACGGTGCGATGTATGCGATCAACGACGGTGCGTATAACGCGCTGGCTGTGGTGGCGGTCGATGCGGAGGGCTAGTGGTAATGGAGCTGGAACTGTTCAGGATGTATTACCCTGACGGAACCAATGGGGAGATTCGATTGGCTGGTATTCTCCTATGCTATACGATCGAGCTCCCCTGGCTCCAGAACAGGCGGAACGTATCCTGTATTCCCGAAGGACGGTATAAACTACGCAAGCGTCTGACAGCCAAACGTGGACTGCACCTGCTGGTCGTGGAAGTGCCCGGCAGAAGCTGCATCCTGATCCATCCCGCGAACCACGCGAAGACGGAGCTGCAGGGTTGTATTGCGCCGGTGCTGGAGCTTACCGGTCCCGGGAGTGGTCGCCAGTCACGGCTGGCGAATGAGCGATTGAAAGACCTGGTGCTCGATGCGATTGATAAAGGAGAAGAAGTATATCTCACGATCTCGAAAACATCGACGGGGCGGGTAACGGTACTGTAAAACATGTAACATTAAAAAAACAAGTATGAACATTGTAGAGAGAGTAAAAGCGCCTACGCCGAAGTTTTTCCGCGTACTGCGTATCATTGGGTTATCGTTGTTCGCGGCGAGTGGTGCGATTGTGGCCGCGCCGATTGCTCTTCCGGCGGCGCTGGTGACAGTGGCCGGATATCTCACGGTAGCAGGGGGTGTACTGACGGCGGTGAGTCAAACGGCGGTGGAGACAGAAGAAAAAGGTGCGGCGTCGGATGACGAACAGGACCACGCGTGGTCTGAGGGTGAGTAAAGTAAGAGGCCTCCTTCGGGAGGCCTCTCTCGTTTAACGGACGGGCTCCTGTCGGTTAACGGCGTTTGTCGACGGTTTCGGGAGAGAAGGTAAGCTTGTTCACTTGTCTGCGTAGTCGCGACCGGACGCGATCGCCGTAGCACTCCTCCAGCTCATCGGGACCAAGGTTGGACGTCATGTGCGTGAGCATACCCTGGTTGATGAACAAGTCGTAGCGGCTTAAGATTATTTCGCCCATGACGTTGCACTCATTGCCAAAGTATTTCAGGTTGCGCTCGGAACCGAGGTCGTCGAAGCAGTAGGTCTTCGGTTTATTGGCGTGATACGACAAGCTGCTATACCGCTGGATGATGGCATAGCCTTCTTCCATGAATTCGAAGCTGACGCTGCGGCTGCTTCTCAGAATGAAGTTGCGCTCGGGACCAGGGATAGAGGTCATCAGTGTCATCAGCGAAGTCTTGCCGCAGCCTACGGGACCGGAAAGCAAAATGCCTTTGTTCAGGTCAATGTCAAGGCGGGCTGCCTCCTGTTCATCCCGGAGAAAATAGATCAGCAGTTTATAGATCAACGGCCGATCAATATCGTAAATCTGAAAGTCGGGGCCGAACTGTTTCTTGCCGTGTTTGGCGAGAAAGGACAGGCACCATTCGAAGTCTGAGGGTGTCATCGTGCTGGTGGTTATTACATGGGCTTATCATAGTCTATCTTCTTCTTACCGTCGCGGGCGCCGGGTGTTTGCAAAGAACCGGGCGTTGGTCTGTTGCTGGTTTTGGTTGCCAGACTGGCGTCGTTCAAAAGCCATTTTTGAACAGCCGCGTGCCAGTTCTCCATCAGTTGACCGCGGACCTTCCAACCAACGGCCTCGTGGTAATAGTAGAATTTTCTCGCTTCGAGCGCCGTGGAGCCCTGCGAAACAAAATACGCCGTAACCTCTTCCAGGTTTCCGGGCACGCCCCCGCCCCCCGGGCTGCTTTTTTTTTCAGCGGCCGGAGGCTGAAGAGTAATCTTATCCAAATCGTCCGCGGGTGCGTGTGCGCTCTCACGCTCTCTCGTTTGAATATCGTTTGGAGAGTTTATACTGTTTGTATTAAATGCGATTACTTGCGAATCATCTATCGCACCACTACCGGGGTCACTTTTGTTCTGATTCTGATCGGCCTCCGAACCACTTTTGCTTCTGTTTTGATCAGCATCGGGATCACGTTTGGTTCGATTCCTGTCAGTACTGGAATCTCTTTTGACATTTAGCTGCTCCCATAAAACAAAAGGTTTGGGGTTGGCAATGTCGAGCCGGTGCATTTGAATTTTGCTGGGACGATGCTTGCTTTGTGACGGCAAATAAAGCAGGTACTCCCATCGATTGAGATCATTCAGGCACTTGCGAAAGGTGGTTGTCGACCCGATGGCTGACAGGTCCATGACGTCGTTGCGGTACATCCTGAACGGGTTGTCAAATCGCTCGTCGTTCCACAGGTGGAAGTAGGCATAATACATGCTGATGTGATACGGGGTGAGGCGATCGTCGATTGGAATGTGGCGCGCGAAGGCCACCGAATGTTTGATGAAATTTACGTCAGACATATAAGTTTGATTAGTTTCGGCTAATGAAGTAAATAATTATATACAACGGTAGGGGTAGATCGGGGGTAGCAAGGGGGTAGTCAAACTACCCCCGCTTTAATTTTCGTGTAAAAACACTATTTTGTACCTACGTATATTAAATTTTTCGACGATCCATTTCCTGATTATCGATATACTCGATTATACGTATGCAAATGTCACGTACCTTCCGTTGCGCGGCAGGATCCTCGTAGAAGTTTTTTGCACGCGACTCACGAACAGCCTTGAGCAATCCCTTACGGGATGGATGGGGGGCACCGATCGTGCTGACATTTGCCACGATACGACCGCACAGGTCTGTGGCGTTTCGGAACGTAATGATCCCCAGGTTACGGGCAATGCCCAGAAACCAACCCAGGGTCTGTATGGACTCGTTCACGACGACACGTAAGAGATCACGTTGAACATCGCCCGGTACGTTAACAATATGTCCGTACAGCAGCGGCCCGATGGCGTCGGCGATCTCCTGATCGGATGGGTCGCGCTGGCCGGCGTGGCCATGAACTTTTTGAACAAGGTTGCGCAGCATGGGGCGCAAGGATTTGAATGCAGTGTCATCGACTGATTGCATAGCAGTAAAGGTTAATTAAAAAGTATTGGGCAATAGACCGCTGTTCTGTGCTACCCAAAGCACAGATCAGGAGAGAAACTTTTTTTTGGTTTTAGTGTCTGCTACCGGACAGGTGGAACACCTCGAAGCGAACGATGGCCCGGCGGGCCATAACGGAGCATGGCAGTGTGAACGTACATATCGTTAGTCAATCGGTTAAAAAATTGCATCATCGGGTATATCCGGCAGGAAAAGCTGTCGTCATTATACATACACCAAAACGCGGTATGGGCAGGAATGTTGTAAAATTCGGTATTTTTAATCACGATATTGTTGAAACCTTTTTCTGTATACCTTAAAAATACGGTACATTTATATACCTGATATTGCGGTGAACGAAAATCCATAAAACCATGGAATTACACGGTCCCCCCGGCTTTCGGATTGAGAATATAGCGCCCATTCTCAACGTGCAAGACATACCGCGCAGCGTAGGCTTCTACACCCGTGTACTGGGATTCAGCAACGCCGACTGGGGCACCGATCAATTCACCCTCATTCACCGCGACAAAACCGGTATATATCTCTGCCAGAATGGGCAGGGTTCATGCGGTACCTGGGTCTGGATTGGTTTTGACGGCAATATCTTCACACTGCACCAAACGCTGCAAGCCAACAACGTCAGGATTAAGCTCCCTCCCACTAACTTTTCATGGGCCTACGAAATGCAGGTCGAAGATCCCGACGGGCATATACTGCGATTCGGAACTGACCCCAGCGACAACGAACCTTTTGCCGATCAGCAAGTAACGTTCTGAAACTTTTGGCGTGCCTACAGGCTAATAAGATCGATTTGTACACTTTTCTCTGATCGCCGCGCATGTCCTGATTTATTCAAAATCAGGATTTCCCTTAATAAATAAAGCGTTATAAGCTACATTTTTACCTTTTGAAACAGACGCGACAGGCCGTACCGTATGACATTTTTTCCACCGGAAGTTTTGTATTCGAAACTTCTCATCGGATCGCTGATAAAGGTCATGCAGGAAGCGCTGCTGGTCCTTAATGCTTCCGACGAGATCGAAATTGCCAACCAGGCTGCAGCCGACATATTCGGATATTCCGACGGGGAATCCCTGCTGCGGAAAAACGTCCGGGAGCTGTACGCCTCGTCGAAGGATGCTGATCTAAAGGCTCCCTTCTTTCAGGAGGAAGGGCACTCGGACAAGTGGGAGGATCAGTTTATCCGAGAAGATGGGCGCATCTTCATTGCCTCATACTCCATCACCGTGATCCGCGACAACGAAAGCGGAAAACTGCTCAAGATCGTGCTGTTGCGGGACGTATCCGAGCAACGGAAAAACATTGAAATGATTGCTGAGTACACCAATTCATTGGAGAAAAACAACAAGGAGCTGGATCAGTTCGCGTATATCGTATCCCACGATCTAAAGGCACCGTTGCGGGCTATCAGTAACCTGTCGTCATGGCTGGAGGATGACCTGGGGTCTTCTTTGTCTGGGGAGAATAAGGATAATCTGGCAACATTACGGGGACGTGTTAAAAGAATGGAGGCGCTCATCAACGGCATTTTACAGTATTCGAAAGTGGGCCGGGAAAACGTCCCTTTCCAAACGGTGGATGTCGCAACATTATTAGAAGATGTTATAGAGCTGTTATCACCACCACCGCACATCCGGGTGGACATCACGGGGCCCATGCCGTGTATTGAAACGCCGCGGATTTTACTGCACCAGGTTTTTTCAAACCTGATCAGCAACGCCATCAAGTACAATGATCAGGAAGCCGGCGTAGTGTCTGTCGGGTTCACGGAAAAAGAAAGTTATTTTGAGTTTTGGGTGGAAGACAACGGCCCCGGTATTTCCCCCGAATATCATGAAACGATCTTTGTGATCTTCCAAACGCTGCAGGCGCGTGACAAATATGAAAGCACCGGCATTGGGTTGACGATTGTAAAACGCATCCTTGCCGCCGTCGGCGGTAAGATCAACGTGGTGTCTACCGTAGGAAAAGGAAGCAAGTTCATTTTCAACTGGCCGAAAACAACTCCTGAAAAAAGTAACCATGAAAAATCCTGATGCTCCGGAGCATTTTGTAAAACTGCTGGTTATCGATGATGACGAGGTGGACAAGCGTCAGCTGAAACGGGCCCTGAAAGCCAGCGGGTTTGAGTATGAGCTGACCGAGTATTCCGACGCGCTCAGCATCGCTGACATCAGCTTGCTAAACGCCTTCGACTGCATCTTCCTCGATTACCTGCTGCCGGGCGATACTGGTTTGCGCTTTCTGAAGAAGATCCGGGACGAGGGAATTGTGACACCCATCGTGATGATCACTTCCCAGGGCAACGAGAGCATTGCCGTAGAACTGATGAAGGCAGGCGCCTCGGATTATATCGTCAAGAACGAAATCGACGGTCAATCGATCAGCCAGGTGCTGCGAAACATGTTTCGCCTGAACAGCATGATGCGCGAACGGGAAGAGGCTTACTGCGCATTGCGAATAAGCGAGGCCCGCCTGGCAGAAGCCCAGGAACTCGCTAAAATCGGTAGCTGGGAGTTTGATGCCAAAAAAAACTCCTTCTATGTATCGCCCGAAATATACAATATCCTGGAGCTCGACCCTCAAACACCGATGACCTTCGAGATGTACCTGGCGGTGGTACATCCCGACGAAAGAGAAAAGGTTGATGCGGCGTGGAGAGGCGCGCTGGAAGGGAAACCCTATAATATGGATGTCCGGATCAATCCTCCGTCAGGGGTTAAATACGCGCATGCGCAGGGACGGTACATACCGGATTCCACCGGCGCGCTGGAGAAGATGATGGGCACCTTTCAGGATATTACAGACCGGAAACTCTTCGAGCAGGAGATGATGCGGGCGCGTGAGCTCGCCGAAAACTCCATGAAAGTAAAAGAGATCTTTCTGGCAAACATGAGCCACGAGATCAGGACACCCATGAACGCCATTCTCGGGTTCACGCGGCTGCTATTCGAAACGCCCCTTACTGCGGAGCAAAAAAGCTACATCGATGCGATCCACTTTTCCGGTGAGAATCTATTGGTCATTATCAATGATATCCTCGACCTTTCAAAGATACAGTCCGGGAAGACGACCCTCGAAAAAAGTGTGTTCAATATACGGGAGCTCGTGAACGGGATCGTCGGACTATTGCGTCCCAAAGCGCTCGAGAAAGGCATCAGTCTGACAAGTATCGTCCACCACCCGGTACCGACGACGATAAAAGGAGATCCTGTACGCCTCAACCAGATATTGACCAACCTAATCTCCAACGGGATCAAGTTCACCGAGAAGGGAGGCGTTACATTGGAAATAAACTCCAGTGCCCCGAAGAAACACCAATGCATCCTCGAGTTCAAGGTTCGAGACACCGGCATTGGAATTCCTGCCGATAAGCATGCTACCATCTTCGAAAGTTTCGTGCAGGCTTCCAGTGATACCACGAAAAAGTATGGTGGGACCGGACTCGGACTAGCCATTGTTAAAAATCTGGTGGAGCTACAAGATGGAAAGATCTCCCTCAGCAGCACCGATGGTCACGGGTCGACGTTTACCGTGCATCTTCCCTGCGAGGAGGTCACCCAGGAGAATAAGCAGCATCAGTCGTCGCCTCTGCGGACATCACCCGCCGTAGAATCACTCGAACAGTTGATCGGGGCAGAGATTCTTGTCGTCGAAGATAACCCACTCAACCAGATGCTGGCGCGGAAGGTCCTTCAAAAAGCAGGCTGCAACGTCGACATTGCATCCAACGGCCTGCAGGCGCTGGAACGGATTAAAATGAAACAGTATGAGGTAATCCTCATGGATATTCAAATGCCGGAGATGGACGGTTTTGAAACTACGCGGCATGTTCGCACCCAGTTACAGCCTCCTGTCTCGGAGGTACCCATTATCGCCATGACTGCCCACGCGTTCGGATCTGACGTCGCCAAGTGTCTCGCCGTCGGCATGAACGATTACATTTCCAAACCCTTTAAGGCGGACGATCTCTATCTGAAGCTTTTAAAGTTCGTTCAACCTTCCCCCACGAGGGTCGTCCCCTTCAAACGGAACGACGCACTTCCCCATCACAAGATCGACCTGAGTGCGCTTCACGAGCTCGCCGGAGACAACGACGTCTTCATCGACGAGCTTGTGTTGGAGTACAACCGGCAAACACCCGCCTTTGTTGAGAAGTTGAAAGGGTATACGAAAAGTCAGAACTTCGAAGCGATCCGGTTCATCTGCCATCAGATACGATACTCCTACGGGATATTGAGTATGGCGGCGCTTGACAAAGCATTGGACGAAATCTCAACGCTATTGAAAATGACCGACCCCGGGCCGGAAATGACAAAAGTTATCAAACTGGTCAACACGATCATATCCCTGATATCGGCTATCAACGAAGCTGTCACACGCGGGCTCCGCCGAACGGGTTAGCGGGCCAACTACACGGACGGAAAATGCTCAACAACCTCTCCATACGGACCAAGATCATCCTGGGGCAAACGATGCTGATTGCCATGGTGTCGTTGTTTATATATAGCTACTATCCTCACCAGCAGGAACGGGCCGCTATGAAGGCTATCGATTCGAAAATCCAAAGTGTGATTAATATGTTCGCGATCGGCGTCGGCATCGGCATGGGAGAAACCGATTTTGTCGCCGTCTCCGAAGCCCTCGAATGGGCTCATCAAGACAGTGCCATCGTCTACATTACGGTGCTTGATACTACCGGGAACAGCATCGCTTCTTTCAGCGCGCCCGGAACCGAAAAGATCGACGTGTCGAAAATTCCTCTCCGCGAGAAGCCGGTGGAAATCAACGGCACGCTTTTCTACAAAACAAAGATTCTCTATCAAAAGAGTACCTTCGGGATGCTAACGATCGGGTATTCATTGACTCAATTGCGGAATACCATCGGTCGGTTAAAACGTACCACCCTCTATTTCAGTCTGGGGCTTTTCATCTCTGGTGTCGTCTTCTCCTTTGCCGTCAGCAACATGATCAGCGGCAACATCCTTGAACTGGATGCCACGGTAAAAACCATCTCCAGTGGCGCCGAAAATGTGCGCGTAACGGTAAACAGTAACGACGAAGTGGGCAAACTGGGGCGCGCGTTCAACGCCATGCTCGAACGGTTGGAGCACTCGAGAAAGGACCTGGTCCGCCATTCCGAGCAACTCAAAAAGCAAAATGACGAGCTGAACCAGTTCAGCTACGTCGTCTCGCATGACCTCAAGGCGCCGCTTCGGGCAATCTTCAAATTATCCGAATGGATCGAAGAAGACATGCGCGAGTCGATGTCGGAAGAATCCAAAAAAAACATGCAGATTCTACGCGGGCGCGTATTCCGGCTGGAGGCGCTTATCAATGGACTGCTGCAGTATTCCAAGATCGGCAGGATCAACGTACCAACGGAACCGGTAGACGTTCATGCGATGCTCAAAGACACCATTGACCTCCTGAACCCGCCGGCGCATGTGCAGGTCACCATTCAAAAAGGGATGCCCGTGTTGAACACCAAGAAATATCTCCTGCAGCAGGTCTTTATTAATCTTCTTTCGAACGCGATCAAATACAACGACAAAGAGCAGGGCCGCATCAGCATCTCTTCGTCGAAGATCCCTGGCTTTTACCGCTTTACCGTGGAAGACAACGGCGTAGGAATCGCGCCCGCGTATCATCAAAAAGTATTCGAGATCTTTCAGACCCTTCAATCGCGCGACACGGTGGAGGGTACCGGCGTCGGTCTGTCTATTATAAAAAAAAGTGTCGAGGACATGGGCGGCACCGTAACCGTACAGTCAGAAGAGAACAAGGGGGCCGCCTTCAGCTTTACGTGGCCCGCAGCGCACCTAAAAAAAGTTCGATCATGACCCCCTTTAACCATTACGATATGACAAGCCTAGTGAACATACTCCTTGTAGAAGACGACGAGGTGGACATCATGAACGTCCAGCGCGCGTTCAGAAAAAACAACATCAACAACCCGCTTTTTATCACCCGGAATGGCATCGAAGCACTGGACGCGCTACAAGGTAAAAACCCGTCGATGATCATCCCCTCGCCCAGGGTGATCCTGCTCGACATCAACATGCCAAAGATGGGAGGCATCGAATTTCTCCGTGAGTTGCGAAAAATCTCCGAGCTCAGATCCGTCAGCGTTTTTGTAATGACCACGTCCAATGAAGAGAGCGATAAGATCGCGGCGTATGACCTGAACGTGGCCGGCTATATTCTGAAACCATTGTCGTTCGAGGGATTTATCAGTGCCGTGTCCATCCTAAATCACTACTGGCATTTATGTGAGATGCCGCAACTGTAGACACTTCCCGTGCATGCGTCGCAGATTAAAATATATTTCTTCGTTTATACTCCTGGTCGGCAGCGTGAATGCCAGCGGGCAGACGTCTTCCTACGGCGAGTTGCAGGCGGCTTATATTTTTAATTTTGCGAAATATATCAAATGGCCCGGCACCGCTACCACCTTCGTGATTGGTGTCGCGGGGGAAACCGACATCCTGGATGCGCTGCAGAACACGTTGAAAGGAAAAAAGGTGGGCGGTCGCGAGATCGAGATTCGCGCCATGAGCACGCTCGAAGAAGCTGCAGCCTGTCGTATTGTATACCTGCCTGCATCTAACTCCGGCGCTATAACCGATCTGAAACTGGCGGTCGCCGGAAAAAACGTACTGATCGTATCAGAAGACGATCTGATCAAACACGGGGCCTGCATCAGCTTCATCGTCGAAGACGACAGGCTTCGCTTCAAGCTCCGGAAAGCTGTGCTGAAAGCTGCGGGACTTGAAGCCAGCGAAGGATTGCTGAAGCTGGCGATCCTCCTGTAGCCTCCATGAAAGAACTCGTGCGTTTTGTCACTCAAGCTTCGCCCGAACACCAATCGTTGCGCGAAGGAGGTTTTGAAAACTTCCCTCCGCGTCCAAATCCCGGGGCAGTGTAGCGACATACCGTTGGTTCAAAGCATTTTGGATACTCATAAAAATTGTGACGTACCCCTTATGCGTATATCCTGCCGATATATTTACCAACGAATACCCAGCCGCAGTTTCCCGCTTTTCCTCATCCTGAGGACGGAGTTGATTCATGCGCTGGCGGCCGGACTGTAACAGACGGACAGAAAAATTAACCAGCTTATACTTTCCGTCTATGCCCAATCTGTACTGCCACGGAGTGATGGCCGGCTGCTCTACGTCATTTGCGGAGGACGCAAGGTTCGACTCCACCCCTTCCAGATAACTTAACGACGAATAGGCCATCAGCCTGGTCCGGCCGACAGTAAAGGTAGCGTTGACCCGCAGGTTTCCGCCATAATTATGTTGTGAGCTTTTGTTCATGGGAACTTCAATGTAGTCCACCTCCCAGCCCAAAAATTTGTTGCCGTATAAATTGGTATTTCCCTCGTCGGCAACATTCTGAATGATGTTACGGATCGTTGTATTGTATGCCGTAAGTGTGATACTAACATCTTTACCGATTTTTTGATTTACACTTACCTCCACGGTATGCGAAGTGATTGGCTTTAGATTTGGGTTGGGCAGATGCCAGTGCCTGGAGCGGTATGTGGCCCCCGAATCGGTAGAATAAAACGACCCATAGGATTCATATGTCACCATCGGCGATGGCGCCAAATAGGCAGTGCCATAGAGCACCTTGATTGTCGTTTTTTGAAACGGTTGAAAAACCGCTCCAATGCGTGGGTTAACCGTTGCGCCGAATCTTGAATTGTAATCATACCGGCCGCCGAGGGTAAAGGACATCTTCTTTACCGGATTATACTGAAGCTGGACATACGACCCCACATTGGTATATATAAGTGGAAAGAATTTGGCCTCAATGCCGGGATTACCGTCATAAACGGAATTAAGCAGAACACCGCTTCTTGCCCGGCTTCGGTTTACCGGATACTGTAGCTCCGGTGTTTTAGGAAGAGACTGAAAAATCTCATACGTCGCACCCCCCGTAAGACCGATTTTTTCAGAAAAAGCATAAATAAGTTGCTGCTCAATTTTTTGCATGGAGCCGGTGCTATACTTATAGCCATGCTCCATCCCCCCATAAAGATTACGGAAGTTCGATTTGGGGTTTACTTCATAAAAGCTGGCGGTGAGTGTGCTGACAGACTTTAAATCGCCGGTTTCAGTCGTATAGTTCGCACTTGCCGTGGTCACGCCATGGCCGTAAAAAACGTTACGGTTAAACACCGCGTCGTCCGGGCTGAGCGTTGTTGACGTGGGCACAGCCACATAGTGATGCAGGAGCATCAGGGAAAAACCACCCTTTTCGATGGATGAATACACATTGTAGGCCTTCAGGGGAGCCGCGAACTCAGGATTCACCGTACCAGGGCGGGGAGTCATTGGGCCCAACGCGGTGTTGAATACGCCAGTCTCGTGTGAGCCCATACGAAAATAATCCGGATAGCTTTTCGAAAAATCAGGCTGGGCATCATACGAATACAGTCCGGCTATGCAAAACTTCAGGCCGTTCTTCAAATTTCTGTTAAGAACTAAAGAAGTGTTGCTATAACCCTGTGTTCCGCCTATGGCCGTTGCCGTCAGCTCATTTTCTTCACCGGCCTTCCGTGTAATGATATTGATAACACCCCCCATAGCATCCGCTCCATACAGAGCCGACCCGGGTCCGTACACTACTTCGATTTGTTTCGCCAGGTAGATAGGATAGTTTTCAAGAACTGGGAGCGGCTCGTTCGTAGGGGACGAAATTCGTACTCCGTCTATCAAAATCGTAAAATAATCCTGTCTGGAAATGCCCCGTATGCCCACGGGGTTGTAAAACTGCGGGTCGGACTTATCTTTTACCAAAAAGTCGGGCAGATCGTTGAGCACCTCTGCGAGGTTCCGGTAGCCTCTCAGTTCGATAAGATCTTTTGTGATCACTAATACAGTAGCCGGCGCCTGTTCCTGTTTCTGACTATTACGGGTGGGCGTGACAACGGTCACGTTCATGAGGTCTTCGAAAGATAAATCCAGCAGCTTGTCAAGCTTTAGTGTATCCGATGACTGGGGCTCCTGGGCAACAGCTGACGTGAGGAAGAAGATGCAACCTGTGGCCGTGAGAAATTTCCGGATCATTACTGTCGTTTGGGGGTTATTTTAACATGAAGCGGTTTTATCCCGTGACGATACGCATGTAAAATACCTTTTTGAGCGGTAGCGTCTTATCAGGGAATTGCTGATTTGTAAAAATCAGGGATGCCCGCGCAGGGTCTTGTATTCTTAAAGAATGAAACTAAAATCCAGGCATTCCGTACAATGCTTATAATTTCATTCTAATTAAAGCCCATCATGGCAGTCGCAAAACGAGCTGTCATGATGGGCTTTTTTTGTTTACCAAAAAAAAGTAGTCAAAAACAAACCCTCTAAATTTTATGAAGTACATCATTAAAGGACACCTTTGTGGTCATTTGTGTGACGATTGTTCAGAATCGTTAGCCGGCGTGGAAGTATTGCTCTATCTGCCCTGGCAAAAAGAAAGGATAGTAGAAACCACCGTTGCCGACACGAAAGAAACATTTCACCTGGTAGAAAAGGAAGAAAAAGCAGCCAGAAAAAGTTTGCTGATTGCGACCACAAAGACCGATGAAAATGGAGATTATCAATTTACCCTGGATGAAAAATATGGCAAGACCACATCCTTTGATATTGATTTTGTGTGTGGACAGGTACCTGGCAACAAGAAATCCATAAAAGAGCCGCTGCAGTTTCATCTTACTACGATCTTTGCGCAATGGCGGCTCGAAAGAGAAACGGATAATTACTATTTCCAATGGAGGTATTGTATCGCAGCAAAATGGTGGTGTCATATTCGTGGTCACTATTTTGACGCCTGGGTAATTTGCGGGCACATGTATGTATGCGGTACAAAGACGCCTATACCCGGCGTTAAAGTAACCGCCTGGGACGCGGACTTCTTAACGGATGACAACCTGGGCAGCGCTGTCACAGACGTTAACGGGCACTTCAGAATTGATTATACGTCGCGTGATTTCAAACAAACGTTCTTGTCGCCCTGGATAAATGTGGAAACGGACAAGGGTAATCCGTTCACATTCCAAAGCGGGCCGGATGTGTATTTCAAGTACGAATACAACGGCTCAGCAATACAGGGTGAGACTTCTGCTAACCGTCGAAAAAATGTTGGTTATTGTCTCTGTGTAGAGCTTTGTCTGAAAGAAATAATTGTTCCGCCCACCGGTATTCCGGCTTCCTTTACCAAGATCGGTAATAATGGAAATCACTTCATCAACGAGCTCGTAGCCAGCGGAAACCCCAATGTGATTGCACTGGCCACTGGAAAAACTCCGGCCGGGCAGGCTTTTTTCAGCTGTATTAAATTGCGCGGTAGCCTCACCCAAAAATTAAATGGCGCTGCGATGGAATATAGCTTCGATACCATCGAGACGAACGGCCCCGGCGGACCGGAAATCGGTGTATGGAAAAAAGTAACGGCATCTCAAATGTGTGAAGCGGAAATCGGGACATTCTTCACGTTTACCGGCGACCCGATGAATCCTATCAGCATTACGCCATACAAAGTGGGTAATGTGAGCGGAGGTGTCGATGGCAGTGGCTGGATAGCAGTACCCCAGGCTTCCAATTTTGCGCCCAACATTAATGGCGAATTGCTGAGCCTGAATACCGATACGCTGAATGGTGGAATAGTAAATATGGCTGGACTCGTTCAGGGGCAATCTACCACTACCCTTGCTGCTCTTCAGCAAAATCGTTTTTTCAAAATACGTATGAGAAAACGTGCGGTAGGCAACGCCGCTTCTGAAGTAACGGCGGGGGTTTCCAACCCGGTAGCAATGTTCAACACTATTTATCAAAACGTTCCGCAGTTTGGCTCATGGATGCCCCAAACCTCAAATGAGCGAGGTGTCGCGTGTATTGATATTCAGGAAATGATCGGTGGCGGCGGAGGTACCGGATGTACACCGATCACGGACGCGCTTCACGTAAACTATACGGCCGCCAATCCCAACATGGGAGCCGTAAGCCTTACGCTCTATGGGCCCGGGGGACCGTACTCGATTCAAAATATTTCTCCGGTAAACTCGGTACCCGAAACCTTTGGAACGGCTACAGAATTACACAACCCTGCCCTGGTACCGGTTAGCACTTTAGACAAATGTGCATACACGGTCATCTTTTCGGTTGAATTGAAACTTACCAATGGAGAGAACCAGCATGGTAATATTGAAGATTGGTTATCCTTCTGTAAGAATTAGGTTTCATTGAGAGCAGGTCTAAGGGCGAGTGCGGGCGCTACAAAAAACAGAACGAATCTGTTAGCGCTTACACTCGCTCTGTTTTCTGTAGACCGCGGGTTGCCGTGCTGTTGTTAAAAAATCACGTGGCATCGCTCTCGATATACTTATTTACGGTTTCAAAAAAATGCTGTTCCGTATAGGGTTTTGTGATGTGATAGTTCATTCCCGAAGCCAGACTTTGTCGTATGTCATCTTCATAGCCGTTGGCCGATAGGGCAAGTATGGGCATCGTGAAATTCAGTCTGCGCATTTCGGCCGTTGTTTCATATCCGTTGATCCCCGGCATTTGGATATCCATGAGTACCAGATTGAATTGCGTTCTTTTAACCAAATCGATTGCGTCGAATCCGCTTTGGGTGATCGTAACCTCGGCACCGAATTTTTTTAACATCTTCTTTGCCACTAATAAATTCATCGGATTATCATCTACCACCAGGATCGTGACCGGGTTTTTAAAGGCTAATTTCTTTTGAGTATTTGTCGTTTGCGTTTCACTTGGCAATCTACCGGGCACATTCAAGGTTAATGAAAAACGGAATATTGAACCTGTATTCCGTACCGGGTCTGCCGGACTCTCCACGGAAACACTTCCTTTCATCTGCGCCAGCAGGTTCTTCACGATACTTAGCCCAAGCCCGGTGCCGCCATACTTCCGCGTGATGCTATCATCTGCCTGGGTGAAGCTCTGGAAGATCAGGTCCAATTTTTCCTTCGGTATGCCGAAGCCGGTGTCGGTAACCGTACCGTGGATGACTAATTCCGCCGATTTGCGCGCATGAAGTGCCAATCGGATATCTATACTTCCTTCCTCCGTAAATTTGATGGCATTGCTAATCAGGTTTGTCAGTACCTGTGATACGCGTGTAGGGTCTCCGATTACTTCTGCCGGAATTAACGGATCGATGTGACAGGATAGTGTAAGTCCCTTTTGATCGGCAAGAAATTTATACGAATTAACAGTGGCAGAAATTGTTTTATGAAAATCAAACGTGATGCTCTCTAACTGAAGCTTCTTGTTTTCAATCTTGCTCAGATCGAGAATGTCGTTCACTAAGCGCGCCAGGCTCTTGCCGGATTCATGAACAACTTCCAGGTAGCCGCGATGCTCATCGGAAATTTGCTCTCCCAGCATAATTTGTGTGAGCCCCAGTATGCCATTCAGCGGCGTGCGTATTTCGTGACTCATGTTTGCCAGAAACTTACTTTTGGAGTTGTTTGCCTCTTCGGCAAACTCCTTCGCTTCCTGTAGGGATTGCTCGATCTGCTTACGTTCTGAAATGTCCTGAATTGTTCCCTTCAAATTAACGACAGCGTTAGTTTCGTCCGCGAGCGCTTCGCCAATGCAAAGAACATCTTTTACGCTTTGGTCATCCTGAACGATCTTCATCTCTAACACAAAATCCTCCTTTTTTTCAATAGCGGACCGGATCAGGTGGTTGAGCTTCGGCAAGTAATCCTTATGTACCTTCTTTCTGAATGCGTCAAACAGGTTAGCGGTATCATTTTTGGTTAAGCCCAAAATCCGGTACGCCTCATGAGACGCTTTTAACGTCAATAACGAACCATCCAGCTCCCAGCTACCCACCTTGGCAATGGATTGTGCCTCATTAAGCTTGTTCCGCTCAGTTTCCAGTTCCAGTTTTGAGGCAGTAGTTTGCTGTAATTCTTCGCCCAGGATATTTATACCGGTAGCAATGGCGTCCATGACGGTGCCGTTTTCTGATATCGAAAGTTTTTGTGTGAAATCATGGTTGGCAAACGAGCTGATCACTTCGATGAAACTATTGACGGTTTGCTCGTGCGTCTTTTCTACACTGTTCAACTGTACCTGGTCCGCCCACTCATTGAGGTGGGCCGCAATTTTCGCCAACGGACTATCGTCAAAATCAATAACAATGCGTTTTGAAAAATCCCCATTCGCCATCGCCTCGCTTAATTCCAATACTTTCTGCAGCAACTGGATATCAACAGCTATGGTTCCAGTCTGAGCATCATCCTTCATCTTTGCCATTTACCGTAGCATTAAAAGTATTCGTTTTTGATCCTCTACTTCAGTCAGTCCTGCCACCGACGACACCTACTGAAATCCCTCGCGCATTTCTGTAGCGTTATTTAAGCACAGCGTTTTCCATTTTTATTTTAAGCAACCAATTCAAAGCATCTTGCCTATTGGTAAAGAACCGGGCAGGAATAGCAGGAGTGTTCACTTTCAGATAAAGATTCACCAGAAGTGTTGCCACTACGTTATTGGATAGGAAAGCTCCCCCTAAAAGCCCCTTCAGACCACCGTCTTTACTATTCATAAAATCGCGCGCTTCTTTCGTAGTCGTCTTTAAATTGGTCACGTCTATCAGGGCATATACGGATCTCCCATGGGTGTATGCCAGGCGATCCCGAACTAACTCCCGGGCGATCGTGATATCCATTTCCAGCGCCGGCGCATAATTCCAGAAGATGATCTCCTCATCTACGCCGTTCATCCAAAAAGACGTCGTTTTATACTCTTTGAGGTTATGCCGTTCCATACCTTTATTTTTTAGAATACACGGTTGCTAATAATTCCAGGTTAAAATTATCGTCAGCCTGAATGTAAACACTTTTAGAAACAACATCTACACCAAAACGTTGTTTCTCTATGGCGGCATCCATGCCCATGTAGTGACGGCCGCACGCCAATGCATTTGCCCGCAAAATCGACTGGTATAATGTCTGCCGGTAGCTACCGTGACTAACAACGTACTCATAGTTTAATCCTACCAAAACAATGGCATAGTTATTCTGTGCCGACCGATAACAGAATCCTAACGCGACGACCGGCTCGTTCGCGGCGTATTCGGGTTTTAATTTCAACTGGATAACTTCCCACGACGGATGACGGGCGATATTTTCAAAATATCTACGGGGTAATCCATACGTATTAATAGCAAGGCTTTTACCTTTGACGTTTGAATATAAGCCGTACCATTCGTCGATCCGGCCTTCCTGTTGCTTTTGCTCGCCTGCCAACACGGTGACGTTAAAGAAATGCTTGTTATCCAGAATTTTTCTTCGGAAGTGCCAGCGATTAGGGCCGGATAGTCGCTTCATGAATTCCTCTTCAGTGTGCCATGTGTTTAAATCAGGTACACTATGTGTCTCCGGCATTTCTACTTTAATAAAACCTTCCTGAATTAAAAAATCGGCCATTTCACTGTCCTTGCTATATAAATCCCGGAGTTGAAGCATGCTGGCGCCCGATCGCTGTTTCACCTCATTCATGATGCGGAGCATTTCCAGTAACGCCGTCTTCCACAAGGGGTGACTACGATCCAGAAACAAATGATCTCCCTCGGTGATCAGTGATCCCATCATAATTACCTTTGACGTAAGATAATACTTGTCTTTTTTTCGTACCTCTTCGACCTGCTCTGACACTGACGATGGGGCGATCATATCATCTTTGCAGATTAATTCGGTAAAGAGAGTAGCCAGGACTACCTTGTCAGACAAGTCTTTGATGATGAGGTAATGCAGCTGCCAGTTATTTTCAGCCTCTTCATTGTTACGGAATGTTTCTTCCATAAAGCGGCAACCTTCCCAATCATAATTACATTCGCCCAACAATTTGTTCCATACTTCCGGATCCACCTTTTTGATCGTTGTCTCATGCTGAACATGAAATGTATCTTGTTTATCGACCGATGGCGCGCTGGTGAAATGCTTTTTAGTTTGCGTGAGCGGCGTTTTGAAGCTGGTACTTAGCTTATCCACCGTAATGCCCTCTTCTTCGAGGACCTTTGGAAAATGGTAGTGAAATATCTCCAGTAAATTTTTAATATCCTCGTCCGTATGTCCGTTGGTAATCGGCAACCGCAGTCCGGTACAATTAACAGGCACGCCAGGGAAAATACCTATGTTGGTAAAGTAGCCCTCTTTCAGCAACCGTTTTACCATGTTATAGCCGGTGCGGGGAAGACCGAGGGCAAGATAAAAAATGGGTGAATCGGAAGGAAATACCAACGGAAGATCATATTGATCGATAGTAGCTTTGGTTAGGTCTATTTTATGCTTCAACCTGTTTTGAAGCGTGTAGATTTCTTCAGTTAAGTGAATTTTAGCGCTGGCCACAGAAGCGCCCAGCATGGGAGGCTGTACCGGACCGGAAAAGGTGTACGAGCTTCCACACGTCAGGATCTTGCGCATCATCTCTTTGTCTGACATGACGGTAATACCGCCCCCGGTTCCAAACCCCTTAGCCAGCGAAGTCGTTAGTACCATTTTCGGATGCAGTGGAATTTCGCTGAGCACGTAGCCGTTGCCGTTGTTTCCCTTCCAACTCATGCCGTGTGCGTCGTCGATGTATAAATGAAAATTGTGATACTTTTCCATGAGGTACACAATGTCCTTCAGGGGCGCAAAATCTCCATACATGGAATAAAGCCCATCCGCCATGTACCAGATGCGATTATATTTATTAGGGTTTTCTGCGATCAGGGACTCCAGCATATCCATGCGGTTGTGCTTGATCATCTCTACCCGGGTTCCCTGGGCTTTGGCAAGCTGCGCCGCGAGTTGAACACTACCATGCACCTGGTGATCCAGAATAACAAGATCGTCATTTTGCACAAGAATAGGAATTGCCGCCACGTGGGCAAGTGTTGTTGTGGCCGCCAGTATAGCGGTGTTATTATTAAAGATTTTGTAGAACAGCGACTCCAATTCCTCATAGAGGTGACAGGACGAATAAGCACGCGAAGAAGAATATTGTGTGCCATAGCGAAGGGTCGCATCAATGGCCCCTTGCTTCAGCCGGTCATCCATTTCCAGGCCCAGGTAGCTGCACGATCCGAAGTTCACCACCTGCCTTCCCGCAATAGTCACCTGCCTTCCATTCAAGCTCCCATCTTCAGTAGCTACCTGGAATATTCCGCTCCTGACGCCGTTGGTTAAACACTCGTCAATAGTATTGATAAATTTATTTGTGCTTCGCGGCATATACGGATCCGTTTAATTAACAATGTTTTTTAAGTGTTGATATTACAGGATACTTGAGGGCTTTTCTCGCAAAACAACACTTCCTGTCCTCTTTTGATTGTGTTATGGAATAACGGAAAAGTACCGCGGCTTTGCTACTTTTATTTACAGGAAAGAAGTGTATTCTGTTATCCAGGCAACTACTTGTCGTTGCCTGGATAACTGTCCATATCACACAATTGATTTGTACATCGCGCTAATCCAGCTTTTGCATATAGTTTCTGCAACTATCCTATAAATACAGCAGCCGGCTACAGATCAAACAAGAAGTGTATTTTATGGATTGGCGCTTACATCTTCGCAGTTGAGCTTCCCAAATAATGATCGAAAAGCTGCTGCTGTCCGCTTTACGGATTTTTGATAAGTTCGATCACGAACAACCTGTTATTTATTCAAGAGCATCCAGTATAGGCCTAACTCTGATATTGCTTTCACGAAATTATCAAATTCAACGGGCTTAACAATATAGCTATTAGCGCCCAATTCATAGGCTCTTCGTATATCAGGGTCCTCCGAAGACGACGTTAGTATAACAACCGGAATAATCTTCGTTCGTTCGTCTGATTTTATTCGCTCCAGTACTTCCAATCCGTTTATTCTGGGCATCTTTAAATCCAGCAACACAACTTTGGGCGTGTGCAGGACATTGCGGCCCTCAAAAGTGCCAGTCGCAAAGAGAAAGTCAAGAGCTTCAACGCCGTCGTTGAGATGGAGCAATTTATTGGCGAAACTTTGGTTTCTTAATGCCCGGATCGCCAGCCTGGCATCATCTTCGTTGTCTTCAACCAATAAAATTTCTGCTACAGACTCCGTCATATTGCTTAGATTTTTCCTACATGGATTTATGTAATGAGAAATAAAATGTCGCTCCTTTCCCCATTTCAGCGTTGGCCCAGACCCTGCCGCCATGCCGCGCGATAATTCGTTTGACGAGCGCGAGTCCCACACCGGTACCCTCAAACTCAGCACCCTTGTGCAAGCGTTCAAACACGCCAAAGAGCTTGTCGGAATATTTCATATCGAACCCAACACCATTATCTTTAATGCAATAAACAACTTCTGTTTCTTCATAATAGGAATTGATCTCAATTTCAGGATTGGCTGTCAATCCAGAGTATTTTATTGCATTGGAGAGTAAGTTTAAAAACACCTGGCGGATCAGGTTTTCGTCAGCCCGCACGGGCAATAACGGGTGAACTGTAATTTTAGCTGTAACCGATAGTAACGAGTTTTTCAACTCCTGGAGCGCTGCACCTGCGATCTGAGTCATGTCAACGAAGCTTGCCTGAAGTTCTTTCTTGCCCATTTTTGAAAAGTCCAGTAACGCATCAATAAGCTGCCCCATTTTTTTTGAGTTGTTCAAAACAGAATTCATCATTTCTTTCCCTTCTTCATCAAAGTCTTTTGAATACTCTGACAACAGAATATTTGTGTACCCATGAATAGCCCGGAGGGGTGCCCGCAGATCGTGCGCAACGGAATACGAAAATGCTTCCAACTCTTTGTTTGCAAACTCCAGCTGGATGGTACGGTCTTTCACCTTCATTTCAAGCGTTTCATTTAAACGGTATATTTCTTCTTCCGCTTTTTTCCGCTCGGTAATATCCATGATATAGGCGACGCTTTTGTCTGTATTATTACCATCGATCGACGCCGCACAAAGGAGCACGGGGATTCGGCTTCCATCTTTTCGTATATATTCCTTTTCAAACGGCTGAGACGTACCGGTCAACTCAATTTGTTTCAATGCAATTTGATCAAGATAAGCATATTCCGGAGGTGTCATATTTACCCAATGCACGCGGCCTTCCGCAAGGTCCTCTCTTGTATAGCCAATCATGTCAAGAAAAAAATCATTCGCTTCAATAATATTCCCTTTTGAATCACAAAACAGGAACCCGATTATCTTCGAATCAAATATCTTTCGAAAGCGCATCTCGCTTCGCCGGAGCGCTTCCACTCCTGTTTCGCGCCCCGTAATATCCGACTGGATGGCGATGTGCTGATACGGCTTCCGTTCATCATTCAGAAACGGAATGATGGTTGTATCTACCCAATAAATCGTACCATCCTTTGCTTTATTCTTAAAATCACCTCTCCATATTTTTCCCTCCGAAATCGTTACCCAAAGACCTCTTATGAACTCCGCTGAGTGATGCCCCGAATTAATAATGCGGTGATTCTGTCCTACCAACTCTCCACTATTGTATTTTGCTATTTTGCAAAAATTCTCATTTGCGTATTTGATTGTCCCTTGTTGATCGGTAATCGTTACGATGGATGATTCATCCAGCGCGTATTTGTAATCGGAAATCATTTTAAGGCTTTTCTGCAACTCTAATGTTCGCGCATCAACAAGCTGTTCCAGCATAACATTTAGGTTCCTCATTTCCTCCTCTACTTTCATTCTTCGTGTTATTTCAATTTGTAGCTCATTCTGTGAACGCAAAGAGAATGCGATGGGGAGAAATTTTATTAAGTAATAGACTGTCGTCCAACTTAACAGCGCCGTTATAAACCGTACCAGGGCACTGAGACGATAATAGGGTTGCCAAAAGGCTACTGCATCTAAGAAATGTGTAGCGCCGCAGGCTAATATGAACGCTGCAAACAAAATGTACAATTTCAAAAACTGGGTATCATTCTTTCGTGTGATGTACTTGATGATTACTAATGGAATTGAGAAATAGGCAGACCAAATCAACAGGTCGCTTATAAGATAAAGCCAGCCGTGAAATTCAGTCCAACGCCCACAATGCCAACGCGGCGGCCAATCAGAACTATCAAATAGCTTCTCAAAAAAGAACAATATCTGATCCATTTTTTACACTTTTTAAAAATTCTCAAAGGAAGCGGTACGCTACACGAATAGTGCTTAGAATGAACGTTAGCGACCTATACAAACAACAGTGGGACAACGGAACGAGTATTAGTCCGCATGGTAAGGAACGGGCAATAATAATGTACTCATTTTTTTTTAGAACACAACAAAAAAGTCCACCAACATGCGAACGCTTGAACGTTTATTAGCAATACACCGCTTGGTCGTAGAGGTCAGCCCGAAGATATTGCGAAGGCTACCGTATTTCTTGCTTCCGATGATGCCGCGTGGATTACAGGAGAGCAAATTTCCGTTTCGGGTGGCATGGGGGGATATACGAAAACAATTTTGATAGATTCGAAGTTATCTTCGACAACCTACAATCACATACTACAAGCTCTCGATTAAAAAAATATCCGATCAAACTGTTTTACGACACAGAGAACTAAGAAAGACAATTAGATCGACCAAGAAGGTCACTTGCATTGCAAGGGATAAGAAAAATAAAGTGTTCAGTGTAGTGTTTTCAATTCGCTGGTGGTTACTTCTGTCGGGGGGATTCGAATGAACAACGTTTCCGCTTCGGTAACCTTTTCTCTTTGCCCACGAAGCATATGCGCAATTGCGCTTCGCCGTACCGATGTGCCCAATCCTAATCTTTTTTAATACTGGTTGTTGTAGGGGCTCCATGCAAACGTATAGATGACACGTTACAAAAGGAGGTAACAAAAAAGTAATCCAACGTATTTCAGTACCTTCAGAGGATTTCACCAGCGCGTCGAATCAACCCATTTTAGAAAAATCTGTAAACATCTATAAGACACTTTAACGGAAAGACTACTAACAATTTATTTTATGAAAAAAACCAGACTCCTCTTTTTTGCAGCTCTTGCCACCGCAGCATTTAATTTTTCGTCCTGCAGCGATGACGACAAGCCTACCTTTAACATTCCGACAACGGACATCGATGGCGATGCGTACACCATGGGTGGCGATTTGCGTCTGCTGTACTCCATAGACAATGGAGCAAATTACAGCACTACCGTACCTACCAACATCGGAAAGGACGTCCACGTGCTCGTGAAACTGAACAATGGCACGACGGATTTGACGACAGATGATTTTGACATCGATTGGACAGGATCTTCACCAGCCCCCACGGTCGCTGAAAGTGGTGTAGCCGAATTTGTTGCCAGTACAAACATCGCGGTGCAGGTAAGCGTAACGGACAAAATGACACTGGTCACCAGCCATCGCGCGAATGGCAAATTTTTCGCTGTAAATACGACCACCGGTGCATTGACAGAATCGTTTACGCCAATGTACGCCGACGCAGCCCTTACCGGTGTAAGAGGATTTGTTTACCATTATAAAAAAGGCCTGTATTATGCCAGCCTCAACACCGATAAGGGTGGATACCTGTACACGATCAACCCATCGACGAAAGCCGCTACGCGAATCAACGAGAACGACGGTGCGAACGGTGCAGAAGTTTGGGACGCCGTCGTGAACTGGGCTGTTGCCGCGGACGATAGCCTGATTGCCATTGGTGATTTCAATGGAGACGGAAATGGCGTAGTGAAATTTGGCACCGACGGCGGCCGCTCTACAAAAACCGCAGAAGCCGATATTTGCTGTGCCCTGGGTATGCTCTACGATGCCACTGCTGGCGAATTCCAGATTGCCAACGGCGAGAACGCCAACGAAGGTGAAGTGATCATTGACCGGGTAACAAACGCAGGTGTGTTTGTGGGCGAATCGGTGACAATGAGCCTGGCAGGTTTTTCTGACGATTTTTCCGGGGACTACATTTATTTGAGAACGATGGCGAAAAGCCCGACAGGCGAGGTGTATGGCACATTGTATAGTGCGGAATTTAAGAAGACCTACTTCGTGAAGATCAATATTGCTTCCGCTACTGTTACCTATGTGACTACGTTAGGCGAAAACAATGAAAACCAGTACAACTCCCTGGCGTTCATTCCGAACTACACGTTATAACGCACGCAATAACCGCAAAAGAAAAGAGGCTGCTCAGGCATCCTCTTTTTCTTTTTTCAGAGGCTCGTCACCCTCCACTGAGGCCGAAAGATGGACTCACCGATAAGATCTTAAAGTTGACTGCCCGTTGCTATTGTCCGACCAAATTGTTTACCATTTTTTTGCATCGAGCCACATTCAGCAGGGCCGATTGAAAAAATCAATACAATTAATTTATTTCTCTGAAACCAGGGGCACCAAATTTCAACTTTGCCCGCTAATTTGCGCACACCTATTTAGGAACTGACGAATGAACAATACAATCAGAGGAGGAGCAATTTTGCTCGCGCTCATCACCACATCGGTTACAGCACAACAACCTCGGTATACTGCTAAATCGCTTATAACCTCAAACGATGGAGCCTTTAAAGATTTAAACACCACCCGGAGGAACGGGAAAACTGTTGCCGAAAAAGATGGGAAAGCGATATCCTATATTGAGGCAACTACGACTTTACGCGATATTGATGATGACAATGCCAGGCTCATAAAGATTTCAGGTCGTTTTTTGTTGTGTTTTGAAGGCACCTGGAAAAATGGTAAAAAGGAGGGACAGTTTAATGTGTATGTAATTGATAGCCTCAATCATCAACACCGTTACAAAATCTGGGAGCAGCAATATAAAAACAACCGGCTTAACGGTGCGTGGCGGCTGTATACACTACGTGGCACACTGGCGTCGCTACAAACATATGAAAATGACAGCTTGAAGGGCATTTTGCGTGAATATGGTATTCATGGAGAAATTCTGGATGAAAAGGAATTTCTAGGAAGCGCACGTGAATATGTAGAACATCATTTTTATCCGGATGGGAAAATAAAAAAAACAATAACCATCCGACATGGCGTTCGCGATGGCATCGCGCGCGAGTATTATGAGGACGGTAAGGTGATGGAAGAAGTGAACTTTAAAGACGACAAGTTTGACGGTATCAGGAAATATTTTTACCCGAATGGACAACTTTGGATCGAAGAGGTAAACAAAAATGGCCTTTCCTGGGAGGTAGTTTCCAACTTCACGGAGAAAGGCGAACGTCGAAACGCCGGTACGTTACGCGAGGGGAACGGTACCATCATCTATTATAATGACGATGGCAGCATACGGGAGGTCTCTACCATCGTAAATGGCGTGGAACAATAGTTGGATCCATATCCGATATCGCTAAACTATCGGGTGTATTTAGTTGCAATGTTCTCGCTCATCTAAAATACGGTACTGCAATCGATAGCACTACGTCTCTCCCACCCAACCTCCACACGCAAACAATGCTTGCTTGTCGTCACGAATGGCTTCGTGAATATACTTTCGTTACAGGAACTATACCCGCATCAATATCCTTATATACCTGACGGAACAGAAGTAAAAACCTGACATAACAAACTGAAACGCACTGCTACTTTCGGAGTGGTCGAAAGGTACAGACACAAAAAAACCTGAGCTTTTTTTAACTCAGGCCTTAGGATGGACCTACTGCAAGATATTAGCGTGAGTGTCAGTGTGAGAGCGAAGAAAAAAACAGAGCGAGTATGTTCGCTTCCGCTCTCACACTCGCTCTGTTTTTTGTAGTCCGTACGGGAATCGAACCCGTGTTACCAGAATGAAAATCTGGTGTCCTAACCCCTAGACGAACGGACCGTATTGGGTAGTGTTTTGTGTGTGGCCTTTTGGGGTTTCTCTCAAAAGGTGTGCAAAGATAGGGTTGTGATTTTGATTTGCAAACCGGTGCACAAAAAAAAATGTAAAACACAATTTTATTTCATAGGTTTTCGGTAACAGGTCTTTTATTTTTGGCTTCCGAAATTTTAACAAAACAACAGAACAATGACTAAAGTAGGTATTAACGGTTTCGGCCGTATTGGTCGCCTGGCTTTCAGAGCTGCTATTAATCGTAAGGATATTGAGATCGTTGGCATCAACGACCTCGTGGAGCCAGACTACATGGCGTACATGCTGAAGTATGATTCTACCCACGGCAAATTCGACGGCACGGTAGAAGTAAAAGATGGCAACCTCGTGGTAAACGGAAAGAAAATCCGTGTTACAGCGGAGAAAGATCCTTCCAACCTGAAGTGGTCTGAGATCGGTGCTGAAATCGTAATCGAATCTACTGGTCTGTTCCTCACCCAAGCTGATGGCCAAAAGCACATCGCCGCCGGTGCTAAGAAAGTTGTTTTCTCTGCTCCTGCAAAAGACGACACCCCGACCTTCGTTATGGGTGTTAACCATAAAAAACTCACTGCCCAGCACACGATCGTATCGAACGCTTCGTGTACAACCAACTGTCTGGCACCGCTGGCCAAAGTCCTCAACGATAAATTCGGTATTGTCGAGGGTCTGATGACCACTGTGCACGCTGTTACGGCTACGCAGAAGACTGTCGACGGCCCGTCTGCAAAAGACTGGAGAGGTGGTCGTGGCGCGTACCAAAACATCATCCCTTCTTCTACAGGTGCTGCTAAAGCTGTATCGCTGGTAATCCCTGAGCTGAAAGGTAAACTGACCGGTATGTCGTTCCGCGTGCCGGTAGCCGACGTATCGGTTGTCGATCTGGTTGTACGCCTCGAAAAACCCGCTTCTTACGAGCAAATCAAAACTGCGATGAAAGAAGCGTCTGAAGGCGAGCTGAAAGGCATCCTCGGTTACACCGAAGACGATGTTGTTTCACAAGACTTCCTGGGTGACGCACGCACGTCTATCTTCGATGCCAAAGCCGGTATCGCCCTGAATGACAACTTCGTAAAAGTTGTATCGTGGTACGACAACGAGTGGGGTTATTCAAACAAGCTGATCGACCTCGTTCAAGAGCTTGCTAAGATCTAAGCGATCGCATTCAATATCCCAGTGAAACCCCGGCCGTAACGCCGGGGTTTCTTTTTTTAGCCCCGATACAGGCCTCTTCCCCTAAAAAACTCAAAAAAAACGCTTTCCTCCACGTCAAAAACACCCTCAAAATCCGTTATAGGAAGTAGAGCACCCGACTGTATGCAATGGCCAATTACTACGAAGTACTAGGTGTAAGTGTGTCCGCCGACGCCACCGAAATCCGGATGGCCTATAAGCGTCTGGCCATGCAGTACCACCCCGACCGGAACGCGGGTGATAAAAATGCGGAGGAGATCTTCAAGCAGATCAACGAAGCCTACCACGTACTCTCCGACCCGCTCAAAAAAGCACGCTATGATCACCGCTTCTACGACCCGGTTCCGCTACCACACGCCGAGACGCTTCGCGACCGTAACATGCGCCGCTATCGTCAGTGGCAGCAGGCCCGTCAGAAAGAATATACCCTTGGCAAGGAATACTTCCGCATACAAGGCCTGGCCTTCCTGGTCTTTATTGTCATTGCCGGCTTCTGCTTCGCCGTGGTCCACACGGCATATTACTTCATGGAACAAAAGCGGCTGGCGCGGTGGCGTGAGAACAGCGTTCAGCTCCAGAAGGTCAACACCCTCTTCGCCACCGGCAAGTTTAACGAGGCCTTTGCGTTGGTACGTGTGCTGAAAGACAAAGACCCCTTCGATTATCGCTTTCTGTTTGCCCACGACAGCCTCACGGGTGCGCTGGATAAACTGGCTGAGGCCGAATATGAAAAGCAGGACTTCGCCGCGGCCGTGTCATACTACCTCGTACTGAAGAACCATCAGAATCCCGTCGAGTTTCAAACCCTCGAGCGCCTGGCCTTATGCCAATATTACCTGGGCAACTTCCGGGAGTCGCTTCAAGCGTTAAAGCACTTGCACAATCAACAACCGCGCAACCTCGAGCTGGTCTACCGCATCGGCATGATCCACCTGGAGAAGCTGGAAGAACCGGAACAGGCCCTGCAATACCTCGACCTCGGCAAGCGGCTGTTCAAGGAGAACCTCAGTGAAGTGTACGGCGAGGCATTTATGTTCGCCATGGATCCCGCGGACGCGCCTGACATTTATTACAACATTTTCGAAGCCCGCGCCCGTACACACCTGCGGTTGAAAAAATACGACGAGGTACGCAACGACTGCAACTGGGCCAGCTACCTCCGCCCCATGCGATCCGATCCCTATAGGCTGCTGGTAGAAGCCGGCCAGGCCGGCGGCCATTGGCCTACCCTGTGCGATGATCTGCGTCCTGCCCGGAAGCTGGACGACCCTGCCCTCCGGACCCTGATCCGTAAACACTGCAGTCTCTGAGCGACAAGGCATGGATTTTTAAAGAAAAATCCCGGCCCGCATACTTCACAACAAACGTTTTTTACGATCTTTCAAACCTCGCACCTGGCGGGAAACCCTTAAAGACCCCTATGAAAATCCAATATCTTGATCGAGAACACCTTTTATCGGTAAAGAATAGCTATTTCAATATCCTGGCGCTGTTCCTCGGACAGTCCAAGATTGAGAGCCGCTTTCTCCGCTGCCTGCTCAAATGGGGCTTTCAGCTGCACCTGAACCCGGAGGACCTGACCAAGGCCAACATCGATCTCACGCACCTGCAATTCGCAGACCCCGGCGACAAAGTGTCTAAGCTGGAAGCCATTTATCACCTGGTATACATGATCTACCTCGACGAAGTAGTGGAAGATGTGGAGCTGGAAGTAGCGACCATCTATGCCGAGCAGCTCGGCTTCCGCGCATCCGTGGTAAGCGACCTGTTCAAGTCCATTGCCACGGCTACCTACGACGACAAGAATGAACGCAACGTGCGCCAGGAAGTACTGGACTTTCTGAAACTGTACGAGATTTAACGCCATGCCCCGCCATACGATCCTTTTAGCGTTGACAGTGTTGTTTGCAACGCCCCGCCTGCTGGCACAAGGCGAGCATGCCGACATTCATGCGTTTCTGGATCAATGGCATTGCGCGGCTACCGAAGCCCGCGCCGACGCATTCTTCGGCAGCATGAGCGAAAACAGCATCTACATCGGTACGGACGCTACCGAACGGTGGACCAAAACCGAGTTTATAAAATTCGCCAGGCCATACTTCGATCTGGGCCGGGCGTGGGAATTTATTCCGTACGATCGCGATGTGCACGTAACAGCCGACGGAAGCTATGTATGGTTTTCCGAACTTTTAACAACCTGGATGGGTGTGTGCCGCGGTTCCGGCATGCTTCATAAAACAAAGGCAGGGTGGAAGATCGAGCAGTACCACCTTTCTGTTACCGTTCCCAATGCACTTATAAAGGATTTCATCGGCCTGGTCCAAAAATCTACGCTTCAACGAAAACAGTAATCACAACTCGTTTTCATCGCAGGGGGCTAGTTGCCAATCAGTAAACAAAGCTACCAATGTATGGTTTCACCGATCTTTCGGTGGCAATCAGGGGGTGTTTTTGACGAATTTTGAATCATCAATCACAATCAATTAACCCTTGGTATGCCATACATGAAGAATCTTGATTTCAGCAGGGACATTGCCAATGCAAGGGTCTCCTCGCGCTTAAAACAGGTTTTAGTACTGGTAGCCGCTATCCTGATCGGAATGGTGATATCAGTGTCCGTGAACGCAGCTTAATAAAAGACCATTTTTTAATATAACCGATTCCATTTTTTAAGGTTTATCTTTTAGTTTCTAAGAACCCCGCCGCCGGGGTTTTATTTTTTTCAGGTAGTCGGTCGTCGATCGACCACCCTGAAATAAATAAACAGTGTGAGTGTGAAGCGTGAGAGCGTTCAGGGGGTCGGTTTTGGCGGCGGTGGGTTGCGAGGGCCACGGGTTACTACGTTACCGTTTGGCAGTCGGGAGACTGCCCCCATACTGGGCACATTCCGATAGCTATCGGAACGCCCTCCCTTCGGTCGGAAGACTTGCGCCAGATGCGCTGGCGACACGACGGACACGATACTTTTTCTACTTTTGCGCCATGGATTTTGACCCGAAGATCTTCCTGGGGAATATGGCCCAGACTACCGATGCTCCTTACCTCATCAGCGTAGAACGTGCTGAAGGCATTTATCTCTATTCGCCTGACGGCAAACGCTACACGGATCTGATCGCGGGTATTGGCGTGAGCAACATCGGTCATCGCCATCCGGCCGTTGTGAAGGCTATTAAGGACCAGGTTGATAAACATTTACACGTCATGGTGTACGGTGAGTTTATTCAGGCGGCACCAAACCGGTTGGCGGCAAAGCTGGCGTCGTTGCTTCCCCCCAGCCTGAACTGTAGCTATTTTGTCAATTCGGGCACCGAGGCCAACGAGGGAGCCTTGAAACTAGCCAAACGTTACACAGGCCGTACGGAGATCGTATCCTTCCGGAAGTCCTATCACGGCAGCACTCATGGGTCCATGAGTGTTTCGGGCAACGAGGTTAAGAAACAGGCTTTCCGCCCCCTCCTGCCGGATGTGTCATTCATCCATTTTAATGTGATGGAAGACCTGGCCCATATTACCGAACGCACCGCGTGTGTCATTGTAGAGACTATTCAGGGCGACGCTGGCGTGCGTGTGCCCGACAGGGCCTACATGCAGGCCCTGCGCAAGCGATGCAACGAGACGGGCGCCTTGCTCATTCTGGACGAGATCCAATGCGGCATGGGCCGTACGGGCAAGCTCTTTGCCTTCGAGCACTTTGGCATCGTGCCGGACATCCTCACCACAGCCAAGGCCTTTGGCGGCGGGCTGCCGATCGGCGCCTTTATCTCCTCGCGCGAGATTATGCAATGCCTCACCCACGACCCCATGCTGGGCCATATCACCACCTTCGGCGGCAACCCCGTCTGCTGTGCCGCCGCGCTGGCTACGCTGGAGGTGATCGAGCAGGAAAACCTCCTCGCCGCTGTCGAGGCCAAGGGCCAGCTGTTCGAACAGTTACTGGTGCATCCGGCCATTCGCGAAGTACGGCGCATCGGGTTGATGTTCGCTATCGACTTCGACTCCGCCGAACGCGTATCGGAGATCGTACTGCGCGGCAAAGAGATCGGTGTAATTACCTACTGGTTTCTGTCGCACCCCTATAGCTTTCGCATTGCGCCGCCGCTTACCATTACGGAAGCGGAAATTAAAGAATCGTGCAGCGCCATTTTGCAGGCCATCGGGAATCCGTAACTTCGGGCATGCACGACCCTCAACGCCCGTTCGACCGCCTCGACTATATCTATAAGCTTTTCGTTGTCATTGCCCTTACGCTGGTCGCGATGGTGTGGGCTGCCGACGTCATTATACCCTTCGCATTTGCGGGTATCATCTCCGTGGTAATGCAGCCGCTTGTCAAACGGCTTGAGGCCCGCAGGGTCGCACCGACGCTGGCCATCTCGCTCGTATTGCTCATGACCATTGTCGTGCTGGGGCTTTTGATCTGGCTGATGGTGGGACAAATCATGGGCCTGGTGGCCGACCTGCCAAACTTGCAAACCAAGCTCGAGGCCTTTATAAACCAGACCAGCAGTACATTGCGCGAGTTCGGCATCAGCACCGTGGACCAAAACAAAATGGTAGCCGATGCCATGAGCACCGTGAGCACATTCCTGGCCGCCATTGTGCTATCCACCACCAACGTGCTTTCGGCGCTCGTGCAGATTCCGATTTATATTTTCCTGTTGCTGATCTACCGTGACAAATTCCAGGCATTCTTCCTCGCGTTGCTGCCGGGTCGGGAGCTCGGATGGAAAAAAGATGTGGAGCGCGTTATTCAGGGATATATATCCGGGTTGTTCCTGGTCACGATGATCATCGCCGCGCTGAATACCATCGGCTTGCTGATCGTGGGCATTGATCACGCCATCTTCTTTGGCATACTTTCCGGTGTTCTCACCATCATCCCTTACGTCGGCATCATCATCGGTGCCGTCTTTCCCATCGTGATGGCCCTGATCACGAAAGACAGCGCCTGGTACGCCATCGGGGTGATCATTGTGTTTACGATTGTGCAGTTTCTGGAAGGTAATTTTATCACACCGCGTATTACCGGCTCGAAGGTCAGCATTAATGCGCTGGCGGCGATCATCGCCTTGCTCATTGGCGGCAAAGTGTTGGGCATTGCAGGCATGATCCTGGCCGTGCCGGGCATCGGCCTGGTCAAGATCCTGCTGACGTATAGCCATCATCTGAAGCCGTTTGTGATCTTACTGGAAGATACGCCAACTCAAAAAGAGCTTCCCCCCGACCCCGAACAACCATCGCCGGAAGATCCCTCTACCGTTTCACCCTCCTAACGACTACGCGTCAGAGTTTTTCGATCACCAGGTTGTGGTTGGTATAGATACAGATATCGGCCGCAATGTTGAGGCTTTCGCGTACGATCTCTTCGGCCGTCAAATGGGTAGCATGCTTTTTAAGCGCCAATGCTGCCGACTGCGCGTACATCGAGCCCGACCCGATAGCAGCGACCTGGTGGTCGGGTTCCAGTACGTCGCCCGTGCCCGACAGCACCAGCAGCTCGTCTTTGTTCACGGTAATCAGCATGGCCTCCAACCGGCGCAGGTAACGGTCCATGCGCCAGTCCTTGGCCAGCTCGATGGCCGCACGCTTCATGTTGCCGCCGTGGGCGTTGAGCTTCTCTTCAAACCGTTCGATGAGGGTGAACGCATCTGCCGTAGACCCTGCAAACCCCGCGAGGATTTTGCCGTCTTGTAACTTGCGGATCTTCCGCACATTGCTCTTGGCTATATAATTTCCCATCGTCGCCTGGCCGTCGCCACCGATGGCTACCTGTCCGTTGTGTTGTACGGCCAGGATGGTCGTTGCATGAATTTTTTCCATGGTTGCTGTGATACCGTAAAAATAAAATCCCCCTCCGTAGCACGGAGAGGGAGTATAAAGATTGTTGTGTTGCTTAGATCAGAATGCGGACCGGATCTTCCAGGAGGCCTTTGAAGGTCTTCAGGAAGGCCGAGCCTACCGCGCCATCGACCACGCGGTGGTCGCACGACAGTGTCACCTTCATGATGTTGCCGATGACCAGCTGGCCGTTCTTCACGATCGCTGTCTCCTTGATGCCACCCACGGCCATGATGCAGGCATCCGGCGTGTTGATGATGGCGGTAAATTCGTCGATGCCGAACATACCCAGGTTGGAGATCGTAAACGTGCTACCTTCCCACTCGGACGGTTGCAGTTTTTTGTCGTGTGCCTTTTGCGCCAGTTCTTTCACTTCGGTGCCGATATGCGACAACGACTTGTTGTCGGCAAAGCGGATCACCGGTACCAGCAGACCGTCTTTTACCGCTACGGCCACACCGATGTGGATGTGATGATTGCGGCGGATCTTGTCGCCTCTCCAGCTGCTGTTCACGTCAGGGTGCTGACGCAGGGCGGCCGCGGCGGCCTTGATCACCATATCGTTAAACGATACTTTGACAGGGCTGATCTCGTTGATGCTCTTGCGTGCTTCGATGGCCTTGTCCATGTTGATCTCCATGGTGAGGTAGAAATGCGGCGCCGTGAACAGACTGTCGGACAAACGCTTGGCGATTGTCTTACGCATCTGCGACACGGGCAGCTCTTCGAAGCTTTCTTCGCCTACTACACGCGGCAGTACGATCGCGGGAGCAGCCTTGTCAGCACCTTTGGCAGGGGCTGTTGCCGGCGCAGCCGAAGGTTTATAGTCTTCTACGTCGCGGCGGGTAATACGCCCGTGGTCGCCGGAACCTTGGATCTTCGCGATGTCGTAACCTTTGTCTTTTGCCATTTTCTTCGCCAGGGGCGAAGCTTTAATTCTGCCATTCGAACCATGGTCAGCAGAAGCTTCCTCCGCCGCAGGGGCCGCCGTCGGAGCAGCAGCCTTTTGCTCAGCAGCCGGTGCCGCAGGAGCAGCACCACCCGATGCACCTGCCTGTTCTGCTTTCAGCAGGGTTTCCCAGTCAGCACCTTTCTCGCCAATGATCGCCAGCACGCCGTTCACAGGCACTGCCTTACCGGCATCCGCACCAATGTACAGCAGCGTGCCCGTGTTGTACGATTCGTACTCCATGGTCGCCTTGTCGGTCTCGATCTCCGCGAGCAGCTCACCGGACTTCACGCTGTCCCCTACTTTCTTGCTCCAGGAAGCGATCACACCGTCGGTCATGGTATCGCTCATTTTCGGCATGCGTACGATCTCTGCTTTGATGCCGGATGTATCGACTTTCGCAGCCGGGGCAGCGGCAGCCTTCGGTGCCTCCGCAGCGGCGGGAGCGCTTGCCTGGCCACCACCCGATGCCGCGGCGTTCGATGCGCCCGACAGCAGTGCTGAATAATCTTCTCCTTTATTTCCTACAATGGCCAGAACGTCGTTCACCTTCACCGCCTGTCCCTCCTGCACGCCAAGGTACAGTACAGTACCGTTGTTGAAGGACTCATAGTCCATCGTAGCCTTGTCTGTTTCGATCTCGGCCATCAACTCTCCGGACTTCACGGTATCCCCCACTTTCTTATGCCACTTCGCTACCACACCCTCGGTCATGGTATCGCTCATCTTAGGCATGCGTACTATTTCTGCCATGTTCGATTATAGATTTTAGAGTTTCTACTGCCTTTTGCAAACCTTTGCAGAAGGACTTTTTCAAATTTTCGCTTCCAAAAATAGGGTATAAACCGCTATTTTCAACATTGTAATACAAATGTTTGGATGGACGGAGAAAACGTGTGTACCTGCCCTTAAAACCCAATTGACCCGATAATAAATTCCAGCACCGTGCCCGAAGTGTTGTAAATGTTGGCCTTCCGGTACGTTGTGCGGAAACCGAGCTCAAATCGGGGCAGGAAACGCATGAAATTAAAATCGAAGGTTGTCTCCACGCCCACCGATTCATACGTCGCATCGGTCAGAGGCCGGTACACCCGCCCGGAGTCGGGGTTGTAGTAGTATTCCATGCCGGTGCCCTCGCCGTAATCGTAAAACAGGTTGAGCTTGATCCGTTGGATGTTCAGGATCGGCCCCAACGCAATGTCGGGGTACCACAACGGAAGCGCGTAGTTCACCGACAGGGTCGTAAACTTCTCGTTGTTGGGGTAGCTATAGCCACGCGGTTTGGCAATGCGGTTGCGGAAGGTATATAGTTCTGTATTAATCCCTTCCTGGCTTTCCTGGTAGGCTGCGCGCGCGTACAGGTAGTGGTGCCGCCCGATGCCGGGGAAATAGAGTGCGCCGCGCACCGCCCAGAGCCGTCCCTCAAAATCGCCGCCCCCCGGCGTGTTGTAGAGCTCCGCCGCGAGTGTCTGCCCCCAGCGATAATTAAAATCACGATAGCTCGTTTTTAACAGCCGGCTGTAGGTGAGGCTGAACCGGTTGTACAGCAGGTCGCCATTGCTTAGCTGATCTTTGTAGACATACAGCAGGGTATCAAACGCAGGCACGGCGCGCGCAGGCCCTTTGTAAAGAACTTCCCCCTGACGGGAAATGGTATTCTCGAACGACGACACTTTGGTGATGCCCACGGCGCCGCCGATTGAAAGCTGCTGACTATACTTGGAGCGGGTGAGCAACAACGGAAGCGTCAACCCACCTTCGACGGTTGTCTCTGTCCAGTCAAACTCGATGTCATTACCGAAGGCGCGCTCGTCATCATTGCGATCGCCGCGTTGAAAGTTAAGGTCAATGATGGGATACAATCCCTGGTAGCTCACGCCGGCTTGCCAGAAACCCGTGCGCTCGTTGATGTCATACGCATACCCCGCCGAAATAGACGTCGTGCTCAAAATATCCTGTGAGGCAATGCCCGCCTGGATACGGGTCAGATCGTTCGTGACGTTCAGGCCCCACGCATAGGGATTGACGACGCCCTTCCAGCGCGCGTAGCGCTTAACAGGCAGTGCCGTGGTGGGCACGCTGTCGAGTAGCCCGGGATGTCCCTCCTGCTCCACCAGCACCTGGTATACTTGTTTGGTGGCTTTTTCTTCGAACGGTTTCCACGCTGCCGGCGTAAACGGCGTCTTGACGACATCCAGTCCATCGCGCGATTGCTCGTTGTAATACAGGGTAGCGCTGTCGCGCGATATAGCAGGATTGTACGCACCGTACCGGCTCGACGTCACCTGGTAGCGTTTGCCGTCACGCAGGTCGAGGGCATATATATTATCAATGCCGCTTACCGGCGAATTGAAGAGCAGGTATTGGCCCATAGGCACAGGGTGGCCCAGGTTTTCCTGGCGGATGGGCAGCAGGTCTTCGGAGGCTCCTGTCTCCGCGTCGATGCGGCAAAGGGTTTTGCCGGCGCGCGTGGTTTTGACCACATACAGGTATTGGCCATCGGCCGACCAGCGCGGCATGGCATAGAAGTAGTTCTCGGGATTCGGGAATTCGTGCAGCGGCTTGCCGGTAAAGATCTCCAGGATGACGATGCTCACCTGGTAGTCGTTGGCTGAGCGTATCGTAACGATGCGGTCACCCTTGGGCGACAACGCTGCGACGCCGTAACGCTCGTGCTTACTGCCGATCACACGCCGTTGATGCCGGTTCCAATCATACAGCTTGATCTGCGAATAGTTCCGTGCACGCCACCGCGGGTCATATCCATATTCAGTCCATACCACGGCATCATACGCCGTGGAAAGCATACCCGCGTCGTTGACAAAGCCCGGCGTGAAGACCTTCTCTTCTTCGTCGCCCTTTAGCCTTACAAACTGGGCAATGTGGCTGTTACCACTTTTCATTACCAGCACGCTGCCGTCTTCTTGCGGCTGTGGATAGGCATAGTCGGTATACGTGCGCGATGGGCGGCCGTGAATGCGTTCAAAGGGCGTCAGCGTTAACGAGGCAACCTCGGCTTCCCACTCCTTCCGGTAACTGTCTGCCATCTCCCGGAAAAGATCGGTAACATACATTCCCGTTTTATTCTTGATAGCATTCGAAAAAGCAAAGGGAATGAACGGCACACTCCACGACCGCGCCGTGATCTTGCCCCAAATCTCGGGGTCGTTGGTCTTGCGCCGCAAGTAGCTGATCATGTTATACCCCAACACATAGTGATTGGGGATGTTGTGTTTGAACGAGCGCAGGTATTGTTTGTGATAGTTAAAGGTTCGGCCCTCTTGCAGGTTGGTACGAAACACCAGGTTGAAGTTGGGAATCTTACCGCGGCCGCTCGGTGTGAAGGCCGTTTCTGTCGCTACCGCATCACCCTCCCAAAACCATTGCGGCGCCGACACCTGGGCCATGCCCGCCAGTGTCGGGTTGCCAAACAGATAATAGAACAGCCGGTTAAAGCCGCGTGTGGCATGTTGATATTGAACGATGTGCCGGTACTCGTGCGAGGCCAGCAGGTTCAGCCAGTCGTTGGTGCCGACAAAGTTATAGTCTTGCGGCGGCATGGTATAAAACTCCGACCGCCGGGGGAACTGCGACACAAAGCCGTTGGAAACAGATGACTGGTTTTGCAACACCACCGAGATCTTACGAGGCTTCGTACCAAGCGACTTAGCCTCTGGCGTGTGAAGGTGTTCCAGCGTGTTGGCCATGCGTATGCCCTGGGCATCAAAGCCCTCTGGGAACAAGACACGGAAGTGGGGTGTGTTGACCTGGTACCAGCGCAGTCCCGTAGGATTATTTTCCAGTACTGCCTGGGCGTATACTCCGCCACAGCAGCACAACGCAACAAAAAAAGGGAGTATCTTCTTCATCCGGAATGTATTTCCGTATGAAAGATGAAACTCCCCTGCTACAAAAGCAAACCCGGCCGGGGTATTTATCCACCGGCCGGGTTAAGATTAAGATGAGGTTGGTTTATTCCGCTGCCTCTACCCGAATCTCGTCGTACGAGATCGCGCTGGCCTGGAACACACCGTACGCATTGTTGGAAATATTCGAGCGGGGGTTTGCCGGCGGCGGGTCGAACATACCACCGTCGTTGGCCAGGATCTTGCTCAGGTCGCGGTAGTAGATAAACACCGGGCGGCTGAGGCTATAGATCTCGGCTCCTGCCACTTCGCCGTTCTCAAAGTATCCCGGGATGGCGATGTCGTTGATCTCACCACCGACCAGTACGTCGTCTGTTACATAAATCTCCGGATCCTCTTCCGAGCTCTCTGCCCAGATACGCTCACCGTTGCGATACGTCCGGAACAGGTAGTAGTCGCGGGTTTCCTGCGGTTCCTCTACGGTCATCAGCACTTCGTAGATACGATTCGGGAAGTCTTCGTCTTCCGGCTCGTCCACCTGGTCGTCATCTACGCGGAATTCGAGCTCCTCGATGGGATTGATGTGAAACATCTCGTCGCTCGCGATAAAGGTCTCGCCGTCGGCTTGTACCGTCAGGTTGTAGGTGCGGCCTACTTGTCCGACAAACGGCACGGTAGGCTTATAATACCCTACAGAGTCTGCGTGACCGTTGGGGTTGTGCGCATAAAGAAAGGTGTTACCGGCATTGTCCGTTACCTGTACGGTGGCGTTGGTAATGCGCTCGGTCTTGCCGGAGGCGTAAAAGTCGCCCGAGCGGCTCACCTTTACGAACTGCCGTCCCGGTAAGTTCGTTACCAGGCCTTCGATGACCACGGTCGATTCGGTTTGCAGGTCGTCCATGATATACTCTTCATCACAGGCTGTCATCAACAGTGCCGAGAGCGCCAGGAGTGCCGTTTGTTTTATATACTTGTTCATATAGATAACTGCGATTAGAATTTGATGTTATAGGTTACGGACGGAAGAATTGGGAACAGGTAGATCATGCGCGCTTCCTTCTGAGTGCCATCGCCGATCACATTACCATCGTCGTCACGCTTGGTGCGGGTGTAGATCGTGAAGGCGTTCTTGCGGCTATACACGTTGTAGACCGAGAATACCCACTGTCCTTTAAACCGGCGGCCGGCATTCTTGCGCGGGTTGAGCGTAGCCGACAGGTCCAAGTGGTGGAAGTCGGGCATACGATAGCCGTTACGTTCGGAGATGGTGTTGGGCATATACCCATCGATCTCGTATTTACCGGATGGAAGCGTGACCGGGCGACCGGTGCTGTAGGTAAAGCTGGCGCCGAAAGTCCACTTGTCGTTGTAGTCGTACGCACCGATGATGTTCAACACATTGCGACGGTCGTAGCCGGCTGCGTACGTCTTGCCATACGCATTGCCGTTTTCGTCTGTCTGTTGGTTCACGCCATCGATCTTACGCATTACCTTCGACCATGTATACGACACCATACCGGTAAGTTTACCTTTCTTTTTGTTGAGCATGAATTCGGCACCGTAGGCCCATGAATCGCCCTGGCGGTATTCTGTCGACAGGTCTTCGTTCAGTAATATTTCTGCGTTGTCGGCAAAATCGGTCACATTGTTTACGTCTTTATAATACGCTTCTATCGACCCCTCATACATATTGTCATTAAAATTCTGGAAGTACCCTATGGCCACCTGGTCGGCCATCTGCGGTTTCAGGTAGGGACCGCTCGGTGCCCAGTTGTTGAACGGCAGCGGCACGGTACCGGCGGCCATCTGGTGTGTGTTTTGCACCATGCGGTTGTAGGAAGCCTTGATCGATTGGTTTTCCGACAGTGCGTACCGTACGCCTAAGCGGGGCTCCAGGTTGATATAGGCTTTGATCGTCTCCCAGCGGTTATATTCCGACGAGTCGCTGCGAACCGGGTTGTCAGCAGCCTTCGGGTCTTCATACCGGTATACTTTGCCCGGGCCAACATTCTGGAAGATAGAGAGGCGTACGCCGTATTCCAGCGAGATCTGATCGTTCACCCGCTGCTCATTGCTGATAAACAGGGCGTGATCAAGCGCATACATCTTCTGGAACTCGGTGCGTTTGAACAGCGATCCATCCGAGCTGGGCACGATGCGTGCCGGTTGAAAACGGCGGCTTGTCAGGTGATACCCAAAGGTCAGCTCATTGTTTGTATTGATGAAGTAGCTCAGGTCATTTTTCAAGCTTACCTCGGTCAGATCCGACGTCCATTTAAAGCCCTGCGCGGGGTCATTGATTTCCAGGGAGTAGTCAAAGCGGCTCGCGATCAACGATGTGTTGGAGAACAGACGCTCATTGAACAAGTGGTTCCAGCGGAAGGTAGCGGTAGCGTTACCCCAACCGAAGCCCGCGTCGCCACCGTCAAAGGTGATCTTATCGCGGCCCATGTAGCCGGATATAAAGAAACGGTTCTTGTCGTTGGCCTTCCAGTTTACTTTACCGTTCAGGTCATAGAAGGTCACTCCGTTGTCTTCACCGGCGGCCTTCAGGTATCCGCCGATATTGGATATACGACCCGATAGCAGGAACGATGCTTTGTCTTGTTTGATAGGGCCTTGTACCGACAACCGGCTGGCCAGTGTACCCAGGCCACCTTGCACCTGAAAATTCTTGTTGTTACCGTCGATCGTACGCACCTCCAGGATCGACGACAAGCGTCCACCGAAGCGTGCAGGGATACCACCCTTATATAATTCTGAATCTTTAATTACGTCGGCATTAAAAACCGATACCAGGCCACCTAAGTGCGAGGCGTCATAGATCGGCGCTTCGTCCATCAGGATCAGGTTCTGGTCGCCACCACCGCCACGTACAAAGAATGCTGAAGTACCTTCACCCGCAGAAATAACACCCGGCAGCATCTGCACACTCTTCAGAATGTCCACTTCGCCGAACAGCGCCGGCAGCTTGCGGACCTGACTGAGGTTAAGCGTGTTCTTACTCATCTGAATGCCCACGACGTTGGCGTCTACACGATCGCCCGAGATCTCTACCTCTTGCATCATGGTAGACTCGCCCGCCATCTCAATGCTGCGCGATACGTCGCCGCTCAACGTAATAGATACTGTCTGGGTATTATACCCGATAAAGCTATACACCACATCATACGTACCGGCCGGTACGGTGATGGAGTAGAAACCATACGCATTGGTGGTGGTTCCTGCCTTCAATTGGGGGATATAAACAGATACACCAATCAACATCTCACCATTCGCCCCATCCTTCAGGTATCCATTTAGCGTGGCCTTCCCCCCCTGCGACCATGCAGCAACATTTAAAAAGAGTAACATCGTGACAATCAAAAATCGGATCATGTGTTATTAAGGTTTGTTAAGCGTTAGACAATCAATCCCTGATTGCCCCCTACGTCAGTCGGAATTTTTTATTCAGGATTACGGACGGGAAAGTACTAAGACGGAAAAAGAAAGGATTTGTTGCCCGACAATACACCACAATTATCGGTATTTTTACACCGACCTATCATAAACACGTAAAACAATCGATTGTAGTCATGTTTAGAAAGCTTCGCGATCTGTATCGGCAATACAAACCCTATGTGCGGGTAGACCTTATTATGTACGCCTCGCTTATCCTGATGATCATCTTGTATTTTATCATTAGTACAGTTTTCTGATACACAAACTGTGTCAACGCGTATACAGCACTTCATTGCACGTTGGAACAGCTAAATCACGCATGCAGATGTCCCCCATTACAGGACACGTCAGCGCTCGACCATATTAAAAAGATTATACCAGTATTTCCCGTACGTTATCCCGTATACGCTTGGCCAGCTCATCGGTAGGCAGATCGTTGACATCACGTCCAAAAGGATCTTCAATCTCTTCAGCAATCAACTCCACGCTCAGCAAGACATACGATATCAACATCACGGTGGGAATAGTGACATACCCCAATATTGTTACAAAACCAAAGGGCAAGGTGAAGAGGTAAATAAAAATAAACTTCTTGATGAACATCGAGTACGAGTACGGTATCGGCGTGTTCTTGATACGCTCGCAAGCGCCCATCATATCGGTAAGGTCTTTGAGCTCTTTGTCGAGGTTAATGATATGTTCGCCTGAGATCTTGTTGCTTTTATATAACGCGTTTACGCGCGTATATAACATCGCCGAGATGCCGTTGGGTTTATGCTTGAACTTCTTCAGTTCTGCGATCAGCCGGTCGTCGACATCCTCCAGCTCGGAAAACTGCACCCCCTGCCGCAGGTGCTCTTTCATGGCAAATACGAAGTTGGCGATCATCTTGGCAAACCACGTCCGCTCGTCGTGCTGTTCTTTTGGCAGGTAGGCATTGAGTTTCAGTGCCAGGTTGCGGGTGCTGTTTACGATCCCACCCCACATGCGGCGGCCCTCCCACCAGCGGTCGTAGGCCGAGTTGGTGCGGAACACCAGGAACAAGCCCAGCACAATCCCCAGCAGCGAGTGCACCGCCGGCGTACCGGGGAACTGGCTGGCTTTCAGGTCGAAATGGTCCAAAATGGCGTAGCACACCAAGGCCGTAAAGCCCGCCATGAACAGCAGGGCGGGCAGCATAGTCTTCAGCACATGCCGGCTATACGAATGCGTAATAAGCTTTAACCAGGTTTTTGGGTTATAATTGACCATAACAGCGTGTCGTCTTTGCGGCCGCAATAACGTTTAAGAAATGTTTTTTTGCAACGCCGGGCAGCCTCCCCCAGGCAATAGTAATTTGCCGAAATCGTTATATCTTTCGAAGTCAGAACAACCTATCACATGAACAAATTTGGTATTATCCACCTCGTGCTTTTTTTCCTGCTGATGCTTTCGTACCTGTTTTCGTCCGGCCAGGGCGACCAGGTCGTGACCATCAAAGGCGAAACCCTTACGGGTACCCTCAAACCCCTGGCCTTTGGCCCGGACAAAAAAATACAGGTGACCGGCGTCGACAAAAAGAAGACCACCGTCCCCCTGCTGCAAGTGAAATACTACACCTTCAAAGGTGACACGTATCGCCCCGTAAAAGGCCCCCAGGGCTACACCTTTATGAAGGTGGTGAAAGACGGCTACGCCACCCTGTACGCCTTTCAGCTGGAAAACCAGACTTCGTACGACGGCCGCTTCCTGGTGAAAAAAGACGGCGAGAGCACCGAAATACCCAACCTGAGCTTTAAGAAGATCATGACCCGCTTCCTCAACGATTGTGAAGAAGTATCGGCCAAAGTCGAAAACGGCATGCTGTCCAAGAAAGACCTGGACGTGATCATCGACGAATACAACCAGTGCATCGAGCAGCGCACGCAAGCACGTGAAAAGGCCGTAGCCACCCGCGTGGAGGCAGTAAAAAAGATCAACTCCTGGGATGTCCTGGAGGACAAGGTAAAGACCTACGAAGCGTTCGAAGGCAAAGAAAGCGCCCTCGAAATGATCACGGAGATCAAAAACAAGATCGCCCGCGGCGAAAAGGTACCCAACTTCCTCACCAGCGGCCTGAAGTCGTCCGTTACACAGCCCGACCTGCAGGACGCCCTGAACAGCGCGCTGAAAGATCTGGAATAACGTACTGGCTAGCCAAAAACAAGAAGTGTGCCTCCTGTGAGGCACCCTTCTTGTTTTTACAGCTCTGCAGTGACTTAAAATCGTGCTGCCATCAGCAGCTCGATGTTCTTATACTTCAACCCGAACTTGCGGGCTACGTTTTCATTCGTTAAGCCGCCTTTGTAGGTATATACACCTTTCATAAACCACTTATGCGAAAAGATCATGGCCTCTACACCGCCCTCTTCCGCCGCCCGCAAAATGGTTGGCGTAAAGATATTGCTCAGCGCGTTGGTCGCCGTGTGGGCTACCCGCGAGGCCACGTTTGGAACGCAGTAGTGGATTACGTCGTGCTTGCGGAATACCGGCTTGCTCAGCGTAGTGATCTCGGATGTCTCTATGCAACCGCCCTGATCGATACTCAGATCGATAATAAGCGAATCGGGTTTCATGCGGGTTACCATCTCTTCGGTTATGACCTGGCGTGCACGACCTTTCTCAGCCCGCAACGCGCCAATCACTACGTCGGCTGTCTTGAGGGCGTCGCCTAACGTATACGTATCAATGGTCGAAGTATATACTTGCTGGCCCAGCAGGTGCTTGATGCGCCGCAGTTTGTAGAGATGGTTGTCGTAGATCTGTACTTCCGCGCCGAGCCCCAGGGCTGCCCGTGCGGCGTATTCGGCCACCGTGCCCGCACCGATGATCACTACTTTTGTCGGTGGCACACCGGTAATGCCCCCGAGGATAATACCTTTGCCGTTGTTATTGGTACTGAGGTATTCGGAGGCGATCAACAGCACTGTGCTGCCCGCAATCTCGCTCATCGCGCGAATGATGGGCATGCCGCCTACTTTGTCTTCAATGAACTCGTACGCCAGCGCCGTTACTTTCTTTTTCAGCAGACCTTGCAGGCTTTCTGCCCGTAGGTGTCCGAGCTGCAATGCCGAGATCAGGGTCTGGCCCGCGTGCATCAGCTCGATCTCTTCTTGTGTTGGCGGCTCGATCTTGAGAATGACGTCGGCCTGGTATACTTCCTGCGGCGAGTAGACGATCTTCGCCCCGGCATCGCTATACTGTTTGTCGGTAAACTTCGAGCCCAGGCCGGCTTTGGTCTCCACCCATACATCGTGCCCGTTGTTGACCAACAATGCCACCGCGTCGGGGGTCAAGCTAATACGGTTCTCTTGTAAGGAGATCTCTTTGGGCAGGCCAATAAAAAACGCGTGTCTGCGTTTCCGAACTTCCAGCGTTTGCTCTTGCGGAACCAGGCTACTCTTGGCCAGCGCCTCAAAGCCCGTTTTTTTCTTCTCGGTCATGTATAGAAATCGCTATAGTACGTTGTGTTTCGTCGTCGATAGAGAGGGTTACGGAGGCAAATTGCATGGGTATCAGGCCGGGAATCTTCTCGGGCCACTCCACCAAACAGGGATAGCCCGAATAGAAGTATTCTTCCGCGCCAATGTCAAAAGCTTCTGCTTCACTTCGAATTCTGTAAAAGTCAAAATGGAAGACCTTTTCCACTCCACCCGCGGCATATTCGTTGACGATCGAAAAGCTTGGACTACTCATCGCATCCACGACCCCCAACGCCCGGCATACCTCTTTAATGAGAGTCGTCTTCCCAGCCCCCATTTCGCCATAAAACAGCCAAACCGGCACCTGCTTCATATGTCGGGCAATCTCTGCTCCCACGTCTTTCAATGCTTCCCGGTCTACATGGCGGTAAACCCTACCCCCTTCTCCGGTCATCACACATTCTTCGAAGTTAAGAAAATTACAGGAATGATCATCTCTTCCAGGCTTATCCCCCCGTGCTGGAAGGTGTCTTTATAGAAATTAACGTAATAATTATAGTTGTTGGGGTACGCAAAGAACTGGTCTTCCGTGGCAAAGACATACGATGTAGAAACATTCAATTTCGGCAGGAACAGCTTGTCCGGCTTGGTGACGTGCATCACCTTGTCGCCTTCAAACCCAAGGTTCTTGCCTTGTTTATAGCGCAAATTCGTGTTCACCGTGCGGTCGCCAATGATCTTAAACGGCCGCTTCACGCGGATCGTGCCGTGGTCGGTCGTAATGACCACCTTCACGTCGCGCTCGGAAATCTTTTTAAGAATGTCGAGCAGTGGCGAATGTAGTAACCATGACTTGGTAATAGAACGGTACGCAGACTCATCGGGTGCCAGCTCGCGGATCATGGCCATGTCCGTACGGGCATGCGAGAGCATATCCACGAAGTTGTACACAATCACATTCAAATCGTTCTGAAAGAGATTGTTGACGGTATCGGCCAGGCTGCGGCCCTCCTCCATGTTTTTGATCTTGTGATAAGATGTCTTGATATTCAGGTTGTTCCGGCGCAGTTGCTTGGTCAGGAACTCCTGCTCAAAATTATTCTTACCCTCCTCTTCGTCGTCGCCTACCCACAGGTCGGGATGGGTCTTGGCCATCTCCGAGGGCATCTGGCCTGAAAAGATGGCATTTCGGGCATACCCGGTAGTCGTAGGCAGGATCGAATAATAATTTTCTTCCTTTTCAATATTAAAGTACTCGGCAATGACCGGCTCGATCACTTTCCATTGGTCTATGCGCAAATTGTCGATCAACACCATAAACACAGGCTTGCTGCCCAGTTCGGGGAAGACCTTACGCTTCATCAGCTGGTGCGACATGACCGGCTTCTCCGCTTTGGCGTCGTTCAGCCAGGATTCATAATTGCGGATGATAAACCGGGCAAAATTGGCGTTGGCTTCGGTCTTCTGCATGTCCAGCACGTCACCCATTTCCTGGTTGTCGGGCTGGTCCATTTGCAGCTCCCAGTGCACCAGTTTTTTATAGATGTCTGCCCACTGCTCGTGGTTCATGTCATCCATAAAAGCCATGCTGATCTTTCGAAATTCCTGTTGGTAGTTCAGGTTGGTCTTTTCGATCACCAGGCGTTTGTTGTCCAGGATCTTTTTGACCGATAGCAGTATCTGACTGGGATTCAGGGGTTTTATGAGATAATCGGCAATCTTGGAGCCGATCGCTTCCTCCATGATATGCTCTTCCTCGTTCTTGGTGATCATCACCACGGGCAGGTTGGGCTTATTGGTTTTTATCTGGGCAAGGGCTTCTAAGCCCGACATTCCCGGCATGTGTTCGTCCAGGAACACCACGTCAAAATGCTTCTCATCACACTTCTCTACGGCGTCGGTAGCGTTGTTGACCGGGGTAATGTCGTAGCCACGCTGTTCTAAGAAAAGGATATGCGGTTTCAACAAGTCAATCTCATCGTCCGCCCACAAAATGCTGTATCTTTGCATGGCATATTTTTTTCCAATTTAACATTTACTTTGAAGTTCGGGTTTCAAAGTTTTAGGTTTATCGTTAAAACGGAAACAATCGGGCCCGGAGCCCTTATACTGTAAAACACCAGCAAGACCCATGCGTGTAGTAGGCGAAATTCCACACCCTGATTGCAAAATCACCCTCTTTTCCTGGAATAACCGGTACCTGATCAAGTTCGAAAGCGGCCTTTTGGAGCAAACGTTCAAGGTCGCCGAATATGACATCTTACAAGAATCGGACCTGTATACCCTGGTAGATGAGGCCTTTATACAAGAAACATTGGTCCGTTTTGACGCCATGAACACGAGTTTCCGTACCCGGCTACAGGCCATCAGCTAAAACCATCCCCTCCCCCCGGGGTATCTACAACTCGAACTTTTCACTTATTTTGCACCCCCGATGGAAGTCGTAGAAAAGAAAAATAAGAATAAGAAATACAAGCCCATCCTGGAGGATATACCCGATTGGCCGGTGTACCAGTTGAGCAAGAACCGCAAGGAATTTATCGAAAGCGTAGCCCAAAAGTCTCTCGCCCAGATCAAGGAATTGCGTCCTACCACCAAACAGCTGCTCGACGAGCTCCAGACTACCGTATACCGCGAGCAGCAGCGCATGAAGCGCAACCGCTGGCGCGTAGACCCTGTAGATGAGCCCGCCTTCTGGGCAGCTATTAAAGACGAACTCGTCGGCCTGGACGCCAAACCGTCTGAAGAAGCACAGCCCAAGGCTGAAGAGCTGATGCGCCGCATCGTGATGCGCTATGCCAACGAAATTGCCGGCAACTTCAAAGCCAGCTCGTATAAAGTCACCCGTGAGATCGTCAAGTTCTGGTTCGCACGTCTGTTGAATGGCGCACGTGTCAAAAAATTCGGTGCCTTCTTCCGCAACCGCTACACGCTGCGCGACAAGATTCACATTGTCGGCAAAGCCAAACACCTGCGCAACCTGGCCTCCAAAGGCACGGTCATTATGGTGCCCACGCACTTCAGCAACCTGGACTCTATCCTCATCGGCTGGGTGATTCACTCGCTCGGTCTGCCCGCTTTCATCTATGGCGCCGGACTGAACCTGTTTAACATCAAGATTTTTGCATACTTCATGAACAGCCTGGGGGCCTACAAGGTAGACCGGCGGAAAAAGAACCTGCCCTACCTGGAAACGCTCAAGCTGTACTCCACGCTCGCCATCCAGAAAGGCGCGCACAGCATCTTCTTCCCGGGCGGTACCCGCTCGCGGTCGGGCATGATCGAAAAACAGCTCAAGCTGGGTTTGCTAAGCTCTACCATTGAGGCGCAACGCATGCTCTACATGGATACGCCTCCTGGCGAAGAAGTCCGCAAGATCTTTATCGTACCCGTCACGCTGAACTACCACTTCGTACTCGAAGCCCCCGACCTGGTGGACGATTACCTGTCGGTAAAAGGCCAGGAGCGGTACTTGCCCGAGCAAGACAAGTACGGCAGCTGGCAACTGCTGCAGTTCCTCTTCAAGTTCTTCACCAAAGGCTCCAACATTTCCGTTTCCATTGGCCGCGGCGTCGACATCATTGGTAACTACGTAGACGACAACGGCAACAGCCTCGACGCGCAGGGCCGCATAATCGACACGCGCGACTACTTCGTCAGCGACAACCAGATCACGATCGACAAACAACGCGAAGACGAATATACCCGCATGCTCAGTCAAAAGATCGTGTCGGAGTATCACCGCATCAACCGCGTGTTTGCCAGCCACCTGGTCGCGTTCGTAGCCTTTGAGATGTGGCAGAAGATGCACGCCAAGCTGGATTTGTTCGGCTTGCTGCGTTTGCCGGAAGAAGACCAGGTTATACCCTATGAAGAATTCCGCGAGGCGTGTAAGCGCGTGCGCAAACAGATTTATACCCTGAAGGAGGAAGGCAAAGTATACCACGCCACGCACCTGAAAGGCGATATCGACCTGGTAATCCGTCACGGCCTCGACAATGTCGGCATCTTCCATTTGAAGCGGCCGCTCTTGCTTAACAAAGAGGGTAACGTCATTACGAAAGACTTTAACACACTTTATTACTATCACAACCGGCTTGTTGGCTATGACCTCGAAAAGTTTATCTGACGATAAACCGGTGGGCGTTATTGGCGCCGGCAACTTTGGTAGTGTGGTCGCCAACCTGTTGGCACAACACCGCCAGGTGCTGCTCTATGCCCGCGACCCAAAGGCGGTGGAGCACATCAACACCCGTCGCGAAAACCGCGGGCACACGATGCTCGCCAACGTGCGCGCCACCAGCGACCTGCCGGAGATTGCCAACACGTGCGACGTGATCTTTCCCATTGTACCGTCGCAGCACTTCCGCTCGGTTATACGTCAGCTGTCGCCGCACCTGCACCCGTACCACATCCTGATCCACGGCACCAAAGGCTTCGACCTGACGCTGCCCGAAGGCCAGACCATTGAGAACACCGCCAAGCTCAACCGCAGCCATGTAAAGACCATGAGCGAAGTGATTATGGAAGAAAGCGTAGCCGTGCGGGTCGGCTGCCTGGCAGGGCCGAACCTCTCAAAAGAATTGGCGGCAGGCCACCCGGCAGCAACCGTTATTGCCAGTCACTTTAACGAGGTGATCTCGCTGGGCAAGCGTATGCTGCGCAACGAGCAGTTCCAGGTATATGGCAACAACGACACTGTCGGTGTCGAGCTTGCCGGTGTATTAAAGAACATTATCGCTATCGCGGCCGGTGCCCTCAGTGGCCTGGGCTATGGCGAGAATGCCAAGGGCTTGCTCATCAGCCGCGGCATGGTCGAAATGATCTACCTGGGCCGTGCCCTTGGCGGCAATACCAAAGCCTTCCTGGGCGTCGCCGGCGTAGGCGACCTGGTCACCACCTGCAACAGCTCGTTGAGCCGTAACTTTACCATCGGCTCGCGCCTGGCCAAGGGTGAAACGCTGCAAGAGATTCTGGCTACGACCGACGAAGTGGCTGAAGGTATCAATACCATTCGCATTGTGAAGAAATGCGCCGACTACTATAAAGTGCGGGCCCCCATCACCAACACGCTGTACCAGGTGCTGTTTGAAGACCTGACCGTGCACCAAGCCCTGCGTTATCTCATGCGCTACCCGCTGAACGTCGACATCGACTTCATCTAAACCATCCAAAAAAATGTGTCGCTAAATGTGAGACTTTCTTACACCTTACTTTTCCGGCCCGTGGCGAACTAACGGGTCGGAAAAGCGGATCATTTACCCAGGTTTGTGTAATACCCGAAGAGACAATCACGCTTTTTAGCGGTATATTCATCAATAACCCGATGAACATTTCAGGCCTTTGGCACCGCATCTCCCCCCGTTAAACGTCAATATAACACCGGTACTGTCATTCGCCGGCAAAACGAACGTGTTAGGCGACGGCACACGCAGAAGTGCGGCTATTCTACTCACCAAATCCTTCATTTTCGGCGACTAAACTTACATCTGCATGTTGCCTTTATAGAGTCATTATACCACCCCGAGAAATGCTGTTAATCTTGTATTAAGAAGTGAGTGAACCCAAAAACCTATACTTTATCTAACTACTACCATGAAAAAAACGGTTGAGTTTTTACGATCCGAGGCCTTCGTGTTTTTGACCTTGTTGGCGGTCATTACATCGCAGGTAGTGCACACGATGCACCTCTTTGAAACTGTGAGAGTGTTTGATCTAAGCTTCGAAGTGAATGGCGAAAGAATTACGGCCCCCAACTGGGCACATGCCTTCGTTTTCGCGATTGCCATCGAGTCAGCGATCCTGATGTTTATCCTGAACGGCAAACGTCTTCCATCGAAGATCTATGCTATCGGATCATTGTTAACCAACCTGTTGTATTCGAAGATCTATGCTATCGGATCATTGTTAACCAACCTGTTGTATTATAAAGCCTGGCAATTGCCGCTGTCAGGCATGGCTACCAGCGTACTGATCAGCTCCATGCTGGCCGGTTCCATCTGGTTCTTCTCCGACCTGTTTGCTGAGAAAGTTGACGCCCCACGAATGAAGGCCAAGACTTCTGACGAAGAGGACAATCTGAAAGATCTCTTGGCCGAGGAAACGCGCAAGATCACCTTTAAGACTACTATGCCGGCAAACGCCCGCTAATTTAGATATTAGGATTAGGAATAGGTTAATGATTATATGCAGATGGTGTGCCGAAAGGCGTCACCGTCTGCATATTTCTTTTAATCCCTACTAACGTCTTTCAAAATAACCCGCAGCTCATTCAACATCATCGCCGTCGCTCCCCACACAACCTCTCCTTCGACCTCGAAATGCGGCGCCATCATGCGATACTGCCCGGCGGCCAGGATCTCTTTTTTCAGCACAGCTTCCTCGCGTAGCAAGTCAAACAAGTCCCCATAAATTATCCCCGCCGTCTCATGCGGATCGGGCCTGAACACAATCGGACCGCGCATGGCGGCGACAATGGGTGTCACGGTAAAGTTGCTGGCGATGACAAAGAACTCCGTCAGTACGCCCAGCACCTCCGCCTGGCTGCGGTCCAGGCCTATCTCCTCCTCCGCTTCGCGCAGTGCTGTTTCCACTACCGTCTCGCCGGCCTCCGCCTTGCCGCCGGGCAAGCTAATCTGGCCGCTGTGGGCGCCGGCATAGGTAGCCCGCCTGATCAGGGGAAACTTCACGATACCCGCCTCCGGATATAACAGGATCAACACAGCACCCGGCCTTGGCGGCGTGCTATGGTCCAGCTTGGGGCGCCATTTGCCGATGGGCTCGGCCCGCATCAGGTCGTGTGCGGCGTGGCCCGGCAACGGTAGCTGTAGCCGCGTACGAAGGTCGCTCAAAAAGTGATCGAAGTTCATTTCGTTTTACAGTAATCCGGCAGCCTGCCACCCGGCAGCTCACCACGTTCAGCTGCCTGCTGATATTCTTTGCAGGCCGCCCCAGTGTTGGCCTGTTGATGATAGGCTTCGCCCAGGTAATAGTGCACCTTCTCTATAAAGGGGTCGGCTTTAACAGCCCGCTCCAGCAGCCGCAACGCATCGGCGGGCTGTTTCCTAAGCAAGAAGTAAATGCCTTTGTTGCGATAGGCCCAGCCGTTATAGGGATCTATTCCTATGCTGGCATCAATGTCCGCACGACCTGCCTCGAGGTCCCCCGTCATTAATAATATATAGCCGCGGTTGTTGAGGAAATAAGCATCGTCGGCCTTCAGGCGCAGTGCCTTCTCCACCAATCCCTTAGCTTCTTCATAATGCCCCTGGTCGGCCGCCACCATTGCTTGTGCGTTAAAGACATTGGCTTCCGCCGGCTTGACCGCCAGCACCGCGTTAAAGATCTGGTTGGCACTGTCGTATTGTTTCTTATAATAATACAACGTACCGAGGTTCACTTGTATCTCTACGTCCCGCGGATCCAGCGCACGCGCGCGCCGGAACGACTTCATCGCGTCATCAAACTTCCGGAGCTTGGTGTACGTCAATCCTCTTACAATGTGCAGTGCTACGGTGTCAGGCTTTACCTGCTCGACATGCGACAGGTCCTCCAGCGCACGGTAATATTCATGCACTTCATACGCCGCATTGGCGCGATTCAGGTATGCTTCCCAGTATCCTGGACGACACCGCAGTGCTTCATCATAGCTGTCCAGCGCTTCGGTATATTTTCGTTGCTGGTAGTAGAGACTGCCCAGGTTGTTCCAGGCGTCGGCATAACACGAGTCCAGTTTAATGGCTTCGCGAAAATAGCGCTCGGCTTCTTCCATGTTCTGCAACCGCACCATCTCGTTACCCTGGATCAAATGTCGCTGCATACGCGTCTCGCGGCTGTCGCTGCAGGCCGCCAGCAGCCATACTCCCCAAACACACCAAACAAACTGTCTCATCATCTCTCCTTATAGACTGCCCTTTGTAGCAGCCGCCAATGTTACATCAAAATCCGTAAACTTTAGTCTACAAACGTTGTCAGGGTTGCACTAACAAGCAGTAGGAAACCCTTCATACAACGCTGTATACGCAAACAACACTCGTAAGGATCAAAAAATTTACGCGACGGCTTTGACTTGTCAACTCTATTCATGTTATTCGCAGGACAATTACTATGATTAACAAAATCACCATCGGCTTTCACCACCACCATCATGTACTCACGGTGCGTGGCATAGCCTATTGATGATTCTTTAAAGAATATAAAATGTACAAGGCTTGTCACGATGTGACAAGCCTTTTTTTATTTACTAACACGTATGAACACCCTACTTCGAATCGCCATTCAAAAATCCGGACGCCTGCAGGAAGGCTCACTGGAGCTGCTCAAGGAGAGTGGCCTCTCCATCAGCAACGGCAAAGACCAGCTGAAAACGCAGGCCCGTAATTTCCCGGTAGAAGTACTCTTTCTCCGCGACGACGACATCCCGCAATATGTCGAAGACCAGGTGGCCGACATCGGCATCGTCGGCGAGAATGTGTTTGCTGAAAAGAAGAAAGACAACCAACTGATCAAACGCCTGGACTTCTCTAAATGCCGTTTGTCCATGGCCGTCCCCCGCGGCGAAAATTATACCGGCGTACAGTGGCTGCAAGGAAAAAACATCGCCACCTCCTACCCCAACATCGTCAAAGACTTTCTGGCGAAACACAACGTCCAGGCCGGCATTCATGAAATCAGCGGTTCAGTAGAAATTGCACCGGGCATCGGGCTCGCCGACGCCATCTGCGACATCGTCAGCACCGGCAGTACGCTGCTCAGCAACGGCCTGCAAGAGGTAGAGATCGTTATGCAGTCAGAAGCCGTCATCATCGCCAGCCCCACGCTGTCGCCCGAAAAACAAAAGATCCTCGACAAACTGCTGTTCCGCATCGAGGCAGTAAAAAAAGCCAAGAACAGTAAATATATACTGCTGAATTGCCCCAACGAGGCGATCGAAAAGATCACCAGCGTGATACCCGGCATGAAAAGCCCCACCATCATTCCACTGACACGCACAGGCTGGAGCTCGCTGCATTCCGTCGTAGACGAAAATGATTTCTGGGAACGGATCGACCTGCTGCGCGAGTTTGGCGCCGAGGGCATCCTGGTTGTGCCGATCGAAAAGATGATTGTATAACCTGTCGCACCAACACACTATGAAGACATACACCAACCCGACACCCGACACCTGGGCCGACCTCTGTCAGCGTCCACAGCTCGAGCTCGAGTTCCTGGAAAGCTCTGTGCGCAATGTCTTGAACCGTGTCCGGAAATCCGGCGACGAAGCATTGCTGGAGCTCACCGCACAATACGACAAAGTCCAGCTGCAGACCCTCCGTGTCGGTGCCGCCGAAATAGAGGCCGCCAGCCGTACGCTGCCCGAAGCCCTGAAAGATGCCATCCGCACCGCGGCCGCGAACATTGAAAAGTTCCATGCCGCCCAACGACGCGACATACTGAAAGTAGAGACCACACCCGGTGTACGCTGCTGGCGCAAAGGCGTCGCCATCGACAAGGTGGGCATCTATATCCCGGGAGGCTCGGCACCACTCTTCTCGACGGTGCTGATGCTCGGTATACCCGCGCGCCTGGCAGGCTGCCGCGAAGTAGTGCTTTGCTCACCACCCGACAAGACCGGCGCCATCAATCCCGCCATACTTTTTGCCGCCGCGCACGTCGGTATTACACGCATCTGCAAAGTGGGTGGCGCACAAGCCATTGCCGCCATGGCCTACGGCACAGCCAGTGTACCGAAAGTATATAAGATCTTTGGCCCCGGTAACCAGTACGTTACGAAGGCCAAGCAGCTGGTGCAAGAAGAAGGACTGGCCATCGACATGCCCGCGGGCCCTTCTGAAGTATTGGTCCTGGCCGACGAAACAGCCGAGGCGGCGTTTGTTGCCGCCGACCTGCTTTCACAAGCCGAACACGGCGAAGACAGTCAGGTAATGCTCGTACTGAACGACGCACGCCTGCTCGCACCGATCGAGGCCGAGATTGCCAAACAACTGGAACAACTGCCCCGTCGCGACATCGCCCGCAAGGCACTTGCCAACAGCCGCGTCGTGATCTTGTCCGATCGCCACCAGGCCCTGGACTTCGTCAACACCTATGCGCCCGAACACCTTATTCTCAACATCGCACAGGCCGACGCAGTCGCCGACGCCGTGATCAATGCAGGCTCGGTGTTCATCGGCAATTATACCCCGGAAGCTATGGGCGACTATGCTTCGGGCACCAACCACACCCTGCCGACCAACGGCTTTGCACGCGCCTTTGCCGGCGTGTCGCTGGAAAGCTTTATGAAGTATATCACCTTCCAGGAAGTAAGCCCTGCCGGCATCCGTGCGCTCGGCCCGGTGGTGGAGCTCATGGCCGAAGCTGAGCAGCTGGAAGCACACAAAATGGCCATCCGCGTACGCCTTGACAAGCTGGCCACCAACCCCTGACCTACGGTATGAGTAAGAAAAAAACATTTCCCGATATCAACACCCTGGTGCGGAAGAACATTCTCACCATGAAGCCCTATTCATCGGCGCGCGACGAGTTTAAAGGCGAAGCCGATATATACCTGGATGCCAACGAAAATCCCTACCAGTCGCCGTACAACCGGTATCCCGACCCGTTGCAACGGCGCGTAAAGGACGAGCTGGCGACCGTTAAAGAAGTACGCCCCGAGCAAATCTTCCTGGGCAACGGCAGCGATGAAGCCATCGACCTCATCATTCGCGCCTTCTGCGAGCCCAACCAGGATTCGATCCTCATCACGGAGCCCACCTACGGCATGTACTCGGTGTGCGCCGAAGTAAACGCCGTGAATGTACAACAGGTACTGCTCACCCCGGACTTCGACCTCGACCTCGAAGCTTTTCCCAAAACATTCGACGCCACCACCAAGGTGATCTTCCTCTGCAGTCCCAACAACCCCACAGGGAATCTGTTGAGCCGCGACAAGATCCTCGAAGTGTTAAAGCGGTTTTATGGATTGGTCGTAATCGACGAAGCCTATATCGACTTTGCCAAAGGCAAAAGCTTTCTGCAAGAGCTGGACAAATATCCCAACCTGGTCGTACTGCAAACATTCTCCAAAGCCTGGGGACTGGCGGGTCTGCGCCTCGGTATGGCGTTCGCTTCAGAAGCAATCATAAACGTCCTCAACAAGATCAAGTACCCCTATAACGTAAACATCCGCACGCAAGAGCTTGCGCTCGATGCACTCGAGAACCGGCATGTGATGGAAGATTGGGTGAAGCAGATCGTGCAGCAGCGCACTAAAGTGATCAAAGCTTTGGAGAAACTGCGCATTACCGAAAAGGTATTCCCGACCGACAGCAACTTTGTGCTGGTGCGTGTACAAGATGCCCCGGCAACCTATAAATACCTGTTGGATCAGAAGATCATCGTCCGTGATCGCTCACGCGTAGTACTGTGCTATAACTGCCTGCGCATAACCATCGGCACTCCCGAAGAAAACGAACGCCTCCTCAACGCCCTGGAAGAATTATGAAAAAAGTATTGTTTATAGACCGCGACGGCACGCTGATACTCGAACCACCCGATGAGCAAATCGACTCGCTGGAGAAGCTGGAATATTACCCCGGTGTATTTACCTGGCTCGGCAAAATTGCCGCCGAAGGTAACTACGAGCTGGTGATGGTCACCAACCAGGACGGCCTCGGTACGGACAGCTTTCCCGAAGACACTTTCTGGCCGGCGCACAATCGCATGCTGCAGACGTTCGCCAACGAGCAGATCGTCTTCCCCAAGATCTTTATCGACCGCAGCTTTGCGCGGGAGAACAAACCTACACGCAAGCCCGGTACAGGGCTGCTAACGGAGTTCCTGACGGGCGAATACGACCTGGCCAACTCCTACGTCATCGGCGACCGCGCCACCGACGTCGAGCTCGCGCGTAACCTGGGTGCAAAGGGCATCCTGTTAAACAATGGCAGCCTGCAAGACAAGCTCGACAGCCAGGGCCTCACGCCCCACTGCGCGCTCGTCACCACGCACTGGAAAGACATCCACACACTCCTGACGGCGCCGCCACGCAAGGCTACCGTAAAGCGTACGACAAAGGAAACCGACATCGACATTGTCATCAACCTCGACGGCAGTGGCAAGTCGTCCATTCATACCGGCCTCGGCTTCTTCGACCATATGCTCGACCAGCTCGCCCGCCACGGCAACATCGACCTCGAGATCCGTGTGAAGGGCGACCTGCACATCGACGAGCATCACACCATTGAAGACACCGCCCTCGCCCTGGGTGAAGCTTTCCTGCAAGCCCTCGGCGACAAGCGTGGCATAGGTCGCTATGGCTTCTGCCTGCCGATGGACGACTGCCTGGCGCAAGTGGCCATCGACTTCGGCGGTCGCCCCTGGATGGTGTGGGATGCTGAGTTCAAGCGGGAGAAGATCGGCGAGATGCCCACGGAAATGTTCCACCACTTCTTCAAGTCGTTTTCCGATACCTCGAAAAGCAACCTGAATGTCCGCGTGGAAGGCACCAATGAGCACCATAAGATCGAAGCCATCTTTAAGGCTTTTGCAAAAGCCATTCGCATGGCGATTAAAAAAGAAGGCGACCAATTGCCTTCTACAAAAGGAACACTGTAATAAAAACGCAGGCCCCGAATTATGAAGCTTGTTATCATTAAATACAACGCCGGCAATATCCAGTCTGTGTCCTTTGCCCTCGAGCGACTCGGTGTAGACTTTACCATCACCGACCAGGCCGAGGCCATCCAGCAGGCCGACAAGGTAATCTTTCCGGGTGTAGGCGAAGCCAGCACCACCATGCGTTACCTGCACGACAAAAAGCTCGACGCGGTCATTCGCAGCTTGCGCCAACCGGTGCTCGGCATTTGCCTGGGCATGCAACTCTTGTGCAAACACTCCGAAGAGAATGACACGCCCTGCCTGGGCATCTTCGACGAGACCGTGAAGCGCTTCGAGCCGCAGCCCGACAAGAAAGTACCCCACATGGGCTGGAACAACCTGACATTGACCGCCAACAGCTGGCTGGACCCGGCGCTGGAAAACAAGTTCGCCTACTTCGTGCACAGCTACTACGTTCCGGTCAATGCACACACCAGTAGCCTGACGGAGTATACCGTACCGTTCAGCGCGGCCATGCACCGCGACAACTTCTATGCGGTGCAGTTTCACCCCGAAAAATCGGCCGAAGCCGGCGTACTGGTACTCCAGAGCTTTTTGAACGTCTAACCCCTCCTACTCCGTGAGAATTATACCTGCGATCGACATCATTGACGGAAAGTGCGTACGCCTGACACAGGGCGACTATGCGCAAAAGAAGATATACCACGAAAACCCGCTCGACGCCGCACGCGCCTTTGAAGATGCCGGACTGCAATACTTACACCTGGTGGACCTCGACGGCGCCAAGGCCGGCAAGGTCATCAACTGGGAAGTAGCCGAAATGCTTACCAGCAAGACGTCGTTGCAAATTGACTTCGGCGGCGGCATCAAAACCGACCGCGAAGTAAACGACCTCTTTGCCTTGGGCATACACCAGGTAAACCTGGGCAGTATCGCGGTAAAAGAACCTGAGAAAGTCGCTGCATGGATTGAGACCTTCGGTGCAGAACGCATCATCCTGAGCGCCGATGTAAAAGACGAACGCATCGCCATTGCAGGCTGGCAGGAAAATGCGCCGATCAACATCACACAGTTCCTACGCAACTACGTGCAGTTTGGTATCGAATATGTAACGTGTACCGACATCCGCACAGACGGTATGCTAAGCGGCCCCAACCTGGAGCTTTACAAAAGACTGCTCCTCAACTTTCCGCAGTTGGCCTTGATTGCCAGCGGCGGTGTGAGCTGTGTGGAAGACCTCCGACAGCTTAAGCAAATTGGTGTCGACGGCGTCATTGTCGGCAAAGCCATTTACGAAGGAAGAATTACCTTACAAGAATTAACTACGATCTGACCGTGCTTACGAAACGTATTATACCCTGCCTCGACATCAAAGACGGCCGCACTGTAAAAGGTGTCAACTTCGTCAACATCCGCGATGCGGGCGACCCGGTAGAGCTCGGCGCGCGGTATGCCCAGGAGGGCGCCGACGAGCTGGTGTTTCTCGACATCTCTGCCACCAACGAGCAACGCAAGACGTTCGCTTCGCTGGTGCGCGACATCGCCCGGCACATCAACATTCCGTTTACAGTAGGGGGTGGCATCAGCAGTGTGGCCGACGTCGCGCCACTGCTCGAAGCCGGCGCAGACAAAGTAAGTGTCAACTCGGCCGCGGTGCGCAACCCCGGGCTGATCGACGAGCTGTCGCGTGCCTTTGGTGCCCAGTGCATTGTACTGGCCATCGATGCCCGCAAAGTTGACAACGCATGGGTTGTGCATACACACGGTGGCAAGAACGCCACCGATAAAAAGCTATTCACCTGGGCCAAAGAGGGCCAGGAGCGCGGCGCCGGCGAGATTCTCTTCACCAGCATGGACCACGATGGCACCAAGGCCGGCTTTGCCAACGACGCATTAAGTAAACTGCATACGCTTCTGCAAATACCGGTCATTGCTTCGGGCGGCGCCGGTGCAGCAGAACATTTTATGGATACCTTTATACTCGGGCAGGCCGATGCTGCCCTGGCGGCCAGTATCTTTCACTTCGGCGAAGTAAAACTTCCCGACCTCAAAGGGTATCTGCGTCAACGTGGCATCAGCATCCGGTAATCTCATCATGATCGTTACAACACCATGGCAACACAACCTACTATAAACTTTACCAAGCTCGACGGCCTCGTGCCGTGCATCGTACAGGATACCCGCACCCGGCGCGTGCTCATGCTTGGCTTCATGAACCAGGAGGCCTACGACAAAACCGTGCGCGACAAACGCGTGACCTTCTTCAGCCGCAGCAAACAACGGCTCTGGACCAAAGGCGAAACATCGGGCAATTTTCTAGAGCTCGACGAAATCCTCGTCGACTGCGATCAGGACACGGTATTGATCAAAGCCTCTCCCAAAGGTCCTACCTGCCACACGGGCGCCGACACGTGCTTTCAGGAGACTAACGATCATCCCTTCGACGTGCATACGCTCGAAGCCATCATACACGACCGCAAGGCCAACCCACGCAAAGGCTCCTATACCAACAGTCTGCTCGATCTCGGCATTAACAAAGTAGCGCAAAAGGTGGGTGAAGAAGCCGTCGAGCTCATCATCGAAGCCAAGGACAATAACAAAGACTTATTCCTCGGCGAAGCTTCCGACCTGCTATACCATTACCTGGTACTGCTCGCGGCAAAAGGCTATACGCTGGACGACGTATTGGACATACTGAAAAAAAGACATCAAAAGTAAAACGATACCGGCTCAGAACCGGATGTCAGCATACTCGCCGGCGGAATACGTGCGGCATGAAAGCCGGCCTTTGAGCGCATCGGGTTTGAACAGCGACTTGCCCAGCAGCATGCGCACACATTCCTGTATACCCTCTGTAATGGACGGGTGCGGGTGTACACATTCTGCCAGCTCTTCAATGCCTTTATCCATAGAGATCAGCAACGCCACGGCCTGAATAGCGCTGGAGGCCTGATTGCCGATCACTTTCATGCCGAGTATCTTCATGTGCTCGTCATTCGTTACCAACAGTTTGATAAAGCCTTGTGTATTGCGCTTGGCAATAGCACGCGGAATACAGCTATAGTCCAGCGTCGCTACTCTGTAGTCGATATCACGTTCGCGTGCTTGTGTTTCATTTAGTCCCACACCGGCCACCTCGGGATTGAGGAACATGATCGTACTGATATTTTCATACAACAGCTTGCGGTCAGGACTGCCAAAGATTTTCTCAACAGCGTACCGTCCTTCCAGCTCGCCCACGTTCACCAACGAGATGTCGGCCGTAATGTCGCCCACGGCATAGATATTGGAAATATTGGTTTGTGTATCGTTGTCTTCAATGCCACGTTTTGAGATGGTGATATTGACACTGTCCTCCCACAGGTCTTCGTAGTTGGGCACCCGCCCTACCGCGACCAATGCCTTCGCGACGTTGAACACCGCTTTGCTGCCATCGTCATATTCCAGCTCGTATTCGACACGTTCGTGTTTCACTTCCATGCGTATCAGCCGCGAATTACGGTGTATCAATACGCCGCTGTTTTCCATGTTGCGCTCGATCACGCGCACGACGTCTTCGTCTTCAAACGGCAGAATACGATCGCCTTTGTCAATCAGGTGTACTTTGGTCTGACCGAAACCAGAGAAGATGGTAGCATACTCGCAACCAATAACACCCGCACCGACAATCACCATGCTCTCCGGAAAGTCATCCATCGCCTCCACGCCTTCGCTGGTCATGACATACTTCTCGTCGATCGGCAATTCGGGCAGGTAACGCGGACGGCTACCCGTCGCCAGGATGATGTTGTCTGTCCAAACCACCTCGTGACCAAACAGGGCGTGACTAATCTCCACCTCGTTTTGACTCAACAGACGCGCAACGCCTTTCTTAAACGAGAGCAGCCCTGCATAGTGTGAGTCTTGTATCAGGTGTAAGTGCTCTTCCAGCATACCCATGCGTTCACCCACGGCGCGCACGACCTCCGCTTGTGTCTCCTTATAGTTGATGCTGGGGGCCTCGAGATTAAACCGCCGCAGGTTCTTGCGGAAAGAGGCCGTTTCGCGGGAAAGCTCCCACCAGGTTTTAGACGATAGGGCACCGTTGGTAACACCCGCACCGCCGACGTTGTTTTTCTCGATCAGCAGTACTTTCTTCTTAAAATCCAATGCACGCATAGCCGCCGCATAGCCAGAAGGTCCTGCCCCGATAACAACCAGGTCATATTTTTCCATAAAAAACCAAAAAAGACAATGATTTGTACACAAGATACGGTTTACCCCGCGGGTTCAAAACGGGATTTACCTAAAAATCAATCTTCTTAAATACCGTGAAAAACCCCGCACGCACTTATCTACATTTATTCTTAGATTTGGTCTCTAACCCCACCAGGCCCCACGCCGCATGAGTCTCATCCATCCCGTATTATACGTAGGGCAAAAATTTGTCGGCACGGCTGCGGACAAGCGCGGGGTTATTCTTTCCAACGCCATTAGCCTGAGCCTGCTGGGTTTGAGCCTGATACTATTTGTATTCTACTACATCTGGTTTGACTGGAACTTTGTTACGATCGCCATTCCCTGTGTAGGTTTGTTGGCCTGCGTCAGCATATTATTAAACGCACTGGGCCACACGCACAGCAGCCGTGTATGGATCTGCCTGCTGATTCCCAGTCTCATCACAGCGTTGTCTATTTACTCCAAACAAATTTATTACGCCAACCAGGAGGAGCTCGATTATTTTACGTTCCGGTTTATCGTCCTGGGCACCTGCTCCTTTCCGTGGATATTCTTTTCCATCCGTGAGAAAAAATATCTCATCGGCTGTGCCATGGCCGGCCTCAGCATTCTGATGTTGTTTGATCCGCTACACTCTGCTTTTGGTGTAGGCTACAACAAGCCCTATATGGCCATCGAGATGTATTACTTTACCAACATTGTAATCTTCATCTCGTATTGCATCCTCATCAGCGCGCTGGCTTTTCTGAAATGGGTCTCCGAGAAAAACGAGCAGCGCAGTCTGGACCTGATCGAAGAGCTGCACCAGGCCAACGAATTGCTGACCGAAAAGAATGCCGAGATCGAAGCCCAAAGCGCCGAGCTACAGGCCCAGAGCGACGTGTTGCAGAACAATCAAAAAGATCTCGTCAACGCGTACGATATCATCCAGGAGCAAAAAGAACGGCTATTCTCCAAAAACCAATTGCTTTCGACAGAGCTCCTGGCCAAAAATAAAGATCTAACCGACACGAACAGCGAGCTGATCAAACATAACAATGAGCTGCGGCAGTTCTCCTATACAGTGTCACACAACCTGCGCGGCCCGGTCGCCAGTCTGCTGGGGCTGGTAGACCTGGTGGCACCCGAGAAATTCCAACCCGAAGATGCCGAGGTGATGCAGCACATTCGCATTGCCGCCGAAAATCTGGACACCATTATAAAGGACCTCACGAAGATCATCGACATTCGTCACGACATCTTCAAGATCCGCCAGAAGATAATTTTACAGAACGAAGTACACGACACGGTACAGCTATTGCAAAAGGATGTTCACCAGCATAACATCGAGATCCGTACAAACTTTACGGCATGCCCCCATATTTACTCCGTAAAGCCGATGGTGCATAGTATTTTATATAACCTGTTGAGCAATGCTATTAAATACCGCTCGCCAGAGCGGCCGCCGGTCATCGAGGTCAGCGCCCGTGAAAGCGATCGCTATACCGTACTGGAAGTCCGCGACAACGGTATGGGCATGGACCTGAAGCAACACAAAGACAACATCTTTAAACTTTACAAACGCTTCCACTTTCACACCGAAGGCAAAGGCCTTGGCCTGTACCTGGTAAAGCTGCAAGCGGAAGCGCTGGGCGGCACCGTAGACGTGGAAAGCGAATTGAATCGGTTCACGACGTTCAAAGTATACCTGCGCAAGCCCGACGACGTCGAGCGCCAGATCCTGTACAAAGAGTCCTATGCCGAGATTTTCTTTGATGCCCGTTTGAATGCGACAGGCGTTATTTGGTCCGGACCCGTTACCGGCGAACAGTATCGCCATGCGTATCGCAAGTGCCTCGATTTCGTCAAGACCTATAACTCGCCCAACTATATTGCTGATATCTCGCGGCAGGGTCATATTGAAGACAATGAGCTACAATGGATGCTCGACAGCATTCTGCCCGAAGCCACGCGCAACGGCCTGCGGCGCATTGCCACGATCCAGCACGACGCCGAAGACGAACACGTCCAGCAATATATACGCCGCATCGCTGAACAGCTGCTGACACTGAACATCATTAGCCGGCATTTCCGCACATTTCAGGAAGCCACGGCCTGGCTGGAACAAGAGAATGAGGATCTGGCACTCAAAAACGCCAACAGTAGAAGATAAACCAATAACTTTATAGCCAATATTTCGTATTAGCAACAAACACTTTAATCTTATTCCAACCATACCATGCTTAGCCGTAATTTCTTTCCGCTACGGATGTGTTCTGTAGCCCTGACCCTGTTTATCGCCGCCGCGACCGTTTCCTGCAGCGACGACGATACCGCCCCCGAAAACACCGAAAACCGTTCGGATGATGATGACGATCCCGCAGAAGATACCGAAGCGCCTACGGTAAACCTGACAGGCATCACCGACGGCGAAGTCGTCTGGAATGTCGTTACCCTCAACGTATCCGCTTCCGACAACCAGGCCGTGGATAAGGTCGAAATCAAAGTAGATAACACCCTGCTCACCACCCGCACCGAAGCAACCTTCGAAGCAGATGTAGACACCCAGCCTCTCGCAGAAGGCGCACACGACATCACCGTCCGCGCACTAGACAAAGCCGGCAATGAGCATGAAGTATCGATGACCGTGATCGTGCAAAACATACTGGTCGCGACACACGTTCCCGATGACTATTTCACGGTCAACCCGAACCGTCGGGGTTTTATCTTTCTTTCCGACAACGACGGCAGGATCATCACCGTCCGCGAATATGAGACGGCCGGCGAAGCGATCGAGCTAAGAGCGCCCGACTTTGACGGAAGCGAGTTCTCCATCACCGAAGTAACCTACCTGAGCGGATACGCCAATGCCCGGACCTTCACCCGCGTGAACCGCGGCACGTGGGTCACCACCGGTGTCAGCGACCACAACTTTCAGGACTATCTCAATCACTACACCGGCAAGGTAACGTTCAACTTTACGAATAGCGCTCCGGGCACGACGTATGGACTTTCCGTAGCCCACGCTGAACGTGAATTTTCAAGTGAAAGCGCCCTCGCCGTGGACCTGTACAGCGCAAGCAGTAAGCTCCTGATCACCCGCCAGGCTATACGCCCGGAGACCGGCGTCGCCTATCCCACGCACTACGCCGTATACCCCAACGTAACCGGTGGTACGAGCGTAGGCGTCAACCTGGCGGCCGTCGTGCAACCGACCATCGAACAAACCGTACAATCCGACTTTGCCACCGGCGTTGTACGGATTTACGGCATCGGCAACCCGGCGCGTCCCCGCGAAATGCATCCGATCAGTCTCGCCTATTGCGCCAACCACGAATTGAAGTTTAACTATCCCGGCAACGCCTTCCCGGAATATTTCCACACCTATTTCTACGAAACCGGTGAGGGCGAATATTATTATAACAACCAGCGCGGATTGCCGACCCTGGACAAGCTCGAATGCAACGCCGACCTGACCGCTGACGGAGCCTACTTCACCGGCTCAGTCGCCGGCGAAGGCGTCGACACCTATGTACTCACTTTATCGAGCGATACACAAGGTTGGACCATCTGGGCGGCGCCCGGTGAGCAAGACATCAAACTGCCGGAAATTCCCTTTGCCGTTTCGGGCTTTATGTCGCACAACTATATCTTAAACCGTTCGACTGTTACCGCAGTAGACTTTAGCGACATGGAGGGATACGAAAGCTGGCTGGCCTATATCCGTGCGTCAGCCTACGGCCTGGAAGGCTGGGACGAACCGGGGGCCATCAGCCACCGTGCATACAAGAAATACCTCCTCTGGGCCGGCGGCGCCGGACGCCAACCAGCCGGCAAGTAAAAGACACGACTACCAACAGTATAAAAGCCACGGACCAACACTGTGGCTTTTTTATTTTTATATTGTACCTACTACTCCCGAAAACTTCGGCGCCGCGTACAAACGGTACGACCGCAGCCTTCTTCCGGCTTTAGAAGGCCGCATACACATCAACCGGGACGTGCCAGGGCAAAAAGCAATATATCAACGCCCATTAACACAAAAAGCCATGGTATAAAGCCCTGGCTTTTTTACATTTACCCCCATGGAGCAACTCGTCGAATGGGATAAAGCATTCTTTTTATACCTCAACGGCCAGCATACACCCTGGCTGGACCCAGTCATGACGGTATTGTCACATCGCCTGACGTGGGTGCCGCTATACCTATGTTTGCTGGTATTTATTATACGGCGACACGGCCGCGAAAGCTGGGTTCCCGTGGTCGGCATTATCATCACCATCCTGCTGGCCGACCAGGTTTGCAGCAGCCTGTTAAAACCCATCGTCGGCCGGTTTCGCCCTTCACACGAGCCCTCCCTCGACGGACTCGTACACATTGTTGATGGCTACCGTGGTGGACAGTATGGTTTTGCCTCCAGCCACGCCGGCAACACGTTTGGCCTGGCCATGTTCTTTATCCTGCAGTATCGCCGGGTCTGGAAGTGGACGTGGGTGTTATTGCCCTGGGCAGCGATCGTCGCCTATACCCGGATCTATCTCGGCGTGCATTATCCCGGCGATGTCATCGTAGGCGCGCTGATCGGCATGCTGGCTGCATATGCCGGCAGCGGGACGTCCAGAGGCCTCAGGAAAGCCATTCACGGCCGGCGCCCCACCTCGGCAGTCTGAGGGCACTACTTGCCTAACAACCGCTTCACATACTTGCCGATAATGTCGAACTCGAGGTTCACCGTATCGCCCGTCTTTAACTGATGGAAATTGGTGTGCTCGTAGGTATACGGAATGATCGCTACGGTAAAGCCATTGTCGCGGCTGTTAAAACAGGTAAGGCTCACGCCATTCACGGCGATAGACCCCTTCTCAACCGTTACATTGCCCACACCGGGATCGTACTCAAAGTCGAATAACCAACTGCCATCCTTTTCGGTAATGCGTGTGACGATCCCTGTCTGGTCAACATGGCCCTGTACAACGTGCCCGTCAAACCGCCCGTTGCTCAACATGCAGCGTTCCAGGTTCACGACGCCGCCCGGCTTCAAAGCCCCCAGGTTGGATTTTTGCAAAGTTTCATCGATGGCTACTACCTGGTACCCGTCCGGGCCGGTTTCGACAACCGTCAGGCATACGCCGTTGTGCGAAACACTCTGGTCAATCTTTAATTCCCGGCTTAGCGCACTATGAATGGTAAAACGGCGGTTGCTCCCCTCCTGCTGCACCGCCTCCACGCGACCGGCGGCTTCAATGATTCCTGTAAACATGCCCCAAATTAGCGTTTTTTGGCCCTTTCTGATAAATAATTTTGGTTTATAAAATAAACTACTTTATGTTTGAGTCATATTCAAACACAATGGAACCTACCGCTCAACCCATGACCCCCCAGGAGAGCCTCGACCTGATCACGAGCATGATCCGTCAGGCCCAGCGCAATGTGCAACAAAGCAGTTACTACTTTTTACTTTGGGGCTGGGTAGTAGCCCTATCCCACGCCAGTGCGTATGTGCTTCTCATGATGGACTATCGTCGGCCGTACCTGGTCTGGCTGCTCACCATTCCGGCCTGGATCATCACCGTTTACAAGTCGCGGCAACAAGGTCGCACCGCCCGCTCCGTGTCGCATTTAGACCATATCACCTGGGCGCTCTGGACCAGCTTTGGCATCTGCATTTTTACACTGGTCGCCTTTGGGTATAAGATCAATTTTCAGCTTAATGCCGTCATTCTATTGGTGTGTGCACTGCCGACAAGTGTCTCCGGCGTGATCTTGCGTTTCAAGCCGTTGATCTGGGGCGGCGTTTGTTTCTGGCTGTGTGGCATTGCCAGCTTCCTGCTGCCGGCCTCGTGGCAACACATCGTGGGCCTTGTCGCCATTGTATCGGGTTATCTCGTGCCCGGGTATCTGCTGCGCAATAAACTGAAGAATGTTTAAGGAACTCGACCCGCTTTTACACGCGCAGTTGCGCCTGGCCGTGATGTCACTGCTCATGAGCCTGGAGTCGGCAGAGTTTACTTTCCTGAAAGAAAAGACCAGCAGCACAGCCGGCAACCTCAGTGTACAGCTCGACAAGCTGGCCGAGGCAGAATATATAGTCCTCGAAAAAACCTTTCGTGGCAAAAAGCCCTTAACGACCTGTCGCATTACACCGAAAGGTATAGCAGCCTTTGAACAATATGTAAACGACCTCAAACAATACTTAAACCATAACCCCTCATGAAAAACACGTTGATCCTCCTCCTGATGCTGGCCCTGCACATGCTCTTCAGCCGCACACTGCCCGCACAAGACGCCGCCAATACCGGCAAGCTCAAACCTTTTGCTGCCTGGATCGGCCGCTGGCAAGGCGAAAGCTCGATGAAGATGGACAATGGCCCGGCCCGTACCGCGCACGTGGACGAGCATGTGGAAATGAAGCTCGAAGGCGCCATCATTGTTGTGGAAGGTGTTGGCAAAGCCGTCAATCCTACTACCAAACAAGAGACCGTCGTACACCATGCTTTTGGTGTATTGTCGTATGACCTGAACACCCAGGAGTATAAATTCAAAACATACCTGAAGGATGGTCGCGGCACCGACGCCTGGGTGAAGCCGACCGGCGACAATGCCTTTCAATGGGGCTTTGATATTCCCAACCGCGGCAAGACCCGGTATGCCATCACGATCGACCCGGTTAAAAAAACGTGGCACGAAACGGGCGAGTTCTCGGCCGACGGCGCCACCTGGTTCCCCTTTATGGAAATGAACCTGACGCGGGTCGATTAGTATTCCGAATGTGCTACTTTTACCAGTAGCACGTTTTATACACATCATGGAATTTGGAAAGGTAGATCCGAACACACTCGACGCAATTGACTTCACACTCCCGGCAGACCCTGCCGGGACCACGGCTATACTGCAGGCAACGAACCACGCCAGGCCGGAAATCTTTGTCGGGTGTGCCAAGTGGGGACGCAAAGACTGGGTCGGTAAGGTCTACCCACCCGGCACGCGGGAGTCGGACTTTCTGGAACACTACGCACGCCATTTCAACTGCATTGAAATGAACGCCACGTTTTATCGGATGCCGACAGTAAGCCAAACCAATAGCTGGCGCGAGAAGGTAGGACCTGATTTTAAGTTCTGCCCCAAGTTCACGGAAGACATCACCCATGGGAAACGACTAAAAGATGTACAGGAGCTAACCGATCGCTTCCTGGAAGGTATAGCAGGGTTTCAAAACAACCTGGGCCCTATCTTCCTGATGCCGCACCCCAGCATGGGACCGCAGACGCAGGATACCCTCGAAGCATTTTTAAAAGCGCTCCCGCGCGACCTCGACGTCTTTGTAGAATTCAGAAACACGGGTTGGTTCAGCGACCCGCAGGCGTTCAAGTCCGTCTTTGAAATGTTAACGCACAATCATTACGGCTCCGTTATTTCCGATGCCTCGGGACGACGCGATTGTGTGCACATGCGGCTGACGACGCCAGAGGCTTTTATCCGGTTTGTAGGCAACGGCCTGCACCCCACAGACTATACGCGCATCGACGCATGGGTACAGCGCATCAAACAGTGGATGGGCCACGGCATTCAGAAGATATACTTCTTCATGCACCAGCACGACGAGCTTCATTCGCCCGAGCTGATCAAATACTTCATCGCAGAGCTAAACAAACATTGTGGCACAAACGTACGGGAGCCGGCGTTTATTCCCCAGCAAAGTACGTTGTTCGATCTTCCGCCGATGAGTGCCCCCACCGGGCGAAGACCTTCGCGAAAATTCTGATTATTGTACCACAGTCGTATCCGCGCCGACTTCTTCGGTCATATCTACTACGGAGTCCGCTTCGGAGTCATAGCCACGCAGATCATCCTCGTTTTCATCTTCCTCATAGCTGGATACCAGGCGTTGAATCTCCTTCCAGTCGGTACCGAGAATAGGTTCAGGCTCCAGAGTATAGTTTTTCTTCAACTTGATGATCTCGCCTGCACGTTCGTCGGTGTCGGGGTGCGTGCTGATCCAGACCAGCTCTTCGGGCATATCGTGCTTGCGCGCAAGGCGGAAGAAGAAGTTGCTGAGATGCTGGGGATCGATGTTGGCCGCTGCCAGCGTTTCTACCGCGAAGGCATCTGCTTCGCGTTCTTTATCACGATCAAAGGCCGTGGACGAGAGCATCCTGGCAGTTTCGCGGGCAATCTCACCACCGGCTTCACCTCCGGCGATAGCGAAAAGCATGGAGAGGCCGATATCTTTGGTGAGTTTTTTCATAACGTGGTTCTTTTCGATGTGGCCAATCTCGTGGGCCATAACACCCGCTACTTCCTCCGGCTTTTCTGCATACTCCAGCAAACCGGTGAAGACCACCAGGTGATCGTCCGGCAACGCAAAGGCGTTGACTTCGCTGTTGCGCACCAGGTGCACCTTGATCTTGCTGCAGTCTAAGTGTTTGCCCTCGCACAGGCGCGTCTTGATGGAATCCAGCACCGCCTGAAGCTTTTTGTTGTGGACCTCTTCGCTGGTCAGGGTGATACTTTCGAGAATGATTTCGCCGAGCTTTTGTTCGCTTTCCGCCGCGAACTTATCTACCCGGTCGCGGTTGATAAACTCAATACGGCTGAGGAGAAACCACAGGCCGAAGAAGGAGATGACCAGTACAGCAAACTGGATCAGTACTTTTTCCATGATATCAGTCTTTACAGATGAGAGCGGTTAACGGACCAAAGAACCAAAATGACACGTGTTGTCCCTTGCGGGTAACAATGGCGGCATATACGGTAGCGATAAACTCGCTGATGTTAAACAATACCACGGTGATCATGTAAGCAATGTAGGGATTGGTTAACGTGACATCGCCGAAAATAATAGACATGGTCCAGGCAAAGCCGGCACTGTTCATGCACAGCACCGTGGCTTGTGAGAGCAGCGCTTGCGTGCAATGCCAGCGCACGAAAAACGTGCCCTTGCGGTTGCCAAAATAAAAGAATAGTGTAGCCAGTAGGTTGATAATGGGCAGTGGCAACCCGGCGATTACCGCCACGACAGACATGAGGTAGCTGTTCGATGCTTTTTCACTTTCGTAGTCATCGGGCCGGTATGCAAATTCCGATACTTGTGCCATGGTTAAAGATCTTTAAGGATGTTCCAGCCCCAGTTCACGAGGACAAGGGCAATGAGGGGTATGTACAATAACTTCTGTTGCTGCAGTTGGAGCTCCGCCCAATGGTAGGCCCCGGGTAACGTACGCTTGCGCTGTACGCCGTCATACAACGCCCAGGCCGGCAGCACTATCAACAGAATGGCGGCCACAAGGCCGAGGGGATTGATCCACAACGCTTCCTGGATATTGCCATGCAGGAGGGAAAGAAGGGACCGGGTAATGCCACACGAAGGACACGGTACGCCTGTCATGTGTTTGAACACACACAGCGTAACGTGGGCGTGGTCATCGCCTCCGAAGAGATGATACCCCAACCAGGCATACCCGGCCCCAGTCAAGAATACGATCAAGCCATAAACACTACGGTTACTCAGTGCCATACGATCGGATTCTGTTAAAGATGGTTTATACCACTTGCAGCAGACGCTCGAAATTTATTTCGCGCGTGCGTGCCTGGATCATGAACCAGTCAACAATGGTCCAGATGCCCAGGCCACCGCAGGTCAGGAGCTTTGCAATGCCAAGACCTGTGTCACCGATCATAAAACGATCGATACCAAGGCTACCGGCCAGAATAGAGACAATCAGGATAGTAGTGGGGTCTTTCAGATTTATAGCGTGCAATTGAGCAAAACGGCTTTCGTCCAACGCCAGGAGGCGCTCGCGGATCAGGGGAATCTTGTTACCATCGAAGAACTTGGCGTTCGTCATCAGGTACATGTCAATCTTTGATGAATCCATAGATAATTGTGGAAAGGTTAGAACAGTGAATTTTTGTGAAAGATATCCATTACCGCAAATAAGTCAATGAACATGACAGAAATGTGGCCACTTTACAGTTTTTTCACCATCACAGGGCCTTATGCCCTACCCCACCGAAGGTATACAGTGTGGCCTCGCGTACATTACCGGACAGTGTGATCTGTCGCGACGACTGCGACAGATAGCCCGCCCCATAGAACAATTCCACCCGTTGCTTGCGGCCGTCGGTATATACCACCTCCAGCCTGCAGTCCAGTGGCCCCGGCGTAATATGCCGGGTTTCGCCCTGTACAGGTACCTGAAACACTTTCAGGCTGTCTCGGTTTTGTGATGCCAGAAACAGCTCACCTTTCGGCATCGGTACCCGCACCAATGCCTTGGCATCGCCGGGTACATAGAAGCCACTTTGTTCGGACGGCACTACGCGAAAGGCCCCTTTTCCATCGCCCAGCAGCACCAGCCCGGTAAAGGCATCATACCGGCCGGCAAACACCTCATTGCCATAATCATTGCCGACAAGCAGCACATCCTGGTGGCCATCGCGATTGACGTCGGTTGTCACCATGCCGTTGACAGGGGCTACCTGCACCGCCATGGGCAACGCATGTAGGGTAAACCGCCCCCCGCCCCCATTTTCGATATACGCCGAGCGCAGCTGGTTTGCCTCCAGCACGACAACGTCTTTCAACTCTTCGGGTGAAAGCAAATTCTGCATGGTGACCTTGCTGTACTGTTTATAGCGCGCATACTTGTTCCGGAACTTCGGGCTCTGCGAGTTGATCTCATCCCAGAAATGCACGGGAAACAGGCGTTTGGTATCGTCTGTCATAGACGTTTTCATATAGCACGCCAGCACCGGGTCAATGCTGCCATTGCCATCGACATCCTTGGCCGTAAGGCGCAGCGGATACTCTTTCGTTACCTGAAAGCCATTGTTCTCGCCCAGGTTGCCGGCCAGATAATCGGTGTCGCCATCCTCATCAAAGTCGCCCGCTACCAGGCTGTTCCACCACCCTACCGATGTTTCAACCCCCGTCTGTTCGATGCGTTGCAACATGCCCGATTGGTTCCGGAAAAAGGTGATCGGCATAAACTCGCCGGCCACCACCAGGTCTACACGGCCATCGTTGTCGATATCCGACCAGAGCGCATCCGTGACCATGCCCACCCGGCGCAACGCAGGGGCCACTGATTCCGTCACATCGGTAAACCGGCCGCCCTGGTTCTGCAACAGGTAGCTGTCGGGTGATAACGGATAGCTGCCGGGAATCACGCGCCCGCCGACAAACAGGTCGAGATCGCCGTCGGCGTCATAGTCCGCCGCCCGTACGCACGAGCTGCTGGCTTGTATCACGGGAAGCCTATCGGCGTCCTCGGTAAACTGCCCTTTGCCATTATTGATGTATACACTGTGGCGATACCGTTCGGCCGCAGCATTTTCGACACTTCCCGCGGATACGTACAAGTCGAGGTCGCCGTCAAGGTCAGCGTCGAACAGCAGCATTCCGGCCATTTCGCGTTGTTTGTCGTTGGAGCGGAGCGCCTGGGGTACCCGTTGAAAGGTGCCGTCTTTCTTTTGAATAAATACGGCCGGTTCCTGGTTGGCCGAGGCGCCGATGACCACATCGTCGAGGCCATCGCCGTTTATGTCGCCACTACACAACGCGGGGCCTGCCTGTGAGAACTTATGGGGCAAGGTGCGCTGCAGGTTAAAGTCAATCTTGTCTTCCTCCTCGTGCCGGTACGCAACCTTGTCCGGCGCGGCGGCCAGTAACGGCGCGGCTACGCGGTCCATCCAGGCCGGCCGGGGCGCTGTCGGGGCGTTCGCTTGGGCGGTAACATCCAGCACCTGGTTTGCCGGCACCTGGACCAACTGTTGCAACGTGCCGTCGGGCCATGCAATCCACACCGTATCAGCCTGGCGGGAAGCGCCCAGGCCAAAGTGTAGCGTCGGCTCCACCGTAGACAAGAACCCACGCGAAGGATAATACTCCTGGTACTGCGTGCGATTGCCGTCGCGCAACCACACCTTGGCACCCACCGCCATCACGCCTTGCGGGAAACGTACCCGCAGAAAGTTGCTCGCGGGCGGTGCATCACTGTCCGGAGTATATAATGTATTTTCAAAAAACAAGGCAGCTTCATTGATATCGCTGACGACATAATCCAGGTCACCATCGTTGTCGAAGTCCGCATACGCGGCACCGTTGGAAAACGACGGCACGTCAAGGCCCCATGCTTTGGTGGCATCCGTAAAAGTCAAATCACCATTATTGCGAAAGGCGTAGTTCGGTATACGTACTACTGGAATCGAGTCAATGAGCTGTGCAGCGCTGGCCACTTTCCCCACGTCGTTACGGTAATTTGAAAAATCCTTGTCGGTTACGTCTTTGGGGAAACCGTTGGTGACGAGCAGGTCTTTATACCCGTCGTTATCGATGTCGGCGAACAAGGGTGACCAGCTCCACTCCGTCTGGTACACCCCAGCCATCTGACCGATCTCGCTGAACTTGATACCTTTCTCAAACCCGTTGTTCAGGTGCAGCATGTTACGCACATACTGGTACTCGTAGCCATACTTTTCGTTGTGGATATAGTTGAGGTACGATTTATTGCTGATGGTGGTCTTTTTACGATCGTTGTTTTCGGGCAGCATGTCGACCGTAATGATGTCGGGCCGGCCGTCATTGTTGATGTCACCGGCATCGTTGCCCATCGAGAATTGACTCTGATGGCCTACGTATTCGGCAATTTTGTTACGGAAGGTGCCGTCGCGCTGGTTCATGTACAATACATCGTTCGACAAGTAGTCGTTTGAAATATAGAGATCCGGCCAACCATCGAGGTTTAGATCGGCAACCGAGAGGCCCAGGCCAAAGCCTTCCAGGGTGATCCCCGCGGTGACGGATACGTCCGTAAAGGTGCCGTTGCCATTGTTGCGATAGAGACGGTCGTTGTTGAGTGCCGTGCCATCGGCAATTTTGGGCCGGTAGTTTGTGGGCAGATGATCCATGCGCTGGTTGATCAGGACAAACAGGTCGAGATCACTGTCGCGATCGTAATCCAGAAAAGCAGCGGTTACGCTGTAACCTCCGTCGGTAACACCGTATGCTTCCGCTTCGTCGGCAAAGACCGGCAGGCCTTGTTCGTTCAGTCCCTTGTTGATAAACAACATGTTCTTACGGTCGGCCGAGTCGGGCTTCATGGTCGCACAAACGTAGATATCCATCTTGCCATCCTGATTGACGTCGGCTATCGCCACACCCGAGTTCCACCGGCCGGGTATCGTTACATTCGCCGTGGCCGTCACATCTTCAAACGCAAGATTGCCCCGATTCAGGTACAATCGGTTGGGCACGGCATTGCCCGCGAAAAAAATGTCTTGCAGCCCGTCGTTGTTAAAGTCGGCTACTCCTACTCCGCCGCCATTGTAGATATACTCTTGTGTAAGGATATTGAAGGAATCGCTTTCTTGTATAGTATTCTCGAAATCTATACCGGTCTTGTCGGCAGACAGCCGCCGGAAAAGCGTCGTGGAAGGTTTGTCGCACGAGCATGTCAGGACGACCAACAGTGCGAACGGAAATAAAGATGCTTTGTACATGGAGATACAGGGTCAGGCTAATAAAAAGGCAAGACCAATATAGACTGGTCTTGCCTTTCTTAAAAATATTATCGCGTTCTTAATATCCCGGGTTCTGATTCAGTGCCGAAACGCCACCCGTCTGCTCGAGATCGATCTGGTTTTGCGGCAGCGGATAGTAGTCGTGCTTGCCACGGACGAATGTAACGCCTTTGTAGATGCCCAGACGTGTACCTTCATAGTCCAGGTAGGCTTGCAAGTTTACCGGGTTACCGCCGGCGCTGGTCGTCTCGTCCCAGCGTACCAGGTCAAAGAAGCGGTGGCCTTCCATCCCGAATTCAAGCTTGTGCTCAAAGTGAATAGCGCGAAGCGCGTACGTGGCATCAGGGAACGAAGGATATTCGGCAACAACATATTTCGCAGCAGGCTGCGAGGCTACCGTGGCATCCAGGTAGGCGTCCCAGTCGCTCTTCCCGTCCTGTACGCTGGCCTTCACAAATCCCGCCGGGTTGGCGGCTCTGGCGCGGACCATATTTACATACTCCCGTGCTTTCTCCAGGCTACCGCCAGTACCGGCTTTTACCAGCTCGGCTTCAGCTTCGGCGGCCCACAATAGTACCTGAGCATAACGGATGAATTGCACGTTGATACCGGTCAGACCTTTCGTCCACGAGCTGCCGTCGGTAACAGACGACTCGTCAGCTTTGGCATAAGCATGTTTCTTAGGCGAATACGGCCCACCGTTGGATTGCAGACGTACCCACGAAGACCCGGGGTGTGTACCCCAGTCGAGGTAGGGTATACCGCGACGACCGATTGTCCAGTCAATGCGGGGATCGAGGTTGCCGGCATCCGGTGTAAACCCGGGGTCGTCTACCGCAATGCCCATGTCGTCTCTCAATTGCTCGCCGGAGCTGTTGTATGAGCGGTCGAGCAGCGGCAAGCCGGTACCGTCCGTACGATACGAGTTAGCCAGTTCGAACGAAGGCTGGAAGAAACCGCAGCAGCCACCCGGGCCGTTGTTGTAGGGCCAGTTCAGAATCTCGTCGAAGTTCGCATTGTTACCACCGGATCCGTCGTTGATGGACGCCTGGTAGGCGAATACAGATTCCTTGTTGTTGTCATTCTTCATTTCGAAGTTATCGTGGAACCGATCCATCAGGCCGTAGCGGGCGCCGCCGGGTGTCGTACCTTCGGCAATGATGGCATCCAGTACCGTCTTCGCTTCGGCAAACTTACGTTGGAAGATATAGGCCTTCGCCAGAAAAGCACCGGCAGCCCATTTGTTCGCGCGGCCTGCGGCCATGCCGCTGCCGGCCAGGTTATCGTAGCCGAACTTAAAGTCCGCTTCGATGTCGGCCCAGATGTCGCGGTCGTTAGGCACTTTGAAGTTACCCAGCAGGTAGTCGATCTTCTCGTCTACATACGGCACCATGTTCCACATCTTCTTTACCTCGAAGTGAAAGAAGCCACGCAGGAAGCGGGCCTCGGCACGCAGCGTGGTTTTGTCAGCGTCCGAAATATCGCTCGGCTCCAGTTTGTCGAGGATCTTGATCGTCGAGTTCGCGCGGTTGATACCGTCGTAGTTCGTGATCCACTTCGCATTGAAGTAGCTGTTGGTCGACGTCGCCGTAAAGTTTGCAATCGAGTTGATGTCCGACTGGTCACCGGCATCAGACCCCTTGTGGGCGTCGCCACCGACGATACTGCCGAACACCCAGCCGGTGTTGGAACCGTTGTAGTTACCCTGATTGCCCTTCAGGGCAGCATAGGCACCGATCAGGCTTTGCTCGGCACCCTTCTTGGTGATGACCAGTTCATCGCCCAACGCACCTTTTTGCGGCTGCTCCAGGAAGCTATCCTCGCACGAATAGGCAACCATGAGCGCAACCGGAAACATCCAGGCAATCGTCTTGATGATTATATTCTTATTCATATGGAATTTCTGTTAAAGTCGTCTGTCAATTAAAACCCAAGGTTAACACCGAGAGAATAGATCCGTGTAGCCGGGTAGTTACCGACGTCGATCCCCAGGGTGGTATCAACGCTGGAAGCGATCTCAGGATCTTTGCCCTGATACTTGGTGATGGTAAACAGGTTCACGGCCTGTAAGTAAACCTTCAGTTGTTTGATGCCCGCGCGATCGAGTAATGGCAGCGGCACGTTGTAGGTCACCTGCAGGTTCTTCATACGCATGTACGCACCGCTTTCCACATACCAGGAGTTGGCCTGGGTGTTGGTGCTGAAGTTCGATACGTTTTCGAAAATCGGCGTTTCGGCACCCCTGTTCTCCGGTGTCCACGAATCCATGGTGCGGGCACCAATGGCAGCACCCGAGAAGGAAGGATAGAAATCGGTAAACCACTTCGAGAAGTTTACGATGTCATTCCCCGCCTTACCATAGAAGAACGCTTCGATCGTGAAGGCCTTGTAGTTTGCCATGAGGTTCAGACCGTAGGTGAATTTAGGAATCGGCGTACCCATATATACCCGGTCGTTGGGATCGATGCGGTTATCACCGTTGACGTCCGCAAACTTGAAGCGACCCGGGGCGGCGCCATCCTGTTTCGGTGAGGCTGCCACGTCTTCAGCAGACTGGAAAAATCCTACCGTTTTATACCCATAGAAAGACGACAAGCTCTGTCCTACCGCGTTGCGCACGAAGGTCAGGTTACGGTACGTGCCGTTATCAAAGAAGTCGAGACCGTCGGCAATGGTTTTGATCTCGTTGTGGATAAAGCCGATGTTGCCTTCTACCACGAAGTCCAGGTCCTGGCTTACGCGGTGGCGTTTGATGATCTGCAGATCCACACCACGGTTGTCGATACTACCCACGTTCACAAAGGGATATTGCGAGAACACGCCGCCGGTCGCAGCGAAGGCCGGGTTATACAACAGGTCTTCTGTTTTCTTGCGCCATACGTCCAACACGACCTCGAGAGTACCTTTCATGAAGGTTGCATCGATACCCACGTTGGTGGTAATGTTTTTCTCCCACTTACCGGAAGGGTTACCGATCTGCAAGGGCACGATACCCGGCGATACCGAGCTGTTCGCACCGTTGATGTCATATCCCACCGACGGGTTGCCGCCGTACAATGTATACTGGTTGGTCGGGTTGATGTTCTGGTTCCCCATGATACCCCAGCCACCGCGCAGTTTCAAGTCGTCGACAATTGTGATCCCCTGCATAAAGTTCTCTTGCGAAATACGCCATGCACCGGTAATGGACGGAAAGTAGCCGAAGCGCTTTTCGCTACCGAAGGCCGACGAACCGTCGTGACGCAGCGTGAAGCTGGCATAGTATTTCTCTTGGAAGTTGTAGTCCAGTTTACCGAACTCAGACACCAGTGTGCGTGACGTGCCTTGCGGACCGCTGTTTACCTGACGGCCAGTAGACGACGAGTTGGAAATGCTGATGTAATTCGGGTCGATGCTGAACGGGTTCAGACCTACACCATTGATGAACCGACCACGGGCCGGATCCTTAATGGCTTCATACCCTACGAGGGCTTTAAAGCTGTGGTCGCTCAGTTTCAGGCTATAATTGATCGTATTTGTCCAGATCCAGTTGGCACCGTAGAAGCCGGCTTCGTTGATGGAGTAAGCACCATTGTTTTCAGAGTTCTCATACGTGCGGTAACCAAACTGCATGGCATAGCCGCTGGCAAGCGAACCACCAAACGATGTACGTACTGTCAAGTTCTTCAGGACATCCACTTCGGCATAAGCATTGCCGAACAGGCCCCAGGCGGTTTGCTGGTTGTAATCTTTGCTCAGGCGCTTCAAGCTGGCCACCGGGTTAGCCGGGTTATTCAAACCAGGTGCAGCCGTGCCGGCCCATCCACCATACTCATCGTATACTGGAATGATCGGGTTCATACGATACGCCATGTTCAGCTGGTTCTCGCTTTGCGGATCACCGATCTGCGGGTTATCGCGGTAGGTCACTTGCAGGTTCTCGCCGATGCGTACGATAGACGCCGGCTTGAACTCTGAGTTAAAACGAGCTGTATAACGCTTCAGGTACTGGTTGATGGCAATACCTTGTTGGTTGTAGTAGCCAAGACCCATATAGTAGTGGCTGCGTTCGTTGCCGCCCGACAGTCCCAACGAGTGCCGTGTAACGGGCGCCACACGCGTCATTTCATCATACCAGTCAGTGCCGCCTTTGTTCGCACGGACCACTTGTACGATAGAACCTTTGTCGAAGTCTACGTTATAGTTGTCACGGGCATTTTGGATACGCGGATCGCCTTCGCTCACACCCGCGGCCACAGACCAGTTACCTTTGTCGTCTTGCACACCTACGTTGATGTAATCCGGCAGCACGGGGGTAGCGCCATCACCATATTGCGGGTGCTTGGCCTCCTGGCCGGCATTGCGGAAAGCTTCCCATGTCTTATTGGCAGTTTGCTGTGGATTCAGCAGCTCGATGCCCTCGCCCGGGAAGTTCATACCAACGCTCATGTCGTAGGTTACTTTGATGGTGCCGTCAGGCTTACCATGCTTCGTAGTATATACAATGACACCCGACGCAGCACGCGCACCATAAATAGAAGCCGCACCTGCATCTTTCAGTACTGTAGTAGACTCGATGTCATTCGGATTCAGGTTGTCGACGTTGAAGGTGGGAACACCGTCCACGATATACAGCGGCGTGTTGTTCGTAAACGAACCATACCCGCGGATACGCACCTGGCTCGTAGCACCGGGCTGACCCGAGGTGATTACTTGCACACCGGCAACGCGCCCCTGGATGGCTTGCTCAACGTTCGGGATCGGAATCGCCGTCGTATTTTTATTCGACAGTGTCGAAACCGCCGCGACGATGTCCTGCTTCCGTTCCGTGGTATACCCTGTGACCACGACTTCCTCGAGGGAGGCCACATCCGGGTCCATGGAGATGGCTATCGATGTGCGGTTATCCACCGACACTTCTTGTGTTCGATAACCGATAAAAGAAAATGTCAGCACCGGATTTTCCCCGCGCACTGTCAAATTATACTTGCCCTCGGTATCCGTGGTGGTACCGTTGGTCGTACCTTTTTCAAGAATGCTCACCCCGGGTATCGGGGAGCCGGCCTCGTCCAGGACCGTTCCGGACACCGACTTCTGCGCGTAGAGTGCGCTGGCGGCGGTCATCAACCCAATTACCAGGGTAACGCGCAACCATAATGTATATAGATTTTTCATCGTTCGCTCAGGTTTGGGTTATTGGAGGTAAAGAACACTGACTTTGTACATAGCCCAGTACGTGACACCACCGTCCAGGCGGCTATCTGTTACAGGCAGCCTGAAGTTTACGTTCTTGGTGTAGTCTACTTCGTCACCCGGCGAGAAGGGTACCCAGTTGCCGTTAGCATCCTGGTACTCGAGGTCGTTCACCGAAGCGGTGACGCCAGCAGGCTGTTCCTCGATCCACGCGTCTGTAGAAAACGCAGTGCCGGCGATCTTCAGTACCTTCAGCGTAGTGGTAAACCCATCAACCGTACCGGCGACAGAGGGCACGAGGTCGGGGAATGAGAAGTTTAATTTCGGTGCATCCGTGCCATATACCTTATAGTCCTGTGTACCTCCGGCGCCCAGTGAATCTTGCGAATAGGCTTCTACTGTAGCCGCAGCAGGGTTCAGATCGAACTCCGTGTCCTGCTTGAGCCTCTTGTTATCGAACTTGAGGTACGCAAATTTGCCTGCCATCTCATAGTTCAGGGAAATCTTGTCGAACGCCGTGGCAGATGTCCCGGCAGGACCATAGAGTACAATCGTGTGATTGTCATTATCCACCGCACCGGTAAACACCTTGTCTTTGAGATCACCCGCCAGAACTTTACCGGTAGCGCCTTTAAGCTCAAAGGTCTGCTCAACCGGTGTGACGTTTACCGTCACGGTATAATTCACCGAAGTGCCATCGTTCGATTTGACAGTATAGACAACCGGGTTCGTGAAGTTGTTTGCCGTACCATCGCTGGTTTGTGCTGTGCTGCCCACGGTCACGGTCGTGAAGGGGCTTACCGAAAACTTCGCTTTCAGCGCCGTTACATCCGTGCCGTACGGTACAACAACGGTAATGGTGCGGGCACCCTGGTCGATCACCGAGCTTGTGCTCTTCTCAAAGGTGAAGTCAGAGATTTCTTTCCGATCGCTGGTAATCGTCACAGTCTTGGACTCCGAAAATGTCGATTTGACACTTTCTCCGTCGGCGGTGTGATTGTTGGTCACCACGACAGCCTCAAACGTTCCGACTTCTTCATATTTAAAGGTTACGGTCGCTTTCCCGTCCTTAAAATTAGTAATGCGAATACCCCCCAAATTGGGGCGTTCGGTACCGTACGGCAGGAGAGAAATGTCGCTTGCACTTACCTGGTCCACTACGAATGTGAACTCGGTATCGTTGGCCAGGCCAGAAGTTTTGTCCACCGTGAAGGAGGACTTCGGAGGAGAAGATGCCTCGTCGTCGTCGCACCTGACCAGCAGTAACGCCACGGCACAGGCAAACAGAAAAGGGGTAAATCTTTTCATCATAAGGTTTACGTTTGGGTTAATTGATTTAGGGTGAAAATTTCGTTTCAAAACTCCATTCAGAATTTTGTTTTGGAAATCATACTAACCCGAATGTAAATATTCCGCCACTCATGTAACTAAAAAGCCGAAAAAATACTTTAGTAAACGTTGCCACAAACGTTTCCGATTCCGTTTGTGAAGACCGTTGTGCAAGCGTTTTCTATGAAACTATTGAACCAAATCGGGATAAAATCCATGATTAAGAAATAAGCATGTTAAAACGTTTGTTCTGCGTGTCGTGTGAATGGTTTGGCAGGGACGTTGCCGACAACATGTTGAATGTGCACGCGAACATGTCTGAACGTCGTTCCTTTTTGCCGAAAGAACGCACGGATGCCCCTTACGGCGGTATACCGTTTTGCTATAGAAATGGCTTCCCAACAAAATAATACCGCAAACGTAAGGGATAACTGTCCGCAAATGTCCAGATTGGGCACCTACATATTAAATAAGTATTTTCGGCCGATTTTTAGTTATGGAGCTTTACGATAAATACCCCGTCCACCTATCGAATTCCCTGGGAGGTAAAAAAGAACTTTTCACTCCTGTTAATCCCGGCCACGTCGGCATGTATGTGTGTGGTCCCACCGTGTACAACGACGTGCACCTGGGCAACGTGCGCACCTTCCTGACCTTTGATCTGGTGTCCCGTTATTTTCGCCACCTCGGCTATAAAGTACGTTATGTACGCAATATCACCGACGTGGGCCACCTGGAAAACGACGCCGACGAAGGCGAAGACAAGATCTCGAAGAAAGCCCGCCTGGAGCAACTGGAGCCCATGGAAGTGGTGAAACACTATACCGAAGGCTTTCACGAAGTATCGCGCCAGTTTAATATCCTGCCGCCCAGCATCGAGCCTTCCGCTACCGGACACATTGTCGAGCAGATTCAGATCACCCAAAAGCTGATCGACCTGGGTCTTGCTTACGAAGTAAACGGCTCGGTATACTTTGATGTATTGGCCTACGATAAAAACAATCACTACGGCATCTTGTCGGGCCGCGTGATTGAAGATCTCATGGAGAGCGGCCGCAAGCTCGACAGCCAGGACGAGAAGCGAAACAAGATCGACTTTGCCCTGTGGAAAAAAGCGTCGCCGTATCACATCATGCGCTGGCCCTCGCCGTGGGGCGAAGGGTTTCCCGGCTGGCACATCGAATGTACCGTCATGAGCACGAAGTACCTGGGTGAGACGTTCGACATCCACGGCGGTGGCATGGACCTCAAGTTCCCCCACCACGAGTGCGAGATCGCGCAGGCAGTAGGCGCCCACGGCAAAGCCCCGGCCAATTACTGGTTGCATTCCAACATGCTGACGGTAAACGGACAGAAGATGAGCAAGTCGCTCGGCAACTCGTTCCTGCCGCGTCAGCTGTTTACGGGCGACCACCCGATGCTGGAACGTGGCTTCGGCCCGATGACCGTGCGGTTCTTTATGCTGCAGTCGCATTACTCCAGCACCCTGGACTTCTCGAACGAAGCCTTGAACGCCGCCGAGAAAGGCTTTAAGAAATTATCCAATGCGCTGGGCATCATCAAAAAGATGAACCACCCGGGCGGTGGCGCCGTGACGGGCAGCAGCGACCTGGACAAGTTAGTAGCAGATTGCTACACAAACATGAGCGACGACTTCAACACGGCCAAGACACTGGCTGTATTGTTTGAAATGGCCTCGCGCATCAACGACATGAAGTCGGGCAACCTGTCACTCAAGAGTCTGTCGGAAGAAAGCTTCCTGCACTTTAAGAACACCTACACCGGCATGATGGAAGACGTGCTCGGCCTGCGCGAAGAGCAGGAGCACGACCACGAGCTGCTGAAAGGCATCATACACGTATTGATCGACCTGCGCAAGAAGGCGCGCGAAGATCGTAACTATGCACTGTCAGACCGTATCCGCGACGACCTCAAAAAGCTGGGCGTCCAGCTGATGGACGGCAAGGATGGCGAGATGGGCTACACACTGGAATAATATAGCGGCACCGCGGCGTGCGCCTGGCGCTACCGCTGTGCCTTCTCTTTTTTTTAAAGTCATGCTGCGTAAGCTTTTTATATTACCCATACGGTTCTACCAGCTCTTCATCTCGCCGTTGTTGGGATCGAACTGCCGGCATACGCCGACATGCTCGCAGTATGCCATCGAGGCTATTCGCGAGTGGGGTGTGTTCAAAGGCCTGTGGCTGGGGTTGCGTCGTATCGCGCGGTGCCATCCATGGGGCACGAGTGGGTATGATCCGGTGCCCCGGAAAAACCACGAAGCACAGTAAGCCTTCGCCGGCATTACAGCCCGTCGCGCGTACCGTTGGTCAAATTCAATTTGCCTCCCTCCTCTTTTTGGCGTATCATCGTTCTGTTAATTCTTTTTGTAAACAACCATCACGATATTACCATGCCCCTGAAAAAGTCAACGCCCCCGTCCGCTATATCGCGGAGAAGCTTTATCAAGACAGCCGGTATAACGGCCGCCGCCTTTACCATTGTTCCCCGTTTTGTGTTGGGTGGACAAGGCTTTCGCGCCCCCAGCGACAAGCTCTACATCGCCGGTATCGGCGTGGGCGGCAAAGGGCAGAGCGATATCTCCAGCTTCGCCAAGAGCGGCAAGGCCGAGATCGCCTACTTGTGCGACGTACACGACAGCCGTGCCGCCAACTCGGTGAAGGCTTTCCCGAAGGCCGTATACTATAAAGATTTCCGCAAGATGCTCGACAAAGAGCACAAGCATATCGATGCCGTGTCGGTATCTACACCCGACCACAACCACGCCGTGCAAGCCATGGCGGCCATGCAGTTGGGCAAGCACGTATATGTACAGAAGCCGCTCACGCACGACATCTACGAAGCCCGTATGTTGACCGAAGCAGCCAAGAAGTATAAAGTGGTAACCCAGATGGGCAACCAGGGCTCTTCCGGCGACGGCGTGCGCAAGCTGATGGAATGGTACCAGGCCGGTCTGATCGGTGAAGTCAACGAAGTATACTGCTGGACCAACCGCCCCGTGTGGCCACAAGGCATTGCCTGGTCGGATAAAAAAACGGCCGTGCCCGCAGACCTCGACTGGGATCTGTGGCTCGGTACAGCGCCGTATAAGGAGTACGTTGAAAAGCTCGTGCCCTTCAACTGGCGCGGCTGGTGGGATTACGGCACAGGCGCCCTCGGCGACATGGGTTGCCACATTGTGGAACCTCCCTTCCGTGTACTCGGACTGCAATATCCCACCGACGTAACGGCCAGCGTAGGCAGCGTCTACGTCGATGAATTTAAACGCGGCTATTTCCCCGACAGCTGTCCGCCGTCGTCATACACCGTATTGACATTCCCCGGCAAGAACGGCAAGCCGTCGGTGAAAATGCATTGGATGGACGGTGGTATTCAACCCGAACGCCCCGAGGAACTGGGGCCGAACGAAGTCATGGGCGACGGTGGCAACGGCGTAATCTTCATCGGCAGCAAAGGCAAGATGATGTGCGGCACGTACGGTGCAGACCCGAAGCTGCTGCCTACCGCGAAGAACAAAGAAGACAAAACACCGGTGACCATCAAACGTGTACCCGGCGGCGCCGAAGGACACTATGCACAGTGGGTGGAAGCCTGTCTGGCCGGTTATGGCAAGATGGAAGTGAGCTCGCCATTTGAGATCGCCGGTCCGCTGACCGAGACTGTGCTCATGGGCAACCTGGCCATTCGCAGCTTTGACGTGCGCGTGCCGAAGGCCGATAAACCCGATCAGTTCGACTTCCCGGGCCGTAACATCAAATTGCTCTGGGATGGCGCCAACATGAAGATCACCAACTTCGACGCGGCCAACCAGTTTGTGAAACGCGAATACCGCCAGGGCTGGAAACTGGGCGCGTAAAAGCGCTGCCCCCAAGGCGACTAATCTATAGGAGCGTCCCGCCGGAAGGTTTTCCGGCGGGACTTTTTGTTTTACCTTGCGCGCGCATTATCGATTCGGACGCCGCGGGGCTTTTGCAGCATGGATACATCAGATCGTCGTTATATTCTCACCGGATTACTATTCTCTATGCTATGGGCGTCGGCCTCGGTGGCCGGCAAGTTTGGCCTGAGAGGCGCGGAGCCGCTCGTGTTCTTCACCCTGCGCTTTCTATTGGCGGGCATCATGCTGCTGGGGTATGTTTACCTGGTCGGGAAAAGCCGCCTGCCCATAGGCAAGGAGTGGAAACAGCTGACCATTTTCGGAGCCTTAAATACAACGCTGTACCTGGGCCTTTTTGTCGTGGCCCTGCAGTATGTCACGCCGGGCATTACCACGCTGGCCATCGCGCTCAATCCTTTATTCATCAGCATTATGTCGGCATTGCTCATGAAGCGCCGCGTGAAGGGTGTCGAATGGCTGAGCATCGCGCTGGGTGTAGCGGGCGTCATCGTGGCCGCCTATCCCCTCCTGCGCGACAGCCAGGCCACGACCACAGGCATGCTGTTGCTGGCCGCCAGCATGGTGGCCTATTCATACGGTTCGGTCTATTATGCCGGCGTGGGCTGGCAGCTCTCCCGCACCACGATCAATGCCTGGCAAGTGCTCCTCGGTGGTATCCTGATCGCCCCGTTTGCCTGGTTGCTGCACAAGGTGCCCAGCCAGTTTGACCTCACCGTCTGGCTTTCGCTTGCCTGGCTTATTGTACCGGTTTCGATCGGGGCGGTGCAGCTCTGGCTGCGGCTGCTGAAAACCGACGCCGTGCGGGCGTCGCTGTGGCTGTACCTCTGCCCGGTCTTTGGCTTTCTGTATGCTGCCGTTCTATTGCACGAGCCCCTGACAATCTTTACACTTGTGGGCACCGCGCTGGTGCTATTGGCCTTGTACCTGGGCCAGCAAAAACAGCAGCAGTAGTTCTCAGGCTACATCTTGCCGCTTTCGGCTCCACATTTGACAATATTTGCTTTTCTTTGCGGTTTAATAAAAAAGTATCTATGAAAGTACTCGTTCTCTGTGCCGCTGTCTTGACCGGAACTGTCGTGCATGCCCAATCTAAAAAAGAGCTTCAGGCCGAAGTGACCAAGCTGAAAGCTGAAATTACCGAGCTGAAGAAGCCTAAAGATGTTGAACTGACCGACAAGCATAAGAAAGCCAGCTACGGCCTGGGCGTGCTCATGGCCACCAACATCAAGACACAGGGTGCGGACTCCCTCGACGTCGAAGCGATCAACATCGCCTTCCGTGATGTATTTCAAGGCAAGGCGCTGAAGATCGAGAAACAAGAATCGTTGACGATCGTACAAGAATACATGCAGGCGGCCATGGAACGGAAAACGGCTGTTCTGAAGGCCGAAGGCCAATCCTTTCTCGAAGGCAACAAAACCAAGCCCGGCGTAGTAACAACCGCCAGCGGCCTGCAATACAAAGTCATAACAGCCGGCAAAGGCAAAGCCCCCGTCGCCACCTCCAACGTTACGGTACACTACACCGGCAAACTGCTGGACGGCACGGTATTCGATAGCTCCGTCGAGCGCGGCGAACCCGCCTCGTTTGGCGTAAGCGACGTAATCGGCGGCTGGACCGAAGCCCTGCAACTGATGCACGAAGGCGACAAATGGGAACTATATATCCCCTCCGACCTGGCCTACGGCGAGCGCGGTGCCGGCGGACAAATCCCTCCGTTTGCCACGCTTGTGTTTGAAGTCGAGCTGATCAAAGTAAATTAAGAGTTATAGCCTCTGTCGCCTGACGGCGATGAAAAAGCCACTGCCGGTAAAACCAGCAGTGGCTTTTTGTTTTGGGGAGCAGCCTCACCGTTAACATCTCATTAACGACATCGGTTTGTGAATCAGTCGATATTAGCCCACATAAACTAAACACCCATGAAATCGCTCTATACCCTCTGCCTGATTATACTCTGCCACATGGCCTCCGCCCAGGTAGAACTCCCCGACCCCAGCCCCGAAGCTTCGTTCTCACAACACGTGGGCTATACCCGCATGGACCTGCGCTACGGCCGTCCCGCAGCCCGTGGCCGTACGATCTTCGGCGGCCTCGTTCCCTACGGCAAGGTATGGCGTACCGGAGCCGGCCGCTGCACCATCGTGCAATTCGATGCACCCGTAACAATCGGCGGACGGGATATACCGCCGGGCGCGTATGCGCTATTGACAATCCCCAATACCAATCACTGGGCCGTTATCCTCAACGCCGACACAACAAAGGTCTACGGGCGGCCAGACGATTATCGTACAACAACAGAAGTCCATCGCTTTGAGGTCAAACCCGAGAAGACTTCGCGCTATTATGAGTCGCTGAGCTTGATGCTGGATGTAGCACGGTACGATGCCGAGCTGATATTGGCCTGGGAAAATACACAGATCCGTTTCAGCCTGTTGACGCACAGTGATAGTGTGGCCACCGCCCGGTTAGAGGCTGCCTTGAAACAATCTCCCGACAATGCTGATTTGCTGGGGCAGGCGGCGGAATATTGGGCGCTGCATTATAATAAAGACGTGCCACGGCAGCTGCGAGTGGTGGATCGGGCACTGGCGATAAAGAAAAGCCCATGGTTGTACCGGCTGAAGATGGATATCTATATTCGTCAGGGAAAGCCGGTGGAAGCGCAGAAGACCGTAAAGGAGGCCATAACCTTTTTGCGAGAGGCAAAGCCGGAAGGTTGGGAACGGACAATTGGACTATTTGAGGAAGAATTGAGACAAATACGGTAAGCGCAGCTATATACCCCATAATTCAGGTATATCTGCAAAGTATAGCGGCACCGTTTAACGATACGATAAAACTTTTAAAGATTTTTTAACGCACCAGCGCACTGCGTTAAACTATTCAAACGATTGTGGTCATGCCGGTAAACTTATCGGCACCAACGGCATCTTTTCTTCCTTGTGTTAATAAATTATATTTAACATAACATGGTAAAGATAGTCGTTGTCGATCAGAATGCCCTTTCCAGAATCGGTCTGGTGGCGCTCTTGAAACAGGATGCGCGGTTTGAGCTTGTGGGTGATTTCAAAAGTTTTCATACCGTGCGACCGCTCATTCCCACCCTGGACGCCGACCTGGTCATCATCGATATATCCCTGAACCGCGAAGGGGAAGGAGAAGATGTCGCCACCCACATCAAACACCTGCGCCAGGACATTAAGGTCATTATTCTGACCTTTCACAAAGAAGAGTTTCATATTCTGAATGCCGTGGAGACCGGCATCGATGGATACATCCATAAAGACTCCGAGGCGGACGAATTGCTGCTGGGAATAAACCGGGTATTGGAGGGCGAGAAGTTCTTTTCACGCGAAGTCTCCAACCTCCTGATCGGCAACCTGGCCAAGAAAAACTATCGCGGGCATCCGTTCCTGACCAGCAAAGAGAAAGAGATCATCCGGTATATCATGGAAGGTTACTCCAGTAAAGAGATCGCCGCCTTGTTGGAGGTCAGTCCCCGTACCATCGACACGCACCGCGCCAACATCCTGGGCAAATTCAATCTCAAGAACACGACGGAGCTGATCACGCGCATCGCTGAGCAGAAGATTCGATTATAGTAGCGGGGCCTTCGCGCCGGCAAAGTTCACATTCACGTCAAAAATTACCGCAGAATACCGCCAAAAGCGACGATGTCTCAGAGTTGAGTCAGTGTATAGCCAGCGTTGAGTCAGACATAAGCCAGTGCTAAAGGGCTGAGACATGACTCGGTCATGTCTCCCTGTTCCCTTACAAACATCCCCTGCACTCCGCCGCCCGTCCCCTTGCGCTCCACTCCCTTTCCTAACCCCACGCCAAATTCAAGTCAAAAATTACCGCAGAAATAACGGCCAAAAGCGAGGATGTCTCCGTGTTGAGTCCGTGTATAGCCCGAGTATAGTCCGATATAAGCCCGTGCTAAAGGGCGGAGATATCGCGCCCTCATCTCACACGATGAGCCTGCTAACACTCCCTTTTACCGGCGACCGGCCCTCTTTGCCAGCGCTTCTGCACACCTTCCTTTCAACATTTCATCAACCCATCTCCGTATTCGTCGCAACGGTCTTTTATCACGGGATTTTACTGCTAACGATCGAAAAAAAGTGAATCGCCGTTTCGCTTCGCAGTACTGATACAGACCTCCGTATTTTTTCCAGCGCCGCCTAGGTAAAAATGCGGATTGATTCATTCATAGGGTCAGTATTACCTTACTATAGCAAAAAAACTATCCTGAAACCTAAATCGATGATCTATATGAAACCTACTTTTCATCCTCTTCGCCTCTGAGCAGGCAATTGCAGTTTAAAATCTAACTGATCCTCATTGTTTGTCCGGTGTATCGGTTGCCTGTACGGCACCCTGATGCCATCTATTTTCTTTTTTGTACGGAGCATTCGCCCGCGTGTGGCGAAGCGAGACCCTATTGTTTTAAAAGTATACCAACCCCAACATGAAGATGAAATTATTTATACCCCTTTTATGCACACTCCTGCTGTCGGTCGCAGCCCTTCCAGGCTTTGCGCAGACGAAGACCATTACCGGTAAAGTATATTCCACCGACGGTACGCCCTTGCCCGGGGTGAGTGTCATCATCAAGGGAAGCGCCGGCAAAGGCACACTGACCGATGCGCAGGGGCTCTATACACTCGAGGCTACGCCGGAAGATGTACTGGTTTTTTCTTTTATCGGCCTGAAGTCAAAAGAGCTGCCGGTGGGAACAGGTTCTACTCTTGATGCCCCCATGGAAGAGTCGATGAACGAGCTTACCGAAATCGTGGTAACAGGCACTCGGAGCGTGGGGCGTACCGTGCTGGAAACACCAGTGCCGGTCGATGTGATTCCGATCCAGGATATCATGGGTGAGCTCCCCCAGATCGACCTGGGTCAGATGCTGGCGATCCTGGCCCCGAGCTTTAACGCCGTCCGTTCGCAGGGAGGTGACCTCGACTCACACGTCGACCCCGCGCAGCTGCGCAACCTCGCTCCCAACCAAACGCTGGTGCTCGTGAACGGCAAGCGTCGTCATACGTCGGCCTTGCTGATTACGTCGACCGCCGTCGGCAGTCCTTCTACCTCGGTCGACTTAATGACCATACCAGCCTCGGCTATTGAGAAGGTCGAGATCTTGCGCGACGGCGCGGCTGCACAGTATGGCTCTGACGCAGTGGCCGGTGTAATTAACATCGTGTTAAAGAAAGGCACCGACAAGCTTACCGGCAGCTTTACGGGTGGTGGCTACCTGAACTCGGGTGGTGATGCCGGTCCGCTCACCAACAAAGGAGATCCGGATGGATATAATTATCAGCTCACCGCCAATTACGGCTTTTCACTCGGGCCGAAAGGGTTCATCAACCTGTCGGGTGAGATCACCCAACGCCGCGCCACGCTGCGGCCGTTCGTAAACGACTGGGAGGTATACGATGGCTCCTACCTGAACAATACGCGCACGGATAAAACTGGCAACCCCATCATTACCAACCCCGAGCTCATTGCCGCCCAGGCCTCGGGCAATGAATCACTGGCCGCCACGCTTCAGACACAAGAGGGACTGATGGGCGCGCGTGGACTGTCTTTTGAAGATTATGCAGTCTATGCCGGTATGCCGGCCATTACACTCGGCAGCTTATTCTATAACTCCGAATATACCATCGGCCCCAATACTACCTTCTATACCTTTGGCGGTCTGTCCTATAAATTCCTGGAAGGATACTCCTGTTACTTCCGGCGACCGGCACAAACAGATCGTTTTAACTATCTGCTCTACCCGAACGGCTTCCGGCCACAGATGACCTCAAACACCAGCGACTTCTCCAACACGGTCGGCATTCGCAGCAAAGCAGGACTCTTCAACATGGACTTCAGCAACACCTTTGGCCGCAACAAGATGCGCATCGGCATGGTGAATACGTTCAACGCCTCAATCGGCTCGAACTCGCCCGTGGAAATGAACCTGGGCACACACCAGTTTACGCAGAACTCCACCAACCTCGACTTTTCGCATAACTTCAAAGAAGTCGCCAACGGCCTCAACATCGCCTTTGGTGCGGAGATGCGCGTGGAGAACTATAAGATCATCCACGGCCAGGAAGAAAGCTACACGTTTGGAGATGCCGGTGTATTGAAGATCACGGAAGACGGCTACCTGGTGGGTGCCGACGGCAAGCCATTGGAAAATGAAAAAGGTGAACCGATCGTCGACGCCAACGGTGACCCGTTGTGGGTACGACGCGGCGACGAGGTCGTGGTGAAGAATTTTGCTTCCAACTGCCAGTGCTTTGCCGGCTTCGGTCCCAAGAATGAGCGCGATGAATACCGCACCATGCTGGCGGCCTACGTTGACGCTGAATTAGACCTGACGGAAGACCTGCTGATCGCCGGTGCTACGCGCGTCGAAAATTACTCTGACTTCGGTAGTGTCGTGACCGGCAAGATCGCCGCACGGTATACGGTGATGAAGAACCTTGCCATCCGGGCTTCGGCCTCTTCCGGCTTCCGCGCGCCGTCTTTACAAGAATTGAACTATACCCATACGGCAACAGCTTTCCTGCCCGATGCAAACGGTGTTCCGCAGCCAGTCGACAACACCACCTTCCCTACGAATAGTACCGCCGCGCGGGCCATTGGCATCAAGGAACTATCAGAGGAACGTTCGACCAGCTATGGCGCCGGCCTGACATATCAGCCCATTCTGGGGCTTGAGCTTACCATCGATGCTTACCAGATCGATGTACGCGACCGGGTCTTCCGTACCAATACGTTCAATGCAACCGAAGTAGGTCACAATTATGAAGAGGTAATCGGCGTCGGCAGCGAAGCGCAGTTCTTCGTCAATGGTGCCAATGTACGCTCGAAAGGCCTCGAGATGGTAGGAGCCTATACCACCAGCCTGACAGGCACCTCGCAGATCACGGTCAGCCTGGCATCCATCTTCAGCAAGAATGAGATTACCAAACGTAAAATTATAGACCTGGATGTCGACAACCTGACCGACGAGGAGCTGGTAGAAAAATACCTGAACCGCCAGGTGATGGGGCAATTCGAAACGGGCACGCCGCGCACCAAGCTGATCGGATCGATCAACTATCGCGTCGGCAAACTTTCCACGATGTTACGCGGAACATATTTTGGAAAAGTTACCGAGCTTTCGATCGAAGGCGACGGTGCGGGAAATTACTGGGATCAAACGTTTTCGGCGCAAACTATATTTGACCTCAGCGTTAGCTACGATGTCAACCCCAATATCAAATTATCCATAGGCGGTAATAATATACTCGATACTTATCCCGATATTATGCGTGCGGAGAACAGAGGATTCTACCTGTATTCCAACAATCAGCAAGGATCCAGCGGGGCGTATTATTATGGTCGTATCATGTTCAACTTCTAATGTGTATACTCACTATGAAACCCATCTATATAAAACAATCTATCCTGATCCTGCTTGGTCTCTGCCTGATCATTACCCTGATTACTTCGTGCGAGCAGGAAGAGCTCGAGCCGGAAATGAATGTCGCCCCAGGCGGTGGCGCTGTTTCTACCTATAAGGCCTATACAATCGATGCCGCTCCCGGCAGCGAGGTAAGTGGCCGGGTTGTTTTCTGGCAGGATAATGCCGGCAATACACTTGTGCAGCTCTCGCTCAATAATACAGAAGAGGGCACGTTGTACCCTTCCGCTATATTCGATGGTGCCGTGGCAGAAGCATCTGCCACCAAGCTCGAGCCGCTGTACGACATCGACGGTGCCACCGGATCGTTCAGTACATCGAAATTCTATATAATAAGCGATAAAGAATTCTTTGATTCCCTCGACACCTACGATGCACACGTGAGTGTGCTATTGGGTGATGACGTAGTCGCCACCGGCGATGTCGGCGTGAACGCAGCGCCGGTCGCAGTAGGCGAGTAACTTTCTCTGAACATGACATCCTAAATCCACCTAAAAAAACAGAACATGACAACACCCGGTATTAGCAGAAGAGCATGGTTGAAACGCAGCACGGTAACGGCCGGCGGAATCTTTACAGGCATGGCGCTCTCCGAGTCGCTCCTGGCAAAGCCCGCCTTTGGTATGACACCGGTCAAAGGGAATTATCATCTGCTGGAGCAATATCACGTAGCGCCACCCGACATGGAAAATCTCAAGGCCCGTTTGCTGGCCAACGAGAATCCATGGGGTCCTTCCAAGAAAGCCGTTGCCGCCATCAGCCTGGCCGCTACCAAAGGCAACCGCTATGTATACAGCAGCTGCCTGAAGATGATTGAGATCGTGGCGGAAAAAGAAGGCGTCGCCAAAGAGAACATTCTGCTCGCACCGGGGTCCACCGATGTACTGGAGAAAGTGGCCTTTGCGCTTTGCCGGAACGGTGGCAACGTCATTTCTGCCGACCCCTCCTATATGTCACTGGTCAACACCGCCACCTCGATCGGGGCCACCTGGAAGAATGTACCGCTGCGGGCCGACTATGCACACGACCTGACGTCCATGGCCGGCGCTGTCGATGCACAGACCAAACTGGTCTACATCTGCAATCCCAACAACCCGACGGGTACACTCACACCGATCGCCGAGATCCAAACCTTCTGCCGCCAGGTAGCCTCGAAGGCGCCGATCTTTATCGACGAAGCCTACCTCGAGCTGCTCGACGCACCGGAATCTCAAACCGCGGTGAGCCTGGTAAAAGAAGGCCACGATGTGATCATCAGCCGCACGTTCTCCAAGATCCATGGCATGGCCGGCCTGCGCATTGGCTACATGATCGCCAAGCCCGAGCGGGTGAAGATGATCCAGGACCTTGTTCGTACCGAAATGGGCATCAGCGTAACGTCGCTCGAAGGCGCGTTGGCCAGCATGCAGGATACCGAATTCCAAATGTTCACACGCACCAATACTAAAAAGAACCGCGAGTATGTCTTCCAGGAACTAAAGAAAGCCGGGCTCAATCCCATCCCTTCGTATACCAGCTTTGTGTTGTTCCCGCTGCAAATGCCCGTCAAGCAAATGATGGACGGTATGCTGGCAAAGGGCGTGGGCATCCGTGGCTATGATATTCATGGTAAGCCCTACGGGCGCGTGAGCATTGGTACGATGGATGAGCTCAAACTCTTTGTCAAGACGCTAAACGAAATCGTCAGCTAACAAACGCTGTACGGCCGGAGTACAATCCAACCGGAGAGGATCGTCTCCTGAAAAGGGGCGGCGGTAATAGCCGCCGCTCCGTCCAGGGAGCGCAGATACGCGCTCACCCGGATCATTATTTTTATCACCATTCGTTTGAGAAGATTTTACGCATGAGCTCTGCCACCACCAAGACTATTTCGTTACTGCTGCTTATTCTCATCGGCTACCTGTTCCGAAACAAGATCAGGAGCAAAGAGCAGCGCGACGGAATCAAAATATTGATCTTAAGCCTGGCCCTGCCGGCCACCATTTTTATCGCCTTGCTTCAGATCGATTTTAAATCCGACCTGATCATCATTCCCATTCTCTCGCTGGGCTTCAATATCATCATGCACTTGCTCATTGATAAGTTGCCCCTGCGGCCGGTATTCAACATCCCGGTGAATCAATATCGCACACTCATCATGCTCATACCCTCCCTGGCGCCGGGGCTTTCCTGTTTTCCGTTCATCATGGAATATAGCGGGCAGGGGCCCTTGGCGATGGCCGCCTTAGCCGACGTCGGGAACAAGGTCTTTGTACTCATCATCTCGTATACCATCGCCATGAAGTGGTACTATGAGAATAATAAACATCATACCGCCAACGGCCGCAGCAAAGTGAAAGACCTGCTACTCTCCCTCGTGAACGAGCCGGTGAACATCGTGATTGTAACGGCATTGTTGATGTTAGGGCTGGGGCTTGGCTATAACGCCTTTCCGGAGTTTATTCGATTGAGCGTTGACCGGCTGAGTGTCATGATGACGCCGCTGGTGCTTTTGTTCATCGGCATGTCTATGCGGCTCACCTGGGAACAGGTGCGCACGATCTTTTCATTTCTGTTCTTTCGGTCGGGTATAGCGTACCTGATCAGCGGTGCGTTGCTGGTTCTTTTTCCCGTGAGTGACGTACCGACTATTCTGTTGATTGTGGTGTTTCCGCAGAGTGCCTGTAGTTTCTGGCCGTGTGCGCACATGGCGGCCGTGAGTAAGCTGGAGGCGAACAATGCCGTCAAGACATTCGATCAGGACTTCGCGATGAACGTGCTGGCGTGCTCGATGCCGTTTTCGGTCATTCAGATTCTCGCGATCTATGCTTCGGGTGATTTCTTTGCCGGGACGACGAATATATTTATTTGCTCGGGGGTGCTGCTGGTGCTGGCCGTAGTGACGACGGTCGTGTCGACGCGGCTGTCGCAGGTATATCAGGAGGAACGCCGGGAGAATATGACGGCGTCGTGAATGGAACAAGTAAAGGGTTACACTATAATTTTTCTTGCCTCGTCCGCTTCTTAAGCTGCACAATCTTCTGCTCAAACTGCTCGCGCAGCGCATCCATAAGCGCATCGCGATCGGGCGTAACCGCCAGCTGATAGCTCTGCGATTGAAGCAATTCCGCTAACGCAGCGTTCAGCTGTTCCTTTTTCCGCAGTAAGAAATTACGTGTGGCGTTTCCCGCCACATAGGCCGTATGCCGCAGCGGATGTTCTCCAAGAATATGCTCATGAAAATCGCGAAGCGCTTCCAGATCTCCGCGTTCATACAATTCGTTCAGATGCGTGGTCAATGCAGCCGCCTGCTTCCCCTCCGCTTCACTTGCCGCTGGAAATTTATCCGGATGTACCTGTACAATCGCCTCGCGGTACAACCGCTTCAACTCGGCAGGGTCGTCGCTATTCAACTCCTCCTCTTCCCTCCTCGTCCTCAATAAACCCTGCGGTTCCTGATAATTCTTTCCTCGCCGCTTCTGCTCCCGCCGCTTTTCTTTCTTGGCAGCCTTTTGTGCTTTATACACATCCGTCAATGCGCGCATTTGCCGTATCTGCTCGCCGAGCCGCGCACGTACGGTTTGTTCAAAGGCGTTGAGCGTAGCCTCCGCCTGTTGCAACGCCGCCTCCAAACGCAGCACCTCCTGTTCCAGGCCATCGGCAGGGAGCTCGGAAGCATGCACGGAATGGATGGGCGGCGTGGACATGTTAATCAGCTTATTCTAAAATCTCCTGTACGCGGCCGATCTGACCGTCTTGCAGGCGTACTTTGATGCCGCGGTGGTGTTTGGGAGCGGATGTCAGCAGGTCTTTGACGATGCCTTCGGTGAGGGTGCCCGTCCGCTGGTCTTTCTTGAGGACGATCTTGACGTGGCTGCCGGGTTTGATGTTGGCGCGGATGGTTCCGTTCATGGCGTGCTTGTTGAGGTTGTTTTAGTGCTTCGCTTCGTACCGCCGGTATTTTTTGTTGAATACCTGCTGTAGCCAGATCTCCACCGTCACGGCCCCCATGACCTGTTTCATATAGTTATGTTTGCCCTGCACGTGTGGCTCCAGAAACTTCGTTACGTAATTATCCGACGTGTACTGAGCATACAATGCTGTTTTGGGATCGAGTAGCCGGCGGATTGCCGCGGCCGTTTCGGGTACCTTGATCCAATTGTATACATCCGTGTAGGACGTCGGAATGCCCAGCTTGTATTTTACCGCATATACCAGCTTGTTGTACTTCTTGCGCAGCGTGTACGCCAGTGTGGGGTGCTCCATGAGCGGCAGGCCGGACGAAGCGTTGGGTATGGTCTTGTAGAACGCCGGGTATTTGCGCAACAGGGCGCGGTAGTATACGCGGCTGTTAACGCGGTACTCGTCGGGTAAGGCGTATGACAGCTCCATCAGCTTGTTGTCCATAAACGGCACGCGCTGTGGTATGATCTTGGCGGCCTCCTCGGCACCCATGCCGATCATACGGCGGCCGCGGTTGTAGAACAGGTAGGGATCGACTTTGTCGAGATCGAAGAAGGAGTCGTTCAGGTCACACTGGGTATAGTAGGGACCATAATAATGTCTGGCGACTTCCGGATTAATGCGCTGACTCAGGAAGGTCTTGCCTTTTTTGCTAAGATAGGTACCACCGATCACGGCATCGCCGAGGAAGCCGCTCAGGTTCACATCCATCACGGCAGCGATCTTGTCCATGAGGTGCGAATAGTGCATGTGGTACACGTTAAACATGCCGTCGGTCTTCCAGATGCCGCTGAAGCGTTGCTCCAGCCAGTGGTCGACATGCGTATCGTAGGCCACATGTGTAACGCCGGCCACGGCAACAACCTGTTTGGCTACCGCCACATCCGCGCTGCCTTCAATGCCAAAGGTATAGGTGGGTGGCTTCTGTTCGTGCACCGCGGCCAGGATGGCGCGGGAGTCCATGCCGCCACTCAATGCTACGCCGACGGTATAGCCGTCGTGAATCGCGCGTGACTTGTTGGCCTGGTCCAGCAGCATGCCCATTTCTTCGGCGGCTTCATCCAGCGTCAGGGTACGGGGCTTCATCGCGGCCCAGGTCCAGTACCGTTTCTGACGCAGGCTGTCGTCGTCCAGCGAGTAGGTGTACCACGTGGACGGCGCGGCTACCCATACACCTTCGAACCAGGTTGTGTCGCCCAGGAAATGCTCCAGGTGCATAAAACTGTCGACCACGTCACGGCGTATGCGGGGTGTAAAGGGTTCGAGCTCGAGGAAACATTTTACTTCCGCCCCAAAGAGCAGGTGGCCCTGGCCGTGGTACAGATAGAACGGGCGCAGGCCGTAGCGATCAACCAGGATGTGCAGTTGCCGGCGGTCAGTATCGTACAACAAGGCGATGTATACACCATCTACGCGGGCCAGTAATTGCTCCAGGCGGCCGTCGCGATAGTGCTGCAAGAGCGTGTCGGCAAATACTTCGCCGGGGGCCGTTGCCAGTTCGGACTGGTTATAGATCTCACCGTCAACCCAAACGTGCAGGCCACCGGCTTGCGCATGGTTTCGCGTGGTTTCTAAAAAGCCAAAGAACGACCGGTGTACGATCAGCGCACGGTCACTGTAGACAGGAGCCTCAGTAGCCTTCGGGGAATATACAGTCATTTGTGCCGCGCGGGCGACAGAAGCTTCGGTAACTGACAATGCACGACTACAGGCGCCTACAAATCCGGCCATCGTTATTTTAGTATTTTAAATGGGTCAATCAGTTTTACTTCGTTGCGGTACGCTACGTACAACAACCCGACACACAGTACACCATAGCCCAGGTGCACGGGTAAAGGATAATGTACACCCAACAATGGCTCGCCCACCACGATGACGGCAAACATCAGCAGTGGTGCAATGAACAATTTAAAGGCATTGAAGCGCATGGCATAGTCGTCCTTTAAATTAATCCACAGCAGCACCAGCTCGAACGCATAGGCTAATACCGCCGATACCACGACACCGTATAACTGCCACCGGGTAATGAGCACGACCATCAGGCCGATCTTCAATGCCGAGACAAAAATATTAATGACGGTGAGCGTACCCATCTTTTTTAAGACTGTATACGGCGTGACAAAATACAGGCGCATGGCCCGGAAGATAAAGACCACGGCAATGTACGGTATATACTGCAGGGCCTCGCCGGCATAACTATCCTTCTTGACAAACAATGCTAATATGGAGGGAATAAAAGCGATGGACAGGCATAGTATCAGCAATACAACCGACACCAGGCCATAGTAATAACGATTAATTTCCTGGGTAGCAGTCTTGACCGTCTGCTCATTCATGCGCTTTACTACCTTAGGACCAATGGTACTGTTTAGTCCGTTGAGCATGAGCTCCACCGGCACCAGGCACTTGATGGCAAAGTCATACGTCGCCACCATCGAAAAGGTGAAATAGGCGGCGATCATCAGCCGGTCGAAATAGTTGATCACCCACTGTAGGACCTGGTATACAAACGCCAGGGCATTAAACCGGGCCGACGTCTGCTGCCAGGGGCTTTTGAAGTGCCATCCATATGCGCCGAATACGCGAAAGAGCACCCATAAGGTCATTAGTACACCCGCCAGCAGCCGTCCGCCTAACGGACCGACCAGGGTATTTGGAAAAAGTACCATGCCGGCGATCGACGCCGCGGCGATGATCGTAAAATTGATGACATTGGCCCACAGGTATGTCTCTGACTTCTCGCGCGTTTGCAGCAGGTTGCTGTGCACTTTGAAGATTGCCTGAAACACACCGATTCCCACGGAGATCAATCCGTAGGGATAAAATGAAAGATCTTTGTCCTTAATGAAATACGTAAAAATGAATTCACCACTCAGCGCAAAAAATACCGTCAGCGCGACACCCAGCAGCAGCATAAAAATAAACGCTGAACTGACATAGGTGCTCAGACGGTCGCGGTCGTGCTTAAGCTCATGATAGGTTACATACAACGAAGTATCAAAGCTATACGACGCGAGGATCTGCACCAGTACCGAAAACGCCAGGCAGGTCATTCCCACGCCGTACAGTTCGCCGGGCAAGTACCGAAGGTAAAACGGCACGAGAATTAGCGCACTGGCCATGGGCAGCGCGCCGGCCACGGTATAAATAAACGAATTCTTAATAAAGCCTTTGCTGACGCGCACGGTGCCACTGGTATAGCGGGCAAAAGTAAGCACAAACCCCCGAAGATCACGCCCCGGCGCAAAAAACCTGCCTCCCTCTTGGAGGATATCCCGATCGGGCTTACTTTACCAGTACAATCGTTTGATGCCTAACCTTAGCCTGTATGAAATACGTAACCCTATCCGCTATGTTTCTTCTCCTGGCAGCTTGTACTTCCAAAGAAACCGGTCCCATTGGCACCGTAGAACGCCTTGACCCAGCCCTGGACGCCATTGTACAACGGGGCACACAGCCAGAGGTGATCGCCTCGGGCTTTGAGTGGAGCGAAGGCCCCCTCTGGCTGGAAGAGACCAAGACACTGATCTTCTCGGACGTGCCCAAAAACACCATTCACCAGTGGTCGGAAGGAAAGGGTGTATCGGTGTACCTTACACCCTCCGGCTATACCGGCGAGACACCCCGCGGTGGCGAGATGGGCTCCAACGGCCTAACGCTTAGCCTGGATGGAAAACTGGTACTCTGCCAGCACGGCGACCGCCGCGTAGCGATGATGGCCGCGCCGCTTAACAACCCGCAACCTAACTTTGTTACCCTGTCTGACACCCTCGGCGGCAAAAAGCTCAATAGTCCCAACGACGCCGTCTATCGCCCGAACGGCGACCTATACTTCACGGACCCGCCCTACGGCCTGCTTACCCAGTCCGACCAGGACAGCGCGAAAGAGACACCTATCAATGGCGTCTACCGCGTGTCGCATGGCAAGACCACGGTCGCGGTAGACTCGCTTACGCGTCCGAACGGCATTGCCTTTCTGCCCGGCGGCAAGACGTTCATCGTCGCCAACTCCGACTCGAAGAAAGCCATCTGGTACGCGTTCGACATTGCCGACAACGACTCGATCGTAAATGCCCGGGTCTTCTATGATGCCACGAAAGCAGCGGAGTCCGAACAGGGACTGCCCGACGGCCTGAAGGTAGACAAGCAGGGTAATATCTTCGCCAGCGGTCCGGGCGGACTCTGGATCTTTAACAGCGCAGGCAAGATACTGGGCAAGATCAAAATGCCGGTGCCGGTATCGAACTGCGCCCTGACGGCTGATGAGAAAACCCTGTTTATGACGGCGGATATGCACGTGGTACGCGTACATTTGCGTGACTAAGGGCAAGCCCTGCACTTTACCAGATCTTAAAACCGCTTTTCCGGATGCATGCTGTCAACCAAATAACCCCTGAAGTACTGCTTATTATGTGCATCGGCGGGATTGCTTTTATCCTGATATTCAAGGCCATATTCCGCAAAGGGAGGTAAGGTTTGTGGCTGTTTGCCACAATCGACGGCGAATCCGGCGATCAATGACGCTTTTAATCGTCAGGATGATTTTATAATTTCAACGGGGGGATCGTTATTTAACCCCAGAACATTTCAATGATCAAATTCTGTATGAAAAAGACACTTGCTCTCTCCGTAGCCTTTTTACTGGCCGTCGTGACGTTTGCTCAAACTACCAAAAAGGTCCTGGAACTGCCTGAGTTCAAGGGCATCTATGTAAACTCCAATTACACCGTTTACCTGAAGCAAACCAACAAGCAGGAGGTTACTGTAGAAGCCCTGACCGAGATTTTTTCGGTGAGCGATATCAAAGTAGAAAACGGCATCCTCATGATCAACATCGAGCGCAAGCCCGAGTCGCCGAACAAAAGCCTGTGGGCCAAGATCGACGACATCAAATTAAACCCTACCATGAAGCTGTACGTCAGCGTAAAAAGCATCAACGACCTGCAGGTGAACGGTGGCGGCAAGATAATCTCTGAAAACTCGATCGCCGCGGACTACGTAACGCTCGGGGTAAACGGCAACGGCGCGATGGACGTCGATATCAAAGGCAACACGGTAAAAGCTGAAGTGAGCGGCTCGGGCGTATTGACGTTGAAGGGCTATGCTACTTCGATCGATGCTTCCGTAAGCGGCTCCGGCGCTATTAAAGGCTTTGCCTGCCCGCTGGAAACTGCGAAGGCTAAAGTTACCGGCAGCGGTACCGCTGAGCTGAATGTGGCCAGCAACCTCGACGCAACCATTCAAGGCAGCGGCAGCATCAAACACAAAGGAAACACGAAGACCGCTACCAAGAAGATCTATGGATCGGGCACGGTGGACCGGGCTTATTAGTACAGCGTGAGTGTGAGCGCGAGAGTGAATACCGATACACTGTTTCCTTCCTCGCTCTCACACTCACCCTCACACCCACACTGCCCTCCCCTACCGTGGGATCGGCATATGCGTACTAATCGCAATCCTATTCCACGCGTTGATCAATACAATCGCCATAATAATCTGCGCAATTGTCTCCGCGCTAAAGAACTTCTCAGCACCTTTATAGGTCTCATCCGTCACCCCTTTCTGGTGAATGAGCGTAACCTCCTCGATCAATGCCAGGAGCGCTTTCTCTTCCGCTGTAAAGAGGTCCGTCTCGCGCCAGGCGCTGAGGACGAAGAGGCGTTGTTGGGTCTCTCCCAGTTTCAGGGCATCCCGAGTGTGCATGTCGAGGCAGTAGCTGCAGCCGTTGATTTGAGACGCGCGGATTTTGATCAGCTCTTTCTGGATCGGCGTCAGGTTGATTTTGCTTAAGGCGGTGACAAGGCCTATCATGCCTTTTTGGCCTTCGGGAAATGCTTCGGCGATTTTTACTCTTTGTTCCATAGCTGTTGTGATTTGATGGATCAAAGGTATCGGGCCACCCGATGGGAATTCTTAAACAGGTTTAAGATCGTTTCTTTGCGCGGATTTCGCTCAGATATTCGGGTGTAAAGCCCAGGAAGGATGCCAACAGATATTGGGGCACCCGTTGCACGAACTCCGGGTATCGCCGGGCAAAGTTCAGGTACTGGTCTTCGCGGGACAAGTTATACTGCCCGCGAATGCGCTGCTGCGAGGCCGCGTGAGCACGCTGGTGCATGAGACGAAAGTAGCGCTCGAGTAACGGGTATTGTTGCAGCATTTTTTCCTGCGCCTGGTAATGCAAGGCCAATACCTCGGCACGCTCGACGGCCTGAATGGAAAACAGGCCGGGCTTTTGGTGGGAGAACGAATCGTAGTCGGCCATCCACCAGTTCTCCAGGGCAAACTGGATTGTCTTCTCGTCGCCCTTGTCATTGATATAAAACATGCGCAGGTAGCCTTTCACCACGAAATAATTCGAGTGACAGACGTTACCTTCCACCAACAAGTTCTCCTTCTTTCGGAGGTGCATCGGCGTGAAGTATGCCAGTATCCCGGACATGTCTTCCTCCGGGATACTGACAAACTTTTGAATATGTTGTTGTAAGGCGGATTGCATAGCCACTACGTTGACTACAGCTGCAACCTGATCCTGAGCTTATTCAACCCGATCACGAGGGCCATGACGGCCACCGCAAACACCATGGACCACACAATGCCGACCACCCCTTCGTACAGGAAGCCGGGAAAGTGCGTATGGAACAGGCGCAACATGGCGTACAAGATAAACGGTATGATATACGTCAGCAAGGGGTTGGAGGCCGCGGGTTTAAAAAAGGCCGTCCAGCGACTGACGTGCTTCAGATCGATGAGCCAATACAGGAATGTGAAGATGACACAGCAGATCGCCGCGCTGTAGAAAGCCCAGGAAGGCGTCGCAAAGATCTTCGAGATTTTATAGTAGGGTCGCGCCAGAAAGGCCGCCGCCACCAGGATAAGTGCAAAAGCAAGCACTTCCAGCAACCGGCGGTCGTTGGTATGGGCATGCTTGCGGTCAAAGAATATGAGCGATGCTGTAATACCGCAAAGCACGATCGCTGTATGGATGGCGTGTCCCATCTGGCCGACAATCCAACCCAGTACAGGTACCTCGCTTACGACTCCAGCTTTCCCCAGTATATACAGTCCTAAACACAGCAAGATTCCGGCGCAGATTCCGGCCAGCTTACCGCGCACGAGCTGGTACCACAGGCAGGCTACCAGGTACGCCCAGCCGATAAGGCCAAGGATTCCCCACCACTGTGGTGTCATCGAGCCCGTGCCGTCTTCGCCACCACGGTACAGCCACGCCAGCACCAGCAGCAATACGGCACCCGTCGCCCGGAGCGTATAGACAACCGGCTTGCTCAGGGAAGTATAAACATTCCAAATCAGGATCACGCCCACGTAAAACAACAGCGACCACAGGGCCAGCGGTATCGCCATGGCCGCTTCGTTATAGCCGCCTTCGGCGTTGACCATAAAGAAGCCCAGGACCAGCAGGCCCAGGGTGCGGAAGAGTATGTGGGCGTTTAGCTGACCCACGCTGTCGCCTTTGGCCCGGCGACTGGCAATAGCGAAGGGAATGGACATTCCGACAATAAACAGGAAGGCCGGAAACACCACGTCGACAAACGTCATGGCATCGGCTGTCGCCGGCACGTGTTTCATCCAGGCCGGTATGCCCTGTACACCGGCCAGCTCGTTGACAAAGATCATGACCAGGATCGTAATGCCGCGAAAGGCATCGATCGATAACACGCGTTGGGTTGTTAGGGAGTTTTGCATGGGGCTATCGGTTTAGGGGTTCTTAACAGTACTGGTCTTTCCCGCACGACCGCGGGTGTTGAATGCTTTTATTTTAATGTCGCCTTTGACGGCAATGGGTGCCGTATAGGCCTGGCTCTTTACTGTTGGCTCGGTGCCGTCCGTGGTATAGCGCAGTGTAAAGCCCGGCAGTTGTTGGTTCAACACCACCTTACCGTCGACCACAGTCGCCCCGGGCGAAGGTATGCGGTATTGGAAACCACCGGCATAATAATCCAGGCGTGGCAACTCACGGCTGCCGACGGTTGTCGCAAAGGACGACCAGGCGTCCGCGTACAGCGCCTCGCTGCGGGCCGGATCTTTCTCCGTAGCCCACGCCGGGTCTGCGGCCCAGGCGCGTTCCGCCAGGCCCAGCATCTTCGGCAGTATTTTATATTCCAACTGCTCCGGACCACGCACGGTCTCGGACCAGATCAGTCCCTGAATACCGACGATGTTTGACTTACCATAGTCCGTCAGCCGTTCTTTACCAATAAAGATCGAACGATCCAACGGATTGCCCAGACGGTCTTCTTTGGTATTCTTGAAATAGTCGTATGGAATAAAGTAGAAGAGCTTATCGACATCCACAAACGCGCCCCAGTAATATCCGGGCTCGTCAAAGGCTTTATATACCGACATGTCGAAGTACATATTGCTCACGCACGATAGCACGACCTTATAGCCGGCGTTGGCGAGGCGATAAGCCAGATCTTCCGAGCCCCAGCCTATGGAATTGTTCCAAACATCTACCTGAAAGCCCTTCTGCACAAAGTCGGGGTTGGGTATAGCATGCGGGTTGCCGTCAAGTTGTGTTTTGCGCATGGCGATCTCTTCCCAGCCATACATATACAAACCCTTGCTGGCGGCCATTCGGCTTACTTTACCATAGAAGTAATACCACAGGTCGCTGGTTGTTTTGATCGCGGGCTCGGCCGCCATGAGCTTCTTCACGGCGGGAGACTTCTCCCACACACCCGCGGGCACTTCGTCACCGCCGTAGTGAACCGTTTTGAGCGGTGCACCGGCTTCTTTATACATGGCAACCAACTCGTCGGTCACTTTTTCGAGGAATGTATAGGTGGACGGCATGGCCACGTTAATGACGTTGTCCGTCCAGCCCTGCACCGAATGGTATTCGGAAGCGTCTTCCGGATCGCTCAGCAGGTAGCGGGCGGCCTCTTCGCGTCTTCCCTCCTGTTGTAAGCGCTTGTGGCGAACGTTCATCGCGACCACGGCAGCGCGCGCATGGCCCGGTGTTTCCAACTCGGGAATCACTTCGATATGCCGCTCGGTGGCATACTTCAGAATCTCGATATAGTCCGCGCGAGTATAATGGCCCGACCCTATCCGGCCGTTCACATCCGGGCCGGAGCCAAAGGATGGCTGCAGGTAATCTTCGCCCGTTACGGTGTGCCCGCGGCGTGCGCCGATCTCGGTCAGCTCCGGCAAGCCGGGTATTTCCAAACGCCACCCTTCGTCTTCCGTCAGGTGAAAGTGCAACACGTTAAGTTTGTACAGCGCCATCAGGTCGAGCAGCTTGAGGATTTCTTTCTTCTCCTGGAAGTTGCGGCAGACATCGATAAAGAAAGCACGGTGTCCAAAGCGCGGAGCGTCTTGTACTGTCGTTTCCGGAATGCGAATGACATTCGCGGGTGCGGCCCACGCCGTTGGCGGTATCAGGGTCTTCAACGACTGTATACCATAGAATATACCTTTGGCGGAACCTGCCGTGATGATAATCCCCTCTGCCTTTACTTCCAGGGTATAGGCCTCTTCGGGCATAGCCTTCTGTTGCAATACGATCTTGGCGGCACCCCCGGAGGCTGCTGACAAGAGCGGGCGTTTGCCCAGCAAGGTGGTCAGCTCGCCGGCCAGGTAGCTGGCTTCGCGTTTAAAAGCCGCATCGGCCTGGATGGGTACTTGCGGCGTGAGAATAAAGGTACCCGGGCCGCCGCGGTAGGACACGGGCGTCGGGAAAATGGGCACTTGTTGTTGCGCGGGTACGTCGTGGTATAGCTTGTTTTGTTCGTATAGCACCTGTGGTGTGATGAGTCCGATCTTGTCGGCTTCAAAGCGGTTGTACTGGCGCGGCTCGGTGGACGGCAGAACGGTATAGTTTGTTACCGGCACACCCACGGCAGGTGCATCCTGCCAGACCAGGTATAATCCGGCGGGCGCATCGGTATAATTGATCACCCAGTCGTGTGCCACGAATTCTACGCGAACGGATTTACCGGCGGGTAAGCCGGCAAAGTCGGCTTGCGGCGTGAGGCGGAACAAGTCGCCATTCAGGCGCTCGACGTTTACCCCACCCGTGGTGGTGCCGGCGATGGGGGTACGGATAAAGTTGAAATAGAGCGTCCACCCCTCCCTGGGTAAATCTGTCTTGCCGGTGTTGGTGAACGTGAAGGCCGAGAGGAATTGGGTTTTGCCCTGGTAGTTGTTTTCGACAATCTCCCAGCGCACCTGCAGGTACCGGGCATCAAAGCCTGGCGCTGCCACGGTGGGTACTGCCAGGGCCAGGACCAACAGCCAGGCAGCCAAAAATGTTCGTGTCATATTGGGTTATTCGGTTAGGTCGGCGAATATGCGGAATTGTATTCTATCAAACTATCGTGTGCGCATGTGTCTGCAAGCATTATCGTGCTTTTGCCGGAACACACGGTGAGGTGCACTGTGGTGGGCTTACGTGGTTCCGGACGACGTCTGTCGTGTAGGGGGAACGATGTATTTGCTGCTTTTGGCGCGTCCGGCGCAACGGTTTGAAAAACGTGATTTATATCTTCCAAGGTCTATTCCGCCGACGGTAAAAAAGGCGGAATAATGGGTATCAACAAGGCACCAGAATTGTCCGAAACACCGAAAAAGCTGCGTTTTTGAGCTGGAAACGAGGAAAAGTGGCAAAATTTGAAAATTCAAAAAAATCCTTACCTTGCATATGTTAATTGTCACGCTTACTTAAAACCCCTCTATGTAGTTTGCAGGTTAAGTTTGCCAGTTCACACAAACTAATTTCTCATTTACTATTTTTCAACAATGAACATTTACGTTGCCAACATCCCTTTTAAGGCGTCCGAGCAGGAATTGAAGGGATTATTCGAAGAGTATGGCGAAGTTTCTTCTGCCAAGATTATCATGGACAAAGTAACGCAGCGCAGCCGTGGTTTCGGTTTTATCGAAATGGCGGATGAGTCTGCAGGTCGTCAGGCTATCACTAGCCTTAACGGATTCAACTTCCTCGGCAAAACCCTGGTTGTAAACGAAGCAAGACCGAAGACCGATGCTCCCCGCAGTGGCGGTGGTGGCGGCTACAGAAGCGGTGGCGGTGGTGGCGGTGGTTATAACCGCAGAAATGACTATTAATCCCCAATGGAAATACAAACAATGTCCTGGCTCCCCGTCAGGACATTTTTGTTTAAGCGCCCCCTGACAATTACGTTACGTCATTATTAACTGTTATTAATACACTATAACTCAAAGAAGCCACTCGGCTCATAGTTTTCCTACATATTTCTTCACGAAGGTACATGTCGTGCATCACGATTCGTCGTATTCCACTACCATCTTGCGGATGCGGTCTTCGATCTTCTCGGTCGTCAGCTTTTCACGCATGCGGTCTACCATGATGGGGAACGCGAACGGCGTTGGTTTCGGTGGATAGGTGATCATGATCTTTTGTCGCGCAATGCGGTCCAGCGCCCGGCGCAGGCGCGCCTCCTCCAACTGAAAGTCCATCACTTCTTCATACGCCTGCCGTAAGAGTAGGTTGTGCCCCTCGTAGTCGTGAAAGACGTTAAAGAACAACTGCGACGATGACTGCAGGTGGCGGTCCTTTACCGGCTTGCCCGGGTAGCCTTTGAACACCAATCCTGAAATGGCGGCGATGTCGCGAAACTTGCGGCGGGCCATTTCCGTGGCGTTGACACTGGCCTGAATGTCTTTGAGCAGGTCGGTCGTACCGAGTACATCGGTCTCGAGGGCTTCTTCGATCGGAATGGGCTGATCTGACAATAGCTCGAAGCCATAGTCGTTCATGGCAATCGAAAAAGTGATGGGCTGAATCTGGGCAATGCGATACGCCACCAGGGCGGCGATACCTTCGTGCACAAACCGGCCTTCGAAGGGGTACATGATCACGTGATACCCTTCATCACTCTCAAAGTACTCTACCAGAAAATCACCCGCACCGGGCAAGTGTGAGCGCTGACGTTGCAGGTCGAACAGCGGCTTTAAGAATTTTAACTCTTCGTCGTGCTCCACACCGCGCACAACTTCATCGAGCTTGTTGCGTATCAGCTCGCTCATCTGCGACGACAGCGGCATACGTCCCCCCTGCCACGACGGCACCCGACCGGACTTTTTGTTAGACTTGCGCACCTGCGCCACCATGTCCTTGACACGTACCAGTTCCAGGTTGCGGCCCGCAAACCAAAATACATCGCCGGGACTCATGCGTGTTATAAAGTACTCTTCGATTGTGCCCAGGTATTTGCCCGACAAAAACTTGACGTGCATGGAGCTGTCGCTCACGATCGTACCGATCGACAATCGATGGCGCATCGCAATGGCCCTGTTCTCGACGCGGTATATACCGTTTTGCAATACAACCTTGCGATATTCATCATACGCCTGCAAGGAGTCGCCGCCATGGGTGAGGAAGTTCAGCATCCAGAGCCACTCGTCGTCGGTCACGCTGGCAAAGCTAAAGGTGCCGCGTATTTCGGCCAGCGTGGTGTCGGCCTCAAAACCATCTGACACGGCGAGTGTCACCAGGTATTGCATCAACACATCAAACGAACGGATATAGGGCAGCCGGTCTTCGACTACCTTGCGGACGATCGCTTCGCGTATCGCGGCTGCTTCGATAAGCTCCAGCGAGTGCGTCGGTACAAAGTATATACGGCTTACCGCGCCGGGCTGGTGACCGCTGCGGCCGGCACGCTGCAGGAAGCGCGCAACACCTTTCGGCCCACCGACCTGCACGACTGTCTCCACGGGACGAAAGTCCACGCCCAGGTCGAGGCTGGAGGTACAGACTACTGCCTTGAGCTTGCCCAGGTGCAGTTGCTCTTCTACCCAGTTGCGCAACTCCTGGCTGATCGAACCGTGGTGCATGGCCATGAGGCCCGAAAGCTCGGGCGCTTTGTCGAGCATCTTTTGATACCAGATCTCGGCAAATGACCGCGTATTGGTAAAGATGAGCGTCGTCTTACTGTTGCGTACGATCTCAATTACCTTCTCCAACAATACTATCCCCAGGTGACCCGCCCACGGCATGCGCTCCAGCGTGTCGGGCATGACCGAGATCACTTCGATTTTTTTATGAATGTCGGCGCGGATCACGCTATAGGGACGCTGGTGGTAATAATTACCAAGCAGTGCCTGCAAGGCTTCGTCCATGTTACCGATCGTCGCCGAGATGCCCCATACCTTGAGTGCCGGCACGACCGTCTTGAGCCGTGACAGGGCCAGCTCTACCTGTACACCGCGTTTACTGCCCATCAGCTCGTGCCATTCATCGGCGACTAATACCTTCAATTCTTTGAAGAAATCAGCATAGCCCTTCGACGCCAGCAACAAGTGCAGGCTTTCGGGTGTCGTGATCAGGAGCTCGGGTGGTTTGCTGCGTTGTGCGGCGCGGTCTTTGGTGGACGTGTCGCCGGAGCGCACGCCGATGCGCCAGGGCAGCTCCAGCCCGTCGATCAGGCGGCGGGCCGATAGCTCGATCTCTTTGGACAGTGCGCGGATGGGCGTGATCCAAATGGCTTGCAGTCCGTTATTGCGGCGCGTCTTATAATCATCGGGATGATTGCGTATATACTCCAGCATGACCGGCATCAGGAGCGAATAGGTCTTGCCGCTGCCAGTGGGCGCATTGACCAGACCACTACTACCATCCAGGTACGCCTGCCACGACTCTTCCTGAAAAGGAAAAGGGCGCCAGCCCTGCGCGGAAAACCAGTCTTTTGCTATTTTTAAAACCTCCACCGACATACCAAACCAGGGTTGGGATCAGGAATATAGAACATCGCGCAGATAATGACAGATAAAAGAAACATTTTTGGGCTTCCGTGGTTTTTAGAACGGTAATCAGCGGTTATGGGTAAATATTCAATCAAGGAACTTGAAAAGCTCTCCGGCATCAAAGCGCACACAATCCGTATCTGGGAGAAACGTCATAAAATAATTGCGCCAGCCCGCACCACCACCAACATTCGGTTTTACTCGGACGACGACCTCAAGAAGCTGATCAACGTTTCGCTGCTCAACAACAACGGCATCAAGATCTCGCGCATTGCCGACATGAGCATGGATGAGATAAACCGCAAGGTGCTTGAGATCAGCGAGCTGCATAATGATGCCGCGGTGCACATCGATCAACTGGTGCTGGCCATGATCGGCCTGGAAGAAGAGATCTTTGAAAAGAATCTGAACACACTCATTTTACGCTACGGTTTTGAGAAGACCATCGCTGACATCATCTATCCCTTCCTCGAAAAGATCGGCATCCTCTGGCAGACACAGAACATCACGCCGGCGCACGAACATTTTATCTCGAACCTCATCCGTCAGAAGATCATTGTCGCCATCGATGGCCTGACCCTTCCCCCCAAGGGAACGCACAAGGCGTTGTTGTATCTGCCCGAAGGCGAGATGCACGAGCTGGGCCTGTTGTTCTATAACTTCCTGGCCCGCAAGGCGGGTTATCGCACCTACTATCTGGGCCAGAACGTGCCCTATGAAGACCTGGTCAAGATCGTGGAGATACACAAGCCCGGTATACTGATCACTATTATTACCAGCCCGCTGACGGGCAGCCTCGAAGCGTATTTCAAAAAACTCTCGGCCGACTTCCCGAACGCTACTGTGCTGGCATCGGGTGTGCAAACCACCCGGTTTCACGGCGAGAAGGTGGGCAATGTGCAGACGTTTACCACACCCACCGAGCTCCAACACTTCTTCTAAGCATACTTAAAACACACCGGAAGCCGGAAAATACCCTGATTTACGTAGGCGGGAATGGTCTTTTCCTGTGTAAATTATAGATGCTACAGGCGCCTACCGTCTGCTTTGCCATCATATGCTCAATTCACTTTGTTTAGTTTTTAAAACAAAAAACTAAACAAAACATTGCTTAAAGTCGGTCTTTCTTTATATTTGTTGATATAAATTAGGTGTTACTTAAACAAAAAAGACCATGACCGCTGTTGAATTCACCTATCAGATTGCCCGTTTGCGGCCTACGCTGCAAATGTTTACGCGCCGATTCACCCGTGACCGTGAGGAATCACATGATCTGGTGCAGGACACAATGCTCAAGGCTCTGTTATACCGCGACAAGTTCCGCGACGATACAAACCTGAATGGATGGCTCTTTACCATCATGCGGAATACGTTCATTAACAACTACCGCCGCACAAAGCGCGAGCGCACCAGGCACGATGGCACCAAGGAGTTATATTTCCTCAACGTAGAGGAAGAACACACCTTTGCGCGGCCGCAGGAGCGTATGCAGTTCCAGGAAATCTGGCGCAACGTGCACGCCATTAAAAACGACCTGCTGATGCCGTTTAAGATGTATACCACCGGGTATCACTACCACGAGATTGCCGAGCAACTGGGCATTCCCATCGGCACAGTGAAGAACCGCATCTTCCAGGCGCGTAAAGAAATTCAGAAAAGATTGCCGGGGTACTAAACGATGGAGCGTGTAGCAGTGATCGGTTCCGGTTTTGCCGGGTTGTCAGCAGCGTGTTTCCTGGCCCGTGACGGCTTTGAGGTAACGGTTTTCGAAAAGAACGCCCAACCCGGTGGACGCGCCAGCGTGTTTCAGGCCGATGGCTTTACGTTTGATATGGGCCCAAGCTGGTATTGGATGCCCGATGTATTCGACCAGTTCTTTGGTGAGTTTGGCAAAAAAACCGCTGACTACTACACGCTCGAGAGACTCGATCCCTCCTACCGCATTGTGTATGCCGCCGGCGATGTACTCGACGTACCCGCGGGTGTAGAAGCCCTGTGCGATATGTTTGAGCGGGTGGAGCCCGGCAGCAGCAGGCACTTGCTGCGCTTTTTAGAAGAAGGCAAGTTTAAATACAACATTGGCATGCGCGACCTGGTATACCAACCCGGCCTGTCGGTGCGCGAGCTGTTGCGGGCAGACGTGATAAAAAATACCTTTCGCCTGCACGTATTCCAATCTATTTCGGCATACATCCGAAAGTTCTTTCGTAACCCGCGGCTTATACAGCTACTGGAGTTTCCGGTGCTTTTCCTGGGCGCATCGCCAGAAAAGATTCCCGCGCTATATAGTCTCATGAACTATGCCGACATGGCGTTGGGCACCTGGTACCCGCAGGGCGGCATGTATCGCATCATTGAAGGCATGACCGCGCTGGCCCGCGAGCTGGGCGTGCGTTTCGCCTTCAACAGCCCGGTAGAAAAGCTAGTGGTGGAAGGGTCGGAAGCCACCGGCGTAGTCGTGCACGGCGAATTCCAGGCATTCGACTATATCGTCGCCGGCGCCGATTACCACCATGTGGAACAACACCTGTTGCCCCCGTCACACCGGCAGTATAGCGAGGCCTATTGGAAAAAGCGCGTGCTGGCGCCGTCGAGCCTGATATACTTTCTCGGCATCGACAAAAAGCTCCGGGGGCTGCTGCACCACACGCTGTTCTTTGACGAAGACTTTCGCCTGCACGCCGCCGAGATCTACGACCGGCCGCAGTGGCCGTCAGCGCCGCAGTTCTATGTTTCCTGCACGTCGCAGACAGACCCCACGACAGCGCCCGCCGGCTGCGAGAACCTTTTTATACTGATTCCCGTCGCCCCGGGTCTGACGGACACAGCCTCGATCCGCGAGCACTACCTGCAGCGCGTGCTGACACGCCTCGAACAGCTCACGGGACAATCCGTGCGTGAGCATATTGTTTACCAACGCAGCTATGCCCACCAGGATTTTATACAGGACTACAATGCGTTTAAGGGAAATGCTTATGGTCTCGCCAATACCTTGTGGCAGACGGCAAACCTGAAGCCTTCCATGCGAAACAAAAAGGTGCGTAACTTGTTTTATACAGGCCAGCTTACAGTACCGGGCCCGGGTGTGCCACCCGCCCTGATATCAGGCCAGGTGGCCGCGCGTGAGCTTATTAAAACCCATCAGGAATTTGTACATTAATTGTTATGAAGCAGCTCTTTGATCATGTTTCGATCCGGTGCAGCCGGCTGACAACAAAGGCTTATAGTACCTCGTTCTCGCTGGGCATTCTGTGCCTGGGCAAAGGGCTGCGCGACCCGATCTATTCCATCTATGGATTTGTGCGCTTTGCCGACGAGATTGTCGACTCCTTTCAGGACTATGACAAAGTCACGTTGCTGGCGCGCTTTCGCGAAGAGACGTATCGCGCCATCGACGAAGGCATCAGCCTGAATCCTATCCTGAACAGCTTTCAGCATGCTGTTCGGCAGTACCAGATTGACCGGGAGCTGATCGACCAATTCCTCCACAGCATGGAAATGGACCTGACGCATGTAGATTACACGCCAGAGAAGTTCCAGGAATATATTCTGGGTTCGGCCGAGGTGGTGGGATTGATGTGCCTGCGGGTATTTTGCCAGCACAACGACGCGCTGTACCAGCAGCTGAAGCCTTCCGCCATGCGGCTGGGCGCAGCCTTTCAGAAAATCAACTTCCTGCGCGACCTGCAGGCCGACTTTAGCGGCATGGGGCGCTCATATTTTCCAGGCATTGACTTGCACAGCTTTAACGACACGTGCAAGGCAACCATTGAAGCCAGCATCGCCGACGACTTCCACGCGGCGTACCTCGGCATCAAAAAACTGCCACGTTCCGCACGGTTGGGTGTATATGTCGCGTACGTATATTACCTTGCCCTCTTTCGGAAGATACGCAACACGCCGTCGGCGCTGGTGATGAAAAGCCGCATCCGCATTCGAAACCGGCACAAGGCCCGGCTGTTGGCGTACTCGTATGTAAAGCATCAACTGAATTTGATCTGATGGAACATGTGATATTGGTAAATGAGCAAGACGAAGCCATCGGAACCATGGAAAAAATGGAGGCGCACCGTACGGGCGTTCTGCACCGTGCCTTCTCCATTTTACTTTTTAATTCCAAAGGAGAAATACTGCTGCAGCAACGCGCCCTGGGCAAATATCACAGCGGTGGCTTATGGACCAACACCTGCTGCAGCCACCCACTGCCTGGCGAAACGATGGAAGCCGCCACCCGCCGCAAGTTATACCAGGAAATGGGCGTCGATCTGCAACCGACATTTGCTTACAAGTTCATCTACCGCGCCACGCTGGACCACGACCTGATCGAGCATGAATACGATCATGTGTATACGGGTTTTTACGATGGCGAGCCCGCCATCAATCGCGACGAAGTAGCCGACTGGAAATACATGGACCTGGTCTTACTGCGGGAAGATATGCGGCTGCACCCTGCAGACTATACGTACTGGTTCAAGCTGATCGTAGAACAAGGTCTGGAAATCCGGAGTGTCAGTCACACATCCTGACCAAGCGCTAAACTTTGAAAAAAAAGACCTCCCCTTTTTCTGCTACCGCGGCCGGCACCATCGACAACGACACCACCATCTTCTGGTTTCGCCGCGATCTGCGTCTGTCTGACAACGCCGGGCTATACCACGCCCTGCGCGACAACAAACACGTCGTACCGGTATTTATTTTCGACACCGTGATACTTGAAAGGCTGGAAGAGCCCGAAGACCGACGCATAGAGTTTATTTATCAAACCCTGACCGGGTTAAAAAAAGAGCTGGAAGAGCTCGGCACATCCCTTGTCATTTTGTACGGCAACCCGGTAACACTGTACCAGTCGCTGCACCCACGGGCGGTCTATACAAACCATGATTACGAGCCATACGCCCGCGCGCGTGATGGTGCTATTCACGCACTGCTCGAAAAAAAAGACATTCCATTTTACACCTACAAAGACCAGGTGATCTTCGACAAGGATGAAGTGGTCAAAGACGATGGCAAACCTTATACGGTCTTTACACCCTATAGCCGCAAGTGGAAGGCCATGCTCACGCCATTCTACCTGAAGCGTTATCCCGTGGAAAAATATACGGGCAACTTTAAGAAGATCAAACCCCAGCCTTTCCCTGCGCTGGAAGTCCTGGGCTTTCGCAGCACGGGAGCATCCTTTCCGGAACGGGTGATTCGTACCGCCATCATTGAAAAGTATGACCGTCAGCGCGACTTCCCCGCGATACAGGGTACCACACGTTTGAGTGTACACCTGCGCTTCGGCACAGTCAGTATTCGCAAGCTGTGCCAGGTGGCGCAGCAGAAGAACCAGGTGTGGCTGAATGAGCTTATCTGGCGTGAGTTCTATGCCATGATCTTGTGGCATTTCCCGCAGGTGCGAACCCAATCCTTTAAGCCAAAGTACGATCGCATTGCCTGGCGCAACGATCCGGTGGAGTTTGAGCGTTGGTGTACTGGACAGACAGGCTACCCCATTGTCGACGCGGGCATGCGCGAGCTCAACACCACGGGCTTTATGCATAACCGCGTGCGCATGATCACGGCCAGTTTTCTGACCAAACACTTGCTGATCGACTGGCGCTGGGGCGAAGCGTACTTCGGTCGAAAGCTGCTCGACTACGACCTCGCCTCCAACAATGGCGGCTGGCAGTGGGCGGCGGGCTCCGGCTGCGATGCAGCACCGTACTTCCGGGTATTTAATCCAGAATTGCAAACAAAGAAATTTGACCCGGACCATGCCTACATCAAAAAGTGGGTACCCGAATACCAGACCGACGCGTATGCCCGGCCCGTGGTCGAGCACGCCCTGGCGCGCCAGCGTGCGTTGAATACCTATAAAAAAGGATTGGGATCAGCATCATGAAAATTTATTCTATAAAGCAGGTACAGGTAGTACCCATTACGTTGCCCGAAGCCTGGGACTTCTTTTCTTCGCCGCGTAACCTGGCGATCCTTACACCCGGCAAGCTTAACATCCGCATACAGCATATATCCGGCTCGGAGAAAATGTATGCCGGACAGCTGATACGCTACAAGATCAGCGTGCTGCCCGGCATGACCACCGACTGGCTAACGGAAATCACCCACGTGCAGGAGCCTGACTTTTTTGTAGACGAGCAACGTTTTGGTCCCTATGCGCTGTGGCATCATCAGCATACCTTTCGCGCGGTACCGAGTGGCGTAGAAATGACGGACGAGGTGCACTATGCCCTTCCCTTTGGAATTCTGGGCCGATTCGCCCATTGGCTGTTTGTGAAGCGGCAGCTAAGTACTATTTTTGATTACCGCCGCCAGGTGCTGAACCGGCATTTTGCATAACAATGGATACCCTGACCATCATATTGTGTGCGCTGATCGTGATCGGAACGTTTTTGTTCTGGGAGTTCGTCGCGTGGTTTACCCACAAGTACATCATGCATGGTTTTTTGTGGATCTGGCACCGCTCGCACCACACCGTACACGACCACGCGCTCGAACGCAACGACTGGTTTGCCGTAGTCTTCAGCCTTCCTTCCATCGGTTTGTTTTATTACGCAACCCTGGTAACGTACAATCCATACCTGATCGCGGTGGGGCTCGGCATCCTGTGTTACGGCATCTTTTACTTTATCTTCCACGACATCATCGTCCACCAACGCCTGCGTTGGCGGCCGGCCAAACGCAGCCGCTACCTGCAACGGATGATCCATGCCCACTACGTACACCACGCCCGGCATACCAAAGAAGACTGCGAAGCCTTCGGCTTTTTATATGCTCCCCCGAAATACGAGCCCGGGAAATTTGAGTTTAAGAAAGAACGCCGGGAGACGCAATAATTAACACCCCTATTAAAATCATTTTGAACCCGCACTATCTTTACTTACTGCTCGACCTGCTTTCGCTTGCGTTTCCGTTCCTGTTCAGCTTTTACCGGCCGGCACCGTTTTACCGGCAATGGAAATATCTATGGCCTGCCATTCTGATCCCCGCCATTCTCTTCCTGGTGTGGGACGAGGCCTTTACCCAGGCGGGCATCTGGGGCTTCAATCCCCAATACCTGACGGGCATTATGGTGGGCTCTTTACCACTCGAAGAGATCCTGTTCTTTATTTGTATACCGTATGCCTCTGTGTTTACCTACTTCGCGCTGACACACCTGGTTGAGCGCGACCATCTCTTTCCGCACCAGGAGCTGATTTCCAGCGCGCTGATCATCGCCATGCTGGTCATCGGCATGTATCACCTCGAGAAACTGTATACCGGCATGACATTCGTGGGCCTGGGGCTTTTCCTGGCATTCCAACTGTTAAAGTTGCGCCCGCGGTATATGGGCCGTTTTTACCTGGCCTTTGCGGTAATCCTGATTCCGTTCTTTTTGGTCAATGGCGTTCTGACGGGTTCCTTTATTGAAGGCGAAGTGGTGTGGTATAATGATGCGCACAACCTGGGCATTCGCATGGGTACCATTCCGTTGGAGGATCTGTTTTATGGTATGCTGATGATCCTGATGAACGTCTCCATTTTCGAGTGGCTGCGCCAACGGTAACAATAGCGCAATAAAAAAAGCCCCCTGTCTGCACAGAGGGCTTTTTTATTATCAACTGGTAAGAGACTAGATCTTCTTTTCCAGCTCGGTGATTTTTTCCTGCGCTTCGTTCTTGCCCATCGACAGCGCTTTTTTGTACAGCTCGACAGCCTCTTTCAAAGTTTCTTTCTTCTTGCGGGGAGCCAGCTTGGTGCGGTTAGCAGCTTCTTCCACGGCCTGGGCACGGGCAAAGTATGCGTCGGCTTCGGTCATTTTGCTTTGGATCATCAGCTCCTGCACGCGGGCTTCGATCAGCGCGAGCTCTTGTGTTTTTGCTTCGATTTGTGACGCCTTGTCCGACAGCTCGGCTTCCTGCATGCTCACGGTAGAGATCAGGTTCTGGTTTTCGCTGCGGTATTTTTCCACTTGCTCTTGCAGTTGTACGATCTCCTGGGTTTTGTTTTCCAGGTCTGCCTTCAGTTTTCTCAGAAGCTTAGCATTTGCATTGTTCTTGGAGTTAGAAGCCGTTACCGTTTTTTCCAGGTCGTCGATCTTCTTTTGTGTGTCACGCACATAGCCGTTGATGTCTTTCATACGCGATGTATAATCGTCGTAGGTAGTGCCTTCTACCATGTTTACACGAAGCAGTTGGCGGCTGGCATCGATGGAATCCATCAGCACACCTACTTCGGTCAGGGTATTGGCCATTTTCTGGCTGGTCTCAAGTTCTACTTTCAGAGAATCCACCTGAGTACGCAGTTGATCCTTCTCTTTTGTATCACACCCAAAAACAAGGGCGGCAAGCGGCAATGCAAAAACTAAATTTCTAGTCATAACTCGTTGATTTTAGAGGTTATAGAGCAAAAGTACAGTTGATTTTGCTGTCAAACGGTTGCACTACCACAAATTATTTTTGTTATACGCCGAATTGCCATTAGCGGCGACCTGTAGCCGCGGTGTATCCGCCGCAACATTACCGGGTTTTTCTTTTTACCCTTCCCGGAAGGGATTACATTTGCCACCGTTTTGCAACCAGTGGGGGTAACAAAGCACTTTCGGCAATACGCGGTGGCATATTTTTTTACGTTGTCACGCGATTGTTCCGGGCGGCCGGCATTACCCCTCTCCCCCATGGATGCGTTCTCACCAGATGGGCAGAGGGAAATGTGAGATTTTAGGAAAATAATAGCGGTTTAGACATATACACTTTTCCGGATACACACATGCCCAAACTGATAAACACTCGTACCCGTATTGTCGATGAGGGCAAACCTCGTATTATCGTCATCGGTGGCGGCTTTGGCGGGCTGGAAGTCGTGAAAGGCCTCAAAGGTTTCAAAGCGCAAACCGTACTGTTCGACAAGTATAATCACCACTGCTTTCAACCTCTGCTATACCAGGTAGCCACCTCGGGACTCGAGTCAAGCTCGATCGTGTTTCCGTTTCGTAAGCGCTTTGGTCCTCAACGCGACTTTTACTTCCGGTTAGGAGAAGTAACTCAGTTAAAACCGGAAGAAAATACTATTGAAACTTCGATCGGCAGTATAAAATACGATTACCTGGTACTGGCCAACGGTGCCACCACCAACTACTACGGCATGAAGGACGTCGAAGAGCACGCCATGCCCATGAAGACGATCGTCGACTCGATCAAGCTTCGGAACCTCATCATACGCAACTTCGAAACAGCCCTGCTGACCGACGACCCGGAGCTGGTCAATAGCCTGATGGATATCGTGATCGTTGGCGGCGGGCCGACCGGTGTTGAACTGGCGGGCGCACTGAGCGAGCTGAAGAACCACGTCTTCCCCAAAGACTATCCCGAACTGGAAATGAGCCAGATGGACATCCACCTGGTAGAAGCTACCCCCAAACTGCTGAACGGTATGTCGGAGGCTGCTTCTAAAAAGGCGCTGGAGTATTTACAGCACATGGGTGTAAAAGTACACCTCAACTGCGCTGTAAAGTCGTACGATGGTCACGAGACCATGTTCAATACCGGCGAGCGGCTCATTACACGTACCATGATCTGGGCAGCGGGTGTGAAAGGCCAGCCCGTGCAAGGCATTGCCGCTTCGTCGCTGGGACGTGCGGCGCGTATTACTGTAGACGAATACAACCGGGTAAAGGGCTATGAGAACATCTTCGCCATTGGCGATGCGGCTATCATGACCGGCGACGCGGGTTTTCCCAATGGCCACCCGCAAATGGCGCAGCCGGCCATTCAACAAGGACGGCTGCTGGCCGCAAACCTGCGCCGGCTGATTAGTAACAAGCCGCTCAAACCATTCAAGTACAAAGACCTGGGGTCCATGGCCACCATCGGGCGCAACCGGGCTGTGGCCGATTTGGGCAAAGTGAAGCTCAAAGGATTCCCGGCCTGGATGGTTTGGATGTTTATTCACCTCATCTCCATCATCGGCTTTAAGAACAAATTCTTTGTCTTGCTGAGCTGGCTGATGAGCTACTTCTCGTACGACAAGAGTAACCGCTTGATTATCGCCCGTCCCAAAGACGGCGTACAATAGTATATGGCTAATTCATCTGATAAACACCTGACGCCATTATCCGTTGGCGGCGTACTGGTCTCGTTGGGCATCATTTATGGCGACATTGGTACCTCACCGTTATACGTATTCAAGGCCATTGTCGGCACACAAACCATCGATCAGGACCTGATCTTCGGTGGGCTGTCCTGCGTATTCTGGACATTGACGCTGGTCACGACGATCAAATATGTATACCTGGCGCTGAACGCCGATAACAAAGGTGAAGGTGGAATATTCGCCCTCTACGCATTGGTGCGCCGGTATAAAGCCGGGTGGGTGATCTATCCAGCCATCATCGGTTGTTGTACGCTGATTGCCGACGGGTTTATTACACCCGCCATCTCGGTGTCCTCGGCCATTGAAGGCTTGCGCATCCTCAACCCTGAAATTCCCACGGTCACGATTGTGATCGTGATCCTGGCAGCCCTGTTTGTCTTCCAACAGTTTGGTACCAGCGTGGTGGGCAAGATCTTTGGCCCGATCATGACGGTTTGGTTCTGTACGATCGCCGTGTTCGGCATCATGCAGTTTTACGATCACCCGCAGATCTTCCAGGCGCTGAACCCGTACTACGCCTATCACCTCATAGCGGAATATCCCAACGGCTTCTGGCTGCTGGGCGCTGTGTTCCTTTGTACGACGGGGGCCGAGGCGCTCTACTCCGACCTGGGCCACTGCGGTAAAGCCAACATCCGTGTAGGCTGGACGATCGTGAAGGTGGCATTGCTCTGTAACTACTTCGGCCAGGGTGCCTGGCTGCTCGACCACCAGGGCACTGTACTGGGCGAGCAGATTCCCTTTTATGCAATCATTCCGCGCGACTTCCTGATCTTCGGCATCATCATCGCCACCCTGGCGGCCATCATCGCCAGCCAGGCGTTGATCTCGGGCACGTTCACCCTGGTGAACGAAGCCATGAAGCTGAAGCTGTGGCCGGCCACCCGCGTGCGCTACCCCAGCCAGGTGAAAGGCCAGATCTATGTACCGGCGATCAACTGGATCTTGCTGGTGGGTTGTATAGGCGTGGTGCTCATCTTCCGCGAGTCGTCACGGATGGAAGGAGCCTATGGGCTTGCCATCACCATCAACATGCTGATGACAACCTCCCTGCTGGTGTTTTATTTTATTACCACCAAAAAATCGAAAGTACGTTCAGCCATCATGGCGGTGATCTTCTTTTCGCTGGAAGGCATGTTCCTCTTTTCCAACCTGGACAAGTTCCACCATGGAGGTTGGTTTGCGTTTAGCATTGCCTTCCTGTTCTTTCTTATGATGTATGTACTGCTGCACGCGCGCCGATTGCGCGACCGGCATACCGAGTTTGTCGACTTAAAACACTACGTGGGCATGCTGCAAGATCTGCAAGCTGATAACACGGTGCCGAAAGAAGCAACCAACCTTGTATACCTGGCCATGGCCGACAGCAAGCGCTACATCGACTCCAACATTATCTACTCCATCTTCAAGAAGCGCCCGAAGCGTGCCGATGTATTCTGGTTTGTGCACGTCGATACGGTAGACAATCCGTTCACCAGCAAGTACGTGGTCGATACGATCATTCCGCGCAAGTGCTTCTTTGTGCGGATCAAGCTTGGGTTCAAGACCGATCACCGCGTGAATCTGTTGTTTAATAAGATCATTCACGAAATGGCCGACGCGGGTGAAATAGATCTCACCAGCCCCTATCCATCGCTGCACAAGTACAGCATGATGGCCGACTTTAAATTTATCATCTTACACTCGTGGGCGTCGTCCGACAGTGAGATCTCGAGCTTTGACCGGTTGATCATTCAGGGGTATCGCCTGCTGAAAGAATACAGCTTGTCTACCGAAGAATTGTACGGCATCGAGGCGGCCAACTTAGAACTGGAGCGCGTGCCGATCCAGGTCGGACCGCAGGCGCGCGTCAAGATCAAGCGGGATCGCGAGGATTAAGCAGGAAAGCCATAGTACCACAAACGTTTTCGAAAACCAGCCGGGCATGGGAACCAATGCACCGGCTGGCTTGTTTTTCACCCCATTAACACAATATTTCACGATGACAAAAATCTGCTCCCGCCATGGCGTTGAGCACAGTAGAATATTGTATATTAGGGAGTTATAGGGGAATTGACGCGTGCAGAGAGGAAGCTGGGATTTACCAACCCTTGTACCTTTTGGGTAGGAATTACAATCGTAACCATAGTCTGCAATAACGTATCTTTGGTATACGTTTTGCCAACAATAAATGCGCATGAAACTAACCCCTGCAGTACTCCTCCTGTGTTTGGCCTGCCCGCTGGCGAAGGCTCAGTACAATCAGCACTTTGCTGCCCGTACCAAGCCCACTGCTCCGGCAAAGATTGACCTATTTATGCAAGAGAAGGCCGTAGCGGCCGAACCGGTAGCGCCCAGCAAAGGCCTTGCGCTGTGGCAGGCTGCGCGCGTGCCCACGATCCTGATCGGTTTGGGCGTATACTCCACCGTCCGCCGCGACGTCATTAACCGGTACCAGGTGCGCGAGGAACGGAACGAGCACATGCCCAACTTCCACAGCACAGTCGACAACTATCTCATGCACGCTCCGATTTTGGTCGTGTATGGTTTGAACGCTGCCGGCGTAAAAGGCAAACACGACTTTCGCAACCGCACGCTGCTGCTTGCAAAATCAGAAATGATCATGGCCGCCCTGACATTCTCCTTCAAGAAAGTGACCAACGTGTCGCGTCCGGACGACAGCAATAACTTCTCCTTCCCGTCGGGCCACACCGCCCAGGCGTTTGCCACGGCCACTTTCCTGGCCAAGGAATATGGCGACCAAAGCGTTTGGTACAAGATCGGCGCATATAGTATGGCCACTACGGTAGGTGCCATGCGCATTTTGAACAACCGCCACTGGGTGTCAGATGTGCTGGCCGGTGCCGGTATTGGTATCTTATCTACAAACCTGGCGTATCTCACGCACCAGTACAAGTGGAAGAATAAGAACAGCAACCTGACCGTGCTGCCAGTGTATTCAAACGGCCCCGGGGTGTACGTCGGAATGAAGCTCTAGGATTTTCAATAAAGGATTACGAAAGCCATCCCATTGGGTGGCTTTTTTCTTTCCCGGCCAACAATTCCGGGCAGAGGCCGCGCTCAAATCTGGCGCAGGTACTCGCCAGCTCCCGAAAAATTCACAGCTACCGGGGTGGTACTTCGCACCTACCATTCACCCCATAAACTGTCATTTTCCATAAAAGCCACCGTTTCTCTCCGTTCTTCTGAGCATCTTTGCCGCTCTGGCCTGTCATTCACCCCAAAACACGGGGGTGAACAGCGATCTGCCAGCGAAGGAAACTTTCTTGGTTTTCTTTGCAACTATAATTAACTTTACACCGTTAAGTAAGTAACCACTGAACAATATGTCCATCGCCGAAAGAAAAGAACGTCAGAAAATCGAGTTACGGGCTAAGATCCTGGACGCGGCGCGCATGTTGTTTCTGGAGCAAGGCTATGAGCAAACCTCTATCCGCAACATTGCGGACAAGATCGAATACTCCCCGACAACCATCTACCTCTATTTTAAGGACAAGGACGATGTCTTTTATGCCCTGCACCAGGAAGGCTTTGCGCTCCTGCGGCAGTTCATACGGCCACTGGAGCACGTTTCTAACCCTTTCGAGCGCCTGAAGGCCCTGGCGAAGGTCTATACCACCTTTGCCATGGAAAATACCGAGTTCTACGACTTGATGTTTACCATGCCCGCCCCGATGAACGCCTTACAGAAAGAGGAATGGACGGAAGGCGACATGGCCTTTGGTTTCCTGCTTCAGACAATCCGCGACTGCCAGGCGATCGGGTATTTCGAGGGTATGGACACCGAGGTCCTCTCCTACACCGTCTGGTCGATGGTGCACGGCATTTGCAGCCTCGAGATCCGTGGCCGATGCAGCAAAGTACTTAGTGACGCTACGCATGAAAATATTGTCGCCAAGGCTACCGCCCAGGTACTGCATATTCTGGAAAAAATGAATCCACCCCGCTAGACTAAAAAAATTTGTCTTACGACTTAACAGTGTAAACTAAATAACCGATGAACATCTCAACACCCTTCAAGGCCCTCCGGAATCGCTGGCTCCCGCTGCTGGTAGCCCTTCTTCCGGCCGGTGTGTACGCTCAGCCGGTACTCGACACCTACGTGGCCGAGGGACTGCGCAGCAACATTGTGCTTCAACAGCGGAATATTTCGTTGCTACAAGCCGAAAACTCCCTGCGCATTGCCCACAGCTACTTCCTGCCGTCGGTCACCCTGCAAGGCGACTATACGTCGGGCAAAGGCGGCCGGAGCATCGACATCCCGATCGGTGATCTGCTCAATCCCGTTTACTCATCGCTTAACCAGCTTACCGGTAGTGACGCCTTTCCTCAAGTGCAGAACGTCAGCCAGAACTTCTTCCCCCATGACTTCTACGACGCCAAAGTGCGCACATCCCTCCCGTTGATAAACACCGACTTGTATATGAACCGCGCCATTCAACACGACCAGGTTGTGCTCAAACAATTTGAAGTCGACGCCTATAAACGCCAGTTGGTGTTCGACATCAAACGTTCGTACTATGATTACCTGGCAGCGATCGAGGCGGTAAAGATTTACGAAAGCGGCCTGGTGCTGGTAAATAAGAATGTAGAAATAAATGAATCGCTAACACGCAACGGCAAGGGCCTTCCCGCCAACCTGCTGCGGTCACGCAGTGAAGCCGACCGCCTGCGCGCCGACTTGAACAGCGCTAACAATACAGCGGAGAATGCTCGTCGCTATTTCAACTTCCTATTGAACAAATCCCTTGAAAGTACGGTCACCGTAGACACAGCCGTGATGAGTGTTCCGCTGCCCGACTCGGTGGAGCACGATGCTGCCGCACGCGAAGAGCTTTCCATGCTGCGCACGGCACGGTCTATCAATCAATCGCAGATTCGCATGACCCGTCTCAACCGCGTGCCGAAGCTTAGCGCATTCCTGGACCTTGGCTCGCAGGCTACACATTGGGAGTTTAACAACGACTCGCGCTACTACCTGGTGGGCGTACAACTTTCTTTGCCACTCTTTCAGGGCTTTCGCAACAACTATACCATTCGCCAATATAAACACGAGCTGCAAAAAACAGAGCTGGAGCTGAACAATACAACACGCCAGCTGGAGCTTGCCACGTCAATTGCTCAAAACGACTTACAGACGGCCACACAAAACCTGCAGGCAGCGCACCAGCAACAACGCTCGGCCCAAAGCTACTTTACACTGATCGAAAAAGGATACCAACAAGGTGTCAACAGCCTGATCGAGTTTCTCGACGCCCGTAACCAGTTGACGGCCTCCGCCCTGCAGCTCAACCTGCGCACCTTTGACGTACTGCGCGCCGTGGCACGACTGGAGCGTGAAACAGCTTCCTATACCCTCACTTCAAACTAACCGATTCTAACGACCTCAACATACGCATTATGAAACGTATCCATACATCCTTCCTTTCTTCCCTGGCGTTCATCGCCATCCTGGCCGCGGTGCAGGCTTGCTCTGACAGCAAGGGAAACACCCGCAGCATTCCGTCCCGCTCCGAGGCCGTGCCTGTGAAAGTCATGGCGCTGGAGAAAAGCTCTTCCGCTGCCGCCGTCATTGCCTCTGGACAGCTCAGCACCGAAGACGAATCCATTCTGGGCTTTAAGATCGGGGGCGTGGTCAGCCGCGTGCTGGTCAAAGAAGGTGACGCCGTCAAAAAGGGACAGCTCCTGGCAACACTCGACCAAACCGAGATCGACGCTACAGTAGCGCAGGCACGCCACGGCTTTGAGAAAGCGCAACGCGACTACGAACGCACCAGCCATCTGTACCACGACAGTGTCGCTACGCTGGAGCAATGGCAGAACTCCCAGACCGCCCTGGACGTAGCACGCGAGCAGCTTGCTGCCGCCCGCTTTAACAAGAGCCACGCGGAAATACGGGCTGCCGGCAATGGCTATGTGCTCAGCAAGTTTATCAATCCCGGCCAGGTGGTGGGCGCAGGCGAACGGGCTCTGCAGTGTAACGTTACGGCCAATGGTAACTGGGTTCTGAAAGTAAGTGTGAGCGATAAACAATGGGCGCTGCTGAAGGTTGGAGAAAAAGCTGCGATCTCTATCGATGCGTTTCCAGATCAGTCATTCCCCGCTGTGATTTCCCGGAAGTCTGAAACTGTAGATCGTCAGACCGGGACCTTTACCGTAGAGCTTCGTCTGGACGCTACCAAAGCCCGCCTGGCCACAGGCATGTTTGGCTCGGCGAAGATCCAATCTGCGCAAACCAATACCTTCTGGTCGGTGCCCTATGAAAGTGTGCTCGATGCCAGCGGCGACGAAGGATTCGTTTTTGTTACCCGCGACGATAAAACGGCGCATAAGCAACGCGTTACGGTTGCCTCCTTTGACGGCCAGCACATCAACATTCGCGGCGGACTGGAAGATGCCGGCAAACTGATCATCTCGGGTAGCGCATACCTGTCCGACAACTCTCCCATCACCATTATACAATAAGCTGTATGAAGATCTCTGAATATGCTGTCAAGAATTATCAGTTTACGCTGATCATGTTCTTAATGGCCGCTGCCGTGGGCATCACCACGCTGCTGACCATGCCCCGGGGAGAAGACCCGGAAACCGAATCTCCGCAGTTCTCTGTCGTCGTAGTATACCCCGGCACCAGCCCTAAGGATATGGAAGAGCTGGTGGTCGATCCGATGGAAGAACGCATCCACGAGCTGGACGATATCAAGAAGATCAAGACGACCATTAAAGACGGCCTGGCCGTGGTGAACGTGATCTACAAATACGAAACCGACCCCGATGACAAGTATCAGGAAATGGTACGCGAGATTGGGAGCCTACGCCAGGAATTACCCCGCGACATCTATAGCATCGACATCATGAAGTTCCAGCCCTCCGATGTAAACGTCGTGCAAGTAGCCCTCGTATCGGACAATGCCTCGCGCAGCCGCATGAAAGAATATGCTGAAAATCTGCAAGACGAGCTGGAGCGGTTATCGCCGTTGAAGAACGTGGAGATCCACGGCCTTCCCGAACAGATCGTGCGCGTGGACCTGCGGTTGGAAAAGATCGCACAGATGAATATTCCGCTGGAGGCTATTACCGGCAGCATTCAAAGTGAAATGGCCAATATACCGGGTGGTAGTGTCGTCGCCGGCTCGAAATCGATTAATATTAAGACCAGTGGCAACTATACTTCCCTGGAAGAGATTAAAAACACCATTGTGTTCACCGCCAACGGTCACAACATCCTGCTGCGCGATGTAGCCGATGCCTACCTCACCTTTGAAGAGAGTAATCACAGTACACGCCTGAACGGCCACCGAAGCGTATTTGTCGTCGCGGCACAAAAGCCCGGCTTTAACATCTCCAGTACCAAAGAAATTTATGCGCCCGTATTGGACAAGTTCGCCAAGACCTTGCCCAACAACATTGCCATGGTTCAAAACTTCGACCAGGCCGACAACGTCAACAAACGCCTGAGTGGCCTGGGCATAGACTTCCTGATCGCCATTCTGCTGGTATCGATCACGCTGTTGCCGTTGGGCTGGCGTGCCGCCATCGTGGTAATGATCTCGATTCCATTGTCACTGGCCATTGGACTGGTGATGCTGAACCTCTTTGGCATCAGTCTGAACCAGCTTAGCATTGTAGGCTTAGTGGTGGCGTTGGGCCTGTTGGTGGACGACAGCATTGTAGTCGTAGAGAATATCGAGCGCTGGATGCGCGAAGGGCACTCGCGCCTGGATGCCACCATTAAAGGCACCAGTCAAATAGGCCTCGCCGTAATGGGCTGTACCGCTACCCTGATCATCGCCTTCCTGCCCCTGGTATTTCTTCCCGAAGCCTCCGGAGATTTTATCCGGGGTCTACCCCTGGCCGTAATCTTTGGTGTCTTTGCCTCTATGATCGTATCGCTGACGGTAATTCCCTTTCTGTCGAGCCGCTTGCTCAAGAACCACACCGGTGATAATATTTTCATGAAGGCATTACAGCGTCTTATCTCGGGTAGCTATGCGCGTCTGTTGGACAAAGCGCTGAAGAACCCTGTCACTACGCTCATCATCGCGGGAGTAATCTTCTTCGGTTCGCTGCAGCTCTTTTCCGTGATCGGCTTTAGCATCTTCCCATCGTCGGAAAAACCGCAGTTCCTGATCAACACCATTACACCACTGCAAACCAGCCTGGAACAAACCGACTCTGTAGCACACTACGTAGAAGGAACCCTGGACACCATACCCGAAGTAAAATACTTCGCCACCAACGTAGGCCGTGGCAACCCACGCGTATACTACAACGTGATTCAGGAAAATGAACGTACCGACTTCTCGCAGACATTCGTTCAACTGGACGAGCATGCTTCGGTTGATACGAAGATGGCCATCATCAATTCGCTGCGCGAGAAGTTCAAATACTACCCCGGCGCGAAAATCGAAGTCAAGAACTTTGAACAAGGCCCGCCTGTATTGGCTCCTGTCGAAGTACGACTCTTTGGAGACAACCTCGATACGCTCCGTGCACTGGCCGGCCGTGTAGAAGCCATGCTGAAACAAACGCCGGGTACCATCTACGTGAACAACCCCGTCAGCAACCTGATGAGCAACATCCGCGTGGACATCAACCAGGAGAAGTCGCGCATGGCGGGTATCAACACCGTCGACATTGATCGTACCGTACGTCTGGCCGTCGCGGGCCTGAACCTGGGCAGCTTCTCCGACAGCGAGGGCGAAGACTACGACATCGTCGTGACCACGCCCAAACAAGAACGTGCCACACTTGGGTCTCTTGACAACCTCTTCGTCAACAACCGGGCCGGTGCCGCGATACCACTCGCCCAGATTGCCGAGCTGAAGCTGGAGACATCCCCGATCAGCATCGACCACTATGACAAAATCCGCATCGTGGCAGTCTCTTCATTCGTCGAAAAAGGTTATCTCAACGACCGGGTCATTACCGAAGTCGTGGACAAGATGGAGCACATGAAGCTGCCTGCCGGCTACACCTACCGCATGGGCGGTGACGTAGAGGCCAGCCAGGAATCGTTCGGAGGATTGGGTACGATCATTATCGTAACGGTATTCCTCTTCGTGGCAGTGCTGCTATTGATGTTCAAGACGTTTAAGAGTCTGTTGATTGTATTGAGCGTGATTCCTCTCGGGATTGTGGGGGCGGTTGTAGGATTGCTGGTTACAGGCAACACGCTTTCTTTCGTAGCGATCATCGGATTGATCGCACTCGCCGGTGTGGAAGTTAAGAACTCGATCTTACTTGTGGACTTCACCAACCAGTTGCGTCAGCAAGGTAAGTCGGTAGAGGATGCGATTCGTGAAGCGGGTGAAGTGAGATTCTTGCCGATTGTGTTGACGTCACTGACGGCCATTGGTGGTTTGATGCCGATTGCGTTGTCGGTTAATCCATTAATCTCACCGCTGGCGGTGGTATTGATTGGTGGGTTGATTAGCTCGACACTGCTATCGCGGATTGTGACGCCAGTAGTATATAAGCTTATTCCTCCCAGAATATAATTTGTAGCCTATATAAAAATGCAAAGGCCTCGGTCACAACCGGGGCCTTTTTATTCTCCAGGGCTTCGTTGTTCTTACAACCTCTCAAGACGTTCTACGCTTCGCTCCCCGCACAGCCTCCGCCGTCCAGGGATCTTCCGGCCAATGGTGACGTGGGTAGCGCATGCGTAACTCTTTCCGTACCTCGTGGTATGTAGTCTGCCAGAAGCTCTTCAGGTCTTGTGTTACCTGCACAGGTTTATAGCCGGGTGAAAGCAAATGCAACAGCACCTTCGTACGTCCTTCATTAATCGAAGGTGTTTCCAATAACCCAAACATCTCCTGCAAGCGTACTTCGATCACCGGGAAACGCCCGTCGACAAAATACTGTAACTGAATCATCGACCCACTGGGCACTTGTATCCGTACAGGCGCCAACGTATCCAGTCGGCTGCCAAGCTCCCAGGGTAACAGCGAGGGAAGTATATCGTGCCAGTTCAGTCGTTGCAATTCACTCAGGCGCGACAGGCCCGTCAGAAATGGCGCAAGCCACACCTCGAGAGTTTCAAGTAAAGCCTCCTCCTGCACATCCGGCCACGCTTCTTCGGGGCGCCACTGTTTCAGGCTCATGACGCGGGCCTGCCAGGCTTGCTGCGCTTCGTCCCAGCCGATGGCTTTCAAACCCTTGTCGCGTATATAGTGGCAGATGACGGCCACGCGGCTTTCATCGGACACCTGGGCCAATGGTTTGCTCTCCAGCAACAAGGTGCCTACGCGTTTTTCGAGGTTGCCGACCACGGCTTTGCGCTCGTCGTCCCAACGCACTACTTCCTGCGCGCGTGCCTGGGCGACCAGATCGGCGGGGTTGACAGCCGTTGCGAGAAAGATTTTGCCTTCGCCGCTGCCGGCATCCAGCTGCGCCACACACAACCACGTCTCGCGATGCAGCGGGTCGTGGTCTGCCAGCTTGGCGACGCGGCCGTTGGCCAGTTTGTAGCGCTCGCTATTCTTGCCTTGCTGTTGGGCAACACGTTCGGGATACGCCGCCAGCAACAGCCGGCCAATCGTTTCATCTTTCGGAATGATATTGTCTTCCTCGACCTTTAGCATCCGGCGCCAGTTGGCTGCGAGTTTCTCCACACGCTCCAGTATGCCGCGGTCGGCGAAAGACTTTTCTCCTTTGCGCCATTTGCGCAGAGCCTCTATACGCAACGCGAGGTCGGCGCCTGCCTCTTTGGGAAGCGGGTCACGCTCTTCCATCAGCGCGGCGATATCGGCCGCCAGGCCCACTTGCTTATCCGCTACGGCTTCCAGTAACAAGTGGGCTATGCGCGGATGCGTCGGTAATTTCAACATCTCCCGCCCACGGCTGGTAATAATCCCTTCGTTTGTCGCGCCCAGCGCTTGTAGCAGCTCCTTCGCCTGGTTTACCGTGCCGGCGGGCGGTACGGTGGCCCACGTTAGGTCTCGCATGTCGCGCACACCCCATTGGCTCAGCTCCAGTACGAGGGGTGCGAGGTCGGCTTCCAATATCTCGGGCGTACGGTTTGCGACGAGGGTCGCTTGAATCGACTCCGTCCACAGTCTATAGCACGTGCCGGCATTCAGACGCCCGGCACGACCGGCGCGCTGGTCGGCCGCATCTTTGGTAACACGTACAGTATCGAGGCGCGTCAGGCCGCTACGCGGATCAAACTTCGGTACCCGCGCCAACCCGCAGTCGATCACAATACGAATGCCCTCAATAGTCAGTGACGTTTCAGCGATCGACGTTGCGATGACGATTTTGCGCCTGCCCGCAGGGTGCGGCAGAATGGCCTCTTGTTGTTTCTGAAAGGGGAGATCACCATAGAGTGGGTGCAGGCTCGCATTTACACCTTCCTCTTCCAGCAGTGACTGTACACGGTTGATCTCGCCCGCGCCAGGCAGAAAGGCCAGTATATCCCCCTCCTCATCGCGCAGTGCGCGGCGGATGGCTTTCGCCATGCGGGTAGCAATGGGCACAAACTCGTCGTCCAGGGCATAGCGAATGGCTACGGGGTACTGCCGTCCGGTAGAAGTAATGATCGGCGCTTTGAGCAAGGCCGAAAGATAGTCACCATCGAGCGTCGCCGACATGATGAGGATGCGCAGGTCGTCGCGCAACAACTGTTGCGCCTGCAACGCCAGGGCCAGCGCCAGATCTGCGTGTAAGCTGCGTTCGTGGAATTCATCAAAGATCAACAGGCCGACTTCTTCCAGGCTGTTGTCGGTTTGCAACATCCGCGTCAGAATCCCTTCGGTCACGACTTCGATACGCGTCTGTTTGCCTATGCGGGTTTCGAACCGTACGCGGTAGCCGACAGTATCCGCTACACTTTCCCCGCGCAGGCTGGCCATGCGCTGCGCCACGGACCGTGCCGCCAGGCGGCGTGGCTCCAGCATAATGATCTTTTTGCCCTGCAGCCAGGGCTCATCCAGCAACTCCAGGGGCAGCACAGTGGACTTACCGGCGCCCGGGGGCGCCTGAAGAATAGCAATGTTAGATTCGGCAAGCCTTGTACGAAGGGCCGGAAGTGTCTCAAGAACCGGATACTGCATCAGGGCAGCAAAGGTAATGCACACGCACGGGAAGTCCGATAGCCACTACTCAATCGGCGGCGATGTCTGGTCCAGCAGACGATACAGGCAGTAGGTAACATACGCGCCACTGCCGGGGCCGTACCAGTTCATAAGGCGGGTTTCGTAGTGATCTCTATCGTAGTAGCGGTCGTTGGTGATGTAGCCGATGTAACCGCCATTGAAGCTGGTGACCATCGCATGTTGGCCGCGCACTGCCGCCAGCGAGTCGAGGGGTCTGGTCAGCTCACCCGAGTAGTCACAGGGCGTGCCCAGCATGATGAGGTTGCCCATCCGCAGGGTTGTGAGGTACACAGGGTATTCGCCAAACGCCGCGCGGAAAAACCATGGGCGCACGCCCCAATCTTCCAACACCTTGGCGTTCGGCCGGGGCAACGCCAGCTGCACACGGTACATGCCGAGCGTTGTGTCCGCCAGGGGCTGCAGGTCGTCTCGATGAGCCTGGAAAGTATCTTTTAACGTCGTGGCCATCCAGTCGATGCACGGCTCACCATACTCCGGGGCCGCCGCTTTATGACTGCCTACGGCGCCTGCCATATACATGACAAACGTGTAGCCCGACTTTTCCATCTGGTCTACCAGTTCACCTGGATAGTCGCGCGACAGCGCCAGGTCTTTCGAGAACAGGCACGTGGCATGCGCGGTAAAGCTCATGAGTAACAAGCGGGTACTGTCTGCACGGCGCACTTCCACTACCCGCAGCAGCGAGTCCACCGCGCCGCCCTTTGCCAGCCGGTTCAGCACAGCGTGTCGCACCGGAATCTCTGCCGTACGCAGCTGCGCGGGTACCAGGTTGGCGGATGCTTTTTGAATGGACTGTTTGATCTTATGCGCAATGAATTGGACGACGGTGTCCTCATAGCTCCCAAAGAGAATGCCGGTCGCCCCTTCGCCCCAGTTACCAATGCTGTTGTGCGTATGGGTGGACCCGAGATACGTATTGTTGATGTGGAAGCCGATGTCTGGCAACTGCTGCTGTAACAACGCTGTGACTGTTGGCGGAATGATCAGCAGGTCGGCGCTAACGATGGCAACACGGGCTGTGCCGTTGTCGATTACGATCGTGCGGACGTAGATAGAATCCCGTACGCTGCTATATACTTTGCCCATACGGTTGCCGTAGCCGGCCAGTGCTATGGGAGTCTCCGGTGTCATATTCACCTTCGCAAATCCCACGGCGAAGCCCTTCGTCTGTTCGGACACCAGGGGCTGCACACTGTCCAACCGTTGCATCATGGTCTTATACGCAGGCTGCTCCCGCACCGGGGTCCGGCTAAGCGGCACAATGGTAATGACGAGGAATATGAGGACGATGCCCAGGAGGACGGCCAGGGTGATGCCGGCGTAGCGCAGGATTTTCCGGATGATCATGACTCCCCAAGATACGGTTTTCAACCTACCGGGCACAGCCTGGATCGATGTGCGGGTACAATTTTTCCCTGTATGGAGTATAGCTTCCAGCATTGACACAGCTTATGAACAGATTACCCGTGGCATTTGATTCATTATTCCCACAGCGGCGCCACTTTGGCTTGTTACAGGTGGCCCGTGCGGTGTTACTTTTCTTCAACGCCTTCGTCGCCGCCTGTGCATCTGGCTCCCCATCCCGGCGCGCAATGCTGGTAGTGATTCTGACCTGTATGCTATCCGCGGGGTATGGCTTTACCTCGCCCACGCAGGATGATTCCACACAGATCTTACAACACGGCGAGCAGCTGTTCCGCCGGCATTGCAGCGCCTGTCACAGCGTGCACCGCGAAGTTGTTGGCCCGATGCTCGCCAGCATTACGAAGAAACGAAGCCAGGCCTGGCTCCTGCGCTTCATCCGTAACTCCGAAGAAGTGATCAACAGCGGCGATCCCTATGCCCGGCATATGATGGATGCGTTTAATAACCAGGTCATGCCAACCTTTCCCATGCTGTCGCAGCAGGACATCCAATCCATTCTGGTGTATATCGAGCGTGAGTCGCTCGTGCAGGTAGACGAGACACCGGTACACGACCGGATCACCGTCAAGAGCGACAGCAGCATCCTGCGCGGTCGTATGTTGTTTCGCGACCAATGTTCATCGTGCCATTTCATTCACTACGAAGGCCGGTATGCCCCGGCGCTCGGCAGCGTCTCGAAACGCCTGCCCCGGGAGTGGCTTATACCATTTATTCAGAATTCACAAAAGGTAATTCGTGGTGGTGATCCCTACGCACAGGAGCTCTTTGACCGGTATCATAAACGGGTGATGGTCCCGATGGAATTTCTGACCGAAGATGACATTACAGACATCCTGAACTACATCGCATTCTCCTCCACAACCGAGGTTCCCACGGTGGCGCCGGAGCAACGCGCGCAGAACCCAGTTGTGTCCGCGGAGGCAGAACCCACGGGCGAGGTGGCAGATAAAAAAACAGGTCCTGCTTTTTCCTTGCAGGGCCTGTCGTGGGTGTTGATCACTATCTTTACTATATTGACGATTGTAGCCATTATCGGCACTGGCTTTGCCTTCCGTACACTTAGATCGCTATGGCGCAAGAAATAGCTACCTTATGCTATCGCGGATTAGTATATACAGTACGAATAGTGCAGGAAGCCCAAATGTTGCAAATAGCTCACCATACTTATGACACAAGCTATCAAACGATATTTTTTTCTTCCGTACGAGCCATAAAATATAGACACACAGCCATCCGAATGCTATTGAAATAAGTGCGTAAACGATTGTCCAACCGAGCTCTTCAAAACCATCATACATTCCCCTTCATACGTAAAACGAGGCAACATGTTTCTCCGGTGGCCTGATCAACATTCGCGTACGCCCTCCCAGTTTACCAACGGCCCTTGTGGTTCGTCAGATATTGGTATCTTTTGCCCAAATTCACCCTATGGTCAAGTTTTATCTATATCCCGAAGTTGCAGTCTACCAAGCCCCGATATCATACATCCTGAAAATCTGGTCAAAACATACCGGTGCCGCCATAACGTTCTCCCCAACACCCGACGGCGCGCTAACCATTGGGACCTCGGCCGACGTCACCTTCCGCATCAGTGGTGGCTTTCAACCCGACGACTTTCGCCAGGCTGCGCTCAGCCCGGCGTGTATGCTCCTCGGCGTGGATGGCCAACCTGACGTACTGCGCACAGCATTTTACTTAATCAATACCCTCCAGGAATATAACGACCCACAACCCGACTCGCTGGGCCGCTTCCAATATGCCAACAGTTACCAGCACCGCCTGGGCGTAGCGCGAAAAAATATCGTACAAACATGCTTTGATACTATCTCGAAAGCCGCCGGCATCGCACCCCGGCGGGAGAAGACACACTTTATGCTGTCACACGACATCGACCTGGTGCACCGCGCCGTGATCGAAGATGGATTTAACGTGTTGAAGAAAGGTCGAATCGATCAATTCCTGGCAATCCTCATGCGTGTCGCGATGGCCCGGCCCGACTGGCTCAACATCGACCAGATTGTAAAGCTTGAAAGCCTGTACGACTGCCGGTCAGTATTCTTCTGGATCGTAAACCGCGGTGGGTTGAATGCCGATTATACGTTTCACTCGACACGCATGCAACGTCAGTTCCAGGCGGTGACGGCAGGAGGATCGGAGAGCGGCCTGCATAAAAGCATCTCCGACGAATCGCTCGCCCAGGAGCTGCAAAAGTACCGGCACGACGCAGTGTCCAACCGCTACCACTACCTCAAGTTCCACCTCCCCCAGGCTTACCACGACATCGAAGCTGCGGGACTAAAACTTGACGCCAGCGTCGGCTTTGCCGAAGAGGTGGGATTCCGGAACAATTACGGCCTACCCTTCAACCCCTATAACTTCCAGACCCAAAAGCCTTTTTCCTTTGTAGAGGTACCCTTGCATGTCATGGACCGCACATACTACCAATACAAGAAATTCACACCGGCAGAGGCTGAAAAAGACATCCTGGACTTTTTCGACCAGCACCGGGAAAACTGCTTGCTTTCCGTGCTTTGGCACAATAACTTCTTTACAAACTATAAGTTTAAGGGCTACCTGGACCTATACAAGAAAATACTCGCTTATATTCGCGACAATAAGTTTACAACGATCTCCCAACAGGAGATCATCAACCAGTATTCGATTCACTAATGGCCATTACGATACGCTTACTTCGTGACGACGAGATTCAGTTAGCCAATAACTTCTTTAATGCTATCTACCAAACGAACCGCCCCCTGGTAAACTTTCGGTGGGAGTTTTTAGAAGGTCCGTTTGGCAAGGCTATCTACGTCGTGGCGATCGACGACAGTGTAACCGATATTGTAAAGGTTGTCGGCATTCAGTGTGCCATTCCCGTCGAGCTGATCAACGGCCGAGGCGAACGTGTGTTAAGCGCCAAGTCGGAAGATACCCTGGTGGACCCGGCCTATCGCGGACAAAAGATTTTCGAACGCATGTACGACCTGTTGTTCGAAGCCTGTCGCCATGCCGGCATCCGCTATATCTGGGGCTTCACCCCTGCTAAAAAGGCCTTTGAGCGCATCGGCTTCGCCATACCTTTCGCGACCGAGCAAGCCTTGCTGGTGTTGCAGCCGTTGGCAGCCTACCGCTATTTGAAAAGCCTGAACGAGCAGAATAAAACACTCGACAAAATAAAGATCCTGGGCCTGAGCTACCTGTCGTGGTTCAAAGGTTTGAAACGCCTGTTCGGTGATCACCTGACATTGACGGAAACTCCACTATCCGACAAGGACAAAGCCTTCCAAAGACATTATGCCGGCCAGGACCTCTTCACCCTGCACGAGACCACGGCTTACCTCACCTGGCGCCTGGGCCACAACCCTTTCGGCAACCACTACCGCAGCTATCAGTCAGTCTTAGGTAACTTTGATGCACTGGTGAACAGCCGTCCAAATGTAGGGTATATTGAGCAGATCTTCGCTCCTGTCAAAAGCCCTCAACATAGCGGCATCCGCAGTCTGGTAGACATTCTGCACAAACAAGGTGTACCGCTGATTCGCACCTTTAACTTTAGCTCAAACGATGTACTGAAAGCACAGGGGCGACAACTGTCGGAAGCCGGATTCACCTACCTGAAACGCGGCAGCTACTTTGTATGGAAGTCTCTCGATGATCAGGAACGGATACAGCCGTCGCAGTTATTGATCAACCGGTTGTTTACGCAAGGGAATCTTTAAGCTATTTTTATGAATAAAAAAGCCCCGGTGTTTACCAGGGCTCTCAATGTCAGTAGACATGGATTACTTCTTCTCCACTGAAGCATTCAAATCCACCACGCGCACTTCCACCCGTCTCCCCTCCTCTTTCGAAGCCGTAGCCGCCGCCTGCGTCGCACCATATCCCTTCGCTACGATGCGACGGCGTACAACACCCTTGTGGTTGAAGTAATCCAACACCGCGATCGCGCGCTTATTAGAAATCTCGCGATTCAGCTCTTCGCTACCCTCCGCCGACGCGAAACCAGAGATCTCAACCCCCAGGTCGGGGAACTTGCTGAGCTCGGTCAGGAGTGCGTCAAGCTGCGCGCTATACTGAGGTTTCAGATCACTCTTGCCCGCGTCAAAGTAAATCTTCACGAACTTAGTCAGCGATGTTTTGTCGAATGTCGACTTTTTAGAGCCTTGCTCCTTCAATTTTTTGGCCTCTTCCGAGAAGCTGAAGGTTGGCAGTGAGAAAATGGTCTTGCCGTCGATCTTCTTCTGCTCGAACTTGCTCTCGTCGCTTTCGTCGTAATAGTATGTGCGTGATGCTACTTCGATGCGGGAGTTTTCCTTTTCATTAAAGTTTACATCCTCGATCGGATTCTTCATCTGGATCAGGTCGGTCAGGTAAGCAATACCTTCTTTGTCGCCCGACGCCATCAGGTCGAGCATCATATCGTATACGTCGACGTTGCCGCCTTGTACCAGTTTCGCTTCGTGCGTTTTGCGCAGGTCGGCCTTCACGTCCTGGTCGGTATCATAGAAAGCATTTTTTACTTCCACTTCCTGCCCTACGACTACATCGAATTGTTTGATCGTACGCAGGTTGATCATCTGGTACAGCTCGTAGAAGTATGTCTGGTTCGGAATGTTGATGTTCAATGTATAGGGCAGGAAGCCTTCCGATTCGATTACCATGTCGTAGTTCTTCGACGGCGGCAGGATCACCAGGTAATTACCTGTTTTCGGATCGGGATCGTATACAAAGTCGAGCTTCTTGCCGGTGCTGTTGTCGATCAGGTAGATTTTGGTCGGCATAGGCTTGCCGGTTTCGGCATTGAGGATCTTACCCTTGATCATGGTCAGCGGAATGTCCGCGGAAGATGCGGGCATATCGAGGTAATAAATATCCTGGCCCCCATGACCGCCTTTGCGGTCAGACGAGAAGTATGCGCGGGTACCGTCGGCAATCAACGTAAAGTAGTTGTCGTTGGCTGTGGTGTTTACCGGGTAGCCCATGTTCTCGGGCGACGACCATTTTTCTCCTACAAGCTTAGACATAAAGATGTCGCGTCCGCCCATGGAGTTGTGACCGTTGGAGGTAAAGAACAGCGTCTTCTGATCGGGGTGAATAAAGGGGGCATCTTCGTCGGCCTTGGTGTTTACAGGGACGCCCAGGTTTGCCGGCGCGCTCCAGCTGCCGTTGGCCAACAAGGTTGTTTTGTAGATATCCAATCCACCCTGCCCGCCGAGGCGGTCGCTGGCGAAGTAAATGGTCTTACCGTCGGGCGTGATGCTGGCGGTAGACTCCAGGTACTTGGGAGTGTTCAGGTTTGGCGTCAGCAATGCCGGCTTTGACCAGGCATCGCCGGTCTTGGCTATTTGATACAGGCCCCCCGGATCGGTAGCGCCGCCCATGAAGACAATCATCTTCTGGCCGTCGGCCGAGATACCGCCCGTACCGACGTTGTACTCGTGGGCCAGCGGGATTTGCTGCGGTTCCGTCCAGGTGCCGTTGTTGTTGTACGATATATATAGCTCTTCGATGAACTTGTCGCCGGTGCGCGTCTTGCCCGTGTTCGGGCGCAGGGCAGTATATGCCATGACGCTTTCGTCGGCCGACACCACGGGGTTGTACTCCGTGTACTTGGTGTTGATCATCGAGTTGAAGTAGTTCACTTTAAAGTCGCGCGGCACCGACATGAGGGCCATCGCGTTGGAGCACGTGCGAATGGCATCGTCGGCCAGCGTGATCGCTTTTTTGTCGGCTTTGTTGCTCAGTTTGCGGAACGTGGTAAAGCTCTCGAGAGCCTTGGGTACGTTCTCGTCCTTCAGGTACAGGTCGCCCAGGTCGTAGTGCAACGTGGTGGGTACGTTCTTTCCATTGACGACGGCGTACTCGAAGTACGGAATAGCTTTGATCTGCTCGGTCAGCTCAGGAGACTTCTGATAGCAAACGCCGGCCCGGTAGTGTACCAGGGGATCTTTTTCACCCGCCTGGATGGCCTCCAGGTATTTGGGCAACGCGGCGTCATAGCTCTTGATTCCGAAATAGCGCTCGGCTTCCGCCAGCGATTTGTTGCTTTGCGCAAACAAGGATCCTGTTGCAAAAAATATGCAAAGCAACAGATAAATACACTTCTTGGTCATAAGGAACTAGGTTCTATTTTGGTTTTCAATACTACTAAAGAATATGGATTATTTTAAGCACACAGCATGCCACAGATTCGTCGTTTTGAAAGGTAAACCTACATGCATGCTGCTTCCCCAACCGTCAGTCCCTTCTGACGCAAAACCACCCGGTCGATAACCATTCGACGAAAAGTGGGGAAAAATCCGGTTGTAAACTCAGATATAAAGTATCACTTGAGGTTACAAAGTTAAGAACTTCGGAACTAATGCCTTGTAGAGGTACTAAAAAAGTACTACATGGTCTCCTTTGGTAGGATATTCCCTGGAATATTCCGATTTTTATGGCTATCCGTCGAATTGGCATGAAGGCACAAATACTGCGTTTTCTGGATGTTGAGTATGGTGAGGGTAGCCGGGTGGCCCTCCTTCTGGTCATGAGCTTCTTCATGGGCATGTTCCTGGCAACTTTCAGCGTGGCATCCCAGACGCTGTTTCTAAAGTACTTTGATGAGCAGCGCGAGCTCCCCGTGGCCCTGGTTGTTTCCGGTGCTTTCGCACTGGCAGCCACTGCGTTATACAACTTTTTCCAGAACCGCATTCCTTTCCAGCTGCTGGCCGCCATCAGCCTGACGACTATTATTATCCTGACCGCCTTCATCGAATTTGGCGAGTCAGCGTTCAAAGACTCAGAGAGCATTTACTTCTTCGGTTTTACCGTACTGGCACCTTTTTCTTTCATCATTTACCTTATCTTCTGGGGTGCGTTCGGCCGCGCTTTTAACCTGCGACAATCCAAGCGCCTCATCGGTACCGTGGACATGGGTGCTATGATCGCCTCTTTTATCGCCTTTTTCTCGATCACGCAGTACCTACAGGCTGAAAACGCCGACACCGAAAATCTCTATACCATAGCCCTGGTCAGCATCCTCGCCTTTACGGGTTCATTCCTATACCTATCCATTCAATGGTTAAACAAACGGCGTACGTTTGCGGAAGAGAAGATAGTCTACAAGAAGCTCGTCATTGGTGATTTTATTCAGAACCGGTATATCCTTTACATGTCGTTGTTTGTGGTGGTGTCAATGCTGGCGGCAAACTTCGTGGACTATTCGTTCCTGAACGTTACGACATTGTACATGGACGAAAGTCGTCTGGCGAGCTTCATCTCTTCCTTTGAGATGACGATCGTAATCTTCGGTTTCTTGTTCCAGACCATCGCCACGGATCGCATCATCCGCGAATACGGCATGCGCATTTCCCTCCTGGTAACACCGGTGCTCATCGGTCTGTTTACTGTGGCAGCCTTGATCCTGGGTACAATCTTTGGCTATTCGCCAGAGGACAACTTGTTTGTGGTGTTCTTCCTGATCATCGCCATCAGTAAGTTGCTGATCCGCTCCCTGAAAGATTCGCTCGACAACCCCACGTTTAAATTATACCTGCTGCCGATCGAAAGTCACATCCGCATTGACGTGCAAACCAAGATCGAAGGTCTCGTGACCGCCTTCGCCAGCTTGCTGGCGGGTGCGTTGATCTTGCTGATCAACCGGGTTGAAATCTTCGACCTGTTATACATCACCCTGTTTACGGTGCCGCTGCTGGCCTTCTGGTTTTTCGTCTCCAACCGCATGCACGCCAGCTACCGACACACCTTGCAAAATGCCCTCGTACGCAGCAAGGGTAGCAACGCACGCCAAAACGAAAAAGAGTATAACCTCAGTACGGTGTTGGAGAAAGAAGTCAACAGCACCACAGAAGATAAAGTACTCTACGGCCTGACACTGATGGAGAAGTTAGAGCCAGCAGTATTTGAAAGTACCATTACCCGGCTGGCCGAACGGCCACCGTCAGCGGCCGTACGCAAGTTCGCGCAGGAGAAGATCCAGTTGCTGGGGCTTACCGCCGAAATAGAAAAGAGTGAGATCCGCACCCTGGCCGAAAAGGCATACGGCGAGCTGGAAGACGGCGACGTGCTATCCATCGCGCCGGAAAAATTACTTCGCCTGAGTAAGTCGGTGCGCCAGTCCGACCGGCTCCTTGCGGCCAAGCTGCTGCGCAAGCTGATCGGTCCCAAGACGATCTTCGTATTACTCGAGCTGCTGCGTGACGCCGATCCACGGGTGCGCTACGAGGCGCTCTACACTGCGCGTAAAGTAAAACGCCAGGAGACCTGGCCGATCCTGATCGAGCTGTTAGGCTCGCCATGGTATAGCCACCATGCCACCGCTGCCCTACAGGAAGCCGGTGAGCCCGTGCTGCCCGCACTCGAGGCGGCATTTCACAAGTCTGGCCAGAGCGACCTTGTCATGCTGCGCATCGTGCAGATCATGGGCCGCATCGGCGGGCGCCATGCGCTGGAGCTGCTGTGGAGCAAAGCCGACTACCCAGACAAACGCATCGTCAAGCAAATCCTGTTCTCCCTGCGGTTTATTAATTACCAGGCGAAAGGTCGCGAGTCGCGCGACGTGATCAACCTGCTGGAGACCGAAATGAGCAAAGCCATCTGGAACATGGCGGCCCTGCACGAGCTGCCGGAGACCGACACTTTCCAATACCTGCGCGAAGCCCTGGAGGAAGAGGTGGCCGAGAGCTACGACCAGCTCTATATGCTGCTCTCGATCTTATACGACCCACAGTCGGTACAACTGGTGCGGGACAATATCGAGACCAACGACCCCGATAACATCGCCTTCGCCATGGAGTTGCTCGACCTCTTCATCGACGCCGGGCTGAAACCCAAGTTACTCCCACTGCTGGACGACTCGCGCACGCCGGTTAAGCTCAAAGCCCTGCAGCTATACTTTCCCCGTGAAAGCTACAACCCGGTACAGGTTATCAACTATATCCTGAACCGCGACTTTAACCTCAACAACCGCTGGACGAAAGCTTGTGCCATTCACGCCTCCGCGTTCCTGCCGGAATTCCGCATTAGCCGCGGCCTGGTGGCTCAGATGTTCAATACAGATCGGCTATTGCAAGAGACTGCTGCGTGGGTGATCTACCACAAAGATGTGCAAGCCTACCAGGCCATCCTCGAACGTCTGCCCGACCGCGACAAAAGATTCATTGACTCTTCGATCGAGAACAATCGGTTGCTGGACGGCCTCAACGATGGATTTTTCCTCTGGATCGAGAAGGTCATGTTCATCAAACAAATCCCGGCCTTCCATTCCATCCATGGTTCACTGTTGGCCGACCTGGCCGACAAGATCATGCCGCTGGACTTCGACGCGGGCGAACGCATTCGCCTGAACAGTGAAGACCACAATGCGCCGATCCTGATCATGGCACACGGAGAGATCGTATTGCGCAATGCCGGCGAGACGGTAGCACGGCTCAAGAAAGGAGACATTCGCGGCGAACTTTTTAGCGACACCACCGTAAAGGCATCCGAAGCCGTTGCGCCCGGACGAGCCGTCGCTTTCCGGATAAATGCCATGGACTTTTATTTCGTCATGGCCAACCACCACGAACTGGTGCAGGGACTTATCAAAAATCTGAAAGAAGAACAACCCGCACCAATCGAATAAAATAACTACCCTAACGCATCCTCTATACCATATCCTTACCAAAAGACCATGGCCTTCGACATTGACGTATTGATTGTCTATGCAGACCGCGATAATGAACCTCTTCGCTCTGGCGAGCCGGGCTGGGTAACGCAGTTCCGCAAGTTCCTGGAACTAATGTTAACCCAGGTGCTGGGCGAAAAACCGAACGTAGAAATAAAGAGCGAATCGTCATTGCGTGCCAGCATCGACAACGCTGCCGTGTGGGTAGCGCTGCTCTCCCAGGATTTTATCCAGTCCGGCGGTTGCCTGGATCACATCGAAGCAATCTTCAAACAGTCAGGCGCCGAGGCCCGCGGCCGTGTTTTCAAAGTATTCAAGACGCCCCTCAACGTACAGGAACAACCGCCACGACTGCGCGAGTTGCTGGGCTATGAAATGTACCAGTTGGACCCCGACTCCGGCGAAATTCGCGAGTATACTGATTACTTCAGCACCGAAGCGGAGCGTCAGTACTGGATGAAGATGGTCGACCTGGCCTACGACATATACGAAACATTACTGCGCCTGCGTAATACAGCTTCTGCTAGCGGTGGCAAAGTGCTGTTCAAACGAAAAACCATTTACCTGGCCGAAACGGCCCACGACCTTTCGGTGCAGCGTAATATCATTAAACGCGAGTTACAGCGACACGGCTATACAGTATTGCCCAACCAGACACTGCCAGGCAACATGCAGGAGCTCGAACGCCTGGTGCGCCGTGACCTGAACGAGTCCGCGCTTTCGATCCATTTGATCGGCAACGCCTATGGCGAAATACCCGAAGGTTCCGATCGCTCGCTGGTAGACATTCAGAATAAACTGGCAGCGGAAAAAAGCCTGCAAACCAAAGAACATACCCAGGCCTTCACGCGGCTGATCTGGATCTCGCCACACCTGACTCACGCCAGCGAAAAACAAAAAGGATTTATCGATACCATCAAGCGCGACGTCGAAGCGCAGGAAGGCGCCGAAATATTACAAACTCCGCTCGAAGACTTTAAGAACATCATGCGGGAAGAGCTGGAAGAAGCCGGTGGCAAGCGTGTGTTTGCCGAGACCGGCGGCCGCTCGATCTACTTCATGCACGACAAAGTAGACCACCGCGAGGCGAAGCCGCTCATTGATGTCATTAGACAGTCTGGCTTTGAAGTACTGGTACCGTCTTTTGAAGGCGACCTGCTGGACCTGCGCCAGCAGCACATCGACCACCTGTGCAACCTCGACGGCGCCATTATTTATCAGGGGAAGGTAAACGAGCAATGGGTACGCATGAAAGCCCTGGATCTGTTGAAGGCTCCTGGTTTTGGTCGCCGTAAGCCCATCGTGGCCAAGGCCATTGTCACAGCGCCCGGCGCTACACTCGATCCTGCTGGTTTTAAGAGTCAGAACCTGCAGGTAATAGAAGAAGATGCGCAACGGCCGCTGGAGTCCCTGAAGAACTTTTTACTTGAATTTAACGCCTGATCATGCACGCTGTAGCAGAAGACAGTTTAACGGCCAACCCGTTCCCCGGGCTGCGTCCGTTTAAGATCGAAGAGAGCCACTTGTTCTTTGGCCGCGAGGGCCAGAGCGACGAGGTGCTGCTCAAGCTTTCGAAGAACCGCTTCGTTGGCGTGATCGGCCCCAGCGGTAGCGGTAAGTCGTCATTTATATATTGCGGCGTCATGCCCATCCTCTACGGCGGCTTTCTGACCGATGCCAGCCCGAACTGGGAAGTGGTTGTTACCCGTCCCGGCGCCGGCCCGATCGACAACCTTGCAGAAGCTTTGCTGAAGAACAATCGCGAGTATCAGAAAGCTGAGGTAGAAGAGAAACGCATCAAGCGTACCATCTTTTCTACGCTGCTTCGCAGCAGTTCCCTGGGCCTGGTGGAAGCGATCGAGCAAACCCGCAAGGATACTGACGTCAACTACCTCATCCTGGTCGATCAGTTTGAAGAGCTGTTCCGCTTTAAGGAAGGCCTTGACGCCAACTCGGTCAACGAGACACTGGCGTTTGTCAACCTGCTGATGGAGGCCGTGAATTATCCGGATGCACCGGTTTATGTAGCCATTACCATGCGCTCAGACTTCATTGGCGATTGCGCACAATTCCCGGAGCTTACGCGTAAGATCAACGATAGTCACTACCTTATCCCCCAACTTACCCGCGACCAAAAACGCAAGGCCATCGAAGGTCCTGTGGCCGTGGGTGGCGCGGCGATCGCCCCGCGCTTAGTGCAGCAGTTGCTCAACGACCTGGGTGACAACCCCGATCAACTGCCCATTCTGCAACACGCGCTCATGCGTACGTGGACCTACTGGTCCCGGTACCGCGACTTTGACGAAGAAGCGGTAGACCTCAAACACTACGAGGCCATCGGCACCATGTCCGAGGCCCTCTCCCAACACGCCAACGAAGCTTACGACGAGCTTACCGAAGATCAGAAACGCATCTGCGAAATGATGTTCAAAGCCATCACGGAAAAGCGTGGTGAGAACTTTGGTATCCGTCGCCCCACGAAGTTGCACGAAATCGCGGCGATCTCCGACGTACAGGAAGAAGATGTCATTGCCGTGATCGATCGCTTCCGCGAAGCAGGCCGTTCGCTGCTGACGCCCGCCGCAGGCGCAGCGATCTCGTCGAAGTCCATGGTCGATATCTCGCACGAAAGCTTGATGCGCATCTGGGTGCGCCTCAAGAACTGGGTGGACGACGAAGCCGAGGCCGTGCAAATGTATACGCGCCTCGCGGAAGCGGCGGCCATGCACCAGGTAGGCAAAGCCGGTCTGTGGCGTCCGCCGGATCTCCAGTTAGCACTGAACTGGCAAGCCAAACACAAGCCCACGCTCGTGTGGGGTCAGCGTTATAACCCGGCCTTTGAGCGCACCATGATCTTCCTGGAGTATTCCCGGAAGGAGTGGGAAACCGAACAGCGCATCAAAGAGCTCGAGCAGAAACGCAAGCTCAAACGCGCGCGTATCCTGGCGCTGATCATGGCCACCGCCGTGGTGATTTGTCTATTGTTCCTGATGTATGCCTTCGTGCAGAAATCCGAGGCCGACAAGCAACGCCAACAGGCAGAACTAAATGCCTTAGAGGCTAAAAAGGCTGAAGCAGCCGCCAAGGCGGCCGAGAAAGTGGCCGACGAAAAACGTCTCGAAGCTGAGAAGGCTACCGCTGCGGCCCTCGCCGCGAAAGAAGCAGAAGCACAGCAACGCGAGCTCGCCCAGCAAGCCGAACGCGCCGCTATAGAAAACGCTGAGCTCGCCAAACGCAACGCCGCCGAAGCCCGCAAGAATGCCGAAGAGGCCCGTCTCAACGCCATGCGCGCACAGACCAACGAGAAGTTTGCCAAGGAGCAAGAGCTGATCGCGATCCAAAACGCGAAGGAAGCCATGCGCCAGCGTTACATCGCCCAGGCCAAGGCCATGGCGGTGAAGTCAAAAGAACTGAACGACATCGAGCAGCAGGCGCTCATCGCCCAGCAGGCTTATAAATTCAACTCCGAGCATGAAGGGTATATCTACGACAACGATATCTACAACGGCTTGTATGCCGCGCTGAAGAAGCAGGATCATCCGTTAACCAAGAGCCTGGAAGCACACGAACGCGGGGCCGCCCGTGCCCTGATGGCATCCCCGAAAGGCAACAACCTGTTTTCGGCGGGTAGCGACGGCAAGATTATCCGCTGGACAGAGCAAGGCAACCAATGGAAGTCGGAGATGTTGGTGAAACAAACCAACTACCAGTATTATACCATCGACATTAGCCACGATGGCCGTTGGCTGGTGGCAGCAGGGCTGAACACGCTCAGCGAATCACGCAACTTTGTTGAGCTCTACGACCTCGAGAATATGGGGGCGGCTCCTAAACGTATCGACGGTTATACGTATGCGATCGAGAATCTGCGCTTCACACCCGATGGTAAAGGCTTCTATGCACGTGATAACTCGGGTAAGAGCATCCGCTACAGCGATCTGAGCACCAGTCGTGAAGTCATTACTCCTACCGTGAAGATCAACGCTATCGACCTGAGCGCCGACGGTACCCAGTTGGCAGGCGCCGGCGACAACGGCAGCCTGTTCTTATGGGATACGCGGAATAATTACGCTCCAGTAGAAGTAAAAGAACTGGGAGTACACCTCTCGTCGGTTGCTTTTGCACCGGAAGGGCGCCGCATCGTGTTGGGTGACAACACGGGTATCGTGAAGATCTTTGATTACCTAAGCGATATGGTTATTCGCGTGCTGTCCGGTCACACGTCGGAGATCGCCGAGATTCGCTTCAACCACGGCGGCAACTTCCTGGCTACTGCCAGCAAAGACAAAACCGTGCGCCTCTGGAACCTGAACCGCCTCAAGGAGCAGCCCATTGTGCTAAGCGACCACAGCGACTGGGTATGGAGCGTGGCCTTTACGCCCGACGACGAGCAGCTGCTCGCCAGCATTCACAGCTCGGTGGAGACCGTGAAGGGCGTCGAGCATACCATCCATGCGTGGCCCACCAAAATACCGGTGATGGCCGACATTCTCTGCGGACGCGTACGGCGCAACATCAACAAAGACGAATGGGAAATCTTCGTGGGGGATGACCTTCCCTATGAGTCAACCTGCGCTGCCCTGCCACCCAACAATGACTAATGCCGATGAAAAGACTTTTACCTCTCATTTTCCTGGTGCTGATTTCGCTGGAAGGGTATTCCCAGCTGGTATCTTGCTCCCAGACCTTGCGGCTTGCGCGCTCGACGTATGAGCAAGGCCGCCTGCATGAAATTCCCGCGCTGCTCGCCAAGTGTCTTGCCGGTGGGTTCTCGCAACAAGAAAAAGTAGAAGCATACAAGCTGCTTTGCCTGTCGTATATATACCTGGAAGAGCCGCAGAAGGCCGATGAGGCCATGCTCAACCTGCTGCGCACCGACCATTACTTCAAGATCAATCCGGGCACGGACCCCGCGGAGTTTATTGCCCTCTATAATACATTCCGCACCCACCCCATCTATCGCATCGGGGGCAAGCTGGGGGTTAACGCCAGTTCGCCAAACGTGGTGACCGCTGTAGAGGCCAACGACGGCGAAAGCAAATACAACCGCAAGATCGGCTTTCAGGTGCACGTGTCGGGCGAAATCCCGCTGAGCAGCAACCTGGTGTTGAACCCGGAGCTTGGTCTCGCACAACGCAACTTCGAGTATACCAACCACCTGAGCTTTACCGACACGGCCTTTACCACGACCGCCGAGGAAAAACAAACCTGGATCACGTTGCCCGTAATCCTGCGGTATCAAATAACACGCAAGTCTTTCATGCCCTACGTCGGCCTGGGTGTAGAGGCCGCGTACCTCGTCAATGCTTCCCTAAGTGGCAACCGTACCCGCCAGGGCTTCCAGTTTATCGAAGACAAATCGTTTGACATGAAGCCGCAACGGGAAAAATTCAACGTCAGCGCTGTGGCTACAGCGGGCGCACACTTTCCGCTGGGCAGTGGCTTTGTCGTTACAGAAGTCCGGTTTGTTTATGGTATCACCAAGGTGAATTCTGAAAAGACCGCTTTTGCTGTCGACAGCAGCTTGCCGTTTGAATACGGCTATGCCGACAGCGTCTATAAGCTAAACTCTTTGTCCATCACGGCAGGGTATGTATACAACATCTTCAACCCCAAAAAACTGAACAAACGAAAATGAGGTTACGCATTATTCTCTGCGGGCTTGGACTATACTGCTGGGGTTGCAACAACATTGAGGATGCTTCGCCCTCCGACCGCAGCACCTTCATCCACTTTTATGAAGCGCCACACAACCTGTATGGCGTGCAGGCAGAGCCTCTTGCCGATGGTTATATTATTGTCGGAAACGAATTGCTGGCCAACGGCACCCAAAACGGCTACATCATCCGCACCGACGGCCAGGGCCAACGGGTAGCCGACGACGTGATCCTGGCGGGTGGCTCGATCAGTGACCTGAAGGTGACCACTGATGGTTACTACGTTATCGGCGACAGTATAAAGTCAAACCTGGAGTCGGGAGACGTCTCCGTGTTCGATCTGGTTGTATACTCCGCCCGCTTGTTCAAGCTGGACGTAAACGGAAACATCGTGAAAAAGCTTGTCATTGCCGACCGCAAGAACGCTACAAACATGACCGATATACACGGTGGCGCCCTGACGTTGAACGCACAGGGCCAGATCGTGGTATTGGGCACGCTGCGTAAAGCAGGCGCTACAACGACCGAAAACCCGTACCTGGTAGTGCTGGAGCCACAGGGACTGGACACCGTGTGGACACGGACATACGATGTACTGGAACGCGATTATGTCAATACCCGCGCGGTACACATCGCGCCCTCGGGCAAGATCATTTGGGCTACCGCGCTGCTGCGTGAAAACCAAAACTTCTCGCGGTCTTTTCTGGGCATTCCCTATATTCAAGAGAATTCCACATTTGAGAATTTCGCCCAGTTCGGTGAACAAACCGAACAGCAGCTTTATGCCCATGACTTGCAACCGGCATCCTCTGCGGCATCGGGCTTTGGCGTGATCGGCACCTATGCCACGCCCGCCGGCGCCAACGCGAATATGTTCTTTGTACGGGTGACGCAGACAGGCGGTATTATTCCGGGCAGCCAGCGTTACTTCGACGGCATTTTGTCGGCTGAAAATGCGACGGTAACCGAAGGCGACTCGCAAAGCGAAGACACGGGCGACGCCCTGACCGCGACACGCGACGGTGGTTTTGTATTGGCAGGTTCTATGCTGACCACGCCTGGACGCGGTAAAGGTGGAAAAGATATATTCCTGGTAAAGATCGACGCATTTGGCAATGTGGTTTGGAATAAAATCCTGGGCGGCACGGGCAACGAGACGGTGAGTAGCATCCGCGAGACATCGGATGGCGGCTTGCTCCTCTGCGGTTCCAATGAAGTATCGGGTTTGTCTTCGATCTTTATTATCAAGACCGACGAAAACGGAGAACTAACAAAATAATACCCTGCTCCGGCGGACAGCCGCGGGAGCAGCCATCATCTTGACGCTATAGTTTCAGTATAAATCTTTTATTGTTTAACGCATGTATCACGCTACTCTGAGAAGGTATTTTACGGTGCTGCTTGTCCTGGCCGGTCTGCCTGCCCTGGCGCAAGAACCTACCAACTACCCCACGGCATTAACGGCCACAACACTCAGCAGCACATCCATACGGATTGACTGGACAGGGTCCGTTACCGGCACGCTGCCCACAAACTACGTGGTGTATGTCAAAACCTCGTCGGGCACGATCACGGCGCCATCAGACGGTACGCTGTCGGCCAACGACTCGAATTATGGCGACGGGGTCGGCTTTGAGCATGTGGCGCATTCCGTGGGAGCAAATACGTTCACCTTTAACGGTCTGCCCACCGACGAGACCTTTACGTTTGTTATATACCCCTACACAACCACCGGCACGCCCAACCCCGACTATAAAACAGGGGCGACACCGCCATCGACTACCGGCTCAACCAAAGCACCCGTTATGGTTTCTACCACGGCGGCCACCAATATTACCGTTAACAGCGCCGACCTCGGCGGTGAAATAGGTACTTCTCCGAACAACATCACGGAGCGTGGTACGGTATGGAAAACCGGCACGGGCGTAACGATAGGTGACAACAAACTGGCCGAAGGCGGTACTGGCACCGGCACCTTCACGGATAACCGGAGCAGCCTGCCGTCGGGTGTACGGATATACTATGCCGCCTATGCGACGAATGCCGTCGGCACCACGCTGTCATCCGAGGCTTCATTCTATACCTACTCTACGGCGCCGGCTTCGCATCCGACGGTTATTGCCGAAGCACAGAGCCCTACCGAGATCACACTAACCTTCCCTGCTGCCAGCACGATTACCGACGCAGCGGGATATATCATTTTGCGCACCACAGGTTCCGCCCCGACCGCGGCCAGCATCCAGGACGGCATTGCTCCAGGCTCACTAAACCTGAACGGCGCCACGCTGGTGACCACCATTACCAACACCAGCACAACGACCTATTCCAACACGGGCCTTACTGCAAATACGCGTTATTACTATGCCGTAGTACCTTACAATTGGAATGGTACAAACTCACAAACCTATAATTACCGCGGCGGCACCTTCATTACCGACGACGACGTGACGCTTTCCAGCATCTCGACCGTTGCCTTTACAGCCGGTACCACGACCTCCACCATCGCTTACCGAAGTTATCAGTCAGGCAATATGACCAACGACGGAAGTAACAGCCTCGCGCTGGGAACCTTCCAGATCCGTGACGGGGGTGCTTCTAACAACGATGCTGACGACAAGCCGACCATCGTAGAAAGCATTACCTTCAGCATCACCAATGTTGCCAACCTGCGTCGCGTAGCGCTGTACAATGGCGCCACGGAAATCTCCGGCACCGAACAGAACGCGGGCGGTTCCGTTACGTTCACGCCCACCACTCCCATTACGGTAAACGACAACGGCAATGCGAGCATTTCAATCCGGGCCACGTTTCAGAATTCTGTAACCGACAATCAAACCATCCACTTCACTGTTACAGGAGTCACCACCGTCACGAGCACACCTACGTCGCGATTTGCCGCGGCCAACGGCGGCGGGGCTGCTTCTTCGCCGTCAACGGATAACAAGATCAACGTCGTGGCTTCCAAGTTCCTCTATGCCGCGCTCCCGGGCGCAGCACTAAGTACCGGCCAGACATTCAACCTCACAGTACGTGCTGTAGACGGTAACCCTTATAATAACCTGGATGTCGATTACAATAAGCAGATAGACCTGGAAGTGACCGGCGGCACGGGAACGATCCAGCCTGGCGGCACCGATCTTCATCCGACCCTGTCCAACGGTATTTATACCTGGTCGAATATATACTTCAACATTGCCGGCACGTATACGCTCAAAGTAATTGACGACGCCTACAATCCCGACCCGGACCTAAGCGATATTTCGGGGAATGTCACGATCAGCAGCGCCGGTGTTACGGTTACACCTCCTGCTACGCTAAATCTGTGCTTTGGCGGCATCGCCCAGCCGCTTGGCAATATTGTGATCACGGAAACCGATGTGACCGACTTCGCCAACTCCGGTACTGTATCACTGGCTCTGCCGCCGGGCTTTGTCTTCGATCAGACTGTCACAACCAAGCCGACCATCACCCCGGCAGGCAATGCCGATATCTCGAATCCTTCCAATCTGAGCTACCCTGCCACCAACGTGGTGGAGTTTAGCTATACCGTTGGCGGGACGGATAAGCTCTCGACAATTACAATCACGGGATTGAAAGTCCGCTATACCGGCACATCAGCCGCCTCTGGCAATATTACCCGTCTCGGTGGTACCGCCAACATTGCGGGCAACCAGGTGAGCGACGCCAAACCTCATGGTTCTGTCACTGCCGTCTCCGGCACGGCGCCGTCGCCCTTTACGTTTACAGTTGCTGCGCTCACGGGGGAAGTGCCTGTGGCGCCGACCCAAAAACGCTTCAGCAAGAGTTCCAATGCTGTACGGCTGATCGGCCAACCTGCAGGTGGCGTATTCAGCGGCCCGGGTGTGACATTCACCAGCGGTGAATACCGCTTTAACCCTTCCACGCTGTCGGCCGATACCTACACCATCACGTATACATATAAAGACGCTACTGCGCAGCAATGCGAATTTATACATACCGAGGACTTCGAGGTATATGTCACGAATATCAACAACCTCGACGTGGAGTATTGCAATAACGCAGACGCATCTCCTACGCTGAGCGTAAGCGCTTCGTATATCACAAGCCAGTATGGCGCGGGCTATACGTTTCAAAAGTTTGTATATTTTAATCCTTCCGTCGGACAAACCGACATGGCGGTGCCTGCCAGCAATATCTTCGACCCGAAGCAAGCTGTGTACCAACCCATCTATGCTTCTACAGCCTCGATATACGGCACATACGGTATCTGGATCGGATTTGTCGTATCGAACGGTGTATCAACTTTCCCGGAGTGGCAGCTTGTTCCGATCAAACAGGCACCGGCTGTAAATTTCTTTATCCCCAAGACGGAGTTCTGTTCGAACGAAGCGCCTGTCGTCCTGACGGGTGCTCCCGCGAACGGCGACAACCCTTCCGACGACTTTTTCAATGCTACCGGCACCGCCGTCACCTCGGTGACGTCTTCAGGTACACCCCGTGTGTGGTCGTTCAACCCAGCGTCTGTGACAGGCGTTACGGCCTCTACGCCGGTGACGTTCGACATGACCTATACCTATCGCGACCCTAGTACAGGTTGTCAGAATACCTCCGCGGCGCAGCAGATCAAAGTAAGCTTGCGCCCGCCGATCGTGCCCTCGGGCAACATTACTCCCGGCACCTCCATTGAGGTTTGCCAGGGTGGTACTATTGGCTCCTTCACGGCGGCCACCGTGCCGCAGACTTCATACGTTTGGTATTCCAACAATCCCCCGACAACCGTCGTGGGTGCCGGCAACTCGTTTGTGCCTCCGGTAAGCAACCTGATCGCCGGTACCGCGACGTTCTATGTTACGCAGAGTATCAATGGTTGCGAAAGTACACAAGCTCCACGGTCCCTGACAGTCGAGGTGAAGGCCAGTCCGGCTGCCCCCGGTTCGGACTTCAGCCGCGAGTATTGCCAGTTCCAGAATATCCCCAGCAGCGAGTTACAGGTGACCGGTACGGCCGTAAAGTGGTACGACGCCAACAGCGTGTTAACACACTCCGGCAGCAGCCCATCCGCAGCAGATCTTGACATTAACAATACCGTGGCCGGACCATACGGCTTCACGGTTACCCAAACAGTAGCCGGCTGCGAAGGCGCAAAAACAAAGGTAGGCGTTACGATAAAACCGCTGCCGAACCTCGACATCTTGTCGACCACGGGTGATCCGACCAAAATCTGTGTGACCGGCGGCTCGCAAACTTTTCAGGCCACTGACAACGGGGCGGCGGCTCAAAACGGCACGTGGTCTGGCACCGGCATCAACTCGGCACTCATTCCTAATGCTACCGCTGGTACCGTACAGCTCAATGCGTCGCTGCTGTCACCTAATAACTATACATTACACCTGGTCTATCAGAATCCTACAACCTTGTGCTCCAATACCAAAGACCTGGCGCTGACAGTACTGCCCACCATTGCTCCCAGCTATACCATCGGCACCGCCTGCGACGGATTCCCGGTAAGCATTACCAACAATTCGGCCATCGTTCCCGCCAGCGCTACCGCCACCATTGCCTCCACCAGCTGGATCTTCGGCGACGGTGCTTCCCTGGTTGCAGGTAGCGGCGCGATTCCTGCAGGCACCAACACGGGCAAGACCACCGGCACGTATTTCAGCCCGAACCACATCTTCAACGGTATCGGTAACTTCCTGGCGCAATTCACCATGGTCACCTCCGACGGCTGTATCGTCACGCCGCCGCAGATCCCGATCACGATCAACCCGAACCCCGACGGTGCCTTCGCCTGGCGTAACGTCTGCGTCGATCCTTCCGGTGGCTCGGATACAGAGTTCCTGGCGGGTACCAGCAACATCTCCGAAGCGAATATCCAGTCGTATGATTGGAACTTCTCCAAACATAATCAGCTCATTGTCGGCGCCGTCAATGCTCCCGGCACGGGCAAACTATCGAACGTAAATTATACCTCCGTGGGGACCGACACCGTGCGATTGATCATCACCACCACAGCATCGTGTAAGGATACGATCCAGAAACCCGTATACCTGGTACCTTCTTTTGGTGCCGTGACCGAAACCAATGCGTACACGCAGGATTTCAACGCTACCGCTGATGGCTGGATTGCCGGTGGCATACGTTCGTCGTGGGCACACGGCCAGCCGGCCGGCGCTACGGTAAACAAGGATGCTTCCGCCAACGGCCAGGGTAGTGCCTGGGACACCAACCTAACCGGTAATAGCAATGCCGGCGAGCAGTCATGGGTCATGAGCCGATGCTTCGATTTCTCGCAGGCACAGAAGCCGATCATCTCGTTCGACATCTGGTCTGACACTCCTGCCGGCAACGACGGCGCGGTGCTGCAATACAACACCAGCGGCAACATCGAGAACGAAGCGCAGTGGCAGGTTGTAGGCCAGATTGGCCAGGGCGTGAACTGGTATGATGAAAGTGGTATCTCCAGCCGCCCCGGTAACCAGCCTTCCAACGATCTGGGCTGGACCGGTATCTATGGCGACTGGAAGACCGCCACGTTCAAGCTCGACAACCTCATCGGTGAACCCAACGTCGTCTTCCGTATCGCCTTTGCCAGCAACGCCCCGCGTCGTGAAGGATTTGCTTTTGACAACATCTTTATCGGCGAACGTACCCGTACCGTACTGATCGAAAACTTTACCAACTCGTCGGCCGCTGCCAACGGCACGGCACACAATGCGCTATTCAACGCCTTCTCGCAAAACTCTCCGGAGATCGCCAAGATCCAGTTCCACACGGCATTTCCGGGCAGCGACCCGCTGAACGCGCTCAACGCAGAGATCAACAATGCACGCGCTGCTTTCTATGGTATTACCACCTCGCCTACCTTTAGCCTCGACGGTAACGTGGTGAACACCACACCAGCACTGGAAGCCCTATACAATGAACGTATCCTGACACCGTCGCCTATCCGTTTGGATGTAACGATGGTCAAAGAAGGCGAAGTAGTCAAGATCAAGACTTCGATCACCAACGCCACGAGCCAGATACTGCCCACGGCCGGCGTGAACGTTTTCACCACCGTCGTTGAAAAGACCATTACTGACCCTGCCTACCTGGGTGCCAGCGGCAACGCCGAGTTCCACTATGTAGCGAAGGAAATGCTGCCGACAGCAGCCGGTATTCGCCTCACGCAAGACCTCGCTCCTATGCAAACCATCGTCCTCGACGAAGTGGTCTGGCGCAACCGCGACCTGCTGACCAGCGGCGAGGGTGCCGTGGTCGTGTTCGTGCAAAGCATTGAAGGCGGAAACAAAGAAGTATTTCAGGCGAAGGTGATCGATGCTACAGCCGAGCCCGATTTTGTTACAGCCAACGAGCCTGCTTTTGGCGATCAGGTACGTATATATCCCAACCCTGCCCGCGGCGAGGTAAACATCGACCTGCCGGTGAAGGCTGCGCAGGAACTCCCCGTAAGTCTGGTGGATGGATTTGGCCGCACCGTATACCAACAGGTCTTCCAACGCGGCGATAAACGTAAGACCATTTCTACCGCAAGCTTCCCCGACGGCGTGTACATCTTACAGGTCCGTTCGGCAGAAGGTAGCGTGATGCACCGCAAACTGGTGATCACACACTAAAGCGGCGTATAGGCTGGCAGGGATGACAGGCGCTCCGTCTTGTTTTCCTGCCAGTCTACTTGAAAATAATAATGACTTAGGCCATTCGTTACCACCAGGTAGGGAGCCCGTAGCGTGGCATTATACGTCGATGCCTGGTGTACAGTATTCTGATTGATCGGTTGGGTAGGGGCCTTACATTCGATCACCATCCAGGGTGCTCCCTGGCGGTCGAATACGACAATGTCCGAACGCTTGGACAACTGGTTATACGACAACCCGCCCTCCACGCGAATCAATGCACGCGGATATGCCAGGTCGCGCAACAGATGGTGCACAAAATGCTGCCGCACCCACTCTTCAGGGGTCAATACCAGGTACTTCTTTCGCAGCACATCGAAGATCCAATAACGATCATCTGCTTTCTTGACCTGGTGCTCAAAGGGCGGAAGGTTGAGGTCGTACATCCAGGGGCGAAGATAGGCAGTTTTAGCACATAAACTTTTGGTACCTTAGAGGCATGAAGACGAAACAGGACATCGTGGAAAACTGGCTGCCCCGTTACACCGGGCAGGCACTCAACCAGTTTGGTGAATATATACTGCTGACCAACTTCGATAACTACGTGCGCATGTTTGCCGAATGGCATAATGTGCCCATCATCGGCCAGGACCGCGCCATGCGCAGCGCCACCGCCGAAGGTATTACGATCATCAACTTTGGTATGGGCAGTCCCAATGCCGCGACGATTATCGACTGCCTCAGCGCGATCAAACCCAAGGGGGCACTTTTCCTGGGTAAGTGCGGCGGCCTCAAGACCAAGAACCACATAGGTGACCTGATCCTGCCCATCGCAGCGATCCGCGGCGAAGGTACCTCCAACGACTACTTCCCCGCCGAAGTACCGGCGCTCCCCTCCTTCGCACTACAGAAAGCTATTTCAACCACCATCCGCGACCACAAACAAGACTACTGGACCGGCACCGTGTATACTACCAACCGCCGCGTGTGGGAATGGGACGAAGAGTTTAAAGAATACCTGCGCAAGATTCGCGCGCAAGCCATCGATATGGAAACGGCCACCATCTTCTCCACGGCCTTCTACAACAAGATACCCGCCGGCGCCCTTCTCCTTGTATCCGACCAACCCATGGTGCCCGAAGGCGTCAAGACCGAAGTGAGCGACCTGAGCGTCACCCAAAACTACGTCGAGCGTCACCTCCGCATCGGCATTGATTCGCTGCGACAGCTGATCAATAATGGCATGACGGTAAAACATTTGCGGTATTAATTATATTGATAATCAGGATATTATAATAACCAAAAAATGAACCTTTGTTTCGTTTATTTCGTTTATTATCTTAGAAGCAACGAAGGGCAAATATGGAGACGGTAATTCAGCGGACGACACGGAAAGATCAGGAAATTGCAACCAAGTCAATTTCTGCCTTGAACTCTACAGCAGCAGCCTTCTTGAAAAAGAAGCCAAACGTCGTAAAGATCAAGATTCAGGAAAGTAACGAGTTTGTGACTGTTCCGGGTAAAGCGCTTGAATTGCTGTTTGACATTCTTTCTAACATGGCCGAAGGAAAATCCATTACACTCATTCCATCTGAAGCAGAAGTCAGTACGCAGCAAGCGGCTGACATGCTGAATGTATCGAGGCCTCACGTTGTAAAATTATTAGAGCAAGGTCTGATCCCCTATAAAAAAGTAGGCAGCCACCGAAGGATCTTATTAGAAGATCTGGTCGCCTATGAGGCCAATCAAAAGGATCAGCGAACTGCAAGCCTTAAACATCTGGCTCGGCAGGCTCAAGATTTGAGCTTAGGTTACGAATGATCCATTCCCCCCGTTTTACTGTTATCCTCGATGCTTGTGTTCTCTACCCCGCGCCTGTAAGAGACTTGCTGTTACACCTCGCGGCCGTTGAGCTGTATAAACCGAAGTGGACCGATACCATTCAGCACGAGTGGATCCGAAATCTAGTACAAAATCGTCCCGACATTACTGTAGCACAATTACAAAAGACAGTGAACAGCATGAACACGGCGTTTCCCGATGCTAACGTGGAACGATACGAAGCGCTTGTATCCTCCTTTACTTTACCCGACCCCAACGACCGGCACATTCTCGCGGCAGCTGTCCGGTGTCAAGCAGAGCTCATCATTACCTCGAATACAAAGGATTTTCCGAATAACTATCTTCGAGAATTTGATATCGAGGCTCAACACCCGGATATTTTTATCACGAACGTAATTGATCTAACTCCCGTAGAATCAATCAAGGCGTTTAAGCAACAGGTATCTTTCTTAAAAAATCCTCCAAAGACCTACCTACAGGTATTGGCTTCACTAGAGAAATGCGGTCTACCGATGACTTGCAAAAAGTTACTCGCATTGTTATAACGATTTGCCTGCTAGGCCTTACGAATCACCTTCGTCTTCACCATAAACAAAACACCCCCTCCAACAATAAAATACAGCGCCAATGCCAGCGCACTATACCGCATGCTCCCTGTCAGGTGATCGATAAATCCGTAGGAGAATGTACCAAACACGATGGCCAGGTTATACGTTACGTCGTAGAAGCTGAAGTATGAAGCATGATCGATGGTGTTGTCAGGAATTAGCTTAGAGTATGTAGCACGTGACAGCGACTGGATACCGCCCATGACCATGCCGACAACAAAGGCCAATGCATAAAACTGATATTCGGTCGTGATGAAATATGCGCTGATACAGATGCCGATCCAAATTATGATCATGACCGTAAGCGAATAACGATTGCCTTTGGCTTGCGAGAGACGGGCGAATAACCACGCTCCCAGGATGCCCACCAATTGAATGATGACCACTGTTGCAATTAAGCTGGTGGTTCCCAGGTGTAACACATCGGTACCGAACAACGTGGCCAGATACATCACGGTTTGTACACCGCCGTTATAAAAGAAAAATGCTACCAGGTACCGCTTAAGGTCCGGCTGTTCACGCAAGCTGCGCCATACTTTGCGAATCTCCTGATAACCCTTCGTCCAGACGCTACCACTACCTTCCAGCTTGCGCGCTGACGCATTCTCAGGCAGCAGGGCAAATGGGATCATCGAGAAGCCGACCCACCATACGCCTACCAATAAAAACGAAAAGCGCGTAGCCGCGCCTTCACTATCAAAACCAAAAGTGTCAAATCCCAGAATCAGCACCGTGCAGATCACCATCAATAACACGCTGCCGATATAACCCATCGAATAGCCATTCGCGCTGGTGGCATCGTAACGGTCGCGGGTAACGATCTCCGGCAGGAAGGCATCGTAAAACACCAGGCTGCCCGAGTAACCAATGCTGGCCAGGATGGAACAGATAATACCCCAGTTCAACCACGACACGTCGTCAAAAAGGTATAACCCCATACACGACAAGCTGCCCAACCAAACAAAGATCTTCATGAAGACCTTTTTCTTGCCGGTATAATCCGCTACACCGGAGAGCAATGGCAGGATCGCAGCGACTACCAGGAATGAGAACGAGAGTGCGTACGAATATAACACCGAGTTCTGCAGCGTAAAGCCCAGGAAGTTCACCTGATCCGTTCCACTGGAAACGGCCACCTCTTTGTAATAGATCGGAAAGATGGCCGTAATAATAATCAGTGAATACACCGAGTTCGCCCAGTCAAACATGTACCAGGCCCGTACAGTGCGGGGGTTATTCAGCGCGGCGGTGGCGGTTATGCCATTCATGGGCAATCAAAGTTTAAGCGGGAAATGACGACGGACAAACGCAGGATCGCCCCGGGGGCAATCCCGCAAATATACAGTTTTATCATCATTTCCAACGTGTGCAGCCGCTGCGGAAGAGCGTTACGTATTGCTGAAAAGGAGGAATGCTATAATCAATGTCACGATGATATTAAACAGCTGCGCAATCAGAAACGCATACAGTGGTTTGCGGCTCTCGGCGTTGAAGAGGTCCGAGAATTTGGTTTCCAGACCAATACTCGTAAAGGCCAGCACGAACCATAACAGTTGCACACTTTTGAGGCTGGCGCTCAGACTTTTTAATTGATCTTCCGGAAGCCAGCCGGCCCGTACGGTACCTGCTTCGGTTACCGTAGGAGACAACAACGTAAACAGCAGCGACGCTGCCAGGAAGCCAAGCACGAACTTCGGGAAGCGCTCCCAGATCACGGCCAGCGTAGGCTGCTTCACAGCGTCCTGGGTTTTACCCTTGTTGGTATACGTCCAATAAACACTGATGGCGAAGGCCGCCAATCCCAACAGTACGTTTTGCGAGAACTTCACAATGGTACTGATCTTGAGCGCCGTCTCTCCCACCAGCGTGCCCGATGCCACTACCGCCCCCGTTGTATCGATGCTGCCACCGAGCCAGGCACCTGTAACCGCTTCCGGAAAGTCGAAGTAACGGGCGATGTATGGCATAAAGATCATCATGGGAATGGCCGTAATCAGCACCAGCGAAATGATATACGAAAGTTTCTTGGTATCACCCTTGATGGCCCCCGCCGTCGCGATGGCGGCCGATACACCACAGATCGACACCGCGCTTGACAGCATCATGGTCAGCTCATCATCGAGCTTAAACTTTCTACATACCCAAAAGGCAAAATACCACACCGATACCACGACCAGCAAGGCTTGAATGAGGCCGAGGGAGCCGGCTTTGAGGATGTCGGTAAAGATCACGGATGTGCCTAGCAGTACGAGGCCGATCTTCACAAACATTTCTGCCGTCAGTGCAGACCGAAACCATTCCGGCAGGTCAAGGGTGTTGCTCACCAGCAAGCCTATCGAGAGGCTAAAGATCACGGCTTCCAGCCCCAGTCCTTTGATGCCGCTGTTGCCGGCGATCACCAGGGCGAGTATCGTCAGTACCGCGATCACCGGAAACACTTTCACAAATGCGCGCAGCGACTTCCCGGTAAGCCAGGCACCCAACAAGCCCACAGCAAATACAAAAACAAACTGCACAAGTATTGCCCCGAGGTTGGCCCCCGTCAGCACGGTATCGCGCAGACTGGCGCCATCTTTCCAGCCATACGCCGGCGCGGGCACGAGGTAAAAGAAGCTGATGAAAATGATCAGGAAGCCAAGGACCACGACGGCCCAATCTTCGTGTAGCGGGGTTCTTGCTTTGGCGGTTGTTGTGTTGCTCATACCAGGTGGTTATCGAATAAAAAAATGTATGTCTAGAAAATATCACTTAGCGCGCGCCGCGCCGCATGAAAGCCGCACATGCCATGTACACCGCCACCGGGCGGCGTAGAGGACGAGCAGATGTAGATGCCTTTGGCAGAAGTACGGTACGGCGACAAGCGCAATGCAGGTCGCGTAAAGAGCTGCCCGAGATCGATCACTCCACCGTTGATGTCACCACCGATATAGTTAGGGTTGTGCTCATGCATCTGCACGGTGTTCATCGTGTGCCGCGCAATAATGCGATCACGGAAACCGGGGGCAAAACGCTCTACCTGTTTTTCAATGGCCTCGGTCATATCCCGTGTCGAGCCGTGGGGCACGTGGCAATATGCCCAGGCAGTATGATGCCCGGCCGGAGCGCGTGTCGGATCAAATACACTCTGCTGCGCCAGCAGTACGAACGGTTTGTCTGCATGGCGGCCGGTAGACGTCTCATATTCTGACTGGGCAATCTCGTCAAAGGTATTGCCCAGGTGCACTGTGCCTGCAATGCGGCACGCCGGCGCCGTAAAAGGCACCGGACCATTCAGGGCCCAATCGATCTTAAAGACGCCCATACCATACCGGTAGCGTTGTAACTGCCAGGTATATAATGACGAGAATGTATGGCCTGCGATCTGCAACAGCTGGCGTGGTGTAACATCCAGCAGTACAGCCTTCGACGCCGGCAGGTCGCGCAGGCTGCGCACAAAGAAACCCGTCTGAATGGCCCCTCCGAGCGATTTAAAGTACGAAACCAGCGCGTTGGCAATGGATTGTGATCCACCGACGGGCACGGGCCATCCCTTCAAATGCGCGTTGGCCATCAGCACCAACCCGATGGCCGCAGAAGAGAGGTTACTGAGCGGCTGTATACCGTGGGCTGCCATGCCGGCCCAAAGGCCTTTGCCTTGCGGCGTGGCGAAGCGACGGGAAATCGCCTTCGCCGAACGCAACGCGTGAATGCCAAACCGCGCCATCGCCATCGGGTGACGCGGTATAGAAAGCGGTCCCAGTACGTCTTCGGCCATGTACGGCCACGTGTCTACTACTGGTTTGATCAGATGACGATACGCTTGCTCATCGCGGCGTAATGCACGGGCCGTTACATCGAGTGACATATCGAGAAAGGCTTCGCTGCCGTCTTCCAACGGATGGGCAGCAGCAATGTCGGGCAGGATATAGCGCAGGCCGTGCTTCTCCAGCGGCAGCTTGCTAAAGAACGGCGACGCGATGGCGAGCGGGTGTATGGCCGAGCATACGTCGTGCGTAAAGCCCGGCAGGGTCAGTGCTTCCGAGCGCATGCCTCCGCCCAAAGTGTCTTTTCCTTCTATCAGCAACACAGAGCATCCCGCTTGCTGCAAGGTGATCGCAGCGGCCAGACCATTAGGTCCCGACCCAACCACGATCGCATCATATTCTGTTTTACCCACGTCGTTGCATATTTGGTCACTTTCTCCCCGCTTCCGGCTGTAGCAGTACCTCACCGGTACGCTTGACGCGCCACGCCGTGATGGGATTAAAGTGATAGCCCCCCTTGCTCCCCCCACGGGCGTCCGAAAGCTGACGAAAAGTAGGCTGAATATAACCGGTTTCATCGATTGCGCGACTCATAATTTCAGTCTCTTCACCATTCCATTGCCATATATAGCGGAATGGGGTGTGCGCCTTATCCAGCACCGGGTCCTGCAAGCGCGCGGGCGCCCAGGTTTTGCCGGCGTCGGTGCTCACCTCCACCGCCTGAATTTTGCCCCGCCCACTCCAGGCCAGACCGCGGATTTCGATCCACCCTTTCTCCACATGCGCCGGGTACGCCGGAAACGTAATGATCGAACGGGCATCCATCACAAAACTAAACTGCCGCACCTTGCCGTCGCCAATGGACTCGGTGTACTTGGATGTCTCCTCGCGCGTCATAAACGGCTGGTCTGAGAGCTCGAGGCGACGCAGCCACTTGACACTGGTGTTTCCCTCCCAACCCGGCAACAACAGCCGCAGCGGATATCCTTGCTCAGGCCGGATCGCCTCGCCGTTCTGCGCATAAACGATCATGGCATCTTCCCAGCCCTTGCTCACCAACACACTGCGTGTCATCACGGCCGCGTCAGCCCCTTCGGCCAGAAACCAGCTGGCCGTAGATTTCACACCCACTTCGCGAAACAACGTCGACAGCATGACGCCTGTCCACTCACTTTGACTCGTCAGGCCGCAGATCTCCTGCGGTGTAAGCGTCTCGTTGCCACCGCGAAAATTCCCCGAACACTCGACAAAACAAATGCGCGATACCGATGGAAAGCGTTTCAGTTCCGCCATCGTAAAGATCATTGGCTTCTCCACCATGCCGTGTATCATCAGCTCGTGGCGCTCCGGGTCTATCTGCGGCACACCGCCGTGGTTGCGTTCAAAGTGCAAGTCAGACGGCGTAATCATACCGTAAAGATCTTGTAGCGGCGTACGCGACGATGTATCAGACGGCTTTTTGCGCGGTACCTCGAACGGCGAGCGCGTACCCAATACACCGGGTGGCGTACCGAGCTTTTTTGTAGTATCCTGAATGCTCTTCTCCGCGTGGGTCACAGCCGCCTGCATTCGTTTGCCAAATGCGGTCTGCACCAATACAACGGCCGCCGTAGCGGCCCCACCCAGCCACGCACGCCGTTTCATCGTAGTACGGGTACGTACCGGCGTTGTTGCGTAATGCTGTATCTCTTCTTTGTCTTTCTCCATAAGCTCTTCCTCGCGTTACCGTATCTCCGGGCCGCCTTTGCGGTCGTCGGTCACAAACATTTCCCGCGCGGGCATCACCACCTGCGGCAGGTTTTGATTGGTTAGTACAGTGGTAGAATCGATAATGTCGTTAGCATGTAGCAGAAATGCCGTCAGGCTATATACTTGTTCCGGCGTAAGCGATCCGGAGCTGTCGTACGGCATGGCGCGACGTATATAATCGTACAGTGTGCTGGCGTAGGGCCAGTAATTGCCAACGGTTTTTTCCTGTTTGCCTTTGCGGGTAGTATCACTCGGGATAGAGACCAATGCGCTGTAAGGTCCCTCTACACCGGTGCGTCCATGACAACGCGCACATTTTTGCTGGTATAGCAATTGCCCCTCGCGTACCGTTCCAGAGCCCGGAGGAAGGCCTTGCCCATCCGGGCGAACATCGATATCCAACGTCGCGATCTCCGCCGCCGTGGCTACCCGCCCCAACCCCGACGTTGCCGGCCAGGCGCTTTCTCCTGTCGTGACCTCGTTGTTACGAAAAAAACAGGAGGTAAGCGCGAACGCTAACACCACCACGTATAGCGCTCGTCGCCCACCTGCCTGAAAGATTGTTGGTCTGTTTCGACCAGCAATAAGCGGAGCTGGCACCGTACCTAACCCAAATAAAGAACGCATGCCAACTCCCTTACTGATTATTGATAGTCGCCCGCCGACAGCGTACTGCCCGACAGTGCGTATTGTTTGTCCTGCCGGTCCAGCACGACATACACTGAATCTTGTTTTTCATCGACGCCCCGCAGAATCACCCGCGCCCCGCCGCGTTCTACTTCGTAGTGCAGCACCATGCGTTTACGGTCGTCATATTTTCCTCTCTCCTTGGCAAACTCCCGGTCACGACGGGTTGAAGCCGCCCGGGCATTGATCTTTGAGTTCTCGTCACCAATGTGTGTCCATGCTTGCGGACTAATCCAATTGTCGGCATAGATACCTTCTTTTTTGACTTCAGGCTTTTTCTTTTTTGCCAGGCGTGTCGCATCGGGGTCACCACCGTCGCCGCCTGCACCCGCGGTAACGTTACGCCGGTCGGGTATCGCTTTATATTTGTCCTGTAGGTATAATACCTGGTCCACCGTATCGGCATAATAATGGAACGCACGGCGTCCGCCGCCTACACCGGCCAGCTCAAAGGTGCGGTTGATATCGCGTTGCGGGTCACCGCCACCGTTCGACAAGTCTAGGTCAGTGGGTTTGTTTACTTTAAAGGTCAGGGTCGTCCAGTTTTCGAGGGTCACCTCCGACCACCGCAGCGAGTCGAGCGGATGGTAGGCCAGCGCCTGGTTGTTCACACGAAACTCCGTCACGTTGTAATATCCGCGCAGCGCCGTGACACCTTTTGTAGAGGGCTGCTTGTATGGATCATACCAGAAGTTTACCAACTGAAGATAAAAGAGCACCACCAGGAACAGCACGATCGTCAGCGACTTGATCCCAACACGTGCGCCTTGCTGCCACGGCTTTGCGAACGCCGGGTAAAATGTCACCAGCCGGGCCGGTTGTTCCAGGATCAGCAGGCGGTATAATGCCGGGATATAGTGCACCAGCAGGAAGCCCGCCAGCAACACAAAGTACGAGCTGTAAACGTGCACGCCGCCATCATAGGCGAAGTTCACATAGACAATATCGCCCAGCGCACCGAACAGCAAGGCAGCTCCCAGTAGCGTTGTCTTGCGAAAGAATAGCAACGTACCGGCGGCTACTTCTACAATACCCGCAAAGACCTGGTACCACGGCACAATGCCGATCGAAAGCCAGTATATCTTTTGCGCGGTAAAGTCGCCGAAGTCGGTGTTGAGCAATGCCGTCGAGGGGTAAGGCATCTGCACGGGCAGCAGCTTCGTAAAGCCGAAACCAATAATACCGATCCCCGCGCGGTAACGTACAATGGCGCGCAGCCAGTAGTATAACACGTTGTAATCTTCCGGCTTCTTGCGGATGCGGTCGATCACCGTCCACACGGCACCGAGGCCAAGCGATACCAAAAACGTTGTAATCCAGTTGGCATAACCGGCCAGCGGGCTGCCAAAAATCTCGTTACCAAAGAAGTTCAACCCCGAGCCAAACCGCGCTATGTCATACAGGTCGCGGTAGTGCAGGTTGGTCCAGTCAATGGACCACACATGTTTATACCACTCTGGGTTGTTGGGAATGCTCAGGCTGATGAAGAATATAAATGCTACGCGGAAGGCAAACTTTTCGTATTCCTTCCAGGGGCGGTATGCGGTCGTGCGTAAGGGCATGGCTGCCGTGGTTTATAGTTTTAATCCTCTGCGACGACCGGCTTTGGCCGCTTCGTCCAGCAGGTATTTTTTATTGATCTTGTGTAGCTCGATGTATACCGAGTCCCTTTCCGCAGTCACACCGGCCAGCGTAATGGTCGCGGCATCGGGGCGCGTGTAGCGCAACGTCAGGGGTTTGTCGCCAGCGCGAAAGGTTAATACCTGATTCACCGTATCGGCCTCATAGCGCAGGTAATGACGGCCCGTCGTGCCGGCATATTCATAGTTCCGGGCGTCGTCGTTTGCGAATATTTCCTCGGTGCCGGCGGTCACCAGCGGCGTCAGTTGGTTGGTGCGGATGCTAAGCGTCGCCCATTTCTCAAAGGCCACATCGCGCCAGCGTTGTGCATCGGTAGCGCTGGGCGGTATCTCCTGGCCGTTGAGACGGAACGTATGTACGTCGTAAAGACCTGCGGCATGCGCCAACCCGGGAGCTTGGGGAAATTGATAGCCACCCTGCCGGTATGTTTGCAAGCTTTGATAGCCATACCAACCTGCAAACGCTACAAATAGCACCTTCAGCGACCAGCGCCCATACTGTTGCCAGCCCGGCTGAAATACCGGTTTGTAGCGGTCCGGCTCCGTAGGTTGTTCGAACGATGTAAGCCGTAAGAGGCGCGGCACATCGTACGCCAGCAGGAACGCTGCAAATGTGATCAGCAGCAAGCTATATACAAACTCGCCACCTTCGTACGCCAGGTTCGACATCAGCACATTGCCCGTAAACGGCAGTACAATAAACGCTCCGATGGAGGCCGTCTTGCGGTATAACAACAGCAGCGCGGCGCCCGCTTCGACCAGGCCGAGGAACGACTGATAGCCGGGCACAATGCCCGTGCTCATCGAGAAGATCTTCCAGGCGCTGATGTCGCCGTAGTGCGTATTGAGATTGCCTACCGAAGGCAGCGGCATTTGCATCGGATAAACCTTTATCAGCGCATAGGCCAGCAGTCCAAAGGCCAGGCGGTAGCGCAGCACCACGCGCAGCGCGTAGTAAAGATTGTTATACTCCTTACGCTCGCGGTCCCAATAGCTCCAGAGCGCCGTCGCAGCGATCGCCAGGGCCGCCGCCACGCCCCAGTCCGCCAGGACAGGCACGTCGCCAAAGAAACGCGGCGTATAGCGGGCCGCATAAAATATATCGCGCAGCGACAGGAGTGCGCCATCGGGCGCAAACAAGTCGCGGAAATACTTCCAGTCAAGGGGTACGATCTGAATCAGGAAGTACACAAAGAAGAAGCGGAAGATCGTCTTCTCCCAACCTTTCCAGGCCTGCGCCTGCTCTTGCTGGCCGGCCGGCTTCACCACAGGCGAAGCGGCGTAGGCCTTGTCCCGGTGTACGGGCGCGACGGGGGTTTCTACCACATTCATAACGATCGGCGGTTAAGGTATGGGTTGTCTAATTATAAGGGGCGTATTGATCCAGGGTCTTGTCCACCAGGCGCTCCGCCGCCGGTATCGGCATGACGTAGCGTCCTTTATCGGTAATGCTCAATACATCCGCAGCGCGATCGGTACGCACCAGGTCAAACCAGCGGTGATGCTCGAACGCAAACTCCACGCGGCGCTCCAGGTCGATAGCGTCCAGGATCTCCTCTTGCGTCGTCGCGGTGCTGCCGGCCAGTCCCGCACGTATCCGCACGGCATCGAGGTCCTTCACAGCGTCGACCAGCTTATCTTGCTCCGCGCGGGCCTCCGCGCGAATGAGGTATAGCTCGGCAATGCGAATCACAAAGGCCGGGTCGGATCCGGGCTTGCGGTAGTATAGATTGTTATACCAGTTACCGGAACCATCTTTCGCGATCAACGTATTGCGGTTACCGCCGATGGTCGGGTCATTCAACAACTCTACAATCTCGTCGCTGGGTGCCCACTGACGCGTGCCACCATTTGCCTGGATCTGCCACGAGGAAAAATGGTTGTTTATTTCCGTAGTACCATTAAAGAAGATTTCGAATACCGACTCCACCGAACCCCGCACCGTGGCCGGGAAAAAGAAGGAGTTATAGGGACCAACCAGTTTATAGTTGGCCTCGTCGGCAATCAGTTTATCGGCATAACCTTCTGCGAGTGCCCACTCGCGCTGGTACAAATGGTACCGCGCGCGCAGCGCCCATACGGTCTTGCGGGTAGCCCGGTAGCGGTCGGTTGTTTCGGGCAGCAATGGCTCGGCAGCTTCCAGGTCGCTTAACACCTGCGCATACGCTTCTTCTACCGAACCGCGTCCAATGCCGATGTTGTCGGTCGCCACTTCTGTAGGCTTGGTAATGATCGGCACGCCACCCCACACCCTCGCCAGATCAAAGTAGGCTATCGCGCGAACGAAGTAGGCCTCGCCCAGATATTGATCGCGTAGCGCATCCGTCAATGTAGGGTCGCCCGTAATTAATGGCACTTTGGCCAGCACATTGTTGGCCAGGTTTACCACACGATATATATTCGTCCACGTACTGCTCACCGTCGAGTTCTCGGCGTTTACCCGGTGCTTTTCAAATTCGCCGATCTGCGACTGCGAGCCCGTCCACTTTACGTTGCCACCCGACAGATATCCGATCGCTTCAAATGATGGGCTGCCACCACTGCTCGTACCATTATCAGTATATGAGGCAGCACCGTAATAAAATTTATTGTACATCGCCCGCACCGCTTGCTCGGCCGAGGTCTTGTCAAAAATAGGGTTGGTATCGGGAATGGTCTCCTTCGGCCGAACGTCCAGGTAGTCGCTGCACGACGCCACAAGAAGAAGCGTTAACAGAAGGCCCAGGTATATACGAATTGTTTTCATAAATGCGCGTGATTAGAGTCTGAGATCGATGCCGATTTGAAAACCGCGCGGCTGCGGCGGTGTGCCCAGGTCGAGGCCTGGTTCATTCTGGCTACTGCTGGCGCTCGACTCTGGGTCCAGGCCGGTGTAGTCGGTCAGCAGCCACAGGTTGGTGCCCACCGCATAGATGCGCAGTTTCTCCAGCTTCAGCCGCTCCGTGATCGACGCGGGCAGCGTGTAGCCCAGCGTGAGGGAACGCAGCCGCAGGTACGAACCGTCTTCCAACCATCGACTTCCACCATCGCGGTAGTTGTTGACGTTCGTAACCTGCGGTCGCGGCACATCCGTGATGTCACCTGGCTGCTGCCACCGCGCCAGGTTACTGGCAAAGATCACACGACTTGCGTCGCGTGCACCGCCACCCTCTCCAAAGAATTTATTGAGATTATATACCTTATTGCCGTACGAGAATGCAAAGAAGGCATTCAGGTCAAAGCCTTTATACGTCACTTCATTGGTAATACCGCCGAAGTATTTCGGCCAGATGCTTCCAATCAGCTGGCGGTCGTCTACGGTAATACCCGCCTTGCCGTCTACATCCTGGTACACTACGTCACCGGTTTGCGGATCGACATGGTCTTGTTTATATACCCAGAACGAATACAGCGGCGAGCCTTCCTTTTGCAAGATCAGGTCGCGGCTGCCGAACCGCAGCGGCGTCTCCAGCTTCTCAATGTTGTTGACATTACGCGAAACGTTCAGCGACGTGGTCCATGTCAGGTCTGTCTTACGCAGGTTCACCGTCGTAACGCCAAGCTCGAAGCCGCGGTTGCTCACCTCAATGGCATTATCCCAGATCGATGTAAAGCCGGTCTTCGAGGGAATGTTCCGCTTCAGCAGGCCGTCAGAAGTATATTTGTCATACGCGTTGAACTCGAAAGTCAGGCGACGATCCAGCAAGGCCAGGTCCAGGCCCACATTCAACTGGCGCGTCTCCTCCCACTTCAAATTCGGGTTGGCCAGCTGCGACGGCGCTATACCGGGGTTGCTGTTGTACGACGCACCTGCCGCCCATTGCCCTTGCCAGGCGAAGTCACCGATGTTCTGATTACCTGAAATACCGAAGCTTGCGCGCAGCTTCAGGTCGGAGATCGTCTCCACATCTTGCAGGAAGCCTTCTTCTTTAATACGCCAGGCCGCACCTACCGATGGGAAATAACCCCAGCGGTTGTTTGCACCAAAGCGTGATGAGCCGTCCGCACGGAAGCTCACGTCCAACAGGTATTTGTCGGCGTAGTTATAATCCAGGCGGGTAAAGAACGATACCAGCGTGCTCTTGGTCCAACTCTGCGCACCTTTCACGGTAGCCGCTTGCGAGATGAGCTTCACGGAGTTGTTGGCAAAGCCCGACCCTTCCGCATAGGTACGCGTCGTGGCATCGCTCTGCAACGTATTTCCTACCAGCACGCCGACGGTATGCGCGCTGCCAAACGTATGGCGGTACGTCAATACCTGTTCGTTGAGCAACGTCGTGTTTTGGCTTATCCCCGACGTAGCCAGGCCGGTTTTACCCCCTACCGTCGTAAACGTATTCCAGTATTCAGACTCTTCGTAGTTGTTATAGTCGGCGCCAAAGCTGGTGCGGAATTTCAGTTCCGGCAGCAGCTCGGCTTCTACAAACAGGTTGCCGACATAGCGCAGGCTGCGGGAGTTCACATCGTAGTTGTCCAGCAGCAGCGTCAGGTTGTCAAAGTTCCCACCGGCCACCAGCACGCCGTTGGCGTCGTACGGTGAAATATAGGTAGGCGTGTGTAGTGCTGACTGCAACAAGCCACCCTGCGGACCATCACCGGCGCGGGCCTGGTTGCGGTATGTACGGGTAAAGGTATTGCTCAGTCCTACCAGCACTTTATCATTTACACGCTGATCGAGGTTTACTTTAAAGCTGGCGCGCTCGAACGTAATGGGGCGAATGATCGCTTCCTGCTCGTTGAACCCTGCGCCGATATAATACCGGGTTGCCTTCGTACCACCGGAAAGCGACAGATCGTAATTCTGCAGGTGCGCAGTACGGAACAGCTCGCTCAAGCGGTCGTAAGTCTTTTGATCTTCGGGCAAGCCGCGCGCTGCCGGCGTATCACCCGGGCGATCGTCGAGAGCCCGGAACGGTACCGTTTTATACTTGGTCATGTCGGCCGTATTGCCGGCCGCTTCCGCATCTTTATAGGCATTGATATAAAATTCGTTTACCAGCTGCGCATGCTCCGGGCCTGTGGTCAGGTCCCACAGCTTCGCAGCCCTGGCCCAACCATGCGAGGCATTGAAGTTGATGGTAGGCTTTTGCTCATAGTTGCCACGTTTGGTGGTAACTACGATTACACCGTTCGCGGCACGTGAGCCATACAATGCCGTAGCCGACGCGTCTTTTAATACTTCCACGCTTTCGATGTCGGCGGGATTGATGTCGGAAATGGGCGATGTAGCTTTACCACCGGTGTTGATCTTCTGAAGACTGTTGCTGTTGACAAACACCCCGTCGACAATGTACAGCGGGTCAACGTCGGCATTGATCGAGGTCACGCCGCGAATGCGTACGCTCACCGCTTCCCCCGGCACGCCGGTATTGCTGGCGATCTGCACGCCGGAAATCTTGCCTTGCAGCTGCGCGTCAAAACTGCCCGCAGGAATAGCTTTCGTTGCAGCAGGGTCTACTTTGGAAATAGAACCCACCAGGTCCTTGCGCTCGCGGGTATCATAACCCACGATCACAATCTCCGACAGCGTGTTAATGTCGGTCGTCAACGCCACCGTCAGGGCGGTGCGACCGTTTACAGCCACTTCGGTCGTCGTATAACCGATGCTCGAAAAAACCAGCGTGGCCGATGTCGGTGCAGAAATAGTATAGGAACCGGAGGCGTCCGTAATGGCGCCTGTATTAGATCCTTTCACGACGATGTTTACGCCCGGTATACCGTCTGGTGTATCGTCGGCAGTTACTTTACCGCTAATGGTAATATTGCCATCTTGTCCATAGCCCGGCACAGCCAGCAGCACGCCGGCCACCAGCAACAACACAGCATATAGATGCCGGGTAAGATGATAAAAAGCGGTACGTGTTCGTAAAGTAGAATTCATAGGTAGAGTTGAAACTTGGATGTAGTGGTCCAGCGGGCATGGCAATGCCAGAGCAGGATACATCAGGGTGGGAAAGACCACAAAATGAGGTCTTTAGGGTCTCAACTAAATTGACTACCTTAGCCTGATGATCTTGCTATACTTCCTGTATGTGCCGGGTCAGATATGGGGAGAAAGGAGATTCTAAACTTTTCCAGAGCGACGAATCCCTCTTTCCCCTTTTTATCTAAACTCCTTTGTGAGCAGCTGCTACCAGTTTAATGTCGAGTGTAAATTCGTTTTCAATGGCTTTGTCGCCCAGGTTCTCAAAAAAGTTAGTCGACCGGTAACGAATGTCATACTTCGTACGGTCCACCACGATCTTGGCCGTGGCCGTTAGCTTCTTGCCGTCTTTCACGATAGAGGCCGGAAACTCAATATCATTGGTGATGCCTTTGATCGTCAGCTTGCCCTTTACCAGGTACGTGGTACCCGCCTGCGGCGTAGCCGATGACAATACAAAACTGGCTTTCGGAAAAGCATTCACCGAGAAGAAGTCTTCGCCTTTCAAGTGTCCTACCAACTTGGCATTTGACTGCGCGTCGGTAATATCGGTCACGGTGATAGACGACAAGTCGATATCAAAGTTACCGCGTTTGAGCGTCTTACCTTCCAGCGCCAGCTCACCAGCGCCGACCTTCACGGCACCGGTATGCGACCCGGTCACTTTCCTGGCCGTCCACACCAGGGAGCTGGCTTGCGTGTCTACCACAAATTTTTCTTCCGCGGGCTTTTCCAAAAAAGCCGATAGTGCCAGCAGCCCCAGGATCCAGCACACGGGTGTAGCGATTGTTTTTAGTTTCATAGCGGTTAGCAGTTGAATAGGTTCTTTATATAGTGCTCTGAATGCTTGATCATTCACAGCGTATGCGGCAAAGGTATTATAATTTTCCTTTCACACACCATAAGTCTATAGAATAGATAGATAATTTAATTATCAGTGGCAGAATCCTGCGGCCGAAGGGTTAATTACTGTATGTGGATAGCACGGACACGGCCTTTCCTGCATGGATTACAACTATTTTACGCAAAATGTCATAAAAACACTGGCGCCATATGTAGTTAATTACGTAATTGGTTACGTAATTAACACACCATGGAATTCTACAACAAAACCGGCAAAATGGCTTTAGGAAGCCGTCTTCGCCGACTGAGTGAAATGATCACCGAAGAGGCGGCCGACGTCTATCGACTGTATAATATTGAGATGCAGCCCAAGTGGTTTCCGGTGTTCTACGCGCTATCCGAAGGCGGCCCACGCACGATAACCGAGATCGCCCAGGAGATCGGTCACTCCCACCCTTCCGTCAGCAAGATCGTTCAGGAAATGGTGCAGCACGGCTATGTAAAAGAAAAGAAAGGCAAAGAAGACGGCCGCAAGAACTTCATTACGCTGTCGCCGCAAGGTCAGCAGATTCAAGAGAAAATCCAGGCCCAGTATGACGATGTAAATGCGGCGGTGGAAAAAGCGCTGGAAGAAACACAGCATAACTTATGGAAGGCCATAGAAGAGTGGGAATTCCTGCTCGCGCAAAAGAGTCTGCTCCGCCGCGTACAGGAAGCGCGGCACGCCCGCGAAGGCAACCGTGTCACAATCGTCGATTATACCCCACAGTATCAACAAGCGTTTCGAAAATTAAACGAGCAGTGGATCACGACGTATTTCAAAATGGAAGAGGCCGACTATAAGTCCCTCGATCATCCACAGGAATACATACTCGATAAAGGAGGCCACATCTTCATTGCGCTCTATGGCGATACTCCGGTAGGCGCCTGTGCGCTTATCCCCATGAACGCCACTACATTCGAGCTCGCCAAGATGGCCGTAGCCCCGGAGATGCAAGGCCGTCACATAGGCTGGTTGTTGGGACAAGCGGTATTTGAAAAAGCCCGCGCATTGGGCGCAACGAAGTTATACCTCGAAAGCAATACGATTTTAAAGCCGGCAATTCAGTTATATCATAAGCTCGGCTTTCAGAAAATTACTGGCGTGCCATCGCCTTATGAGCGATGTAATATCCAGATGGAGGCAGTGTTGTAGCGAGTACTTTTTATTCCATGGCATTCAATTCGAACGCATATTTCTGATAGCTAATGAAGCCGCGGTTAGGCTCATTCTCGACCCACGCTTTCTCCTGGTGGCTAATCTCTACAATCTGTTTAGTATTGAACTTGCCAAATTTCCGCACAACGGCCTGCAGCGTCTCCAGTTCTCCTTTTGAAAAAAGGGAGCTATCAAATTTACCGACAGCGCAAATAGCTTCGCCATAGTTGCCGTCATTAAATTCAATAAGTTCAATGTTTGCAAACTTATCGTCGTTTAACTTTATATAAAGCTTCTCGTACTCAGAGGGTACTGGCCCTAAGGGGATGGCCCGATAGCTAATACCACTTATAGAATATCCCGAACGTTTATAGTGCAAAAAGTCGCTATAGAACAAAAGCTTATTCAATTTCGTCTTCCACAGACGATTGACATGTTCCGAAAAAAACGCGATGATCATGGCAATACGCTCGAGCGAAGGCTTACGGAAGCCTGTATATTCTGTTGGTCTGGCGTTGTTAAAAATATGTTCTGTAAATAGATCGTCCCAGGGATTTTCCAGCCTCACTTTAATCAATTTATCTACACGATGCGTAAATCGCTCATATTCCTTGTCCCCTATTATGGTCCTGCTGGCATCCAGAAATTTCTTGAATTCCTCGGGATCTTTCGCTGCCAATATTAAACGCCCGCTGGCTACCGTAGGGATATCGCCTGCTTCATATTGCCGATAGCTGTTCGCACCAAAGCCCAATATCTCCGACATCTTTGCCGCAGAAATTTCATATTGCTCCCGAATCTCTCTAATTTCATCAGGAAACGGCACGCAATATTTCTCACGATACTGGTTATAGACCTGGCTTATATTGATCTCATCCAAATCAGTCGTAGTAAATTCTTCGCCGGTATCGTTACACGCATAGTAAAATTGAATAGCCGAAAACACGTCTTTCCGAAATTCAATATTCTTTTTCTCATAGTGGAGAGTGGCCTCTCCATCTGTAAATGGACTTTTCATGATCATCATTTCTTAAATCTGTATTCAATAACTCTTTCGGCACAATGAAATGAAATACAAATAACCGGTTTACCCATGGCCCCCATCGTAATCTTAATGTATACTTCTTCCTCTTTGAATTTTACCCCAAACTCCCATAGGTCGGGCCCGCTGTTATAATCTTTCGTCGGCCCCCAGTAATAATTTTCAGCGGTTAGTTCTTTCAGTATCTTATCCCGGGTTCCTGGCATAATTTCCAACGCAAGAAGCGCCTGCCTGTTTTTCTCCCTGTCCAGATAGATTATCGTAAATATTTCCATTTTGGTTTTAAACGCCCTCAGAAAGGCGTCTACTTCAGATAACGTTGTCATAGCATGTATACGATTACTGGTAACTTGACACCTCAAATATACAAAACACAACTAATTAATTACAAATTACCGAACATTTTTTTATTTATTCAACTAATTAGGTTAACACATTATTGAGAATCAACGCTTTGGATCGATGTCGGCAGCGGCTGGTACCGATACAAAAACAACAGGTTGAACACCCGTCCAACCTGCAATACTTTTCCCGGAACGAAGTGTTCCAATGGCTTTAATCTCTTTATTTTAATTTCCTACAACAACACAATCTGCCCGTAATGATACGCCTGGTGTGATGTCCTGTTTAATAATACATTCAGCTTGTTCCGGTGCGGCTCCTTGGCAAAATCCTCCGCTGATACCGAAGTATGCTTGCTCAGCCACTCTTCCGGTGTCAGGTTGCGCAGTGCCGGCGTAAGCTTTGCATTGACGTCATGCCAGTACTGACGAAGTTCGGCCGTTGTTGGGATGGGTACGGTGCGATCCGGTGTGCGAATGAAAAGGTCTTGTAGTTGAGGATGGATTTTTTCGCCGAGCCCGAACAAGGGAAAGAAACCGTCGTTGACGGCTGTCAGGTGTCCCAGGATGTATACGCCGCGGTTGCGGCCAGGGGCGATTTCAGATTCCAGTTGTTGGTCGGTCAGTTTTTCGAGGTGCTTGTCGAAGCGTTCCAGTTGTGTTTCCCAGGCACTTAATGACAGGTTGATGATGAAGCGTGTGTCTGTAGCGGTGGTTTCCATACATATTGATTTTCACGGTCAACACCTGCCGGCAGGCTAAAGTTCGACCGAGCGGAAAATCCTCTATCAGACGGGTATATATACCTGGAATACAGCGCCCTGGCCCGGCACGCCCTGGGCTTCGATAAACCCTTCGTGGTTCTCGGCTATGCGGCGACAGATCGCCAGTCCTACTCCCGTGCCTTCATATCGGTCGCGGTGGTGCAGTCGTTGAAAGATGTCAAATATCTTTTTGCGGAATTCCGGTTCGAAGCCTATGCCATTGTCGGCCACCGCGATGCAGTGGTATTGCCGGGTAGCATCCACTTTGGCAAACCGCATCAGCGAGCCGGGTACCAGCGTGGCGCGAATTTCAATACGCGGCAGCTCCTGCTCCTGGAGCTTGGAGAATTTCAGGGCGTTGCTGATCAGGTTCACCAGCAGCTGGTGTATCTGGAAGGGGATGCCTTTGATCACTGGCAGGTCGTCGTACGCTATGGTGGCCCGCTTCTCTTCGATGCGCTCGGCCAGTTCGTCTATCACGTGCGTTACCGCAGTCTGCAGGTTGATCTCCTCCGGTATGCGATCGGAAGTACTGGTGCGCGAATAGCTCAGCAGGTCTTCGATCAGCGCCTGCATGCGCTCGGCAGAGCGCTGTATCCGCTCGAAATGATCACGCCCCTTCTCCGACAACCGGTCATAGTCGAGTTCCAGTATGCGCGACGAGAAGGCCCTGATCTTGCGCAGCGGCTCCTGCAAGTCGTGACTCGATACATAGGCAAACGACGACAGCTCCTGGTTCATCTTCTCCAGCTCTTCGTTCTTGCGTTGGATGGCATCCTGTGCTTTCTTTCGCTCACTCAGGTCGCGGGTAACTTTTGAAAAGCCGATCACGCGGCCGTCGTCGTCGTGCAACGTGGTGATCAGGATACTTCCCCAGAACATCGTTCCATCCTTTCGCACGCGATATCCTTCGTGCGTTGCCTTGCCTTTCAATATCGCCTCCTGCAGTAAACGGTCGGGTAACTTCCGCTCCTGGTCAGCCGCAACATAAAACATCCGGAAGCTGCGGCCAATGGCCTCTTCGGCGGTATAGCCTTTGATCTTTTCGGCGCCTTTGTTCCAGTTCTCAATAATTCCTTCCGGGCTCAATAAAAGAATAGCATAGTCTTCGACCTCTTCGATCATGCGATGATACCGTTCTTCGCTGGCTTTCAGCTCCTGGTTTCGTATCGACAGCTCACGCGTACGCTCCGCCACGAGGCGTTCCAGCCCTCGTTGAAAGGCCATGTTTTCTAGTGGCGGCCGGTGGCCGGTAATGTCTTGTGTAAAGCAGCGCGTATGCACAAACTTGCCGTTCTCCCACAGCACGCTCGAGCTGATTAGCACGTCGCGAATCGATCCGTCCCGGTGCACCATGGCCGCCTCGTATTGCTGCAGCACATCGTTCGCCGCCAGACGGCGCAGTATCTCTGTCGCGCCTTCCTGTGTGGCATGAAACTCGCCGATGTGGCGCCCTATATATTCATCGGCACGATAGCCCAGCATATCGAGCTCGGCCTGGTTCGCCCAAATAATGATACCTTCCGCGTTGACCCAATGCAGCCCAATGGGCGCCGTGTCTACATAATCCTGCAAATGACGCTCACGTTGACGGCGATGCGACACATCCTGAATGACGAGTGTATAGCCTTTTACTTCGTCCTGTTCATGCACATCGGCCGTAACAAAAACTTCCACCGGGCTATAGGTGCCATCCCGCCGCAGGCGATAGGGAAACGCCTCTCCCGTTTGACCCGTAGCCATCACAGTAAACCGAACGCGGTCAAAGAACTGCTCACCAAAAATGACGGACAGCGGTTGCCCGGGTGTAACCTTATATTCCTGACCGATCCATGCGTTGAAAGCGTTGTTCGAGGATTGAAAACGAAACTCCCGGTCAACGTACATCACCGGAAAAGGGATCGCGTTAAGAAAGTCTGTTTGAATAACTACCATAGCGAAAGAGTAAAAGTACGCTTTCACACCAATATGCCCCGCAAGGAGCATGAGGTTTTATTTCCCCACAACAAAGTCTTCCAGCGATCCGTGCAGCTGGAAATCCAACTGCAAAATACCGTGCAATAACGACTTCAAATTGTTGAAGCTATTTGGCTTTTTCATAAACAATCTTGCACCCAGTCGATACGCTTTTTCAACAATATCAGCTTGCCCGGACGTGGACCACATCACCACAGGCAGCCGGATAAATTGCTCGTCGCGTTTGATTTCGGCTAAACAGTCCATCCCATTTTTTATCGGCATGTTGACGTCGAGAAATACAAGATCGGGCGGGCGCGTGGCCCGTCGCAATTTGTTTAACAAATCCGCACCGTCGGCTACACACACAACTGAAAGCGCAACGCCGAGTTCCGCAATGGCGTCTTCAAACAACATGCAGTCGTCTGTATCATCATCGACCAGCCAAATAGTATGTAGGGGCATAGGGTGCGTTGTCTTGCAAATATAGTGGTTCTATTTGCCAACACCCAGAAAACATGATAGCCGGTCACGCGGCAATCGTTATACCATACGCGCAATTTACGTCACTTGCAGGTTGGCTTTTAGGACTACGTGACCAAAATCCTTCATAAATTCCTCCTGGCGGCGATTCACGTTGTGCAGAATAATATGATCACAGCCTACGTTCTGATATTCATTGATCCGTGCCAGGAAGAATGCCGGGTCGTCGGAAATCGGCAGCCGCTGGCGGAGATCCTCACGGGTCACGGCCTGGCCGGCGACGTCGAAATCAGAAACGTACTGCAGCGTGGCCAGCATCTCGCGCGGCAGCACATTGTTGCGCCACTGGTCATACGCCTCGTCTTCAGCCACGGCCTTGTCACGTGCGTACGACAACTGAAATTTCAGGTATATAGGTTTGCCGGCACCGCCGTTGTCACGGAATGCCTGAACGATCTTGCCTACCGCCGCCGGATCATGTCCGGTCGTGAGCAGACCGTCAGCCCAGCGGCCGTGAAGCGCGGCCGTCTCGGGCGACAACGCCGCACCGAGCAACGCCGGCGGCGTGCCGGGCAGTGAGTACAGCTTAGCTTTATGCGTGACAAAATGCCCCTCGTGGGATACTTCTTCTCCCGTAAACAACCTGCGGATAATGCTGGCGGCCTCCAGCAGGCGTTCGTTCCTTGTCTGTTTATCCGGCCAGCTACTGCCCGTAATCACTTCATTCAACGCTTCGCCGCTGCCCAGCGTTACCCACAGCCGCCGCGGAAACATTTGCTGCAACGTGCCACACGCCTGCGCGATAAGCGTGGGGTGATACCGGGGGCCCGGCGCGCAAATCATCCCGAATGGTACATGCGTCGCCTGCATGGCCGCGCCCAGCCAGGCAAAGGAAAAACCGCTTTGCCCCTGCCGCTCGCTCCAGGGATGAAAATGATCGGAAGAATGTATAGCCTCAAAGCCGGCGCGCTCGGCCAGTTTGGCAAACCGCAGTAATTCGCGCGGCGAAAATTGTTCATGCGATGCGTGGTATGCAATCATCTTTTAGGGGTAAAAGGGTTAACGAACAAGGCGACAATATTGAACAGCTTCCGGCACCTCGATGTCGAGGTAGTCGCGTACGGCCAGTGCTTCACTTTTCCACAGGTAACGAAATTCAGACTGGTGTTCGAGCTGCTTCTCTTTTAGAAAAAACACCTTCACCACATCTTGTACGGAGCCCCCTTTGTAATCGTTCGGCGTCGACAAATAGGAAAGAAGCTCTTTATCTTCCAGATCACCGAGCACGTCGGGCAGAAAGTCCGGGTCATGTGTTTCCAACAGCTTATCGCGCCGTTCGGCATAGTCGCATTTCCCGGCCAGTATATGTTGCAACGGGTAGCGCGCATGGATGCGCTCTGCAATCGCTTGCCCAAAGAGAATCGGCTTTTGTATCGCAAACATCCCATACTTCTTTTTACCGCCGGCAGCCCGCTCGAACGTTCGCCGCAATTCGTCGGAACACGTGAGCGACGTACTCAGGTTGAGAAAGCCATGCGAGAAATCTTTTTCGTCGGCGTGTGGCGAGTCCGTCACGATTAGCGCTTTTCCCTCCTGCCGGTCTTCCACTTCCACATTCAGCTTATGATCGGGCTTTCGTTCTGCACGGTATATCCGAAGGCTATTGAGCCGTAGCCGTCCGGTATCGAAAAACAGGTCGATAAATTCTTGTGTCGTATACCGGTACAGCGAGAGTGTTTCCAGCCTGTCTTCCGACAAGCAATAATACACAGGCTTCGGTAAGGAGTGCACGCTCTGTAACATCCGGTTGTTGCTGCTTGCATTCATAGACTCCTCCAATATTGGCATCTGTCATACACTCGAAAAGACTATGCCAGCCACGTGGCCGATGTCTACGGGTTTATACGGAAATTATTCTCCGGTTTCGCTGTCCGGGGCATCGACGGGCTTGGACTCCGGCGAACCGTGTTGCCGCAAGAAGATCGACAGCACCACAATCGAGATCACGGCCACAAATTCGCTCTGCCAGTTTTGAAACGATTCAAACCAGAACCGCGTCTCTCCCATAAATTCTGACAGGCTCACAACGGACTTGCCCTGTAGCTGTTGCTCTTCATTAAAGTTCTTCAAGCTGCCGTAGGCATGCAGCACAAAGCTCAACAGAAATAACAGCACAAACGCCAGCGACAGGGAGTGTTTATAAATGGCTAAATAGATTCCGCCTTTTCGTACCGGCCATGGCGCGTCCGGACGCGTGGGGTCTGGCTCGCGGTCTACCTCCTCTTCTTCCTCCATCGACTTCGACTCGCTCGAGCCGCGCTGCCGCAGGAAAATTGTCAGCACGACGTACATCGCCATTTGCAAAAACTCGCTCTCCCAATTCTCGAAGGTTGTTTGATAAAAGTGGCCGGTCAGCAGGTATTGTGATAACGACAGTGCGGAGACGCCATACTCCTGAAGCTCGTCGTTGTGCTCGTGCCATCCCGTTAATATCTGCCCGAAGATGCAGGCGAGAAAAAATACAACCAGCACAATCGTCAAACTGTTGCGGTAAAAGAAGGAATGCTTATCCATCATGTAATCTGATATAATTGACAGGAACTAAAACCATGCCCTGCCACGTTAATGGATACTGTCAGTACTGTAGGCGGCGGGCTTAACGCCACGGTGGCGCATCATGCTGACGCCCACGGCTAGCATCAGCACCGAGACGATCAAAAAACCAAGGTTCCAGGTTTCCGGCGATGCCGCTGCCTCGCGCACGTTATGCAAGCCCACCAGCTGATGGTCTATCAACCCTTCCACTATATTAAATATCCCCCAGCCCGCCAGCATACCACCTGCGAGCAGCCACCCGGACTTGTCTGCCTCGCGGCGCCGTCCCACCCACCATAACAGCACGATGCCAACACCTACGTCCACCAGCATGAGCAGGTGGAAGACACCATCCCAAAACATATTCACGCTTTTCGCGGTCACTGAATCAGGTGGCAGCTTAGCCGACAACATCTGGTGCCACTGCAATAGCTGATGGAACACGATACCATCGACAAAACCGCCCATGCCGATGCCGAGCACCAGCGCCGCCGTGACAAGCGGTGCCGGGTTTAGCATGGCGCGGTACCTACCAGGTCGCAGTCGGTATACATACCCTATGGACAACACGACCAGTGCCAGCAGCACCACTATAACCAGCAGAATCGCCAGGTATTGAAAAAACCCATTACTCCAAAGATCCGCCTGCAGCGCTTTGTTACACGTCACGCAACAAATCGTTTCACCCTCGGTATACACGTCTGTATTCATACTTATTTTCTCATCAATTAGTTTCACGTAGGGGTATTTCCGGATATATACTTATATACGCAGCCCTACGACGCACAGTCCCAACTAGTAAAACTTAATGCCCATGTTGCCTGTGCTCTACATTATGTGGACGTCTATACGCCGACGAACACATTTTTAGCACCGTAGCGCACGGGACCTGTATTTGTATGGATACAGCTAAACCAACATAGTACCAACATGAAAAAGTCAGAAAAAACCGCCATATCGGAGGAGATGTCCTCGAAGCTGGGCAAACTCTTCGAACAAGAACTCCGCGATATTTACTGGGTCGAGAAGGCATTGCTAAAAGCCCTTCCTAAAATGGCCAAGAACGCTACGTCGCAGGAGCTCGTGACAGCCCTCCAGGACCACCTGGCGGAAACGGAAGAACAGGTGACCCGCGTCGAGCGCATCTTCGAATTGCTCGATAAAACGCCACGCGCCAAAAAATGCGAAGCGATGGAAGGTTTGCTGAAAGAAGCCGAGGAAGTAATGGGCGAAGCGGAAGAAGGTGCGATGCGCGACGCTGCGATCATTGCCTCTACACAAAAAGTAGAGCATTACGAGATTTCTTCTTACGGCACGTTGCGCACATTTGCACAAACCCTGCAATTGGACGAAGCCGTTGCAATCCTCGAAAGCACTTTGGAAGAAGAGAAAAAGGCAGATATGCTGCTCACCGAAGTAGCGGTTTCAAACGTCAACAACGAAGCGGCTTGGGAACCGGCAGAATAGCCAATCCGAGCCGTTTGTTTTGTGTTTGCCCGTTGTTTCCTTGTGGTAGCTAACAGCCCATCCATACGATGGGCTGTTTTTTTTATATTTTGCAGAAGCTACTGCTTTTCGCCGTTCTCACGGCTGTCGTAGGGTGTCGGCTCCGTTGTGCCGGGTTGGTCCGGGTTCAACAGGCTGTGCCCGTCCCGTGCAGTGGCGATCCACAGAATGATGACGACTAGTATAGCTACTCCAGTCATAATCCATCCCGTCCGCTTGCTGATCGTTATCGTTTTGCTCATATACTCAATTTTTTCTTTCCGGCCTTGTGCATCACAGCAAAAGTTACCACGGCCGCGGTAATAGCCGCGCCAATCGCCACCCTTTTGATCACATTCTTGCGATCATGTTTCCAGGCGGCGTTCCAACCGCGCTCGGCAAAGATATTGGGCACCGTGCCGTGCCGCAGGTCGTCGGCAATTCCCTCCATGGCATTAATCCGGTCGGCTAAAATCAGCGTGAGCCAGTGACCTGCACTCCCCTCACTGAACCGGAAAGCATACCGGCGCAGCATGCCGCTGACGCCGCTCGGCGGCACGGCGGTGCCGAAGACCCGCGTTAGTGTAGGCCGCTCGTTAGACTGCAGCACTTCCACCGTGCGCGTCTGTTGCAGCGCGCGCGGATAGTTGAGCCTGTCGTGGTCTGCGCCCGTATAATGCTTCATCGGGTGCGTGGGATTGTTGGTCGGGTCGGCGTCGATGCCCCAGCCTGGCAGGTCTGTCCCTGCGCCCGGCGCAGGGTGAATAGGCGTTGGTGTTATTTCGGTTTTCATTTATCACATAGGTTATGCGGCCGCCTCGGCGCGCGGTGGAATGAGAATTGTTTTTATACAGTTGTCGAGCTTCTGCGAGAAGATGTGGTAGGCATCCGATACCTCCTCTAGCGGAACACGGTGTGTAATCAGCTCCTTGGGATTCAGGCGCCCGGCCATCACATGATCCACCAGCTTCGGCAATAATCTTTTGACTGACGCCTGGTTCGCTCGGATCGTAATGCCTTTGTTTACCACGTTGCCGATCGGCACCAGGTTCCAGGTAGGCCCGTACACACCCACGATAGACACTATACCACCCTTCTTCACTGCGTTGATGGCCCAGTGCAGCGCCGTCGCTGAACCCGCTTGCAGCAGCGTTTTCCGGCCAGTAAAGGTTTGCATCGCGCTACCCGCTGCTTCACATCCCACAGCATCGATACAAACATCAGCACCATAGTAGTCCGTTGCTTTTTTTAGGAAAAACACCGGATCGCCGATAGAGCGGAAGTTATAGGCCTCGCATTTTGCATATTGCCGCGCAAACTCCAGCCGGTATTCAATATGGTCGATAATGATGACGCGCTGTGCGCCGAACAGCCATGCGCACCGCGCCGCCATAATGCCAATCGGCCCGGCGCCGAATACCACCACCGTATCGCCTTTCTGTATACCGCCCATCTCGGCAGCCTGATAGCCGGTAGGCACGACGTCCGTAAGCAGCACGGCATCGTCCAGGTCCATACCTGCCGGTATAATCGTTGGCCCCACGTCGGCATATGGCACACGTACATATTCGGCCTGCCCACCATCGTAGCCACCGGCAGTGTGCGAATACCCAAAAATGCCGCCCACCGCAGTGGCTTCGGGATTAGACTCGTGGCAGTTGCCATACAAACCTTGTTGGCAAAAAGAGCATGTGCCACAGGCGATATTAAAAGGAACAAGGACATGATCGCCCACCTTTAATGTAGTGATCTCCTCGCCGACCTCCTCTACAATGCCTGTAAACTCATGACCGAACGTACTACCTACACGGGTGTCGGGGACCAATCCGTGGTACAAGTGTAGATCCGACCCACAGATGCACGAACGCGTTACCCGCACAATGGCGTCCCGCGGGTGCATAATTTCAGGATAGGGCCTGTTGCGATCGGCACGCACTCGAAAGGGCCCGCGATAATTCATTGCCAGCATATTTAATCAGAGGGTTAGTGTATAAAAATAAATCGTATAAAGCCGGCGGTCCAGCCTTATGGCTGCCGGCAGGTGAACGAATGATCAGAAAATGATCAGAACAAGTATAATCTTAGTGAGCGCGCGAATGGGCCGTCGCGTGTCCCCGCGCCGCATTCGCGTACGGGTTGGGATCGGTCATGATCGATACAGCAATCTCCATCAAACCGAGCACGACGTGCGGCACATATACATAATCGCTAAATCCAAAGATCCACGGCGATAGCGTCAGGAATACACCCGAGGCCAGGTCCAACCACAGATGTGTACGCATCGACAACAGCTTCACCGGACCCAGCTCATAGTTCGTCAGCAAACTATAGACAATGGCGGCGGCCCCGAGCGAGATCGGCACCCAGCTCTCGGCACCATTGCGCCAGAATCCAAAGACCCAGGGTGTCAGCACCAGGAATGCGCCCACGAGATAATCTAATACTCCGTGGACGCGTGTCGGTATTATTTTCATACGCATGTAGTTTTGTGCTTATGAACAAAAGCAATGCCCGGGGATGTCCCCAGCGAAAAGCGCTCGCAACTAACGCAACAGACCAGTTTTACCCGGCCGTAAAGGATGTTTACATCAGTGTAATGCCGGAGGTTACAGCGTAGTCAGAAATCTTTCCTGGTTTTCCCCGAGGAAATGGGAGCAGCGTCCTGCACTGCGTGTCGATGAATGTCCACAGACAATTGGGGTAATCTTTTCCGGGTAGTACCCTACGCCCACCCTTCGCCGCCGGGAACATCTGGGTATACTGGCGTCCGATGACATCTTTCAAATGCCGGTGCTATCCCTAAATATACCTCGCCCTACACGAGAGTAGCGACCAGACCTCCCATGGCATAATTTTTTGCAATGAAAATTGTAACGCCCTGAACTTCCACCATCACGCGTGGTATTCCAGCCATGCAGCTAACCCTTCATGACGATAGTGCCAGCCCCTTTAACACGCGCGATCTGTTGCGCGAGATGGCTGCGTACGAAGCCTTGTGGGCCCGGCCGCAAATGACCATGGCCAGGCTGGCAGCCTTCTTTGCCCGGTACCCCGGCCAGTCACCTTCATCGCTCGTCGATCCACAGGAGATCGCGCGATATGCCGAAAGGCTCGCCACACTTAAGCTCCCGTCGCAGCGACCCGGCGTGCTGCTTTACGGCACGCCCGATTATCCCACGCGCCTGCGCGACGCCGAGCATCCGGTCGAGCTACTGTATTACCGCGGCGACGTGCGCTTACTACAAACGCGAATGGTCACCGTCGTCGGCACCCGACACCCCACACCAGAAGGCCTTGCGCGTACGGCGAAGCTCGTTACGCAGCTCGTCCACGACGGCATCACGATCGTTTCCGGCCTTGCTGCCGGCATCGATGCGGCGGCTCACCGCATCGCGTTGGAGAATAATGGACACACCGTGGGGGTCATTGGCACCCCGGTTAACCACGCGTATCCTGCGGAACATGCTGCGTTGCAAGAAACCATTGCACAGCAACACCTGCTCATCAGCCCAGTGCCCTATTGGCTCCACAGCCAGCAGGATTATAAGCAGAATAGTAAATTCTTCCCGGAGCGAAACAAGGTGAGCGCTGCGCTGAGCGAAGCCTCCATCATTGTCGAAGCGGGCGATATGTCGGGCACGCTTGGACTGGGGCGCGCGGCGCTATATCAGAAACGGAAGTTGTTTGTGTTAGAGAGTAGCGTCTCCGACGATTCGCTTCGCTGGCCGAAACAGTTCGAGGCGATGGGCGCGATCGTGGTTAGAAGCTATACTGATATTCGAAAGGCACTTCAATTATAGTGACACTATGCCTTTCTCAAAAAAACCAACACCCCCAGCACCGATACCGTCAACACCCCGAAAGCAGACAGCAGCATCATAATATCCCGCACATTCTTCCCGGCCCAATCCATCAGCAAGAACTTATGAAATATAGCAAACGAATAGCCCTCTATACGATCCGTAGCGCCAATACTCGCCGCGAGCCGCGATGTCGCTGTCTCAATATACAAAGCATGGTCATCAGGCGTATCATATTGCAAGCGCACGACCGGGAGCCGCTTGAAAACAAATCCATACTCCCGGCTTTCAAACTTCGGAACGATCTCCGCTTTTAAGAGCGTAGCATCCTGATCCACGCCCGAACTTTGCACATCTCCCATTTCTTCACAACACGCCGCCGTCATGTTCGTGGCGTGGCTCAGCACGGCGAGGAACTTCTTGCCTAGAAATTTAGCATAGGCGATATCCCCGTTCTGCCATACCATCCCATCGACAGCATCAATGTATACTGTTTGCGCGGGTTCATCGTCATTGGGCAAATAAAACGCCTGAAAGTAATCGTGTTTACTTTTTCGTACGATGGAAAGGTTGTGCAGCCGTTCCCAGTCAACATCCAGTGCCAGCGATACCGTCGTCAACTCGCGTGTCAGGATGGCCGGCTCGTATGCCATCTCGGGCAATACATTTGGTTCGAGCTTACGGGTAGCGTGAAACGCACCGCTGAACGTAAACGTCAGTGTAATGAAAGCTGTCGCGACCCCAATCTGCCGGTGATACTTCCGAATGCCCTTCTTCTCGGTCGCGCTGCTAAGTTTTTTAAATCGCCTCCAGAACAAGCCATAGATCACAATGCCGGTGACCGCCGACGCCAGGATCACTCCCAGCAACGCCACCATGATCGTAATGCGCAACGTGTTATTCGTAATGTTGCCGATGAAGGCCCAATTATGAAAATTATCGAATACCCACAGAAATGCCTTGCGCGAGGTCGTATTAAAAGTACCTAACCGGCTCGAAGCAGTTTCGATATATACATCCATACCGTCCGGCCGGTCAAAGCTTACTTTCCAAACCGGCAGGTAGCGGTTCACATATTTGTACTGCTGGTTAAACTCCTTTTGCTGCGTGACCGAGGTGATGGCGCTCTGTTGATCGTCCAGGAAATAGCGCGCCATAAACTCGGCGTATTTCTTATCACCGTCCTGGAGCAGCTCGCCGGTGGCCGCGCTGTAATACCGCAGGTAGCCGTCAATGCCCTTTACTTGATAAAAGGTTTGGCCATTGAAAGCGACCATGCGAAAGTTCTTGAAGTCGGCGACCTTGTTCCGCGTCAGCACCTCTTGCAGGGACAGTGTGATCTGCGCCTTGTCGAGCGTCTTCGGCATCATAACTTCGCGTGCGATCGTCGGCTTGAACCAATGCGACAGGAACGGGTGCATCAATCCCGAAAGGCACCAGAATATGACGGGTATGATCGTCACCAGGCCGATCGTGCGATGCCATGCATAGATTTTACGCCGAAGCGTGGTGGTTAGATTCCCTGCCGTGGCGGATGCCCCGGATGTATTGGCCCCGGTGTCTGCCTGTTGAAAAGTGGCCATTGATTTGTTTTCCATCGCCCTTATTTTTTACCGGTAAAATTGTATTGAATGCCAAACACAAACGTACGCGGCGGCGCCGGCGTATAGGTTGTGCGGTCGGTCGCATTATTGCCGCGGCTGGCGCTGGGTGAATACAGCACATCGCCAATGTTCAGTACGTTGCTATATACCTCGATGCCCTTCCATTGGTAGCCAATGCGATAATTGACAACGTCGAACGCATCATATCGCACCGTATTGATCTGATTTTGATAATAGCTGCCGACGTGCTGCCACTCGATTGACGTACGGAGGTTTTTAACAAACGTCGGATAATAATAAAATTCCGTGTTCCAGCTCCACCGGGGCGCCGTGGGCATATCGAAACCGTCCAGGTTCTGGTACTGGTCGGTCGACCGCGTGCTGATCTGGAAATCGTCAAACCGGTGCAGCGCAGTGGTCCCGCCGAAGCGGAAGAAAAACTGTTGGGTCGGCTTCACCGTAAGGCCCAGCTCCACGCCGCGGTGCAACGTCTTGCCGGCGGATTGATAGTCGGTCGAGTTGTCGGGCTGGCGAATGCTCAGCAACTCGTTGGTGCCGTTCATTTGATACAGCGCCACATCCAAGTATACCTTGTTCTCCCACCATGCAGCCCAGCCGCCTACCTCGAAGTTTTGAAACTGCGCGGGCTTCAGGTTATAATAGAACTCGGCAGGCTCTGTATTGGCCTTGCGACGGAAGATGGACGTCAACGCGGGGGGCGAAAAGCCCTGCGAGTAATTGGCATATACCCCTTTGTCTTTCGCGAGCTCGTAGGTCAGTCCTATTTTCGGTGTCATTTTGCTATACGACTTGCTGCCATCGGACCGCTCCAGGTAGTTGTCGTACGTAAAAGACATACGGTCGTACCGTGCGCCCGCCGAGAATCGCAGATTTTTAATCGGCGAAAAATCGTATTGCACATAGCCGGCGGCATTCCGGATCTTCGCCTCGTAGTCGGCGAGCTGAATGTCCGGGCGCTCCTGCGCAAGGGTATAGTGCTCCACTGACTTGCCGTCGGCACGCAGCTGCGCATTCAGGTCGATCTGGTACGACCAATAGTCATTGGGTGAGTAGTCGTACATACCGCCGGCGATCAGCCGCGCGTCCAGGAAGGAAAACTGCTGGCTGTGCTGGGCCAGTATACCGTAGCTCTTGAAGTTGTTGGAATTAATCTCACCGCGCGCTTTTGTCGGGTCGTTAGTCGCACTCGGCGTCGGGTTCCAGCGAATGCCATACGACGGGTTTTGACCATGCTCATTGTTGCGGTTAAAGAGGGTGACAAAGGTCTTCGAGCCACTATGCCAATCGTGCTCCAGGGTGAGCCGCGAACGGTTGGCGTCGGACTTCCGATACGTAAAGTCCGTGGTACTCACATACTGGCGGCTGAAGAAGGCCACGCTGTCCACGCTACCGGCGGTATTCGAGAAGTAATTGCCATAAATAAAGTTTCCGATCAGGCGTGTGCGGGACGTGAAGTGATATTCCAGGCGCGCATTCACCGTCGTCTTGTCATAGTCCGAGTTGGCCATCCACGAATCGGTCTGTTCACTGCGCATACCCGCGATATAGAAACCAAATTTACCGGTGCGGGCCCCGGCGCTTACCTGCAGGCGGCGGTAACCGAAGTTGTCAAATTGGATACCCACCTTTGCCGTGGGTACGGCCGTGGGGCGCTGCATGATGAAATTGACGGCGCCGCCAATGGCCTCCGCGCCGTAGATAGAAGAGGCCGGGCCTTTAATCACCTCCACGGAGCTCAGCGCAAACTGGTTGATCTCCAGCAACGCATTGTGGTTAAATACGCCCAGCGGCCGGATCGGCACACCGTCTTCCAGGTACAGAAAATAACCGTTGGTGGTCATCGGCTGTCGTATGGCCATGGCGTGTTGCTCGTTGTTATAGTTCACCATCAGCACACCCGGCACTTTGTTGAGCGCTTCCACCAGGTGGGTGGGTTTGGTCTCGTCCAACAGCTTCGGCGACAGCCTGGAAATAGCAATGGGGGTTTCGGTGCGAAGGGTAGCCTCGCGGTTGGCTGTCACCACCACACTTTGCATCTCCTGGGCGTTGGGCATCAGGGCAACTGTGAGCGGCGCATCACCCGCGCGTACCTCCTGCGTTTCATAACCCACCATGGAGATTCTGACGAGGGGCGACTCTTCTCTGCTCGTCAATTCAAATTGCCCCGCGGCATTGGTAAAGGTGCCTACCTGTGCATTGCCTGCCAACTGTACTGTAGCACCAATGCTGGGCTCTTTGGTCTCAGCATCGTAAATTTTTCCGCGAATAACGTTTTGGCCGAAGGCCGATATACTAAAAAGGCAGAGCCCTAAAAGGGTATAAAATGTTCGATTCATGAATCCTGTGCATAAATGAAAATGAAATACATAAGGTCGCTTCCGCATCAACGCACGGAAGGAGTCAAGCGAATAGCGCTTGGAGCTTATGCCAGGATGGCGGGCGGATGAAAGATAGACCGGAGGCACCCCTGTAATGGGCTGCTCCAACGGGAGATATGGGCGGCGTTGTTACCGACTTTTTTTGCAGCAAAGTCAGGCATCTCTACCGCAACACAGAACAGGTTAATTTCAAATGCCATCGGCAGGGTTTGCCGGGCGGCATCGTCAGGGTCGGAAACGTGTATGGACAGGTCGTCACTAAAATCGTAATCACTGCTACACATTGCAATGGGCACTTCCGTAATCAGGCCCAGGGCAAAAGCGATCGCATGACGTTGCTGATGCAGGTAAGAGAGGAAACCGACGCGACTCGCACAATGCAGCATCATGCACGTCAAAATCAGCATTACCATCCCTTTCCTAAACATGCCGCAAAGATAGCGGCGGAAACCAGACGATCAAATGACAAATGCAAGGCACTGTCCTACAGGTAATTGGCCATCAACACCAAGGCTTGCGATCACCTCGCCCGCCCGCCAGGGCCTGTCATAAAAAGCAAGCGTATTAGTATAGTTTGCTGATAATTTCTATTGGCTTATGTAAAGGTATTTAAATAAGTACAGCCAGCCCCGAAGCGGCGGAACACAACAGCCCAGGCTGAAGCGCCCAGCGTAGGCCTGGAGAATAGACAATATAGATCATACACAAGCCCCGAAGGGGCGTAACAATTCGAGGCACGCACCGGCGATAGTCTCAATCTCCTCGGGGTGCAGGCAAGCACCTGAACGAACAACAGGTATAGCGTACTATATACACACCGGAAATATCCGGTATACTATAAATATGTTTCAACAAACTGAAAATAAATATATCCCATTCTTACAACCCTCCGCCTGGATAACCCGTTTTGAAGTACAAAAGATGCATGCTTCATTTTTATATACATGCACTATTAACGATGACCATTATGTTCGTTCTACTTGTTACCCCCGTGAATGCCCTGAGCAACCAGCATATTTCCCTTGCTGCGTATCGCAGTACACGTGGGTAGAAACCTATCATCACAGTCTTAATAACTCCCTCCTTTCTCCTGCAGGTGGCATCTGCACGGGAAGCTGTTCTATTGCCATACGGGAACGATATAGTTCCCAACGTTAAATCCTATTTTCTTATGGAACCACTGCAGCATGCAGTACCTGATGACGTGCGCCGCATCCTGCGGCACGCTGTACAAACCCTTCGGGCATCGGTGGCGCCGAAACAACTTTCACCCGAGCACCTCAGCGATGCCGTCGCTACCCTGGTGCAGGAATTTTACCAGGAGGCGCCACCGAGGCCCATGCCACCCGCGAAACTGGGCAAGGCCCACACACGGCCTGCGATCAGCCTGCGCGTCACGCGGGCTGCACTTGGAGCGCTGCTGCATGTAGCCGCCGCGCTGGACATCATGGCGTTCAAAAGCGGTGCAGATCTATGCCGCCGTATAGCGCCCGGGGTATCGACGCTCGGCCTGGACAGCCTCGAGCCTGAAAGCCTGTTGCGGGCGTTCCGCTATCCGACAGCGGCCGCATTCCGCAAAGTACTGACGCTCTGTACGCAAATAATCGATTACATAAAGGTAAATCGCCTGACAGAGTAGTATCACAATACTGAGGTATATAACGATTGCCCGCGAACGCTGCAGAAAGCCGGGGAGGGAAACCTCCCCTTTTCTACCCAACTCTACCCATCTCTGACCTATCGCTGCATGCGAATGTTTATTTCATTTACGGTAAACCTAATTAATCCAATATGTTTGACACATCAGAAACCAATTTCATTCATCACTACCTTGGTATACGCCGGGAATTCTATCGGGACAAAGAAATCCGCCAGAGTCACGTGGCGATCTATGAGGCAATATTCCTTCACTGGAATGAGATGCGCTGGAACAATCCGGTCTCCATTATCCGCGAGGAGATCATGAAAGTCGCCAGGGTCGGTTCGAAAAATACGTTCGTGCGTTGCATGCATGAGCTCAGTCGCTGGGGTTATTTCCGCTATTTACCATCATCCAGCTCGAACGTGACCAGCATGGTGGAGGTGTATCCGCTCGAGGTGGTTGCCGCCAATGTTCAACGTCGTGTCAAAAGTGGTAAGGGCAGTGAGCCGCGACCTGTCAAAAGTGGTAACGGCGGCGGTACCGCGCCTGTACCGGAGGTGGGACCTTATATAACAAACAATATAAACAATGCAAATAATACAAACGGTGTAAACACAGCCACACCCACAGAAGATAAGATAGAACAAGAGAATGTTCGAAATGCAAAAACAAAGGCTGGCCGGGGAACACCGGAAAGCCTGGAAGAGGTTATCGCATTTTTTCTTTCTATCAACTCCACCGAAAGCGAAGCGGCGCATTTTTTCCACCACTACAATGCCGTCGACTGGGTCAAGGGCAATAACCTGCCCGTAAAAAACTGGCACTCCACTGCCGAAGCGTGGCTTCGCAATTCCCGCCGCTTTAAGGCCCTACAACCTGGCGGCCCTACACCCGGATCACTGCAAACACCCGGTACACCCGGCGTTACAAAAAACTATAATATCAAACTCTAACACGCTACACCGATGTCATCCTCCGACTTCACCTGGTGCCTGAGCTTTCTTGAGAAACGAGGCCAGGAGCTTTATGGTCCAAAATTCCGCCTGCACGCTGTAGACCATCGCCTGATCTATAAGTTGCTAATCTATTTCCTGAAGTACGAAAAACAAGCCAGCCGACTCGAAATCGACCTGGACAAAGGCCTCCTGTTGTCGGGACCGGTCGGCTGCGGCAAGACTGCCCTTATGACGCTGATGACGTACATTCCAGGTCCCGAGCGCAACTTCATCATGCGTGGCTGCCGCGATATCGGCTTCGAGTTCATGGAAGAAGGCTATACCGTCATTCAACGGTATAGCCGCTTGTCCTACTACCGCGACCGCCCCAAGATCTATTGCTTCGACGACCTCGGCTCGGAACGCAACCTGAAATACTTTGGCAATGAATGCAATGTACTCGGCGAAATCATGCTAAGCCGCCACGAGCTTTACGTCGCGCAAGGCATGATCACACACATCACCACCAACTACCACGCAAACGACCTGGAAGCCGCCTACGGTGACCGTATACGCTCGCGCTTCCGCCAGCAATTCAACCTGTTTACGTTCTCCCCCGAGACGCCCGATAAGCGCTAACACGACATTAGCCCGTCGTAAACCAGCAGAGGCTGTCTCCTGTGGAGCAGCCTCTCTTTTTTATACCTTTCCCCACTTGCGCTTGAACAATTACCGATTCAACGCACCCAGGAATCTCTCCGGATATCGCGTCCCGGAGACCACCCCTACCGGCATGATCGCCGCCAGGCGTTGTAAGTCCTCTTTGCTTAACAGTATATTTTCAGAAGCAATGTTCTCTTCCAGGTGTTCGATCCGTTTCGAGCCGGGAATGGTGATGACATCGTCCCCTTGCGCCAGTACCCAGGCAATCGCCAGCTGCGCGGGTGTGCAGCCTTTCTCAGCAGCCATGTTTTTTACCTGGTTCACCAGCTCCAGGTTCTTGTAAAAATTGTCGCCCTGAAAACGCGGCATGTTCACCCGGCTATCTTTAATGTCTTCCGGCTTCTGGAAATCACCGCTTAAGAAGCCACGGCTCAGCGGCGCATAGGCCACCAGACCGATACCCAGCGCACGAAGTGTCGGCAATACGTCCGCTTCGATGTCACGGCTCCACAGCGAGTATTCAATTTGCAGGGCGGCAATGGGATGCACCGCGGCAGCCTTCCGGATCGATTCAGCCGAAGCTTCCGAGAGACCTATATACCGGATGACCCCTTTCTGCACAAGATCCGCCAGGGCGCCAATGGCCTCTTCGATGGGAATCTTCGGATCGACTCTCGCCGGTGTGTATAGATCTATATAATCTGTCTTCAGCCGGCGGAGGCTGTAGAATACGGTATGGCGAAGATAGTCGGGATGTGTATGCACCGGACCCGGCGCCATACCGCCGTTGGGCGCTGCGGTCACAAGCTGTCCCGTTTTGACGGAGAGGAATGCTTTGTCGCGTTTACCCTGAATGACCCGGCCAATCAGTTCTTCATTGTGGCCGATGGCGTAGTAGTCGGCAGTATCTAAAAAATTATGGCCCAGTTCCAGGGCCCGCTCCAGTGTGGCGATGGCTTCTTGTTCGTCCGATTGGCCGTACGCACCGGACATGCCCATACAGCCTAATCCTACCGCGGATACTGATGGTCCGTTTGTTCCCATTGTTCTGTTCATAGCTTCGAGTTTTTCATGCCCCAAAGGTTGACAGAACCGTCACAGAAGCGCCGGACAAAATCTATTCGTTGCTGGACAAATCCTGAAAGAAGGCCGCCACGGTCTGGCCCGTGACCTTTTTAAATAAGCGCGAGAAATAATCGGGATCGCTGAAGCCGAGCTCAAACGCAAGCTCTTTGACCGAAGTGCTTTCACCATAATATAACCGGCGCCGGGCCTCGAGGATCAGGCGATGGGTCATGAATTCTTTCGGCGATTGACCGGAATAGTGTTTTACGATAGTATATAAGCTGTTCGGATTGAGCGCAAGCTCTTCCGCGATGGCCTCCACCTTCGGATGATCGGTCAGGTTATTTTCAACGAAGACTTTAAACGCAATGTACTTGGACAGCCTGTTGTCGACAGGGCTTTTGTCGGCGGCGAAATACGCGGCGTTGATCTCGGTTAACAGGCTGTTCAAATGTGCCACGATCAGCTCGGGGTCGCCGTCCATCGTGCTTAATAAACCGAGCAAGATCTCCGCGATCGGTTTAAGCCTGGCGACGGCGGCGGGTGCGAGGTGAATCTTTTGACTGTTTAGCGGGTTGACCAGGAAAGGATATTGCCGGGGCAATAGCGAAAGACAATTCTCATCAAACCCGATCTTAAAATAGTCTCCTCCCCTTTTCTCCTTGGGCAGCTCATGAAGCTGGTTCGGCAGGATAAAAAGCAATTCGTTGCTTCCAACATCGTATGGCTGCAGGTCGATCACATGTCGCGCACTACCCTGCAGCATCAGGAGAAAGAAGTAATGTGCATTCCGGTGCGTGGCACCAAACGCAGACACCACCTGCGACGACAGGTGCCCAAAGCCCGGCGACACCATGCGGATAGCCAGCTTACGGTTTTGCTTAAAGCGGTCCAGAAAATGCTCCATACTTTCCGTATAGGGGTTACCAAGGTATGAATTTAGCACCGGTTATCGCGGGGCATTCCGAAGTTTGATTCTCTAAACTCGCTGCGAAGGTTATCAAATTTTTTGACGTGGCTTGGCAATGGTAAAAGATTTTGAACATTTTGAAAAGAAGCGTGGCAACCTGCAGCATGCTAAAAGATGGCGACAAAAGCCTACATTGTACTGAATTCAATTTACTGCCTATGCTTTGTTATTTACGCTTTCTAACGTATGCCTCCTGTCTTTTTGGTTTTTCCGTATACGGACAGGTTGATTTTACCTCTTCCAATCTTCCTATTCTGGTTATTGATACCCACGGCCAGGCTATTCTCGATGACCCCAAGATCACGGCCGATCTGGGCATTATTGATAACGGCCCGGGACAACGTAATAACATGAGCGATGCCTTTAATGGATATGTCGGCAAGATCGGCATCGAGCTTCGCGGCTCCACCTCCCAGAACTTTCCAAAGAAACCGTATGGTCTGGAGTTGCGCGATGATTCTGGTGAAGGCGTCAGCTCGTCCTTGCTGGGCATGCCTGCAGAAGAGGACTGGGCGCTTGTCGCCACGTACAACGACAAAAGTTTAATGCGCGATGCATTAGCCTATAAGCTCGGCCGCGACCTCGGGCGTTATGCGGCGCGGACACGCTTTTGCGAGTTGGTGATGAAAAAAAATGTTGTTATCGAGGGAGTTCCTGCAAAAGAGAACGTGTACATGGGAATTTACATGCTGACGGAAAAGATCAAGCGCGACAAGAACCGCGTGGATATCAGCAAGCTCGACCCGGAAGAGATTAGCGGCGACGATCTTACCGGCGGTTATATTCTAAAGATCGATAAATACACGGGCGACAGCGGAAATGGTTTCTCCTCGCAGATTGCTCCGCCAAACCGCAGTGGTAACCAGTCTGTTTCTTTCCAGTACGAATACCCTGAATACGATGAGATCGTGAGTGAGCAGCGGCAGTATATTCAAACGTTTATCCGGAATTTTGAAACTACGTTAAATGGCAGCACCTATCAGGACGAGACGAATGGTTATGCAAGGTACATCGACGTCAATTCTTTTGTCGATTTCCTGATCATAAACGAACTCAGTAAGAATGTAGATGGATACAGGCTGAGTACGTTCATGTACAAGGATAAGGATTCCAAAGGAGGTAAGATGGTTATGGGCCCTGTATGGGATTTTAATCTTGCCTTTGGTAACGCCGACTATTGCCAGGGAGCACCGGTATCGGGATGGATGTACAATTTCAACAGCGTTTGCAGCGATGACGGATTTCTCGTTCCATTCTGGTGGAAGCGTCTGCTGATGGATCCGAATTTCAGGGAACGCCTCGCCCTGCGATGGGAGGAGTTGCGCGCCGGTGTTTTCAGTACATCGGCTATACACAGCTATATCGATTCTGTTGCCAATGTACTCGACGATGAAGCCGTGGGGCGCAATTTCGCAAAGTGGCCTGTATTGGGCGTGAAGATCTGGCCTAACTTCTATGTGGGAGATACGTACCAGCAAGAAGTTGACTGGCTGAAAGACTGGGTGCGTCAGCGCACTTCCTGGCTGGACGCCAACATGCCCAATGTCGTGACAGCGATAGGCGAGGAAGCTAGAGAGAAGAGTTTTTCCCTGCGGGCATACCCTAATCCCTTTACCAGCGAGTTGAAGCTGGAGTATGCGGTAAGTAGTCCCTGCCAGGTTACCCTGGAGCTCTTCAATTCGCTCGGCCAGCGCGTCGCGCGTATTGAACAGGATCATGTTACCCCGGGCACCCATCTTGCTGTATTTAACCCCGCTGGCATGGGCGATGGCGTATATTACTTCAAAGCCGGTACATCCCACGATCGCAGCACGGTTATTCGTCGTGTCATAAAAGGACCTAACTAAGGCTTTCCTATATTTGGCAAATGACAACCCTTGACAAACTGCTGGGAATCCGGTATCCGATCATTTTAGCACCGATGTTCCTCATCTCGAACACTCGAATGATTATTGCCGCATTGCAAAGTGGCATAACGGCGGCGTTTCCGGCGCTTAATTATAGAACGGACGAGGAGCTTAGAGCCGCCATTCGTGCGATCCGGCAAGCATCCGATAAACCGTTTGGTGTGAATCTCATCGTAAACCAATCCAATCTTAAGTATAAATCACAACTCAAAACGTTGCTGGAGTTAAAAATTGATTTCATTATAACTTCCCTGGGTAGCCCCCAGGAAGTGATTGAGCAATGCAAGCCGTTGGGAATAAAAGTCTTTTGTGATGTTGTTGACTTGAAATACGCGAAAAAAGTTGAGGCGATGGGTGCAGACGCGTTGATTGCGGTAAACAACCGGGCAGGAGGACATGCCGGCTCAATTTCACCTTATGAACTTGTTACCCTATTAAAGAACAACTGCAGCATTCCCATAATTTCTGCGGGGGGCGTTGCGACAGGGAAAGATCTTAAACAAGTGCTCGACTGGGGTGCAGCGGGAGCATCGATCGGAACTATTTTTATCGCTTGCGAAGAATCGGATATCACACCGGAATACAAACAGGCGATGATCGATTATGGAGAAAAAGACATTGTCATGACTACGAAGCTCTCCGGCTCACCGCTCACGGTCATCAACACACCCTACGTGCAACAGCTCGGTACAAAAGCTAATCTTTTGGAGTTAATCCTCAATAGCAACAAGACCTTAAAGAAGTATGCTAAAATGCTCATTGCTTTCCGTGGGATGAAAGCGGTTGAAAAAGCTGCGTTCGGAGCTACCTATAAAACAGTGTGGTGTGCCGGCCCGGCCATTGAGCACGTAAAGCGTGTACAGCCGATCGCTGACATTATCAATACGGTCACACGACAATTTGATGAAGTTTCGAATGCGGCGCCGAACGTGCCGCCTCGCTAACGCCAGTCTCTGTGGGGCACTCCTGCAAGCAAAAAAGAGGGCCCCTTCACGGGGCCCTTACCTAACTACTCATCCGACTATACATTCTCCTCCGGACCGTCGTCTGGCGCCGGCGCACCTTCCTCTTTCTCCACTGCCGTTTGACTCACTGCTGTCAACACCGTACCCGCTACGGTGAGATATCCCGCCACGGTCACGAGCACCGCCGGCACCGCCACGGGTGCGGCAATGATCGCTCCACTGGCGGCCACCAGCGACAGCCCGACCGCGCGCAGCACACGGAAGAACTTGGGCGTGGGCGCTTTTACTCTGTCTACTATGTTCATGTTGCTTTATTGGTTATACATGTTACTACAATATCGGAGCCAGGGGAGCTCGATCGTGTGGCATATCAATAGGCCTACGTGTCGAATCTCCCCATTGGTTCCGTCAGGGTAATAGGTCCTGAACAGCTCCAGCTCCATTATACTTACGCTTCTGCATCAACCGCGACAACAGCCAGTGCGTTGAACGCGCCGTCGTTGAGCGCGTACATGGCGCCGTTACATACCTGCGAGAACTCGATGCCCAGTACCACCACCAACGGGTTCACACCACCGGCAGCCACTTGCGACGGCAGGTTGATCGCCACGGGCACTTCCAGCGTCGTCAGGGTCTCCTCGCTCTCGGCAACCACGCTGATATAGCGGTCGCCGGCAAAGTCCAGCGCCGACACGCTCGCCACCAGGTGGAAGTTTGTAGCGCCTACCGGTGCAGCGATCAGCTCGGCCGGCACAAACTGCGGCACGTTGATCGTGACCGATCCTGCGGCACGATCCACCTGCACGCTATACTGCGCCAGCAACGTCTGCCGAAGCTTACCGTCGATGTTAAACTCGAAGCCTTGCAACTTGCTCATGTCGCCGTCCACGACGTTCCGCGCGCCGCGCAAGCTCGTGGTATCGGCGTGGATCACCTCCGCGAACTTTTGCGTGAGGCGGCTGACGACCCGGCTATCGGAAGAGTTTCGCACCAACGCGCGAAACGCTGTGCGCAGCAGCCGCCCCGCCTGGCCGGCGCGACCGAACTCGGCGCCGTTCTCCCGGGTACGGGCAAAGCTCGCTTCTGTGCGAATACGCTTTGCGTCCACGCCACCCTTTTGACGCGCCAGGTATCCATCTTGCGCGGTTTTGTAAAAAGACAAACCACCCAGTTCGCCTTTCAATAAAAGCACTCCATCTTGTCTTGCCATATATACTATTCATGATTATTGATCCGTTGTGTCTGGCACACTTCGGTTAAGCCGTCGTTGCAACAACAGCACAAAAAAGCGATGTATAGCTTGATTATGAAAGCGACACTTCCGCGGATAGCCGAAACTTCCTAAAACTTCCGGAAATGGTATAAAACTTCCGCAACGCGTTGCAGTGGATGTATCTTAAATAGTATATATGCGTATATTTGAATATGAAATTCGACCGGATCATGTTATACTCGAAAGATGTCGCGCGTCTGACCGGCAAAAGTGAACGCCAGGCACGAACGATGATTGCCCGGATTCGCCTGGAGATAGGCAAAGCACCCGGCCAGCCTATCACCGTCCAGGAATACTGTCAGCATGCCAGGATCTCGGAAGACGAGGTCATACGCCATCTGAGTAACTAGCGCGCAGCGTCACACCGTGATATATAGCTGAAAATCCTTTCCTGTCACGACCGGTTCACCTCCGGTACACCTGGAAACCACATGTAGTATCATTTCTGACAGGTTGCCAACACATCTTTTTGAAACATTTTTCCGTTAGTTTACAACGCGGACTATCGGGGGCCGGCAATGGCGAAGAAGTTTCCAAAAAGTAGCCACCTACTCCCAGTATACTTCGGGTGATCCAAACGGATGTCCTATAGATGTCCCATAGATGTACTACGGATGTCCTTACCCTTTAAAGGGTTGGAACATCCATGGGACATCCATAGGCAGGGCGTATGGCCAGGCGAAAGGAAACTGGCACGGTCCGGCCTGGGCGCAGAACTTTGCAACCAATTTTTAAATAACAATATGGCATTTCTGAAAGACATCACCTTTACCGGCAGCCTCGGCGATTTTAGCGCCTATAAAATAAAAGGCTCAGACAAAATTATTCTGCGCCGAAAAGGCGGGCCCAAAAAAGAAACGGTCAACAACGCAAAAGCCTATGCGCTTAACCGCCTGCATCGGCAGGAGTTCGGTGGCAGCGCCGCGCTGGGAAAATATATACGTTTTATGCTCGGCGCCAACCGCACCGTATCAAACTACAACATTACCGCGCGACTGAATAGCATATTAAAACATGTTAAGGGACAGGATACGGAAGGCGCGCTGGGCAAGCGTGCGTTGAGGTTGTCTTCCGTTCCGAGCCTGTTGCAAGGCTTTCCCTTAAACAAACAAAACACCTATGACACCATCATGCCTGCCACGGTACGCTGGTCTATCGCGCGGGAAACGCGCTCGGCGCACATTGAGCTGCCCGAGCTGATTCGCGGTACTAATTTCAATCCGGCTAATCAGCAGCCTTTCTTTTGCGTCACGGCTGTGCTGGGCATCGTACCCGACATCCTTTATAACGAGGCCCGTGCAGCCTATGGCCCACCCGCATGGTTTGATGGCATGTACACGCCGGTGTCGGTATCCAGCCCGTGGTATCCGGCTAAAAGCGGGGCACCGCCCATTACGCTGGAGTTAACCGCGAACATGACGCCACCCGACGACTCGTATACACTCGTGCTCTCGATTGCTGTGCGCTTTGGCGCGCTCTACGCAAACGACAAAGTCGAATTGCTGGACTACATGGGCGCCGCCAAAATTTTGGGAGCAATGTGATGGATAAAACTACTTTTTTGAGCGACGTTCCATAGGTCTGAGAACGCAGGTGTAAATCAGGCTTGTCTGAGTAAACGTTGAATCTCCCTGCACAATTGGGGCGAAACGTCGTTGCTTTTCACCTTCGAGATCACGATCTCCAGCATGGCTTTTATCAACTTCACACTATCCGGTTTTGTAACAAAACAAAGCGCGCCTAAATCGAACGCGGTTCTTTTTTCTTTTTCGCCGGATGATGTCGAATATATAATTACCGGGATATCATCATACGTACTGTCGCCCTTCAGTTTTCTCAGCACATCCCATCCATTCATGACCGGCATATTAATATCGAGAAAAATTATATTGGGTCTATTCGCGTCATCCGAGAGCGCTTCGATAGCCTCCCCGCCGTCTTCGACACCTTCGTATACCACGTTGGCGTCGACCGAGGCCAATGTATCGGAAAAAATTTCGCGATCGTCTCTATCATCGTCCGCGAGGAGAATCTTAGTAGCTTTAGACATATTATAATATAGTGTTTCGCTGTTTGATGGGCAACGTTACGATAAAAGCGCTTCCCTTATTTTCTTCACTGGTTCCACGGATGGTTCCATGGTGACGTTCGACTATTTTTTTACATAGTGCCAATCCCAGACCCGTCCCCTCGTACCGGTCTTTGGGATGCAACCGCGAGAAAGCGTCGAAGATCTTTTCAGCGTACACCTGGCTGAAGCCGATTCCATTGTCTTGTACCGTTACCTCCGCCGTAGGCGTGGCGGCGCTTCCATTGACTTTCGCGGAAACGACGATGCGTGGCTCGCTTTTTGAGAACTTTAGCGCGTTGTTGATTAGGTTGTAGAACAGCTGGTACACGAGAATCCGCGCACCGTCGATGACCGGCAAGTTACCCTTCTCAAGGACGGCGTGCTTCCGCTGGAACAATAGTTCCAGGTCGGCTTCAATGCTGGTGATAATGTCATTCAGATCGACTGACTCTATTTCCTGCCCGCCCTCATTGACCGAGGAGTATTTCAAAACACCGTCGATCATATCGTACATCCGCGTCGATGCCCTGCGCATTTTGTCGAGGTATATTTTGCCTGATTCGGGCAACGACTCGCCATATTCGTCATCGAGCCGGTTGATGAACGTCGTCATCTTCCGCACCGGCTCCTTGAGGTCGTGGCTGGCAACGTGCGCAAACTGCTGAAGGTCGTCATTCGATCGGCGCAGCTCGACGGTTCTTTCTTCCACAATCGCTTCAAGATGCTCTGACAGAGCACGGTATTTTCGCTCGCTGTCTTCAATTTCCCGGCGGGCAATGACCTGCGCCGTAATGTCGGTCGCCATGACGTTCACGCCAGTAACCGGGCCGTTGGGCTCCTGGATGGGTTGGTACAAATAGTTATAATACACTTCGTGGGCAACGCCATCTTTATATATAACAGCTTTCTCTTCTTTCCCGTGGTAGGCATTGCCCGTAGTGAACACCTCATCGAGGAGGCGGGGAAACGGTTGACCGGCCATCTCGGGCAGCACCTCCAGTAACGTTTTTCCCACGATCTCATCCGTTTTTCCCCAGGAGGCCAGCAGCGGCTCGTTCACAAACGTAATGCGCATCTCGCGGCCCTGCAGAAACAGGAATATACTAGGCGAGCCCGTTAGCACCAGGCGGAATTGTCGTTCGCTGTCCTCGATCATCTTTCTCGTCCGAACCTGCTCGGTGACGTCGATGGCGAAATTCAGCACACCCTGGATGTTGCCTTTCAGGTCGTACCATGGCTGATAAATATAGTTGAAGTAGCACTCTCTGGGCGGTCCGCCGTGACCCGCGAATGTCACGTGCCTTTCATTTTCATAGATGGTTCTCCCCTCATTATAGACTTCGTTGAGCTGCTGCATGATCGGCTGATCTTTCAGCTCGGGAAGGGCATCCAACAGGGCCATGCCCGTGAAGTCGACATCGCCGAAAATTTCCTTGTTCTTCGGATGAAACAATTCGTACCGAAAATCCTTACCTCTGAACACGTTTATGATGGCGGGTGCCTCCAGGAAAAGCCGGTAAAACTGCAGCTCGGTTTCACGCCGGACCTGGTTAATACGAATATGATTGCTCACCCGTACCATCAGCTCACGCGCAGAGAACGGCTTGACCAGGTAATCATCCGCACCGGCATCGAGTCCCTCTACCTTTGCCTCTTCACCCGCACGTGCCGACAAAAAGATCAGCGGTGTATTTTTAACTTCGGGGTGGCTGCGTACTTTTTTCAGCAGTCCGAATCCGTCCAGCCGCGGCATCATGATATCCGAGAGCACCAGGTCAGGCCGGAATTCGAGGACTTTCCGCAAAGCATCTTCGCCGTCCGCTGCCGTTATTACTTCGAACTGCTCGGATAGGAGCCGCGCCAGGTAACCGCGCATATCGGCGTTGTCGTCGGCCAGCAGTACTTTGCTTCTGTCTTCCTGCGTTCCACTGCGGTGGTTCGGTTGGCGCTCGCGTGACGATTCAGCAGGGAGCCATTTCAGCGCCTCTTCAACAAACGCCGTGGAGTGCTTGAAAAGATCGCCTGGGTTGGATGACGCTTCAATTTGCTCACTGTTCAAGTGACCCGTTCCGACGGGGATGGACACTGTAAACACAGAGCCCTCACCCGGCACACTGGTTACAGTGATCTTACCGAAATGTAGTTTGACCAGCTCCTTCACCATGGCAAGACCGATGCCGGATCCCTCCTCGCTGCGGCCTCCTGGATTATCCACACGGTGGAACCGGCTGAATATTTTATCCAGCTGCCCGGCCGGTATGCCAATGCCCGTATCGGCCACGGATACTTCGACAGCATCGCCGCGCTGACCGACAGAGACGGTAATGTCGCCTTGCTTGCTGTATTTGAACGCGTTCGATACCAGATTAAGAACAATGCGCTCCCACATGTCCGGATCGACATATACCGGGTCCGTTACCGGGCGGCACACCACGTTCAGCTGCATGCCGGCGCGCTCGACCGCTGACCGGAACGTACTGGCCAGGTCCGTCGTGAGCGCAGCGATATCGACCAGCCGGAATTTACCTTCCACCCGGCCCGCTTCGATGCGTGAGAATTCGAGCAGCGTATTCACGAGCTTCTGCATGCGAAGCGCGTTCCGATACGCCACGTCCATTCTCGCTTTGTTTTCGGGATCGAGATTGGGGTCGCCCAAGGCATCCTCTACGGGCGCCAGTAATAACGTGAGCGGGGTGCGAAACTCGTGACTGATGTTGGCGAAGAATGTCGTCTTGGCCCTGTCCAGCTCAGCGAGTGCTTCAGCCCTTTTTCGTTCCTGGATGAGTGAGTGAACATTGGCGAAGCTACTGGCGATCTGGTCGGCCACCAGCATAAAAAAGCCGCGGTACTTTTCGTCGAGCAGACGATAAGGGTTCAGCCCGACGATCAGCAGTCCGTAGGGGACCTGCGCAGCGGGTTGTGCGATCGGAAGGACTATTAATTTTTCAGGGCTCACGGCCCAGGCGCCCCGGGGCAGAGAGCCCACCTTCTGTGTAACGCCTTCGAATAGTTGCAACTGCCGTGTACCCAGGGCGTGGCGCAACGTGTTCGCAATATCATGATCAGCACGCAGGTCGACCTCCGCTTGCACAAGGGAAGCCGCTTCACCCAGGTTTGTGGATCCGGCCAGCGTTGCGCTGTCGTTAGACACCGTGCGGAACAGTGCAAAGGGAAAGTCGTGGGGATTCTGCTCGAAGGTTTTAATGCTGTTCGAAATGACTTCCGCGGCCGAACCGCAATCCGCCAGGTTCTTTGCCAGCAGGGTCAACGTTGCCAGCTGACGTTCGCCTATTATACGCTCCGTGTCGTCGGTATTGGCACAGATCATGCCCGCCGTGCCACCCTGATCGCCGGGAATGGGCGTATAGGAGAATGTATAATAGGTCTCCTCGGGGTACCCGTTACGTTCCATGATCAACAGCTGGCATTCAACGTACGTCCCTTCATCTTCTTCCATCACCTGCCTGAGCATCGGCCCGATGTCCTTCCAGATGTCTCTCCAAACTTCAGACGCCGGCACGCCGAGCGCCCAGGGATGTTTACCCCGGACGATATCCTTATAGGGATCGTTGTAAAGTTTGATCAGTTCCTTTCCCCAACCGATCCAGATAGGCTGACGGGAAGTGAGCATAATGCGCACGCAGGTACGAAGATTTTGTGGCCATGATTCAACCGGGCCGAGTGGGGTGTTTGCCCAGTTATATTCACGAATGCGCTGGCCCATTTCACCCCCGCCGGCCAAAAATTCGGGGGTAACATTTAGCTTAGCCGGAGTTGGAGAGTCCATGCAGTTTACCGTAAGAGCGTGACATATGAATGCGGGAAGATGGCCAATAAATGCTTTAAATACAACGGATCCCTGATGGCGCGGAACTGCTCCCGGAAAGTCTTCGGATGGACCGGTGGGATATCGACACAACGGCGGTACTTTTGGGGCATGGCATACTATTTTCCAGCCGAAATCGACATCTGAAAGATAAAACAGGGAGAATCCGTTCTGCAAATTGTTCAGGATTGTAAGAAAGCCGGAAGGTAGTTTGACATAAATGCCAGTCGATCGTGTAACCCGGCATCTGTAACAATCACGTAGAGCACGAAGAGGAATTCAACATGGAAAGCATTTATAAAATCTTTGATCAGGCACCAGTCGTGATCGGTTTTGTGCGGGGTGAGGAGTATGTGTTAGAATTCGCAAACGAAGCATTATTGAAAGTCTGGAAAGTGGACGCAACGGTGTTCGGCAAGTCCCTTTTCACGGTGTTTCCCGAGCTGGAAAGACAGGGTTTCCGCCATCTTTTAGACAACGTTCGGCGGACCGGCACTCCCTTCAGCGCCAGTGAGTACCCCATTCAATTTGAACGGCGCGATGCGGTTGACACCTACTATTTCGACTTCATCTATCAGCCGTTTTATGAAGCCGGTGAAATAACGGGCGTCATCGCTGTGGGGTACGATGTGACAGAGAAAGTTGTTGCAAAGCAATCCGCACAGCGTGGAGAAAAGAGATGGAAGGAACTTGCCAACTCTATGCCGGTGATCGTCTGGACAGCAGACGCGCAAGGCCTCATCGACTTTTGTAATGAGCTGTGGTACCGCACCACGGGCCTTACCCCGGAAGAAACGCACGGTTTTGGGTGGACGAGCGCGTTGCATCCGGACGATCTGGATAGATGTGTGGATGCCTGGCACCATGCGTTGGCTCGCCATACCACCTACGCCATGGAAGCTCGCTACAGGACAAAAGAGGGTGACTACAAATGGATCCTGACACGTGGCGTGCCGGTGATCGAAAATGGAAACCTGATAAGCTGGTATGGCACCGGCACCGACATAACTGACCAAAAAGATACCGAACAGCGGCTCGACGCGCTCGTAACAGGCAGAACATTAAAACTTGAAAAGACACTCGAGGAACTGCAGTATTCCAACGCAAACCTTGAACAGTTTGCTTATGCTGCGTCACACGACTTACGCGAGCCACTTCGCAAATCACAATTCTATCTCGATCGCTTAAAAGAAGGGATGCGGTCGCAGTTGAATGAAATTCAGCTACAATTATTCGAGCGTCTCGAAAATGCGCAACGGCGGATGCAGAACTTAATCGAAGATTTGCTGGACTACTCACAAGCCGCAAAAGGAACATCGCAAAAAGAACAGGTTGATTTAAACACGGTTCTTCAGACAGTGCTGGAGGACCTGGAACTGGAAATTGAAACGAGAAGCGCAACGATCGATATCCATGCATTACCTATAGTCCTCGCAAGCAAGCGCCAGATGCATCAATTGTTTCAAAATTTAATCGGCAATTCATTGAAGTATAGCAAGAAGACCGTAGCGCCGTCGATCTCCCTAATGTCCACCCTGGCTACCGGCGGCGAGTTCCAGGGGTATTGTGCGGCAAGCGATTATGAAAAAGTATTTCATCACATCAAGGTCACCGACAACGGCATTGGCTTCGACCAAAAAGATGCCGACAGGATCTTTATGGTATTTACCAGGCTTCATTCGTCTGAGCAATACCGCGGGTCAGGCATTGGGCTGTCGATTGTGCGAAAGGTAGTCGAATCGCATGACGGCTATATCTGGTCTGAAAGCGAGCTTGGGCAAGGCGCTGTGTTTCATATATTGCTTCCCAGCATGGCGCAGGATGGCGTGCCGCGCTTGAAGATTCTGCCAGGAATTTGAGGAGCGAGTAGTTCTTCGGTTTTGGCAATCACGCCCATGTTATGACTGGGATTACGTTGAAGAAGATCAGGTACCCAGTAACCAGAAGCACAATCAAAATGGAAAGTAAAGCAATCGTGACGGACATTGCCGTTGGCCTGGCTATTTGATTATCCTCTTCATTTCCGTAACGGCGTCAGAGAATGTGAGCACGCGGACCCGATGTGCATTGTCGTGCAGATAGTCGAGTAAGTTTTGGTGGGCTTCCCTCGATACGTTGAATAGCGCGCCGCCCACGTCGTGAAATTGAAAGATTCCGAGGCCGTTCGACCGGATCGTCTTTTCGACAAACGCAATCATTGCTTCGCCGGAAGTGCCCTCCAGGACATGCCAGCTGGGCATCTTTAAGTCGTCTGTGTGTTTAACGTCCGTGATAATGCTTTGCTGGTCGCCGCCAGCGCGTCCATAGGACACTATCCCCAGCTTGCGGAGGGCGGCGGTGTAATCGACACCGTTCAAGGTAGTTTCGTTGCATGGATACGCGAAGCTTCTTTTTTCCTTTTTACCTGTTATTGCGTCCAGATAGGCATGCATCGTTTTTATTTCTGACAGGAGCATTTCGAGCGTGTATGTTTCCAGCGAAACGTCTTTTTCCCAACCGAGTTTCTGCGGGCATGGATGAAACAATGTGTGATTGGCCAACTCATGCCCTTCAGCCGCGGCAGCCTTCCAGGCAATCAGCGACGGCGAGCCATGGCCGAGCTGGTCGGAGCTTCCAGGTATTGAATTGATGAAGAATGTAGCTTTCAGCTTGAGCGCGTTCAGCTGCGGGATCACGTTTTTCAGTTGAGATGGCAGGGCATCATCATACGTCAGGCAGATCATGGCGGCCGGAGCTTTCTCTGTGGCGCTCGACGGTATTTGGGCGACGGCGGTGGTCGATAGTTGAATAACTGTGGCCGTTATAATGAGAGTATTCTTGAAGAATGGCATTAAAGTGTCGTGAAATGATCACGAGAAATATAGCAACAACGGGGATATCGGCCTAGCGGAACCTGCGGTAATTTGCTATAACTACCCAAAAGGGGTATAAATCATCCCGAAGATTTCACAAATTGATTGACCGGCACTTTTCAACCCCAACAGTCCGGGTAATCCCTAGTAGCCTCTCGTTCATATATACCATAACACGTGGAAGGCCGTATTCGCGCATGATCTTCCCCAGCAAGAAGTCAACAACACGTGTAATCTTCCGCGCACATTGAGGAAACCGTTGCCGAGTACTAAGCGTTAGTCGCTTTAAAACATCGGGCACGATTAAAGACATATGTCAGTACACTAAAATATACAATGCTATGTTCTATCATGTTCAAAACCTTATCAACCCGATTGTAGACGACGAACCAGATCCATCCGCGGCCAACGCCTTACAAGAAGGCCTGGGAGGTCAGTTCGGAGAGATGCGCACCATGATGCAATATCTCTTTCAAAGCTTTAATTTCAGAGGCAACGCCAAGCCGTACCTTGACCTGATCCAGGGCATTGGCATTGAAGAGATCAGCCACGTAGAGCTGATTTCAAAAACTATATCACGTTTGCTCGATGGTGCTCCCGAGTATCACGGCAAGAAGTTCGAAACACCTGGCAAGGGTGGTGATCCCGTGATGGAAATGGCGAAAGAGCAGCAGAACCCGCATCATTTTATTGTCGGCGCACAAGGCTCGCTCCCTGTAGACGCTGCCGGCAATCCCTGGAGTGGATCATACGTTCATTGTAATGGCAACCTGGTGCTGGATCTGCTGGATAACCTTGTGTTAGAGTCTACCGGCCGCCTGCAAAAGTGCCGCATCTATGAAATGTCCAGCAACAAAACATTACGTGCCACGGTGTCCTTCCTGATTGCACGTGACGAAGCGCATGAAATGGCCTTTGCCAAAGCACTTGAAACGCTAGGCGTCGATTGGGGCAAGGCGTTACCGATCCCTAAGTTCGACTCGTCGAAATATCCGGAAGTGAAAAAGCTGATCGATGCCGGTATCAACCGCGAGCAGTATACTTTCCGCCTGGATAGCTCGCTGATGGAACAGATCTACACCGGGACTGCGCCGGCAAACGATGGCACCGAGCTGACCACGCTTAAAGAGCCGCGCGAATCCTATCCGATTCCGGAAGCCCCCGAACGGCCGGAAGAGTTTTCACCCGGCCTCGACCCCGAGCTGCAGGAGATGGCCGACGCGCTGACCGAGCTGAAGACAAAGATCAAGAAGAACGGTCATAAATAAACACAAGGAAAGCGGGCTCCCCCGCTTTCTTTTTTTCATATCGGCATTTCAGCAGGCCACTCATATCAAATTGTCGTTTCGTCGCTGATCGCGCTTTCGTCACCCAGTTGCTTTTGATCTTTTTGCGTCTGTGTATTCGTAGAGATATTCTCGCCGGTTCCCGCTCCTGAATTTTCAGACGTTTCTCCGCTTCGTTTTTCACGGGACTGGGGTCCCGTACCGACGCGTGGCGGATCCGATGGGTCCATGGGTGTGCTACTTCTCTTTGTCGCTTTCATAGTTCCTCCTTTTTCGGGATCGCGCGAAAAAAATAGTGCCTGTCCGCTGCATAGATCCCTCGTTGTACTTCGCAGCAATGACTGCGCAAACCATTATAATTTACTCCGGGAAAACCCGGAACACACTTACCTTTATACACTGATGGCACCTTTTTTTACGATTTCGCCGAACAATTCTCCAGTTCGATCTCACATACCGGTGTATTATTCCACGACAGGATTTGCTTATGAGTATCTCACATCACTTTCCAAAGTTTGTAAAGCTCCTGAAAGAGGAGAACGTCAACATTGATCTGCTCATCGAGCAGGTCGAAGAATGTATCGCCTACTGTCGATCGGGCTACAGCATGCTGGGTACGGACGAAATGGATGTGAGCAACAACCCGGAATACAAACGTCTAATCTTCTTTCACCATTTGCTGCTGTCAATCCGAACGCATTTTTACGGAACCATTGCCGCGCAAACATCGTACGACAAAGATGTGCGAATGCGAAGTAAACTGGAAAACTTTGAAATATTCATGCGAGCGTTCAACATGCGGTTTAAAGACCGCATTCTGTGAGCAGTGTAGACGATGATTCTTATTTTAACCCTATACTTCCCCGTCGGTCGCGACAATACGTTTCAACTATCCATCGGTATGAATTTAGAGTAATCGCCTGTGGGTCTACGCTCCCGCTTTGTGACGGAAGCGAATGACCACGTAAAGCCATTTCTAACAATTTAATTTTAACACCATGGAATCAGAATTGCTAACCACTCAGCGGACGGATCGTCGCAGTAAACACAAAGAAGGGCCTGTTGCCACGATGATAGAGGAACAAACTGCCAAGGTACCTTCAGACGCCTACCTTTGGACCTCCGTAGGCGCCATGGCGGTATCGCTCGGCCTTAAGATCGCCGGAAAAAATCACCTGGCGCTTTTCGTTGGCCAGTGGGTTGCGCCCTTCCTCCTCTTCGGCATTTACAATAAGCTCGTTAAAGTCGGCGGTCACGATAAAACGGAAACAGCGTAGGATCGTGCAAGCTCGCGTTCACCAAAGACCCTCCGTAGTGCTATGATCCCCGGGCGTGCAACATTCGTGCTGCCGCTCGTGGGATAAGCGCTTCGTGCGAATACCATCTCGTTTATCCGTCATTTTCATTCATTCGTTTTTCAAGGAGCTCAATCATCACGGGGAACCTATAAATTCGTCCATCATCACCTTTTTAGTTTCAGGATCTCAACCGCGGCAGCGCCGGGGATTTCGTCTTCCTTGTCGACCGCTCCATCCCACTGAAGGTGCAGCGTTCTTTCAATCAGGAGATTGATATCGCAACGTTCCATACGCGCTTTCATTAACGTTTAGTCGCAGCAACGATCATCGTCAAATATTACTGCGGCGGGCCGGGCCATACCTTGCTTCTTTGCACGTCAATAACCAGCACGTTGGCACGCATTTTTGCTACCTGGTGTATGGATCTTTTTCCTGACACACTGCCGGTGCCGCAGGGGTTTCGGTACGTGGCGGACTTCCTCTCCATGGACGAAGAAGCCGCGTTGTTGCAGCACATACGTAGTATTACCTTGAAGCCTATGGTTTTTCAGGGATTTGAGGCAAACCGAAAAACTGAAAGCTTCGGTTATGACTATAGTTTCGACAATCGCCGTCTGTCAAAGGGAAAAGATATACCTATGTTTTTCGAGCCGTTGCTTCTCCAGACGGCAGCCTTCCTGGGTATAAACGCGGTGGACATGGCAGAGCTGTTACTGACCGAGTATCCGCCCGGAGCGGTTATAAACTGGCATCGCGATGCCCCTCCATTCAAAACCATTATCGGAATTTCATTACTGGAAGATTGTATCTTTAAGTTCCGGCCACATGACAAAGCAAAACAGACCAGGAAATCCGTCATTTCATTGCCCGTGGCGCGCCGGTCGCTTTACGTAATCGATGGACCTGCCCGATCGGACTGGCAGCACAGTATAGCGCCAGTCAAAACTACCCGGTATTCGATAACACTTCGTACACTTATGTACTATACCAGTTAGGCTGCGTACAACGGATGACTTGAATTTCCTCGCTGATGGCTCGATTTTTTATCGGCTTGACGTGCGTCTAAATCTATGATTATGAGCATGACTTCTTATATGATCTTTGTCGACCAGAACAACCGTCGGTACGCTATCAAGAGCGAGGACTGTCTGACATTCGCCACCGACCCAGACGATAAAAAGTATCAGGGATATCTTGTCGATTCGAAGGACCGAGTTATAAAAAATGAGACCGTTTCTGTTTTCAGAACAGATATGAAGGCTGCCGGTTGTGTTATAACCGAGCCGACAGCGTAGCGAATACAAGAGACGCTACGCTATCGATAGTGTTAACTACATTTTAGCGCTATCCCAGTTTATACCCGACTAGTCCTTGTTCGCTTCCAGTTCTGCCTGACTGTAGACAACAATACGATCATCGAGCGACAACACATCTCCACGGCCGTCCTGATTGCTGATAGCGATGTAGAGTTTGCCATCCGGGCCCTCGGCAACGTTCCGCAGGCGGCCGAGTTTTGTATAAAGATAACGCTCGACGTTGGATATTTTTGCGGGATCGTTTGGATCAAAGACCGCGCGGTAGAGGGCCTGGCCGCGTAAACCTGTAAACACAAAGGAATCTTTCCAGTCGCCCTGTTTGATAAAAATGCCACCGGTCGGCGCCCACGTCGTCGTATCACCACTGTGATACACGGGTGTTTCCATACCCGCCCGCTGCTGGCTGCCGCGGATTACGGGCCATCCATAATTTCTTCCGGGAAGGACACGGTTTATTTCGTCCTGGCAACAGCCTTGCTCATCGGAAGGACCATGTTCGGTCGACCATAGGTCGCCTGTCTGCGGTTGGAACGCGAGCCCTTGAGGATTCCGATGCCCGTACGAAAATATATAGGATCCCTCAAAAGGATTATCCTGCGGAACGGCGCCGTCGCGTGTAAGACGTAGAATCTTGCCCACCAACTCGCTGAGATCTTGCGCCAGTGCAGGCTCATACCTTTCCCCCATGCCCCAATACAGCATGCCATCCGGGCCAAACTCCAGTCCACCGCTGTTATGAATATAGTTTCCGGGAATCCCATCCAGGAGCACTTTGTCAAATACGGGCTGCTTCGTTGCGGCATCCTCTCTGTAGCGTACGAGCTTATTTACAAGTTGAAGCGGGCCTTTGCTCGCGGCATAGGTGTAACCGAAATAGACATACTGGTTGGTGGCAAAGTCGGGGTCGAGTGTCAGGCCCAGAAGCCCGGACTCGCCGACTTCCTGTACTACAGAGTCGAGTTTCAACCAGGCTTTCTTTTCACCGTTTTCCACTACTGTTATGGTACCTGGCCGCTCGGTTAGAAACAGTCGTCCATCCGGCGCAAAGGCCAGTTCCCAGGGTGTGTCAAGATTATCGACGAAGGTTGTACCTTCTCTTCCCGGAACGTCATCGTCATCGTCCTCACAGGCAACGAGGAATGTTCCAATGAAAATAGAGATCCAGGCTAATGTTGCCAGCGACGTTTGGAAGGGTCTTCTAAGTTGATTCATAGTATTAAGGGTATGTTGACAACGTGACAAATATTGTTCCAGGCGATTTACTATATATGTCCCGCGAAGTGGCGGGAAATTATTTCCCAACATCAATGACGTACCGCGCCGAACCGTGCTTTGGGAAGCGTCATCACCACGGACGTTCCAACATTTTCTTTGCTTGATAGTGCGACGCTGCCGCCCATCAGTATGACAAGCTCTTTGACAATATAGAGTCCCATGCCGATGGATCTTTCGCCCTTCAGTCCGGGCCGGCTTGCAGCGGTATTCCGTTCGAAAATGTGCGGCTGCAGATGCTCGGGAATACCAACACCGTTGTCCTCTACGGACACGGTGAAAGTATCGTCCGACGAATCGACAACGACACGCACGACGCCACCGGCAGGTGTGAATTTCACGGCGTTGGAAAGGACATTATGCACTACCTGGAAGAATTTCACGTCATCCAACGTAACAAAGAGCGAATCCTGGGCCGACTCCAGCACGATCTGCTTTTCTTTATCGAAGGCCGAAATTCGTTCAATCACCACATTGATTTTCTGTACTACATCAAAGCGGACCGATTCCACAAAAATGCGTGCTGACGCTAAATGCTCTTCCTTGAGAAAAGAGTTTATAATTTCTATGCAGTGCTGCGTGTTCTGGCGGATGAGCTGTGAATGCTGCGCGATGGTGTCGTACTGTTGCTTTTCGGTCGTTTGATCCAACGCGTTTAGCAGATTGTTGGTCATATGCAGCGGCCCGCTCAGGTTGTGGGATACCATGTCGAGAATGGCATCTTTGCGGGCGCCGAAATCGGATACATAGTTGAGAAATTCTTTTAATTTCGTTACATCCCTGACGATCAACATCAACTGGTGATCGGAAAATATATATGCATCCACTGCAACATACCGGTTATCGCATAGCCGGAGCTCGATGTTTGAAAGGACGTTCTCCCGTATAAATTGCCGAATACAGGCATTTATGAATTCATCATCTTCTGCCACCAAATGGCGCAGCAACAAAAGAGAGTAACCCGAGCGTGCTTCTTGATCCGCCATGCGCGAAAATACCGCATTCGAGTATTCGACGATGTTGCTTTTATAGTCGTATACAATATATCCGTCAGGCGACAACTCGCCGATGCGTGCGATGATGTCCAGCGAAAACTCCGTCATGCATTGTTTTTATACGTGACAAAATAAAAAAGCATTCCTGACGCGCGCCTGCCACCTGCGCGCTGTGTTCTATACGTAAGGAAATATCCGGAGTTATTCGTTGGTATCACAAGGGCCACGAATGTGAAGGCCAATCGTGGTGTGTGCTTCGTAATTGGTGCGGGCATGAAAATAGAGGGCTATAATAAAACACCTTTTCGCGCTTATGGAATTACTGGATCAATCGACCGCCGCGGCGGTAGCTGGGAATGGATCGGTTATGGACGTCTCCCTAACGGTTAACGGCATTGACTGCGTCGTTTCCGTGCTTCCCTGGGTGAGCTTACTCGATACGTTACGAGAGCAACTTCACCTTACCGGAACAAAGAAAGGATGTGATCATGGACAATGCGGTGCGTGTACGGTACTCTGCAACGGCAAACGCATTGTGAGCTGCCTGACCCTCACGGTGGCCAATGATGGGGCCAGCATTACCACCGTGGAAGGGCTGGCGCAGGGCGACAACCTGCATCCATTGCAAGAGGCATTTATCGAGCATGACGCCTTCCAATGTGGCTACTGTACGCCGGGGCAGCTTTGTAGCGCGGTCGGACTGCTCCAGGAGGGTAAAGCCAATACGCTGGAAGAGGTGAAAGAGCTTATGAGCGGCAACCTCTGCCGGTGCGGAGCTTCCATAGGAATTGTGAATGCCATCATGGACGTTAAACAAAACCAAGCATGAATAACTTTTCCTATGTCAAAGTCGGCAGTGTGTCGGAGGCAAGAGCGCTCCGCGAAGGAAATGATCATGCGCGCTATCTGGCCGGCGGCACCAACCTCATTGATTTAATGAAGTATAAACTGGAAAGCGCCGGTACTTTAATTGATATTCATCACATCGATGAGAATCGAACTATCAGCTCCACCGAACAGGGGGGACTATGGCTTGGAGCGTTTGTGAGCAATGCCGACACGGCGTATCACCCGTTAGTAGAGCAACGCTATCCCCTACTCTCCAGGGCTATTCTTGCCGGCGCCTCGCCTCAAATTCGAAACATGGCCACTAACGGTGGCAACTTGCTACAGCGCACGCGGTGCTACTATTTTTATGACGCTTCATCGCCCTGTAACAAGCGGGAGCCGGGCTCGGGATGCCCGGCAATACAAGGGTACAACCGGAACATGGCTATCCTGGGAACCAGCCGACATTGCATCGCGGTGTTCCCTTCCGATATGTGCGTGGCCCTTGCTGCGTTGGACGCTACCGTCGTCACGCAGGGGCCATACGGTGAACGGCGGATTCCCTTCCACGATTTCCACCGGCTACCGGGAGAAACGCCCGAGATCGACAACAATCTTCAGATCGGCGAGATCATCGTGGGTATAGAACTTCCCCCGGAAGGCTTCCCCGAATACCATTCATACCTGAAGCTCCGCGACCGGAATTCATTTGCGTTTGCCCTGGTATCAGTGGCTACCGGTCTAACGTTAGATAACGGCGTCATCGCTGTGGCACGGATTGCGCTGGGGGGCGTGGCGCATAAGCCGTGGCGCATTGCGGAGGCGGAACAATTCCTGGTTGGGAAAGAGCCAACGCGGGAAGCTTTTGCCGGGGCAGCCGACATCATTCTCGCGGGGGCGGTGGGGTATGGTTTCAATACCTTTAAAATCGAGCTCGCAAAACGTGCTATCATTCGCAACGGCATGATGGCGCTGAATCCTGCCTCACAACGACCTGGCGCGCAACCCTCACTCGAACCTTAAAAATCTAACAGCATGGCAATTCATCCATCGGTTGGCAAACCCATCAGCCGGCTTGAAGCAAAAGAAAAAGTAACCGGCGCGGCCCGGTATGCAGGCGACTATCCTGTCGACGGCATGCTATATGGTTATATCGTCAATGCCACCATTACAAAAGGAAAAATTCTCCACATACACGCCGACGATGTATTGAACCTACCCGGTGTCGTAACGGTCATTTCGCATGAGAACAGGTTGTCATTACCCTGGTTGGACTTAAAGTATGCGGACATGGATGCTCCGCCCGGCAAAGTTTTTAAGCCGTTGTATGACAATGAGGTGAAGTTTAACGGACAGCCTATAGCCATGATTGTGGCAGAGACATTTGAGATGGCACGTTATGCTGCGTTTCATCTTCGCGTTGACTACCAGGCGGAAGAATTTCGCACCAATCTGGGGGAAAACATGGAAAGCGCGCGTCCGCCAAAAGTTGGATTGGCCACCTCACTGAAACCGCCGCCGCCGAAAGACCGCGGCGACTTTGTGACAGCATTCGAACACGCCGCCATCAAAGCGAGCGGGACTTTTCATCATGGCACGGAGCACCATAACCCGATTGAATTATTTGCGTCTACCGTAGTCTATGAGGGCGACAACACGCTTACGATTTATGACAAGACGCAGGGCACGGTCAACAGTCAGCTTTATGTGGCGAACATTTTCGGGCTGCATTATAAAGACGTGCGTGTAATATCACCGTATGTCGGCGGGGCCTTCGGGTCCGGGCTACGGCCGCAATATCAGTTATTCTTTGCCGCCATGGCGGCCTTGATGCTGAAGCGCTCAGTACGCGTCACGTTGGACCGCAGCCAGATGTTCACGTTTGGTCACCGGCCGCCGACGATTCAAAACACGATGTTCGGCTCAACGACGGACGGTTTGATCATCGCGCTCGGCCACGAGGCCGTGGCGGAAACTTCCCAATTCGAGGACTATACCGAAGTGGTGGTAAACTGGTCAAACATGCTTTACCCCGCACAGAACGTTCACACCGACTATAAGCTCGTGCCCCTGGACGTCTATTCGCCTTTGGACATGCGTGCGCCAGGCGGCAGCACCGGTATGCACGCGATTGAGAGCACCATCGACGAGCTGGCATACAACGCGGGCATCGACCCGCTGGAATTCCGATATATAAATTACGCCAACACCGATGTTAGTGTAGGCCGGCCGTATTCCAGCAAAGAGCTGAAGGAATGCTTCGCGCAGGGAGCCGAACGCTTTGGCTGGCATAAGCGTTCGCCCGCGCCGCGGAGCATGCGGCGGGGAAATCGACTCGTAGGGTACGGAATGGCTACCGGCATTTGGGAAGCGATGACCGCACCGGCGCGCGCGAAGGCTATACTCGATAAGGATGGAAGGCTTGTCGTTTCCAGTGCCATTACCGACATCGGAACAGGAACGTTAACGGTCATGACCCAGATCGCCGCGGACGAATTTGGCTTACCGATTGACGAAGTATCTTTTCACTATGGCGACAGCAAAATGCCGCTCGCCCCTATCCAGGGCGCTTCATGGACGGTATCGACTATAGGCTCGGCCATCAAACTGGCCTGCAAAGCCTTAAAAGAAAAGATCCTGAAGAAAGCGCGCACCATCGAAGGATCTCCCCTGAGCCACGCGACGCTCGACGACGTGGCATTCGTAAACGGTCAGATCACGTTGATCGCGAATCCGTCCACCGGTGTTTCGTTGAAAGACGTTATTCAAAAAAATCAGGGCCGTTCGATCGCTGCTACAAAGCTCTCGGTGCCTAATCCCTTGAAATTGAAGAAATATAGCCGGGCTGTGCACAGCGCGGCGTTTGTGGAAGTGGAAGTGGATGAAGAACTGGGCGTTGTGAATGTCACCCGCGCCGTCACGGCAGTAGCCGCAGGAACCATCATCAATCCGAAGACGGCGCGAAGCCAGATTTTAGGCGGTATGATTTGGAGTATCAGCAAAGCGCTGCGGGAGGAGACGATTCCTGATCACCGGTATGGTAAATATGTCAATCCCAACTTAGCCGAATATCATATCCCGGTGCATGCCGATATTCATGACCTTGATGTGATCTTTGTTGACGAGAAGGATGATATCGTGAATCCACTGGGTACGAAGGGCGTCGGCGAGATTGGCCTGGTCGGCATGCCGCCCGCCATCGCCAACGCAATCTTTCACGCGACGGGGAAACGAATAAACTCGTTCCCCATCCATTTTGAATCATTGATGTAATAAACAGCGTCCGTTACAATGCCGGTAGCTGTACAAAGAACGTCGCGCCGACGCCCTCAATTCCGGTGGCCCAGATTTTGCCGCCGTGGTGGTTGACAATCTTCTGACAGATCGCCAGGCCGATGCCGTGACCGCCGACTGATTTTACGGTGGTGAGCCGCTGGAAGATCTCGAACATTTTCATGGCGTATTGTTGATCGAAGCCTATGCCGTTGTCCGCTACTGAGATTCGGTGGTACCGGCCAGAACCTGCTTGTTCGTTGCTGCTCCCGGGTTCAATATATTCAGAAGCAATATGTATAGCGCTCCCGGGCTCTGACTTTGAAAATTTGACCGCATTGCCGATCAGGTTGTAAAACAGTTGATTCAATTGGTGCGGCACGCCACGAACAACGGGTAAATTATCCACCGTGACGGTGATCGATTTTTGAGCAAGGGCTACTTCGAAATCAACCGAGATGTCAGCCATGATCTTGTTCATGTCAACATCTTCAAACACCGTTTGATCTTTGTCGAGCCTGGAATATTCGAGCAGGTTTTTGATGAGGGTGCGCATCCGCGCGGTTGACTTTTCAATCTTTTGAAAATATGAGTCGGCCTTCGCATCTACCGGGGCAGTTAGGTTTGTCTTGAGAAGGCCGAGGTATACAGTCACTTTTCGCAACGGTTCCTGCAGATCGTGTGACGCCACGTACGCGAACTGCTCGAGCTCGCGGTTTGATTGCTGTAGTTGGGCATTGGTCTCGGCCAGCTTGTCGGTACGATCCTGAACCCGCCGTTCAAGCTCCTGCTCGATTAGTTTCTGGTCATGAATATCGCCGGCGGAACCTATCCACTTGGTGATGGCGCCGTGCTCGTCTTTCAACGGCGCTATGGCACCGGAAAACCACCGGTACTGCCCTGTGCGATTATTGCGCAGGCGGTACTCACCGGTCCAGGGTGTACCCTCTTGCACGCTGACCAGCCAATTGTTTACAACAGCTTCTACGTCGTCTGGGTGGATCAGGCTGGCAAAGTCGGGCGCGGCATCTTGTATTGACACCCCGGTATAATCTTCCCAGCGCTGAGAAATAAAGTCCGTCTTTCCAGCGGTGTCGATCGTCCAGACGATCTGAGGAATGGAGGTTACCAGTAGCCGGAATAAACGCTCCTGCTCGATCAGTTTTTGTTCGTGGGTTTTTCGATGGGTAATGTCGAGTACCGTGCCGATGTAGCGTTGTGCTTTACCGTTGGTATCGAAATGCGAGCGGCCTTTCGCACGAATCCAGCGCAGCTTGTGATCTTCTACACCGATGGTGCGGTACTCGCAGTCATAGTAGCCGTCGGAGCCGTCGGCCATCGCATCACTGTTGATTTTAGCAACGCGGTCACGGTCGTTCGGGTGTAAGGCGTTTAGAAAAACTTGCCAATCGACATATGCTTCCGGCGATAAGCCGAACAGCTCTTTGCAACGTGCGTCCCAAACCAGGACGCCGGTTTGGGGATCGAAGTCCCACGTGCCCAGTTCGGCCGATTCGATCGCCAGGCGCAATCGCTCGGTTTGCTGTTTAAGCCGCTCTTCGTCATGTTTTGCTTTGGTAACATCGCGCATGGATCCCACCATGCGTACCGGCCGCTTTCCGGCATCGTGCCGTACATAGCCGCGATCGTGTAGCGTGGCGTATGTTCCGTCGGCTTTCCTGAAACGGTATTCCGCCGTCCAATTAGCCTCGCCTGAGTCGATTACCTGGTGGATGCTGCTGACCACGCGGTCGCGGTCTTCCGGGTGGATCAGATCATACCAAAGGTCTACTGTTTCCTTTATTTCTTCGGCAGTGTACCCGAACGCGGTTTGGAAAGTATCGCTCCACCAGATCGTATTATTCAGCAGGTTCCAGTCCCAAACGACGTCGTGTGTGGCCATGGACGCATACTGGAACCGTTCGTTCATAAAGCGCAAGTCGGCGACCGTCGCGGCATGGCTGAGCAGCAGCTCTTCGGCTTGCTTTTTATCGAATGGTTCCGTAAAAAGTGGTTTGGATACTTCAGGGAGCTGAATACCGCCGTCGCCATCAGGCGCGGGGGGCAAGTTTGTAGGACTTTCCATAGAGCGTCAGACCGAAATTTACGGGTTTTGCAGCATCGTAAATTCCTGTGCCAACAAATAAAGTTTGGATTGACACTGGTCACCACCGGAAGTGTACAACGTGGATCGAGCGCGTGCGTGATGGCCCTCCAGGCGCCGTGCACCTCGTCCGTAGCGGAGTACCCGAAAAGGTCATAGACAGTGCAGCCGCCGGGGCTTACTTTTGTAAAAACCCTGCTTTGTATGAAAACCAATGCCCACACGTTATATATTTCTTATTATGCTGTCTGGAGACGTGCTTTTTCAATACTGACGGTGCTGCTGCTGGCGGCCGGTTCCTGTAAGGATGACGATGCCGGGCCAACGCAAGCGTCAGGCTGCAGACTTGTGCTGATGACTACTACGAGCAACGGACGGGAAAGTGAAACGGTGACGTCGACCACGGTCGGAAAGTTGGGGACCACGTACGATGACAAGGGAAACGAGACCGGCAGCACCACTTCCTATGACTACACGTACAGCGATGGAACCACTTCGACTTATGCCGGCACAATCAGCAGAGAATATGATGAGGCGGGCTTTTTGTTGCGTACCGTGAACCAGTCGACCCGGACGGAACGCGACAAGTCTACGAGTATCAATAACAGTGATACCCGGTACACCTATGAGAATGGCCGCCTGATCAAGTCGATCAGCGAAAGTACCTATACCGGCGGTAAGCAAACCAGTACATACGTGTATGAGTATGACAGCGATGGCAACCTGATACAATTCACAAGCCTTTCCACCAACGACGTTACGAAGTTCGAATACATTGGAAAAAAACTGGTAAAGGTTACACACGTGGACGCCAAGGGTGTGGAGACCCATCCTTTCTTTGAATACGACAGCGATGGGCGGCTTTTAAAATGGATCGAACCGCACGCCAGCTATACGGAAGAGTACCGGTACGAGTACGACGACAACGGGCAGGTAACACGCCGGGAGCGCTACATCGACGGAAAAACAAGCTCCGCCGACGTGACGGAATACGACACGCGTCAATCACCTTATATCAACCGAAGCGCGCGGCCGAAAGGCCATCCGATAATCCCCAGCAGTTATTCGGAAGTGGTGAGGGAAAACAATGCTGTGCGGGGGACCTATTATGACGGCGATGCCGCCGGTACAGGCTGGGAGGTGCGCGCATCCTCGGTAACCGCTTATGACTATAACGCCAGTGGCCTACCGGTAAGCGCTACCGGAAAGAGTTTTGATAAGAACGGCGTGGAAAGTTCCAGCAGCACGGCCGTATACGAATACGACGGTTGCAATTAAATAAGCAGGTCACTACTTAGGGGTGCTGGCAGTCATTCCAGTAATGCAGAATGCGCTCGAACCTGTTTTTCGTTTCTTCGTAGGTATTGCCTTTCAGGAAGAAGCCTTGCACGGTTAAATCGTAGGCCAGCTTCACCTGGCTCTCGGAGGCAGACGTGGAAAAGAATATAAAGGGAATGCTTTTGAGGCGCAAGTGTTCGTCCTGGTTAATTAAGGCGCGAAGTTGCAGGCCATCGAGCTGCGGCATATTGATGTCGCAAAAAATGATAAACGGGGATACGCTTTCGTTTTTGAGAAAATCGAGCAGCTCAAATCCAGTATGAAAAACGTGGATCCAATCGCCGACACCTAACTCGACGCAGATTTCTTTAAAAATCGCATGATCGTCTTCGTCGTCATCTACCAGCAGGATCGGCGCCGTGATGTTTATGAAATCATGCTTTTTGGCCTGTGAGGGCCGGAATTTTCCGGGGTCTGACATAGTATGCTATAAGTTGCCGATAACAGTTAAATAATGCTAATAAAGTGGCAACAAATTGCTATGCCGCCCCGGCCCGTGGTCGGCAATGTTATGGATTCGAATCTGTTTTTTATGCTACAGACGATTGTGCCACTGTAACCTTTCGAACAGCATTGGTCTCCAGCATCTCGGCAATTTTATTCACCATATAGATGGAAGCTTCGATCTCGTCCGTTCGGATGGCAACGCTTTCGATATTGAATCCAAAAGGAATGGCGCGGGCTGCGCAAAGCGCCGTCAGCTCGGAAGCAATATCCAAACAGACCTGAACCGATTTTTCAAGCATACTTTCTGCTGCTCTGAAGTCTTGTTTCAGATCATCCGGCACGTGAATACCCAGCCACTCCATAAAGTCCAATGTCTTTTCCGATCCACAGACGGTGAGCGTAAAAATAATGGTCGGGAACGTCGCACGTTCCGTTTTGCAGGTATGCTCCAAATCTTCTATCACTTGTTTGGCATACGCCACATTGAAGACGCACTGCGATATGAAGTACGATACGCCGCAGCCTGCTTTATCGAGAATGCGTTTGTCTTCATCTTTCAATACGGCGTGTCTTTCAGGTATTGTTACGGCACCTATGACGGACGTTGCTTTGTGCTTGCTCCAGATCTTGTAGGCCTCCGGCAAGCTTGTTTTCACGGGATAGTCCGGCGCAGGCACGCCGACGAATACAGGATAGAACGTATGCTTATGAAGATCCTCCAGCCAGTGCGATAACTCGTCTTTCGAAAATTTGGCGGCGGGGCGATAGATGATCTTCGGAACTTTCAGGTCCTGAAGGTATTGACTGGCGAACTCGAACGGGTCCTGCGCCTGAAAAAAAGGAAAGGGTCTCTCGACTGCCGTGCGTGCTGATTCGTCTTGTACGTCGTACACGATCAGTGCATCGATGTCCAGTGGCATGAGCCTGGCCATTGTCTTTTGGGCGATCTGTGCAATCCGCTCGGGAGCTGTTCCAACTTTTGGAGGCGTAATCCCGTATGTCAGGATCCCCGACTCGCGGGACTTGATCTTGTCTAAAAACATAACTACTGTTAGCCTTGAAAATTATACAATGATATTCATTATCCGATTTTTAACCTACGGAACGGCCCGGTATATATAGAAAACTGCGGGCGATGTCGCCCGCAGTTTATACGTCGGATTATGCTTCTACCTGGATTGTCTCCCGTGCGTGCCGGGCGGCCGCTACCATGTTCTCCAGGGCGGCTTTTGTTTCCGGCCACTTACGGGTCTTCAGACCACAGTCGGGGTTCACCCACAAGTGTTGTGCCGGCAGCAAGCCGGCGGCTTTGACCAGCAGCGAGGCCATCTCCTCCGTGGTTGGCACACGCGGCGAGTGAATGTCGTATACGCCGGGGCCGATTTCATTCGGATACTTAAAGTGGGCGAACGCCTGGAGCAGCTCCATCTGCGAGCGGGAGGTCTCGATAGTGATCACATCGGCATCCATCGCGGCGATGTGCTCGATGATGTCATTGAACTCGCTATAGCACATGTGCGTGTGAATTTGCGTCTTATCTTCCACGCCGCTTGCCGTGATCCGGAAGGCTTTTACAGCCCAACCCAGGTACTGCGCGCGCTTGCCTTTACGCAACGGCAGGCCTTCGCGGATAGCCGCCTCGTCGATCTGAATGATGCCAATGCCGGCTTTCTCTAACGCCAACACCTCGTCGCGGATGGCCAACGCAATCTGATTCGTGGTTTGCTCGCGGGGCTGATCGTCACGCACAAAGGACCATTGAAGGATGGTGACAGGACCCGTCAACATACCTTTCATCGGCTTATCCGTTTGGGCCGCTGCAAATGTACTCCAGCGCACAGTCATGTCTTTCGGACGGCTTACGTCGCCATAGATCACCGGCGGCTTCACACAGCGGCTGCCATAGCTTTGTACCCAACCGTTTTTGGTAAACAGAAATCCATCAAGCTGCTCGCCGAAATACTCCACCATGTCGTTACGCTCGAACTCACCATGCACCAGTACGTCGATGCCCAGTTGTTCCTGCCAGCGGATTGCATCGATGGTCGCTTGCTCGATAAACTTTTCGTATTGCGCGACGGTGAGCTCACCGCTCTTGAGCCTGGCACGCAGCTGGCGGATATCGTCTGTCTGCGGGAATGAACCGATGGTCGTGGTCGGAAATGCAGGCAGGCTAAAACGTTGGCGCTGCAGTTCCTGGCGTACCGGGAACGCGCTTTTACGAGTCGCATTGCCTTCGGTGATGGCGTTGACGCGGTTCTTCACGGCCGGCTTGTGCACTTTTTGCGACACGCGGCGGCTCTCGATGGCTTTTTGATTGGCTTGAAGCAAATCTTTGTTTCCTTCGGCTATCTGCTTCAATGCGCTGACTTCGCTCAGTTTTTGCCTGGCAAAGGCCATCCAGTTTTTAATCTCCGGATCAAGCGCCGTCTCCAGGTCGAGGTCGATTGGGCTATGCAGGAGCGAACAGGAAGGTGCAATGATTACTCTATCGGCTCCTAGTTTTTGAACGGCCTTGTTGATCAAGCTCAAGGATTTTTCGTAGTCGTTCTTCCAGACGTTGCGACCATCTATCACCCCGACGGAAAGTTGTAGTTGCTCCGGAATCCATGTGAGTACCTCTTCCAGTTGCTCGGGGGCGCGCACCAAATCGATGTGCAGCGCGTCGATCGGAAGGTTCACGGCCAGCTGCGTGTTGTCCGCCAGCGCTTCGAAATACGTTGCCACCAATATTTTAATACCGCTTACCTGGCTGGCTATGCGACGGTAGGCAAAGTCAAATGCTTCTTTTTCTTTTTTGGAAAGATCCAGTGCGAGGCAAGGTTCGTCTAACTGAATCCATGCTGCCCCGAGCTGTCGCAGGCGGTTGATGATTTCAACATATACCGGTACCAGTTTTTTGATCAGGTCTACCCGCTCAAATCCCGGCTCTTTTTCTTTCCCCAGCAGCAGGTAACTTACAGGCCCCAGCAACACGGGCTTCGCTTTCTGACCGAGCAGCTCTTTGGCACTGGTATACTCACTGAATACCTTTTCCGACAGGATCTTGAACTCTTGTGCGGCCGTGAATTCCGGCACAATATAGTGGTAGTTGGTATCCAGCCATTTGGTCATCTCCATGGCCGTGAGGTCTAATCCTTCTTTTTGATACCCGCGGGCCATGGCAAAATACAGGTCCATTTCGCCGTTGCCGGTTGCCTTCGACACCAGCGGTGCATAACGCGGGGGAATGACACCCAGCAGCAAGCTCGTGTCCAGCACCTGGTCGTAATAACTAAAATCGTTGCAAGGAATGAGATCGATGCCGGCGGCTAATTGGGTTTGCCAGTTCTCTTCCTTGATCTTGCGGGCAACCTGTGTCAATTCGTTGAGATCGATCTTGCCGGCCCAATACTGTTCATTCGCTTTTTTCAGTTGTCGTTGGCCACCAATACGCGGGTAGCCCAGGTTTTGCGTTAGCATTTTGTTAAAATGGTTAAATGAATAATATCCGGTAAAGGCAGGTCTCCTGGCTTGTAACATTCTCCGCCGTCCTTCCCAAGCTCCCGATAGCGATCGTAAGCGCAGTGGACATTAGCAGCGGAAAATTTTATTACGTCACTTACAGTTGCGCGACAGCCCGTGATTCTCACACGGTTCCCTTTTCATTTCGATCTTCATCGAAAACCATTCCGGTGGATGTGTAGCAGTGCTAAATTCTGAACAAATCTATTAATTTGGTTTTAATCACTTCAAAACAGGCATCAATTCGGCATAATAATCTACATTTGAGGCACTATTAAAAATATTTTTCTTTAGACACATCGTATCCGACCCCTGAAAAGGAAATTATTCTATGGAAGAAACACTCGACGATACAGACATTCAACTATTAAAACTCCTGGGAGCAGATTCTAATGTGACGATGAAAGAGTTGGCCGCGAAGGTGAATCTATCGCCGTCGCCGGTCTTTGAGCGGGTAAAAAGGTTGGAGGCGAATGGCTATATTAAAAAATACATCGCCCTGATCGACGCTGAAAAGCTTAACTATGGGTTGATTGTCTTTTGTAACATCAAGCTGAAGCAACATGACAAAAGCATCGGCCACCAGTTTGTCTCAGACATTCTGCGGCTGAAGGAGGTTGTCGAGTGTTATAATATTTCGGGCGATTTTGACTTCCTGCTGAAAGTCTATGCGAAGGATATGAAACACTACCAGGATTTTGTGTTCAACAAATTGGGCTCGGTAAAAAGTATTGGCAGTACGCATAGCACCTTCGTGATGTCCGAGAATAAAAATTCGTATAACATCAATCTATAGCGGACTTCTTTTTTATCTAAATCGGGTGTCATTGTAGAAGGCCGGACATGGAATAAGTTTGTTCTTGTTAAGCTTCTTCTTCGCCGGTAGTTCATACACGAGCGAAAACTCATGTGCGCCACCGGTACCCGCGCCAAGCGACGAAATTGTAAAATCGTAGCTGTACCCGGCTGTCAGATTCCGTATATGCAGGCCCAGAAAAAGAATAAGCGCATCCTGGTCTACTGCGTTTGTTACATTCTTGGTCAACGGTTTACCGCGGTACCAGACGCCGAGCGAAATGGGGTCTGTGTGAAAATTGACTCCCGCATCGAACTGAGAGAATGTTTTCCCCTGGAGGCGGTAAATAAACGAAGGGGTAAGGTATAGCTCTCGCGCCGCACTGGTTCTGGTCAGTGTCATTCTAATACCGGCGTGGACGGTCGTCCTCATACTGAGCCGGTCGTTTTCTCCCAGCGGCGACAACTGCGGCCTGTTAAGATGAGAGACTGCCGCGCCAAGCCAGACTTTTTTGGTGTATAATAGAAAGCCCGAGCCAAAATCCATGTATTGGGAGTTGGTCAACCTGTTTACTGCCGGATCCATCGTAGCGCCGCCGTACTGCAGCACATCCCCCATTCTCAACTTCGAGCGATCAAGCCCGTTGCTTCCATAGCCGAAGGAAATTCCGGGAGAAAAGATCAGCGCCTCATTGACCCGTACCTTGTATGAATACAGGAGATGAACGGCATTCGATCGCCAGTTCATAGAGCCCATTTTATCGGAGCTTATCATTATCCCTACACCGCTTGCAATTCTTGGCAGGTATGCATCGTAAGACACCGCGTAGGTGGAGAATGCCTGAGGAAGGCCCGGCCATTGAAGGCGGTGGTTCACGACAAATCGTTGCCGCGCGGTCAGGCCGGTAAAGCCAGGATTCAGAAATAGCGGAGCCTGATAATATTGGGAGAACAGAGGATCCTGGGCAAAGGCACTGCCCCCGGCAAGGAGGAAAATCAACGTTAAGAATATTCTTCTCATGGCACATTAAAATGTTAATGAATCAATCCAACGTCTCCCATCCGGGTATCCTGCTCACCATTGGACAACGTCATTTCAATTTTATATACATAGACACCGGCGTGCATCAGCTCACCCGCCGCGTTGTAACCGTCCCAGCCCACCTCGGGGTCCTCCGTTTCGAATACCTTCGTTCCCCAGCGATTGAAGATCTGCATTCTATACGTTCTCACCCCCTTTACGATCGGCCGGAAAACATCGTTGATCCCTTCGCCGGAGGGCTGGCCACCAGTCGGTCCATTTTCATTCGGGGTGAACGCATTCGGAATTTGTATATATCCACCCTCGCGTACCGCCACTTGCGTCGTTGCCGTATCATAGCAAATCAACGACCCGTCCATACTACCATCACCATCTACGTCCTGATGACCGTGGTCTATTCCGGCCTGCAGCATAATGAAGTATGCACCTTCCTGCTGATAGGTGTGCGTAGGTTCAAAGAGCGACGACGTTTCTCCATCGCCGAAAGACCACTGGTACGTATCGGCCCGGGAAGAGAAGTTCAAAAGCTTTAACTCCGTATCCGGAGCATAGATGACGTTGTTATTTACCGTGAAGGCAGCATAGGGAACATCCAGAACCCTGATATCTGAAACCTGCACCTGATCCGACTCCCCTGTGGCGGAGTGTGTAGCGGTCAACTGAAGCCGGTAGGTGCCGGGACTTGAAACGGTAAATTGAGGATTTATCAGATTGGAGGTCGCGGCAACACCCCCTTCACCGTATAATGTCCAACTGTACGTGTCTGCTCCCGTCGACAAGTTCTGCGCCACAATTGTCGCTGGAAAGCAGGATGCCATCGGGGTAGCGTTAAAGGACGCAAGCAAATCCTCCGGCGGAGGAAGCTCCTTCACAGTGATGACCATGCTGGCGGTTTCACTCGCACACATCGCGTTATTTTCCCGCACCGAAAGGATAATGTCTTCCGTCAGTACGTTCACCAGAATATTGCCGGTGGCCTGCCCCTCTACAATATACGCGCCACCAGAAGAGTTATCGGACCGCCGCCTGATCTCCCAATTATATATCGACGACGGGTAATTGTTAGGATTCACGGAATAGGGAATACCTCGCGCGTTCTCATATACTTCCGGCGCCCCGACGATCGCAGGCTTTACGGGCGCTGCATCGACACGGATTGGTTTCTCTACGGCAGCCCCCATACAGCCGTTTAATTCCGGCGTTACTTTTATCGTGCCCGTGAGTACGTTCGGAAATTGCAGGAGCAGGTAAAAATCACTCTCCTCCCCGCCACCAAATACCCGAAATCCATTCACGCCTTCCGGCACCTCCCAATGGTACGTTGCCCCGGGAATAGGTGTAACCTGGTAGGTTTCGAACGGCAGCTCACCCTCCGGCGTTGCGGAATGTCCCTGGCAAACAGATTCGCGACCAAAGATCGCGCTTACAGCCGGTACGGGATTCACAACGATCACCACTTTCGCCACACTGAAACAGAAAGGCGACATATTCTTTGTTATCCGTGCGTAAATATCTCTTCGCCGTGTGACGTCGATATCCGTATCGATCGCGTTAATGTTCTGTTGTGCCTCCGCCAGGGACGCATACCATTTGATTGTTATATCCGACTCTTCCGTAACGGCGTCTCTAAACTTTGCTGCTGACAGGTCGACACCCGAAACTGTGACAGCTCCGGCCGTTTCGTCGCAAAGCGCCACAAGACCGTCCATTACCTTCGGCGCCGGCAGCACGCGGACGGTAAGCTTCGCCTGAGCCGAACAGCCCGTCCCTGTATCCTCCACTTGCGCAAAAAAGAGCTCACCGTCTGTAACCCCCGACTGAATCGTGCCGGAATTCACAGGGATCATGCCGGTGCCTCTGTACCAGCTGATCTCCCGTTGCGCGGCAGGCAACGTTGTGACGGAGTTTTCGGATAGCGATAAATCGATTTGCGTGGTACCATTGAATATCTCACACGGCTGTACGGTGGCATCCCGCACATCGGGGAGGGCAACGCGGCCCACCTCCATGGTGGAGGGCTTCGACACGCAGCGCCCGCTTGCGCTTGTTACCGTCCACGTAAACAGGACCCGGGATGGCGGAGCAGGCAATTGTGTCACCGCGGTATAAGGATCTGTCTCATCGGCAAAAAGGACTCCCGTATTGTTTGTGCTCCAGCGGCCCGCGGCTCCATACATGGGCGCGTCGGCGCGGAGTTCAACCTCGGCGGAGCAAACGAAGGGAATGTCCGCACCGGCGTTTGCCACTGGTGTTCGGTCTATTTGAATGGTAATGGCGCGCTCGATGGAGGGACATACGCTCGTAGGCAACGGAACGGCCACCAGCTTGACACGAATCGGGGTGCCCGATGTATAGTCATCGAGGGTCGGAGTATACGAAGCGGTGATCGTTCCGGACGATGCACTGCTGCCCGAGACATTTCCATGGCCGTTTACATTGGCCCAGTACGCGGTGCCTGCGTTACCTTCCACGGTACCGGAAAGAGCGATCGGGAGCAGCCCTTCGGGGTCTATACAGATTACGTCTGTATCATTTGCCGCAACGCCTATGGGCCGATCGAACCGTATAGTAACATCGTCGGTCTTCAGGAAACAGTTATTGCCACCGCTGCTGATAGACCATCGCACGGTATATACGCCATAGCCGCTTTCACTTGACAGTCTGATGGACGATGTTGGTGATAAGGGATCTTCGATTGTCACATGGCAGCTATTATTGTCCTGGCAGTTTTGCGGGCCGCTCACCAGGGTCCATCGGCCTACGCCTTTTTGTGGCGCGTTGCCGGAAAGGGTGGTCTCCTTCCCGCATAGCGCCTGATCCGGACCGGCCAGGGCATCCGAGGGCGTGGTTCCAAAATCGACAATGACATCATCATACCGCTGGCAGATGTCGTTCGTTACAGTCCAACGCAATGTATACGCGCCGGCGTTCTCGCGTAAAATCGAGATGGTAGCATTAGGGGCATTGACGTTGCTAAACTGCGGCGCAGGGAGATTCGCCGGCACGCTGGCAATATACGACCAGCGTCCGACGCCCACACTCGGGACGGTGGCATCCAAAGGGTCCGAAACCAGTGATGAGCAATGGAACTGGTCGGACCCTGCATATACCGGTGTCGGTAGAGCAAAAACCTGTACTGTACTCGTGGTGCTGTATAGCTCGGCACAGCTTCCGTTTCCAACGACGGCCCGGAACGTGTATGTACCGGGGGTAAGAATGCCGGGTACAATGTAGTTGTCGCCGGAGACTCCTGTGAATGGTATAAACGAGGCGAGATCTTTCCTGACCTCCCATCGCTTGATCACTCCTACTGCTTCCGACAGTGAAAGCGTGTCCACTGCACTTCCCTCACATACGTCTTCCGCCAGCGACACCACTCCGCCGACCGGCGCTTTATGCACTTTGAAAAAGTATTTCTTATTTACAGCACATGCCGGAGCGCTGGAATAGGACTCCGAAACTGTAATCGCGCGGTCGACAGACAATTGTCCCTGAAAATCTGTAACGTCGACTGCAAACATCGCAGTGGATGTCGCACCCGGCAACAAATTGACACCATCGGACCCCACCCACGTGTATTTTGTCGCGCCGCCCGTAGGCAACACTGGCGCCGGCGGAAGCGCTACCGACAATGTGCCACTGTTACAGATATCCGTGGGAACTGCTTGTATAGGCGCGCCTACTTCGAGCCGCTCGCGTATGGTGCGAGTCACCATCGTTTTCGAGCTTTCACATGTGACGACACCCGTAGTTGGTTGCTGACTGGCCCATACCTTATATACCCCTGCCGTTGTGTTCGAAACCCACGCCGGGTGCGCCGTGACCAGGAGGGTTCTGCTCGTGCCCAGCAACGCTCCCGGACGGTCGGGCCCTGGTATATTCTCGTACCACCGGATTGTATTCGCCAGGGGAACGCCCGTAACAGAAAATGCTTTCGGAGTAATCCCGTTACAGACAACCTCGCTCGACGTAACCGGCGCAGCCGGTGGAGCAATGACCCTGATAGTGGACGTTCGTTGGATGGGTTGATGATCGCCGTTTACACGATCCGCGGGAGGCCCCGGTATATTGGGGTCATCGTATGGGTTGCAGAAATTCCAATAGCGCAAGATGATTGTAAAGACGTCTCCTGGCTTTGCAAATCCAGCACCGAAGCCACCCGGCGCAGTAATTTCAAGCGATGGTGACCTTCTCGGATCGTCGACCCGCACGGGCGATGCCAAGTACAGCGTGCCCCGTGTATCAGCATAATTAGATATAATATCCGCGCCACTCGCAGATGTCACCGGTGTTCCATTAACCGATACGTTTGGTATTTTATTTCCCACCACCGGCCCGTTATAAATAATCTGCCGCCACCGGTCTTCCACGTTTGGCGACTCGATCGCATCCGGTGGAAGCTGGACATATTGGGAGTTGCAGTTGAACACGCTGCGGTCGTCAAATGCAATACGAAGGTCGCTCCCTTCGCACACAAGATGCTCAGCCGTGTTTGTTACCGGCGAAATCAAACCAATGTCGCCGCCGTTAAAGGCATCCGTACGCCAGGACGATATTTTCTGAATTTGCCGGGTATTGGAGCAGGCGGCACCGTTGTAGCGGATCGTCATCGTAACAACGTACTCACAACCACTCTCGCGCGGAAAGTCGTGCGTCCGCTCCTGGTAATAGAGCCGCGAGCCCGCTGTCAATGTTACAACTTCGGAAGGACTCCCGTCTCCCCAGTCGTACACTAATTCCAGCTGCCCTGCCGGCACCGGCGAAGCAAACTGTATAGTATAAATGAGATTGGCACTGACAGGAGCGCACAGTGCTGCCGGAACTTTGTTACTGCCCAGGGCAGCCACCGCAGGCAAACCGATGCATTGTGAATACACGTGGCTGCCCGATAAAAGCAGGGCTGTAAAAAAGAGCAGAACGGATATTTTTTTACGAAACTCTTGCATGATCGTTTAGTAACGGTGTAGTGTTGCTATGATAAGTTAATTAGTACCGACGTTTTTTAAAAATATACGAGCGGATATCCCTGCCGGGTATAAGTGTATAGAATGAAATCATGCGGCGGGTGTCCAACGTCCGGTATGCTCGTCGCTTTTGACACTTATCGACTACGGCATGACATGGAGTAGCTGCATGGCCGTGTCCATAAAAGATCTCTCACTATCTCAACTATTGGCCTACATTGAAGCACATTCTCCACATTACGTTACGGCCAGCCGATGACGACTGATGTCTGTAGCCCCTTTGTGCAAACTATTCTCCAGTCGATTGCCGAAGACTGCTATATTTTCTTCCCCGATTATAACAGTTGCCTGGCCTTCTCCGTGCATAAAACACCGGCTGGCAGGACACCTGCCCCGACACAACCAGCCACGTCAGTAGTACCCTGGTCCTCTTCAGGAATTTTTTAATGCCCTTTTTCATCTTTCCCCATCACGGTATGTTATTAGTTAGTGAATGATGCGAGCAGAGTGTCGAAAAAAGAGTGCCCGCAGTGGGGGGATGCAGCTTATGTTGGAGTGGCATGACTTATCTGTAGTGGCACCTTCAATATCCGCATGCCCTATCGTGTCAGACAAAGTTTCCTGAAACCTTACATTTTGCCGGAAGACGTGTATTTTTAACATCGATTATGACTGAAAATATTCCTCACCATCTTACTGATGCATCGGGCTACATTGAAGTAAGCGGTGCGAGCGAGCACAACCTCAAACATGTGTCTCTGAAAATACCGCGCAACCAGCTGGTGGTGTTTACCGGTGTTTCGGGCTCCGGTAAATCTTCGCTGGCCTTTGGCACTTTGTATGCCGAGGCGCAGCGGCGGTACCTGGAGTCGGTCTCGCCGTATGCGCGGCGGTTGTTTCACCAGATGTCGGTGCCGAAGGTTGAGGACATCACGGGATTGCCACCGGCGGTGGCGTTGCAACAGCAGCGGGGTGCGCCGTCTACACGATCGTCGGTGGGAAGTGTTACGACGTTGTCAAACCTGTTCCGAATGTTGTACTCCCGGGCAGGCCACTACCCCAAAGGCCAATCGATACTGTATGCGGAGTCGTTCTCTACAAATACACCGGAAGGTGCCTGCCCGACATGCCATGGGTTGGGGCGCATGTACGATGTAACCGAGAAGACGATGGTGCCCGACGATTCGCTGACGATACGGGAGCGTGCCATTGCCGCCTGGCCCACTGCCTGGCAAGGACAAAACCTGCGCGACATTCTGACGACCATGGGCTATGACGTGGACAAACCCTGGCGCGACCTGCCGAAGAAAGACCGCGATTGGATCCTTTTCACCGAGGAGCAGCCCACGGTGCCGGTATATGCCGGGTTGACGCCGCGCGAGGTGAAGCAGGCGCTGAAGGCGAAGATGGAGCCCAGCTATATGGGCACGTTCACCGGCGCGCGCAAGTATGTGATGACGACGTTCGCCACCACGCAAAGCCAGCTGATGAAGCGGCGTGTGAGTCAGTTCATGACGAGCAAGCTATGTCCGGAGTGCCACGGTAAGAAACTACGAAAGGAAGCGTTATCGGTGAAATTTGCCGGCCTCGATATTGCCGAGATGGCAGCGCTGCCCATGACGCAACTGGCGGGCTTGCTGCAGCCGTTTGCTGTGCAGACGCCCGATGCCAGGAGTGAGCACCCTGAAAAACAAATTGTGTCGCAGCGCATCGCGCACGATCTCGTGTCGCGTCTGCATGTGCTACTGGACCTGGGATTGGGCTATCTTACACTCGACCGCAGTACGCCTACTCTCTCGCCCGGCGAGCTGCAGCGCCTGCGCCTGGCCACACAGGTACACTCTAACTTGTTCGGCGTGGTCTACGTGCTGGACGAACCGAGTGCCGGTTTGCATCCGGCCGATACCGAGGCTTTGCTGCGTGCGCTGGACAGATTAAAGGCGGCCGGCAATTCCATCTTTGTGGTGGAGCACGAGCTGGATGTAGTGCGACATGCGGATTGGATCGTGGATGTTGGTCCGGCGGCGGGCGAAGCTGGCGGAGAGGTTTTATATAGCGGTCCGCTGAAAGGGCTTGCCAGTGTCAAAGCATCTATAACACGACAATATCTTTTTGAAGGAAATGAAACGTATTCCGGCCAGACGCAACGGGAGCCCCGCGGGTGGCTGACACTGAAAAACGTCACGATTAACAACCTGACCGGGCTGGAAGCAACGTTTCCGCTGGGCGTCTTCACCAGCGTAACCGGTATATCGGGATCGGGTAAGTCGAGCCTGGTGAGCCAGGCGCTGGTAGGGCTGGTGTCGACGCATCTGGGACAGGCGCTGCCAGAGGAAGAAGACGAGGCCGACCCGCTGGCGGATGCACCGGTGATGACGCTGAATGGAAAAATCACGGGTGGCATGGAACACATCAAGCGACTGGTGGTGGTGGACCAGAAGCCGATCGGGCGCACGCCACGGTCGAACCTGGCAACATATACCGGTCTGTTTGATCATGTACGAAAGCTGTTTGCTGCCACGAAGATGTCCCGGGCCCGCAAGTATGACGTAGGCCGGTTTTCGTTCAACGTGGCGAAGGGCCGCTGTGAGAACTGCGAGGGCGAAGGATTTGTGACGGTGGAGCTATTGTTCCTGCCAAGCGTGTATGCTCCTTGCCCTGTGTGCCAGGGCGCGCGGTATAATGCCAAAACGCTGGAGGTACAATACAAAGACAAGAACATTGCCGAGGTGCTGGGCATGACTGTGGACGAAGCGTGGAGCTTTTTTGATGAGGAGCCTACCATTCAACGTGCGCTGAACGCTGTACGCGAAGTGGGGCTCGGCTATCTGCGGTTAGGCCAGTCGGCAACGGAGCTTTCGGGAGGCGAGGCACAGCGTATTAAACTTGCCACGGAGCTGCAACGTGCGCAACGTGGACAGAGCCTGTATATACTGGATGAGCCCACCACCGGGCTCCATCCCAGCGATGTGCGCAAGTTGATGAAGCAGCTGAATAGATTAGTAGATGCAGGTAACACGGTGATCGTTGTCGAGCACGATATGCACGTGGTGGCCAGCAGCGACTGGGTTATTGATATTGGCCCCGGAGCGGGCGACGAAGGTGGACGGTTGGTTGTAGCAGGGACACCCGCCGCGGTAGCCCGTACGCGGAGTAGCCGAACCGCGCCGTACCTGGCGCAGGAAATGAAGTAAACGATCAAGCATGAAGATTCTTTGGAAATATCTACGTCCCCATAGTAAACTGGTTTTTATTTCGCTCGCGCTGGCGGCGGCGGCGCAGCTCCTGGGGTTACTGGACCCGTTGATCTTCGGTAAGATTATAGATGATTATGCCACCAACCACATGCACCTAACGGAGTCGCAGCTGGTGAGCAGTGTGCTTTACTGGCTGGTCATAGCGTTTGGGGTTGCTGTTTGCTCGCGTTTGGCCAAAGCGGCACAAGAATACTGCACGCGAAAGGCGGTGGCACAATTTGGGATGAATATCTTTAACGACGGTTTGAAACAAACGCTGCGGTTGTCGTTTCAGGAATTTGAGGAAAGCCGCAGTGGCACCACGCTGTCGCTATTGCAAAAGGTAAAGACCGATTCGGAACGTTTTATCAACGCCTTTATCAACGTGTTGTTTGCCTCCCTGGTGGGCGTTGCCTTTTTGATTTGGTACAGTTTGCACAAGAACTGGTTGCTGGTACCCGTGTTCTTTATCGGCGTGGTGCTACTGGGATCGCTTACAGGGTTGGTGTCGAAAAAGATCAAGGGCATACAACGGTCCATCAACCGGCAGGCCGATAAGCAGGCCGGCGTTATTACCGAAAGCTTGCGCAACATCGAATTGGTTAAAAGTCTTGGACTAACCTTTGCTGAAATCCGGCGTCTAAACGAACAGACCCTGGCCATCTTTCAATTGGAGATGCTCAAGGCCCGGAAGGTAAGCGTGCTTTCCTTTCTGCAAGGAAACCTCTTAACGCTGCTCAAGCAGTCCATCCTGTTTATTTTGCTGTGGCTCATCTTTCGCAACGTGCTGACCACAGGCGAGCTCATTGCCATGCAGTTTATTTCCACCGCTATCTTTACACCGTTACAAGAACTTGGCAACCTCATTCTGCTGTACCGGGAGGCGGACGCGTCTTTAAAAAATTTCGACAGGCTGATGCACCGGCCTATCGAGCAACGTCCCGATCCTTCCATTGAGCTGGGGCCGCTTGCTAGCCTGAAGTTTACGGATGTGGTGTTCCGGCATAAAACGGCTACCTACAACTCGATCGACTCGATTTCCTTTTCCATCCACACGGGTCAGACCATTGCGTTTGTCGGCCCCTCCGGCGCGGGTAAATCCACGCTCGTGAAGCTGCTGGTAGGATTATACATACCCGACAGGGGCACGATTCAATTCAACGACATACTCTCCACGCAGATCCGGTATAACCCGCTGCGGCGGCAGATCGGGTTCGTGACGCAAGATACGCAACTCTACGCGGGCACCATACGCGACAACCTGCTCTTTGTTAAACCCACCGCCACCGACGCGGAGATACACGATGCGTTGGGCCAGGCATCGGCCACGAACCTCATCGCCAAAGCCTCGCATGGCATTCATACCATGTTGGGCGAAGGCGGCATGAAGCTCTCGGGCGGTGAGAAACAACGGTTGTCTATTGCGCGGGCTCTGTTGCGGGATCCACGGCTGCTGATCTTCGATGAGGCCACGTCGGCACTGGATTCGTTGACAGAGGAAGACATTACGAAAACCATTCGCAGCATCTCCCGGAACCAGGACCAAATGACCATCCTCATTGCTCACCGTCTGTCGACGATCATGCACGCAGACACCATCTTTGTGCTGGAGAAAGGAAAGATTGCCGAGACCGGTTCACACGACGTGCTGCTGGCACAGAAGGGATTATATTACTCGATGTGGCGGCAGCAGGTCGGCGAGCGCCGGAGCCTCAAAACCGAGCCACAAGAATAAATGAGGTATTGCGGCTCAATGCGCGTTGAGAATACGTGTTCCACATACAGTTTGCAACGGATGTGATACCACATATACCGGGACCGATCTTTTACTATCTGTTTGGTAAGAAGTGCCTCCAAGGGCTCCACCTATGAACATATTGGTAATTGACGATGATCCGGACGATATCGCAATATTCTGCGAGGCGTTCCACGAAATGTTTCCACATTCGAACTGTTATTCCCGAAACGATTGCGTCGACATCGAACAGGTGCTGCAAGGGTTGCCCACACTCGATGTCATTTTCCTGGATGGACACATCTTTCCGATCAGCAGCCAGGAGTGCCTGCCTGCGCTCAAGAAAGTCCTCGACTCAAAACGTACAAAGATAGTTATTCACACCGGCAGCGTGAGTCCTACTGAAGCCAACGAGTTACTGGCGTTAGGCGCATCATCCATCACCTATAAAGCTTCCTCTTATGAGCAGCTGAAAGAATTGCTGGCGACCACGCTGGCGGACTATGCTGACTAGCGAGTCTCCGCGGCGCGGTATGCCCTCCGGCATAATTTCCTGGTAAGCGCTTCTCCTTCTATCTTTACGACAAAGAAGCCATCCATGCCGAAGAAAAAAGAAGCTATCGCACTGCACCGAGGTGAACTGGAAAACACAGGTGTAGACATAGCGCCTTTTAGCAGCCTGACCGATAACGTGCGGGATTCTCATCGCGACGATCATTATATGTTTATTATTCAACAACAAGGTCGCTTTGTGTGGGAGCTGGACTTCCAGAAGGTGGTGCTACAGGATGCTTCGCTTTGTTATGTTGCACCCGGACAGGTACATCGCTATCTAACGTATCAACGTGCAAAGGGATGGTTTGTTTTTGTCGCACCGGAATTGATCGACAATGCTTACCGTGAGATCTTTGACGCTTATTTGAATTCCGCCCAATCTATATCCCTCAAACGAAACAATGCGATTTTTAATACAACGCTATTGTTAGAGGAAATGCTCCGTCGGGAGTCACCCTTGTTCCGGGAGCGTTTGTCAAAATCGCTGGCCGATACGCTGTCGGGGATGATCGCTTCTACTATCGCCGAAGCACAACACACCACCCATCTTATCGGCGGACAGAAGCATTTTACAGTTATTAAGTTCAAGAGACTGGTGAAGATACACTGTATAGAAAAAAAGCAGGTGCAAAAATATGCCACGCTTCTAAATATCACACCGCTTTATCTGAATGAAATCGTGAAAGACATCACGGGTTTTCCGGCAAGCTATTGGATCCAGCAGGAAGTACTGTTGGAGGCTAAGCGCATGCTGCGCTATACAACGCTGGATGTCAAACAAATCGCTTTTGATCTGGGCTATGCGGATCACGCATATTTTTCGCGCTTTTTCAAAAAGAACACCGGCGTGACGGCAACGGACTTCCGAGCCAACCATTATTTGTCCAATCATAGCCATTGAGCGGCTATCGTCTACCCCACTCCTATTGTAGAATTTTGCGCTGAGATTTAATCATAATCACTCGGCGCATATGTCAGCGAAAAACAAAAATACTTTCTCTACCAGCGGCGGTAGCGGAGTAGAAGATGCCCTTGCCGCAACAAATCAGTCACTTTCCTTTGCAAAGGTTATTCGGCCGATCTTATTAACGGTGTTTGCCGCATATCTCGCCATCGGCATAGCGCTGGGGGCCTTACCCTCTTTTATCAAAAACGATTTACACTATGGAAGCCTCGCGGTCGGACTCGTTATTGGCTTGCAAGCACTGGCTACCCTGCTAACACGAGCGTATGCGGGTAAGATTACCGATGTTCGCGGGCCTCATAGAAGTAAACAACTTGGCGCGTTATTGCTATTGGCCGCCGGAGTGCTGTATGTCCTTGCTACTTTGCCAGGCGGCAGTGGTATAGTAGCGTTAACGTTGCTTGTGGTGGGTCGCATACTCCACGGCATTTCTGAGAGCATGGTCGTTACCGCTTCATTGACCTGGGCAATAGGGTTGGTGGGCCGGGAAAATGCCGGCAAAGTGATGACCTGGAACGGCATTGCCATGTACGCAGGCATTGCGATCGGTGCACCATTAAGCCTTTGGTTCACCACCACGGGCAGTGTGTTCACGGCGCTGGCAGCAATTACCATTCTTGCATTGGTAAGCCTGGTGGCCACACGCAATCTACCCCACCTCGCCGTGGACGTTAACCATATCCGAACGCCCTTTTATAAAGTTATTGGGTTGGTAGCAAACCAGGGACTCGCGTTAGCATTTGCATCGATCGGATTTGCCTGTATCGCGTCCTTTATCTCCTTATTGTTTGCTGCTCAGCACTGGGAGCATGCGTCTTGGGGATTTATTTGCTTTGGCGGATTTTATGTTCTAACCCGCATATTCTTTGCGTCATTTCCAGACAAATTCGGCGGGTATACGGTGGCGTTTGTATCGTTAGTCGTGGAAATGGTGGGACAGTTGCTGATCGGGGTATCCTCCAGTCCCCTGCTCGCAGTCGTCGGGTGTGCGCTTACCGGCATGGGTTTTTCACTGGTATTTCCGGCGTTGGGCGTGCTTGCCATTCAACGGGTAGCCCCGCAGATGCGGGGTACGGCCCTGGCGGCTTACTCTGCTTTCTTTGATCTTTCGTTAAGTATTGCAGGCCCCGTTGCCGGTCTGCTGGCTGCCTGGTGGAACTATCCGTCGATCTATCTCTTTGGCGGTGCCAGTTGTTTGGTTGCGTTGCTGATCCTGTCGTTTTATAAAACCCGTAAGCCCGCGTGATCTATACACTTGACTGGGAGGTACTCGCCCGCCCGCTACGGCATCATCGCCATCTACCCGGTACTCCTGCGCGCCGGTGATGATGGAAACATTACCTCTCCCCAGTGGACGCAAAAAACATTCATGGGGTACTAACCGATGCGGGCCTAATGGTTGACTAGCAATATTGTACAGTATCTAACAGGTCCATGCAACTGCTGGGGCCCAATTGGCGTCTTCGTAATAGATAAGGCCAGAAAACCTGATCAACAAGGAATCTCCATGCCAATCATGAAAAGAAGACATTATTTGATAGCTTTACCAACGATTGGCCAGGAATGCGCATGGAATGGGCGATATGGGCTTCTGATAAACCCCGTATTTGTCTCAACCATCGGTGAAATCTCATCACTGCCTCCACAGGCATAATAATTTCACGTAGGAGACTATACCCTGTAAGCCGCTTCTGAAACGACAAGTTTTCAGGCAATATCGCCCGCGGACATTTCGTGGTATGAAATCGTTGTGCCTTGCTACACTTGTTTTTGATTATTTATTACCTTTTTACGGTTTACGTGCATGTTTGAAACCTTCTTTGGAGCAGAAAAAATCTCATTAAATTCCCTGGAGACCATTGAGCAAGGAGTGCCCAATATTATTGTTTGGGCGGCGCCGTTTATGTTCTTTTTTGTCTTGCTGGAGTACTTTATATCGCGGTGGCAGAATAAAAAGCTCTACAGCCGATCGGAAACTATCGGTTCGACGTTGGTGGGGCTGGGTAATGTCGCGATTGGACTGGTGCTAAAAGTGTTTCTCCTGTGGATTTTCATCGCTATTTACAACCTGATACCCTGGCGCATGTCCTTCCACTGGTGGACCTTCATCCCATGTTACATCCTGTTCGATTTCTGCAGTTATTGGGCGCACAACGTTTCCCACCGGCTACGGTTTTTCTGGGCGACGCACGTTGCCCACCATACCGGTGAACATTATAACCTGACGGTGTCCTTTCGGCTAAGCTGGGTGCAATATTTCAAGATCATCTTCTTTTTACCCGTTGCCCTGCTGGGCTTTCATCCCATTATCCTTTTTGTTACCAACCAGGTGGCGGTACTTTTTCAATTCTGGGTACATACGGAGTACATCAAGAAGATGCCCTGGATCATCGAGTATATTTTTGCCACGCCTTCCAATCACCGGGTTCATCATGGCTCTCAGGAGAAATACATCAACAAGAATTACGGCGCTACCTTTATTATTTGGGACCGCATCTTCGGAACGTTTCAGGAGGAAACAGAGCGGCCGATCTACGGCATCACCCACAACATTGATCATAAACATGATCCGATCCACATCAATTTCCACGAATACTACGACATTATCAGGGATGTAAGGCAGGCAGATGGATGGCGGGAGGTTTTGTTTTATATTTTTGGTAATCCGTCGGACATCGATACATACAAGCGGCGAAAGAACGGATTGTTACACATCACAGAAGAAAAGAATACGGAACACTGAAAGAATGACAAGGCAAATTCGAAATCTGATGGCGGCGGTTGCCGTGATCTTTATATTTTCCTGTGAACGGTTATCGCCCCGGGCGACAAATTCACGCGCAGACGAATTGTACGTTACCACGATGAATGCAAGCGACGTGACGATCATCAAAGTTTGGGAGTTGCCGCAAGAGCTTGTAGAAATATCGGCGAATGTTTTGATAGACGAGCAACGGATGGCCTGCATACAGGACAATGCCGGTACGATCTATATTTATAATCTCAACTCGAAGGCGATAGAACAAAAAATTGTTTTTACGGGAAAGGGCGATTTTGAAAGCCTGGTGCATGTGGGCAACACGTTTTACGCACTGCGGGCGGATGGTCATTTGTATAAAATTACCCCGGGCACGAAGGCAGAACCTGTTGTGGAAACTTTTGATCTGCCGCTGACCGTCGAGAACGACACCGAATCGATGTTTTACGACGCCACGGCCAGCCGGCTGCTGATTGGCGTGAAGGAGAAGAACATGGTTAATGCCGACGCACCCGGTAAGGAGGTATACGCGTTCGATCTGAAGACAAATACTATGTCGCCCACCCCTGTCCTCACGATCGAAGAACCGGGCGACATCACTACCCCGGATGTTAAGAGCAAAGGCAAGAAGAAGGACCGGAAGTTTAAGCCTTCAGAAATCGCCATGCATCCGTCGACCCGTGAACTGTATATTTTGAATGGGCCATTATCGACCCTGCTTGTTGCCGATAAACTGGGAAAGATAAAGAAGCAATATCCACTGGATACGAAACTGTTCCCACAACCTGAAGGCCTGTGCTTTTCTAAATCCAGCGAGCTCTACCTATCCAGCGAAGGTGGGAATCACGGCCGGGGCATTATTGCACTAGTCAGACTGGCAGCGCAGGAATAATCAACCGCAGTTTATCTTTATCATCATTTTAATTATCGGCCGTCCGATATTCCAATGGTGTCATACCTACATGTTGTTTGAAAACACGGGTGAAGTGCTGTGGATACTTAAATCCCAGCTCGTAGGCTATTTCGGCCACGGACTTTTGTGCGTCGAATATTTTCTCTTTGGCTACATCGATCAGTTTCATTTGAATGAAGTCGTGCGCGGACTTGCCCGTTTCCTTTTTTATCAGGTCGCCAAAATAATTGGCAGAAAGGTTCAGCTCGTTCGCGCAGTACGCAACGGTGGGTAGGCCTACCGTTTGAGGCTTGTCGGATGAAAAATAATGGTTGAGTAGCGTTTCGAACCGCTCGAGAATGCCTTTGTGCGTATTGTCGCGTGTAACAAACTGGCGATCGTAGAACCGCACGCAGTAATTAAGAAAGAGCTCGACGTTGTTTACAATAAGTTTTTTGCTGTGCTTATCCACGGCGTGTTCCAGCTCAAATTGAATTTTGGAAAAGCAATCAAGTATGGTCTGTCGCTCGCGCTCTGACAGGTGCAGCGCTTCGTTTACGGCATACGAAAAGAAGGTGTAGTCGTTCATGTGACGACCGAGCGGGGTGCCGTGGATGAGGTCTGGATGGAACACTAACGCACGTCCCTGTGGCTGGTAATATTCGTCGCCATTCGAACCGATCACCTGACCGGGTGCGAGGAAGATGAGGGTGCCTTCTTCATAATCGTAGTGGCTGCATCCATAGCGCAAGTCGCCGCATTTTATCTCTTTCAAAAAAACGACATAAAAACCATAGCTCAACCGCCGTAGCTGGCGGGGCGCTGCCTTCGAAAGATCTACGATACTTACCAAAGGGTGCAGTGTTTCATTCCGGTTGAAGGCATTGTACTGGCCGATGGTATCAAATTTTAGGATCTCTTCCATATCTCCTCCTTTTCCAGTTCAAAAGTACGGTGTTCCAGGACGGATTCCGCACAAAAAGGCCTTCCATCAGTGGAATTGGTAGGTAAACCAGTAATTTGTATACATCGCGGCCGACCGTATGTCAACAACTTTGTACAGTAGCAAAATCGAATATTTAACCCGTAATACTATGACGCAGCGAAAACTGGGAAAAAGTGGTTTAGAAGTGTCCGCCATTGGCCTCGGCTGTATGGGACTTAGCTTTGGTTACGGCCCGGCTGTGAATAAACAGGACGGGATTAATCTCATCCGTGCGGCGTTTGAGCGGGGCGTGAATTTCTTCGACTCCGCAGAGGCCTATGGGCCTTTCGTTAACGAGGAACTGTTGGGCGACGCCGTGGCGCCATTCCGTGAACAAGTGATACTGGCCACAAAATTTGGATTCAAAGGCGGTGTGTCCAGTGCCGGCGTGGACAGCCGTCCTGCCACGATCAGGGCTGTGGCCGATGCCTCGCTGAAGCGGCTGCGGACAGACCGGATCGATCTGTTCTACCAACATCGCGTTGATCCGAACGTGCCGATGGAAGAGGTCGCCGGAGCCGTAAAAGAGCTTATTGCTGAGGGAAAGGTGAAGTACTTCGGCCTGTCGGAAGCCGGCGCGCAGAGCATTCGTAAAGCACACGCGGTGCAGCCTGTAACGGCACTTCAAAGTGAATATTCATTGTGGTGGCGTGAACCGGAACAGGAGATCTTGCCGACGCTGGAAGAGTTGGGTATCGGCTTTGTGCCGTTCAGCCCACTGGGGAAAGGGTTCCTCACTGGGGCAATCAATGAAAATACAAAGTTCGATAAGAACGACTTTCGTAACATCGTGCCGCGCTTTGATGAAGAGAATCGAAAAGCGAACCAGATTGTTGTCGACAAGATCGCTGAGTTTGCAAAAAAGAAGAATGCAACACCGGCACAGGTGGCACTCGCATGGGTGCTGGCGCAGAAACCCTGGATCGTGCCCATCCCGGGTACAACCAAACTTCACCGGCTGGAAGAAAATCTAAAGGCGGAACAGCTCACGCTGACGGCAGACGATCTGCGCGGGATCGAGAACATGTTTTCACAAGTCAACGTGCAGGGCGCTCGCTATCCGCAGCAACTGCAACAAATGGTGGGGCGTTAACGGATGAAGCCGATATTATTTCTGCTATTCAATTTGATAATCATCACCCACTCGTATGGCCAGGGAGAGAACAAGCAAATGGTTCGCCTGGCAAAATTGGTGATCGACTCCACTCAATTAGAAATATACAATACATACTTAAAAGAAGAGATTGAGACTTCGATTAAGAAGGAACCCGGTGTTTTGACGCTCTATGCGATTGCTGAAAAGGCAAGGCCAACGCACATCACTATTCTGGAAATATATGCAACCCCGGAAGCGTATAGGAGTCACATCAAAACACCACATTTTCTTAAATACAAAAACGGCACAAAAGAAATGGTAAAGTCGCTGGAGCTCATCGAGGGTATACCCTTGCTACCAGCCATGAAGATATATTAACTGGAACGAATTTTTATAGAAGGATCTGTTTAATCCCAATTCAAACCAACATGCTTATGGCGACTGTTTCTTGTAAAATAAACGGCAAGGATCAAACACTGGAGGTCGATCCACAAATGCCACTGTTGTGGGCTATACGCGACGTCGCGCGGCTTAAAGGCACCAAGTATGGCTGCGGAGTGGCGCAGTGCGGAGCATGTGTTCTGCACCTGAACGGCGAGGCTGTGCGGTCGTGTGTGACGCGGGTGACACGGGCGGAGGGGCAAAAGGTAGTGACGATCGAAGGACTGTCCGAAAACAACGATCATCCGCTGCAGGTAGCCTGGCAGGAGATTGATGTGCCCCAGTGTGGCTATTGTCATTCCGGACAAATCATGTCGGCGGCGGTGCTCTTGCGGGAGAATCCAAATCCCACGGATCAGGATATCGACCGGGCTATGGGCGGCAACATCTGCCGCTGTGGAACGTACCCACGGATTCGAAAGGCTATTCACCGGGCGGCGGAAATGCTTCGCTCAGGCGGTAAACGAAACGGTACCGATCTATGAACGGGGGAAACAAACGCTATACCGGCAATCGCTTCTGGCTGACGGCGTGCACACTGGTGTTTGGTCTGGGCCTGTTGGTTGCCATGGCGCCCGACTTCACGGGTGGTAAAAAACCGAGGGAGCTTACGCCCGATGATAACCCGGTTATAAAGAAAGACAGCGCAGCGTCTATAAAGGCATTTGCGAGCGTCTATAAAGTGCTCATGAGTCCGCGGTGCATGAATTGTCACCCCTCCGGCGATGTGCCGCTGCAAGGTGACGACAGCCATTTGCACATCATGCAGCCTACACGTGGTAAGGATGGCAAGGGTATATCCGCCATGAAATGCGCCAACTGCCACCAGCCGGCCAACACTCCCGGACTACACACGCCGCCGGGTAATCCCAACTGGCATTTGCCCCCGGCCGATATGAAGATGGTCTTTCAGGGAAAGACGCCTCGCCAACTGGCCAGACAACTTGTCGATCCCGAACAAAACGGGCACAAGGACCTCCGGAAATTGCTGGAACACGTAAACGATACGCTCGTCATTGCCGGATGGCATCCGGGCGAAGGGCGTACAACGCCGCCTCTACCCTACGCGGAATTTAAGAAGGCCTGGATAACCTGGATTGAAAACGGCGCCTACGCTCCTAAAAAATAATACGATGGAAACGAGCACAATTTCACGAAGAAACTTCCTTAAACTGTCTGCTATGGGAGGCGCTATGCTCTCCCTGGGGTTTTATGTGCCGTCTGCCGGAAAGGAGGCAACGATCGTCAAGACGACAGAGGCCGAGGGCTTTGGCGTTGAGCTGAACGCGTGGATCCACATTGATACTTCCGGTAAGGTGACCATCTTCAGCCATCGTGCGGAAATGGGACAAGGTGTTTACCAGGCGATACCACAGATCATTGCCGAAGAGCTGGAGGTAAACCTGGACGAGGTGAACATCGTCTTTGCAAAAGGTGATAACAAAAAATATGGCAACCAGGTAACGGGTGGAAGCTCGTCTGTGCGCACCACGTATAAGAATCTGTTGAAACTTAGTGCGACCGCGCGTGAGATGCTGATGGAAGCTGCAGCGAATCGGTGGAAGGTATCCCGCGCGGAGTGTTATGCTGAAAGCGGTCATGTGTTTCATAAACCTTCGAAACGGAAGTACCATTACGGCGAATTGGTTCTTGACGCTTCTAAACTTCAGGCACCTGAGCAGGTAACACTAAAGAAGCGGTCGGAGTATAAACTTATCGGGAAGCCGCTTCGGCGGCAGGATACGCGGATGAAGACCAATGGCACCGCGATCTTTGGTTTGGACAAAGAGATTCCCGGCATGTTGTACGCCGTGGTCGAGCGTAACCCGCGTCTGCGTGGCGTGGTGAAAAGCGTTGACGATACGGATGCGCTGAAGGTGCCCGGTGTGAAACGTGTTGTGAAAGTGCGGATGGGTGTGTTCAGTACCTACCGAGAAGGTGTGGCTGTAGTGGCTGACTCAGCCTGGCAGGCCATGCAGGGCAGGAAGGCATTGCGTGTCACATGGGATGATACAGGCTTTGAGCATCAAAATACCGAACAGATCTTTCGCCGGCAGGCCGACGAATTGAAAAACAACGAAGGCCTATCGTTCAAGACACAAGGTGATGTCAACGCTATTTTGAATGGCGCTTCTGATAAGATCGATGTGGTATACCAGACGCCATACCAGCAGCATGCGTGTATGGAGCCGTTGAATTGCGTGGCGCACTGGCAGGGTGACAAAGTCGAGATCTGGGGGCCTATTCAAGCACCGGATTGGGTACAGGATTACATCAGCAAGGAGATGAATTTGCCGCGTGAGAACGTCATCGTGAACATGACCTTCCTGGGTGGCGGCTTTGGCCGGAAGGCGTTTATGGATTATCCGCATGAAGCGGTGGTAATCTCGAAAGTGATCGGTGCACCGGTGCAAGTAGTCTGGACACGGGAAGACGACATGACCCAGGGACCTTACCGTCCGGGCATCTCCTACCGGTGCGAAGGCGTTGTTACCAATGGTGAAATAAGCGCCTTCAAAGTAAAGATGGCAGGGCAAAACAACGACCATTGGCGTGGTGGACCGAAGGACAAGCCGAACCGCAGCACGTCGGAAGGTCTGCTGAAACCGTACTTCGACTCGATAAAAAATCTTAGCATACAGGATATACCGTTCGAGACACCCATTCCCACGATGTGGTGGCGATCGGTGTATGCGTCTACGAACGGCTTTGCGTACGAGAGCTTCCTGGACGAGCTGGCCGTGGCCGCAGGGAAAGATCCGCTGGAGTTCAGAAGGAGTTACTTGAAAGACGAACGTGCGCAAAAGCTCATCGATCGCATGCAAGAAGTTTCAGGATGGAAGAAACGCAAGAAGGGAGACGGCTTTGGCGTGGCGATCACCGAGTGTTTTAACAGCACGGTGGGTCAGGTTGTAAAAGTATCGAAGCAGCCATCGGGTGGCGTGAAGATTGACCGTGTGTGGGCGGTCATGGATTGTGGCTGGTATGTGAATCCGGATACGATCAAAGCGCAGGTGGAAGGATCTATTGTGATGGCGCTGGGCGCTGCGACGATGCATGAGATCAGGTTCGAGGACGGACTGACCGTTCAGAAGAACTTTTATGCTTACCCGATGCCGCGCATATACGATATACCACCGATCGAAGTATACATCATGGAGAATGATGCCGACGCAGGCGGTGTGGGTGAGCCCGGGTTGCCGGCATTTGCACCAGCGCTGACGAATGCTATCTTTGATCTGACGGGAAAACGCATTCGGAAGTTGCCGTTTGATCTGAACACCGTTTCGTCATAATCGCGGCTGACACTCGTTTCAATTGATCAACTATAGTACTTTATGCAGATTACAAAAGTAGGTTCTAAACCTTCGGGCAAGGGACCGGAAGATTGGTTTACCGGGTCGGTCAGAATTGACTCGTTGTTTGATCCGAATGCAGCCAGGCGCGCAGCGGCAGCAAGCGTTACGTTCGAGCCGGGCGCACGGACAGCATGGCATACGCATCCGTTGGGCCAAACGTTGATCGTAACGGCCGGTTGCGGCTGGGTGCAGCGCGAAGGCGGACCTGTCGAAACGATATATCCGGGCGATGTCGTGTGGTTTGAACCGAACGAGAAGCACTGGCATGGTGCCACGGCAACGAATGGAATGACCCACATTGCGATTCAAGAAAGTGTTAACGGAAAGGTTGTGGATTGGATGGAGAAGGTGACAGACGAGCACTATAGCGGCGGAAGGTAAAGCGAGGATGTCTCCGTGTTGAGTCCGAGTATAGCCCGAGTTTAGCCCGAGTTTAGTCTGTGCTAAGGGACAGAGATAAGGCACGGTCATCCGTGTAAATAGGCAGTTTTTGCCTCGCTAATCGTATACCTCCAAACGTTTTTGATGGACTGTACGTTAAGCCGGAGACTAAAAAAGAACTGTCTACTTGTCTTTATGTAAAGTAAACTTTACATTTGGTCAAACAAACAAGACTATGATCAAAACCCTGTTTCCGTATCATCCAGCCGTCAAATTGCTGGGCGTGGGACTCTTTCTCTTCGCTTTTAGCGGTTTTATCTACAAAACCCTGCATCAACACGACTTTGTCTCGTTTGCTCCAGCATTTCAGATCGCTTCTCTTGGTTTGGTATTTATTTTCTTCTCAAAAGAGAAGTACGACGATGAACGGGTGCATCAGATAAAATTCCGGTCGCTTACCTGGGGCGTACTGACAGCCTACTTCCTGACGCTTGCCGTTACGTATCTTTTCCGCTCGCTGTCCGCGCACGAGTTTCTCTGCCTTGCGTTACTATTGACAACGGGTATGTTCTATGTTCTGAAACAACGGGCATGAAGAACCTGATCAAAGTGGAACGCGCCCGACACAATATCACCCAAGCGGAACTGGCAGACCGTGTGCAGGTATCCCGTCAGACCATCAATTCTATTGAACTGCAACGGTTCACTCCATCGGCTGTGCTGGCCCTCAAGATCGCGAAGGTTTTAGAGATTTCGACCGATTCATTATTTCTGCTCGAGGAGTCCGATTGGAAAAACTAGCGTGCCGGATGCTATACGTTCTGTATGCGAAGCTCAACCCGGTCGGGCCGTAGGGTAACAAGCGGACGAATCACCGGCGCAGCGTTGCCGGGATGAACATCATATTGTTTTAAGAAGGCTTGCAGAAATATACACATCTCCGCCATTGCGAAGTTGTTGCCGATGCAGAGCCTCGGGCCAGCCCCGAAGGGGTAAAATATTTTCTTCGTGCTCTTTTCTCCTTCGCCTAAAAAACGTGCGGGCAGAAATGTCTGTGCCGCGTGCCAATGTTTAGGGTCGCGGTGAAGCCCATAGTAAAATGATACAACGACCGTTCCTTTCGGAATGACATAATTGTTGTAAACATCATCTTCCAGCGCTACGCGATCACTGATCCAGGCAGGCGGATATAGTCGCATGCTCTCCTTGATAACGGCTGACAAGGCAGGATTCACGGCGACTTCGTGAAGGGTGAGCCCGGCGGTCGCGTTGCGGAGGTTCAATAGCTCTTCCCGGTTGTGGGCGAGTAAGTATAGCGACCATGACAGTGCATTGGCAGTCGTCTCATGGCCGGCAATGAGCAGGATGAGAATCTCATCGATGACCTGGATTTCGGTCATAGGCTCACCGTTATCCTCATAGCGGGCGTCCAGCAGCATGTCCAGCAGGTCATTGTGCTTCGTGTTGCTGGCGGTGCGCTGACGAATCAGAAACCGGATCACTTCGCGGGCACCTTCGGCTTTTTTGAGGTTCGCGCCCATTTCCCCCGAGAGGCGAAACCACCAGCGGTTATAGGGCTGGCGTACATCTTTGATGACAAACTCCTGAACCTCACTGATGAAGTTTCCGAGCTGCGTACGTTTTTCCGCCGGCACGTCGACGTTAAAGAGTGTGTCAATCACCATATCAAACGCCAGGCGGTGCATGAGCGGGTATATATCTATCGTGCCTACCGGAAAGTTGGTCAGAAAACGGCTGACGGTATTTTCCATGATGGCATACAGTGCCTGGATCTTATCCATATGGAAACCAGGCTGAATCAGGCGCCGCTGCTTGAGCCAATAGTCTCCGTTGGCGGTTAGTAACCCGCGGCCCAGGAAGCGGCCCAGGTAGTCTGTTTGTATGGAAGATTTTTGATAATTACGATGGTTGTTCTTGAGCACGTGCTCGATTAGTCCGGGGTCCTGTGTGGCGATTACCCGCATCATGCCGAGGTTCACAGCGTAGGTTCCCTGGAACCGTGCCATGCTTTCCTGCATGGTCTCGATGGGCTTCCTGGCGGACTTGTACGTCCGCACCAACGATCGTAAAAAACCGTAGCCAGGGTGCAGGACTGTTGTATTCGTTGTTGTTGCCATGCGGACTGTTCTGCCTGCGAAGATACGTACTCGAGGCATCAAAGCCCACCTCGGGGTTGGCCTGAATTTTAGGTATTAAAGTAAGAAACAGATAACGACTTTAGTCATGAAAACGGATCAACCTATTATCCCCAGTCCACCGCGTGCGGGCTTTTTCGAACGATTTGCGAGCGCTGTAACACATGCGACCGGAAGTACACCGGCCTTTATTATCGCTGTGACCTTAGTGCTTGCCTGGGCTCTTACAGGGCCGGTGTTTAACTTCTCGGAGGAATGGCAGCTGGTGATCAATACCGGCACGACGATCATTACCTTTTTGATGGTGTTTATTATTCAGAAATCACAAAACAAAGACTCGCTGGCAATTCAATTAAAGCTGAACGAGCTCGTGGCGGCGCACAAGCACGCCAGTAACCGTCTCGTGAATGTGGAGAATATGACCGAGGATGAATTGAAGGTGATTAAAAAGTATTACGCGTATCTGAGCCAATACTCTAAGCAGGAAGAAAGCCTGCAACAGTCCCACTCGATCGACGAGGCCGCCGCTGCACATAACTTCAAAAAGCATCTCGAGCAGGATCTCGAAAACTGTTAATTGTACAGAACCAGGGAGACCCTGAAGATCGTGTTACACACACAATCGGCTACTGTTGCTTTTTGTCAACAATTGCGCAGCGACGCCTCTTTTTATTGTATAGCCAGAAGGTCACGGGAAGGGCTTCCACCCTCTGCACTAAGTATTGACGACAGTACCTCCATTGGGATGAAGTACCTGGCCTGTGATAAAGGCGCTTTCCTTGGACGCCAGAAAGACGTAACAGGGCGCGATCTCGATCGGTTGGGCCGGGCGCTTTAAGGTCGTGTCCTTACCAAATTTAGCAACTTTCTCTTCGTCGAACGATGCGGGGATGAGGGGCGTCCAAACGGGACCGGGCGCTACCGCGTTTACGCGTATACCACGATCGGCCACGGCTTGCGAGAGACTGCGCGTGAACGCTACGATGGCTCCTTTGGTGGACGAGTAATCGATTAGTGAGGGATTGCCGCGGTACGCGGTGATGGAGGCAGTATTGATGATAACACTACCGGGCTTCAGGTGTGGCAGCGCGTACTTACAAAGGTGGAAGTGCGCGAAGATGTTTACCTTGAAGGTGTGTTCGAGCTGGTCGGCTGAAATGTCTTCGACACTCTTCTGCTCGTACTGCACGGCAGCATTATTGACGACAATGTCAATTTTTCCAAAGCGGTTTATCGTTTCTTCGACGATCAATTTACATTCGCTTTCTTTGGAGACGTCTGCGGCAATGAGCAAGGCTTCTTTGCCATATTTGCGCATAGCCTCTGCGGTCTCTGCAGCGTCCAAATTCTCGTCGAGGTACGCGATGGCTACATCAGCACCTTCCTTGGCAAATTGCACTGCGACGGCGCGGCCAATGCCGCTATCGCCTCCCGTGATGATGGCTACTTTGCCGTTGAGCCGGCCGAGACCGGGATCGTCGTTATCGTATACGGGTGCTGGTATCATTTCGGCTTCTATGCCGGGCTGCTGCTCCTGGTGCTGCGGCGGAATGTTCTTAGGCATTTTTACGTGAGTCGTTTCCATAACTATAAGCGTTGATACTGCCAGCATAGGCTAAATTATTATTCCTCCCCGGGTCGCCGGCATGATCCGGTCCGTTATAAATAGCGTGGGCAAAAACATTCCCTTACCGTGAGATCCTTTGAAACAAGCGTTTTTACAATCCACAGCGTGTGCTCTAAAAAAGAACGGCGACCATCTGGCCGCCGTTCTTTTTTTACTTCGTGCTTTTCGATGAACCGAACTTCTTCGCCGGTGTCTTTCGGCTGGGTTCGTACGCGACCTCGTATTTTTGCTTTTTATTTACGTACTCGCGGTCTTTCGGCCCGGGTTTAGCCGATGCCTTTTTAGCGGTTTTCTTAGCCGTTTTTTTTGCAGCTGGCCTGGCTGTCTTACCAGCTTTCTTTGCTGTTTTTTTCGCTGTCTTTGCCATAGCGTTACTTGTTATTTTGTATATGGCGTAAATTTCCATGCCTGCGGCGTGCTATAGCTGGCGAAGCCTGTGCATATGACCTCGACGCGAACGGTTGCTCTCTATCAAGCTGTTTCCAATACGCCGCGTATTACCGGCCATACCTTCGTGGCAATGACGTCGTAGCCTTTCTTTGATGGATGCAGGCCGTCGTTTTGGTTCATCTGTTTTATACCCGCCACACCTTCCAGGAAGAAGGGCACCAGCGTGGCATTATGTGCTTCTGCGAGCCGGCGGTAAATGGAGGTAAATTCCTCCAGCCGGGCCACGTTGGCATAGCCGGGCACTTCCATGCCCATGACAATGATTTTGCACTGCGGGTGCTTCCTGCGGACTTTCTGTAACAAGGTGTCGAGGTTACGATGAATGGACGATAGCGGCAAGCCGCGCAGAATGTCGTTGATGCCGAGTTCCAGTATAAACACGTCGACGGGCTGGCTGATCCAGTAGTCTAACCGGCTGAGCCCACCAGACGACGTATCGCCACTAATGCCCGCGTTGATCACTTCATAGAGAAGATTCTCTTGCTGCAGCTTGTCTTTGATCAATGCTGGATAAGACTCGACCGACGGGTTTTGCAAACCGTGGCCGGCCGTCAGACTATCTCCAAAAAATACAATTCTTCTCATAACATCTCCCTCCAGGTACACCGTGATTGTATTGGTGCTCCTATCCGAGTCGAAAAATACAGCTGCTGGCTGGTTATCGCAAATCTAATTATCGCGCCTGCGCGCCCTACCGCGGGGAAAAGTGGGACGTTTACACCGATTGTCTGGAATACACGGGCAAAGAAGCCTTTGCAAAGGCATTCATATTCAAGCATAACACCCCGTGAGCACTACACTGGCGTCTTCATTCACGGCTTAACCCACCTTCGCCCCATCGGGCAGGTTGTTTTTCTGACAGGCGTCCGGCATCACTTCTCAACAAGGTAGTGGACGCGGGAATGGACGATCGGGCAGTGGCCCGGAATCAGCTCAATTTTTGCTGCTGATATTGTTTCGGGCTGACGCCGTATACTTGTTTGAACGATTGTGAAAAACTCGAGTGGTTTTCAAAACCTACTTTGTAAAAGACTTCGCTGGGGTTTTCATTTTGTAATAACAACGATGTTGCTATTTCCATCTTGCGCATCAGAAAGTATTGGCGCGGCGGGACATTGTAGAGCTTCAGAAACCTTCGTTTAAACGTCGAGACGCTTGTGCTACACAAAAAAGCCAGCTCTTCCAATGTAAGGTTACTGGTAATATTCTGTTCTACCGCTTTTCTCACTTCCAGGTCCGAGTATTCTTTCCGGGTTCGGGCCTGAAACGAGCGCATTTCACCCGGATATTTCTCGACCAGGTAAAGCATGAGCTCTTCAAATTTTAGTTCTACCCGCTTGTCTGAAAAAGAAGTCTGGGGGTGAATGAATTGGAGAGATGCTATGTAGTTTCTGACGAACGCATCTTTCCCGAAAACGAGGAACGGCTTTTCATATTTATCCGCGGTGGACGCGAGCTTGTCAATGATCGCCGCATATTTCACAAAGAACTTCGTCAACGCCGTATTGTCGAAAAACAGCATGGTGCTGCGATAGTGATTGTCAACAGGAAGCTTTTCTGTCATCAAACAATTTCCAGCAGAAAGCAATGCAAATTGCGTGTCTTTAATTATGGTGGCGTTGTTAGCGTAATGCACTACTTTTTCGCCCTGCTCCAATAGCGTAATTAGATTGTGTTGAAGAAATATTTTATTTCTACCAACCTGCTTTTCGGATACATAGTTGTATATGAACAAATCTTCCCGCTCCTTTTCCCCCGCCTGTTGTTGTTGCTGCATAGTCAGAATGTTGGACGCCGCTCCCGGCTACGAAATTAAGAAACTCCGACCAAGCCATCAACTTAAAGCATTTGATGGCTGGATTTACCGGGCTTTGCGATGCAAAAAAACCAGCCAGGTGGTAGCCTGGCTGGTTCATGATGTTGTGTTAAATTGATGCTTAGTCCTTAGCATCTGTCTTTCTATCGATCCGATAGAGTCTGCCTTCGTCTGTGACAGCGTACAACGCATTATCAGTACCCTGGGTGATGTCGCGGAAGCGTTGCCCTTCGGATGCCAGCAGCCTTTCTTCGCCTACAACCCGATTGTCGTCAATTACCAGACGAATAATATGCTTCCCGCTCAATGAGCTAAGGAAGAGATTGTTCTTCCATTCCGGTACGCGATCGCCTTTGTAGAACGTGATGCCGCTGGGCGATATCACGGGATCCCAGTAGTATACAGGCTGTTCCATGCCGTCTTTTTGCTGGATGCCGTCACCAATGGTTTCGCCGCTATACTCTATACCATAGGTGATCGTAGGCCAGCCGTAGTTGGCACCCGCGCGTACGCGGTTCAACTCGTCGCCACCACGGGGTCCGTGTTCAGCCTGCCACAAATCACCGGTTTCAGGATGCAGCGCGATGCCCTGCGGGTTTCGATGTCCGATACTATATAGCTCGGGTAGTGCTCCATTGCCACTGAATGTCGGATTGCCAGACGCGGGTTGACCGTCTGTCGTGATGCGGATGATCTTTCCCAGAGCCGCTTCTACCGATTGTGCCAACGGCCGTGTCGGCAGAACAGAACGCTCGCCGGTACTTATAAACAAGTTGCCTGAACGATCGAATATCACGCGGCCACCATAGTGCAAATCGCTCGGGTATGCAGGGTTAGCGCGGTATATTACGGTTGCATTTTCAATGCTCTTCTCGTCATCGGCCAGCCGGCCTTTTGCTACTGCAGTAAGTGTACCACCCCCTACGTTTTCTGAGAAGGCCCAATATACCATTCTGTTAGAGGCAAACTGCGGATCGATACATAGTCCTAACAACCCTCCCTGCCCTGCAGCGTTAACCGCCGGGATGCCAGTGATGGCACTGCTTACAGTACCAGTAGTGGTAACAATGCGCATGTTACCTTCCTTCTCGGTTATCAACAAACGTCCGTCGGGCAGGCTGGTGACGCCCCAGGGGGCTTCCAGATTGGAGGTAACGACGCGTGATTCATAATCAGTAGTGGTGATCACGCCATCAATCCGCGTTTGACCTTCGAACGCAGGTTCGTAGTCTGTATTGGCTGGAAGAGTCTCTACTGGTGGTCCGGTTTGGTTACCGTTGCCGTCTCCATCATCATCGTCCGAACAGCTCAACACTATAGCCGACATGGCGGCCAGTATAAAAAGATAATTTTTGATTTTCATACGGTGATCAATTACGTTATGTTTTCTCACGGATAAAAAACCATACCGTTCTTAGGGGGATTCCCTGCGATGAATGAACAAAATCTACACATGGGAATACGTGCCACATAAACAAAAAAAAGCCCTCTCTGTAAGACAGAAAGGGCTGAAAGGTTCTAAAGTTTGACTACCAGACCGTTATCCGTTCATTCTCGGGCTTATACATTTTATCGCCCGGCTGTACATTAAATGCGTTGTAGAACGGTGTAAAATTCATGAGTGGCCCATTTACGCGCCACTTAGCGGGCGAGTGTGGATTCGTGTTTACATACATGCGTAAAAATGGGGCGGTAGTTTTCACACGCCAGATTCTTGCTACAGAAATAAAGAAACGTTGGTCCGGTGTAAAACCATCCAGTTTCGTCGTGTCTTTACCTTGTTCAGTCAATTTAAAGGCATCGTATGCGATCGCGACACCGGCAATGTCTGCGGTGTTCTCTCCTACTGTCAGTGCACCTTTTATATGTACTGAGTCGAGTACTGTAAATGAATTATATTGATCAATTACCTGTTGGGTTTTGGCTTTAAACTTTTCATAGTCCGCTTTTGCCCACCAGTTTTTTACGTTGCCTTCTTTATCAAATTGCGCTCCCTGGTCGTCGAACGAGTGTGTGATTTCGTGGCCGATCACCATACCAATGCCGCCATAGTTCAACGCATCATCCGCACTCAAATCAAAATAGGGAGTCTGTAAAATACCTGCCGGAAAGACGATTTCATTCAATGGCGGATTGTTGTATGCCGTGACCGTTGGCGGAGTGGTATACCATTCCGTTCTATCAACCGGATGTCCGACTTTCGCAACAGCATAGCGGTATTCATTTTTATTAGCGGATAAGCAGTTTTCAAAATATGTATCTCTCTTCACCTCTACGTTGGAGTAGTCTCTCCATTTATCGGGGTATCCGATCTTTTCCGTAAAGGCATATAATTTCTCTTTTGCCTTAGCCTTGGTGGAGTCGCTCATCCAATCCAGCTTATTGATACGTGCTTCAAAGGCTGTCTTGAGATTACCGATCAACACCGCCATACGTTTCTTGGCGGCTTCGGGAAAGTACTTCTTTACATACAGCTGTGCCAGCGCTTCTCCCAGCGACTGATCTACGGCTTGCGTCATTTCTTCCGCGCGTGTTTTCTTAACGGCTTGTCCTGTCAGCACTTTTGTATACGCAAAAGTGGCATCGGCAAAAGGCCGGCTCAATAAGCCTGCGTAGCTGGTGAGGGCATTGGCCTTCAGATATGCCTTCCAGTCGTTGATGGAGACTGACTTCAACATCGCGTTCAGCTTATCATAGTAAGGAGGCTGGCCCATGTTAACCGAGTCAACGTTCACCCCGAGATCGTTCAACAATGTTGTCCACTGAAGATTGGGATGTTTCTTTGCTATATCTGCCACGGCCAACTTATTGTAGTTCACCTTCACGTCTCTGAGCTCAATGTTCGTTCTGTGCGCACCTGCCAACTGTTTTTCCACCTCGTAGGCCGCGGATGCATTTTTCTCCGCCGTCACAACGTCGCTTCCTGTCAGCTGAAATAATTGGGCGAGGTATGCTTTATAAGCTTTTTGAATCGCGAGTGTTGCCGAGTCTTTCTGGAAATAATAATCCCGCTCTGGTAGGCCTATACCGGTTTGATAGAGCTGCAGAATATTGACTGTGCTCTTTTTATCATCTGGGCCTACACTAAAGCCAATGATGGAACCCGTGCCCACCGTTTGTTCTTCGGCCACCAGCTTCAGCAACGAGGGCACGTCGGTCAGCGCGTCGATGCGCCCCAGCAAGGGCTTGATCGGGTCATAGCCGCGCTTGTTGATCGTGACGGTGTCCATACCGGAGGCATAGAAGTCGCCCACTTTCTGTTCGATGCTTCCGGCGGGATTGTTGCTGTTGGCAACGCTATCCAGAATGCCTTTCAGGCGTATGCGCTGCGGGAAGTTCAAAAAAGAATATGAACCTACGCCGGTTTGACCGGCGGGGATCTGCGCCGTGTCATACCAGATGCCGTTGACATACATAAAAAAGTCGTCACCAGGTTTCTTTCCGGAGTCTATACCGGTAATGATGATATGTTTTGGCTCCTGAGCTTTTTGCTTACAGGCGCCGGCGACCAGTAACGCGAGTGAAAAGTAAACGAGTTTTTTCATGGTTTGTAGGTTGCGATAATGCGCAAATATATTCAAAAAAAAAGCACCGTCGCCGGTGCCTTTTTCCTTAACCTCAATCAAAAATCCCGTGTCATAATGCAAATCGTGCCACGGTATATCCTGTTATGCCGTTACTACGGCCTTTTTGTCTTCAATGGGTTTACGATGCCACCACGATGCAAGGATGGAGCCGGTAACGTTCATGAGCGGACCGAAGATGGCGGGTGCCAGGCCTACCGTCGCGGCTTTTCCCATTTCTTTGGCAATGCCCGAGGCCAGGCCTCCGTTTTGCATTCCTACTTCGATGGCGATGGTGCGACAGTCCTGTTCGTTCATCCGAAAGAGACGCGCAGACCAGTAACCCAGCAGGTAACCCATGGTATTGTGAATCAGCGATGACACGATCAGCAACAAACCTATAGCCATAAGGTTGTCGCGGCCGTTCGCCGTAATGATGAGAATGATAAAGGCAATACCGGCCATAGACACCAACGGCATGGCTTTGTCCAGCCACGCTGTCTTGCCCCGGAAAAAGCGGTTGAAAAGCAAACCCGCCACAACCGGTAGGATGACGATCTTTGTGATGTCCCACATCATCTTGGTGACCTCTATTTCCACGAACTGTCCGGCCAGCAGCTTCATGAGCAGTGGCATAAGGATCGGCGCGAGAAAGGTAGAAACCGTGGTGAGAGTAATAGACAGGGCCAGGTTGGCTTTTGCCAGATACGAAATGACATTAGAGGCCATGCCACAGGGCGAGCAACCAATCAGAATCACGCCGGCCGCAATCTCGGGCGGAAAGTCGAAAACGTTTGCGAGTGTAAAGCCCAAAAGCGGCATGATAGTGAAGTGATTCACCGTGCCGATAATTACGCCTTTGGGCATTTTGACAACCCCCACAAAGTCTTTAACGCTCATTTCTGTGCCCATGCCGAACATAATGATCTGCAGCAGCGGTGTAAAGAGATTGTCGAGCCGGAAACCGTTGACTGAGATGAAGTACTGCGGAAAGTACATAGACGTCGTCACGGCCGCCAGAATCATGATGGTGTAGGAGAACCCCTTCAATGCTTCGTAGCCACGGACACCGATAGCCAGCGACAGAAAGAACAGGACAAATAGGATACCCGAGGCGGGTATCTGGTCCGCGAGGACCAGGGAAACCGCCGCTATCAGGAACGCAGCCGCGGCATATAGTAAGAGCTTGTGTTTTGTCATGGTTGTTCAGGTCAGGAAAAAGACCTCCACGGTCCGTAGCCCACAGCTCCCGGCCAAACCTCCGTGAACCATGAACTACAGACCCTGGATGTCTACCACGTTCTGTTTTTCATATACTCGTCGAGCTCGGCTCGTTTCATGGGAATCTCGTTCGGGTGCTTATCGAGCCATTGCAGAAAAGCTTCTTTCACCTTGTCTGTCCATTGGTTGTCGATCTCACCGGGGGTGAACTTCTGCTCGCGCAGCATGTCAAAAGCAAACTTGTCACGCAGCTGCAGGAACTCGGCTGTCACGACAACCTTCTGAGCCAGGTGAGCGGGTATAAAAATTACACCTTCGTCGCGCGCCAGTACCAGGTCGCCCGGCAGCACCATTACCTTGCCGATGCGAATGGGCGTGTTGAGCCCCATCAACACCGAGTTTTCGAGGAAGGTCGGATCCCACTCGCGCACCCAGGCATTAAAGCCTTTGATTCTCGCGAGGCCTTCGGGATCGCGGGCGGAGCTGTTAAATACCACGCCGTTACCCGACTTGGCATAGATCGAGTTACCGAGGTTGTCACCGATCAGCGTGCCTGCTTCAATCTTGCCAAATCCATCGGCCACATAGATGTCACCTTTCGAAAGTTTGTCGATGGGCCAGGAGTTGGTGTTGCCGATGCGTCCGTCTTTTTTGCCGCGGTCTTTAATATTCTTCTCTACGTCCGGGCGGCTGGGCATAAACATCGCCGTGTAGGCGCGCCCGGCCATGGGTTGGCTGCTGTTCAATACTTTAAAGTTACCCTCAAACTGCGAGGTATAGCCTTCGTTGCGCAGCACGAGCCAGGCTTCTTCGATAGACACGTTTTTGGCGCGGGCCACGAGCTCATCGGGAATGCGGGGGCGGCCATCAGGAAACCGCTCCCCTTTCCATTCCGATGTAAGAAAGATGAGCTCCTCTTTCGGTATTGTTTGAGCCTGCACAGAGGCAGTAAAAGCTCCCGCCACGAACAGCAGGCCCAGTATCACGTTCTTTTTTTTCATGTGAGCAGTGGCATTATTTCTTGTTGGCGAAGGCGGCCGCATTGGGGTCGGTCGTCCACGACGGTTTTGATATACCGTTCAGGTCGTATACGATCTCGCCTGCGCGCAGCGTCAGCTCGCACTCCAGCTTCTTTGTCCCTTCCAATTTATATCCTTTCGAGTCGACAAATCCATACTTGCCCGTCAGCATGCTGAATACGGCTACGTCCGCTACCGCACCGGCGGTAAGATGACCCAGGTCATCGCGATGAATGACCGATGCCGGCGACCACGTAGAAGCTTTGAACACGGCTTGCAGCGGCATGCCCAGGTTGACAAACTTTGACATGACATTGAGCTGATCTTTCATACCCGCATTCATGCTGGCGGTGTGAATGTCCGTGCTGATGGTGGTGGGATAGAATCCTTGCTTGATGGCCGGTATAGCCTGTGAGAACATAAAGCTGCCGCCTCCGTGGCCTACGTCGAAGACAATGCCGCGCTTGATGGCTTCCTGCACATATGGAAAGGGATTGCCCTGGTCGTCCATGACCGGGCCACGACCTGTGAGACGAGCATAGGTATGGGTGAAGATGTCGCCGGGACGCAGGTGCGTCAGCAGCAGGTCGCGCAGGGGCAGCGGCGGCACATGGCCACCGAAATCGATCATGACGGGCACGTTGGCAATCTTGCCGGCCTCTACGGCACGATCGACCGGGTCCCACTCAGTGCCCGAGAAATGTGCTACTTTAACGCCGACGATCTCGCTGTTCTGACGTACGACCATGGCGGTCATGCGGCTGTCCATGTCAGCCAGGTTCTGCTCGTACGGGCCACCGCGCATGCCTTCGCCGACGATGTTGAGGAACGACAGCACACGTGTTTTCGAATGCTCGATAGTCTGGCGTTTGAAGGTGCTGAACGTTTTCCAACCGGCACCACCGGCATCCACGACCGTCGTTACACCGACACGGAACGTAAAGCCGTCGGGCGGAAGCGCCTCGAAGCCGTCGCTCAGGTAGTGGTCGGGTTGTGTGCCGAAGAAGTTGTGTGAATGTATGTCGATCAAGCCAGGCGTTACATACAGGCCTTTGGCATCGACCACCAGGGTAGCTTTTTTGGGGTCTATATTTTTAGCGACGAGCGCGATCTTGTCGTCTTTGATGGCGACGTCCATGACATCATCGATGTTGTTTTTGGCGTCGACTACGTGGCCGCCTTTCAGCAGCAGGGTGTACTCCTGGGCCAGGGCCGCACCGGCACACAGCAGGAGCAGGCAAAGGAGATACAGTTTACGAGTTACATACATATAGCGTAAGGTCCGTTTCGGGTGTTGGGTGTCTGGTATTTTTTCTTTACTGCAGGCATTACAATAACGTCTGATCGATTTATTTATCCCGGTCAGCCCTGATGCGCTTCCTGTGTAAGAAGGCGCTGCCGGTGGTGCCGGCAGCGTTATCCATTAAATATAGGCGATGCAATCCATCTCCACGAGCGAGTCGCCCGGTACGCCACCGTATACGGCGACCGTCGTACGTACGGGGGGCTTGTCACCGAACTTGCCTTTATAGGCCTCGTTCATAGCTTTGTAGTCATTCAGGTCGTGCAGGAACACACTTACCTTCAGTACTTTTTTCATTGAAGAACCTGCTTTGACAAGCTCTTTCTCCAGTTCGTCAAGCACGTGGAGGGTGTGGGCAGTGATATCGCCATCGAAGTGGGCGCCTTTGCCTGCCACAAACACCAGGTTACCGAACTTGGTAGAACCGGAAAACAACGGTACATCCTGATCATCCTTCACGACATTGAATACCTCTTTCTCCGGTGTGGCGTCGCTCTTCGCGTTCGCTACCATGCCGAGACCTACGACGCCGGCAGCGGATGTAAAGATTTTCTTCAGGATCGATCTTCTTTGTTCTTTCATGGCTGTTTATACAAATAGTGAAACAATTATTTTTGGGGTGTCTTCAATCTCATTTATGCCACTGCTTTGCTTAGCTCTTCCTTCAAGCGTGTCGCCACGATCTTCTCCTGTCCGGGCTTCAACATAAACACCGTCACCGATACACTGTTGGCCTCGCTGCCGCCGGCAATCTCAATCGACGGGCTGGCGTTGCGCAGGTTTTCTTTGAGCTTGGTACTCGTGATCTTTACCGACTCGTTCCAGGTGATGTGCAGTGTCGGCGTGTGATTGCCTAGCTCCGGCACCTTTACTTCCGTTGTTACGCCAGAGACGCCTTTGACCGCGCTCTGAATATGCGCGATACCTGCCTCCCACTCTTTCCATTCTTTGTCATGGTCGGCCTTGATATAGGTGTCGATGGCTACATACATACCCAAGATCTCTTCTTTGTTGATCTTAAATCCGCGGCCAATGTTAAAGCCCCGTGGCGGCATATGCAATCGCGCAGCGGCAATAATTTCTTTTTTCCCCATCAGCAACCCCGCGCTTTGCGGGCCGCGAATGGCTTTTCCCCCGGAGATCACAACAAAGCTAAAGCCGAGGTCATTGAAACGCCAGAGGTTTGATACAGGCGGTACGTCGGCGGCAATGTCGATGGAGGTGGGAACATTATATTTTTTACCCAGCGCCACCCATTCTTCGTGCTGGATCTTGCCGAGGTCCGATTGTATGTGCAGGAAGTGCATAAGTGCCGTGCGTTCGTTCACGGCTTTGGCCACGTCTTCGGCAGTCTCTACCCAAACGATCTTGCACCCTGTATTGGTCAGGGCGTGGTTATAAACAATATCGTGCGCCTTCTGGATGATCACTTCCGACTTCATGCCGGTGTACTCCAGGTGCGGCAGTTGCTCTACTTTCTTTACATCCATGCCGGTGAGGACGCCGGCCAGGCCCAGGGTCATGCCGGAGAACGCGCCGGAGGTTACAACCACGGCCTCGGAGTGTACAAGCTTGGCGAGCTTCTCACCAACTTTGTCTTGTACTTCGTCCAGCATGCAAAATTCTTTGGAAGCGAAATTGATGGCGTCCATCACTTCATCGCGCATCAGCGAACCGGTCATTGCAGTATACGTACCTGCGGCATTGATGAAGGTACGTACGCCCAGCTCTTTAAATACGTCACGTTTCGGTGGGGTCTTTTGCGCAGGCGCGGCCAGCACGGAAAAAGGTGCGACGCTGCCTACGATGCCACCGATCACGGGAAAAGAAGAAAGGCGGCGAAGGAGTTCTCTACGGTTCAGCATGTATACTTAGGGTGTTATGGGTGTCTTATAGGTTAGGCTTCCGGTGCGTTATCGAAAGATAGCGGTTAGGGCAGGTGGAGAAAATATAAAAGCTTGTAGCGGTATGATGGGTATATAAATGGTAAGGCAGGTTGGATATAAAAGGGCCGGTGTGCGTGTGTGCACACCGGCCTTTATTTTTAGGTGTTATCACCGTCCGTTAACATCCCACCACACGTGGCCGTTCAGGTTATCTGTAACCCAACCGTTCTCGCTGATTTGACGCTGCACCGCCTCACTATAGGAGGTCGTGTTCAGGGTCTGCTCAGAAGTGGGATACATAAACCGCCGGATCAGTTTGTTGCCGGTGGCATTGCCGCCGTAAGTATTCGGCGTAAGCGCCGGATAACCCAGGCGGCGATAGACGTTATACACTTCGGTTGCGTCGGGGAAGGCACCCATCCAAAACTGCGTATAGATTTGTTCCAGTTGAGAGTCCATATCGCCGGTCGTTACCAGCGGATGTGCGTCAACATAATCATCTACATCTTGTGAGCCAATGGCGCCTGCGGCACCGACAGCGATCTGCCACTGGCGCATGCCGGCGCGTATACCGTCTTCATAAAGGTCGGCCGGCGTGCCGCTATACCAGCCACGCAGGGCAGCTTCTGCCAACAGGAAGTTAACCTCCTGCGTAGTGAATATCAACTGCAAACCGGACTGCAAAAGTACCGTAGCAGGATTAGGCTCAGACAGATCGCCGAAGTTCGCGGGCGCAGAGCCGTTGATATCATCGGCCATGCCCTGCTGAATGTCTGGATCATTGTTCGGCGTGCCGCCCACCCACACGATCGAAAGGATTGGCAGACGCGGGTCGTCATTAGCCTTTAGCGAATCGATAAAAGTCTCCTGATACTTACCCCCCTCCGGATTGGTTTTGCCGTTGGCTGCGATATAGTCGCTTTGGAACAGGCTATAGGCAATCGGATTTCGCGTAATGGTCTGACCGGTGGCGTTATAGTTCCGTATCGCAGCGATATCGGCATCTTGCATAATCACACCGCCGGCGATGGCACGTTTCACCCACTCCTCGGCCATGCTGTTCGACACCTCGGTCAAATGCATGCCGAGGCGCAACATCAACGAGTAACCAAACTTTTTCCACTGGTCGGTGTTACCGCCGTAGATCACGTCGGCCGCGCCAAACGAAACGTCGCTTGTGTTCAGGGCGGCAGTAGCCTCCTGCAGTTCCTTAAGCATGTCGGCATAGATTTCCGATTGGGGCGTATACACAGGTTGATATATACCTTGAATATATCCTTGTGCACCTTGAATATACGGAATGTCACCGTACAAATCCGTGAGACGGGAGTAGCAGAACACACGCCAGATCCGGGCGATCGACAGCTTGTTGACATTTGCCGGCTCATCTTGCACGGCATTGATCACTTCGGTGATCTCGTTAATCTGGTTCGGATAGCTGTCGGTGAATACCGACGCCGAGCGCAGTTGCTGCGCCGCCACATATTTCGAACCAAAGCCCGCTACGTCGTTGTAGCTGGTCGTGTATTGCATGTTCCCCAGCAACAGAGAAGCGTGATTAGCCAGGACCGCTGTACCGTCATAAAGTGATTTGCTGAAGATATAATCCGGTGTGGGCGTCGAAATAGCGTTGGGATTGACATTCACATCGCCAAAATCGTCGCAAGCGTTTACCAGCAGCATGCCAGGCAAAAGCAGCAGTGAAGCGTATTTTTTGATGAATATTTTCATTTGTCGTGGAATTTTACGATTAGAACTTAACGATCAGGTTGACGCCATAAGACCGGGTGCGGGGCAAGCCGATCGATTCGATGCCTTGCGCAGCGCCGTTAGTCAAACTTTGCTCAGGATCGAAGTTATCCGTCTTCTTATACAGGATCGCCAGGTTGCGGCCTACCAGCGACAAGGTCGCCGACTGTATCTTAACGAACTTCAATTTCTCTACCGGCAGGCGGTATGACAGGATTACTTGGCGCAGTTTAACAAAGCTGGCATCGTGTACAAACATTTCTGTATACCGGTTCACGCTGTTATAGTATTGCGAACGCAGGTTGGCTACTGCAATGGTCCGTTCGTGCGGGGTACCTTCAGGTGTAACGCCTTTGAGCACCAGGCCATTTTCACGACCTTCCAGGGTCATTTTATGGAGCCCCAGACGTGCGGCATATACTTCTGTTACCGAGAAGACGTCGTGACCGAATTTACCGTCGAGCAGTACGTTCAGGCTGAAGTTCTTGTAACGGAAATCGTTGGTCAAACCCATCGTAATAGGTGGTACACCGTTGCCAAGCTTTTGGTTGATATCCGTCTGGCCGGGTAGGTTGGCAGTCATATCGAAGATTGGCACACCTTGTGCGTTGCGGAGCATACGGTAGCCGTAGATGCCGCCATAAGGTTGGCCGACATTATTGCGGATGGTTGCGTTACCGTTCGCTGACGCACCAATTTGCAGCGTTTGAATACCGTCGGCGAGTTTCAACACTTCGCTCTTGTTGTAGGCAAAGTTATAGCTCATATCCCAGGTAAAGGCGCCAACTTTTGCGGGGGTGGCGTTGACCAACACTTCAATACCGCGGTTGCTCAACTCGCCGGAGTTCAGCACAGCGTTATTATAACCCGTGGCCAGGGAGACAGGCACCGATACGATGTCGTCTGTAGAACGGCGATCGTATAACGCCACGTCGAAGCCGAGGCGGTTGTCGAGGATTTGCACATTGAAGCCAACTTCTGTAGTAGTAGACGTGAACGGCTTGAGCTGTGCGTTAGTGATGTTCTTGACACCTAGCTGTGCTTCTGTCACGTTCTGCAACGGTACAGTGCTGCTCGGTACTGCGCTATAGGTCAGGTTGATCTGATATGGATCAGGGGAACCACCACCCACTTGCGCCCACGAAGCGCGGAACTTCACGAGATTAAATGCGGTCGGCATTGTGATCGCGTCCGACAATACGAAGCTCGCACCAACGCTGGGATAAAAGATGCCGTTGTCCTTTGGGCTGAGCGTCGAGAACCAATCCTGGCGTGTGGTGGCCGTTAGGAAGAGGTAACCCTTATAGTCCAAATCGATGGATCCAAACACCGAGTTCGTTTCTGAGCGGCCATCAAACGGTATTACTGACGACTGGTTCAGGTTGGTGAAGGCATAAAAGTAGGGTTGTGTAAATTCGGTGCCTCTCATGTCTAAACGCTTTTCTACAGCGCGACGGGTATTGAAACCACCCAGCAAGGACATGCCAATGCTTTCGCTGAGCTGGGCCTTATAGCTCAGCGTCACCATCGAGTTGGTTTCTGATACCTCCGCTTCCATGCCGGTATATTGTCCCCTCAGCTGGTACAGCGTACCGGTAGGCAGGATGTGCTTAAAATCGTACGAATAGAAGTCCCGTGTAATAATAGCCTTCGCAGTCAAATTCTTGAGGATATCATAGGATACCGATGCCTGGCCGATGAAACGGTTTTTATCATCGTTTTCCTTTACTTTGTTGATAACAAAATATCCGTTAGTAGCGATGGGTGCATCGTTCCATGCCAGTTCGTTGTTGTTCGCGTCATAACCTGGATCGAGCCAACGTACGTCTACAGTGTTCGCTACCTCGTAGGGAGTCCAGTTGGGGTTGCCCAGCGCGTCGCCCGCGTTAGGACGATTCTGGCCTACTTCACGTGTATATTGTGCGACAGCCTCTACCCGCAGTTTATCGCTTAACTTACCGCTAAGGTTCAGGTTGGCTGTTTTACGGTTATATTTCGTATTGGGCAAGATGCTCTTCGAATCGAGATCGGAAAGCGACAATCGATAGAGGATTGCTTCGTTACCCCCTGAGAAAGCTAGGGTGTTCGTGAATGTCTTACCGGTTTCGTAGAAATTCTTCAGGTTGTCCTTCTGTGCTGAATATGGGTGATTCTTGCCATCTGCAGCCACGTAGTTGGTATTACCGTCAATGCGGGCGCCAAACGAGCGGCGGCCACTGCTAATGGCTTCTGCCTGGGTAGTAGGCATGACACCGCCTTCACCCTGGCCATATTCATATTGCCAATCGGGGAATACTGCCACGCGGTCGAGAGTATAGGTCGAGTTATATTCTACACCAATGCCTTTGCGGGCCGTCCCTTTCTTTGTTGTGATAAGGATAACACCGTTGGAACCACGTGAGCCGTAGAGGGCGCCAGCCGTACCGCCTTTCAGTACCGTGATGGATTCAATATCATCGGGATTGATCGCGGCAATACCATCACCACGATCGATGTTCGTTGCCAGGTTACCGTTAGCACCGTTAGGTGACGTTGAACCTCCAGGTACAGAGTTGTCGATCGGCATACCGTTAATTACATACAGCGGCTGACTGTTACCTGTGAGTGATCCGTTACCACGGATCAGAACACGGCTGGAACCACCAGGTCCAGTGGAAGCACCGGTGACATTCAGACCGGCGATCTTACCACTCAACGAATTGGCCACGTTTACTTCGCGGGCTTGTGTGAACTCCTCGCCTTTTACTTCGGTTACAGAATATCCCAGGGCATTTTTATCTTTCTCAATACCAAGGGCCGTTACGACCACTTCACCAAGGGTGGATAATTCCACCTGCATGGTGACGTCCACAACCGTCTGCGCCGAGGTGAAGGGGACCTCCTGTGTGGCATAGCCGATGAACGATAATACCAGCACCCCGCCTTCATCGGGTACGGACAGTGTATATTTACCGTTGCCGTCAGTAGTAGTACCAATGGTGGTGCCTTTTACAACAACGTTTACGCCCGGCATGGTCGTGTTATCATCGCCGGAGATAACGGTACCGGTAAGCGTGAAGTTAGGCGCTACGGCAGTTGTCGTTACCGCTGCTAATGCAGTAGCCGCTACCGGCTGCGCGTTTTCGAATGGTGTGGCCGGTTCTTCTCCGGCAAAGATGCTGAACTGCTTTTTATTGATCTTCTTGAACTGAAGCTTGCAGTGATCAAGCATTTTCTCCAACGTCTCTTCCGGCGTCAGATTTTCTGACAACAGCGCGGCAGAAACGGTCTTGCCCTCTAGCAGACCTGCGCGGTATGCAAAGCGGATATTGTAACGTTTTTTTAAGTCATTCAATGCTTCTTTCAGGCTAACCTGCTGGTCATCTACAAACCCTGGGTCTGAGTTGACCTGCATACCCCGCAGCGCTCGCGCGCTTGCAGTAGAAGCAAACTGCTGTGCAAAGCTGGCGGGGACGGAGGCTCCCACCATGTACATCAGTAGCGTACCCTTAGCCAGTAAGCTGGAGTTAAAATGTTTCATAATTTAAGATTTAGGTAAGGTCGTATTTATTTTTTCGATAGCACGATATGTTTTTCTGATTTCTGTTCTACATCCAGGTCAAGCGTTGCGGAGATGGTCGCCAGCAGCTCGGGAATACTGGATACACTGATCTCGCCTTCGATCTTTAAGTTCAGCAACTTGTCGTCTTTCACGTCTACTTTATAGCCATGATATTGAACAAGTGTCTTCACGATGTCTTTCAGCAACGCGTCGGTGAATACAAAGTCCTGGTTGATCCACGCGATGGATTGCTGCGGTTTCTCTATTTTCTTCTTGGCGATCAGGTTTTGGTTGGCAAATTCGGCATAGTCGCCGGGTAACATAATTACGTCTGTCACGGTATCTTTTGACAGGCTGGCTAACACAACCTTTACCTTACCGGTAATAAGTGTTACGTCCGTCTTTTCAGCCTGGTCACGTACATTAAAAGAAGTACCCAATACTTCGATCTCTACATCGCGACCATGCACCAAAAAGCGTTCCCCCTCTCGAATGTTCAACGTGTCTTTATTGATATGCTTTACATTGAAGAAGGCCTCCCCTTCGAGCCACACTTCACGAAGTGTCCCGTCAGTCCAGTTGTCCTTATAATATAGTGTCGAGTTGCCGTTTAGTGTCACCACGGAGTGATCGGGCAGCACGACCTTTGTTACCTCATTATAGGCGGTATGTACACTTTCACGATGATCAGCGAAGAACCAGTATACAGCCGTGGCGGCGACCAGCAACGAAGCCGCTGCTGCCACTTTCATATAGAGCGGCATACTTTTAACGCGTGTTGCTGCCGGCTCCTCTTCGCGCGTAATTTCAGCTTGAATCCGGTTCCACAGCTGCTGACGGCCCATTTCGTTGGTAAAAGTGTCCTGGCTGCGGTACGCTGTAATTATCTCCACCGCCTGCGTCATAATCGCCTCCTTCTCAGGATAGATTTTGATCACTTCCTTCCAAAACACGTTAGCCTCCGGCTCGGCATTGGTCGCCCAACGCACAAACGAGTCATCTTCCAGAAAATCCGATAACGTGTACTTTTCGTATTCCTCCATTTGCTCCCAGCAGTTTCTTACAAGCCCTACTACGCTATTCGTTCGGCAAATTATCCCTTGCGAAACGACAGAATTGCAGAAACTTATTAAAGTTCTTACATGCGACAGCCTAATTAAATATTAGTCGATCGCATTTCACTAAACACAGTAAAAGGTTGTTGATCCCGGAAATCGGGACCATTTCGGATGGGTTCGGGGTTGATTAACTTCGGGTGTGAGCGTGTGTGCGGGTGCTGCGAGGGTTTGCGGTGGCTATGATAAAACTGCCGGATCAGGTTTCGGCAAGCATAGGCACCAGAGAAGGCAAACCAAATAGTGCAGCGTATCTTTCAGGTTGTCAAGGGCTTTGTACCACAGTTTATAGACTGAGTTTATATGTATCGACATGACTTCGCCAACTTCTTCATACGATAGTCCTTCATAAAACCGCAGGTACACTATTTCCTGCTGGCGAGGCGGCAGCTTACTGACGACCTCTTTAATCATGTCCTGCATATGCTGTTGCTCTTCGCGTAAGATCAACTGGTGGTCATACGAAACTTCAAACGTATAATCATAGTCGTCAGCAGCCGAAAACGAGAGCTTGGACCGGGTTTTCAGCTTTCTGAACAGCGAATGGCGCAACGCCTTATATAAATAATTCTTAACCGAGGGCGGCGTACTGAGCGTTTCGCGATTGGTCCACAACTTCACGAAAAGATCCTGTATGGTATCTTCGATCAGTGCGACGTCACGGGTGAATTTATAACCATAGTTATTCAACCGGCGGTAGTACTCCTCGTAGAGGCGGCTATACGCATGCCATTCTCCACGTTTAAATGCGTTCCAAATACTTTGTTCCTGTTCAGCGTGCATTCGAAAACCTGATAAGTAACTAATTCATCCACCCCACACGTAAATCTATACATACACTATACACTACTGTACAGCTCGTCGGTATCTTGTCCTGTTACTTCGTCCCGTAAGGCGAAGTACGTGTTTCAATTACGCTGCATCAAGAACGGTACTTTACACCATAACCCTGATCATCGCAATCAAACAAGGGGTAATCTTTAGCTGTCCTGCGACATCTCACTTAAAACTTAAAATGAAGAGGCTTTGCACAATCACCGGCGCGTCTTCCGGTTTTGTTCGATCGTCTTGAGCCGCCTCGTCATCATGATCTTTCTCACTTAGCTCAGGTCGTTTAGTAGCTGAGGCGCTAAGGCCAACAGTTATTAAGCACTACCAAATTGATACTTTTTGATCATATCAAAAAATTTATCACAATTAATTTTAACAGTCCCCAACAATATTCCGCGATCACGGCGCCACTGTGTAAAACCTCCCACAGTCTGTTCCTTTCCCTTTTTACCGGATTTTTCCGGGTATTAATGTGCTTTTATCCTGTTTAATGGACCATTCCGGCGGCTTTTCTACTTATAAAGGGCTGCATCACATGTAGCTTCTCACGCTTCATCCTAAATTGCCGTCAGATTTTTACTGATGATGTCATTAGCAAGTATACACCGCTATCTCTTTGAGCGGGTCGACAACAGCGGGCTGGTTTTATTCCGTATATTTTTTGGCCTACTGATTTTCCTGGAGGTGGTGGGTGCCTTTGCCACCGGCTGGATACACGAAACGTTTGTGGCCCCCCAGCATGCCTTGCCGTTTATAGGTTTTGAATGGCTGACGTTACCCTCCCCCACTGCCGTATATAGCTACTATGGTTTGATCGCCGTGGCCGGCCTCTGTATCATGCTGGGGTTTTATTACCGGGTTGCCACCATCGCCTTTGCCTTTCTGTGGTGGGGATGCTACCTGATGCAGAAGGTGCATTATAATAATCACTATTATCTGTTGATCCTGCTGGGGGTCTTTCTGGCCGTCGTACCGGCCCACCGGTATCGCTCACTGGATGTGCGTCGTAACCCGGCGATCTTGCAGCATACCTGCCCCCGGTGGTGCGTGTTGATCTTTTGTTTGCAAGTAGCGCTCGTATTTACCTATGCATCGCTGGCCAAGCTATATCCCGACTGGCTGGCAGGAAAGCCGATTGCCATTTGGTTTGATGCCAAGGCACACTACCCCGTGCTCGGGCCGCTCTTTGGTCAGGCATGGTTCCGAACCTTTATCATTTACGGTGGTATCTTCTTCGACCTGCTTATTACCCCCCTGCTGTTGTGGCGCCGTACGCGGGTGCTCGGGTTTGTGCTTTGCATCATCTTCAACGTTTTCAACTCGATCACCTTTCAGATCGGCGGCTTCCCATACCTCATGATTGCACTTACCATCTTCTTCTTCCCACCAGAAACGATACGCAAGATTTTCTTCCGGAAGAAGGAGCTTGTTCAACCCGTCTCTAAGGTCTATACCCCCCGTTATAAAAACATTGTTACTGCTGCGTTGGTGTTATACTTCGCGGTGCAGCTGTTGTTGCCTTTGCGGCATTTGCTTTTCCCAGGCTCTGTATTCTGGACGGAAGAAGGCCATCGCATGGCATGGCACATGATGTTGCGCACGAAGAGTGGGCATTTGTCCTTTGAAGCACGAAGGGCAGACGGCCAAACAATTCCTGTACAACTGCGTGACTATTTCACGACTCTGCAGATCCGCGCGATCTCGCGCAGCCCAGACATGATCTGGCAGGCTGCGCAAATTATTCTACGTGACCTGCGGTCGAAAGGCTACACGGATGTGGCGCTGTATGCACAATCCAAAGTAAGCCTGAACGGCGGCCCATTAAAATCGTTCGTGGATCCGAAGGCAGATTTTGCTACGATATCCTGGGATCCCTTCCAACGCTCGCCCTGGATTCTCGATTAATCAAAAGACGTGTCATTATAGCCTTTATCACTACAAGGTAGTACGTATAGGAATATACGTAGTTATATCACTGTGCGCATCACAAGTTGTATTCATACGGAATATTTTTTTATATTAATCATGATGCTTCATAGAAGCGTTTCTGGTCCGTATTCATCAACACACACTGTATGGCTGCAATCACCGTTCTCCTGCGATCCCTGCTTTTGCTGTTGGTGCTTATTATCAATTTTCGTGAAAGCACAGCACAGAAGATCGTTCATTTTCGCGACGACGAAACAGTAATCCCCATTGGACGCTCTGTGTACTATTATAAAGACGAAAGTACGGCGCTGAGTCTTGAAGATGTTCGCACCGGGCCGGTAGCCCGGCAATTTCAACGATCGGAAACTTCGTGGCCTCACTTTGGTACTACGCGCGCGGCCATCTGGCTTCGTTTTACTGTGGTGAATCACACGCCGTCGGCTTGCGTGCTGGAAATCGCGGAGCCCGGCCTGCAACATGTCCAACTCTTTGCTCCAACGGCCAACGGCGGCTACGAAGGCCATACGTTTGGCCTGCTTCACCCCATGAGCGCCCGCCCGATCAAAAACAACTATTTTTTATATCGTCTCGCGGGTGCAGGCGACAGCACGCAGCACACATTCTATCTTCGCATTAAGACCGACGTAAACCTGGATGTGCCGATGACCATCAGCAGCTTCAAAGGTATATTGGACGCGCAGCGCGCGCGGAATCTCTCCTTTGGCTTTCTGTGTGGGTTGTTGGTCATCATGACATTCTCGTGCCTCATCACGTACTTCATTGTACACGAACGCTGCTATCTATACTATGCGCTGCACCTGTTTTCGGTGCTGGTCTTTATCGACATTCTTTACATAGGCTCCGGATTTGAATATCTGTGGCCGGAGACGCCGTGGATAAACCAATACCCGATGTTGTTTGGTGGCATCTCCAGTTTCCTGATCCTGTTATTCTCCAGTAGCTTTCTGCAATCTGCTACCTATATGCCGCGTCTTCACCGGGGCTTACGTGTATTCTATATATTATTGGCCTTGTCCGGGGTACTATTCCTTATGGGTGCACCACTTATTGGTAATGCTGTGATGCAGCTCGTCGCACTGTTGGTAACGCCGTACCTGGTGGCGATGGGCGTGAAGGCATACAGGCAACAATACCCGCAGGCCGGTATTTTCATTGCTGCACTGTCCTTCTTCCTGACAGCCGTGCTTGTGTTTCTCTTATACATAAATGGCGTTCTGCCGCCAGGCTTTTATACACGCAGCTCATTTATGATCGGAGCAATAGGCCAAAGCGTTTTGCTGGCATTTGGCCTAGCCGGCAAAATTGACTTGCTGAAGCAGCAAAAGGAGCAAGCACAGGCCGAAATGCTGAATGTAATGAAGCGGCAGAACATAGAGTTAGAGAGACTCGTGGTGGAACGCACACAGGAGCTCATTTCGCAAAATGAAGAAATTGCCGCACAAAATGAAGAAATCTCATCGCAGGTAGAAGAGCTCACGACCCAGCAGGAACAGATCGAATTGCAGAACCAGGAGCTGCAACAAAACAATCAGGCGCTGCATGACGCACGTAAGACAGTAGAAAAACAACACGACCTGCTTCAGCACCATACAGAGGAGCTTGAAAAACAAATCAGCGCGCGCACAGAAGAGCTCCTGGTCACGAATACCGAACTGCTGGACCAAAACAAACAACTCGAACAATTCGCCTTTATCGTTGCGCATAATCTGCGATCGCCCGTAGCCCGCCTGCTAGGATTAACAAACCTGGCCAAGCTCGTTGATCCACACGGTAACGAAGTGGAGGTGGTCTTACAGAAGGTGGCCGAGTCGGGCAAAGAACTGGATACCGTCATTCATGACCTGTCTAACATCCTGGAAATACGAAACGGCAAGGACAAACAGTTCGAAACGGTAAGCCTGACGGTGCGATTGGCGAGCGCCTGTATGAGCCTCAAGGAAGAGATCAATACGAATCACGCGCGCATCACGCAGGATCTCTCCGCCGCCGATGCCTTGTATACTATCTCGCCCTACATTGAAAGTATTCTATACAACCTCATCAGCAACGCCATTAAGTACCGACATCCCGACCGCATACCGGTGATCAGCATTCGCACCACGGTAGTCGAGGGCGTCGTGCACCTGATGGTGAAAGATAACGGACTGGGGCTCGACATTCAAAGACATGGCGACAAGCTCTTTCATTTGTACCAACGCTTCCACCGCGATGGTGAAGGACGCGGCATCGGACTTTATTTGGTTAAGACGCAGGTAGAAGCTATCGGTGCACACATTTCCATGCAAAGCACACCACAGAAAGGAAGCGAGTTTACAATTGTATTTGATAATGTACCCGTACCGCCTGCATCACGGCCGGTGCCGACCGCGCTTGTCAGGGCCTCGGGTATTGTGCCCAACGCAAAGCCGGGATAACCGGTGGCATGACGTAGCATGACTGTTTGTCGTGTATTGTTGTATCGTCCTGTTCTCAGGTATATACTTCAGGATTTACGACGGTCGGCAGCCGCTCGCCGCGCAAGCCGGCAATAACATTACGCGCAGCAAGGATAGCCATGGCACTACGGGTTTCCTGCGTGGCGGAACCAATGTGCGGCAGCACGGCGACGTTTTCCATCGACAGCAGCGGGCTGTCGGCAGCCATCGGCTCGGGGTTGGTCACATCGAGTCCGGCGCCCCAGAGCATACCTTGCTGCAAGGCAGCAATCAGGTCAGGCTCGTGGTGTATGCCCCCGCGCGCGGTGTTGATAAATATGGCGGTGGGCTTCATGCGCCGGAAAGTACGGGCATTAAATGTGCCGGCCGTCTCGGGGGTGAGCGACGTATGTACCGACAGCACGTCGCTTTGCGCAAGCAGCTCATCAAACGAAACACGCACCGCACCAAGGTTGCGCTCGGCCTCCTCGTTGTGGCCGCGATTGTGGTACACAATGCGCATACCGTATACAGCCTGAGCACGACGTGCCATTTCATAGCCGATCTTGCCAAGGCCCCAAATACCGAGCGTCTTGCCATTCAGGTCTACCCCCAGGTCGGCCGTAGGATCTGAAAAGCCCCAACCTCCCCGAAGTATCTTTTTGTGCATGTAGAGCGCCTTGCGCGCGACGGCGGCCATGAGCAGAAAGGCAGTGTCAGCGGTGGCACCGCTCAACACGCCGGGCGTATTACCAATGGGTATTTTGAGCCGCGTGGCTGCCGCAACGTCGACGTTGTCATAGCCCACCGAGTGCAGGGATACTACTTTGAGGTGTGCGCAAGCTTCCAAAAACTCCGCACCGATCTTGTTGTGGCCGGCACTGAGCAGCGCCTGGTGGTCCTGGCAACGTTCGACCAGCTCGGCGGCCGTCAGATCGCGTTTTTCGGTCCACTCGGTTATCTGTATAGACGCTTCGCGCAGCAACTGCAGGCCGGCTTCCGGTATCTTGCGTGTGATAAAAACGTTCATGGCTATTTTCTTTTCGATGACGATAGGAAATGATCCCAGGTTGCCTTGCTAATATCGGCAATGATCTTTTCGTTTACTGCCGGTTTTTCGTGCGAGTCGGACACAAATACGGCGATGGTATAGGTGCGGCCATCAGGCAATACCACCACGCCCACGTCATTGACGGCGGCGGTGACGCCTTGCTCGTTGGTGTTGGATGTACCCGTGCGATGCCCCACCGCCGTGCCGGCAGGCAGTTGGCCCTTCAGGCGGTTGGCTCCCGGCACCGTCTCTAGCATCATCTTCCACAGCACCGCGCGACTGCCGGCGGCCAGGTGTTTTCCTTCGTAGCATTCGGTTAACAATCGTGCCATGGCCACGGGCGTGGTCCAGTTGGTATATTGTACATCCCACGCGCGGCTCATCTCTTCCTCCGTGGCGACAATAGCGATGTCGGCAATACCCAGGGTATGGATGTAGCGATCGGCCACCACTGTACCGCCGATCAGGCGGAACAGGATGTCGCATGCGTTGTTGTCGCTATAGGTGACAGTATATTTCAACAGCTCCTGGACCGTGACATCTACGTCGCCTTCGGGGTATTGCTCGCGCAACGGGCTATACGTAGGCAACATATCGGCCTTTGTCAGGTGTACCTTTTGGTCAAGACGCAATTGCCCATGATCAATCTGGTGAAAGACCGCCAGCGCCAACGGGAACTTATAGGTGCTTTGCATGGGGTAATGTTGCTGGCCATGCAAGGTAAGTGTATCGTGCCCGAAAGGGCCGACGATGGCTACGCCAACGTTTGCCTGGCGAGCCTCGACAAGGGATCGGATCTTTTTTCGCAAGATGTCTGTTTGTCCATGAACAACGAACGTTAGCAGAAAAAAGAGAACGGCGGTGGTGGTGGCTTTAAGACGCATACGGTTAACAGGTTCTGTCAAATGTAACAACAAGGAACGGTTGGCTCACAGGATTTTGAGCGATCAATTTTTTTATGAACAAATGAGCATCGATATTTATATTTTAATACACCATGAAAATAGGAATAGCCGCAGACCATGGAGGTTTTGAACTGAAAGAGGTCCTTGCTTCCTTTCTCCGCACCCAGCACTATGACGTTCAGGATTTTGGTGCATTCGGACTCGATCCCACCGATGATTATCCCGACATGGTCGTGCCACTGGCACGGGCTGTCGCCGCCGGCGAAGTGGTCCGGGGCATTGCCGTGTGTGGCAGCGGCGTAGGCGCCTCCATCGCCGCCAATAAAGTGACCGGTGTACGGGCTGCCCTCGTGCACGACTATTTTTCCGCCCACCAGGGTGTAGAAGACGACGACATGAACCTGCTCTGCCTGGGTGGGCGTGTCACCGGCAACGAAATGGCCAAGGAGCTCATCCTGGCGTTTTTAAAAGCAAACTACATTGGTGCCGAGCGGCACCAACGCCGGCTGGACAAAGTACACCGACTCGAAAAAGAATAACATAATATTTAGTATTACTGCACAATATAATCAGCAACCAAAAATGCAAGGCGATCAATATGTTTTAGGAATGGTAGGTTTAGGCGTTATGGGTCGTAACCTGCTGTTGAATATGGCCGACCACAGTTTTAAAGTGGCCGGATACGATAAGGATGCTTCGAAAGTAGAGGCGCTTAGTAAGGAGAAGGTGAAGGGAGAAGTAAAGGGATTTACATCGCTTCAGGAGTTTATCAGCAGCCTCAGCAAGCCGCGCGCGGTCATGCTGCTCGTGCCGGCCGGCAAGATCGTCGATAGCGCCATTGCCGAGATCACGCCCCTGCTGGATAAAGGCGACCTGATCATTGACGGTGGCAACTCGCATTTTATGGATACCAACCGCCGCGCCGAAGAATTGGAGGCCAAAGGCCTGCACTTTTTTGGCATGGGCGTTTCAGGAGGTGAAGAAGGCGCACGCAACGGCCCGAGCATGATGCCGGGTGGTGACCCGAACGCTTACAAAGTCGTACAGCCCATCTTTGAAGCCATTGCAGCCAAAGTCAACGGCGAACCGTGTGTGACGTATATCGGTCCCGGTTCTTCCGGCAACTTTGTAAAGACGGTACACAACGGTATCGAGTATGCCATCATGCAGCTTATTGCCGAGACCTACGAAGTCATGCGCAAAGGCCTGGGCCTGACGGGTCAGCAAATGCACGACACCTTCCGCGGATGGAATGAAGGACGCCTGCAGTCGTTCCTGGTCGAGATCACCCGCGACATCTTTGCCTACAAAGAACCCGGCAGCAGCCAACTGTTGCTGGATAGCATTAAAGACGAAGCTAAGTCGAAAGGCACCGGCAAGTGGACCTCGCAGGTAGCGATGGATCTGCAACTGCCGATCACGGCCATCGATACAGCGGTGTCCATGCGGGACCTGTCTAAATACAAAGCCATCCGCACGCAGGCGGCGAAGCTGTACGCCGACAACGGCCTGAAGCTTTCGGTTGACCAGGCTAAATTTGTACAGGCGTTGGAAGAAGCGCTGTATTTCACAACCGTGATTGCCTACGCACAGGGCATGCACCTGCTGTCGCAGGCGTCGAAAGAGTATGGCTACAACCTGCAGCTGGCAAACATCGCATTGATCTGGCGTGGGGGTTGTATCATACGCTCAACCTTCCTGCAATCCATCCACAATGCCTATAAGAAAGATAATACCCTGCCCCACCTGTTACTGGATGCTGACATTGCCGCACAGATGAAAGGTGCGCTGCCGGGCATGCGCCAGGTGGTTTCAACCGCCACGGCCACGGGCATTTCCGTGCCAGCCTTTGCCGCGTCGCTCAGCTACTTTGATGCGCTGCGCAGCGAGCACATGCCTTCAAATCTCATTCAGGCGCAACGCGATTTCTTCGGTGCGCATACGTATGAGCTGATCGGCAAAGAAGGCGTATTCCACACGCAATGGACCAAAAAGTAATCGATCTTATCACGACGTAACCATTTTTGCCTTTACTACATGAGTGCAGCAACCGACGCCATTAAATCAACGCCCACGATTTTCTTCCTCTTCGGTGGTACCGGGGACCTTACCTCGCGCAAGCTTGTGCCGGCGCTATACAATTTGTATATCGACGGTCGGATGCCCACGCATTTCCAGATCGTGGCCATGGGCCGGACACAGTATAGTAACGACGCTTTCCGCGACGTGCTGTTGAAAGACCTCAAACAATTCTCGCGCAAACGGGCAGCGCAGGCTCCCCCGGAAACGTGGGATGAGTTTGCCAAACACATTTTCTTCCAGGTATCGGACATCAACAATCCGCAGACGTACCAGGAACAGTCCGACCGCATTGCCGAGTTCGGCAAAATCTGCGGCGGAGAGCCCAACGTGGTGTATTACCTCGCCGTGGCTCCGCGCTTCTTCAGCACGATTGCGGAAAACATTTCGAAGTTCAAGCTCGCCACCAACCCCGAGAAGGCACGCATTGTGATCGAGAAGCCTTTCGGCCACGACCTGGAGTCGGCACGCCAGCTGAATCAATTGCTGGGCGGCGTATTCTCGGAACAACAGATCTACCGCATTGACCACTACCTGGGGAAAGAGACTGTGCAAAACATTCTGGCATTGCGCTTCTCTAACTCGATCTTCGAGCCGCTGTGGAACCGGAGTTATATCGATCACATACAAATCTCCGTGTCAGAGCAACTGGGTGTGGGTGGTCGCGGAGGCTATTACGACGAATCCGGCGCACTGCGCGACATGATCCAAAACCACATTTTGCAGCTTCTTTGCTTGGTGGCAATGGAACCTCCTACAAGCTTCCAGGCCGACGAGGTACGCAATAAAAAAGTGGACGTGCTGCACTCCATGCGTAAGTTCACCGCCGAAGATGTCAAAAGGAACGCAGTACGCGGCCAGTATAGCAAAGGCTGGATGGAAGGCAAAGAACTTCCTGGTTATCGCGAAGAGCCCGGTGTTGCGCCAGACTCCAATACGGAGACATTTGCCGCCATCAAGTTCCACATCGACAACTGGCGTTGGCACGGCGTGCCTTTCTATCTGCGTACCGGTAAGCGCATGCACCAGTCATCATCGGTGATCATGATCCAATTTAAAGATGTGCCGCACCTCATCTTCCCGTCGGAAGCGATCGAGGGATGGCAACAGAATCGCCTTATCATCAGCATTCAACCCGAGATGAGCGTGCGTCTGCAGATACAAGCAAAACGTCCCGGCCTGGACATGACACTGAACCCGGTGGACATGATCTTTGACTACAACGGTACCTATACCGGAGACACACCCGAAGCCTACGAGACGCTGCTGCTCGACACCATGCTGGGAGACCAGACGTTGTTTATGCGCGGCGACCAGGTAGAGGCTGCATGGGATTTGGTCATGCCGATCCTCAATGCTTGGGGCGGTAAGAAAAGCATCAGCTTCCCGAACTACCCGGTGGATTCATGGGGCCCTGAAACCGCCGAGTCACTCATTGCCAAAGACGGTTTCCATTGGTTTACTTTACCCCTCAAAAACTCCAAGAAGTAAACCTATTATGCTCCGCATCTTTGACAACACCGATACGCTGCTGACAGCACTGGCCGACTTCATCGTCGACAGCGCCAAACAGGCTATTCACAAGCACGGCCGTTTCTCCTTTGTACTTTCAGGGGGCAGCTCTCCTAAGAAATTATATACCTTGCTGGCCTCGGACGCATACCGGTCGAAGATCGACTGGACCAGGATTTTTTTCTTCTTTGGCGACGAGCGTTACGTGCCCGCCACGCATGCTGACAGCAACTACCGCATGGCGCAAGAGATGCTGTTTACACCGCTGAACATCACCCCCGGTCAGGTATTTCGCATGAACACCGACCTCGCAGTAGACGCGGCAGCAGAAGGCTACGAGCAGGACATTCGCGGCTACTTTGTCGAGAAACCCATCTGCTTTGATTTTATCCTGCTGGGTCTCGGCGACAATTCACATACAGCGTCGCTCTTCCCTCACACGTCGGTACTCCACGAAAAGGAAGCGCTTGTAAAAGGCCTCTACATCGACGAAGTAAAAATGAACCGCATTACACTGACGGCCCCGGTGATCAACCGGGGGGCAATCATTGCCTTTTTGGTGTACGGCGGTGGCAAAGCCGAAGCAATACACCATATTTTGGAGGATGCCCGGAACATTGATGAATACCCGGCTCAGCTCATTCACCCAGAAAAGGGCGAAATCGTGTGGTTTTTGGACGAACCTGCAGCCGCAAACCTGTCTGTTGACCTGAAAAAGCGCAATTAACGCCTATCTGGCGGCTATGCCGATATTTCTGACAGGCCCGGGGTGACGACTTGCTGTACGCCCCGGGCTTCGTTATTTTTACGGCATGGCGCAACAGCTACGCAGAAACTGGGCGGCCTTCCTGGGTTCTATTTTGATCATCCTGATCATTGCCCACAACACCGGCCGTAACAAGACCTTTCACGTACGCACGGAAACGATTCAGCTCCAATCGCTGAAAGAAGTTGCTGCTTTGACCGGCAGCCTGGTAAAACCGTTTCTGTACACCAATGTATCAGGACTGGCAAAGCTACCCAGCCGGGAAGCAAAGCGGACTTTCATCGCTACCGTATTGCCATCCATTCTGGTGGCCAAATACCAGATCGAGCAGAACCGCGAGAAAATCTATATTTTACAGCGGAAGCGCTACTGGACAGCCAGCGACAGCGCCTTTTATTACGACATGCGCCGACGCTACCGTGCCGTGGGCCTGACAGACCTGCCTGGCCGCATGGTGACGCTGCCCAACAGTGTAATCCTGGCGCAGACCGCCGTGGAGAGCGGCTGGGGCCAATCGCGTTTTTTTCTGCAAGCACGGAACCTGTTTGGCATCTGGTCTTTTAACGCCAAAGAGCCGCGCATGGCTGCCTCACGCAAGCGAAAGACCAGGCAGGTATATGTGCGTGCGTACGATGACATGGCGCAGTCCATCGCCCACTACTTCGAGGTCCTGGCACGGTCCCGCTCCTATCGCGGGCTGCGCGAAGCCATGCAGCACACGCAAGACCCGTTTGAGCTTCTCCCCCATCTAAAGTATTATTCCGAACGCAGGTCGGCCTATACGCAACAGCTTAAGAAGATGATCATTGCCAACAACCTCACGCAATATGATACGTACCAGCTGGACCCGGCCTACCTTTTCCCGGACTAACCCCGTGGCCTCCCGGATACCGGGACCGCTGTTCTACCTGTCATTTCTCCTTGTGCTGCTGGCGTGTACCAGTACCGCCGAAAAACCAGGAGGCGGGCCCCGCAAAGACATCGTCTGCTTTATATACCACCGCGTGGGCGATGGGCGCTATCCCACCACCAACGTATCCGTGAAAGATTTCGAAGCACACCTGGCATACCTGGCAAAGAACAAGTTTCAGGTGCTTAACTTTTCCGACGCCATCGACTATTTACAATCAGAGGCACCGCCACAAAAGACCGCGGTCATTACCATCGACGATGGGTATGCCAGCTTCTTCCGCCACGGTCTGCCCCTGCTCAAGAAGTATAAAATGCCCGCCACGCTGTTCATCAATACCAAAACAGTAGGCGGTGGCGACTTCATGGACTGGGACGAACTCAAAACGACGCTGGCCAGTGGTGTCGAAATCGGCAATCATACCCACTCGCACGACTACTTCCTCAACCAAAGCGCTGACTCCCGCTACGAGACCTTCCGAAAAGAGATTATTCAAAGCCAGGACATCATTGAAAAGCATCTCAACAAAAAGCCTATCGTCTTCTCGTACCCGTATGGGGAGTTCGACGACAAGATGAAGCAGATCGTAAAAGATGCCGGTTTTAAAGCCGCGGCGGCGCAACTCTCGGGCGTTTTATACAATGGCACCGACGTGTTTATGTGTCCGCGGTTTCCAATGGCCGAAGCCTATTCTGCTCCCGCCAGGTTTGCCGAGAAAGCTGTGATGCGTGCGCTGGACGTGACGACGCCCTTCGCGCCAATGCCCTTGCCCGATAAACGTCCTGCCTTGACGCTTACCTTCAAAGGCGACGAGATCCAGGCCAGGCGCCTGCAATGCTTTGCCCAGGGCAGCCCATGTTCGTGTCGCATTACCAAACAAGATACCACGGGCCTGGTGACAGTTTCGTTGCAAGCCGGCGCTGACATTGCAGGAAGACGCCGGACACTGTACACGCTCACCGCCCCTGGAAAAAAAGGTGGTTGGTACTGGTACAGCCACCTGTGGATCAACACGAAGGTGAAGTAAGGCTGGGGGAATAGCGAAATGCTTTTATCTTTGCCGCATTTCAAACAAACGTGCCATGAGCAAGCCCAAGGGATTTACCACCACTCTGCTTCACTCCGACCGCCTCTTAAAGCCTGAATTCGGCTCGCTGCACCAGCCGATCCATACCGCTGTTACCTGGGGGTATGAAGATGTACAAGGTCTGGTAGATGTCTTTCAAAACAAGACCAAAGGGTATGCATACTCACGTCAGGGCAACCCCACGACAACAGCCCTCGAGCACAAGGTAACACAGATGGAAGGTGGCATGGCCACCGTGAGCTTTTCAACCGGCATGGCCGCCATCACTGCCACGGTACTGGCGCTGATCAAAGCCGGCGATCACATCGTGGCGAGCTCATACCTCTTCGGCAACACCCGCAGCATCATGCAAACCTTTATGGACATGGGGGTAGCCATCTCGTTTGTGGATGTCACCGACGCTAAGAACGTAGCCGACGCCTGCCGCGACAATACGCGCATGGTATTCGTAGAAACCATCGCCAACCCTGCCACGCAAGTGGCCGACCTGGCCAACATCGGCGAGCTCTGTTCGAAAAAGAACCTGATCTACGTGGTCGATAACACCATGACCTCACCGTACCTGTTCAAGCCAGTGTCGGTAAAAGCCAGCCTCGTTATCAACTCGCTGACGAAATATATCGGCGGCCACGGCAACGCCCTGGGCGGCAGCGTGACCGACACCGGTCTGTATAACTGGGAGCAATTTCCGAACATCACGCCCATACTACGCGCACAGATCAAACCGGCCATGCTGGGCATTACACAAATCCGCAAGCGTGGCCTGCGCGACGGTGGAGGTACGCTTTCACCGGAGGCTGCGCACAGCATTTCCGTTGGTTCCGAAACCCTGGCCCTGCGTTTAGAACGCGCCTGCCACAACGCCAAGACGCTGGCGACTTTCCTGGAAGCACATCCACTGGTCAGCAAAGTATATTACCCCGGACTGGCCAGTCATCCACAGCACGCCCTGACGTCATCGCTGTTTCACCGCCACGGCGGCCTGATGAGCTTTGTCGTCAACGAGAAAATTGATTGCCTGGCATTCCTCAACCGTCTGCAGGTAGTGATCAAGTCGAGCAACCTGGGCGACACGCGCACATTGGCAATACCCGTGGCACAGACCATCTTCTTTGAGCTGGGCGCTGAACGCCGTGCCGAAATGGGTATACCGGATACGATGATACGTTTGTCGGTTGGGATTGAGGATACAGAGGACCTGATGGAAGACTTCCGCCAGGCGTTGGAGGCTTCGAAATCCTAATGACCGCGAACTTCGACCGGAGATTACCAGACCTTACAGTGCTTATCGGATGGCCGGTTGAACTACACAAGGGCTGTCGCATGGTATTATCTCTGTAGATGATGCGCCTGGAAATACTCCGGGCGCATCATGATAAAAATTTCTGTTAACAACTGTGCTATTGACAATCGGCCAGCGTGTCGGCCGTTGCATATACGGGGTAATCGGTATAGCCGCGTGTATCGCCACCAAAGAACGTAGTCCGGTCGGCCTCGTTCAACGGCAGGTTGTTTTCCAGGCGCAGTGGCAAGTCGGGATTGGCAATGAACGGACGGCCAAAGGCGATGAGGTCGGCCCAGCCCTTCGTCAGCGCCTCCTGGGCGCGCGCCACGGTATACTTACCGGCATAGATGAGGGTGCCGCGAAAAGCCTTGCGATAAGCCTCTTTAAATGCTACCGGCATAACGGGAGCGTCTTCCCAATCAGCTTCAGCAATGTGAATGTAGGCTACACCCAGTTCGTCAAGTATGCGGGCGGCGGCGATATAGGTTTCTTCAGGGTTATCATCCACAGCGCCCATCAGCGTTGTCAGCGGTGCCTGTCGCACGCCCACCCGCTCGCGGCCGACGGCGTTGGCCACGGCTGTCACAACTTCTTTTAAAAAACGTAGCCGGTTTTCTAGCGAGCCGCCATACTCGTCGGTGCGCAGGTTGGTTTGAGAGTCCATGAACTGTTCAATGAGGTAGCCATTCGCACCGTGCAGCTCGACGCCATCGAAGCCCGCCGCGATGGCATTGCGTGCAGCCTGTGCGTAATCCTGTACGATCTGGTGTATCTCCGGCACCGTCAATTCACGTGGTGTCGAGTGTTGTGCCATCGCACCTTTACCCGTAGCTGAACCTTTTCCCTCCGCGTCAACAAATACTTTAACACCCTCGGCCACCACAACCGACGGCGCCACCGGCGCCTGGCCATTCTCTTGCAGCGACGTATGCGACACACGCCCGACGTGCCACAGCTGCGCGAAGATCAACCCGCCCTTTTCATGCACGGCGCGGGTCACCTGTTTCCAGCCTTCGATTTGAGCGGGTGTATAAATGCCCGGCGTCCAGGCATAACCCTGCCCTTGCCGGCTTATCTGAGTGCCTTCGGAAATAATGAGGCCGGCGGAAGCCCGTTGGCCATAGTACTCGGCCATCAACGCGGTGGCCACTTCGCCCGTCGCCGCGCGTGAGCGGGTCATGGGCGGCATAACAATGCGGTTCTGAAGTTTCAGGTCTTGAAGCGTATAAGCTTGGAATAACATAGCGATGTTTATTAAATGATGTTAATTTCTTTTCCTCTACTACGCGAAAATCCTCCGGATAGTGCTATTATCACAATAACTTAAATAGTAGGTTTGCATCAGAAATCTGATACACCTTCTGGAGACTATTTTCACATAACTCGTACGGCTATGCTTCTGAACCTGGAATGGCTACGAACTTTTAAAGCGATCTACGACACCGGCACGCTTACCGGCGCAGCCCAACAGCTCTACATCTCCCAGCCTGGCGTGAGCCTTCATCTTAGCTCGCTGGAAGCGTATACGGGATATAAACTCTTCGACCGGTCAGCCAAAAAAATGGTTCCGACCGAGCGCGGTAAAGTATTGTATAACTTTATCCTGGAGCCCCTTAGTAAACTCGAAACGGCAGAGCAGCTTTTCCACAAAAGCTCAAAGACCGAGCGATCGACGATCGGCATCGGCATGTGCTTCGAGACATTTCAATTTACGCTGGAGAAGCACATCAGCTCCCTGCCCTTCAATGTGATTATCAAGTTCGGCGAGTATCCGCAGATGCAGCAAGACCTCGACAAGGGATTATTGGACTTGATCATCACACCACAGAGAGGCCAGCAAAAGAACCTGGAGTATGCACCGTTTTCGAAAGAGCGCATTGTACTCGTCTGTGGGAACAAAACGCGCACCACAGCGCTGGAGTCACTACTAAAAAAGAAAGATCTGGAAGGTGCTAAACAATGGCTGAAGCAGCAAATCTGGTATAGTACGGCCGCCGACATGGAACACCTGAAACGTTTTTGGTTTAACAACTTCAACGAGCATCCCGATTTTAAGCCCAACTACATTGTTCCCAACATCAGCTCGATTGTACGATGCCTGAGTGATAATGAAGGATTTTCTGTTATACCCGACTTTCTGTGCCGCGAAGCCGTGGCCATCCGCAAGATGCGCATCGTTTCAACCGGCACGAAAGTGATCGAGAACGTCCTATACTTCGCCACCCGCAAGAAAACAATCTATCAGCAGGAAATCGCCCAGGTGAAATCAATCTTCGAGAAAGAAGAATTTTAAAGCTGACGGCCAGGCAAAAACTACGCCGCCTCCCGGATACACCCCATTGGAGAGGTCCGAAAAAAAATCTCCCCCCGAGAAAGTCGGGAGGAGATTATAGGTGGTATTGCTTAATAGGATTGCTTAATCTCTTCGTCTGGAACCATTCCCGCGGCTCTCACGAGGTGACTCCGAGCGACTTGGAGCCTGCCGCTCCGGCTGCGTCATGCGCTGCTGGCGCATTTGCTGTTGCTCCTGACGTTGCTGCACACGCTGCTCCTGCTGACGTTGTTGCTGCTGCACACGCTCCTGTTGGCGCTGTTGTTCTTTCACACGTTGGTCTTGCTGACGTTGCTGATCCTGCATGCGCTCCTGCTGTTGTTGCTGACGCTGTTGCTCCTGGACGCGTTGCTCCTGCTGACGTTGCCGTTCCTGCATACGCTCCTGCTGTTGTTGCTGACGCTGATCCTGAACCCGCTGTTGATCTTGTTGACGTTGCTGGTCGCGTACACGCTCTTCCTGCATACGTCGATTATTGTCGTCCCGGTCGAACCGCTCGCGAGCCTCCTGTTGACGACGAGCATCCTCACGCTCGCGGTTTGGTTTGTCCGATGGCTGTCTCAAATCGTTCTTGTCGAGGGGCTGCTGGCCCTGCTGTTGACGCAATCGCTCCAGGGACTGGTTGCGATCACGTTCCTGCTCCTGCCCTCGTCGGACATTTTCAGTTTCACGCGTGCGCCCATCGATCCCGGCATCTCCCTCACGGTTTGTTTCTGACCGTCGCACCGGCTGGTCGCGTACTTCGCGGCGCCGATCCTCAACCGACTGCCGGTTAGCAGAATTGTCGTCCAGACCATTGCGCAGATCAGTCGTCGAGCGCCTGTCTCTCCGCTCCATTCGCGAGGGTATTGCCCGGGCACGTGACTCCCGGTCATTGTCAATCTCAGGCTTATAGAAGCTCACGCGGTCGCGTTCAATCTCCGTCCTGCCCGGACGGCTGCGATCGTTGACCGCATACACCGGCACGCGGGTATTATTCACGCGCTCGATCTCCCGGCGTGACGGACCGGTAAAGTACGTGCGCCGACGACTGTCCGTATAGTGATGTGTTACTACTGTCGTCTGGTGAATGATTGTTACCACCTGCGGTCGCGGCACGCAGTGCCGGTAAACCGTGCGATAAGTTATATAGCGGCACGGCACAAAGCTCCAGTAGCGGTCGGGAATGCGATCATAATAATTATACGATACACTCACCGTTATACCCGGCATGAGCGGCGCCCAGCCATAATAACCACCGCCACTGCGCCACGCTACCCAGGCCGGTCCCCAGACCGTATCGGGCGCCCACATCCACCCGTAAAAATCATCGTAAAACCAGCGCCCGTAGTGAAAGGGCGCCCAACCCCAGCCATAATCCGATACCCATGTATTACCATACTCTGTATTGATCCAATAACCGTTGGTAGCATACGGAACAAAATCACGGTCGACGCGCGGTCGCCAGACATAACCGTAGTTTTCATACGCTATCCAGGTGCCATAGGGCTGCAGCTCGTCATAGAAGACTTGCAATGTAACGCCTCCATCGTGGGCCATACTGACTGTCACGTTTAGCATGCTCACGAAAAAGGTCGCCGCGATCATCATGATCCATTTATTCCACACCTTTTTCATATTTCATGTTTGTTAGTACTACATGCTAAACGAAAAACTATGCCATTTTTTACATTACTTCGATTGCGGTGCTTTACGGGTTAATTCCGGCGACTGGCTTTGTCAAAAAACGGTGTAGTGTGCGTTTCCAGCTGCCAACTGCGGAAAACCTCTTTCAGTTTTGTGGCAAGCTCATCACCCCAGAGGTTTTTCGCCACAATATGGCCACTGGGATCGATCAGATAGCTCTCCCGCATGTTACGTACACCATATAACATTGCGACGCGACTATTAAAGCCCTTCAGATCGGAAAGCTGAGCCCATCTACTGATACCATCCTGGTGAATGGCTGCCAACCACGGTTCACGCACGGTATCCAGGGAGACCCCCAGTATAGTAAAGTTTCGATGGCGAAATTGCTCGTAGATATGCCTCAGTTTGCGGTGCTCTTCCCAGCAAATTCCGCAGTCGCTCGACCAGAATTCCAACAACACATAGCTACCACGATAGGATTCCAATGCGTGCATATCACCGGTATCATCGGGAAGACTAAAGATCGGCGCCATGGCACCGAGGGCCGTTCTGCCAAGCGCTTCGCGGTATAACCAGATATCTTCCGCCTCCGGTGCGTGCGCAACCGACGTACTCAACGACTTTAACAAGGTATCACTCAGACGCGGATCATCGCCGTTCCTCAATTGTATCGCGCGCAAGGCAAGTAATGACACCACGGAATTTAGATGCGAGAGCACAAAGTTACGCAGGGTTATATTGTAATAATCCAGTTCCACCATGGCGTAGGTCAGCAGCAGACTCTTAAACACGACCGAATCTTCCTTGAACACGCGTTCCAATTCCGGATAATAATAGTGGTCGCGACGCAATAGGAATTCATCTTCCATTTTTTTAAACTGGCGATAATCCTTGCTATACCGGCCGCCGGTAACAACGTAATTACTGAGAGAGTCCACACAGTAGATTGTCAGCGCGGCCGGCTCAAGGTAAAACTTTAACACGTCCCCTTTGGTATCCGGCAACAGACGATTAGCCGCGCGAAGCTCCGCCCGCGATACTTGCGCTAAGTATGCCTCTCCTGACATCGCAATAGTACCTTTAAATCGCGCCTTACCATGAATCACTGCGGCACTATCGTAGTATGCACGATTACGTCCACTCCCGATACCTTCATACCACAAGTACACCATTTCGGGTTTAGTCGACACCTTGCTCACATCAACCTCTATTGTATATCGCTCGTTTCCGTTATATTGGGCGATAACAGCATGGACGCACAACATTAAAATACTCGCTATAATTGTTTTCATAATCACTCTATCTTGTGTGTTAGATTTAATTTACGCGCCGTACGTTACTCAACAGGCAATATTTTCCTGACGAGTCTGCCACGGCAGCTCATACGTGTTTCATACCGATAAAAAATTCGGGGTGTATACAGCCGTCTCGCGAGGCCAGCTATATAGATCTTTATTGCTTACTGATCGCTTCCAGGTTTGGCAAATAAGCGCCCCCTACGGGCAGTGCACGGCCGCGCAGGGTTACCTGATGTCGCTCGATCTTTTCTATTTTGGCTATGGCGATAACAAACGACCTGTGTATCCGCACAAACTTGCCGGTCGGTAGCAGATTCTCTACCTCCACCATGGTCATACGCGACACAACCTCGCGGTCATGCAATTTGAACGTTATATAATTGCCGGCCGCTTCCAGGTATTCAATTTCATTAAACAGAACGCGTACCTGTTCGTAGCCGGTCTTGAGGAACATATACTCTTTACTATTTCCCGCATTCCGAAAACCATAGAGCTCATGGGCCTTGTTACAAGCCTTCATAAATCGCGCCAGGGAAAAAGGCTTGAGTAAATAATCCACTGCGTCGAGCTCAAAGCTGGCGACGGCATGCTCGGAATACGCCGTGGTAAAAATGACCAGCGGCATTTTGTTCAGGCTTTTGAGAAAATCTATACCTGTTATATCGGGCATCTTGATATCGAGAAACAACAAGTCCACGGTATTGCGTTGCAGGTAGTCCATGGCTGCAAAGGCATCGGTAAAACACTCCTGCATCACCAGGAATGGCACCTTGGCCGCCAGGCTTTTTACCACGTCCAGGGCTATGGGCTCGTCGTCGACAGCAATGGCAGTCATCATACTTTTTCGGTTAATTGAACGGTTAAGTGAATAAAGAACTCAAGTGCCGTCTGGCGCACCACCAGCTCGTGCTTTTGCGGGTATAGCAATTGCAGCCGCAGTCGCACATTTTCCAGCCCAATGCCGTTCTTGTCGGCCTCGATGTCGTGGTCTTGTTTTTCATGCACCGTATTGCGGACATCAAAATACAACCTGCCCTCGCGAATCTGTAACGAAATGGCCAGCTGCGAAGGCTTACGCAGGCTGATGCCGTGCTTAAACGCGTTCTCAACAAATGGAATCAGCAGCATGGGTGCAATGCGAAGGTCGCTAAGGTCGTCTTCGATATGCTGCGATATAGTAATGTCCGGTGACGCCTGGATGCGCAGGGTCTGCAACGCCACGTAATTCCGCAGGTATTCGATCTCGCGCGCCAACAGTATTTTTTCCTGGGTGTTCTCCCGTAGCATGAAGCGCATCATATCACCCAGCCGCTGAATACCCTCGCCCGTGCGTTCGGCTGATTCTTGCAACGCCGTGCCATAAAGTGTATTCAGGGCGTTGAACAGGAAGTGTGGGTTGATCTGCGAGCGCAGGAAGTCCAGGTTGGCCGATGAGCTTCCAAGTGCCGTTTGGAGCGAGGTGAGCTGCCGTCGGGTGTTCAGCCCACGCTGATACAGCATCCAATACAGTGGCGCACATATAAACACCTGAAAGAACCCGTTGGCTGTCACGGCCAGCGTGGCATCCCGTTGCCGCCAAACCGTCCCCACAATAACAAAAAGCATCAAGCCTACGCCGATACAGATAGCAGCAATCCGCAACAGATATGCCCAAAGTCCTTTCTGGAGAGTGTCTTCTATAAGCGTCGAAAAAGAAAGGCCATACAGCAGGATGCTGAACAGTATAATGCCCATAGCCAGTATAAACGGCTTCGTAACGGTAGTGACCATGACAATACCAACTCCCACCATTCCCCATACTATTAGCGCCAGAAATACGTTTTGCGCCACGGTACGATACTGAAGTGGCAATTGGCCGATGTGTACCAGTAGATTTGCAATAATCCGTTTGGCCAACAGGTAGCCGCCTAGTGCAAGCAGAATCCAAACAGCCGTCACCAACCCCTGCTTCATGAACAAGTTATACGCATAGTCGTCAGACTTGATGTAGAATAGGTAACTCCGTAGCCAGGTATCGGTCACAATCAGCAACGACCAAAGGGCGCCCAGTAAAAACGCTATCAACACTATACCCCAGACCATTCGCCGCCGTACCAGAAGGCACGGCACAATGACAAAGTTCCAAAGCAGGAATGCGCCGTAATAACCCGTGAAGCGGGCCACCTGGGGAAAGAAATAGTTTTTGGAATACGAGTAATGCAGGTGGTTTTGCTCGAAAAACTTCCGATAGGGTGTCCACACCCGAACCATGTTGCTGTCGGACACGTCCATCAGCAACAGAATGAGTGCAAGCGCGTATAGGGCGGTGGCGCCCCAGAATTCCATTCGTTTCAGATCGATCTTTTCTAACATGCCGTGTATATATTTCCCAATCGTACCCGAAAGATACTGGCGGGGGCTCCGTCCGCCAAGCAAATGGGGTGAATGCCTGTTTTCGTGGGATGGAAAAATACCGACGGCTAGCCTTTAAACGCTTGCCGGAATTCGAGGGGCGTCTGACTGGTCTTTTTCTTAAAGATCTTATTAAACGACTGGGGGTGCTCGAACCCCAGCTGGTACGCTACCTCGGCCACGGTCAATTGATCGGCCACCAGGTATTCCTTGGCCTTTTCGATCACCTTATGATGGATGTGCTGCTGGGTATTCTGGCCGGTCAGCGACCGTAGCAGGTCGCTCAGGTACCGCGGGGATAGATTGAGCTGGTCGGCCAGGTATTGCACGGTCGGCAAGCCGGCCATCAGGGTCTTTTCATCCCGGAAGTATACCTCCAGAAGCTCCTCAAACCGGCCGAGGAGATCGCTGTTAACAGCCTTGCGCGTGATAAACTGGCGGTTATAGAACCGATTGCTATAGTTCAGCAGCAGCTCGATCTGGTTTACGATCACGTCCTGGCTAAACGAGTCAATACGTTCGTTCAGCTCGTCCTGAATATGATTAAAAACCGTCAGGATGGTCTGCTTCTCTTTTTCTGACACATACAACGCCTCGGCTGCCGTATACGAAAAGAAACCGTAGTTCCGGATGGCCTTACCCAGCGCATACGGCCGAAGCAGATCAGGATGCACGTGCAACGACATGCCTTCGTAGTCAGCCTCTTCGTCTATGCCGCGAATGAGCTGGCCGGGCGCAATGAACGACATACCGCCCGCCTCGAAGTCATAGTATCCCTGGCCATACCGTATCCTTCCGCGAAAGTGCGTCTTGAAAGAAATCTTGTAAAAGCTCATGATCATGCCGTTCGCCAGGTGCGACAGGTCGCCGCCGACCGCGCCATAATTGACGATGCTGATCAGCGGATGCAGGGGCGCCGGCTGCCCGACCGCCCGGTGCAGCGCAGCAATGGATTCGAACAAGACAGGTTGATCGGTCTTCACGGCACAAAGGTAGCTAAATCTGATGCCGCACGGGCATTACGTTCCACGACACCGTGCCCTGGTCAATCATGCTGTGAATGGGCGAGTCGCGAAAGACGTCCATCAATCGGTGCATAGCCTGCGTACCCTGTTTGACACTTCCCCACAGCAACACATCTGAAATACGGCCATCCGTTTCCTGGGCAATGTGCCGGGAGATAAACCCAGGCTGTTCTTTTAGCCAGGCATCGATCGGTACATTGACCTCAATAAAGTCTTGTATCGAAAACTCTGCCTGTAACAAGAACGACGTGATCTCGATCGCGGAAAGCTCTTTGGTCTGTTGACGCATGGTGTATTGTGATTTTTTGTATCACAAAGGTGCCGCTGCGCAATGAGCTGGGCGTAGCCGGAATGACGATTATTGTAGCCGGGATGACGACCACAGGGCTACCCTATAAACTACGCTCGTGTAAGCACAAACTGTTCCCATCCGGGTCCTTCAGCCAGGCAAAACGCCCCCAGGGTGTATTGTCTATCTTGCCTGTCTCTATACCTTGGGTTTTCAGCTGCTGAATTTCTTTCTCAATGTCATCGGTTTGGCAAATGATCGCATGAAACGCCGCCAGCGAAATACTCGTATCGCTACCGGGGAAGCCCATTTGGATCCAGGCGTCACCGTGCGGGTCGGGCGCCTCTACCAGCACATGAAAACCCATTCTCAAATAGAACTCTTTTGCCTGTTGCCTGTCCTTGACAGGCAACATAACGATCTCGACTGCCTTCATCTTTCTGTTAGTTTTACAACAAAAATACAGGCTGTGAGCAGCACAACGCCGTGTAAAAACGACAATCTTACCCGTTGATTGCGACACGCCGCCTTGTTACATTTCGATATGAAACACGTGTCTATCCTCCCACTGTATGACGCCACGCTAACCAGTATTGATAGCAGTCATCAGCTGTTCTCGCGGGTAAACGACTTTATGCGCTACCAACAAAAGCCGTCTTTCTACGACGTCGAAATCGTAGCACTGGCAAAGAACACGAAGCTGGGGAATGGACTTTATCAGGTTTCGGCAAATAAAACCATCCACGATGTCACGAAGACCGACATCATCGTATTGCCGCTGCTCTGCGGTGATTTTAAGAAAGCCATTGAGGTAAATCAAAAATATACTTCCTGGATCACCACGCAGCACAAACATAACCATGCTGAAATTGTTTGTCTCTGTGTCGGCTCGTTTTACCTCGCCTCTACAGGATTATTGGACAATAAAAAATGCGCCGTGCATTGGGCCGCGCGGAACGAATTCCAGGAGATGTTTCCGCATATACACGTTGTTGACGATACGATCATTACGGACGAGAACGGAATTTACACGTGTGGCGGTGGATATTCTTACCTGAATCTGCTATTATATATCATAGAAAAGCATGCGGGCCGGGACCTGGCCATCCTGGCTTCCAAAATGTTTGAGATCGACATCGAGCGAAAGAGTCAAAATCCGTTCATGATCTTTATCGGCCAGAAACGACACGGAGACGAAGTAGTTTTAAAAGCGCAGGAATTTATGGAGAATCATCCTACCGAAACATTTACGGTAGAAGCCATCTGCAACAAACTAGGCGTTGGCAGAAGAACCTTCGAACGGCGGTTCAGGAAATGCACGGGCAACTCCGTACAGGAATATGTACAACGGGTAAAGGTTGAATTTGCCAAGAAACATCTTGAGGCCGGTCACAAAACGGTGAACGAAATAATCTACGAAACGGGATATAGCGACATTGACGCTTTCCGGAAGGTCTTTAAAAAGCTGACGGATCTGTCGCCTGTCGATTATCGCCGGAAGTATTCGGCGTAGTGTACAGCGACATCGGAGTACGCTATATTCGCTTGATCCGCAATGACGTTACCTGGCTAACGCCCGTCCGAAAAAGGAATTATCGTGGGGGGAGCGCCCCAGGTTTTAACGTGCGACGTCGTCAATATATTGAACGGCTCCACTGTCCCGCCGAGCTCGCCGGAGTGTTTGGCAAAGACAACTTCAGCAATGCGATGGTGGCGTATAACATACGAGCAAAGAATACAAGGCTCCACATTGGTATACAGGATTGCTCCTTCCAGGTTTCCGCCACGTTGCCGTGCATCGAGTATCGCCAGTGTTTCGGCGTGCCGGGTAATATCTTGTAGCTGACGACTTTTCTCATACGCTTCGCCGATGATTATGCCGTCTTTTACAATCACGCTTCCCACCGGACTTTCGCTCTCACGGGCGGCAAGCTCAGCAAGTTCATAACAGCGCTGTATAAAGTGTTGATGGTTGTTCATTTACTCGCTTTTTAAAATCTCTACATACCCTTCCGTACCGTGCACACGAATTCTCTGTCCGTCCCTGATCAGCGTAGTCGCACGCTCCACACCAACAACGGCAGGCAGGCCGTATTCGCGTGCGATCACGGCGCCATGAGTCATCAATCCGCCCACTTCAGTAATCAGCCCCTTTATTGATAAAAACAATGGCGTCCAGCTAGGGTCGGTAAACGGAGTAACTAAAATGTCACCCTCTTCCAAAACGGCATCTTCCATCTTTACGATAACGCGTGCTCGTCCTTCCACAATTCCGGAGGAGACCGCCAGACCGATAATCGCCCCCGTCGGGAGATTCCCGCGTTTGTACGTACCTGTAATGATTTCACCCTCTGACGTAATAACCCGCGGGGGCGTCAATTTTTTATACAGTTCGTAGTCATCTTTCCGCTTCCTTATGATCTGATAATCCAGTGCATGACGGCGTACAACTTCGTGCAGCTCTTCAAATGTAAGATAATCTATATCTTCTGTGCTGTGAATAACATTCGCTTGCACAAGAGCTTCCGCTTCCCGCAGCAAGGCCTGCTTGTACACAAAATAACGACTCACAATATCGTATTTAGGATACTCCCGATAGCCGGCAAAATTCCGAACCAGGCTGATCATACGTTTTGTCTCTTCGGCTTTTTGTTCACCATCCGGTAGTTGTTTAAGCCGATTCAGCAGTTCCGTTTCTTTTTTTAACGCTTCCTGCCGTCCTTGTTCAAATTTCCGTTGGCTGGCGTGGGGCTCAAAGTTTCTAATATTGCTAAGAATCAGAGGAACCAATATCCTGGGATCTTCACTCCACCGCGTCCTCGTAATATCGATTTCACCGGTACACCGCATGCCATACATCTCAAGGTAAGCATCGATCGCCTTCCGAGCCTTCTCACCACCCTCGACGTTCACCAGTTCATCTAAAAAGTTTTTATCTTTTACCTGTTGTAAATATTCAATTACTGCCGGATACGGACGGATCACATCGGCGACATCCAGCAGCGCCAGGCCCATTTCCGAGGTGACATTGTTCGGCACAGACTGCGACAACGTATCGGCTACATTTATCTCACCCAACCATTCGTTCATTTTCTCATTGATCCAGGCGGCAGCATCCATGGCGCCCATAATCGCGGCCATATTCTGCGAATCAAATAGACTCGTCTTTAACTGCGCGAGATCTTCCAGAATAAGATCAAGCAGCTCCGATCCCGATTTCGATTGGATGTTTTCACGTAAGGCTTTTATCGATGCCTGGCTGCGCGCAACCAGGCCAGCGGCAATGGCCGGATCATTTTTAAGTTGCGTACGGAAGCCCGCCATCGAAAGAACACGACCACCGTTACCTGGCTCATCGCCTGGCAGTAATTTTATAAAGTCATTCCGCTCAAGAACGGTCATCAGGGCGTCTTTTATAAGCGGATCGGATTGGCCGGCCATCTCCAGTATCGTTTTCCGGGTGGCCGGTGATGACAACCGGGCCGCAACGTCAACAAACATCCGTCCTCCCGCAATAGCCATGGGCCCGGCAGAGGTTAACTGCCGCACCGATAGTCCCAGGGGTTTCATCGCGTCTGTCATCATTTGCTGATGTCCGACAGATATATACACATGATTCTCCCGATCATTCTCTTGGGGTATGGGAAATAATGTAGTGATCGGTCTACTCTGAACAATATAGATCCTACCATCGGCCAAACACCACTCGATATCCTGCGGGTAGCCAAAGTGTTGTTCAATCCCGCTGCCAAGGTGTGCCAGCTGCACAATCTGCCCGTCCGTAAGGGCTGGCATGTTCTGCCTCGCGGCCTCAATCTCTTGCGTTTTTGTCCCGCCTTCCTTGATCGCATAAATCGCCAGCTTCTTGGCACTTATTTTTTTCTCGATTACCTGGCCATCGCGTACTTTATAAACGTCGGCATTTACAAGACCTGAGACCAGCGCCTCCCCGAGGCCAAAACTGGCGTCGATAGATATGACCTTCCTGTTGCCCGTAACGGGGTCGGCAGTGAACATGATACCCGCCACTTGCGGAAAGACCATCTTTTGCACTACCACCGACAAACGCACCTTTCGATGATCAAAATCATGTTGAACGCGGTATAGTACTGCACGCGCTGTAAATAGTGATGCCCAGCATTTGCTAATATGCTGTAAGATTGCTTCGACGCCGATAACATTTAAATATGTGTCCTGCTGTCCGGCAAAAGACGCCGTCGGCAGATCTTCTGCTGTTGCGCTCGACCGCACGGCAAACGCTTCTTTCGCATCAAACCTTGAAAGGAAGCGTGTGACCTCTTCACAAATATCCCGGGGAATGACTATACCTTCAACAATCCTACGAATCTCACCACTAACCTCACGGATCTTCTCCACGTCTGCCGCCCCGAAGGTTGACAATCGATTCAGTAACACCCTGATTGTGGAGTTCTCACCGAGCGCACGTGTAAAAGCTGCCGTCGTGATGCAAAAACCATCCGGTACGAGCACCCCTCCGATCTTCGCCAGCTCGCCGAGGTTCGCGCCCTTGCCGCCGACGATAGCAAGCTTAGTCCTGTCGCAATCCTGAAGACTTAATACAAATGAACGTCCTCCGATCATAGTTGAAGTATTTACGTTTCAATTCTATTGGTCATTCACCTTGTTAACTGTCTCCTCCATTATTTTAATGGCCCCGGAGAAATACGCCTCCAGCACGTTGAGATCTTTACCCGAGAAGGATGCAATCAATTTCTCGGAATTACTTCGAAACTCCTTATACAGGGGTTCAAAAAGCGCCATGATATTTTTTGTATTCGGCTCGATGAAAACTTTCCGCCTGTCGTCCTCCGCAAATCGTCGTTTTACCAGTTTCTTCTTTTCAAATCTGTCTATTAACCCCGTCACCGCGCCCGTCGTGAGGCCCGTGAGCGTGGCCAGCTCACCTGCCGTCATCTGCCCCTTCTCGATCAAAAAGCCCAGGTACTTATGGTCCGTACCGGAAAGCCCCGCCTTACGCCCAATAGCCTCGTGCATCTGAATAGAGATGTAGGCATATTGTTGGCTCAGCTTTCGGATGTGCCGTACGGTATCCTTATCCATTATATCTTATTTATTAATTATCTTAGTAACAAAGATAATTAAATATCGAACGCGTCCAAATAAATAGAAAACATCATTCGGCCGCCACTTCGGAGCATGGCGTTTAGTCACCGGTATTCCAAAATGTCACCTGGTTGACAGTCTAATGCTTTGCAAATTGCATTTAAGGTACTAAAGCGAATTGCTTTCGCCTTACCTGTCTTTAAGATAGAGAGGTTAGATAATGTCAAATCAACTTTTTCGGAAAGTTCATTCAGAGAAATTTTTCGTTTTGCCATCATCACGTCTAAGTTTACAATGATTGGCATGGCTTAAATGGTTAAGTCATTTTCAGATTTCATATCGATGGCGTTCTGCAAGATTTTTTCAAATATCGCCGCAGCCGTTGCCACTACGATGGAAGCAAACGTAGTCACAATACAAATGGCAAGAAAACCCGCGGGGTCATCGTCCTTATTATGGGATAACGTTATGTATAATCCTGCTATCACAATTAAAGTACTAAATACGATTGCACAATACTTTATACTCTTTAAGGCCGCAACAGAGTTTGATGAGAACACTTTATTTTGGCCTATGTAGGCTAATAATTTGAACGCCTTATACAGTGCAACAAAAAAGGCGATTGATGTTGCGTATCCGTATAAAATGAATGGGTCCGAGTAAATGCTCAACAAATCTAAGTTTACAGCTCTTCCCTCGGTTAAGGGAAGCCGAATCAGAACGGCAAGCACCACGATGCCGATAAGCACAATGACCGCCTGAAGAAATCCTGTCGAAATTCTTTTCATAGCCTGTTTTATGATTAATATCGTTCCGTAAATTTAATAAATATTTATTGATAAACAACAAATATTAATCGTATTGCGAATAATATCGAAAAACAGCTGTTTTTGCCTTTTGAGGCGAAATAAGGCACTTTAGGTAGTTTGCGATGGATTTTCAGATCATCATGGGTCAATCCTAAAAACGGTATATACCCCCATACGCGCAACTATAGTTATACGGCAAGCACTGGCTGCGCGCCAGTTTTGATTATACCTGTTGCCGGGCAAACACCCGCACCGCGGCGATGGTCAGAAAGTAGGCCGCCACACCCGCAATAAGAAGGCCCAGCAGGAAGTCGGTAACATACATGAAATTCTGTTGCCAGGAAAAGAAGGAGAATATAAACATGGGAATCTTCCACAATGCCAGCCACATAAAAACGATCATGGCCACCATCATCACGATGCGCCTGGCGCCGGTCACTTCCCCATCGGTCGATGGAAGCATTTGGGACACCACGGGGCCAATGTTGATGACAAGGAAAACAACGAGCAGTATCAGGAAAGCAATCATTACGGCACTATTTCCTTGCAGGATCTGCTGTGTTTGAGCGGCAAACGCTTCATGACTGACCTGGCTTGTAAACATGGCGCGTGCTCCATCGATTATATAATTAAACAATGCGCCCATCGGGGGCACGGCAGATGTTGTGATGCCGATGATGTAGGTAGCCAAAAAAAGTACGACAATAGTGACCGGGGAAACCAGTAGAAAAACGACCCTTAAATAGCCTGGCTTATTAAAGAAAGCATACGGCTGGTCTTCAGGGGCAATCTGGCTGCGTTCCTCCGCGTTGGCAGCCATACCCAGGGGTTTAATATAACTGCCTAAAGGGAGCCACCCCAGACTAAAATCGATTCCCGCGACTTTGGCGCGGTGAATACTGAAGCCTGATGTAAAGAAAACCGAAAACTCCATAATCCTGATGTTGTAAAGCCGGCATAGCACACAATAGAAAACGTTGCTGCCATAGATAGCGGTTATGGTCAGCGCGCCAAGGATAAAAGCGTTATAGTTAAAGTTCATGCGGGGTTAGGTGTCTCGATAGCACAATAATATCAAAAAAACGTCCACAGTTACCGGGGTATGTAAGTTTAACGCAAAGGCTGAAGTTTTTAAACGTGAGGGTACTACGCCAGTGCCTTTAACGCTGCAAATTACACTGGCAATGGTAGGGCGGTCGCCAATGTTAAAGCATGTAGGATTTCTTGCCTTTTCCGATCCCGGTATAAGCTGTGCTCAGGATCTACCCCGAAAATAATTTGACTACAACAAATACCAATTCGGATACATTTCATCGGACGACAATCAAGAATTTCGTACTTGAAATTTAAGCCCGTGCAATAATGGAAAATGTAACATTAAACAACGGAGTAAAAATGCCGCTACTTGGTTTTGGTACTTACTTGCTTCGAGACGGTTTAGAGTGTGAGCAGTCTGTGCTAAATGCTTTAAATATTGGCTACAGACTGCTAGACACGGCTGCGGCATACTATAATGAGGAATCCGTTGGCAGAGCGATTAAAAAAAGTAATGTCAAACGAGAAGAAATTTTTGTGACAACAAAATTTCTTCCAGCAGATATCGGGTACGAAAAAGCAAAGCGTGCCTTTGAAGCATCGCTAAAAAAATTAGGTCTTGACTATATTGATCTATACTTGATTCATCTTCCGCAGGGAGACGTAAATTCTTCCTGGACAGCAATGGAAGAATTACATAGAGAAGGTAAAATAAGGGCGATAGGTGTGAGCAATTTCAATCTAAATCAGATTCAGAATTTAGTAAAGCAGCATAGTGTGATACCCGCAGTCAATCAAGTGGAAACACATCCGTTTTCACAAAAAACAGAAATGCAGAAAATTATGAAATCTCAGGGCATTCAGTTGGAGTCGTGGGCGCCTTTTGCTCAGGGTAAAAACAATCTTTTTAATAATGAGCTTTTAAAAGCACTTTCAATAAAATATAATAAGAGTATCGCCCAGGTGGTTCTGCGATGGTTAATTCAAAAAGAAGTCGTGGTTATTCCGAAATCAGCAAACGTAAAAAGGATAACTGAAAATTTTAATGTATTTGACCTTGAGTTGTCTGCCGGTGACATGGCAACTATCAAATCGTTGGACAAAGGTAGTGGTCTAATTTATAGCGTTTGAAAAACCTTTGAAAGGTTGACTATAACAATTACCAATTCAACTACTTTTTATAGAACTACAATCAGGAATTTTGTACTTGATATGTATTCAGATTTAGAAACAATTAAAAAAAGAATTATGCAAAAAAGAAAATTAGGGAATAGTGGATTAGAAGTTTCCGCATTGGGCTTTGGCTGTATGGGTTTAAACTTCTTGGACGGCAAAGGTCTTGATAAAAAAGATGCCATAACACTACTGCGCAACGCAGTTGAAAGGGGTATCACATTTTTTGATACCGCCGAAGCCTACGGGCCCTACACCAATGAAGAACTTGTTGGAGAAGGATTACAGCCTTATAGGAAAAACGTTGTTATAGCAACAAAATTTGGTTGCAAAGATGCTAGACCCACAACAGGTTTAGACAGCAGACCCGAAACTATCAGAGTAGTAGTCGAAGCATCCTTAAAAAGATTAAAAACAGATTACATTGATCTACTTTATCAGCACAGAGTTGACCCCAATGTACCTATAGAAGATGTTGCAGGTACAGTAAAAGACTTGATACAAGAGGGTAAAGCAAAATATTTCGGTTTGTCGGAAGCAAGTGCAAAAACTATTCGCAAAGCGCATTTAATTCAACCTGTAACAGCATTACAAAGTGAATACTCTTTGTTTTGGCGTGAACCCGAAAATGAGATCATACCAACATTAGAAGAGTTAAGAATTGGCTTCGTTCCGTTCAGTCCTTTGGGCAAAGGCTTCCTCACAGGTACAATAAATTCAAAATTAGCGGATGTTGACCGTAGAAATGTCATTCCGCGTTTCAGCGAAGAGAATATCAAAGCCAATCTGGTTTTAGTGGACGCACTTTCTGAGATTGCCAAACAAAAAAATGTTACGACCGGACAATTAGCGCTGGCTTGGCTCTTAGCTCAAAAACCCTGGATAGCGCCAATACCGGGGACTACAAAATTGCATCGTTTAGAGGAAAACATTGGCAGTACAAATATTGTACTAACAGCTGATGAACTTGCAAAGATCAACACAACAGTAAATGGAATTACACTTGTGGGTGACCGCTATCCCGAAGTTTTAGAAAAACAAATAGATAAATAGCCGCTACAGGTGCAAGCAGTAAAATGGCTGTAATTTATGCAATAAGCTAACCAAACGATGTTGAAATTGGCGACATTGCTATTCTTCCGTCAAGACAAAATTGATTAAATTCGTAACAGAAAAAATGCAGCAAAAGTCAGACATACATCACATTGAAAGTATATCGCAGCTTGCGCGGGAATTGGGACTTCCTGCGCCTTTGCACCCATTGGTTACATTGGTTGATTACAATAATGTTTTGATTGAAATGTTTCCAAGAGGCCAAAAAGTAAGTCTTGATTTTTACAAAGTTTCTTTTAAGCCTACATTTAAAGGCCAAATAAAATACGGACAAGGATATTATGATTTTGAAGAAGGTGGATTAGCATTTCTGAAACCTAAGCAAATTGTTTTTCCACCAGAAGACAGAGAAAGCTATGAAGGTATAGCTTTGTATTTTCATTCTGATTTTATACGAAATTATACATTGGGAAATACAATAAACCAATATGGCTTTTTCTCTTACGATGTTTCGGAAGCCTTATTTTTATCTGCAAAAGAAAAAGAAATTATAGCCAACTTATTTACATCAATAGCCAATGAATTAGACAATAACATTGACAGTTTCAGCCAGGATGTTTTGGTGTCGCAAATAGAATTGTTATTGAATTACAGCAATCGTTTTTACAATAGGCAATTTATCACGAGGAAAGCAATCAATCACGACATCATAACTTCTTTGGACAAACTTTTAAACAACTATTTTGAAGAAGAAACCAGTTTGAAAAACGGTTTTCCGTCCGTAAAATATATTAGCACGAAATTAAAATTATCGCAACGCTATTTAAGCGATATGTTGCGTTCATTAACAGGATTGAACACACAACAATACATTCAGAACGCAATCATAGAAAAAGCCAAAGAAAAATTATCAACGACAAGTCTATCAATAAGCGAAATTGCTTATGAATTAGGCTTTGAACATTCACAGTCATTCAGCAAACTTTTCAAAACAAAAACAAAACTTTCTCCCTTGGAGTTCAGGCAATCATTTAACTAACACTTTTAGAGCGGTTTTAAAAGTTTCAATAGAAGGATATTGATTGTTGTAGTTGTATATTCAACCTTAGCTGATTGCTGATATTCTTGGTATAGATTGCTGCCGTTACATGACGGCCTGGTAAATGCTATTCAACTATATACCGATGGCACCTCTCAAGGCAGATCGATTTTATGCAAAGAGCCTCCCGTGCCATAGATATAATTTTCGTAAAACCCGATAGTTCCATACTCGTATTTCCCAACATCCAGGGAACGCGTAACGCCTTTCTTGGTCTCCATGTCATAGATCCAGAGGTCATTGCCTTTCATGGATCGTGTATCTCGCAGTTCGACGATCAGGTACTTTTTATAAAAGGAAGCGGAGTAGGCGTTATACCCTGCAATCGGGGTTATCATCGTCTTAAATGTATTTCCATCCTCAGAAAAGAGCACCTTGTTATTAGCCGTGGTAATGGCGATACGGGTTCCGTCGAACGCCACGCCGGTAAGAAAGATAGTCGTGTCCACGATGGTCTTTGTCCATTTGTCATTTTCCAGGGTGAATAGGTTACCTCTTTGCGTGATGGCTATAGCTTTAGTTCCATGTTGCTTTAGCTTGATGAACTTGTCACCATCCAGGGTGGCGATGGTCGTGTCTGGCGTGGTGCCGTGCTGCAACTTCATTAACGTTTTATCTGCAATGATGTAACGCACAGAATCGTTTTCGATATAAGCCCCTTGTACTGGCCCGTTATATTTTATATCAGAATGTGGTTTCCACGTTTTGCCGGAATCGTGGCTGACGTCAACCCCACGATACTCATCAAAATAGTACAACTTTCCCTGGTGTTCGTTGAGCTCCGGCCAGCCATTTCTGTTTCCGGATTTTACCCTGGTAAAGGTGCTTGCCTTGTCATCGCTAAAGAAAATGTTTCCATAGTTGTCGGCTATAACCATTGATTTGGTATCTGTCCAAAAGGAGGACACGGAATTGTAAGTGGCGCCATTGAGGACTTTCCAGTATTTTCCGCTACGGCCAGCCAGCAATATATAGGGGGAACGATCGTCAGTTGTGCCTACATAAGCCGTATCTCCAAGCGGCGAGCGAGCCAGGAAATAGTTGCCCATGCGGCCATCCAATCGTATTTTTTTTAATGGGGGGACCGATTCAGCGGACTCAACGCCCGTGGCTATTTTTTTGACCCAGGTCTTCCCGCCGTCGGTGGTGGTAATGATCTCCTTTCCCCACCTGGTTTCCGCGGAACCTTTCAGGGCTGTTTTAAATTCCACTTTTTCCCAGTGATGATAGCCGGTCTTCGGTAAGATTCTTGTAATGGATTGACTGTGAGCAGCTACGGCCGTTAGCCCGAGTGCCAAACAAGACAATACGAACTTTTTCATGGTGGAATATAGGATTAATCTGGCGTTTTCAGGCGGCCGGGTGTCCTGGAACGCTGCCATCGCGTAACCGCGCAGTTTGGTCACCTCTGTTGAAGATCGCCTAGTATATACGTCATGGCACTCAGGCTGACGCTGATCCCTTGGGGTGGGCCGGCAAAATCTCGAACCCGTTAGTGGCGGATTTGAAGTTGTTGTATCGGGTGATTAACAAAAAACAGTTCATTTAAAGGCCGCGCGGCGTATTTTGTTCATATAATGGTTTGAAAAAGGAGGCTGAGGCCTCTTATGTATTAGCAGCGAACATAGCAATGAGCTAATATTCCCGATCAGGAATATTTTCGTTTGAGCCGAAAGTTTAGACGAAAAAATTACCGATCGGTAACATTTTCTCTATAATTCGCGTTTTAAAAGGTAATATTACCGATCGGGAATAATATGACTACAGAATTAACTGCTGAGGCAATCGGAAATCTGGTGAAAAATACGCGTAAAAATCTGGGAATCAACCAAAAAGACTTAGCACTCAGCGCCGGAACCGGCCTACGGTTTATTATCGATCTCGAAGGAGGGAAACCAACATGCCAATTGGGTAAAGTGCTGACTGTTTTAAAGACACTCGGCATTACGGCTCAATTGATTCCACCACTTTCATAATAAGCGCTTCTAATGACTGGAACACTTAACGTATACCTGTATACAATTTTAATAGGTCATTTAACGCAAGACGAGCACGGTCAGACATTGTTTGAATACACACGCGAATGGCTTGCGAACGCAAACGCCATACCGCTCTCGTTGAGTTTGCCATTGCAAGAGGGAAAATTCGGGGAAAAACAATGCAAACCGTTTTTTGCCGGCGTGTTACCCGATATCGCTAAACGTAAACTTATTGCACAAAATCTAGGCATAAGCACAAACAACGACTTTGCCATGTTGGCACAAATTGGTGGTGAATGTGCCGGTGCAGTTACATTTACGATGAAGGATGCAGCGTTGGCTTCCGCAGAAGACTACAAGCCGCTATCTACAGCAGCATTAGAGAAAATTCTGATGGATTTGCCCCGACGTCCGCTTATGGCCGGTGAAAATGGTGTGAGGCTTTCGTTGGCAGGTGCACAAGATAAAATTGCTATCTATAAAATGGACGACGACTTTTTTCTTCCGTTAGAGAACGCACCTAGTTCGCATATCATTAAACCGGACATCGAACAATATAAAGGAATTGCCTTCAACGAGGCATTTTGTATGACCCTTGCTGCCCGCATAGGCCTTCCCGTAGCAAATGTCGAAGTAAAAAAAGCTGGTGAGATTGATTACTTACTCATCGAACGCTATGACCGAACTAAGGAAATAGACGTACTTAGCCAATTACGTCGGATTCACCAAGAAGACTTTTGTCAGGCCATGGGAATCGTTGCGGAAAGAAAGTATCAGATTGAGGGGGGACCATCAATAAAGGACTGCTTTGAGTTAGTCAGAAAAGTTTCGAGTATACCGGTATTGGATTTGAATCATTTACTCGATGCCATAATTTTTAATTTTTTGATCGGAAACCATGACGCTCATGGCAAGAATTTCTCACTACTATATCGGATGCCAAATGCTGCGACGCCCTCACCTGGAAAAGTACGCCTGGCACCTTTATACGACTTGATTTGCACATATGTGTATCCCGATCTAAGTAAAAGAATGGCCATGAATATTGGCAAAGCACATGAACTCGACGAAGTCGATCCACGACAATTCGAAAGGCTGGCCGACGATATTCAGTTCACGAAATCCCTAGTTAAAAAAAAGGTGACAGATCAGGCGAAGAAAGTATTAGAACATCTTGACCTGATCGAGTTACATCACCCCATTATAAGCGAAGTTCGACAATTCATTAGCAATCACTGTGATAATGTATTGAGACGATTCTCAGCTTAAAGTAAAGTACCTGGCTATCCACAGATCTATTCCTTATTCTCGGGAAACGCTATCCATCTCGATTATGTTAACTATCAGCTTTATTTTATAATACCTAGAGATGTTTTGAGTCTCTTTAATAGGCCATCACTCTACATCTACGGATATATACAGTTAAATCAATGCAAGTATAAAATATTACGTCTACTGAATATTTAATTCATTTTCACAAATACTCTAAATATTCATTATCTTACATCAGTAGTTCTTTGAAGGAATGGATTTCTGCTAAGTGGATACTCAAAATGTTAACGCGCAAATTGCGCCACCCAGTTGGGTTCGGAAGGCCGGACAACTGCTCATCACAGGAGCAGAAGAATAGGGGTGTGAACAAACGAAGACCGATTATGAGTTAAGTAAAGCAGGTGTTTGCATCGGAGCAGGGCATAAGCCCGCTTTACTTGATGATCAAACAAGATCCAAGTCTTGATGAACTCACACGAGTAATCAAGCGACTCCTACGGGAGAACCGGTTTTCGTTTTCGAAAGAAGAGAAAATCGCCTTAAATGAGTGTTTAAATCTCATACGGCGAACTGGGAACATTGAAAGCAAGGAAATTGCTCATCGTAGCAAGGGACTTGCTGTGAAAATCCTAGTCAATTTTTTTAGAGTCCTGTTAAGGATTTTGATGGAATTGAACACTTCTGACGACACCCCTATTTAATGATTCAATGGAATAATGAGGAACTATATCTTTACAACGTTAGGGCCAACAAAGCAAAGCTGGGTTCATTTTCTAGCTACTGAACCGAATATTATCACCTTACTAACGACAAATATCCGGTGCTATTCTTAAAAGTATCTTTCCATCAATAAAAACTTTCCACGAAAATGATAAGAAACATTAAGCACTTGAAATATACCTTAAAGGTTTCTGAATCAGCTCTGTATGATGTCATCAACAATATTGATGATTACTATTACCGAAAAGAAGAAATAAAATATTCAGCCGACGGAACGCCAAAACTGAGAAATGGTTTTTATAAGGTACGAGTACTCTATCCAAGCACTGGACTTTTAAAGGTAGTTCAGTCAAAAATCCTCGTCCGTATTTTACAAAAACTACCTAGCCGAAGCTATGTTCATGGTTCAACCAAAGGTCGTAGTAATATTACCAATGCCAAATCGCATCAAGGAAATAAGTACTTCTTTACAACGGATATCAGTGGTTTTTTCCCTTACATAAGTCACAAGATGGTGTATGGCATGTTTTTATCAAATGGTTTTACAAATGAGACTGCGAGTATTTTAACTAAATTGACCACATACAAAGGGCAGCTTCCGCAGGGCGCTCCAACTTCCCCAATGGTTGCTAACCTTGTTATGATAAAGACAGGTGATAAAATTGCAAAATTGGCGGCGACCAACAATCTCACCTTTACTAGTTACATGGATGACATCACCTTATCTTCCGGAAAGTGTTTCAAAGAAAAAATACCACTTATCATCGATTTACTAAACAGTAACGGATATAAAATTGCTCATAGCAAAACTCGTTATCGGACTAAGTTTCCTGTGGTTACAGGTGTTGTTGTCAAGAACAATTATCTGGACTTACCTATTGCGTACAAAGACTCAGTAAATGACTCGTCAAAGTCAAAAGCTCAAGCAGATGGACTACGAGCTTACATTGATTTAGTATTACGATCGTAATTCCCGTATTAGCGTTAGACGAGCTTCGGTTAGTGCAGGGGATTAGCTGACGCTGATCCCGTCGAAGGTTGGGCCTCAATCAAATCAATGCCCGTTCGCTGGCGCTCACCCCCATTTTTGTTCCAGGAAGGCCTCGCTCGAGTGAGACACTCGGACTCGACCTCCCTAAAACAAAAATGCCCTCCTTCGTCGGGGGGCATTGATTTGATTGGCGGGGAGGACCGGTGAAATCTCGAACCTTTTGGTGGAGGATTTGAGGTTGTTGTATCGAATAAATGCTAGAGGCAATGAGGTTTGGCAGGGTCGGAGCGCAGATTGCTATGAAAATTATTACTAATTAGGCGAAACATCCCCAAACACCGGAAAGTGTCGTTCTCATTGCGCCGGATAGGGCAAGAATTATAGCGCCTGTTTATTTTTTCTCATCATCTGCATACGAATATTCAAATGTCGCTAAGTCCAGATCGACTCGGTATATTTTCGCGGATTTATTAGCCGATGTGTTAACGGCATGATTAACAACCCCACCAACTATTCCACCAAATGCCATTGGAGCGCCAACGCCTACAACTGCCTTTTTTACCACATCACCATTTGAAATCGGTCTCCCAAGCGAATTGAAATAGAGTTTACGTTGATCATCACAGTATGCTCGTAGGTAAATATCATTATTTGCCTCGTCCTTTCCATCGAGGATATAAATAGCTTTATCTTTTACAATGGCAAACGCTTGGTCAATTTTATAGTCAGGTGATTTTATCTCAGCACAACGAATAAACAGAGAGTCCCGAGAAGGCATTTCCCATCTTGTTAAATGAGCCGGGTTATTGAGATACAAATCCTTGGGGCTGAAATAAATTCCATCTTTCGCATTTGTCCAGTCCAGCACTTGTAAACGTTTGGCTGTCTTCCTGCTGAACAAGGAATCGCTCGGCACATCCCATTTTGATATTTGCCCTACTTTGCCAACCTCCAGATCGAATTGCTCAAATCCCCTTTTTAACGCCTCCGAGAATGTCATATTTATTCCTTTGGCCGCACTAAAAACCGCGGCCATATTTTCTGTCCAACTAACATATTGCTGATACACGAGACTACAGACCCCATTATTTACTGAATAGTAATCCAATGCTATCGTCACCGTCTGAGGTTCCTGCCTTGACCCGAGCACCATGTACCTTAATGAGACTTGATTGATAACTACAACAAATTTTGAATTCGAATTAAAGATGTCAGGTCTCGAATGAAGAAAAGAATTAAGGTGGTGCTCAAGTGTGTCATTGATAACATACTCTTTGCCATATCCCCGTCTGATATAACCTATGGGCTTTGATGGGTCGAGTCGCGCGTCTATAAATTTCGAAATTCCAAAATTGTATTTCACTCCTTTGAAATTCTCCTCGCGAATCAAGCATGAGTGATTTTTTGCATTGGCTATAATTAGTGGGACTTGCAATACAAGCAAAAAAAGAAACCTTTGAATCATATGAGATTGTTTTAAAACGTTGGCCAAGAGGTCAAAATTTAATTGTTTTAAATTCGTAGTCCAATAGCGTCCCGAAAAATGGCTGCTAACACCGCTATATCTGAAACTGATAACAAACGGTGCACATTCACGACACACGCACACCTAGTACAAAAAACGCAGCCACATTCAATATCGAACTGCCTTATTTTCAGATTATTGCGCTATTATCCTATCAATTTCTTTCGGGCCGTCTGGAAATGAAACATCACGATCACCCTTTCCAGTGGCATACAAGCTATCTACCTTCTGATCGATACGTAAGAATGACTCCTCACCAAATTTATCCTGAATACTGTGGCCCATGACCCTGTTGTAGCACATACCTTCGCCTGTTATCGCGTCGCCTACCCCTTTAACAGACTTTTATTTCGGACTCGAATTGGCGCAACGTCTGCATAATGCAACTCTTTTGAAAGGTATCGAGAACGCTGGCCTCTTCTGAAGACGTGTTTATGCTCTGAAAGCATTGACATAGTTTATCAGTGATTCTATCCTCCAATGACTGAGCTAAAGAGCCGGTGCTCAAACAGCCAAGAATCAAATTGAATAAAACTGGAATGAATCGCATTTTACCACGGTGACCGCTGCCCTGAAACAATCCTATCAGCAGCATTTGGATGTCAAAATAGTCAATTTGATTTCAAGCACATAAAGTTCGAACCATGTCCAAGAACCCGGGTCAAATCACTCCCGGAATAATGCAATGTTTAATACAGGGTCTAATTACAGTAGACTTGACTGTTTATAGGCTGGTAATTAATGATTGTTTCAAGTGATGTAAGACTAGGTTCGATGTCCACTTCACTACCCACAAAAAAGCCTGCAAACTGTTAAAATTTGCAGGCTTTGTTTATGCGGAGAGACAGGGATTCGAACCCTGGATACCCTTTGGGGGTATACACACTTTCCAGGCGTGCTCCTTCAACCACTCGGACATCTCTCCTTTTGTTGAACGGGGTGCAAAGAAATCAATATTTCCGGCGTTTTCCAAGGTCAGGCCGTTAATTCTCCGGCCAGGGATAGCCCCACCAGTTCACGGGCACGGTCGGGGCCGTACTCGCCGATCAGCAGCATCAATTTGGTTACGGCCGCCTCGGTGGTCATATCGGCACCGCCGATTACACCGATCTGTTGCAGCTTTTTGCTCGTTTCGTAACGCCCCTGCAGTACCCGGCCACCCGGGCATTGTGAGATGTTGAGGATGATTACGCCGTTTTCAATCGCCCGCTTCAGCTCTTCCGTCAGCCAGGGCAGCGTGGGCGCATTGCCGGAACCATAGGTTTCCATGACCACAGCCTTCAGGCCGGGAATGCTCAAAATAGCATGCACGATCTCCTGGCTGATGCCCGGGAACAACTTCAGAATGGAAATATTCGTTTCAAACGACTTGCGCAACGTCAGCGACGACGACGGCACAACGGCCATGGCCGAGAAGTTGTAGTCTATCTTTACGCCGGCTTTGGCCAGCGGCGGGTAGTTACCCGAGTTGAACGCATCGAACTGCATGCTTTCAACCTTCTTGGACCGGTTGCCGCGCAGCAGCACATAGTCAAAATAAATGCAGACCTCGTTTACCAGCGGCTCACCGTTGCGACGGGCCGAGGCAATGTCGAGCGAAGTAATGAGATTTTCGCGGGCGTCAGACCGGGGCTCTGAAATCGGCAGCTGGGCGCCGGTAAAGATCACCGGCTTGTGCAGGCCTTCCAACATAAAGCTAAGGGCCGAGGCCGTAAAGGCCATCGTGTCGGTGCCGTGCAGCACCACGAAGCCGTCGTGCTGGTCGTAGTTGTCTTTAATTACCTCGCCGATCACTTGCCAGTGGCCCGGGTTGATGTTGGACGAGTCGATCGGCATCTCAAACGATACGACCGTGATCTCGAGCGACAGATTTTTGAGTGTCGGCAGATGTTCGAGAATGGAAGCAAAATCAAAGGGAATCAGCACGCCGTCTTTGTCGTAGGTCATACCGAACGTCCCCCCGGTATAAATGATCAATATCCGGGAACGCGCCTTCTCCGGCAAGGCAGCGTTGATGCTTATCTTTTTTAAATTCATGGGCGGTGGTGTATGCTGGTTGTTTGGTTGTTTGCGTCTCGGCCTGTCAGGCGGGGTGGAAAAGCTTCAGCGCATTGGCTGTCGTGGCGGCCTGTAGTTGCTCCACCGGTATCTTCATAATCTCCGACATGCGGTGCGCCACCAGCGGTATATACGACGGCTCGTTGCGCTTACCCCGGTATGGCACCGGGGCCAGGTAAGGACAATCGGTCTCTAACACGAGGTGCTCCAGCCCGACAGTGGGCAGCACGGCATCGAGGCCCCCGTTCTTATAGGTAGCAACGCCACCGATGCCTAATAGGAACCCCATTCTGGTGACGCGCTCGGCCTGGGCCGCGTCGCCAGAAAAGCAATGAAATATACCGGTCAGCTTGCCGTCGGCGAGGCCCTCTACAAGTTCGATTGTCTCGTCGACACTTTCACGGCAGTGAATGATGATGGGTAGGTTATATTTTTTAGCCCAGTTCACCTGGATGGTGAAGGCCTCTTTTTGTTGCTCCCAAAAAGTCTTGTCCCAATGCAGGTCGGTACCGATCTCGCCTACAGCAACAAACTTGCGCTTGGCGAGCCACTCCTCCACAATGTACAGCTCACGCTCAAAGTCCTTCTTTACATAACAAGGGTGCAGCCCCATCATGGAGAGACAGCGGCCTCCCGACCGGCTTTCCAATTCAAGCATATCGTCTATGGACGTGTGATCGATGTTGGGCATATACACCCGGCCGATCTTTGCTTCTTCACAACGCGCCAGCACGTCGGTACGGTCCGGGGCGAAGGCTTTGGCATAGAGGTGTGCGTGGGTATCTATATAATAATCCATGGTATACTACGGGTGGAAAATGTGGGCTGATCTAAATATCGACGTGGTAAACATCCTGCTGGTTACGGGCGATGTCTTGTACGTGGAAACCGCCGGGCTGCGGTACCTCCTCCACCAGGTCGAACATCGTACACGCCTTGGGCAGGGCCGAAAAGATAAGCAGGAAGTTGTACGTGCCAACGCGCGGGATGGCCGTCCACATCGGGGCATAGGAAATATTTTCGGCATGCACCAGGCTGGAACGGGACCCCGTGTCGCGGTCCACCAGGTAAGTGGTCCGCCAGATGCGGATCAGCATCTCCTCCGACTCGTTCTCAAAATAGCAATGCACGTATACGTACGAATCCTCCAGCGTCTCGGGCGCGATGGCCGCCAGGATTTCTGTATCGACGGCGGGGCTGGGCTTTACTGGTACCTCCGGCACGGCCGCCGACCTGACAAATGGGTTGTTTACGGTACTCGCCATACTTACAAATCCAACAAATTTCGCATTATTTCCCGGAAATCTCTACTTTCGCTCGCATTATCCTATTCTAACTGTATGAGCAAACTCGTCATTGGCAGCTTCCAGGAATTCGAACAACACATCGGAAAAGACCTGGGCTACTCAGACTATCTGAAGATCACCCAGGAGCAGATCAATAAATTTGCGGAAGCTACCCTCGACCATCAATGGATCCATACCGACCCCGTGCGGGCGGCAGAAGGCCCGTTCAAAAAACCGATCGCCCATGGCTACCTGGCCCTGTCGATCATCCCCTACCTGTGGGATCAAATCGCCGAGATCAACAACGTCAAAATGCTGGTGAACTACGGCATCGAAAAGTTGAAGTTCGCCCAGCCGGTCGTCGTCGACAACGAAGTACGCCTGAAAGTAACACTCGAGTCGCTTGCCGACCTGCGCGGCATTACCAAAGCCCAGCTGCTGGCTACCCTCGAGATCAAAGACAATCCGAAGCCGGCCTTTACGGCGTCGATCATCTTCCTGTACCACTTCAAATAGCCTACTGACTTGAACGTCAATCTCGCTTCGCTTCTTACAGTTACCAATGTACTGATCGGCCTGACCGTTATCGTGACCTTCTACGCGTTCGAACGGCCCGACTTTCTGAACAAGCTTATCATGAACCCGTACCGCGTCAAACACCGGCGCGAGTACTACCGGTTCATCACCTCGGGGTTTATTCACCTCGACCACATACACATTATCTTCAACATGTTTTCCCTGTACTTTTTTGGTACAGCCATGGAAAGTGTGTTTTTGGCTGTATTCGGACCACTCGGCTATGTATACTTCGTGGCATTATACCTCCTCGGTATAGTTGTATCCGACATCCCCACATTCTTTAAAAATCAGGACAACCCGAGGTATAATGCCTTGGGTGCTTCGGGTGGTGTAGCATCGGTGATCTTTGCATTCGTGATTTTTCTGCCGTTAGAAAAAATCTGCATTTACTTCGCGTTCTGCTTCCCGGGTTTTATCATGGGCACCGCATACCTGGTGTTTTCCTGGTACCAGGGTAAGAAGGCAAAAGACAACATCAATCACGATGCCCACCTCTACGGTGCCTTGTTCGGTATGGTCTTTTGCATTGTGCTGCACCCGCGCGTGGTGCCCGACTTCATCGAGCAGCTCAAGGGTTGGCGGATGTTCGACTAGTCCGCCATAAAAAAATGCCGTACCCTTAAGGGTCTCCCCGACAATGGTTGTCTTGGTAACAAGTTTCTGTATGAACCGTACGTGAACATTGTGCGAAGCGAACAGCTGTCAGCCTGCATATGACCCAAAATAGGTGACATCGTTTCGGCACACAGGGGCTGTTTTTTATGGGGTACCACGTGTTTTCCATACAAATTCAGCCAAAAGAGCGAACTTTTAGTACCCGTTTCGTTGTAATACAGAATTCAGTCCCCCGAAACCGAAATCCGATGGCCCATTATACTCACTCTTCCATGACCCTCACCGACACGATCATTCCTGTCTATAATCTCATGACCTGCTCCGGTGGTACCAACTTTGGCGTCTCCCGGTGCGAGCCGGATGATGACTTTTCTGACTTCCAGGAGCCGCACCGGAACGAAGGGTATTCACTCATCTTACTGACAAGAGGCGCGATCGAGAAGTTCATCGACTTCGAAAAGTATTATATCGAAGCACCGGCACTGATCTCCATGAGTCCCGAGCAAGTGCATCAGTATGTCAAGTCCTACGATGCCGAACTGCTGTTCATCTCCTTTAATAGAGAATTCCTGATGGGCGAAGTGCAGGGATGGATGGCGTGCTGGGAATGTATGTTTGGTCACGTAATTCAGGACCTGGATGCGTCGACCATGGAAGAGCTGCTCGTCTATGCGCGCCTGATGGAAGAGGAATTTGCTGCGAACAAACCACAGAGAGATAGTCTGATCCGAAATCTTCTAAATGCCTTTATTATCTGTTGCGCACGTTTGCAGAGCATCAGTGTGCCCGTGATGCAGATGGATTCCACACAGAATAAACTGGTGCGTCAATTCAAATATCAGGTCGATACACACTTTCGTGAGAAGACAATGGTGGCCGAGTACGCCGACATGTTGTATGTAACGCCCGGCCATCTTAACGAAGTGATCAAAACAACCGTGGGCAAGACAGCCAAACGGGTAATCGATGAGAAGCGTTTGACGGAAGCCAAACGTTTGTTATTCTGGGGGAACTACTCCATGAAGGAGATTGCCTGGCAGCTAAAGTTTGAAGACGATTCGTATTTCAATCGATTCTTTAAAAAACACACGGGCCATACGCCATATCTATACCAACGCACGATCCGCGAAAAGTACAATTAATGCCATGATTAGGTAAATGTTTGCTAGCATGAAGTGTAATACTTTTGCTTCATGATCAACCTGGCAAGAATGCACAATAATCTACTACCGATAAAACCTTCCACAGAGGTTTTACGTGTAAGTCAGGTTATGTTGATCCACCACGCATTCCCGTGTCGCCCGCATACGGCCGATCCGAAAGCGTAGTATACCCTGCGCGTTATGCTCTCCGCGCCGGTTGCTCTGCTACACCGGCCTGCATGACCTCCGGCCACCCCGCCGGCACATTGCCAGCTTGTCTCGAACCTGAAACCACATTGATACATATTTAAAAGAAGGAAGTATGAAACGTTTATTGAACCCACTTGCAACCACCGGAGTCACTATGCTCGGGAGCATGGCACTCGTCGCCATATTAAACAGCTGTACATCGTCGTCGGGCAACGACGGTGGCATGATGCAAATGCCGCCCCCCACCCTGCCCGTGTTGACTGTCGCCAACGTAGCCACGACTACACACCGTGAGTATGCCGCCACGCTCGAAGGCAAGGTGAACGTCGAGATCCGTCCGCAGGTAGCAGGCTACCTGGAGACAATCTTTATAGACGAAGGCCAATACGTTAAAGCCGGTCAGCCGTTGTTCCGCATCAACGACCGCCCCTACCGCGAGCAGGTAGCCAACACCACGGCATCGCTGAAGGCTGCACAAGCCAACGAGTCGAAAGCCCAACTGGAAGTTGACCGCCTGACGCCACTGGTGAAAAACAACGTCATCTCGGAAATCCAACTGCAGACGGCACAAGCCAGCCTCGAGTCGGCCAAAGCGAGCGTGGCCCAGGCCCGCGCCCAGATGGGCAATGCCGAGATCAACGCCGGCTACGCGCTGATCAAAGCACCGGTGAGCGGTTACATTGGTCACATCCCCTACAAACTCGGCAGCCTCGTGGGCCGTGGCGAAGACCTGCCGCTGACTGTCCTGTCGGATGTAAAGGATATCTATGCTTACTTCTCGCTGAGCGAAGTTGACTTCCTGCAGTTCAAAGAGCAGGTGCCGGGCGCCACGCTGGAAGAGAAGCTAAAGAACCTGCCGCCCGTCAACCTGATCCTGGCCGACAACACCGTATATCCTGAAAAGGGTGTTGTGAGCACGGTCGAAGGTCAGTTTGACAAGACCATGGGTGCTATCACCTTCCGCGCGACGTTCCCCAATGCTGCCGGTCTGCTCCGCTCGGGTAACACCGGCCGCGTAAGCATCCCACGCAACCATGCGCAAGCACTGGTCGTACCGCAGGAGGCAACGTTCGAGCTACAGGACAAGGTGCTGGTGTTTGTCGTATCCGACAGCAACAAGGTGGCCAGCCGCCCAATCCGTATCAAAGACCAAAGCGCTACGTACTACTTTGTAGACGAAGGGCTGAAGCCGGGCGAAAAGATTGTGTACTCGGGCCTGAGCCGTCTGCGCGACGGTGCTCAGATCGTACCGCAGCTCATCACACTCGACAGTCTGCTGAAAACAAAACCTATTTAATCACACCGTTATACCCTGCCGGCCAACCGGCCGCTTAGCGGGCCTGCTTCTCATCGAAGCAGGCCCGGCAGGACCTATACGTACCTTTTAATAACGCTTCTTATGTTAAAGACATTTATCGAACGACCGGTACTGGCAACGGTCATCTCAATCATACTCGTGCTGCTGGGGGTGCTCTCGCTGCTTCAGCTGCCGGTGACCCAGTTCCCCGACATCGCCCCGCCCAGCATTCAGGTGCAGGCAAACTACCCCGGCGCCAACGCAGAAGTGGTGGCCCGTTCCGTCGCCACGCCCATTGAAGAAGCCGTAAACGGCGTCGAGGACATGACCTACATGACCTCCACGTCCAACAACGACGGCACCATGGCGCTGACGGTATACTTCAAACTCGGCACGAACCCTGACCTGGCCGCTGTAAACGTGCAAAGCCGCGTGTCCAAGGCTACCAGCCTGCTGCCCGCAGAAGTAGTCCAAGCCGGTATCAACACGCAAAAGCAACAGAACAGCATGATCATGGTGGCCAACCTCATGAGCGACAACCCGCTGTACGACGAAACATTCTTGCAGAACTACGCCAAGATCAACTTCATTCCCCAGATCCAACGGGTGAACGGCGTCGGTCAGGCCATGGTGTTCGGCTCGAAGGATTATTCCATGCGCATCTGGCTGAAGCCCGACCGCCTGGCGTCATACGGCCTGTCCGTACAAGAAGTGCTGGCCGCAGTACGCGAACAAAACCTCGAGGCCGCTCCCGGCCGGTTGGGTGAGAACAGCCATGAGGCATTTGAATATGTGATCAAATACCGTGGCAAGTTCAACAAAGACTCGCAGTATGGTGACATCATTCTGCGCGCCAATGAAGATGGTTCCGTTTTGCGTCTGCGCGACGTGGCACGCATTGAGCTGGGCTCGTTCTCCTATAACCAAAACACGACCGTCAACGGCAAGCAAGGTATCGGTCTGGCGATCTTCCAGACGGCCGGCTCAAATGCCAACGACATTCAAACCGAAGTAAACGCATTGCTGGAAAAAGCGAAAGCCGACCTTCCGCAAGGCGTACAGGTGTTTACGATCTATAGCACCAAGGAATACCTGGACGAATCGATTAAACAGGTTACAACTACTCTTCTCGAGGCGTTCGTCCTCGTATTCCTTGTTGTATTTATATTCCTGCAAGACTTCCGCTCGACACTCATTCCGGCCATTGCGGTGCCGGTAGCGATCATCGGTACATTCTTCTTCATGCAGTTGTTTGGTTTTACCATCAACCTGCTGACGCTGTTCGCCCTCGTACTCGCCATTGGTATCGTGGTGGACGACGCGATTGTGGTAGTAGAAGCCGTGCACGCAAAACTCCAAACCACCAAGCTCCATCCACGCGCCGCCACACTGCAATCCATGACAGAGATTTCCGGTGCGATCGTCTCTATTACCCTGGTAATGTCCGCGGTGTTTATACCGGTAGGCTTTATGCAAGGCCCGGCGGGTGTATTCTATCGTCAGTTCGCCTTTACGCTTGCCATCGCCATTATCATCTCGGCGGTAAATGCCTTGACGCTTAGCCCGGCATTGTGCGCATTGTTCTTAAAGCCACATGTTGACCATGACGACCAGGGGCATGCAAGCCTGCCGCTTCACAAGCGTTTCTTCCAGGCTTTTAATACCAGCTTCAACGCGATGACTGAAAAGTATATTCGCAGCCTGAGCTTCCTGAACCGTCGTAAATGGATCCCGCTCGGTGGCATTGCCATCGTTACACTGGCGAGCGTCTGGATGCTGATCTCGACTCCCACCGGTTTTATCCCGAACGAAGACCAAAGCTTCTTCGTATTCTCCATCACCATGCCTCCCGGCTCGTCGTTGGAACGTACGCGGGAAGTGGTGAACAAGGTCGAACAAATCATGAAAGACCTCGACGCCACCAACCACTACCTCTCGGTGGCAGGCCTTAACATCATTACGAACTCCATCAGCTCGAACTATGCGGTGGGCTTTGTAAAGATGAAGCCCCACAAAGATCGCGGGGAAGTCAAAGACATCAACGCCATCATGGGCATCGTGAACCAGAAGCTCGGCGCCATCAACGAAGCCAACATCTTTACCTTCATGATGCCGACCGTACCGGGCTTTAGCAACCTCTCGGGCTTTGAGCTGATCTTGCAAGACCGCACCGGCGGCTCGCTGCATACCCTGAACGAAACGGCGCAAGGCCTGATCGGCGAGCTGATGAAGCGCCCCGAAATTGCCTTTGCCTTTACAACGTTCAACACCGCCAACCCGCAGTTCATGCTGAACATTGACGAGAAAAAAGCCAAGCAGCTCGGCGTCTCGGTCAATGACGCGTTGCAAACGCTGCAAGTATACTACGGCAGTACGTTCGCGTCGGACTTTAACCGCTTTGGTAAATTCTACCGCGTGATTATGCAGGCCGATACCGAGTTTCGCGACGATCCTGCGTCACTTAAAGGCATGTTTGTAAAGAACTCCTTTGGCGAGATGGTGCCGCTAAGCACCATCATCAGACTGGAACGTGTGTATGGTCCTGAAACCGTAACGCGTAACAACCTGTTCAACGCTGTTACCATCAACGGCGTGCCGAAGCCGGGCTATAGCTCGGGCGATGCCATCAAGGCCGTAGAAGAAGTGACCGCACAGTACCTGCCCCGTGGCTTCGGTTACGAGTGGGCCGGTATGACCAAAGAAGAGATCGCCTCCGGCGGACAAGCCGGCTTTATCTTCGCCTTGTGTCTCATCTTCGTATACTTCCTGCTCGCCGCACAGTATGAAAGCTATATCCTGCCCCTGTCGGTTATCCTGTCGATACCGTTGGGTATATTCGGTGTGTTCCTGTTCATTCGCCTGTTCGGCATCGAAAACAACATCTATGTACAGGTAGGGCTTATCATGCTCATTGGTCTGTTGGCGAAGAACGCCATCCTGATCGTGGAGTATGCCGTACAACGTCGACGCGCAGGCATGGACCTGGTGGCCGCGGCGCTGGAAGCAGCACGTCTGCGTCTGCGCCCGATCCTCATGACCTCGTTTGCCTTTATCGTAGGGCTGCTGCCGCTGATGCGCGCTACCGGTGCTTCCGCATTGGGTAACCGCTCGATCAGCACAGGTGCTGCCGGCGGTATGTTAACGGGAGTGATCCTCGGCATCTTTGCCGTACCGGTACTCTTCGTCATTTTCCAATACATCCAGGAGCGCGTTTCGGGCAAGAGCCCTGAAGCCTCTGCCGTAGAACCGACCTCAACGCTATAATCTTTCCGCACATGCGCAGAAATAAATATCTATCGACAAGTATATCCTTCGGACTGGCAGTAGCCCTTTTAGCGGGCTGCTCTGCCGGGAAGAACTATAAACGTCCTGAACTAAACGCACCGACCCAGTATGGCACAGGTGCCAGCGACAGCAGCGCCGCGCTGCTGTCATGGAAGGTGTTCTTTCAAGACCCGACCCTGGTTGGCCTGATCGACAAGGCGCTGGTCAGCAACTTCGACATGCAGTTGGCCATCCAGCGATTGGAGGCTTCACACGCCTTAGCAAAGCAGGCAAAGCTAGCCTGGCTTCCATCGCTCAACGCACAAGGCACTGTATCGACCAACAATCCATCGAACAATAGCTTCACCGGTATACAATTGGGCTCCGTTCCTCCGCCCATCGGTCCCCTCCATCACCTCGAAGATTATACCCTCGGCGGTACGCTGTCATGGGAGATCGACGTGTGGGGTAAGATCCGCCGCCAACGGGAAGCTGCCGTGGCAACTTACCTGCAGAGCTTCGAAGCACGCCGTGCCGTGCAGACCGGATTGGTTGCCTCAGTGGCCAACAACTACTACAACCTGGTCATGCTCGACGCACAGTTGGAGATCGCCACACGCAATGCCAACCTCAGTGACAGCATCGTGCAAATGATTCGCCTGCAAAAAACCGCAGGTGAAGTCACGGAGCTGGCGGTACAACAGGCCTTGTCACAACAGCAAACCGCCGCACTTCTCGTGCCGCAGCTGGAGCAGGCCATCACACTACAGGAAAACGCACTGCGTTTATTACTCGGCGACTGGCCGGGTGCCGTCACCCGCGGCACAGCACTCGACAGCCTGCTGTCACAAGATTCGCTGGCCACCGGTGTACCCGCAGATTTGCTGCGCCTGCGTCCCGATGTACGCTCAAGCGAGCTGGCACTGGTAGCAGCCAATGCGCGCGTGGGAGCAGCCCAGGGTGCCATGTACCCAGCCTTGAGTATTACCGCGACGGGCGGGCTAAACGCATTCGAGGCTTCTAACTGGTTTAAGACGCCCGCTTCGCTGTTCGGTATACTCGCCGGTAACCTCACGCAGCCGATCTTCCAAAAACGCCAACTCCGCACGCAGCTCGATGTTGCCCGTACCGAACGTGAGCAGCGGGCAATTGAATTCCGTCGCTCGGTTATGCAAGGTGTTCACGAGGTTACCAACGCCCTGGTAAAAATTGATAAGCTACAAACACAACAGACTGTAGCCGATGACCGTGTCGAAACACTCGACCAGGCCGTGCAGAATGCCCAACTACTGTTCCGCAGCGGCATGGCCAACTACCTGGAAGTTGTAACCGCACAAAGCCGAGCGCTGCAGGCCGAGCTTGAAAAAGCTACCATTACACGCCAACATCTCAGCGCACAAGTCGAGCTATACCAATCCCTCGGCGGCGGCTGGCAATAAGAGACTTTCTTCTATGTATTTTTTTGTGTTGGGTCTTCCCGGTTCGCCGGGAAGATTTTTTTTTGGTGGCTATCCATTCCAAAATGATTGACACGACATCAAACCAAATACACAACACCATGACAATCAGATTATTATAAAATAAAAAAGGCCCTTTAGGGGCCTTAGTTGACGTCAAAATGTCATTTTTTATATAATTTCTTTCGTCTTCATTCTCGTCATGATTTACTTTAAACTAAGCAAAAACCCTGAGACGGCAAAAGCAATTCTCTGTGTCCCATTGTCAATTTCCCCTCTGTTTTATTTAACGTATGAAACTCCTTAACAGTTTTACTAACAATGTTTGCGTCAGAGGCTACCGGGAATAATGTCTTATAAAGATAGTAAATGACTTGTATTCACAAACTTGTGAGATAGGATAAAATATACCGACTTTGAGGTTTTCATATCTAAGCAAGAATGGCCACGCCGGTCTATTTCTTTACTGTAATAACCGTATCCGTAATAGGCTCATACGTCGCATAGCAAGCCTTATTTCCAAACGTACTAAAGGAATATAAGGCAATCTCCTTTTCTGTTACCAATTCTTTGGGAATCATGTGCGGATATACCTTGCTCAGGGCGTGTGCTACAATCAGGAAGTGAACGTTGTTAATAGCAATCAGGTCGTCCTCGTCCGCGGAACATTCGACATGCAGCAACTCAATAGAATCCGCATGAATTCGCGCCGTGACTTTATACCCCAGATCGCCGGTCCAACTCCGCGTGAAGTAAAATATATCATCATAGATATAGATATCCCATTTCACATCCATGGAGTCAGCTTTGAAGACAATCCCTTCCAACGCTGCACCATTGTGCGGGTACTTCAAATTGACAGAAACTGTTTTTGAGTTCGGAACAGACATACCTTTGTATTCTTCGCCCAGCGAGCCGCGCAACGCACTGTACGTATCTGCAATTTCCTTTTTAGAAGTGGTCGCAATCATCGATAATGTAAACGACCGGATATCCAGAATCCGCTTGTTAAAAGGATTTTCCGCTCCCACCTCATACCATTTGAAACTGTACTCCGTTTCTGGTTTCTGATGCGCTTCGGATTCCTTTGTTTCATTCCGTTTCTTCTTGAAAAAGCCAAACATCGTTTTGAGATTTATACGTTTTGTCAAGCACAATATCGGGAATTCTGTACAAGTAGATGCTTTCCTAACTCTTGTTAGTACAATCGCTCACTTCTGCGTATTTTCGTGTCTAACAATCGATTTTTCATGCGTTCTGACACGATTACAGCCAGTAAAACTGAAAAAAAAGAGCCTGTTGCAGCGGGCCACACGGTTCAGGAACCCTACAAGCCGCAGCATAAAGTGCGGATTGTCACAGCGGCCAGTCTTTTTGACGGCCACGATGCGGCGATCAACATCATGCGGCGGATCATCCAGACCACCGGCTGCGAAGTAATTCACCTGGGGCACGACCGCAGCGTGGAAGAAGTGGTGAACACCGCCATTCAGGAAGATGCACATGCCATTGCCATGACCAGCTACCAGGGTGGGCATACGGAATACTTTAAATACATGTATGACCTCTTACAAGAGAAGGGCGCAAGCCACATCCGCATCTTCGGCGGCGGTGGCGGCGTGATCCTGCCGGAAGAGATCCGCGAGCTGATGGACTATGGCATCACCCGCATCTACACACCCGACGACGGCCGCGCCATGGGCCTGCAAGGCATGATCAACGACCTCGTTGAAAAGAGCGACTACCCTACTGGCGAATCCATCTCCAACGACATCTCGCAGCTAACGACCTCCGACCACCCCGCACTGGCGCGGTTGATCTCTGCCGCCGAAAACTTCTACGACAAACACCAGGACGTTTTCAAAAAGGTAAACGAAAAGGCCGCCACATCCACAGCCCCCGTATTGGGCATCACCGGCACCGGTGGCGCTGGCAAATCATCGATGGTAGACGAGATCGTACGCCGCTTCCTGATCGACTTTAAAGACAAGACGCTCGGCATCATTTCCGTCGATCCTTCCAAACGCAAAACGGGCGGCGCACTCTTAGGCGATCGCATCCGGATGAACGCCATCAACAACCCGCGCGTATTCATGCGCTCGCTGGCGACACGCCAAAGCAACCTGGCGTTGTCCGCCTATGTGAAAGAAGCCATACAATCGCTCAAAGCAGCAGGCTTTGACCTCATTATACTGGAGACCTCCGGCATTGGCCAAAGCGACACCGAGATACTTGACCACAGCGACGTGTCACTCTATATCATGACACCCGAGTACGGCGCCGCCACGCAGTTGGAAAAGATCGACATGCTCGACTTTGCCGACGTCATTGCACTGAACAAGTTCGACAAACGCGGCGCGCTCGACGCCCTGCGCGATGTCAAGAAACAATATCAACGCAACCACCAGCTGTGGAACAGCCCTGCAGAAGGCATGCCCGTGTTCGGCACCATCGCCTCGCAATTCAACGACCCCGGCACGAACCAGCTCTATAAGCACGTGATGGATACCATCGCTGAAAAGACCGGAGCACCCCTGCAATCATCGTTCGAGATCACTCGCGAGATGTCGGAGAAAATCTTTGTTATCCCGCCACACCGCACCCGCTACCTGAGCGAAATCTCCGAAAACAACCGCAGCTACGACAGCTGGGTAAAAAGCCAGGCAACCATCGCACAGAAGTTATACGCCCTGCGTACGTCGATGGACACCGTGCGCGAGCTGGCCCCCGAAGACAAAGACCGCCTGATAAAAGGCCTGGAAGAACAATTTGAAAAGCTCAGGCTGGACCTCGATCCGCGCAACTGGAAGCTGCTCGAAAACTGGCCCGCGCGCGTAGCCCAGTATAAAGGCCCGCTGTTTAAATTCAAAGTGCGCGACAAAGAGATCGGCATCAAGACACACGCAGAATCTTTATCGCAGGTGCAGATCCCAAAAGTTGCGCTGCCGCGCTACGAAGCCTGGGGCGATCTGCTGCAATGGAATCTGCAAGAGAACGTGCCCGGCGAGTTTCCGTATACCGCCGGTATATATCCCTTCAAACGCGAAGGTGAAGACCCTACCCGTATGTTCGCCGGCGAAGGCGGCCCGGAGCGTACCAACCGCCGCTTCCACTACGTGAGCATGGCAATGCCCGCCAAACGACTGTCGACGGCATTCGACTCGGTAACACTCTACGGCAACGACCCCGACTACCGCCCCGACATCTACGGCAAGATCGGCAACTCGGGCGTCAGCATCTGCTGCCTGGACGACGCCAAAAAACTCTATAGCGGCTTTAACCTCGCCGATCCTAAAACATCGGTATCGATGACCATTAACGGTCCCGCACCGATGCTGCTGGGCTATTTCATGAACGCCGCCATCGACCAGCAATGTGAAGTATATATCAAACAGAATGGCCTGGAGGAAGAGGTAAAACAAAAGATCGCCGCCCTCTATAAGAACCATTCCGGCAAACAACCTGCCTACCAGGGGCCACTGCCGAAAGGCAACGACGGCCTTGGCCTGATGCTGCTGGGCGTAACCGGCGACCAGGTACTGCCGGCCGATGTTTACCAAAAGATCAAAGCCGAAACACTCGCGCAAGTGCGCGGCACGGTACAAGCCGACATTCTCAAAGAAGACCAGGCACAAAACACCTGTATCTTCTCGACGGAGTTTGCGCTGCGCCTCATGGGCGACGTACAGCAGTATTTCATCGACCAGAACGTACGCAACTTCTACTCCGTATCGATCTCCGGCTACCACATCGCAGAAGCCGGCGCCAACCCCATCACACAGCTGGCCTTCACCCTCGCCAATGGTTTTACATACGTGGAGTACTACCTCAGCCGCGGCATGGATATCGACGACTTCGCCCCGAACCTGTCGTTCTTCTTCAGCAATGGCGTCGACCCCGAGTATGCCGTCATCGGACGTGTAGCCCGCCGGCTGTGGGCCAAGGCGCTTAAGAATAAATATGGCGCCAATGCCCGCGCGCAGATGTTGAAGTATCACATCCAAACCTCCGGCCGCTCACTGCACGCCCAGGAGATCGACTTCAACGACATCCGCACCACGCTGCAGGCATTGTATGCCATTTACGACAACTGCAACTCCCTGCATACAAACGCCTACGACGAAGCCATCACCACGCCGACGGAAGAAAGCGTGCGCCGCGCCATGGCCATCCAGCTCATCATCAACAAAGAGCTGGGCCTGGCCAAGAACGAAAACCCCCTGCAAGGTTCGTTCATTATCGAAGAGCTGACCGACCTGGTCGAGGAAGCCGTACTCACAGAATTCGACCGCATTACCGAACGCGGCGGCGTGCTGGGCGCCATGGAGACGATGTATCAACGCGGTAAAATTCAGGAAGAGAGCTTGCACTACGAGATGTTGAAACACACGGGCGAGTTCCCGATCATTGGTGTAAATACTTTCTTAAGCTCGAAAGGGTCGCCAACCGTAATTCCGCGGGAAGTAATTCGCGCCACGGCGGAAGAGAAAGAATATCAGATCAACATGCTGCGCAACCTCCACAGTGTGCATGAGCAACGTGTAACAGAACAGCTGGCGCGTGTGCAGGCGGCGGCGGTACAAAATCAAAACATCTTCGAAATGCTGATGGACGCTTGTAAAGTTTGCTCGCTGGGGCAGATTACGAAGGCGCTTTTTGAAGTCGGCGGGCAGTACCGTCGGAATATGTAAACGTAATACCTAAACCGAGAAATACTTTTCTCCGCCGCATCCGTAAGGGTGCGGCGTTTTTTTTGCGTGCGTGCGAAAAAAAATGTCGAAAAATGTTCCGCGAAATGGCCGGACGGTTCCTGTTTGCCACACCCTTTTCCCACGGATATCCTATACATGTCCTACGGATGTTCTACCTGGGGTCCCCGGAAGTAAGGACATCCGTAGGACATGTATAGGACATCTATGGGACATCTATGGGGGAAACTGGAAGTATCCCGGGAAATGACGGTGCCCGTCAGGGAATTCTAAGATAAGCTTGGGGATCGTGGAAAGAAGCAGCGGGAAGCGCTGGGGGCGTGCTATTCTTTCGTAGAATAGCAATACTCTTTCAAATAGTCGACGGCGTCGTCAAAACCGGCGTTGAAGGCCTTCGTCAGGGTGCTACATCCTTCCCTCAACTGGTCATTTTGAACCAGTGCCACGCCCTTGTAGAACAACAACGTAATATTGCCTGGTTCCTGTTTCAATCCTGCTTCAATATATTTCAGCGCCAGACCATACGCCTCCTGGTCAATACACATCGAACCGGCAAACAGGTACGTTTGTACGTACGCGGGATCCTTCGCAATAACCTGATCAAAGACGATCTTCGCGCTGTCCGGACGTTGTTCGTACATATACGTCAAACCGAGATAAGCATGTACTTCGGGATCGTCTTGAAGACGAAGCATTTTTTGAATGGAAGTGCGCGCCTCCGCATAACGACCCGCTTCTATCAATATTGATGTACGCCAACGGTCGATGGCTGGATCACCGCGACGGCCCGCGGCAAACTCGTCCAGGTCCTTCAGGAGCAGGTCAAATTTTTCCAGGCCCTGGTATACATACATCCGGAGCAGTTTACCCTGACTGTCGGTAGGGTATTTACCGAGGTATTGATTCACGTCGGTTAATGCTGCGTCGAATTGCCCGGCGCTGTAATACGCATAAGCCCGCTTGTGCAGCACGATGTAGTCGGACTCGTCCGCGTAGCTGGACTTTTGCAAGATTTTGCTGTATAGTGCTATCGCGCCGTCAAAGTCTTCGCGTGCGGCGAGGGTGTCCGCTTCTGTTTCCAGCGCGGTGCGGCCTTGCTGTTGGGCAACGGCAAAAAAAGAACTCATTACCCAGGAAAGGGTAATGAGTCCGGCGATTGTTATAAATCGAATGTTATTTGCTGTAACGCTTACGCTCATTTTCCGTCAGGTAAATTTTACGCAGGCGAATCGACTTCGGCGTTACTTCCACATATTCATCTGACTGAATATATTCCAGGGCCTCTTCGAGCGAAAATTTAACCGGCGGCGCAATGCGCATTTTTTCGTCGGCACCCGACGCGCGCATGTTGGTAAGCTTCTTGGTCTTGGTGATGTTGATAACAAGGTCACCGCTGCGGTTGTTCTCACCGACTACCTGACCTTCGTAGATCGGCTCTCCGGCTTCAATAAAGAACTTACCACGATCCTGCATGTTGTTGAGCGAGTAAGCAATGGCTTCGCCTTGCTCCATCACGATCAGCGAACCGTTGATACGGCCCGGGATCTCACCACGGTAGGGCTGATATTCCAGGAAGCGGTGTGTTACGATCGCTTCACCGGCTGTTACGTTCAGCAGGTAGTTACGCAGACCGATGATACCACGTGACGGGATCGTAAACTTCAGAATCATCCGGTCGCCCTTCGGCTCCATATTGGTCATTTCACCTTTACGCTGTGACACTGTTTCAATGGCCTTGCCCGAAACAATTTCCGGAAGGTCGATTGTCAGCTCTTCAATAGGCTCGCTCTTTACGCCGTCGATTTCTTTAAAGATTACCTGCGGCTGGCCGATCTGAAGCTCATAGCCTTCGCGGCGCATGGTTTCGATCAGTACAGACAAGTGAAGTACACCACGACCAAACACCATGAACGAGTCGGCAGAACCGGTCTCACCCAGGCGCAGGGCCAGGTTCTTCTCAAGCTCCTTTTCAAGTCTTTCCTTGATGTGGCGCGAAGTTACGTACTTACCTTCTTTGCCGTAGAACGGCGAGTTGTTGATCGTAAAGAGCATGCTCATGGTAGGCTCGTCGATCTTGATCGACTGCATAGCTTCCGGATTATCGATGTCGGCAACAGTATCGCCGATCTCAAATCCTTCCAGACCTACCAGGGCGCAAATCTCGCCTGGTTTTACTTCCTCTACTTTTTCTTTTCCAAATCCTTCAAAGACATACAGGTCTTTGATGCGTGATTTTACGATGGCTTTGGTTTCGCGTTTGATCAACGCAACCGGCTGCCCGGCTTTGATACCACCACGGTGTACGCGGCCAATCGCTACCCGGCCGGTATAGGCCGAATACTCAAGCGATGTAATAAGCATTTGTGTAAACCCTTCTCCGATTTTCGGCGCAGGGATGTGCTCGATGATACCATCCAGCAACGGCACGATGCTGTCGGTGGGTGTTTTCCAGTCGGTGCTCATCCAGCCGTTCTTGGCCGAACCGTAGAAGGTCGGGAAGTCCAGCTGATTTTCAGTAGCATCGAGTTGGAACATGAGCTCGAATACTTGCTCGTGCACCTCGTCGGGCGTACAGTTTTTCTTGTCTACTTTATTTACCACCACAATCGGCTTCAGGCCCAGTTGCAGGGCTTTTTGCAGCACGAAGCGGGTTTGGGGCATAGGGCCTTCAAATGCATCGACCAGCAGGAGAACGCCGTCGGCCATGTTCAGCACGCGCTCTACCTCACCACCAAAGTCGCTGTGACCCGGGGTATCGATTACGTTGATCTTATAGTCTTTATAACGTACGGATACGTTCTTTGCCAAGATCGTGATACCACGCTCACGCTCCAGGTCATTGCTGTCCATGATCAGCTCACCGGGAGTTTCGTGGTCTTTAAAAAGCTTCCCCGCCATCAGCAGTTTGTCCACTAGCGTAGTCTTACCGTGGTCGACGTGGGCGATAATGGCAATGTTCCTGATCTTGTTAACGTCCATAAATTCGTTGTATTCCTTGTTTTTCTTGAATTGAGGCGCAAAGATACGGTTATTTAAGGACATGTCGAAGGCCTCACGAAAAGACTACGAAGAATTCACATTCCTGTGTTCCGCCACGCTTTTATTGGCCTATCCCGTAAATCACAAAAGATTCTTCGCCTACCGCACACGTTTGAATAGGAATCCCCGGAAAATGCAGCAGGGGTCATACTCGTATCAAAGCCGTACATACTCCCTACTTAAGCCGTACTTAAGCCGTATCAAAGCCCATACATGGGCGCGCTATTCCGACCGGAACCGCAAAAAGGTCCCCATCGGCAGATCCTTGCCCTGCTTCGATTTTAAGAAAAACTCGCCGTATTCCGGCGCCGCCGTCGGAAAGTGTGTTTTTACAACGTTCAAACCGACGATCGGCGAAAGCCCCACCGCGTACATGCTTAGGATAAAGAAGTGATGGTCGTCTTCTAATAATTGACTGCTCATATAGACCAGCTCATTCAATTGTTCCTGCAGGGTCCACTTCTCCCCTTCCGGACCGCGACCATACGGCGGCGGGTCCATGATCAGGCCATTGTACTTATTACCGCGTTTGAGCTCGCGGCGCACGAACTTAAAGGCATCTTCATATACCCAGCGGATGTTGTCCTGGTTGTTCAGCTGCATGTTCTGATTGGCCCAGTTGATCCCGGGACGTGACGCATCGCAGTGTACCACGTCGGCACCCGCCGTGCGCGCTACGACCGAAGCGGCGCCGGTGTAGGCAAACAAGTTCAACACGCGGGGCTTGGCGATTTTCCAACTCGTAAGGGTGTCATAAATAAAATTCCAGTTGTTGCCCTGTTCCGGAAAAACACCTACGTGGCCAAAGCTCGTCAGGCCGAGGCGAAGATTGAGTGTAAGGTCATTGTAACGATATTGCACCTGCCAGTTTTCGGGCATCGACGGACCGCGCGACCAACCGCCTTTCACATCATCGGAAAAGCGGAAATTGTCTTTTTGCTCGCGCACAAAGCGGCCATGAGCAAGTTTCTTCCATTCATCTTCTGACAGCGACTTACTCCATATAGCCTGGGGCTCGGGGCGGCTGAGAATATACTTGCCAAAACGTTCGAGCTTTTCGAAGTCGCCTGAGTCCAGCAGCTCATAGTCTTGCCAGGAAGAAGGATAGTGCAGTTTGATATTCAACGCGTCGTGCGGTTTATTTTGGAGGCAAAGTAACGGAACTAATGCTAAACCGCGAAAAGTGCCGTGGGAATTCCCGAAGTGTCCATACCTTTGGGGATTAACCGCTGCGCATGCACGTACAGATCAACAGCACCCAGAACCCGAAGGTCAAACATTTGTTGTCGTTGGAAAAACCACGCGAGCGGCGCAAGCAAGGCGTGTTTGTCATCGAAGGTAAAAAAGAGATTGGCCTGGCCCGCGACGCCGGCTATGTATTGGACACGCTATTCTTTTGCGAAGCGATCATTCCCGCCACCGAAGCTGATCACTATACCCAACCGCAGACCTTACTGATACCGGTATCAGCAGAGGTCTTTGAAAAGATCGCCGTACGCGAAAGCACGGGAGGCCTGGTTGCCATTGCCCGCCAAAAGCCCCACGGCCTGGACGGACTTCAACTTAGCGCGCGGCCTTTATTATTAATTGTCGAAGCTGTCGAAAAGCCCGGCAACCTCGGCGCCATCTTGCGTACCGCCGATGCAGCGGGTGTGGATGCCGTGATCATTTGCGATCCGCAGACCGATTTTTATAATCCCAATGTCGTACGCTCCAGCGTGGGCTGCGTGTTTACAAAGCAGATCGCTGCCGCGACATCGGAAGAGACGATTGCGTGGCTTCGCGAAAACAACATCGCTATTTATTGCACATACCTGCAAGCATCACGGCCTTATCACGAAATAGACTTTACACTACCAAGCGCCATTGTGATGGGCACTGAGGCCACGGGGCTATCAGATGTATGGGTAGACAATTCCAACGCCAACATCATTATTCCCATGCAGGGAAAAATAGACTCGATGAATGTCTCAACTGCGGCGGCGGTTGTTGTTTTTGAAGCCAGGCGACAGCGCGGCTTCACTTTCTAACCAAATTATTCCACGGTTAGCAATACATCGCGACTACATTTCTGTAATTTAGGGATTTGAAAGACCACCTTTCATGGAGCCCCTCCCCCTGTATGAGAAGTCCTTACCGGACGATAAGTTTCTGAACGCCCTGGCGCATGCTTATCGGCTGCAGGAAGCTATTATCAGCACAACCGAGCTGGCCGTGATCTCCACGGATATACACGGCACGATTACCAGCTTTAACCAGGCAGCAGAGCTATTACTCGGTTATTCCGCTGACAACGTAATCGACCGCGTTTCTATTTTAGCCTTTCACGAAGCACAAGAAATACTACACCGCGCCACGATCCTATCCGACGAGTTAAACAAAACTATCGCTCCGGGCTTCGATGTATTTATCGCACGCGTGCAAGAAAAAAAGAACGCCGAGCGCTGCGAGTGGACCTACGTACGCAAGGATGGAATTATGTTTCCTGTATCCATATCGGTTACAGCTTTATGGGATGAAAAGAATGACCGGATAGGTTATGCATTCATTGCCACCGACATTTCCATGCAAAAGCGTGTAGAGGAAGAGTTCCGCCAGGTAAGCGACGAAAACGAACGCGTCTTTAATTATACCATTAACCTCAACGTCATCACCGGCTTTGATGGTTATTTCAAAAAACTAAGCCCTGCGTGGACCGACAGGCTTGGCTGGACCATGGAGGAGCTAAAAGCACGTCCGCTAACCGACTTTATACACGGCGATGACATCGGCCCTACGCAAGAAGCGCTTCGCTTCATCCGTGGCGGCAATAATTTACATACTTTCGAAAATCGCTACCGCTGCAAAGACGGCTCCTACCGCTGGCTGCTGTGGAGCTCCTCGGCCGACGTAGACCGCCAGCTCATCTTCGCTTCCGCGATCGATATCACCGACCGCAAAAAGTCAGAAGATGAATTGATCCGCTCCAAAAACCACCTGGAGGTAGTAGCCTCCGAGTTACAAGAGCAGAACCGTGCCCTCGACGAGTTTGCGCATATCATCTCTCACAACCTGCGCTCGCCCATCGGCAACATCAAAGCCCTGATCGGCCTCCTCAACGAGCAAAGCAGCATCGACGAGTATAAAATGATCTTCGAAAAGCTCAAGAACGTCGCCGGCAACCTCAGCGAGACCATGAACGAGCTGATGGAGACGCTAAAGGTTAAAAAGAATACAGAGATAGAATATACCGACATTCGGTTCAAAGACATGCTCGACAAAGTGATCCAATCACTGGAAGGCGAGCTGATCCAATCGGAGGCTACGGTGACATTTGATTTTAACCAGGTCCCCACCATCGGATATTCAAAGACATACCTGGAAAGTATATTTCAAAATTTACTCACCAACGCCGTGAAGTATCGCTCACCGGACCGCAAGCCCGAGATACATGTCTCATCGGGCATTGTCGATGGTAAGACGGAGCTGCGTGTACGTGATAATGGATTGGGAATTGACATGCAGAAGTTTGGCCACAAGTTGTTTGGACTGCACAAGACGTTCCATGAGAACAAGGAAGCACGCGGCGTCGGGCTGTTTCTGACGAAGACGCAGATTGAAGCCATGGGCGGATCGGTGATTGCGGAGAGCGAAGTAAATAAAGGAACGACGTTTATCATCCGGTTCTGATTTTTTTATGGAGGCCCTGGCCATCTACTGACAGCCAGGATCTCCACAGATCTTACTCGTCTCTTAACGCGTTTACCGGATTAGAAGAAGCCGCGCGCAGCACGTGATATCCAACCGTCAACATGGTAATAAGAAGTGCGAGCAGCGCTGAGAGTATAAACGTAGCCCACTCTCCACCTAACTCGATACGATACGCAAATTTCTGTAACCACGTGCTTGTAAAGTACCATGCGAAGGGAAAGGCGATGATCGTACCAATGCCCACCAGTATAAAGAATTCCCGCGCCACCAGCATGATCAGCCCCTGCACGCTTGCGCCAATCACCTTCCGGATACCGATCTCTTTGTATCGTTGCTGCGTGGTGAATGCCGCCAGGCCGAGTAAGCCGAGGCAGGCGATGGCGATCGTCAGGAAAGAGAAGAGCGTGAAAATATAGCTGCGCTTCTCATCCGATTTATACTGTGAGTCAAACCGCTGATCCAGGAAATCGTATTCGAACGGAACGTTGGAGAATACGCCATTCCAGGTATTTTCAATAGCCGCCAGCGCCTCGCGTGTATCTTCACCTTCCTTGACGCGAACGAATAGCAGATAGTTATCATCTTCCCCCAGCATGATCATCAGCGGCTCGATCACGCCGTAGAGCGAATTTTGGTGGTAATCTTTCACAACACCCACTACGCGTTTTTCGACCGGCTTCTCATCCATAAAAACAAAGCGCTTGCCAATGGGATCTTTCCAACCCATGCGTTTGACCATGGCTTCGTTTACCAGCACGGCAAAGGTCGTGTCGGATGATACATCACGCGAGAAGTCGCGGCCTTGTACGACGGTCATGCCGATCGTCTTGATAAAGTCGAAGTCGGCGCGGTACAAGTTGATGCCACGTTCTACGAGCTTGCCTTCGCTGTCGTCTACCTTTAATAACAGCTTGCCGATGCCGTCGCCGGGGCCTGCGTTGGAAGCACCCGCCCACTCGACACCTTTTGTCTGGCGCAGACGTTCGGCCAATACTTCTGCCTTTTTGATTTGAGCATCATCCGACAAGGCGATGCGCACCACGCGATCTTTGCTAAAGCCCAGGTCCTTGGTACGCATATACTGAAGCTGATCAAAGACGATCATCGTGCTGATGAGCATAAAGATCGAGATGGCAAACTGCAGCACGACCAATACCTTGCGAAAGATTACGCTGCCACCTTTGGCCGACAACTTTCCTTTCAATACTCCGATGGGATTAAAGCTTGACAGGTAAAAGGCAGGATAGCTGCCACCGCCAACGCCCACCACTAATACAATGCCCAGCAAGCTCAGCAGTACCGGCGCCTGTAGCACATAGCTAAAAGGCATTCTTTTCGTGGCCAGCTCGTTGAAGGCCGGTAGCAAAGCATAGATCAGCAGCAAGCTGATGATCAACGACGTGAAGGTAATCACGACAGACTCCATGATAAACTGTGCCATCAGCTGCGTGCGCGGTGAGCCCATAACCTTGCGGATGCCCACCTCTTTCGCACGATTAGCCGACCGCGCCGTGGCCAGGTTCATATAGTTGATGGACGCGATGACCAACATAAACACCGCTACGGCCCCGAAGATGTAGAGCACGCCCATACTGCCGCCCGCTTCGGCTTCGTCCTGAATCTCGGAATATAAGTGAATGTCGATGATGCGCTGCAGCTCGTAACGAATGGTAATGCCATACTGGGCAAAGATCGGGTCGACCTTCTCCTTGATGATCTTGTCCAGGTTGGCGTACATCTTGTTCAGGTCGTATCCTGCCGGCAGTTGTATATACGTATAGATGCCAAAGTTACCCCAGCTGCCACCGGCGTCTTTCGGACGGCTGGTCGCCGAGATCAATGCGTCGAAAATGAAGTGTGAGTTAAGCGGCACATCTTCCATTACCGCGGTGACCTTAAAAGTCTCTCCCTGCTGGTTCTGGAAGGACTGGCCCAGAACATCGGTTTTGCCAAAGTATTTGATCGCGATGCTGCGCGTGAGTACGATGGAAAAAGGCTCGTCCAGCGCGGTGTTGGGATCGCCCGCCAGGAACGTGTAGGTAAACATGTCGAAGGCGGTAGAGTCGGCCTGGAAGAATTTGTCTTCGTAGAACTCTTTTTCTTCGTAGCGGTATAGGGTACGGCCAGTGCCAAAAAAGCGCACGGCATTCTTTACTTCGGGATAATTGTCGCGAACCTCTTCGGCAAACGGTATTTGGGCCACGGCCCAGGTGAAGGCGTCGTCGGTTTCCTTAATGTGGGTGACGACGCGGTAAATATTCGGTGCATCCTGATGGTAGCGGTCGTAGCTCAGCTCATCGAGAATATACAGCAGCAGGAACATGCTGCAGGTAATACCGACCGTAAGCCCCAGCACATTGATGCCGGTATAGGCTTTGTCTTTGCGCATGTTGCGCAGCGCGATGAGGAGCAGACTTTTAAACATAGGTTCGTGGGGTTACACTGGTAACTATAGGGAGACGACCGGAAGTTACAAAAGTTACACGAACCTGCCGATCTTTTTACACGCCCCCCTACCCCATCTTGATGCAGCCACCCAACGTGGGTCATCTCGGGGCGTTGATCAGCGCCGTATAGTAGCCTTCCAGCCGTTGCGTCTGGATCGCAGCATCAAATTCGGCTTCCACACGCGCCCGGGCGGCAACGCTAAAGGTCTCGATGCGGTCGGCCTGCTCAAACAGCCGGGCCAGGCATTGGCGCAAGCTGTCCACGTCGTTTTCTTCGGCCAGAAAGCCGTGTACGCCGTCGTGGGCTACTTCCGGTATATCCGAGTGTTTGGTAGCGACAATGGCCATGCCGGTGGCCATCGCGTCGACAATGGCCATCGGCGTGCCTTCTTTGTTGTTCTTACTGCCGGTGCGGCTGGCCTGTATCAGCACGTCACAACGGTAGGCGAGGTCGATGAAATACGCATAGGGCTTATAGCCATGCAGCGTAACGCGGTCTTTTATCCCACCCGTCTCGATCGCTTCAAGAATGACCGGCTTCAGGGGACCATCGCCAATAATATCGAGGGTGAAGTCGTATTGTGTGCGCAGGGCGGCCAACGCGCGTACAGCCAGCTCGATGCCTTTCTTCTCCAGGAAGCTGGACGCGATCAGGAAACGGATCTTACCGCCTCGTGCGACGATACGTTTTTCAAAACGAATCGTATGAGCGTCGATGCCCAGGTGGTGAATGGTGATCTTGTGCTCCGGACAGCCCAACCGTATTAGCTCGGCTTTCATGTAAGGACCTAATACCAACAATTTGTCGGCATCCCGAAACAGCTCCTGATAGCGTGCGTGGTTGGCGGGAATCCCGGGGAAGGCAAAAACATCGTCGCCATAAAAGCTACAGATCATCGGAATCTTCAGCTTCTTCTTCAGACCCGTCATTTTTACACCGTGGTAGCCGAAGTGTACATGCAGAATTTGCGCCTGGTTTTGACGACAGGCGCGCTGCATGAATCCAAAGTAGCCAAACACCTTGAAGAAAGCGATCGAGGCGTATTGCAGCAGTTTGCCGCGGTCGTCGAGACTATAGACCGGCGAGAGGGGGAACAGGTTGAGATTCTCCTTCTTGCGCGTCAGGAATATCGGGCGGTATAGCCGGTGGTGTGTCAGCGTCCGATAAATCCAGTTCTGGGTGAGCGGTAAATACGTAGAGGCGTAGTGCGCGCAGCAGACCGGTTCACTTGTTGCTTCTGTCATAAAATGCAATAGTCTCTTTCATGGCGGCATCAAAACTGGTACCCGGTACCGAACCGATATGGTATTTCAGAAACCCGATATCGGCAATATAGTCACCCGTTTCAATCTTCCTGGCGATCTCCGGCCAGGGTCGGAACGTTACCTGTGTCGCCGGAATGTACCGTTGGATCACTTCCACTGCCTGGCGTAGCGAGATGCCGGTGCCGGCACCAAGATTATAGATATTGCCCGCCATAGCTGGCGTATCCATCGCACGAGTCAATACGTCCACCAGGTCATTGATGTAAATAAAGTCGCGTTGCTGGCTGCCATCTCCGTAGATCTCGATCGGCTCGCCGACAAGCGCCTTGTGTATAAACCAATTGAGAATGCCATAGTTGTTGCTGCCAAAGCGTTGGTACGGACCAAACGGATTAGCAATGCGGAAGATCACACAGCGAACGCCATGCAGACGCTGGTATACCTGGTAGTATTGCTCCGTGGTGATCTTGTGAATGGCGTAGATCGACTCGGGCTGTAACGGATGGCGCTCATCCACCGGGTTGCCTTGCGGCTTTCCATACACCAGGCGGCTGGAGGGAAACACCAGCAGTGCTCCGGGATTATACTGCCGACACGCTTCGAGTATATTGAGGTGGCCTTTGAGATTCGTATCCAGGTCGTGGTACGGATCGCGGATGCTATCGGCGGCGCCGGAGCTGCCCGCTAACGAGAAGATCACATCAAACCCCACCACGATGTTATTCATCAGCTGTGGATTCAGGATGCTACCCTGCACAATATGCTGTCGTATAGCCGACGTCAGAAAACCATCCGATTCGTCGTGTATACGTTCCGTCAGAATGGTCACGGCGTGGCCGTCTTGCACCAGGCGATTGTACAGGTTCTTACCGATGAAGCCGAGGCCGCCCAGTATGAGTATCTTCTTCGTTCCTGTTGGCATTTTCGTACGGCTATTCCTGCGGGTTTACACGTTCCACATGCTGCTGTGTGCAGACACAGGTTCAAAAATAGCGTAAAATATCGGCTGCCAAAATCCCCGGTAAGCGCTATCCGGCCCAACCCTCGCGATCCAGGCTACGGTATTGAATGGCCTCCGCCAGGTGCTCCACGCGGATATCCGCTGCGCCACCCAGGTCGGCGATGGTACGGGCTACTTTCAGAATGCGATCGTACGCCCGCGCCGAAAGACCCAGCCGCTCCATCGCTGTCTTCAGCAGCTTACGGCCCGCTTCATTCAGCACGCATATTTCCTTTACCATATTGGCAGGCATCATGGCGTTGCAATAGATGTCGTCATGCGCTTTGAAACGCTCGGCCTGCACTTCGCGGGCCTTGATGACCCGCTCGCGGATTTGCTCGCTCGTTTCGGCCTTGCGGTTTCCAATCATCTCGTCAAAGCTCACCGGCACTACTTCTACATGCAGGTCTATACGGTCTAACAACGGACCGCTAACGCGATTGAGATACTTTTGTACTACGCCCGGCGCACAGACACACTCTTTCTCGGGATGGTTGTAATATCCGCACGGACACGGGTTCATCGACGCTACGAGCATGAAGTTTGCCGGAAAGTCAAGTGATATTTTGGCGCGCGAGATCGTTACGCGCCCCTCCTCCATCGGCTGGCGCATGACTTCCAGCACCGAGCGTTTAAACTCGGGCAGCTCGTCGAGGAACAATACGCCATGATTGGATAATGAGATCTCACCTGGCTGCGGGTGGCTACCCCCACCGACCAGGGCAATATCCGAAATGGTATGGTGTGGACTGCGGAATGGCCGCGTGGTCATCAGGGCAGCATCTTTACCCAGCTTGCCCACGACGGAATGTACTTTCGTTGTTTCGAGCGCTTCGTTCAGTGTAAGCGGTGGCAGGATCGAGGGCAGGCGTTTGGCCAGCATGGTTTTCCCTGCGCCGGGCGGGCCGATCATGATGACGTTGTGGCCACCGGCCGCCGCGATCTCCAGCGCGCGTTTGATACTTTCTTGCCCCTGCACATCCTTGAAGTCAATGGGATAGCTGTTGTTGCCGGCGGCAAATAGCTCGCGCGTATCCACGCGTACCGGCTCGAGGACGAGTTTACCGGTCAGAAAGTCAATTGCCTCTTGCAGTGTGCGTACGGGCAGGACATCGAGGGAGTTGACGATCGCCGCTTCGCGTGCATTGTCGGCGGGAAGTATAAAGCCGGTAAACTTCTCTTTGCGGGCTTGAATGGCGATGGGCAATACGCCTTTTATGGGCCGCAGTGTGCCGTCGAGGGCGAGCTCACCCATAATGATATAGCGCTCCAACTGATCGGTTTGGATCTGTTCGGAGGCTTGCAGCACAGCCAGCGCAATGGGTAAATCATAGGCAGCCCCTTCTTTGCGAATGTCGGCAGGCGCCAGGTTTACAACGGTTTTGTTACGCGGCATGAAGTAGCCGCCGCTTTTCAACGCAGCCTCCACACGGTGCTGACTTTCTTTTACGGCGCTGTCGGGCAAACCACTTAAATGGAAATGCAGGCCCTGACCGATGTTTACTTCAATGGTGATCGTGCGTGCGTCTACCCCGTAGACTGCCCCGCCAAAGGTCTTAGCAACCATGGCGGTATGGGGGGTTAAGAAGCCTTACTTGGCTTGCGATGAAGGACTGCCGGCGCTCTTGGAAGAGGCTTCCTGCAGGTCGAAAAGTTTTGCTTTGAGGGTGTTCAGCTCCAGTATCAGGGCTGCTTTTTCCCGCTGTGAATCGCGATTGATAATCCATGACCAAATAACGTCTGCTATAATAAGAATAACTCCTAAGAAGGTGATCCACTTAAAGTAGGGCACCCAGCTTACCATACTAAAGAGCAGGTTGGTGTTACCATCGAGTACAACAGTGAAGATGAATGCACCCACGTGAAAAAGTGCAAATATGATATAAAAAATTACTCTGTTCTTACTCATGTGAGTCACCGATTAAAAACCAAATACGCTCGTTAGTACGATATACTTCTTAAAGGTAACTGAAAAAATGAAATTCTACTAACGGGCCTCCCGGTCCATGGATTGAATTTCAATAAGTTTTTTATACAGTCCGCTTTGGCTTAGTAGTGTTTCGTGGCGTCCGCGTTCAACAATCTGACCACTTTGTATCACAATAATCTCGTCGGCGTGCTGAATGGTGCTCAGCCGGTGGGCAATCACGATCGACGTACGGTTCTTCATAAGGTTGTTCAGCGCATCTTGTACCAGCCGTTCCGACTCGGAATCAAGCGCCGAGGTGGCTTCGTCCAGGATGAGAATAGGCGGGTTCTTCAATACTGCACGCGCAATGCTCAGGCGCTGGCGCTGGCCGCCGGACAGCTTCGAGCCGCGCTCGCCAATGGAGGTCTGATATCCATCGGGTGTCTGCATGATAAAATCATGGGCATTGGCCACACGGGCGGCCTGGATGACATCTTCCTCACGCACGTTTTCCACGCCGAAGGCTATGTTGTTAAAGATAGTATCATTAAATAAGATCGATTCCTGTGTCACCACACCCATTTGCTTTCGCAGTGACTCCAGCTCATAGTCTTTAAGTGACAGGCCGTCCAGCAGCACTTCGCCCGCTGTCGGGTCGTAAAAACGTGGCACCAGGTCGGCCAACGTCGACTTACCCCCTCCAGAGGGACCGATAAGCGCGATGGTCTTTCCCTTTTCGATCTTTAGATTTATGTCTTTCAACACCGGGTCACGGTCATACGTGAAGCTCACATTACGAAACTCTACCGCGGTGCGAAACTCATCCAGTACTTTCGCATCGGGCTTATTCTGAATGAGCGATTCCGTATCGATGATCCGGAAAATGCGTTCTGCCGACACAGTTCCTTTCTGCATGGAGGTAATGCCGTTTGAAAAGTTCTTGGCCGGTTGAATAATGGATGCAAAGATGGCGAGAAAGCCTAAAAACTGCTCTGGGGCAAGCTCAGCATTGTCGCCCAGTACAATGGTACCGCCGAAGTACATCAGGCCGGCCATAATCATGACGCCCATGGTCTCCGACACCGGCGAGGCAAGCTCGTTCTTGCGCGCCAACGACAGGTTTACCTTGCGATGGTAGCTTGTCTCTTCATCGATTTTACGCAATACAAACCAGCGTGCGTTGAACGCATTGATGACACGCATCCCGCCTATTACTTCATCAAGAATGTTGACAATGCGTCCTTGCGACTCCTGGCTCTGCTGCGCTTTGCGTTTAAGCCTTTTGATGATCTCTGCCAGTATACCACCCGTAATGGGGAATACCAATAAAGTAAAAAGCGTTAGCTTGACAGATATAAAAAACAATACTCCAAACGTCACGATAATGGTGATGGGCTCTTTGAGGACAAATTTGAGGCTGTTGACGGCCGCATTTTCGACTTCCACCACGTCGCTGGTGAACCGCGAGATCAGGTCGCCTTTGCGCTGGTCGCTGAAGTAGCCTATGTGAAGCTGCGATATATTCCGAAAGATGTCCATTCGAATATTCTTAACAATATCCACCTTGATGCGAGAGGCGGCCATGCGCTCCATATACCGGAAGACACTTCCAATCAGCATGCTTGCGACTATAGCGATGCAGACAAATAGCAACGCCCCCATAACACCATGATCTTGCGCAATGCTGAGGATATGATAGTTGAATGCCCCCGTTATATAGGTCAGGCTAAACGAAAAGGGCGGCATCACCGGCACTACCGGGGCGGCGCCCGTGCCCGCTTTAAATAGTGTACCGAGTAGTGGTATGACCAGGGCGTAGTTCAACACGCCAAAGATCACCCCCAGCACAGCATAGAGGAGAAACTGAACCATGCGGGGTACCAGATTCGGAGCATAGTTCAATATTCGAAAATATGTCTTCATGAAATCGGTTAAAGTTCGTATGAACGTCGCGCAATATTCCAGCGTAACGCCACAGACGTAATGGATGTATTATTATTGTAAAAGGCCAGGTTTGCCTTGCTTTGCCGCAGCACCACGTTCAGATCAATGAACAGGTTATGCCGGAATTGCCACGAGGCAATAAAGCTGGCATACACCAGGTCGTTTTTGATACCCTGCCCAACGGTGTTGCCATACTCCTTCTCGCGGGTGGTATTCCGCTTCAGGATATCGCTGCCCCAATTGTATTTATAGTTCTGCTGCTCATCGCTGCCCCAGTTGACGTCGGTCGAGTCGCGCCCTATGCGCGTGACCATCAGCTTGCCTGTCAAATTCAGACGCGGCAACGGCTGGTACCGGATCACGCCCACCAGCTCTTCGAAGTTGGAGCCCAACGGATGGGCCAAAGGTTGCTGGTAATGACTATAGTTGGCATAGTTGGTATTGTGCGAATAAATGAACGGGCGCGCAATGTTAATTTCCCCTTGCAAATCGAGGTTGGGCACGCCAAAGGCGTCGATATATTTTCCACCCACCTGCACGGCAAACTTGTTGGCCCACCACCCGTCGCCGGATTTGATGTGATCCAATACAAACTCGTCGAGTACAAACTGTCCGTAGAACGAGAGCTTGCGCACCGCATTCCACTTAAAGTCCATCCCGAGTATAACGTTGTCGCTGCTGCCGTTTTGCTGCTCAATGGCGCGATAGAAGATGATCGGGTTGAGATACGCCCATTCAAATTTACCGCTTCCCAGGGTATCGTCGGGGCTGAAGATCACCGACTCGAACACGCCTACGTTCAGCTTCTTACCGATGTTTATACTCAGGTGGTGAAAGGTCACAAATTTATCCGGATAGCCCTGATCTATCTGACGGCTGCCGCCCAGGTTGGCGCTGACGTCGGCTGTCATTTCGCTGATGAAGTATTGATAGTTCAGCTTCCATACTTTGATGTTGGCTTTGAAGAACGACACCGGGGGCGCGTAGTCGGAGAAGATAAAGGAGCGCACACCGTTGCCGATAAAGAAGCGGTCGTAGCCCATTTGTAAGTTGATGCTGCGGCTGGCGTCCACCGAGATGTGGCCGCGGGCTTGCAGGAAGTCGACACCCTTGCCCGACTTAAACTCCTTCCAGAAACCTTCGTGGGGAATGACGGGGTTGAGGGACATTTGACGCCACACATAGGAGGGCAACACGGCCTGGTTGTCGGTGAGGTAGGTATAAAAACCAATCTTTCGGTCGATCATGCCGCGCACCTCCACACCCCGGGTATTGATAAAAAGGGCGTCGTCGCGTTGTGTGTCGTGGCCGGTGCCCAGGTATAGTACGGGGTTCACGTGCAGGTCGAACCCGGGTTCGTCTACGTGAAAGAGGTCGGACTTCTTGCGGTAGAAGTGTTTGAGAAAAGGCTTTTTGCTGTCGGCGGTTTCGGCGTGGGACCACTCCCAGCTGTCGTTTCGCAAATAGTCGTAATTAAAGCGGTCGGCGCGGGACTGGAATCCCTCCAGGGCGTTGACCGTGTCGACCAGGGCAACGATAGCGGACCGTTTATAGGGTTTTACGGAAGTAAAAAGCTGGGGCAGGATGCGGCCGGTTTTTACTTCGTAGCGGTCTATCGTGTGGTAATAATCTTCATTCAGCGGAGCGTACGAGCTTTGGGCAACCGCGGTGGCGGTGGCCACACACCCGATCGCCAACAGGATGTAGCGTTTTATCATGCCTGTGAAATTATCTGCAAATGATTGAAATTCAAGGGACAGCGGTTTTTTTCGAAATTCCGGGCAAACGGCGGCGACAAGGGGGTAATGCAGAGTATGTTTCAATCGCTGGCCGGTATTAGCTTAAAAAATGGTAATTTCGGGACTGCAAGATACCCGAAAACAAGTTCTGAATCAAAACCTGGGCAAGCGTTTGGATATCCGCGCAGGCTCCTTATCTTTGCACTCCTTTTAAGGCAAAAAGCACGAATCGATATGAAAAAAGGCATTCACCCGGAGTACAAAGAAGTGGTTTTCTGGGATACTTCCAGCGATCATAAATTTATCAGCCGTTCTACTCAGGCTCCTAAGGAGACCATTAAAATGGAGGATGGCAAAGAGTACCCTGTAATCAAGGTCGAAGTAAGCTCTGCTTCGCACCCGTTCTTTACAGGCAAGAAGCTGTTCGTAGATACAGCAGGCCGCGTAGAGAAATTCAAGAACAAGTATCAGAAGAAAGCATAATAACTTACTTCTTTAAAATGGAGAGAAAAGCCCTTGTAACCAAGGGCTTTTTTGTTGTCTAAACTTTATTTTTTACTGTGGGCGCACACAGACACACACACTGATTTGGTGTATGTTGCGGCGTTGATTTCATATTCTATTTTTGGCTTATGAATTTGATTTTGTTCGACGATCCCTCGATCCGCACCGCCCTCCTTCCCTTTACTTTCACACGTCCCATAGCCTGCATTCGCACCGGTATCCTGACAATCCAGGAAAAATGGGAACGTCGCTTAAATACCAGGGCGTCTTTCCGCACGGATGCCTACCTGCAACAGAAATTTCCATTTCATACCACCGCACAGGACCTGCTCATCAACGGCGCCGTGTGCCCGGATCAAACCCTGGTCGACACCATCAAGGCTCTGCCTCCTCACTATTTCCTGGTGAAAGACAATGTGCTGCTGGCGGCAAATCAGCCGGCCGACGCCATCACCCAGCAGAATACCATTGAATATACACACCCCGTTACGGTCATTGACCGGACCTGGAAGATCTTTTCATCGAATGCCGCGCAGATCAAGCTCGACTTTGCCTTGATCACCGCCGGCCGTACCTCCGCACCCATTACCGATCCCCATACCATTGTCTACGGCCCGAAGGAAAACATCTTTCTGGAAGAGGGCGTGTCCCTGCGCGCCTGTCTGTTGAATGCCGAAAACGGCCCCATCTACCTGGGGCGCGACAGCGCCATACAAGAGGGCGCCATGGTGCGCGGCTCGTTTGCGCTGGGCGAAGGGGCGCACATCAACATGGGCGCGAAGATCCGCGGCGACTCGTCTATTGGTCCCTATTCTAAAATGGGGGGTGAAGTGTCGAACGTTGTGGTCTTTGGGTATAGCAACAAGGCCCACGACGGCTTCCTCGGCAACGCCGTGCTGGGTGAGTGGTGCAACCTGGGCGCCGGCACCAGCGCCTCAAACATGAAGAACAACTACGACAAGGTTCGGCCCTGGAGCCATGCGCTCGGTGGGCCCGAACAGACCGACCTGATGTTCTGCGGGTTGATGATGGGCGACCACAGCAAGGCCGGCATCAACACGATGTTTAACACGGCCACGGTGGTGGATGTCTGCGCCAATGTATTTGGTGGCGGCTTTCCGCCGACCCATATTCCGTCGTTTGCCTGGGGCGGCGCCGAAGGCATGGTGACACACGATTTATCAAAAGCCCTTGAAACCGCGAACCGGGTGCTGGGCCGAAGAAATGTTACGCTGGGGGACGTGGATAAAGCCATTCTCCGACATATCTTTGAGACCACCGCGCAAAGCCGCGCGTGGGAAAAGATGTAGCATGAAATTTTCCGATATACCCGGTCTCGCTGACGTCAAACAACTTCTTACCGACGCTGTCAAAAGCAACCATACGGCGCACGCACAACTTTTCGTGGGGGCCGCCGGTGCACTTAACCTGCCCCTGGCGCTGGCGTATGCCACGTACCTGCATTGCGAAAACAAAGGCGACGATGATTCCTGCGGCGTGTGCCCCGCTTGCTCCAAGAACGCCAAGTTCATTCACCCCGATACACACTTTGTTTTTCCGCTGAGCAACGTCAAGAACGACAAAGACGACGACCGCTTCCGGGCCGACATCACAAAAAGCTGGCGGTCGTTCCTGTTAGAGCAATCCTACGGATCGCTCGACGACTGGACAAACTTCTATGGTGGTGAAGACAAGATGGCGCTCATTTCACGGGAAGAGAGCCGCGAGATCATCAAGACCCTGTCGCTGAAGCCGTTTGAAAGCCCGCATAAGGTCATGATCATCTGGCAGCCCGAGCTGATGCACACGTCGGCTGCCAACGGCATCCTGAAGATCCTGGAAGAACCGCCCCCGCAGACGTTCTTTATACTTGTTACCAACGCCGCCGACAGGCTGCTGTCTACCATCATCTCGCGCACGCAGATCGTCACGGTACCGCTGCTGCACGACGACGAAGTCGCCGCCTGTCTGCGCGAACGGCACGGCGTGGACGCTGCCAAAGCCGATAAGCTGGCGCCGCTGGCCGAAGGCAACCTGGGCCTGGCGGTGCGCCTGATCGACACACCGGAGGACAACAACGCCTCGGTCTTTATCGACTGGATGCGCGCTTGCTTCCGCAAGAGCTATGGCCAGCTGGTGGGCATGGCCGACACGTACCACGGACTGGACAAGCTCAGCCAGCGTAACATGATGACCTATAGCATCAATATGATGCGCGAGTCGATGCTCCACATCTCGGGTGCCGGCGCGATGAACCGCACCCGTGGCGAAGAGCTTAAATTCGTGCAGGATTTCAGCAAAGTACTGACGCTGGAGAAAATCGAGGGCTCCTACAAGTTGCTCAACGATGCCACCTATCACCTGGAACGCAACGGCAGCGCCAAGATGATCTTCCTGGACCTGTCGCTGAAATTATCCAAAACGCTTAATCCGTAACATGAATAAAACCATCCGCATAGGCACCCGCGGTAGCAAGCTGGCCCTCTGGCAAGCCGAGCACATCGCGTCCCTCATTCATCCGTCGGGCTATCGCACCGAGATTGTTCCGATCGAAACGCGCGGTGACAAGATCCTCGATGTTTCCATTGCCAAGATCGGTAGCAAGGGTGTCTTTACCGAAGAGATCGAAGCCAAACTGTTAGACGGCTCGATCGATATTGCGGTGCACAGTGCGAAAGATCTTTCCTCCGAGCTGCCCGATGCGCTGGAGCTGATAGCCTTTACGGAACGTGAAGCCGTGAACGATGTGCTGGTCAGCAACCGCCCGATCGATATAACCAACGGCACGGCGCTGCGCATTGGCACATCGGCTACGCGGCGGGTAGCCTTCCTGAAGCACTTCTACCCCAACGTACAGGCCGTCTCCATTCGTGGCAACCTGCAGACACGCTTTGCCAAACTGCAAGCCGGCGAGTGCGACGCATTGTTGCTGGCCTATGCCGGCGTGCACCGCATGGGCTTTGATAACTTTATCGTTGAGAAGATTCCGACCAGCTACTTCGTGCCTGCCGTAGGGCAGGGCTGTATTGCCGTGGAGTGTCACAAGAAGCTGGCGTTTGAAAAGAAAGAGATTCTCGATCGCTGGGTGAACCACCCTGAGACGGCGGTATGCGTACGCGCCGAGCGCGCCTTTCTGAAGACGCTGCACGGTGGCTGTAGCATTCCTGCTTTTGGTTATGCGCACTTCGAGGGCGATCTGATTTCCCTGAAAGCGGGGCTCATTTCACTCGACGGTCAACGCGTCATTAAAGTAAAACGCTCGTCGGTGACGGAAGAGGCCAAAGAGCTGGGCGAGCTGGTCGCCAACGAAGTGCTGAACATCGGCGGCGAGCAAATCCTGAAAGAAATACGCCAACAACTACTTAACGACTGATACCCTGTTATCGCTGATCTATACCCCACAGTTATGAAGCATACTTTTTTTGCCGGCATTGCCTTACTCTATTGCGTCATCTTTACCAGCTGCGCACAAGAGCGCGACCAGGTCGTAACATTTCACACACGTTACGGCGACATGGTGGCTATTCTCTACGACGAGACGCCCAAGCACAAACAGAATTTTATCAAGCTCGCCAAAGAGCATTACTTTGACAGCCTGATGTTCCACCGCGTGATCGACGGCTTTATGATCCAGGGTGGTGACCCCGACTCGCGCAAGGCCGCGAAAGGCGCCATGCTGGGCCAGGGCGGACCGGGCTATACTATCGACGCCGAGTTCAATCCCAAATATTACCACGAGAAAGGCGCCTTATCGGCAGCACGGTTGGGCGACCAGATGAACCCTTCCAAAGCGTCCAGCGGAAGCCAGTTCTACATTGTGCATGGCACCAAAGTGAAAGAAGAAGAGATCAAGATCGACCCGGCCAAATTCAACCAGGCCATGCAGCAGTTCTTTCAAAATCCAGCCAACAAAGCCGTGTATGATTCCATTGGTCAGTTCTACCAGGCGAACGATCTGCGCGGCGCGCAAGAATTTATCCTCAAGCTTAAGCCGCGTGTAGAAAAAGAAACCGGCATCGCGACGGAGAAAGATGTACCTGCCGAACAAGTCAAGGCGTATACCACCGTGGGCGGCGCGCCGCAGCTGGATGGCGCCTATACTGTTTTTGGAAAAGTGATCAAAGGCCTGGACATCATCGACACCATTGCCAAGCAATCGGTCGACCAGGCGAAACGTCCGCTGGAAGATATTCGCATGACGGTGACGGTCGAAGAGGTGTCCAAGAAAAAGATCGAGAAACTCTACGGCTATCACTACCCGCCGTCCGCTAAAAAGTAGTCCATGAAAATTCTTGTTACCGGCTCAAACGGCCTGCTGGGTCAGAAGCTTACTGTACTCTTACAACAGACGCCGGGCGTTACCCTGGTGGCTACGGCCCGGGGCAAATCTGTATTACCCCCCACCGCCGGCCACTTTGTGTCGCTGGACGTAACCGACGGCGAAGCCGTCGAGCGCGTGTTGGCCGCCGAAAAGCCGGATGTGGTGATTCATGGCGCCGCCATGACACAAGTAGATCAGTGCGAAACAGAACGTGCGCAATGCTGGGCCGCCAACGTTACGGCTGTGGAGCATATTGTCAAGGCCTGCAATCGCCATGCGATACACCTGGTGCACGTTTCCACCGACTTTGTGTTCGACGGATCACACGGCCCGCTGGAGGAAACCGAAACACCACACCCCATAAACTACTACGGCGAAAGCAAGCTGGCTGCGGAGCAGTATATACAACAGCATGCAACATCGGGCTGGGCGATCCTCCGCACGGTACTGGTCTATGGCATTACCAATGACATGAGCCGTTCCAACATCGTATTGTGGGTAAAGAACAGTATTGAGCAGGGCAAAACCATTCAGGTCGTAAACGATCAATGGCGCACCCCGACGCTGGCCGAAGACCTGGCGCAGGGTTGTTACCTGGCGGCGGTTAAACGCGCGCAGGGCATCTATCACATTTCTGGTAAAGATTTCCTGAGCCCCTATCAAATCGCCCTCGCGACAGCCGATTATTTTCAACTGGATAAATCGTTCATCCAGCCCACCGACTCGACGCGTTTTACGCAGCCGGCCAAACGCCCGGCGAAGACGGGCTTTATCATTGAAAAAGCCCGCCGGGAGCTGGGCTACGAGCCGCACAGCTTCCCGGAGGGCATTGCCGTCCTGGCGAACCAATTATCATCGTAATATAACTACTGGATATAGCATCATGATCAAAACCGCATTAGGCCGTCTGCGCATCGTCGCGTTCTTAGAAGGCATCTCCTTCCTCGTACTGCTGTGCATTGCCATGCCGCTGAAGTATATGGCCGATACCCCCGGTCCGGTGCGCGTGGTGGGCATGGCCCACGGCGTGCTCTTCATCGCCTATGTATTCTTGCTGTTACAGGTAGCCCTGGAGCTGCGTTGGAAGTTTTCCCGCGCGGTGTTGGCTTTTATCGCTTCACTGGTTCCGTTTGGCACCTTCTATGCCGACAAGAAACTGTTTCGCGAAGCCTGATTAGCGGTAGTCACCGTATGTCTGACAGTAGTCGGTTATAGTGTTCTCGTACAGGTCGCGTACCGAATACTGCAGGCTCACGCCACTGCGGTCAACGGTACCGACACCTTCGATCTCGTAGTCGTTGACGACCTGGTAAGGGATCGTGATCTTGTTGTTATATAAGAAGGCACGCACCCGCAGGTCGGCACCGTAGAAGTTATCGAGAAAGATCCGATCGTCGGAATATCCATCTTTGTTGACGTATACCTTGTAATACGTATAGTCGTCATACGTTTCCGAATACTCCTCCATGCTATACGAGCCCACTACTTGATCGCGTGGGTCGTAGCGGGGTTCGTCTACTACATTGACATTACAGGAAGCCAGTGTAACCAGGGCGAAGGCAGCAAACATGAACTGTTTCATATAAGTAGTAATTGATACTAACCGTTGTAAGGCAAGTTTAGGGCCAATTCTAAAAACGGCCCTGGCGAGGCCGTTAGGGGGCTTTTCATGACTTCTTTTAGCCCTGCCTGTATCTTTTATGATGTTTCACATACGTTGATTTGTTAACTTGCAAACTGGCTACATTGTGCCCGATTTTGTGACTCTCATTTTATGACAAAGCTTCGTATCATTTTTATGGGCACCCCGGAGTTTGCCGTGCCCAGCCTCGACGTGCTGGCGGCCAATCACTTCGACGTGGTGGCCGTCATAACCGCCCCCGACAAACCGCAGGGCCGCGGACAAAAGATTGTATACTCGCCTGTAAAAGAGTGCGCGCTGAAACATAACATTCCCGTGCTACAGCCAACCAACCTGAAGGCACCGGAATTCCTGGACGAGCTGCGCAGCTATAACGCCAACCTGCAAATCGTCGTCGCGTTTCGGATGTTGCCGGAAGCCGTCTGGGCGATGCCCGCCTTTGGCACCTTCAATCTGCATGCGTCTCTCCTGCCCCAGTACCGCGGCGCGGCGCCCATCAACTGGGCCATTATGCGCGGCGAGCGCGAGACCGGCGTTACGACGTTTTTCCTCAAGCATGAGATCGATACCGGCAGTGTCATCTTCCAGGAGAAAGAACCTATTCACGACGATGACAACGTCGGTACGTTGTACGAGCGCCTGATGGCGCGAGGCGCACAACTCGTGCTCAAGACCGTGCACGCCATTGCCGACGGCAACTATCCGTCCGTGCCGCAGCCGGCGGACGTGGAGATCAAACACGCGCCCAAGATCTTTAAAGAAACCTGCCGCATCGACTGGACGCAATCCGCGCGCGATGTACGCAACTTTGTACGCGGCCTGAGTCCCTACCCGGCGGCGTGGTGCGTGCTGGGCGATAAGACCTTTAAAGTATACCGTGTGTCGATTGTCCAGAAGAATCACGACGCACAACCCGGTGCCTATGACACCGATCAAAAAACCTATTTGCATGTGCGCACAGCCGATGGTTGGGTGGCGCTGGAAGAGCTTCAGCCAGAAGGCAAGCGCAGTATGAAAATTGACGAATTCTTTCGCGGAAATAAACTCTCATGAAAATATCTCTCATTGCCGCGCATGCGCAGAATCATGTTATCGGCAAAAACAACGACCTGCCCTGGCAGCTGCCCGACGACATGAAGTATTTCATGCAGACCACGCGGGGGCATCATTGCATCATGGGACGCAAGAACTACGACTCGATACCCGACAAGTTTAAGCCACTGCCCAACCGTACCAACATCGTCGTGACGCGCCAAAAAGGCTTTCATGCGCCGGGGTGTATTACGGTAAACACCATTGACCAGGGCATTGCGCTGGCCCGCGCGAACGGCGAGCCCGAGCTGTTTATCATCGGTGGTGCCGAAATCTATAACGCTACCCTGCCACAGGCCGACCTGCTATACCTCACCGAGATACACGCTGTGATTGACGGCGATACCTACTTTCCGGCGTTTGACAAACAAGAATGGAAGGAAGTGTCGCGCGTGCCGCATGCAGCCGACGAACGGCATGCCTACAGCTTTGACTTTGTCGTCTACGCGCGCCAGTAAGCGGGATGGAAACTAGGCGATCTCTTCGCCGGGCTGGGTCTTCCAGCGTTCGTGCATCCATACCCATTGCTCGGGATGGCTGCGCACCTGCTGTTCGATGAAGTTTGTGAGGATTTGTGTGTTGTATACCATGTCTGCCTCGTCGTTGCCGCTGACATTGAGCGGTATCTCCGGCAGGATGTGCATGTGCTGCTTCCAGTCCTTCCCCAGGTGGATATAGGTAGGCACGATGGAGGCGCCCGTCTTCAGGGCCAGGACGGTCGCTCCTACCGGTGTCGCGGCGGGCATACCAAAGAAGTTTACAAACCGGCTTTTTACACGGGTGTCCTGGTCGATCAGCAACGCCAACGATCCTCCCGACTTCAATACCTTGATCATTTTGAAAGTCTCACGGCCACGCTCGATGGCAATGGCGCCGTGTTTATTGCGGTAGTCCCACAACAGGTCATTGAGGCGGGGGTCTTTTAACGGCGTGCCGATAATGTTGGGATTGAGGCCGCGCAGGGCCATGACGGTAACCTGCAAATCGAAGGCGCCCATGTGGCAGGTCAGGAAGATCACCCCCTTGCCTTTGGCCTGTGCGCGCTCAAAATTCTCATAACCGTGTACGACTAAAATTTTGTCGAGGTCGGCCAGGGTGTGTATGGAAGCCGTGGCCCGCAACATCTCACCGGCATTTTTGCCCAGGTACTCAAAGGTGCGCCGTGACAGCGTGCGAATCTCGGCAGCCGATTTTTCTTTGCCATACGCCAGGGTGAGGTGGCGGAGTGTGCGTGTGCGTGTCTGGCCCGCGAACGGATAGGCCAATCGGCCCAGAAAGCCGCAGAACCGCAGCCAGGCCACCCGGGACATCAGGTTTGAGAGAAAGATCAGGAACCTGACCAACCCATAAACGATTGCGTAGCGGATCTTCCGGCGAATTATTTTAAGACTTGCCATGAGGCGCGAAGATAAGGGTTAGGATTAGGATTTTTGGCACTAAATTTAAGTCGTGAAAACACTGTATGTCATTCGTCATGCGAAAAGCAGCTGGGCCAACCCGTCGCAGGAAGATTTTGATCGCCCTTTGAACGAGCGCGGCAAGCGTGACGCCCCGCGCATGGGCAAACGGCTGTCTGAAAAGAATATTCACCCCGACCTGATGGTGACAAGTCCCGCCAAACGGGCGCGCTCTACAGCCAAACGGGTGGCCAAGGTGCTGGCCTTTCCCAAAGAAAAGATCAAAAAGGAAACCAAGCTGTATCACGCGGGGGAAGAAGTGATCCTGAAGACCATTCAAGACCTGAAAGATAAACACAACGTGGTAATGCTCTTTGGCCACAACCCGGGCCTGACCGAGTTTGTCAACTCCTTCCAGGACGACGAGTTTGACATCGACAATATGCCTACCTGCGGCGTGGTGGCCTTCCAGCTCAACATCGACTCGTGGAAAGATGCCTCGTGGGGTAAAGGCAAAATGCTTTTCTTTGATTACCCGAAGAGCCGCGAAGACTGATCGATCATCGGGTCAGCTCTTTGGGCAAATCTGAAATACGTTTCTTCAAAATACCGAACTCGCGGAAGCGGTAGCCTATCAGTATTTTAAATGTCCCGCTGGTGCTAACCAACTGTACATCGTCAAACTTGGCCGAGCGGTTCTGACTGTTAAAGCCCATGCCGCCAAAGAAACGATCACCGTTATAGCCGACGCCGATGCGGGCCGTGATGTAGGCATTAAAGCGAATGTCGTTGCGGTCTTTGCCTCCTTCCAACGTAGAGCCTAACCAATTGTGCGCCGGGCCGATCGCAAGCGTGCCGTTCAAAAAGAATCCCTTGTAGATGATGCTATAGGTATAGCCTGGCGCAAGCCCCAGCGTCGTGACCTGCATCCGTTTGATCCTGGCGTCATCTTTAAACTCGGCTGCATAGGCACTGCCCAGAATCGCCGAGTCGCCCGATGCCTGAAAGCTGCTGAGCGAGGCTACCAATAAGAACGAGCCTGCACTGCGCAGCTGACGGTCGGCAAAGTTATAGGCCGACCGGAATGAAAACTTCTTGTTGTTAAACGTATAATTTACGCTCACCCCGGTGTTGCGCGTCGTGATGTCGCTTCGCTGCGGGTAGGGCGTATTGCTCGGAATATTCATGTTCGGGTCTTCGATGTAAAACCCGCGGTACTTCTGTACAAAAGCATCGATGCCCCACCGCTTACCGATGATGTTGAGCTGCAGATCGCTGGCATCCGACTCGCCGTAGATGCGTTTGTTTTGTTCGTCCAGGGGTACCGAGAACGCGAGCTCGATGCCCAGTTCGAATATATACATCCCCAGGCCAAAGGCATAGGGTTTGTTCGAGCGATACTTCAATGTATAGTCTTTGTTGGCCAGACTGCCCATTTCGAAGTCGAGCCGGCGCTGCTTCAGCACCGGCCATAAAAAGAAATGATCGGGAAAGGACTGGATATACTGCGACCGTACAGAGTCATAGCTGCCCTGTGAGGCCGGCTGTATAGTTACGTCGTCCTGCGCAAATGCCGGCAGTGCAAGCACGGCCAGCATCAGTGTCCGGAAAAGGCTTTTCATTAAAGGATAAATTCGCTCAGGTCTTTGTTTTTTACCAGGCCGGACAGTTTCTCGCGCACCATGGCCGCGTTAATGGTGATGCGGGCATTGGGGCCGATCTTATCGGGCACGTCGAACAGGAACTCGTTGAGCAATTTGCTCATGACGGTATGCAGGCGACGGGCGCCGATGTTCTCGACTTCGGCGTTGATGACGAATGCCGTTTCGGCAATTTCTTCGATGGCGTCGTCGGTAAAGTCAATCATTACTTGTTCCGCCTCGAACAGTGCCTGGTATTGTTTGGTCAGCGCATTGCGCGGCTCTTTCAGGATCTGTACAAAGTCTTCGCGCGTCAGGTTGTTCAACTCTACACGTATGGGAAACCGGCCTTGCAGCTCGGGTATTAAGTCAGAAGGTTTTGCGATATGAAACGCACCGGCGGCAATGAACAGCACATGGTCTGTTTTGATCACACCATGTTTGGTGTTGACGGTGCTGCCTTCTACGATCGGCAGCAAGTCACGTTGTACACCTTCGCGGCTGACGTCGGGACCACTCCCGCCGCCACCTTTGCGCGAACCCGATGCAATCTTGTCAATCTCGTCAATGAAAATGATGCCGGCCTCTTCTGCCCGACGGATGGCTTCGTCTTTTACTTCGTCCATGTCGATGAGCTTGGCGGCCTCCTCTTCCAGCAGCAGCGTGCGCGCCTCGGCCACGGTCACCTTGCGCTTCTTGCTTTTCTTCGGCATCATGCCGCTGATCATGTCTTGCAAATTCATCATCGACACCTCGTCCATCATGCCGGCACCGATCATGCCAACACCTTGCCCGCCGCCGCCTTTTATGTCGATCTCGATCTTTCGGTCTTCCAGCTCACCATTACGGATCTTTTCACGAAAGTGATGTCGTGTGCGTTCGTTCAGCTCTGCGTCGTTGGCAGGGGGATCGTTGTCGTTGGTGCCAAAGCCGGCAGCACGATTCGTCACCGTACCGGATGAACGCAGCGGTGGAATCAACGCATCCAGTATGGTGTCTTCTACTGCCTGGGCTGCTTTCTCTTTTACTTCTTCTTTCTTGCGTGCGCGCACCATGTTGACAGATTGCTCTACCAGGTCGCGCACCATGCTTTCTACATCGCGCCCCACGTAGCCCACCTCGGTAAACTTCGATGCTTCCACTTTTACGAAAGGAGCATCGGCGATCTTGGCCAGACGGCGTGCGATCTCCGTCTTGCCGACGCCTGTGGCGCCGATCATGAGAATGTTGTTGGGCACGATCTCGCCTTGTATGTCGGCCCGGCTATTCATGCGACGCCAGCGGTTCCGCAGCGCGATCGCGACATTGCGCTTAGCTTCGTATTGCCCGATGATATACTTGTCGAGCTCCTCCACGATCTGCTGGGGCGTCAGGTATTTTTTTTCCATCATAGTTTATCGTCTCTTCAACATTCGTTCTACGTTCGATGACAGCGTGAGTGTATAGCCGCCGTTTCCAGCGACATAACCACTCCGGCTGAAAACAAATTCAAAAGCTTTTATCCGGGCAGAAAAGCCCAGCGAGATGCCGGCTCCACCCCCACCTTCTTCGAGCTTCAGCTCCTGGTGTTGCAGGTAGTTGTAGCCCAGCAGCAGGTTTACGTTGCGGTGGAAAAGGATCTCGGCTCCAAAGTTAATCCGTCGCAGCACCTTGTCCAATGTGCCGGGCTCGTCGTCGCCACTGGCCGGATCGTAATATGTCACGTCTTTGCGCGTCAGCGCATAGGCCGTAAGCGAAAAACGCAGGGGCATGTGCTCGGGTTTAAAGGTGGCGCCTACCTGTACATCAAACGGCAAAGAGGTGTTGCCCGTGTCGGTGTATTCGGATAAAGTTGTGCCGAGGTTGCGAATCGTCAGCCCCACACGCAAGTCCTGCTGGGGATGGATAAACACGCCACCCAGGTCCATCATCAGGGCGCTGGCACGATAGCCAGCCAGGTTAGAAAACACCAGCTTCAGGTTCGCACCTACGCGGAAATGGCCCACCTGATGACTTTTGCTCACCACCCAGGCCGTTTCACTCGACTTATAGTCGCCCAGGGGACTGCCTGCCGGGTCGTAACTCTGAATGGTGCCGTAACGCAGGTGTTGTACGCCAAAAGAAAGGGTGCCAATGCCCCGGAATTTGTGGGCATAGGCAAAGGTCGCCTGCCCCACGTCGGCCACATAGAACTGGTAGGAGGCCGAGGCCATGCCCGCCAGGGTGTCGGACACCAGTGCGGGGCTGGCAAAAAGGAAGTTTACGTCCTGGTCCGCCAGGGACACGTTTACGCCCCCGAGGGCCGCCTGGCGTGCGCTGGCGGGTAGCTGCAGAAACTCGAACGAGCGTTTCCCGCCGATCTGCGCATAGGATGACACGGTACAGAAAAAGAAAAAAAGAAGGTGCAATCGTCTCACCACGCCAGAAGCTTTGCCCGCTAATATCGCAAAAATGTTGTCATATCATGGCAGGGCTCTGCTATTCTGCTCAGGCGGTCGCTTTCTGGTCGGTTAGGACGAACTTCATAGGCACGGTAATATGGTCTTTGAGGAGCGCGATCTTGAGCACCTCTTCGACGTTGTCGACGTAGTGGAATGTCAGTCCCTTGAGGTAATTCTTTTCGATCTCCTCGATGTCGCGTCGGTTTTTTGTGCTCAGCACGATCTCTTTTATACCACTACGCTTGGCGGCCAGGATCTTCTCCTTGATGCCCCCTACCGGCAATACCTTGCCCCGGAGCGTGATCTCACCGGTCATGGCCAGCTTGGCTTTTACTTTACGTTGTGTATAGATCGACGCCAGGGAAGTGAACATGGTGATGCCCGCCGACGGTCCATCTTTGGGTACGGCACCAGCCGGCACGTGTATGTGCAGATCGTATTGCTGAAACAACCGGTAGTCTATCTGCAGCGCTTCGGCATTGGATTTTAAATAAGACAGCGCGGCCACGGCCGATTCTTTCATGACATCGCCTAACTGACCGGAGATCGTTAAGGAGCCTTTGCCACGGCTGAGGCTGGATTCTACAAAGAGGATCTCTCCGCCCACCTGTGTCCAGGCTAAACCTGTTACCACCCCCGCGATGTCGTTGCCCTGGTACAGTTCCTCGTCAAATATCTCAGCACCCAGGACTTTGCGCACCGTCTCGTCGCTGATCACTTTGTCATACTCCTCTTCCATCGCTACCGACTTGGCTATATGCCGCACGAGGGTACCGATCTTGCGCTCCAGGCTGCGTACACCCGACTCGCGGGTATAGCTATTGATGGTTTTGTTGATGGCATCTTTCGAGAACTTTACGTCGCTCGCCCGCAGACCATGCTCTTTCAGCTGTTTGGGGATGAGGTGTTTGACAGCAATCTCGACTTTTTCTTCTTGCGTGTAGCCAGTGATCTCGATGATCTCCATCCGGTCGCGCAAGGCGGGGTGAATGGTATCGAGCGAGTTGGCGGTGGCGACGAAGAGTACCTTCGAAAGGTCATAATCTACTTCCAGGTAGTTGTCGCCAAAGGTGCTGTTCTGCTCGGGGTCGAGCACTTCCAGTAACGCCGACGACGGGTCGCCGCGGAAGTCAGCCTTTACTTTGTCGATCTCGTCGAGTACAAAGACGGGGTTTGATGACTGCGACTTTTTGATGTGCTGCAGGATCTTACCGGGCATAGCGCCCACGTAGGTCTTACGGTGGCCACGAATCTCGGCCTCGTCGTGCACGCCCCCCAGGGACATGCGTACATACTTGCGCTGCAACGCTTTGGCTATAGAACGCCCCAGCGAAGTTTTCCCTACGCCGGGCGGGCCGTACAGGCACAAGATCGGTCCCTTCATATCTTGCTTGAGCTTGAGCACAGCCAGGTATTCCAGGATACGGTTCTTTACTTTTTCCAGACCAAAGTGGTCGTGGTCCAGTACCTTGCGGGCGCGCTTCAGGTCGAAGTCGTCCTCGGTATATTCGGCCCAGGGCAGGTCGAGCATAAACTCGACATAGTTCATGGCCACCGGGTATTCGGCCGCCATGGGATTTATGCGTAGCAGCTTGTCCAGCTCTTTGTTGAAGTGCTCGGCCGCTTGTTTCGTCCATTGTTTGCTCTCCGCACGGCGACGGAACTTCTCTACTTCTTTGTCGGGGCCGTCGTAGCCCAGCTCGTCTTGCAATACCTTTATCTGCTGGCGCAGGAAGTAATCGCGCTGCTGCTGGTCGATGTCGGTATGTACTTTCTTCTGGATCTCGTGTTTGATCTCCAGCATCTGTACATCTTTCAGCATATACTGCAGCAGCAGGGTGCCGCGGTCGGTAATATTCTGCGTTTCGAGTATCTTTTGTTTGTCGCCTACATCGGCGTTGAGGTTAGACGACAGGAAGTGCACCAGGAACGACATGCTCGAAATGTTGTCGAGTGCTACCTGTGCTTCCTGCGGTATCTCCGGATTTAGCTTCAGAATCTTGGTGGCAGTATCTTTCAGCGACTGCACCAGGGCTTTGGACTCTTTGTTGTTGGCATTGAGTATGGGCTCTGACTGGAGGGCGATGTGGGCCGTGAGGTACGGCTCTTCCTGCACAAATTCTTTGACGGTAAACCGGTTCTTGCCCTGGATGATAATAGTCGTATTACCATCGGGCAACACCAGCATCTTGATGATGCGGGCTACGGTGCCGGTGCGGTAAAGGTCGTCGATGATAGGCTCTTCAGCCTGCGAGTTCTTTTGCGCTATCACGCCAATGATACGGTTTCCCTGGTAAGCCTTTTTTACCAGCTTAATGGACTTCTGCCGGCCTACCGTGATGGGAATAACTACCCCGGGGAACAACACTGTGTTTTTAATGGGGAGGATCGAGAGCTCTTCCGGAAGGTCCTCCGGCTTAATATCGGAATCTTGCTCGGGATTGATCAGTTGAATGAGATCATCTGATTCTTCCTGAACGAGCTGTATGGGATTTGCTTTAAACATTGCCTTAGTCGAAAAATGTCAAACTGGCACGGCGTGCGTGCGCTTCGTTATGTGGTTGCTATGTGCGCCTAAAGGACAATAGTAGTGCCAAGAGAGTTGTAAAAGAAGCAAAATAGTGTCAACTTTATCCGGTAAGCGTGTTTTTTACCAAACGCAGGTTAAGTGAAAACCTACTTTTTAACCTTAATTACAGTCTTTTGGCTGTTGGTTCACGCTCCGCTCCTGGCTCAAAAGCCTAAAACGAAATACAAAAAGGGTGGAGTCGTTCAGCTTAATGATAGCCTGACAAGCTACCGCCAATCTGACATTTTCGTTTTTCCCAATGTGAATGGGGTCCGCTTCTATAAAGATGCAGGAAAACTTGCCAAAATAAAAGCGCTTGCCGCCGCCGGTGACGACGCGCAACAATATGCCGAGCTGAAAGCTTATGTACGAAATTTCGGCATTGAAAACTTCGGCATCGAGACGCAACTCATCTGGGACTTAGCGAAGCTCTCGGAAAAGCTCGGCCCACCGGGCGAAGCAGTACTGCTTTACAAGCTCGTACTCAAACACCACAAACAGAACATCGACGAGAAACAGGTGCGCCAGGAGTTCGATACACTCACCCGTAACCAAACCGACCTGTATGTGCCGCTGAAGCAATATTATGACCTGGTGGCCTTTCGTAAGGAAATCGACACCTTGCGCCCGCCGCAGGGTGTGCTGCTCAACATGGGCTATGGTGTAAACTCCGAGAAAGAAGATTACGGCCCGACGATCGGCAATGTCGACAACGTCATGCTCTTTACGTCCAAGCGAAATTCGAAGGTTACACCCTTGCAAAAGACCTATAACGAAGACTTGTTTTATACGATCAAGAACGACTCCCTGTGGGGCTTTTCGGAAGAGTTGAAGAAGATCAATACGCCGTACAACGAAGGGTCGGGCAGCTTAAGCCGCGACGGCCGGCATTTATACTTTGCACGCTGCAACTCGCCCGACTCGTACGGCAACTGCGACATCTTTGTATCCGACCTACAGCCAGACAGCACCTGGGGCGAAGCCCGAAACCTGGGACAGAATATCAACAGCGCGTCATGGGACTCGCAGCCTTCTCTCTCCCACTCCGGGGACACATTGTACTTTTCGTCCGACCGCATTGGCGGCTTTGGCTTTTCTGATATTTACGTTTCGGTGCGCGACATCGACGGCCGCTGGCAAAAGGCGCAGAACCTGGGCCCGATCGTCAATACCCGCGCGTTTGAGGTAAGTCCATTCTTTCACCATACGCGCAATGTACTCTACTTCAGCTCCAACGGGCAGCCGCTGAACTTTGGTGACTTCGACATCTACAAGGCGTATCGCGACGGCACCGCGTGGGGCGAGCCCAAGAACATCGGGCCGCTGGTGAACGGCGTAGGAAGCGAATATTACTTTACAATCGACTCGGAGTCCAAAAATCTGTACTATGCCAAGTCGGCTGAGGACAACCTGAACAATCTTGATCTATACTCTTTCCCGGTGCCGATGGAAGCACAGCCCGACGCGGTGGCACGTCTCAAGGGTAAGCTGATCAACTCGGAAACGAAGAAACCTTTCCGTGGCATTGTCTCCGTCATTGACTTAGACAAAGGCGTGGAAGTAGCACCGAAGTTTCTGCGTGACGACGGTTCGTTCGATTTTAACCTGATCAACAAACGGAATTATTTGCTCATCATTCAGGGTGACGACTTCTTCCGTATCGAGCAAATTTTCTTCATGGATGGAGATCAGGAGATCAACCTCGAGACCGAACCCATCGAAAGCAAAATTGCTTTTCAATCGCTCGAGTTTGAGAATGGCATGGCCGACATACTTGAATCCATGCACCCCGACCTGAACAAGCTGGCCAACTTTATGATCGATCACCCGATGCTCAACCTGAGCATTGCCGGCCATACTGACAAGCAGGGGAATGAGATTGCAAACCTGAAGCTGTCGCAAGCACGCGCCGACGCCATCAAGGCCTACCTGATCTACAAGTTCGGCATTGATGCCAGTCGCATTGAAGCCCATGGCTACGGAAGCTCGAAGCCTATTGTTGACGAAAAGACGGAAGCAGATCGCAGCCTGAACCGCCGGGTGGAATTCCAAATCCACAAACCGGAATAAAACAACAATGCCCCCCGACGGTTTAGTCGGGGGGCATTAAAATATCTTATCTGTTGAGCGCTTACGAGAACAGATTCACGATGTCGTTCGCGAAGATAAATACCATCAGCGCCAGCAGGAATACCATCCCTACTTTCTGCGCATTTTCCAGGAACTTGTCAGAAGGCTTGCGACGCGAAACGATCTCATAGGTGAGGAACATCACGTGGCCACCGTCAAGCGCCGGGATCGGCAGCAGGTTCATAAAAGCCAATACGAGTGACAATACGCCGGTCAGTGACCAGAAACGTTGCCAGTCCCACTCGCCGCCATAGGCACGCATGATGCCGATCGGGCCGGACAGGGACTTCTGGGGTGACAGCTTTCCGCTAATCACCGCGCCAAAGGCTGTCACTTGTGTCTTCAGCGTTTGTACGGCGCGGGTAGCACCCAGCGGTATAGACTCTCCAAGACCATATTTCTTGGCAACGCGGCCCTCTGCCAGGTAATCTTTTGGTTCCATGGCGCGGAAGCCGATACCCTCTTTACCCTTGAAAGCCTCTTTGAATGCAAGCGTAGCGCCGGCGCGAGACACTTTGAAGGAGATGGAGTCAGCTTTTGACTTTTTGCTATTCTGTACGAGCTTATATACCTGGTCAAAGTATGCTACGGGCGTGCCATTCACTTCCGTAAATACGTCACCGGCTTTCAGTCCAGTCTTTTCGGCAATAGATTCTTTCGTCACTTCGCCTACTACCGGCGGTACGCGGTACCGCAGGAAGTTCATGGCATTTTCTTTCTTGTTGAACTTCTCGATGAAGTTTCCGGGAATGGAAATATCAACCAGTTTGCCGTCGCGCTCTACGGTATAATAGCCATCATTGCTGAGCAACGTCTGCGGTTTGGTAATGTCCTCGGTATACAAGAAATCTTTACCGTTGATCTTCACGATCTTGTCGCCGGTGCGCAAGCCGATTTCTTCGCCGACTTCGCCTACATCAAAGCCGCCGTTTTTGTTTACGACGTCTTTCAGCATATAGACATCGCCAAAGACGAATGTCAGGGAGATAAAGATCAATACGCCTACGATGAGGTTTACGATGATGCCGCCGAGCATAACAATGAGACGCTGCCAGGCCGGCTTGGAGCGAAACTCCCACGGCTGCGGGTCCTGCTTCATCTTTTCGGTATCGAGCGACTCGTCTATCATACCCGAAATCTTTACATATCCACCCAGCGGTATCGCACTGATGGCGTATTCTGTTTCACCTTTTGTAAAGGACCATATCTTCGGCGGGAAGCCGATCGAAAATTGTTCTACGCGCATTCCAAAATACTTGGCTGCCAACAAGTGGCCCATTTCGTGTACGGCCACCAAAAACGATAAGCTCAGCAGTAACTGAGCTAACATGATCATCCAATCCATTCGTTATCTTTTAATCCGTTAGTCTTTTCTTTTTTAAAATTATTACAGTGTGCGTGTGGGTCTTTTTATCGTAACAATTCCTGCGCACGCAGGCGTGTTTCTTTATCGGTTGTAACGTAATCCTCGTACGAGGGATTACCTATATAATCCATTTTTGCCAAACATTGTTCAACAATGTCTGACATTTCCAGAAAACCTACCTGTTCACGCAAAAAACCGGCCACGGCCACTTCGTTCGCTGCATTCAACACACAAGGCATATTGCCTCCGCGGTGCAGGGCATCAAACGCCAGTGCAAGATTACGAAAAGTTTCGGTATCGGGTTTTTCAAACGTCAGCGAGGGGTATGCCGCAAAATCGAAGCGTGGAAAGTCACTTTTAAGACGATGTGGGTAGGTCATCGCAAATTGGATCGGCAACCGCATGTCCGGCAACCCCAACTGCGCTTTCATAGAACCGTCTTCGAACTGCACGAATGAGTGAATGATGGATTGCGGGTGTACGACTACCTCGACTTGCGAAGGACTGAGGCCAAACAGCCATTTGGCTTCGATCACTTCCAGGCCTTTGTTCATGAGCGATGCGGAATCGATCGTAACCTTCGCCCCCATAGTCCAGTTGGGGTGTTTCAGCGCCTGTGCTTTGGTTACCGCGCCCAGTTGCGGCCGCAGATGGCCCCGGAAGGGCCCGCCAGACGCTGTCAGAATGATCTTTTCGATCTTGTTGTGGAACTCGCCCACCATGCATTGGAAAATAGCCGAATGCTCGGAATCTATCGGGTAAATGCTTACGCCTTTTTCCCGAGCCTGGCGCGTGACCAGGTCACCCGCGACAACCAGTGTTTCTTTGTTGGCCAGGGCGATGGTTTTGCCGGCCTCGATGGCCCGCAGCGTGGGACGCAGTCCGGAATATCCAACCAGTGCAGTTATGACCAGGTCGATCGTTTCCATCTGCACAATGTCGGCCAGGGCCTTTTCGCCCGCATAGACCTTAATGTCTTCGTTCGCAAGGGCCTGACGTACGAGCTCGTAGTGGTCTTCGTTGGTGATAACGACTGCATTTGGTTGAAACCGCCGGGCTTGTTCAATCAGAAGCGCAGCGTTGTTTTGCGCCGTGAGCACTTCTACCTGAAAAGCATCGGGATTTGCCGCAATTACATCCAAGGCCTGTGTACCGATAGAGCCGGTGGAGCCAAGAATGGCAATATTTTTTTTGTTACTCAACTGCACTAAAATTGATGATCCAGACGACCAGGCATATGCCGGTACGTTCTGCAAAAATACGCAAAGTTTGCTTATGACCGCGCGACAAACTTTTCTCCCAGCACATCAGCAATGTTGCGGTCGTTTGACAAGCGGGGTACCTTGTTCTGACCACCCAATTTTCCCAACGACTTCATGTATTCGATGAAAGCACTGCGCTGCAGTGGGGTAACAATAAGTGTACGCAAGATATTTCCAGTGATCAGGTCATCGTAATACACATTCAGGTTCCGCAATTGGTCGTCGAGCGCCTGCGCAAACGCCTCCAGATCCTTCGGGGGCTGTGCAAACTCTACCAGCCACTCGTGGTGCGGCAAACCGGTGGTGGGTGTTACTTGCGGGGCTACCGTAAATTCTACCAGGGCGGCTTCCGGGAATTTTTCCAGCGCATACTTCATGGCGCGCTCCACTTCTTCGCCGATGACGTGTTCGCCAAAGGCCGAGATAAAATGTTTGATGCGGCCGGTGACGACAATGCGGTATGGATCTTTTGATACAAACTTGACGGTATCGCCAATGGAGTAGCCCCACAAACCGGCGTTGCTATTGATGATCAACGCATAGTTCTTGCCAAGCTCTACCTCGCCAATGCTCAGGCGCGTAGGCGTTTCCGAAAAATAATCTTCTACGGGTATAAATTCAAAGAAGATGCCCGTATCTAACAACAGCAACAGGCCGGCTGTTGCTTGTGAATCCTGGTAGGCTATAAATCCTTCCGATGCGGGATATGTTTCGATCGAGTCTACTCGTTTGCCGATGGCCTCGAATAATTTGGCACGGTAAGGTTCAAAGTTTACACCACCATACACAAACACCGAGAAGTTGGGGAATATATCTTTTACCTTTTTGCCGGTGCGGGCCTGGATGCGGTCGAAATACATTTGTGCCCACGGCGGAATGCCCGAGATCAGGCGCATGTCGGCGGCCAACGTTTCGTCGACGATCTTGTCGAGCTTCTCTTCCCAATCGTCGATACAGTTTGTTTCATAACTGGGTTTCTGGTTGCCCCGCAGGTATGCGGGCACCTGGTGGTTGGAAATACCCGAAAGCCGACCGGTCTTGATGCCTGCTTTTTCTTCCAGCTCGGGACTGCCGGAAAGGAAGATCAGCCCGCCATCGAGAAAGGAGGCGTTGCCGGTTTCGTGCACGTAGCTCAGGACCGCGTTGCGGGCACTGTTGAAATGATTGGGGAGCGACGCTTTGGTGATGGGGATATATTTGATGCCCGAGGTCGTGCCGGAGGTCTTGGCGAAGTACGCCGGTTTGCCTTTCCAGAGCACATCGGGCTCACCGTGTACCACCCGCTCGACGTACGGCCGCAGGGCCTCATAGTCGCGTATAGGAACTTGTTTCTTGAAATCCTCGTATGTACGGATAGTACCAAAGCCGTGGTCCTTGCCAAAGGCAGTATGCGTTGCCTCGTCGATCAGGTACCGGAATACTTTTTGCTGTGAGGCAACCGGTGCAAGCGACCATTTCTTAGTCTGACGGGCAATATACGCGGCAAGCGGCCGTGCGAAAAATGAACGAATTCCCATAATGTGCAAAACTAAGAAAATTGGCCAAAGCGCATGAACAATGCGTATTTTTGCGCCACACGCTGAAACTTTTTACACACGCATATCATCTGTACCGAACGACAAAACCGATATTAATTTTCTATGAAGAACGTCCTGAAAATTGTCATCGTAGCTTTCCTGGCCGGATTTGGCGGCTCTTATGCTTTCTACGCCCTGATGGTGAAGCCCGGCTTGCAGACCCACGAGGCCGAAACGGCATTTACTTCCACCGAAAGCTACGACACTCCCCTTACCTATCACTTCTCCTCTTCCGCAGCGCCAACGGTAGCTATACCTAACGTAGACTTTAGCGTTGCCGCGGCCAGGGCTACGCAGAGCGTTGTATACATCAATAGTATTTCACAAGGTGCCTCCTACTCCTATTGGGATTGGTTCTTTAACCAGGGCAACAGCAACCGCACCCAGGTCAGCAGCGGTTCGGGTGTAATCTTTACGGCCGATGGGTATATCATTACCAACAATCACGTTGTAGAGACTGCCGAGCGTATCGAGGTGAACTATAACAAACGCACCTATCCGGCCGAACTCATTGGTACCGACCCTTCTACCGACCTGGCCGTGATCAAGATCCAACCAGAAGGCAATGATCTGCCGGCCGCTACGCTGGGTAGTTCCAAGAACGTGCAGGTGGGCGAATGGGTTATTGCCGTGGGAAACCCGTTTACGCTCTCCTCTACGGTAACGGCAGGTATCGTGAGTGCGAAAGGCCGCCGCATTGGGATCCTCGAAGACAAGTTCCCGATCGAATCCTTTATTCAGACCGATGCGGCCATCAACCCGGGTAACTCGGGTGGCGCGCTGGTCAACAAAGCCGGCGAGCTTGTCGGTATCAATTCGGCCATACTCTCCCGTACAGGTTCTTATACCGGTTACGCGTTCGCAATTCCCATCGACATTGCCAAGAAGGTATTCAATGACCTGGTAAAATACGGCGCACCCCAGAAGGCATTTCTGGGAACCAGCGTGGTGGAGTATAATTATGAAAATGCCAAGAAGTACGACCTGGCTACCAACGTAAAAACATTCAACGGTGTACTCGTGGAGCAACTCGACCGCGAAGGGCCCGCGATTAAGGCAGGCCTGAAGTTGGGAGATATCATTACGCGCATCGATACCATCAACATCAATTCACAGAGCGAGTTTGAAGAAGAGCTGAGCTATCACAATCCCGGTGATAAGATCACGATTACATACCTGCGGAGCAGCAAAGTCAATACGGCTACGCTCACGCTCATCAACCAAAACGGCAGTACGGAGATTATTAAACGCAAGATCCTGAACGATGGATCGCTGGGTGCGCAGCTTGAGTCCACACGCTATGGCGTGAAGGTGTTTAAGATGAAAGACACCAGCGTACTAAAGCGTATTGGTATACCAGAGAATTTCACCATTGTAGCGTTGAACCGCCAGCGTGTAAAAGACCCGGAGGAGGTAAGTGAGTTCTTCGCCAAGTACCGTGGGCGTGCCTATGTCTATGGTATCAACAGCTCCAAGCAGCAGATGGAAATACCGATCGATATTCGATAACGATCACAAGCGCCAGGTTTATTTGCCTGGCGCTTTTGTTTTGTTGTTTATTTGTTACGTGGCTTCGTATAAAAGTTCAGTAACGGAATATCTACCCCCACGAAAATGTACTGCCTTCGATTCGTACTGCTGGAAATCGTTGCTGCACCGCCCGAAATTTCCCGCAGGGCCGGACCTGCCTGCCACAGGTATCCGATCGATACCGGCCAGCGTGGAAGGCCGATTACTAAACCCGCACCGGGTGCAAATATATTTTGCAGCTTCAGCTCGGGCAGATCGGCTGTATTGTTGTCATCCAGGCGATACGATGCTACTGCACCGATATCTATAACCGACACAAAGGCTGTGACCGACGCTGTGTACACACGATGACTCACGGCAATGCCAACAGGCGCCGCAATGCCCCGCGTCGTTCCCCATCTATCCGTCGTCTTTTCAGCCAGGTACTCGCGGCCTGTGAAACCACCCAGATAGGCGTTCAGCGAAATATTCCAGTCGGCGCTCTTTTTGATTGACGCGCTGCCGGCAGGAAGTGCCACAGCTTCAATTGCTTCTGCTACCTGGTCAGCGCTTTCAGCTTGTACAATCGAGGCCATAAAGGCGCCGTAGCGCAATATCTTCTCCTTGTGCTCGTAGCTGTTGCTCAATGTATGATCGACAATGATGAAGATGTTGCTGATGGCTGATGCGTAGTTCTCCGCGCGAATGTTGTAATAGACGGAAATTGCCGACCTCAGAATGGTGGTCATATTTTGAAGCTGGGCCGGAGGTATGGTAATCTTAAAGGGCTCCCAGTTGACCAGCAATTGTACGGCATCGACGGAAGCGTTGAGGTACTGTACGTAGTTATCCGAAGTGAATTTTTCGTCTGCAGCTTTTTTGGTCCGGATGTCTTTTACCACCTGGTTTACTTCTGTACCTGCACTGACAATTGTTTCCAGGTAGGTATAATACCGCTGCGCATCCTCGGCTTTAATCAACGACGCGAACGATACGTTGTTTCCATTGATCGTAAACCTGATGTCTTCGAGAACACATTTCTGCAGGATCATGCCAAAGAACAATTTCAGCCGATTGGCATTCTTTAGCTCTTTCAGCTCAGTTCTGGTAACCCACACACGGTCGGCATCTTTGCTTCGCAGGCTGCTGGAAAAGATATCCGCCAGCAATACGGCATTGGATATGTTCGATACGTCCTGGAATTTGTCCGTCTGTTCATCTTCTGCTATCGCGTGAAGAATGTCGGCTATGTTTGCGCCTGCCTGGAGACTGTCCATGACAATGGTGGAGGCCACGTACAATATACTGAGCTCGTTCTTTTCAAAGAAATTCTCGATAGCAGCGAGCCGTTCCGTGCATTTTTTATTCCCGTCGAGGCACATGGCCGGGGTGAGCGTACGCAGGTTACGCAAGCCTGTGGGCAACGACATCAGGTCGGCTTGAAATCCCTCGCGTAAGGTTTGCAAGAACGAAGCATAATTGTACGCCTCGATGTTTTCAATGAACGAGGCCGTGTTCGGAAACAATACCTTCAGTTCCGGATACTTCTTCAAGTCGTCTTTAAAACCCTGGAAGAACGCGACGCTTAACTCTTCCTTCGATCGCTTGATTAGAAATTTTGCCAGGCCGTCGGCCAGGTTCGTAACATTCAGGCCACCGACGGCGGCCAAAGGCTGCCGCAAGGCACTCACCCCTGAACCGGGCGCATCTTCAAACTGGTCTTTCAACAAGGGGTTGGCATCCAGTAGCGCGACCGTGATGGCGGTGTTAGGCGCATAGAGTTCCCGCAGTACGTCTTTGGTGGGTTCGTCCAGGGGTATCTTGTGTGTTACAGCACTGCGTTGTGCCTCCAGGTATATCGCCTTGTAATACAGGCTTGTCTGTTGCGCAGAGCCGGTATGCGCCAGAAGCGTTAACATCACCCCCCATAGGTATATACAACTTTTCATATCGCAATCTGTTTAAATAATTCGATGCCGTTGACTAGTTTTTTTGTGGGCTGGTTGCCGATCACGGTAGCCGACACCTGCAATTTATGATGCAGGTCGACGGCATTCCAGCTGCCTTTGGTGCGTTTTAGATAGGCCACGGCTAACCCTGCAATACCCGCGATGATCGGGGCCGCATAACTGGTACCCGACTGTACATCCGGTGTTGGCGATTTTCCGATTGATTCGATGTCAATACCCGGCGCGTGCAACACGGTCTTATTACTCAGGATTGTTATCGGGCTCCAGTTCCCCGACAGATCGACCGCACCGACGGAGATACATTGATTAAAAGAAGCGGGGTATCGTTCACCCGGCAGTTGGGTTGAGCCCGCGTTACCGGCGGCCGCGAAGATCAATACGTTTTTATCTTTTATGATGTCGAGGTATTTTGCCTCCCACAGGCTTTTATCGGCATCGCTTAGCTCCGCGGCATAGCTGATGGAGATAATGTCGGCGCCCGCCCCGATCGCCCATTGTATACCTTGCAGAATAAAATCGAAGTTGCGTATCTCCCGGTTGATGCTGATTTTGGCAGATAGCAGTTTACTTTCCGGGGCTACCCCCAGTGAAAAGCGGCCATTTGCCCGCGCCCCTGCCAGCGACAGGCAGCGGCTGCCATGGCCCACGTTGCTTTGGTCTTCTTCCACCAGCGGAATGCCGGGGTATGCTTCCGGCGTAAGGATGATCTTCGAACTACCGATGGCGTTTACAATCTCCGGGACGGTGGCATTGTAGCCGGTGTCCAGTACAGCAATCGTCGCGCCCTGCCCACGTTCGCCGTAGGTATCCCAGATTTCGTTGATTTTAAGCATGTCAAACCAGGCGAACCGGGCCGGTGCCGGGGGAGCTGGTTGCGACTCATGTAAGATCGTATCGATCGTTCCGACGGGTCGTGCACCGCCGCCCCAATAATAGTTTCGGTTCCGGTCAACATACCACAGGGAATTACCCTGGATGTTTTGCCCGGTGGTTGCGCCCTCCACCTCTACCTGGTGGCCTGCCAGCAATACACCTACACGCGCCGAGCTTAGGTCCGGCCCCTGGCGGATGTTCAGGTTTCGTTTTGCTTCGATCTTCATGGTTATCCGACAGGCGTGGTAGAACTGTGTTCCGTCGACTTCAGGCCGGCATACGCGCCGCTGCTAATGCCCATCAGCATCAACAGGTTGTTGTCAAATTCCGGCATTTCAAAAATCACGATCACGTCGTAGCAGTATATCAGGCCGACGATGAGGGTGAACACCACCATCTGCAGGCGGTGCACACTGATGCCCTTCTCGTCGGAAAGAATGTCGATAAAGAACCCGTCGGTTTTATCATCGGTCAAGGCGTATAACGACTGACTGTTGTCAATGATCTTGGCGATGACCGAGGTGCCGCCGCTGATGCCCAACAGAATGAGTGTCGAGTTGGTCAGCACCGGCATTTCACCGGTGGAAATCCACAGGAAGATATAGGCCGAGGAGATCAGCATGAGCCAGAAGGTGAACTGCGTTCGTGCCAGACTGTAGGGTGGCCGGATGGTAGACGTACTGCTGGTATCACGTAACAAGTTCGAGCTGACCGAAAGCCAAATCAGCAACGCAAGCAGCAGGGCGATCAGCAAAATACCAAGCCAATACTGGGTTGACTGAATGATCACAACGTCTATCGTGGCCGTGGAGGGCACCGCGTGCTGACCTTTGATGCCTATGCTGATCTTTTTATCCTGCAAGATCCACTTGCGGGGTTTCTTGTAGAAAAATGCCCAGGCCTTGGCCTCGGGGTTATCGGAATTGTCGCTCTTTTCAAATTTGAACATAACCGTGGCGCTGTCGGCAAACTCGGCCACCAGGTCTTCAAACGGCACGTTGTCGATATATAATATAATCTTTTCCTCCCCTGCTTTTTTCTTGAGCGAATCGAGCTGCTCTACCGTCAGCTTCACGTAGTCGCGCCGGAACAGCCGCTGATCACCTTCACGCGACATGTTGTGAAATTCAGTGACGCGTTGCCCATAGGTAGCGGAAAAAACCAGGGACAGCACGACGAGGAATACAAAATTTCTATACTTCATAGAGAAGAATATGGTTAAAATAACAGCGCCCGTTCTTGCACCCGCCTTGGTTCAAGCGGCAGCAAAGACGGGCTGGTATCTAAAGTAAGCAACGTTCGACATTCTGCAACGTCTTGCGGGTTATTTTTTTGAGTTGCTTGTATATTTGTCATCATCATGACACGATTTACCCGGTAGAATGGCACGGGAGCGCCGCCCGGCATGCGGTATTTTGCCCTAAGTTTGGTCCATCAAACATTGCTTGTATGTATCCTAAAACCTTTGTTGTAATTTTATTCATCATCATGACGCATAACGCTTTGCAAGCCCAACAAAACACCGCCGGCCGGTATGCCACCGTCAACGGACTGAAGTTATATTACGAGCTTCACGGCACCGGCAAGCCCCTGGTGTTGTTGCACGGTGGCGGCTCCACCATTGAATCTAACTTCGCGCGTGTCCTGCCGGCCCTGGCCAGGACACACCAGGTGATTGCCATCGAGTTTCAGGCCCACGGCCATACTGCCGACATCGACCGGCCTTTCAGTTTTGAACAAGATGCGGACGACGTCGCTGCGCTCCTGCAACATCTGCACATCGAGAAGGCCGACATCCTGGGATTCAGCAACGGCGGCACTACTGCTTTGCAAGTTGCCATCCGGCATCCGAAGCAGGTCAATAAACTGGTGCTGGCATCCACGCTCTATAGACGCGACGGTATGCCCGCCGGCTTCTTTGAGGGTATGCAGCAGGCTACGCTCGAGCACATGCCTGCCCCCTTAAAAGAGGCCTACCGGAAAGTGAACTCCGACCCGCAGGGGCTGCAAAAGATGTTTACCCGCGACGCCACCCGGATGATCCATTTCCAGGATATCAGCGACGACCTCATCAAGGCTATCCACGCACCGGCGCTGGTCATCAACGGCGACACCGACGTAATACGTGCAGAGCATGCTTTGCTATTGTCGCGTATGCTGCCACACGCCGAGCTGGCCATCCTGCCGGGCGGCCACAGCGATTATATCGGTGAGATCTGCGCCGTAGATAAGAATAGCAAATTGCCTGATTTTGTTGTCATGATGATTGACACGTTCCTGGCGAAGTAACACGCATCTATACCTTTTTCTATTTTCATTGGCGTTCGGAATCCGAAACCTTGCTTTCGGATTCTGCATGGTCCGGAAAAGTGTTCGCTACGCAATTCCCTGATTGACAATCACATTCAGAAACGGCACACTAGTTGTCAAATGACGGCAATGCATGTCCTACCGAATTAATACAAAAGTATATGAATAGAATGCTGAATTTAAAGGTCGGCGATGTTGTACAACTGCCATCCGAAAATAAATTGATGACAGTGGAATCTGTCAAAGGCGATATCGTTCAATGTGTTTGGCTTGATCCGGGCCATACGGTCGTATACCATGAGTTTTCAATCGATGTGCTTATTCTCCCGCACACCAGTACCCTCTCGAAGAGGCCGGAAAATTACCCGATGGAAAACTAACCTATTATATCCCCGATCTGCAGAATAACCCATACCAGCGCATATAGAGGCCCTCTATGGCGGTATAGTGCGGGGTGCGTTTTATGATGCCGAATGATCCACTGACGGGCGTATACCAGGCCGGCCGTCACAACTACGGTAATTAATAGTACAAGCCAGTTCATGTGGGACGGAGTTAGTGTTTTATTAAAACGTAACAATCCGGTAGAAAGTTACGGACGGTTCAGCCAGGCAAGCCAATCGCCCACCCGATAGCGATATGCCAACCGGGCCTGTGATTGTGCTCCTTCCACAATCTTCCAGCATGTGAGCTCGTCAACAAATACCGGTTCCTCCAATCCTGCTCGTGTTGACGCCTTTCGGTAAAACGCCTGGCGGGAGGGGTGGTCGGGTGCACAGCCGTGCACTATACCACCAAAAGCTTCTGCCTCCAGAATGGCCAGGCAGAGCCCGGTACAATCCTCCTGGTGAATCAGGTTTACAGGTGCCCGGCCATTCGCCACGTCTTTTTTACCCGCAAAGAACCGTCCCGGATCACGCCCCGGTCCTACAAGGCCACCAAACCGGACAATGGTTGTGGTAAACGCAGTTTCAGCTTGCAGCATGTGCTCCACCGACAACAGTGTTTTGCCGGAGTCACTTTCCGGCGCGGGAGTGGTGTCCTCCTGAACATGACCATTTACGTCGCTGAAGACGGCCGTGGAGCTTATAAAAATTACATGCGGGATGTTGTATTGTTTCGCGAGCACCGCGATCCGGGCTATGGTCGCCTGATACTCGCCGGCCGGTGTTACGCTTGCGCGGGGCGGAATGGTAATGACCAATACATCGCAGTGAAAAAACGACGGCGTCACCGACAGCTCCTCTGACCGGATATGTACCAGAAACGGTTCAATACCCTGCTCCGCTAATACCGACAATTTACTTTCGGACGTAGTAGAACCTTTTACTCGATGACCATTCGCCACCAAGGCACTGGCAAAGTGCATTCCAAACCAGCCACACCCCACTATACTTACTATCATGATGCTAGTCGTGCAGAGGCCGTTTTTTGATCATGCCTCCTTTAATATCGTTTACACTGTTCTCTACTACGAAGGCCCCGGGATCGATCTTGGCAATTTCCGTTTTAAGCTTTTGCAGCTCGAGGCGCGTGATCACCGAATAGATCACATCCAGATCTTTCTCCCGATGACCGGTCTTGCCATAGCCACTCGTCCCTTTCAGGATCGTAACACCGCGCCCCATCTTTTCAGTAATGGCATCCTGGATCTCCCTGCTCTTTTCCGAAACGATCATCACGCTGGTATATTCCTCAATACCGTGGACAACAAAGTCGACAGTCTTGGACGCTACGAGGTATGTCAGAATCGCGTATAGCGCCACTTCAATATTGATCAGATAGGCGGCTACGGAAAATATAAGAATATTCAGGATAAGAATAATATCGCCTACGGTCAGCGTTGTCTTGCGACTGGTATAAATGGCCAACACCTCGGTGCCGTCGATGACCGACCCACCCCGTATGGAAAGGCCGATGCCGCAGCCTACAAAGAAGCCACCGAAGAAAGCTATCAGCAGGCGGTCGTGGGTAATGGCCGGGAATTCAATCCACGCCAGACAGATGGCGAGCGCCGTAATGGCCGCCAGTGTTTTAAAGGCAAATTTCTTCGATATCTGAGTGTAGCCGATGATGATAAAGGGAATGTTGAGCAGCACAACCAGATAGGACAGATCGATCCTGGTCAACAAGCTTGCCAGCAAGGAGATTCCCATCACGCCGCCGTCGAGGAAGTTGTTGGGCAGTAAAAAACCTTTTAGTCCGAAGCCGGCCGACAACACTCCCAGCGAGATGAAGAGTGTATCTTTTACCGTACGGATGGTGGAAATGCGCCGGTTGCGATGGGCTTTTAACTCATTTAAGCGTTCCGCTGAGGACATTGGTCAGATAGATATGGGCGAGAAAGATACAAAAAAAGCCGCCTCAACTTCTTGAGACGGCTTTACCAGGATTGTTTGGAAAAAGTCCTATACCGTTACGTGTTCGGCTTTGGTTTTCTTGTTCTTCTTCGTGCTGTTGCGGCCGCCTTTTACCGCTTCGTCGATAAACTTCTCTACCTTTTTCTTCTTTTTCTCTTCTCGTTTTAGAATCTCGGCGTAAGCTTCCGCCAACTTCTTGGCACTCCGGCCGATCAACTTTTTCACTTTCTTGGTCGCCTCCGGCAATTCCAAACGGCTCAAAGCCTCCTGTGTCGAATCTTCGATGAGGCTTCTAAGAGCCTTTTTCGATGTCTTATTCTTCTCCATAAATCATTCGTTGAACTTCAATTTACGGATTTATTACGGCAATGTTATCCAGTTTGCCAAAACTTAACATTGCCACACTCCTACGCTCTAAAAACCGTCGAATAAACGTCGTATTCGCATTTTTATTCGTATCGCAACGAATTGACGGGATTGGTTCCGGCGGCTTTGATGGACTGGTAGCCTACTGTTACCCAGGCAATGGTGATGGCGGCAAGACCACTGCCGACGAAGATCAGCGGACTAATCTCTACGCGATATTCAAAGCCTTGTAACCAGTTGGAGGCAATGTACCAACCGGCCAGCGCCGCCGGTACAAAGGCAATTAACACGAGCCGCGTGAATTCCTTCGACAACAGCACGATCAGGCTGGGCATAGAGGCGCCCATGGCCTTGCGTATACCGATCTCCTTGGTGCGCTGCTCGGCGGTAAAGGCGGCCAACGCAAACAGGCCGAGACAGGCAATAAAGATGGCCAATGCCGAGAACACGCCAAACACCTGCCCCATCCTTTGCTCCGAGCGGAACAGGCGGTCGAAGTTCTGATCCATAAAAGAATATTGGATCGGCTCATTTTCGGTCTGTGTCTTCCAAAGCTTTTCAATCGTTGCGATGGCTTTGGTGGGATCGCCCTCATACCGCACCATCAGCCTGCCTGCCGTACGGGTAAAGCGAATGGCCAGCGGACGCACCTTGTCGCGCAATGACTCGAAATTGAAATCTTTATACACACCGATTACTTTGAGGCGCTCGAGCCCATCCTCGTTATCGTTGTACAAAATCTCCTCCTCCAGCGGTTTTTCAAATCCAAACTCTTTCACTGCCGCTTCATTCAGTACAATGCCCAGGGTATCGGCCGGTGAATCGGGAGAAAAGAACCGGCCCTCTTTCATTTCAAACCGCATGGTGCGTTGGTTATCGACATCCGCATAATAAACACCCATGATGTGGTCTTGCTCGCTGCCGGATGCTTTAAAGACAGTCGTGTTGTTTACACCGGGAAAGTTGTTGTTGGTAAAGCTGGCATCTAGTATACCGGTTTGTTCCAACAGCGTGTTTTTAAAAGATACCTGGTTCTTTTCAAGCTTCCAGGCGTTGTTGATGATCAGCAGGTTGTGTTTGTCCATGCCCAGATTACGCTCCTGCATGAAGGTGATCTGCTGATATACCACAATGGTGAAGATGATCAGGAAGATGGACAGTGCAAATTGGAACACAACCAACGAGCTACGGACTCCCTTGCTGCGCATGCCGCTACGCACCTTGCCTTTTAATACCTCCACCGGACTGAACGACGTTAGATAAAACGCCGGATAGCTGCCGGCAATAAACCCCACCAACACAATCAACGCAAGCGCGCTCGCGATGAACGTTGGGGTGTACAGCAATTCCATTTGAAGTGTCTTTCCTGCCAGCAGATTGAACGACGGCAACAACAGGTAACATGCGGCCAGGGCCATTATCACCGCTACGGCACTGTACAATAGCGACTCCGACAGGAATTGCCGCACCAGTTGCCCGCGCAGGGATCCCAGCGTCTTGCGCAGTCCTACTTCTTTCGCCCGGCCGGCGGATCGAGCCGTGGACAGGTTCATAAAATTAATACAGGCGATGACAATAATGAATGCGCCAACACCACCAAAGAAGTATACATACAGCAGGTTTCCGACAGGCTCGATCTCATGTTGCATGGTCGACCGCAGGTGAATGTCTGGAACAGCGATGGTCGTATACCCAAACACCCCGCCTTCGGCTTCCAGCTGTTTCATGGTCTTGCCCAAGAAACGTTCCATCTCTGGGCCTACGTGGCGTTCGGCCAGTCCCCGGAGCTTGGCCTGCACGGCCTCAATCGAAGCGCCCTTGTGCAGCACCAAATAGGTATATAAGCTATTGTTCAACCACATGCTCTTTCGCAGGAAGTCTGCCGAGCTGGCGGAGAGCAGAACATTAAAGACCAGGTGTGAGTTGGTGGGTGCATTTTCGCAGACGCCCGTCACCTTAAACGTTTCGTTTTCATTGCCGATCACAACCATCTTGCCCAGCGCTGGCTCTTCACCAAAGTATTTATGCGCAACGTCCTCCGTCATGACGATCGAACGAGGCTCTTTCAACGCCGTCCTGGCATCTCCAAGCAACAGTTTGTAGCTAAAGAATTGAAAGAAATTAGAGTCGGCATAAAACATCTTGTCTTCAATGAAGGCAATGTCTCCATATTTGATCGACGATTGTCCGTAGGCGTCAATACGGGTGGCTTCTTCTACTTCCGGTATCTCGGCCACCAGGGCTGCGGCCATGGGCGGACATGTCGTCGACGTATGGATGTCCTGGCCGCTGATCTTGCCAAACAGGTTTACACGATACATGTGGTCCGCCCTGGCATGAAAGCGGTCGTAGCTCAGCTCGTCTGAGATGTACAGGAAGATGAGCATACAGGCGGTAATGCCTGTCGTCATGCCAAAGATGTTGATCGCGGAAAAGAACTTGTGTTTGTTCATGTTCCGGATCGCCACGAGGAAGTAGTTTCTAAACATACGGTATGAAATTAAGATCGTGCGGAGTTTTCTTTATCTGACGCCGTTCCCCACCCCCATGTTACCGAATGCGTTGTCTTTTTTATTCATCACGCAGTGTCGACACAGGGTTCATGGATGCAGCACTGAATACTTTGTAGCCAATGGCCAAAGTCGACAGCATAAACATGAGTATGACAGAAATAAAGAATGTATACGAACCTGCAGGCAGGTAATATTTCCAAATGCTTGACATGAGCATGTCGACGAGAAACGCCCCCATCAGACACCCCGCCACCGACGCTATCAGCAGAATAATGATAAACTCGGTATTGATAATACGTGCGATGTTGCCGATCGAAGCACCGAGCACTTTGCGTACGCCGATCTCCTTCATTTTGCGAATGATGTTCAATGACACCAGGGTAAAAAGCCCTGTCACCGAAAGCCCCATGGCCACGAGGCCGAGGAAGGCAAACATTTTGACGATGTTGTCATTTACCGTTAACGACTCTTTCATTTCCTCGTTCAGGTAGCGTCCGGTATATAGGCGGTTTGGAAATATCTGTTTCCATTCCTGTTCCATCGATGCGTTGACGGCGATCAGCTTCTCCACTGGGGCACTGACGATCACGTGTGTATAGTTTTCGGGAGCCGTGTAGCGGATCATCATCGGCTGCGCTTTATCCCAAAGCCCGTCCGTGTAGACGTTTTTAGCAACGCCCACGACGTATAACTTCACGGTGTCATGCCAAAGTATTGTTTTGCCCAGCGGTTTGTCCCAGGAAAAGACCTTAGCAAATTCTTCGGTAATGATGACCGACTCGCGGCGATCGGTCTCGGAGTCTTTCTGAAAGTCACGTCCTTCCAGGAGTGTCAGTCCCATGGCTTGCAGGTAGCCGTCGCCGACGTCGATGATGTCGACGTCGTGCTCACGTGACTCATGTTTTACAGGGTCTCTGTAGCGCGAAGAGAAAACACTGTGCTTGGAACCGGCCACGGCCAGAATATCTTTGTTTCGTACGATGGCATGATGAAACGTCTCGTATTCCTGTCCGTTGCTTACGTATACGATCATGACACCTTGCTGATCAAAGCCGAGGTCGAAGTCGCGTTGATAGCGGGAGTTTTCATAAAAGGCAAAAGAACCGATGATGGCCAGTAGCGAAATGGCATATTGCAGACACAGCAGTATGCGGGTAAAGTAATTTGTCCCGCCAAACTTCTGCTTTCCCTTCAGGATGCCGACGGGCTCAAAGCTACTGATGTAAAAGGCGGGGTAACTGCCTGACAGCAGGCCGGTAAAGAACAGAACGCCGATCATAAAGATTAGAAAGCCCGGTGCGTCGAGATAATGCGACGTGAGCTTCATTTCCACCCACAGCGAGTTCCAGGCCGATAACAGCACCTCCCCCAGTAACATGCCGATGATCAGCGCCAGGAAGCAAATGAAAAGGGTCTCGCCAATAAACTGGAGGATCAGCTGGGCGCGCATGCTACCCATCACTTTGCGAATGCCAATCTCTTTCAGCCGGCGCGAAGATATCGCGATCGATGTATTGGTCATGTTGAAGCAAGCGATCAGCAGGATCAACACCGCCATGATCGAGGGTGTAACGACTGCCGCGGGGGAGTTGGAATTTTGGAGCGTGTCGGCCCACCGCTCATTTTGCACATCGCGTTGCGCCATGCCTACAAAAGGATCAAGCACATATTCTGTGACTTGAAAATCTTCGCGCACCTTGTTGTTGTTTTCCCGGTAGGGTTGCAGCTGCTGACGTACAACACCAACTCGAGAAGGGTCTTTGATCTGTACGAACAGCACCGTGTTATGATGCCAGTCGTTCTCTGTTACTTCGTTTGCATCATCAAAGTAATTGTCGTAATGCATGTACGACTGCGCTTGAAAGCTGGAGTTGTCCGGCTGATCCCGAAACACGCCCCCTACTGTAAATTCTTTCAGCTGCTCCCGCACCACCTGGGTAAGTTGACGCCCCACGACATCTGCGCTACCAAAAAGCGTTTTAGCCATCTCTTCGCTGATCAGCACTGTCGATTTATCTTTCAGGACATCGGCCCGACCATAGATAAAATCAAAGGAGAACATATTGAAGAACTCGGGATCGACGTAACGGACCCGGCCCGGAAAGAGGTTGTCGTCGACTTTAAAATTTGTCCACGAGCGGTTAAGACGCGTTACCTGATCTACATCCGGCATATTTTGTCGAATGGCACTGGCCAATGGAATGTTAACGACGGTATGGAGCTCTGTCGTCCCGTCAAACTTCCGAAGGGGGCTAACACGGTAAATCTCGCCCGCGTTTACATGGTTTTTATTAAATGTATGATCGTACTCCCAATTAAAATAAGCGACAATGCTACAGGCTATGCCGATGGCCAGTCCAAAGATGTTGATGAAGATAAAGAACTTGTTCTTCATCATGCTCCGCAGGGTGATGAGCAGATAATTTTTTATCATATATGGTGGGGTGTTTTACGGTATTTGCTTTTCTAAGACTCCCGCTCCCTGTCGGGAGTTGCATGCCGTGGCAAAAATATACTTGCCTGCATGCCCCCTCTCCTGCTGCACGATAGGCATAACGATCCTAACCACATGTTTATGTCGGCAGGTAAATAATAGCACCGCCCCGGTGGGGCAGTGCTATGGTATGTTATCCATTAGATATGGAAGTGCTCTTTGATGTTCTCTGTTACGACTTTACCGTCGAACAGGTTGATGATGCGGTGTGCATAGTTCGCGTCGTACGGCGAGTGAGTCACCATTACGATCGTTGTTCCTTCTTCGTTCAGCTGTGACAACAGTTTCATTACTTCTTCGCCGTTGGCCGAGTCCAGGTTACCGGTCGGCTCATCGGCGAGGATTACTCTGGGTTTTGCCACAATCGCGCGGGAAATAGCCACACGCTGCTGTTGACCACCCGACAGTTGTTGCGGGAAGTGGTTGCGGCGGTGCATAATGTTCATACGCTCCAGCACTTCTTCTACACGCTGTTTGCGTTCAGACGACGGCACCTTCATGTACAACAGCGGCAACTCTACGTTTTCGAATACGGTCAGCTCGTCGATCAGGTTGAAGCTCTGGAACACAAAACCGATCGAACCTTTGCGAAGCTGCGCACGCTGGCGTTCAGAATACCTGGCCACTTCGTGCTCGCCAAAATGATACTCCCCGCCGGAAGGATTGTCCAGCAGACCGAGGATGTTGAGCAACGTCGATTTTCCACAACCGGAAGGGCCCATGATGGCAACGAATTCGCCCTCTTTGATTTCCAGGTTAATGCTGTTCAACGCGGTAGTTTCCACTTCTTCTGTGGTGTAAACTTTTTCAAGGTTCTTGAGTTTAATCATGGCTAGGAGATTTTCAGGATTATATTGTAAGATGGAGAATTGACTGTATAGGTTGCATGCTGTTGCATGTATACTTCAATTTTTTTTAATGGTTACGCTTATTTGTTAGTTCAGTAACAGCACTTCGTTGTCGCCAAAGTTCTCGTACGACGAGGTAATTACCCTGTCCCCCGGCTTCAACCCCTCCAGCACCTCGTAATTCTCGGTATTCTTGCGCCCCAGCTTGATGTCGCGGCGTACGGCCTGATCCTCGCCGTCGAGCACGAATACCCAGTTGCCACCGGTATCTTTGTAGAATCCACCCACCGGCAGCAGCAGCTGTTCGGATGACTGGCCCAGCTCGATGCGCAGACGCAGGGACTGGCCGCGGCGAATGCCCGGAGGCGTGTCGCCGGTAAAGTGCATGTCTACTTCAAACCGGCCGGCCGTCACACCCGGATACACGTACGTGATCTCCAGGGCGTAATCCTTGTTGTTAAAGGAAGTAGTGGCCTTCAGCCCGGTCATAATACGGGGCAGGTACAATTCGTCGATGGGCACCCGTACCTTGTAGCTTCCCAGGATGTCGACCTGGCCCAGGCGTTGACCTGGTGTTACGTTCTGACCCGCATCGAGCTGCGGCCGCGACAGTTGGCCGTCGATGGGGGCGCGGATCACCAGGTTATCCAGGATCTTACCTACACCTTCCAGATTTTGACTCATGCGGTTCTCCGCAATCTTGATCTCCCGCAGCTGGCGAATCCGGTCTACGGAGTCGGACCGGTATACCTCATAGGTAATGCGACGGCGCTCGATATTGTACCGGTAGTCGGCCTCTGTTTTTTCAAATGCCTGCTTCGAGATCAACTTTTTCTCAAACAGCTGTTTTTCACGTCTGTACTGGGGCTCCAGCACCGCCAGCATATTATCAATCAATGCCAGCGTCTGGCGTTGCTCCAGGTCGTTTCGGGTAATGCCCAGGCGGGTATCGCGGTTACGGTTGATACTTTCGCTCAGCTGTGCCTCCTGTCCTAATACCGACAACTCGGTGTTCAGGTTGCTCAGCTCGAGGATTACGTCGCCGGCTTTCAGCATGGCACCACTTTCGGCCACCACACGTTTGATGGTCCCGCCTTCGACTGCATCGAGATATACGGTGCGGCTCGGCTCTACGGTACCGGTTTGCGGAATGAACTCCTGGAACACACCCCGTTGTACGCTCGAGATCGTGATCTTATCTTTTTCCACCTTCACACGCGAGCGTCGGTCTGCAAAAATGAACTGGTACCCAATGAACAGTACGAACACAGCGATGCCACCATAAGTCGCGATGCGTTTCAACGTCCATTTTTTCTTGACAATCTTTTTATCCATGCTGGTTCAGTTAAGGCTGCCCGTAGGCAACGTTATCTGCCTAAAGCCAACAAGCGTGCCAAGCGCCAGAAACCCAAATTAACCCGTTTTCCAGGTAGTTTACGCGATATTCACGTTCACATGTGAACGGGTGTGTCCGGTTCCGAACGTCCGGATAATTACCAAAAAGGCCCAGAAGCACGTTTTTGGCGCATTTGGAGGCTGTACCAATTCCGGTACAGCCTTTGTTCGTTCCCGGACGTCACCGTCCTCGCCCGGCCGTTATCGCTGTGCAAAAGGGTAGACTTAAACCAACTTGTTATTCGCACCATGGCTGAAAATAAACACGGAAAGATTCTGATCGTTGACGACAACGAAGACCTTTTAAAGGCAGCAAAAATGTACCTCAAGCGGCAGTTCGCACAGGTTGACATTGAAAAGAACCCGGAAGCGATTCCCGCGCTGATGGGCAACGAAGATTATGACGTGATCTTGCTGGATATGAACTTTACCAAGGACGTGAGCAGCGGCAGCGAAGGCTATTATTGGCTGGAACGCATCCTGCAGATCGACCCGTCGTCTGTTGTCGTGCTGATCACGGCATATGGTGACATCCAGATGGCGGTGAAAGCCATCAAAGCCGGAGCGACCGACTTTGTACTAAAGCCATGGGAAAATGAAAAGCTGCTGGCCACGCTATTTTCGGCCATGCGGCTGCGTGAATCGCGCGACGTGATTGAAACGCTCAAGTTTAAAAACCAGGAAATCAACCAGGAGATCAATGACCGCTTCAGCGAGATCATTGGCCAGAGCTCGGCCATGCAGAAGATCTTCCAAACCATCGACCGGGTCGCGCGTACGGATGCGAACGTTTTGATCCTCGGTGAAAACGGTACGGGGAAAGAAGTGATGGCCCGCGCCATCCACCGGAACTCGGCACGACAACACGAGAATTTTGTGGCGGTAGACCTCGGCTCTATTACCGAGACGCTGTTTGAAAGCGAGCTGTTCGGTCATAAGAAGGGCTCCTTTACGGATGCCAAAGAAGATCGTGCCGGCCGCTTTGAGCTGGCCAACAACGGCACCTTGTTCCTGGACGAGATCGGCAACCTGTCTATGCCGCTACAGGCCAAACTCCTGACAGTGCTGCAAAACCGAAAGGTGAGCCGTGTGGGCTCCAATAAGGAAACGCCCATCAACATACGCCTGATCTGCGCCACCAACATGCCCCTGTACGAAATGGTAAAGGAAAACCGCTTCCGCCAGGACTTACTGTACCGCATCAATACCATCGAAGTCGAAGTGCCTTCGCTCCGCGATCGTTTTGAAGACATTCCCCTGCTGGCAAACCATTTCCTGAAGCACTACGCGGCCAAGTACGAAAAGAGTCTGACCAAGATCAGCGAGGCCGCCATGACGCGCATGCACAAACATCACTGGCCGGGCAACATCCGCGAGCTGCAACATTCTATCGAGCGGGCAGTCATTCTAAGCAACAGCAGTGTGCTTCAACCCGAAGATTTTAACTTCTCCTCCAATGGTGGGGGTGGCGGCAAGGAAGATAGCCAGCTGAGCCTGGAGCAATACAACCTGGAGGAGGTCGAAAAACTGCTGATCCGCAAGGTGCTGAAGAAATACAACGGCAACATTACCCAGGCGGCCACCGAACTGGGCCTGACGCGGTCATCGTTATACCGCCGCTTAGAGAAATACGGTTTGTAATCGGCAAATCCACTACCTTCGCATTGAATGTTGGAATGCTGAACCGCACACTTTGAACTTAGGATTTAAAGATTTCCGCACCCGCGTCATCTTACGGGTCATCTTACTGGGTTGCACCATGGGCTTGTTTATGTTCATGGTCGTACGCCCCAATATGCTGTTTGCCGCCATGCTCATGGCGCTGATCATCGTGTTGCAGCTTGTGGAGATCTTTCGGTTTGTCAGCCAAACCAACCGGAAGCTTACGCGCTTTCTGGAATCGGTGCGTTACTCGGACTTTATCTCGGGGTTTGCTTCCGATAATAAACTGGGTAAAAGCTTTAAAGACCTGAACCTGGCCTTCAACGAAGTGCTGGAAGCCTTTCGCAAGGCACGGTCCGAGAAAGAAGAGCACTGGCAGTATCTCAACACGGTTGTACAGCAAGTGCGTACGGGTATCCTTTCGTTCGACACCGAGGGCAATGTGCAACTTGTCAATGCCAATGCGAAGAAGTTTCTGGGCATTACCAACATTAAGAACCTGCGCGAGCTGATCGATATTAACCCGGGGCTCTACCACGCTATCCACAGCGCAGAGTCCGGCAAAAGCGAGCTATACAAAGGCAGCAACGAACTTTACCTCACCGTGCAGGCCACCGAGCTGCGCATTCGCGGCACAGACATCAAGCTGGTCACGTTGCAAAACATCCAGCCTGAGTTACAAAAGCAAGAGCTCGAAGCCTGGCAAAACCTGACAAAGGTACTACGCCACGAGATTATGAATTCCATTACGCCCATCTCGTCGCTCACCTCTACCCTGAGCGATATACTCGATCACGAAATGGAAGCGCGCGACGGTCACTATGTACTAAACGAAGAAGGTGCTGACGACCTGCGTGAAGGATTGAGCACGATCGCTAACCGCAGCAAGGGCCTGATCAAATTCATCGACGCTTACCGCGAATATACTGCGCTGCCGAAACCGAAGCTGGTCACGGTACGACTACGAGAATTGCTCGACCACGTATCGCAGCTCATGAAAACCGAGCTTCGAAAAACGCAGATACAGTTCGAATGTAGCTGCGACTCGGAATACCTCACTATCCAGGCCGACGTGGAAATGATCGAGCAGGTATTGATCAACCTGCTCAAGAACGCGATCGAAGCGCTGAGCGAAACCGAAAATCCCCGGCTGAGCCTGAAAGGATATTACAATGAGAATGCCATCAAGATCGACGTGATCGACAACGGCGCGGGTATCATCCCGGAAGCGTTGGAGCGCATCTTTGTGCCATTCTACACCACCAAGCGTACCGGCTCGGGCATCGGCCTGAGCTTATCGCGCCAGATCATGCAAATGCACAACGGCTCAATCACCGCCGAGTCCGAACCGGACGTACAAACAATCTTTACGCTGAAGTTTTAATCCAGGACACATCAGCCGCCATACTATCAAACCGATGTTGGGGCTGTTATTTTCCTTTACTGTTCTTAACAAGAAAGTAAACAGACATTATAAAGGTCAATATATAGACAATTGCCAATGCTGGCTTTTCGAATTTTAAATTCTCAAAATCAAATTGTTTAAATAGGGTCCATCCTAAAACGACTGCTATGATTGCGAATGGAAATACTTGTCCTTTTTTACTGCTCACGTGTTTCAACTGTTTAATTATGCCCTGAACTTACCAAACAGTTTCTACTTTACCGAAATAATCTGCTCAGAAACATTCCATCCACTAACCGTAACCGCGACAGGCGCATTGCCCGGTGTATAGTCAAGCACTATAGTCCTCTCCTCCCCGGGTACAACAGAAACATAGTTGTCGCTATAAAACACCGGCAGCAGCCGTTTCTTCGTATTCGAATCAATCAACGACACGCGATTAAAGAACGCCACTGCGCTACCAGCAGGATTCTTCAACGTTACCGACACCTGCCCGGCACCCAGGCGCTTGACGGTTGTTTTTACCGGCGCGGCGGCCAGTTGATTCAATCCCGGATATGATCCTTTAGCATCCGGCATCCAGTATAAGTTCTCGCTGACCACATTCTTTTTCACATCCAACAACTGCAACGACAGGAATACGTCCTTCGGTTGACCCGGTTGATTCAGATAACCCTTTACCGAAAGATACTTCTTTGCATCGGTAGGCTCGACACTGACAAACACTTGCGTGATCAGACGTTCTTTGCCGGCCGCGTCGTATGCTTTCACCACCAGCATCAGATCGTTGTAGGCCGCGAAGGTATTGTTCGCTATCATCACCATGCCCGTTACCGGGTTACACATCACGTGCAGCGGCTCGCTGCCTTTGCGTAAGCCATAGAGACACGCGTTGGGATCGAGGTAGTAGTCGTACATCTGGCCACGCAGCGCGGTCCAGGGGTTTTGTGTTTTCCAGATGATCGTGCCGGTGTACCAATCCCACATGTGTGCGCTGAAGCCTTCCATCAGGGCGCGGTATTGGTCGTAGTTTACGAGTTGCGCTTTGTTGGCGAAGTCCACCATGTCTTTCGGTTTGCCGTAGCGGTATACAGAAGAATCATAGCCGATGTATTTGTGGTATTGCCATACGGAGTCGATGCGCCGGTTGGGATCATCGGGCGCTACGCGGTTTGCTTCCGGCAGAAAACGCTCCAGTGAGACCGCGTCGCCTACCCCTACCGATCCTACTTCGGAGTTGAAGGGGAAGGTGCGGTCTTCCCAGAAGGTACGGATGTTCTGAATGCCGTAAGGGCCGTCGCCATTACCACCGATGCTGTTATAGGACATGCTGTCGGTGTTGGAATATTCAGCAAACCAACGTGTGCCATCCAGGCGTGGCAGCAGGTCGTCACGCAGGGCGCTCAGGATGTCGGCCGGCGGGGTGATCTCATTGCCACCACACCACATGGCGAGTGATGGGTGGTTGCGCACCATCTTGATCTGGTCTTCGGCAGAGGCAATGAACAATTTGTGGTCGTCGGGATAGTTCCGGCGGGTCCATTGGTCTTCGGTTTTCATGGGGTCAAGCCAGCGGCCATTGCAATCCCCCGACATCCAGAAGTCTTGCATGACGAGCAGACCATAGCGATCGCAGGCTGCAAAGAACTCCGGGCGCTCGATCAACGCGCCACCCCACACACGAATGAGGTTCAGGTTCATGTCGCGGTGGAATCGGATTTCGGCATCATACCGTGCATCCGAGAAACGGAGCATGGCGTCGGAAATGATCCAGTTGCCGCCCTTAATAAAGATCTTCTGTCCGTTTACCGATGCCTCGCGGCTGCGGGTATGGGTATTCCAGGCTGTACGCACTTCCCGCACACCGACCGTAATCTTTTCTTCGTCGGATACATCTTTGCCTTGCTCGGTGAATTGCAGCGACGACGTGTACAGGTGCTGGGCTCCGTAGCCGTTGGGCCACCAGAGCTTCGGGTTGCCGAGTGTCAATACCGGTAGGGTGACGGTTAGCGTTTGCTGTGGAGCCACTGTTACGACCTGCGATACTGTCTGGCCCTCGAGCGTATAGGTGAGCATACCTTTTACTTTTGCCGCGGTAGGATTCTCCAACTCAGCAGAAACGTTAATCAGCGCAGGTGCCTGGTTGCCTTCCGGGAAGCGTTTACCGGGCACGTGTGTTACCACGTGCGGATTTTTAATGTTGACTGACTTAGTTTGTTCGATCCATACTTTATCCCAGATGCCGGTGTTCCGGTCGCGGATAGGTTGAATCCAGTCCCACCCCGCTACATATTGGTGTGCTACATTTTTTGCAATGGTACCGTCGCCGCCTTGTCCACCATTGGGATTGCCCGCTACATCGGCCGGGTGTACAATCACCGCCAGGCGGTTGGCACCGCCGGGGCGGAGTGCTTTTGTAATATTATATACCTGACGCAGGAACATGCCGTTGTGCGGTTTGGCATTCAGTTTCTCTCCGTTGAGAAATACATCGCAGCGATAGTTTACACCGCGCAGGTGCAACCAGGCCTGATCGCCGGCGGCGAGGGCCGGATAGGTAAAGTCGTTTACAAACCAATAGGTATAGTGCGCGTTGCCGGTTTTATAGATGTCGGGGATACGTTCGTTGTTCATGCCGTAGAACGGGTCGGGCACAAGGCCGTTTTCCAACAGGGTGGTCAGTACAGTGCCGGGTACACGTGCCGGTATCCAGCCCGTTAGATTACCGGCCGCGCGCGACAGGGCTGTGCCGTCTTCCTGTACTTCACTCGCTCGCCGGGCTTTCCAGGCCTTGTCCAGTTCGTAAAGACGTTGTGCATTTGCCGCCGGGGCACAGAAAACCAAAAGAAGGAGGAAGAAAACAGATGGGAATTTCATACGATACGAATTTAAAAAAATCCTCTCACCTCCACCCTTTTCGAGGTGAAGGTAGAGAGGATCCCAAACCTAATCCAGCACTGGCAGAACACCAGCACTTTAACCCAGACGCGTGAATCGTCTATTCCTAATACCAAAAAATGAAAATAATTATCCCTGTCTCTAATGCAATTGTTTTCGGAGTGAGCGCAGGGCCTTAAATACGGCATTGTACACCGATTGGATCGTGATACCCAGTTCGGCAGCAATCTCCTGGTTGGTACGTTGCTTGTTAAATTTCAGGTGCAGCAGCTGTTGTTGATGATGTGACAGGGTATTGAGCGCACGCAGCATATCCTCGCGTTGATCGTCGTATACCTCATCGCCGGCGTTTTCGTCGGCCATATCGAGCTCGAGTGGATCTTCCGCCGCCTTGTAGCGAATGGCGGCTGATTTCAGAACATCGAGGATCTTATGTTTGAGCGAGGTGAATAAATAATATTTGACCGAGGTCGTCTGATTCAGGTTCTCGCGGTTGTGCCACAGTTTGACAAACAAATCCTGAATGCAGTCTTTGATCAGGTCCTGATCGTCCGATATTTTTTTACCGTATTGATAAAGGTCGAAAAAATACCTCCGATAGATCAACGCGTAAGCTCCCTCGTCCCCCTGCTTAAAATGCTCCCATAGCGTAGCCTCCCCCGCCTGCAGGGCATTGACCCCCCGGGATTGGTTGTGCCGTCGTCTATGGTCGTTCAAAATGCCCTCTTCCACCCTTCTCAAGTATATCAGAAAGTTGCTCCGTGTACGCAAACGGACTTAAAAATCGAACTTTTTGACCGTACTACGAAATAAAATTGCAAGTTTTTGGGAAAAGGCAAAAGGAGCCATTACAACCGTTGTAAATCACGGTTGAAAGGGTGGAAAGTGACACTTGAGGGGTCGACTACTTGTCCGCGTCGTAGGCAAAGGTCAGCGCCGGCGTGTAGCTTTTGGCAACAGACGTCGGTATTGACACCGTTACAATGTCGCCCTGTACCGACCATTTTACGGTGGTACCGGAGCTGAGCAACGTCATGCGTGTACCTTTGCGGGGTACATTTCCTTTCCAGGATACCGTGCGCGGCATGGGCGTGCCTTCGGAAAGACAGGAAATGGCAAATAGTTTTCCGGTGGTGTTGGTTGTGAAGAATGTTTTGTCTGATTGATAATACACTGCCGGGCGGGTGTCGTAGATCGCCGCACCATTGCGGGTTAACCAGGCACCGATATCTTTCAAGCGGTCGATCTGTTCTTGCCGCAGCGTCCCTTCGGGGGTCGGGCCTACACCGAGTAAAAGACTTCCTCCTTTGGCTACCACTTCTACAAGGGTATGAATGACTTTGGCTGCTGATTTATACTGGTCGTTGGGAACATGGCCCCAGGCACCGCCCAGCGTGATGCAGCTCTCCCACGGATGGTCGAGCCTGGTAGCGGGTATATGTTGCTCAGGCGTCTGATAATTCTCATAGGGCCCATGTACCGTGCGATCGACGATCAGCAGGCCGGGTTGTGCGGCCCGCGCCATGGTCGCGATGCGGGGTATATCAATTTCCTGGCTCCACGGCGGGATTGCCGCGCCCCACGCACGCACTTCGTCATTTACGGTTTCCAGCGGCCGTACCCAGCCACCGTCGAGCCACAAGATGTCGATGGAACCGTAGTCGTGCATCAGTTCGTTGACCTGATTGTAGGCAAACTGTTTGAACTTGTTCCACCGCCAGGGGTTCTTCCGGATGTCGTAGTTTACGTTGCGATCGGGTGTTGCATATCGCGGCCACCAGAAATACTCCGAGTGCCAGTCAGGCTTGGAGTAATATGCACCGATCATAAAACCTTGCTTCCGGAACGACTCAAATACATACTTCGCTACGTTTGCTTTCGGATGGTTTGCGAAGGGACCGTTGGTGATCTTAAAGTCGGTCTGTTTCGTATCGAACATGTTGAACCCATCGTGGTGTTTGGTGGTGAATACCACGTAGCGCATGCCGGCGTCCTTGGCCGCTTGTGCCCACTGGTCGGGGTTGAACTGTGTGGGATTAAAATCCTTCTTTAACCCCCAGTACCACTGTTTATATGCATCGTAGGTGATCGTGCTATCGCGTGAGATCCAATCTTCCGAGCAGAGCTCCCACGATTCAATGATGCCGGGTACAGCGTATAGCCCCCAGTGAATGATCATGCCGAACTTCTGGTCGCGCCAGTGTTCCAGCTTCTGCCGAACCTGGGTGTCGGCAGGCCATTCATAGACAGTTGACTGACGGTGCAGGTTGTCCTGGCCGTGTACGGTCAAGGCCGCCATGCACGCGACCAGTCCCAGCAGTATCAGACGTCTCATCATGTTATTATTTTTTTGGTGTATCGGTGTTGGTATTGACGTTCTTTGTAGTACGCTCGCCCGTCTCTATGCGCCAATCGTTGCTATAGTATCCGGTCGACAGGACGCCCGCCGCGCCGCTCTTCAACATCTCTGTAGACAAGATCGTGTAGTCTGGGAAACCGCTGCCCCCGGCAAAATATTGGTTGGGCTCGGTAGCCGACATACCCGGCAGACCCGTACCGCCGATCACCGCTACTGAGGCTACATCGCTGTCAGCACGAGGCCACATAAAGTATGCACCGTAGTGATCACCGCGGTATTGCTGGCCATCGATGGTGACAAGATTACGCGTTAGGATAATGGGACAGTTTTTCAGCAGTTTGTTCCAGGCTGCATTGGTCGTTGCATTGCCATAGAGAATAACACCACGATCCGGATATTTCGCCGGTTGGAAAGCCTGATCGGCGACGATGTCTACAGCGCCGTTGCCACGGTAGTACCATACTTCCGCATCGTAGCGTGCTTTGGCATATGACCAGGCGTTCTCGGCCGCTGTACCTTTTGTGCTATACACAAACACCATGCGGTTTTTGAATGGCTCTTTGAAGGTGCCGTTGCGCGTCACCCCTTTTTGCTTCGCATCGGGTTTAGCCGACACCTGCCAGGCATTGCCGGATCGTGTGAGGTATACCCACTCGGCACCCGTTTTGGTATAAGAGATCGCAGGTTGTCCGTCCAGCGTTATGGTGACTACATCGCCCGTATTGAACACGGCCAGGGAAAGACCCGCGATGGAAACATTAGCCGTCGTACCAGTGATGGTTTTCTTTTTCTTGTCGCGGGCAAGGTCTACTTTGCTATAGCCCAGAACATGTTGTTGCTGTGCGATGGACACCCAGCGATAGTAGTGAGAGATGGCAGGGTTCGCTGTTGTGAATTCCAGTTTATCGACAGCGCTGTCTGGCTGAATCGTGTGCCATTTGAAGTATTCAAAGATGGGATTCCAATCGACGCTTTCATTGCCAAACCAGTGGCTTCCGCCGGGGTATTCATAGTAGCTGAAGTCTTTGTGGAAGTCGCCGAGCAGGCGGCGCATCTGACGGGCGTAGTCAACGGAAACGACTTTGTCGCTGTCGCCGTGGTGAATGTATATACCCAGACCTTTGTAATTGCCGGCGAGGGCAATGACATCGCTGGGGTTGCTGGCGCGCAGCAACATCTTCTCGGCAGCGGAACGACTTTCGGTCGGAATCTTACCGTCGGCTGAGCCATAGCCCGTCAACGTAGGATATCCGGCACAAGGAGCAATAGCCGCCCAGTTGCCCGGATACGTGGCGCCGAGGTACCAGGTGCCGTGTCCGCCCATGGAGTGGCCGGTGAGGTAAATGCGTTTGGGGTCGGGCTTAAATTGCTGCTTTGCCTGTGCCAGTACTTCCAGCGCGTCGAGGCGGCCCCAGTCTTCCCAGTTAAAGCCGCGCGGGCGACGGTTGGTCGGTGCTACCAGCACACCCCAATCTTTGGAACGGTATGCCCGCGCCTGGCTGATCGCCTCTACACTGGCCCCATGCACTGAAAAGAACAATGCCGGCGCAGTTGTGCTTGCTCCCAGCTGTGGTGTGACGCTATAGTATTGAATGCTGCCGTCGATGTCACTGACGAAGGTCTTGCTATAATGATCCTGCGGTTGCATTGCATCGATCTTGATCTCTTGCGTATCCAGCGCGCGGCCGGTAGCGCCCGGCCGTATCGTCAGTGTGCACGTGTATGGACCTTTCGCGCGAACGGCCGCCGGGTCTATGCGAAAACCTACTTTGCGGATGCTCCACGGTGTCAGCGCCGGTAGCTGCGTGGTTACTTCTTTACCTTCGAGCGTTGCCGTGATGTGCAGGTCGGTAAGTGTGTTATCAGACGCATTCACGGCTACAACAGCGCCCCATAGGTGCCCCGTGGATTGACCAACCACAATGTGTGGCAGCGTTGCATCGTCTGTGCGCAGGATCACGGCTTTCTCCTGAAATAGCAGGCGTGCGGATACACCCTGGCGCACGGCCCACGATGAGCAACGGATCAGCAATTCGTTCTTACCCTTCTTAAGCTTCACCGGTACATATAACCACCCCAGCCGGTATATATCGCCGGCGTGCGGCTCGCCGTTGAAGAAGAGCATATTGTGCCCGGACACGTGTAGCAGTGCTGTTTGTTCAGCGGTGGCATCGTACGTTAAATACAAATAACCGTTCACGATGGCGCGACCTTTAAAAAGTCCGGCGCTGTCGGCTTTAATCGGTGTCCACTCGATGTTTTTGTCAGTGGCAGCGGGGGTTGTGAAATGTCCGGTAACCCAGGCGTGTGTCAGTTGATCGGTTACCAACGCTTCGCGACCGTAGCGATGCAGCGAGTCTGCTGCCAATCCTTCACGGAAGGTGTATTCGGCTGGGGTTTGTGCGTGGGCTATTGCCACGCATAGGCATAAACAGATGACAAGTAGTCGTTTTTTCATCAAGATGGACCAGGTACAGTAGGTTTTACACGATACACGACCGCAAGCTTGCGGCAGATGATCTCCTAGCAAACGAAGTGTGTGAGCCAATCTAACACAAAGTTGCCAATAAAATTATGGAGAGCTTTATGAAAAAAATTATCCCGATGGTAGGTCTTTGCAATAAATTACCGCCAATATTTGGGTTCTCAACATTAATCACCTTTCTGCATGCGATACACCCGCTTGTTTTTCTTTCGTACATCCCTGCTGCCAGCCTTCTTGCTTTTGGCCAGTGTGCACATGTTTGGTCAAACACCAACCCCCGCCTTTCGCGATTCCCGCAAAGACCTTAACAGCCGCGTAAACGACCTGCTGCACCAGCTGACCGTCGAAGAGAAAATCCACCTGCTCGGTTATAACAACCAGGGCGTACCCCGCCTGGGTGTGCCGGTATATAATTGGTGGAACGAAGCGCTGCACGGCGTCGCACGTGCCGGCGAGGCCACTGTATTCCCGCAGGCCATCGGCATGGCGGCCTCGTTTAATGATTCTCTGCAACGCGCCATGGCCGACGCCATTTCCACGGAAGCGCGTGCCAAGTATAACCTGGCTGTGCAGCAAGACCGGCATATACAGTATATGGGCCTCACGTTCTGGTCGCCCAACATCAACCTGTTCCGCGACCCGCGTTGGGGACGCGGCCAGGAGACGTATGGTGAAGACCCTTATCTCACGGCACGCATGGGCACGGCCTTTGTCCGCGGGCTGCAGGGCAGCTCTTCTCAATACTTAAAAGCTTCCGCCTGTGCCAAACATTTTGCTGTGCACAGCGGCCCTGAAGCTAACCGCCACACCTTCAACGCACGCGTCGATGAGAAAGACCTGCGCGAAACCTATCTGTATGCGTTCCATGCCCTGGTGGATGCCGGCGTGGAATCTGTGATGTGCGCGTACAACCGTGTGAATGACGAGCCGTGCTGTACAGGCAATACGCTGCTGCAAAAGATCCTGCGCGACGAGTGGAAGTTTAAAGGGCATGTGGTAACGGACTGCGGTGCCCTTGATGATATTTACCTGCGCCACAAAACAATGCCTGATGCTGCACACGTAGCAGCCGCTGCGGTAAAAGCAGGTGTAAACATCGACTGTTCCGGTTTGTTGCAGAAAGATCTTGAAAAAGCCCTGCAGCAAAAGCTCGTTACCGAATCAGATATAGACAACGCTCTGATCCCCGCCCTGCGTACACAATTTAAGCTTGGCTTCTACGATGCTCCAAATCAGGTGCCCTATACTTCGTTGGGCTCAGAAAGCATCAGCAACGCGGCCCACACAGCCCTGGCACGCCGCGCGGCTCAGCAATCGATGGTCTTGCTGAAGAACGATAAAAATATACTGCCGTTGCCGAAGAATAAATATAACAGCATCATGATCCTGGGGCCGAATGCGGCCTCGTTGGATGCATTGCTGGCCAACTACCACGGTGTCTCGGGCGATGTCTCCACCTTTGTCGAAGGAATTACCCAAGCTGCGGGACCGGCGGTGACGGTACAGTATGATATGGGTTGTAACGACGTAGACAGTGTGCACTTCGGTGGCCTCTGGCACGCGGAGGGTAGCGATATTTCCATCGCCGTCCTCGGTCTCACGCCGGTGCTGGAGGGCGAAGAAGGTGATGCATTCCTGGCGGCGAATGGTGGCGACCGGGTAGACCTGAGCATTCCGGCCAGTCATATCGCCTTTCTGAAGGCCTTGCGCAAGCGACACAAGAAACCCATTATTGCTGTTGTGACGGCCGGTAGCGCCGTTGACATTGCCACACTCGAGCCGTATGCTGACGCTATCATATTGGCCTGGTATCCGGGCGCACAGGGTGGTCATGCGCTTGCCGATGTTCTCTTTGGAAAAGTATCCCCGTCGGGCAGACTGCCTGTTACGTTCTATAAATCTTTTAAGGACCTGCCAGCCTATGACGATTACAATGTAAAGGGAAGAACCTATCGCTACTTTGCAGGCAAAGTGCAGTATCCGTTTGGTTATGGACTAAGCTATACGTCCTTCGACTATAGCTGGAAGCAGAAGCCTGCCGCGACTTACCAAAGTAAGGATACGGTGGCGATGACCGTCCACTTGAAGAATACCGGCAAGCAGGGCGGCGCTGAAGTCGTGCAAGCCTACATTCAATACCCTGCGGGTGATCGCATGCCGTTAAAAGAGCTGAAGCAATTTTCGCGGGCGTACGTCGCGCAAAACGGTGAGAACGATGTAACCTTAAAGATACCGGTGGCCGACCTGCAGAAATGGAACCTGAAGAAAGGTGAGTGGGAAATAACGCCCGGCACCTATACTGTAGTAATTGGCGGCCATTCGGCAGATGAACGGCTACGCCAATCGTTTACAGTAAAGAAGAAATAATAATATAAGTAGTTCAAGAAGGTCGATTAATCGACCTTCTTGAATATTGCCGTAGCGTTGTGACCGCCAAAGCCAAAGGTATTGCTCATGGCCACATTTACGGTAGCCTTCACACTCTTACCCAGGACGATGTTTAATCCCTGCGGCATGCTTGGATCGATGTTCTGGGTGTTGATCGTCGGCGGTATAATGCCTTCCTGAATTGCCTTGATGCACACGATCGCCTCGATCGCCCCGGCACCTCCCAACAAGTGACCTGTTGCCGACTTCGTAGCACTGATCAATAGCTTGCTGGTATGCTCACCAAACATTTTTGAAACAGCCTTGAGCTCGCTCTCGTCGCCGAGGGGTGTAGAAGTAGCGTGTGGGTTGAGATAGTCTACATCGTGAATAGTCAGGTTGGCATCTTCCAGCGCCCACTTCATGCCAAGTGCGGCACCGGCGCCTTCGGGGTGTGTGGCCGTCAGGTGATACGCATCGGCCGACATTCCGCCGCCGGCTACTTCGGCATAGATGCGGGCGCCACGCTGCTTCGCGTGCTCGTATTCTTCGAGGATGAGTGCGCAGCCGCCCTCGCCCATGACAAAGCCGTCACGATCGACGTCAAACGGACGTGACGCGGTGGCGGGGTCGTCATTGCGCGTGGACAGGGCCTTCAGCGCGCTAAAGCCGCCGATGCCCGCTTCGTTGATGGCGGCCTCAGAACCACCCGTTACAAAGATGTCGGCCTTGCCCCACCGGATATAGTTCATCGCATCGATAATCGCTGTGTTGGATGTAGCACAGGCCGACACGGTGGTGAAGTTTGGTCCCATAAAACCGTGCTTGATGGAGATCCATCCGGAGGCGATGTCTACGATCACTTTCGGTATGAAGTACGGGTTAATGCGCGGAGTACCGTCACCACGGCCGTATTCCAGTATTTCTTGTTGGAAGGTATAGAAGCCGCCGTTGCCGGAGCCCCAGATCACGCCTACACGCGTCTTGTCGATCTTGTCGAGGTCGAGCCCCGAATCTTTCAGCGCTTCTTCTGACGAGGCCAACGCATATTGCGCAAAGGGGTCGAGCTTACGCACTTCGGATTTTTCGAAGTAGTTCAGCGGATCATACCCCTTCAGCGCGCACGCGAACTTGGTTTTAAACTTTGTTGTATCAAAGCTGGTGATGAGGGCGGCGCCGCTCTTGGACGCAATCAGGTTGCTCCAGAATTCAGGCACAGTGTTCCCCAGCGGGGTTAACGCGCCCATGCCCGTAACCACTACTCTTCGTTGCTTCATAAAGTTAATTGCTGATTTGTTTTACTAAGTTCTTACAGTGTTTGATGACGATCTGCATAGGCTCCTCCGAACGCTCGGCCCGTGCAAACATGACGGCTCCTTCGATGGAGCAAAAAAATACATAGGCCATTTGATGTGCGTCTGTACCTTTTTTGAATTCGCCGGACTCGATTCCCTTTTCGATGAGCGAAGCTATAAATTCTACTGTCTCCACTAATTCGCGCGCTACCAGGCGGCGCATGGATACACGGTGGTCGTCGGCCTCCACGGCTGTGTTCAATAGCGGGCAGCCACCGGCAATCGGTGGATTAAACACATACTCACCAAAGAAATCAAACAGCGCCATGAGCTGTTTCTTATAGGTGTTTTTTTGTTCCAGTTCGTCGCGCAGTCGTGTGCGCATGGTGTCGATGGCGTATTGAAACGCCGCGAGCGCGATCTCGTCTTTATCGCGGAAGTTCCCATACAGCGCACCCTTCGACAAGCCGGTGGAATCCATCAGGTCGGTCAGCGTGGTGCCGTCATAGCCTTTGCTATTAAACAACGGAGCTGTTTGCTCGATAATAAATTGGCGTGTCCGCTCAGCTTTGGTCATATCGGCCGTGAAATTATACCAAACGGTACAATTTTCAAAATAACAGCCATTCCGGGCTCTTCAGTTCCCGGGTTTCAAATTGATTGTAAGAAAGTTACGTAAGCTTAAAAATACGGTCCATCAACACCCATTTTGTGTTGGCGGGGGCAAATGACAGGTGTTGCTGGTAGTTGGACATGAGGTTTTCCCAGCGCTGCACGGCTGGGTCAGCAGCATCCGCCTTGGCTTTTGCTTCAAATGAAAATGTGTCGGATACTTCCATGATCATAAAAAGCCGCGTAGCAACACGGTATATTTCCATTTGTACAATACCCGCATCGTGAATGCTTTGTACAATCTCCGGCCACACGTGGCGGTGGTGGTCTTCATAGGCGGCGATCAGGGCGGGATCGTCACGCAGGTCGAGTGTCAGGCAATACTTTCTCATAACGGTCAGGCCAACGCCCGGTCTAAGTGTACGTATCCCCCATCGACATATAGCAACTGACCGGTGGTATGGCTCGATCGCTCCGAAAGCAGAAAGGCTGCCGTGTTGGCAATCTCCTCTGCAGTCGTCATGCGTTTCCCCAGTGGTATACGTTCGGTGATGCGTTTCAACGTCCCTTCCGGATCAGGCAAGGTTTTGACCCAGGCATCGTACAGGGGTGTATAGCATTCTGCCACAACAATGGCATTAACCCGTATGCCATAGGGTAGCAGCTCAACGGCCCATTCGCGCGTCAGCGCATTGCGACCACCGTTGGATGCGGCATAGGCAGAGGTATTGCCCTGGCCGGTATCGGCCGTCTTGGAGCTGATATTAACAATTGCGCCGCGTGATGCTTTTAACGCGGGCAGTGCATGATGCGCCATGAGGTAATAATGCACCAGATTCTTATGCAGGGAGGCTATGAACGCTTCGTACGAGCCGCGTTCCAGCCCCACGCCGTCGTTCACGCCGGCGTTGTTTACCAGGCCATCTATACGACCATACGTTGCCAGCACCGCTTCTACTGCGTGCTGACAATCTTCCGGGCGCGTAAGCTCGGCTACCACCTGCAGGCCTTTTCCTCCGATCTTGTCGAGGACTTTCTGGTTGTCTTCTTTGCTGCGACCCACAATGACGGGTATCGCGCCCTCCCGGGCCAGGACTTCGACAATCCCTTCGCCGATGCCTTTCGCACCGCCGGTGACGATGATGACTTTGTCTGTTAGCAATAGATCCATGACTAAAGATTGTAAAAGTTTACGGCATTTTCGCCGAGCACCTGTTCCTTTTCCCGGGCCGACGCATTGGCCAGGTACGATTGTATTATAAAAAGCTGCTGCTCATAATTAGCCGCCAGCAAACATACGGGCCAGTCGGACCCATAGAGCAGCCGTGAAGGGCCAAACGACTCAAAGAGCTCGTCCAGGTATGGATAAAAATCCGCAGGTTTCCATTGTTGCCAGTCGGCTTCAGTCACCATGCCCGACACCTTGCACGAAACGTGGTCAAATGTCGACAGTGCCGCCATGTTCAGTTCCCACTGTGTTTTCTCGCCAGTGCGAATAGACGGCTTAGCCAGGTGATCTACCACGATCTTTACCTCGGGCACTTGCTGCACAAAGTGCAGTGCCTCGTCCAGCTGATGATGGTAGAGCAGCAGGTCGTAGGTATAATTGTACCGCGCCAGCATGCGCACTCCCCGGATAAATCGCGGGTCACGCAAAAAGCCAGTCGGCTCGCCCTGTACAATGTGGCGAAACCCCTTCAGTTTTTTGAATGACGAAAAGTATGCCAACCGGTTTTCCAGGTCGTCGTCGCGCAGGTCTACCCACCCGACAACGCCCCGGATAAACGCATGTTGGTCGGCCAGCGTCAGCAGAAAGTGCGTCTCGGCTTCCGACTGGTCGGCTTGTACGGCCACGCAGCCACTGACATGATTCTGGTCCAGTATCGGCTTGAGATTTTCCGGCAGGAAGTCCTGACGGAGTACACCCATGTCGTCAGTGATCCATGCGTCGCGGACGGGATCGTACTGCCAAAAATGCTGGTGGCTATCGAGCAACATGCGGCCGGTAGTTAATATGCTTTTGCTACCTGACGTTGTTCGCCCATGCCGTCAATGCCAAGCTCGACGACGTCGCCGGGTTTGATGTAGATCGGCGGGTTGAAGCCCAACCCTACCCCTGCCGGTGTGCCGGTCGAGATTACATCGCCCGGCAGCAGGGTCATAAACTGGCTTACGTAGCTTACCAGAAATGCCACGTTGAAGACCATGTTGGCGGTGGTACCGTCCTGGTACGTCTTGCCGTTAACCTTGAGCCACAGCTTTACATTATTGATGTCTTTTATTTCGTCGCGGGTCACCATGTAGGGCCCCATCGGCGCAAATGTATCACAGCTCTTGCCTTTCACCCACTGGCCACCGCGCTCCAATTGAAATTCGCGTTCGCTGTAGTCGTTGTGTACGCAATAGCCGGCGACATAATTCATTGACTCTTCGGCCGACACATAGGTTGCTTTTTTACCGATCACGACGGCAAGCTCCACTTCCCAGTCTGTCTTCGTACTGTTCCTGGGAATTACGAGTGTATCGTTCGGGCCAACCAGTGCGGTGGTAGCCTTGAAGAATATGATCGGTTCCTTCGGCAGCGCGGCCCCAGTTTCTTTTGCGTGGTCGGAATAGTTCAGACCGATGCAAATGATCTTGGAAGGGCGTTCGAACGGTGCCCCGAGACGCACGGGTTGTTTTACCCTGGGCAGGTCGGGATGCTGTTGCAGCCAGGTGGCCAGCCGTGCGATGCCATCGGTCCCGAAGAACTTTTCACCAAAGTCTTCGCCATACGACGATACATCCACAATGTCATTTCCGACGAGTACTCCCGGTTTTTCGGTGCCGGGCTCACCAAAGCGCAATAGTTTCATAGTATAAATTTCGATACAGCTAGTACAAATTCCAGTTTCCATGCCGCCAGGCATGTTTACATGCTTAGTTATTCAGGCGTATGAAGCCCCCGTCGATCGGGTAATCGCACCCGGTCACAAACGAAGCCTCATCTGAGCACAGGTACAACGCCAGCGTTGCTACCTCCTCGGGCTTGCCCATGCGGCCGATGGGTTGTGTCTTTGAAAGCTTCTCAAACATCTCCTCCTCCTGGCCCGGATAGTTCTTGGCCAGGAAGTTATCCACGAATGCCGTATGCACACGGGCGGGCGACATGCAGTTGCAACGGATGTTATCCTTCAGGTAGTCTTTCGCCACCGAGAGTGTCATGGTTAAGACGGCACCTTTGCTCATGGAGTATGCAAAGCGGTCGGGCAAACCTACGCTGGAAGCGATCGACGCGAGGTTGAGGATTACGCCTCCACCCTGCGCGCGCATGTGGGTGATGGCGCCCAGCATGGTATTATATACACCTTTCACATTAACCTGGAAGACGCGGTCGAAATCTTCTTCGGGCGTGTTATCCAGGCGGCCGATGTGTGAAACTCCGGCGCTGTTGATCAGCATGTCGATGCGGCCGGCCTGTTGGGCAACCTTGTCCAGCACGTCTTTCACCTGGCGTTGATCGGCGACATTGACGGCAAGGGCGGTGGCTTTGCCTCCTGCGGCAATGATATCGTTCACTGCAGCGTTGGCGGCGTCCTGGTTGAGCTCAAGAATATAAACCGAAGCGCCCTGACGGGCGAACAAGGTGGCAATGGCTTTACCGATGCCACTTCCGCCGCCGGTGATGACGGCCGTTTTCTGTTGTAAGTTGAACATAACGACAAGTATAGCCACCGCAAACGCGTGAACCAAACACACGGTATAATTCCCCGGGGAAATTTAGGACAAATGCCCCTGACGGCCGGCGGTACTGTTAATAGGGGTGGTGTCCGAGGAATGCATCCCACTCGCCGGACGAGTTGTTGTGGTGGTCTTTCAGAAAAATGGCGTAGGACGGCTTATACGGTTTTTTGCGCAACACCATGTTGGCCTCCTCGGGCATGTAGTCGCCCTTCTTGGCATTGCAGCGCTTGCACGCTGTCACCAGGTTGGTCCATGAGTCGGCACCTTTTCGGGCGCGGGGTATGACGTGGTCGATGGTAAGCTCCCTTTTGGTGCCGCAGTATTGGCACTCGTGATTATCGCGCTTGAATATATTTTGCCGGGTAAGATTAACGCCCTTGTAGGGGGCGTTTACGTAGCGGTTGAGGCGAATGACAGACGGCATGGGGAAGCTCTGCGTGACGGAGTGCAACTTGTGCCCGTTGGCCGTACGCACCAGCTCGCTTTTGTTCATGAACACCAGCACAAAGGCACGCTCGACCGAGCACACCATGAGGGGGCTATTGTCCTGGTTGAGCACGAGCACGCGGCTGTTCATGCTGGTAATATACTCGCCAGAACGATACAAAGCAACGGTTACAGGACGAGTAAACGACGATAAAAACCGCGGGAAAACCGTTCTGGGCTTTAATCCGGCAGGATTCGCCGGATGTGGGCGAAAGCGTATGTAAGCTGTTTGGTGTCGAAATCCTCTATACCAGCCTCGGTCAACGCATCGATGCGCACGCGGCCCGATGCATGGATGATCTTATCACCTCCCTGAAAAATACCCGTGTGGACAATGCGCCCTTCGGCATCCTTAAAGAAAAACAAGTCGCCCATTTTGCGCTCCTGGAACGACTTAACAGCCCTTCCCTGATTGGCCTGTTGCCACACATCGCGCAGCAATGTATAACCACAGAGCTTAGCAACCATCTGTGTAAACCCGGAGGCGTCAATGCCGAACGGGCCTCTGCCTCCCCCCTGATATGGGGCGTTCAGATACTTATAGGCCATTTTGTATAGAAACTCGGGCTCGCGCTTTTGGCCCAGGTTTTTAGCATCGCCATTGAAGGCGAACTGTTCTTCCATCTTGAACAGCTCCGAGCTGGAGATTGGAATTATACTACCAATCAAAATGGGAATCGGACTTTTGTTGTACAGAATGCTGGCGGTCAGATCGGTGGTGATCTTAAATTCGGTCCGATTGAGATAATCAAAGTACTCGCGCGACACACTGTGATGCTGACGCGCATCGAGCCACCCTTCATATTGGTCATACGCTATCCGAATCCGCAGCCACGCGCGGTCACGCGTTTGCTCCGTCACTTCGTAATGCTCACCAAATAGCAATTGGGTTGTTTGTGCCGACGTGTCGGCTGCTGCGGCACGCACCGGCACTACACTAAGCCGGCATACGCCGTAATCTGTATAATCCATCAATTCAATCGGGGGTCTTTGAACTATAAAAAAGTAGGACTTCTTACTTCAGCTTTAGCCGGTCTAATTCGCGCTTGGCATCCCGCTCACGCATGGTGTCACGTTTGTCGTGCAGCTTTTTACCGCGCCCTACAGCAATCTCTATTTTTGCCAGGCCACGGTCGTTGATGAACAGGCGGGTGGGCACGACGGTCAAGCCTTTCTCTTCCATCTTACCTTCCAGTTTTTTTATCTCGGAACGCTTCAGCAACAGCTTCCGTTCCCGGCCGGCTTCGTGGTTGTAATGCGTTCCCTGTGCGTAGGGTGTGATCGTAATCCCTTTCACAAAAAGCTCCCCATGGCTCGTATAACAGTAGCCATCCTGCAAGTTGACCTTCCCTTCGCGGATCGACTTGATCTCTGTGCCGCGCAGCACCATCCCTGCCACATAACGGTCGAGCAGCTCGTACTCATATCCTGCCTGACGGTTTTTGATGTTAATATCGTTCGAAAATCTGGGTTTCGTCATGGTTGTTTTAATAGTTGCCCAATCTTATTGCGCTTCAGGATCTTTTGTCCTGTGCGCCCGGTGGCGATGAGCCGGTCGCCCACGGATGCCTCCAACGTACACAACAGCTCATGGTTGTGTTGCGATTCGATCCGGGCGGTAAAGATAATCTCTTCTCCCGGAAAAGCCGGCGATTTGTGATCGATGCTTAGGTGTGTACCGATACCTTCCTCGTCGTCGTCACATATTTCCAGTACAAACAGGCGGCTGGTCCACTCCATGTCGCGGGCCAGGGCAAACGTCGAGCAGACGGCATGCACCAGGCCGTTGGGGAATGCCGCCAGGTCGGCGACCTCCACCTGGTGGCGGTAAACGCGGGTATCACCTTCGGTGAATAGGTTTTTCATGGTTCAGACCGGTTATGTCGACAGCGGCATGCGCGCCAGCGGCGCCACGTCCAGCGGGGCGAACAGGCCGCGCTGATATTTATAGTGGGCCGCCATAGCAATCATGCCGGCGTTGTCGGTACAGTATTGAAAGGCCGGAATAAACACTTCCCATCCCCGCTGTTCACCCAGCGCGTGCAGCCGCTGCCGCAATCCCTGGTTCGCCGATACGCCCCCGGCAATGGCCACTTGCCGGATGCCCGTCTGGGCACAGGCCTGCTCTACACGCGTCAGCAACATCGACACGAGGTGATGCTGCAGACTGGCGCAAATATCGGCCAGGTTTTCCTCAACAAAGGCCGGATTGTCTTTCTTTTTATCACGCAGGAAGTATAAAAAAGCAGTTTTTATACCGCTAAAGGAGAAATCCAGGCCTGGCATGACCGTCTCTGAGAATTTATAGGCACGTGGATTGCCCTGTTGGGCATATTTGTCGATCAGGGGGCCGCCAGGGTATGGCAGGCCCAGAATCTTAGCGGCTTTGTCAAAGGCTTCGCCCACGGCGTCGTCCTGGGTTTGGCCGATCACTTCCATATCAAGGTAATCTTTTACCAGCACGATTTGGGTGTGACCGCCGCTGACGGTCAGGCACAAAAACGGAAAGGACGGACGGGGCTCGTCGATAAAGTGAGCCAGGACGTGCGCCTGCATATGGTTGACTTCGATCAGGGGTATTTTCAGGCCCATGGCCAGCCCTTTGGCGAACGAAACCCCCACCAGCAGGGCACCCATTAATCCGGGGCCGCGGGTGAACGCGATGGCATCCAATGCTGTTCTGGTGGTACCGGCGCCCTCCAAAGCGGCGTCCACTACCGCCACGATGTTCTGCTGGTGCGCACGCGATGCCAGCTCGGGTACTACGCCGCCGTATTTTTGGTGTACCGCCTGTGAGGCGATAATATTATTAAGTACCTTGCCGTTTCTTATCACGGAGGCAGAAGTCTCATCGCAAGAGGACTCGATGGCAAGGATAACGGGACGCATATGATGAAGCATGAACCTGCAAGTTATCAAAAATAGGATTCGGAAGATACTTGTCTACTCCGTTACGGCCATTCTGTTCCTGTTCATCTCCGCCTTTTTGGTCTTGCAGATGCCACCCGTTCAAAACTGGCTTGCTTCACGTCTGTTAAAGGATTTTACACAAGTCACCGGTTTTCCGACCACCGTAACAGGCTTTCGCATGCTTTGGTTCGACCGCCTGGAGCTGACGGGGGTTAACGTCTACGACACCGAGCAGAACCGCATGATCGGGGCCAAGGAGATCCTCATCAACTTTAAGCTCTTACAACTCTTCCACCAGCAGGATATCAATATCGACGGCATTTATGTCGACAGTGCGCACGTGTTTGTGACCATGATCCAGGAATCGGATACCGCCCGGAACCTGAACATTAACGTCTTTATTGACCGCATCAACGAGATTTCGTCGGGTGGCGGTGGTGGCGGTACGGGTCGCACGCCACGGGTAAACATTGGCGAAGCGTTCCTGAACCGCAGCCAGTTCACCTACATTGACCAGGACAGCGATACCGTGCAGCAAGGGTTTGACTACCATCACTTCTCCCTGGCCGTAGACGAGGGCCACCTCAACAGCTTTGTGGTGTTGGGTGATACCACCGAGTTCTATGTACGTACGTTGATTGCGCAGGATCAGAAAACGCAGTTCAGCGTCAAACAACTTTCAACCTTCTTCCGACTCTCACAAGCGGGCATGGAGTTCACGGGCCTTAACCTGCAGGCGGGACAAAGCACGATTTCCGATACCGTGCTCTTCCACTACCGGGGGCACCGCGCATTGAGTCATTTTGTGGACGAAGTGTCGATTCATGCGCACCTGACAAAAACAATCATCGATCCGGAAGACCTCGAGCTGTTCGCCCCCGGTGTAAAACAGTTGGGGCAGCCGTTAACTGTCAGTGGCACTTTTAACGGCCGTGTCAACAAATTCAAGTATACCCAGATGGAAGTTGACATCGGGCGGTCGCGGTTGACGGGGTCATTGGAGATGGAAGGGCTACCGAACATCAACGAAACGTTTATCATCCTCAACCTGCGCAACTCTACGCTCGATCCAAACGACATTGCCTTCCTGTTCAACGAGCAGACGCTGGCGCGCCTGCGCCCCATGGGTGACCTGGCCATGCACGGGCAATTCCTGGGCTACCCGAACGACTTTGTTGCGAACGGTACTTTCTCCGGACGCCTGGGCACCATCCGCTCCGACATCAACTTAAAAGTAAATGAGGAAGATATCGATCGCTCGGTATACAAAGGGCGCGTGTCACTGATCAACTTTGACCTGGGTACGTACCTGGAAGACACGGCTATGTACCAACGGGTAAGCCTCGACGGTCAGATTGCCGGTTCGGGACTGACGCAGAAGACGGCCGATTTTCAACTGAACGGCCGGGTGAGCTCCATCGGTGTCAACAAGTATAACTATACCAACATCCGTACGGACGCCCGCTTTGCCTCAGGCTTGTTTCGCGGGCTGATGGAGATCAACGATCCTAATCTCGAGCTCACCGCCCGGGGCTCCATCGACCTGCGCGAGGGTCGTAATCAGATCCGCATTCGCGCGCGGCTCGATACTGCATACCTACACGAGCTTAACCTCTCACGCGACACACTCTTCTTGCACGCACGCGTGGCGGCCGACATTCAGGGGTTAACGCTTGACTCGTTGCGCGGTACCGCCGATGTGACGGACCTGATGCTGGAGTACAATCATGAGCACCTGAAGCTCGATCATATCCTGGTGGATGCCCAGCGCGATCACGGCACGCGCTCTTTTAAAGTACAATCTTCGTTGGCCGATGTCGAGGCCAAGGGTAACTATAACTTCTCTGACATCTCCTACGACATTCAGACGTTGGTGAAAGAAGTCTCGCTCAACATCCGGAACGACCAACACGAGATCGCCGAGTATTACCGGCAAAAGACCTACAAGCCTAAATCATACGAAGCCCAGATCGCGATTGACCTGAAAGATATCCGGCCGATCAACGACCTGCTGAACTTAAACTTGTCGCTGGCCCGCAACACCCATATTGACGGCCGCTTTACCAGCGGGCGTACCACGATCATCAACCTGTATACGGCCTTTGACTCACTGGAGTACCAGGGCAAAGTGTTTATCAACACCGACCTCGAGCTAACGACTTCTAAGATTGCCGACAGTACCAGCGTACTGTCGATGCTTACGGTAAACTCTGAGCGGCAAATCCTCAGCAAAAACCTGCAGACCAAGAACCTGCTGGCGGAAGCGATCTGGAATAAGAACCACATTGACTTTGGCCTCGATGCCGATCATGAAGGCAAGAACAACTATGTGCGCCTGAAGGGGGGCGTCGATTTCTTGCGTGACAGCACCATGGTAACCATGGCGCCCTCTGACGTCAAGATTCTCGAGCGCAACTGGACGTTTATGCCGGACAACTACGTGGCCATCCGCGGCAGCGATTGGACTTTCCACGACCTGGCATTGGAGAACGCCGAGCAGTACCTGCGTGTGAATGGCAAGATCTCCGAAGATCCTACCCAAGTCCTTTCCCTCAACATTCACAATCTTGATCTGGCACTGCTTGATGTACTGACTGACCTGAAATTCCGGGGCATTGCCGAAGCGCAAGTGGATGTGACGCATTACTACCAGGAACCTACATTTCAGAATACGCTACGAGTAAAGGATTTTACCATTAACGATTTTCTGGTGGGCGACATCTCCACGCAAAATCGTTGGGATACTACAGCGCGCCGGTTTGACATCAACTTGTTTGTTGACCGCTCACAAAGCCGCATCGTTAATTTGACGGGCCATTATACACCGGGGTTGTCCGACAGTCCGCTGAATTTGTCCGCCCGCCTGGAGAAAGCTGACCTCAAGATTGCCGAGCCTTTTCTGGGTGATATCTTTAGCCAGATTGGAGGTACGGTATCCGGCGACTTCCGGATTACCGGTACACTGAACGATCCTGCTATACGCGGCGAGGGTCGTACAGACGATGGCCAGATCATGATCAACTACCTCAAAACGATGTATCGTTTTACGGGGATCATCGGGCTTACGCCGACATCCTTATACTTTAAAGACATCGAGCTGGCCGACGTGCTGCGCAACAAAGCACGCCTCAACGGCACCATTAACCACCACAGTTTCTCCGACATGACCATCAACCTGGACGCGCGCTTCCGCAACTTCCAGGTACTAAACACGTCGCACAAAGACAATAGCTTGTTTTACGGACAGGCCTATGCCACGGGTGATCTGAACTTCAACGGCCCCCTGTCAAACCTGCGCATCACCTCGACGGCACGCACCGAGCGGAATACACACATCTATATCCCGCTGAGCGGTTCGTCATCGTCCGTCGACAAGAAAGAGTTTATATCCTTCGTGAACTTCAAGGATACTACCTTCACCAAAAAGATCGAAGGCAATTTCAATAACCGCGTCAGCCTGACGGGGCTCGCCCTGGATCTGAACCTGGACGTGACACCCGATGCCTACTGCGAGATCATCTTTGACCAAAAATCCGGCGATATCATTCGTGGACGCGGTAATGGTGATTTGAAGCTACAGCTCGACACGAAGGGTGAGTTCAACATGTTTGGTCCGTTCGAGTTCACCGAAGGGTGGTATAATTTTACGCTCTACGACATCATCAATAAAGAATTTACCGTGAAGAAAGGCAGCCGGATCACGTGGTATGGTAATCCGTACCAGGGCACGGTTGAGATCGATGCTTCTTACAATCAGATGGCATCGCTGGCGCCGCTCATTACCAGCACAGACCAGTCGGCTGGTACTTCTCCGCAGTTGCAACGCAAGTACCCCGTACAGGTAGCCTTGCGCCTGGATGGCCCGATGATGTCGCCCGAGATCAACTTCGACATTACGGCAAAGGATTTACCCAAGAATGTACAAACGGAAAGCGGCCGGGTAGTCAACCTGGACCTGGAATTTACGGCGTTCAAAAACAAGCTGGACGAGCAGGAACTTAAGCGCCAGGTATTCAGTTTGATCGTGTTGCGTCGCTTCTCGCCGCCGGAGTCGTTTGACGCCAGCGGATCCGTTGTAAACAGCTTGAGCGAGCTGCTCTCTAACCAACTAAGTCACTGGATGAGCCAGGTGGACGAAGACCTGGTGGTGGACGTAGACCTTGGCTCCATGGACCAGGAGACATTCAACACATTCCAGCTGCGGCTGTCGTATACGTTCCTGAACGGACGCCTGCGGGTAACGGGTGACGGTACGTTTAACAACACCTCCAGCTCTCCCACCAACAGCACCAACCCGAACGCACAGGCCAACCCTTCGAGCGTAGCGGGTGACTGGACGGTCGACTACATGCTTACCGCCGACGGCAAGCTGCGCGTAAAGATGTATAGCCGCACCAACGTCAACCCGATGCTGAGCTCGGTGAACACCAACCAAAACGCGATCACCACGGGCGCGAGTATTATCCACACGCAAAGCTTTAACGAGCTGCGCGACCTCTGGCAATCGGCACGCAAGCGTCGTAAAAAGCAGGAAGAGGAGCGCAAGAACGGCAACCGCGACGCAATCAAAGAAGATGAAGACACCGATTCCACCGGCACGGAGTAAACGCTGCTGTCTGTGCCTGCTGTTGTTCCTGTTTTCGGTCAGCGGCTTTTCACAAGTGGACTCTGCCCGACGGATCAATAAACCCCGACTCCGTGCCCTGGCCATCGGTGGAGCGGCGGCCTATGGCATCACGCTGGCCGGCCTCAATCACCTGTGGTATGCCGATACGCGTCGCCAATCCTTTCGCTTCTTCAACGATAATGCCGAGTGGAAACAGGTCGATAAGCTCGGACATTTTTACTCGTCCTTTTATTTCAGCTATGGCACCTCGCGGGCGCTGCAGGCCTGCCGCGTACCCGTGCGCAAAGCAGATCTCTGGGGTGCGCTGACGGGCTTTGCCGTGCTGGTGCCCGTAGAAATATTCGATGGTTTTTCAGACGCATACGGTGCCTCTGCTGGCGACCTGATTGCCGATGCCGCAGGCTCGGCATTCTACCTGGGCCAGTCCTACCTCTGGAACGAGGTGCGCATACATCCCAAGTTTTCGTTCCACCGCACGGACTATGCGCCACAGCGGCCCAACACGTTGGGCAAGGGGTTGCCGGATGAGATCCTAAAAGATTATAACGGTCAAACCCATTGGTTATCGGTGGATGTGGACAAGTTCATACACTTCCCGAAGTGGCTTAACCTGGCCGTGGGCTATGGTGCGCAGGGCATGGTCTATGCCCGCACGTCGCAGAACCAGGAGGCCGGCTATGGTACGCCTTATCGGCAATATTATCTTTCGCTGGACCTTGACCTGACGGCCTTTAAAACGAGGTCTAAGGTATGGAACACGCTGCTTTTCGTGGCCGGCATGATCAAGGTGCCGGCGCCATCCGTCGAATTCTCCGCACGGGGCACTCGTTTTCACGCATTTTATTTCTAACTTAGGCGGTATAACATTTAAATAAATCCCATGGTGGCGGGCCCTTTTTAGGAGCCATTTTTTTAACTTCATAGACCATCCACTTTAAAACCTACCATATATGATCTCTACTTTACCAGGCTTCATGGAGTACGTTGAAAAGTATGCCGATCACATCGGCGGCCAATACACCGACTACGACCATACCAAATCCGTGATTGTTGTGCCCATCAATGGCAGCCGTTACCAAACGGTACTGGCCAGCGCACAGACCAGCCCGGTATCGGGCCGCGAGCAGGCGCTCTTTACCTCGAAGGTATGTGAGTTCACTCCCAACATCGACCTCAAGGCGCTGCTGGAGCAAAACGCGCACTTCGACTACAGCAAGTTTATTCTCGAAGAAGGTTATGTGAAGGTAGAAGCTTCCTGCCTGTCGGAGACTGTTTCAGAAGAGCAAGTGAAAGAGATGATCCAGGAGGTAGCACAGCTCGCGGACCATTACGAGCTGAAGCTAACGGGCAAAGACATTCACTAGTCAACGTCGTTCGGACATTCTTCAACACCCCTGGGATTCCCCTGGGGCTGTTATGCTATTTACTTTCAAGCTTTCGCCGTACCTTTATGGCGGTGAGCCGCCTTATCGCTCTTTTGTCACAGAAAGGGAGGAAAGTCCGGGCAACATAGGGCAGCGTACTTCCTAACGGGAAGGTCTTGTGCTGGTGACGGCGCAGGAACAGACAGTGCCACAGAAAATAACTACCCGTGGGGATTTATCCTTGCGGGAAAAGGTGAAAAGGTGAGGTAAGAGCTCACCGGGCGGCTGGCGACAGTCGTTGCAGGGTAAACCTTACGCGTTGAAAGGTCAAATAGGTTCCGGGCATCAAGCGGCCCGTTTGGCTGTAGGCTTCACGGTCTGCAGCACCGGAACGGGTAGACTGATAGAGCCTGTCTGTGAAGGCAGGCCCAGATAAATGATAAGGACTCCCGCAAGGGATGACAGAACCCGGCTTACAGGCTTACCACTTTTAAACCCACCCTACCGACGAGGTCTGGTGGGTTTAATTTTTATGCGATACCTTTACGAGGTATGGCCAAGATTCTGATCATTGAAGACGATGCGCGCATTCGCGCTGTTCTGAAAGAAATACTCGAAGAGAAAGAGCACGACGTACAAGAGGCCGCCGACGGCCAGGAGGGTTTTAAGAAGCTCGAGCAGGGCAGCTTCGACCTTTGTCTGTGCGACATCAAGATGCCCAAAATGGACGGACTCGAAGTGCTGGACAAGGTAAAGGAGGTGGGCATTGCTACCAACTTCATTGTGATCTCGGCCCACGGCACCATCGACGTAGCCGTCGAAGCGGTTAAGAAAGGCGCTTTCGACTTTTTGCAGAAGCCCTTTGACCTGGGGCGCCTGGAAATTACCCTGCGCAACGCCCTGGATAAAACCAACCTGGTCAAAGAGACCAAAACCCTGCGCAAGAAGATCTCCAAAAAGTTTGATATGGTGGGCGACTCCGAGCCCATCCGCCAGGTAAAAGAGATGATCGAGAAGGTCGCTCCCACTGACGCCCGCGTGCTGATCAACGGCCCTAACGGTGCCGGTAAAGAACTGGTGGCGCGTTGGGTACATGAAAAGAGTAAACGCGCGGACGGTCCGCTGATCGAAGTAAACTGTGCTGCTATTCCATCGGAGCTGATCGAGAGCGAATTGTTTGGGCATGAGAAGGGCTCATTCACTTCGGCTGTTAAACAGCGTATTGGAAAGTTTGAACTAGCGGAGGGCGGCACATTATTCCTGGATGAGATCGGTGATATGAGCCTGTCGGCGCAAGCGAAAGTGTTGCGCGCCTTACAGGAAAGTAAGATTACCCGGGTCGGTGGGGATAAAGAAATTACGGTGAATGTACGCGTGGTGGCGGCTACGAATAAAGATTTGCGTAAGGAGATTGAGGAGCACCGGTTTCGGGAAGATCTCTTTCACCGGTTGAGTGTGATTATTATCAAGGTGCCTGCGTTGAATGATCGTAAAGATGATATACCGCTGCTGGCGGATAAGTTTTTGCACGACATTGCTGATGAGTATGGGGCAAAAAAGAAGTCGTTTGATGCGGCAGCGTTGACGGCATTGCAGGCGCATAACTGGACGGGGAATATTCGGGAGCTGCGGAACGTGGTCGAGCGGCTTGTTATTATGGGCGGTGATGAGATTACGGCAGAGGATGTGAAGCGTTACCTGTAAATCTCGGCAGTTTAAGACTGCCGGGCAGTTCTGGTCATCTGGATGCCAGCAAAAGCAGGGATGACCTACTCTTGAGCTAGAGTCAAGCTAGTGTTATGCTAGACATAAGCTAGTCCTAAAAGGACCAGGATAATTACCGGATGTCAAGTACTGGACCTCTGTCAAACTCCCGCTTCGATCTGTTCTTGGCCGGACGTTATACCCCCGACACATTCCAGGCTTTGGCAGAATCGTATCGTATTGCTCCCTGGGTCACCACTAGCGGTGAAGGAACGTTCTCGGTATAAATAGCGCCTGTCCCTAATCCCTGCGGCATACTCATCGCCGTGCTATATTCAGCTGTAAACTGACAAATTGCATTCAATCCAACATTCGACTCCAACGCCGACGTAATCCACCACCCTACTCCGTGCTGCTCCGCCGCCGTGATCCACGCACGGCATCCTGACAGCCCACCATGCAAGGTGGGCTTCAAAATAATATAGGCAGGTTTTAACCGCTCGATCAGGGCTACACGCGCTTCTCCCTCCACACCAATCAACTCTTCATCCAATGCTACCGGCACTGGCGACTGACGAATGATGTCCGCCAGTTCTGGCGATCCCTGCTTAATGGGCTGCTCGATGGAATGTATATTGAATTTTGCCAACGCTTCCAACTTCATCAATGCCTCTTCGGGCTTAAAAGCCCCGTTGGCATCCAGCCGGATCGTCAGGTTCTCCCGAAAATACCGCTGCCGGATATATTGCAGCACATCGCATTCGCGATCAAAGTTTAACCCTCCTACTTTCAATTTGATGCATGTAAACCCCTTAGCGATCTTGTCGTTGATCTGCTGCATCATAAAATCCAGGTTACCCATCCAGATAAGGCCGTTGATGGGGATCGACTGGCCCTGGACAAAGCCGTTATCAAAGATCACCCGCCGGCCGCCGTGTTGCCAGTCGAGAAGGGCCGTCTCCAATCCGAAAGTAATGGACGGAAAGCCTGCGGGCGCTGTTTGCTCAACCCATATTGGCGGCAGGTTTTGCAGGGTGTTGGTCTGCATCACTTTCTGCAGCGTAGCTTGTAATATTTCTTCAAAGTCCGGCCGCGCATCGATGCTGAGGCCCGGGAGTGGGCCGCATTCGCCCAGCCCGACTACGCCCGGGGCGGCATCGTCCCAAAGCTTGATGAACCACGAGATCTTGTCGCGCATGGGGCCACGCGAGGTACGCGCCTGGAAATTGAACTCGAATGTTTTCTGTGTGAATGCTGCGTGCACGGCCATGGCTGTAAAATAAATTTAATTCGCGGTGTGATGAAAATTGTCCCGGACAAATCTGGCGTAGGCCGTAACTTTGGTCCTATGAAGGCCATCGACATGCAGGATTATACGTATGCGCTACCGCCCGAGCGGATCGCGCACCACCCGCTACAGCAACGCGACCAATCGAAGTTGCTGCTGTACCGGGGCGGGTCGATCCAGCACGAGGTCTTCTCTTCCCTACCCGACTACCTGCCCGCCAACACCTCGCTGTTCTTTAACGACACCAAGGTAATCCCTGCGCGGCTGCATTTTACCAAAGACACCGGAGCCACCATTGAAGTATTCCTGCTACAGCCTGTGGCCCCGTCGCCGCTGATTGCCGAAGCCATGACGGCCCAGGGGGCGAGCACCTGGAAGTGTACCATTGGCAACCTGAAGAAATGGGCCGAGGGCTCTGTACTGGAAAAGGATGTACACGGCGTGCCCTTGCGTGCCCGACTGCTGGACCGTACAGAAGGGTTGGTAGCGTTTGAGTGGGCAACGCCTTACGCCTTTGCTGAGATCATTCAACGCTCGGGTGAAATGCCACTGCCGCCCTACCTGAAGCGCGCGGCGGAGGCTGCAGACCGGGATCGCTATCAAACGGTGTATGCTCACCATGCGGGCGCTGTTGCGGCACCAACGGCTGGCTTGCACTTCACTCCTGCCGTGCTGGAGGCCATGCGCGCTAAAGGCATTCAAACTGACTTCCTCACGTTGCATGTCAGCGCGGGTACCTTTCAACCGGTGAAGGTTCAGCATGCTGCTGACCATACCATGCACACCGAGCAAGTGCTCGTTACTCGTCGTAACCTGGAGAATTTGTTGCAGCCGGGGCGGTTTATCGTGCCGGTGGGGACCACGTCAATGCGTACGTTGGAGAGTTTGTATTGGTATGGAGTTCGGCTGATGGCCGACGCAGAGGCGCCGTTTGTTATTACGCAGCATGATCCGTATCAGGATTATGTGTCGTTACCTTCTACTGTGGTGGCGCTGGAGCGTGTGCTGGCGCGGATGGATGCGCTGCAGACGGATACGTTAACAGGGGATACAAGTATCTATATTATGCCAGGGTATACATTCCGGGTTTGTAAGGGATTGGTGACGAATTTTCATCAGCCGGGGTCGACGCTTATACTGCTGGTGGCGGCGTTGGTTGGAGGAGATTGGAAGCGAATTTATGATGAAGCCTTGGGGAATGGATATCGATTTTTAAGCTATGGGGATAGTTCGCTGTTATTGCCTAATGGGTAAACCGTTCCCTTCCGCAACTTTCATTTTACTATAGTCACTATAAGCTTACTATAAGTCAACCATAGGTATGGTATAGGTATGCCATGGGTATGGTGGTAGCTTTGGTATAGGCATGAGCCATCATTTATGGTTTCCTGTTCCAGGTTCCAACATGGCTGCTACGCTGCGGGCCAGCTCTTTCCGCGAATACAGTAAATGGCCATTGCCTGTAGCTGCTTTTAGCTCACCCTGCTGCCAGTGACGGAAGACATTCAGAATGAAAGCCTTGATCGCCGCAGGATTTTTGTCATCAATCATCGCTCCCGCGCCGGTGGCATTCAGCATCACGGCCGCATCACCATGCTCAGGACCAACGCCCAGTACAGGCAGCCCCGTAGCCAGGTATTCAAACAGCTTGCCCGGCAAATAGCCTTCTGCGTCTTTATATCCTGTTAGCACGACGAGCAATAACGATGACTGCCCATAAAGGCTCATCAGCTCTTTGTGTGGCACGTTGCCCATGAATAATGATATACCGGACAGTACCGGATCAGCGGTAACAAACGCCCGAAACTGCGGATGTACCTCACCGGTAAACTCGATACGCACACGCTCGCGAAAGACCGCATCTTCTTCCATCAGCACCTTCACGGCTTGCATGAAGGGACGTGGATTATTCTTTTCATTGATGATCCCGACGTGTCGGATCACGAAGTTTTCTGTCGGTCGAACCTGTACTTCGCGGAAGTCGTCAGTATCAAAACCGTTGGTGAGCAATTGCACGCGGCGCTGGCCGAGGTGCTCGAACTGGCGCACGTAAAAAGGCGTGACGGTAATCACCTTGTCAGCTTCTTTCAATACACAGCGCTCAAGACGGCGGTGCTGGTTACGGGCGAAGCTTCCGGACATCAGGCTGTCGAGCAGGCCCCATTCACTCCATGGGTCGCGGAAGTCGGCGATCCAGGTTAGGTTGGGGTTCTTGCGTTTGAGGCGACGGCCGATCAGGTGCATGCTGTGCGGCGGGCCGGTGGTGATGATGGTCGGGATGTTGTGCTCTTTCAGGTATTTATGAAGGTAGCGCGCGGCGGGGCGCACCCAAAATATACGTGGGTCGGGAATGAGCATGTTGCCGCGTACCCATGTGCTGATCTTTTGGAACAGCGACCTGGGGCCAGCCGATGCCACGAGGTCAGTGGGCCTGGCGGATTTCTTGCGGCCAAACCAGCCCGACATTTTGAAGAAAGCATCGTACGGTTCCCAGATGGGAAGCTTGATCACCTCGGCTTCGGGCGGCACGTCTTTAAGCAACGACTCATCGCGAATGGCAAAGGCCGGGTTCTCGGGTGTGAACACATAGGGTTTGCAGCCGAATTGCGGCAGGTATTTTACCAGCTTGAGCCAGCGCTGTACACCACTGCCTCCGCTCGGAGGCCAGTAATAGGTAATGATGAGTACTTTCTTTTCGGTCACGGTATATGGGCTTCTTCGTCTCTTGCTTATACGGCCGCGGGGGCCATGGCTTGTTCTACATCGTGCAGAATACTGTCGAATTCAAACGGGCTATACCAACGCATGGCTTCGTCGCGCTGGAACCATGTCAGCTGCCTTTTGGCGTAGCGCCGGGAGTTGCGTTTCAGCAACCGGATGGCTTCGTCGCGGTCGTATTGGCCATCCATCCAGTCGAAAATCTCCTGGTAACCCACGGTCTGCAACGCGTTGTGTGCGCGGAATGGATACAATGCTCGTGCCTCCTCAAAGAGACCGGCGTCGATCATGGCGTCCATACGGGCGTCGATGCGGGCGTAGAGCTGTTCGCGTGGCAATGTAAGGCCCACCCGGTGTACGTGGAAGGGCAACGCGTGTTGCCGTTGCGTACGAAAAGCGGCGATGGACTGACCCGTGCCGCGCTTTACCTCCAGCGCGCGGATGAGGCGGTGGGGGTTGTGACGGTCGATGGTGGCCAGCAATGCGGGGTCTTCCTCCTCCATGCGCGCTTGTAACCAGCCGATCCCCTGGGTCTCGAATTGCGCTACGAGCTCGGCCCGGATAGATTCGGGCACCTCGGGGATGTCGTCAAATCCTTCCAGCACGGCTTTGATGTACAGGCCGGAGCCACCGCAGAGCACCAGTACATTGTGCTCGCGGAACAGGGTGTCGATCAGCGCCAGTGCGTCGCGACCATATTGGGCGGCGTCGCAGGCCGTCTCGATCGAGTGGCTGTCGACAAAATAATGGCGCACCTGCGCCTGCTCTTCGGGTGTGGGCTTGGCGGTGCCGATGGTCATTTCGCGAAACAGCTGACGGGAGTCTGCCGAGATCACCACGGTGTGGAAATGTTTTGCCACAGCAATAGCGACCGCCGTTTTTCCGACGGCAGTAGGCCCGGCGACCACAATCAGATGCTTGTTTTCCTGCTTCAAGCCCGCAAATTACGCAATAAAACCAAGCCATCGCGTGTATGGCCAGGCGCTTCTGCGGGCGCGCCACTTCGACTTAAAATGCTTATCTTGCCCCCTGGAACAGACAACAACCGCGATGATCAAATACACAACCCAGTTTCTGCTAAAAGTTGAAGAGATGGTGACTGAGTCTGACTATACCCTGCGTTATGAGAAGGGCAATTTCAAGTCGGGCTACTGCGTGCTGAAAGACCAGAAGATCATGATCGTGAATAAGTTCTTTACCACAGAAGGAAAGATCAACGCCCTGCTCGATATCCTGAAAAATACAGTCCTCGATCCGACGAAGTTCTCCGATAAAAGCCGCAAGCTGCATGAGGAGCTGAACTTGCCACAAGCGCAGGCACAGCCAACTCCGGAGGAAACCCCGGAAGGCGAGCCGCAGGCGCAAACTTCCGAGGGAGAACAACAGACCACTGCCGCTTGAAAATAACGTTTCTAGGCACCGGCACTTCACAGGGTGTACCCGTGATCGGCTGTACGTGTGACGTATGCCGCTCGCTGGACTACCGTGATAAGCGCTTGCGCACGGCCCTGCACATCGCCGTCGATGGTCAGAGCCTGGTGGTCGACACGGGGCCTGACTTTCGCCAGCAGATGCTGCGTGAGTATATCGAGCGCCTCGATGCCGTGCTCTTCACGCACGCTCACCGCGACCACACTGCCGGCCTGGACGACGTACGGGCTTATAATTTTTTACAAAACATGGACATGCCGGTATACGGCTCACAGGCTACGCTCGACCAGCTTGCCGTGGAGTATGCCTACGCTCTTTCCGGCCCGGCTTACCCCGGGATACCACGCCTCACGCTGCTGCCCATTAATGAAGATGCCTTTACCGTTAACGGCATCTCTATTCTGCCGTTGCCTGTCATGCACTTGCGCATGCCGGTGTTTGGTTTTCGCATCGGCAACTTCAGCTATATAACGGACGCCAACTATATACCCGAAGAGACCTTCGAACGCCTCCAGGGCACGGAAGTACTTGTACTGAATGCGTTGCAGCGCGAACACCATATATCGCACTTCAACCTGGGCGAAGCATTGGAAACGATTCAACGCATCGCACCCAGACAAACGTACCTGACGCACATCAGCCACAAGCTGGGACTCCATAGCGCGGTCCAGCACGAGCTGCCTGCTACGGTAGCACTGGCCTACGACGGTCTTCAAGTGGATATTGGTTCGTAAGCCGATACCTGTCATTTTTATTCTACATCGGTGCACAACAATTATTACTTTCTCCGTCCGCTCAGTCATTCCCTCGACACGCTCATGCGTGGTACGGTAATATCGGAGTGCTTTAGCCAAAACAAAGACGAGCTCATCATTCGGTTCGAAACCCTTACCGAACCTTTCTTTATCAAGGCCAGCCTGGAACCCGCGTTTTCATGTTTGGCGTTCCCCACGAATTTTCATCGCGCACGCAAAAACAGTGTAGACCTCTTTCCGATACTGATCGGCCAACGCGTTGCATCCGTACGGTGCATTGAAAATGAACGCAGCATTGCGCTCACGCTGAGCAACAATCTGACGTTATTATTTAAAATGCACGCCAACCGTTCGAACGTATTGTTGTTTGAGCACAACGCCGTGATCGCGCTCTTCCGGAACAATTTGCCCGCCGACGAAGGGTTGGACCTTTCGACAATCGACCGCACCATTGATTGGTCGTACGAAGCCTTTATACAACACCCGGACAATCCAGGGGCGCTCTATTTTACATTTGGAAAAGTTACCTGGAAGTACCTCGCCCGGCAAGGTTTCGATACACAACCGCCCGCTGTACGTTGGCAAATGATCCAGGATGTACGCGCGTTGCTGGATACGCCGGTATACCGCATTGCCGAGGCTAATGGCACGGTATATCTCTCGTTATTACCTGTACCCGCTGTCGTGCGCGAGTTTACCAATCCACTCGAGGCCATTAATGAGTTCTTTTACACATACACGCATCAGGCGGCGTTTGTACGCGAGCGGCAAGCGGCTATCGCTTCCTTACGTGAAAAGCTGAAAGGCAGCGAGAACTATTATCAGAAAACTTTCGAGAAGCTCGCCGAAGTAGAGCGCGACACGAATTATAAAACATGGGCTGATCTGATCATGGCCTATATGCACACATTACATCCCGGACAGGAAACCGTCACATTGCCCGACTTCTACAACGATCAGAACACGGTTACCATCAAGTTAAAAAAGGACCTGTCACCACAAAAGAACGCGGAGGCTTTTTACCGTAAGGCCAAGAACCAGCACATCGAAATACAACGACTGCAACAGTCGCTCGAGATCAAAGAAAAAGAAATGGCAACGCTTAGGCGGGAGATTGAAGTGCTCGAGGCTTCAACCGACTTGAAGGCCCTGCGCGGCGAGATCGGTAAGAACCCACTGTTTGCCGTCAAAGAAAAGCAGGCTGCCCCCCTGCCCTACCATGAGTTCGAGCACAAGGGCTTTAGAATCTGGGTGGGCCGCAACGCGCAGAGCAACGACGTGCTCACGCTACGGTACGGCTACAAGGAAGACCTCTGGCTGCACGCCAAAGACGTGCCCGGTTCGCACGTGTTGATTAAACACCAGGCAAACAAACCCTTTCCCAAAGATGTGATCGAGCGCGCCGCAGAACTGGCGGCGTATAACTCCAAACGAAAGACGGAAACACTGTGCCCTGTTATCGTCACACCGCGCAAGTATGTACGCAAGCGTAAGGGTGATCCTGCCGGAGCAGTAGTCGTAGAACGTGAAGAGGTCATTTTGGTTGTGCCTCGCTTGGACGCTACACCCTGATATGAAAAGAGGCTACCGTATCCGGCAGCCTCTTTATATTTCGTGGCAGGCAACCCTGCGTCACGGATTATTTTACAATGTTGATCTTGAGCGTGTTGGTGCGAGCTTTCTCCTGGATCGGCATGCTGGCCAATACAATGATGATGTCGCCTGTGGTCACGTGACCTTCGCGCTTCAACACTTCTTCCACGTCGGCAATGGTCTCGTCGGTTGAGTTCACCTTGTCGTAGAAGTAGGCTTGTGTTCCCCACACCAGGTTCATTTTGGTCAGGAGCGACGCGTTGGACGTAAACACAAAGATATTAGCATTCGGACGGTAAGACGATGACTTGAAGGCTGTATAGCCTGACTGCGTCATACCGACAATGGCTTTGGCACCTACGTCTTTGGCCAGCTTACAGGCGGCCAACACAAAATTGTCGTGAATATGCGTAGCCGAGTCTTTTTGCACTTCGCGGAAGCGGTAGTACGTGTTGGGGCTCTTTTCAACCGACGCCACGGTGCGCACCATGGAGCGGATTACTTCGATCGGGAATCGACCCGCAGCGGTCTCGGCCGACAGCATTACGGCGTCAGCACCATCCATCACGGCGTTGGCCACGTCGTTGGTTTCCGCACGTGTAGGACGTGGGTTTTCGATCATGCTTTCCATCATCTGGGTAGCGACGATCACGGGCTTGCCCACGCGGTTACACTTCTCTACCAGCATCTTTTGTACCATCGGTACTTCTTCCAGCCAGATCTCTACACCCAGGTCGCCACGGGCCACCATTACGGCGTCGGTCAGGTTAATGATCTCGTCGATGTTGCTGAGGGCTTCGGGCTTTTCGATCTTGGCAATGATGCGGGCAGAGGACTTGCGCTCGTCAAGAATTTCACGGAGTTGCTGGATATCAGAAGCTTTCCGTACAAACGACAGGGCGATCCAGTCTACGTCGTTGGCAATACCAAACTCAAGATCTTTCAAATCTTTTTCAGTCAGCGACGGGGCTGACACTTTTGTAAAGGGCAGATTGATGCCTTTGCGCGACTTGAGTGGGCCGCCATAGACAACCTCTGTTATAACGTCTCCACCGCGTACTTCTTTTACTTTCAGCTCGATCTTGCCGTCGTCTACCAGTATCGTGTCACCGGTTGCTACGTCGTTGGGGAGATTCTTGTACGAGGTGCTCACCAGCTCGCGGTTGCCCACCAGGTCACGCGTGGTAATGGTAAGCTCCTGTCCCGGTTCGATGATAATCCCGGGCTCCATTTCGTCGACGCGGATTTTGGGGCCTTGCAGGTCTTGCAGCAAAGAGACTGTCGTACCCATCTCCTTGTTAATCTCACGCACAAAGTGAATCACCTTGAGGTGATCTTCGTGCTTACCGTGTGAGAAGTTGAGGCGGAATACATCCACGCCCTCTTTCACCAACGCACGCAGCATTTCTTTTGAGTTGGAAGCAGGGCCTACAGTGGCAACAATTTTAGTCTTGTTGTACGATACTTTTTCTAACATAGGTTAAAAGGAATATTTCTCTGGATATGGTGGTACTATGAGTGCTTCAGTGTGCATCCGATAATTAAAAGATAAAGTTTGATTTAGACTTCAGGCCTTCCATGGGAATGAATGCAGCGAACTGCACGGAGGATATGGACTTGATCAACTCCAGCAACTGCGGATGAGCGTACTGATCTTTCATAGCTGCCAAAATTATAAAATCGAAGTGAGGAAATTCAGGGATTAGGAAATACTTTCCCGTATCGCCATCCGAGGGGCGGTTTTTGAACAGTTTCAAACGATTGATCTGGGTTTCAAAGGCATAAAAAGAAAAGCTCCGTTCGTCGTTATTTTTGAAGCCAACGGCTAAATCGGGCTGTTTTATGAGTTGTATGTGCAGGGCCTGGTTGATCTCCCAGGCCAACTTGTAGCCTTTGGCAGCCGTGGTCAATCCCAGCAGATCGAAGTCATATTCATAGTCGATGACCAGCTTGCTTTTTTTCATTTTTTATACTATTGGTACTGTTTTTTACCCCCCAGGAGCGAGTTCAAAAAAGTTTGACAATATTGACGCAAATCTCTTTCTTTGCACAGATTTTTAAATCATAAACCTTAAAAACATGTCTGAAATTGCACAAAAAGTAAAACAGATCATCATCGAAAAACTTGGTGTTGAGGAATCTGAAGTTACTCCTGAGGCCAGCTTCACCAATGATCTGGGTGCTGACTCCCTCGATACTGTAGAGCTTATCATGGAGTTCGAAAAGGAATTCAACATCTCTATTCCAGACGATCAGGCTGAAAATATTTCCACTGTAGGCCAGGCCATTTCTTACCTGGAGCAAAACGTGAAGAAATAATTGACAACAGTCTTTCTACAACCACACCCCAATCAGCATGATATTAAAGCGAGTAGTCGTTACAGGACTTGGTGCACTCACACCCATCGGCAATACTCTTCCCGAGTTCTGGGATGGACTAAAGAATGGTAAAAGCGGAGCTGCCCCGATTACGCGCTTTGATGCTAGTCTCTTTAAAACAAAGTTTGCCTGCGAAGTAAAGAACTTCGACGTCACAAACTTTATAGACCGGAAGGAGGCCCGCAAGATGGACCCCTTTACGCAATATGCTATGGTGGCGGTAGATGAGGCTATAAAAGATGCCAACCTCCCGCTGGCTGAGCTCAATCCGAATCGCATTGGGGTGATTTGGGGCTCAGGTATCGGGGGGTTACTTACTTTTCAGGAGGAAGTAAAGGTATATGCGAAGGGCGACGGTACGCCGCGCTTCAATCCTTTCTTCATTCCAAAAATGATCCCCGACTTGAGCGCGGGTCATATTTCTATTAAATACGGCTTCCGTGGCCCTAACTATGTCACGGTATCCGCATGCGCCTCTTCCACGAACGCCCTGTACGATGCCTTCACCTTCCTGCGTTTAGGCAAGGCTGACATCATTGTATCGGGTGGCTCGGAAGCGGCCGTATGCGAGGCCGGCGTCGGTGGGTTTAACGCGCTGAAGGCCCTTTCAGAGCGCAACGACTCGGCCGAAACGGCCTCACGCCCCTACGACAAAAACCGCGATGGCTTTGTACTGGGCGAAGGCGCCGGTGCGCTGATCCTGGAAGAATACGAGCATGCCAAAAAACGCGGTGCTAAGATTTATGCCGAAGTGATCGGCGGGGGCATGTCGTCAGACGCCTACCACATTACTGCGCCACACCCCGATGGGGCCGGCATCATCCAGGTAATGCTCAACGCGCTGGAAGACGCCGAGATTACTGCCGATCAGATCGACTATGTCAATACCCACGGTACATCGACCCCCCTGGGCGATATTGGCGAGATTCGCGCCATCCAGAAAGTATTCGGCGAGCACGCATACAATGTGAACATCAGCTCGACAAAGTCCATGACCGGCCACTTGCTCGGCGCCGCCGGTGCGATCGAGAGCATTGCTTGTATCATGGCGATTAACCATTCTGTCATTCCGCCGACAATCAACCACTTTGAGGACGATCCGGAGCTTGATCCCAAGCTCAACATGACCTTCAACAAAGCACAAGAACGCCCTGTGAATATTGCCTTGAGCAATACCTTCGGTTTCGGAGGCCACAATTTCTCGGTGCTTTTCAAGAAGATCTGATCACTGGAAATTCCCGGCAGTATATCCTGAGTTTTTCTGCTCGTTACACGTGCAGCTGGTATTGGCATGGCTTTTTACCAACAGCATACTACCTGCCGGTGTAGCGTCGGTCATCGGTCTATTCATACGCCTGGCGAGTATACAACCACACGGACTTCGGCGGTAGCATTGACCATCGTGCATATTCTTACTACATTAGCATCCGGACAAAAATGAACTGACATAAACCTTGGTCTGGAAAATCCTTAAGCTTCCGAAAGGAAAAACGACGAGCGACAAGAAGTTAGTCAGCGCAATACAAAACATTGCGGGCTTTACTCCTTCCAATCTTGAACTTTATCGTCTCGCAACGGTTCACAGCTCTATTGCGAAAGAAAATGGACAAGGTTATAAAGAATCGAACGAGCGTCTCGAGTATCTCGGCGACGCGATTCTTGGCGCTGCCGTAGCCGATTTCCTCTTCAAAAAATTTCCCTTCCGCTCGGAGGGCTTCCTGACGGAAATCCGCTCGCGCATTGTAAACCGCGAGACACTCAATCTGCTCGCCCGCAAGATCGGCGTGGGCAACATCGTACAGTACGACCAAAAGAACGCGCACCTGCAACAGGTCATCCTGGGCAACACGCTCGAAGCGATTGTCGGCGCCATCTACCTCGACAAAGGCTACCTGCGCACCAAGAAGTTTGTGATCGACAAGCTCATCGGACCCAACTACGACCTGGAGGAGCTCGTGAACTCGAACTCAAACTTCAAGAGCAAGATTATCGAGTGGGCGCAACGCGAGGGCAAGGACGTACGGTTCGAGATCCTCAATGTGAAGAAGGGTAAAAACCACAAAGAATTTACCGCGCAGGTGATTGTCGACAACGAGCCTCAGGGTACGGGCTACGGCAACAGCAAGAAGAAGGCCGAGCAGGATGCTGCCTTTAAAACGTGTGAAATGCTGGACTTGCTCACACCCTGATCGCCGCTTCCGACGATTCCCTCCTTTCCGCGAACTTGACCGGTAATTTAATTGTCTGTAGAATGCAGCGCAGTTCACACAAACGCGTTTGATCTTACCGTCATGAAAATAGCCGGCGCTACCGTAAACCAGGTCCCGATGGACTGGGACAACAACACCCGGAACATTATCGATGCCATCGAAGAAGCCCGCCACCAGCAGGTCGCAATACTCTGCCTGCCTGAATTAAGTGTTACCGGCTATGGGTGTGAAGACCTTTTTCTCAGCGATTGGCTGGCGGAGAAAGCTTGGGAAGAAGTGCTGCGGATACGCGCGTACTGTACACATATTACGGTTAGTGTAGGCTTGCCTGTACGTATCGCTGGCATCACTTACAATGGTGCCTGCGTTATCAGCGACGGTAAAATTCTCGGGATCACGTTCAAGCAAAACCTGGCGCGCGACGGCGTACACTACGAGCCACGTTGGTTTGATGCCTGGCCGGCACATAAAGTTGTCACGCTGGAACGAGGTGATGAATCTATTCCGGCGGGCGACCTGATCTACGATGTAGCCGGTATCAAGATGGGTTTCGAGATCTGTGAAGATGGGTGGCGCAAGGATCTTCGGCCTGGCTACCGGCTGCGCGACCGTGGCGTGGACCTGATCTTAAATCCCAGTGCCAGTCACTTCGCCATGGGCAAAAGCATGTTGCGCGAACGCGATGTAGTACAAGAGGGCTCATCGTTGTTTGCCTGCGCTTATCTCTTTACCAACCTGCTGGGCAACGAAGCCGGCCGTATGATCTACGACGGCGACATCATCGTGGCACAACACGGCCGCCTGCTTGCCGTCAATAAACGATTTTCCTTTCAACGCTTTAACATCCTGGTCTGCGATGTAAACTTCCGTCAGCCGGGGGCGAGCGAAGTTATACCTTCCGCCGACACCAAAGACCGGAACGAAGAGCTGGCCCGCGCCGTAGCATTGGCGCTCTTCGACTATGCGCGCAAAAGCCGCGCAAAAGGTTTTGTTCTGTCGCTTAGCGGTGGTGCCGACTCTTCTGCCTGTGCCGTCTTTGTAGCGGAAATGGTAAAGCGCGGCCGCGCTGAATTGGGCCCGGATACTTTTGCGCAACTACTGGGTTTGCGCGAGGTTGATGCGTCCTGGCAACAAACGGTGGGGCGCCTGCTCACCTGTGCCTACCAGGGCACACGTAACTCTTCCACGAATACGTTCGAGGCGGCGCGCCTGCTGGCCGAATCGTTGGGTGCTGTATTTCACTCCTGGACCATCGACGATACGGTTGTGGCCTATACGCAGAAGATCGAGGCGGCGATTGGCCGCACGCTCACCTGGGAGCAAGACGATATTACATTACAAAACGTGCAGGCGCGCGCGCGTTCACCCATTATCTGGATGCTGGCCAATATACACCGCGCCGTGCTGTTGACGACCTCCAATCGCAGCGAGGGCGACGTGGGGTATGCCACCATGGATGGTGACACCAGCGGCAGCCTGGCGCCTATTGCGGGGCTCAGCAAGGTGTTTGTGTTACAATGGCTGCGGTGGGCGCAAGATACGTTAGGACACGACGGCCTGCGGCCGGTTAACAACCTGCAGCCTACGGCCGAGCTACGCCCTCCGGAACGCTACCAAACCGACGAGGCCGACCTCATGCCCTATTCCGTACTGGCGGAAATCGAGCGCTGGGCGATTCAGGAGCGGAAGTCGCCGGTAGAGGTGTATCATCGCTTGCAACACACCGGCGAACCGGCGCAGGTAAAAGCCTGGATCACCAAGTTCTTTCGCCTGTGGTCGATCAACCAATGGAAGCGCGAGCGCATCGCCCCGGCTTTCCATCTCGACGAGATCAATGTAGACCCGCGCACCTGGTGCCGGTTCCCTATCTTATCATCGGGATTTGCCCGCGAATTGCAAGAACTGGAACACGCATAAAAACTGCGCACCACCTCTGGCAACCTCTGGTCTGTAGACAATTAACACTATATTTGCCCTCATGGCTACACTGAGTTACATTATCTGGAACGGTAATCCCGAGATCTTTTCGGTCGGTTCATTTGCACTTCGTTGGTATGGATTATTCTTCGCGCTGGGCTTTTTGATCAGCCAGCAGATCCTGTATTATATGTTCCGCAAGGAAGGCAAACCGGAGAAGGATGTCGACACGCTGACCATTTACATGATCGTTGCCACGATTCTCGGCGCCCGCCTGGGCCACGTGCTGTTTTATCAGCCGGAGATCATCTGGCAGGAGCCGCTTAGCATCTTCCTGCCCTTTGAGTTCAGCCCATTCAAATTTACCGGTCTGCAAGGCCTTGCCAGCCACGGCGGTGCCATCGGTATTCTGTTTGCCCTGTGGCTCTACAGCCGCAAGCGCAAGCCAGGGCAGAACTATTTTCAAATACTCGACCGCATTGTGATCCTGGTGGCGTTAACTGGTGCGTTGATCCGCCTGGGAAACTTCTTCAACTCCGAAATTATCGGTACCCCTACCGACAAGCCCTGGGGCATTGTATTTACCGGGCGCCTGACCGAGTCGTTGAAGGACGACCGGATTGATCCCGACCACATCGTTAAAGACATGGTGTATGTGCAGAACGACTCGCTGCCCGCCGGCGAGAACGGCCGCAAGCCTATCACAATTTACATTTTCTTCAAGCCGCAAGCGACTGAAGCCCAGGCGGCGGGACTGATAAACGACCGTGTCGTACCCCTGCTTAGCGGCCGATTGTACGAATACTTTGACGAAACACCCCAATTGCGACTGGACTATAAGATCGCCAGGCCCGACGCCGAGGGCTTTGTGGCCAAGATTAACACCGTGGGCATCGCGCGTCACCCGGGGCAGCTCTATGAAGCCATTTCATGTGTGATCCTGTTCCTCGTGCTGTTCGCCATCTGGAACCGCCACCGTCAGCATCTGGTCACGGGCCGCATCTTTGGGATCTTCCTGGTGTGGTGTTTCGGTATGCGGATCGTAATCGAGTTCCTGAAAGAAAATCAGGAGGCATTCGAGGATAGATTGCCCATTAACATGGGGCAAATTCTGAGTATTCCGCTGGTCGTTGCCGGAATTATCATTCTGGTCTACACCAGTCGAAAAAAGGAATCGAAAAACACCTGATATTTAGAAAAGTAGCGTTAAACTTGTCGTACGGGCAGGTGTCTTTGCGCTACGAAATGTTAGCATTTATCTTCGGTTTGTTTAGTCTTTTCCTGCAGGGAAAAGACCGTCAGGATGCGGTTGCTTTACCGGCAGCGGATTCCGTGATTCGTCCTGTCCGCACCCGGCAGTTGCCGGACAGCGCAGGCCGTTTCCTCCGGATCAATCGCATCTTTATTGTCGGCAACCGTATTACGCGCGATCCCATCGTACTGCGCGAACTGTCGCTTAAACCTGGCGACTATGTCTTCAGCCAGGAATTGCCCAGCATGCTGGAGCTCGACAAAAAGAAGCTCATCAACACCCGGCTGTTCAATACCGTCGAGATTCGTGCGCTGGAGTATGATCCTAACCACGTCGACCTGCTTGTGGATGTGAACGAGCGATGGTATACATTTCCCTCTCCGATCTTCGAACTGGCCGACCGCAACTTTAACGAGTGGTGGCAGAACTATAATCACGACTTCAGCCGTGTGAACTATGGTTTACGGTTGTATCAATACAACATGCGGGGCCGCAACGAAACGCTACGCTTTACTACGCAGCTCGGCTTTACGCGCCGGTTCAATCTCTCGTACCGCATTCCCTACATCGACCGCAAGCAGCGGCAGGGACTCATGATCGACCTGGACTTTGCGCAAGCCAAGAACCTGGCATATCAGACACTGCGCCACAAGATGGTCTTTCTCGAATCCGAACGTGTCTTGCGCACGGTGCGTAGTGGTGGACTGACCTATACCTATCGTCCCTCCTTTTACCAGTCGCATGGCTTCTCTGTATCGTATAAAAGCGTCAGCATAAACGACACTATTATGAGCCTGAACCCAAACTACCTGGGGGAAGGAAATCGCATGCAGCAGTATGGCACGATCACATATCAATTCACCACCGATCACCGCGACTATGTTGGTTATCCGCTGCGCGGCTATTACCTGAACGTAGCGGCCACGCAGAACGGCATTATGAAGAACGACGACATCGATAAGTTTGAAGCGAGCTTAACGGCGACGGGCTTTTTTGATATGGGTAAGAATTACTTCTTATCAAACAACATCGTGGGCTTTTGGAGCCGGCCCGACGATCTGCCTTACTACAACTACAGCGCGTTGGGATATCAAAAGCAAGTGATTCGCGGCTATGAAATATATGTGATCGAAGGGCCTCGCTTTTTGCTCAACAAAACTACCTTCAAAAAGCGTCTGTTCGCACGCACCTATCATATGAAGGCAGTACCTATTCCGCAATTCCGGCACATACCGTTGGCAATATATCTCAAGGCATATGGCGACGTGGGCTATGTGCACAATTACAACAACTATACGCTCAGCAATCAACTCACCGGCAGGCTGCTGTCGGGTGGCGGCATGGGTATCGACATTGTGGGCTCGTACGATACGGTGTTTCGTTTTGAATACACCTATAATGCCGAGGGGGTCAGTGGTTTGTTCTTCAACCTGAAGAAAGAATTCTAGCGTTTGCGGCGGTTTCTCTACGTGCCGTGAAATCCTATCTTTGCGCCCAACTCATTAACCCGAAAAACCCATCATGAAAAACATTGCAGTTATCGGTTCCGGCACTATGGGCAATGGCATTGCACATGCCTTTGCACAGCATGGTTACCACGTTACACTTATCGACATTGCTGCCGAGGCGTTGAAGAAAGCACTTGCTACGGTCGAAAAGAACCTGGGGCGCCAGGTCGAGAAAGGCACGATTGCCGAGGCAACAAAAGTGGAAGCGCTCGCACGCATCACAACGTCGACCGACATCGCTGCCGGGGTGCAACGTGCAGACCTTGTTGTCGAAGCTGCTACCGAAAATATCGACCTCAAACTGAAGATCTTTCAAGACCTGGATGCGGCTGCTCCGGCACACACCATCCTCGCTACCAATACATCGTCCATTTCGATCACACGCATCGCGGCGGCCACCCGGCGGCCTGAGAAAGTGATCGGCATGCACTTTATGAATCCGGTACCCGTGATGAAGCTCGTTGAAGTAATTCGCGGCTACAGTACCGGTGATGAGACAACACGTACCATCATGGAGCTGTCGGGCAAACTCGAAAAGACACCCGTAGAAGTAAACGACTACCCCGGCTTTGTTGCCAACCGGATCTTAATGCCTATGATCAACGAGGCGATCGCATCGCTGTATGAAGGTGTCGCGGGCGTGGAGGAGATTGACACGGTAATGCGGCTCGGCATGGCGCATCCGATGGGGCCGCTGCAACTGGCGGATTTTATCGGGCTGGATGTGTGCTTATCCATTCTCCGGGTGCTGCACGACGGTTTTGGCAACCCGCGGTATGCTCCTTGCCCCCTGCTGATCAACATGGTCCAGGCTGGGCATAAAGGGGTAAAATCGGGGCAGGGCTTTTATATGTATACGACTGGAAATAAAGAACTTAAACCTTCGACGCGGTTCCAAAAGGTCTGAAGGGGCCTAAAAGTGAAAGGCCAGCGATGTAACCGTCGCTGGCCTTTATTTACACTGCTCACCTGTCCCTTTTTGAGACAGGACACCGTGAAACGCTATGGCAAAAAGCTTATCACTGTGTGGAGAGGATTTAAAGTAAGGTCAAAGCCGCGACTTTTCCTAAGGTTTTTTTTGAACTTTGATAGGGCCAATAAATTTCGATTTTTAGGCCGTTTTTTGAACATGTAAAATGCAAAACCAAACTTTAAATATTTGATTATAAGTACGTTACATCTTATCAACAATCGATCCACATTTAATCCACAAGGGCGGAAATCCTGTTGAAAAATCATGAAGGAAGACAATTATAAGCACCAGGGATTGCGCAATAAGCTGGTAAAAAAACTGGCAGAAAAGGGCATTAAAGACGACCGTGTTCTGTCCGCTATTGGGAAGGTGCCGCGACATTTCTTCTTTGAAAGCGCGTTGCTGGACCATGCCTACCAGGACAAAGCGTTTCCGATCGGCGAAGGTCAGACGATCTCCCAGCCGTACACGGTTGCCTTTCAATCGGAAAAGCTCGAGATCAAACCAGGCGACAAAGTGCTGGAAATCGGTACCGGCTCGGGTTATCAGGCCTGTATTCTGCTGGAGCTCGGTGCTAAGGTTTATACGATCGAGTACAACCGGGTGCTTTTTGAGCGCACGCGCGACTTTTTACCAAGCATTGGCTATAAGCCCCACTTCTTTCATGGTGATGGTTCAAAGGGTTTACCGGTAAAAGCTCCTTTCGATAAGATCATTGTTACAGCCGGCGCGCCGATCGTGCCGGACGCCCTAACCAGCCAGCTGAAGGAAGGCGGCATCCTTGTAATACCGGTTGGCGATCGTACACGGCAGCTTATGCTACGCATTTGCAAGAAGGACGGCAAGCTCATACGCGAAGAGTTCGACAACTTTGCATTTGTACCACTGTTGGGTGCGCAGGGCTGGGGAAAATAGATTTCCCAGCCTCAGAATCTTTTTTGGGGAAACACTAAACATTTCTATTCTTTCATATTTAAGACTGAGATTTTTTTTGTTGTTTATGGAAGAAAACAAATAGTTGTCTAAACCATATGAAAAACGACTTCAACAAACCTAGCAAAGGTACTTCCAGGGGTGCGGCTATCTTCCAGAAAATGCTGGAAGATAAAAACGCCATTCGGGCACACATTCAAAACGGCGGCCGGATTTCTGACCTGAAAGATCGTTACACCTTTGTTAAGCCCCTATCTATTACTGGAGCGTGATGATATGAGAGAGTATACCGGTAATGAAAGCCGGGAGCACATCTTATTGGCCTACGAGGACTTGAACAGAAGCGTAGAAAAGTAATCCGGACTCTCATGCCTTGTTTTTGATAGTATAATGGTTATATTCGGTACCCCAAATGAAAAGACCGATAGCCGCTATATTGCTCCTGCTCTTCCTGTTTAATGCCCTGGGCTATTATGGTCTCTATCCTTTGCTGCGGCTGCACACTACGCATGTATTAAATCAGCGCGTGGATGCCGGCGCGTATGACAGCCGCGAAACGGTTGTCCTTAAGCTCCCACTTTCCCTGCCCTACCTGCTGGCGGGACAGGGTGAAGACCATCGCTTACGCGGTTCGCTGCGGTACGAGGGGCAATTATATACCCTGGTGAGCCAGCACATCGAAGCCGATACGCTTTATGTTGTCTGTCTCCCCAATCGTGCGGAGCATCGCGCCGCTTCCCTCCTCGCCCGTTTTGCCGATCCTACGCATACACTGGCAGCACCGCTGAAAGCTCCGAAGCTATCAGACAACCTGGCCCATGACTATACACTTGCGCCCATTCTGACTTTAACCCTCGGGCACGCACTACAAATACATCGTTACGCTATAGCCTATACCACACGCTGGTGCCCGCCGGCGCAACGTGTCATAACCCCTCCGCCCGAACGGGCCTGATCTACCTGCTATACTTCTTTATTCTGCGGCAGCAGCCTGTGTAGGCTTTGTTGCCGGATGACCTGTTATCCTTACAGTAACTTAACACGCCTAATGAAAACCTTTATCCCTGCGCTGTGCCGTGTGGCCACGCTGCTTATACTACTCGTTACGGCTTGCCAGCACAAGCCGACCTGCCACGAAGAAATGCTGGCCATCCTCAAAAAAAAGCGGACTGAGCAGTTCGGTGCGCGTAACCAATATATACCCGAAGCGAAGCTGGAGTTCATGGACTCGCTGTTGGCACTACCGCACAGCACACCGGCACAGATCGCCTACTGCCAATACCTGAAGGCCAACATCCTGCTGGAGATCGGCGAGGAAGAAAAAGCCGTAGCATTATTCGAGCCGCTGCTCAAGGATGCCAACCCTTACCAACAAGATAAAATACGTAAAGACCTGGCTCTTGCCTACCTGCGTCTGGGCGAGCGGTCTAACTGTATTGAAGGACATGCGGCAGCCTCGTGCGTGCTGCCGATCCGCGGACTGGGTGTACACCGCGACATCGCGGGTTCGCGCAAAGCCATTCCTTTGTATGAAGAAACGCTGCGGCAGCACCCGGAGGACCTGGAGTCGCGCTGGCTGCTGAACCTGGCCTATATGACATTGGGAGAATACCCCCAACGCGTGCCGCCTGAATTTTATATACCCGGCATGGAGGGCGACACCACGTACCGAATGAATGCGTTTGAGGATATTGCCGGCGACCTGAACCTGGCGACCCGGAACATGGCGGGAGGCGGCATTACAGAAGATTTTGACAACGACGGCTACCTGGATCTGATCACCTCAGGCTGGGGACTGGACGAAGAAATGCATTACTTTCACAACAATGCCGACGGCACGTTTGCGGACTGGTCGGACAAGGCCGGTTTGGAGGGCCTTACAGGCGGTTTAAACATGGTTCAGGCCGACTATAATAATGACGGCCTTCGCGACATACTTGTGCTTCGGGGGGCCTGGAAAGGCGAATACGGGCAAGAGCCCAATTCCCTGCTGAAAAACAACGGTGATGGTACCTTTTCGGACGTTACCACCCAGGCCGGTCTGCTCTCCTTTCATCCCACACAGACCGCTACCTGGAACGACTTTAACAATGATGGCTGGCTGGACCTCTTTATCGGCAATGAAACTGACCACCAGGGGTATAACGTTCAGCATCCCTGCGAGCTGTATATCAATAACCAGAATGGCACTTTTCGCGAGGTAGCTCACCTGGCGAAGGTGGACTATAGATTTTATGTCAAAGCCGTCGCTTCGGGTGATTTCGACAACGACGGTTTGATTGACTTGTTCTTCTCGAGCATGGATGGCGTACGCAAGCTGCTGCGCAATACGGGCGTGCAAGGCAAAGAGGTGATGTTTGAAGACGTTTCGGCAAAGGCTGGGTTTGACCGTGAGCACGGAAAGACTTTCCCAACATGGTTCTTCGATTACGACAACGACGGCTGGCTGGACGTGTTTGTCTGTGATTATACCTTCTCGCAGTCGCTTGCATATTATACCGCGGCTGAGAAGCTGGGCATTCCCGCCGGCAGCCCTGAAAAGATGCTGCTGTATCACAACAACCACGACGGAACCTTTACCAATGTGGCTCCTGCCATGGGCCTAACCACCAACGTATTTGCCATGGGCTCCAACTTCGGCGACATCGACAACGACGGTTACCTGGACATGTACCTGGGCTCGGGTAATCCTAATTACCAATCACTCGTGCCGAACAAAATGTTTAAAAACCTGGGCGGGAAAAAATTCGCGGATGTTACCGCGTCGGCCCGCGTGGGGCACTTGCAAAAGGGCCACGGCGTGTCGTTTGCCGACATGGACAACGACGGCGACCAGGATATTCACATCGAGATGGGCGGTGCGTTTATCGGCGATGCCTATCAGAATTCGTTCTTCCTGAATCCGGGACAGGGTAACAACCACTGGATCACGATTCTGCTTACCGGCACACAAGCCAACCGCGATGCGATCGGCTCCCGGCTCAAGATCACCTGTACGGAAAACGGCGTGCGTCGTACCATCTATCGTGACGTGAACAGCGGCGGCAGCTTTGGCGCATCGCCTTTACGCCGGGAGATCGGCGTGGGACAAGCGACTACCATCGACGAGCTCGAGATCACCTGGCGTGGCAGCGGCACCGTGCAAAAATTCACCAACCTGCGCGCCGACCAGTTTATCCGCATTACGGAAGGAAGCGATAAAGTTGAACCTGTAAACCTGAAAACCATTACATGGACCTTGCCCAACCGAATCTGCGAACCGCAATCATTGGCCTATAACCGCTAAGCACTCTACGCGGCACCCACAGGACCACCTGCTCTTCACAGGCAGGTGGTCCGGGCGGGGCATCGGTATTCCCAAATTAAAATTGTTTCTTTGTGGTTTCGTATTCTGAAAAAGCCACTATGGAACCCTTGCGTCGACTGCTCAAAGCAGAGTTTACCCGTTTCGTAATCGTCGGCGGTATCTCTGCCGTGCTTGAGTACTCTCTCTACTTTGCATTCAAAACCATTACCGACTATCGCGTGGCCAATGTGCTGGGCTTTATCCTGACCAATGTCGTGACGTACATCCTCACCAAGCGATACGTATTCACCTCTACCACACAGGCCAACAGGGTCTACGAAGCCACGCTGTTTGCCATTTGTCTGGCCGGCGCGTTGGCCGTGAACACGGCCGTGCTGTGGGCACTTGTCGAATTTGTGTCGATGGACGACAAGATCGCCAAGGCCCTCGCCATTGCTGTGGCCGTGGTCTGGAATTTCTTTACCCGCAAGTACATCGTCTTCCGCAACCGGGACGTGGCACAGCAAACCGGCAACTAGAGATTTCCCTGCAGATAAGTTTTAAGCGACGCGAAGTCCGATTTCATCGGCACACTACGTTTGGAACGCTGCAAGAACTTTTGCAATGCCGGTGGTATGGCGATAGGCTCTTCCAGTATTTCGTCGACCACTTCCTTAAACTTGGCCGGGTGTGCCGTCTCGAGAAAAATGCCCGTTACCTCGTCAGTCGTTTCGTCCAGGTAGTGCTGCAAACCCAGGTAGCCAATGGCGCCGTGTGGGTCCAGCACATAGTCTGATGATGCTTTTACCAGTCGCATCGCCGCGCGGGTCTCGTCGTCGGTAAAGGCGTAGCCTTTGATCAATGCCGATAGTGCTTTGTAGTCGTGCCCCAGGAGCTCCAATATACGCGGGAAGTTGCTCGGGTTGCCAACGTCCATGGCATTGCTAATGGTCTGTTGCGACGGACGTGGTGTAAACACTTGTGTTTTGAGATACGCCGGCACCACATCGTTTACGTTGGTAGTCGCGACGAAGGCGTGAATGGGCAGGCCCATCGCCCGCGCCAGTAAGCCACCCGTAATGTTGCCGAAGTTGCCGCTCGGTACCGAGAACACCACGGGCCGGCCGAGGTGTTGCACCCGTGCGTATGCATAGAAGTAATAAAACGACTGCGGTATGAGTCGTGCGATGTTGATCGAGTTGGCGGAGGTCAGGAAGTATTTTTTCTTCAGGTCCTCGTCGAGGAATGCTTGTTTTACCAGGCGCTGGCAATCATCAAAGGTGCCGTCTACTTCCAGGGCCGTAATGTTCTGGCCCAGGGTCGTGAACTGCTTTTCCTGAATGTCGCTTACTTTACCGGAAGGGTACAACACAATTACCCGTGTACCGGGCACGCCGAGAAAGCCGTTGGCCACCGCGCTGCCGGTATCGCCTGATGTAGCGACGAGTATAACAATTTCTTGTTTCTGACTGCGGGCAAAGTATCCCAGCAGCTGCGACATGAAGCGCGCACCAAAATCTTTAAAGGCCAATGTAGGGCCGTGGAAAAGCTCGAGAGCATAAAGGTGGTCATCCACCTCTACCACGGGTGCGTCAAACTGAATGGTGTGGTCTACGATGCGCCGCAGCTCGTCGGCGGGCACGTCGTCGCCCACCAGGTTTTGGGCCACGGCAAAGGCCATGTCGGCAAACGACATGGACGGAAGCCTGGCAAAGAAGTCGGGTGGTAACGTGGGGATCCGTTCGGGCATATAGAGACCGTTGTCGGGTGCCAGGCCCTGGATTACGGCGTCGCGCAGATCGACTTGTAGTGCTTTGTTATTCGTACTGTAGAATTTCATTGTCTGGTATGGCTTATAGGATTTTGGCCCCGGCGTTGTTGATCTCCGACACAAATACGTCACTCTTGAGTTTCAAGTCCGTGAATTGAGCCTGCATGGCCTCCCCCACCCGTTGTGCCGTGGCGGCGTCGGTCGACAATGCAAAGATGGTGGGTCCGGAGCCCGAGATACCACAGCCCAACGCACCGGCTTTTACAGCCTCTTCCTTGATGCGATCAAAGCCCGGTATCAACACGGAACGAATCGGTTCGGCCACCACATCTTTCAAGGATCGACCGATCAATCCAAAGTCCGGTTTCATCAGGCCTACCACCAGGCCGGCAATGTTTCCCCACTGTGTGATGGCATCCTTTATTGGTATCGTGGCCTTTAACACGCGGCGCGAATCTTCAGTCTTTAATTCGAGATGCGGGTGTACTAAGGTGCAGAATAAACCCGCCGGTGTGGGAATGCTCGTCACATCCAGTGGGTCATACCCGCGGATCAATACAAAGCCACCCAACAGCGAAGGTGCCACGTTGTCGGCATGGGCCGATCCACAGGCAATGCGCTCCGACTCCATGGCGAACGGCAGCAGCTCTTTACGCGAGAGCGGTTCGCCGTGCAGGTGGTTAATGGCCACGAGGGCAGCCACCGAGCTGGCTGCGCTGGACCCCATGCCACTGCCGAGTGCCAGGTGTTTATACAGGGTGATCTCTGCACCCTGCTCGCTTTTAATGGCTTTCAAAAATTCGATGACGGCAACACTGGATGTGTTGCGCGATGCGTCCCGCGGAAGGCGACCGTCGTCGCCAAAGATCTCGCGAATGACCACGCCCGGTTTGTCGGTCAGGGTCACTACTACCTCGTCGGCGGGCGAGGCTACAGCAAAGCCGAATATATCGAAGCCGCACGAAACGTTTGCTACCGTTGCAGGGGCCGATGCTCTTACAGATTTCATGAATGCGATGTTTATTGTTATACGCTATCGTTCGTTATTATCGTTAGCGGGCATAGTGGCCGATGCGGATCACGTCGGCAAATACACCGGCGGCCGTTACCGCGGCACCGGCACCCGGGCCACGAATTACCATGGGACGCTCGTGGTAACGTTCTGTTGTCAACAAGATAATGTTGTCGCTACCCGATAACGAGTAGAACGGATGCGTGTCGTTTACCGTACCCAGTGATACCGCCACTTTGCCGTCTTTCAACACGGCCATGTAGCGCAGCTTCTCCCGGCGGCCGGTGGCATCGGCCAACAGTTTCTCAAATGCGCTGTCATGTTTCTCCAGTGCGGTAAAGAATGCGTCCACGGAAGTCTGCTCGCGGCAGTCACCTGGTACCAGGTTCTCCACGGTAATGTCGCTCAGCTCGTACGGCAGGCCCGCCTCGCGGGAGAGGATCAGAATCTTGCGCGCTACATCCATGCCGCTGAGGTCGTCACGCGGATCAGGCTCGGTATATCCTTTCGCTTTGGCTTCTTTCACCACTTCGCTAAATTTCTTGCCGGCGGAATAAGAGCTGAAGATAAAGTTCAGCGTACCACTCAGCACCCCTTCGATGCTGATGACCTTGTCACCGCTCAGGAGCAAGTCATTCAGCGTATTGATCACCGGCAGACCGGCCCCTACGTTGGTTTCATACAGGAACTTCACACCGCGGCGGAAGGCGGTACGTTTCAGTGACTGGTATTTTTCGAGCGAACCTGAGTTGGCTTTCTTATTCGGTGTTACGACTGAGATGCTGGCCGACAGGATCGCTTCGTAGAACGATGTCACCTCTTCACTGGAGGTACAATCTACAAAAATGCTGTTGGGCAGGTTGAGCGATACCATCTGCTCTACAAACTTCTCCATGTGCATGGTTTCACCCTTCGCCTCGTTCTCGTCCAGACAAGTAGCCGGGGGCAACCCCGCTTCCTGGAAAAGCATCTTGCGGCTGTTCGCAACGGCTATAATGTTTATTTCCAGTAGATTCTCTTTTGCCAGTTTGTCAAATTGCTCCTGCACCATGTTGATCAGGGCTTTGCCGATCAGGCCCGTGCCCACGAGGAATACGTTAAGCAGCTTGCGATCCGACAGGAAGAATGCTTCGTGCAATGCGTTCAGCGCTTTCGCGACGTCGGCTTGCCGCACGACGGCGGAGATATTGCGCTCCGAAGAGCCTTGCGCGATGGCCATGACGTTCACACCATTTTTACCGAGCGCGCTAAACATGCGCCCGCTGGTACCGGGACTTTGTTTCATATTGTCGCCGACGACCGCGATGATCGAGAGGTCTGTCTCCACGTGTACTTCGTCGATTTCTTCGTTGCGTATTTCGTATTGAAATTCCTTTTCGATAGCCGATTTGGCCTGACGGGTATACAGGCTTTCGATCGCGAGGCAGATGGAGTGCTCGGACGACGCCTGGCTGATCAGGATCACGTTGACCCGCTCGCGCGCCAGTGTAGCAAACAATCGCGCCGACGCGCCCACCACGCCCAGTAAACCACTCCCCTGAACGCTGAGCAGGCTGATGGCATTCATGGACGATATACCTTTGATCACTTTCCCATTCTTCGACTCGGAATGGATAACAGTACCCTGGAATGTCGGGTTGAATGTGTTCTTGATCCAGATGGGAATGCGGTTGACCATGGCCGGCTGCATAGTCGCCGGAAAGATCACTTTTGCGCCAAAGTGCGACAATTCCATCGCTTCTTCATAGCTCATCTGCGGCACCGTGAATGCCTTCTTCACGAGACGTGGGTCAGCCGTCATCATGCCGTCTACGTCCGTCCAGATCTCGAGGTCTGATGCTTGCAAGGCACCGGCAAAGATGGCGGCGGTATAATCCGAGCCGCTGCGGCCGAGTGTTGTCGTTTCGCCCGTTTCGCTGGTGCCGATAAATCCGGTGATGATCTGCAGCGCCTGCTGGCGGCTGAAGTGCTCGCGTATCTGTGTGTTGGTTGTGTCGAAGTCTACTTTGGCGTAACCAAAGTTAGCGTCGGTACGCACAACGCGGCGCGTGTCGAGAAACTCCGCCGCGACACCACTGTCTTTGAACGCTTCGGCAATGATATAGGCCGACAGGCGCTCGCCAAAGCTCATGATATAGTCGAGGGTGCGGGGGGTGCGTTCTTTCACGAGGTATACGCCGTGCAGCACGTCCTCCAGCTCGTTAATGGTAAACTTAACTTGTGCCAGGATGCTGCTTTGTTTTTGCACGCCTACCAGTGCGCGTACGGCATCGAGGTGGCGGCGCTCAATTTCAGCAAGGGTGGCTTTATATTCCAGGTTGCCTTCGAGGGCCAACCGGCTGATTTGGATCAATACGTCGGTAACACCGCCAAAGGCGGAAAATACGACAGCAACGTCTTCGCGCAGGTACGGCTTGACGATCTCGATGACCGACTGTATCCGCGCAGGGGTGGCAACCGATGAGCCACCGAACTTCAATATTTTCATGACAAAGTGTTTTCTGGTTGTTGAGGTGATTGTTTTTCCGATTACGCGTAGCACTTCCTGGAGGTGGACGTAATCCTAATGGGGGCGGAGGTATACATGCATACGGGTTACCCCGTAATGATGGTAATGGTAATAATAGTGGTAATAATCGTTGTCACAACGGTAGCCATGGCGATAGAAGCTTCTGTGAAAAAGCTTCCAGGGGAAAGTATATATTGTTTCGCCGGTGTCATTTGATATCCCGAAATAATGAAACCCTTGCCTTGTTTCCTACAGAAAATTGATGATTTTTGCACGAACTAACGGTTATTAGCGCATTGCAATCGTATGCAACGAGTCTGATAAAAATATTACCTGAAAAAGTACGGGTATCATTTCCTTAAAAAACATCACACGATACTACAACCACCGGAGCCTGCCCGGCGCCGGCAGCGATCTTTTCACCATGAGCGAAACACGAAAAAGTAAATTTCCGCGCGAGTCTTTTGTAAGCATGACAGAGCTTGTTCTTCCGAACGACACCAACACCTTCAACAACCTGATGGGGGGACGGCTCATGCATTGGATGGACATCGTTTCGGCCATCGCTGCACAGAAGCATTCCAACCGCCATGTGGTCACGGCATCGGTCGACAACATCTCGTTCAAGCATCCCATTCGCCTGGGCAACGTGGTGACGCTGCGCGCACGCGTGACACGCGCATTCCAATCGTCGATGGAAGTGCGCATCGATGTCGATGCCGAAGATATACCGGCCGCGCACAAGTTTGAAAGTAATGCTGCCTATTTTACCTTTGTCGCGCTCGACAAGGATGGCAAGCCCACCGACGTACCCGCGGTTGTAACCGAAACGCCGGAAGAAGCCGAATACTACGAAGGAGCGCTGCGCCGCCGCCAGCTGCGTCTCATCCTGGCGGGAAGAATGAAACCTTCTGAAGCCGCCGAGCTACGATCTATCTTCGACATCAAAGAATCCTAAGAACGCATGAGCCAGGCAGCCTCCATCGAAACATATCTCTACCAGGAAGACCTCTATAGCCTCCCACCGCGTGTGCTGGTCATCGTGTCAGACCCGTGGGAGAAACTGACAGAGGCTGAGCAAACGACGCTGACGAAGATGATCACAGCCCTGCGGCTTAACATCGCCACGGTACAGATCATTACGCGCACGGCCTTTACGATGGCAGACCTGGCCGCCTATGCGCCCACGAAGGTGATTGCACTGGGCGCTACGTTGCAAGGCTCCAACCGCCTGTACGAGAGTTTTACGCAAGACGGTCTGCCGGTCGTGGTGGCCGATGCCCTGCCGCGCCTGGACGACCTCAAGAAGAAAAACCTCTGGCTCGCCCTGCGACAGATGTTCGGCGTCTGACCGCACAACACGTCCTCCTCCGGATATTTCCGGAGTGTGTTAAATGGCACATCTTCCCCCCTTCCCGTTTCGGGAACAACCGATTGTATTGATCATTTGGCAGATTCGGGCTGATTCCTATCTTTGCCATCCTTAGTATAAAGCCATCTGGTGTGCCGGGTGGCTTTTATGTATCAATCAGATTTTTAACACCAATATGAACAGTATTTTACTTCTCATCCCGCTGCTGGGAATTGTCGGCCTGATCGTAATGGCCATTAAATCCGCCTGGGTAACCAAACAAGACGCCGGCGATGCAAAAATGCAGGAGCTTGCCGGATACATCGCACAAGGCGCCATGGCGTTCCTCCGCGCCGAGTGGAAGGTGTTGGCTTACTTCGCGGTAATCGCCGCCCTGCTGCTGGCCTGGTCCGGTACGCTGGTGCCCGACTCCAGCCCGCTCATTGCCGTCTCCTTTCTGATCGGTGCCTTCCTCTCAGCCTTCGCGGGCTACATCGGCATGAAGATCGCCACCAAAGCCAACGTACGCACGACACAAGCCGCGCGTACCAGCCTGGCCCAAGCCTTGAAGGTGTCGTTCACAGGCGGCTCTGTCATGGGTATTGGTGTGGCCGGTCTCGCCATTCTCGGCCTGGGAGGTCTGTTCATCGTATTGTATAACATGTACGTGCCCGAAGGCGCCGCCATCACAGGCCCCGGAATGAAGAAGGCTATCGAAGTGCTCGCGGGTTTCTCGCTGGGTGCCGAGTCGATCGCGCTCTTCGCCCGTGTGGGTGGTGGTATCTATACTAAGGCTGCCGACGTAGGCGCCGACCTCGTGGGTAAAGTAGAAGCCGGCATTCCCGAAGACGACGTGCGCAACCCTGCGACGATTGCCGACAACGTCGGTGATAACGTAGGCGACGTAGCGGGTATGGGCGCCGATCTTTTCGGTTCGTATGTTGCCACGATCCTCGCCACCATGGTGCTGGGTCAGGAGATCGATGCCTCGGCGGATAAGTTCGGCGGCCTCTCTCCCATCCTGCTGCCGATGCTGATCGCCGGTCTGGGCCTGATCTTCTCAATCGTGGCCACCTGGTTCGTGCGCATCAAGAAAGAGACCGACAGCGTACAGAATGCGCTGAACATTGGCAACTGGTCATCCATCATCATGACCGCCATTGCGTCGTTCTTTGCCGTGAAGCACCTGCTGCCGGCAACAATGGTTCACCGCGGTGTGACGTTCACCTCCACCGATGTGTTCATTGCTATTATCATTGGTCTTGTCGTGGGCACGCTGATGAGCGTGATCACCGAGTATTATACCGCCATGGGCAAGCGCCCGGTATTATCGATCATCAAACAATCGGGTACTGGACACGCCACTAACATCATCGGTGGTTTGGCGGTTGGCATGGAATCCACCGTGCTGCCCATCTTTGTACTGGCCGGCGGTATCATGGGCTCATATGCTTTTGCCGGTCTCTACGGCGTGGCCATTGCCGCCGCGGGTATGATGGCCACTACCGCCATGCAGCTCGCGATCGATGCCTTTGGCCCGATTGCTGATAACGCGGGGGGTATCGCTGAAATGAGCCAGCTGCCCGAAGAAGTACGTCACCGTACGGACAACCTCGACGCGGTAGGAAACACGACCGCCGCCACGGGCAAAGGCTTTGCCATTGCTTCTGCTGCTCTTACCTCGCTGGCGCTCTTTGCTGCTTTCGTGGGAATCTCAGGCATTTCTTCCATCGACATCTACAAAGCGCCGGTGCTGGCGGGCCTGTTTGTGGGCGGTATGATTCCGTTCATCTTTTCGTCGCTGGCTATCGCGGCCGTGGGCCGTGCTGCTATGGACATGGTGAACGAGGTGCGCCGTCAGTTCCGCGAGATTCCGGGCATCATGGAATACAAAGCCAAGCCTGAATACGAAAAATGCGTGGCCATTTCGACGGCTGCGTCGATCCGCGAAATGATCGCCCCCGGTGCCATCGCGCTGCTAGCCCCCGTGATCGTAGGTTTCACCTTTGGCCCGGAAGTGTTGGGCGGCCTGCTGGCCGGTGTGACCGTGTCCGGTGTACTGATGGGTATGTTCCAGTCTAACGCAGGCGGCGCGTGGGACAATGCCAAGAAGTCGTTCGAGAAAGGCGTGGAGATCAACGGCCAGATGTATTACAAAAAATCGGAGCCGCATAAAGCGTCTGTAACAGGCGACACGGTGGGCGACCCCTTCAAAGACACGTCAGGTCCGTCGATGAACATTCTGATCAAGCTGACGTCGATCGTGGCGCTGATCATCGCCCCGCACATTGCACACAAAGATCATTCGGCAGCGGCCCTGGCCACCCCGGCAAAGGCTAACACCGAAGTGGTTTCCGCCATCGTAGCGCCCGAAAAAAGCGCTCAGTAACGGCAAAAAACGCCATCAAATTTAGGGGAAGCCTCGGGAATGCCGGGGCTTTTTCTATTTTTGACGGGTAAAACTATCCGCTTATGCCTCTCCGGATTTTGACATGGACGTTGCTCTTGTGGGCGCACGCCAGCCTGGCCCAGCAAGAGCCTGTGCTGGGAAAATGGAAGACGGTCGATGACAACACCGGCAAAGAGCGGTCGGTTGTAGAGCTATATGAGCGTGACGGCAAAGTTTACGGCAGGATTATTAAGCTTGTCCGCGCTCCCGAAGACGACCCGGACCCGGTCTGTGACGAGTGCCCGGAGGACGACCCCCGCTATAAGAAGAAGATCGTTGGCATGGAAATTATGCAGGACATGGTCAAATCGGATAGCGAATATACCGACGGCAAGATTCTCGACCCTGAAAGCGGCAAGGTATATGGCTGTAAGATCTGGCTGGATGGAGATGACTTAAAAGTCCGCGGATACTGGGGGCCATTTTATCGAACCCAAACCTGGAACAGGGTGCATTAACCTCTTTAAAGAGCCCATTCGCCGGAAAATTCACAAAAAGACAACCTCAGAGGTTACAACCCCGCTAAACGATGGTATACAGGTCGAGCTCAAACATGGACGAAAAAGAGATTTTCGAGCGCATTTGCAAAGGCGACGAGAAAGCTCTCGAGTTCCTGTACAAGAAGTACTACCGGATGATGACCAAGCTCGTCATCACCAACAGTGGAACAGAAGAAGAGGCCCGCGATGTTTACCAGGACGCCCTGATCGTCTTCTGGCAAAAAGCCACCTCAGGTAACCTGGTCATGACCTCCAAGATCAGTACCTATATCTACAGCATTTGTCAGAATCTGTGGAGAAAAGAGCTGGATAGAAAAAAACGCCTCTCGAATGAAGAAAAAGACACGGCTGTGTCGTTAGATACAGAGACGGCCGAACGTGATAGAATAATTTTACGCTGCATCGAGCAATTAGGGGAAACCTGTAAGAAAGTGCTGATGTATTATTACTTCGACGAGATGTCGATGCAAGAGATTGCCGACAAGCTGGGATTCGCCAACACCGATACCGCGAAAACGAAGAAGTACAAGTGTAAGATGAAATTGGATGAATTAGTGAAATCTCAGTACTCTGAGCAGGACTTTTTGGATTAGAATTATGGCACTGGAAAGAGATTTGGAATTATTAGACCGCTACATTGCGAACGGACTGAAGGGTGAGGAGAAGGCGGCTTTCGAACAACAGTTGAGCGCCGATCCTGAATTGAGCCGCGAGTACACGTTGCAACAAAGCATTGCCGAAGGTATCCGCCAGACCCGCCGGGTCCAGTTGAAGGCCATGTTGAACGCGATACCGGTTCCTGCTGCTACTGGCGGCGAAGCTGTATTGGCGAAGACGCTGGCAGGCCTGCTGGTGGCCGGTGCGATTGGCGCAGGTGTATACCTGTACCTGAAGCCGAGCAACGACAGCGCTGCGACTGCCCAACAGGAATCACCCGCAACGGAAACACAACCCGAGTCGGTTGTAACGCCTGATACTGCACCGGCTACGGAAACACCCGCTACCCCGCCGGCAGAGCAACACGAGACAGTGACTGTCCCCGCCCCTACCGAGCAGGCCCCGGCTACCAACAAAACGGCTCGTCCCAAAGACACCGCCGCGGCTGTGCCGCAAGAGCCGGCCATGGCCAAGCCAAATGTTACCGTGTTTGACCCGAGCGAAGAAGCCGGCAACACTGCACCGCACGAAGATGGTTCACTGCGTGAATCTTCGAACGAGCCGAAGAATGGCAAGGCGAAGATCGAGGTGCGCACTGATAACAATAACAAGAAATATACTTTCCACTACCAGTTTAAGGAAGGTAAGCTCTACCTCTACGGCTCATTCGAAAAGAACCTGTACGAGATCATGGAGTTCTTTAGCGACAACAAACGCACGGTATTCCTCTTCTACAAAGAGAGCTACTACCTGCTGAACGAAGAATCTGAGAAGATCCGGCCGCTGACGCCCATTAGCGACCCCGTATTGCTCAAGAAACTGACCGACTACCGCGGCAAGTAACCGCAGCCGGTACCGCCGAACGCTTTACGACCAAGGCCCGCTTCCCGCGGGCCTTGTTTTTTACAGGCCCTGGAGGCCCCACAGAAACTACGGTATTTCGTATTTTCTCATAACTTTGGGGCTTACAGCATGGAGAAAGCAACAAGAAAGAAGAAATTGGGCGGCTATCCAGCCGTCGGTGTGGTGTTCAGCATCACGCTGGCCCTCTTTGCCCTGGGCCTGTTTGGCACCCTCATGATCTACTCCCAGGAATTCGGGAAGATGGTGCGCGAAAACCTCAATGTAAAAGTATACCTCAAAAGCACGCTGACCGAAAACCAGCGTAGCCAGCTGGAGAAGACCCTGCTGGGAAAAGAATATGTTGCTTCGGGTGAAACCGCACTGAAATACATCTCCAAGGAAGAAGCCGAAAAAGACCTCGTTGCGCAAATCGGCGACTACAAAGAGATCCTTGGGGAGAACCCCTTAAAAGATGCCTTCATCGTTGGTATCAAGCCCGGGTTTCAGGATACTACCAACCTGAAAAAAATCAAGGCAGACCTGGAAACCGTCAACGGTATCCTGGAGGCAACCTACGAAAAGCATCTGTTTGACGCGGTCAATACGAACTTCTTTAACATCTCGATCGTCCTGATTGTGATTGCCGTCATCATGCTGGTGATAACCTTCCTGCTCGTCAGCAATACCTTGCGCATTGCTTTGTTCTCGCAGCGTTTCCTGATTCGCAGCATGCAGCTCGTGGGCGCCAAGCGCTGGTTTATTCAGCGCCCTTTTCTGTTCCGCGCAGCGGGCTATGGCCTTCTGGCCGGTGCGTTGACGAGCGCGTTGCTGTGGGCGCTGTCGGACTACTCGCAGAAAAAACTTCCCGATATTATGCTGGTGCATAACCAGCGGCACTTCCTGTTCTTACTGGCATTGCTGCTCGGCATCGGCATGGTCGTCGCTGTTGTCAGCACGTTCTTTTCGATCCACCGGTACCTGAAAATGTCTTTAGACGAACTATACTGATAAACCAACCGTCATGCAAAGCAAACTTCCTTTTGGAAAAAAGAACTATCAATGGATGATCATCGGCGTCGTAACGCTTTTATTGGGCTTCATTATTATGGCCCTCGATAAGAGCCAGCACGGGTTCGGCTTCCTGGGACTGACGCTGGGCCCGATCGTCGTGATGGCCGGATTCATCATGGAGATCTACGCCATCCTTCACAAACCTACCGAATAGTCTCAGCACATTTCGTCCATGTCTATCCTACAAGCCATCATTCTCGCCATCATCGAGGGCGTTACGGAATTTCTGCCGATCTCGTCTACCGGTCACATGATCATCGGCTCATCGCTGATGGGCATTGGATCTGATCCTTTTGTTAAAATGTTTACGGTGGCCATCCAGTTGGGCGCGATCCTGTCGGTCATCGTACTGTATTGGAAACGGTTCTTTCAGTCCCTTGATTTTTACTATAAGCTGGTGGTTGCGTTCCTACCCGTGGCCGTCGTCGGGTTGTTGGTCGAAGACTATATCGACGCCCTGCTGGAGCGTGTGGACGTGGTGGGCTATACGTTGCTGATCGGTGGTATCTTCTTTTTGTTTGTCGACAAGCTTTTTAAGAATAACGAAAACAGCACGAAAGAGATCGATTACCCCACGGCCTTTAAGGTCGGCGCATTTCAGATCTTTGGACTCATCCCGGGCGTATCGCGCTCGGCAGCGACTATTATCGGCGGCATGGCCCAGAAGCTGAACAAAAAGACTGCGGCGGAGTTTTCCTTCTTCCTGGCCGTACCGACCATGGCGGGCGCAACCGGGCTCAAAATGCTGAAATACTTCCTGGAGGGCAACACCTTTGGCGCGCACGAAATTACCTTACTGGCCGTTGGTAACGTCGTGGCCTTTATCGTGGCCATCGTCGCCATCAAATCCTTCATCAGTTTCCTGACGCGCTACGGCTTTAAGCTCTTCGGGTATTACCGCATCGTGCTGGGCATCCTCATCCTGGTGCTGTATTACCTCAACGTAGGCCTTACCATTATCTAAATGGAAAACGCTCCCGACAGCGAGGGCCGCGTACTACTCGTCAACAAGCCCCTGGAGTGGACTTCGTTTGATGTGGTCAACAAGCTGCGCTACAAGCTCAAGATGAAAAAGATCGGCCATGCCGGCACGCTCGACCCCCTGGCTACCGGCCTGCTCATCATCTGCACCGGCAAAATGACCAAGAAGATCGAAGAATTCATGGGCCAGGAGAAAGAATATACCGGCCGTTTTATCATTGGTCAGACCACGCCTTCATACGACCTCGAAACCGAGGTGAGTGAAGCCCAGGATATATCCCACATCACGCCTGATATGATTCGCGCGGCAGCGGCCAAACAAGAAGGCCGCATACAACAACTGCCGCCCGCACATTCCGCCATTCGCATTGGCGGCAAGCGCGCCTACGAATTTGCCCGCCAGGGGAAAGATGTCGTGCTGACACCGCGCGAGGTGGAGATCAGTACGTTTGAGATCACGGCGATAAACCTGCCCGAAGTATCGTTCCGCATTGTCTGCTCGAAGGGCACCTACATTCGCAGCATCGCGCGCGACCTGGGCGAAACCCTCGGCGTCGGTGCCTACATGGCCGAGCTTTGCCGCACCCGCATTGGGAAATATACGCTCGAAAACGCCCTGTATATTGACGAAATACAGTAGGTTTGCCTACCATTCAGGAGCATGAAGATCTATCATGGAATCGACGATTTTACCCGCCTGGACTATGCCGTTGTCACCAGCGGCACCTTTGACGGCGTACACGTCGGGCACCAGAAAATACTAAACCGCCTGCGCGAGGTGGCCCTGAAACATGGTGGCGAGACCGTGGTGATCACCTTCTGGCCGCACCCGCGACTGGTGCTGCACCCCGAAGATCGCTCCCTCAAGCTGCTGAACACCTTTGAAGAAAAGGCGGAGCTGCTGAAACAACAGGGCATCCAGCACCTGGTGCGCATTCCGTTTACCAAGGAATTCTCGCAGCTTACCTCCGAAGAGTTTATTCAGAAGATCCTGGTGCAAACCATCGGCACGAAAAAGCTGGTAATCGGCTATGACCATCGCTTTGGCCACAACCGCGAAGGTAGCTTTGAGCAATTGAAGCTCAACGCGCCGCGCTACGGGTTTGACGTGGAAGAAATTCCGCGCCAGGACGTCGACCATGTCGCGGTGAGCTCTTCCAAGATCAGAAAGGCGTTGGAAGAAGGCGATCTGGAAACTGCCTCGCACCTGCTGGGGCAGCCGTATAGCCTTACCGGTCGTGTTGTCGTTGGCGACCGCATCGGGCGGCAGCTGGGCTACCCCACCGCCAACATCGACATCGACACGCATTATAAATTGATTCCTGCCGACGGCATCTATGCTGTTACCGTACTGCATGGCCGTGCCTTGTATAAAGGCATGTTGTACATCGGCAACCGACCGACGGTAAACGGCACGAAGCGCGCCATCGAAGTAAACCTCTTCGATTTTAGTGGCGACCTGTACGGCGAAAGCCTGACGCTGCGCTTCCATACGTTTATACGCGGCGACGAGAAATTCCCGGACCTTGACACGTTGAAACAGCAGCTGGCCCAGGACAAGATCGATGCCCTGCGCTTGCTGCCAGAACAGTAACGCATACCCCCACCCTCTATGCAACCCCTGTGGATTCCTTCGGAAGAAACGATACAGCAATCCAACCTGCTGCGCTATACGCAGTGGCTGGCCCGCACACGCAATCTTTCCTTTGACACCTACGAGGCGCTCTGGCAGTGGTCAACGGCACACGCCGGCGACTTCTGGCAAAGCCTGTGGGAGTATTTCGACATTCAGCACGACGGCTCCTGTCAGCACGTGGTCACGGGCACGATGCCCCGCGCACAGTGGTTTGAAGGCACGCGGCTGAACTATGCCGAGCACATCTTTCGCCAGGCCACCGATGCCCATCCGGCGATTATCTTTCAACGCGAAGACGGCCCGTTGCAAGAGACCTCCTGGGCTACATTGCGCCAGCAGGTAGCGTCGCTGCAGCAGTTCTTTCACACACAAAATATTACGACGGGCGATCGCATTGCCGCCTATATGCCCGGCATCCCCGAAGCCTCGGCGGCGTTCCTGGCCACGAGCGGGCTGGGCGCAGTATGGTCTTCGTGCTCACCCGACTTTGGTACGCCGGCGGTCATTGACCGCTTTGCACAGATCGAGCCGAAAATACTGGTAGCCGTCGATGCTTATACGTACGGCGGCAAGACCTTTGACAAGCGGAGCGTCGTACAAGAGCTTGTGCATGCGCTGCCGTCCTTGCAGTGTGTGATCCTCCTCTCCTCGCAATCAGCACCCCTGACGCTTTCGAAGCCGGTTGTGTTATGGCAAGACGTTACAAAATCGTCAGACGTTCCGTTGCAGTTTGTACGCGTACCGTTTAGTCATCCCCTGTGGATCTTATATTCGTCCGGCACTACGGGACTGCCCAAGGCGATTGTGCAGGGGCATGGCGGCATCCTGTTGGAGCATCTGAAGTACGGTACCTTTCACAATGACTTTAAGCCGGGCGAGCGCTGCTTCTGGTATACCACCACGGGCTGGATGATGTGGAATTATATCCATGGCAGTTTGCTGGCCGGTGGCACCATGGTGCTCTATGACGGTAGTCCCGGGTATCCGGACCTGAATGTATTGTGGAAGTTTGCTGCCCAGGCGCGCATTCATCACTTTGGTACCAGTGCGGGCTTTATCCTGGCCTGTATCAAAGCGGGTATACATCCGGCAGCACTTGGCGACCTGAGCACCTTGCGCTCCGTCAGCTCCACGGGCAGCACGCTGCCGCCGGAGGGCTTTGAGTGGATCTATCGCACGGTGAAGCATGACCTCTGGCTGGCGTCGATGAGCGGCGGCACCGATGTGTGCAGCGCCTTTGTAGGCGGCAATCCTACCCTGCCGGTATACGCAGGCGAGATTCAATGCCGCGCGCTGGGCTGCAGCCTGGAAGCGTGGAGTGAAGACGGCCAACCGTTACTGGATGAGGTCGGCGAAATGGTCATCACCCGCCCCATGCCTTCCATGCCGGTATATTTCTGGAACGATCCCGACTTTAAACGCTATACCGAAAGCTACTTCGAAATGTTCCCGGGCATCTGGCGCCATGGCGACTGGATCCAACTCACACCGCGCCAGGGAGTGATCATTTACGGTCGCTCCGACGCTACCTTGAATCGCGGCGGCGTGCGCATCGGTACCAGTGAAATATACCGAGCTGTGGACAAGGTGAAGGAAGTGAAGGATAGCCTGGTGATCTGCCTGGAAAAATCCGGGGGCGAATTTTGGATGCCGCTGTTTGTGGTGATGCAGGAAGGCATTGCTCTCACGGACGATATCCGCAAGAAAATCAATACCGCGATCCGCAGCGACTACAGCCCACGCCATGTGCCCGACGAGATCATCGCCGTACCGGATGTGCCGTACACCATTAGCGGTAAAAAAACAGAAACACCCGTAAAGAAGATTTTGCAGGGGAAAGATCCGAAGGCGGTGCTCAACACCGGCTCGTTAAAGAACCCGGCATCCATGGATTTCTTTTTGGGGTTGGTGAAACAGTGACCAGCGGAGACCACGGTCAGCCCGGGTAGTGGGTATCGGATGTCTATCTGAAGTACCCTGAACCCACCCCTTACCTTGAGATGTCGCATGGATGTTCCACCCCTTTAAAGGGTAAGGACATCCGTAGGACATCTATGGGACATGTGTAGGACATCTATGTGGATGAGTCGCCTTTGACTGGGTGAATCCTCCCCTTTCCCGGGAAACATTTTACCTCTTCCCGACCTCTCCGGGACCCCGCAAAATCATGCACTCGTTCGAACAAACGAAGTCTCGGTACGAATTGTTTCGTTCCTTTTGCGCCTCTCACAACATCCCTATTCCCCCTTGTCCCTTAATCGTTCAGGCTGTAGCTTTAGGCCCCGATGGACGTAGAAATTCTCTCCCGTATACAATTCGCCTTTACAATTGCCTTTCACTATATCTATCCGCCGTTGAGTATCGGCCTGGGATTAGTGATGGTGTTCATGGAAGGCATGTACCTGAAGACCGGCAATGTCATCTATGAAAAGATGACCCGCTTCTGGGTAAAGATCTTTGCGCTGATCTTCGGCATTGGTGTCGCCACCGGCATTGTCATGGAGTTTGAGTTCGGTACGAACTGGGCTGTTTACTCGCGGTATGTTGGCGATGTGTTTGGCAGTGCACTGGCGGCCGAAGGTATATTTGCTTTTGCATTGGAGTCGGGTTTCCTCGGTATTCTCATCTTTGGCTGGAATCGGGTTGGCCCGCGGGTACACTTCTTCTCGACCATCATGGTGACGCTGGGCTCGATGTTCTCGGCCATCTGGATCGTGGTGGCCAATTCCTGGCAACAGACACCCACCGGATATCACATTGTGGGCGAAGGCATCCATGCCCGCGCGGAGATCACCGACTTCTGGGCGATGGTCTTTAACCCTTCGTCGGTTGATCGTATTCTGCACGTGTGGTCAGGTTCTTTTCTGGCAGGTGCATTTCTGGTGACCAGTGTCAGTGCATGGTATATCTTAAAAGGTAAATATATCGAGCTGTCGCGTGCATCCTTTAAGATCGCATTGACGGTTGCCCTGGGCGCGTCCTTGTTTCAGCTCTTTAGCGGTCACCGTTCGGCTGACATTGTAGCACACTACCAACCGGCAAAGCTTGCTGCCATGGAGGGACATTTTGATTCCCTGGCGGTGGCGGATATGTATTTGTTCGGGTGGGTAAACAAAGAAGAACAAAAGACTTCAGGGCTCTCCATACCGGGCGGGCTCTCGTTCATGACGCACGGTGATTTCAATGCGCCGGTGCCCGGCCTTAACAGCATTCCTGAAAAGGACCGGCCGGGAGCGGTAAACTTTGTCTTCCAGACCTATCACACCATGATCGTCATCGGCATGTTCCTGATCGCGTTGTCGCTATACGCTACATTCTTGTGGTGGCGGGGTACGTTGTTCAACAAACGCTGGTTGTTGTGGCTGTTTGTGTGGGCGGTGCTGTTGCCGCAGATCGGAAACCAGGTGGGTTGGTACACGGCCGAAGTAGGACGACAACCGTGGGTGGTCTATAAATTATTGCGCACGTCCGATGCGCTGTCGGAAGCTGTTACGGCCAACCAGGTATTGTCGTCGCTTATTCTTTTTACCCTGGTATACATCCTGCTGTTTACATTATTTGTGTATCTGCTCAACAAAAAGATCACACACGGGCCGTACGACACGCACAACGAAGACCACAGCCCGCGACACCTGGAAATGGCCGATGCTGTTAAATCTTCACACCCTACTAACCCCTCCTAGCGCATGGAAACTTTTGCCGGTATTGATTATGCTACCTGGTGGTTCCTCGTGATCGGCGCCGTCTTTACGGGCTACGCCATCCTGGACGGCTTCGACCTGGGGGCCGGGGCGCTGCACCTCTTTCTGAATAAAGAGAACAGCCGGCGCATTGCGCTGAATGCCATTGGTCCGGTGTGGGACGGTAACGAAGTCTGGCTGGTCATTGGTGGCGGAGCGTTGTTTGCCGGCTTTCCGGAAGTATATGCTTCGTTGCTGTCGGCATTTTATACGCCCTTCATGATCTTCCTGGTGGCCCTTATCTTCCGTGCGGTATCAATCGAATTCCGCAGCAAAGAGCCGATGTTGTGGTGGCGGCGCATGTGGGATGTCAGCTATTGTCTCTCCAGCGCGCTGCTGGCATTTCTGCTGGGCATGATGCTAGGCAATGTGGCCCAGGGCCTACCACTCGACAAAGACCATATATACCGTGGCACCGACATGGCGTTTCTCAATCCCTATGCGTGCATGGTGGGCGTCACCGCGCTGGCGCTCTTTATGATGCACGGCGCGATTTACCTGGTCATGAAAACCGAGGACCGGTTATATGCCAAGCTGACGATCATCGTGCGGCGCGCGACCATCTTCTTTGTGATCAGCTTTGTTATTACCTCGTTCTACACCGTACTGTATATACCCCACATGGCCGACCAGATACACGACAGTCCGTCGATGTTTGTGCTGCCGGTGATTATGATCCTGGCGATTGCCAACATTACCCGCATGGTGGCCAAGCGCAAATACCTGCTGGCATTCCTGTCGTCCGCCCTGGTGATCAGTGTGTCGTTGATGATTGTCTGTTTGGAATTATTTCCGGTAATCCTCTATTCGGCGGGGGCGCCCGAAAATAGCCTGACGGTGTATAACGCGTCCTCGTCGGAGAAGACGCTGGGCATTATGCTGACCGTGGCGGCGATTGGTGTGCCGCTGGTGGCGGCCTACACCACCTTTGTATTCTGGACCTTTAAGGGCAAGGTGACATTAGACGAAACAAGCTATTAAAGTCAGGAACACTAAACGGCCGACACCTGTTATATTTGGGCTATGAAAAAATCATCGATTCAGTTCAGCGTAGAGCTTGACGACAAAAACATACCCGAAAAAATACAGTGGGACGCTACCGACAAGCCCGATCCGGGCATGAGTGACACCAAATCCATGATGGTGTCACTGTGGGATCATAAACAGAAAAACACATTACGCATTGCCCTGTGGACCAAGGACATGCCGGTAGAGGACATGAAGCGGTTCTATGTAGACTGCATTGGCGGCATCGGTCAGAGCATTTTAGAGGCGACCAACGACGAAGCCATGAGCAGTGAGATTAACGCCTTGTGTGAACGCCTGGTGAAGCACGTTCTCAAGAATCCGGAATAGCCGAACCACGATATGCCAAATTCGGCAGGTATTTGTAAAAATACCTGCTTTTTTTATGCCCTTTGTGTAAATTTTAATCATCTGACCTCCTTCAATGGCGTTACGTTAGCCCTATCCCTGAAAAATCCGATAAATCTAAAATGAATTGGTAACGATTTCATATTATGAAAACGACGCCTTCAAACGTTTGTTATTTTGATATTTTTTGTACTTTACCATAGGAAAGCTCGGTATGCATAACAAATCGGGCTTCGATAAGGCCCCCTTTCACTTAACCTATTTCCGTATTGAACCCATGAAAAAAATCTACAAAGCTTCGTTAGCGATCGTGCTGATGGCGCTGTTGTCGGCCTCCGTTCACGCTCAAACCGCTATTTCCGGAAAAGTTACGGATGCTGCCACTGGCGAACCCCTGGCTGGGGTCAACATTCTCGTCAAAGGACGAGTTATCGGTACCATTTCCGATGCAGGGGGCGAGTTTTCGCTTAAAGCCAGCGATGCACCACCCCTTACCCTTGCCTTCTCGTTTGTCGGCTACCAGACGGTGGAGGTAGAAGTCACCAACGCCAATACCACGGGCCTGGATGTCAAATTGGAAGAGCAGACCGTACTTGGTCAAGAGGTGGTTATTTCCGCTTCGCGTGTGGAAGAGAGCATTATGCGCTCACCCGTAACGATCGAGAAAGTCGATCTGCTGGCCATTCAACAGACCCCCGCGCCCGATTTTTACGACGCGCTGGCCAATGTAAAGGGTGTGCAGTATACTTCGAGCAGTCTCAACTTTCCACAGGTCAACACCCGCGGCTTTGCGACCATTGCCAACGTGCGCTTTGTACAATTGGTGGATGGTATGGATACACAAGCTCCTCTGCTGAACTTCCCTACCGGGAACATCATCGGTATCGGCGAGCTCGATGCGGAAAGTATGGAACTGGTGCCGGGCGCGGCGTCGGCGCTCTACGGTCCCAATGCGTTTAACGGTATCCTGATTATGAAGAGCAAAAGCCCGTTTGAGTACCAGGGCCTTAGCGCCCAGTTCAAGGGTGGATTGACGACATCAGACGCGCAAGGTAAATCGTACCCGATGACAAGTTTTGGCATTCGCTACGCCAAGGCATTCAATAACAAGTTTGCCTTTAAAGTTAACTTCTCGATGATGGATGCCGAAGACTGGCATAGCAACGACTATAAAATGGATGTAAACCGTCCGGAGTCTTCTATAGACCTCAGCGGCCAGCCGAACTTCAACGGGGTGAATACCTATGGTGACGAAGCCGTCATACCGGTGCCCCTGCCGGTACCCGGCTATGCACCGCTTGATCTGCGTCGCACGGGCTGGAGAGAAGAAGATATTGTCGATAACTACGATGCTAAAAGTATCAAGGCCGATGTAGCATTGCATTATCGCATTACGGACAAGATCGAAGCCTTGTATAACTACCGCTACGGTGGCGGTAGCTCCGTATACCAGGGCTCGCAGAAATATGCGCTGCGTGACTTCACGCAGCAGTTCCACAAAGTAGAATTGCGTGGCAAGAACTTCTTTGTGCGTGGGTATGTAACGGCTACCGACGCCGGTGACTCCTATAACATGGCCGCCCTTGGCGGACTCATGAATGAACGCATCAGCCCTACGGCAACCCAGTGGGCACCCGAGTACGCGCAGCGTTATATCCTCGCCATGCAAGGTTATATTCCCGGTGTAACCGGTGGTGATATGGCCGCGGCACACCAGGCTGCCCGCGCCTATGCGGACCGCAATCGCCCTGCGATTGGCTCTACCGAGTATAAAACCTTAGTGGAGTCTGTGCGCAACGACTACTTCCAACGCAATCCTGCCGGTGCAAAATTCAAGGACCAGTCGCGTCTGTACCATGCCGAGTTCAACTACAACTTTGCCGAACTCATCAAGTTTGCCGAGATCCAACTGGGTGGCAACTTCCGGCGGTATAGCCTCTTCTCTGACGGCACGATCTTCAACGAAGCGCCCGCAGACGGCGTCAACTTCAAGCGTATTGACATCGATGAATTTGGTGTCTACGGTCAGATTTCCAAAACCGTGGCCGATGCGCTCAAGCTGACGGGATCGTTGCGTTTTGATAAGAATCAAAACTTTGACGGCCGTATAACACCCCGCGTATCGGCGGTGTATACTATGAATGAAAACCACAACATCCGTGCATCGTTCCAAACCGGCTTCCGTAACCCCGACACCCAAGCACAGTTCATTTATTTCCCTGCCGGCACGAACATCCTGCTGGGCAGCGCGAAGAAAAATGCCGAACGCTACGGTGTACACAACGGTGGTGCCTGGACGCGCGCTTCATATGAAGACTTCCGCTCGAACGGCGGCACGCTCAATACCGACGGCTCTGTTGCCAGCGGCGATGCTTCGCGCCTGGTGGAAGCAAATGTGAAGTATGTGGAGCCCGAGCAACTGCGCGCATTTGAAGTGGGCTATAAGGGCATCTTCGGCGGCGGCCTGCTGCTCGATCTGAACGCCTATTACAATGCCTACGAAGACTTTATCGGCTCGCTGGATATTGTCAACAAACGTCCGACCAGCCACCAGGGCAACACAGTCCCTGCGGGCACTGTATACTCGCCCTATGTTAACTCGGCGGCTACCGTAAGCTCGTTTGGTGTCGGTGCAGGCGTTACGTACAACCTGCCGAAAGGCTATCAGCTGACGGGTAACTATAACTATGCCACGCTGGACGAAGACAAAGATCAGGATCCCAACTTCCGTTCGGGTTTCAACACACCCAAACACAAGTTCAACGTCGGCATCGGCAATCGGAAGCTGACGAAGACCCTTGGATTTAACGTGACTTACCGCTGGCAGGATGAATTCCTGTGGGAGTCTGACTTTGGTGCGTGGAACGTGCCGGAGTTTGGCGTAATCGACGCACAGTTGAGCTATAAGATCACGGCAATCAAAACCATCGCGAAAATTGGTGGCTCCAACATTGGTGGTGGCGACTATCGCACCAACCTGGGTGGTCCTTTTGTAGGACAGCAATACTATATTTCCCTCACGTTCGATGAATTCTTTAAATAAGCTTCAACTCTGACGATCATGAAAAAGATTATATACCTGGGTTATACCCTTTCGCTCATGCTTCTGGTCAGCGCCTGCGACCAGGACGTGATCGACCTGCAGCAGCCGGAAACGGTGGCCGACACCGCATGTGAAGATGCGTTGCCCGGTGCTGCCAACTTCTCGAAGTTTGTGACCATTGGCGAGTCGCTTGTCGCCGGATTCCAGGCCGGTGCGTTGTTCACCGAAGGACAAAATCATTCCTTGGGGTTGATCATTGCCGATAAACTAAAGTGCGTCGGTGGTGCAGCGACCTTTAATCAGCCGGACATCAACTCGGTGAACGGCTATAACGCTACGTATTCCAACCCTGGGGGGGGAGTCGTGCGGGGGCGTTTGATCCTGTTCGATTCTGACGGTACGGGCCCGAAGGGGCCGCTGCCGACACCAGCAGGCGCACCCGGCGTACCGGCACCGTACAATACCGCGGATATTCCGGGCGCCTATACGGGCGACAAAACGAAGCTCAACAACTTCGCGGTGCCCGGGGTTCAGCTAGTCCAATTTATTGCACCACAGACCGGCGGACCCGGTGTTCCTGAAAACCCTGCCTACAACCCTTTGTATGCACGTTTCGCCAGCAACCCTGGTACGTCTACGATCCTCGGCGACGCTCTGGCTACGCAGCCCACGTTCTTCCTGTTCTGGGGTGGCAACAACGATGTGTTGGGGTATGCGGTTTCAGGCGGATCTAACGAAGGAATATTAACCAGCGAGGCTGATTTCCAAACGCGTTACAACATTATCATTTCTTCGCTCCTCGGCTCCAGCGAAACAATAAAAGGTGTGGTCGGCAACGTACCCGATGTGACATCCATTCCGCATTTCACCACGGTGAAGTATAACAACATTCCACTGGACGCTGCTACCGTCACGATGTTGAATGCCGGTTTCGCGGGATTTAATAATGCTCTGGATGCGACTGTAGCATATTTAGGTCACAACGCTGCCGACGCTGCCCGGCGGAAGATAAACTTTGCCGCGGGTAACAATGCCATTGTGATTCAGGACGAGAGCCTGGCCGATCTCGGCGACGAGTTCGACATGCTCCGCGCCGCCAATGCCATCGATGACGCGCAGCGGGCTGCGCTTGCACCGTATGAGCAAGCACGCCAGGCCACGGCCGAGGATCTCTTTCCACTTTCGGCTGCCTCCGTATTGGGCACAATCCCGAATGGTGGAAACGCAAACACCATCATCGGCGTAACGGTGCCGCTGGCAGACCAGTATTCGCTGACCAAAACAGAGGTTGAGGTAGTACGTGCCCGCACGACAGCCTTTAACAACATCATCAAAACCGCTGCTGCGCAAAGCTCGCGCATAGCGCTGGCGGATGTAAACGCTACGTTCACCGGGTTGGTGACGGCCGGTGCGCAGTCACAAAACAACGTGACCATCACGCCCAACTTTGCCCCTCCTACCGGCGCTTTTTCGGAAGACGGCGTGCACCCGAACAGCCGCGGATACGCGTATACCGCGAACATCTTTATCAATGCAATTAATGCTAAGTTTGGATCAACAATACCGCTGGTGAACATTGGGGCTCATGGCGGTACGCCGTTGCCGGTGTCTCCTGCCGGGCTATAAAAAATAATACTACCTACCTATGAGAAAGGGCCGTTCGCGAGGACGGCCTTTTTTTTATACATATCCTGCTGCCTTATACGCCGCCAGCCCCATCCATTCTTTGAAGAGCTTCTGCCAAATCACTAATGCTTCGAGCTTGGGCAGCAGGTACGCGTCCAGGTAGTAGTGCTCCGGGTGCGAATAAAAGTCTGTCGTGAACGGTTCTAACGCCAGGCCCACCTTGCGGTAGCATGCCAGCGAACGGCGCATGTGGAAGGCCGAAGTGATCAGCAGGCAATCTTCCGAACGGTAGTGCAGGGAGTCGAGCAGCTTGACAACTTCCCGGGCCGACTCGGCAGTGTTACGGGTCTCATTCTCGATCAGGATATTGGTCGAGTCGACACCCATCATGATCATCGCTTTCTTAAACTTGTTAGCCTCCGGTTCTTCCTCCCGCAACAACATGCCGCTGCCGCCGCTGATCAGGATCTTTTTGATCAACCCCAGTTTATACAACTGTACAGTATGCGTTACACGGTCGGCGCCGCGCTGAAAGTATACCCGATCGTTGGGCGTGCGGAATGGGATGGTCGCACCGGTCAGTACAATGCCCAGCTCGTGCGGGCGCATGTCGGCGTAGGGTACGGTGTCGATCTCCCAGGCGTGCATGGCTTCATTGGCCAGGAAGCTGTTGCAGAAGAAGTATAGCAACCCGATGCCCGTCCACAACGAGATCTTTTTCCACCGGGCATTGCGCAGTACGAGCGCCAGCACCAGCAGGATAAAGACGATGGTCAACGGCATGACCAGGTAGCTCAGGGTCTTGGACAGAAAGAAGAACATAGCCTACGAAATGATATTACGATTTTTTATACAAAGGATTTGACAGGTTGCCCAGTCCCTCGATGACGCGACGCGGCACATCAAAGTACAACGTCAGCGCCAGTACCAGGCACATGGACCAGATTACCCCCATATTAAAATACAAGGTATCAATGTTCCGGCCGAGGAAGTGTTTGGCCGGCATGTAAAACTGTGCATCAAAGTCGATCTTATGCTCGGGATCCGGGTCTTTGTAGATCGGGAAGATTTTCTGCACAAGTTTACCCTCCACGGCGACAATGCGGTGCCCTTCCGAGATGTTCTTCACCAGGTCGGTAATGGCGTCGTTGTGATAAGCTTCGCGAAAGGCACTGAACGCAGCATCTTTCTCCGGTGTGTCGGTATAGCGCTTGACAAGCTGCTCGCGTTTATCGTCGGCCAGGTTGTAGCGTTTTATATAGAAATGTTTACGGGCATCGATGAAGCGCGATACTTCAGCATAGGTTGTCGAATCGAACTTGCCCAACACCAGTGCATCGGCAGCCCGAAGCGTCTGCCCCGCGGCTTCCAGCTCTTTGCCGACCTCGTGGCGGATCAGGGCCAGGTCAGCCGTGAGGCGGGTCCGTACGGCTTCGTCTTTTGACTCAAAGTTATTGAGCGCATACTGCAGCCGTGTTTCGAGCTCCGGCAGGTAATATACCTTCTTATAGTCGGCGCCCGCCATGGCTTTGTCGTATAGAAAGAACTCTTTCTCGAACGGGTTGTCTTTAAACTGGGTGACCATGGCGGCCTCAAAGGCCCACCGCGACGCCATCAGGTCACCGACAAAAGGAACCGTGGCAGTATTGCCAATGCTGGGATTGAGCTTGTCAAATTTCACCACTACCCCACTCAGGATCAATTGCGGAATAAGCAGCAGCGGAATGAGTATATAGATCGTCACGGCTGAATTAAAACCGGAAGAGATGTTTAGCCCCAACAGGTTGGCGAAGCAGGACGTGGTGAAGAGAATCAGCCAGTGGTTCAGGAACATGCCCTGGATCTCCAGGATATAATTGCCGACCAGCACAAACATACAGGTCTGAATGGCCGACAGCATAAACAGGATCGATATTTTCGAAAGGATGTAGCTACTGCGGCTCAGGTGCAGAAATGCTTCGCGCTTCAGAATTTTACGGTCGCGGATGATCTCCTCGGCGCTCACCGTTAGTCCCATAAACAACGCCACGATCACACTCATGAAGAGGTAGGCCGGGATGTTCAGGTTCTTGCCAAACACATAGCCGGCCAGCGAGGTATCGTCCAGGTTGTAGTATCGTACAATGAATGCGAGGATGAACGCCAGCAGCGGAGCTTCCAACAGGTTGATGATGAGGTATTGCTGGTTGTGCAGCTTGGCCTGCAGGTCGCGCAGCGAGAACAGGTGTGTTTGTTTGAGGCGCGTGGGAATATTCAGCGTCGAGTGCGGTACCTCCCGGGATGTTTCGACGGCAAAGGGCCGGTAGTTTTGTTTGAACACGGTGTTCCACTGCTCGGCGGTAATCTTGCGCTCGTTTGTGAAGTGGCCGTATTCGTTAATGACCTTTGTCTCGATGATGTTAAAGATCTGCTCGGGATTTACGTTGCCGCACGAATGACACTCGCCTTCGTCGCTGTTGACCAGGCTGATGCTGCGTTTGAAATATACCACGGCATCGACCGGGTTGCCGTAGTAGATCTGGTAGCCGCCGGAATCGAGTATGAGCAACTTGTCAAACATCTTAAAGATGTCAGACGACGGCTGATGGATCACGGCAAATACAAGCTTGCCTTTGAACGAAAGCTCTTTGAGCAGGTCGATGATATTTTCAGAGTCGCGCGACGACAGGCCACTGGTAGGCTCGTCGCAGAATAGTACGGCCGGCTCGCGCAACAGCTCCAGGCCGATGTTCAGGCGCTTACGTTGGCCCCCGCTGATGGTCTTGTGCAAGGGCGAGCCTACTTTCAGGTCTTTGGTTTGCTCCAGGCCCAGGTCTTCGAGTACGCGCAGCACCAGCGCATCGATCTCCGCTTCGGGTTTTGTGCTGAAGCAAAGCTTGGCGGCGTAGTATAAATTTTGGTATACGGTCAGGTCTTCAATCAACAGGTCGTCCTGCGGTACAAAGCCGATCACGCCTTCAACCTGTTGGGGTGACCGGTGTATGTCGATACCGTTGATCAGTACCTGGCCACCCGAGGGTTTTTCCGAGCCATTGAGCACGTGCAGCAAGGTCGATTTCCCGGCGCCGCTGGCGCCCATCAGGGCTACGAGGTTACCGGACTCTTCGGTTACGTTTACTTCCCGCAGGCCCAGGCGGCCGTTTTTGAATTTATAGGTCAGACCTTTGCCTTCGAATGACAGCCGCGGATAGCCGCCGAATTTCTTGAAGCGGTTGAGCAGGTCGCCATAGTATACCGGTTCATCTTTCTCCCACCGCAGCATGCTACCGACGGCGAGCACGGCGATCTTGCCGCTTTTGACAGGCACCCCGTTGAGGTACACATCGGTATTACCCAGGTAGCGTATGAAGTAGATCTCGACTTGTTCGATGTATACCACGGCCACGAAGCCGTTAAGCGCGGGGCGGTACAGGTGGTGGGCCTGTTGAAAAGTTCCCTGCCTGGAAGCGTCGATCACCAGGATGTGGTCGTGGTCCAGCTGGCGGGATTCGTTGCCCAGGACGAATGTTTTGATAGCATCGACTGACGCGGTCGACACTTTGAAGGCAGTGCCGATCGCCTGCACAAGCTCTTCTTCGCGTGCCGAGATGGCGCCATCAGCCTGTACAATGTTGATGAGCTCTAACAGGATGACTACCTTTTGTTTTTGGGTAAGCTCGGGGCTCACTTCGGCGCACAATGTTTGTACACGTTGGACGGTGGCCTGTAGGTCACCCGTTTGAGGCGGCAGGGCCTGCACGTATTCGTCGAACAACGCCAGGTACCGGGCTACGGCTGAGCGACTGATGTGATCTTCTACAAATGTGCGGATGTGTTCCCGCTCCTGGGACGTTACATCATCTTCTTTGGCTACCACGGCAAACAGCCGCAAAATGGCTTTCAGTAAAGGTTCGCTCATACGCTTAGGTTCGGTATACGAAGATAATCAAAGATGTGCTGCTAATAGAAGAGGACTGGTGTTGGCCAGTCCTCTTTGTATTCATTACGCTATGTACGCTAAGCTATTATTCAGTAATACCCTTTCTGAGCTTCTCTACGATCGAGGTAATTTCCACGAGGTTCTTGTCAGACAGAATCAGGTCACCGCGGTTTTCTTTGATCTTCTCTTCGATATTCAGTGCCGCATAAGCTTTTTCGAGCGCGGTCAGGTCGGCTACCATGGTCGTTACAGGCTCTGTTTGCTCTACTGTTTGAAGCATCTTCAACAGCTCGCTAACCGATTTCTTTTGTTCCAGTACCACGCGGGTGAGCGGGGTCAGTACCTGGATGCGCTGGTCGGTCGGCAGCAGGTTTTGGGGATAGGTTTTAATCAGGCCGGTAGAGATGTGCAGGCCTTCGATAAAGCTACCGGCTACGATGAGCGACGACAGTTTGTTACGGCTGTCATCCTTCAGGAAAATCTCTGTCTTTTTGATCGACTTATCCAGCAGGTGTGTCAGGGAATCTTTATTCGAAATGTTGGCTTCGAACTTCTTCAGGATCTCGCCATCAAAAGAACCGATAATGCCCAGGTTGTCGGCCAGCGTTTTGCAGGCGCCCAGGTAATCGATTGCTTCCTGCGTTTTATCGTATGATGTAAGGTAACCGATGTCGGCTGCATATACCCCCAGGTTAAGGGCTGCTTTATCCGTACGAGCAGCATACTGGTCCACTTTCGTGCGCGGATTCAGCAGTGACTCGTTAAATTCTGCACCAGTAGTCTGGAGCAGGTAGGGAATTTCAGAAGGAGAAGGTATATTATAAACCACTTCTTCAATCTGCTCTTTCAGGCTATCTTCCGGAGCCGTAAACTCGTCAGCATTGTTTTTCTTATCGGAAGAACCACCACAGGAGGCCAGCGTGACCGCCAACGCCCCACTCAAACAGAAGAAAATCAGTCGTTTAAATTTCATACACAGAAGCTTAGGTTTTTAGAGTTTCAAGTTTAACACATTTTTCAGTCCTTTAAAACGGACTGATTACAAATTCGGGTGATTTTTTCCGCCTTCGGTTACTTTTTTGTAAGTTTAGTGATGCACCCTCGAAATAGATGTTATGGCAAGACTAGTTGATAAAACAGTATTGATCGATGATAGCGACATTGATCTGTTCATCCAACGTAGATTCCTGGAGGTTTACAATTTCTCCAATCAACTGGTGCTCTACAAGTCGGCTGACGATGCGCTCGACTGGTTGCGGGGTCTCACGGAAGATGCCGCGCCCGATATTATCTTCCTCGACCTCAATATGCCTGAAACCGACGGTTTTGCGTTCCTGAAGACGTTTTCCGAGCTTCCGCAGGCCGTGCGATCCAAATCCAGGATTGTTGTTCTTACGAGCTCTAACAATCTCAAAGACCGCGAAGAGGCTTTCTCCTACGACAACGTGATCCAATTTATCACCAAGCCCCTCAAGCAAAAAGACATTGAAGAGCTGAAATTGATGATCGTGAAGGCGTAATTCCCGTCTTCTTTCCCGCTGCGGGGCTACCGATCCAGCCAATCCTTAAATTCCTGCACACGTTCCCGGGCCACGATAATGTCATTGTCCTGCGATGCCTTTAATACCAAGCGTAGTCGGCTATTGGTATAGCTGATGATGTCTTGAATAGCAGGCGCCGCCACCAGGTACTTCCGGCTAATACGAAAGAAACGTGCGGGGTCCAACAGTTCCTCTACCTGCTCCAACGTGTAATCCAGGATGTGGCTACGGTTGTCGGTCGTGCAACAGAAGGTGGTCTTATCCTGACTATAGAAATACAGAATGGTGTCCACCTCCACCGTACGCAGATGCTCCCCTACTTTGATCACAAACCGTGTTTTGTGCTTTTTGGTCAGGCCCTGAATGGTTTGTGAGAGATTCGTCAGCATGTGACGTGTATCGGACTCGTTTCGGTTTAGGCTGCGAAATTTGGTTAATGCCGCCCCGAGCTCGTCTTTGTCTACGGGTTTGAGAATGTAGTCGATGCTGTTGACTTTAAAGGCCTTTAGCGCATAGGCATCGTACGCCGTGGTAAAGATTACCGGCGACCTTACCTGCACCTGGTCAAAGATCATAAAGCTGATGCCGTCTGCCAGCTGGATGTCCATAAAGATCAGGTCGGGTGGCGGATTCTCCTCCAGCCAGGCCACGGCACGTTTGACGGTGTCGAGCTTGTCCAGTAGCACGGCCGTGGGCTCGAGGCTTTTTACGAGATTTTCCAGTCGTTGGGCCGCCAGGGGCTCGTCTTCAATGATCAATACCGTCATGTCGTTACCGGAATGATGGGGAGCTTTACTGTAAATTTATCGTTTTGAATTACCTCCACCGGCAATTTGGTGAGGAACTCGTAGCGGTGGCGAATGTTTTCCAGGCCCAATCCTGTGGATTCTTCGGGCAAGACCATCTTTTTCTGGAAGTTATTCTCCACCACCAGGTAAGCATCTTGCGCATATACCCGGACCGTGAGTGGATTTTCCTCGGAAACGATGTTGTGTTTGATGGCGTTCTCAACAAGCATCTGCAACACCAACGGGGGGACCATACTCTGTACACCCTGCAAACGAATATCTACCATCAGTTTATTGCCGAACCGCATTTGCTGTAAATACAGGAAGGCGTTGAGGAATTTTTCCTCCTCTTCGAGCGTGACCACTTCCTGGTTATGGGTGTCGAGCACGTAGCGATACACCTCCGACAGGTGTTTGATAAACTTGACGGCCTTGTCCTGGTCTTCGTATACCAGGTTGGAAAGTACGTTCAGGGTATTGAACAGGAAGTGCGGGTTGACCTGGCTCTTCAGGTTTTCATACCGGGCCGCGATGTTCTCTTTTTGCAGACGTTCGGTGTCGATCGCCGACTGGCGCCAGCCCAACAGAAAGGCACGTCCATGCATGAACAGGGAGATGACGAGTGTAAAGCCGATGGTATAGTAGGCACTGTTCCCGAATTTGACATCAAACGTACGGAGGTAGATGACATTTAATAAATACATGGCCAGTGTCGTGTAGGCAACCGTCACCAGTAATCCGACCAACACACGGCGTATGGGATACTCGAGCCAGGAGATCTTGAGTGACACGGCGTCTGCCAGGTACGAATTGCCTTTGAAAAGCAGGATCCACGAAAAGCCGGTAAAAGAGGCAATAATCCAGAATCGTTGTGTTTGAATGTCACATGCGCGGCAGCTCAGCCCGGTATATGTCATCACAAATCCGATCAGCAGCAGGATCGCCATGTCGCGTAACTCAAGCAATATGATCTTTCTGGTCAGTATCATTCTTTACAGGTACCCTGCAATTTTTCCGCCATGGACCGCCCCCATTGTGGCGCCAGCGGATTTGCAGGCTGGAAGGTAGCAAACTTTTCTGTAGCGCTCCGCGCGTTGGCGCAAGCTTCTGCGGTGGATGATCCGAAGAACTGCGCCATGCCGTATTGCATTTGCGCCAACAACGCGAGGGCCCGGGGGTTTTCGGGATTCAACGCAACGGCACGGGCCAGTGTCTGTGTAGCCTGACCGGCATACTGTTGCCCGCGCGAAGCCGGGTCAATGCTTACGCGCATCATCAGGATAAAACCTTCCAGCGCCACGACTTCCGACTCCTGCGGTACCAACGCGCTGGCGTGCGCCAGGGCTTTCGATGCCAGGTCGAGGTAACGATCTTTTTGGAGCTTGTCGTTTTCGTAGTTCATCATCATGACATAACCAAAGGATGTATAGTAGTACGGTTCCCAGCGAGTCTTCTCGGCCGTCGCGATCCGCTCCAGGGCATTCACAGCATTTTGCAGCGGCGGCACGGTATCGGCTGTATAGACGGTACGGATATGCGGCTGCATCGCGGCCGTGTAGCGGTCACCCTGGGCGACGGCAGGTTGCGTGATGTTCCAGGCGAGCAGGGCGATGAGATAAAGATGTAGATGTTTCATAATCGTAAGGGGTTATAAGCGTGTATCGTTATTTAGAGTGTTGGCAGCTGGTTTACGGATTTGTCTTTGGACAGCGTCAGGAAGATACCGACGAACAAAAAACGCGGTGCCGCCTGGCGTACGGGGCGACTGTTGTAAAAACCGTCCCCCGTAGGCGTGTCGCTATAGGTATAGCCAAAGATGTTATCGCGGCCCAGCACGTTGGTACAAGAGAAATATACAATGAGGTAGGGTTTGGGCAGGTAACTCCAGTTCAGGCTCAGGTCGCTATAGTACGGTGTACGTTCGCTGTTGAACGATGTCTTGTTGGGGTTGTTGTAGGGACGGCCGCTGGTATAGGAATAGGTAGTGCCTACCTGGCTTTTCAGGGGCTCGATAAAATATTTTACTACCAGCGAGGCGTTGTGCCGGGAGGCAAAGGCGGGCATGGCTGATTCCGGGTAGTTCAGGTAGTTGCGCCGTGTATCGAGAAAAGAATATGATACCCAATAGTCCACGCCACGCACCGTTTCATTGTCGCGCCAGAAAAGCTCTACCCCCTGCGCGCTGCCGCGGCCGGTATTGTTTAATTGTGTTGGCTCGGTGGTGCCGGTATATTTTACCAGGTCGCGGTAGCGCTTGTAGTATGTTTCCACGCGAAAGGTTCGCCCACCGGTGACGTGTTGATAGTTCAGGATGTAGTGCTCAGCCTTCTCGGCCTCCAGGTTGGCGTTCAGACGTACCCATGTATTGTTCGCCGTTTGCCGGAAGATGCCATAGGCCAGTGATACCTGTCCGACGTTGCCCGTCTTGTAGGCCATGGACAGGCGCGGGTCTACGGAAGTCTTGCCCGTTAATGTATTATACTCGCCGCGTGCCCCGGCGCGCGTGACAAACCGGTTGCTGGCGTACACGTCGGCTTCTGTGAACACGGCGATGCACGTCTCGTCAAATGCCCGGATGGCGGTGGGCATGCCTTCTGTGTGAATATCCTGGCTGTAGCGGCGTTGCAGCACTTCAGCGCCGGTTTTCAGCTCTACCTTGTCGGTAAGCGAGCCTTCGAATACCGTCTTGGCGTGAACACCTTTTTCTGTTTCCAGCGTTGCCGTGGTGCCGGCGTGAGAATCGTTTTGCTGGTAGGTATAGGCGGCGCCACCGCGTACCGTCCAGCGCTCGCTCAACACATCTTTGTAGAAGGCGTTGATATAGCGGTAGTCATTTTGCAAGGCATAGGCAACCCGGCTGGCGGGGTTGTCGATATCGTGTTCATACAACGAGAAATCGGTGCGGCTCATGTTGCCATATACTTTCACCATGCCGGTCTTGCCTACCTCGTGGCGGAAGGCGCCGACGCCTTCCCAGGATGCAGGTGGCGTTCGCCAATCGATCTCCTGGTTTATTAAACCGAAGTAGGGACGGATGTTGGTGTATTGCAACTTACCGGCTACCGAACCACGTTCCCAGGCTTGTGTATGCGTCACGTCGCCACCTACCGATAACAACCCGATGTCTGTGCGCGTCATCTCGGCTTTGTCGCGCGAGTCCAGCACCAGCGCCGAAGACAACGCCTGGCCGTACTCGGCGGAATACCCGCCGGTGCTAAAGCTGGTGCCCTTAAACATAAAGGGCAGGAACCGACCGCGGGAGGGTGTATTGGGTGCGGCAGGTCCGTAGGCATCCAACACCAACATGCCGTCGATGAATGTTTTGGTTTCGTTGCCATCGCCGCCGCGTACAAACAGGCGACCGCTCTCGCCGACTTTTTGTGTTCCGGGCAATGTATTCAGGGCGCCTGCAATGTCAGCCGTCGCGCCGGCTGTGGTAGCGATATCAATCGCCTTGAGTACGGTGCGGCGTGACTCGTCGCTGGCCATGAACGAGCCGGCCGTGATCTCCACCGCGTCCAGCTCGTTGATCGTTTCTTCGAGCGCGGCGTGTAAGACCACGGGCCTTCCTGCCAGCACTACCTCTTGCTCGAAATCTTTATATCCTACGTACTTAACGACCAGCTTGTGCGTGCCCGTTTCGAACGTCTCGAAGCTGAATGCGCCTTCATTGTCGGTGGTGGCACCATCGTAGGTACCGGCCAGGATTACATTCGCCAGAGGTATTCCCTGACCTTGCCGGTCGGTTACACGACCGGCAAGTTTGGTTTGTGCGAGGGCAGGCAGCATGATGATGAATAGCAGCGGAGTAAAGAGTAGTCGCATGGTCATTTGGTAAGCGTTGTGAGCTGCATTGTTATTTCAACAGGGCGTCGATGCGGGTCAGATATTCCTGCGTGTTTGCTTTCATTCCTTCCAGGTGGCCACCACTATAAACCAATAGATTCTTGCGGCCGGCGGCATTGCTGTAAAGTACTTCGCCTTGCGCAAAGGGTACCTCTTTGTCTTCCCGGCTGTGCACGACCAGCACCGGTACCGTCTTCAAAAACTTCACATCTTCTTTCGCGGCATACGGCATCGGGATTTGACGGATCATGGCGTGATGCTCTGCCGGCGCATACGCCAGGGCAATATCCGTGAGCGAGCTCATACCGCCCTCCAGCACCAAACCATTTACCTGTGTACTCTGGTTGCGGGCCAGGTGTGCGGCGATCTGCGTACCCAGCGATGTACCGAACAGCAACAGCTTCGTGCCTTTTACATCGGGGCGGTTCACCAGGTAGTTGAAGACAAATTCACCATCGGCTGCTACGGAGGTATGGGTGGGCTTGCCGGTGGATTTGCCGTAGCCACGGAAGTCGATCATGAATACCTGATAGCCATGCTCTACCAGCGGCTTCGTGATAAACACATACGAGGTGACATTGCCACCGGCACCGTGCAGGAACAGAATGGTGCCCTTCGGCTTACCGGCTGGTTTTAAAAAGATAGCACTCAGTGACACGCTGTCGTGCGGCAGTGTCACCTCTTCGTAGGGCACGCCGTCCAGGGACTTCCATTCTTTGACGGGGAAGTAAAAACGTTCGTCCATTTGCGCCTGCGCAGCCGTGGTGATGAAGAAGACAAAGACGAGGAGGATCAGGAGTCTCATAGGGCTATGTGTTTTGGATTTTTCCGTTGATTATGATCCAAAAATTCACGTTTGAGGCCTCCTTCTCAAAAAAGTGTTACCGAACTGTCGGACCGGCGCGATCAACTGTAAAATCCCCGCACCGGGCGTTCATCCCTTCGGGCGAAGCGGGCGAGAAAGCAGGTTGCTGGCGGGGCTACGATACACCGCGGGCGGGGCAGGATTCGCCGGCAACAGGCCCTTACAGTACCAGGAATTCGTTTATTTTTGCCGTTCGTTATTAATAGATTCTTCAAAAATGGCCGATTACAGTAAAGACGAGATCAAACGCATTGAGCAGAAATGGCAGGAGACGTGGGCAAAAACCGGGGCTTACAAAGTCTCGAACGACACTTCCAAGCCCAAATACTATGTGTTGGACATGTTCCCCTACCCTTCGGGCGCGGGTCTTCACGTAGGGCACCCGCTCGGCTACATTGCTTCAGACATCGTCTCGCGCTACAAGCGCATTCAGGGCTTCAATGTGTTGCACCCGATGGGCTTTGACGCATTCGGACTTCCTGCCGAACAATATGCCATCCAAACGGGGCAACACCCGGCGGTAACGACGGCCAAAAACATCGAGACCTACAAACGCCAGCTGCGCCAAATCGGCTTTTCCTATGACTGGGACCGCGAAGTTCAAACTTCCGACCCCGCCTACTATCAATGGACGCAGTGGATCTTTATGCAGCTGTTCAACAGCTGGTATAACAAAAAGTCGCGCACCGTGCATGGCCAACCGGCACCGGACGGCGCGGCCGAACCGATCGAGACCCTGATCGCTGCCTTTGAGAAACAGGGCAATCAGGGTGTTGAAGCGGTATGCGACGACAACGCCCAGCCTTTCACCGCGGCGCAGTGGCAAGCCTGGGATGCCCGGGAACAAGAAAATGTTTTACAACAATACCGCATCGCGTATCTGAGCGAGACAATGGTGAACTGGTGCGCGGCGCTGGGCACCGTATTGTCGAACGATGAGATCAAAGACGGTGTGTCGGAACGTGGGGGCTACCCGGTGGAACGCATCAAAATGATGCAGTGGAGCATGCGGATCACGGCGTATGCCGAGCGCTTGCTGAAGGGACTGGACACCATTGACTGGCCCGAGCCTGTACGGGAAATGCAGCGCAACTGGATTGGTAAGTCGACGGGTTGCGAGCTCGACTTCCCGGTGGCCGGCTCGGACGAGACCATCCGCGTGTTCACCACGCGCATCGATACCATTTACGGCGTGAGCTTTATGGTGCTTGCGCCGGAGCACGAGCTGGTCGAGAAGATCACCACGGCGGAGCAACGCGCGGAAGTAGACAAGTATGTAGAGGTCGCGAAGAATCGTAGTGAGCGTGACCGCATGAGTGAGGTCAAGCGCATCTCCGGCGCCTTTACCGGCGCGTATGTGATCAATCCGTTTAACCAGGCTAAAGTGCCTGTGTGGATCGCCGACTATGTACTGGCGGGATATGGTACCGGCGCGGTCATGGCCGTGCCATCGAGTGACACACGCGACTACGCTTTTGCCAAACACTTCAACCTTCCCATCATTGACGTGCTGGAAGGTCCGACCAGCGACATCACAAAAGACAACTTCGACCCCAAGTCGGGTAAGATGATCAACTCTGATTTTCTGAACGGCTTGCCGTGGAACCAGGCGATCGAGAAGGCACTGCAGAAAGTAGAGACGCAGGGCATCGGCGTACGGAAGATCAATTTCCGTATGCGCGACGCGATCTTCGGTCGGCAGCGTTATTGGGGTGAGCCGTTCCCGGTATATTTCGAAGACGGTATACCCAAGCTGGTCGCGGAAAAAGATCTGCCGGTGACGTTGCCGGAGATCGATGCCTATAAGCCGACGGAGACGGGCGAACCGCCACTGGGGCGCGCGAAAGACTGGAACTATAATGGCTTCTCCTACGAGCTGACGACGATGCCCGGTTGGGCTGGCTCGAGCTGGTACTGGTTCCGGTATATGGATCCTCAAAACAACAAGGCTTTTGCCAGCCGGGAAGCGATTGACTATTGGCAAGATGTAGACCTGTATATGGGCGGCTCCGAGCATGCCACAGGACACTTATTGTATTCACGCTTCTGGTGTAAAGTATTGAAAGACCTGGGCTATGTGAAGTCGGAAGAACCTTTCCGCAAGCTGATCAACCAGGGACATATACAGGGTGTTTCCAAACTGGCTTACCGGGTCAATGGCACGAATAAATTTGTTTCCTATAATCTGCGCAAGCAATATGAAGTAACGCCCCTGCACGTCGATGTAACCTTTGTCGACGGCGATGTACTGGATATTGAGAAATTCAAAAACTGGCGTGACGATTTGAAAGACATCGAGCTGATCCTGGAGAACGGCAAATATCTCTGCGGCTCGGAAGTCGACAAGATGTCGAAGCGTTACTACAACGTGGTAAACCCCGACGACATCGTCAGCAGCTACGGTGCCGATACATTGCGCATGTACGAGATGTTCCTCGGTCCGCTGGAGCTGTCCAAGCCGTGGAACACGGCCGGTATTGATGGCGTCTATAAATTCCTGCGCCGTTTCTGGAACCTCTTCCATGATCAGCAAGGCAACGTCGCGGTGAGTGAAGAAGAACCTACACGCGACGAGCTGAAGGTGGTACACAAGACCTTGAAGAAAGTTGCCGAAGACATCGAGCGTTTCTCATTCAACACCTCTGTGAGCGAGTTTATGATCTGCAGCAACGAGCTGAGCGCGCTGAAATGTAACAAGCGTGGTGCGCTGGAGCCGCTGGTCATTGCGTTGTCGCCGTTTGCTCCGCACATCAGCGAAGAGTTGTGGAGCAAGCTGGGGCATACGGAATCGATCCTGAAGACTACGTACCCGAAGGTGGACGAGCAATACCTGACGGAAAGCTCGTTCGAGTATCCTATTTCGATCAACGGCAAGGTGCGGGTGAAGATGAACTTTGCGCTGGATGTGCCTGCGGGAGAAATGGAGAAGGTGGTGATGGCGTCGGAAGCGGTGCTGAAATGGACAGAAGGCAAGGCTCCGAAAAAGGTCATCATTGTGCCGGGGCGGATCGTGAACATCGTGGTTTAGTAAAAAAAGCCACGACATTTCCCTATTTTTATAGTTAAACTCAATCGAATGCGCTACTCCAGGATCATAGGTTTGGGGCACCACGTGCCGGACAAGGTCATTACTAATGATTACCTGTCTACTGTCATGGACACCAACGACGCCTGGATTGTCGAGCGGACGGGTATCCATGAGCGGCGGTGGGTGGACCCAGCGCAAGACACCGTGGCGAACATGGCAGCCAAGGCTACGCGCATGGCGCTGGAACGTGCCAGGCTGAAAGAGACGGACATCGACTTTATCGTCTTTGCCACGATCACCCCCGATTACTTCTTCCCCGGCTCGGGTGTGTTGCTGCAGCGTGAGCTGGGCCTGGATGGAAGTATTGCCGCGCTGGATATACGCAACGCCTGTTCGGGCTTCATTTACGCTGTGTCGATAGCCGATCAGTTTATCAAGACCGGCATGTATAAAAATGTGCTGGTTGTCGGTGCCGAGATCCAATCAACCGCATTGGACATCTCTACCCGCGGTCGTAATACCGCCGTGATCTTCGGCGATGGCGCGGGCGCCGTCATCCTGCAAGCATCGGACAAACCCGGTGTGCTTTCCACTCATTTGCACTCTGATGGCCGCTTTGCGGAAGAGCTTTATATCAAAGACCCGGGCAGCAGCCGGCCACACTCCGAGCGCCAGCCAGACCAGATCCTGGACACTACCACGTACAAGGTGGTGATGAACGGCAACCAGGTGTTCAAACACGCGGTGGTGCGTTTTATGGAGGTGATCCAGGAGGCTCTCGACGCCAACAAGCTGCGCAAAGAAGATATTAACCTGCTGGTGCCGCACCAGGCAAATTTACGCATCAGCCAGTACATCCAGGAGAAGCTGGCGCTAAGCGACGCACAGGTGTACAACAACATCATGCGCTACGGCAATACTACTGCTGCGTCCATACCGATTGCGTTGAGCGAGGCTTGGGCCGAAGGTAAAATCAAAGAAAATGACTTAATTTGTTTAGCTGCGTTTGGTAGCGGCTTTACGTGGGCTTCGGCCCTGATACGGTGGTAACCCTCTAAACCCCCAGCATGAAGACCTCCTCCTACAATCCCAGTCCCCTTGAAGTCGATTTCGCCAACGCGCTCTACATACTCCAAAAGGAACTGGAAAAACACCTGCAGGACAACCAGGTGATTCACGTTGAAAGCAACATTCGCCGCGACAACCCGATGGTCAAGTTCAGCCTGCTGGACAAAGACGGCGACCCGCACGAGATCGTGCTGCGGATCATCCAGATACCCGACAAGTTCTAAGCGCAGGCACGTCCGGAGGCCGCCGGGCAGGATAGATGGTTAGACGACTTTCTGCTTTTTTCTGTAGATTTCGTTTGCATAACCATCACCCTAAACCCAAGGTTACCGAACGATGTCGCTGATTATTATCTTCTTTTGCATTGCCTTGCTGGTGGTGCTGATCTCCCTGTGCAAGATCAATGCGTTTCTCTCTTTTCTGATTATTTCCATTCTCGCGGGCTTATTGCTCAAGATGCCCCCGGCGATGGTCGCCGGTGCTGTGCAAAAAGGCGTTGGTGATATGCTGGGCGGCTTGCTCATTATTATCGTGGGCGGAGCCATGCTGGGTAAGCTCGTGGCAGAAAGCGGCGCGGCGCAACAGATCGCGTCGTCGATGGTACGCTTGTTTGGCGAAAAGAATGTGCTGTGGGCATTGATGGCCACGGGCTTTATGATCGGTATACCGTTGTTTTACAACGTGGGGTTTATGCTGGTCGTGCCGCTGATCTTCTCTGTTGCCTATCGCTATAAATTGCCGGCGGTATATATCGGCTTGCCCATGATCGCTTCGCTATCGGTCACCCATGGCTTCCTGCCGCCGCACCCCTCGCCTACTGCCCTGGCAGCCCAGTTTAACGCCGACATCAGCACGACCCTGATCTATGGTGTTGTCATTGCCATTCCCACGTTGATCCTGGCCGGCCCCGTCTTTGCGCGTACCTTACGCGATATCAATCCTCCCTTCAGCAAGATCGCGCACGCCGCGCCGCTGCCGGAAGACAAATTGCCGGGGCTCTTTACGAGCATCTTTACCTCGCTGCTACCGGTCATTCTGCTGGGCGTCACATCGCTCATTGCCGCCATCGAACCTACCGCCGCGAAGAACCCCGTGGTGGCCTTCGTTGCCGATCCTTCCATGGTCATGCTCCTATCCCTGGGGGTAGCGACATTCACCCTGGGCCTGGGACAAAAGATGACGATGACGCGCATCATGGATGTGTATGGCGATGCCGTTAAAGATGTCGCCATGATCCTGATGATCACGAGCGGCGCGGGGGCGCTCAAACAGATTTTGATAGCCAGTGGTGTGAGTGATGAGATTGCCGGAATGCTGGGCGCGCTGGACATTCATCCGCTTGTGTTGGGCTGGGGCATTGCGAGTGTGATCCGGGTATGCGTTGGTTCGGCTACGGTTGCCGGTTTGACCGCTGCGGGCGTGCTCGCACCCCTGATGGGGACGTTGCACGTCGATCCGAATCTGATGGTGATCTCGGTCGGTGCCGGCAGCCTGATGTTCTCGCATGTAAACGACACGGGCTTCTGGCTTTTCAAAGAATATTTTAATCTCACGATTCGCGAGACAATTCGGTCGTGGTCACTCATGGAAACGATTGTTTCCGTGTGCGGACTGATCGGCGTCATGATTTTGCAGGCGATTCTGTAATAAATTTGGGGACCGCGTGGACTTTTTGCCGCATCGCGGCGTTTTGTCCAACGTAGACTTAATTTTTGCGTCGCCATGAAAGGGATTCAAACGAAAGGAGAGGAAATTGCGAATGCCATCACCCATGGGCTCGGCGCCGTACTGGCCGCTGTTGCTCTGGTCTTTTTGATCCTCGTTGCCGCCGTGAAAGGTACGGCCTGGCACGTGGTGAGCTTTTCCATTTTCGGCGCCACCATGTTGCTATTATACATCGCCTCCACCCTGTATCACAGTCTGACGCACGACCGGGCCAAGTTCCTGTTCCGGAAGTTTGACCACATGTCCATCTACCTGCTCATTGCGGGCACCTATACACCGTTCTGCCTCACGGCGCTAAACGGTTGGGTAGGCTGGACGATCTTCGGCGTGATCTGGGGCTGTGCCATCTTCGGTGTTGTGCTGAAGGCATTCTATACCGGCAAGAAGGAGATGTTATCGACCATACTCTATGTGGTCATGGGTTGGATGGGCATGCTGGCGGTGAAGCCGCTGTACGATACCCTGTCGACACAGAGCTTTATTTTCTTATTGCTGGGTGGGGCGTTTTATACCGCGGGCACACTCTTCTTTGTGCGTGACAACATTCGGTACTTTCATGGCATCTGGCACCTGTTTGTGCTGGCAGGCAGTGCCGCTCACTTCTTTTCGATCGTAGGATTGCTGGTGTGACGGGCGATTGCTTATCTTTTGCCTGAAATTCAGGCTTAAAACGATACGCTCATGCAATCACTCACTCCGGACCAGCGCTTTGAGAAGCTGGGTCTCAAACTTCCTCCCGCGCCCAAACCCATCGGCGTATATAAACCGTTCCTGATCGTTGGCAACATGGCCTATGTATCGGGGCACGGTACGGTAAAAGACGATGGCACACTCATCATCGGCCGCATTGGCAAAGACATGAACATGGAAGAAGGCAAGCTCGCCGCCCGGCAAGTAGGCCTCGCCATTCTGGCCACGTTGAAAGCCAACCTCGGCAGCTTTAATAAGATCAAACGTGTGGTGAAAGTATTGGGCATGGTCAACGCCGTGTCGGAGTTTGAGCGCCACCCCTTTGTGATCAACGGCTGCAGCGAATTGTTTGCGTCGGTATGGGGTGACGAGATGGGCATTGGCGTACGCAGCGCGGTCGGCATGGGCACACTGCCCGACAACATTCCCGTCGAGATCGAAGCGATGTTCGAGCTTACCAACGACGGCGGCAATGAATTTCGTTGAGTGGTACAAGATCCTGAACGCTGAGACGCTGGACACCCCCGCGTTGGCGATATACCCCGAACGCGTACGCGAGAACATTCGGATATTGAAGACCTTCGTAAAGAACGTCGACAACCTGCGACCGCATATGAAGACCAGCAAGTCGCCCGAGGTAGCCGCCCTGCTCCTGGAAGCCGGTATTCGCAAGTTTAAATGCGCTACCATTGCCGAGGCCGAAATGCTGGCAACGGCTGGAGCACCCGACGTGCTACTGGCATACCAACCTGTAGGCCCCAAAGCGGAGCGCCTGGCCGCGCTGGTCGCCAGGTTTCCTCAGACAATATTTTCCTGCCTGGTCGACAACCTGACGGCCGGTCAGCATCTCTCCCATGTCTTTCAGCGGGCGTCTTTAACCATCAGTTTATACATCGATTTGAACGTCGGCATGAACCGTACCGGTGTGTTGCCAGCGGCAGCCTTCGATTTATATATCGCTTTATTAGACCTTCCCGGGATCGTGGTCGCCGGCCTTCATGCGTACGACGGCCACTTGCGCGACACGGACCTGGCGGTACGCACGGAAAAGTGTCACGAAGCCTTTGCCTCCGTAGCAGCACTGCGCAATACCATTATTAGCAAGACAGGCATTACACCGCGCATCATCGCCGGTGGTACACCCACGTTCCCGATACACGCACAACGGCCGGATGTAGAATGCAGTCCCGGTACGTTTGTCTATTGGGACAAAGGCTACCAGAGCATTTTACCAGAGCAGCCCTTTTTGTTTGCCGCGCTTGTGGTCAGCCGGGTAGTGTCGTTGCCTACTGCCGACACGATTTGTGTCGACCTGGGGCATAAGTCCATCGCGTCGGAGAGCCCGCTGAACAACCGGGTATATTTTCTGAATGCGCCCGAGCTGGTGCCCGAAGGGCATAGCGAAGAGCACCTGATCTTGCGCGCCGGCGCCGGCCATCGTTACCAGGTGGGCGACATTCTGTACGGCGTGCCGCACCATATTTGTCCTACCGTAGCATTACACGACCGCGCAGCCATCGTCGAAGACGGGCAGTGGAACCAGTTTTGGTATACTCACGCCCGCGACCGATACCTGACGGTATAAAAATAACAACACGCATGTTTATCATCGATGCACACCTCGACCTGGCAATGAACGCCATGGAATGGAACCGCGACTACCGCACACCGATCGACGTAATCCGCGCGCGCGAGCAGGGCATGACCGACAAGCCCGATCGTGGCAACAGTGTGGTTTGTTTTCCCGAGCTGCGCAAGGGCAATATCGGCCTGGTCGTGGCCACGCAGATTGCCCGCTATGTAGCACCCGATAATTCATTGCCGGGGTGGCATTCGCCGGAACAGGCCTGGGCGCAAACGCAAGCGCAGCTGGCCTGGTATAAAGCGATGGAAGAAGCCGGCGAGCTGGTACAGATCACCGACCTGGCGAGCCTCGACAAACACGTCGCGTGGTGGAACGACGGTACCCCCAATGACAAGAAGCCCATCGGTTATATCCTAAGCCTGGAAGGCGCGGACTCGCTCGTGACGGTACAACACCTGGAGCGTGCCCACGCGTACGGTCTGCGTGCCGTAGGTCCCGGCCACTACGGTCCGGGTCGCTATGCCCAGGGCACAAATGCAACGGGTGGTATAGGCAACGCCGGGCGTGCGCTGCTCGCCGAAATGGAGCGACTGAACATTATACTCGACGCCACACACCTCTGCGATGACAGCTTCTGGGAAGCCATGGATCACTTTCACGGACGCGTGTGGGCCAGCCACAACAACACCCGCGCCCTGGTAGACCACAACCGCCAGTTCAGCGACGAGCAGCTGCGCGAGCTCATCCGTCGGGGTGCCGTGATCGGCGGGGTGATGGATACCTGGATGATGGTGCCGGAGTGGATTCGCAATGTCTCGACGCCACTGAGCATGGACTGCGGGCTGGAGAAGCTTATCGACCACATGGATCATATCTGCCAGATCGCCGGCAACGCCGATCACATTGCCATTGGCTCGGACCTCGACGGTGCTTTTGGCCGCGAGCAAAGTCCCTACGACATCGAGACTATTGCCGACCTGCAGAAGCTGCCGGCCTTGCTCGCCAAGCGTGGGTATAGCCAGGCTGACATTGAAAAGATACTGCACGGCAACTGGCTGCGGTTTTTGCGCCACGCCTGGAAGTAAAAAACGGGTAAAAAACCGCAGCGTTATTACGTGGGTAAAATCCACGCGGACAGGCTTTGGAAACGAATTCGGCAGGTTTTGGAAAAGAAGAAAGAATAACATACATCGGGACTGATTTTAACGTTTAAATAATGAATTTCCCAAGCTGAAAGATGCCTCGCCAGGCCGATTCTGCGTAGACCGTATCCGTGCATGAACACCAAGAAAAAAATCCTCCTATCCTCCGCCCTGCTGATTACCGTGGCCCTGCTGGCCGCCAGCAAGCCTGCCGAGCGGTATTTCGAAATAGCCAAGAACCTCGACATTTTCGCGACCCTGTTCAAGGAGGTCAACGCCTTGTACGTAGACGATGTCAACCCCAATAAGCTGGTGCGCACGGGCATTGATGCTATGCTGAACTCGCTCGACCCGTATACCAACTATATTCCGGAAGATGAGGTGGAAGACTTCCGCACGATCAACACCGGCCAGTACGGGGGCATCGGCGCCATTACCCGCGAGATCAACAACCGCACGGTCGTGACCATGATCATGGAAGGCTTCGGCGCCCAGAAAGGCGGACTGCGCATCGGTGATGAGATCCTCAAAATTGACGATGCCGAGCTGGCGAAACTATCCCGCGAGCAATCCAGCCACCTGATGAAAGGTCAGGTCGGCACGCCGGTAACACTTACCGTAAAACGTGCCGGCGTGGAGCAACCCTTAACGCTGCAGTTTAAGCGCGAGAAGATCAAGGTTAACAATGTGCCGTATTACGGCATGGTGGCCACGGATGTCGCCTATATTCAACTTTCTGACTTTACACCCGATGCCGCGAAAGAAGTAAAGATCGCGTTGATCTCCCTCAAAGAGCAGGGTGCGAAAAGTGTCATCCTCGACCTGCGCGGCAATCCGGGCGGGCTTTTGATCGAAGCCGTGAATATCACCAACATCTTCCTGCCAAAGGGCAAGCTGGTGGTCAGCACCAAAGGCAAAATACCGGAGAACAACCTGAACTATGAAACGCTTAACGCGCCGGTGGACACGGAGATACCAGTGAGTGTACTGATCAATCGCGGGAGTGCTTCGGCTTCGGAGATTGTAGCCGGTACGCTGCAAGATTATGACCGCGGGGTGATCATCGGCGAGAAGTCGTATGGTAAAGGGCTTGTGCAAGTGAGCCGGCCGCTTTCTTACAATGCACAGCTAAAGGTTACGACGGCGAAGTACTATACGCCTACCGGCCGTTGCATCCAGGTGCTGGACTATACACATCGTCGCGAAGATGGTAGTGTGGGTTCAATTCCGGATTCGTTGAAGAAGGCTTTTAAGACCTCTGCGGGTCGAGTTGTATATGATGGTGGTGGTATTGATCCGGATATTAAGACAGAATCTCCTGAAGCGCATATGCTGACGCAGATGTTGTTTGAGCGGGGGTTGCTGTTTAACTACGCTACGCTGTATGTGCAGAAGCATCCGCAGGCAGTGGATCCGCGGACGTTTACGCTGAGCGATGAGGACTATAAGGATTTTGTCGTTTGGATGAAGGATAAGAATTATCAGTATAAGTCGTACCTGGAATATGAGCTGCAGCAGTTTGCGGAAGAGGCGAAGAAGGAAAAATACTATACGGATCTGAAAGCTCAGCTGGACCAGATTCAGACGCGAATTGCGGAAAGTAAGAAGAACGAGCTGATGATGTATAAAGACGAGATTAAGATGCTGCTGGAAGAAGATGTTGTATCACGGTATCATTTGGAGAAAGGGAGCATTGAGGCTGGGTTTAAATATGATGATGACGTGAAGAAGGCTGTGGAGGTGCTTCATGGTAGCGCTCAGTATAAGAAGATTTTGAATATGCAGTAGGAAAAACGCGCGAGTGTGAGCGCGAGAGCGAACACGTTCCGTTTTTTCTTCGCTCTCGCGCTCACACTCACGCTGTAATAAAGAACCCCGGCTTTTGGCCGGGGTTCTTTTATTTGCAGATACTGTGTGCGGCATTAGCGCAGGAAGAGGAGCTCGCGGTATTTTACCAGCGGCCAGTCTTCGTTGTCTACCAGCAGCTCGAGCTTGTCGACGGCGTCGCGGATGGTCTCAAAGTATTTTTCTTTGATGTCATCGCAGTAGCCGATGGCGCGCTTGTGAGCGTCGGTTTCTTTGTTGATGCGCTTGCGCTCTTCGATCATGGCCCGTACGTTGTTTTTGATCGTATCGATGTGACCGGAGATTTCCTTGATGGTTTGTACCACGGCAGTGTTGTCTACGCCCAGGCCTTTCAGGCCGTTTGCGTTTTCAATCAGCTTGGTTTGGTATGCAATGGCGGTCGGTACGATGTGGTTCATCGCCAGGTCGCCGATCACACGCGCTTCAATTTGCACGCGCTTCATGTAGTTCTCGAGGCGGATCTCTACGCGGGCTTCTGTCTCTCTGTGTGACATTACGCCGTGTTTTTCGAAGAGGGCCAGGGACTGCTTCGTCAGGTAAAAATCCAGGGCGCGAGGCGTATTCTGAACGTTGCTCAGACCACGTTTTGCGGCTTCTTTCACCCACTCGTCAGAGTATCCGTCGCCTTCAAAGCGAATCGCTTTTGATTCTTTGATGTATTGACGCAGCACGTTTACGATCGCGAGGCGTTTTTCTTCACCTTTTTCGATCTCCTTGTTCACCGCGGTGTAGAACTGGTCGAGCTGTTCGGCCACGATGGTGTTCAGGGCGGTCATGGGAATCGCGCAGTTGTCGCTGCTGCCCACGGCACGGAATTCGAATTTGTTACCCGTAAAAGCGAATGGCGAAGTACGGTTACGGTCGGTTGCGTCGAGGATGATCTCCGGGATCTGGTCGATACCCAGTTTCATGTACATGTTGTCACCCTTCTCGATTTTCACGTTACCGTTCTTTTCGAGCTCGTCGAGTACGGCCGACATTTGTGAACCGATGAAGGTCGACATGATCGCCGGAGGTGCTTCGTTGGCACCGAGGCGGAAGTCGTTACCCGCCGTCGCGATGCTGGCGCGCAGCAGGTCGGCGTGTGCGTGTACTGCCTTCACGGTCGTCACGAAGAACGTGAGGAACATCAGGTTGTCGCGGGCGCTGCTGGTCGGGGCGTACAGGTTCACACCGGTGTCGGTGATCAGGGACCAGTTGTTGTGCTTGCCGCTACCGTTGATGCCTGCGAAAGGCTTCTCGTGGAAGAGGATGCGCAGGTCGTGGCGGTCGCCTACGCGTGCCATCACGTCCATCATCAATTGGTTGTGGTCGTTGGCCACGTTTACTTCCTCGAACAGCGGAGCCACTTCGAACTGGCTGGGAGCCACCTCGTTGTGACGGGTACGTACGGGGATACCCAGTTTCCAGCATTCGATCTCAAAGTCCTTCATGAACGTATAGATACGTGAAGGGATCGAGCCGAAATAGTGGTCTTCCATTTGCTGACCGCGGGCAGGAGGATGACCGAATACAGAGCGGCCGGCCATGACCAGGTCAGGACGTGCGTCGAAGAGGGCCTTGTCGACGGCGAAATATTCCTGCTCGGCGCCGAGGGAGGCTACTACGTGTTGTATGTCTTTGTCGAAGAGCTGGCATACTTTGGTAGCGGCCAGGTCAACGGCTTTGAGGGCTTTCAGAAGGGGTGCTTTGGTGTCGAGGGTTTCGCCTGTATAAGAAACGAATACCGTCGGGATACACAGCGTTGCGCCGTATACAAACATCGGCGAGGTAGGATCCCACGCTGTATAGCCACGTGCTTCAAACGTGCTGCGGATACCACCGCTCGGGAACGAGGAAGCATCAGGCTCTTGCTGTACCAGCTCGCTGCCTTTGAACTTTTCGATACCGGCCAGGGCATCGAAGAAGGAGTCGTGCTTCTCAGCCGTACCACCCGTCATCGGCTGGAACCAGTGTGTGAAGTGCGAAGCACCTTTTGCAACGGCCCATGCTTTGGCAGCAGAAGCCACCGCGTCAGCCGTTGTCTCGTCAATTTTTTCGTGGTTCTTAATTGCCTGGCTTACTTTCTTAAAGAGAGCCGGAGCCAGTGTGGCACGCATCTGCTCCATACCATATACGTTCTCGCCAAAGAATTTGGCAACGTTCGGGTTGGGCAGGTCAACATGCACCCGGGGGCGTTCGCTCAGTTTTTTCAGAGCTTCAAATCGTAAATGCGCCATAGGATGGTTGTAATAAGGTGGTTGTAAAATTGATCTACGGGGCCAAATCTATTTCATTTTTTTAACACCTTCCCTACAAACGATGGCAGAATTTTAACTTTTTGTTAAGAACACGTTTGCGACTAGTTAATTTTTAAGGCATCCGGGCGAAAATTATGAAGGTGTCAGATTGGCCCTTCAAAAGCTGCGAAAAAATATGGTTCAATCGTTATTGTGCGGAATATTTTATGGCGCATCAACGGACGAAATGCGATAAACTTTGGGGAATATAGAGTGCTTTAGAAGAAACAACTTATGAATTGATAACAATGTCCACCAGGGCTTCGGCAGTCTGAAGACTGCCTACGGGTGTAGTCACAAGTCGCCCTCCCTTCGGTCGGAAGACTTGCGCCAGCAATCTCTTTCTTTATGCGTGGCCTTCTTTACCCGGATGGCGGTATTCACTCACCTCGGGGTGGGTACTATCGGCGCGGTCGAGGATCGTCCACTGCTCGTTCAAAAGTGGTATGGTGGTGTGGGCCGTCAGGTCGAACTGGCAGGGCACCACGGACACATAGTTATTCGCAATAGCCCACTCGTCGTTGTCTTCGCCTTTGTCAAAATTTACGAAGGCGCCGACCATCCAGAAGTAGCGGCGACCGTTCGGATCGAAGCGCTGGTCGAATTCTTCCTCCCACTTGGCGTTGGCCTGCCGGCAGATACGAATGCCTTGTATCGCACCCTGGCTGGCGGGCGGGAAGTTAACATTCAAGGCTACGCCCTTGGGCAGGCCTTTGGCCAGTACCTCGCGGGTGATCTTTTCGATGTAAGCCTCCGTATGCGAGAAGTCGGCGTCGTGCGAGTAGTCACACAGCGAGAAGCCAATGGCGGGTGTACCTTCAATGGCGCCTTCGATGGCCGCGGACATGGTACCGGAGTACAATACGCTGATGGAAGTATTGCTGCCGTGGTTAATGCCGCTGACAATAACGTCGGGTTGGCGCTTGCCTTTCAATACAAAGTGGCGCGCCATCTTTACACAGTCGGCCGGTGTGCCGGAGCATTCAAAGGCCTGAACGTTTTCAAAGATGAAGTTCTCTTCCAGTCGCAGCGACTCCCCTACTGTAATGGCGTGGCCCATACCGGATTGCGGACTGTCGGGGGCTACCACCAGCACATCGCCGATTCTTTTCATGACATTGATCAGGGTCAGGATGCCTTTGGAAGTAATACCGTCGTCGTTGGAGACCAGAATAAGGGGCTTGGCGTTGCTCATGCGGAAGGTGTCGTCGGCTAGGTGCCGTACAGTGAGTTGTAATAGGCTATAATCTTGGCAAAGTCGTACTTTTCGTCCACTTTTAGCCGGTTCGTCTTGATATATTTCTCCACGTCGTCTGCATTTTTCCCCATCAGGTCCAGCAGGTCGCGTTTGTCGCCGGTAAACTCTTCGATCTTACCGTTGTCGTCCATAAAAAAGTATTTATACACCAACACCAGGCGGGAGTACGAGCCTACATAGTACGGATTGGTATAGGTTCTATATTCGAGTGCTTCGCGCACCAACAGCGTCATCTTGCCTTCTTCGAGCAGCTCAAAGAACACGGCCGACTTGTAGCCGGCGGGCGTATTAAAGGGCAATGCAAAAAACTGGCGATAGCGATGTACGGTGACATCAAAGATCTCAAAAAAGAGCACTTTACGGGCGGAGTAGGCCACGACCTTCTGACCGCTGGCGCCGTTGTATTGCAGCAGGTCTTGCTGCATATCGTATTTCACCAGGCCGCGCAGGGTGTCCCCTTCCAGCAGCACGACCTTGCCCTCGTGCCACAGCTCAAACGGCCACTCCTGCGCCCGGGCACCGGAGCAGGCACAAAATAACAGCAATACTGGAACGACCCGGAACAACCCGACGGCACGGAGTACCGAATTCTTATGTGAGAGGCTGGCCGGTAATCGTTGTCCTGTCATTTAGTTTTTGTTGTCCTCAATATAGTATGTCCGAGCTTATCGCGCTTCGTTAACAAATAACGTTCATTGTGCGGATTGGGTACAATTTCGATCGGAACATTATCCACAATTTCAAGACCGTAGCCCATTAGTCCAACCCTTTTCTTAGGATTATTTGTGATGAGCCGGATTTTGGAGAGGTTCAGGCTGCGAAGAATCTGAGCGCCAACGCCGTAGTCGCGTTCGTCCATGTCGAAGCCGAGCTGCAGGTTTGCCTCCACGGTGTCGAGTCCCTGCTCCTGCAGCTTGTATGCCTTGAGCTTGTTCAGCAACCCGATGCCCCGCCCCTCTTGCTTCATGTACAGGATCACGCCCTTTCCTTCTTGTTCGACAATTTCCATGGCGCGGTGAAGCTGCGGGCCGCAGTCGCAGCGGCAGGAGCCAAAGATGTCGCCTGTGACGCAGGAGGAGTGTACGCGCACCAGCACGGGCTCGTCTTTGGCCCACGTGCCTTTGACCAGGGCCATGTGTACGTCGCCGGTATTGGTCTGCTCGAAGGCTACCAGGCGGAAGTGGCCGTGCTCGGTTGGCATGTCCACTTCGATCTCGCGGCGGATGAGCGACTCCTGTTGCAGGCGGTATTCAATCAGGTCTTTTATCGACACCAGTTTGAGCTTAAAACGCTCGGCCACCTTTACCAGGTCGGGCAGGCGTGCCATGGAGCCGTCTTCGTTCATGATCTCGACCAGTACCCCGGCCGGTTTAAACCCTGCCAGGCGGGCAAAGTCAATGGCAGCCTCGGTATGGCCACTGCGCCGCAGCACGCCGCCGCGCTTGGCTTTCAGCGGAAAGATGTGACCGGGCTTGCCGAGCTCTTCGGGTTTTGTTTCCGGGTCGACCAGGGCGCGGATGGTTTTAAACCGGTCGTGGGCGGAAATGCCCGTGGTGCAACCGTGGCCGATCAGATCGATTGACACGGTAAAGGGTGTTTCGAAGGCGGCCGTGTTTTTGCCCACCATCAGGTCGAGCCCCAGCTCTTCACAACGGTCTTCGATCAGCGGCGCACAGATAAGCCCCCGGCCGTGGGTAGCCATAAAGTTTACGATTTCCGGCGTTACACACTCGGCCGCGCAGATAAAGTCACCTTCGTTCTCACGATCCTCGTCGTCCACCACGATAATCACTTTCCCGTTCTTAATCTCTTCCAGTGCCTCTTCTATCGTGTTCAATTTTATCTGATTCATATAAAAATCTCGTACTTGTAGGTGGTGAACAAAAAATTATATAGGTCCGTTCCGTTACTTCGACACAACAATACCCAGGATGGCGGCGAGCTCTTGCTCAGCGCCTTTGAGCTGTATAAAAATGGTAAAATGTTCCTCTTCCTCTTCCGGCGTGGCGGCCTGCTTTATTTCCTGCAATTTGCCTTCCATCATGCCCTGAACTTTATAGTACTTTAACCGAATGACGCAGGAATATACAGCGTCATGAACAATTTCCTTCTCTTCTGGAAAGTGGATTTTCTCCACACTCCACCCCTTGCTGGCTTCATAGCGCCGCGTTGTTAATTCCGCCACGATACTCTTTATGTCGGAGGTGCCGTGTTCCATAAAGTGCATCTGATCGATGACCACTCCGTTGCGGTAATTATCTAAGAAAGCGGTAAAAATCTCTTTGTAGATATAATTATCGAATTCGACATCCTCCAGCTCAGCCACCATATAATCGATCACGCGCACGTCTGGCTCAAAGGCCTCTTCCGGATAGCATAACAGCAGACGCACGGACTCGCGTTCCTGGCGTTCGATCTTGGCGGCAATGCTTCTGGTCGATACCGGCTCGTCTTCACCGGGCACAAAGACCGGCGGTGCATCGTCCGGGGGCGGTCCGGGCACATTCCGGTTGCGGCCTTTTTCTGCCGGCGCGGTTTTCTGCCGTTCGGTTAAGGTGATCTTGTTGAGCTCGGTCTGTAATACATCCTCCTGCATTTTCAGCAGGGTGCTCGTTTCTTGTATATAGACCGACCGTTTGATGGGATCGGGTATGTGCGATATGCTGGTGACGATCTCACGGATCGCCTCGGCGCGACGAATGGGATCGTGTCCCGACTCCTGGGCCAGCAGGTCGATCTTGAACGAGATAAAGTCCTTGGCGTGGTCTTTCAGGTACTGCTTCAGCTCGGTGGTGCCCATCTTGCGGGAGAAGCTGTCGGGGTCGTCGCCGTCGGGCAGTAGTACCACGCGCACATTGAGACCGCCCTTCAACACGAGGTCAATACCCCGCAGGGCCGCTTTGATACCGGCGGCGTCGCCGTCGAACATCACGGTGACGTTCTCCGTGAACCGACGGATGAGCTTGATCTGCTCTTCGGTAAACGCCGTACCCGACGAGGCCACCACGTTGTCGATACCCGCCTGGTGCATGGAGATCACGTCGGTATACCCTTCTACGATGTAGCAGAAGTCTTCGCGGCGGATGGCGTTCTTCGCCTGGTACATACCGTAGAGCACATGGCTCTTGTGGTAGATGTCCGTTTCCGGCGAGTTGATATACTTGGGCTGGTCCTTGTCTTTAGTGAGTATGCGCGCGCCGAACGCAATGACCTTACCCGACAGGTTGTGTACGGGAAAGATGACGCGGCCGCGGAAGCGGTCGTAGAAACGGCCGTCGTCCCGTTTGACGATGAGGCCGGCTTTCGCCAGGAGGTCGTCGGTATAGCCGATACCGAGCGCTTTCTTACTGAGGTGGTCCCAGGCGTCGAGCGTGTAGCCCAGCTCGAACTTCTCGATGGTGCGGTCGTTGAAGCCGCGTTCGCGAAAGTAGCTCAAGCCGATGCCGCGGCCATCGTCGGTGTTAAACAACAGGTCCTTGAACTGATCCTTGGCGTAGTTCATGAGCCCGTAGAGGCTGTCGCGTTCAGTGTATTGCGATTGCTCTTCGGCGGACCGTTGGTGGTCCTCCTTCAGGTCGATGCTGTAACGCTTGGCGAGGTAGCGGAGGGTCTCCACATAGCTCATGCCCTCGTGCTCCATGACGAAGGTGATGGCGTCGCCGCCTTTGCCGCTGCTGAAGTCTTTAAAAATGCCTTTGGAGGGAACGACGTAAAACGAAGCGGTTTTTTCGTTCGAGAACGGGCTAAGGGCCTTGTAGTTCTGTCCCGAGCGCTTCAGGGTGACGAAATCGCCTACCACATCCACAATATCCAGTCTGCTCCGGATTTCGTCTATCGTTTCACGGCTGATCATGCTGGTCGGTTCGCTCCGGCCTGAGGGAAAATAGGTGAACCAAGGCCGGGTTCAAAGATACTAATCAATGATTCAAGGGGCGTCGGTCGGTGTAAACAATTTTCGTACTAATTTGCAGCGGTTTTGAGACTTTTTTGATGATTTAGCTGTTTCCCCAGACATGAGTTTTTCCCAATCCGATATTTTAAAAGCCCTTTCGACGGTAGAGGATCCCGACCTGAAACGCGACCTGGTAACCCTGGGCATGATTAAAGACCTGAAAGTGGATCCCCGCAAGGTGAGCTTCACGGTGGTCTTGACGACGCCGGCCTGTCCCTTAAAAGAGAAGATCCGTCAGGACTGTGTCAACGCCGTCGAAGCCGTTATCGGTCAGGACGTTGCGCTCGACATAACCATGAGCTCATCCGTCACGACGCTGCGCGACAACGCGCCGTTGCTGCCGGGGGTAAAAAATATCATTGCGGTGGCCTCTGGCAAAGGGGGTGTCGGTAAATCAACTATCACCGCGAACCTGGCCGTATCGCTGGCCAAAGCGGGCGCCAAGGTGGGGTTGATCGATGCCGACATTTATGGTCCTTCAGTACCCACCATGTTTAACTGCGAGCATGAGCAGCCTGCTGTAAAACAGATCAACGGCCGGAACATTATTATTCCCATTGAACAATACGGTGTGAAGCTGATCTCGATCGGCTTTCTGGCGCCGCCCGATAGCGCGGTGGTGTGGCGTGGCCCGATGGCCAGCTCGGCGCTGAAGCAATTTTTCAGCGACGCCGATTGGGGCGACCTGGACTACCTGCTGATCGACCTTCCTCCCGGCACCAGCGACATTCACCTGACCATGGTACAGACCGTGCCGGTGACCGGTGCCGTGATCGTGACGACACCCCAAAAAGTGGCCCTGGCAGACGTTAAAAAGGGCATCGGCATGTTCAAGCAGCCTCAGATCAATGTGCCAATCCTGGGCATTGTTGAAAACATGGCGTATTTCACACCCGAAGAGCTTCCCGACAACAAGTACTACATTTTCGGAAAAGACGGCGGCAAGAACTTAGCGGCGCAATATCAGGTTCCTTTCCTGGGGCAGATCCCCCTGGTGCAAAGCATCCGCGAAAGCGGCGACAGCGGCCTGCCGGCCGCCTTGAAGGAAGGGCCGATGGCGGAAGCTTTCCAGACGCTGGCGGAGACACTGGCCCGGCAAATCGCCATACGCAATGCGGGGCAGCCTACGGCACTGACGGAAGTTGCAGGATAACCGCGCAGAAGTACTACCTTTACATTACCAAGCAGGCAGAACACATTACCCGATGAATACCATTAGCGACCTCACCCAAAAGATTGAAGCTTCTCTGGACTCCATTCGCCCCTACCTGGAGGCGGACGGCGGCAACGTGAAGATCCACGAGATCACCGAAGACCATGTGGTTCGGCTGGAGTTTATGGGCGCCTGCGGCAGCTGCCCCATGTCTACCATGACCTTTAAGGCGGGGGTAGAAGAAGCCATCCGCAAAGCGGTGCCGGAAGTACGGTCGATCGAAGTGATCAACCTCACGGCCGTAGTACGCTGATCCTGCTTGTGTCTCGCTCACCCTTTCAGCCGTAGCGGAAAAGACGCCAGTCGTCTATATTTCCGGTGAACTATCCGGCTTCAGCATCGTCCATTCGGGTTACTCTTAGTATCTTGTAACCATTAACCATGGCATGCTGCTGAACGCTTAACTCTGTGAAGGCCTTATCTGTACTACACTCCAGCCTCCGGTGGTCGACCTCGCTCGGTTGCCTCTTTCTTTTACTCTTCTCATTGGATCTTTCTGCGCAGCAACGCTGTGCCACGGTGGAGTATGAGCAGCAGCTGGTACAGGGAAGGAAACTTCCCGTCAACCGCGACTTCGAGTCGTGGCTTCAGAAAAAGATCGCCGTACGCGCCGGCGCACGCACGCAAGCTTCCACCTATCACATTCCCGTCGTGGTACACATCGTTCACAACGGTGAGGCCGTAGGAGTCGGCGGTAACATCTCCGACGACCAGGTACTCTCTCAAATCGCCGTCCTCAACAAAGATTACAATCGCCTGAATACTGACGCTGACCAGACGCCTTCCGACTTCGCCGGCGTGGCCGGAAGTATCGCTGTTGAATTTGTATTAGCCCGTCAAACACCGAACGGTGGCCCCACCAACGGCATCGTGCGCGTAAAAGGCTCGAAAGCCACCTGGTCCATCAACGACAACACGCAGCTCAAAGCGCAAAGCTATTGGCCGTCGGAAGACTATCTCAACATTTGGGTATGCCGATTATCGGGATACCTGGGATATGCGCAATTCCCCATCTCTGATCTGGCCGGCCTGGAAGATTATCAACAGGAATTAGCCGCCACCGATGGTGTCGTTTTCAGCTACAAAGACTTTGGCTCATCCTTCGAAGGCTACGGTACTTTTCCCGGGCTCGACACAAAGTATAACCGCGGCCGTACGGCCACGCACGAGATCGGCCACTTTTTAGGATTGCGCCATATCTGGGGCGATATTGACAATTGTGCCGGCACCGACTATGTGGACGATACACCGGCCCAACGTACGGAGACGTATGACTGTCCCAGCCATCCCTTGTCGCCCGCGGGCAAATGGTGTAACAGCAAAGCGCCCATGTTTCAAAACTACATGGACTATACCGACGACGCCTGCATGAACCTGTTTACGCAGGGGCAAATCAGCCGCATGGTGACCGTGTTGGAAAACAGTCCGCGCCGGAAGTCGCTGCTGACATCGCATGGGCTGATGCCGCACGATCCTGTTCCGAACGACGTTGCCATCACGTCCATCCTCGACTTACCCGTCATCTCCTGCAACGCCACCCCCACGCCGAAGCTGCGCGCGACAAATCTCGGTACGCTGCCGCTTACCTCTTTCAACCTGTCTTATACCGTCAATGGCGGCACGCCGATCGTCCGATCATTTTCGGATCTCAACCTGGCTACCGGAGAACACCTGGATATTACCATCACGGGCATCACCTTTTCCCGACTACATAACGAGCTATCTTTTACCTTGACGGAGCCTAACGGTCTGGACGACGAAAGTCCCTTTGACAACGACCGGTCGCAGACAACCTATTGGGACGATACCCGCGGCAGCATACCGATGCAGGTAACATTCGAGAACCAGGATTCGCTTCTCTGGACTACGGTGAACCCGGTCAGCCAGCACGTATGGGAACATGTAAAAACCAACAGCGGCAAAGTCGACCTGACAAATGACAACCAAGCAGTGTATTTCAACGGCTTCGACGACCCGCTGCTGTCGGACCAGGCATGGTACGTAAGCCCGGTGCTGGATTTTTCGCAGACCGCCAAATCCACGTTGTTCTTCGATTGGTCGTACCGCCGCCGCCCGGGGTTCTCCGACAACGTGGTGGTCATGGCATCTTCCGACTGCGGCACGACCTTTACCACGCTATATACCCTGCCCTTAAACAGCGGGGATAGTCAAGCGACGGAGTGGAAGCCCACGGCGGCCAGCGCCTGGAGTAATAACCAATCCGTTACCCTGGATGCCTACGGCGGCCAGGAGCAGGTGCGCATAGCGTTTGTCTTTACCAATGGCAACGGCAATAACTTCTACCTCGACAACCTCAACTTCTTTGTGCCCCAGCCCTTCACGCTGTATCCCAATCCTGCCAGCGACAATTTCTACATTGCCTTTAACTTCCAGGACGAGACCAGCGCTTCCATTGAAGTGATCGATGCCATGGGCAAGCTGGTGCGCCAGGAGTCGTTGGGTGATGCCCGCAACCAGAACCACGCCGTACCGGTAGATGCCCTTCGCCCGGGTGTTTATGTCGTGCGTGTCCGTACCTCCACCCAGGTGTGGAGCACGCGTTTTGTGCGCGGCGGTCAATAATCCAATGCCCCGGTAAAAAGGCGAGAAAACTGCTGGTTCTGGCTTTCTGTGAGCCATTATGCGCAGGGTTTCATTATCTTTCGGCAATAAACATTTTTTGAATGCCTAAAAAGAAGAAAGTAGCCATTCTCTATGGCGGCCGGTCCGTTGAGCACGGCGTCTCCATCAATTCAGCCCGCAACATTTTTGAATTCATTGATAAGAACAAATACGAGCCTCTTCCCATCGGTATCAACACTGCCGGACAGTGGTTCCTGACAAGCGGTGTCAGCAAAGACATCCAGAAGGATGGTCAGCCGTTGGCACTTTCGCTGAACCCGGGCAAGCCGGAATTTATCGTGCTGAAGACCGGCGAGCGCTTTCAGGCCGACATCGTGTTCCCGGTGCTGCACGGCACCGACGGCGAAGACGGCAGCATTCAGGGTCTGGTGAAAGCCATGGACCTTCCCATGGTTGGTACGGGTGTGACCGGCTCGGCCATGTCGATGAGCAAGATCGTTTCCAAACGCCTATTAAAAGAGGCCGGTCTGCCGGTGACCAACTTCCTTACCTTCCGCTACGACGAGAAAGACAAGTATACGTTCAACAGCATTGCCAAAAAGCTGGGCGCGCCCTTCATGGTGAAAGCTGCCAACCTGGGTTCGTCGGTGGGCGTTTCGAAAGTAAAGACGCGCAACGACTTTAAGAAGGCGCTGGACGATGCCTTCCGCTACGACAACGAGGTGATTGTCGAAGAATATATCACGGGCCGTGAGATCGAGTGTGCCATCCTGGGCAACTATCCGCCGGAAGCGTCGTACCCGGGCGAGGTGGTGATCAGCGACAAGTACGAGTTCTATACCTTCGACGCCAAGTACGTGGATCCGGATGCCGTGCGCATCGACGTGCCCGCCAAGCTTTCAAAGCCTGTGGCCGAAAAAATCCGCAAGGCTTCTGTGAAAGCATTTGAGGCTCTGAACTGCGAGGACTTCTCGCGCGTCGACCTGTTCCTCGACAAAAAAGGCAAGGTATATGTCAACGAGATCAACACGATCCCCGGCTTTACCAACTCCAGCATGTTCCCGGTGATGTGGAAAGAGCGCGGCGTAAGCTTTGCGAAGCTCATTACCCGCCTGCTGACACTGGCGCAAGAACGGTACGATCGCGGCAAGCGTATTGAACGCGATTTCAAGTCGTCGCTCAAATTCTAGTCGCCGTTTATTTATATTCCTGCATACATGAATTTCATTTATAAAAAGTACGGTCGCAACACCCTGGGGGGCATTTTACTCAGCATCCTGCTGGCGCTGATCATCATTGTGGTGCTGATCGTTATATTTTTCTTCAGCTATCTGCCCCGTGCTACCAATCATGGAGAGACCATTACGGTGCCCAACATCGAAGGGATGCAGATCAACCAGTTGGAGAGTTTCCTCGGTTCCAAGGATCTGCGGTTTGAAGTGAACGATTCTTCGTATTCATCGGAACATCCACCGCTGGCGGTATTAAAACAATACCCACACGCGGGCGCCAAGGTGAAAGAAGGTCGCAAGATCTTTATCTCGGTGAACCGGATCAATCCGCCCACGGTGCCGGTACCCAACCTGGTCGATGGCTCGATCGTGAATGCGGAGGCTGTGTTGCAAAGCAATGAGCTGAAGCGCGGTCGCATTGTGCAGGTGCCGGGACCTTTTAACGTCGTAAAAGAAATGAAGTACAAAGGCGCCCACATCGAGCCGGACGTACGGGTTCCCAAAGGATCGGTGATCGACCTGGTGGTGGAGAGTGGAAACAATGGCAGGCCCTTTCCAATTGACGACCTGGTTGGCCAGGAATTTGAAGATGGCAAACTGTATATCCTTGGCGCTAACCTCAACCTGGGCGATGTGGAACTGGTCGGTGGCGATACGGTCGGTTATAAACCGATTGTGCTAAAACAAAAACCAGAGGGCGGGGAAAATGTAAAGGTAGGTGACGTCGTTACGCTATGGATAGGCAAAGCCGGAACTGAACCGCCTGAAGACGAAGACTAAGCATGACAAAACGATGTACCGTATTCCCACGGCCTGAGCGGCCTTTTCGTACCCTGCGCACGGGCGCCGGCCTGGCCCTGCTGTTGGTGTGTTTACTGACCACCGCGTCCATGGCCCAGCTTACCCGCCAGCCTTTGCCCCTTACGCCGCGCAACCTGCAGGCTGCCCGGGTGTCGCCGCAGGTGCTCGAAACGCGCTCACTGCCTTTCTGGGAGGACTTCTCGTTTACGGTCATCAACGACACCAGCCACTACGACTACATATCAGACTACCCGCTCGACTCCATGTGGTACAACAGCAAGAGCGTCCGGATCAGCAACGGCGGCTGGAACGCGCCGAGCGTGAACGTCGCCACCCTGGACGGTCTTGATGTGCTGGGCATCCCCTACTCCAACGACAACATGCTGAATGGTTTTCGCGACACGCTTATGTCGCATGCCTTCGCGATGACGGAGGTGCCCGAAGCGCAACGCAACACGGTATTCTTAAGCTTCTTTTACCAGTGGCAGGGACACGGCGAGCCGCCCGATCCCAACGACTACCTGCAGCTGCAATTCCTAAACAGCGACAGTATCTGGGAGAACGTCATGCGCATCATGCCCAAAGAGTCCTTCCAACCGGATGTGTTCTACGACACCATCATCCCGATCTCCGCCGCGAAGTATTACCACGACGAGTTTCAATTTCGCTTCCTGAACTATGGCCGCAAGTCCGGTCCGTTTGATACCTGGAACATCGACTATATATACCTCAATAAAAACCGTGCGCTAAACGACAACTCGTTCCCCGAACGGGCCATTGCTTCGCCCGCGACACAACTGTTTGGTCAGTATTATGCCGTGCCGATCCAGCATTTCTGGGAGTACGATAAGACCATTGGTCCGGTGCAGTTCGATGTCAAGAACATGAAGAACCAGGCGAACGCTATTTCCATCAGCTACGTGGTGAACGGTACGTTCTCGAATTATATCGGCGGCGCGACGACGCCGTATAGCACGCTCGTGGGCCAGGCCACCATCAAAGGCGAGCTCGGTGGTTTTATGGATCCTTTTGAGCGGGTGCGTGTCAATGTGCCCTACGAGAATCTGCCCGATACGACCAACACCAGCATGTTCGACCCGGCCGCAGATTCGATTCGAATCAAGCTCACCATGAGCGTGACCGGCGATACCGACGACCCGCAAGCGCCCAGCTTTGCGCCGGTAGACTTCACCGCCAACGATACCCTGTCTGTTGTTTATTGGCTGAAAGACTACTATGCGTACGACGATGGTACCGCGGAATATTCCGCCCGAATGGCAGCGCCCGAAAACAAGGTAGCCTATGCATTCGACATGGCGCCGGGCCAGACCGATACACTGGCGGGCTTCTATGCCTACTTTCCCATCGCCGGCCTCACCGGCAACCGCTCGGCCGATTTTACGATTTATGGTGAGACCGACGGCTTACCCGATAACAACAAGATTTTGTATGCCATTACCGGCAAGACCCTCCAACGCCGGGAGGTAAACCAATTTCAACGCATCGATATACCCGAGGTGGTCCTGGTCCGCGACCGCTTTTACATAGCCTTCGGCAACACCGCCGCTGGACTCGGCCTTGACGTGAGCCAGGACACCCACGACAAGATCTTTGACTACGTCAATCAGATCTGGGAACCCAACGATCGTATTACGGGAAGCCTGATGATCCGGCCTATTTTTGGCAAGGGCATTGAAGGCGTTGTCGGCGTTACGCCCGAAGAGACCGTCACGCCGGTACATTGCTATCCGAACCCCAGCAACGGTTCATTCTACATCGACAGCCGCCACTACCAGGTCGTGCGCGTGATCAGCATCACCGGCCAGCCGATCAGCTTTGAAACAGAAGTCAAAGGCGACGGTCAGCAGATTACATTACGCCAGCCGGTGCCGGGCCTGTACATTCTCCAGCTGCGCCGCGGCGATAGCTTCTGGTCTCAAAAGGTCTTAGTACGTTGAACCGCTTATCCGCCCAGGATCTCCAAGCGTAAGGGAGCCGGGGTAAACGACAGGATAAATACGAGTAGCGAAATCCACCCGAGTATTACACGTTTGGTATCCAGCGGCTGCTCAATATCGGAATGAGGATGCGGCACGCCCACGAAGCGACCCACCACAAACGCAAACAACATCCAGCCGGGATAACCGTCCACCGCGGGAAATACCCACGTCAATAATACTTGTACGGCAAACATCAGCACGGCGTACATGCCCCGGTCCCGTCTGCTTCCGCCTAAGGCTCCGAAACACAGATAATAAAACACGATAATACCCAGACTGGAGAGGGCGACGAGCGGAAGCCCCTCTTTCGGAGTGCCTATACGCACTGTGCCCAGGCCGGCATAAAACAGCAGCAACACGAAGGCCACGGAAGCGATGCGCCGGTGCGTGCGCCAGCCAAAAAGGCCGTATAGAATATGGCCGCCATCCAGCTGCCCGATCGGCAACAGGTTAAGGCTTGTGAAGAACAGTGCAAAGAAACCCGCCAGCAATAAGGGATAGTGCATCATCTCGTGCGGGTTGGGAATACGCGATTTGTCCGCTACGAATACCTTGCAGATTTCGAAGAGCAGTGTTGATCCCACCTGCACGTCCATTCCTATGGGCTCCTCTTTTGCTTTTTCGAATTGCTCGTCCGTCAGGTTCAGCTCGTCTTTGTGCAGCTCGAGCTGCTCGCGGGTATATTTCAAGGCGTAGCTCCTGGTATAAACGCTATCGGCATAGTTCAGACCGAATTTTTCATACTCGGGATGAAACTGATACACATACTCCGCCGGTGGCAGCGTGGCAAACCCGTAGACGATGACGGCCACGGCCACCACAAATCCGGCCAGTGGTCCGGCAATGCCAATGTCGAAATGTTGCCGATTGCTCCGCACCCTGTCTTTGATCCGAATAACTGCGCCCATGGTACCCGGTGACAGGAAGATCCCCGGGGGAAAAGGAATATAGTAGGGCAGCGTCGACCGGATCTTGTGATACATCGCTGTAAAGTAATGACCGAACTCGTGCACCGTGAGAATCAGGAGAAAGGGCACGGAGAAATACATGCCGTTTACAAAATCGGTCCAGCGGTATTGATCGTTCCAGGCGAAATTGCCCAGCCAGATAGATTTGCCGTATACCCATTCCGTTCCTGCCAGGGTGGTGGTCACGAAAGTGGCGATAAACAATCCGATCTGGGTCAGAATTCTGCGGCGTTCCTCAGGCATGGAAGTAATCGATTATCAGATCCGGAGTTGTTACGTGCACGGTTTGAATGCCCAGCGTTCGCGCGCCGGCAATATTGTCGGCGTTGTCGTCCAGGAACAACGTTTCGTGCGGTTGGAAGTTATTCTCTTGCAGCACCTGCTCAAAGATGTCGGCATCGGGCTTGCGCTTGTGCATGCGGTGCGAATAGTACGTGCGGTGGAAGTAGGGATCGAGGGATGTGTCGCCGGGCGGCAACAGCTGCGTGTTGATATACTCCAGGTGAATGTTGTTGGTGTTGCTGAGCAGCACGACCTGGTATTGGCCTTTGAGGCGGAGCAGCAACTGCAGCTTGTTCAGCGGCAGTCCGCGCAACATGGCGTTCCAGGCGGTATCCAGCGCGTTGTCGGTCGCTTGCACCGGGTAGGTGTCGCGTACAAAGGCGCGGAAGCCGGCGTCATTGATCAGGCCCTTCTCGTACGCCAGGAAGCCCTCGGCGGTGACGAAACGCTTCGTCACTTCCGATTTGTCTAAGCCCGAGATATCGGCAAATGCCTGGAGTGTATGATCGACTGAAAGATCCAGGATAACACCACCCAGATCGAAAATGAGGTTTTTAACTGAAGATTCCTGCGCCACAAATACCGTTTTAACTATTCCAATGCCCAAAGATGTGATAATAGCCCCCCTTTTCAAAGGGCCGACCGATGATCTGCGGCCCTCCCCCGGAATTCACGGCACGAACGCGGCCAGTACCCGTGCCGACTAGCGTTTCTTTGACGAAAAATCATAGTTTTACAGCTGTAAACCCAACATTAAGAGGCACGGTTATGACCGAGATATCGATAGTAATCCCCGTCTATAACGAGGAAGAGACGATTCCCGAACTGTATACACGTTTGTTGGGATTGCTCACGCTATTGCATGAAAAATTTGCCGTTCCGAACGACAACGTAGAATTTATCTTTGTCAACGACGGCTCGAAAGACAACACTTTACAATCCCTCATCTCCGTTACGCAACAGCATGCCTCTTTCAAAGTGATCAACCTCTCGCGCAACTTCGGTCACCAGATCGCGGTCACGGCCGGCATCGAAATGGCCGTGGGGAATGCGGTGGTCCTGATCGACGCCGACCTGCAGGATCCGCCGGAGTTTATCATCGACCTGTACGCAAAATATAAAGAAGGCTACGATGTCGTCTATGCCGTTCGCCAACGGCGCGAGGGTGAGAACTTCTTCAAACTGGCCACGGCCAAAATGTTCTACCGCCTCATGCAGCGCATCACGAACATGAACATTCCGCTGGACACCGGTGATTTCCGGATCATGGGCCGGAACGTAGTGGATGTGATCAATTCGATGAAAGAGAAACACCGGTTCATCCGCGGCATGGTGACGTGGGTCGGCTTTAAACAAACAGGCCTGCTGTATCATCGCAAAGAACGTTTTGCGGGACAATCCAAATATCCCCTCATCAAAATGATGCGGTTTGCCTGGGATGGCATCACGGCATTCTCGACGTCGCCGCTGCGCATGGTGTCCTACCTGGGGTTTACCATTGCCACCGTAGGATTTCTGTATTGTCTGTATGTCATCTACGCCAAGATCTTTACCAACGAGACGATCCAGGGCTGGGCATCGGTTATGATCGTTACGCTCATTATGTCGGGCATCAACCTCATCACGCTCGGGGTTATTGGTCAATACATCGGCCGCATCAGCGAAGAATCAAAAAACCGGCCCCTTTACATCATCGACAAAATCTATCAGAAAAATGTCAGCTGAATTCGATCAATACGCCAGGTCCTACCAGGAGCTTCACGCCTCCAACATCAAGGCCTCCGGCTATGATCCGTCCTATTTCGACCAGCAGAAAATACGCGAGCTACACCGGGTAGCCGGGAAAGAGTATTCCGGGAAGATCAACTTCCTGGATTTTGGGTGTGGCATTGGAAAAAGTGAGCCGCATATCCGGAAGTACTTTCCCGAGGCTGTGATCCATGGGGCTGATCCTTCCGAGGAATCGCTCAAGCAGGCGGCCGAAAAGAACAAGGGTGTGAATGTTACCTACCATCATTTTACGGAGACGGCGCAATTCAACCCGGGCATTTCGTTCGACATCATCTTTGTGGCGAATGTGTTTCACCATATTCCGGCAACGGAGCATGTGGCAACCCTGGCGAAGCTCAAATCATTGCTGTCCCCACGGGGGAAGCTTTTTGTATTCGAGCACAATCCCTGGAATCCACTCACGAGCCACGCGTTCAATACGTGCGAGTTTGACCAGGGATGTATCATGATCCCGGCGCCTGCCTTTCGGAAAAAGGCGCGGGCGGGCGGCTTTACGAAGATCAAAACGAATTTTATACTGTTCTTTCCAAAGGCCCTTCAGGCGTTTGTGCCCCTGGAAAAATTTTTGACTAAAGTGCCGATTGGCGCGCAATACTATGTTATCTGCTCCTGACCGCAGTGCGCGGCGTTTAAAGACACTGTTCATTGTATCCCTGGTGCTATACATTGGCATTCAGGTGTGGCTGGTGTCCTCCCCCATTCCTTTTCTTTCCGACTCGGCTAACTACGTTCGCTATGCGCGGCTGGCGCTGGAGGAGCATACGTACTATCCGAATCCGCAGAGCCTGTATAGCGCCTGGATTGTGGCACCGGTGTACATCAACTATACGGCTGTTATTCTGGAAGTCTTTGAGGACACGTACGCTATACTTTGGTTTAACATCGTGCTGAATCTGACCCAGCTTGCGCTGGTAGTGTTCATTGTGCGGCGGTGGTACGGCGACGTCGCCGGTTACGTCGCGGCGTTCCTGTATATGCTGTATTTGAACAACCTCGGCATCGTTATGCAGAACGTTACGGAGCTGATGTTTGGGGTCTTTATGCTTGCGTCGATCTATTACTACACAGGCGAAAAGAAAACTTCGAATGCTATTCTCTGCGGGCTATTGACGGGCCTGGCGCTGGGGGTCCGGCCAACGGCCATGGCACTGGTCCTGGTCTACATCCTGATCTACCTGTATGACGTGTATACCCGCCAGTATGAGCACAAGCAGATCGTGCTCATACTGGCCGGAGTGGCTTGTTATTGCCTCGCGATGGGAATGCTGAGTAAGCGCAACATCGGTCAATTCGAATATACCTCCACGACGGGTCCGTCCAATCTTATCATGTCGGCGATACCGGAAGCCAACGGCGTGTTCTACGGGCAGTTCTTTAAAACCGACAGCACCTACCGGGCCATCAAGACCTACCCCGAGCGGGATGCGTATCTTATGAAGCGGTCGAAGCAATACATTGCCGAGCATCCCCTGGAATGGGTTGGCCTGATGCCGCGGAAGATTTACGCGACGTTTGTGTTTGATGGTTGGGCGGTGGAATACCTGCTTGGTTCGTCTGACTGGAATTTGAATACCTACCTGAAGGGCGGCGCAACGGTGAAGCAGGAGTTTCAGCAGCTGCCGGTGCTCACGCAGGTCAAGTTCTGGGTGTTTAACATCTGGCAGCAGGCGCTGTATGCAGTTATCATGGTGATCTTCCTCTATCAATTGTATCGGCTTATCCGGACGAAGGGGCGCCGGGAGGAGTATCTGATTAATCTGTTTATTCTGATCGGCGTAGGGCTGTCGATTGTCTCCTCGGTGGGGAATCCGCGTTACAAGTACAACTTTCTGATTGCGGCTATTCTGGTCATTAGTCCGGTAGTGGCGCGTTGGACCCTCCGTGTCCAGCGGCGCTGTTAAAAACTTGTTAACACTAAACATACAAAACAAGACGCCGTATAAGCACTAAACCAAGTCCCTATGTACCGTCTTACCCTGCTATTCTTCCTTGGAAGTTTATCATCCCTGGCACAAGATGCCCCCATCATGTTAGCACCTGACGTCATTTCAAACGGCGGTGTCTTTGGGTTCACCTTGTCACCCGATGGCACGGAAGCGTTCTGGGTCCAGTCGAAAGGGAAGCGCGACACGTTGATCATTCTGCACGCGCGCTTCGTTAAGGGGCAGTGGCAGACGCCGCACCCGGCGCCATTTTCAGGCAATGGTGCATGGAAAGACATCGACCCGGTCTTCTCGCCGGACGGCGACATGATCTTGTTTCAATCCACCCGCCCGGTAGAAAGCAAGCCAGGCCGGACAGGCTTTGATATTTGGGCCGTCAAAAAAACCAAAGATACGTGGGGAGCTCCTTATCACCTTGGCAACACCATCAATTCCGACGCCTCGGAGTCATACGCTTCCATCACCACCCGCGGGCATATATATTTCATGAAAGAGAATGAAAACGGCACGGGGCGTTCGGATATTTATGTCTCCAGACTGGTAAACGGCGAGTACCAGGTTCCCGAAAATATTGGACTGCCTGTCAATACAGACGAACGTGAATCCAACCCCTATATCCTGCCCGATGAAAGCTCGCTGCTCTATTTTTCGTCCGATCCCACAGGCGCCGGCGATGTCGACCTGTATATCACCTTTAGAAAGAATGGAAAATGGACGGAACCTCAAAACCTGGGCGGACCGGTCAACACGCCCCTCGCGGAATTTTGCCCATTCTTCCACCTGAAACAAAAACGGCTATATTTCGCACGTCAGAAAAAAGAGGGCACCCGAATGATCGAGGATATCTACTATTACCCATTCGATGTCGAGGCATTCAGGAAATGAAAATTCTGGATGATCACCCACTGCAGGATTGACAGACTGATGGGCAAGGCTTTTCGTGAAGGCCCTTTTGTAGACGGTACATCTCACTTTTCAGGCAATGGCAAGTGGTCAACCATAATTGAAGGAATCCGGGCGTTGCGTCCACCGGGCATCTCGGGCACATGTTTTTAATGCTTCGTTCTACGCATGTGCTCTGACGTACCAGCGAACGACTAACGAATCGTCACGGCGCTATCGAAAAACCCTCTACTAAATGCAACGAATGCCCAGTCAGCCTCGCCGAGGTGTTGTTTATCGATGTTTGTCGACGCTGACAGCGCTGCTTTTGCTTCTCCCCTGGCTTCCGTCGGCCGCGCAAAAACATAACCCCAGCTTCCTGAGGCGATATGTCAACCATTTACTTTACGACACTACAGACATCTCCAGACCGCAATTACTCGTCTACCCTACCGTGGCCTACGCACCCGAGACAAGCTGGGAGTTTGGAGCCAGCAGCGTCTTTGTGTTCTATGCGAACCGCGATACTGCAAACCGCCTGAGTGAAGTAAGCGCGTTTACCTTCCTGACCCTGGAGCGGCAATATGGCATTTGGATCGATCATGCGTTGTATTCGCAGAACAACCGGTGGTTTTCTTTGGGGCGGGTGCGGTTTCAGAGCTTTCCACTTCTCTATCATGGTATAGGTCCAGAGTCCCCTGAAGAACATCTGGCGCAGGTAAACGCTACGTTGCTCCAAATCAAAGAGAGGGTCTTACGCAAGGTCCACGGCAGCATTTACACGGGCCTTGAGCTCGATTACCAGCATTTGAGCTCCGTCGAGTTCATACCTCGCGAGCACGAGGTCGCGGAATACCCGCTTGGGAGTGAAGGCTCCCAGAACCTGGGTGTTGGGGCCGGCATTTTGTTTGACAACCGGCATAACATACTCAATGTACGCAAGGGATTCTTCTCAGAGCTCGCCTTTCTAAACTACCACCACGCCTGGGGCAGTGACCATTCATTTACCTCCATCCTATCCGATACGCGCCTATACCGTGCCATCAATGCACGTGACGTGCTGGCCATGCAGCTGATCGGACAATTTAACATCGGCGGCGCGCCCTTCCATCAACTGGCCATGCTGGGCGGTGAAAGTATTATGCGCGGCTACTATTTAGGGCGTTACCGTGATAATAACCAAGTCGCTTTTCAAACTGAATACAGGTTTCTACCCTTGCCGCTCGGTTTTACAAAACGATTGGGCGCCGCTGTGTTCGCCGGTGCAGGATCCGTGTTCAATGATTTCCGTCAGCTGAAGGCCAGCAATCTGGTTTGGTCGGGCGGCGCCGGAGTACGGTTTTTGCTATTCCCTAAAAAGGATATTTATACCCGCTTAGACCTCGCCTTTACACGTGAAGGTACCGGAGTTTATATATTTATTGGAGAGGCATTTTAATGTCCGTGCGATCGTACGTGCAGGTATCACTCCGCTTTCAACGTGCTACCGCGACTCACGCGGACCACTTTAACCACATGCCAGCGATTTATTTCCACGCCTGACTGATGACAGCGCTTATTGGAGCAACCATGGGAGCAGCTCCGAATTTTTCGGCAAGCGCTTTCTCCACCTTCGTTCTTATTTCGTCTATCCAGGCGGGATTACGCTTTTTGATCTCCTCATACATTCCCCCCGCGACAAGACTGTATGCCGCTTCCTGCGCGGTTGGACTGACGGCAAAAAGTCCTACTTTTTCAATTGCTATTTTTGCAAACCCAGCCCCTTCTAATAAGGGTGTGATGACCGCTTCATCACTCATCGAGGTCGCCAGATTATAGGACTCCGGCAACGGCTCTTCCAAATAATTCTTTGCTATCGATTTGGCGGTATAGGAGGCAGCGTTACGCTCCAACGTATCCCAGGTTGTAAATAAAAATAAGCCACCCGGTTTTAGAACCCGGTATACCTCCGCAAATGCTTTCGGCTTATCCGGAACAAACATGTATCCAAAGCAACACACAACCAGCCCGATACTATTGTCACGAAAAGGAAGTTGCTGGGCATCTATCGTTTGCCAGTCAATATCCAGGTGATTTAATTTCTTTTGGGCCACGGCCAACATCTCCTTGCTGATATCGGAAGCGATTAGTTTTGCCGAGGGTGAAATACGTTCCCGAATATGGCGGGTAACACGGCCTGTTCCGGCAGCAATTTCCAGGACAATAGCATCCGGGGCGGGGTTAATTCGTTTTACAACTTCTATGGCATAGGGCTCAAAGTATAAGGGGCCGAAAAATTGATCATAATGCGCGGCGGCTTCTTCTGATGTATCATTCATAAATTCTCCCTTACGTCAGTCAATGAAAATTAACGATAATAATGCACGGTAAAAAATGGCAAGCTTCCATCATTGATTTTGTACTTCGATACAGTAACTTTCATAACAAACGTAAAGTCGATTCAGATGGCCTATAGTACAAAACTCGCCGATCGCATCAGAACCTACCTCGCCGGTATTCCGAAGATTAAAATTGAGGAAAAGGAAATGTTCAGGGGCCTTGCGTTTTTAGTGAATGGAAAAATGTGCGTAAATGTGAGTGGCGAAGAGCTGATGTGTCGCTACGATCCTGTTCACGATGAGGAAGTGGCCGAAAGAACGGGCTTTCAGCCCATGATTATGAAAGGAAAACAGCTCCGCGGATATTGTTATGTTAGCGAAGATGGGTACAAGTCGAAAGCAAACTTTGAATACTGGCTAACGCTGTGCCTTGAATTTAACAAGAAAGCCAAAGCATCAAAAAAGCCGTCCAAATCGACCCGGTAAGACGAGAACTGAGGTTGACGTACATTTTAGCGCTTCGCCAAATTTACCTGTTACCTGCGATATGACCCAAAAGGGTAATTGCGCTATTATCCCGTTTCTCCGAAAATTGCACAACCTTTTCTGTGCTATTGATAAAGATAACCTCATGAAAAAATTGACCCTATGTAGCCTCTGCCTAGCCGTTGTGCTGGCAGCCTGCAGCAGTGATGATGATGCCAACGCGCCTCAGGGCGCTAAAGAATTCCCGCAGGATACCGAATGGGTAGGCGTATTGGACCGCAACGGCTACCAATATCCACCTCCGGCATACCTCCGGTTTAAAGAAAATGATAAGTTGGTGGTCTATGCACCGCATTTCTTTGTAGAAGACGGAAATGTGATCAGACCCGATAGCGTCAATGGACGCCTTACGAGTATCACTGAAGTCGACGACGCCACGATTGATGTGAGGGCCAACATCGAACATTACGGTGAGGTGACGATGACCATCAAGGACAAACGAACACTGACGGCGATATCCACCAACGCAAACAAGCCCGTACCTTTTACGTTGGAGTTATACGACACGCCGCTTGCTTCGTTGTCAGGCTCCGTCTGGAGCGGTCCCGTTATGACGGGTCTGGGTCCAACCGCCGGCATGGTTGCGTATCCTGATCTAAGTACCATCGTGTTTGATCAGTTCGATACATATTATGGTCGGGGTGGTCGTCTATTTGAAATGACGCCGCAAACACCCGGAAACCTGGCAAAATCAGCTTACCAGAAAAAGCGTGCGATGGTTATTATGCGGGGCTTCGACGAAACGAACGCACTCTTAATCGACTACTTCGGCGTCCTGCTCCCCGGCAATGATAAGATGATGGTTTACTCAGGGGTTAGCGGCGCGCGTCTGCCGTATTACACGCAGACAATTCCGTGGAATGGTCCCATCGGTCAGACACCGATTATCGAGAAACAATGAGTCCTCAAGGCTTGCGTCTGCGACCAATCTCCTGCGCGACGCGCGCAAATGATGGGCATGCACTATGGTGAAATAGAAAAAAAACTTATTTTTGAGCCCCTTTCGAGGTTGAGAACAACCAGGAAGTAAGGGCCCCTAGCTCAGCTGGTTAGAGCATCTGACTCATAATCAGAGGGTCGCCGGATCGTGCCCGGCGGGGCCCACACTGAAAATCAGGCAGTTACATATAAATGTGGCTGCCTTTTTTTCGTTTTAATAGGTTCTGTTAAGAAAAGGTGTTAAGAAAGTCGAAAAAATCGCTTACAAATTGTCGCTGTAAAGAGGAACGCCATCCACCTTTTCTACTCTGTCCTTTTCTGAATGGTGAGTGTTTACTTGAATTGTCATGTGTTCGCTATTAATCTTATATTTTTTATCTGACGCGGAAGGGGAATTCTTCGTCGCACAACGTTAGACATTCTAATCTCTCTTTTGTTTTTATCAAATTCTGTAGTCCAAGTCTCGGTCGATGGTATTTTTCCCAGAATGCGTAGTTTTTTATCTCAATCTGCTTTTAATGTCTTGTCCCGACTGCGCTCCCAGGATTATAAATTCTCTTTTCTTATTATCTCGCGTCTTAACATAAACCTTGCCGTCATGTGGATAATGTCCCATCCCCCACTTTTTATTTTTGTCATACGTGATCTCAACAATGTCCGACTTGTTAATTCTGAAATTGGAGTCGTTAGCTTTTAGAAAGTCATGAGATTTCAAATCTATGCCCTTAATTCTCTCAATGTATTTCGCGCTGATGTAGGAATAGGGATTTTGAAGATCCCCGTCAACTGTCAACGGCAACAAATTTGCCAAGGCGTCACTGCTTTCAGCACCTATTAGTCCGTGTACTTTAATTCCAATCAATTGGTCGTCCGTTATCAAGACCAAAAAAGTCCTGTTTAAAATCAACCAGTAGTACTCCATTGCCACAAAATGATTATCGGAAGTGAATTCAAATTCGCTTATTCTCATTGTCCCTTTTTGGTTTCCTTAATATGTGGAGTATCGGTTAGTTCTCTATTTCTTTTCATTCTTGTTCGAGTTCGCACTGTCGTCCTTAAAAAAATTGCTATAAAGTTCGCATAAAGCGTGCCGGCAATCCAAATTAATAATTAATCATTAACTCTTCCGGCATGATTTATAATGCATTGTTAGTAGCTGCCGTCCCATCTTTCTTTTAGTATGTCAATTGGTGTCTCAAAGGTCCCAATTCTTTTCAAATAATCTTTCTCTTGTTCTGTTAGGTCATTGGTGCCAAGTGCGATATCTTCCCAAACTTTTCCGCTTTGCCTTTTAAGTGCAAATTCAATTGTTTCGATCTTAGATTTTTTATTTAGTCCCACCATTGTTAAATCAATGAATTGGCCTTCTATAATTTCTCCTTTAGTTATTTGTCCCAAGAGAAAGAATTCTCTGTTCGTTAATTGAAAAGCACTCTTAATTTTAAATTGAGCCGCTGTCAACTCGTGCCAAGCATGCCCACAATGTCGGCATTGTCTTGCATACGGAGTCCTTGCAAGCCTTTTACATTTCGGACAATTATTGAAGAAAACTTTGTCTGCACTCACCGTAATTATTCGAAGTGCAGTTTTTAATTCAAAGTCATCATAACCATCCTTCAGAAAATTTTGTATTTCAGGCTGTTCACTAATCCAACCCTTCTCAACCATCAATTTTCTCATTTTTGGGTTGTCCTCCGTTTTGTAAGTATACATGTGATACTTCAGTGCTAGCTTTTCATCGTCAGTCATTAAGTTGCTGAAATAATTTATAATATAGTTGGCTGTTTCTTTGTCCATAGTACATGAATACTTAGAAGCGTCCCGCGGGTGGTTAAGGTAGTCTTTTCGGCATAAAAGAGTGGCTTCTCACATCCGCGGTGGGCTAAATTCACCCTTTTTTGGCGTAAGATTTTCGCGTCAATTCCAATTTTGTCGTAGGCTTTAGCCATCCTGTCATACACCTGACCAGATGAACAGTAATCTTAAAGGTTCCCAAGGTCAGCTCCCGGCACCGTTCGGTTGACATGTGACCTAAGGGCGGAGGTGATGCGCATCTTGGCGGCAGTCTATTTTTCCAAATATCCGGATAAACTTCTTGATCCATCTTTGATTAATTCCGATTCAATTCCATAAAGAACCATATTGACTCCGAGAGGACCATTCGATCCAAAGAATTGTTTCTTTGTCTCCTCTGAATATGTTTCTCTTACATTCTTAAGCCTTGATTTTAATGTATCAGCAGGTGCAATGTCCACGGCCAACGAATATGATTTCCTCACCTGATTAAACAGGCTGTCACCAAGCCCATTATTTATAAACATATTCTTTACTAATTCCACATTCCTTATGTCCATGTCATCAAGTTTATTCATCTCGCCTCTTAAGCTATCAATATACGTTGATGTCTTGACTAAACTCAAATAGACGGCAGTAGCCTTCATTGATAAAACACTGTCGCTTGACTCTTGTAACATTTGGTTGTATGATTTCGCTAAGTCTGACTTAGCTAGTGAAATATCATACTCCATTTTTGATTTAACGTCTTTTACTCCGTTGTCTATTCTTTCCTTTACCTCTTTCCTAAAGTCGCAGCCAAATAAAGATATCAAAATCGTCAGTATGATAAGTGTTTGTCGTGGCATGGTCCGTCTTTGTTTGTATTTCTTATTCGAAATTATCGGCAGACACAACTCTTTGTCTACTCCGCAAATTTCTCTCGTAACCAAAGACCGAAGTCATTAATTTCCTTTGTCCAAGAGTCTGCCAAGTATTGAAATGATTTGGATTGTCATCACGGCTCCATAAATAATTGAGATTCTCCTTATTCCCTTTTTTACTTTCAATTCTTGCGCTGTCCCTGTCGCCAGTTTATTGATGTATCGAGTCAAAAAATAGAAGGCAATTATCCCAATAATTGAAACAATCAGTAATTGTGCATCAGTCATCAGTCAAAATATTTCGTGCAAAAAAAACTCAAATTTTGCTCCAAGTTGTAAGCGGAAATTGTCTTTGTGGCCTGCTGGCAACAAATTTACACTGAGCCCCGCCATTGATCATGCACGTTGTTGTGCGCCGTGCCTTTCACTCCTCTACTTTTACAAATGTATACCTGTCGCCAAATCCTTTCCCCTTTAAGAATTTCTTCATCTCTTTTTTTGTCGGTCGGAAACAAAAGACGGTATCAGACTTTGTCTCAGTCACGGCCCTTAAATTATTCATGTCGTCTTCCGTTGAAATTGTCCCAAGTATCAACCCATTATCAATCTTTGTCAAGTTTGTCACGCGCCAACTATTTGCAGAAAACTCTTTATTCAAAAAATAGCGCCCCGTTCGTGTATGCACAGTTTAAATTTATATTTAACTGTTAATCGAATTTATTGAGCATACACATTGTTGTAAGACATCACAATTCAGTAGTCGAAATCCTGGGCATTTTTATCCCAGTCAACTTCTCTTACTCTCTTTTCTATTATGTCTTTAATGCTTCTTTCTCCAGGGGTCTCATCAAACCAAATAATTACTAACTCTGACCCCATAAAAACACTATTAATTGGATCATTTGAATTTAACCAAACTTTGTAAATAGATGGAGGTAAGAAATTTTCTAAATCTCTGTCCAATGGTTGAATCACTAATACCTTTCTCGATCCCCACTCACTTGGGCACTTTTGTCGTTCTAAAATTCTCTTATTGACATTTCGATTAGGACGTCCTTCTAGTAATCCACCATAGGTTCTGCCATAGACAAATCCGTCTACGGTTACTCGTCTACCTGATTCTAATTCTATATCAATCATATCTTCTCGTAGTGTTACAAACACTCGAATATACGCACTAGCCTATATTTTTATTTATAATGAATAAAGCACTGAAACTGCCCTTTTTAAGGAATTTTAGGTATTTTGGAGGATATTTATTTTCGCACTTTTATGATTGTACACTGCGTTCCCAATGCACGGTTCGGCAGCTGAACTGACGCTTCACGTGTGGGTGAGAGGTCCTAACTCGGCTCGTCATCCAATTCTCGTAGTTTCTTGTAGTCAGCCGAATAAAAGTAGACATTGTTCCGCTTCGCTAGTCGTCCTTTGTCCGCGAGTTTTTCAATCACTTTCGAAATCTGTTCCTGGCAAAAATCAACATCATCAAAACCTGACAGTCTTAAGCTCTGAAGATAGCATGCTGCAAACCAGGGGTCAATTCCAAATATTGTATTCTCTACATCGCCTCTAAAGTCAAAATCAATTATTCTGTCTTTCCATTTTACCCAACATCCCATACCGTGAAAGTTATACTCTAAGTCGTGCTCGTCAATTGTCCCTGTCTTATACAACGCCTCTTGCCAACTCTGCTCGGAGTTTCTCCTAAATCCCTCAGTTTTCATTATTTCTACTACCGAAATGATGTCTTTTAAGTAGTCTTTCAATATTTCTTCGATGTCCATAAATACCTATGTCTCAATAACAGCATTGTGAATAACACTCGAATATACGCAATGCCGTATTTTTAATTTATTATTAAGTGCTGAAACTGCTCTTTCCGTAGGAATTTTAGGCATTTAGGAGGATATTTATTTCCTGATTGTTTTGTTGTTCTTATTATACCTCTGCTTCGTCCAAATCTGTACAAGTCCGTTTTTTGCATTTTGTCCAAATAAGCTTGTGGGCACCGGAAAGAACCCATTAACCGAAACGCCATAAATTTCTTTGGGGTCAATCCTGTCCAACGTTGCTTTTGCAATTGCCGCGGACACTGCTTGTCCGTCTATCAGAAGAACAGGGTCTCTAGAGTCTGTCAAAATATGTTGACTGTAGGAAGTGTATTTGTCAACGTACAAGTTCCTCGCATCCTTCATCCAAGCTTCTACATCCTTTGAATCCATTTTTTTAACTGTCATTACGTAGATAGAACCCCGGCCTGGCACGTAGTTATCGATCATTATTTTTGAATACCAGATGCTCTTAATTCTACCTGGCGGAATGGTCTGCAGATAAGCGTTTATTTTTGCTGTGTCCGTATAATACTCGCCATCGATATAGTATGCCCTTACAGAATCCACAGGAATATTCTCGTCACACAATTTTAACCATCTGTCAATAAATGCTTTGTCCGTCCCTTGTCCAAAGGATGCAGAGAAGTAGAGAAGAAATAATATGGTGAAATTTTGTCTCATGAGCTTGCCTAATGTTTGTGAATAAGACGTGGTGTTGGCAAAATCAAAAATTTATTCCCTCCGCTCCAGCACCATGGGATACTCACAGTGTCGTTGTTAGCGCCTATTCGCAGCTATTTTATTTATTCTTGGTTGAATGTTCCACATTCCGATTGGAGTCAAAATCATCAGAGCCAATTCAGGTAAATATTCATGGATTTTAAGATTTCTTTGTAGTTCTGCGGTCTTTAAAGTCCGGGCCGCAAAGGAAAGCCCATAGATTATACACAGGATGCTTAAGATTGTTAGTCCCATGTGAATTTTTAGTTCCAATTCGGGATTAACGCTCGCCACTTTCCGAACAAAGAAATTGAAATACATGAAGCAAAGTATGTAAAAGATATAGATTGTTGGAATCCAAAAACAGATTTTAAACAATTTGATTTTTGGCCGTTCCCCTTGAGCCATGGTTGGAATCAAGAATGTCACCAGTGACCAAACCCAGATAAAGGAGTTTACAAGAGCAACTGGAAAGACAATAATCCATAACAGCAAGGTGTACCCAACGGAAATAGGTCTAATAAAAAGCAAAATAAAAAAAGTCGTAAGCGGTCCCCAGGAAATCAGGAATAATTGCCAGTGTCTTAGTCGAAGAATTCGTTTCATTCAGTCTCATTATTTACAAAACCTCGCTTAGTGCCTGGTCACACCGAAACGCACTTTTATTTTGTCTTTCGTGTTAAAAATAAATATATCCCTGTCGTTAAAGTCCAGGTTGTAATGATGTCAATAATTAAACTTTTTCCTTCCCAGCCTGAATTTAATATTGGGTAGTCAACCATGAACTGTGAATAATAAGCCAACGGGAATCCAACGTCTAAGTGATCGTTTGTCTGTCTGTGAAGTGGCGAGTTGATTTGAAACAAAACTGTTAGAAATGAAGTCGAGAAAAAAATGAGAATTGAAAGGATTGTCCCGATGGTCAGTTTTCTAATCATTTATTTATTCTTGTTGGCTAGGAATCTGTTTGCCCACGCATTGCTGACAACACTCGAATATACGGTATCAAGTTGCTGATTATTTACACTCTCACACAGTTCATCTTACAGTCTCTGTCTTTCAGGTATAGAGGCATTTACTCCACTCTTTTTTCAAGTATGTAACGTTGTGGGTGTACGATTAGTAAATTGTCCCGCGATACCGAACGTCGCATGAAAGACAAAACTAAAACCTTAATCCGTGCCCCACAATGGCACATACATTTTGTTCTAGGTAGCTTTTATTTTCTCCTAAACTTAATAATCGACTCAGTTTTGTTCGTTCCATCAACCAAGTCGATTTCCTGGATCTCGACTAGTTCAGTGCCCGAGTATACAAATTGAAAAGTTTTGTTGGATAATGAGTCTCTTATCTGTGAGATCCTATGAAGGTCATCGTAGTCAAAGTCAACTTTATTCGTTTCATTTTCAGTCTGTAAAATCAACTTAATAGTTTTGTTATTTACAGGATCAATTATGCTTTCTTGTCTCAGAACACAATTACCGAAGAAGTTAAAATGCTCGTTGTTTAAACTATCCTCACTACAAGTTGAAATTCTCTTAATCTTCAATAGTCCGTCTATCCAGACTGAATCTAGTGATGACCAATGTTTAGTCCCATAGGGTTCATATTTTGGATCAGTATATTTTGCTAAAAAGTAATAGTTAGAATAAAGAAAAACGTCACCCGGATTGTCATTATCGGACATTTCCATTGTCACCGGTATGTAGTTGGTAACCTGTTTCTTTCCATTACAACTGATCAAGATGACCAGAAGTCCGACTATTAAATAAGGGTATCTATTGTTCATACAAATTACTACCACACTTTTTTTTTGTAGGGCGTATTAATCTTCACTTAATCTTTTTTTAGATGAATACCCGCCAAGAAAAATAGCAGCGAATGTCATCATAACAAGCAGTTTCGGGTCGTCGTTTAGCGCATCCTTCATAACTCCTGCAAAGGCAATGATTGCAAAAACCATCATCATCCAGGAAGAAAAAATTAGAAACTTTCGCGCTAATGCTTTTATCCTAGGATTATCTCTTCCAACATGCTGGTACATAAAGAATGGAACTCGGCTCACGGATTGAAAGGCAAGATGAAATTGAAAATTTATTAGTACTCCAATCCAAATTCTTTTCCCAATGGCACCTTCGATTAAGATTGTTGATCCAACAATACTAAGAATCAATGTCAACACTGACAACCATTTGTAGTATTTCTGAATTGTTTCAACTGTCATGAGTTTAGCGCTGCTCGCGTTCCGGGTTATTACTTCAACAACTCGACCTCTCCCTCCGTAACTTCCGTGATGACCGCGGCCAGATCTACATCCTTCCCGTATTCCGTATACGTCGGGTATGTATAATCGCCGATCTCCGTGAGGTACTTCACCTTCTCCGGGAACGGACCGCTGAACGCTATACTCCAGGTCTCGTCGCCCGCGTACTGATATTGATAGACGTAGAGGTTTTGCTTCTGACCCTGGTACCGCACCGATCGTACACCCACCAGCTTTAACTGTTCCGGTATACCATCGTCAGATGCCATGCTTTGGTGCAGGGCGCCCTCCGCAAACTTCTCCTGCGACAGATATTTTGCCGGATAGAGCTTCTCCTTACCGTACGTTTTGAGCAGCGTGGACAGGCCAATGCGGTAGTATGGATCGGACACTATGCTTTCGAGGTCGGACGGCGCCAGCGTCAGGTTGTTTTTCAGGTAAAACTCGGTTGTTACCATGCGGGTATCCACCAACAAAGGATGCCTGTGAAGCGCCTGAAATATCCCCTTCACCACATCGCTGGGCTCGGCCAGCAGCAGCAGTTGCGCCAGGGACTCATACGTATACTCATGGATATCCGCTTCCTTGTCGGTTGCGGCCGGCAACGCAGCTACCCGCTGCTGACCTTTGGCGACCGCCAGTGCCAGCACTTCTTTTTTTACCGGCGGCGTCAGCGCATTGCTGTCCAGGGCCTGGCGTGCCATCCAGAAAATGCGTCCCTGTCCTTCCAGCTTATCCGACAAACGGATCACGCCTGGCAATACGACGTTCAGCAACGCCAGTGAATCGGTATAAGGCTGCATAATCCTATACGACCATAATTCCGGTTTGCCCTGCTCCTGTTCGAGCAGCTCCAGAAAGGCCTGTGATGATGCCTGCGTCTTCATCGATGTGAGCACGGTCAGGGCGTGGCTCTTCCAGGACATGCTGTCGATGAGCGTGGGATATAGCTTTTTGATGAAATCGACGGTGCTGTTGTCGTGCACCCGGTCGAGCGTTCTCAGCAAAACCGTTCGCACGTCATAATCGTCGGTTGCGAAGCTCGCCCGGGTGATCGCCGCATAGATCGCGGGCAACGCAGCGGGCGTAAATTCATATGTGCCCAGTGCCGGTATGGCTTCGTCCAGCACCACCGTGTCCGTTGACATCGCCGCCTGCAGCAGCACGTCGGTCTTGTCTGTAAACAAATCCCACGTGTCGGTTGCCGCGGGAAACCGGAGGGAATTAAAGAAGGCGTCGACCGCGGCGGCGCCGGCATCCTGCGCGTTCTGCACCAGAAGTTCGTACATATACTGCCCGGAGACAACCACCCGTTCACGTGCGATGCCATTCGCGTTGGGATTGATGACCTCCAGTTGCTGCTCCAAGGTCTTTCCTTCCCGTTTCCGGTTCGTTACCCGAACGCTGTCGTCCACATAACGTTCATTCAACGTCTTGAAAAGGTCGTCCGCATCCTTCGCCACCTCGTATGGAGAAAATTTCTTCACCCGCAGCGTGTATTGCGCACCCGACTGTGCATCCAGCGCAAAGTATTCTCCATACTCTTCCGTGTACCGGAGATTATTCCTCGCCGCGAATCCGATCGAGTCCGTTGTAAACGACGCCGGAAGCTTTACCTTCACCCGGTGCAGGGGGAATTCAAACTCCTGCATCACCGCCTTTTCCGTAGGCAAGAGCCGGAACGAATCCAGGAAGGTATCGATACCCGACACCGCCGCGTTTTTAGACGAGATTGCCATGAGCATGTACGAACGGCCGCCGCGCAGCAGAATCCGCCCAATCACCAGGTTCGTTTCCGCCACGTCGAAGGTGAACGCGACACCCTTTTTGCCTTCGATCGTGCGATCAAAACGCTGGAGGTTTCGCCCCTTCATATTGTCCATGACGTTGGTGATCAGACTGGCATTGTATACGCTGTCGTTAAGCGACCGAAGGCCAGCCGGAAAATCGTTGTAGCGGATCAGATACGTTTCACCAAGCTCCATATCCGTGGCGTGGTAAAGATGAATCTTATACCGGCCGCCGGTAGGCCCCGCCATCTCTGGCTCCAGCAGTTGTGTTTTGATATCGCCCGGCATGTGAACTGAAAATGCTCCCGCGGCATTCGAGAAATCCTTCCATACCGTTTTACCAAACTCTTGCAATCGGAAAGAACGCAGAAACTTCCCGGCCTCGTCGGAATAGGCAATCGCTTTGGTGGGCCCTACCTGAAGCAGGTACAACACATCGCCCCGTAACAAAATCTGCGCACGATGAAACTGACCGCCCTGTCGCATGACGATTTCGCGCCCCTCCAGGCCCTGCACATCGATGCGCGATACTTTTTCAAACTTATATTTCCCGCCGCGCTTCATGCGCTCCACAAATTGGTCCAGCGCATATTTGGGAGTTCTGCCTTTAAACTGACCGTGGAGCGGTATGTACGTCGTCTGAAATACGGTGGACGTGCCGATATCCACGTAGGTCTGAAATGTAAGTCCGACGGAATCTATCGCAAACGCAATGGGCTTTGCGGGCATGCTGATTGTATAAGCCCCGATCGGTGACGTGTATTCGTACCAGGGTTCTTCCTGCGTGGTATACGTATATTTCTTTGCCAGCCCTGTAAACGTGGCCTTCACGGGTTGCACCGTGTACCCCTCCTGTTGCAGCAAATAGATCAGGCCCTCTTCGCCGGCCAGATGCCCCGCGCCCACGGCAAAAAAAGTGGTTTGCTTCCGAACCTGCCGGACAATGTTCGCCGTCATGCCGATGTTGCGTCGGGTGATGAGCCTGTCATAGTATCCCGGCTCCATCGCCGTATTCTCTTTCAGGTAACGCGACATGGCTTCAATGTCGCCGCCGTAATACAGGTCAAGCATCGAGGCAAAAGAACGGTCCTCGATAATCGAGTCGCTTTCCAGCTGCTCCATCAGCACGGCGGGGAGGTTCTCCGGCGCAAAGTCGTCCAGCAACGCCAATTGCTCCTGCGCATCTTCGATGCCAAGAATGGATTTTCCCTGGCGGCGGGCGATGTTATACAGATATCCGTCCACGAACGTGCCTTTTCCTTTTCCCTTCTTCGGGGCCTGCTTTTCCAGGAGCATGCGCACCAGGCTGGGAGTTTTGAGTCGGTCCAGTGAAAGGCCGGTCCGCTGCTGCATCAGGCTGTCGATTTCGCGGTACTCTTTCTCGCTGAGCAGCTCCTTAAGCCTGTTTTGCCCCTTCGACGACTGCCCCGCCAGGACGGGCAACAGCAACCGCATCAGCGAATCGGGGTGAACTTCCAGCGAGAAAGCTTTGCACTCAGAGATTTTTAACAGCACGGAATCGCTGAATTCGAAAGCCCGGTCGTCCTCTACGTGCATGGTACCAAACAGGTACGACGGCGCTGTCAGGCCGTTGCCTGAAATCTTCCAGAGGAGCTTATAGTGGGGGCGTTTTGCGTTATTTTGAGCGTAGAGCGAGGATACTGCCATTGTGCAGCAGGCAACGAGAACAAAGAAAAAGCGATTCATGGAAGAAAAATACGGTCCAACCCCCAAAAGTAACCTTTTCCCGCCGGGCGAAGCCTCGCAACCCCTCTTCCCAGATGAGGGTCATGTGGCGGCTAGTGTCGACCGCGTCTTTAGGCGGAAATAAATTGTTCTATATTTTCCTTGATATACCTCACTCGTCTTGCCTCCAAACTGTCTACGTCAATCAACTTATGAAATTCTATGTCCAACGGATAAAGTTTTTCCGGTTCAGCCTGGTCCGCCAAAATCAACTCGTTTAACTCGTTAGCTCTTCTAACAATATCTGCCAACGATTCTGCACCCATCGCGATAAGATCTCGTTCCAGAAATTGATTTAATTCACATCCTGTATTGAAATAGAAGCCTCCAAATCCACCGTTGAATATTTGCGTTTCTAAAATATATGTTGAATATATTATCTTTTGTCCGGTGGTCAAACCAGAATATAATTCTCCGTCAGATTTTCTTTTGTTATTAACCTGTAGAGTGTCGATTATCAGCTGCGTTAAGTCTTCGTCCGGTGTTTTCGTTATCAGATCGTTTGTCAATCGGCTATGAATCGGCCGATGCAGAACTTTTTCAAATATTTTTGAAAAGTCGTATTTTTTATCTTCACTCATCAGTTGTAGTTTACTAGCGCTCAAAGACTATGTGCTCTTGCCCAAAAAGTTCCGTTGGACGCAGGGACGTCCAACGCCAAATGAACTGAAAATTTTCTATAGTAAAAGTCTGGCGCGATATTATTCCGCTTTATTATTTTCGCTACCGAATCCGGATTTGCTAAAACTAATGATTTCAAGCTATTAATTAATAGTAACACATTACTTAATAAACTTCTACTTATTAGAATATGTCAGCAGATAATTCCCATGGCAAGCACGCCCCAACCGGCGTAGCTTTTCTCCTTGCATTTTTTCTACTTTTTTCATTTTTCTCCCCGGCCGTCGTCGTGGCGCAACCGCCGAAAAGTCCGCCCGCGGCGTCCACCTTTACGGCCAACCTCATCAACATCGAGGCAGCCGTACATGAAACCTTCCGCTATAGCACGAACCTGCACAACGGCAGCGCCCAGGGACGTGTATACGAATTGAAAGCCATGGCACCGATGGGCTGGAACGTCGTATTTCGTGCACGCGGCAGCCAGGTAACGTCCATCAATATGGATGGCAACAAAGACCAGGACATCAGCATCGAAATCCAACCGGCGTATAGCGCCGAACCTGCCAAGTATAAAATACCGGTCTTCGCCACCGCCAACCACGACTCGCTGAAACTGGACCTGGAGGCGGTTGTAAAGGGCTCTTACGGTATAGAGCTGACCACACCCACCGGCCGTTTAAGCGATGCCATTACCGAAGGAAAACAAAAGGAGATTCACCTGGTCGTGAAGAATACGGGGACATTGGCCCTGAACGATATCTCGCTGTCGGGCCAATCGCCGTCCAAGTGGGATGTGACCTTTGCGCCGTCAAAAATCGACCAGCTGGCTGCGGGTAAAACGGCGGATGTGGTCGCGCGGTTAACGGTACCGGACAAGACGATCGCGGGCGACTATGTCACCACCTTCACGGCAAAGAATGCCAACCGCGAGGCGCAGGCTACCTTCCGCATGACCGTGAAGACCTCCGTGCTGTCCGGATGGATCGGCATCCTGGTCATTCTGGCAGCGGTGGGCCTGGTCATCTACCTGATCCGAAAGTACGGCAGACGCTAACAGTTATGGACAATGCTATCATAGAATTGAGGGGACTAACAAAGTGTTACGGCTCCCTCAAGGCTGTTGATGATCTAACCCTTACCATAAACAAAGGTGAGATTTTCGGGCTGCTCGGTCCCAACGGCGCCGGCAAGACCACCACGATCCTGATGATGCTCGGACTGAGCGAGCCTACCGCGGGCACGGCCCGCGTATGTGGCTACAACGCTACGAATACCCCCATCGCCGTCAAGCGAAAGGTAGGCTATATGCCCGATAGCCTGGGGTTCTACGACAACATGACCGCGCTCGAAAACCTGGTATACATCGGCGAGCTGAACGGCATTCCGCGCTCCGAAGTCCGCGAGCGTGCTGTCGAGATGATGGACATGGTCGGCCTTCGCAACGAAGATCTTCACAAAAAGACGTCGGCCTATTCGCGTGGCATGAAGCAACGGCTGGGGCTGGCGGACGTATTGATCAAACAGCCCGACGTTATCATCCTCGACGAGCCTACCCTCGGCATCGACCCCAGCGGCGTGCGCGACTTCCTGGGTCTTATCCGTCAGCTGAGTCGTCAGAAAGGTATTACGGTGTTACTTTCGTCACATCACCTGCACCAGGTGCAACAGGTCTGCGACCGCGTCGGCATTTTTGTCAAAGGAAAACTTTTGGTGGAAGGTAGTTTAGATACCTTATCGAAAAACCTGTTTACGGAACGCTACTACGAAGTGCAGGTAACGGTCCGGCAGGCCATTACCACCCCGTGGAAACACGAACCGGACCTTCTTCAATTGCCCGCCGTGCAAAAACTGGCGGTGGACGGCCCTACCATCGACATCACGTGCACACGCGATACGACACCCGACATTGTCCGCTTTTTTGTGGAGCGGGGATATGATGTCACCGGCGTGCACCGGAAAGAATACGGCCTGGACGAAATCTATCAAACCTATTTTGAAAACAACCTAACAGAAGCAGCGACCCCATGAAAAATCTGGTAACCTCTTTGAACAACCCCAGCCCTTTCGGGGCCATGGTACGAAAAGAAATTGCCGGCCACATTCGCAGCTGGCGATTTATTGTGCTGTTAATGCTTCTTTTACTCACCTTCTGGGGGTCGATGTATATCTCGCTGAGTAACATCCGGACGGCCGTCTCGAACGCCCAGGACCCCGACGCATTATTTTTATACCTGAAGTTATTGACGACGACAGACGGTACACTTCCGCCGTTTCACGTGCTCCTCAATTTCCTGGGGCCCCTGCTGGGCATTAGCCTGGGCTTCGACGCGATCAATTCCGAGCAGCAGGGTGGAACGCTTACACGCGTCATGGCCCAACCCGTTTACCGCGACAATCTGTTGCTATCCAAATTTGTGAGCGCATTACTGATGCTGAGCGTGCTGTTCCTGGCGCTGGCGATGCTGATGACCGGTGGCGGCATGATGCTGACCGGCGTGCGCATCGAGCCCGAGGAAGTACTGCGAATCCTGAGCTTTATCGTACTCTGCGTGGTATACATCGGGTTTTGGCTGGGCCTCTCCATCCTGCTCTCGATCCGGTTCCGGCAAGCCGCTACCTCGGCGCTTACGGCCATCGGCATCTGGCTGTTCTTTACCGTCTTTTATCAAATCGTCATCAGCCTGGCCGTCAAAGCCTTTATACCGCGTTCGCACGCGCTTACCGAGAGCGATGTTCTTCACTACAATGAGATCATTCTAAACCTCTTGCGCCTGGCGCCCAGCCAACTGTATACCGATGCCACGACCACGCTGCTGATGCCCTCCATCCGCAGCCTGGGGCCCGTTACGATGGAGCAGATGGCCGGGGCCATACCCACCCCGCTGCCGTTCGGACAGAGCCTGCTGATTGTATGGCCACAAGTCAGCGGACTGATCGCCGCCACCATGGTCTGCTTTGCGTTGTCGTACTACCTGTTTATGCGACGGGAGATCAGAAGCTGAGGTATAGCAATTTTATATCTACAGACACGAGTTTGTCTACAGCGCAGGTGCCCGCTGATGGTTACATCGCCCGGACGGGCACTTGCTCCAGGCTATCAGATTCATTTATACGCGCTGGCGGGCGTTGTGAGCTCCCGGGATATCTTCTATTCAATAAAATGAAAGCGGAAACATCGAAACTATTGGTTCTTGATGTTAAAATGGGCATTTTTCCAGGACGGAACCTATAAGGAGAATATCGTTAATAACCATAGCCGGCTGTTGCCTGCCATACTTAAACAACTACAGTAATAGACATGCGAGTAATTGCAATCCTGGCATTTGTATCTCTTTCCTATTGCACAAATGCACAAACGTTTTCCCTGGACGACATTCTCAACGCCAGGGCGATGGACTCTACCGAACTAAGAACCTTCTCCCACGACAAGGGATTTGAATTGCGGGAAGTAGAAATAGACAGTTGGAGGTCGGTGCATAAATATTATTCGTCAGACAGCACCATTTGTTTTGAAAGAACCTTTCCCACCGGGAGAAAACTTTTCTCTGAAAACACCACAACCAAATACGCTGGAATGGTGTACTATCATTTTTCAGATAAAGCCGCGGTTAAAGAGTTTCAACGGGAGATGAAGGAAAAAGGATTTAAATTCAAAAGAACAGAGAGCAAAGATTATGGCGCTAATTTCTTTACCCATAATATCTTCGTGACGAAAGACGACGAAATCGACTTAGCCACGGAAAAACTTGGTAAAGAAAATATAAAGTATACCCTGATGTACTACCAAAGGAGGAATTAAAGTCCAGGTCCGAGCATTGGTCCAACCCTCAAAAGTAACCGTTGCCCCCGGGCCGGGCGAAATATGGATTGTCCACCAGGGACTCGCGTTGCCTGGGGATAGCGTTTTTTAGTTCGCAGCGGTTTAGCGACGATTTTGCGTCCGTTTTGGCCAGGTGATGCTCTGCAACGGCCTTGTCATCATTATTTTTCACTTCGCTGTTCCTCGAATGTAAATGCTTTCAGGTTCTGCTTAACCTTCGTTAAATCAATCGACTTATAGCCCGCGCTGAAATAGTCGACCTTTTTTACACCTTCTTTTGCCATCAGAAAATTGATGATGGCGTGAACGTGATCCAGCGTTTCGGTGTCTTGCATTCGTGTCAACTCTTTCAGGTCCATAAACAAGCTGCATTGGTCGGGGGTATCGGTGTACCGTCTCACGCGCAGCGTGCGTCGATCCGGCAGGGAAAACAGATATATGTGGTAGCAATAGGCGTAACTGTAATATCCATCGCTGTCCTTCTCCCCCACATCTTCGTGATAAGTTTTGGACCAGAGGATCTTCTTTATGAGTTTGGAGGCAGCCATACAGAGAAATTTGTGACACTAGTCGAGTACATCAACAATATACGCTTCCGTCTTTTCCCGGTTCGTGTAAATGGCCTGGCCATTGGCGTTTTCGTCAAAGTCTTCGTAAACGATAACACTATCCCCTAGTGTTGATGGCAAAAACCAATCTGTGTGCCTACGATCTTCCCCCGCCAGCCAGTGCCCCGTCAGTATTTTCGCACTGAATGGACGTGGGCTCACTATCCGCTGCACTTCCTCCGGGCATGTCCTTACATGAAGTATAATAGCATAGTCTATCTTCGGTATTAACTGGTCCTGATAATGTACAACCTCCACACATTCTGACGTTTGTGATCCAAAAAGCGCAGTATAAATCTCCACGCCTGTCCTCAGCTTAAATGCGTCGCCGATAGCACCGTAAACGCGTTTACCCTGTTGATACGCATACCGGGCTTTCTGATAGGATTTCGACACAAATCTGTATCCGGTAATACCACCACTGATTACCGCGAGTAGAAAACAAATAAGGCTGGCAACGATCAGGAAGTTTTTCTTTTTAGAAACGCCGAAAACAAGGAGGACAACGCCAGCAACAAACGCAGCCGCCGTAAATAACACCCCGTATAAAATTTCTTCCATATTCTGATGCTCAATTAACTACTGCCGCACTCCCATTCGAATTTATTTTCCCATGGACACGAAAATGATTGTCAATGCAATACCAAGCAGGTCAAATATTTTCAAATTCTCGCTCATGAGTATGTCTGTATTTTATGATCGGTAAGTTGATATGATTATTCGGTGGCCCCTGGCGCGTTCCTATTTGCATCTATCCAGTTTCAACGCCAGCATTTCATCTACCGCTTTCCCGCTGTCATAGTCTTGTGAATAATCGCTGTATACCCAGCTGTCATTTTGCTTCTCTAAGTAACCTTTGATTCTATCAAAAATTGGCGCTTTGTCCGAAGTAAAGTTGAACGCATCTTCATGCACGCCGAATTGCTTTAGCCGTGTCCACTGGTTATTACATACAGAATAAATTTTACAACTGTTCACATTACTAAAGTCCAGGTAGTCAATCACCAATGCAATTTCATCTTTTCCATCCGCATTGATATCCCCAATATTGATTAAACAATACAGTCCCTGAGCAGGCCCTAAGTGCAACGTATCCTGGCCATTTTTATGGATGGTCAGATACACATCGGCCTCGTGATCGAAAAACCATTTTACAACGGTATCCCACTCGTTTTGGAACGGGTCGGGGGAATTGTCAATTTCAGTTCTTGTCCGCCTGGAATAATTGTGCTGATAAACGGTATCTTCTCTCCCATCTCCGTCAAAGTCACCCCTGGCAAAGAGCTTCTTCAATGTATGGAGTTTAACGCTGTCCCCGGCGTTAGCAGGGACGACGGAAGCATTGCCCGCCGTTTTTTCCGACTGTTCCTTACAACCCAAGAGTCCTAACGTCAGGACCAATATATACACTACATATCGCGGGATCATCCTTTAGCTATCGTATAACACGAGAATAAATACCCCTGAAAGATATGTTTTTTTCCCGGACAACGGGAGGAAAATTGCCAGGACCGGAGAATTCGTATGATATACCTCTTTTAAAACCTACGCGATGGAAATTCCACCGGTTGTACGCTGGCGATCATCGCGTGAATCTTTTCCAGGATGTGCTCTTCGTATGCCTGTGACTGTTGCTGGCTTTCATGGCCTGCGCCGAACTCCTCGCTGATCGAATAGCTTGTTACGAAGTGACTTTTCTTAGCCCCCAGGGCATAATGCCATCCGCCGCTTTCCTCGCTTACAAAGACCACGGCTTCCTCCAGCCGCATCAGCTTTTTATGCTGATCCAGCAGACTGCTTTTAAAGATGCCATTGGCAGACGCATCAAAGATGTATCGAATGTTTCCCTTTATCAGAATATTGTAAAGCCCGTGCAACGCTAACAACGTCGCCAACGCGTACAGTACGAGGCGGCCATCCTCGCCGATCGAATCGGGCACGACGGGCGCAATCAACGCCAGTCCCGCCGCGGCCACCACGAGCCACCGGGAATGCCTTACCAGGTGCGCATAAGGCTTCAGCGACAGCGAACCTGCTGACGCGACGATGTTATACCGTTGCCGGATGTCCTGCATGTTTTATGATTTCTTCTATTTCATTGAGTACATTCTGCATGGCGCGTTTGGTGAACCCGTTGCTTACCATCGCCACTTTCTCCTTGCCGTCCCGCCTATACCAAACGTTGAGCGAGGTGTTGACCGTGATCAGCGTGTGCGTTACGCGCACCATCTCAAACTGCAGTATGGCGTCCAGCGGAACGACGGCTTTTCGCGCAAACAAGCCTTTTGTCAATACCATCTCCCGCTGCGCCAGATCGATCACGGTGGATTCCCTCGCCATAGACACTAAAAACAGTACCACCACGCCGGCCGAAATCCACATCACCACCGGCATGTGCGCCACATAGCCACCGATCCCGCACAGCGCCAGGATAACCGAAATAACCAACGCAAATCCATAGCGTCTTTTCATAACATATTGGTTGCCTTGCTCCGTAAAGTATCTGTATCGGTTCATGTTGTAGCGTTGTTGCCCTGCAAGATTAAGATCGAAAAAATGCCGACCAAGCCGGATAGGCGGACGGTTGCTTTGGGCTTGTATTCAGTAACGCCCGGTTGACATTCCGGGCGCAGCCCCATTTCCCGAGACAAATCGTTGAAAATGAGGCGAGCAAGGTTTGCCAATCTTCCGACAATGGGTAATTTGGACACTTCATCACACGAATCATGCGCTCGTTATTCCGTCGGTTTATCCTCCCCTGTTGTTTGCCGGCCATGGTCGTCTTAGGGACATTGCTGTTGCCCGGATCCGCGGCAGGGCAACCTTCGTCGATCGAAACCATGGCCATGGAGGGCTATGCGCAGCGCTTTACCGACACGGTCGCCAGCCTGAACCTGCAGCAAATGGCGCTGGTACTGGCCCGGCAGCAACATAACGCGGAAGACAAAGCCATCTGCTACGCCTACCTGGCGCTCACGCACCGGCGCCTGTTACACCTGAACGACTTCACGCGCTACGCGGACTCGGCCTTTATCGAAGCAAAAAAGACAAAAAGCGTCCGGGCAAAGGCCTATAGCGCCCTGGCCATGGGATCGCTCAAGTCCTATATAGAAGACAACGCGCGCGCATTGGACTACCTGCTGGAAGCGTATAAGCTGTTCGCCGCGCTGGAGGCGTATGACCTTTGCGCCCGCATCGGATCGGACATCTCCTACCTGTTCGCGTCCGGCTCACAGGCGAAAGTGAAAAAATATGCAGACGAGGCACTTTCCTATGCCATGCAAACGGGCGACCCCGAAAGTATTCTCCACGCCCGCCTGGCCGTCGGCAGTTACCTGCTGGACCAGGCCAAGCCCGACAACCGGGAGCAATGGTCCGAAGCCGTTGATTACTACCGAACCACGATCCTCCTGGCGGAAAAGGATGCGGAGTCTATCGTCAGCAAAAGCAACATCGGTGTGGCCTATGTCAATCTTGCCGTGCTGTATATGAATGGTCCGAAGCCCATCGACGAAGACGCATTTCTCTTCAACCTGGAAAAGACGATCGCCATTTCCCGGCGATACAACCTGAAGAATATCTATCGCAGCTCGATCGGCTTGCGGGGACAATACTTTATGGAGAAGGGGGAATATACCATCGCCGAAGAGCTGTTCAAGGAGGGAATTGCCTACCAGCAAACACTCCCTTATAAAGACAACGCCATCCTGGCTACATTTTACGAGAGCCTGAAAGCAATCGCGGCCCGGCAACAAAATTACTGGCTATACTACCAGTATGATCAATCGTTCGCCGAATACAACAAGCTCAAGTACGACGAATCGACACAACGCACGCAACAGTATGCCGACGCGCGCTTTGAATCCGAAAAACAGACGTCCCTGATCCAGGAGCTGGAACAGGACAACAAGCTTCAGCGAAAGAACCAGCTGCTGGGCTACGGCATTGCGATCGTGTTGCTGATCGGACTGGTGTTTATGTATCGCTCCTATTATTTCCGGCAGCGGTATTACCAGAACCGCGAAGATATCTCGCAGCAGCAGCAAGCCAACAATGCGCTCAGGCTGCAGCTCCTGGAAAAGGAGACGCTCGAAAGCCTGGCGGAGAAGCTCGCGCTGGAACGACGGCTCCTGAGCTCGCAGATGGACCCGCATTTTATCTTTAATGCGCTGGGCAACATTCAAAGTATGATCCTGCAAAAAGACACCGCCCAGGCGGTGTCGTACCTGGGCAAGTTTGCCAAACTTACGCGGCAGGTATTGGAGCAATCCCGAACGGAAGCCATCTCGCTGGCGGAAGAGATTGAAACACTGACAAACTACATCGAACTGCAACGGCTGCGGCTTAACAACAGCTTTCAATACCACATCGTGTGTGATGACGAAACCGACACCGCCCTGTTAATACCCCCGTTGCTGATCCAACCCTTTGTCGAGAATGCCGTGGAGCATGGGCTAAAACCGTTGCCACCCTCCCACGCCGGACTGTTAACGATCCGGTTCACGTCAACCATCGCGGAAAAGTTGCTCATCTGTACCATTACCGACAATGGCATCGGTCTGGCGGAATCCAAACGCCGCAAAGCGCACGATGCGCACCGGTCGTTAGCCACGCGCATTACGGACGAGCGTTTATCCCTGATGCTGAAAGACAATCCCCAGGCGCGTTTTGACGTGCACGACGGCACCCCTACCGGGTCCGGGTGTACCGTGATTTTACAAATACCCATCGTGAATTAAGACGAACAAAGATGTATAAAGCAGTTATTATCGAAGATGAGCACCGCCTGCGGGAGGCGCTTTCCATTTTGCTGGAAATGGTCGCCGACGACCAGGTGCAGGTGGTGGGATATGCCGAACATGCGGACGATGCCGTCAAGCTCATCAACCGGCTCAAGCCCGACCTGGTGTTTCTGGACATCATGCTGAAAGACGGTACCGGGTTCGACGTCCTCCAACGGATTGACTACCGGGGCTTCCACCTGATCTTCACCACCGCGTATGAGGAACACGCCATCCGGGCGTTTAAATACAGCGCCATCGACTACCTGCTCAAGCCCATTGACCAGGAGGAGCTCAAACTGTCCATCGACCGCATCAAAGACATCCAGCAAAAAATGGTGGGCGAGCAGCAGGTACAGGAATTACACGAGAACCTCCAGAAGGCGCCGGAGCGGCTGGTCCTCCCTACCCTGGAGGCCATGCACGTGGTGAAAGTCGACGAGATCGTACGCTGCGAGACGTCCGGCTCCTATACCACGTTCCTGCTGGCCGACGGCCGGAAGATCATCGTCTCGAAGCCGTTAAAAAACTACGAAGACATCCTGCTGCCGCCGCTGTTCTTCCGGGTGCACCAATCCCACCTCATCAACGTGCACTACATCCAGAGCTACTCGAAAGAAGGGCTGATCCAAATGAAAGACAAGGCAGCGATTCCTATTTCACGGGCCAAAAAAGAGGCATTTTTCAAACTAATGACCGAAGACGGCAATCCCTGAAAAACGGATAGGGACTGAACCCTGTCAGATACCAAGCGAACCCCACCGACCGCAAAGCGCCTATTTTACGCTGGCCCTGTAGTGCCTATGTTTGAGCCATAGATTAAAACGGCCAACAAACCACACACTACTATGAGCAATAAAACACTTGCAATCTTAAGCTACATCACCATCATCGGCTGGGTCATCGCGCTCATTCAGAACAACGACAAGAAGCCCAAGGACGAGCTGGTAACCTACCACTTAAAACAGGGCTTCGGTTTCTTTCTATTAGCGATCGTTGTCAATATCGCGACTACGATTGTCGTCACGATCGTGCCCATGCTGTTCTTCCTGAACTACGCGGGGCTGGTGCTCCTGGTGCTTTGGGTATTCGGGATCATCAACGCCGTGAATGAGCAAAAGAAGCCCATTCCGCTGGTAGGCCCTATGTTTGAAAATCAGTTTGCTTTTATCGGATAGACCCTCTCTGCACAAGAGACCCCCTCGACACAAGAGACCCTCTCTCTTGGGAAAAGCCGCTTCGTTTGAAGTGGCTTTTTTTGTTTTTCCTTAAATGACGACCTTACTTTCTGGCGTTTATTATTACCTCTCTCGCGGCATTGGTCATCAGATCTGAAAACAAAAAAGGCAGGTTTGTCGTTTGGTGCAGTTCGATTGTTGGGTTTCTAATTTTATTTCTTATCTATAGCACTATACAACCATGGTGAATAGTCGGTCGAAGAATTAACAACATGATGGATGAATAATTTCCAGGATTTACTCTGCAGATGAGCGTAAAACGGGCAACCGCCGGAACGGTAAGACCAGCAAGACGGTGCAGACCTCGGACGGTCCTGTTGAGTTGGAGACCAGTCGTGACCGCACCGGCACCTTTGAACCGGAACTGGTGAAGAAGCGTGAAACGGTTAATTGTACACATTCCGTGCAAAATCTTATTTAGTATACCCATGTCCTTTCGTCTTCGTTTGTATCGTCGGCATCCCGCCGACGCTTATCCGACCGTATAGTCGCCGGCAATTGTACATACTCCTGAAAATCACTACCTTTAACCGACAACATGCAATGGCCTCTCCGTTGGCTCATTCCGTTGGCACCAACCTATACGAGTATTCAGATGAAAAAATGGTTTTGCTTTGTCCTGGCCGCGACAGCGCTTTCAAATGTCTTCGGTCAAAATTTATTCGCCGCGAAGGCGAAGGGCTCCTACGGTTTTATAGACCATATGGGTCAATGGATCATTCCCGCGACCTTCGACGATGCGGAGGCCTTTAACAATGGTTACGCCCGGGTAAAAAAGAGCGGACATTGGAGTTATATAGACAAAGACAAGAGGCTCGTCACGGAATTCCGATTCGACAAAGTTTACAATTTTGAAGGAGAGGTCGCCCGTGTGGGAATCATAGACGAAGAAAGAAGGAAAATAACGTACGGACTGATCAACACAAAAGGTCAATGGGTTGGCCGCCGCGAATTCGACGAGATCGGCAAGTTTGCCGACAATGGCCTGGCTCTCGCGGAGACACGAAGCGGCGACTGGGGTTTTATCGATAAGAACGGGCAGTGGGTTATTCGCCCGACGTTTGGCGGCTTGCGTGATTTCCATGACGGGCTGGCTATGGCTCGTTCCAAAGGCAAATGGGGCTATATCGACAAAACCGGCCACTGGGTGATCCCTCCTATTTACAATCACGCTACAAATTTTCGAGAAGGCTTTGCATCCATCGAGACCAAGGGAGGTCGTTGGGCATTGATCGACTCGCAAGGCGTGCCGGTGGGCTCGCTCGCTTTTGATGTTCTAAAACCTTTTTCAGACAGCGTCACGACTGCTCGACTCGCCGGTCGGTGGGGAATCGTCGGCAAGCACGGGCAATGGATTGTCGAGCCTAAGTTTGATTACCTGGGTCAGTTTGTCGACGGTCTTTGCCGCACCCGACAGAAGGGTTTCTACTGGGGCGTCGTCGACAAGGCTGGCAAGTGGGTCATTCAACCCGATTTCGAAAACGTTCTCCCATTTTCCGAGGGCATTTGCCGTGTAAAGAAAGGCACTCTGTGGGGGTACATGGATCGCACCGGAAAATGGGTGGTCGAACCAACGTTCCAATCAGCAGAAGCCTTTCATAACGGTTACGCAACCGTCAAAATGAAAGGGGAATGGGGCATTATCGATCGCACAGGAAAGGTTACACTCGAGCCATCGTTCGATAAAATCAGACCCCAAGACGAAGGCGATGATACCGCAGAAGAAGAGGAAACAGAAATGAAAGACGAATAAGGGATGCAGGCAACCACTGCCTGCCAAACGGTTTTCCTATACACCAGGGGTTACTGACGTCGAATGTAGTATATATATTTTTTTATACAAACACACCGAAGCGATGTTAACTAGCTTTGGCAGTTGCTTGTGCGATGTAAAAAAACAGCGAAGGTCGCCCTCCGCTGCCTGGTCAGGATTAGGTAAAAAGTACGTTACATTACTTCAATCCTACCCGTCCACCTGTTTGGCATCCTCGTTGATGAAGCTCTCCGCCAGATTGGATAATAACATATCGGTCTCTTTTTCCTCTTGTAACGTCTCTTCGAGAAGCTGCGCTATCTCGGCCTTCTCGGTCATTTTGGCAAGTTGCCGGAGACTTCCGTACGCGGCAATTTCGTAGTGCTCGACCTTCTGGGCGGAAACAATCAACCCCACATCGCGCGTGGCGGAACCGTCTTCCGTATCCTTAATAACAGCCTGGCCTTCTGCAATGAGGCCTTCCATGCCCTTGCATTTCTTATCCTTCGGCGAAAACCCAATTATTTTAAAGACACGCTCCAGCCGCGCAATCTGGTTCTGGGTCACTTTCAGGTGCTCGGCAAATGCCTTCGCCAAATCAGGCGATGTAGCGGCCATTTCCATCTGCGGCAGCGCCTTTGTCAGCTGCTTTTCGGCGTTCAATACATCCGACAATTCGTCGACGAAGAATTTCGTCAGCGCCGGTTGGTCTGAATCTGAGTTAAATGATAGTATTGACATAGCATTTATGTTTATGATGTAGCTACCGATACTAAATCATTGTACCCGATTTGGTCGCGGCCGATCCGTACACCAACATACCCATTTGGAGATCGGTCGTGCGTTGACACCATAAACGATAAGACAAAACATCCGGGATTTTCCGGACGCGTTACTTTTTTACAAAGCGGGCACGTCTGAGCCAATCGCCCTGCGCTACCTCCAGCACGTACACGCCCGGTGCGATATCTTGTAAAGCTATCCGGTAAAGGCCGTCACCCGCGTGCTCAATTACTGCCGGCCGGCGCATACCCTGCGCATCCTGGATGGAGACATCGCTCACCAGGCCGGACAACGCCAGCATGAGCGTTTCATCGGCGGGAACCGGGTATAGCGTCAGCGGGCGTTCCTCGGCACCGGGTTCCAGGGGCGTTGGGATCTCGCCAGCGGACTTTACTTTACGGATAACCTGGCTATTGCCCCCGGTGGCATAGAGGTACTCGGCATCCATAGTCATCGCCGAGATGGTGCGATCGATGCGGTCCGGCAAGGACTCCCGCTTCCAGGAAATGCCCCTGTCGTCCGATTTCCAGATCGCACCATACACGCCGTTGTCTGCGTTTGTGGATCCGAACACGTACACAGTATTGGCATCGACGGCAAAGAAACCCCGGAAAGTATTATTGTCCGCCGGAAACGGGGCGGTTACATCGGTCCAGGTGACGCCGCCATCTGCAGAACGTCTGACATCCCCCGCCGCTGTGGCGCATACGGCGATATTCTTGTCCAGGAAGCACAACGCGGTGATGGTGTTTGTGCCGAAATCCGAAAGCTTCTTCCACGATTTTCCGCCATTGGTTGAATGGAACACCGCGCCGGTTGTGGCGGCAAAGAATACGTTGTCATGGCGGTAGAGCGCTACCAGCGTGTGCAGGGCGTCGTCATCGATGGTATATGTGGTCCACGTCTTTCCGCCATCGCCGGTTTTTACGAACATATTTTTGTCCATGGGCACCAGCGTGGCGCCCGCCAAATACACCGAGTCGGATGTGGCGATCAGCTCATGACTATATTGGAAACGCACCGGCAGGGTAAGCTCCTCAAAGTGCGTACCGTCTTGCGCGAACCGGTATAGATAGTTGCTGTACCCATACAGATACCCTTCGCCGGGCGCCGTCACCTGGATGGACTGTGCCAACATCCCTCCGGGTGACACGGCCCGCTGCCACGACGCGCCACCGTCTGCCGATCGGTGTAGTCCGTCGCCAGGGGTGGCATACAAGGTAGCCTCTTCATCACTCGCCAGGGCGTAATACATGGGGTGAAAAGGGTTGCCGGAAGACCACGTCTCACCTCCATCTTTTGTGACCGCTATATGCCCGCCAGACCCCACAGCAAATCCGTGCGCGACATCGGAAAAGCGGATGTCGTTGATAATGCCCTGTGGAAACGTGCCACCCTTCGGCATGTCCAGCAGCTCCCAGTGCGCGCCGCCATCGTCGGTGCGGTAGCTGGCGCCCACATAAAAGTCGTTATCGCCCGAAGCAAAACCGATAGTTTCCGTTAACCAGTACGTGCACCGTATTTCCTGCAATCCGCCGGGGCCGCACGGGCTCCATGTCTCGCCGGCATCGTGGGTAACAAAGATCGCGTCGCGGGACTGAGAATTGGTACCGTGCACAAACCCGGTCTTGTCGTTCACAAATTGTACTGACATCTTTCTGTAGTCGCCCGTGGATGGGATTTCATAACGATCCCAATGCGCGCCGCCGTCATCGGTGCGCAGGATAAAGGGCTCAAACCCGAAGTTCATGTGAATATCGTCCACCTGATAGCCCACGACATAACCCCGGTGACTGTCCTGGAAATATACCCCGGTATAACTGGTGAAGGGAGTCGTGGCGTTATCGCGTGAGATCGTTTCCCAGGTGGCACCGCCGTTGCTGGTCTTGAAGATCTTTTTAAAATCACCGACCGCGAATCCGTGATGGTCGTCGGTAAAATGCAGCGCGCTGAAGTACGCGCTCGCCTGATACTTTGCGTGCGTCTGCGTGAGCTCCAATACGGAAGTCCAGGCTCCGCCCCCGTCGGTTGTTTTAAAGATTTTGTTTTGATACGCCACATATCCCACGTTTTCGGATGCCAGGGAAACGTCATGATATCGGGTAATGCCGTTGACCTGGTTCGGCATCGTATGCCGGTGGCGCACGGTCCAGTCATCCCCCTGGTTGGAGGATAGGACGACGTCGTTGCCAACGGCGTACTGCAGCGTCGTGCCGCGTGGTACGATGGCCTTCACCAGGTCACTGTGCGTGCCCTGCAAGGATGCCACGGTTTCCCATTGCGCGTATACCGTAAACGACGTGAGCAGAAGAAATAGTGTGATGCGTACAGTAGAGATCATAACGAAGGTTCAATACTCTTAAGTCACACATCGGTGGCAAAAGGTTGGAATACCGCATGTTCATGGAGTCGGAAGGGCTGACAGGAAAAAGCAGAGGGTTCCATTGGCCTTTCGCATCGCAAATTTTTATCCCGCTCACGGAGCCACCCTATCCTTCCTATGTTTTACTTTGGGTTCTACTAAATCCCAGATATGGAAAGACCGACACTTGCCTTTCGGACGGCAGAAATTATGCATCGAGACCGGCGCTATTTATTGGAGTATTTTATACGCGAGGGGTCGCGCGGGACGATTTTCTTTGTGCACGGCCTGGGTGGAGCAAAAGAGAACTTTCTGGAGAGCACTAAAAGCCATGCCCTGGATGGCTACCGGCTCATCTGCTTTGACAATCCCGGCACGGGCAATTCAACCTATTATCCAGACCAGCCTTTGCAGGTAGATGATCTTGCCGAAATCACGTATCATTTTGTCGAACAACTCGACCTGCGCGACTTTATCCTCGTCGGCGCCAGCATGGGGGGATTGACTACGTTGCTATATCTCCGAGGCCCGGGTCGCCGTTATGTTCGGGCATATGCTAACATCGAAGGTAACCTGATGCCGGAGGATTGTATGTTCTCCAGCAAAGTTGTTTCACATACATACAATCACTTTGTAGACACGGTTTATCCGGAGACCATCGTGCATATGAAACGGTACGGCAATACCGGCTATCACATTATTGCCAATAATCTGGAGTTGAATACCGACGCCGGTTCATATTATCACTATAGCTTTCAAACGGTTCGTTATTCATCGACGGGAGCGTTACTGGATCAATACATCAATCTGGACATTCCGCGAATGTTTATATATGGCGAGAAGAATCGGGGGCTGTCCTACCTGCCCCAATTGGCAAACCATAAGCTTACGTGTGTCATGATTCCAGACAGTGACCACTTTCTCTTTTATGACAATCCGGCTGCCCTGTATCGTGTCCTGGCGCACTTTGCTTCGTCTGTCGGGTAGCGACTTAAAAAGTCCTACACGCAATCCTTGCCCGACATGTATGGCAAGAATCCCGACACGGTATTGTAAAGGCGTTGCCTACTTCGTGATATAATAGAAATCTCGCTCCAATTCGTACTTCATTCTCGATACTCCCCTCCTCATCATATAATAAGGGATCCCAAGCATCATTGCAGCATGAATAAAAATGAATGGTATGAGGAACCACCCCATATACCCTGGTGTATCCGAGACATTGAAGGAGATAATGAAGGAGATAATGAAAGCGACATAAAAGAACGCTATAAAAAAGAGGAAGGGAATAAAAATCCGTCGGAATCCCGTTAGTTGCCTCCACAACCAAGATGTTCTCTTTCTGTCTAAAACTTCCATCGGCTACTGCCAAATTCATGTTCATATCAAAGAGTCTTCTTCTCCTTCTTATTTTGAAAGAATCAAAAGTCACTGTCCCTTTGTACTCATTCTTACTGGAACTAAACGCTTCAAAAGCTGAAAGAAAGGTCCCAATATCACCTTGATCAACATTGCGTGTCAACCTGTCAACAAAGTCCTTTTTTTCTATCGGTATTTCGGTAGTCAAATGATCAACTAATCTTAACCTTTCTAATATTGATTTCGTCTCATTCATGCCGGCAGTGCCTTACAACACTCAAATATACGCAACAGCCTATATTTTTAATTTATCGTGAAGTGCTAAAAACTGCTTTTTGGTTGTCTTTAAACCACCCTTCCACGCATACTACATACGCTCCAGGCTTTTAAACAGCGTTATTCCATTTGTCGTTCAGGGTACGGATAAGCTCGAAGAACCGGTTTCCTGAATCAGCAGCAGGATTCGCCATCAAAAAATGGCGGTCGACGAACTCCACATCCTGCCCCTCCTTCCGCTTGGATAGAAAGTACTGATCGATCAACATCAATCCCTGCCGCAGGCCCACGCCGTCCCAGCTTGCCTCTATAATACCGCGAGCCTCGGTAAAGATCTGAACCCGGTTCGTTTTCAGAATAGTATAGTCGTCCCCTTCGGGAAACAGGCAAGATCCGAGCATTATCCGGTCAATAAAGCTAACGCCCTCCATATAAGCATCCCGGAAATCGACGCGTTCCATTCTATTTTGAACCGGCTTGAAGTCGGGATAATACGCCTTGTTTACGGAGGAGTATCCGCGAAAAAAAACGGATATCAGCTTGCCCGAAAACTTCGAATCGACAAAACGTGCTCCGTTGAAATCGACCTTATCCAACTTACAGTTGAGAAATTCGCAGCGCTCGAATAATGCATGCGTATAGACCGTACCGACCAGATTGGTATTGACAAACTTCACTCGTTTATAATAGCCTGCATATACCATATCGAGTGAGCCATTCATCAGCACGTTTGTCAGCCGCGCGTCGACAAAATCCACATTCTCAAACTCACACGACCAAAACTTCGATCTCTCGGCGTTTGTTTTCGTACAAATCAGATTCTCGAAACGGCAACGTTCCCACCGGATCCCACTGAGTGTTGTATAAGACAGGTCAGCGTTTGTAATCGTGGCATTCCGAACAACAAGATGTTCCGGCAGCGCGATGCCACGCAGATCCCATCGATCCTGATGTTTGGTAAGTCCCACCGAAGCGATATCCGATCCAGAACTTAACCACGTCAGAACACCATCGAGCAACAATTTTCCGTCGGCCTGGAGCCATCTCTCTTTCAGACTTTTCATCGTTGTTGCGAATTAATCATTTACCTTGAGAATCTCAATAAATCCATAGGCAGCGCCCAAAATCCCGCTTGTGTCCGCTATGGTTGATTTGAGGTGGCTATTTTTATTGCTTCAATTTCGGGAGTTCGGCCCATCGGCACAACTATTGCTCTATCAGCCCGCGCTTCATCTTTACCGTAAAACCTAAAACGCCCCTTTGTACCCATGAAAAAGCATTTACCGTTACTCCTCCTGTTCTTTTTCCTATGCTGGAACGTCTATGCGCAAACGATCATTGAAAACCCTACCCATGGCTACTCGAATGCGCAGGGCCTGACCCTGCGAAAAATAGCATTGACCGATACCGCCACGATCCTTCATTTTCACCTGTTAGCAGACGCCGGAGCGGATATGTATATACCCGACGACGCCTTTATCCAACCGGTCACGGGTGGACAGAAACGCGTGATCCGGTATGCGGAAGGAATCCCGCTGAGTGAGGAGTATGTTATTCCGGCTTCCGGCGAGGTCTATTATACACTGGTTTTTCCAGCGCTCGAAAAACACACGACAAAATTTGACTACATCGAAGGGGAAGAAGGATGGACGATTTTCGACATACAAACAGGCCCGGAGGCACCATGGTCCTCTCCCATCCCGCAGTCCCTGGCAGGCCACTGGCTCAATACAGCCACCGGCAATTGGGAGCTGAGTCTGTTCGACTATACGGCGGTGTATGAGAAACAAGTATGGCGCTATGGGAAGGTATCGCTAAAAAACGGCTCGGGCACCGTTCAACTTACCAATGGATCACAGGCAATGTCCCTGTCCGTTATGAAAGACAAAAACGGAGCCTACAAATTCGGTAAAGGAGCTCAAAAAGCAGTTGCGTATAGTCGGTTGGATACGCACGCAGTAGCCCGTCACTCCGATCAAGACGCTCCTTTTGAAATTCCGGTGTTTGCGCTGGATACCGCCGTGTACAGCGGTTACATCCGGCACTATCGCCCGCACCTGGGCAGTACTACGCTGCAGGTACGCATCAATGACCTGATCTCCGGAGGCGAAAATTCGTTTGTGACCCACATCGCAGAAAATGGCTACTTCACGGTAAAGGTCCCGCTTTACCATCCGCAGGACGTCTATGTTGAGTCACCTTACTATTATACCGGGCACCTGTTTTTAGAACCCGGCAAAGCGCTGTTTGAGCTGATCGATGCCGATCAATCGCATTTTATGGGCGAAGGCGCCGTCACCAATTCGGAGTTACAGCAGCTGGAAGGACTCGGCGCCGGGAGTCATGCCGCAGACGTACAGGCACAAATACCGAATATCACGGCGGACGCGTATAAAGGCTATTGGCGGCGCTGGCAGGAACGGGATTTAGAGGTGCTGGACTCCCTGGCGAAAAAAGGCAGCATCAGCCCTCGGACCTTCCAGATCAAAAGGAAAGATCTGGTTTATCAGTACTTGAATGTAATTCCGGAATATGAGATGCTGATGGCCGACGCCCTCGAAGCGGACAGCGGGACCGCTAACCAAAATACTCCGGGTATAAAATCAGACTCTCTGACACCCGCGTTCTTTGATGGTATCACGGACGAACTTGCCAACGATCCCCTCGCTGTCGTTGCCGACAGTTATTACTATTTCATCAACCGGCTGCGGTATTTGGATTTCATTCGCACGCGGATCAACTGGTCTATTTCAGGTCCTGCCGTCTTCGCTGCGCTTGAAAAAACAGGGTATGTGCTCACGGACCGCGAGCGGCAGCTGCGCCTGGATCTGCAAGAACTGGATTCACTCCAGGCGCACAACGATTTCAGCACCCGGTATAAAGCGGCGATCGAGGCTTTCCAACAGAAATATTCAGGCGTTTATTCCGCCTGGGCCGTCCAGCAGCCCGAACCGCCCACTTTTTCGGCCATTGAAACATACCTCCGGGGAAAAAAAGTAAAATTCACGCAGGATGAAATTCATTTTCTAACAGCAGCCCGGACCCAGGAAGGTAATGTCACGTCGGCAAGATTGCGTGCGCTTCGGTCTGCCACCACCAAACCCGCCAATGATTTTAACCTGACACACCATGATTTTCTTTCAGCCTTAAACAAGAAGCTGATTCACGACAGCTATGTGAAAAACCTGGAAGCACTCCTGGGTGTGAAACGCGGACTGGCGACCGACCTCATCGCTGCCCAGACGTATTGCCGTTCTATTGTGGCTGAAAAGACCCCTGTTACCTCGCGGGAACTGAAATTTATACAAGACCAGATCTCCTCGCCGTTTATCGCCCACTACGTTGCCTTGCGCAACGAGCAAAGTCGCCGGCAGCTGGCAAGCCCCGCCGGCGCTGTTAACCCGGGCTATGATGCGAATGAATCGGGGACAAATTCCGCCGACTCAATCTTCAACCGGATCGTGGCCACCTACAAAGGCAACGTGATCTACGTGGATTTCTGGGCCACGTGGTGTGGACCATGCCTGGCTGACATGGCGGAAATCGCACCGCTCAAAGATGAGCTGGCGAATGAAAATATAACATTCGTGTATATTACCGATCAATCCTCGCCGAAGAAAGCCTGGTCGAACATGATACCGGGTATAAAAGGTGAGCACTACAGAGTGTCAAAGGAAGAATGGATGTACCTGTGCTCAAAATTTAACATTGTTGGTATACCGCATCACGTCTTGGTGGGGAAAAATGGCGAGGTCATCAATCCTGATGTGCGTCTGGAGGGTAATGCTTCGCTGCGGAAGGAATTACGGAAACACGTAGATCAATAACATTTCTGACAGTATACCCGATCCGTTACCGCGTACAGCCGGAGGCCGTCACATACATGCACCAATTTGGGAACACTTTTCCAGGAATCGTCTTCATTAATTGTCCGAGATACTATTATTCCCGCCGATAATGATCAAAAATCTAACTTTCGGAATGGTGCCGGGCTGGTCGTGTTATTGCTTTATGTTAATCGATTTATTATTTTGTAGGTAGCGCAGGCTGCATCCCGTCGGCCGGACAGAGGGCTCGATTCGCTTGTACTTCTTATTCGTCGATCATGCATCCGTAACACTTCTCCAACGGTTCAACTGTGCCCGCTGAACGTATGGAATTCATGCCCCTGAAAAACCTTCTCCCCCATGAGTAAATATAAGATTGTCCGAAACGAAGAATGGAAAACCATCCAGGCTGAAAAAGCGGCCCTGGCAAAGGATCTGGAAGCTTCCCAGACATTCATCGAATCACTGAAAACCGGTAACCTTCAGGCCACGTATGCCGGTGACCAGGAAACGCTCATCGGTATGTCCATGATGTCGCTGCGCGACCGTATGATCGAGCTGGCCCGGGAAGAAGAACGAAGAAACTGGGTGAACCAGGGTATTGCCCAATTCGCCGATATACTCCGCGTTTCGGATCAGAACAGCAGCGCAGCCCTTTACGATTCCGTCATATCAAACCTTGTGCGGTATTTAAAAGCCAATCAAGGCTGTATATTTTCTCTCAATGACGACAATGACAACGACATGTTTCTCGAGCTGATCAGCTGCTACGCGTATGATCGTAAGAAGTTCCAGGAGAGACGTGTTCCCTTAGGGGAAGGGTTGATCGGACAGTGTTTCTACGAAAAACAGGTTGTCTACCTGAAAGACGTTCCAAAAGAATACGTCACCATTTCTTCCGGGTTGGGCGAAGCCCGTCCGCGAAACGTAATCCTGGTGCCGATGATTCTGGATCAGGATATTCATGGCGTTATCGAGCTGGCATCTTTCACGCTGTTTGAGAAATATCAAATTGATTTCTTACAGAAGGTTGCCGAAAGTATCGCCGCGACGCTCTCGGCATCGCGGGTCAGTAATCGCACCCAGCGCCTGCTGCAGGAGAGCATGTCCCAGTCCGAGCAATTAAAGGCGCAGGAGGAAGAAATGCGGCAGAGCATGGAGGAGCTTACCGCCACGCAGGAGGAAATGGAACGCAAAAGCCGCGAGCTTAATCAGACGGCGGCGGAAATGAACAGTATTCTCAACGGCATCAATGCCACGATGGCCACCATCGAATTTACAACGGAGGGTATGATTGTGACCGCCAACAAAAACTTCCTGGACACGATGAAGTATTCGCTGGCCCAAATCCAGGGCAAACACCACCGCATGTTTGTCCCGGAGGAGATCCGGAACAGCGACGACTACAAAACGTTCTGGAAAGCATTGGCCAACGGCAAATCGCACGTGGACGTGTTTAAGCGGATAGACTCCACCGGACAAGAGGTTTGGCTGAATGCCATCTATAATCCCATCCTGGACCAGGATGGAAAAGTGCAACGGGTCATCAAGCTTGCCAACAACGTCACCGCTGAGAAAGAGAAAGAAAAGAAGGTGCACGAGCTGCTGGAAGAAACACGGGCGAATGAAGAAGAGCTGCGTCAAAACATGGAAGAGCTCTCCTCAACGCAGGAGCATCTCGAGCTGCGCAACCGGGAGATCAACGCCGCGGCCGCGGAAATGCGCTCGATCCTCAGCGGCATAGACGCGACCATGGCGACAATCGAGTTCACCCCCGACGGCACGATTACGGCTGCCAACGAACGATTCCTGACGCTCATGAAATGCACGCTGGACGAGATCAAGGGGAAACATCATCGCATCTTTGTCCCGAAAGATGTTGCCGAATCGGATGAATACAAGACCTTCTGGGCCGGCCTGGCCGCGGGAAATTCCGTCAACGATGTCTTTCCCCGTATCACCCTAACAGGTGACGTTGTCTGGCTCAACGCCATCTACAATCCGATCTTCAACGATATGGGTCAGGTAACAAAAGTACTCAAGCTGGCCAACGACATCACGGCCAGCAAGCGACAGGAAGAGGAAATCCGGAACTTGCTGGAAGAATCCAGGGCGCAGGAAGAGGAGCTTCGTCAGAATATGGAAGAGGTGACGGCCACCCAGGATGAGATTCAGCGACAGAACAATCTCATCCGCGAGTCCACCGCCGAGATGCGCAGCATCATGTCGGGCATCAATGCCACCATGGCCTCGATCGAGTTCTCCACCGACGGCACGATCCTGCATGCCAATGAAAACTTTTTGAATGCCATGGGCTATTCTTTAGCAGAGATCGTGGGACAGCATCACCGCATGTTCATGCCGCCCGGCCAGGCGGATACTCCGGCGTATCGCCAATTCTGGAAGGAGCTCGCGTCCGGGAATCCACGCGTCGATACGTTCGAGCGTGTTACGAAAAAGAAAGAACCCATTTTACTAAACGCGATCTATAACCCCATCCTGAACGCCAGCGGCGAGGTAGTGAAAATAGTAAAGCTGGCGACGCACGTGAAGGCCGATGCTACTCGATAGCGCTGTAGCCTTAGCGCCAGCGACCGTCCTGACGATAAAAAGGCCGCTTCGTTTGAAGTGGCTTTTTTTATTACTTTGATTGCAAATCTTTACGCAGTTCGTTAGACGCCTATGCACTTTGCCGGGCACTGTCATCAAAGGAAAATGATTTATAGGTCCGGTTGTGCGTTGTCCCACTATGTAGTCATTTGAAGGTCAGAAATTGCAAACGGAAATTGGATTTTAGATTGAGTATCTGTAGGGTTTATGATTAACGGTCAATGACACTATTTATCTGATGAAGTGATGGACAACGTGCGTGAAAAATGATAGCTTTAGTGTACCATGCGCCTGAACTACATAAGAATTGCACTGCTGCCAGCATTTGCGGTTATACTGTATTCGTGCGAAGAAAAAATTGACTCCTTTACCGCTGCAGATAAGCTGGAAAAAATCGCGCAGCTGAATAGCGCGCTGGCTCCATGCAGCGATTTGTCAATCCCCGATTCGGTTACCGCCTGCGCCACCACCACATGCCGGCAGGTATTACAGGAACACCAAGCTGCTGCCATTATTTTTGACATTTGGATTAACTATGCGTGGGCCAACGCCTTATCGGCGCACTACGGAGAAAAGGCTATTGCCCTCATCGACCAAACCCTTCCGAAAACAGAGGACTACCCGCTGCTCTTCGAAAGAGCGCAGCTTCTGAGCCTGCGTAGCTATATAAACACCCGATCGTCGAACCGCCAGCTTGCCGTCTACGACGCTTACCAGGCGGCCGATATATACATGGAGCTGGGGCTTCATAGTGCCGCTGCCGTAAGTTATCTCAATATCGCCAACGTGCAGTACAATGCAGGCAATCACCAGATCGCCATCGAAAATGCGCTCCAGTCTACCACGCTCTATAGCGAGAGTCACCACCTCAGCAGGGGCGACTCCTTGCGCTGGCTGAATGCCTACAATACGATCGGCATGTCATACGCAGCGCTGCAAGACTATACCCGTGCTGCCGAATACTATCACCATGGCATGAATCTGGCTGAAAAACTACACCATGCGCTATGGGCAGGGATTATTACGGGGAATATGGGGAAATTGGACCTGTCAGAAGGTGATTATGATGAAGCCTGGGCAAAGCATAACGTGAACATACGTGTGGGTCTGAAATTCAACGAACTGGCTTCGGCGGGTCTTGCGCTCATGGGGCAAGCCGAAATACTCGAGCATAAGGGAATGTTGTACCCTGCCAAGATATACTACGACAGTGCCTGGGCTTTGATGCGAAAGGAGCGGCGTCCTGAAATATGGATCATTTACTTCCAAAAGATATCTACCTGGTATGAAATGGTAAAACAATACGACTCTGCCAACGCCAGCTATAAGCGATACATCGCTTTCCGGGACTCCACCCAAGGGGTACCGGCCTCTCAGCTGCTTCGCCTGCAAAATCAGATACAGTTCGAGAAACAGGTTAGTCTGCTGCGCGCGGAGAATGACCTTAAGAAAAGCAACCTCAAAACAAGTTATGTCATCATCCTTTCCTTTATAGCGATCCTGATACTGCTCTCTCTGTTGTTCTTCAGCCTGCGAAGAAACTACAGGAACATCCATGCGCTTAATGACGCGTTGGAGCGCAAAGTGAAAGAAAGAACCAACGAACTCGTCCGTCTCAACAAGGAGCTTGATACATACCTGTACAGGGCATCTCACGATGTGCGTCGCCCCATCCTTAGTATTATCGGCCTGGGCCGCCTTGCGGGGCTGGCACGCGACGAAAGTGAACGCCAGGCAATTCAACAAAAGATTGACATCACAGCCCACGATATGGACAGAATGCTATCAAAGATACGAATGGCCTATGAACTCGATAAGTTCGAAGACGTCCAGCATGTAGATATCAGCGCCTACCTGTCGTCGTTGCTGGCCAGGCTGGGTAAATCCAACCCTGAAGTCAAGTTTAATTTGTCCATCACCAACCCGGTGATCCTTAGGTTGTCGGTAAGCCTCCTCGATGTCATCTTCATCAACCTCATTGAAAATGCCTGTACGTTCCGCAACCCGGTAGATCCCCAGGTAAACCTCACCGTTATTTGCAGGAGTGACCACGTTCAAGTATCCGTCAAAGACAACGGCATCGGCATCGATCCAAAGCACCTGGAAACTATTTTCAGTCCCTACACACGCTATAGTGAACGCTCTGTCGGGAGTGGCCTGGGGCTTCACCTCACGCAAAAAGCTGTCCATAAGCTCAAGGGCAATATCACCGTGGAGAGTACACTATACCTGGGATCCGAGTTTAGAATAGAAATTCCGCTGCGAATTGATGTTGATACAGAACCGCGCGCTTCAGAGACCATGCGCTGAATCGGAACTCTGAATGAAAAGACCTTGATTCCCATTCCGCTGGTCGGACCTATGTTTGAAAATCAGTTTGCTTTTATCGGATAGCCGCCCTCGAAACAAGAGACCCTCTCTCCTGGAAAAAGGCCGCTTCTTCGAAGTCGCTTTTTTTTGATGAAGCCATTTTTCTACTCACTGCGCAATAAGGATATTCACAAACCCGTTAATCTCCTGAGTTCTATCCTTTACCTGAAACGACTTATGAAAATCACCCCCCGGGCCCACCTGGGCCTTCTCCTCGTGACAAGCTGTTTATTCCAGCACTGCGCCCCCTCCGAGCCATCAACACACCCCACTGACACCTGCACCCTGGCATCCGGGGGCATCATCACCATCCCGATCGACTCGACTACCATCAACTACAGCGTATACCCCACCCATTATGCCAATGATACCGCCGAATGGTACATAGACGGCAACGATTATGTCAATGGCATCGACTTTTATGACCTGGCTAAAGCAAAACTCGTCAAGCGAATCATCTTTCCGCAGAAGGGGATGAACGGTCTTACGTTCGCAAAGAAGCTGTATATTCAGTCGTTGGATTCGATCTATGTGTATTCGGAGGGCGACATGGTATACAGTGCCGGTACGCCGCAAATACTCCTGGTAAATTACAAAGGCGACGTATTGAAACGTTACCCGGTAATAACCCGCAAACCCCGCACCTCCTGGATGGCGCATCTGGCAGCACCCTTCACGATACGCGACGGCTATGCCTATTTCGCCTTCATGGTTTTCGGAGATAACCGTGAACAGATGGGGCATAAAGCCCTGGTGCGTTATAACCTGAAGACTGGAGCGTACGAAGAATACGGACCCGCCTACCCGGAAGTCTTTCGCAACTATATCTTTCGCGAATTTATCCCGGCCTTTACATTCGGTCACAATGACAATATCCTTGTTCGTTTCCCTTCGCTGCCGGAGCTTTATAACTACGACATGAAAACCGACAGCACCACGGTGATCCCGATGAATAGCCAGTATCAGAACAAGCCGATCACGCCCGACTCTACGGCGCAGGGGGCGTGGGAGCTGGACGACGATTTCCGCGATTTTCAGCAACACCGCTACCTGGGCGTGTATTACAGTCCCTATGACCACCTGTACTTTTCTGTATTCAGCGAAGCGATACCGGTAGCGGACTCGCTTGGTAATCGTCACGACTTTCATGACAGACCTTTGACGGTGATCATCATGGACGAAACCTTTAAACGTTGCGGCGAAATCCGCCTCCAAGACCACACCTATTTCCCTAACTTTATCCCCACCCGCCAGGGCCTGCTGATACCCCGTAGTCACCCGAAGAACCCCGAAAACGATGAGAGCAAAATACAATTTGAGATATTTCGCCCGGCAAGCCTGCCATAGCCGGCTCGCGGCCCTGTTCGCGCTCACGATCGCCGCTTCCTGCGGCCCACATTCCGAGCAGCCCGTAACCGCCCGCAAAGCCGCGAAACAGGACAGCGCCTCCGTACAGGCTGGGAACTTCATGCGCGACCACCAGGTCGTGTTGCAGAAAGAAAAACTATCCCAGCTCACGACCGAACTGAACGTGCAACCCGTGAAAGAAAAAATGCTGCTCGTGATCCCCACGCATGGCTGCGGCAGCTGCATCGAGGCCGCCCTGAAGTACACCTCCAGGCACGACGAACGCGAAAAGCTCACCACCGTCGTCAGTGGCACGAGCAAACGGTATTATACGCTGGCGGCCCACAAATTCGGCATCGACACCGCCAAGATCATCTTTGACAAGGAAACACGCCCTAACCGGTATGGCTTGATCACCCTCTATCCTACGCTTTTCCAGGTAACCCCAGATGGAACGATCGTAGCGACTGACCTGGACAGTGGCAACCTGCCCAAAGTCTTCGCAGACGCCGGACTGACTGTACAGTAGGGAGTACTACTCCATATCACCAAAAGAAGCCCATCCCGGTGGTCGGCACTATGTTTGAAAATCAGTTTGCTTTTATCGGATAGACCCTCTCTATTAACCAAACCCGCTTCGTTGGAAGTGGCTTTTTTCGTTATTTTGATTTCGATAGGTAATTGATAGGGCATGATGACGAGGCAGATTATATTTTTTTCTTTGGTATCAGTAATTCTTGGAGCACTATTCCGGAGAGCTGGTAGACGGATTTTAGCAAAAGGCAAATTGACGGAAGCGACAATCGTGGAAAATGTTTACCATCCCAATAAGTACGCGCTAAACCAACATGATGATGGCATCCATAATGATGAGGCCGGCACCTACTATCCGGTTATTCATTTCACGACCGACCAAGATGAACTTATCGCCAAACAATTAGACACGGGGGCCAACCTGCCAAGGTCTGTAGGACAAAAACTCCCAGTTGTCTACAACCCTGGAGATCCGAGTGACATTGTGACCTATCCGAGACTTAAGCTAGAAGTTATCCCGCGATTATTAATGACGCTGGGGGCCATCGGATTGATCGTTGTTGTGCTTGATGCTTTTGACATAGTCTCTGTTATTCCGAATTGACGAGTCGGCTTTAACGCATTATTGTATCGACTCGATAACATTCACCAAAAAGGGACTATATTATCGGTGGATGCTTCCGCATAAACTTGATGACGATAAAAAGCACTTTGAAAGAAGCGTTGCAGTAAAAGTTTAACGCCCGCTAGCAAATTTTTACAGGACATGAAAGCAGAACTTATTTACGTAGAATTAAAGACTGGGTACGGCGACAACGGACCAGCCTGGATTGGAAACGGGTTTTATAATCGAACTCGTAAGACAGTTTACTTCAATGGACAAGTGTTCTGCAGGAGTCAAGGTATCTCAGGTAACCACATTGACTTAGAAACCAGAGAAGAGTATTGGATTTCAGGAGTAAAGAAAAAGGGGACTGACAGACATTGGGCTGGCTCCGGTACAATAATGATTGACGAGAGTGTAATTGTCGACTATTTGGAGCTAAGAGGTCTGACAAGTTTGACAAAAGGGAAATATGAAATCGTGACACTCGACAACAAGACAGCAACCGAGACTTCGAAGCAGTTGGAAAATTCCAAATCAGTTGGCGACTTTAATGACTCACTGAGATTCAAAGAAATTTCAGATCTGACCGACACTGAATTAGTTGAGCTTATTGACTATTACGACAATCTCGACTTGACTTCGATTCACAAGAAGGCAAGAAAAGAATACATTGACAAGATAAATGAGTTGAAGGAACTTGAGAAGATTCGTGAAGTAAAAACACCGCCCAGCAAAAGTGCTTAATCAATAGCGGGCTCAATGTAAATGTGTAGTTTAGTTTTTCAAATTACAGTTGGTGTCGTGGAAAAGTAGAGCGCTTCGAATTCCCTCCACTGCTTATCCATAAACTTAGAAGGGCAGCCGCTAACAAAAGCTATAAGGCATTTGCCTTTTTTGATTATTTTGTAAATTACGGTAAGACCAACGCCTCGTAGCAAAACGTTAGCAGCAAGCACCGAAAAATTAGACCGAAAAACATTATTTCTAATGAATACAAAAAGGAATTTCAACAGCTCAAGAGCTCCTCGAATGAGTGACGCTTTTCCACAGGCAGTCATAGCTGACAACCTTATATTTATCTCCGGGACTCCAGGAATCGACCCTGCTACCGGACAGATTATCAGTTCTGACTTTGAACAACAGGTGCGACAGAGCTTTTCTAACATTAAGACAATCCTGGAAGACGCTGTGTCTGACATCTCCAAGGTTATTAAGACGACTATATTTATGGTAGCCGGAAATGACTTCGCAGTAGTAAATAAGGTTTACATTGAGTTTTTTCCTAATAATGCACCGGCAAGAAGCACACCCCAGGTTATGCCTTTTCCCGCCGGGATACTAGTATCCATTGAATGTATTGCCCAGATTTGACGCGAACGGGGCGATCAGTTGCCAAGTTGATTAAAACTATTTACAATCGAATTATGAAGAGCATTGTCCTGTTGAGAATTGATTTTCCAAAGCAAAAATAGGTCTACACGCACATTAAGAACCTACAGTACAGCATATGTATTATAGCTGTTGTTGTGGGGCGTTACTTATTACTCCACTCTAATTGATTTGAGTGTACCGATTGCAAATTCCAATTCCGCTTTCACTTCATTCTCGTCAATTCTATCCTTGTCAATTACGAATGAACAAATCAACAATGTGCCCTTGTCTCCTGTTGTCCAATTGTAAACCATTAAACTATCTCCGTCCTGTTCTATCTCTTTTTCCCAATAGACTGCGTCCTTGTCCCCGAGTTTTATTAATCTAGAACTTGGTTTTCTTTCAAGTTCTTCCTTTAAATTCTTCTTGAGTCTCTCAGGTTGCTGCTGGGCATTCTCGTCCTCAAGTCTCATTGCCGTGATCCGCAGATTCCCTTTCCATTCCTCATTGTCCATGAATAGATACGTTCCATCATCCTCGACAGATTGTGTCCAATGTTCAGGATAGTTTAACTCAAACCATCCGAGCGAAGATTCAAAAGTCTTTTGTCCCACGTGATCGCAGCTAATTAAAATTGTTAGTAATAGTATTTTGATTTTGTTGTCCACTTTGTCCGGAAGCAATGACCCACAACGTTTGTGCATAAGCAGTGGCGGGAATTCGAAGCGCTTCTCTGTCCCACGACACCAAACGTATTTTAAAAAACTAGACTACAAATTTACACTGAACCCCGCCATTGCTTATGCACTTTGTTGTAGGTAGTTGCCTGTCCTACACTAATCTGTTAGTCTAATTGTCACCTCAAATTTCCAGTCGTCAGTGTCAACCGGTGCAAAGTCATTTTCAATTTTACCTGGCGTCTCTTCTGCTTCAACAACAATCTCCAATAATCCTAACAGCAATCTTAAAGAAGCCGGTCTTTAAAAAGCCCGCAAAACAATTTAGCTTAGGGCTGTCTAACCCTGTTCTTATGTATTCCTTTGGTCTCAAGGTATGTTGCGCGTGGCTGATGGCTCTTAGCCTACCGGTTGTTTCCTGTCTGGCGCAAGGCGCGCCAGCGGCGGTCGTCCCCGGCGATTTTGCCGACCCCTCGGTCATCCGGGCAGACGGCCAGTATTATGCCATCGCCACATCGTCGGAGTGGGCGCCCCATTACCCCATCTACCGTTCCACGAACCTGACCGACTGGACACCGCAGGGGTATCTTTTCGATGTAAAACCCGAGTGGACCACGGGTTCCTTCTGGGCGCCGGAATATTTTGTTCACCAGCGTACCTACTATGTTTATTATACGGCACGCCGCAAGTCCGACAACGTCTCCTGCATTGGTGTGGCTACCTCTCCATATCCCGACCACGGTTTTGTAGACCGGGGCATCGTCGTCGACTTCGGCAAGGAAGCGATCGACGCGTTTATCTACAACAACAACGGCCAGCTGTACATCACCTTCAAAGCCTATGGCCTCGACCAACGGCCCATCGAGCTCCTCGGCAGCAAGCTCAGCGCCGACGGCCTGAAGATGGAGGGCGAAGTGTTCTCCCTGCTGCGCGACGACGAGCGCATCGGCATGGAAGGGCAAAGCCTCCTCAAGCACGGCGACTTCTTCTACCTGTTCTATTCCGCCGGCGCCTGCTGCGGGCAGGCGTGCAGCTACCACGTACGCGTCGCCCGGAGCTACAGCCTCCAGGGACCCTACGAAAAATATGACGGCGCCCCCCTCCTGGCCGACCAGCCCGATTGGAAATGTCCCGGTCACGGCACGTTCGTACAAGCCGATAACGGCAGCCTATACTACCTCTACCACGCCTACAACCGCCGCAGCCACGTCTTTACCGGCCGCGAAGGCATGCTGGCTCAACTCTCCTGGAACACCAACGGCTGGCCCGCGCTGGCCCCCGTAGACAAACACCTTCCGCTCCAAAACATCGTCGACGATTTTTCCGGCCAATCGGTCGCGCCGCGCTGGCAGTACGACTTCCGGCACGCAAAAACCAGTATCACCCAACGCAAAGGCAAACTCCGTCTAACCGGCATCACAACGCCCGGTAACAACACCGGCGTGGTGGCCACGGTGCGGCCCCAATCCGGCGCATTCGAGCTGGAAGCGACCGTAACAAATCAGAACGATGCGTTAAAAGGACTGGTATTTTACGGCGATGCCGGCGCGGCCATCGGCATCGGTGTGCGCGGCCATGCCGTAGAGTTCTGGCAAGTAAAAGATAATGTGCGCACGGTGGTGGACAGCACAACGCTCAAGGCTGCCGGGGCAAAGAACATCCGACTAAAGTTTGTCGTGCTGGGCAACGGATTGTGCCAGGCGTACTATGCCCTGTCGGGCAAGGAATGGAAAGCACTGGCAGCAGGAGTGCCCGTACCCGTAGCCTTTCTGCCGCAGTGGGACAGAAGTCCCCGCGCGGGGCTACATTTTCAAGGTACGGTGCATCAATGGGCGCGGTTCGATGATTTTGTGATGCGGCACTGGTAACCACACAGATCTATTATCGACTCCCAGCGTCCGGCCAATTTCTCCAGTGGGTGTTCGGTGGCAGTGTCGGCGCGTATATTTGTGTTGGCGGTAGATCTAATCGTTCCATCCTTGACTTCTCCAAACCTTGTCTTTGCTGTTATATTTTTCCGTTATCATAAACCCTCTTGAGTAAACTAGTGTAAATTCGTTCTTGTCCTCAATTTTTGAGAACTTGATCCCATAAGTCAAAGGATATCTGTCTGGAATTTGCCCGATTTGAGTTGTAATACTTTCAATTTCTTTGATTATAAATTCACTTCTAAGTCTTTGAACTTCGTCAACTGTCCATGTGGAGATAAACTGTGCGGCAATAAATATGGGCACCGCCAAGATAAAGTAGATGGATCTTTTTAGTTTGGTCCTGTCCCAAAAAAGATATCCAATCAGTAACGCAACTGATGCGAAGAGTAAAATTGCCAGAGGTATTAAGAGAAAGAAGGTCTCCACTACAACAAGGTAGTCAATGAACGGAAACACCAGTCCGAGGACAAAAATGCAGATGATTATGATTGTTTGTTGTCTCACTCGTCATTTAGAATTACCGCCAACACTCGAATATACGCAATAGCGTATATTTTTTATTTATCATGAAGTGCTGAAACTGCCCGTTCCCCTCGAATTTTAGGTATTTAGGAGGATATTTATTTTCGCGGTTTACCATGTACCCTGAGTTCCCTATGCACGATTCGGCAGCTGAACTGACACCTCATCTGTAGGTGGTGGCCCAAATGTATTGCTTCAATAATCTGCTCTTTGAATATCAAGTCTGTCAACCGTCCAGTAAATGTGTTCGCCAACAACTTTCGGGTCATTTGTCCAGCCACCTAAGTCAAGTTGAAAGTCGCCAAAGTTCGCAACGACTGGTTTCACTGATTGAATTGTCCCGTAACAATGGTAAGTCCAATCTTTAGTCTTTGACTTCTCAATCTTTTTTTCTCTTCTTTTATTCTCTCCAAAAATTGTATCCCACGTCAATGGGTACTCTAATTGAGTCAGTGTCACTTCAACTTTGTCCCCAGGTTTAAAATTGTATCCCCAGTAGAATGCATCGTATTGTCGTCCTTTGATACCAAATGTCAGGGTACCTTCGTGTCTATCTGTCTCGTTAACTTTTAATATTTCAACCTCAGTTGTCATTGTCTGGACAAATTACATAAAAAGGTCTCGTGTTTATGACGTTGTGTTGCTAAAATTATAGAAAATTCAATTCCCTCCTTAGGTAACATTTAATTATATCAATTTTTGACAGGCGCGTTTCATTACTATCAAATGCAAAGAGAGAAAAGAATAATTGCCAATTGTAGATTATAAGCGCTATAACAAAAGCTCCTGCAATGGTGTGCTATTTCTTTCGGTAAAAGGATTTTTGATTCTCTCCTTTATTCCATCAATAACTTCCTTAAAATAGTCAAATATAGCGTTTAACATTTGTCTTGTCTGTCGGCTTATTCTTATTGAGTTTGTGGTGCCTATAACGTTTGTGCATAAGCAGTGGCAGGAATTAAAAGCGCTTCATAGCCCCACGTCACCAAACGCATTTTGAAAAACCAAACTACAAATTTACACTGAACCCCGCCATTGATTATGCATTTTGGTTGGCGGTAGTTTTTTAGTCACCACCTTTTTAATTGCTTTTTAGTCAATCTTTCATATTCATTTAAAAGTCGGGAATAAACGTTATCCTCGACTTTATAGCCAGAAAGTTTAATGTCCTCTTTAGGTGTAGATATGTCAGCCGTTTGACACCTAACTTTTAAACCAGCTTTTTGCATTTCAACAACATTATTGGTCAGCCTTGTGTCATCAGACGAAGTCCCAATTATCTCCATGACTTTGCTGTCGTCATCATAGATTATTTCCCAAAATCTTTTCATGGTTGATAATTGTCTTTTACGATTTTTTGCCCAATTTCTCTAAATGGTTTAAATTTTAAGTGACTTATTTTTCGTTGTTGAAACCAGTCGTCTAAAGTATTGAAATATTCTTGCACGGCCTTAGTTTCATAAATAACCTGAAACTCATACTTAATAAAATTTAAGTCAGCCTCTTTAATAATTCCCATTTGATATAGCTGTCCAATGTTTGAAAATAGTCCAATGAGTTTGTCCAATTTTTTTTCATCTGATGACATATGAAAAGTATTTTCAACGTATTCGAATTGTCCATACTCTATTCGGTAATAAATGTCTTGCATATCAATGTCAGACGTAAATTGATTATACAATTGTAGAATCAGGTCTGCCCGTTTTTGCTTATTTGAGATGTACAACTGTCTAAAAGCAGCAAGTACTCCTATTGCTGTTGCAAATAATAGTAAGATGTTAATCTTGTCTGAAATTGTCACTTTATTAAGGTATCTTATTGCTGTGAAATTACCGCCAACACTCGAATATACGCAATAGCGTATATTTTTTATTTATCGTGAAGTGCTGAAACTGCCATTTTCCGCAGGAATTTTAGGTATTTAGTAGGAAATTTATTTTCACACCTTTATGATTGTACACTGCGGTCCTATGCACAATTCGGCGGCTGAACTCTTCATCGGTAGGTGGTAGCTCGTATTGAAATATGCTTTCAATGCCAATATTGTCTAGGATGCATTAACCTTCATTCCTTCCTCTAATGCTGGGCGATGTATTTTATAGAACCATTCTGGCACTAATGCCCCGTCTTTCCTGCTACAAAAGATCTTATCTTGTATCTTTCTCAACTCCTCCATCGATGGATTGTCTGAAGATTCTTTTAAGCCTAATAGCGCCCCTTTCAATTCATTTGATGCTTTACTTGACTTGTGGTTTTCCTGGTAAATCTTTATTGTCAAAATTATTGCCGGAAGTAATGGTGCAACAACCTGAATTACGATGATTCCAACGTCCTGCTTCATTACTAAGCTAATAATAAAGGAGAGCGTTGACATCCCTATCAGAACGTACAACGCTGTATTTTTGAATTTATCACGCAGGTTGCTGTCATACCAAAGATTTGTTTCCTGACAAAGTAAGATTGCTCTCTCTTGCGAGAGATCTTCAATATTTAAGTCATACCAATTTTCAATCGGTTTTTTCGGGTCTGGTGTGTATTCCTTGGATCGGTTATGAACAAAGTTTTTATCGGCTTTAGCTCCGCTGTTGTATTTATTCCACCCCATATTATACACGGCGCAGTCGAATTGCTCCTGTATTTTCGCGCCGTTTGTCCGCATTTTGGAAATAAAGGTTACAAAAACCAACAGATCCAACACTGAGACAAGAACAGAGAAACACAGAATGTGTGGAAGAAAATCTATGATGCTGTCTTTTGGCAACAGACGGATAAAATTGAACAGTACGGCGAAGCCTACAGTCAGTAGAATCTGCCAACCGAAAATTTGTTTAGCGCGCGCATATGTAACCCGCTGTGCCGCTAGGAGCTTCAGGTTTTCAGACGTATTCTGTAGTTCTTTAATAATGTTCACAGCTACACGGTAAATGATGGAAAATCAGGGCCAAATATTTCACCCCATTTTGCTATAGACTCTCTTTTTCGTCCCTTACCTTCATGGTCACGCGCTTCTCTGGCTCGATGGTAATCAAGTCTTGCGCGTTCTTGCACCAAGTTTCGTTCATCGGGTGTTAGGTGATTAATATCGCCTTGGTATCCCTTTGGATCATAAAACGGTTGCTGAACCTTATGGTAGACAAGCGCAAATAAATCACCCAACTCTTCATCAATAAAATCTGTGCTAGTTCTCCCAGGTGCATCGTAATACTCCAAGATCAAGTTTTCCAGAAAATAGGATTCCATAGTAGGCATAGTCGCGCGGTTAGTCCAATATTTCATTATGCGGATCATGTCAAGCACGGAAATCTTCTGCTTTCCATTTATTGAGGTAGTTCTGTCTTTATCGATACGAGGATCAGTTGGCTTCCAATTGCCAGTTCCATCTGGAATAAGGAAAAAAGTATCGCCTCCCGCATCTGGTATTGTAATAAAACATGGGACTATGTCAAAAACCCATTCGTAGGATTTAAGCTTCAACGTTGCTGCTTCTTGATTTCTTTTAACCACTGCGCTATCATACAACGGAACGTTTGACAAATACTCTTTAAATCGATTTACTACTTTGATCGAATTTAAGACATTTGTGCCGGGGTTACATTGGTCACGCTGCCGTGTTTCACCTTCAGGTAGACGAATTCTGTAACCACCAGTAATTGTTTCGCGCCAATTACTTTGTGCATGCATGACAATCATAATATCTATATCGTCCAGTTCGCGGATTTTGGTTTTGCGAGAAAAGGAACCATAGTCGATACTCGAAAAAGCCGGGTACATCAGAAAGAATTTTCCGTCTTCCGGAAATTTTTCTATCTCTTTGACTAAGTTGTTTTTACTTTTTTTAGCCACCTCTGTTCGATCAGCGTCTAGTCGAACAAAATCTTTCATGAACGTATCGAAGGCCCCTTTTGCTGTTGTTGCCATATCTTAATTGGGTAGGTAGATGATTTCAGTCATTGTATTGGATGTTCCTAACTTACAAGTCAGGATATTCTCGCTCCGTCACCCTTACTTCGTCGTGCTTTGTAAACCAACCCAGAAGTTTCACGTCATTTCTTACTTGCTCTTCCTTCTCCTTTGGAAAGGGGACTATGTCTTTAAGCAGGCCGATTTTAAACTGCTTGAACTCATTGGTGGTCGCAATTAGTATCATCGACTTACTTGCATAATTTGAATAAAGACTAAAACTATCTATCGTAATATCCAATAACATATCGACTCTGTCCCGGGGCAATTCAAACGGATAGAAAGCGAAGACTATCCCTATACCATTGAAATCGCCATACCTCCGTGCGAATTTGCTACCACTCATATCTTTGTACGAATGAAAGAATTGCAGAAAGTTTTTGGATATAACACGTCGATCAAATCTATTGAATGACATAAGTGCAGTAGCCAACTCGATGGACTGCGCATTCTTTTGGCTAAGTATTTCCCTCTTCACAAGATCATCAAGGAAATAGCTTTCTTTATCGAGTTCCTTTTTATTTATAACCTGCTTATTCTGAATAAATTCCGCCCAATTCCCATCGAATTGTACAAACATGCCGTTCACATCCCTTGACCGCATGTTATCTGGGAACTTCTTTTCATTTTTTAAAAAGCTCGCTAAAAGGTCGTGCTCCGTTCCGGAAATTAGAATACTTTGCTTTTCGGTGGGGTTAAACTGTTTCTCCGCATACTGAAAAAACTGAGCAGCGGTATTAGGCGAAAAATCATATTCCTCGCCGGGAAGTATGGTTACCGATTTGCCACTGAATAGTTCTTCGCGTTTTTGCAAATAGTCAAGGAAGTCAGGAATAGTATCAAGTTCGCGAACGATTGTCTCAAAAGCTTCTTTGTCCCATACAGTTATGAATTTGTCGTCTATCGTTTCTTGGTTGAATGGATAGAAACGTACACCTTCACCCAGGTTAACAATGATCCTTTGGATGTTCTTAATTTTTTCTTTCGGAAACCTCTCCACTTCACGTTGGGGATGCTTGATGTATATGTCCCTGTTACTCGTGAACAACTTTCTCTCAGCCCCGTAGATTTGCTTAACTGCCTTATCGATCGTACGCCGCAGATATCGTTCATACATATCTTTAAACTCGTAGTTTTTCACTGAGACGATGATTAGGGTATCACCGAACAGGATAAGTAAGTCGCAAATCTCCTTCTTGTCACCAGTCTCGTCTCGGGGTCCGGGGTAACACCAGTGCTCGAAAAAGGAGCTATAGGCGAGCTGGTTCACAAATTCTTCCCCGATACTTCCTTTTTCCGTAGAGTTCATTCAATAAATGTTAGCGTGAAGGATTGGCTGTTATCACCGAGTTCATGGGAGCTGTTCCTGAGAAACGGCAATGTTTCTGGTTGGAGTTGATCCTTGTGAACGGGGGTATTGCGCCAACATGACCTGTTCTCCGGGCTGGTGTTTTTTTTGAAGCATCCTGGAAACCCGGATCTAATTTGATAAAAAACGGGCGGAAATTGGCGTAAGATTTTCCTTAAAAAGACACTTTTTTTCCGAGGCTAAAGCCATTTTGTCCGAAAGCCTAATGCGTTTCCAGATGTTGAAGAGTCAGGTGGATACATGACACACCAGTGAGCTATACGCGACCAGCCTCTTCATGTTGTCGCTTGGAGCGACTACCCAGACACGAATAAAGCGTTGTCAAAGGAGAGCAGTCGATGTTAAGAAATGCACGTTTTTGCATATAGACGTCAAAATTGTCGTTTGCCGGGCATGATTGACCTCATTGGTTGCACTGGCCTAACAAGCGGCAAGAAGTTGGTTAAAAACAGCGTTTTTCGTTAATGTTGTTTGTTGATTTTAAGAGGTATTTAACGCTGCACGAGTGCGGGATCACTTGACTCATAATCAGAGGGTCGCGTCAGGCGACGCGCGAGTCGATACGCTCGAGCGTGTTACTAAAAAGAAAGAATCCATTTTACTGCACGCGATTTATAACCCCATCCTGAAAGCCAGCGGCGAGGTAGTGAAAATAGTAAAGCTGGCGACGCATATAAAGGCCGATTCTAATCGATAGCGCTATAGTCTCATCGCCAGCAACTATCTTATGGATTTTTTTTAATAAACAACGTTGGGGTTCCACCCGCTAATAGCAGGTCAAGATTTAAAGCAAATAGCACCGGTCCTATATCGCGTTCTAAAAAATCAAATAAGACGAGTCACTGGCGCATTATGTCAGCGCGGCCTCCAGACCCCGGATAAGTTCTGTGTGCTTGTTCGGATTGGTTGCAGCGAGCCTCTGCATATTCTGAAGTTTCCATTTCACGGCGGGCAGGTGCTGCAGGTCGTCCATTTTGATAAGTTCCCAGGCCGGCGTTGTTTGCTTAAAGCTCAACAGAAACTTTTTATCATTGGGCGTAAGGGATCTCTTCATTCCGGCGATCAGTTCCTCGCGGACCTGCACGTAATTCTCGTACGTGAAATCATCGGACGTCATGCCCTTGAATTGCAGTTCGAATGTTGCCTCCTGGTCCAGCCGATGCGGTTGTAGCAGTTCCTGCATCGGTCTGTAGTGGCTCAATAAAAACATCAAAAAGCCATTTTTTATCTGTTCGGTAATTCCTTCGTTCTTCAGCAAGTGATAAACATCAAACAGGTCGCGGGGGTGTTGCCGATCCAGCGCCGCACAGATTTTCCCGCCGTATAGTTCTTCGATCGCGACGACTTTAATGGCGGCAAATTTTTCAAATTCTTTCTGCACCACGTCGGTTACGGGTAGTAGTTTTTCCGGAAATAAAACACCCCGCGTCGTTGTATTCACTTCAATTTTCACATGGGCCTCGGGCGTCTGGCAGTTTAGCTTAACATCCTGGCCCTGTCCTTCCGGCACGCGGGAAATTGAAATAGGTTTCAACGCTACCGTAAGTCGCTCTGTGATTCGATCCAGTGCCGCGGCAATATTTTGCAGGGCCGTGGCTCGATCATCCTGCCAGCGGGTATAGGTCAAATCAATATCGACGGATAATCGCGGCATATTGCGGATAAACAGATTGATGGCTGTGCCGCCTTTGAGCGCGAGATTTTCTTCCCGTGCCACGTGGGGCAATATCCTGAGCAATAAATCAACCTGCGCCTTATATCTTTCTTGTATCATACTGTCAGGAGTTCTGGCGGAAGATTTATTTGGAATTGAGCATTGTACCGGCCACCCTTTACGATACTTCTGTCACCCTTCCCTAAATCGATCTTTAGCTGATCGACGAAGTGCAGCCATTGGTGTTGCGCCTTGGTGGCCATAAACAAAAACAACCGCTTCACTTTGACGGACGAGCATGCTTCGAGCAGTTCCTGCACCAATGCCGGCCGTAAGTTGGAAAGTCCCTCCATGAGGTGGTAACACTCTACTAAGTCCATTTTATCGGGCGCCAGGTATAAGCACTCCAACATCGCGCGTTCGGGGCCGGCGATCGTTATGGAGTAGCCGAGTTCCGCATGTTCTTTCAGGCCTATATCTTCGGGCAGGAATGAGGACTGTATATTCTGAATTTTCTGGCCGGAAAAAAAATCATTGAACCACTTCGGCAGTGCGGTATTGCGGGGAGAAAAAAGCCATATCTGTTCCTTGCCCATTCTGAGGTAATGGCTTTGTCCCTGCCAGGCCAGCGCGGTCGGGCCGCCCACATGAATTTTTTCGTTCGCCTGGCGCTGGATCGCATATAACCCCCCGGTCCAAATGACTGGATCCCCCGGGCGCTTATATGCTCCCGGGCCTATTGTTCCCAGCCAACCGCTTTTCTTATAGCGCTTTTGAAGGTCACGCGATATTCCCAGCGTTTCGAGCCACTTGGCGAGCAGGACCGTGCCCGGCTGGTGCAGCGTCAGCAGTTTCTTTATTTTTGACTCATTTTCGGTACCCACAGTACCAAAATCCGAATTTTTATACTGAAAACCAATCCAGCGCATTAAAATTGTTCGATTTTAGGAACTAAAAGTACCGAAATTCAAATATTTTTAATGCCCCTTTATTCGGCGTGTGATAGGAATGTGTTGCACCAGTCAACCTGATAAATTCATGTCGTACGATAGGGGGCTTGCGGCCCTATAATGATTTCCGGCGTCTCTGCCGTCAAGTGCTATACTTAATCCAGTTGATCGGTATCGCCATAAGATCATGGAGTATGTGCATAACCACAAAAATCACATGCTGGTGTTTATCGACATAGCCGACGAAAAAATTCTCATATTTTTATATATTAACCCCCATATAGTATACAGACCCCTCTATGATTGCCTGAAACCTAAATCTCAATCATAGACGCCATGAGGCCATTTTTTAATTATTTCGTTATCCCCTCTCTTCTTCGTAGTCACTTTGTTACGGCATTGCCACTGTATCGCTACGGCACATAACGCCATCGTTACTGCTTTTACTTTTTAACTCTTACCCGGCTGACCAACCGGAAGTTAAACCGTTTGGTCGCCGTTGTTGGGATCTACCGTTAATTGTCACGAACGATGGAAATTTATATACAAATGGCCGGTGGCCCCTTGCCGGCCTTGCGAAAGATTGTGGAAGATGTTGGCTCATTACACTATGCACTGACGCAGTTAGCCGACAGTCCCGCCGATGGCGATTCTGTCTTTGAACAAGCAATCGACACCCTCGACGAATTCTTTGACCGCGTCCACATGGAGCTTTACCTGGACTACCGCGGCCAGCATGAAGAGCATGCGCGAGGCACCTACCTTGCCCTTTGTCAGTACACCGTTCTGCAACTAACCGGCCACCTGCTGCGCTATACCCAGCCAGACCAACTATACGGCACACCTTCGCACAGCACCTGGACCGACAAGTGTTGCCGGCATATTTACCGGGCACTGGACGGCCTTCTCGCCTATACTGTCACATTAGCGGGCGGAAAGATCGACCCCGCTCTGCCCGTGCCGCGTTCGGTACGCCCCCTGCTACAAGAGATACTCCTGCATGATCTTGACTCCCTTCAGGCACGGCTTGACGCCATGCAGGTCAGCTCACAGCTGGTGGAGATCGCGCTCGCACCCTTTCACGCACTGCGCCACGACGCCATTGTCACCTTACACACCCTGCGCTACCAGCGCAGCATCATACAAGTGCTAATCGCCAAAGATTTTAACGCGCCGGCGTTTATCGACTACTGTCAGCAGATGTTTCGAGGACAACCCGAAACTATTCCACAGACTACCACGCAGGCGTTACATCCCCATCTGCCCAGCGCACGGGAACAACTCGCGAAGCGACCCGGGCAGCCGCCGCCCGAACAGCAGCAACGAGACCTACAGACGATGAAGATGCAGAGGATGGCGATGAGATCGTATCCAGCGACAGCTTTCTCAGCTGGATCTCGCCGCGCGTGCTGGGTGCGATTCTGTACGCAGCCTGGAAAGAAAATGTCATCCAATGGGGAAAAGATGATACCCAACTCTCCAAACGCGTCATGCTACAGCGGTCCATCCTGGCGCCGATAAAAGCAGAGTCTATTCGGCGGAGTCGAGGATAGCATGAAGTAAGAAATTGAATAAGTGCATCTCGGACTGTCCACTCCATCTAATTCAGTTCTGGCTGGAAACGCTGTAACCCGTGGTTAATCCCATGGACTAAAGATCAAAGTGTGCGCATCTGCCTCAGGTCTTAGCCCTTCTATTTACACCTCTCTACTCCTCGCGCTTCTTCACCACTGCCAGGCTAATAGCCGTCATTGCCCCAGCGGTCGCCACTAGATAATCCACAATATTTTCAAGACTGCCCGTGCGTGGTGTTAAAATTTGATGCGTGTACACTTTTCAACACTGTGGTATAAGAATCCCCCGTACATTATTCCATAAAACATAAACCGTTCTAAAATCGAGACCACAACTTATTATACTTCACAAGTACTTTGTCGACACCAGATTCTTCACCTCTTATACACTTTTGTATGGACTTATTGTTACGATTTTGGTAGTATTGTTTTATCATTTGATACTCTTTAGCGTATCCAAATTAAATCTGCGTGAAGTTCTGGTCACATTCACCAACAACAAGCGGCTCTTACAGTATTACTTTATGATAAATGGAACTGAAGAAAAGGCGATGCTGACATCACTTGCAAAAGGTAGTAGATTAGCCTTTAAGCAGGTCTTCGATCTCTATTACACAAGTGTGTTCACATACGCTCGAAAATATCTCCATTCAACTGAAGAGGCAGAGGAAGCTACCCAAGATGTTTTTATTCGGATATGGACTAAGCGGGCATACTTAGCTGACGTTGACAACTTCAGCACATATCTGTTTTCAGTGAAAAAGAACATCATGGCAAGAAGGCTGAAAAATTTGGTTCTAAATACGTATCTGGGTGAAGACAATGTAATCGAACTTCTATCAGATCGAAGCGCGGATGACGAAATTCGGACAACACAAGCTACTGCTGCTTATGACCACGCACTCCAAACCTTACCACCATACCAGTTGAGAGTATATACCATGGTGAAAGAGCAAGAAATGACTTACGAACAGGTCGGCAACGAATTAAACATTAGCACCAATACTGTAAAATTCCACATGAAGGAAGCTTTTCGTTTTTTACGGCAACGGCTGAAGCCATTCACTCCCCTCGTAGCATTGTTAGCTCCAAACTTTGTTTCTATACTCCGCTCATTCACCCGGTAATAGGAAACAACAACACACTGGTAACGTTAGCACAAATATATTTCATATTGTCACTACCCTTGAAAGGGTGCTAGGTATCTACCCAAGTAAGTGTAGGTATATAGGAAAACCGAAAGTACGTTTTTTTGGAGTAGCCGACGCTTTTCCATTTTATGCTTATCGGGATCACAGAACATTACAAACCATTATGCCAAAAAACCTAGAAACGTTACTTAAACGTTGGAAACAAGGAGAGATCACTAATAAAGAATTAGCGATCCTAAAAGATATGCTTCATTCCCAAAAGCACCAAGGTGAATATCTGGAAATATTAGAAGGTATGGAGGGAAGCGATCAATTCTCAGCCGAGGCTGACAAGAGCTATGAAAAAACATACCAATCATTAGTGGCACAGATCGATTCGACCGAAAGAAATCACAATTTTAAACTGACACGAGTAGCCGCTGTTGCCGCATCGATTGCGTTAGTGTTAGCGGTTACACTATGGTCACTACGTTCAACACAGCTTTTAGTAGACTATCATGACATTGCCAAGGTAGAGTTTACCGGGAAGCAATATATTAAACTACCTGACGGTACTGCCGTAATTCTAAACGACAGCAGCTACCTGGTTTACGATAGTGGAAGTTTTGGAGCTGCCACTCGTGAGGTTAGGCTTATCGGAGAGGCCTACTTTGATGTAGCGCACAATTCTGAAAGACCATTCATTGTTCACACGCAGGAAGTGTCTACGACTGTATTAGGAACTGCCTTTAATATCAAGGCCTTAAATCAAAAATCGGAAATCGTTGTGACCGTGACCAGAGGACAAGTTAGAGTCGGAAATACAGAAAAGGTTTTTGATTATCTACTACCTGATGAGTCACTCACGATAAATTCTCAAACGTTCAGCTATTCAAAGCACTCGGTTCAAGCTGAAAATGTAGTTGCCTGGAAATCCAGCATGCTGATTATGGATAATGTCTCTATGCTCGATGCAGCGAAAATACTTTCGGAACATTTCAATACAAAAATTAAGATTAGCGAGTCACTTGATAGCTGCCGTGTCACCGCATACTTCACAAAAGGAGAATCGCTTGAGCAGGTATTGGACATTATCAGTTTGTCAAAAAACGGAAACTATGAAATGAAAAAGGGGTCGGCCTCCATTGCAGGCACCTGCGAGTAAACACGTTTATAATAACTAACCTAAAAACCTATGCAAGACACTACAACCAAAAACAAAGACGGAACATAAGCTTTTTTTTCATACGCACGCTGCCTGAAACGGCAATAAAAAAAGACCACCCTTGCAGGGGTGATCTTTCAAGTGCTTTAGTACCAGTATATATCCAACACTAAAACATTCAAAAGTATGAAAAAGATCCTACTTCCCGTAGTAGGGCGTAGCTTACTAACGGGTATGCTATCCAACTCGAAAATTCGATTTCTAATGAGAGCGTCAGTCGTAATTTGGTTATCAATGGCAATCAGCCTTCAACTAGCTGCCTTTGCTACAAATGGTCAGGGACTTGACAACGAAATTATATTAGAACTTAAACACACCACATTATCCGAAGCCCTCAGAATCATACAGAACAAGACGGACATTCCAATGGTGTATGCGCCTGACTTGGTGACCGGGGATCATGACATTAGTCTTTCCAAAGAAAAGCGAACAGTAAGAGCTATCCTGGAAATTATACTCAAAGGTACAGACATTACATATGTCGAACGAGACAATGCAATAGTTCTGCGCAGGAAATTCAAGGTAACTTCAGCGACAGCTGACGGGTCGGCGTCAGCTTCAGCACCTCCGTTTACTGTGTCTGGTAAAATAACAGATGCTGGAAGTGGAGAGGCGTTAGCTGGAGTCAATATAATTGTCAAAGGCACCACACGTGGAGCAAATTCGGATGCTATGGGTTCCTACACCATCGAAGTAAGCGAAATTGAAACTCTCGTATTTTCTTTTATTGGGTTCAAAACGATTGAAGTTGTGGTGGGAAATCGCACCGCTATTGATGTGAGCATGATTCAAGATGCCACTGCTCTTAAAGAAGTTCAAATAATTTCAACAAACTACTTTTCAACAACCAAGGAAAAATCCACGATGAACATATCTAAAGTGGATGGAAAGGAAATTGAACACCAACCTGTTACATCTTTGATGAATGCACTCATTGGCCGTATGCCCGGTGTAGATATCACCCCCATAAATGGTCAGCCGGGAGCAGCTTCACAAATACAGATTAGAGGCATAAACAGTTTAACCGGAGTCGGTTCCTATCCCCTTTATGTAATCGACGGCGTCCAAATTGAATCTCGCCCATTAGACTCAAGCAGCCCAATATACAGTCAAGGGCTTGACCCGTTGAGTGGTCTAAGTCCCTCAAGTATAGAAAGTATTGAGGTATTGAAGGACGCTGCGGCTACAGCAATATACGGGTCACGGGGCGCAAATGGCGTGATACGAATAACTACAAATCGAGCAAAAGTGGGGGCGGTAAGGGCCGACATTGACCTGACGGCGTATACAGGCATTGGCCGCCTATCAAATAGAATGGATTTACTTAATTCGAAACAGTACCTAGCCATGAGGCAGGAAGCACTAAGGAATGCCGGAATAGTGCCTGACCCGAATAATTCATCTTATGCCGACATTGTTGGCATCTGGGATACCACAAGATATACAGACTGGCAAGATGTACTGTTAGGTGGCACATCAAAGATAAACGATTTACAAGGCAGTTACACTGCCGGAAATCAAAATACTTCATTTCGAATCGGCGGGGGATATCACAAAGAAACAACAATTCTTCCAGGAGATGTATCGTACCAGCGTGGAACAGGCGACTTAAGCGTAAATCACCGGTCGCCAAACGGAAAGTTAGAAGTTGCTGGTGGTATAAATTTGGGTTGGACACACAATCAAAGCTACGGAAGCACCAACATGATGATAGCCGCCTTAAACCTTCCGCCTATCGCACCTAAGCTATATGATGACGATGGAACATTGAATTGGCAAATTCATAAGTATCCTGGATTCTCAACCAATACATGGAACAATCCTCTGGCCGATCTGGAGAAGAAGTATACTAATAAATCAAATAGTGTCGTCACGAGTGGAACAATCAGTTACCAGCTGCTTACATGGATTAAACTAAAGAATATAGTATCCTACTCTCGTTTCGAAAACAACGAGTCAAGCATCAACCCATTAGCTGCTATGTCACCAACCATACGTCAGTATGACACTGGCTCAGCGTCATTCACTCGTAACAATAGGGAGTCAACTATGATTGAGCCCCAATTTCTTTTTGAAAAGTCTTTGGGCGATCATCACTTAAACGGAATCGTCGGCGGTACCTATCAGTCCAGTCGCACTATATACTCACTAATTACAGGCTTAGGATACCCAAGCGATGCATTGTTAGGTTCCATAAAAGGGGCGCAAAGAGTCCTAAATATCGCTGATGACAACAATCCATACAAGTATGTTTCAGGGTATGCGCACTTGGGTTACGATTTTAAGGGTAGGTACTTATTGGATCTGACCGCACGGCGTGACGGGTCGTCCCGCTTTGGACCGGGCAAACGCTACGGAACATTTGGGGCAGTGAGTGGTGGATGGATATTTTCGGACGAACCCTTTATCAAAGGTGGCCACATTCTTAGCTTTGGAAAAGTTAGAGGTAGCTACGGTATTACTGGAAACGATCAGATAGGGGATTATCAATACTTAAATACCTATGAGATCGTGTCACCCGGGTATCAAACTGGTGTGAGCCTTAGACCATCTGCATTGTATAATCCTGACTTTGCCTGGGAGCAAACAACGAAGCTGGAAGTCGGCGTCGAGCTTTCATTCATTAGCAATAGAATTTCCTTAGAAGGTTCGTGGTATAACAACAGGTCGTCAAACCAGTTAATTAATTATAGATTAAGTGCAACCACGGGATTCGATGGGGTTTTGCAAAATTTCGACGCAACAATTGAGAATAGGGGGTTTGAGTTAGTTGTTGCTACTAAAAATATCGTTCAGCCAAACTTTCGATGGTCAACTTCTTTCAACCTATCGATTCCCAGGAATGAGCTCATCTCCCTTCCCGGTATAGAGGATTCACCGTATTCTGAGACCTACAAAGTTGGAGAACCGCTTTCAATACAACGCCTATACCGATACAAAGGAGTGAACGCCCAGACCGGGCTATTTGAGGTCGAAGATTTAAATGGGGACGGGAATTTCGATAACATGGATCGAGTCTTTATGAATCCCTTAGGACGAAGTTTGTATGGCGGCATAACTAACATCATTACGCTCAAAAGTTTCGAACTGACGTTTTTGCTTCAATACTCTAACAGTCCTATAACGAGCTACGGTTCTTTCGGCACTCCCGGAGGAACATCAAATCAACCTCTTGAAGTATTGAATAGATGGAAGACTGAAGGCGATAATAAGCCATATCAACAATTTCGGCCTTTTGAAACCAACGAATTTGCAAATGCTTTACAAAGTGATTTTGCTATAAGCGATGCAAAATTTATTCGTTTAAAAACGCTCACTTTTAGTTATCAATTCAATAAAGACCTGTTAAACAAGGCTAACATTACTAATACGGTAATATTTCTACAGGCCCAGAACTTGCTAACATTTTCAAAATACAAAGGTTGGGATCCCGAGACCGGAAACAGTGGCCTACCGCCATTGCGAATTATATCTCTTGGGTTGCAAGTTAAACTTTAACTAAACTACAATGAAAATTAATTGTAAATCCATATATATCGCTAGTATCTGTTTGTATTTCGGTCCAATAATAATGGGATGCGATGAACTGCTAGATATAGACGAACCTAATTCGAAAGTTTCGATAGAAACAGTGTTTCGTGACGACGGCACGGCTACTTCTGCGGTGACTGGTCTTTACACTGAAATGCTCTATGCGTTAAACTTCGCTAGCGGAAATTATAATAGTGTAACGGCATTAGCAGGGTTATCATCCGATGAACTTATAAACTATTGGCCAACGAATACTACAGAACAGCAGTTTTACGATAACAACATTGTCCCGCAGAATGATGATATTTTAAGCGTCTGGACATCTGCTTACAAAGTTATATATCAAGCAAATTCGGTTTTCGAGGGATTGACCAATTCAAGCGGCCTTACAGCAGCAGTCCGCGAGCAATTGCAAGGAGAGGCACTTTTCGTCCGCGCATTTACACATTTCTATTTAATAAATCTCTTTGGGGCAGTGCCACTGATAACAAGCACCGACTATCGCAAAAATACATCGGCTCCGAGAAGCAGTGTCGATCAGGTGTATGATCAGGTTATTGTTGATTTATTAGCGGCTCAGACGCTAATGAGTGGCACATACACGACATCCGGTAGAGTAAGGCCAAACAGCTTCACAGCTATGGCGCTCCTAGCTCGTGTATATCTTTATCGCAAGGACTGGGCAAATGCAGATGTGCTCGCATCAAATGTTATAAATGAGGGTACCTATCAAATAGAATCGGACTTAAACAATGTTTTCACATCCTCAAGCACTGAGGCTATTTGGCAATTACAGCCATTGGCTGGTGATATTAACACATGGGAAGGGAACATTTTTATCCTTGACAGTGAGCCAGCATTCTATTATCTGAACAAAGACCTGGTGGATTTTTTTGAGGTTGGGGATAAGAGGCTAGAGAGTTGGACTGGAAGCTTTGAAAATGGAAGTGACACATTCTATTATCCGTTCAAATATAAAGTTAAGTATGGAGGAACTGCGTCTACCCCCCCGATGAGTGTAACCGAGTATTCGATGGTATTCAGGTTGGCAGAACAGTATCTCATTCGCGCAGAGGCAAGAGCACATTTAGAAAATTATGCTGGAGCTATCAGTGACCTCGACGCTATACGCGGCCGTGCCGACCTTCCTCTTATCGCGGACACAAATCCGACCACGGGAAAAAGCGATTTACTTCTTTTAATCGAAAACGAAAGACGGTCAGAGCTTTTTACCGAATGGGGACATAGATGGTTTGACTTAAAGCGGACTGACCGTTCAACCGAGGTGCTATCAGCGTCAAAGGCTGATTGGCAACCTACTGATGTTCTGTACCCGCTACCCGATTTGGAGTTTACAAGAAATCCAAATCTAAAAGATCAAAACGAAGGATACTAGGGTTCAGTATCTTCAATCAATGAGGGAGCGGTTCAACGCTCCTTCTTTTCACTAAAAATTCATTTTATGATCAAGCCCTCACTAGTAGGAGTACTACTCATGTTATTCTCTACAATCGGTTTTTCGCAAAGGTCAGAACGAAATACAAAACTAGATATCGATCCCAACGTTATTATCGGCAAACTTACAAACGGCTTTACATACTATTTAAGAAAGTCACCGGGCGATAAAACGGCAGTTCAATTCGTAGTGAAAGCTGGATACAACCAAGAAACCGCGGATCAACGATACTTAGCTCACATACTTGAACACATGGCGTTCAGGGGTACAAAAAGTTTTTCTAATCCTATGCGGTATTTTGAGGAACGCGGCATTGCTAGAGGATCAGATTTCAACGCAGTTACGACTAATGATCGCACTGTTTATTATGCAAATTTGCCAGCTCAGAATTACGAACTATTAGAAAAATTGCTAGAGTTCTATCGAGAATGCGCACATGATATCAATTTGTCGTCTGACAATGTTGATAACGAACGCCTGGTGGTAATCGAAGAATGTAGGATAAGCGAGCAAGATAAGGACGAGAGTGCCATTGTTCGCAGAACTATAATGGGAAATACAAAATATACAGATAAGCCGGACTTCAGTGAGTCGCAAAGTGTTGCAACTTTCAAGCATGAGTCGCTCTTGAATTATTACAACCTTTGGTATCGATCTAATTTCCAAGCCATTGTAATAGTCGGGGATATCGATTGTAAAAGACTTGAAAAACTGATCCGCCGGCTATTTTCCGATCTACACAAATCGAAAATCAAAACCGTCGGAGTGGAGGTTGCAGATACTAGCTTCTTTGGCTGGAAAAACAGGTATGTTACAATCACTGGAAATAAAAATGGTAACGAGAGCATCAACATATATCTAAAAAGCATTCAAAATAGAATAACAGATTCGGCGAGCCTTGCCTTCAATTTAAAAAAACAATTGTACAATGCTATGACAACCGCGCGTCTCTCAATACTAACACAAGAATTCAAGTACGCTGAAGCTGTCAGTTCGCGTTTCGAATCACTCCCTGTGCGTGGTCCTCAAATAGAAGTGCTAAGGACTGGCTTTACCTTTCCCTCTGGGAAAGGTCTGCAAGCGTTGACTGAAGTTCTGACGCAATTGGAAAGGATTAAACGTTATGGCTTCACTGCAACAGAGCTTGGCCAAGCAAAGCTGGAAGTATTTGAAGTTCAACGAATAAATTCTAGAATTAGCAACTATCAATACGCAGGAAAGCTCACTAACCATTTCGTGACTGGAGAGATAATGCCCTTTGCATATTCAAATCAAAAAATAGTTGAAACTATTTTAAGATCCATTAAAGTCGAAGATATGCATGCGTATGCTGCTGGATGGCTAACTGCTAATAACAACATGGATATTTTCTACGTATCGCCTGCAACTGAACCAAATAAGGTTATAAATGAATTCAGTGTAGATAGAATATTTAAGGATATGGCGCTGGTTAATATGCAGCCCTATGTAAGCCCCGTGACAGATGAACAACCGCCAATTAATAGAAGCTTAATGACACCGCAAAAAGCCAATCAACTAAAGCCAGTTGCCAACTATATTGAAAATTTCGATAAAAAAACAGGAATAACGTCAATAATACTAGAAAATGGCATGAGAATTTTCCTCAAGCCAATTGATTCAACCCAAGATTCAAGTGTGACATTGAAATCCGTTTCAAGTCAAAGCGGCAATCTACTCTGTGATACAACGTTAGCGTTGAAAAAATATGCCCACTACATAATAGCAAGTAGTGGAATTGGACATCTGAAAGGCTCACAACTGAAAGCTTTCTTCGACGAACATAACATAGATCATCTTGCACTATACAATGGGGAATCGGGTAATGGTTTCGAAAGCACCTTTAATAATAGTCGCTTAGAAGAAATCCTACAGTTGATATTTTTATTTATAACTGAACCTAAACTGGACACCGCTACGTTCGAATCAATTATAAGTACCGAAAAGGCAGAAATTGAGCTGTCAAAAAAGCGGCTTCCTGATCAGTTTTCTGATACTATTCAATATTTCCGAAGTGAGCGCAAAAATAGTTCAGTTCGCATGTTGCACGAATTGGAAAGTAGCAGCATCATAGAAGTTAACAATTATTTTAAAAGACAATTCTCTTCGACTGTTGGCGCTGCGTACGCATTTTCAGGTAACTTTAACCTGGCTCATTTCAAGGCTTTAATATTGAAATATTTGGGCAATATCCCCAAGAAGGCCAGCGATGAGTGTAGACAACGCCAAGTAAATTTAAAAGCAAAACAGCTCGCTCAGCCCGTTGTAATTCGTTCCGGCGAACGAGATGAGGCGCGGATACAAATATTCTTTGATATCGTTGACGAGTACAGTGAACGCAATCACATTGCATTCGAACTCATTGCAAAGTACCTGGACGTCCAACTCTTTGATCGCCTAAGGAGAACGGAAAATGGAATTTACAATATAACCGTATACAAGAATATCAACAAAACAGAGCACGCCCAGTATAGCATTGGCATTTCATTTGCATGCGCACCAACGTCAGTCCAAAGATTAATAAACAGTGTGAAGGAGGAGATCCTTGATTTGAGAAATAACGGCATCGAGCAAGACCAATTTTCAAGACTGAAATACTTACAGACGAGTGATTTAAAGTCTCAGATGCGGCTTGGCAGATATTGGGCCAACTACATAATAAAGCACTATAGAGAACAATCGCCGTTTACCTCTTTTCTTGATGAATCGGACGCACTTGGTTCGATAAATCACATTGATGTTATGTTGTTCGCAAACAAGGTACTGTCCATTGCAAACATGAGCACCTACATTCAGCTACCAAATAATTTTGAGCAGTGAAAATTGGAGCCGCCTATTAAAGCGGCTCCAACTTCAATTTAATTTACTCCTAGATCTGCTACATCCGTAACTGTTTCCGCAGGATCAAAAGCGGGATTAACGGCGGTAGTGTTCTTCATGAACACATCGCATGTCCCACTGGATATGATTCTACCGTTAGTGTTTGTAGCTGGCAAGCTAGGGCTGTCTTGCGCCACCGAGACATAGCAGTTTGCTGAACCGGAGTTTGAACATTCCAGTCCGGTATTTACACAATGCCATGCCGGGTTTTGCTGACTTTTGATTTTAATATACACCGGTGTGGCCAAGTTACCAGTAAAGGTAAATGCACTAGCTGACGCAAATACTACGGCGCAAGCGCCAAGAATTAAACTTCTGTTTTTCATAAAATTTGATTTTAAGGTGTTTAAATATTGCCTACTTATATTTATTCAGGATTCGGCATCTCCTGATATCCTCGCGAGATTTTTTTAACTATTCGATAGGTGCAACTGCTGTAACAGTTTCTACCGGATTATAAGATGGATTAACATTGGTAGTATTCATTATTTTAATGCAATCCGTGCCATTCCATTTACGCCCATCGGTGTTGACGGCCGGGGTTGGCGGTAGATCAACTGCCACATTAACATAGCAGTTTGCTGAACCTGATTCGGAACATTGTAGCTCCGTATTAACACAGTGCCACATTGGATTACTTGAGCTTCGTATTTTAATGTAAACGGTTGTTGCCAGTGGAAGTAGCGATAATGTAAAGCCGGTTGTGGATGCAATCACAACCGCGACCACCGCAAGAAAGAAACCACGATTCTTCATATGCAATTGGGTTAAATAGGTTAGATTATGCGAAATTCAACATCGAATATTTTACAAAATATTTTCGTATTCTATTTATGCGCTTTATTTAATTCATCGGCAGCAGATAGCTAACGATATACTTCCCGTGAATTGCAAATATCTTGTCTTCTGACACTATAAATGAACTGACCTTTATGTCTTCGTAATCTGGAATGTAAAACGACTCGAGGTATTGTCCATCCCGCAGATCGTACATATCGACTACTGATTTTGTGATGAAATCGTGCATATCTTCCTCAAATGACAATATATTTGAATGTATGTATAGCACGTTATTAAAAGCTGCAGCGTTTATATTTATTTGCCGCGGGGGCTCTGAAATCATGCTCTTCCCATCTCCCCCCAATTTTGCGATCTTTAATTGTGCTCGTGAGAATGTGTCAATTGTATGGCCACGGAACTTTAAGTTAAGCAGGGTATCACAGACAATAAGTTCGTTTCTGTAATAATGTATATAGATGACTTGATGAGTAGCTTTATCGATCACAAGCTTGCCATCCGAGCAGAATATTCCGTCAATCTGCTTATTTATTAAATTGAGATTGAACATTAAGCCGCTGGATGACTTTTTCGCCAGTTCATAGCTTTTTGTAGCCGTGTTTAGGGATCGCAAAATAAGCGAATTTGGACCGACAGGAAACGCTTCTGCTGAATAGTCGCGTTCAATACCTATGTACCTCGTTGCCTTCCATTCGCCAATTACTCCCCGAAGATATTCTGGCATACCGCCGTGGGTTAAATAGAAGTATGGTGAGTCAATTGTCAATCGGAACCTTTGAAACGATTCTACACTGTCCAAATGTACCTCAAGTTTGTTATGCGTTGAATCATTTAGTGTATTGCTCACCGAAAGTAAATGAAATGGCGCAGTGAGGTTGCCTAGATAGACTCGGTCGTGATCGAATCCTGACAAATAGAATGAATTGACTCCAACATCAAGTGCGTTTTCCCTTTGCAACTTCCCTTTTACGAATGTCCGTATGAACGTGCCGCGATAGATTCCCTTACTAATCGGTGAGGTAGCATATAGCGTTACTATTATGCTAACACTAGCAATAGTGCATATTAACACGGCGTATACTCTTTTTTTAATGTTCATAACTGCACTTTATATCTGGTGGGCTGTGTATTATCTATTAATGGGATATTTTGAGACTCAGTGTCAATAACAAAAACACCAAGAAGAGCAACTAACGTGAAAATCAGATTAAATATCAGGTGTTCAGTCCATCCCAAAGTGTTGAGAATGCCGCCGCATGAGCATGGAACGTAGGGACTTAGCGTTAGTATAAACGCAATGTACAAAGTGAAGATTAACATGAGCATGAATGCAAGCAGAGTGCCGACGATCCTAAATTTCGGCAGAAGAAGCATTGCTGAAATAGTAAGTTCAGCGCTCGGAACAAGCCAGGAAACCCAAGAGGAATGGTGCATTATTAATGGCGATTTTCCAATCTGTGCCTGGAACTCTGCAAATTCCATTACTTTATTTATCGCTGCGTAAACAAACAACAGTATCAAAAGCATACAAATGATATCTGCTGAAAGCGCACGGGATGGAACTATCCTCTTCATGGTCGCAAATGTTAAGTTCACCTGACTTGTAGGGTTCTATTATAGCATGAGCAGGGACCTCATGGATATAATAGAGAACCCACAAATCAAGTTTAGGTTAAGGGATTATATCTTAAGTCAACTATTATTAGCTATGTGGTGTGACTGTCTAGTGTGTGGTTGATGTCTCAAAGTAACGCAATGGATAATACACTTTTGGATCAACTTGCTATCAAAAAGGCACTTTTTCAAACGTTAGTCTTTATCCAATTCTGTACCACGTGCAGCCGCCGGTGGTTGCCCGTAAAAGTTTTTGTACGCGTTGAAAAATCCCGTTTCTGCGTAGCCAAGCTCAATGGCAATGCTCTTAACAGATCGCGATGGGTCTCGCAATAGCCGTTTTGCTTCCTCCATCTTCAGCTGGACTACATATTCGTGGACATTCTTACCGGTGTGCAGTTTAAAGCCTTCTTGGAGCTTACGTTTGTTGATTCCTAACTCGCTTGCAACAGCGTCGATCGTGATTTTCTGTTTGAAGGTATTTGCGAGATATTCTATCGCGTACCTTATGGTTGGATCACTAACCACGTACGCAGGCTTTTGTCCAAGGAATAGATCAGCCATATCGATCATTGCACCAAAAAATATCTCGTATGCCTTAATCTCCATAAACAAATGACGCATTGCCTCATCCTTTGAAATATTATAGAGAAGGGCGTCAACTTCTTCTTGCATCCGCAGCGGTATAGGCAAATGGTGATCCCGTATCAACGATGCCGTCTGACGACTTACATTATCCAGGAAAGAATTTAAAAAGGCAAAATCGAGCGCAGCGCGAGTGAGCGTGCTCGGCTCCAGGCGCATAGCGATAGAATGATGCAAACCGCGCGGTATGCATACTCTGTACTCGGTTTGCGGCAAGTACACTAAATTATAATGTGACTTTTCGATAGTCGAGGGAAGCAGAGAGCTGCCGGAATATTCGATCGGTTCGCCCAAGTTAAGGACGAGTCCCAAAAACTCGCGGGATAAGATAAAGTCAATGGTCTCCGTCTTCTGTGGATGCCTGCGAAAATTTGATAGACTAAATGGAAACTTTACGCCCGGTCTAGCATCGTATGTAATTTGATTTAATGAGGTCATAACGGTAGGTGTTTGCGGAATTTGCAAAACAACATGAATTGGGGCTTACGTATTCGGGAGTAAAATTTCCCTAATCTTTAACGAAACACTTGTTTTCCGTCCGAGCCATGAGACTAAAAATCCAAATCGTGTGAGCTTGTTAAATATTCTTGCCCGCCACTAAGATCAATTATGGATTTGATATCTACCAAATTAACGATGTCAAATGAAATTCACCACCGAAGTTGATAAGTCAGAGGCGATAACCCGAAAACGCCCATTTTGCGGTTGTCCAATAAAAAACACCTTGACGCACCTCTCAATAGTTTGAGAAGTTTTTCGTTTTGATTTTCGATATTCCCAAGGCGGTGTTGGATTATTTTCACTCCATAAACCATTTCGGCCCGCCATTGCTGTTGCCTCTAATTCGGACATCGTCTTACTGGACGAATATTTTTTATAATGCCAGGCGAGGCCGTTGCGAATAAGTTCTTGGTTTAAAATCTTGCCATCTGAGTTAAATGCGGACCGGTATGACAAGGTCAATTTTTTATTATCCCTTGGCGAAATGCCGGATGTGCCAAAGGCGTCACCGGAGTTGGATAGCGATCAGCAGCTGTTTGAGTGGCTGCGTGAGCAAGGGATGCTGGTGATGGTGTTTCTGCCAGGGCAGCGTGAATCGATTATGGGAAGAGTCGAAGTTGTAGGCGACAAAAGTTGCCAGCTGCGTTTGGTCAGCGATGAACTCGAAGTGTCGGAGGATTTGTTGGAGCTTGCTTATAATAAGCTACATATCGTGGTGGTGGAGACGCATTTGCTGCGGATGTTTGATCGGTATCTCGTGGAGATGGGGCATACTTAGAGCCTCCTATATTTCAACATGAACAATTTACTCCGCCTCAAGGACTGATCAAAGTTCAAACTATGGTGTACCCCTTTTGACACACAGGTATAAAGCTAGCGGTTATTTATTTTAACAAAATGAATGGTCCGCAGCTTTATTTTTAAATTTAGATAAAAATCTCGCAATGAAAAATGAAGAGGCCACTAGAAATCGGTATGATAGGCTTATCAAATTCATTGAATCTATAATAAATATTACTTTTGATGCCAAAAAATTCGGTCGCTTGAACGCCTTGTAAAAATGCCAAATGAAAATTCTGATACTTACGATATTTGCTCTTCTGACAGTAAGCCTTTACGGACAAAGTAAGGAGGACTTAATTCTAACACAGGAACAAAACGACAGGTGGTTTGAGGCATTTGACCAGCTCACCCTACAGAATCAGGTAGAGTTTCTGAACAACAGACTCCTGGCAGACACAAACATTTTTGTGAAGGCCACTTTTGATAGGCATAAAACTGATCCATTGAACGGCAGACAAGTCGGATTTTGCAAACCAATCATCGTGGCAGGAGGAGTCAGAATATCAATTGAGAATAGAACCAAGCCGAAAGACGTTCGGCGCCTGACATCGATTTTGACTCCAAAAACAGTTGAGAGAATAGACGTATTGAAAGGCGACGACGCTTTCGCCCTTTGGGGTTCACGAGGAATTTGTAAGGCGATAATCATTTCGGTCAACGGTAGACACACAAAAAGAAAACTTAAAAAATTAGCGAAAGACATTTATCGATTGTCGGATAACTAGGGCAGATCGAGGCACTAGCGGGGCACATCATGTGGACACCTGCCTATCATGAGGCCAATCTCCAGGCTGGCATGGCACATTTTATGATCACATGTTAGTCACTTGTTGAATCACTTTTGACAGATGGTTTTGAATCAAATTTCGTTATTTTGAAAAAATGGAATTTTGGGGTCCCAGGGAGGGGTGAGGAGTTGCGAGACGGGTCGGAGCCAGGACGAAAAAAAGGCATGCTTCGCCGGGGATCCTTCGAGTCTGCCACAGGGTTCCTCCATAGATGTTCCACAGATGAACCACGGATGATCTACGCTTTATAGGAGTAGGACATGGCTGGGTCAAGCCTGAAATCAGGAAGTCAAGAGCCCAGGTTACATTGGCATTATAAGGCCACCCCGCGGACACGGTATTAGTATTGCTTACTGGCGGGTCTGGCGCAAGGTATCAGCCCTGTCTGCCGGGCGGCCCGTCTATTTGTTTCTTTCATACAGAATGAACATCGATTTTAAAATAAAATAAATATACCTTAGCCACATTCTATTTATACTACAAAAGTATAGTATACTATACAGACTAAAATTAATTGCGACTGAAAGCGCAGTGGCACGCTGACGAACCATATGACAAAAGGAATCTACCTCGAAGTAAAGCTCAAAGATTTTCTCCAGTCCCTGTTTGAAGACCTCGGATTTCCCGTGTTGGAGGCCCGGCAACAGACGTCGGGCACACAAAATGGGTTTGACATCCGGATCACCTTCTTAGATGCCTCCGGGAAAAAGCGGGAGTTTTATGTTGAATGTAAAGATTACACCACTCCCCTCCCCTGGAACGAGCTGCTCCGAAAAATCCACGAGCTTTATGCCTCTGGCCATCCCGCCGACGGGTTCATCGGTATCTCCCCGCGCCGCAACCTGAGTAATATCAATGCCAACGTACAGCATACGCTTCCCAAGCTGGTGAAATTCCCGGTACGTTTCTGGACACCCGATGCGCAGGTAAAAGAATATCTATCGCTCGATAAAACACTCTTCCAGGAAATCTATTCCGAAGCACCACCCGATGTCGATCCCGAGAAGATAAAGCAGAAGTTGCAATGGGTTATTCGCGGCATGCTGCGAGAGCGAGATGACTTTCTCTAGGGCACTGCCTTCCCGAAAGACCTGACCCTAAAAATTCCCAAGATTCATACAGACGATATCGTTGGCCGTACCGACGAATTGCATGCCTTACACCGGGCCTTGTTTCAAAATAAGCAGGTTGTTCTGGTCAATGGCCTGGGAGGTATTGGCAAAACGACACTGGCGCAAGGATATCTCAGTACGTACTACCAGGACTATCAGCATGTTGCCTGGATCACACAGGTCGGCACGGACATTACTCAGAACATTGTCCAGGATGAGGGGCTTCTCCGCAGCCTGGCTGTTTCGCGGGGCGGAAAGGATACCCTGCAACTATTTCAAGAGATTCTGTACAAGTTCAAAACGGTACCCGGCAAACCCAATCTGCTGGTATTGGACAATGCCGACGGCACCCTGGCAAATCTGAGAGATATGCTTCCCGGACAACCCGATTGGCATCTGTTGGTGACGTCGCGCGAACGGATCGAAGGGTTTATGGTACAAGAGATTGGGTTCCTGTCGCCGGATGCAGCACTAACGTTGTTTAAGAAACATTGTAGCCGTATAAACGAAGATGCCAAGATCTGCGGGCTGCTGGAAGCCGTAGACTACCACACATTAACCTTGGAGATACTGGCGAAGACGGCGCAGCTCCAGCGCGTCGACATCGAAACGTTGAAGTCGGCGATCGGGCAAGACCTGCGCGCAAACGTCTATGTGGCGCACAAAGGCGATACAGTGGATCATGTTCGGTCGTATCTGTCTTCCCTTTTCACGCTCAGCCAGTTAACCGAAAAGGAGGTATGGCTTATTAAATATTTCGCCTGCCTGCCGGCGGAGTATCATTCGTATGCAACATTGTGTGAATTGATAGCCCCGGAGAAAAGCCGGCAGGAGGCTTTTTTCTCAGAGACACTGAAGGGCCTGTCTGATCAGGGCTGGTTGTTGTATAATGCGGAGACCGACAGCTACAAGATGCATCGCATCATTACCGAAGTAGCCGTTAAAAAGTTACCCATTACCTTAGCCGATGTCGAATCGCTTGTGGACAGCGTCTCTGTCCGGTTACAATTCAATCAATTTGAGGAGAGCCCCGTCGAGAAGTTTCCCTGGATTCCTTTTGGAAAGATTCTGACAGATACTTTTTCGGATGACATGTCTGCGAAAACAGCTCATTTGCAGCTCTATCTCGCGATGGTCCTTCATGAGTATGGAGATTATGTCGGGGCAAAGACCGTGGCAGGACAGGCCGTTGCCACCTTTGAATGCCTGGGCGAGGACGTCGACTTCTATCGCACGCAGAGCTACGCATGCCTAGGAAACATACTTCGATCATTGGGTGATTATACCGGAGCGATCCGTTGGCTCGAAAAGGCCATCGTTCTGGAAGAGCAATATGTAGGAATGAACGACCCCCTTCTCTCAAAAGAATATTCAAGCCTGGCCATGATATTCTACGACCTTGGAAAATATTCAACTGCCAAACGATTGCTCGAAAAGTGTGTGCGCTCGGCAGAAAGGGAGTTTGGAGAAGAGCATACCGTTACGGCCAATCGGTATTCCAAGCTGGGCGGCGTGCTCTTGGAAATGGGTGATCATTCCGGTGCCCAGGCATTATTTGAAAAGGCCCTCCATGCAGGAGAAAAACACCTTGGGCCTGATCACCCCGACTTAGCGACACAATATTCAGATATCGCTGTAACACTTCAGAATCGTGGCGACTATTCCGGTGCAATCGAGTTATTCGAAAAGATAGTTGTGTCTACCGAAATGAATTTTGGTTCCGATCACCCCACGATGGCGCGCCATCTTTCTAACCTGGCCTCGGCACGCCGGGATACCGGGAATTACAGCGAGGCCAAGACATTATACGAAAGGGCTCTCGGGGTAGCCGAGCGCTGTCGCGGTATTGATCATCCGGATACCGCACCATACTACTCCAACCTGGGCACATTACTGCATGCCATGGGCGACTACGCCAACGCTAAAAAATTGCTTGAGAAAGCTGTATTTATAGGAGAACGTATTCAGGGACGCGATCATCCTTCCCTGGCCAATAGCATCGCCAACCTGGCATCGCTACTACAAACACAGGGCGAGTATGCCAAGGCACAAAAACTATATAAAAAGGCAATACAATTGAGTGAAAAAAAGTTGGGTATCGATCATCCTCACACCGCCATACTATACTCCAACTTAAGTTCCGCACTGGCAGAAGTATTTGATTTTATACAGGCAAAGGAATTACTTGAAAAAGCTATTCGTTCTGACGAAAAAAACTTTGGCACAGATCATATCATTACAACGCTGAAGTATGCCAATTTGGCCACGTTGCTTCATGAAATCGGCGACTATGAAACAGCCCAGCCGTTACTGGAAAGAGTAGTAAGATCCAGTGAAAAAATCTTTGGGGAGGCTCATCCGAATGTTGCGATACATTATTCCAACCTGGGATTATTTCTTCTTCACCGTGAGGACTATACCGGCGCAAAGGCGTTGCTTGAAAAGGCGGTGGCATCCGATGAACAAAGTCTGGGGGAAGATCATCCTATTACGGCGGAGAAGTATTCCAGATTAAGCATGGTGCTCGATAGGCTGGGCGATCGTGCCGGTGCAAGTCATTTGCAGGAGAAAGCTATCCGCATAAAGACGAAACATTTAGGTGAAAACCATCTTACGATCGTTGAGGATTATCTCATCTATGCCCGCACGCTCCTGGCCATGAATGATTCCGCCGGCGCCAGATCCTTCATCGAGAAGGCCACACGCATCTATTTTAAACACGGCCCTAAGAATCTTTCGGGCCTGGCACTTGACGATCAACAGCGTGATGCCATCCTTGCAATGCTTGCGGTCATTGATGAACAAGATCTTAACGCCATATTCGCCGGGCTTAACATTGCCAAAACAGGTCGGGCGAACCCAAATCGTTCCAATACTGTACTTCCGCCGGCGCCGCAACCCATGAAAAAGCACGACGGGATTTCAGCACCAAACGTCACACGGATGGAAGAGGATTGGGAAGGGCTGGACATGATCGATAAAACGGCTCTTTCCTGGCTGAATAAAGAATCGGGCGCATTATCGCTACTCGGCGAACAGACGACCACAAAAGCCACGCTGAAGAAGACAATGAAGTTTATCGAGCGGAAATTTGGTACGGACGAAAAAGCTATCGTGTGGCATTACACTAATCTCGCCGAAGACCTTTTTAACGCTCAAAACTTTGAGTGTGCAAAAGAGGTCCTCAAAAGAGTTATCGCGCTCTATGAAAAACAATGCCTCACCCAAGACAACCGAATTGTAGTTGCCTATAATCTGTTGTCGCTCGTATTGTTCATGACCGGTGATTATCACGAGGCTATGGATCTCTTTGAGAAAATGATTATCTCCCACAAGGAGCATACCACTGAAACCATTCAACATTATGCACAATTAGCGGATCTATTAAAAAAAACAGGGGATCATGCCGGCGCGAAAACAGTGCGAAAAAAGGTCCAGTGGGCCAAACAACATGCCAGGCGCCAGCGGAATAATTAACTGTATAGAATAAGATCAATCATAAAAGATGTAATCTTTTAATGAGTAACAAATTTAAAAAAACATCCCCTACTTGGAGGCCGTGAAAGAAGATGAACTCCTGGCGGCCCTCCAAACGCGCATTGGATTAAAGATCACCACCCTTCGTAAAGAAAAGGGATACACCAGCCACGAGGACTTTGCTCACGAGCACGACATCCCGCGCATGCAATACTGGCGGATTGAGAAAGGTAAGACCAACCTGACCCTACGCACCCTTACCAAAATACTGCTTATCCATGGACTGACCATCGAGCAGTTCTTCGCCTCCCTGCCGAAAGAATCCCGTAAGACAGCACGCTCAACCAAAGAATGCCCCTAAGCGCGGCAGCCCGTTCCAGTGCGATTTCATTCGTCCGAGTGTATCTTTATCAGGTCCAGGTAATCCAGCGTCCGGGTTCGCATCGTATCGGTTTGTAAAAAACGCTTTAGCATATCGTGGTGTGTATGGATGAACAAATGCTCGGTATCCTCCAGGTAGTATGTCAGAATTTGCGGCTTCGTGATTTTCGATTTTTCGTACACGCCGCGGAACGTTTTGGATTCCTCATGCCAGGTATATCTAACGAGGGTGGAGTCGTGTATAAAAACGGGACTTTCGGGTCCATCGGAGAATGCCTGGCTATAGACCATCTTCAAGGTCAGCGGATTGGTCTTCTGTACCGTCGATTTCAACGTAAAGATGCGCGCGCCCCAGGGAAACTGCTGGTTAGCTTCGGCAAGCTCATTCAATACGGGAATGAGCTTACCGCCATCGTATTTGTAAAAGCAATAGTTAAACCACCATATGCCAGACCCGCTTCGGTAATTTTCCTTGTAATAGATTACTGTTTTTCCGTCCCGGTCTTTATAGTGATCGACTTGAAGACCGTAGCGGTGGTAAATATGATGTTTGGCGACTATTCTGTTACCGGAGAAAAAGAATACGTCGCAATCCCAACCGCCATCTCCCAGCGGACAAATGGCAAACTCGTGAAAGTTAGATTCCCGCGTATCAAAAGGGATAAATTGTAAGGGTAATGCGCCCTGTTCCAGGTAGGCACTATCGCCCGCGATGTCGCCGAATATTCTTTTGGCTAAGGCTATGTCCAGCATGCCGGTTTTGCAACCGTTCTTCAACAGCGCAAAGTCTTTCGCGCGAATCGTTTTATCCCATGGCGTCCGGTTTCTGAATACCGAGTCGGTCGTGAATGCCGCATTCTTCATCCAACGAACGGGAGAAAGATCTCCAATGCTGTCGAGATAGGTCTCCAACAGGCGATCGTTATATGATCGTTTCCGATTTTCTTCCGGTGCAGAAGTCGGGGTACGCTGCGGGTTTTCCGGCGAGCGCGTGACTGCCGGCGACACCTGTGGTGTAGCGTTGTCTGCTTTCTCCGGATGACCGCAACCCAGTAAGATTATAAGCGCGCCTATATAAAGTGAGTTCCTCATTTTACTTTCAGTCCATGAACCGATATGGTCCTGAAAGAACGCAACTTTGACGATTTATTATCTTGAAGCGATCGAAAATCTCTGTTTACTCAGCCTTCGTATCCCAATAGGATCTATCAGCGCCCGGGGAACTACAAGCGCCCTGTCATGACCAAGCGCTCACCCAAAAAATGACCTCCCCAGCTGCTGCTCAGGAATGTCATGCCGTGCGCGCTGCACAGGCGCGGTCATTTCACGTTTCAGGGATTCATTCACGCGTACAATGGCCTCGCAAAAGTGGTTCCGGATAACATCATCAGGCATGTCCATCGACCGGCTCATTTCTTCGCTGGTACAGCCCGTGAGGCCGAAGTGGAAGATCATGGCCTGGCCGGGTGACAGGTTGCCCAGGATCTTTCGGAAGACACCTTTGTAGTGCCCGCTGTCGAGCCTGTGGGCGAGCTGGCGGACGACGGTTGCACGGCGCCCGGCTTCATCGTCCGGAAAGGCCCCCACAAAGGTCTGGCTGGCAAAATACTTGAGCGCGACCAGCGCGTAGTCGCGGGAGCTGGCGGCCATAAAGTCGCGTAACAAGGCATAGCGGGTGAGCCGCGCGCGGTTAGACCACACCGACGCAAAAACCTGCTGCGCAACACACTCGGCGTAGTACCGCGACCCCGTCTCTTTCCGGAGAAAATGATACAGCGTGTCCCAGCATTGTTCATAGATCTGTCGAAAGGCGTCGTGATCGCCCTGCGACATGCGTTTGACTGCTTGTTCTGAAATCTTCATAATAACATCGGTTATACATTCAACCCACGTAGGGCTAGCCCGGTATAGGCTATACATACATCACCGGCGTGCGGGAACCGGCTTTCCTACGATGCTATAAATGTAGAATACCGTAGCGCAGGAGATTACCTGGTAAAAGATGTTTCGTTCGTGATACAACCATTTCAAAAAAAAACCGCTTCATGTGCTCGCGAATCTCCGCGCCATCACCCGGTCGATCATCAGCGCATCCCATGCGATATGTCCAAACCAGGGAAGAAACAGTTAAAATATGTTAATTTTGGAAATTAAAACGGCCCTTCCGGATGATGGAGAATCCGTTTCGATCATTACTACGAATTAATAAATATGTTATTCTACCGAACCTTCATCAGCATTTTCCTGACCTTTTTTGCAATCGCAGCTTCCGCTCAACAATCCTCGTTAAGCGAGCAAGCGAAAACCAACAAACGTCTGCTGCCTAAGTACGGCAACCAGCCAAAAACATCGCAGGAGCTGGAAGCAGACAAAAGTTTCATAGAATCGACCCTTGCATCGCCAGAGTTTAAGGGCGACCGCCGAATGGCATCTAATTATTTTATCGGCCGTGGCTTTGACTATATCTATAAGCGGGACGCCAAAACAGCAATGTACCGCTTCAACCAGGCTTACCTGCTGGACTCCACCAACACAGACATCTATTGGGGTTACGGTGCCTTTTACATGACCGACAACAACCTCACGGCGGCCCGTCAACAGTATGAGGCCGGCCTTAAACGCGCCCCAAACAGTTCCCACCTCTTAACGGACTATGCTACTACCTATCTCGCCGAATACCAGCGTTTAACCAGCGAAGGCAAAACGCAGGAGGCTGCGTCGGCCATGAAGAGCGCCATAATCAATTTGGAAAAATCCTATGCTGCCGACAGCAAGGACCAGAACACTCTTTTCAAGCTTTCCGTATGCCATTTTCTGAAAGGCGACTGCTCATCGGCACGGAAATATTACGATACCTGCAAGACGCTCGGTGGAAAACCTATTACGCAGGAATTCACGGATGCGCTACAACTGCAGTGTCCGCCAAATAAGTAAGCCACAGAGTGTGCTGGCTCCAAATCGAAAGAATAAAAAATACCCGCAATTTCCGCGCTTACAAAAAACGCCGCTTCAGCTGAAGCGGCGTTTTGATGTTATACCAGGTTGTTTACTACATCAGATCTTATGCTTGATCTGCGCAACCAGGTGCTGGAACTTCTCATTCTCGCGAATCGCCGGATTCCACGCAAACCCCATCTCAATAAGATCCAGGGTCTCCGTAATGGTCGCGCCTTCCTTGTCCTTTTGCCGGGCCAGGATAAACGCCGTATCCGAAATAGCCAGCGAGTTCTCCACATCGTGGCTGACGATCACCAGCGTATTCAGCTCGTCGAGTGTCGAGATCTTTAGCAGCAGCTCGATTACCCGGTCGATCATCAACGCATCCAGTCCGGAAAACGGCTCGTCCAGCAAGATAAATTTGTTGCCGGTTAGCACCTGCTGGATAATGCTTGCCCGCTGGCGTTGTCCGCCGGAAAGCTGCAGGGGATATTTCTTCAGGTGCTCCGCCAGGTCGAACTTCGTAGCGTAATCGTTGATCAACGCATCCTTCTCTTTATCATTCAGCGTAATGCTGCTGTGCTGCATCGCCAGCCGCAGGTTGTCGAACACCGTGCGGTGGTTGAAGAGTATATAGTTCTGCGCCACAATGCCGACCTGTCCGGCTTTCACCGGCTGTTGCTCCAGTCCCACCAGCACGGTGCCGGTATTGGGTTGGATCAGGCCCGCCAGGATCTTGAACAGCTGGGTCTTGCCGATGCCGCTGCGGCCGATGAGCGAAACCACCTGGCCCTGGCTCAGTCCGGGGCGAACAATGTTGTGGATCGCAAAGTTGATATCCCGTAAGATCTGCTTGTCATAGGAAAGATTGACATCCTTTACCTGGATGAGCACTTCATTTTTGGAGTATGACGTCATTTCTTCACCTGGATTTTAGTATACGGGAACAGCCAGTGGCGCAGGTTGCGCAACAGGAAGTCAAAGAAAATACCGAGCGCGAAAATGATCACCAGGATGCCGAACACCGTGCCGAGGTCTATATATTTATTCGACTTGATCAGCATGGTACCCAGGCCGCCTTCCGACATGCTCAAACCTTCCACCATCGTGATCATCATCCACGCGATGGCAAAGTTCTGGCGCATCACTTCAAACACCTGGTCCAGCCGGCCAATGATGACCACCTCCCACAGCGTCTGCCAGTTGTTCATGCGCAGCGTTTTGCACAGCTCATATTCCTGCACATTGATGGCCTCGATGATGGCCAGCAGCGACGTGACAAAGAACGGCACGATGCCGAAGATCAGCAGGCTGAGCTTCAGCTGGTGACCGTCCTGCGTGAGCAGCGTGAACAGGAAGATCAACCCCGTCAGGGTTAAATACCGGCACTTGACAATAAACTTGGCGATCGGCGCAAACACCGGTATCAGCGACAGATAGCTGACGAGCAGCGCCAGCACGATCGAGATGCCCATGCCGGTAAAGGTCAGGGTCAGGCTGCTGAACAGGTTATCGACAAAGTACGAAGACGTCACAATCGCGACAACCGACGTCAGGATTTTCGAGGGCACCGGGATCAGCCCGTTCTGCCCCACGATCTCCCACAGCAACAGGGCCAGGAAGGCCTCCACCACAATTAAGATGATGGAGGTCCGGCCTTTTATTTGTGTTAATGGACTGAATATCGTTTTGAGTAGCTCCATGAATGGTTATGCGTTATTCACCCAGTACAATCTGTACGCGGCGGTTTTGCGCGCGGCCCGCGGCCGTGGTATTGGGAGCGATCGGGGTGTTCTGCCCCAGACCTTTCGACTCGATCCGTTCCGTCACGAGCCCTTTGCTGATCAGGTAGCTTTTCACCGAGTTTGCGCGGTCTTCCGACAGGCGCTGGTTTGACTGCGGGTCGCCCACGTTGTCCGTGTGACCATATACACCCACCTTCAAACCTTCGGCAACGACCGAGCTCTCCAGGATTTCATCCAGCAGCTTGTACGATGCCGGCTTGATCACGGCACTGCCGGTCTCGAACTGGATCTGGTAGGATTTAGACGACACCTCGCTGGTGATCTCGTCGGAATACGTCACGGCCAGGGCCTTGCCTTCCATCAGCTCGCTGTGATTGGCGATGACCGACATCAGGAACGACTTGTCCACTACCTGCGCGTAGGGCGGATAGGTTGCCATGTATTCCGGGTACATCTTCGACAGGATGTCGCCGAACGTTGTGTATACAATTTTATAGCGGTCTATACCGTCCTTGCCCAGACCGAACATATTCGCGGCATCGCGCAGGTTGAAAGCCATCGAGCCGCCGAGGGCCACGTTCAGACCTTGCACGTCTTTTTCGGTCACGCCGTTGTAATACTTCAGCCAGTACGCGGCATCCTGCTCGTTATATACTTTGGCCGAGATTTTCGCAGCAAATGTTTTTGCTTCGGTAAACGAACGCACCTGGTCGCCCGCCTCGCTCAACGACATGATCAGGTTCTCGATGTCGGTGCGGTGGTCGTATGCGAACTTCTTGATGGTGATCGTGATGTTCGGCATTTGCGACGAATATTGTTTGGTGTTGGCGATGGTCACCAGGCCACCCTTTTGCCTGGCGATGTTTACGTCGCCGGGCGTCCAGGTCGATACGGCGTCTACGCCGACCGTTATCTCTTCGCTTACTTTCTTACCGTCTTTGATCAGCTTGCGCTTCTCCTGGTAGCCGGTGATGTATTTGTTACACGCGTCGAGGAAGTCGTTCGCCGCAATGATGTTGATGGCATCTTTGTCGTATGTCGTCTCATCGGGGTTCACGCGCAGGTTGTTGTCGCCGGCCCACTTCAGCAGGATGTTCATGTCGCCGTCGCGCAGCACGCACGACACCGTCTTGCCCAACGCGTTCTTCGGGTCTTTCTTCCAGTCTACCGGGCCCATCAGCTGGTCTTCACCATACGACTTACCCATGGCATAAAACGCGATCGGCTGGTACTCCGGACCGAGCGGCTCCAGCTCCTTCGCCAGCGAGGCAAAGAACGCGGGCATACCGTCGCCCATGAACGATGCAAACACACCGGGAGTCTCGGGATTGTTTTTATAATCCTGCGCGAACTTCACGATGTCCGCCAGCGACTTGAAACAGTCGTCCTGGCGTTGAACGTCCACCTGCAGCTTCGCTTTGTCCAGCAAAGAGCCTTTGGTGGTCTGTGCGCCACCGTTGGCATACATCAGCGGAAACTGCGAGTTCCACGCCATGATCTTCCACACGATCTTGGTACCGCCGTTGACGGACTGCTCTTCCGACGGCAGTGGCTTCATGGCCGCGTTACCGACCAGCGACGCTTCCGGCGCATCCGGCAGCGCTACTTTTCCAATTTCCTGTGATTGCTTCGCTTCCTGCGGGCGCTTGTCCCACCAGTATATTTTTGCGGCAAAGATCGCCCCCAGGACCAGGAGGATCATCACAATTTTACCCGAGGTTTTTACTTTAACGGCCATATAAGTATTAAAAGGTTAGAGATGTAGAGTTAGAGATATAGGGGTTGGCGTACTTATCGTAAAAGATCACCATAGTCGGTGGACGAGGACGAACCTGTACCCGACGAGCGTGTGGGATGGGCCGAAGAGCTCACGAGCTTCATTCCGCTGTCGGGATTGAAGCTGTCCAGCATTTTCAGGCCTTCCTTTTCGTACGTGGCATTGTCCAGGTCGATCGATTTCATAAAGTCCGACGAGTAGCTGATGGCCTTCTTCATGTTGGCCAGCTTGCTGGCAATGTCTTCTTTCAGGTACTCCATCGACTGCTCCACCATGAGCTTCTTCTCGGGGTCGCCCTTGAAGATCTTCAGCGCCGACGTGAGGGCTTTGTTACCCGAGGTAACGGACTTATACAAGTCCTTCTTCAGCTCCAGCTCGTTCTTCGCATCCTCGATGAGGTAGGCGCTGTTCTTGTGGATCTTGGTGAGGTAGTCGCCAATGCGCGACAGGTTGTCGTGAATCGGTGAAAGTTGTTTGATATACTCATTCAACCGTCCGATCTGCCGCGTGGCGTTGCCGAGCTCGGGCATCATGTCGCGCTCTTTGGCCACCTGCGCCTTGCTCATCAGCTTGCTGATCTCGGCCTCTTTCTCACGAATCTTGGCGTGGATCTTTTCCTTCTGCGCGTCGACGTCGGTCGCCTGCTTGTAGAGCTTCTCGCGCTCCTCCTGCATGTCGTTGATATAGTCTTCGGCAATGATGAACGGATCGAGCTCGATCACAACGCCCACGAGTTTCTTCATGAGGATCTCATAGAAATAAAAAAGGCTCAGGCGGAATTTCCGGTGCGTAACGCAATACAGGAAAACGCCGAGACATGCCAGGGCGATGCCGAAGTTCAGCGTATTCCAGACAATGCTGGTCAGGATAGGCAACACATAGTAGCCGATCGCAGCCAGTATACCGAGTCCGGCAAGGGTGCCGAATTTACCGCCGGGTCTTTGCCAGTAGGATTTTAATTGCTGTTGCGTATCGGTCGGGAAAATCTGTGTCTCCATAGCTTATAGCGTTGTCTGTATTTTCGTTATATCTTCTGTAATCTTTTGAATCATGGCGTCGCACGCCAGCACATAGCCTTGCTTGTTCCGGGCCAGCTTATGCTCCTCTTCCGTAATGACAGCCTTCAGGCTGCCCATCGACACCTGCGCTTCGGAGATCTCTTTGGTCAGTCGCTGGATGGTCTCGGCATGTTGCTTCACGGTCTCCTCCAGCTTCTGCAGATCTTTCCGCTTCTGACCGATCTCGCGCTCGCTTTTATCGTTGACCGTTTTCTCAAACTGTACCTTGTCCTGTCCCACCATTTTTTTGTACGCGTTGGCGGTTTCCACGAGCTTGTCTTTCGTCAACCCCTGGATGGCCAGTGACGCATACGTTGCGGCAAAGCGCGCGTTCTCGTCCTTGATGTGCGCCTCGAGCGTCTCGGTCATTTTCATGAACTCATAGTAGTCCGGTCCGGGCAGGTTGGCCTGGTCGAATAACTTCTCGAAGTGCTTTTCGAACTTGTCCAGCTCCTCGCCGTTGAGTACCTGGCTCGGGGCTACCCGGTTCGGAATCGGCGGTGGCGTAGAAGACGAAGACTGGGGTGAGGATTTCTGCGGCTCTTCTTCGAATTCAACGAAGAGGCTCATAGCTTTTTTGAAAATGCCGGCCATAGCTTTTCTAATGGTTTAAGGATGAAGAGGTAAAGTTTGCGCTAATTGGGTTTTTAAGCTGCCAAATATAGCGAATATAAGAGTCAAAACGGGGCACTTCCCGCACCGGGGGGCACGCGACTGGGTTTGTTCCGAAAATACGGTATTTCTGGCCCTTTTGAAGGATTTCAGTAGGACTGGGCCGGGGGATTGCTGCTCATTTTTGCGATTGCATGGGATTGAGAGATTAAACGGAAGCTTCCCAAAATGGATGCAAAATCCCGAAAAAATATATAGCGGGCCGAAATGCACACGTTGGCTGAAAAACTTACATATAAACCGGGCTGGAATAGCCGCGTAGGGGCTACACGCCACTGCCGCTGCTATATATACTCCCGACAGCCGGCGCGCCACGACGCGCTACCCGAGCTTCTCCTGATAAGTAGCTTCATCAAAGCCAAGGGCAACGACCTGCCCATCCACTTCAATCAACGGGCGCTTGATGACACTTGTTTTTTCCATCATCAGGGCAATGGCGGCCTTCTCGCTGGTCACGCCGGCCTGCGTGGCAGGGTCCAGCTGGCGCCAGGTCATGCCGCGCTTGTTCACCAGGCTCTCCCACCCTACCTGCTGGCTCCAGGCCTTGAGCTTGGCGGCCGTGACGCCCTGGGTTTTATAGTCATGGAAATCGTATTCGACCTTATGCTTTTTCAGCCAGTCAAGGGCATTTTTAACGGTATTGCAATTTTTAATTCCGTAGACGGTCATGGCAGGAGCAAAAATGTTTGTAGTTTTTATGCTTTAAAACGAAGGTATGAAGATTAGCCTGATCTCAAAACTTCCCCTGTTTTTGGCAGCGGGGGTACTCTCGATCGCCTGCCAATCCAAGAAAGAAACTGCACCCGAAGCCCCTATGACATCCGCACCTGCAAAAGCCACCGATATCCATTCCAACGCCGAGCCGAAAGAAGCCCACGTCACGCACCTGCACTGGAAGGCCACCGTCGACTTTGACAAACAGGTCATCCGCGCCACGGCCACCTGGGAGATCGAAGCCGCAGCCGACGCCGACCTGATTACCTTCGACACCAAGGGCCTGACGATTGAAAAAGTACAAACCGACACCGACACCACAGCCGAATACCGCCTGGGCGAGCCCGACGCCATCCTGGGTCAGGCACTGGCCGTACTCATACAACCCACGACCAAGACCGTCACGATCCAGTATCATACAAACCCCGGCGCGGAAGCCCTGCAATGGCTCAGCGCGCAGCAAACCGCCGGCAAGAAGCAGCCCTTCCTCTTCACGCAGTCCCAGGCCATCCTGGCGCGCAGCTGGGTGCCCTGCCAGGACTCCCCGGGCATCCGGTTTACCTACGACGCCGAAGTAACGGTACCGCCGGCGCTCCTGGCCCTGATGAGCGCCTCCAACCCGGAGACACGCAACAAGACGGGTATATACACGTTTGAAATGAAGCAGCCCATCCCCTCCTACCTGTTAGCCCTGGCGGTAGGCGACCTGTCCTTTAAATCCATCAGCCCGCGCAGCGGCATCTATGCGGAGTCTTCTATCGTAGGCAAGGCTGCCTGGGAATTTGCCGACCTGGAAAAAATGATCGCCGGCGCGGAAGACCTGTACGGTCCCTATCAATGGGAACGCTACGATGTGCTGGTACTGCCCCCGAGCTTTCCGTTCGGCGGCATGGAGAACCCGCGCCTGACCTTTGCCACGCCCACGATCCTGTCGGGTGACCGCTCGCTCACCTCGCTCATCGCCCACGAGCTGGCGCATAGCTGGTCCGGTAACCTGGTGACCAATGCCACCTGGAACGACTTCTGGCTCAACGAAGGATTTACGGTATACTTCGAGACCCGCATCATGGAAAAGCTCTACGGCCGCGACTATGCCGAGATGCTGGCGTCCCTCAGCCTGCAGGAATTAAAAGAGGAGATCAAGTCGCTGTCGGACGATGGCCACCCCGCCGACACCAAGCTGAAGCTGAACCTGGCCAGCCGCAACCCCGACGACGGCGTAACGGCTATTGCCTACAACAAAGGATATTTCTTTTTAAGAACCATCGAAGAGCAGAACGGCCGCGACAAGTTTGACCAGTTTGTAAAAGATTACTTTACGCAGAACGCATTTAAAGTGATGACCACGGAAGCGTTCATTCCGTTCATCCGCGACTACTACCAGAAGCACTACAACATCACGCTGAACGATAGCCTGTTCGAAGAATGGATCTTTACCGAAGGCTTGCCGATCTCGTGCGCCCAACCCAAGTCTACACGCTTTGACGCGGTTGACGCGGCGATGACGCAGTGGAAAGCCGGACAAAAGATCGAGCCCCTCGTGAAGTCGTGGACCACCCACGAGTGGTTACACTTCATCAACCACCTGCCCGACTCGCTCACCCCGGCACAACTAAAAGATGTTGACGCGCTCGGTCACTTTACAGCGTCCGGCAATGCGGAGATTCTTTCCGCCTGGGGGGTGATCGCCATCCGCGACCAGTATACCCCGGCGTATCCGAAGATCGAAGATTTCCTGATCCACACCGGACGGCGCAAGTTCCTGATGCCGTTATACTCGGAGTTTATCAAAACCGAAGCAGGTAAGAAGCAAGCGCTGGCCATCTATGCGAAGGCGCGCCCGAACTACCACTTCGTGGCGGTCAACAGCCTGGATAAGCTGCTAACACCGGCGGTGGCGAGCAACTAGAACGCCCGATAAGCACATTATGCTATTGGAAAGAAATGCAGCTAATCAATACAATTGAGATAAGTCCTTATGCTTTCTCTCGGGAAGCATATGACTTTCCGAATGGTAGTTCCCTTGAACTCCCGGAGGAATGGAACCAGTTTTGGAAAAAATGTATATCCGATAAGAACTTAGGACATTTAGAGTCTATTCGAAAAGGTTCTTATTTAGTTGACATCCGAACACTCCGTGATGATGACCTGGTAGAAATTTTAAAGAATGAACTGAAAGAAGTAGAGCTATTAGATTTCGAAGAACAAGTCGGCAAAATAAATGGAGGAATAGTGCTGATGGACAATAACGAGATCTACATAGAGCCGACGTGTTGTGGAGATATTGGAAACATGAAGGAATGGGAAAAAATCTCACAACATGCATCCAATCAATGGAATGAATTATGGATCGGACACCCCTGGATCTTTTATAGAAAAGATAACCAATTCATTGAATTTTCTAATTATACGGAATCAAACCCGAAGGACTTTAACGAGAATGAAATACTCGTTCGCGTTTCTCAATCGGAGCTACAAACCGAGTTTAAAAAAATAGTAGAACAACAAAACGATTTTGAGTTTAGGATCCGAAAAACACTCGACAGGATGGGAATAGCCCATGCCGAACAAATCTCAAAACTAATGACTGGTCATGCGTAAAATAGGAGTTCTAGCGGGTGAACGGCTAGAACTCCCGGAGCAGCGCGTGCGCTTTGCGCAGCTGGCTGATTAACCGTGCGGACTCTTCGAAGTCGAGTGTTTGCTGACCGTCCGAGGCAGCCTTTTCCGGCTCCTGATGCGTTTCATAGATCACACCGTCGGCGCCGGCCATGACCGTGGCCAGGGCTACGGGCGCGACGAACTCGCGTATACCGATGCCGTGTGACGGATCGGCCACCACCGGCAAATGTGTTTTCTCCTTGAGGATCGGAATGGCATTGATGTCCATGGTATTACGGCTGGCCTTCTCGTAGGTACGAATGCCACGCTCGCACAGGATCAGCTTCTCATTGCCGGCGGCAAATACATACTCCGCCGAATACAACAGCTCTTCGATGGTGCCCGAGATGCCGCGCTTGATCATGACCGCCTTGTCTACCTTGCCCAGCTCATCGAGCAGGTTGAAGTTTTGCGTGTTACGCGCGCCTACCTGGAATACATCGACGTAGTCGTGCATCTCGGCAATCTGGCTGACCTGCATCACCTCGCTGATGATTTTGATTCCCGCCTGACGAGCCTGCTTGTACCACATCTTGAGTCCGTCGATACCCAGTCCCCGAAACGCATACGGCGAGCTGCGCGGCTTAAACACGCCACCCCGCATGATCCGGAGGCCATTACTGACCAGGTGCTCAATCGTAGCCTGCACCTGCGCTTCATTTTCAATAGAGCACGGACCCGCCATAAGCGAAAGCGAGCCATCGCCGATGACAACACCATCGCCCAGGTCGACCTGGGTCTTGCCCACCTTCCACTTGCGCGACACCAGCTTATAGTCATCGGACACGCGGTGGATGTCGGCGATGCCTTTCAGATGGCCCAGCCGGCGAATGTCGAACTCGGCCTTGCCGATGCCAATGATGTAGTGACCCCGTTGGGTCGTTACTTCGTTGTGTTTATAGCCCAGGTCTTTTACCTGTTGTAAAATAATATCCTTTTCGGGCGAGGTGACGGAGGAAGTCAGTTGGATGATCATACGCGTGAGGGTTGTTTGATGCCTTCGATGAACTGGCGAATATCTGCCGGCAGGTTGGTCGATGACCGGAGCAAGTTGATAAAAGCGCTGCCGATGATCGCGCCCGCACCGTGCGCCGCTGCCCGGTCAAAGGTATCGCGGTTGGAGATGCCAAAGCCGATGAGGAACGGGTTGCTCAGCTTCATTTTATTGAGCTTGTCGAAGTACGCCAGCTGCTCGCCGGTAAAGTCGCCTTTTGCACCGGTGGTGCTGGACGCCGATACGGCATAGATAAAGCCTTGTGTGGCCGCGTCGATCCGGCGAATGCGTTCCTCGGAGGTCGTTGGCGAGATGAGGAATGTGTTGCAGAGATTATGCTGCTCGAACAGCGCCTGATACTGCTCTTCGTATTCATACAGCGGCATGTCGGGCAGAATGAGACCGTCGACACCGGCCTTGGCGGCATCCACGATAAACCGCTCGACGCCATATTGTATGACGGGGTTCAGGTAGCCCATCAGGATGATAGGGATGTTTACCGTTTGGCGAATGGTCGCCACCTGCGCTAACAGCAGCTTTACGTTCATGCCATTGTCCAGCGCTACTTTATTGCTTTGCTGAATGGTCGGGCCGTCGGCTACCGGATCGGAAAACGGTATGCCGATCTCGATGATGTCGGCACCGGAGGCAGCCAGCGCCTCGGCAATCGGCACGGTGTCGTGCAGGTTCGGAAAGCCCGCGGTATAAAATACCGAGAGTATATCTTTTTTAGTCGTGGCGAACAGGGAGGTGATTCGGTTTTTCATGATGATTGTGTTGGATTGAGGTAAATTGAAGTGAACATCGCGTGTACCGGCAGATATCAATATTTACCCCATCGTATATAAGTCTCCAGATCCTTGTCACCACGTCCGGACAGGTTCACCACCACGACATCATCCGGGGCAAACTCAAACTGCTTGAGCGCCGCCAGCGCATGCGCCGACTCGATGGCTGGAATGATACCCTCCAGGCGGCCCAGCATGATACCGGCCGTCATCGCCTCGTCGTCGGTGGCGCTGACAAACTTCACCCGCCCCACGTCGAACAAGTGCGCGTGCATGGGACCGATGCCCGGATAATCCAGACCCGCAGAAATAGAATAGGGCTCGATCACCTGTCCGTCTTCCGTCTGCATCAGCAACGTTTTGCTGCCGTGCAGCACACCGGGCTTGCCCAACGCCGTCGTCGCGGCCGACTCACCCGAGTTGATACCGTGCCCGGCGGCTTCCACCGCGACCAGGTTTACATGCTCGTCATTCAGGTAATGATAGAACGCCCCCGCGGCATTCGAGCCACCGCCGACGCAAGCAAAGACATAATCCGGAAAGGGATTACCAATGGCCTCTTGCAATTGGCTTCGCATCTCTTCGCTGATGACGGACTGGAACCGCGCGACCATGTCGGGATACGGGTGCGGGCCGACTACCGAGCCAATGATATAATGGGTATCGGTCGGGTTATTGATCCAGTGGCGCATGGCCTCGTTCGTAGCATCTTTCAACGTCATGCTGCCGCTGACGGCGGGCACCACGGTGGCACCCAGAATGCGCATGCGCTCCACGTTCGGGCGCTGCCGCTCCATGTCCACCTGACCCATGTATACAATACACTCCATGCCCATCAGCGCGCATACCGTGGCCGTGGCCACGCCGTGCTGTCCGGCACCCGTCTCGGCAATGATCTTTTGCTTGCCGAGGCGCTTGGCCACCAGGATCTGACCGATGGTATTGTTTACCTTGTGCGCGCCCGTGTGGCACAGGTCTTCGCGCTTCAGGAACACCTGCGCGTTACAGGCTTCCGACAACCGCTTCGCAAAATAGAGCGGCGTGGGCCGGCCCACATAGTGGCGCAGCAAGTCGTCGAACTCGCGGCGGAAGTCCTCCTGCTGCAGAATGTCCAGGTACCGGCTGCGAAGCTCCTCCACATTGGGATAGAGCATCTCCGGAATATAGGCCCCGCCAAACTGGCCATAATAGCCACGATCGTCTACCGAATAGTTCATAGTCTGCTGTTGTTTTTCAGTTCTTGTAGTAATCCTATATCTTTTTTGCCGGGCGCTGTCTCCACCCCGCTGTTTACATCCAGTGCATACAGGTTCACATCCTCCAGCGCAAGCGCCCCGGCGACATTCGCCGGTGTGAGGCCGCCGCTGAGAAAGAACGGTACCTGTTGATCGTAGCGGCGCAGCACCGACCAGTCAAAGGTCTGGGCGTTGCCACCGTAGTATTTCCCCCTGGTGTCAAAGAGAAAATAGTCGGCCACCTCCCGGTAAGGCTGGGTGCCGGCGAAATCAAAATCGTCGTCGACGGAAAATACTTTGATCACTTCCAGGCCCGCGGCCTTTACCTGCCGGCATACCTCCACGGACTCATGGCCATGCAGTTGCAGCGCATCCAGTCCCACACGGGCAGCCGTAGCCAGCATCGTCTCCGCCGACGCATTGACAAACACGCCCACTTTTTTGATCTCCGCTGGAAAACCCGCCGGCAACACAAACGACTGCCCGACAAAGCGCGGCGACTTCTCGTAAAAGATAAATCCCATGTAGGCCGGGCGTAGTGCCGCCACGGCGAGGATATTATCGGCATCACGCATGCCACATACTTTGAGCTGTAAGCTCATGTTACACCCGGGCGGTTAATTGTTCAATAAATTCCAACGCCGCTTTCTCCGGACGGCTGTGTTTCATAAAGTTCTCCCCCATCAGGAAACCTTCATACCCCACTTCACGCAGGATGCGAATCGTCTCCGGCGAAGAGATCCCACTCTCCGACACCTTCACGACCGACGCCGGAATAAGCGGTGCCAGACGCTTCGAGATTTCAATGCTTACCTCAAACGTCTTGAGGTTACGGTTGTTGACGCCGATCATGTCCGCGCCCACGTCGAGGTTTTGTTGCAGCTCCGCTTCGTCGTGCACTTCCAGCAATACCTCCATGCCTAACGAGTGGGCTAAGGCTGCCAGTGTTTTCGATTCGGCCGGTGTCAATACGGCGGCGATGAGCAGAATGGCATCGGCGCCGATCGACTTGGCTTCCAGCACCTGGTATTCGTCGATCGTGAAATCTTTGCGAATGATGGGACAAAAGTTAAACCGACGGGCCAGCGTGAGGTCTTCGTTACTGCCGCCGAAGAACGGTTTGTCCGTCAGCACCGACAGCGCCGAGGCGCCGGCCTGCATATAACCGATCGTGGTGCGCTCCACCGGCGCGTGCGCGTTGATGATGCCCTTCGACGGCGACTTGCGCTTGAACTCCGCAATGATACCCGACAGGTCGGGGCGCTGGATATACTTGCGCATCGACACGGGGGTAGAGTTGAAGTACAAGCTCTTCTCGAGCAGTCGCACGGGATATAGCTCCTGGCGTTCTGCTACCTCCAGCCGCTTTTGGGCAATGATCTTATCCAGAATATTAGGCGTAGTGCTCATACAGGGCAGCGGTTACGGGTTTACTAATTTTTTAAAAGCGGCCAGGGCCTTGCCGGACTTCAGCGCTTCGGATGCGCGCGCGAGCGCCGCCGGCAGACCGGCGGCCTGATTCGCGGCGTAGAGGGCCATGCCGGCATTGGCCGTAACGACGGCATTTTGCGCCGCCGTGCCGTTACCTTCCAGTACACGCATAAACACCTGGGCCGCTTCTTCTACGGTGTCACCGCCTTTCAGGTCAGCATACGTCAATCGCGGCAACCCGAGATCGGCCGGTGCGGCCATGCGCTCGCCGCGGTTCGAGAAGTATTTGAAATCACCGGTGAGCGAGATCTCATCATACCCATCCAGCGCGTGCAGAATAACAAACTGCTTGTTGGTGTTCTGATACAGATAACCATACTGCCGGGCCAGCTCCAGGCTGAACACACCCACCAGCTGGCGTTCCGGGAACGCCGGGTTTACCATCGGGCCCAGCATGTTAAAGAACGTCTTCACGCCAAGCTCCTTGCGGATAGGCGCCACGTTTTTCATGGCGGGGTGGAACAGCGGCGCGTGCATAAAGCAGATGTTGGCGCGGTCCAGGCTTTGCTTGAGCGTATCGATATCGTTGGTAAACTTATAACCGAAGTACTCCAGCAAGTTCGAGGAGCCACTGACCGACGACACGCCGTAGTTGCCGTGTTTCGCGACAGGTTGCCCCGCGGCGGCGACCACAAACGAAGAGAGCGTGGAGATGTTAAACGTATTTTTGCTATCCCCCCCGGTGCCGCAGACATCGATCACGGGCTGATCAAACTTGACCGGCAGGCAAAGCTCCAGCATGGCATCGCGAAAGCCTTGCAGCTCGTCCACGGTGATGCTGCGCATCATATACACGGTCATAAAGGCGGCGATCTGGCTGAGGTTCACTTTACCAGAGGTCAGGTCGACCAGCACCTGGTGGGCGGTTTCCCGGGAGAGCGAACGGTGCTCGATCAAATCAGTAAGAACTTGTTTCATCGCGGTGCGGGATTAATGTTTCAACCAGTTTTCAATCATCTTCGGTCCTTCCGGCGTCATGATCGACTCCGGGTGAAATTGTACACCGCGTACATCGTACCGGGTGTGGCGCAAGCCCATCACCAGGCCTTCGTTGTTCACCGCGGTGATCTTCAGCTCCGGGGTGAAGCTCTGCGGCATCACCGCCCACGAGTGATAGTGGGTGGCCTGGAACACCGGCGACACGCCGCGAAACATATACTCGTCGGTATCTTTTATCTCCACCTGCGACGTCACCCCGTGCAGCACGCGCGGAATGTTATACAGCATCGCCCCATACACTTCGCCGATGCCCTGGTGGCCGAGGCACACGCCGAGTATACTTTTGGAGGGGCCGTATTCGCGAATGACGGCTTTCATAATGCCGGCTTCGTCCGGTATACCCGGACCGGGCGACAACAAGATCTTATCGTATTGTTTGACCGCCTCCACCGAAATCTTGTCGTTGCGCACGATGTCGACCGCGTACTTCAGCTCGCGAATAATGTGTACGAGGTTGTACGTGAACGAGTCGTAGTTATCAATTACCAGTAATTTCATCTCTGTAATTTCTTATAATTTCTTAGCGTGTTACATCATATCTTCTCTGCCAGCAGCACTGCTTTGCGCAGGGCCGTCAGTTTGTTGTTTACCTCTTGTAATTCGCTTTCCGCCAGCGACTTCGACACCACACCGGCGCCGGCCTGGTAGATCAGGTTGTTGTCCTGGCTCAGGAACGTGCGGATCATGATGGCGTGGTTAAACGAACCGTCGAAACCCATAAAGCCGATCGCACCACCGTAATAGCCGCGGTTGCCGTGCTCGTATTGATTGATCAACGACATGGCCATGTGCTTCGGCGCACCCGACAGCGTGCCCGCCGGAAATGTATCGGCGGCGATGCGAATGATCGATGCCTCCGGCGCCAGCGTGCCGGTGACCTTCGACACCAGGTGAATGACGTGCGAGTAATATTGAATTTCCTTGAAGACCTCCACCGTTACCTGCGACGCATTGCGGCTCATGTCGTTGCGGGCGAGGTCCACGAGCATGACGTGCTCGGCATTTTCTTTTTCATCGGCCGCCAGGCGTGCGGCAATGGCCGCATCCTCCTGATCGTTGCCCGAGCGGCGGAAGGTGCCGGCAATGGGGTATATATGGGCCTTGCCCGACTTCACTTGCAGCTGTGCCTCCGGCGAAGAGCCCATCAGCTTGAAGTTGCCATAGTCAAAGTAGAACAGGTACGGCGAAGGATTGATAGACCGCAACGCGCGGTAAACATTAAACTCATCGCCCTTAAATCCGCACTGGAACCGGCGCGACAGCACAATCTGAAATACATCGCCGCGGTAGCAGTGCTCTTTACCTTTCTCGATTACTTTCAGAAACTCCTCGTCGGTAAAATTTGATTCCTCGCCATTGACGAGCGAGAACTTATACGTAGAAAAGCGATTGCTGAAGATGATCTGCTCGATGCGGTCGAGCGAGGACGCTGCTTGCTGGTAGCCATGCTCGAAGAGGCTCAGCTCGTTGGAGAAGTGGTCGACCACAATGATATAGCGGTAGAACTTATACAGGATATCCGGAATGGTGCGTTCCTCCTCGCGGCCCACGTGAATGTCTTCGTAGAACCGCACCGCATCGTACGCCATATACCCAAAGAGGCCGGCGTTGGGATACTTGGTGCTGACGGACTGGTCCACGTCGAACGCGTGCCGGAATTCCTCCAGCTGCGGAATGACATTGTCCCGCGTGGCCGCGTGGTCCTGGACGGAGCCGTCGGGGTATTGCACCTGGATGCGGCCCTGGTGTACCTGGAAAGAGGCGATGGAGTCGCAGCAGATGAACGACAGACTGTTCTCATGCCCGTGGTAGTCGGAGCTTTCGAGCAGAATGCTGCCGGCGAACACATCGCGCAGCTTGAGGTAAATGTTTACGGGCGTCAGGGTGTCGGCCAGTAGTTTCTTTGCGTACGTAGTGAGTTTGTATTTCATAATCGGCAGAAAAAAAGAAAGGCCTGCTGTGTGAACAGCAGGCCTTCGGCGTTATGGTATCTACATAGTTTGGCTGCTCACATATCGTGTTTAGATATATGCCACCACCAAGCTATGTTGTTGAAATTCTTCATGTATGACTATTCCGCTTTTTTCTTTGCGGCAGTTCTTTTTGGTTTTGCAGCAACCTCGGACTCAGACGCTACCGCCGTGGTTGTCTTTTTTGAAGCAGCTCTTTTGATGCGTGCTTTGATGGCTTCCTTATTTCTGGAAACACCAAAAGAACCTTTTGTGCGTTTACCTTTTGCAGTTTTTTTATCTCCTCTTCCCATTAGTTTGGACTTGTTTGGTCGGCAATGATAATAAAGTCCGACACGATTCCAAAATGGAAGAAGAATTTTTGACGTTATTCTTCGTTGTCGTCCTCGATTTTAAGGATCGAATCAATCAACCGGTTGACCGACTCCTGAAAATCATCCGGACCAGACTCCGGTACCTTGTTCGTAGCCTGGCCTCTTTCCGGTGCTTTCTGAATCATCTTTTCGATCTGTGCTTCCGGCACGGACATGATCGTAGTAGCCGGATAAAAGTTGCGAAGCTTTACCAGGATTTCAAACCCTTTAATCTCAGCTTCTGAAAAGATGACCAGGTCGGGCTGGTCGTCGGTGAGCGAAAACTTGTCATCGTGAAAGCCGCGCACCACATACCCCTCCATTTCCAGGTTTTCTTGAATATCCTGGTTCTGAAGTTTCTTGCCGACTAACCAAACTGTTTTAGTTACCGTTTCCATGTTTTTTTCGTTGTCTTGTCACCATATACGGCAAACGATATGCCTGGAGATTTGAAAACTCCCGATTTTTTTGTAAAAGCCCGTTAACGCCAAAAAAACGATTGTTGAACCGTGAGATCTTTAAGCATTCTTTAAGCTTATGTGGCCGCCAACGGCTTGGAACAGACGAGTGAAGTACCAAAAGGAGCCGCTGAGCCCAATTAGAGATTAACTGTCATTCAGGTACAAGCCTATTTGGCCCTGGTGTGCAGCGCCTAAAACAAGAACCCCAGCCGCAAATACACCATATTCCCGTCCTTACTGAACGCCATCTCCGTAGACAGCACCGCCAGGTTGAACGGCGTAAACCAAATCCCGCCCCCGGCACCTTTGTGCCAGGCCGACGACGTTCCATCCGCCGTGCTCGGATCCTTGCCCGAAGCGTCCTTGTACCAAACCCGCCCGACGTCATAAAACCCGTTGATGCCCAACGACGCCGGGAACAAATACGACCGGAAGCTCAACAGCTTCATCCGCACTTCGTTGTTGCTGTAAAAGTCGCGATCACCATAGAACCGGGTCTTGCGATACCCTCGCAGCTCCGTGCGGCCATCCAGGATCTGCGCCTGGTATATTTCATACCTGCCGGTATTGACTCCCCCGCCTACGCGCAACGCGAACGTAACACGCGCCGGAATACGGAAGGACTGATAAAACGACAGGGTAGCATTGTGCGACGTGAAGTTGTGCGCGTTCGCCTCGATACCTTTCATAAACACCGACGACTCGGTCAGCAATATCCCGCGCGTGGTGACCACGGGGTGATCGCGTTTGTCAATACCCCACTGCACACGGCCACCGACAAATTGTTTATCCACTTCAAACAACGGCTCGTCCAGCGTATTGGCATATTCGCTGATAAACCGCGGTGTATGCTTCGGTGCTTCGATCTCCGTGCGTTGATACATGGGGCCAATGCGGAAATAGCCGATCGATCCCAACGGCCGCGTCAGCATGGCCTGAAGCTCTACTTGCTGCAAGCGGAGACGATAAAAATCGATGGGGTTGTTCAGGTCCTGATCCGCCACAATGGGCTTGTCGTCAATCTCGTCATCGTAGATTGTCTCGTTCCCCCAGCCAAAGAAATTATTCACAAAGTTCGGCGCCTTCACATCAAAGTCGAGCATGATACCCCACTTGCCAAAGACTTGCTGAAACCGTCCGTCGTACCGGAAGTTATACGACCCCGTCACCGGCGCATAGCTCGCCAGGAACAAATGCTGGCTGGCATACGGCTGCTTGCGGAAACCGTGCGTGGTAAACAGAAAACCACCGCCGATAAACAAACCATCGTCATAATTATAGTTGCCCGTGACAAGCGGCGCCAGCAGCGGATAGCGGAAGGCCTTGCGATCGTACAGGTTTACCGCAGGGTTAACCGACCGGGCATCGTCCAGGTCTTTACGCCCGCCAAAGGTCATACCCGACTCCAGGTCATACGCCTTGTGTGCTTTCAGCAACCCGCCTACCGAGGCCGTGCTGGTAACAGAATCGCGGCCGTCGCCACCAATGATGCGTACCAGGATGCCGCCTTTGCCTTTACCCCGCAGGTCAAAGACATCCTCGCCACCTTGCCCATAGAGTCTTACCTCTTTCGTCTCGCTCCGCAGAAAGAGACGATCGTAGATCTTATCGGTGCGTTCGTGGTCCTTATTGATCTTATACACCTTCACCTGCACGTCGCCGTTCGCCTGGTGCTCGACATCAAAATATTCGGGCTTGTCAGAACCGGCAACATCCACTTCCTTCGCCAGGAATTTATAGTGCGCCAGTGCGTACTCCGGCAGCCGGTCCCGACGGGCTTTCATCTTACGCGCGATCTCGGCTCCATGAAGTTTATAAATGGACGGCGGAAATTGTTTTACGGCAGAATCAATCACGACATCGGTCAGTTGTTGCTGCAGTTTTTTCGCTTCTGCCACCCACTCCGTTGAAGTCGTCGCATTCAAAAAGCTGCGATCGAAATAACGTCCGTTGAACATAAAGCCCGGTACCCAGTTTACGTCTTCCCGGAAGCCTTCAAACTTCGGCAGCGCCCAGCGGCGGCTCCATACTTTGGCCAATGCACCGTCGCTATAAAAGAATGCCTGGTCGCGGTCGCGCGGAATGGGACGGTATATCTCGGCTTTCTTTTCTTTGAACTGCGCCCAGCGCCACTGGTCGTCGTGACGGTCCCAGTCGCCAATGACGAGGTCGAACAGGCGCGAGTGCATGACAAACTCCTGGTCTACCACATTGTCGTTGTCTTTGGCCAGGCGGCCCAGCAGCTTGTCATAGCTGATGATCTTGTCGGCATTGCCGAAGTATGGTTTGTCTTTGGCCTCGCCTTCGGGACGCTCTTCAAACAAGGCGAGCGTGTTGGCAAACTCCTTCCGGTATATACCCAGGCGCGGATCGTCGGGTATATACACCAGTTCCGGATGGGTGTGGTATACGCCCGCAGCCTTGGCCAGCGGGGCAATGATCAGCGCGCCGTAGGGGTGCGAAGCGGAGATCTGGTCTTGTACGAGGTCCTGCGCAAAGGTATTTTGTAACATTTCCGGTACGGCCTTCGCGGGGAACTTCTCGATCGAGCGCAAGGTATACTGGTCTCCCTGTGAATTTTCCAGGCGTAGCGACAAGGTCTGCATGCCGCCGCCCTTCTGCACGATCTTCAGCCCACCGGCTTTGGTGCCAATGTCAAACACCGGCACGTCCAGGTCCTGCTTCCATTCCGCGCGATAGTTCTTGCCGAGCATTTTTTGTTTAAATCCACCGGCGGCATACTGGTCGCTGGCATGCACCCGTACCGTTTTAGAGAAGTCGGGCAGGTTGCCAGCGTCGGCGCTTAACGCGACGGGCGGCGCAGGCACATCGACATGGTATACCGAAGCCTGCTGGCCGGTTTGGTAATAGTCTACCGTGGCGGCGCCATTGTCGAGTACATCGACCTTGACAAAGCCCAGGTGGCGGGATACAAACTTTGCATAGCCCTTCTTTTTGACATTCGTAGCCTTGGAGCCGGCACCGCTGACAATATAGTGCACGCTGTCTTTCTGGCTATACTGTAAATTATGGTCGTGGCCACTGACGTACAGCGTGTTGGGATATTTTTCCATCAGCTCCGACAACAAGCGGATGTAGCGTTTGTAGACGGGGTGCGCCGTGTCCTGGATATTGCCAAACACCTTGCGGTACAACGGGTATATCGACCCGACCACCGGCATGGGAATATAGAGGCTGTGGTTCAGGTCATAGAGTGGAAACAGGTGATCCTTCCAGGTAAAGACACCGCCGTGCTCGCCGTAGGTGTACAACGGGTGGTGTGCTGCCACAATGACGCGTTTGTTCTGGTTGCGTAGAAATATGTCCTCCAGGCTGATGAGCACGTCCTCCGGGCGTTTGGCCGCGCAGGGGCTGTCGTCGCCGGCAGGCTTATCCCAGGGGTGGAGAAACCACTGCGAGTCTATGATGACGAGCGTTACCTGGTCACTAACGGCGATTTCCACGGGGCCGGGGCAGCCGTCCTGGGGGGCAAAATGCACCGCCGGGTTGTGCAGGGAGTCGATCCAGGCCTGCTGGTGCATGAGCTGCTCCCAGCCGGCGCTGCGGCCGCGCTTCCAGTCGTGGTTGCCGGGGATGAAATACAGCGTCGCATCAAGTCCGTCCAGCAGGGCGATCTGGTCGCGCAGGATTTTTTCGGCTCTTGGCCGGGCGCCGTCGTTTACATCGGGCATCCCTTTGGGATATACATTGTCGCCCAGGAAAACGGCGGTGGCGGGTATGGCCGGGTCATGGTGCGTTTGTAAAAGCTCCCGCATGCCGTTAGTGGGAAGGGTTGGCTCGCCGGCGTCGCCGATAAAGTAAAAACTTACCTTTTTCTGCTGGGCAAACGTGTCCGGAAGCAGGGAAAACGAGAGAATGGAAAAAAGAAGGAGACGTTTTATCATAAACTATACAAATCGTGCGTTGATATGTACGTGGTATACCTGCCGGGTTTTGATTATGGCACTTATCGTACTGATAATCTGATATTTTTCAGGCATCAAACTAAACACAAATTTTCTTAGTTTTAAGTTTAATCTACCGAATTAGTTGTAGGTTTAATGCATTGAACAGCGCATGGTTGAGACAGAATTGGTACGCAAAGCCCGGGAATATGCGGAGTCTGTGCTGGGTGAAAAACTTCCGGCCCATTTCGTGTTCCACGACCTGCGGCACACCCGCGAGGTAGCCGCCGCCGCGTATGAGATCGGGCAGGCTTCCAACCTGACAGACGATCAACAAGAAACCGTACTGGTAGCAGCCTGGATGCACGACATCGGCTACCTCTATGGCTGCGAGCATCACGAGCGCGATTCGGCCAGCACGGCCGTCAAGTTCCTGCGCGACTGGGGTGCCTCTGACGAAAAAACCATCGCCGTACAACGTACCATCCTGGCCACGCGCATGCCCCAAAATCCGCAAGACCTGATGGGCCAGGTACTCTGCGACGCCGACCTGCAACACCTGGCCAAAGGAGACATTGCCGAACGCGGCCAGTGCCTGCGCCAGGAGATTGCCATCGTAAAGGACATACACTTTAATTCGGACAAGCAGTGGCTGGAGTATAATCTTAGCTTTCTAAAAAATCACGAGTACTTTACCGAATACGGCAAAACCGTATTACAGCCGTTGAAGAAAAAGAATATAAAACGCTTGAAGAAACAATTGCACCCCGAAACCGAAGAGGACCACAAAAGCGGTAAGGATAAGGATAAAGATAAAGATCGCGACCTGGAACGCGAAGTAGCCAAGCTGCGCAAGAAGCTGGAGAAGCGCGAGCGGCCCGACCGTGGTATAGAAACCATGTTTCGCACCACGTCCGAAAACCACGTAACGCTGAGCGGCATGGCCGACACCAAGGCCAACATCATGATCTCGATCAACACCATCATCCTGTCGATCGTGGTGAGCGTGCTGCTGCGCAAGCTGGAGGACTTCCCCCACCTGCTCGTGCCCACCCTCATGCTGGTCTTTACCTGTCTCATCACCATTGTACTCGCCATCATCTCCACCCGCCCCAACATTGCCAAAGGCGAGTTTACCCGCGAGGACATACACAACAAAAAAACCAACCTGCTGTTCTTTGGTAACTTTCACAGCATGTCGCTGACCGACTATGATTGGGGCATGCGCGAAATGATGAAAGACTATGACTACCTCTACGGCAGCATGATCAAAGACATTTATTTCCTGGGCAAGGTATTGGCACGTAAGTATAAATTCCTGCGCCTGTCATATACGGTGTTTATGTTTGGATTTGTCGCCTCGAACATCACGTTCCTCATTGCGACGATGCTATACTATCAGCCGTATTCGCTCCGCGATCTGCTGACCCCGTAGGGGCAAACACAAAGGCGACACAGTCTTTCGGATGGTTGCCCTGGTTGGGAAACCGCATCCATTGCCGCAGGATCCCCTCTTCTGTCAGGCCGGCGTTGCGCAGTACCTGTAACGATGCGCCGTTTTCGGTATCGACATACGTGCCGATGCGAAATACCCCCGGTTGTGCCCGGAGCCGCGGCATCATCTCCCGGCATACTTCCGTAGCATAGCCCTGGTTCCAATACTGCGGACTGAAGATATAGCCAAACTGCAGCCTGCCGTCTTCGTTCACAACACCGAAGCTGCCTATCAATTTATTACTCGCGCGCAGGCGAATGGAGAAAGAATAGTCAATGCCTTCGTACCAGCCCGACACGGCATACCGTAAAAATGCGCGGGTATCTTCGACAGACTGGTGTGTGGGCCAGGACATATATTTGGTCACATCGGGTTTGCTGGCGTAGGTATAGAAAATTTCCTCGGCATCTTCGTACCTTAGCCTACACAAAATAAGCCGGCTGGTAACGATACGTTCGGGCAAGTCCAGTCGAATCATAGCTCAAAGAAAAACAGAATGGCCAAAGGCAGCAATATCGTACACGAGTATTTCCGGAAAGAAATCGAGGGGCTCACGATCCTCGTGCGGGTAAACCCGATCCACTATACGGGCACGGAAATCACCCTCCAGGACGGCGTCGCCGAGATGCGCGAAATGGAATTTGACGAAGAGATTCTGGAGGACCTGAAGGTGGATGGTTTTACAGCGTCCAGCGCGCTGGAGTTTAACCTATACCTGAACGGACTGGTGTGATCCACTAACGGCCCCCCTGGCCAGTATAGGCCGTACGGATGCGGTCGGCCACTTCGGCGAGCTGCTCCTGGGTAGGCTTCAGCTTTTCGCGGGAGAAATTGACATCGCCCATGGTGTTCATGGGAATGAGGTGTATATGGGTATGCGGCACTTCCAGTCCCACGACGGCGGTGCCGATGCGCAGGCAGGGTACCGCGCGCTCAATTGCGCTGGCGACCTTTTTAGAGAACAGGTGCAGGCCCGTGAATGTCTTGTCGTCGAGCTCGAAGATATAGTCCACTTCTTTTTTCGGCACTACCAGTGTATGGCCGATGACCAACGGACTGATGTCGAGAAACGCAATATAGGCGTCGTCCTCGGCCACAATGTGGCCGGGTATCTCACGGTTAATAATGCGGGTAAAGATGGATGCCATGCGCGACAACCGTTAGGCAGTAATATCGATTACTTCAAACTCGATTTCGCCGGCCGGCGTTTTGATCTGCGCGGCTTCGCCTTTCTTCTTGCCCAGCAAGCCCTTGCCGATGGGCGACATCGTAGAGATCTTACCGGCCTTCAGGTCGGCTTCTTCTTCCGACACCAGGGTATAGGTTACCATCGCACCGTTCTTGCGGTTCTTAATGGTCACTTTTGAAAGGATAGATACCTTCGACGTATCGATATTGTTTTCATCGAGCAGACGGGCGTTACCAACAAGATCTTCCATCTGGGCGATCTTCGCTTCCAGGTGACCTTGCGCGTCTTTTGCCGCGTCATATTCGGCGTTCTCACTCAAGTCCCCCTTGTCACGGGCTTCTGCAATCTGACGGGCTATATCGGCCCGGCCTTTAGACTTCAATTCGCTCAGCTCACTCCGCAACCTGTCGAGGCCCTCTTTCGTGTAGTAAGAAATTTTCTTGCTCATGGCATGAAATAATTCGTTGTCACTATTCAAAAAAAGAAACAACGACCTCGTCTCCGAGACCGTTGCTTATGCAAAGTTAATACTTTCTGATTGCTATCCAACTATCCGTTCGGATCAGGCTCCGACCAATTGCGGAAGGTTTATCTTGATTTGCTCTAAAATATCGTCGTCGAACTTGGCCAGGTACAGGGTTTTGGCCTTGGCTAGTTGATCGAGGGTAAGGCCTTTGGCGCCACGCAGGTCGGCCTTGTAAAGACTGGCATTCTCAAAGTCGGCGCCCATGACATAGCAGCCCTTCAGGTCGGCCTCCATTAAGAAGGCATTATTAAAATTGGCCTTGATTAAAAACGCGTTTTCAAAATGCGCCTTGATCAGAAAGGCATCTTTAAAATTTGCGCCGCTGGCATACGCCCCCTTGAGAATGGCCTGGTTCAGATTAGAGTTCTCGAAGTTCGTTTGATTCAACCGGGCATTCTCCAGGTTGGACTCGATCAACGATGACTGCGATATATTGGCCGAGTTCATGTTGGACGAGGAGAGGTTTACATAGTTCAGGTTGGTGCGTGGCAGGTAACAATTCACCAGGTTGATCTCGTGGATCTTGTGGCGGTTCAATCGTTTTATATTACCCACGGTACGGAACGCGGCTTCTTCCGACTCCCACAAACGAAAGTCGTCGATCTCATCTTTGTAGGTGCGAATGCGCTGGCGGATCTCGCCGTTCTGGTTGAGCCAGAAGATCAGGATACCGATGACGGCAATATCGAAGATCATGCCGTGCGCTTCTGCGAGTACCTGTTGAATGAAGGTATCGAAGTCACGGATATAGTATTGCATACTGAGCGCCAGCACGAGGATCGTTACCGCGACGAGTACAAGCGAAGACGTAAGCAAGGGCTTTTCAATAATGGAATTGAAAAACTCGCTTAACTTCTTCGTTCTTTTCTCCAGAAAACGCATCGAGTGGGGCTCTAGTAAGATTTATTAAAATAGCGATTAAAAACTAATGCGCCAATTTCAACGCATCTATTTTCTGTACCAAAGCTACGTTAATTTTCACGTGCGACTCGTACGTCCAGCCTGCAATGTGGGGGGTGAATATTACATTCGTTTTTCCTGTAAGTGTATCGAATGCCCGTCGCTGTGCCGGTGTGAGTGTCGGCAGTTTTTCATTTTCTAATACATCGAGCACCGCACCGCGTACCTTCCCCGTTTCTACACAGGTCGCCAGGTCAGTGAGGGATACAATTTCGCCACGGGCTGCGTTTACCAGGATAATGCTCTTTTTAAAACGGTCGAGATAGGCGCGCGACACCATGCCTTTCGTTTCGGGTGTCAGTGGTATGTGCAGACTCAGAATGTCGGCCTGCTCCACAATCTCCTGTTCTGTAACTTCGCGGCAGACAGCGTCGGAAAATCCTGTTTTATACTTATCGTACGCTAAAACATTACATCCAAAGCCGGCCAGCCGGCGGGCGAACGCCTGCCCCATGTTACCATACCCAATAATGCCGATGGTCTTTCCCATGATCTCTTCGCCGCGGTTGCCCTCGCGCTCCCACACCTGCTGCCGCACCTGCTGGTCGGCCCGGGGAATGTTGCGCAGCAACGCCAGCAACGCCCCGACGGTATATTCGCCCACCGCATCGCGATTGCCTTCGGATGCGTGCAGGATATGTATACCTTTTTCGTGCAGGTAGTCGACATCGAGGTTATCGATACCGGCGCCCGCGCGGCCGATGAAGCGGACACTCGGGTTTTCCCCTAGAAGATCGCGGTCGATCGTCGTTTTACTGCGTACGATCAGTCCGTCGTAACCGACATGTTTTTGCTTAATCTCGTCGCGTGTGATCGCGGGTTGGTAGTCTATGTCCCAGCCGATTTCCGCCAGCAGCGAAAACAGGCTTTCATGCATAGAGTCTACGACAAGGCATTTCAGAGCAGCCATTAGAGCATGAGGTGTACTGTAAAGAAATAAACCGTTAATCCCAGCAGATCGTTGGTGGTGGTAATAAAAGGCCCTGCCGCCAATGCCGGGTTAAATCCAAAGCGATTTAATATAAGGGGTGTAATGGTACCGATAAACGATGCAAACAGCACCACGCTGAACAGCGCGATCGACACCACGGAAGAAAGTCTATATTCACCAAAGAGCAAGATGTTGGCGCCGAGCACCAGCAACGCCAGCACGAGCCCATTGAGCAGCGCGACAAAAAACATTTTAATAAGACGCTTCCACAACCCCTCGTCCACAAAGTCGGGGTTGGCAAGACTTTGCACAACAAGCGACGAGGATTGTATGCCCACGTTACCACCCGTGGCCTGGATGAGCGGCGTAAAGAACGCAATGGCCGTGATGCGCGACAGCTCGGCTTCAAACAGGCCCATGAACTTGGCATTCATCAACCCGCCAAAGATCCCGATCAGCAGCCACGGCAGACGCGCCCGCGTGTTGCGCCAGATGCTGTCGTCTTCTTCTACGTTCTCGCTGATACCCGACATGAGCTGCCGCTCTTCTTCCGCCTGCTCGGTAATAACGTCTACCACGTCGTCGATGGTGATCCGGCCCACCAGGTGGCCTTGCACATTGACGACCGGTACGGATTCCAGGTCGTATTTCTTCATGACCTCGGCGACTTCCCAATCTTCCATATAGGTTTCGACCGAGATGATATCTTCTTCGTAAATGTCGGCCACCAGCTTGCGCGCATCCGAGATAATCAGGTCTTGCAACGCTACCTTGCCCAGCAGCTTTTCGTGATCATCCACCACGTAGACGGCATAGAATCGCGATACGTTTTCAGCCTGCTTGCGGATCTCCTCCACACACTGCACAACGGTCCAGTTAACATACGCCCGGATCAGCTCCTTCGCCATGAGGCCACCGGCCACGTTCTCTTCATAGCGCAGCAGGTCGGTGACCTGCACGCGCAGCTCGGAGTCGAGAAAAGAGATGACCTCCTCGCGCTCCTTTATAGGAAGCTCGTGCAGAATGTCGGCCGTATCATCCGACAACAGCTGGTTGAGAAAGACGGCAATCTCTTTGGGCTGGTATACTTTGAGGTATTGCTTGCGGATGTCGGGGTCGAGTCCGCGAATGATCTCGGCCTGCATGTCGATCGACATCAGGTCGATGATATACTTCGAATCGATCGGCAGGAATTCGTACAGCAGGGCGGTGATGTCTTCGGCCTTTACACCGTCGAGCGCCTTGCGGATGAAAGGGTCGTCGTGTTCCTCCAGGGCCAGCTGGATGCGATCACGAAACTCTTTTGTCAGCTCAAATTCCAGTATTTGCTGCTCCACGGCTTTGCCCGATTAATTGGGTGAGGTATACAAACTGATCGACCGAGAGTTGCTCGGCGCGTTTGTCGAGGAGCTCCAGGGCCGAAATTTCGGCAGGCAAACTTAGAGGTTTTAGGGCATTGCGCAAGGTCTTGCGGCGGTTATTGAACCCCTGCTTGACCACCTGCACAAAGAGCTTTTCGTCACACGCCAACGCGTGTGTCTGGTTGCGCTCCAGCCGTATAACGGCCGACATCACTTTCGGCGGTGGTGTGAATACACCCGGCGGAACTTTGAACTGATACGTGATGGTATAATACGCTTGCAGTAACACACTCAGGATGCCATAGGTCTTGCTGCCGGGTGGCTCTGCAATACGATCGGCCACTTCCTTCTGCAGCATGCACACCACCGCACGCACGCGATGGCGTTCCTCCAGCACACGAAAGAAGATCTGCGACGAAATGTTATAGGGGAAGTTACCGATGATGGAGAACGGCCCCGGAAAGAGGGTGCTCAGATCCACTTTCAGAAAATCGCCCGACACCACGCGGCCTTCCAGCGACGGATAGTGCTCGCCCAGGTATTGCACCGAGTCGCGGTCGATCTCGATCAGCTTCAGGTCGATGGCGGTATTCGTGTGCAGGTATTTGGTCAATACCCCCATGCCCGGACCGATCTCCAAAACGGACTCGCCCGGCGTGGGCTGCAGGGCGTCAACAATGCGTTTGGCAATACCCTCGTCGTGTAAAAAATGCTGGCCCAGAAACTTCTTCGGCCGGACCTTATTCGTCGGTTTACGTTGCATGCAGGGGTAAATGTACGGGGTTACGGCGGGTTGCCCGGTTAGCAGATAACGGATTTTTTTCATTAAATCGCAAAGAATTGATTTTTCTACTGCATGAGTACAGCGCAAAAACCCCGTATTGGAATTACCCTGGGTGACGTTAATGGCGTCGGTCCCGAGGTAGTGATCAAAGCTTTAACTGACAATCGGCTGCTGAACCTGGTCACGCCCGTGGTATACGGCTCGGCCCGGGTCATCACCTTTTACAAGAAGCTGCTGAACATCGAAGAGCTCAACTATACGCAGGTGCGCGGCAAAGGGCAGTATGCTCCCAAAAGCATAAACGTAGTGAACTGCTGGGAAGACGTGCTCGAAGTCAACCCCGGCAAAGCATCCCCCGAAACGGGCAAAGCATCCCTCGTGGCCTTGCAGCAGGCCTGCGAGGACCTCAAGGAAGGCCTCATCGACGCATTGGTGACAGCCCCCATTGACAAACACTCCGTACACAGCGACGCCTTTCCGTTTAAAGGCCATACCGAATACCTGACGCAGTTCTTTGGCGCCCAGGAAAGCCTCATGTTTATGGTCAGCGACACGCTGCGTGTCGGACTGGTGACCGAGCATATCCCCGTAAAAGACATCGCCGCCGCCATTACGAAAGAACGGATCGAAGCCAAGCTGCGCCTGATGGAGCAGTCCCTGCGCAAGGACTTCGGCATCAACAAACCGCGCATCGCGGTGCTGGGGCTGAACCCGCACGCCGGCGACGGCGGCCTGCTGGGAGAAGAAGACGAGAAGATCATCAAACCCGTAGTGACCGAGCAAAAGAACAAAGGCAAGCTGGTCTACGGCCCCTACGCCGCCGACGGTTTCTTTGCCGCCGGCAGCCACACCAAGTACGACGCGGTGCTGGCCATGTACCACGACCAGGGCTTGGTACCCTTCAAAACCCTCGCCTTTGAGCAGGGTGTCAACTTTACCGCAGGGTTATCGGTGGTCCGTACATCACCCGATCATGGCACGGCATACACCCTGGCCGGCAAGAATAACGCGGACGAAAGCTCGCTGCGGCATGCCATTTACCAGGCCCATGATATTTTTAAACACCGAAATGAGCCGTCCACAGAAAAATAAGATTACTTAAGTCCGCGTTTTTAACATTTGACCGTCCGGCCCGCCATTATTTTGAATATTAAGTATATTTGATCTTCAAGTATTAGTTGAAATGGATATAGTCACTAAAAAGCAACTGAACATACTTATTCAACTGGCCGAGGCCGACAAGCATTTCGCCAAAATTGAACGGGAACTGATCTTTAAGATAGCCCGGGAGCGCAAGTTTCCCGAAGAGATCGTACTGGAGCTGATCCGTAACCCCGAGCCCATTGATTCGCTGGGGGCATTGTCCCTGGACCAAAAATTTGAATACCTGATGTCGAGTGTCGAGCTGGTTTTTGTGGACCAGAACGTGTTCGAAAGCGAGATCATTTTCAGCAAAAACATCGCCATCAAGCTCGGTTTTAAGAAGGGCGTCATTGATTACATAATAGAGCATTACGAGACCAAAACACGTGCGGAGTTCCGCGAGATCGTGCTTCGTGATTTTCTGAGCTAACCTTTTTTGCCCCCAAATAATGCCCTGGCGGCCTTTAAACCGCCCTCCCGCACCTTTTCTGAAAATGTATCCCCCCTACGGTGCAGATTGTAATTAATTATCCTAAATTTGCCGACTAATTTTTAAAACGCCTTTTGGGCCTTGTTTTGGGAATTTACAGCGTCAATATCATTGGCCTGAGCAACAAAAAGCACCCGTTTGAATACGAGCTGGGTGATGCGTTCTTCAGGGAGTACGGAACAGAGGACCTGGTTTCGCAGGGACATTTCCGTGCAGCGGTTACGCTGGACAAACACGAGACGTTCATCGGCGCCGAGTTTGTTTTGAAGGGAGTCGCCACGTTGGTGTGCGACCGCAGTCTCGAACCGTTTGAATACCCGATTGAAAGCCGTCGCGAGATTGTTTTCAAGTTCGGGGACAAAGACGAGGAGATGAGCGATGAGATCATCATGATCCACCGGGATACGGCAACACTCGAGCTGGGACACTACCTGTACGAGTTTATCGCCCTGGCGGTGCCGATGAAAAAGCTTCACCCGAAGTTTCAAAACGAAACATGGGACGAGGAGGAAGAAAATGCGGCAGGCAAGCTTGTCTACACGTCAGAGACCAAAAGCGATGATGGCACCGACGACGACGATGCGACCGACCCCCGCTGGGACATATTAAAGAAATTAAAATAAACTGTTTTAGACTATGCCGAATCCGAAGCGAAAAACCTCGAAAACCCGCCGGGATAAGAGAAGAACACATTACAAAGCCACTGCGAAGCAACTGGCTGTGTGTCCTACCACGGGAGAAAATCACCTTCCTCACCGTGCCTTCTGGCACGAAGGCAAGCTTTACTACAACGGTAGAGTGGTGATGGAAAAAGAAGTTCTGGCGTAACTGCATGAACGGGCCGATACTCGGGAAACATCCGTTCGTCCATCTTCGGGCGACATATGTCATGCCGGGTAAAGGTACCTGTACTATGCATCTCTCTCACGAGATTACTAACGAATACACTCAAATGCTCGATGCCCCTGGCACCGGGCTTTTTCTTTTTTAACTATTTCTATGACAAGCATAAGAGCAGCGATCACCGGCGTAGGCGGATATGTTCCGGAATATATTCTTACCAACCAGGAACTGGAGACCATGGTGGACACGACGGATGAGTGGATCACCTCCCGCACCGGTATCAAAGAGCGACGCATCTTAAAAGGCGAGAACCAGGGCGTTTCGGTACTCGGCATTGCCGCGGTTAAAGACATGCTGGCAAAAACAAAAATAGACCCCAAGGAAATCGACTGCGTCATCTTCGCGACAGTAACAGCCGACATGACATTCCCGGCGACGGCGAACATCGTCGCGTCGGCCGTCGGTGCGACCAACGCCTTTAGCTTTGACATGGGCGCGGCATGCTCGGGCTTTCTCTACGGCCTTTCGGCAGGTGCCAGCTATATCCAGTCGGGCATGTGTAAAAAAGTAGTGGTGATCGGCGGCGACAAGATGTCGGCCATCATGGACTATACCGACCGTACCACCTGCATCATCTTCGGCGATGGCGCAGGGTGTGTGCTGCTGGAGCCTACGACAGAAGACGTAGGTATAGTCGACGCTATACTAAAAAGCGACGGCGCGGGTGAAACATACCTGCACATGAAAGCCGGCGGCAGTCGCATGCCTGCTTCACGCGAGACGGTAGACAAACGTCAGCACTTTGTATACCAGGAAGGTTCGGCTGTATTTAAGTTTGCCGTCACCAACATGGCCGAAGTATCTGCGCAGCTTGCCACACGCAACAACCTCACTGCCGACAACATCAACTGGCTGGTGCCACACCAGGCCAACAAACGCATCATCGACGCTACCGCGCACCGTGTAGGCATCACGGAAGACAAAGTAATGATGAACATCGAGCGTTACGGCAACACCACGGCGGGTACCATTCCGCTGTTGCTGTGGGACTACGAGAAGCAACTGAAGAAAGGTGACAACTTATTGTTGGCAGCTTTTGGCGGCGGCTTTACGTGGGGCGCGGTGTATGTAAAATGGGCTTATAACAGCTAGACACTTGCAGGCTGCAGTACGTGTCTGCCGTCTCTCCGACTGGCGTGCAGGTACCGCAACTTGCATTTACTCAATGTATTTGTAACTTAACGACCTAAATTTTTTTTATGGCAACTGTATCAGACCTGAGCAAAGGAAATTTCATGCGCTATAACGGCGAGGTGGTGCAGGTGGAAGAGCTCCAACACCGCACTCCCGGTAACTTGCGCGCATTTTACCAAATCAAGATGCGTAACGTACGCAATGGTAAAGTGGCAGAAAACCGTTTCCGCCCAGGCGAAGAGGTAGAGATCCTGCGGGTCGAGACCAAAGAATATCAATACCTGTACGCCGACGGTGACAGCCTGGTGTGTATGGACAAAGAGACCTTCGACCAGATTTACCTGGACAAAGCCTTGTTGGGTGACGCTATCCGGTTTATCAAAGAAGAAATAACGTTGTTGATTGCGTTTGAAAATGGTGAGACTGCCATTACTGCGGAACCTCCCGCGCACGTGATCATGGAAGTTCAATATACCGAGCCGGGCATGCAAGGTGACACAGCTACCCGTACACTCAAACCTGCCAAACTGGAAAACGGCGCAGAGATCCGTGTTCCGCTTTTTGTCAACACCGGTGATAAGATCAAGATCGAGACCGCCACTGGTGCCTATGTAGAACGTGTAAAATAATTCGGAGCCATGAGCAAAACCCGTGCAACCAAAACCCCCGCGAAGTCAGCGGCTAAACCCCAGCCGGCACGCGCAGAATCCGGTTCATCGAACCAAACTATGAAGACATCTGAAATCCGCGACCTGATCGACTTTATTTCTACGACAGGCCTCAACGAAGTAAACATTGAAACCAAAGAGCTGAAGCTTCACGTAAAACGCGAGCCCGATCAGAAGGTTTTTAAATCTACGCCGGTCATGGCTCCTACCGTAGCGGCAGCGCCTGCTGCTACCGCCCCCGTTGCACAAGCTGCAGTGGCACCGGTATCGGCCCCGCGCGTTGAGGCTGCGCCTGTTGCCACCGGTAAAAATACCATCGACATCAAGTCGCCTATGATCGGTACCTTCTACCGCTCGGCCAACCCGGAATCTCCTTCCTTCGTTTCGGTCGGCGACAAAGTATCAAAAGGACAGACCGTCTGCATCATCGAAGCGATGAAGCTTTTCAACGAGATCGAGTCCGAAGTATCCGGTACGATTGTAAAAGTGATGGTGGAAAACTCCTCACCGGTAGAATACGACCAGGTTCTCTTCGTCGTAGAGCCGGATTAATTCAGTTGACTGAATCAAGGTTCAAAGCCAACGCCACACCTATTGTGCCGTGCGTGACGCTTTGAACCTTGCATTTTTAACCTAGAACGCAGTAGAATACTATGTTTAAAAAAATTCTGATAGCAAACCGCGGCGAGATCGCCCTGCGCGTTATCCGTACCTGCAAGGAAATGGGTATCAAAACGGTGGCGGTATACTCTACGGCCGACCGTGAAAGCCTCCACGTTCGCTTTGCCGACGAGGCGGTTTGTATAGGCGATGCTCCCAGCAAAGACTCCTACCTCAACATACCGCGGATCATCTCCGCAGCGGAGATCACCAACGCCGACGCAATCCACCCGGGATACGGCTTCCTGTCGGAGCGCGCCGAGTTCTCGGCCATTTGCCACGAGTACGGTATCAAGTTCATCGGCCCCACACCGGCCATGATCAATGCCATGGGCGATAAGGCCACGGCAAAAGATACCATGAAACGCGCCGGCGTACCGACCATTCCCGGTTCGGACGGCCTGCTGGAGTCTGTGGAAGAAGGAATTCGCCTGTCGAATGAAATGGGCTACCCCGTGATCGTCAAGGCTACGGCCGGTGGCGGTGGCAAAGGTATGCGGATCATCAACAGCGAGTCGGAGTTTCAGAAGGCCTGGGACGACGCCAAGCGCGAAGCCGCAGCCTCCTTTGGCAACGACGGTCTGTACCTCGAGAAATTTGTAGAAGAGCCCCGCCACATTGAAATCCAGGTGATGGGCGACCAATACGGAAAAGTATGCCACTTGTCCGAGCGCGACTGCTCGATACAACGCCGTCACCAGAAGCTGGTGGAAGAAACCCCTTCGCCGGTCGTCAGCCAGGAACTGCGCGAGCGCATGGGCGAAGCCGCCATCCGCGGTGCCAAAGCGATCAACTACGAAGGTGCCGGCACCATCGAGTTCCTGCTAGACAAGCATGGCAACTTCTACTTCATGGAAATGAACACCCGGATCCAGGTAGAGCACCCCATCACCGAAGAAGTGACCGACTACGACCTGATCAAAGAACAGATCAAGTCCGCCGCGGGTGTGCCGATCTCGGGTACCAACTACTTCCCGAACCTGTTCGCGATGGAGTGTCGTATCAACGCCGAAGATCCGGCCAACGGCTTCCGTCCTTCACCGGGCAAGATCATTAACCTGCACCTGCCGGGCGGCCACGGCGTACGCATCGACAGCCACGTATACGCAGGCTACACCATCCCGCCAAACTACGACTCGATGATCGCCAAGCTAATCGTGAGCGGCCAGTCGCGCGAAGATGTCATTACCCGCATGAAGCGCGCGCTGAGCGAGTTCGTGATCGAAGGCGTTAAAACCACGATCCCGTTCCACCTGGCGCTGATGGACAACCCCACCTTCCGGTCGGGTAAGTTCACCACCAAGTTCCTGGAGACATCGTTTGACTTCTCGGTGCTGAAGTAATCGTCAGCATCCCTGGGAATAATGCCCGGAAGACAGCCCAGCGCTGTTTTCCGGGCATATTTTTTTACTCCCCGCTCCTACCCTCTCAGTAGCCACCAATCCCTGTATCCATACAGAATCACATTCCGTTAACGTCCGGAAGCAGTGGCGCATCGGATTAATCCGTATTTTTACATGTCTATCGTTCGTTTTACCATGCAATCATCAGAAGAAACCCTCTCCGGCTGGGGCAATATTCCCGCCGCGGCCAGCCAGGTATTTTACCCTCAAACCGCCCGCGACATTCGCGCTGCCCTCGACTCCGGCAAGATTCTGCCGCGAGGCCTCGGCCGCAGCTATGCCGACCAGGCCACCAACCGTGAACATCACATCCTGAAAATGGAGAAGATGAATCACTTCCTGGCCTTCGATGCCGAGAAGGGCATCCTCCACTGCGAAGCCGGCGTAAGCCTGGAAGAGATCATCGACCACCTCGCACCCCGGGGCTGGTTTCCGCTCATTACTCCCGGCACCAAGTTCATCACCATCGGCGGCGCCATCGCCAACGATGTACACGGCAAAGCGCACCACGCCGACGGCTCGTTTGTAAACTGCGTCTATGATTTTACCATCTTGCTGGCCAACGGAGAGATCGTACGCGCCAGCCGCGACGAGAACGCCGACCTGTTCTGGGCCAACTTCGGCGGCCTGGGCCTGCTCGGCACCATCCTGACCGCCACCATCCAGCTACGCAAGATCGAGACGACCTACTTCGTACAAAAAGCCGTCGCCGCCCGCAACCTCGACGAGATGCTGGCGGCCATCGACGTAAGCGAGCAAACCTATAGTTCATCCGTTGCCTGGATCGACTCCATGGCCAAAGGCAAAAACCTGGGCCGCGGCGTATTGACCATGGGCAACCACGCCCTGTTGAAAGACCTGCCGCCCAAGCTGCGCACCAACCCCCTGAAGCTCGGCAAAAAAGCCAAGCTAGCGGTACCGTTCTACCTGCCCAGCTTCACGCTGAATACGTTGACGGTAAAGATCCTCAACACAGCACTATACATTATGCAGAAGAACGGCGCGCCCATCGCGCACTACGACAAATTCTTCTACCCGCTTGATATGATCAACAACTGGAACCGCGGCTATGGCAAGCGCGGCTTCATTCAATACCAGTTCGTACTGCCGATGGAAAAGGGTCCGGAGAACATCCGGAAGATCCTGACCGAGATCACGCAAAGCAACTGCGTACCGTTCCTGAACGTGCTGAAAAAATTCGGCAAAGGGCAGGGTGGCCTGCTGTCGTTCCCCTTCGAGGGCTACACCTTCGCCATCGACTTCCCGATAACGGAGCAGCTGAAGCCGTTTACGCAAAAGCTTGATAAGATGGTGCTGGATATGGGCGGACGGATTTACCTGGGGAAAGATGCCTACTTAGATGAGCCTACATTCAAGGCGATGTACCCCCAACACAAAGACTGGCTGGACATCAAAAAGAAATACGACCCACGAGACGTATTCAGCTCCGACCTATCCCGTCGCATAGGCCTCGCATAAAGTATAAAGCAAAGGCCCCGACAAGTCGGGGCCTTTTTATTATCATTTCTTCGGAGCTTTCTTCTCCTTCTTCGGCCGCTCCTCCACCGCCTGTTCCAGCTCACCATACCACTGCTCCCCATACTTCCGGATCAGCGGCTCCTTCAAAAACTTATACACCGGCACCTGCAGCTCTTTCCCCAACACACACGCCGGCGAGCAAATATGCCACTTGTTATAATTCAGCGCCTCAAAGTTCTTTTTAGAAGTAATGCGAATCGGATATAAATGACACGAGATCGGCTTCTTCCACGTAATCTTGCCATCCAGGTAAGCCTGCTCAATCCCACACTTCAAAATCCCCTGCTTGTCATAGATCGCATACACACATTCGCGTCCGTCGATCACCGGCGTACACAGGTCGCCATCATCATCCGTCGTATGCGTCCCCAGCTTCTCGATCACGCGAATAGCGTCCTTCGTCAAATACGGTTTTACGATCGGATAGATTTCCTCCAGGATCGGAAGCTCGTCCTCGTTCAACGGCGCGCCAAAGTCGCCCTCCACACAGCACGCACCTTTGCATTTGTCCAGGTTGCAGACAAATTCTTTTTCCACGACATCGTCGGAAACCAATACTTCGCCAATCTTGATCATAACACAAAGATACTGAAAATCAGGAACGGTCAATACGGCGGCCCTGCCTACGGCAGGTAAACTAAAACAGCTCGGTCTGGTCGCTGCTGTACACGCTGTGCTGAATCACCTTTGTGGAATACTTGCGGGAGAAGAAGCCTACATAATACGCCGGCACCTGCATGAGCGGGGAATTGAGCGGGTGCGCCGACAACGCAGTATTCAAGCCCAGCATCAGCATATTGGTCTGATACAACCGCACCATATGCTTGTAGAACTGAGCATTGCTCGTGGACGCCGCCAGCCGCTGCAAGTCGCCGACGCCGAGAAATCGTTTGAGCGTGGCAGCGTGCTCTTCGTTGTAATAGGAATAATTCATTCGCTCGTTCAGCGGCCAGGTGAACGGCATGATGAAACTAAAATTCAGCGCGGCGAGTTTATCTATTGTCGCAAACGGCACAGTAAAGGAAAACGGATCGACCAGGCACACCACGGCCACTTTGCCCCCACGGATATTTTTCGGAAGAACAGCCTGCAAGGCCTCCGGGGCGTCGACGGGGTTGCAGTCGAGCACGGTGGCGTTCCGATCGCGGAAGCGGCTCGCCAGCCGGCTGCGCAATGCCTGCGCCTGCGTGAAATCGGGCTCGCAAAAAATCCAGTGCGAAATAGGCCATTCTTCGCCCATCAGGGTAAAAGCGGCGCCGGGAAAAACGTCGCGTTGGTGGCCATGCGAATACAACCCGCTGCCCGCACAAAGGTCGACTACAATAATCTCGCTGGCCCGGCCGGCAACATGACCAATGAATGATTGGACGTAACGTGTAATGACCTGAACCTTTACTTTAAACCAGGGCTCAGCAGCGGTAATACTCAATCCGTCTTTATACTCCACACGTGGCGCGTTTTTCTCAAAAATACAAAGGACAAATTTCATTAAAAGGATGTCCGTCTTTAATGTTTAATTTGCGCTCTCAATTATGACTGAATACTTAGATACCCTCAACGAACCTCAACGCGAAGGCGTACTCACCACCGAAGGTCCCGTCATGCTCATTGCCGGCGCCGGCTCGGGCAAGACCCGGGTGCTGACCTTTCGCATTGCCTACCTCATTCGGGAAAAGAATGTTGATCCGTTCAGCATCATGGCGCTGACCTTTACCAACAAGGCGGCCAAGGAGATGCGCGAGCGTATCGAAAAAGTCGTGGGCAGCGACGCCCGCAGCCTGATGATGGGTACGTTTCACTCGGTGTTCTCGCGCATTCTCCGCGCGGAGGCACACCACATAGGGTATCCCAATAACTTTACGATCTACGATACCGACGATGTCAAGCAGTTGCTGCGCACCATTATCAAGGAGAAAGGCCTGGACGATGCGGTATATAAAGTCAATACCGTGCTGAGCCGCATTTCTTCCGCCAAGAACAAGCTGATCGGCGCCGACGAATACCTGCGGAACGCGGAGCTGATGGGTGATGACGCGGCAAACATGCGGCCCGAAATCGGCAACATCTATAAAATTTATACCAACCGCCTGTACAAGTCGGGCGCCATGGACTTTGACGACCTGCTGTTCAACACCGACAAGCTCTTTAAAGAGCATCTCGACGTGCTGAACAAATACCAGCAGCGCATTCAATACCTGATGGTGGACGAGTTTCAGGATACCAACCTCTGCCAGTATTACATCATTCGCAAGCTGGCCGCGGTGCGGGAGAACGTCTGCGTGGTAGGCGACGATGCGCAAAGTATTTATGCCTTCCGCGGAGCAGACATTACCAACATCCTGAACTTCGAGCGTGACTATGCCGACCTGAAAGTGATCAAGCTGGAGCAGAACTATCGCTCCACCAGCAACATTGTGCAAGCCGCCAACTCGGTCATCAAACGCAACCGCGCGCAGCTGCCCAAGAATGTGTGGACGGCCAACGAAGAGGGCAAGCTCATCGAGCTGATCAAAGCTGTATCCGACAATGAAGAAGGCCGCCTCGTGGCAACCTCCATCTTCCAGGAGCGCATGCAGCACCAGATGAAGTATAGCGACTTTGCCATATTATACCGCACCAACAGCCAGTCGCGTGCGCTGGAAGAATCGCTGCGACGCATGAACATTCCGTACCGCATGGTGGGCGGTCTGTCGTTCTACCAGCGCAAAGAGATCAAAGACATTCTGGCGTACCTGCGTTTCACCATGAACCAGCAGGACGAGGCCTCGTTCCGCCGCATCATCAACCTGCCCAAGCGTGGCATCGGCGATGCTACCGTCGACAAGATTGTAGTCGCCGCCAACGACCACGGCGCCCCGCTGTGGGACATTGTACAGAACGTGACGCCCTTTGTGGGTGGACGTGTGGCCGGACCGATTGACGACTTCGTGGCCATGATCAAACGCTTCTCGATGGAGATCGAGCGCAAAGATGCCTACGAAGCCGCCTTCGAAATTGCCAAAAGCTCCGGCCTGCTGCGCGAGCTGTACGAAGACAAGACCGTAGAGGGCCTGAGCCGCTACGAAAACGTACAGGAGCTACTGAACGCCATCAAGGAATTTACCGACGACCCCGAGCGCCAGGATAAAAGCCTGGGGGCTTTTCTGCAAGAGGTGTCGCTGCTGACAGGGCAGGACGAAGAGAAGGATAAGGACCCGGACAAAGTCACGCTCATGACCATTCACATGGCCAAGGGGCTTGAGTTTAAGTATGTCTACATGGTGGGCATGGAGGAAGACCTCTTCCCGTCGCAGATGATGATCAACAGCCGCGCCGACCTGGAAGAGGAGCGCCGCCTGTTTTACGTGGCCATTACACGGGCAGAGAAACGCCTGTTCCTCTCCTACGCGCTGTCGCGCTACCGCTTCGGACGCCTCAAGAATTCCGAGCCCAGCCGTTTCCTCGACGATATCGATTCATCCTTCATTAAGGTCAGCAGCAAGTTTAGCAGCGCCATCGAGTCTACACCGCCGCCCAGCCAGTATGCCAAAAAGCTGGTGGCCGGCATCAAGAAAACCGTTACCTCCGCACCGCCGACACGCCCGGTGACGTACAAACCACCGGCCGACTTCATCCCGAGCGACACGGGGGCCCTGCAGGTAGGCATGCGGGTAGAGCATCCGAAATTCGGCTTTGGCACGGTTTTGCAAATGGATACGTCCGGCGCGGACCGCAAGGCCAAGATCGGCTTTAAGGACATCGGCGAAAAGACCCTGCTGCTGAGCTTCGCCAAGCTGCGCATCGTCGAGAATTAGGGCTGAAATGCGCTTCCGGTCAGTATTTTACTTTTGATGAAATATCCGTTACCTTGCGGTTAAATATAATTTACCTGAAAGGACCCGGATCCATTGCCATTGAACTTTTACCGGACATCCTGAGCAATCGGTGCCTGATCTCATTAAATTTTTGACAACACCCACCGGCCCTTGCCGGCGGAAGTACCAATAAAAAAAACTGTATGATAGGAGAATATAATACTTCCCGTCCCCACATCATTTTGAAAGAATACGGCCGCAACGTACAAAAGCTTGTCGAGTACATTCGCCAACAACCCGATAAGCAAAAACGTACCGAGCTGGCCTATACGCTGATCGAGCTGATCAAACAGCTCACGCCCTCCATCAAAGAGCAGGGCGAAGATCCACAACGCATGTGGGACGATTTGTATATCATCGCCGACTTCGACCTCGATGTAAACAATCCCTATACCATACCCGACCGCGAGACCGTCTTCAAGAAGCCCCTCAAGGTAGAGTACCCGAAGAACGACGTACGCTTTAAGCACTACGGCAAGAACATCGAGAAGCTGGTAAAAGAAGCGCTGAAGAAAGAAGATCCGCAAGAGCGCGAAGACGCCATCATCTACCTGGGCAAGCTCATGAAAACGTTCTACGCCAACTGGAACAAAGAGCCCCTGGATGACTCGGTCATCCTGCGTGATATCAATATGATGTCGGGCGGTGCGCTGAACATGACCATCGACAAAATACGCGAAGACAACCTCTTCGAGAAGTTATACAAAGAACGTAAAAAGGTCCGCCCGCAAGGGGGCCCCAGTGGCAATCAGGCCCACCCGGGGCATCAAAGCCACAACCGTCAGGGAGGTGGCACCGGTGGTCACAACCGCCCCTTCAACAAGAACCGTGGCAATAACAACAACAATTTCAAGCGCAGAAGAGATCAATAGCCATTAGAACAGAGCGTATTCCATGAGCATTTTCAAGATACGGGGTGGAAAAAAACTGAAAGGTGAGATCACTCCCCAGGGTGCCAAAAACGAAGCACTGCAAATTCTGAGCGCCGTGCTGCTGTCGCCAGAGACCATCACGATCCACAACATTCCAGACATCGTTGACGTCAACAAGCTCATCGAGCTCATTGGCGACCTGGGCAGCAAGGTCGAGCGCCTCGGCAATGGCTCTTGCCGCTTTACCTCCAACAACATCAATACAGCTTTTTTAGAGACCGACGAGTACCGCAAGAAAGCGGCCGCGCTGCGCGGCTCCGTGATGTTGCTCGGTCCGATCCTGGCCCGCTTTGGCAAGGCCACCCTGCCCAAACCGGGTGGAGACAAGATCGGCCGTCGTCGTTTGGATACGCACTTCCTCGGGTTCCAGAAACTTGGCGCCCGGTTTAACTTCGACGCCAGCGAGCACCTCTTCCACATCGACGCCAGCGAGCTCCGCGGCTGCTACATGTTGCTGGACGAAGCGTCTGTCACCGGCACGGCCAACGTCGTCATGGCGGCAGTCCTGGCCAAAGGCACGACAACCATTTACAACGCGGCCTGCGAACCCTACCTGCAACAGCTCTGCCTCATGCTCAACCGCATGGGTGCAAAGATCAGCGGTGTAGGCTCCAACCTGCTCACCATTGAAGGTGTAGACAAGCTCGGCGGCACGGAACATACCATGCTGCCCGACATGATCGAGATCGGCAGCTTCATCGGCCTGGCGGCCATGACCCAATCGGAAATTACGATCAAAAATTGCCGCATCGACATGCTCGGCGTTATCCCGGACATCTTCCGACGCCTGGGTATCAAACTCGAATTCCGCGGCGATGATATCTTTATCCCTTCTCAGGAACGCTATGAGATCGAGACCTTCATCGACGGCTCTATCCTGACCGTAGCCGATTCCCCCTGGCCCGGCTTCACGCCCGACCTGATCAGTATTGTGCTGGTCGTGGCGACGCAAGCCAAAGGCACCGTGCTCATTCACCAGAAGATGTTTGAAAGCCGCCTGTTCTTTGTCGATAAGCTGATCGACATGGGTGCGCAGATCATCCTGTGTGATCCGCACCGCGCGAACGTCATTGGCCTGGACCGCAAGCAGCCGCTCAAAGGCATCAAGATGTCGTCACCCGACATCCGTGCCGGTGTGGCCCTGCTCATCGCGGCCCTGTCAGCACCGGGCACCAGCGAGATCTCGAACATCGAGCAGATCGACCGCGGCTACCAAAACATCGAAGCCCGTCTACGCGCCATTGGTGCGGACATCGAGCGTGTCGGCGGCAACTAGGAAATCTTCTTTTTTCGTGGGATTATAAGTCTATCCGGATGGCTACCGGACAGTGGTCCGAGCCGTGGTATTCGTTGTAGATGGCCGCCTCTTGAACTTTGTTCATCAACGACTCTGCGACCAGGAAGTAGTCAATGCGCCAGCCAACGTTTTTCTCGCGGGCTTTCGTCACGTAGTCCCAATAGGAATATTTAACCTGCTCCGGATAAAACCGCCGGAAGGTGTCTACGAACCCGGCTTCCAGCAGGCGGGTGAAGCCGTCTATTTCGCGCTGGGTATAGCCGGCAGACTTGTTGTAGTTCTCTTTTGCGCGGGCAATGTCGATGGCCTGATGGGCTACGTTCAGGTCACCACAGACAATGACCGGCTTGCGGCGACTGAGCCATAGCAGATGCTCCCTAAACTCCTTATCCCAACGCTCGCGGTAGTCCAGGCGCGCCAGTCCTTCGCCGGAGTTAGGCGTGTAGACCGTTACCACAAAGTAGGTCGCAAACTCGGCTGTGATCACGCGTCCCTCCTGGTCGTGCTCTTCCAGGCCCAGGTCGTAGGTCACCTGCATCGGCTCTTCTTTGCTCAGGATGGCCGTGCCGGAATAGCCCTTGCGGGCCTTGGAGGAATTGACATACACATGGTACCCCGGCAGCAACTCCAGCGCTGAGCGCACTTCTTCCACAGCCGCTTTGGTCTCCTGGAAACAGAGAATATCCGGGTCCATCTGCGCGACATCTTTCAGAAAGTCCTTTTTGATGATCGAGCGGATGCCGTTTACGTTCCAGTTGACGAAATGCTTCATAGGGTTGATTTTGCGGCCTCAATGTTAAGAAAGTTCGCGGGGAAGTCTCAACGAAAACAGAAAAAGTGGCGGGGTAGCCCGCGAAGACAGATTAGACGATGAATGGGTTTGATGTAAACGATAGCGTTCGTCAATACCCGCAAGAAAATACAATCAAATATTTGATTATCAATAAATTGTAATTTATTCGCGATAACATTCGATCACTTTTCAGTGTTTTTCGTTAAATTTGTAGACCAGCAGTAATCAAAAAAATGTTGTAAAACCGTGAAAGCAAGAAACTCACATAGTAAATCCTCCTCCGGTAAAAAGTCGATAGGCTCAATTCTTGTAAAATTGGTTGAGGATAAGAAAGACATTGAGAAAAAAATTCTTTCTGGTGATTATTCTGGCTTAAAAAAGCAGCACAAGCTTGTCCAGCCGATATGAGGTTTCTCCATTCCAAGGAACCTATCAATTCGTAGCAAAGAATGAAATCCAGTATGCACTTTTTCAGACATAACGGAGAATTTTGATGACTTTGATACTAAGAATTGTCGTATCCTTATGTTTAATCTCACAAACAAATCCATAGATGTCCTTCCACCGTTGGATAGTCGTGTGGGAGTAACAGTGACCTGGATTCTTTCGGAGTTTTTCAAAAGCAATGATGATGTAGTTATATATGTAGCCGACACAAAGGATGGCAGACATGAAAAACGTCGTCAACGATTTGACAGATGGCTACGGGACTATCCTATAGCGGGCGTAGTGATTGATGACTACACCTATGAAAATCTTTTAGCTGGGATTATCCGGAAGGAAACTGGACTTCACAAGTCGATTTCAGATGAGCTTAGGATGGAGTTCGATAAGATGAAGGAGGGATATTAGGGGATCGTTAACTGCCCCCTAAACGCTTGTCACGAATGGCTTACAACGAAGTAAAAACAGAAAGCCCTGTACGACAGTACAAGGCTTTACCATATCATAAAAGGTCAGGACTGCTTATTTCTTAGCAGCCTTAGCTTTGAACTCTTCTTTGATGGCTTCGATGTCAACGTTCTTGATCACCGGTTTAGCATTCTGGATCTTCAGCGACTGGCGACGAACAGCCGATTTAGCTTTATCTTTGCGGTTTTTTCTCTTAAGTCTGGTTACTGCCATGGCACTTATTCTTTAAAAGGAGCGCAAAAATAATCCGCTTTTCCATTCCAACCAAGAAATAATCGTAATTATCCTGACAGACCCCGCATTGGCCACCAGGAGCCTTCCGTTCCTGAAAATCCTGGTTAGCTTTGCGGCGTAGAATTTTATGGAAAAACCCACATTACCCAAAGGAACACGCGATTTCGGTCCGGCAGTTATGGCCAAGCGGCAGTTTATTTTCAACACCATCCGCCAGGTATTTCAGACCTACGGCTTTATGCCCCTGGAAACTCCTGCCATGGAAAACCTGTCGACCCTGACCGGGAAATACGGTGAGGAAGGTGATCAGCTGCTGTTTAAGATCCTGAATTCGGGCGATTTCCTGGGCGACGTGGACCCCACCCTGCTGGCCGAACGCCAGTCTAAAAAGATCACCGGTGAGATCTCTAAAAAAGGCCTGCGCTACGACCTGACCGTGCCCTTTGCCCGGTATGTGGTCATGAACCGCAACGAAATAAGCTTTCCCTTCAAACGCTACCAGATGCAGCCTGTCTGGCGCGGAGACCGCCCCCAGAAAGGCCGTTATTGCGAGTTCTACCAGTGCGACGCCGATGTCATAGGTACCAACTCGCTGCTCTGCGAAGCCGAGATCATTCTGATGATCAAAGAGGTGTTCAAAGGCCTTGGCATTCCCGACTACAGCATCAAGATCAACCACCGCGGCATTTTGTCGGCTATCGCGGAGATCGTGAATGCCAAAAGCAATGAAAACGCGACCCTCCCGATACAAGGCGAAACTTCGCTTTTTGTGGCCATCGATAAGCTTGACAAGATCGGTGTTGAAAAAGTGAAGGAAGAGCTGCGTCCCAAAGGCTACTCGGACGAAAGCCTCAACATCCTGTTCGATATACTTGAGGTGAAAGGCTCTACGACCAATAAGATCGCCTTTCTCGTGGACCGTTTTACGGCCAACGAAACCGGCCAGCAAGGCCTGCGCGACCTGCGCGAAGTATTAAACTTCTTAAAAAGCTATAACGCTGACGATACGCACGTCGAGTTCGACATCGCCCTGGCCCGTGGCCTGAGCTACTATACCGGCTGCATCTTCGAAGTGAAGATCAACAACGTCGGCATCGGCAGCGTGAGCGGCGGCGGCCGTTACGACAACCTCACGAAGGCTTTTGGAGACAAAGAGAATCTCTCCGGCGTAGGCTTCTCGTTTGGTGTAGACCGTATTTACGATGCCATGGAAGAGCTGCAGCTGTTCCCGAAAAATGCACAGATCTCCTCGAAGGTACTAATCTGCCACTTCGATGATGCCTCCCTGCAATACGGACTCGGTGTACTCGCCAGGCTCCGCGCAGCGGGTATACCGGCGGAAATATACCCCGACCAGAAAAAGCTAAACAAGCAGTTGGAATACGCCAACAAAAAGATGATACCCTTCACGTTGGTGATCGGCTCGGACGAGATGCAGAGCGGCCAGCTGGCCTTTAAAGACATGGAGAAAGGCGAGCAAGTGAAAGCCACCGTCGACGAGGTCATTGCCAAATTGCGATAACCCCGCCCACCCGCCAATCAAACCCAACCAACCCCATGCCCGTCCATTTCTTATCCGATAAACCCCTCACACTCGACGATCTCACGGCCGTACTACACGGCGGTGTGACCGTCGAGCTGCCAGCGGAAACCCGCGACAAGATAACCCGCTGCCGCACCTACCTCGATCAAAAACTGGCCGGGTCAACGCAGGCGATCTATGGTATCAACACCGGCTTTGGGTCGCTGTACAATAAAAACATCTCGCATGACCAATTAGAAAAACTGCAGGAGAATCTCGTGAAGTCGCACGCCTGCGGCACCGGTCCGGAAGTGCCGGCGGAGATTGTCTCACTCATGCTTTTTCTGAAGGCGCAGTCCCTGTCGTATGGCTACTCGGGCGTACAGGTCCTTACGGTCGAGCGCCTCGTGGCGATGTATAACGCGCGCGTGCTCCCGGTGATTTACGAGATGGGATCGCTCGGCGCCTCCGGCGACCTGGCTCCCCTGGCGCACTTGTCGTTGCCGCTGTTGGGGCTGGGAGAAGTACAACACAACCATATCCGTCTATCCGGCGAAGCCATCAATAAACAATTCCAGTGGAAGCCCATTGCCTTTGCGGCGAAAGAGGGCCTGGCACTGCTCAACGGCACACAATTCATGAGCGCGTACGGCACCTGGTGTGTGGTGCATGGTCAGCGTTTATTACACCTGGCAAATCTGATCGGCGCATTGTCACTCGACGCTTTCGACGGACGCATCGAGCCGTTCCTGCCGTCGGTCCATGCCATCCGCCCGCATGCCGGGCAACAATCGGTGGCCGCTGCAATACGGGCCTCCCTTGCCGGCAGCGAGCTCATAGCGCAAGCTAAAAAACACGTACAGGATCCCTACTCCTTCCGCTGCATTCCGCAGGTGCACGGCGCCAGCGCCGATGCGCTCGACTATGCCACGCGCGTGATGCTGACGGAAGTCAACAGCGTCACGGATAATCCGAATGTCTTCCCCGACGACGATGCCATCATCTCCGCGGGCAACTTCCACGGCCAGCCGCTGGCCCTGGCGCTCGACTTCCTGGCCATTGCCCTGGCCGAGCTGGGCAACATCTCCGAGCGACGTACATACCAGTTGATCGCCGGACTGCGCGACCTGCCCAATTACCTGGTGGCCAACCCCGGTATCAACTCGGGATTGATGATCCCTCAATACACCGCCGCCTCGCTGGTCAGCCAGAACAAACAGCTTTGCACGCCGGCCTCGGTAGACTCCATTGTGTCGTCCAACGGGCAGGAAGACCACGTCAGCATGGGCGCAAATGCCGCCACGAAGGCATATCGCATTGTCGACAACCTGTATTCCATCCTGGCCATCGAGCTCATCACCGCCGCCCAGGCGCTTACCTTCCGCAGACCCCTGAAAAGTTCGCCTGCGCTGGAAGAATTCGTTCATACTTTCCGTGCCATAGTGCCGTTTATAGAAGATGACCGCATATTGCACGACGATATTAAAAAGGCGGAAGATTTTTTAAAGAACCTGCCGCTGAAAACGAACGCATGAAGGCACTGCCGCTCATTTTTACCGTATGGCTGGTACTCATTGTCACGCATGTGGCTGTGGCGCAGTTTCCCAGTAACAACGGTAAATTTACTGCTGACGCAATAAAAGGCTGTGAGACGCTGAAAGTATGGATTACCAACACGCCGTGTGCTGACCCCACGATCTCATGCTCCTACCGGGTAACCCGGAACGGCACCACCATAAAAACCGGTGAGTTTGACAATGCCAACACAGGCGTCGACTCCGTTTGGTTCATGCCGGCGGGTACTTATAATTTGTTTATTGCCGTGGGGACCGATGGCGTAAATAACGACGACATCCGCATTGATGTATCGCCCAATGCCCCTCCTTCCTTTGAAGCATACTCCTGCGACGGCGGAGAGGTCTTTGTGAAAGTGACAGACACGCGCTATCCATTTTATGTATTCGACTATTCCGACGGTCCGACAGTCACGAAACCTGCCGTGAGCGCGACCGACATTCACACCTATACACCCGCGCCCGCTACCCCTACACCGCGCACGGTGAAAGTGACCGGCAGCAACGGTACCGGTGCCAACGACGCCAGTTGCCTGACAAAAACTGCTACCGTAACCGTGGCCAATACACTCCCCGTGGCAGACATCCGCCGGGTGGAAGTGTTAGACCCCGGCACGTCCATCAAAGTAGATTTCGATACCGATCCTTCCATTCAGTATCGGTTTATGGTCGCGACAAACAACGCCACCGGCTTCCAGCAGTACGCAACGCTTTACAGCGACCAGGCCACCAACATGACCCAAACGGTAGCAAACGTACCGGCACTGTCCAACTACTACTGCATGCGCGTCAATACCTTCAACCCGTGCGACAACGTGGTGGCCGGCAGCTCCCCGATCGTGTGCAGTCTCAACCTGACGGCTACCGCGCAAAACAACGAAAACGACCTCACCTGGTCTACCGCCGCGGCCAGCGCCACGCACCCGCTGACCGACATCACCATTACTAAAAACGAAGCGGCATTGTCGCCCAACGTAGCCCCTACTCCCGCGGCCTACACCGACACCGATGTCACCTGCAAGGAACAATACACGTACCGGCTCACCGGCAATTATACCGGTGGCGCACAAAGCCTTTCGTTCCCCAAAAGTGTCACCGCATTCTCCAACAACATTCCACCGGCCATTGCCGACATCAGCACCTTGGTAGACGGCACCAGCGTCACGCTCACGTGGCCTGAAGTGGCGGTACCGGCCTCGACATTCTCCATCGTCAAGACCGTAAACAGCGTGCCCGGTGCGGCCCAGGAGTTTACCACGTTGCCCTTTGTAGATGCGGCGTACGCCACCGCGGACCCTACGTGTTACCGCGTGACCTATACCGACCGGTGTGGCAACACCAGTCTGCCAAGCCCGGATGCCTGCCCCATACAGCTCGGCGGCAGCCTGCGGCCCGACAACACGGTCGACCTGACGTGGTCCGCCTATAGCGGCTGGACGTCCCCCCTGAGCACTTATGTCGTGAGCCTGTACGACGATGGCGGCAACCTGATCGAAACCACCGACGCGGGCAACGTCACCACGTTTACCGACCCAAGCACCAACAACCCTGACAATCAAGTCAGCACCTACGTCATTACCGCCCGGGCCACGGACGGCACGCTGGACCCGTCTGTTTCCAATACCATTACCGTCATCAAGGCGCCTAACCTCTATTACCCGACCGGGTTTACTCCCAACCGCGATGGCACGAACGACACCTTCCGCGTCTTTGGCCAGCGGTATGTGGTAAGCTTCGACATGAAGATCTTTAACCGTTGGGGCGAGATGATGTATAGTACAAACGACAAGGAAGACGCCGGCTGGGACGGCACCTATAAGGGCAACCTGCAGCCGGAAGGCACGTATGTCTTTAGGGCTACGGTCGTAGACCGCGCGGGCCGCACCTTTGAGAAATCCGGCGCCTTCTATCTGCTGCGAAAGAAGTAGGCTATCGGCAATCAATTCATACCTTTGCCGCCAGATAACAACCCGTAATCCATATAGCTATGTTTGACATGATGAAAATGATGGGCAAGATGAAGGAAGTTCAGGCCCGCATGAAAGAAGCCCAGGACAGCCTCGTCAACGTACGTGCCGAAGGCGATGCCGGCGCCGGCATGGTAAAGGCCACGGTCAATGGCAAGAAACAGCTCGTGGCCCTCGAAATCGACCCCTCCTTGCTGAAGGCTGACGATCGCATCATTTTACAGGATTTGATCATTGCCGCCGTCAACAAGGCTGCCGGCGAGGCCGAAATAAAGGCCAAAGAAGAGCTCCGGAAGAGCACCGAAGGGCTGCTGCCGAATATACCGGGTGTAGACCTTAGCAGCCTGATGGGATGAGCCGGACCGCCGTTGTCATTTTAAACTATAACGGAGCTGCCTACCTGCGCAAGTTCCTGCCCTCGGTCGTGGCCTGCTCGCCCGAAGCCGAGGTCATTGTAGCCGACAACGGCTCGACCGACAATTCCATCGAAGTATTAAAGCGCGAGTTTCCCGGCGTCAGGTTGATCCTGTTTGACCAGAACTATGGCTTCTGCGGCGGCTATAACCGGGCGTTACAACACGTTACCGACGCCGACTACTACGTGCTTCTCAACTCCGACATTGAAGTTACCCCGGATTGGTTGCCGCCGCTTATCCGTCTGCTTGACAATAACGCCGGTATAGCAGCCGTCCATCCCAAGATACTCTCCTATCACCAACCCAGTCAATTCGAATATGCCGGCGCTGCCGGCGGGTATATCGACGCGCTGGGATATCCCTTCTGCCGCGGGCGCATGTTTCGCGCCGTCGAGACAGACAGCGGGCAGTATAATGATCAACGTCCGGTCTTCTGGGCGACGGGTGCATGCCTCCTGATACGAGCGGAATTATACCACCAATTTGGCGGACTGGATGAGGACTTCTTTGCACATATGGAGGAGATCGATCTCTGCTGGAAACTGCAACGATCCAATCATCAGGTGTACTATTGTGGGCTGAGCACTATCTACCACGTTGGCGCTGGTACGCTGGGCTATGATCATCCGCGTAAAACCTACCTGAACTTTCGAAATGGGCTGTCGCTTATCCTGAAGCACTTCGACACAACCGAGTTAGTGTATAAATTCCCTGTGCGTCTGGCCCTTGACTGGCTGGCGGCAATTGTGTTTCTGGCCCAGCGCAAGCCTGCTAATGCCCGGGCCGTGCTGCAGGCGCATGTACATTTCTTAAGAAGGTTTCGGCGCGACTGGCGCAAACGTAAGGCACTACACCGCGCATACCCCTCATACCCGCGTACGGCGGTATACCGGGGATCTATTATCTTCGACCATTATATCCGCAGAAAGTCACCCCGGGTATAGTTATTGCTATTGGTACACCTATCGAGGGTATTACCGCTAATAACGTTTATTTCCCTTCCCTAACTTAATAGTCCCACACGGGCTTGCGCTTACGCAAATGCTTGCGCATATTCATGATAAAGGCCAGGGAAAGGTAAATAATTAGCGGTGATCCGAAGGTGATAAAGGAAGTGTAAATGAAGAAAAGACGTATGCTGGAGGTAGCCACACCGATCTTCTCGCCAATGTGTGTACACACGCCAAAGGCCTGACGCTCAAAGAAATGCTGGATTTTATCGGTTAATTGCCTCATATTGCCTTTTCTTTTAGAACTTCAACGTAGAAATAGTTGATTTATCGAACAAAAATCCGGCTTACAAATATAACGCGCCGAACGCTTCTTATGATCCCTGTCGATCTTATTTTTTTGAGTATAATTGCAAAAAAATACACATAAGTATAGTTTTGCAACCTGTTTAAAATCAACTAATAAACTAAAATCCAATGAGAAAAGTAGTTTACTCATTTCTGGTCGTCGGTGCCTTTAGCCTCGCGGGCTGCACGCTGCCCAAGATGGTGAAAATGGCAAAAGAACAACAGCTGACTGTGACCCCCAATCCGCTGGAAGTTCATAAGGATACAGTTGCCTACGAACTGGCAGCAAACCTGCCTGTAAAAATGCTGAAGAAAGGTACGGCTTACACCGTAAACAGCTTCTACAAGTACGGTGAGCAAGAGCTTGCGCTGGATCCTATACCGTTCAAGGCCGAGGACTACCCGAACGCCGCCAAAGAGCAACCACGCGTAACAAAGAGCTTTTCATTCCCTTACCAGCCTGCTATGAAAGTAGGTACTCTCGAAGTAGAGGGTGTTGCTTCGAAAGGCTCTAAGTCGAAAGCCACTGCGCGTATGCCTGTCGCTACCGGTGTGATCACTACTTCGAAATTGGTTAAGCCTGTATACTTCGCCGCTTACGCTGGCCATGGTTACAACAACCAGGAAGAACTGACTCCCATCGTTATTCCTGACTTCATCTTCGAGCAAGGCCGTTCTGTCCTCAGAACTTCTGAGATCAAGAGCACAAAAGGTAAACAACTCGATGCCTTCATCGCTTCGAAAAACGCTACCCGTACCGTAACCATCACCGGTACTCACTCTCCTGAAGGTGCTGAGCGTATCAACAGCAAACTGTCTCCGGAACGTGCTGCTGCGATCGAAAAATTCTATCGCACAGAAATGAAGAAGTACGACTACAAAGGCAAAGCTGACTCGATCCAGTTCATCCTGAAGCCGGTTATTCAAGACTGGGCTAACTTCAAAATCGCCCTCGAAGCCTACACTGGCATCACTTCTGAAGAGAAAGCTGAATACCTGAACATCATCAACGGTGGCGGTACTTTCGAAGACCAGGAGAAACAATTCAAGTCGCTGAAGACGTACAAGAAAGTTTTCAAAGACGTGTATCCTAAACTGAGAACAGCAAAAACTGAGATCCTGGTTGTAAAAGAGAAGAAAACAGACGCAGAAATCTCTGTACTGGCGAAACAAATCACAACCGGCGCTACCAGCGCAGATACGCTGTCACAAGAAGAGCTGCTGTACGCTGCTACACTCACTCCTTCCCTGGATGAGAAAGCTGCCATCTACGAAGCTGCTACCAAAAAAGGTACAAGCTGGGTAGCCCACAACAACCTCGGCGCTGTATACATCGCGCAAGCCATCGAAAACTCCAGCAACGCTGCTGCCCTGGCTGACAAAGCACAGGCTCAACTTGACCTGGCATCTAAGATCAACGACGCTCCGGAAGTACAAGCCAACCTGGCTTCGGTCGCTGCGCTGAAAGGCAACGCTTACGCTGCTTACAGCCACGCTGCGAAAGCTGCTGGTGGCCTGACTGGCGACAACGCTGCCGGTGTAAACGGTGTGAAAGGCTATGCTGAGATCGTAAAAGCACAATACGCTGCTGCGGTAAGCTCTGAGTCTAACGCTACAGACAATGCTGACAACCTGTTCAACAAAGGTCTGGCACAAGTGCTGAACAAAGACTACCAAAACGCCCTGACTTCTTTCAAAGAAGCTACCAACAAAAACAGCAACCTGGCGATCGCGTATTATGGCGCGGCCGTTGCCTCTGCCCGCCTGAACCAGGCTGACGGCGTGGTCAGCAACCTGACTTCTGCTGTAAAAGTTGATCCTTCCCTGAAAGAAGCTGCTCTGAGCGACCTCGAATTCACGAAATTCGCCGCCACTGAGCCTTTCAGAAATGCGTTGAAATAACAGAACTCATTGGAATCTTGATATAAAAACCCTTCCGGTCCCCGGGAGGGTTTTTTATTTGCCCAATCCACCCCCGGATACTATTTTTACACGCTTTTCAAAAGTAACGTCATGAGAGAGATCCAGTTTAGAGAGGCCCTGCGCGAGGCCATGAGCGAAGAAATGCGTAAAGACCCCAGCATCGTGCTGTTAGGTGAAGAGGTAGCCGAATACAACGGCGCCTACAAAGTCAGCCAGGGTATGCTGGCAGAATTTGGAGCCGAGCGCGTGCTCGATACGCCAATCGCTGAGCTGGGCTTTGCCGGGATCGGTGTCGGTGCTGCCATGAACGGCCTCCGCCCCATCATCGAATTCATGACCTTCAACTTCTCGCTGGTAGCCATCGACCAGATCATTAACTCGGCCGCCAAGATCCTTTCCATGTCAGGCGGGCAGTATAGCGCCCCTATCGTGTTCCGTGGCCCTACCGGCAATGCCGGCCAGCTAGGCGCCCAACACTCCCAAAACTTTGAAAACTGGTTTGCCAATACCCCCGGTCTGAAAGTAGTCGTTCCGTCCAACCCGTACGACGCCAAAGGCCTCCTGAAAGCCTCTATTCGTGATAACGACCCCGTTATTTTCATGGAGTCTGAGGTCATGTATGGTGATAAAATGGACGTTCCTGCCGAAGAGTACATCATTCCCATTGGTCTGGCAGATACCAAACGCGCCGGCACGGACATCACCATCGTGTCTTTTGGCAAGATTATGAAGGTAGCCCTCGCGGCAGCGGAAGAACTCCAAAAGGAAGGCATCTCTGCGGAAGTAATCGACCTGCGCACCGTGCGTCCGATCGACTACGCGGCCATTGTAACCTCTGTGAAGAAGACCAACCGCCTCGTGATCGTAGAAGAAGCCTGGCCGCTGTCGTCTATCGCGACGGAGATTACCTATCACGTGCAAAAGCACGCCTTCGACTACCTGGATGCTCCTATCCAGCGTGTCAACAGCTTCGACGTGCCCCTGCCCTACGCCCCTACGCTGATTCAGGCCATCCTGCCCAACGTAGAAAAGACTATTAAGGCAGTAAAAGCCACCCTGTACCGCGATTAATACGCCGCGTCTTCGACGTGACGGATAAACCTTATACAGCAGCCTTCCCCACCGGGAGGGCTGTTTTTTTATGCCCCGTCGGGAAAAGATTTAGAAGGAAACTTCCATATAACCCTGCGAGGTGACGGCTTCATGCCCACGCACCAATGCCGGTCGCCAGGGTGGTCCCTCACGAAGCAGGCGGATAGCCTCCTGGTCGCATACCGGGCAAACGCTCTGCAAGATCACAAAGTCGCGAAGCCCTCCCCGAGGGTCTACCGTAAAGACAACTTTCACGGTACCGCTACCCGGCCACAAGGCTCCGGGGGCATGCGTATGCGCATCCAGGTATTTTCGATACTTCTCCAGGCCCATGACCGGCAGTGCCAGGTCACTCCATTGATCGTATACATACCGTTTACCATCGCGCGTGACGGCCATGCCCCGCTCGAGCTTGCCTTCGTGGTATAATTCCTGATAGTAGGGCGTGCCATCCGCGTGATACCCCCGCCAAAGGCCTTCCTGCTTGCCATCCAGGTAACTGCCGACGGATTTTACCTTTCCGTTTTCATACCACTGTGTTTCGTAGCCATTGCCGTCCTTCACCTGTACACGACCGAGCGAGTCCCACACATTTCGGGTAAACGCACCGTCCTGGTAAACCACTTCGCGCTGTAGCCTGCCGTTATGATAATAGGTTTCCCACTTCCCCGTTGATTCCTCTCGTACATAGCGCCCGGCAGAAGTATAGGTACCGTGATCGGAGTAATAGAGAAATATGCCGTCTTTCAAACCGTCTTTATATTCTCCTTTCATTTGCACGTCGCCGTTCCGGAAATAGTCCGTCACCCGGCCCTGCCAACGGCCTGCCGAGTCGCGGGCGCCTTCGCGGTAATAGTGATAATCGGTTACACTGAGCGTTTCTTTCCAGTCTTTGTCGTAGTATACTTTTGTGTAGTCCAACGCTGCAGGGGATGCCGCCGCGGAGACCTCTTGTACCGTGTCCGCTGTCAATGCCAGCGATGCGTCATAGTTTAGCGGGAAACGAATCTTACCAATCGCTGCCTGCTGTTGCTGTATGATCTCGATACTGTCGCGGTATACATAGGACTCGCGGGCAATCATCTTAATCCTATACGTTGTCTCCGCGTGGCGCAACCGACTATACAGGCCGATAATAGCCGTGTCGGCTTGCAGTACAGCGGGTATGGCCGGCAACGCGCGCAATTGGGATGCGATCGTATCCCACCGGCCGGCGAGCAGCGCCAGGCTGTCCTTCAATGCCTCGTCGGTCTTCGCTGCGCCATATACCCGCCCGCCGTCATCTTCCGCGCGCAGCACTTGTTGATAAATGGCATAATAGCGTTTCTGCCCCTGGGGCAAAACAAATAACACCAGCGGTATCGCCAGCATGACTACCAGCAGTCGACCATTGGGGATAAGCCAACGCAGCTTAAAATGAAATACCGAAAGCACGACACCCGCTATACAGCCGCCGATGTGACCGGCCAGATCAACATTTAACTGTGCCGTAATGAAGGCATTGATCAGGACGAAGATCACGAAGTTGATAAATACCGTTCGCAGCTGCTGGCGGTCGTGAAAGCTGCCGATCACTTCGGCACCCAACCGGTAACCGTACAACCCGAACAGCGCCCCCGACGCACCGGCACTGATCACATACGTATTAAACAACAAGCTCGCGATGCCCGATACCAGGCCGCAGCAAAAGTATACCAGCAAAAATCGCGGCGTGCCCACCGCCGGTTCAAGCCCTGCTCCCAGGACATAGAGCCCGTACATATTTACCGCCAGGTGAATAACGCCGTAGTGTAGAAACATGGACGTCAGCAGGCGCCAGGGTTGGTCGCCCAGCGTATAGGGATTGAAGTTACCCCCCACGTGCAAAATGGCCAGCGCGTCAGCGCCCGTGTTCATCATCAGGCTCTGCTGCTGCCAGGCCAGCCAGAAAAATACCACGAGGTTGATGCCTATCAGCACCGTTGTAGCGATCGATTTCCGGAACATCTCTCCCATTTATTTAGCCAGTGCCGCCAGCCGTTGCAACAACGGGGGGTGGGAATAGTGAAAAAATACATACAGCGGATGAGGATACAGGTTGCTGAGGTTTTCTACCGACAGCTTCTTGAGCGCCGCCATCAGTGCCGGACCGTCGTAGGTCGCGCGCGCATAGGCATCGGCCTCGAACTCGTTCTTCCGGCTATACATACTCATCAGCAAGCCGGTAACCGCCGACACAGGCGAGAACAGGGTCGCAAAGGCAATCAGGTTTAAATGTATCGCCTGTTGGCTTCCGCCCAACGCCAGCGACAGCGCTTCGCTGGAAATCATCCACGACAACACATACAACGTAAAGAATATCTGCACCACGGCCAGTACCAGGCTCCAGACAATATGCTTTTTCTTAAAGTGCCCAACTTCGTGTGCCAGCACCGCCACCAGTTCCTCTTCCGTGTGCTGCTGCAGCAATGTATCGTACAGCACAATCTTTTTCTTTTTGCCAATACCCGAAAAAAAGGCGTTGGCCTTGCTGCTGCGCTTCGAGCCGTCGATCACAAAAATGTTATCCAACGGAAAGTCTACCTTGCGGGCAAACGTTTCAATCGCCGTCTTGAGCGACCCTTCCGGCAGGGGCGTCAATTTGTTGTACAGCGGCAGGATCAACGACGTATAAAACAAGTTTATAAACAACACACATACGGTGGCGAGCACGGCAAACCACAACCAGAACGACGGCCCCAGGATCTGCACCAGGTAGATCAGCGCCGTCAACAGCAAGCCGCCCAACAGTCCACCCAACAGATACCCTTTGAGCTTGTCGAGAATAAACGTGCGCACGGTCGTTTTATTAAAGCCATACCGGGCCTCGATCACAAACGTGCTATACCATTGAAACGGGAGCGTCAGGATGTCCGACGCCAGCGCAATCACGCTGAAGAACACCAATGCCAGTACGATCTCGTTGGGAAAGAACGGGCGCAATTGGGCGTCTATCCAGCCAAAGCCACCGGTCAGCAGCATGCCTGCCGACACCAAAAATGCCAGCGCCTCGGTTAAAAATGAAAAGCGGGTGAGCGCCCGGTGGTACGCCAACGAGTTCACGTATTTATCCCGGTCATAAAAGGCGGCAATCTCGTCGGGCAGCGTCGCGCGTTGGGCCCGCAGGTTGAGATAGTCCAATAGTTGCCCGGACACGTACGAAATCGTCGTGATGGCTAAAATGATAACCAAAATAGTGTGCGGCTGCATATACTCCATTTTACGCAAATAAAAGGAGAAGTCGCAAGGTTATGAAGGTGTTTGTGATAAAGATGTTTATCGGAAATACATGTACAGAATGTACAGAATACGCGTGTAATAGCTCACCCAAAAACGTACCATAACCGAAACCGGGACGAGTATCGGGTACAACATCCCGGTTTCTGTATAGTGTCGTAACAATGTGTAGCGATAACGGCTAAGCGCGGTCCTCCTCCAGGTCTTCATGGTTGTCGCCGCCGAGGCTATAAGAATTGTTCTCTTCGTCTTCCGCTCCAATTGCCTCCGATGCATCATCCATTTCCGAGCCCGGAATGTCCAGGTCCTTGCCGGCGAAATCTACTGGCGTTACCCGGTTACGGAGTTGGTCGTCATCGCCTTCGTCGCTGTTCAACCCATCCGTACCCAGCGCACGGCGGTCTTCTTTGGTCAAATCGCTTTCCTTGTTAGCACGACCTTCACGTGCAGCGTCTTCGGTCATTTGTTTTCCGCTTGTGCGCGAAGTGCTCATATCCTCCAGATCCACGTGCACGCGCTCCATGCCATTACTGGGGTTCATAATATCTTCGCTCGGCGGATACTCGCCGGGAAGTTTGTCCTTCTTCGGAGCCTTGGTATGCGTAGCCTTGGATTTGGCCGACTTCTTGGCCGGTGCGTTTTTCTTCGCAGCGGGGGTATTGCTATTTTTTGTCGTTTTCATATAATCTGTATTTAAAGGTTATTCAATTCGATCCGAACACCCGTCGAGGCAGCTTCGTAGATCGCCGTGAGAATACGCACGTCCCGCAGGCCCATCTCTCCCGACACTTTGCTCTTTTTATTCTGACGCACGCAGGTCGCAAAGTCATCCATTTGCAGCGCTTGTTGGTTTACCTGTGGCAGGTCCAGCTTGCCCTGGCTGCTGCTGCCGGTGATACCTTTATAGGCATAAGCCGGTTCAAGCGCGTACCAACCGCGTTCGGCATCAACCCGTAGCATATTCATTTCTTTGGCATAGCTGGTTTCGCAGTCGGCCAGGATCCCCCCCGGAAATTCCAGTTGCCACATAAGCGACTGCTCGACTTGCGAAAAACGTTTCAGGTCCGTCTTCTCTCCTTCGCGTGCCGTGACGGCAATCGGATTCTTGCCCACCGTATAGATCGCGGCCTGCACACAATAAATGCCGACGTCCATCAACGGGCCGCCACCCGCCAGTTTCTTATCCAACCGCCACACGTTCGGCTCGATGTCCATGCCGTCGCGGGCTTGCACTTTCGTAACGGCGCCATATACATTATTCTTACCAAACTCCATCATCGTAAGATTGTGCGGCTCGAAGTGCAACCGGTAGCCAATCGACAACAAACGGTCGGCCTTCTGACACGCCGCAATCATCTGCTCACACTCTTTAACAGATATTGCCATCGGCTTCTCGCAGATCACATGCTTGCCGGCGGCGGCCGCGCGAATGGTAAACTCCGCGTGCATCGAATTTGGCAACACCACGTAGACAATGTCGATGTCCGGATTATCCTTAATAGCGTCGAAATTCTGATAGTTATAAACACTCCTGTTGGGAATGTTGTACTTACGCTTCCACTTTTCGGCTTTCGCGGGCGTGCCGGTAACAATGCCCGCCAAACGGCAGTTCTTGCTCTGCTCCAATGCCGGTGCCAGCTGATGCGTGCTATAATTACCAAGGCCCACCAGCGCAATGCCTAGTTTACGCCCGGTATCCTGAACAGGGGCCGCATCACCGGCGTCCTCCCACCCTTGCGGGCTGCGCGACACCGCCCACGCCGGTAGCGAGAAGCTGAGCAACGTGCCGCCCACCGTGCCGGACAGCTGCCGGAGAAAAGTCCGTCGCGAGGAAGAAGGTGTGTGGGATTCTTTCATGCTGTCCTATTTCTGGTACGAAATAAAAACACATGCCCGCAGACAAAAAGAAAGCACCTCACCAACGCACCGGTTGATGAGGAGTTAATTCTACAGTACTCGTAATGTTGATTAGAAGCTGACCGTTTAGGGGGCCAGCAGCGCATCGATGGCCGCCTTGTAGCGATCGAATGCAAACCCTTTCAGGGTTTGATCCATCATGCCCTGAATAGCCGGCAAGCTCAGATTGCCAATGCTCCCTTCGTGTGTATGCTGCACCGTCGTAGCAGGATTGTATTGCCCCTGCTCGATGTCCATGCCGACTTTCTTGTACGCATCCCGGAACGGCATACCCGCCAGTACCAGCCTGTTCACTTCCTCCACGCTGAATAAGAAGGTATACTTAGGATCACGCAGTATGTTTTCCTTTACCTTGATGTTTGACAGCATCAGGTGCGTCATTTGCAGGCAGTCTTTTAAGCTCTGAATGGCCGGGAACAGGATTTCCTTGAGCAACTGCATGTCGCGGTGATAACCCGACGGCAGGTTGGCCGTGGCCAGGGCAATGTCATTCGGCAACGCGGCCAGCTGGTTGCAGCGGCCCCGCACAAGCTCAAATACATCAGGGTTCTTTTTGTGCGGCATGATACTCGATCCCGTCGTCAGCTCGTCCGGGAAAGTGATAAAACCGAAGTTCTGGTTCAGGAACAAACACGCATCCATCGACAGCTTGCTCAGCGTCAGGGCAACATTCGACAAGGCACTGGCGACGATGCGTTCCGTCTTGCCGCGCCCCATCTGCGCATAGACTACGTTGTAATTCAGGTCTTCAAAACCCAGCAGCGAAGTCGTCAGGGTGCGATTGAGCGGAAACGATGAACCATATCCCGCGGCCGACCCCAGCGGGTTTTTATTCACCACACGGTACGCTGCCTGCAAAGTAATAAGATCGTCCACCAGGCTCTCCGCATACGCGCCAAACCACAAGCCGAAAGACGAGGGCATGGCGAGCTGCAAGTGTGTATAGCCCGGCAGCAAATGATTTTTAAAAGCTTCGCTCTGTGCCAGCAACAGGTCGAAGAGGACTTTTACGCCGTCCGTTACCTGCTCGATCTCGTGGCGCAGGTATAATTTAATATCGACCAATACCTGGTCGTTGCGCGACCGGCCACTGTGAATCTTCTTGCCAACATCGCCCAGGCGACGGGTCAGCTCCAGCTCTACTTGCGAGTGAATATCCTCCACCCCGTCCTCCACGCGAAAATCGCGTGTCAGGATCTTCCCGTATATATCTTTTAAGGCTGCCGTCAACAAGTCCAGCTCGGACTTTTCCAGCAGGCCGATGGTTTGCAGCATCGTGATGTGCGCCAGCGAGCCTTGTACGTCAAACGGTGCCAGGAACATATCCATTTCCTGGTCGCGGCCTACGGTAAAGCGCTCTACTTCTTTCAGGGAAGCCTTATCTTTTTGCCAGAGTTTCATTGCTTATAAAATCACTTCGTTCAGAACCTTGATATAGGTTTCGATGCCCTGACGGATCTCGTCGACATAAATAAATTCATTGGCCGAGTGCGAACGTGCCGAGTCACCCGGGCCCATCTTCACCGAAGGCGTGGGGATCAACGCCTGGTCCGACGTGGTCGGCGAGCCATAGCGGTGTATGCCCAGCTTGACGGCCGCCTGCACCAGCGGATGCTCCTCGGCAATACCCGACGGACGCATACGCATTGAGCGGGGTTTTACCTCACTCTTCACGTGCTGCCGGATGATGTCCAGCAATTCTTCCAGGGTATATTTATCCGTACAGCGTACGTCGACTGTATAATGACACTCGGCGGGCACCACGTTGTGTTGTTTACCGGCGGTAATGATCGACACCGTCATCTTGATCGGTCCCAACGTCTCCGACACCTCCGGATACCGATACGTGCGAAACCATTCAATGTCCGGCAGCGCTTCGTAAATCGCATTGATCCCTTCTTCACGGGCAGCGTGACCCGCCTTGCCCTGGGCAATACAATCCAACACCATCAAACCTTTTTCCGCTGTGGCCATCTGGCACAGGGTAGGCTCTCCGACAATGGCAAAGTCGATCGTGGGCAGTGATGACCAAATGCTCTCGACACCGCCGGTGCCGGATATTTCTTCCTCCGCCGTGGCGGCCAGCACGACGTTATACTTCAGGTTCTGCTGCGGGAAGTAGTGCAGAAAGGTGGCCATGAGTGATACCAGCGGTCCGCCGGCGTCGTTGCTGCCCAAACCAAACAGTTTACCGTCGATGACCTCGGGTTTGAACGGGTCGCGTGTATACTGGGGGTTGGGGCGCACGGTGTCGTGGTGCGAGTTGAGGAGTACGGTTGGTTTGTTCGGATCGAAATACTGATTTTTTACCCAGATGTTGTTACCCTTGCGAAACGAGTTTACCCGTTCACGCTCAAAAAAATCTTCCAATACCGAAGCCACTTCGTCCTCCTCCTTACTGAACGACGGCACAGCAATGAGCCGCGTCAGGAGGTTGGTAGCCTTTTCGTGTAATGATTCCATAAGTGATGGTAGCCGTCAGGCCTCTGGTAGCCCGCCAACGTTGTTATATCGTGATCAAAGTTCCTTCTGTTTCGCTGCCGGTATTTTTGAGCAGGTCTGATGCCTCACCGATCAGCACTTCTTTTACGCCGGTTTGAATCGCCGCATAAGCATTTTCCAATTTCGGCAATATCCCGTCAGCAAACACGCCGGCCGGCAATAATTCTTCGTATTTACTTTTGGGTAAATGTCGTATGACGGTGCTCGGATCGTTTACATTGCGCAGCACACCCTTCTTTTCAAAGCAGAAGATCAGCCGCACATCAAACTGCTTGCACAACGCCACTGCCAGCACCGATGCAATCGTATCGGCATTGGTGTTGAGTATAGCGCCCTCGGCGTGCGTCAGCGGTGCAAACACCGGCACAATGCCCGCGTTCAGCAACGTACTTAGGAAGTTTACATTTACCCCCTCCGGCGTGATGTCACCCACGAAGCCGTAGTCTACATCTTTCACCGGACGGCGTACAGCCCGGATTGTGTTGCCGTCCGCACCGGTTAAACCAATGCCATTCGTACCCAGTTTCTGCAGCGTCGCCACGATGTGTTTGTTGACCAAACCACCGTATACCATCGTCACCACGTCGAGTGTCGCCGCGTCCGTAATGCGCCGGCCGTTGACATACTTCGACTCGATACCCAGGCTGTCGCCGATCTTGGTGGCGATCTTACCGCCACCGTGGATGAGGATCTTCGGCTCGCGTATCGCGGCAAAGTCTTGCAGAAATGCGCTCAGTGCCGGAGGGTTGTCCAGTACGTTGCCGCCGATCTTGATGATAAAAAGTTTGCTCATTTGTTGCCGAGTAATTCGCCGATCACCGCCTGCGCCGCCCATACGCGGTTCGACGCCTGTTGCGTAACGATGCTGTTGGCACTGTCGAGAATCTCGTCGCTTAACTCCACGTTACGGCGCACCGGCAGACAGTGCATAACCCGCGCGTTGTTGGTAGACTCCAGCTTCTTCGCCGTCAGCATCCAGGCCGGGTCGTTGTTATAAATGCGGCCATAATCGGTATAGGTACTCCAGTTCTTCACATAGACAAAGTCTGCACCGTGCAACGCTTTATCCTGGTTCGGCTCGTAGGTTGCGCCGTTGGTAAACTTCTCGTCCAGTTCGTAGTCTTCCGGATGGGTAATGACGAAGTCCGCCTTGCCCCACGCGTTCACCCACTGTGCAAAGCTGTTGGCTACACACTGCGGCAACGCCTTTACATGCGGCGCCCAGGTCAGCACAATGCGCGGACGACGTTGCTCGCGGAAGGTCTCCTGAATGGTAATGATATCGGTGAGACTCTGCAACGGGTGCAGCGTAGCGCTCTCCAGACTCAACACCGGTATGCCAGCGTACTTCATGAATTGCTGGATATAGAGCTCGCTGTAATCGTCCACTTTGTTTTGCAGCGACGGAAACGTGCGGATCCCCAGTACATCGAAGTACTTGCCCAGGATCGGAGCCGCATCTTTTACGTGCTCCACGGTGTTTCCGCTCATAATAGCTTCGTCTTCGAACTCCAGCGCCCAGCCGTCCTGGCCTACGTTAAACACAATCACCTTCATGCCGAGATTCTCGGCGGCAATCTGTGTGCTTAACCGGGTACGCATGCTGGGGTTGAGGAACAGCAGGCCCAGGCGCTTGCCGGCGCCTAACGTCTGGCTTTTGAGCGCTTCCTTTTTAAAGGCCAGAGCCTTCGCTACGAGGGCGTCGATGTTGTCGACATCGGCTACGGAAATAAAGTTCTTCATTTCAGTTCTTCAGTCAGGGCAGTTAAAAATAGGTCGGCTTCCGTGCGGCTCAGCGTCAGCGACGGCAACAACCGGATGGTGTTGGGCTTGGCTTCGCCGGTAAAGATCTTGTGTTTGTGCAGCAGGTCGGTACGTACCGTGGCTTTGTCATCGGGCAGGTCGAAACCGATCATCAGACCGCGACCACGCACGTCTTTTAACGTCGGCATAGCCTTGAGCTTTTCAATCCAGTAGTTGCCTTGCACCGCCGCGTTTTCGATGAGCTTCTCCCGCTCGATCACTTCCAGCACAGCCAATCCGGCGATCGACGCGAGGTAGTTGCCGCCGAACGTGGTACCGAGCATACCGCTCCAGGGCTTGATGTCCGGGTGAATAAACACGCCCCCGATCGGGAAGCCGTTGCCCATACCCTTTGCTGTTGTGATGACATGGGGCCGTATACCCGCGTGCTGGTGCGCAAAGAATTTACCGCTGCGGCCGTAGCCACTTTGAATTTCATCCAGAATAAAGATCGTACCGTTTTCCTGACACTTGCGCTCCAGGAATTGCAGAAAGGCATCGTTCGGCAATTGAATGCCTCCCACGCCCTGAATACCTTCAATGATCACTGCTGCCACCGTGTTGTCCAACGCCGCGGTGAAAGCAGCCTCATCATTCATCGGCACAAACACAATCTCGTGGTTAGCGTTGAATGGCGCGACGATTTTCGGATTGTCCGTAGCGGCTACAGCACCGGAAGTACGACCGTGAAACGCCTTCTTAAAAGCGATCACTTTCTTGCGGCCGGTCACAAACGACGCCAGCTTCAGCGCATTCTCATTAGCCTCGGCACCGGAGTTACACAAGAAGAGCTGATAGTCGGGATAGCCCGAAACAACACCCAGCTTCTCGGCAAACTGCTCCTGCTGCGGGTTGCGCACGCTGTTGGAGTAAAATGCAATCTTGCTGAGCTGATCCGTCAGCGCTTTGACATAATACGGATGCGAGTGGCCGATCGAGATCACGGCGTGGCCGCCGTACAGGTCTAAATATTTCTGCCCTTTGTCATCCCATAACCAGGAACCCTCAGCCTTGGCCGGTGTGATGTTAAACAAGGGGTATACATCAAATAATTTCATGACACAGTAAGAAGTAAGGAGGTAAGTGAAGTGTAGTCATTAAAAGGCGATGCTCTTGAGCTTCAGCCCGGCCGTTTCTTCAAGGCCAAACAGCAGGTTCATGTTCTGCACCGCTTGTCCCGAAGCACCTTTCAACAGGTTGTCGATGGCGGTATGTACCACCACCTTGTCGCCCTCCTTCTCCAGGCCCACGAGGCATTTGTTGGTATTCACCACCTGCTTCATGTCCACCACGTCGTCGTACACGACGGTAAAAGGATGGTCCTGGTAAAAGTCGCGGTATACCTTCGTCACTTCTTCCAGCGACAACGCCGTCGAGATCACCGAGCTCACAAAGATGCCACGTGCAAAGTCGCCGCGCCACGGCACAAAGTTGATGGCCGCGGCAAAGCCCGGCTGCAACTGGGCGACCGAGCGTTTGATCTCGCGCAAGTGCTGGTGCGTAAGCGTTTTATAGGCCGAGATGTTGTTGGCGCGCCACGTGAAGTGTGTGGTGTCTTGCAGCTTCTGCCCGGCGCCGGTAGAACCGGTAATACCCGTGGCATATACTTCGCCCAGCGCACCCGTCTTCGCGAGCGGCAGCAAGCCCAACTGGATGGCCGTTGCAAAACAACCGGGGTTGGCAATATTGGAAGCCTGGCGAATGGCATCGCGGTTCAGCTCGGGCAGACCGTACACAAAGGTGCGATCTCCCACCGTCTCACCCAGGCGGAAGTCCTGGCTCAGGTCGATAATTTTGACACTGACCGGAAAAGGGTTTTCTTGTAAGAACTTCTTGCTCTCCCCGTGGCCCAGGCACAGGAAGACAACGTCTACCGTATGCGCCAGAGAGTCGGTAAAGGTCAGCTCGGTATCACCCCGCAGATCGGCATGCGCCGAATACAGTGGGTTGCCGGCGTTACTGCGACTGTGTACAAAAGTCAACTCTACCTGCGGGTGGTTCAACAGCAGGCGAATTGTCTCGCCGCCGGTATAGCCCGCACCGCCGACGATGCCCGCCTTGATCTTAGTGGCCATCGACGTCTGCTTTTACCTGATGATAAATGGCTGTCTGGTTACCGAAAATCTTCGTGAAGCCAATCACGTCGTCGCCGGTCCAGCCAAGGTTCATCTCGCCGTACTTGCCGAACTTCGCCGACATCAGGTCGTATGCCGACTCGATGCCCAGCACCTGGTAGCGGTAGGGATGCAGTTGGATCTGCACCGTGCCGGTAACATGCTGTTGCGAGTTGGTCAGGAAGGCTTCGATGTCACGCATAATAGGGTCGAGGTACTGGCCTTCATGCAGCCAGTTGCCGTAGAACTGCGCCAGCTGGTCTTTCCAGCTCAGTTGCCATTTGGTGAGCACGTGTTTCTCGAGGGCGTGGTGGCCTTTCAGCACCAGCATGGGTGCTGCGGCTTCAAAACCCACGCGGCCTTTGATACCAATGATGGTATCGCCCACGTGTATATCGCGGCCAATGCCGTACGGGCCGGCAATACCTTGCAGGTATTGAATGGCTTCCGTAGGATGCGCGAAGGCCTTGTCGTTTATTTTCTTCAGCTCGCCCTTCTCAAAGGCAAGTGTAACAGTCTCTGTACCGGTTTGGGTCACTTGCGTAGGCCATGCCTCTTCGGGCAGCGTACCGAGCGACTTCAACGTTTCTTTACCACCCACCGATGTACCCCAGATGCCTTTGTTGACCGAGTACATAGCTTTGGTAAAATTCATCTGCACACCTTTCGACTGCAGGTAAGCAATTTCCGCTTCGCGCGAAAGCTTCAGCTCGCGTATGGGGGTGATAATCTCGATGCCGGGCACGAGAATATTGAGGATCATATCAAAACGAACCTGGTCGTTGCCGGCGCCGGTGCTGCCGTGTGCTACGGCATCGGCCTTTACCTCGCGGGCGTAGGTGGCTACTGCCAGCGCCTGCGACATCCGCTCTGCGCTTACGCTGAGTGGATAGGTGTTGTTCTTCAGAATGTTGCCATACACCAGGTAGCGTATAACCTTGTCGTAATAGTTGCGGGTCTCGTCGACGGTCTTGTGCGAAGCCACACCCAGCGTACGGGCGCGGGTCTCGATCTCCTGGATTTCCTGCTCGTTAAAACCACCCGTGTTCACGGTGATGGTGTGTACTTCAAATCCTTTTTCCTCGCCGAGGTACTTGACACAGTAAGAGGTATCCAATCCTCCGCTAAATGCTAATACGACTTTCTTTTTACTCATCTCTCCGGTTGAAGCGCCGTGGGCTTACAAGCTTTCGGCTGGTTATGTTAAAGTTTAAGGTTTCTACGAAATAGTCTTCTTGCTTACCAGAAGAAGAAAAAGCTCAACAGCGACTTCCTGTCCTTGTTGTTGCCTTCGTCTTTCTTCTCATCCTTCTTACGGAACGACTTCAGCAATACAAACTGCTTGAAGCGCATCCATCGCTCGAACAGCTTCACGTTGCCCTTGAACTCGCGGTGGCGGTGTGTGGTCACCAGCTCGCCTTCCGGCGTAACCACGGTCTCCGCCGCTTTGGGAGCTTCTGCCGCCTGCTCAGCAGTACGTCTTGCTTCAGCCTCCTTCAGTTTAGCCTCAGCCTCAGCCGGGTCGAACAGCATCGCTGTACACATACAGTTTTTGCGACCCTTGCTCATCAGGATCTCGTAGTTCACACAGCTTTGGCAGCCTTTCCAGAATTCCTCGTCGGTGGTGAGCTCCGAATAGGTTACGGGCTCGTAGCCAAGATCAGAGTTGATCTTCATCACGGCCAGGCCGGTCGTCAGACCAAAGATCTTCGCATCGGGATATTTCTTGCGAGACAGCGCAAACACCGCACGTTTGATGTCGGTGGCAACACCCGTCTTCCGGAACGGAGGTGATACGATCAGGCCCGAGTTGGCCACGTACTTCCCGTGCTGCCATTCTTCAATGTAACAGAAACCAGCCCATGTACCATCCGGCGCAAGGGCAATAACGGCCTTGCCCTCCTCCATTTTCTTAGCGATGTAGTCCGGCGAGCGCTTGGCGATACCCGTGCCACGTGCCTTGGCAGACTCGGCCATCTCCGTAACGATCGTCTCTGCGTAGTGTTTGTCGTCTGCTGTTGCCAGTCGGACAATGAGATTATGCTTTTCCAAAGTGATTGCGAATTAAAATTTGAATGATGAAAACACCAGTGCCTTAAAAGCACGTGCCTAAAAGCACGAAAGGCGTGATATCCCGGACATCACGTCTATCAACTAAATGTTGTGTGATGGAGGTATCAGATCCGCGCGAAGCGTACGGGTCGGGGTCGTCTGGTCACCATGCAGACAGTGTTTAAGAACCGGAATGTTCTTGAAGATTGGAGAGCAGCCTTGGCCGCAGATACTATGGTGAACAATGTTTTCAATTTCTTATCAATCGTTAAGTGTGAACGTTAGATGAAACCCATTCAGTTTTTATTTATTTGTTATTCGTAAATGCAAAATTAAACGGAAAAGTTTGGTTTATGGCAAACTTTTACGGGTCAAACTTTAAAATTATTTTTACACCTAACAAGGGATCGGTTGGAATCGCCCCCAATTACCCAAAAACTTGTTTACTCTGAGGAAAAAAAAGCCGTCTGCAGCTAACTGAGACGGCTTTCACAAAAGTCTTTAAAAATCCGGGCACGGAATCATCAGTTTGTCCTTCGGCGGCTTCCGCGGGTTCCGCATCGGCCACGTGTACACAAGACTAAATTCATGCGCTCCGCCACTCCCGGTGCCAAGCTTCGAAATCGTATAGTCATAACTGTAACCAATGTTGATCGCATCCTTCGCGCCAATCTGCGTAAAGCCGATCAGCAACACGATCGATTCGTTGTTCACCGCGTCACCCACCTTCTTGAAGGGCACGCCGCGGTACCACGTACCGAGCACCAGCGGCTCAAAGGTGAAATACAAGCCGAGGTCCATTTGGTCCCATTCGCCCTGGTGGCGATACTGAAACGCCGGCGAAATACTGCGCTCGGCCTTGCGGGCATATACGCCCGAGCCGGTTGTGCCGGGCTTCATAAAGAACTTGAAGCCACCGTGCAGCGACAACTTCACGGGCAGCTTGCTTTCTTCACCGATCAGGCTTTGATTCGGTTGGGTCAGGTGCCATGCCGACACACCCAGCCAGGCGCTCTTGGTGAAGAATACACCGCCGAACGACAGGTCTACAAACGTCCTCGCAGATTGTGTCTTGAAGGTCTCCGCGGTTTGCTGGCTGATGAGCTGACCGGTGTTGGGGTCATACTGGTCGCCAAAGGTGAGCTTATCGAAGTTTACGTCGCGGTTAAAAATACCGATCTGCACACCCGGCCGGAAGCCCAGCTCTTTGGTGATCGATAGCTCGTACGAATATTGCAGGCCCAGGCTCAGCGACCGGAGGCCGGCAAGCCCTTCGCGGTCCTGCGATAAGATCACCCCGATCCCGCTGTTGTAGTCTTCGATAAAGTAGTCGAAGTACGCCGACAAGGTGGTGAAGTTGGCATCGATGGAGGGCCACTGGTTGCGGTAGTTCAGGCCCGCACGGGCCTGGTTGGTGCCTCCCGCCAGGGCCGGGTTCAGGTAAAGGGGGGCAGCATAAAACTGAGAAAATTGGGGGTCCTGAGCAGTTACCGCACCTTCCAACACCAGTATTAACGCGCACGAGAGCAGGATGATCCTGTACATTAAAAACGTTCTTTTTAGAGTAAGCACTTGAGGCAAATTAATGAAAAGTTATCCGTTATCCCTTACAGGTTAACCGTTAATTGTTGACTACCGGCGGGAAAAGCCGACACCAGGACGTTTCATCAGACCCAAAACGCCACCCGGAAACTCACCTTCCCGACCCGACAGCCAACCGGCGGTAATCCCGGTAAGCGCATTTCCATTAACGCATTATTTAACCCAAATTGTATACTTTAAAACAACTTGAGCGTTTTACATTTGACAATTTATTGTACCCCTTTGTAAGTTCGAACCCTTCAAAATCTGAGGAACGTGACCAAATATTTCTATCGACTGATCTTCTTGTTGGCCACCGTCATCCCCGCCGGTACCTATGCCCAGAACTTTTCCGGGCACAACTGGTACTTTGGCAACCGGGGCATACGGTTTAGCCGCGGCGACAATTCCGTTTCACTCATCACCAACCGCTACACCGGTCCTTTCGACACGGGTGCCGGTGGTACGGCGGTCGTCTCTGATCCGTACACGGGTACGCTGTTGTTTTATACCGACGGCGTGAACGTCATCGATGCCTCCCACCAGGTTGCGCCAGGCGGCCCGATGAACGGTATTAACACCCGCAACCAGTCGGTGGCGGTCTGTAAGAATTCTTCGTTCCCCGGCGAGTACTACATCTTCTATGCCACCGCCGGCGGTGGTGTGCAATATGCCCTGTTCGACTCTACCGCCATGGGCAACGGTACGGCCTTTGGCCAACCGCCGCTGGGCGAGCTGGAGAGCGTGAACAATACCATCACAGGACTACCGACGGGGCTGTCAGAGGGCATGATCATGTTGCCCGATCCCAACTCCAACGGCTATTGGCTGGTGCTGCATGCCTCCGCATCCGCAACCTACCATTTTGTCAAAGTCGACAACTTCGGCGTGAACTATACCGGTGCTGTGACGGCGGGTACCATCAACGATGCCGTCAACTTCTCGTATCATCCGGGCTCACAAACCCTGGGCGTCTCGCCGCGCGAAGCAGGCCGCAGCATTGAGCTGGCCACCATCACATTTACGGGGGCCCAAACAGTGCCAACGCTCGCGGTTACGTCGGTGCCAAACTCCAGCTCACCAACGGTCAACGGCATCTACGATACCGAGTTCAGCAGCAGCGGCCGCTACCTCTACGCATCGCGCACCACCGGTGGCACCGGTGACGTCGTACAATACGACTTAAAACCCGACGCCACACCGCCCCCGGCGCCGGCATCAGTCCTCACGGCCTCCGCCCCTACCGCAAGTTTTGGCTTGCAAATGGGCCCCGACAGCGTGTTGTATTACCTCTATCGCTCCGGCGGCAACGTGCTGCTGGGCGGCTTTACCAATACCGACACCATTGCGTCGGAAGTGGACTATGACGCCAGCATCTTTGCCGGCAACTTCGGCGCCCAACAGTTCCCATCGTTCGCGCCGTTTGACAGCGTCAACTGGATGCTGGACTTTACGATCGACGGTACCTGCGCCAACTCCAACATTTCGTTCTTCCCCACCGTCAAGCCGCAGGCAGACAGCCTCGTGTGGACCTTTGGCGATGGCGGCACTTCCAGCGAATGGAGCCCGGTATATAACTACCCCGACGAAGGTGCTTATACGGTAACCATGAAGGCTTATCTGAACGGTCAGGTTGATAGCGTTCAGCATCCGCTGACGATCCAACCGTTCGACGCGCAGATCAGCCTGGTGCAAGACACCACGGCGTGTAGCTGCGAGCTGCCTTTTCCGAAGGCTAATCCTCTGCCACCCAATCCACCTTCCAGTGTCAACCCGTGTAACCGCTTTACACTGACGGCACAGATCAATGCCGGTAGCGGCGGAACGCCGAGCTGGCAATGGTACGGCCCCGCGGGCCCAATCGGCTCGCCGTCTTCAGGCACCACCGCCACGCTGCAACCCGACTCCGCCGGATATTATTTCCTGGTGGCCACCGTCGGCTCTTGCCAGACATCGGCCGGTGTAAACATCAAAGAATACAACGTACAAGACCAACGCGCTAACATCTGGTACTTTGGTAATAATGCAGGGATAGACTTTAACCCGGTATTTGATAATCCGCCGGGAGCCCCCGAAGCCATTAGTAACCCGGTGATGGACGCCCTGGAAGGAACCTCCACCATCTCCGACCGCAACGGCCAGGTAATCTTCTTTACCGATGGCAATACCGTCTGGAACCATGACTTCGATGTTGTCGGTACCAACATTGGCGGCTTAAACGGCAACTCTTCGCAAGCAGCGCTGATCATTCCGGTACCGGGCGACGAGACATTGTACTATATCTTCACCACCGAAGAGATCCCGGGTACAGGCACGTACCGCCTGGCCTATTCGCTCTACGACATCAAGCTGAACTTCCCGACAGGCGGTCTGCGTGCGTCGAACGTTACACTCTTTACCCGTAGCACCGAACGCATCACCGGGAATGAGAACTGGCTGATCGCGCACGAGTACGGTAACAACATCTTCCGCGCGTACCGCATTACCACTGCCGGTATCGACAACCCGATCTTCTCGGGCATTGGTTCGGATCATAACATTGCCTTCCCTGCCAACGCAGAAGGCTACATGCGTCTCGGCCCGCAGAACCGCCTGGCCGTGCCGATTTCTACGCCGGGAGTTTCCAACGTCGTCGAAGTCTTTGACTTCATCGACTCGGCGGGTACGGTAACAAACCTGCGCACCATCAACATGAACACCACGGCCGGGCAGGCCTATGGTGTCGAGTTTGGTGCCGGAGGGAACAAACTGTACGTTTCGTTACTAGGCTCTCCGTCCAAACTCTACGAATACGCATTCGACTCCCTGGGCATACCACGTCAGCCGAGCGCCACCCCGCGCATGTCTGATGCCGACTATCCGCAAGGACTGGGCGCCATTGTGATGGGCCCGGATCAACAGATCTATGTAGCTGTCAAAGACCAGCCCGCCCTGGGCGTTATCACCGTCGTACCGGACACCGCGCGGGCATCGACTTTCCAAATTGATGCTTTCCCGCTGGTGGGTGGCACCGTGAGCCGCCTGGGCCTGCCGAACTTTATCCAGATCATTTCAGATGCACCGCAGGGACCGTCCATTGCGCATACGGGCGAGTGTTTAGGCTCTCCCACAAACTTTACCGGCTCAGGCACCGACCCGATCGACGTCCTGACGTGGTCCTTTGGTGACGGTGGTGGCGAGTCAGGCATCAACCTGACCGAAGTAGAACATACCTACGCCAACCCCGGGACATACTACGTGGTGCTGAGCATCAGCAACCGTTGCATAGGCCCCGTCGCCATCATGCGTGATACTGTGATCATCAATCCGCTACCGCCGGATCCGTCTACAACGTTATCACTGTGTCAACCGCCGATGGTGATCGATGCGAACCCCACCGACACCCCGGGTCTGACATATCTGTGGGAAGATGGGGAGACAACCGAAACCCTTACCATCAGCGAAGCGCGCACGTACTTCGTTACCGTTACCAGCACAGTCACCGGCTGTAGCGTAGAAGGCACGATCCGTGTAAACCCGGCCCTCGTCACAATCAACCTCGGTCCGGACGCCGTCGTTTGCTCGGCACCCAACACCGGCCAGACGTTGAACACGGGCATTAACATTAACAATCACCAATGGTCACTGAACGGCGCCAACCTGGGTAACACCGGCCCGACACAGCCGGTAGACTTCTCGACAGCCGGCACATTTACGTACATCGTTTCGTATACGGACCCGAATCCTCCTGGCTGCTTTGCACGTGATACCATTACATTTACGGTGAACCAATCGCCTACAGTCACGCTCACTTCCGGCGGTCCCATTGCGTGCGCGGCCAACACAGGTCAGCTTACAGCGGTGGTAACACAAAGCACCAATTATTTCTATAGTTTCACCGGGCCCACAGCGATCCCCAACGGTACCTCGCCCATCGCGGCTCCGTTTACGGGCCTGACGGCCGGTACGTATACCATCACCGTCAACGATCAGGCCACAGGCTGCCCGGCCGGGGCCACGGAAACGATCAACGGCATGGGTACACCTACCATTACGGATGTGAATACAGCAGTCTGTCTCACGCAGCCGCAGCAAGTAACGATCACCTCGACAACTTCGCCGTTCTCCACCGCCGATGTATATATCATACAGGATGCAGGTACCGGAACAGCGATTGGAACACCGCAAAATGTACCTGCGGCTGGATTAAGTTTCCAGACCGCCCAGGCATTGCCTCCTGGTAACTATAACATAACCGTATACATCGGTGGCGCACCTCCTGCCGGCTGTCCGACAGGCGCGTCCATCACGCTCAACCAAGGCCCGCAAATCCCGAACGCAAGCATTGACGTTAGCGCGCTCTGTACAACGCAACAGCTCACGGCTTTACCGGCCGGAGCGGTGAGCTATACCTGGAGTAGCGTCCCTGCGGGCGTAACGGGCACGGGCCAGACGATCCCTGTAGCAACGGTTGCCCCGGGACAATACGCGGTGACTGTATTAATCAACGACGGCGTCAACTGTCCGACAAATGCTACGGTCAATATCTCGATTGAGCCTGCGTTTCATCCTGAAATCCTCCCGTACGATCCTTGTACGAACCCCGTGATCCTGACCGGCACCGTGAACAGTGTACAACCGCCTGCCAGTTACTTCTATACCTGGACTGGCCCTCCCGGCAGTGGCATTACCGCTTCCGGCATGCAGCTCGTAGCGACAGTGGAAGGTGACTATACGTTGCGTGCACAAAACCCTACGTCGGGTTGTTTCGGCGTCCCAGATGCAGTCGTAGAAGATGTGCGTCTGCTCGGCCCGCTGACAGTAGTGATCGCACCGCCAACTGACCCGCCATGCGACAACGCGCCATTCACGCTCGTGGCACAACCTAGCCGCAACGTGTTAACGTATCAATGGGCGCTGAACAGCACTGACATCAGCGGCCAAACCACCGCACAGCTTGTCGACCAGCGCGCCGCAGGCCTCTACGGAGTGAAAGTAAGCGACGGTCGCTGTGAGGCCTCCGCTACGTTACAGATCTTCCTGGCGCCTTCTTCACCGGGCCTCATGCAAGACAACTTCGTGATATGCCCTGACCCGGGCGCACCTGTCAATGTTCAAACGGCCACGCTTTATCCGGGGCCTGGCTTCGCCAGCTACGATTGGTACGAGCTCGTCGGTACCAACGAGTCGTCGCTCAACTTCTACGACACGGCCTATATTGCCAGCGCAGCCGGTCGCTACCGCGTGCGCCTGGAGAACCAATTCGGTTGCGAGACCTCCGACGATGCCGTAGTAGAAGTGAACTGCGACCCGGTCATCAACGCGCCGAACGCCTTCCGTCCCACGAGCGGGCTAAACGCCAACCAGATGTTCCAGATCTTTACGTTCTATGTATCGGACGAAGGATTCCAGATCTATATCTTCAACCGCTGGGGAGAAATGGTCTATGAATCAAACGACCTCACGTTTGCCTGGAACGGCGGCTATAAAAACAACGCCGGCCAGCTGATGCCCGCCGGTACATACTCGTATGTGCTGAAGTATAAAAGCAAAGAAGAAAACGCCTCCACCCGCGAAAAACGCGGCGGCGTATTGCTGTTGCGATAACACACGACACGGTCATCGCTGACACGTATCTGCCGGGCTCCGCGCATCTCTGATGCCGGAGCCCGGTTCTTTTTTACCCCTCGTCAGAAGCACACAGACACACTTGCGCGCTTCATTGGTTATTGAGGATTGTTTTTCTAACTATGCAAGGAACACAATCCTGGATCCACTATACCTATGAAAAAACTACTCTATGTCGCCCTGGCGTGGCTGCTGCTGGCAGCCTGCGCCAAGGAAAAAAAGCCGGTCGACCCCGCCGACTTCCACATCATTCCCAAACCTGCCTCCCTGACCCCCGGCACCGAAGTACTCGACTGGGACAATAAGAAAATTGCCATCATCGCTAAAACCGCCGACGAAAAGAACGTCGGTAACTTGCTGGCCGAATTTCTCAAAACCAAAAATCTCAACGCTACAGTAGCCGAGTTCTCGGACGACGCCGACAAGATCGCCCTCTATACCGCCGAAGATCCAGCCCTGGGCAACGAAGGCTATAAACTGGTAGTAGATGAAAAAGGCGTAAGCCTGACTGCCGCCGCGGGCGCCGGGTTGTTTTATGGCATACAAACCCTATTGCAGCTCATTCCTGAAAACGGTAAGACCGTACCCTATGTGACCATCACCGATCAACCGCGCTTTGCCTATCGTGGTCTTCACCTCGACGTAAGCCGCCACATGTTCCCACCCGAGTTTATCAAAAAGTATATCGACCTGCTGGCGCACCACAAATTCAACCGCTTTCACTGGCACCTGACGGAAGACCAGGGTTGGCGCATCGAGATCAAAAAATATCCGAAGCTGCAGGAGATCGCAGCGTACCGTAAAGAGACCGTGATTGGCCACGCCCGAGACGCCGATCCCAAGAACCCGAAAGATTTCGACGGCAAACGCTACGGAGGCTACTATACCCAAGAGGAAGTAAAAGACATTATCAAATACGCGGCTGACCGTTACGTGACCATTATCCCCGAAATAGAAATGCCCGGCCATGCGCTGGCAGCCTTGTCTGCCTATCCCGAGCTGGGTTGTACCGGTGGCCCCTACCAGGCCGCCACCACGTTTGGGGTATTCGACGATGTATTCTGCGCCGGTAAGGAAGAGACATTCACGTTCCTGGAAGGTGTACTCGACGAAGTCATCACGCTCTTCCCCGGCAAATACATTCACATCGGTGGGGACGAGTGTCCCAAAGACAAATGGGAGGTCTGCCCGCATTGCAAAAAACGCATGAAGGCCGAGAACCGTAAGAACACACACGAGCTACAGAGCTACTTCATTCAGCGCATCGAAAAATACATCAATAGCAAAAACCGCCAGATCATTGGCTGGGATGAGATCCTGGAAGGTGGCCTGGCACCGAACGCTACCGTCATGAGCTGGCGTGGCGAAGAAGGTGGTATCGCGGCGGCCAAACAAAACCACGACGTAATCATGACACCGACAGGATGGTGTTATTTCGACTACTACCAGGACACCACCAGCGAGAACGAGCCCCTGGCCATTGGTGGCTACCTGCCCGTGAGCAAAGTATATTCCTACGAGCCCATCCCGGCCGTGCTGACCGCCGACGAGGCCAAGCATATCCTGGGTGTTCAGGCCAACCTGTGGACCGAATATATTCCCACTCCCGAGCACGTAGAGTATATGATGTACCCGCGCGCCTGCGCCATGGCCGAGGTCGCATGGACGGCGAAAGAGAACCGCAACTATGAGGACTTTTTAACCCGCCTCGATACCCACTTTAAACACCTTGACGCCTGGGATGTGCACTATGCGAAACACCTGCAGCACGCCGGTGACAGCACGGTCTCAAAGAAATAATTGGCCGCTTACAGACGGAATACGGCAACCTTTTGTGCTTTCCATGCGGTTTCCGTTTAACTTGGAGCCTGTTAACCAAAAAAGTTGACAGGCTCTATTTTTGATAGGCTTTATCGATTAAACGTATATTTTGCGACTATGAAACAATCATTCAAACTCCTGGGAGCCGCTGCCATTGTGCTGGTGGCCATGAGCTTTCAAATTATCAAAACACAGCTCACCGTGACCATCCGCAACGAGCTGGGCAACACCGAGCAAGGTGTCAGCGTACAGCTTTTTGAAACGGAAGAAGACTATAAGAACGAAACCAACGTCGCCGCACAAGGTGTGACCGATGCGAAAGGCGTGGTAAAACTGAAAGAGCTAAAGGCCGTATCGTATTATGTTCTGGCCAAAAAAGACGACAAAGATAACTTTGGCGGCGGCGAGCAAACCGGCAAGCTGGAAGCCAACCGCATTAACAAAGTAACAGTCGTCATTCAGTAACAACTTTAGACTGCGAAGCAGGCTCCACCTCCCGTCGGCTACCGGCGGGAGGTTTATTTTTTTCTTACCGACGCAACACCATGTCCTCCACCGTACCCCTCCTGCACGAAACCTTGCAAGCCTACAACAGCCGCTTTGCAGAAGAACAGGCGTTTCGCGAGCAATTTCTTTCCTTGCTCACCCATCCGCGTGCCTTTCACCGCGACCACCTGCCCGGCCACATTACGGGCTCCGCCTGGATCGTCGATAGCACGACAAAGGTTGTACTGCTCACCCACCACGCCAAGCTCAACAAATGGCTGCAACCCGGTGGCCATGCCGATGGTGACCCCGACGTACAGCAGGTAGCGCTGCGGGAAGCATGGGAAGAGACCGGTCTAAAAAGCCTGCGCCTGCGCACACCGTTCATCTTCGACATCGACATTCACACCATACCGGCACGGAAAGACTTTCCCGAACACCTGCATTTCGATGTACGGTTTCTACTGGAGGCCGACCGCGACGAACCCCTGGTCATTACCCACGAGTCAAATGATCTGCAGTGGGTAGCACTCGACAGGCTGGCAGACTACACCACCCAGCGCTCGATGCAGCGCATGCGCGAAAAGCTACGGGACTAACGTTACTTGCTGCTGATAAGCAGCAGTACGAAGCCTGCGGTCACCATCCAGAATTTATACCCCGAAATAAACGGGATGGCCACCCAGCCCATGTACATCAGCACGGCCAGCGCGGCCAGAATAATAGCTATAATTTTTAAAACAGATCGCGTTTTATTGCTCATGGCAGGTATATACAGGTTACAATTTTACAGGTGTAAAGGTGATGGTTTTAGTAGAAAAGAAAAAAAGGTAGTTTTGGGGCCATGGCGGAAATCGGAACAGACATCGGCATAGCCAAAGCCCTACTCGAAGAAGCCCAGGTGGTGGCAATTCCGACGGAAACCGTTTACGGGCTGGCGGCCAATGCATTGTCAATCCCTGCCGTCACCCGCATCTTTACGGTAAAAAACCGCCCGCAGTTCGATCCCCTCATTGTACATGTACCCAACCTGGCACGCGTACACGAATATGCGGAAGAAGTACCCGACACGCTGCACGCCCTGGCAGAACAATTCTGGCCCGGGCCCCTCACCCTGCTGCTGAAAAAACGCGCCGTCATTCCCGACCTCGTCACCTCGGGACTGGACACGGTCGGCATTCGCTGCCCCGACCACGCCCTGACCCGACAACTACTCGAAACCCTGTCCTTTCCATTAGCGGCGCCCAGCGCCAATCCCTTCGGATATGTAAGTCCCGTCACGCCGCAGCACGTCAACGATCAGCTCGGCGACCGCATACCCTATATTCTGGATGGCGGTCCTTGCCGCGTCGGCATTGAGTCAACAATCGTCGGTGTCGAGAACGGCCAGACGACTATATACCGCATGGGCGGCCTGAGCCTCGAAGACATCGAACGGGTAGTCGGCCCGGTACACGTACAGGCCCATTCATCATCCAACCCCAAGGCGCCGGGCCAGCTCAAAAGCCACTATGCACCGGGCAAGCGACTGATCCTGGGCACGATCGAAGAATTACTGCAGCAGTACCCCGCGCACCGCGCGGCGCTGCTGACCTTTCAAGCCGATTTCAACTCCCCCTATCAATTCATTCTCTCTCCCACCGGCAGCCTGACCGAGGCGGCGCAGCAGCTATTCACGGCGTTGCGTGCCTTTGACAAAATGCCGGTAGACTTTATCCTGGCCGAGCTGGTACCCGACGAGGGCCTGGGGCGCGCCATCAACGACCGCTTGCGCCGCGCCGCCGCGGTTGATTAAAATTGCGTACTTTAAACGTCGTAAGACGCAACGCTATGGAAAAACCGAAGAAACTACTCGTCCTCACAGGAGGGGGCGACTGCCCTGGACTAAACGCTGTTATCCGCGGTGTGGCGAAGCGCGCCCGCAAAGAAAAGGGCTGGGAAGTATACGGCAGTGTGGAAGCCTTCAACGGCGTGTTCAATGAGCCGCAGGAGCTTATTAGGCTCACCAGCAAAGTAACGGCCGGCATTCACGTCAAAGGTGGCACCATCCTCAAGACCACCAACAAGGGCAACCCGCTGAACTTCCCCGTGGTACAACCCGATGGCTCCGTGCAGATGTCCGACCGCTCGGACGACCTGGTGAGGCGCCTCAAAGAATTGAAGTTCGACGCCATCGTCAACATCGGCGGTGACGGTTCGCAAAAAATATCGAAGGCTCTATACGACAAAGGTCTGCCCATCATTGGCGTACCCAAGACCATCGACAACGACCTCGCCGCGACCGACGTCACATTTGGTTTTCAAACCGCCGTACAGATTGCCACCGACAGCTTTGATAAGCTGGTAACGACCGCCGAAAGCCACCACCGCGTCATGATCATGGAAGTGATGGGTCGCGACGCCGGCTGGATCGCGCTGCACACCGCCATCGCCGGCGGTGCTGAAATCTGTCTCATACCGGAAATACCGTACGATATACACAAGCTGGTACGCCGCCTCAACCTGCGCTATAAAAAAGGCAGAGGCTTTGCCAACATCGTCGTTGCCGAAGGCGCCAAACCCAAAGAAGGAACCATCACCTCGCGCGCCGGCGAGAAGGGCTCCGAGCACGTACGCCTCGGCGGCGTAGCCTACCAGCTTTCACAGCAGTTGAAAGATGCCGGCTGCAAAGCGGAGATCCGCGAAACCGTATTGGGCCACGTGCAACGCGGCGGCACGCCGGTGGCCTTTGACCGCGTACTGGCAACTTTATTTGGCGTCAAAGCGTTTGAATTAGTGCTCGCGAACGACTTCGGCAAAATGGTATCCTTCCGCAACAACACCGTCACGGCCGTAACGCTGGAAGAAGCCACGAGTAGCCACCATGTGGTCGAAAAAGACTCGTACCTGGTGCAGGCTGCCAAAGGCCTCAACATCAGCTTTGGCGATTAGATAACAGGTATATTTCTATGTCTATTACCTCACAAACAGACCTTCTCAACATTCGCAAAGCCAGCGAAGCGGTGGCCCTCACGTTGCGCCAGATGCGCGACTACGCCCGCCCCGGCATGACCACCAAAGAGCTCGACGACTATGGCGCTGCGTGCTTACAATCCTACGGTGCACGATCCGCGCCGTACCTCACGTACGGCTTTCCCGGACATACCTGCATCAGTGTAAACCACGACGTAGCCCACGGCATACCTTCGAACAAGGTCGTACTCGCCGAAGGCGACCTGGTAAACATCGATGTCTCTGCGGAGCTCAACGGATACTGGGCCGACAACGGCGGCTCGTTTGTGTTAGGCCGTGATCTGCACCAACGCGGCGCATTAGTAGACGCCTCTAAAAAGATACTGCACAAAGCCATCCACAACATCCGCGGCGGCGTGCGCATCGCCGACATTGGCCGCCTGATTGAAACCGAAGCGCACAAGGCCGGCTACACCGTGTTACGCAACCTGGTAGGCCACGGCATCGGCCGCGCCCTGCACGAAGCACCCCACGAGATCCCCTGCTACTACGACCGCCACAACCGCGAACGCTTTCGCAAGAACTCGGTGGTAGCCGTCGAGACCTTTATCTCCACGCGGGCCACGATGGCATACCAGAAAAACAACGATGGGTGGACCCTTACAACGCGCGACAAGAGCTTCGTTGCCCAGCATGAACATACCATTGTCATTACCGACGGAGCCCCTATCATTCTGACAGAGGCTAATCAAGTTTGGGACAACCTATAAGCCAATGCCCGTAATGTAACGGCATCTGGCGCAAGTCTTAGCCCGTCTCGGGCGGAGACTTGTGCCTACCCTGTCGCCAGTCTTCAGACTGGCGACGAGGCGGCGTCGTGGGCTTTTTTACATTTGAACAAAGAATAAAAATGCTTCTACCGAAAGAAAGCAATCGATTGTTTTGCCCATCCCCTCCATTTTTAATTCCTGCACATAGCCCCTCAAAACGCAAAAATCTTAGCTTTGCTGTCCGTAAATTTTCATTAAACAACAGATACCGCCTCATGAAAACGATCAACGACATCAACTTTAACGGCAAACGCGCCCTCATTCGCGTTGACTTCAACGTACCCCTGGACAAGAGCTTTAACGTTACGGACGACAACCGCATCCGCGCCACGATCCCGACGCTGAATAAGATCCTGAAGGACGGCGGGAGCGTTATCCTGATGTCGCACCTGGGCCGCCCGAAAGACGGTCCGGAAGAAAAATACTCATTGAAGCATGCTATCAAGAAAACGGAAGAGCTGCTGGGCCGCCCGGTAAAATTTGCCAGCGACTGCATCGGTGACGAAGCCTATAAACTGTCGGCTGCCCTGAAGCCGGGTGAAGTGCTGCTCCTCGAAAACCTGCGCTTCTACAAAGAAGAAGAAAAAGGCGATACTGCCTTTGCCGAGAAACTCTCCAAGCACGGCGATATTTATGTGAACGACGCCTTCGGTACTGCGCACCGCGCGCACGCTTCTACGACCATCGTAGCACAATTCTTTAAAGAAAAATGTGCAGGCCTTGTCATGGCGGCTGAGCTGGACAACGCCAAGAAGGTTATGGAGAAGTCGGCGAAGCCCTTTACAGCCATCATGGGTGGGGCGAAGATCTCCGACAAGATCCTCATTATCGAAAACCTGCTCGACAAGGTAGACAACCTCATCATCGGTGGCGGTATGGCGTATACCTTCTTCAAAGCCCTGGGCGGTAACATCGGCAATTCGTTAGTAGAAGCCGACAAGCTGGACCTCGCAAAAGAGCTGATCCAGAAAGCCAAGGCGAAAGGTGTAGACCTCCTCCTGCCTATCGACTCGATCATTGCTGATAAGTTTGCTGCCGACGCGAACACCGACGTAGCCAACAACAATAACATTAAAGACGGCTGGATGGGCCTCGACATCGGTCCCCAGGCAACACAAGTATTTGCGAAAGCCGTTGAAGATTCGAAGACCATTCTCTGGAACGGTCCGATGGGCGTATTCGAAATGGAAAAATTTGCTACTGGCACGCGGACTATTGCCGAAGCCGTCGTAAGCGCAACCAAAAAAGGCGCCTTCTCGCTGATCGGTGGTGGCGACTCGGCTGCTGCTGTTAACCAATTTGGTTTCAACGACGACGTAAGCTATGTATCGACCGGCGGCGGCGCGCTGCTGGAGTACTTTGAAGGCAAAGTACTGCCGGGTGTAAAAGCACTCGAATAAGATCACACATAACATGTATAGGAAAGGTTCACGGCATATACCGTGAACCTTTTTTATTTTGCGTCTAAGGATGCGTAGTGTCGCCCGTATTAATGGTCGTCTTCGTTCCCACAGCTTGCGCACCGTTAGCGTCGGTAGCTGTCACCCGCAGGTGCAGATCGAGGTCAAGCGGCATTTGCGCGGTCTGACTGGTGCCCGTACCGGTAACAAAGGTGTTGTAATGAACTCCGTCAATGGTATATTCCCAGTAATAAGTATACGGCGCCGTGCCGCCACTCGCAGAGGCTGTCCAGGTGTAATAGTCCCTGTTGTTTCCACGTGCAGGGCCGCCAACCGATACCAATATCACAGCCTTCGGTTCAGGTGCGGCAATGCGCGGACTCGATGGGCTTGTTTCTTTTTGCCGACGCACGGTGGTTTTGGCTTCCGGCATTTCCGGGCTGGTCGCTGCCAGCAGGAACAGGGCGCTCATTGCCACCCACAGCAATAGCAGGTGGCTCTTCATTGTTTTTTTCATTTAAACATCGTTTAAGGGGGTGCCTACTCATGTCTCAGCTTTTCGGCATACGCTGTTGACTCACTCGGCCATGGGGCATTTATACATGGCACACAACATCTCGTGAAAGCTATCCGCCCGCAACCTGCGAGTCGCAAACAAGGTAGAAAAAAACCTTAGATTTCATGTCCCTGATTTCTAAGGCAGGCAGGGTGCTTTGCAGTACCCGCCTTGCGGGGCGAAGCGTGCGACGCCCTGTATGTGGGCGCTACGGTGCGTGACATGAAATTCCTGTTAATTCTCTGCCAATAGTCGCGTTTGCGCGGTGATTTGGCGAACGTCTGTTGTAGAACCCTTGGCAAGTCGGGAGAGATCGCGTATTTTTAAGTATTCCAACGAATGAAGTTCTGGAAGGGTCTAAACATTTGTAACAACGACTGACAATGAAAAATGGATTTCTGCTGCTCGTGCTGCTTTGTGTAGGATTGGTATCGTGCGATAAGAATGAGGGAAATACGCAGGTCGCGCTGAAGAGCGGAACCTATACCGGCGAGTTTAGCCGCTTCAATCCCGATGGCCGCTGCACCCCCACTCCCGTGACCCTTGTGATCCAGAACAATAGTTTTAACGGCTTCAGCGATGTGACCAAGTCTCCGGCCATTGGCGCCGGCGTGTACAAGCTGACTGGCGCGGAGATCGAATTTACCGACCAGCGTGTCTGGACGGACGAGTTCGACTGGACGTACGTGCTCAACGGCAAATACAAATTCAAAACGATCGGCGACGAAGTCATTATCGTGCGCATGTACGCCAACCAGACGACCGACGTGTACAAACTTCATTGGCAGGATCCGGCCACAACACTCAACTCGCGCAACACTGCCGAGACTGTACAAACCTCCGAAGAGTAAGCCTCACATTGTCCATGATAAAATCCGTATACTTTTGCGGCAGCCTGTTGCTGCTCGTGGCGTGCGGCCCGTCTGAAAAGCGTAGCGCCGTCTCGGATGCCATTGAAGCCTCCGCTGCACAAGACCTTTGCTTCCAAAACATCACCGGCAGCGACTCCCTGCTCGTGAAGCTGACGATCATCGGCAACGACGTTAGCGGCACCCTGCGCTGGCTTCCTTCCGAAAAAGACAAAATGGTCGGCACCTTAGACGGCACCCTGCAAAACGACACCATCACGGCCGTCTACAGCTATCAGGCCGAAGGCACCGACGCCCGCGAAGAAAAGATCCTCCGCCTCACCCCCGACTCACTGTTCATCCAGCACGGCGAGCTTGTCGATCAAAACGGCACCTGGGTACTCAAAAACAAGCGCACAGCACAGTTTACCGAAGCTGCCGTCAAGACAGCTTGCAAGTAGCAAGTCCTGGGCGATATCTTGATAAAAGAACACAAAGCCACGGAATATCTCTCGAACAGATGCCCGAACGCAAACACCGGGATTCGCTTCAAAAACTATCCGGCATTTTGAGTTTTTTGTGATTTGTAGTGGCGGCCTTTCCGAACGGTGTCCGCGCGATTCCGACATGCTTCCCGTTTGATCTTCCCTCTTCCTTACCGGGATCTTCGCCTGATCCATGGATGTTCTACCCTTATTATAGCATAGATCATCCGTGGTTCAACTGTGGGACAACCGTGGAACATCTATGGGGGACACTCGAAGTATCCCGGGGGAAACCTGGTTTTTTGGGGCCTTCCCGAAACTCCCCCGGGCACCCCATCGGCCCTCCTTTTTCGCATTGACTGCCATCCCTTCGGCCACTTTTTTTCATTTCTGATGCCACGCTGTAAGCTAACGTAATTTGTTTCAAAACAATCGATCAAAAGTGATATAACATGTGACTAAACAGGTGATCCTGTGCACGATCAAATTAGATATCCTGATGATTTAGTTTTGACAGGCAGGCATAAAAAAAGGAGCCGTCATAAAGCTAAAAATGACGGCTCCTGGTAAGGAGTGCTGGGTTGTTCTGCTTTTTGGGTGTTCCGCGACCAGGAACAGATCAGGAAACAAAAGCATACTTCTTCTTCACAATTCATGAAAGATGATGCGTGCACCTTTCCACACGTCACTCCAAATATTTTCTTTGCCTCCGGATCGTGTAAAAATCCATCGGCCAACCGGGTACTATTTCAATTTCTCTGTTGGTAAAGCAAATCGCTTACCAGGAAGTTAAGCTAAGTAACGCGTACGTCAGCATAATGGTTGTAGCAATGCGCAATAAAGTTTTCATATAATATAACCGTTTTCGTTGGTTCTTCCTTTATTCCGGAGCACTCGTCACTGACATAACGCTCCTGCCCGCCGGATTATTTTCCAACCACACCTAACTCTATACCGGCATTGTGTCAATGTATAAAGAAATAATAATGCCAAAGAGTACATTTGTTTGACGAATGGCCATCTCCCCAATTATCAGCGAGTTATGACCGCTAATTTCCACAGATATAGGTCATTCACCGAGTGCTTTATAATTCTTGGGAAACACACACAATGGCACAGACTTTTCTACGTTTACGGAGTGAATCATCAGACGGGAGAGGTTATGAATATAAAAAAACAATTCAGGAAACGGTGCTTGTTAGTCGGAACTTGCCTAGGTGTGATTGTCATCGCGCTGCATGTTACTGCAGAAGATGAGCCAAAAAAAACCGTTAGCGTAGAACCTCAATTGTTGCAAGCCAAAACGACTTACACGGCCGAACCAATACAGCGCAATACCTTCCGGGTGAAGGGCATTCGCTAGCCTGTATACGCGCACACGCGTATAATAAAGTATATACGTGGGTAACGTATATACTTTTCGATTAGTTCTTACTTAGCGTAGCGAAGGGTACCGCGCAATGTTTGAAGCTCTTTGGTAGACAATCTTCTGCGGGGTACGAATTGACGACGCTCACGCAAGGAAGCCTTGGCGGCAGCATCTTCATCCTCTAGCGGGAAGAACACTTTGGCAAGAAAGTAGGCCGCCGTCATAAAGGTGCCATACATGCCAAAAAAGATCAATACAATAGTAAATGCGTCCATAAGCCATTAGACAGTTAATACGTGTCAATACTGGAAAATTTGATGCCATTGTGCAACGCGTGCGGTTTCCAGGGCTATCGCGGACAATGTGTAGCAAAAATCCACACTTTTGTACACGTTACTCCCCACTTCATGTTTCTCCTCCCCAATCGCTGGAAAATGCTTCTCACCAGCCCGGAGATTTTACGCCTGCCAGTGCTGGCACTTGATTTTTCAAGGCTACACCAAAGTTCCATCTCTAATATTTTAAGATTATGAACGACTTGTTATATGTAGTAGCGGTTATCCTGATTATCGGGTGGCTCTTAGGGGCATTTGTTTTCAGTGTGGGCAGTATTATACATCTGCTTTTGGTGATCGCTATCATTGCCGTTTTGTTACGGCTTATCAGAGGACGAAGCGTTTAGCGGTTATTATAAATATCTTTTATTGGGCAGGCCCCACATTTACTTTTGTGGGGCCATTTTTCTTTTCCCAGTAACAAATAGCATGCAGGCGCGCGACGTGTGCATGAATTTTGCTAACCGCTATGGCCCGTAAGCACCCTGTGCAAAGACCCTTTGTTTTACTTAACATCTGTATCATGAACATTTTTGTTGCAAAGCTTAATTTCAAGACGCGCAAAGAAGAGCTCGAAGCCGCCTTTTCTTCCTATGGCGCGGTAAGCTCGGCGAAGATCGTACGCGACAAAGAAACCGGCCGCTCCAAAGGCTATGGTTTCGTTGAAATGCCGGACGACAATGAGGCCCTGCAGGCCATTGCTTCTCTGAATGAAAAAGAGCTCGACGGTCGCGAGATCGTCGTGAAACCGGCCAACCCAAAGACGGCCGAAGCTGCACCGTATTAATTTCGATTAACCTATACGCCTTTGGCGGGAAAGTCCACGGCATTGCTGCTGCTGGACTTTTTCATTTTTATGACTTTTTTTGGCATATTATCTGGTTCAAACAGTAATTGGAACTACCCCCAGTCTGCAGCATGGTGAACTCGCGCGACAAATCGAATCCCGTCTCCGTAAAAGGAAAGGTCCTGGCAGGCTTCTTCTTTGCCCTGATTGCCATTATGCTGGCCCTGGGCATTACGCACTTTGCATTCCGCACCATGCTGAGCACCGTGGACGAGCTGTCTGAGCCCAACGAGAAGCTTACTGCCCTCCATACCGTCTTCCAGGAAATCACGACGCTGGATCAATTACAGCGGGCCGAGGCCATCCGCAATCCTTACAAGCCTTATCGTGCATTCCTTTCACAGTCCAAAACAGTTGCGGCGCAGATCGACACCATTTTGGCCATGCCGTGGGACACCGCCCAGCATAGTCGCATCAGCGAAATGAAGCAGGTGCTCAAACAACGCGACAAGCTGTTTTTCTCTTACTTGCGTCTAAAATTACGGTTGGCTGCCAACCGCCAGTATACCGAGCGCCTGGATACGCTCGCCGTAATCCTCGACCAGGGCGGCGATACCAGCGTGGTGACCACGCAAAAGAAAACCACCACAACGTATTGGAAAGATTCTACCGTCGCATCTGAGAAAGACAAGAAACCCGCTCGTTTCCGGCTCTTTGGCAAAAAGAAAAACACCGCTGCAACACCGGAGACCCAGCATGTGAAAGTGGAAGAAGAGCTGAGCGTGCAGGTGGACACATTGGCTGTGGCGCGTCAGAGCAACGCGCTGGAAGAAGTGGAGAAGATCATGCGGGAGCTGGACGATAACCGCGTCAGTCAAAACCGGCGATTGCAACGTCGTGAGCTGGAACTGATCCACGCCAACAGTCTTTTCATCAACCAGCTGCTGGGCATCCTGCACGAGGTAGAGAACGAAGAGCTGCAGCAGATGCGCAAAACCAATCAACAGGCCGGCACACTCTTCAACCAAAGTATATCGCGCATCAGCATGTTGCTGGTGGTATTCTTCCTGGTGGCGGCATTGCTCGTATACCTCATTTGGATCGACATCAGCAAAAGCAATTACTACAAAGAGCAGCTGGAGCGCTCGCGTGACGAAGCCGAAGAGCTCGGCCAGATCAAGCAACGCTTCCTGGCCAACATGAGCCACGAGATTCGCACGCCCCTGCAGTCGATTATCGGCTTTGCCGAGCAACTACGCCAACGCCCCGGCAGCCCCGAAGCGGCCGCCGCCATTCACAGCTCGTCCGAGCACCTGCTGCATATCGTCAACGAAGTGCTGGACTATAGCCGCATTTCTTCCGGTAACTTCTCGCTGGCAGAAGAGGCGTTTACGCTGCGCACGCTGGTAAACGAAGTCGAAGAAGCAATGCGTGTGCAGTCCGAGAAAAAAGGCCTCACCTTTCTGCTCGACTATGAGCAGGCGCTCGACTACCGCCTCCTCGGCGATCCCTTCCGCCTGCGGCAGATACTATACAACTTACTGGGCAATGCCATTAAGTTTACCAATAAAGGCTTCGTACGCCTCACGGTACGGACGGTTGAACAACCGGGCGACACAATAGCCTGTACGTTTGAAGTCACGGATACAGGCATTGGCATTCGACCGGAAGATCTGAAGACGATCTTTAATCAATTCGAGCAGGCCAGCTCGTTGGTGGCCGAACAATACGGTGGCGGCTCCGGTTTGGGATTGACCATCGTGAAGTCGCTGGTAGAAGCCCAGCGCGGTACGGTGGAAGTATCCAGCGAACCCGGCATTGGCTCGACTTTTCTCGTACAGTTGGCCTTTGCGCGTACGACGCAAACTGTACAACCTGCTGCCCACGCGCCCGCACCGGGGCAGCTCAGTATTTTCCACGGCAAGGTATTGCTGGTCGACGACGACCCGATGATCGTACGGCTGTGCGGCCTGATCTTTACCAACAACAATATTCCTCACCAGCTTTTCGAGGAAGCCGAAAAATTGCTGAACCATCCCCCCGACCCTACCGTGACACACATCCTGATGGACATCCGCATGCCGCGCATCAACGGCATCGAGCTCTGTGCCGCGTTACGCAAGAAGTATCCGCGCAGCACGCGGTTCATTGCCCTGACGGCTCATGTCTTTGCACAAGACCGCCAGAAGTTGTTGGACGGCGGCTTCGATGTCGTGCTCGCTAAACCGTTTCACGAACAGGAACTGCTGGAAACGCTCGGGCTCTCTGCCGGCTCGCAGGCTTTGTCGGAAGCGGCAAGTGCCGCGGCCACGCCGCCGGCAGCACTGGATTTGTCAGTATTAAAGCAGATGACGTTTGGGGACGAGTCGTTGTTGCAGTCGGTGTTGACTCAGTTTGTGGAAGAGACAGGAGATGACTTGCAACGGTTGGAAGCGAGTGTGCAGCATAGTGATACAGGAATATTGCGTGAGGTTGTACACAAACTGGCCGGGCGCACGGGCCAGATGGGTGCTATGCCCCTGAGCGTCCGGTTAAGGGCTTTAGAGAAACGGATTCACGAAGGTGAGATTTTACCAGCCCTTGGCGATGAAGCGGCGTTACTGCAAGGGGAAGTGGAAGAGATGATGAAGAGTGTGCGGGTGTTGAGTGATTTGTAATGCTCCGCTTTAATCCAACAAAAGATCGGCGGTGAAAGTTATTTCGATCGATACCCCGGCAGCGGCGTTGGAGGAGATGTTTGCGCTGCCGTCGAGGTCGCGGGCCAGGCCATGGATAAGTGCGAGGCCGAGGCCGGGCTGCTTGTGCTTGATGTCGAAATCGGGGGGCAGGCCACGACCATTGTCGGCAATGGTGAGCGTGACGGTGTAAGCCGTATCCTGCCGGAGGGAAATGGACACGCGGCAGTGCTCTTGTACCGGCGCGGGGAAGGCATACTTGATGGCGTTGGTGATGGCTTCGTTCACGATCAGGCCAACGGGAATGGCCTGCGACACGTCTAGTTCAACGGACTGGATATCCAACGGGATGTGAATAAACCGGGCGGCAGGAAAACTGTCGCGCAGGTATTCGGTCAGTTCATGGAGGTACACGGCCATGTTCACGGAGGCCCGGTATTCCGTCTGGTACAGCTTCTGGTGAATCAACGACATCGCGTATACGCGGTTCTGACTGTCCTGGATGGCCGATACTGCTTCGCTGTTTTGCAGCACGTGCGATTGTGATTCGAGCAGGCTCACCACCGTCTGTAAATTGTTTTTTACCCGGTGATGCACTTCTTTCAAGAGCCATTCTTTTTCGACGATCACTTTCTGCAGCACACTGTTTTTCGTTTCTATTTCGCGTTGCCGGCTGGTAAGCTCAACATTGTTTTTCTTTTTTAGGCGGTATTGATTAAACACCAGTCCCAAAATGACTACCGATACGACCAACCCGGCCAGGATAGCATTTTTCTGAAACGTGGACTGTGCCAGCTGCTGGCGAGCCAGCTCCGAATCTTTTGTCAACAGCGCGATGGATTGTTGTTTCTTTTGCGTTTCATACTCGACTTCCAGTAGCGAGATTTCTTTGGCTTTGACATCATTCAGCGCCGAGTCGCTATAAAGCTTGTGAAGTTTATATTTCTCCAGGGCCGCGCTATAGTTTCCGTTTGCCGAATCTATTTTATACCACGAGGCGTATATATCGGTAAAACTATACATCCGTTGTGTTTCCCGGGCCAGCCGTTCGGCTTCGGCCAGGTACTTTTCGGCGGCGTGGTATTGTTTTGATTGCACCAAAAACTGACCGATGCTCAGATATTGGCCCAGTTTCACAATGGGTACGGGGTCGCCCAGTGTCAACAGTTTATCACAGTACCGTTGCGCCGTGGCATAGTCGCGCAACTGGGCGTAGGCTTGCATATACCGCAACGTCATTCGCCTATCCTGCTTCGGGGTCATCAGACGCTGGTATTCTTTTGTGAAGCGGTTCAGAAATTCGATTGCCTCCCGCGGATGATTGGCCGCGGTCGTAACTCTGGCAAAACTGTTGGCGGCACTAAAAAAATCGTTCGTATGCAGGTCCGCGTAGTAGCGGTACATGCGGTAGGACTTGTCGTAGTGCTCCCGCGCCACCTCGTAGTTTTTGAGTTGTTCATACATTTCCCCTATAAAAAGGTGCAATACGGCTGCCTCACCCGTCGTGTCGCCGGCAGCTTCCGCCAGTTGCAACGCCCGAAGTTCGTATTTCAATCCGACGTTGTGTCCACCCAAAAACGAATAAACCATACCCAGCACGCCGCATACCCGATACCGGTGCACGCCCCCGGTCGGTTCCGCTAGCGTGAGGCTGCGGTGGTATATCGGCAATGACTCCTTTAGCTTGCCTACTCGGTTAAGACTGAAACCCACCTGATACAAGGCCATCGACTCCCGCAGCACATTACCCCCGCGCCGAAAGCACGCGGCCGCAGAATCGCACAGCTGCAATATTTCTCCCAGGTCCGAAACCTGATTACCGTAAAGATCCACCACATCGCTGTAAGCCTCCCCGAGCCGGGTGGGCGAGCCGTTCGTTTGTACAAAGGCGATAAGCTTATCCTGTGCGGTACGTTTGTTCTCCAGGGCTGCCGTAGCGTCCTCGTCGTGCGTTAGCAGCCAGTCGCGATAGTTTACCCACAGGGCAATCTCGTGCAGGTGGGTCCTGTATATGCCTGTATCGTATCCTGTTTTCTGGCTTAGGGTCAACGCGTCTTTGACAAACCGCAGGGCACTGTCGCGCGCTGTGGTGCGGCTCGCATGGCTGGCGGCGTGGGCACTGAGTTCGAGCAACAGGCGTACGCGGGTGGTATCCGCAACGTTTCGATGTAATTGTACATTGACTTTTTGTAGCTCGTCTTTTGTGAGCGACTGAGCGACCGCGCCCACGGAGAGTAACAGAACGAACAACACCAAACCGCTCCCACGAAAGGCGGAGTTATAAGGATACAGGAACGACGACATAGGCGGTTTCGGTTGGGGACAAATAATATGGATTATTCAATCCCGTACTTCTCCATTTTCAAATACAGCGTCTTACGATCGATATTCAAAATCCTCGCGGCCTTCGACTTATTATACCGCGCCTCTTGCAGCGTCTTCACAATCATCTCTCGCTCCTGCACCTCTTGTAATACTTTGAGGTCATATACCGGCGCCGCCTGCGCACCGGGGCTGGTCGACGGATTCTTAATCGCCGACATCATTTCTACTGGCAATGCCGTGATATCGACAGTGTTGCCGGTGGTTAGTAAGACTGCGCGCTTCACCACATTTTTGAGCTCGCGGAGGTTGCCGGGCCAGTCGTAGAGGTGGAAGATGCGAAGGACTTCGTCATCAAAGCCGGTGACGTTGCGGCCTAGCTCCTGGTTGGCCGCACCACGGAAGAAGTCGAGGAATTCGTCGAGGTCGGCGTTGCGCTCGCGCAGGGCCGGTACCTTCATCTTAAATTCATTGAGACGATGGTATAGATCTTCACGGAAGTGACTGTTACGTACGCTCTCGGTCAGGTCGTCGTTCGTCGCGGTGATGATGCGTACATCTACTCTGATCTCGCGGTTGCTGCCGACGGGCGTGACAATACGTTCCTGGATGGCGCGCAGCAATTTCACCTGGACTTCGTACGACAGGTTGCCCACTTCATCGAGGAACAAGGTGCCACCGTGGGCGGCTTCAAATTGTCCGGTCTTGTCCATGACGGCGCTCGTGAATGCACCCTTTACGTGGCCGAACAGCTCGCTCGCCGCCAGCTCCTTAGAGAGGGCGCCGCAGTCTACTGCTACGAAGGGTTGCTTTGCACGCTGGCTCTTACGGTGGATGGTCCGGGCTACATTCTCTTTGCCTGTGCCGCTCTCGCCTTCGATGATGACAGACATGTCGGTCGGTGCCACCAGGCGAATATATTCGTGCAGCTGGCGCGAAGCCTGGCTCTTACCTTCGACAAAATCATTCGTGTCGCTGGCTGCACCGGCCGTGCCGGCAACAGCAGGCTTCTTCTCCTTTTTGAGCGCCTGCTTAACGATCATCAACAACTCTTCGGGGTTAACCGGTTTGGTGATGTATTCGTGCGCACCATCTTTAATGGCTTTTACCGCCGTGCGAATGTCTGAAAAGCCGGTCATGATCACGACCGGTGTATGTTGTGATGCCTTTTTTATCTCAAACAGAATGTCCAGGCCATTGCTATCGGGCAAGCGATAGTCGAGCAACACCACATCGAACGTGCGTGCTGCAAACGCCTTTAAGCCGTCTTTGCCACGATGACTGGTCTCTACCGAATAGCCATGCTTCACCAGAAAACCCTCCAGAATCCGTGAAAAGGTCAGATCATCTTCAATCACTAATATTGCCGCCATACGAGCCGAAAATAAAAAAGAAAGCCGGAATATCTTCCAGCTTTCTCTGCTAATTAAATGATGGTTGTTGGCTTGTTGATAATTAGCTTATTTTCTTGCCTTCTTTGTCGAATTTAATCGTCTTGGTTTCGGCACCATTTTTCAGCTCTACTTCAAAAGTATCTGCTGTCTTGTGATGGTATGCAGAGTTGATCAGCCAGCCGCGGTATTCCTCACCTTCCAGGGCAGTCTTCACTGTCTGGGGAAGCTCTTCAGCCTTAATCTTTACTTTGTCGTCTTGCGGAGCAGTTTGTTCTGTTGATACAGCGGCATTACTGGGCTGTGCTGCTTGAGCGTTGGCTGCTACTACACCGAATACTAAACCGCCGAGGGCGAACATTACTTTTTTCATGACCTTAAGTTTATAGTGAAACAATAATTTCGAACTGATTACACTATATACAATGTTGTGCCACGGCGATCAAAGTTTCCCCAAAAATCTGATTATCAAAATCTTACCTCCAAGCCAACAAGATTCTGCAAACGATTTTCTGTTGAATAAGTCTACAGTGTGGGAGTTAACAGCCCACTCTCCTACACTTCTCACAACTCGCTACGCTTCTTAGCTTCTCTGCGCTCCCGCTTTTTCTCGTCGATCACATAGGCCACCACCAATCCTATGCCACCAAAGATAAAGAGTGCTGCGAAGTAACCGACCTCTTCCATGTCGGCTACGTGATCCAAAAAATCACCCACGAGTAGTCCGATGCCTCCACCAATCATGACCAGGGCGATGTGGAGCGCTGTGGAGGATGCACGGTCAGGAGCCCACAATTCCTTCAGGTCTTTGCCCCGCTCAATAAGCGCCATGCGCTCGATGTTGAGGTTCTTTCGGAGGTATAGAACGATGATGATGCCGCCAATGACGGCGATGATCACCATCGAAAGTGCCAGAATGCCTTCTACCATATCTTTTGTCTTTTAAGTTTGGCCCTATGACACCGGGGTGTTGATGCAGGTTACTGGAATATGTTATTTTTTTGAAATAGCAACGTTGCCCGCCAGTCGTTATCCCGGCTCGCCAGGTGCCTGATTTATTTTTGTCGTAACTTCCATTTGCCTGTAACCTCGGTTGCAAACATCGCGTCCAAGACGCCAAATATGATCACTGATCCGGACCACGTTTTGCTTGACCGCATCCTGGCGGGCGACCAGCAGGTGTATGCTGTGCTCGTGGACAAGTATCAGGCGTATGCCTACACGATTGCCTGGAAGGTGCTGCAGCGCTCAGCCGAGGCGGAAGAAGCGGCGCAGGATTCGTTTGTGAAAGCGTATCGCCACCTGGCTTCGTTTAACCGGCAGTCGAAGTTTTCGACGTGGCTGTACCGCATCGTTTTTAATACCGCCCTGGGATACCGGCGAAAGAACCAACCCACGTACTATAGCATGGACGGTCATCCTGCTGTGCCCGCGGCGGCAGAAGGTACGTTGGAAAAGATGGACAAACACAAATACGTCACGCTGGCCATGGAGCGGCTTAACGAAGCCGACCGCACCGCGCTGACGTTGTTTTATCTGCAGGAGTTTTCGCTGGAAGAAATCGCGGTGATTACCGATCTTCCCGCCAACACCATAAAGGTGCGGATACACCGGGCGCGGCTCCGCCTGGCGGAAGAGCTCAGAACTCTCTTAAAACAAGAAGCGTTAACGCTTTAGACCCATGAAAAAGAAAGACACATCTGCCCTTCACGACGCCCTGGACCGCTACCTCGACGGAATGCAGAACGAGGCTGAAAAAGCCTGGCTGGAAGACTTGCAAGCGCAGGATGCCGCCGTGAAACAGCGCGTGGAAGACCTCGACACTATACACCAGATGTTGCAGGCAGAAGGTGTTATGCGCCCTTCGCCGCAATTCACCCAACACGTCATGGCCGCCCTGGAACCGGTACCTCAGGTTTCCCTCCTGCCGGTGCGCCGTGTGTGGCGAAGTGCCGCATTGCTAACAGGCGTGCTGGCCGTTACGGGTATTATTATTACGTGGTTGTCGTCAGACATGTTTGCCGGCGTCACAGTGCAACAGATCGTTGTGCCCTATGCCGATCAATGGGGCTTGCCACACTGGTCGTTTGCCGTAAAAGAAAAATGGTTGTTATATCCCGTCATTGCCATCAACATGGTGCTGGGCTGGATCTTGTTAGACCGGGCTATTCTCAAGCCGCTCTTTCAGCACCGGCGTGTGCACCAGGCGTGGCGATGAGTGTTGATTAATGGCCGGTCTCAGGCTTCGGCTCGGGACACTCAATCTTCCAGTCTTTGGAAAGCGCGATCGTGCCGGCCTTTGCTTTTTCAATGATCTCTTCTGTCTTCTTGCTGTATTTGCAGCCGATGTCCACATAGCGGAACTTGGCGCCGTCTATTTTAAAATTAAAGTGGCAGGTGTTTGACGCCTTGTGTGTTTTCATGCAAACAAACTCGACGTTTTCCTGGTGGCGCGATGTAAAGCCTGCTTGCAGAACGCAAACAAAGAGAAGGGTGTAGGCAATCCATTTCATATCCGTCAAAGATACAAATACGATCGCCGGAAAAGAAAGCGCCTTCCCAACGAGTCGGGAAGGCGCTTTGAAGGTGAGCCGGCAGCGTTTAGCCACCCGTTTCGCCAGATTAATAGCGGTAGTAATCGGGCTTGAACGGGCCTTTTACTTCTACACCGATATATTTGGCCTGGTCGGCAGAAAGTGTCTCCAGCTCCACACCGATCTTCTTCAGGTGCAGGTTGGCTACTTTCTCATCCAGGTGTTTCGGCAGCATGTATACTTTGTTCTCGTAATTCTTCGTGTTGGTCCACAACTCGAGCTGGGCCAGTGTTTGGTTCGTGAACGAGTTCGACATCACAAACGAAGGGTGACCGGTTGCGCAACCCAGGTTTACCAGGCGGCCTTCGGCTAACAAGATTACCTGACGGCCGTTTTTCAGCGTGTACAGGTCTACTTGTGGCTTCACTTCGTCTTTCGACGCGTTCTTGTTCAACCAGGCTACGTCGATCTCGTTGTCGAAGTGACCGATGTTACATACGATGGTCTTGTCCTTCATCGACTCGAAGTGACGGCCCAACACGATACCGAAGTTACCGGTAGCGGTTACTACGATGTCGGCTTCTTTCACGGCGTCGTCCATTCTCTTCACGGCATAACCGTCCATCGCGGCTTGCAGTGCGCAGATGGGGTCGATCTCCGTTACAATTACGCGTGCACCGGCGCCGCGCAGGGAGGCAGCAGAGCCTTTTCCTACGTCGCCGTAGCCCGCTACAACGGCTACCTTACCGGCCATCATTACGTCTGTCGCACGGCGGATAGCGTCCACCAGCGATTCTTTACAGCCGTATTTGTTGTCGAACTTCGACTTCGTTACCGAGTCGTTGATGTTGATTGCCGGCAGCGGCAGTTTGCCGTTGTGCATACGCTCGATGAGGCGGTGTACACCGGTAGTAGTTTCTTCCGAGATACCTTTGATACCGGCCACCAGTTCCGGGAAACGGTCCAGCACCATGTTGGTCAGGTCACCGCCGTCGTCCAGAATCATGTTCAGAGGCTTACCATCTTTGAAGGCGTAGAGCGTTTGCTCGATACACCAGTCGAATTCCTGTTCGTTCATGCCTTTCCAGGCATAGACAGGAATACCCGCTGCGGCAATGGCTGCTGCGGCATGGTCTTGCGTCGAAAAAATATTGCAGGATGACCAGGAAACCTCAGCGCCAAGCTCGATCAGTGTCTCGATGAGCACGGCTGTCTGGATCGTCATGTGAAGGCAACCGGCTATGCGCGCGCCACTCAGGGGCTTCTGCTTGCCGAACTCCTCGCGGATGGCCATTAAGCCGGGCATTTCGGCTTCCGCCAACTTAATTTCTTTACGTCCCCATGCTGCCAGGGAAAGGTCTTTAACCTTAAATTTGAGTTTTTCGTCTACGGTCATTTTTATGATGATTTGTCTTAACTGGGAAACACAAAAGTACTATAAAGGTTTGAAAAGTCATTGTGCATAAAGGCATTAGCTGTCAGAACTTATGCCTTGAACCATTCTGCATAGCTGGCTGTTAACCATGCAAAACGGAGAAAACGATGAATAAGCCAAAAATAAAAGTTGATATCGTGTCGGATGTGGTATGTCCCTGGTGTTACATCGGCAAACGCAGATTAGAAAAAGCCATCGGCAAGCTTGCCTCCGAATACGATTTCGAACTCGAATATCATCCGTTTGAGCTCAACCCGCAGATGCCCGAAACCGGTGCCAATCAGCGGGCCTACCTCGCCGCCAAGTTTGGCAGCGACGAACGCTACGAGCAGATCACCCGCCAAACCACGCAAACCGCCGCTACCGAAGGCCTGGCCTTCGCCTTTGATAAACAACAGGTTTCGCCCAACACACGCAAGGCCCATGTTCTCATCCAGCAGGCCAGAACCGCAGGTAAACAACTGGAAGTGACCGAAGGCTTTTTTAAAGCCTATTTCGTAGAGGGTGTGGACCTGTCGAAGGACGAAAACCTGGTCTCCGTAGCCGTGCAGGCCGGGCTGCCCAAGGCCCTGGCAGAAGAGGCGCTGGCCGATGAAAGCGCACCCGTACAGGTGTCGCTGGCCGAACAGGAAATGTATAAGCTCGGCATTACGGGCGTACCCTTTTATATTATCAACAACCGCTACGGCGTGTCCGGCGCCCAGGCTGCCGAAACCTTTGTCGAAGCCTTCCGCGAGGTTGTCCAGTCACAAGCGGCCGACATTACCAGTGGCGGCGAAGCCTGCGACGTCGACGGTAAGAATTGTTAGTTATTTCGTGGCGATTTGTTTAACGCCCAGGGAATCCTGGGTCGTGGTGGCCGTGAATACAGCCGACTTTCCGCCCAGGTCTTGTACCCATACGGCCGCAACGATCCCTTTGTATGCAGCCAGGCCTGTGTAACCACGCTCTGGTAAGGTTGCCTCGCCTATAAAAGATTCCGTACTGATTTTCTTATTATGGAAGTTATTGCCCCCATCGTCTGACCAGGCCAGGTATACCGCTGTCGCAAGCCCCTCTCCTTCCGATTCACGCCGATCAAAATAAAGCACGTAGATGATACCTGTCGTGGGATCTACCGCCATGGCGGGTTGGTATTGCTGGCCGGCAGCGTCGTCGTTGATGCGCTGCGGTGAGGTCCAGTTGTCACCGTAGTTGGTGGACCGTATAAACCAGATGTCCGCATCGTCCTTCCCGCCGCGCGCGTCGGCCCATGACATGTACAGGCTGCCCGTGCGGGGGCCTTTGGCGCGATCTACCAACAGCGTTGGCTCGCTGTAGCTTGGCTCGGCTTTCAGGCGGGTGATCGAAATATCATTGGAGAGCCACATCGAACCATCAAAAGACCGGTCCATAAAAATGGTTTGCCCGGTAAGCCACGCCACATAGGACTTGCCGTCGGCGGCAATGGCTGCCAACGAGCCGCTCGCAGCATGCCGCACGTCGTTGCATCGGCCCGGAGTCTGCGATATTTCCCTGGGCGTACTCCATTTTTTTCCGTTGGAAGATTTTGTCATCCAGATACTGGAGCGACAAGCGTCATCTTCACTCGGGTACGCATCAAATTGTGTATACGTCAGGTATAGTGACCCTTTAGCATCCGCTGTCACACCTATCCGCTCATTTCGTTTGTTTACACCCATGGGTACGGGTGTACCCGGCTCCCAGATCTGACCATCGCGGGACGCGAAGCAGCTGGTAATACCGGGGCCGTTGGTTTGAAAGTAATAAAAGGTACCGTGACCGTCGGATAGCAACTGTGTGTCGCCTTGCTCACCCACCGCCGGTACGCCGTCAGTCTGTTTCCAGGTGTTCCCGCCGTCCATAGTATAGTAGACAGAGCCTGGCGATGTGGCCACGACGATGTTTTGTGTGTTCTTCGGGTGAATGGCCACCGACGCTTGCCAGGAGGCCGCGGGGGCGGTCGTCAGGGGAAGGGCGGCAGGCTTTTGCTGACCGGCAGCAGGAAGGCTTACACTGGCCAGCAGCAGTAAACCGAAGAAATGGGCGCGCATGGTCTATCAGGTCTGTTACGCAATACGCGCTAAAATACGACAATGACGCAAAACACACACAAACATGTAGTAACTTGGTCTTTCTAAATCCGTTCTTTCTTCGAAACCTCTAATTCACCAAAACCAACATGATTAAAAAAACACTCACCGCAGTGCTGCTGGCAGCATCCATTGCGGGCTATGCCCAAAAGATCAAAATAGTAGAAGGCAGCTTAGCACCCCTCAAAGGTCAGAAATCGATTATGACCGAGTTTACCTACGACAACATGACGATCGGCAAAGACGGGCTGCCCGAGCAAGATTATGTCACCAAGCGCAAGAACGAGATTAATGCAAAAGAGGCCGGAAAGGGTGACATCTTTGCCAAAAAGTGGGTGGACGATCGCCAGGAACGTTTTGCACCGCAGTTCCGCGAGCTGTTCACCAAACATGCCGCCCTTACTACCAGCATCGATGAGAAGGCCACGTATACACTGATCTTTCACACCACCCGTACCGAGCCGGGCTGGAATGTTGGCATCATGCGCGTGCCGGCGTTTATTGATGGCGAAGCCATCCTGGTGGAAACCGCGCATAAAGATAAGGTGCTCGCGCGCGTCACCGTAGTGAAATCTCCCGGCCGCGATGCCTGGGGCTTTGACTTTGAAACCGGTGCGCGTTTACAGGAAGCCTACGCCAAAGCCGGCAAGGAACTGGGCCAGCTGGTGGTCAAACAGACGAAGTAGAGACACATCCGTGTTATAACCCGCAATTCTTCGATAACAACACACAAGGTCAGGCCGTTAGCCTGGCCTTCTTTTTTCACATCCTACCCCAACGTGAGGAGTTTTTCCCCAAGAATCAGAAATTTGGCAATTGACACTTCCATCCGTTTACAGCCATTAACATCACCATAACGCCCTTTTTAGCACCTAGACCCCACTTTGCCGCTTCCCCGCCAAAGCTCAGCACGAGTTTGTATATACCCAGTCAGAACTTAAACAATTATGGCTATGATCAAAAGATTAATTTTCGCGCTGCCCATCATCGGCATGCTCTGGAGCTGTGATACAAAAGAGAAGCAGGCTTTACGCTCAGAAGTAGATTCGCTCCGTACTGAGCTTCAAATGAGCCAGCAAACCGCACAAACACTGGAAGAAGTGGGTGTGCTGATCGACTCCATCGATGCCAATCGGCAGTTGCTCCGTACAGATGTAATTGAAGGCACATCGTACAAAGACTATAAAGGTCGCCTTCAAAGCATCAACCAACACATTCAGGAAACACAGAACAAGATTGCTGAGTTGGAAAAAACAGTAAAGACCAACAAAGCGTCAGCCGCAACCATCAAGCGTCTGAGAGTTGATCTGGAAAAGAGCACACAGCAAATTGCTGCTCTTGAGCAAGAAGTGGAAAGAATGCGTGGTGAAAACCAGGATCTGGCAATGACCGTCAGCAAACGTGACTCGACCCTGGCAACGCGTGATGAAACCATCAAGATGCGTGAGCAGGATGTCACGAACCTGGAAACGAAGGTCGTAGAGATCAACACCCAGGCGAACAAGACGCAGGCCGACATGTACTATGCACAAGCCTCCGCTCTGGAGACTGCAGCACAACGTACCAAGTTCGCTCCTCGCAAGAAAAAAGAAACACAACGCGAAGCACTGGAGTTGTACAAACTCTCCTTATCGCTTGGCAAAGTAGAAGCACAAAATAAGATCGACGAGCTTGAAAAAGCCGTAGGTTAATAAAAGTACCAACTCAGGTAGGTTAGATAGAGTTAAGGTGATGCCCGGACGGGGTGTCACCTTTTCCTTTTTTAGTCCGATCCGCTTCGGTGATCCAGGAAGCGACGCACTTTGCGATCCAGCTTACCAAACTGCAGTTGCTCCAATTCCCCGGCGGTCACAAACCTGATCTCGGGTACTACCCGTAACGTTGCCTGAAACATCGCCGGCAATCGTTGCATCGTCTCCTCTCGCTGCGCCTCTTTTACCAGCACATGCAGCCGCAGCTCATCGGTATTAAGCGCACCCGTGACGGCCTCCACTACATAGTCTTGAACCGCGGGGACCTGATTCAGTAATTCAAAGATTCCGGGAGGATAAATGGTTGTTCCCTTCAGTTTGATCATCTGTTGTCGGCGGCCCACAATGGGCCCCAGCCGCAACGTTGTACGTCCACAGGAACAGGGCGTTGTATGGGCCGCTGCGAGATCACCCGTGCGATAACGCACCAGCGGCATACCCTCCACACCCAACGTAGTGATCGTTACTTCTCCCGGCGTACCTGGGGGAACAGGCTGCCCGGCGTCGTCGAGGATTTCAACCATGAGCAATTCCGGATGATGGTGCCCTCCCTGCCCGGCACCGCACTCGGTAAAGGCCGTTTGCATTTCCGTCGAGGCATACGTACTGTACAGGGCTACGTCCCACACGTTCCTGATCTTTTGTCCGATCACACCCAATTCAAAAGAGGCAGTACGCAGGCTTTCGCCGATGCAGATAACCTTCCTGACGGATGTCTTCGCCGGGTCAATGCCATGGGCTTGCGCGTACTCCAACAGTTTAACGACGAACGACGGCACGCCCACCAATACCGTGGGGCGTATGCGTTCGATCGTTTCCCATTGCATCGCGGGCAGTCCGGGGCCGACGCGCACAACGGCGGCGCCAAGCTGGCGAATGCCTTCGTAGTAGGCCATGCCCGCCATGAACTGACGGTCGAGTGTCAGCATCAGTTGATAGGTATCCCCGGCTGTGCCGTCGGCACAGCAAAACGATATATACTCGTTGTACGCCAGGCGTGTGCGGTCCGCCGCCGTCAGTGCCAGTGTGACCGGTTTTCCCAGTGTACCGGAGGTGCTGGTATATTCGGCAATGGCACTGCGGGGCACGCAGAGAAAGTCCCAGTTGTGTTGTTGCAGATCGTCTTTCGATGTGCGCGGCAGGCGTACCAAATCTTCTATCCGCTGAATGCTGCCGGCGTCTATACCGTGCGTGGCAAACAGCCGCTGGTAGAACGGCGAATACTGCGCCACATAGGCCAGCAGCTGTTGCAGCCGCATTTCTTGTACCGCGCGGATTTCCTGCGCGGAACGAAATTCGATTTCCGGTATCTGGCTCATTGTTCGAGTATAACCATGGCGCACGCCATTGCCCCGACGTGCGAAAGGGATACATGTATCTTACTCCAGCCGTACTCCTCCGCCTGCCGCCGGAAGTCACCCTGCAGCTGTACGGCGGGCTTGCCCGACGGCTCTTGTACAATCTCGATGTCGCACAAATCCAACCCCGCCTGCAGTCCGCGACCGGTGGCTTTCAGGAATGCCTCCTTGGCCGCAAAGCGCGCAGCATAGTGCTGATATTTGTGATGTTGCGCTTCGCAGAAAGCACGTTCGGCCGGCGAGAATACCTTTTCTGTAAAGCCGTTATTACGCGCCACCTTCTCTTCTACCCGCGCTACTTCGATGATGTCGATGCCGGTGCCGAGAATCATAGCATCTTTTCTTTACACCGTTGCAGGTTCTTTTCCATGTGCTCCCGCTCCTGTACCGTAGCGGTTTCCAGCGTCAGCCCCTTTTCATAAAAGTGCGCCGCCTGCTCATATTGCTCCCGCTCGAGACATTGATCGCCGGCCAGCATATAGGCATGATACGACAGCGGATTCCAGCGTACCACGCTGTCCGGATCTAAGTCGGTGCGGGGTGCAAAGGGGAAACGGTAGCGATGAAACTTTACATAGTCCCGGTAGTCCTGCGTCAGCAGGAAGGAGTCTGCGGGAATCGTCAGCCCCTCCTCGTAAAGCTCTTCATTACGCGTGGGGCGCTGCGCAAAGATCTTCTTCAGATCATAACACACAAACTTGCCAAGCTGCCACGGCGCCGTGGAGATCCACACGCGCTGCTGCGCGGGTTCGAAGATAACCGCGTGGTGCGCCACCAGTTGGTTGACGAGTTTTTCATTGCCCATCCCGATGGATTTATTGTCCAGTCCGCGTTGGTCCCGCAGGATGGCCGCGGTGCGTTGTACAGTATTAGGCCCGGAAGCCTTTTGTACTAACAATTCCTCTACACGCGAGAAGCGGTAGGGCGACGCGCTGGTGCGCATGTGTTCTTCGTTCAGCTCGGTACGGCCGAGCTTCCCGCCGAGAAAATGGTTGGTGCTGATGATATACTCGCGGTCGGGCTCGTACAGGTCCATGGCATCGGGCGTCTTTTCAATGAGGGCTGCACGATTATCTTGTGCCGAACCGATCAGGAAAGACTCTGATACAAACATCTTGCGGCGCGCAGCCAGTGAATACGCCTCGGCTATCGTAGATGCATACTGCAAAATCTCGCGCGCCACCAGCGATACCGGTGTGGCGGCGGCGCCGGGTACGTCGGACTTTGCCGCGTTGATCGTCACCGTCAGGCCGGCATCGTTCATGCCCGATACAACGCCCGTCATACCGCCGAAGGTCAACATCATAAACTTGTGGCCTTTCTCGGGGGCATAGAACGCCACGATCTTGTCACGCGCAAATTCATCGCCGACATAAAAGTCAAAATTGCGGCCGACGATCAGTGTGCTATCGGCCGACTGGCGCCCCCAGGTAGCAAACGCCGTACATCCTACCAGCGACATGTTTTGCAACGCGTGGCCAATGTCATGCGCCCCGTGATAGTTCAGAATACGTTGGTACGCCGGTGCTATAGCGTCGTGCGCAGAAGACGCTGCCTGCGATACACCATAAATTTCTTGTTGATATTCTTCGGGCACAAAGCGCTCGAGGTCGCGGTTAAACCAGCCCACCATGTATTTTAACATGCCGAGGTAAAAACCGTTGGGCACAAACTTGTTGATCTGCCCGGTAAAGACGTCCTCCTGGTATTGCACCAGGGCTTGTGTGAGCCGGCCGTTGGCGACACCGCGCTCATACGGCGTCCCTTCTACATACAGCTCGTATAACCCACTCTCGCTTTGGCGGAACCAGTTCTTGCCCAGGGTATACAACCCCGGGTCGGGTTGCTGGATGGGCGCTGTGGAGAGCGGCGTGGGCACGACTACCGGTGGCTCCGTACGCGCCACCTGCCGCACATACAGCAGCAATCCGGCCAGCAGCAGCAGCAGGATGCCAAACGTCCACGCCAGAAACTTGAGAATGCGTTTAAGCATGTTTGATCTTGTCTATCATGTAATCCATTCCGAGCACCTCCGAACACGTTACTACCGCACTGACCGTCACGCCCAGCACGCCATGCAGGTTCAGGTTCTGGCCCGTCAACAGCAGGTTGGGAATTTTCGTTCGCGGCGAGATAAACGTGCGCATAGGCTCACGATAATCCTTTACGATGCCGTACAGTGAACCATCGTCCGTGCCGATATAGTCGCGCACCGACAACGGTGTGGCGACATAGTAAGACTGCACGCAGTCACGGAAGCCTGGGAATTTGCGCTCCACGCATTCAAACAGCTTCTCGGCTTTCTCACGCTTAAAGGCTTCGTAGTCTTCGCCCCGGCTTACTTCGTTCGCGACCGTATTGAAGGTATGCTCCCACTTCTTTACTTCGTCAAAGCGCATATAGGTCATCAGGCTCAGTCCCTCGGCCCACTCTTCGCTTCTGGAAGAGGCGGCCACGAACATGGCATAGCCGCGAGGCCAGTTATCTTCATTGTAATCCTGTACCGCCCATGTGTCGTTTTCATGGAAGTAATAGTAGTTGTGGTTCATGTACGGAAACGTATTTTTCTTGAGCACCACGTTCAGGTAAAACACCGAGATGGAGTTCTCCAGACCTTTGAGACGCGTCTTATACGCCTTCTTGATCATGTCGCTTTCGGTCATCTCGATGGTTTTTACCGGGTGCACGTTGGAGATGAACAGGTTGCCGTAGTACTTCTCGCCTTCGCTGGTTTCGGCATACCGCAAGCTCCCACCTTCCTCCTTCAGCCTGATAACCTGTTGACGTTTTTTTATCACGCCACCGCGGGAGATGATCTCGTGCGCCAGGTGTTTGCCAATTTGCGAGCCACCATCCACAAACCGCCAGGAGCTTTCAATGTAGCTGTTCAGCACAAGCGCGTGCACATACAGCGGCGTTTTATCAGGCTCGCCGGCGTAGAGCAGGCTGGTACCCGCCAGCACGTTTTGCAACCGTATATTTTTTGTGATGGATTGTAAAAATGTCTGTGTATCAATTTCCAGCACACTTACTTTCTCGAAATAATCGCCGTTGCGCAGGTTATACATCGGAAACTTGCTGCAGATGTCCTTGATCGCATCACAGTATTTTCGCAGGGCCTCCTCTTCTTCCGGAAAGTCTTTTGCCAGTGTCTGAATAAAGTTTTCATACCCTTGCGCGTATTTATATACCTTGGGGTCGTCCCCAAACACCACATTGTCGAATTCCGTGTCCATCTTCCGCATCTTGAGCTTGTCAAGAATGCCCAGGTATTGAAAAAGCTGGTATAGGTTCTGGCCTTTGTCAAGGCCGCCGACGTAATGCACACCCGAATCGAAGATCACGCGCTCGCGCACAAAGGTCTGCAGCGTGCCGCCGATCTGTTTATTCTTTTCGAGGATGCACACCTTGTAGCCTTCCTTGGCCAGGATGGCGCCGCAGGCAAGTCCGCCCAATCCGCTTCCGATGATCACTACGTCGTACATCTATCTTTGAGGGTCAAAAGTTGCACTATACTGTTGCCACGGCCACGCCGGGCTTTTCGAAAACAAAAATAACATTCGAAGTAAACCGCGTCTCGTCCTGTACCACCACGCGCAGTCCATACCGCTCGGCCAGGGCCGTCAGCGCTTTGCCGGATACAAAGTTAAGCGCTTGCTCGGCTTTATTGAATTTCAGCAACCGTACGGAAAAGAACTCCGTGAGCTTCGTGCCCCGGTGGCGCTCGGCCAGGTCGGCGTTGCCATCGCGCACGATCAACCTTCCGCCGGGCTGTAACGCAGCAAAACACCGCACCAGCAAGATCTCCTGCGCCTCGGCGCTCAGGTAGTGCAATACATCGCTGATGATGATGACATCGTAGGTCGCCAGATCGTATTGCATCACATCGGCCCGGTAAAACTGCAGCCGGTCCGTGCGCAAAAATCCATGCTGGGCCACCGCGATCTTTTCCGCGTCATAATCTACACCGGTAATCGTCCGACCGGACGACATGAATTGCAGCATGTAACACAAAAATCCATAGCCACAACCCAGGTCGAGCACCGTGGCCTGGCGCGGCACCAGCGCTTCAAAGGGCGCATAGTTCTTTTCCAGGCGCAGCTTAATCCGCATATACCACTCCAACACCGGCCCCTTGTACAGGTAGTTCAGGATAAGCTTGTAGCGGTAATAATCGGGTGTCTCTTCGGCCGCCGCAAGACGTTTATATTCTTCCTTGAAATAGCGGCCGATCTTCTTGGTACGCTCGGCGTACCCCGTGCCGAAGCGCGGGTCGTCGATCTCGATCGGCGGCAGGAACTCCAGCGCCACATGGCAGTCGTTGAGATAATGCTCGCCTTTCGGAATGGCCACGCCTACCCCGTGCATCAGCAAGGGCTGTACCGGCAGACGCAACGCCTCGGCCATGTAAAACGCACCTTTGTGAAAACGGCCGAGGGTACCATCCGCGGAGCGTGTCCCTTCGGGGAACACCACGACAGAGTATCCTTCGTTAATGCGATCTTGTAAACGCGCCACGCTATCACCTGCGCCGTCCATAACAGGGTAATAATCTGCCAGGCGCACCACCGCGCCAAAGACAGGCGAGTTCCACACCCACTTGTTGGTGAGCAGCACCAGTTTGGGGTGCAGCATGGTCGTCAGGAGTATATCGAGGATCGAGCTGTGGTTGCACACGATCATGCTGGCGCGGGAGAATGTAGCCGGTGTACGACCGATCACCTTGCGGTGAAAGCGCGGTGCCAGGGATACCAGCGAGCCGGTAAAGAAACCCAGCATGGCATGGTATAGCACACGAATCTGTTTACGCCCGAAAGGCACCAGCTTCAGTAATCCCCCCGTTACCGTCAGGAACACCGCGCCAAAGAGAAAAAAGCTATAGGTAAAGAGCGTTTTGGCCAGGCCCAGGAAGGTCATCGGCGTGCGCCCGCGCTGCGTGCGCCGGGTAATCAATGTACGGAACAAGAAGGGCTCCAGTGTCTGTGCCATGACAAACACACAAACAATGCCGATGATGGAGATCGCCGCAATGGAACGCAAGGCAGGGTGTTTGGCGAAGATCAAGACGCCCAGGCCGCAGATAGTCGTCACTGCCGACAGGAAAATAGACGTGCGCACGACGGGCATCAGCTTGCGCCCCGTGCGATACTCCTGTTGCAAGCCGTCCATGATAAAGATACTATAGTCGTCGCCCAAACCGAAAATGAACGTCGACACCATCACGTTGATGATGTTAAACTCGATGCCTGCCAGGGCCATGATGCCCAGAATCCAGATCCAGGTGACGAGCATCGGCACAAACGTAATCAGCGTAAGCTCGATGCGGCCATACAGGATCAGCAATGTTACAAACACCAGCACCGACGTAAAGGTGATGATGAAATTAAAGTCGGCGTGTATATACTCGACAAACAGGTTCGTCAGCATCTGGCGGTCCACGGCGTGCGCCGGTGTACCGGCCAGTGCCTGATATACTTCAGGTTTCTTTTCAGGCGCCACCTGCGCCAGTGTGATGATGGTGGCTTTGCCATCCTTCTCGATGATATAATCGTCGAAGAACGCGGCGCGAAACGGTTGCCAGGCGTCGGCTGTGAGGGGCGTATAGGCACGGGTCAGCAGCGAGTCAAACCGTTGCACTACCAGAGGCGAGAATCGCAGCGCCGCCGCCTCGGCATGTACTGCCTCCTGTACCCTTGCGACGCGCCCGGCGTTCCAGAATGAATGCCAACGCTGGATCCGGATACGCTGCAACGAGTCGGACACCATCAGCAGCGATACCGACGCAACCTTGCCAACCTGACCCGTACGCCGCAAGGCTTCCAGCGGCGGTAGAGCCTGTTCATTGCGTCGCAGGGCGGCTTCCAGGTTGTCGCCCTCGGCCACGACATAGAGCGAACTGAGCGATGCCTGGTTTAACGACTCCAGCCGCTGCTGCGCCTCCCGCGTTTCGGGGCGCATAAAGTTCAGCCCGCTCATGTCGCTGTTGAATTTTACCTGACCGGCAAAATAAAAGAACAGCGGCGTGAGCAACAGGATGGCGTAGACGACATAGCGGTTGGACTCAAAGTCAAAGGAAATGATACGCTGCACAGCGTTGGGACGCGACGATGCCAGCAAGTCTTCGCGCAGCAGGTGTGGCAGGAAAATAAGGGAGCACAACGCAGCGCCGATCAGGCTAAAGCCTGCAAACAATCCAACGTCGCGCAGTACGACCGCGTTGGTGAACTGGAGGCAGAAGAACGCCAGCACCGTCGTGGTACTGCCGATCGTGAGCGGATGGGCGAGCTCGCGAATTACTTCCTCGGCATTGTGCGTATGCTTGAGCGCCACCATGTAGTGCAGCGAATAGTTTACGGCAATCCCCAGAATGACGGCGCCCACCGCCAGCGCCAAGACCGACAGCGTGCCGTGTAGTAACGCAATACAAGAAAGTGAAAAGAGCGCGCCAAAGGCGACCGGTATCATCATCAGGAACGGCACGCGCTTCTTGCGAAAGAAACCCAGGATGACAAGGATGAGCAGCCCCAGCATCAGCCCGACGGTGAGCATCGTGTCGGCCCGCAGCTGTCGCGCATTGCCGACAGCCACCACGGGGGCGCCAAAGCAAGAGGCCATCAGCCCCGGATGCTCCTGCGCGGTCTTGTCCATCAGGTCTTGCAGCTGGGCAAGAAACTCGGCATTGTGCCGGGTCTCCGACGGCGGGTATACCGGCTGTAGAAAGAACAGGATGTGCCGGTGGTCGCGTGTCATGATAAAATTGTCGTACAGCTCGTAGTTTTCGTCGTACTGCAGGCGCTGCAGTTTCTTCAGCACCAGGAACGAAAAACCCAGCGGATCCTGCTGAATGACTTGCTTCGTCACGATACCCGACGGCGAGATCAGCTGGCGGTAGTTATTTCGTAACACCTGGCGCGCGACGTCAGGTTGCGAGATCGAGTCGAGATGACGGTAGTCGGCATCTTCCAGGAAGATGGGCAACGCTTGGGGTATAGCATGGAACAGCTCCAGGATGCGACTGTCGTCCACGCGTGCCGACACGTGTTTCACAAACGGAGCAAGCGTTGTTTCAATGCGGCTCGCCAACGTGTCGGCAAAGACCACGAGGCTGTCGGGCTGGGCCTGGGTGGCACTGTCGCGCACCGAGACCATCACCACGATGCGTTCGACAAACTTCGAATGTTGGAAGATGTAGTTGATCTTTTCCACGCGGGGGTCATCGGGCAGAAATTGCGTGATGTCCTCCTCCAGCTCCAGGCGCAGGGCGCCTGCGCCGAGCAGGGCAATGGTGCCTGCGAAGACTAACCAGAACGCCGTACGGCGAGGCTTGAAAAACCGGTAAAGCGATAAGAAAAGCTGCTCCATCTGAACCGGCAAATATACCTTATTTCTCAGACCGGCGCATGCGAAGTACCTTAACCAGCACAAACGTTAATAATCCAGAAACAAGGCCAGCTGCGACGGCGAGCGTGGTCGCACCCAACACGTATTGCAGAAAGCTATCCTGTAGTTGCGCGAAATCGATGTCGCGGCTAAAGCGAATGTACTGCGCGCGGTCGCCCATCCAGATGCGCCCCGTAAGGTGACTGAGAAACAGAATCAGCGGGATCATGGGCGGTATGCTGATGTTGGCCGTCAGGATCACCAGCGCTTTATTCAGCCGCAAGGCAAACGCCAGCGCGATGGCCAGGATAAGCTGAAAGCCCCATAGTGGCACAATGCCCATAAAAATCCCAACCCCCACCGACACGGCTTTTACGCCGGCCGATTCCCGGGGGTCAAAGAGCTGGGTGCGGACTTCCCGGAGGACTTGCCTGAAGTTTTTTTTTTAAGTCCCCGGAAGAGATCGCGGGGTTTGATATACAGCAGGGTGATGGTCACCAGGACTGTATTAAGTACACTGATCCGCGAGAAATCGCGGAAGGGTCGAAAATGCGTAATGCGTTTTTCCTTCTCCGGATAAAACACTTTTACCGGTACCTCCGTCACTTCAATTCCCGCCCAGGCGGCCCGTACCAATACTTCAATCTCAAATTCGTATTTGCGGGTAAAGAATGTAAAGTCGCGCAACGCCTTTACGGGGTACAGCCGGTATCCGCTTTGCGTGTCACGCATCGTCAGGCCCGTTTCAAACTTATACCAGAAGTTAGAGAACTTGTTGCCAAAGCTGCTTTTGCCGGGCACGCTGGCCTGGTCCATGTTACGCGCGCCGATGATAATGGCGTTGGGTGACGTCTTCAGTTTTTCCAGGAACACCGGCAGGTCGTCGGCATAGTGCTGCCCGTCGGAGTCGATGGTAATGGCATAGTCGTACCCTAATGCCACGGCCTTTGCAAAGCCCTGGCGCAGCGCATAACCCTTGCCGCGGTTCTGTGTATAATCCACCAGGGCTACCTGTGGGTACCGTTCGGCCAGCATCTCGCGCGTGCCGTCGGTGGCGCCGTCATTCACCACCACCACGTGCCGCGTATACTGCAGCACGTCGTGCAACACGCTTGCCAACGGTACAGCGTTGTTATAGGTGGGGATCAGCACGCATACGTTGCGCTGCTCGAATGCGGCGTCCATCGTCATGCGGCCGGGGATAAAGTGCCTTTGAATTTAAAGAAGATCACTGCGTCCGCCGACAAGCTACCGTCAACAGTATAACGACCGCCGGCCAGGGTATAGGATACCGTCACCACGACTTCGCTATGCTCGGTGGGATTCAGGATCGAGAGAAATTTCATGTTATCGGCCGTCGTAATCTGCAGCGGCGCACCGACACTTTGCTCGACAAGCTCGCGCACGATCTGCATCATACATACGCCCGGCACGACGGGCTGCCCGGGAAAGTGCCCGTTAAAAATGCGGTGGCCGGCATCGAGGGTAATCACCGCACGCGCCGAGGCCGGCGCCAGGTCCTTTGTTACAATATGGTAAAAGTTATCCAGGAGCATTCAGGGGCGTTCTAGTTTCCGGAGGCTGATCGTCATGGCAAACGTATGGTGGCGAACAATGATGGTGTCGGGTAGCAAGGCATTGTTTCCTGTCTGCTCGACCGTCACCTTGCGCTTACGCCGCGAGCCGGTTTCCAGCCTCCGCAAAGAAGCACAATCCGGCCCGGTTATAAAATATGCGGTTTCCTTTTTTTGAGCCACGCCGTAATAAACCTCGTCTCCCTCCTGCCAGGCTTGCCACGCCCCGTTTCGGAACGGCAGCCCCAGCACCAGGGCGAAGTCTTTGCGCAGCGTTTCGATGACCGGCTTTTTGTTGAGTTGTTTGATGACCTGCCGGGCACTAAAGCTGCCGTCGGCCGCAAAAGCAAAGTCAAAAAAGGTGACACCCGCCTCGTTGGTAAATACCACCCGCGTAGACGAATCCGGCATTTGCTTCACCAACAATAACCCGCTGATGTGTTTGCCGATGACATCGACAGAGGTGGTGTACCACGCCGTACCCAACCCCTGCGGCGCCATACGCGCCGCGCACGACGGGTCGACGGCAACCGGGCGCAGTCCCTTGTAGGCCGATGCGCAGGCCCCCAGTAGCAATAGCAGACTATAACGCAAATACCTCATCGGCTACCGCTGCGTTAAGCGTTTTGTTTGAGAACAGGATCGTCGTCACATCGCCCGCAGGCTCATTCATTTCAATGGACTTTACCGAATAGTCCTTCTTGTCTACCACCAGCACGATGGTTTTAAAAAACTCTTTGAGGGACTTGCTGGCCGGCGTCATTTCCAGCAGGTATTGTTTGTCGTTCTCAAAAACGCGTGACGTGAAATCTTTACTATCGAGAATGGTGCCCTGCACACAGTCGATCATAATACGGTTTACCTGCTGGAAGAGCTTGTTCGAGCGCACGTTGATGCGGTTCTCTTTTTGTTCGTCGCGTACCAGCATTTTGTCGCCGTTCATCACCATGCGGTACGTGAACGGCTTGGTATAATCAATGCGCACGCGGTTGCTGCGTTTGAACCAGAACTTGCCGTACGACGTGATCTTCTCGGTAAGCGCGGTCAGTACTTTTTCCTGGGTGAAATCCGCCGTGATGGTTTGCACCTTTTGCGACTCGGTGGCAAACCGCTGTTTAAACGCGGGCAGGTCGGCCACGGGTTTGTAACCGGTGTATTGTTGTGCCCGTGCGGCACCCGCGATCAGGATGAGGAACATCCAAACGGGTACGCCAGGTTTTCGATTGCTATTCATAGGCTTTTTCTTGCAGTAATTCATCTACCCGTACAACTTTCAAACCAAGTTTGGCTACATGATCCAGGAACGCCGGCAGCACGTCCAGCATGCTGTCGCTGTAGTCATGAAACAACACAATGTCGCCGCCTTTCAACGAACGCGTGACGCGTTGGAGCAACTTGTCGCGGTCTTTTATAACCGTATCAAACGACCGCACACTCCATCCTACCACGATATAATTGCCACGCCGCACAGCCCGGGCCACCATCGGGTTCGTTACGCCATACGGCGGCCGGAAGAACCGCGGGGTGCGCCCGAGAACGGAAGCCAATGCTGAGTCTGTCTGTTGCAGCTCGGTGGTGACTGCCCCCGCGGTCTGCAAGTCAAAGGTCTTGCCGTGCCAATAGCTGTGATTGCCCAGCAAATGCCCGCCGGCGTGGATGGCCGTCACCACCTGGGGACTAGCCGCCACGCGATGCCCAATGCAAAAGAACGCAGCCGCTATACCTCGTTCTTCTAACAGTGCCAGGATCTTTTCAGTCTTCCCCGGAATGGGGCCATCGTCAAACGTCAGTGCAATAGCATCGGTGCGGACACCGCGCGAACGAGCCGGCACGAAGTATTGCAACGACAGCACCGTGGCGCCCAGGGCGCTGACCGATAAATATACTACCACGACAAACACATACCACCAGATCGATACCGGCTGTTGTATATTCAACAGGGCCAGTCCCAGCAGGGTCAAAACAGCGAGCAGATCAACTATGCGGTAGCGTGGCATGACCGGAGTAGTACAAGGCTATAATGCGTACCAAAATACTGGTTAAACACCAGCACGTACCGCGGGGTGCGCCCGGCATCCACCTGTAACACACCTTGCGGCACACGGCCTGCGCGGAGTATGTCGGCTCCGAGCCAACAAGCGAACGCTGTGGCGACAGGGTACTCACCGCACAGGTGTTTATAAAACCCCCGCGAGCTACCGCCAAACGATGTACGGCAAAGCTCTACCAGCAAAGCATCGTCTTGTGATGCGCCGCCAGCACCGGCCAGCACTACATCCACATCCGCCGCCGTTATACCGGCGGACGCGAGAAATTGCTCTACGCGACGCTGCAATACCCCCTGCGACGGTTTATATAATGTTTCTATACCTTCTACGGTGGCCACATCCGTGGCCGAAGGTGCACCGGTCAACAGGAAGCACGCAGCGCCTTCGCCGTGTAACACACCACTCCCTTCTTTAAACATACCCAGGCTGCGCACACCGTCTTCGCGGAATACACCAAAACGTTTCCAAAGGGCGTGACTGATGTCGGTGATCTCGTCCACACCACCGGCCAGCAGCGTGCGCGATGGATCTTCCTTTACGTGCAGCACAGCGTCGAGCAGCGCATGCTCAAACGAGAATGCGCCTTGAGTAAAGGTCTGGTTGTAGGCCTGGCAGCCGAGCAACAGAGCGAGCTGCGAGCCAATCGTGTTGTGGGTCGATTGAATGAACGGCGTGGGGTTCAGTGCCTCTTCGCGAAGTGTAACCATCTTCGTCATAAAGCTGCCGGTATCTTCCATACAGCCATAGCCGGTACCCATCACGATACCGCCCGGCATAGGTACCTGCGCTTCGCGCAAAGCCATCATGCCCGCCGTAACACCGAGGCGAATAACGCGGCTCATGCGGCGCAACTGCCGCGCGTCGATCCACTCCTCATATACCGGCTCCTGGCACACCAGACGCGCGCCGGCCGGTGCCGTCGCCAGGTCCTCCGCAGAGCGCCAGGGGGCAATCGAGCCCATGCCGCGGATGTACACGCGCGGGGTGTTGTTTCCGGTGGTCGTCATGGATGGTCGGGGGAGATGGAAAAGATGATGGAAGAACAGTTGCCACCAAAGCCAAACGAGTTGCTCATGACGTGGCGCACCGCGGCCGGGGCAAAGGTGCGCTGTGGCGTGATACCCGTTTCGGGCATGGCCTGCTCAAAGCGCAGGTTGGGAAATATACATTGCCCGGTTAGCGCCAGGACGGAGAAAACGGCTTCGATGCCGCCACTCGCACCCAACGTGTGGCCGGTAAAAGCCTTGGTCGAGCTTACGGCCGGCACATGCTCGCCGAACAAACGCTGAATGGCAGTGCTTTCCGAAAGATCGTTGTTGACCGTACCGGTACCGTGCAGGTTGATATAGTCAATCGCTTCCACCGACAGCCCCGCCATGGAGAGCGCTTCCGTCATGGCGGCGTACGAGCCGCGTCCCTCGGGGGAAGATGCCGTTTGGTGATACGCGTCGTTGGTGTTGCCAAAACCCGCCACCGTAGCCAGCATAGGCCCCTGCAACTGCTGGCGTACACGCTCGCCGACGAGTACGACGTAGCCTGCGCCTTCCCCCAGGTTGAGGCCGTTGCGGTGCGCATCGAAGGGGCGACAGGGTGCCGTGTCTAATATCTTGAGACTGTTAAAACCGTTCAGGGTAAATTTAGTCAGCGCGTCTGCGCCACCCGCCACCACCACATCCAGCATGCCCTGCGCCAACAGTCGCGCTCCATACATGATGGCATTGACGGAGGACGAGCACGCCGTATTGATGGTCGAGATAAAATTGCTGATCTGCAGATCCTCCGCCATCAGCTCCGTGATGTCACCACAAGCGTGGTGCACAACGTCGCGCAAATGACCGGCAGCAGGATTTTCTAAAAAAGCAGGAAAGAAGTTCTCGGTCCGGTCCATGCCGCCGACAGTAGTAGCCGAGATCAGCCCACACCGCCAGGCGGCCAGATCGATTCCCGCGTGGTCTACCGCTTGCCGTGCCGCAGCCATCCCCAACAAGGCCGTACGAGAAACAGCGTGACCCGATAGCCATCGGGTGTGAGAGCGAGAGCGAAGATTGAGGCGCTCTGTGAGCGCTTCATTCGAAAGCGACACTTCGCCTACGGGCAATACATCCTGGTAGAGAGAGGGGAATAACGTCAGGGGGCCAATGCCGGAAATGCCTTGCTGCAGCGCGCGCAGCGTCTCGCCGGTGTCGTGCCCGATTGCCGAGATCACCCCTACGCCCGCCACGTACACCTGCTGGCCCTGTACCATGGCTACGCCGGTTTGTGGGCCGTAATAAATTCGGCGATGGTACGCACCGAGCGAAAGATTTTGGGACCGTCTTGCGGGTTGTCGATCTTTACTTTGTATTGCTGCTGCAGCAACACGATCAGCTCGAGTGCGTCAATAGAGTCCAACCCCAGGCCCTCGCCGAACAGCGGCTGATCGTCGCCAATCTCTGCCGGCGTCAGATGCTTCAGGTTCAACGCTTCAATGATCTGTCTCTTCAGATCGGCCATCAATTGTTCCATAGTCCTGTATAAAGGGTGTTTAATTGCTCTGCTGTATGCGCCCGGGCAAGACCCCGATGCGAATTTTCCGCCAAATATAAGAAAACATCGTGGTGCTCGCCCATGACATCTACCCAACCGGCCACACACCCCTGTGCGCCGGGTTGCGCCAGCACCAGGTCGACATAGCTTGCCACCTGCGCGGCGTCAAACGCAGGCGTCACAAAGAAGGCATTCTCGCCTTTCAGTCCATGCCGGATGCACAGCTCGCCCGCCACAATGTTAGGCAGCGTGTATACAAACAACGCCGGACTGGGCACCGTACGGCTGGCCGCCAGGTACTGCGTATCGGTGTCAAGGCTCGCATGCGCGTTGGACAACACCAGCGACACAGCTTCGGGCGGATATGCGGCCAGTGGCCTGTCCGCCAGCAACACTTCTGCCGCCAGGAATCCAAGCTTTGACAAGGGATCCATTTTGTAAAACTTCGGGTAGTCGCTTTTTAAGGCCGCATAGGCTTGCAGTAAAAACTCCGGCAACACCAGCGACGCATCCTGGTACTGTATAGTACCGTTGCGTGTCAGGGTCTTCCCTCGTATGCTGGCCGTGGCGGTGATGAAAGCCATTGGGTTAGTTAAGCGACATAAGCTTTTGTTGCAGATCGATCAGCTTCACGAGCCGCTCCAGCGAACCGCGGTGGTCGCGTACAAAGGGGTTCTCTTCATCCCATACGTATCCGGCCAGTACGGAACAGATCTGCCGTTTGATCATAGGATCCGGGTTCTTCGAAAAGAAGATCTTTTCGAGCGTGCCGTCGTACCACGCCATGACGTATGTGCGGAAGGTATCGACGCCTTGCTGCAATACACTCGTATACTCCTTCTCCCAGTCTACCGCCTCACCTTTCAGCTTGCGAATGGCGAGTGTTGCCGCACGATGGCTGGACACTGTCGCGAACATGACGCCCGACGAAAAGATAGGGTCGAGGAACTCCGTGACATTGCCGGTCAGTACATACCCCTTGCCAAAGAACGACGTGGTCGTGCCCGACCAGGCCTCGAGCTTACGCGGCTCAAACACCCAGGGAGAATCGCCAAAGCGTTTCTGCAAATAGGGATGTGCCTGGATCAACGTTTTATATTGGGCACCCAGATCACCCGGAATGGAATCAAAGAAATCAAAACTGCCGACAAAGCCCATCGATGTAACCGTGGGCGATACGGGTATGATCCACACCCATACACCCGGCGCATACATTACCACGACGATGCGGTTGGGCTCGTCGAACTCGTGGCGGTGTATATCTTGTACGTGCGCGAAAACCGCTTTGCGCGGATCGAGCGATGAGGGTTTGTCGAGGTTAAACAACCGCGGAATGACGCGGCCGTAACCGCTGGCGTCAATCACAAAGCGGGCGTCGAGCTGTTCGGTGGAACCGTCGGTATGGGTCACCGTCGTCACGCTGCTTTCGTCGTCACGGAAGGTAATGCCCGTGACGGTAGTCTCAAACGAAACGGGTACACCGCGGCGTTGTACTTCCTGAATAAGAGTTTGGTCAAAGTCTGCGCGCGGTACCTGCCAGGTCCAGGTCCAGCCTTGCGTAAATTGTTCGGTAAAGTTAAAGTCGAAGATGTCTTCACCACGCATAAACTTGGCGCCAAACTTCTCCTGGAAGTTTTTTGCCTTGACGGCTTCCAGTAATCCGGCATCTTCCAATACTTCCATGCAGCGCGGCAGCAGGCTTTCGCCGATCACAAACCGTGGAAACTTCTCTCGTTCCACTACGCGCACCGAAAGGCCCGCCTTCTGCACCATGGCCGCAGCGATACTCCCCGCCGGGCCGGCGCCAATGACCAATACATCAATTTGCTCTGTATTCATGACGATCAAAAATACTTTTTATACAGCCTCGCAGGTGAGCAGCGTATGGCTTACGCCGATCAGGTTCTCATGGGTCGTAACACGAAAGCCGGCATCTTCTATGCAGCGGGTAAATATACCGGAGTGATACATCTGGCTGTTGCCGTTGGCAATGGCCGTAAAATAAAGCGACGTTTGTTGCAGCGAGAACGCCGACGCCTGAAAGCGCTGGTTGTTCCAGAACGGCTCGAGGATAAACACCTTGCCCGTCGGCGACAATGCCTGTCGGCAGCGCCGTAGGATGGACCGGATCTGGTCTTCCGAAAAACAGTCGAGGAACTGGCTCATCCAGATCACATCGAACTGCCCTGCTATCTGCTGTTGTTCATCGAGGATATTCGCCTCCTGAAACCGTACACGGTCGGCAAAACCTTTGGCCGCGATGTTTGTACGCGCCATCTCTACCTGCCCGGGCAGGTCCATGATCGTGACCGTGACGTTGGGATCGTATTCAAAACACGCCGTGGCCCACTTGCCCGTATTACCGCCGATGTCGAGCAGCGTTTTGGGCTGATGCTGGAATACCGTGGCCTGTACTTCGGGAAATGCAAAATCCGAGTAAAAGTGGTCGAAGGCAAACCAGCTCTTCTTCGCCTTGGGCGGCAGCTTGGAAAGGCCTTCATAGATCGTTGACCAATTCCCTAATACCTGTAACCCCGCGGGCCGCTCCTCGCGAATGCTTTCTTCCAGAAAAAACATGGCATTGTAACACACGTCATGGGTAAAATCCATATTCACGCGTGTCAACGTATCGTGCAGAATGAATGACGTTGTTTTGGTCGTGCGATAGCGGCCGTCGCGAAACGTTACCAATCCGATGCCCAGTCCAGCTTCCAGCAGCACGCGCACGCCATATACAGGCAGTTGTACGCGGGCCACCACCTCGTCCTGCGTCATGCCGTCGGCGCTATCTTCAATGGCCTGAAGTATTCCGGTGTCACGCAGCACGCGCGTGGCCTGAAATACAACGGGCGCAAAAGCGATCCACTGGGCCTTCTCGATGGCTTGCAACGCCGTGAGCTTGTCGGTCTCAAAAAAATTCATGATGGGTTGGTTTCTTTTTCTAATACCAGGGCCGCATTGCAGCCACCGAAGCCGGAGGCTGTCTTGAGAATGCGCTTACCTGAAAGGTTCTGCAGCCTCGCGCTGAGGTTGAGGGGCCGCGATACACCCAGCGTTTCAAAGCCGCGCGTGGGTAGCATCTCGCCGTGGTGCAGGCTTTGCGCCGCCACGATTGTTTCCAGCACACCCGCCGCCCCGAGGGTGTGGCCGTAATATCCTTTGAGACTGTTGACCGGCACAGCCGCAAGGCCCGCCAGGTCAAAGGCCTTCGCTTCCATTTCGTCGTTGTAGACCGTGGCCGTACCGTGCGCATAGACGGCGTCGATGTCGCCGGGCGTCAGGGTAGACGCTTGCAGCGCCTGCCCGATGGCTTGTGCCAACTCCTGCCCCGTACGCGACGGTCCCGAGATGTGGTTGGCGTCGTTGCTGACGCCGGCGCCGCGCAGTCGTATCCGTTTCCCTTTCGCCAGGCCCGGGTCTGTTGTCAATACCATGACCGCGGCGGCTTCGCCCAGGTTAATGCCGGTGCGGTGCGCGTCAAACGGCCGGCAGGGCGCTGCACTCAGGGCATGCAGGCTACGAAAGCCTGACACCACAAAACGGCTCAGCACATCCGCACCCAAAACAACGGCATGGTCGTACGTGCCGGCTTCTAAATACCGCTTCGCTACAATCAGTGCCAGTACACCCGAGATACACGCATTCGATACCACCAGCGAGTGGTGCAGGCCGGCAGCATGCGCCAGGTACGTGGCCGTTTCATGCAACGACAGCCGCGGCAGATCCTGCCCCAGCTGGTCGATGTTGCCTTTGGTAGTCGAAAGTATAAATACTGTTTTTTCCGATGGCAGTGTTTTATCCGCCAGTGCCTGCCGTAAGGCCAGCAAGCTCATGCGCTCGAAGCGACTTTGGCCGGGGGCAGCCGGCAGCGAGTTGACAGCCGCAGCATACACCGCTTCGTCCCACCACACACCCGCTTCCTGTAAGCGCACACCAGATACGCCCTGGCGCAGGTGGCTATAGTTCTCCGCCGTGGTGACCCCCAGCGGCGATACGATGTTATCGGCGATCGACCACACGGCGCGCATACCTATACATTCCACCGGTTACGCCACGACTCGAAGAACGATGGCATGACGTACTGCAAAGCGAACGTCTTTACATCCACAAATACTTGTACCGTCGAGCCAACCGCCACCACGTCGCGGCTAATCGTCTCAAACATTTTATAGGAGAAATGAAGCTTGGCCGCAGCGCCCGGTACATAGGTGGTCTCTACGATCACCGTGTTGCCATAGCGCAGCGGCTTTTTATAGTCACACTGTACGGACACTACCGGCACGGCCAGGCCCTGATGGAAGAAGTCGAGGTACGATATACCATACTTCTTACCAAACGCCTCGCGGCCATCTTCAAAATAGCGCAGGTAGTGGCCATGCCAGACAATGCCCAGCGGATCGGCCTCGTTAAACCGTACGGTGACTTCGGTTTCGTGGGTCATTTTTTTATATCAGGCGCGGAAATATTTTTTACGCCACATCTCGAATTCCTTCTTCTTGATTTTCTCCATCACAGCGTAAATGGCGCCGGCCCAATAGTTGCGCATACCAAAGCCTTTCGGCGCGGCCGTCATGCGTTCGGTAAACAAGATCTGCCGGCTTTTCATGTCAATAAAGGTCACCCACATGGATGCCTCACCGTTCAGCTTGCTGAAGCTTTCGATGTTAAACATCAGGCCGATGCCGGTGTTCTTTTTATAGTTGTACTTCGAGACGATACTACCCACCTGCTCGCGCGAAAGGTGAAGGTAATCTTTCTCGGCGTTGGAGTACATCGCCAGCACATCCAGCTCCTGATTATGATCTTTTGTTACATCGGATGCGGTCTCTATGGCGTCGCGGCCTATCATACCAGGAAGATCATATTTATCCTTCTCCGTAATGACCAGGTCGTTCCAGGCTTCCAGCAGGTGGCGTATGTCGGACTCCGACCCGAGCTTCTCGCGATCGCCGATAAATTTCGCTTGTGAAAAATCAAAGCCCAGCCAGGTAATCTTTACCTCGGGACGAAAAACATCGCTGCGGTCCTGGGCGCACAGGGTGCCCGTTGCCAGCAGAAATACAAACAGGAATGAAAGGGGGTTGCGTTGTTTCATAATCGTGTTTCTAGTTTAGCCAGTATTTTCATTTCGCAGGAGCATAACACCCGGTCTCCTTGCGTGATCTCGCCGCGGGCCACGGTAAAGTCCATTACTTTATGCAGTATACGAACGGATGTAGTGACCTGAGAGTTTTGCAGCGGCAGCGCCGTTATCTGCAAATCTTTGACCGCTGCAATATAACCCACCGGCACAGGAATGTTGTTTTGTGCGCAGTAATAGCCGATTTGCGCGGCCGCTGTTTGGGCAATATTCTCCACCAGCCCCGGCGCCTCCAGTCGTCCCCCCCACACAAAGATGTTGTCGGGCTCGACCTGCAAGCGTGTTACAACCCGGTCGGCATCAGCCTCCACCAGGTCGTGGATCATCACGATCGGCGCGCGCTGCGGTATATACCGGGTTATATCTTCTTTGGTGGCCAGCATGTCATTTATACCAAAAGTTATAATAATTAAACCACTGTTCAGGGTACTGCCGCAGCTTTTGTTCCACGTCGCCGACAAAAGCACGCATGAGCCGCTCGGTAAATTCTTCCTTCGGCTCCCCACCGCGTTGGTACAGCGGACTGCCAAAGAAATGATAATGCCGTGCGCTTTCTTTAAAAGCAAACACGAGCGACACGGGCACGCGAAAGCCCGCTGCCAGCTGAAACGGGCCCAGTGGAAACAAGGCCTCCCCCTCCAGGAAAGGCAATCCCAGGGTTTTGTTCCCTTCCAGAAAACGGTCGGCATGTAGGCACACCAGCTCGTTCTTTTGCAAGGCCTCGCCGATGGCGTACACATGCGACATGTCTTCGCCAATAATGATTACGCGAAAATTGTGCCCACCCGTAACAGACTCCAAATATTGTTTGATCTGCTGGTGCTCGCCATCGTACATCACCACGTTGACACGTGTTTGCAGGCGCCGCAGCAAATGACCGGCAGCTTCCCAGTTGCCGACGTGGGCGCTCAGCAAAATCCCACCCCTGCCCTGGGCCACGATGGCCCGCAGATTGTCTTCGCCGTCGAAATCGTAGGTAAAGGTATCGCGGTCTATACCGGCCATAACCATGACCTTATCCAACAAGGTCTGGCCAAACACATAGTAATTGCGATAAATGCGAAAAAAGGATGACACGCGCCCGATCCCCAGGCGACGGAAATAGCGGTATATATGCCCTGAAGAGGTCCAGGAAAACAAGAAGTAATAACCCGCCACAAACCGCAGAATGAAATATGCAGGATAGATGCCCAGGTGGCGGCAAACAAAAACGAAGATTCTGTACCCCAGCGTAGTGCCGCGGGACTTACCCTGCCATTGCGGCATAGATTACGATGTTACCTTCTGCGCTACGCGGTTGGTCACGTAGTCGTAAAAGTTCTGGAAGGTAACAATCGATACAAAGTCCTCTGGTTTTACTTTAAAGCCAAAGTTACTTTCTATCACCACTACCAGGTCGATGTAATCAAGGCTGTCCAGCTCCAGGGTCTCGCGCAGGTTTGCTTCCGGCGAGATCTTTACAGGGTCTACCTCAAATTCCTCTACCAGAAAACCGTTAATCTTCTCAATAATAGCTGCCGTGTTCATTGCGGTTACTTCCACTTTTTAACAATCAAAGTCGAGTTTGTTCCTCCAAAGCCGAAAGAATTAGACAAAAATACGTCAATATTTTTATCCATGGTCTTCGCGATAATATTCAGACGCGCAGAATCTTCATCTGGCGTTTCAAAGTTGATATTGGGTGCGATAAAGGAGTTTTCCATCATCTGCATGCAGTACACAATCTCGCTGGCGCCCGCCATCCAGCACTCATGGCCGGTCATCGACTTGGTGGAGCTCACCGGCGTGTGCTCGGCGCCAAATACATCGAAGATCGCCTTCGCCTCGCTGGCATCGCCTGCGGGTGTGGACGTAGCGTGAGCATTAATATAGTCAATCTCAGCAGCACGCAACCCCGAACTCTTCATGGCCATCGTCAGCGAGCGGGCCGGGCCCTGTACTGTAGGATTGGAAATATGCTCGCCGTTAGACGAGAACCCATATCCAATGACTTCGCCGAGGATCTTGGCGCCGCGCTTTTGCGCCGACTCCAGGCTCTCAAGTATCACGGTAGCCGCACCACCACTCGGTACAAGGCCGTCGCGGTGGCGGTCAAAAGGCCGTGATGCTGTCGCCGGACTGTCTTCACGTATCGAAAAAGCTCCCAGGGCATCAAAATTACCCATGGAGTAAACATTCATCTCTTGTGCACCGCCGCAGACAATGCAGTCCTGCATGCCATTGCGAATAAACATGGCCGCCAGCCCGATGGCATGCGAGCCGCTGGCACACGCCGCGCTCACGGTAAAGTTGATGCCCTTCAGGCGAAAAATGGTAGCCAGGTTCATGTTGACCGTCGAGTTCAGCGACTGAAACACCGACCCCGAGCCCACCAGCATGGTGTCTTTCTTCTCACGGATGATGTCGGTCGCTTCAACAACCGCCTGTGCCGAGCTATCGTTGCCATAGATCACACCCACTTCGTGCCGATCGATATAGTCCTGTGCCAGGCCGGCGTGCTGCAGCGCCTCCACAGTAGCCATATAGGCATATTCGCCCTGCTCGGGCAGCATAATGCGGGCGCGTCGGTCAAGCACTCCCTTCAGCACCGGACGTTCTACAAATCCGGTCAGTCCCGAACGGTATCCCATCTCCTTGCGCTTGGGGTCGAGCACAATGCCCGATTTGCCCTGGAACAGCGAATCCCGGACTTCGTCCAGGCTTTTGCCGATACAGGAATAAACACCTAATCCGGTTATAACAACTCTGCTCATGTAATGTTAAAAATCGTGCGTTTTGGCGCCTTTCGTCGCCGTCGCGTACCAATCAATCCGCAAAAATAAGGTTTTAATCTTGAATAGCACGGACCTGTAACCCAGGCACGTAAGATTTCGAAACGAACAGTTTCTTTTCGCTGGGATACACTTGTCAGGAATACAGCCCGCCGTTGATGGACAGCACCGTTCCCGTGATGTACGAAGCCCCCGGCGACGCCAGAAAAGCCACTGCATGGGCCACTTCTTCCGGCTCGCCAAACCGCTGCATGGGAATGAGCTTTTTCAACTCGGCCTCCGGCAGGTCTTGTGTCATGTCAGTTTTGATAAAACCGGGCGCCACGGCATTCACCGTAACATTGCGCCGCGCCGTTTCCTGCGCCAGCGCCTTGGTCGCGCCGATCACGCCGGCCTTGGCCGCCGAGTAATTGGTTTGTCCCGGCATGCCCTTGATGCCCGACAGCGATACAACGTTTACAATCCGTCCATAACGCTTGGCGAGCATACTGGTGAGCACCTGGCGCGTCACCTGAAAAAAGCCGCCCAGGCTTGAGCCCAACACACCATCCCACTGCTCCTGTGTCATCCAGATCATCATCGCATCCTGGCGGATACCCGCATTGTTGACAAGCACCTCGACTGCCTTGTCGGGGTTCTTCTCCACCCAGCCGCCAAACACCTGCTCGACGGCAGTTTTATCGGACACGTCGAACTTCATAAGCTCGGCGCGTACATTTTTAGCTTCGACCAGCGCGCGCGTATTCTCGGCCTCCGCGTCGTTGCTTTTATAATTGATCAGGATATTATACCCTTGCTCGGCGAGTCGTACGCAGATCGCCCGGCCAATGCCGCGCGAGCCGCCCGTCACCATAGCATACTTGGATGTAGAGGGGGGGGTGGACATACTGTGAGAGGTTATAGGTTAAACGAAGCGCCGAGTCCCAGCAGGTAACGACGCACCGTGCGGATATCTTCGTAGCGCGGTTTATCTTCCAGGATCGCCGGTACCAGCGCCCGGAGCTCGGTATATAGTTTCAGGGTAAACGACGACAGTCGCGGCTGGCACTGCAGGTAATCCACCGCTTGTGCCAACGCCAGCGCTTGCACCACCAGCACGTCGGCGCTGTTGTCCAGCACCCGCCGGGTCATGAGCGCCGCATTGCAGCCCATGCTGACGATGTCCTGGTTGTCGTTGTTGTTGGATATACTATGTAAATACATTGGGAACGACAATGTCTGATTCTCCGCCGTGCTCGAAGTAGCCATAAACTGCATGCCCTGCAAACCAAAATTCAGGCCCAGCGTGCCCAGGTTGATAAACGGCGGGAGCTTTTGGTTGAGCTTGTCGTTGAGCAAATAGTTCAGTTGCCGCTCGGCGAGCATCGTCAGCTTGGTCGTAACAATTTTGAGCTTGTCCATGGCCAGCGACACGTAGTCGCCGTGGAAATTGCCGCCGTGGTATACCATCTCGCGGTGGTGGTCCACCACCGGATTGTCGTTCGCGGAATTTACTTCGTCTTCCAGCACGCGCTGTACTTCCAGGAACGTGTCGTATATCGGTCCGAGAATCTGGGGCACGCAGCGCAGCGAATAATATTCCTGCACCTTGTCGGTGAACACCGCCTCTTCAATCTTGCGATGATACAAATGCTCAGGGCGCTTACGGATCAACTTGCTGTCACTTAATACGTGTCGCATACGTTCGGCAATATGCGCCTGGCCGGGGTGGTGTTTGACATGGTTCAGCTCGAGCGAGAAGTGGTCGTCAAAAGACTTCATCAGCTCGTTGGTCATGGCCGATAAAATGATTGACAAGCTCAGCACCTGACGGGCCTGAACCAGGTTGACCATACCGACGCCTGTCATGGCCGAGGTTCCATTCATGAGTGCCAACCCCTCGCGCAAGTGAATGGAAATGGGCGTTATCCCACGGGAGCCCAATACCACCCGGGTCGGCCGCCACGCCTGGTCTGCATACATTTCGCCCTCTCCGATGAGGTTCAGCGCCAGGTGCGCCAGTTGCACCAGGTCGCCGCTGGCGCCCACTCCCCCACGCTCCGGGATGTAGGGACTTACCCCTGAATTCAGTACATCGCGCAGCAGCTCCACCACCGACGGGTGGATACCCGACGTGGCCTGCATCAGGCTGTTGAGGCGTGCCAGCATCGTGGCCCGCGCCAGCTCTTCGGCAAACGGTTGTCCCGCCCCGGCGCTGTGGCTGCGGATGAGATTATATTGCAGCTGGCGCTGGTCGTCCTCGCTGATCTTATACTGTGCCATCGGGCCCAGACCGGTGTTGATGCCATAGATCACCTTGTGTTGCGCATAGGCCTGCAGGAAGGTGTAATTGGCGCTGACGTTCTGCTGCGCACCCTCCTCCAGCCCTACCTGCTCGCCGTGGTAGAGAACTTTCTCAAAATCTGTGACGGTCAATCTGCGGCTCCCGACGTTGATCATACAAGCGTTGTTATTTCTGTGTGGCTCTTAAACAAGCGCGCAAATTAACAACGTTTTTCTTAACAATACGACAACATCTTTGGGCGGGATCATACATGGGCCGGTCTGTACTTTTGGCGCAGCCCGCTCCAGGACTTCGCCCGCCTTTCGCAAAGGCTCAGTCGGGCAAAGACGAGCGAGTGTTTTTGCGTATTTTGAGCCCGGAATGAGATCTCAGTTGTTATTTGTGTTCGCCCTGCTGCTCGTGGCCTTCGCGACGGCAGCCCAGCCCCCCAGGGTCGGCCTGACCCTGAGTGGCGGCGGCGCAAAGGGGTTGGCCCACATCGGCATTCTCGAGGCGATCGACAGCGCCGGCCTGCGCGTCGACTGCATTACCGGCACCAGCATGGGCAGCATCATCGGGTCGCTCTATGCGGCAGGCTATTCCGGCAAGGAGATCGAAAAGATTGCGCGCGACATCGATTGGAACGTGCTCTTCTCGGGCAAGCCCTCCATGCGCAACGTGAACATCGACGAGAAAACGGAGTTCGACAATTATGCGCTGGAAGTCCCCTTTGACAAGGGAAAGTTCCGTATCAATGCGGGCATTATCGAAGGCCAGGAGCTGTGGCTCAAGTTCCAGGAATTGTTTTTACCGATCTACGACATCAAAGACTTTTCGAAGTTCAGCATCCCCTTCAAGTGCATAGCCACCGACGTCAGCACAGGCAAAGCTGTTGTGCTGGACCAGGGCGAGCTCGTGACCGCCATTCGCGCCAGCATGGCCATTCCCTCGGTCTTCACTCCCATCGACTACGAAAACACCAAGCTCGTCGATGGCGGTATAGTACGCAATTTTCCGGTAAGCGACGTAAAGGCTATGGGCGCCGATTATATCATCGGCGTGAACCTCTCGCAGGGGCTACTGGCCGCCAGCGAGCTGACCTCCCCGCTCGATATCCTCTACCAGATCGGCTTCTACAAAGATGCCGAAGACTTCCAGACCGAGCGCAAGCTCTGCAACGTGCTGATCGAGCCACCGGTGCGTAAGTATACGGCTGCCAGCTTTACCAGCGTGGACAGCATCATCGCCGTGGGCAAACGCACCGGCAACGAATATTATCCAATTTTCAAAAAATTAGCGGACTCACTCCGGCAGCGCTATCCGAACTACGCTCCCATACAGAATCGCCTGCCCCAGACCCGCTCGGTAACCGTCGACAGCATTTATATCCAGGGCCTGCACCAAACCACGCGCACGTCGTTCCGTAACCGCCTAAATCTGACGTTGGGCAAGACCTACGACGGCACGCACGTGGCGGAAGCCATTCGCCGTGTGTATGGCTCCCGCAACTACAGCCGCATTGCCTACACCTGGCAACCCGCGCGCGAGCGCGGCCACGCCAACCTGCGCTTCAACGTAGTGGAAAGCCCACTGACATATGTCAAAGCCGGGCTGCATTATCATACCTTCAGCAACATCGCCCTGATCTTAGGCGCCGAGAGCCGCAACCTGCTCTTCGACCGGTCCAAATCGATGGTAAAGCTCAACGTCAGCGAAAACTTTCGTTTTCTGGCAGAGCACAACCAGGCCTTCGGCACGAACGCCGACAACAACAACCTCATCCTGTCATTCTACTATGAGAACTTCCAGCTGCCCTTCTACGAAAACTTCGAGCAGGTATACCTCTACCGGGGCCGTACGTACCAGACAGACGTTCGCTTCCAGCGTACATTCGGCTTCGCTTCGGCCATCGGCCTGGGCACGACCTTCGAAAGCTTTGGCCTGCGGCCCAAGATCGCCGCGGACACATCGTTCGAAGGTGGCAACTCGTTTATCCAGACCTATCTATACTATAAATACAACACCCTCAACAAACGCAGCTTCTCCACCCGCGGCTGGCGTATCGACGCCCGCATGGGCATCGTGTACGCACAAAACCCCTCGGCCGTCACCCTGCGCGCAAACGGGCAGGCTGTACGACGCGATACGGCAGAAGTGGGCCATTATAACCGCTTCATGCTAAAGGCCGAAAATTTCACACCCCTCTCTTCGCGGCTGACCTTGCTGACACAGTTTAATACAGCCATCAACTTCAGCACGGTAGCACCGTATTTGAACTATTTTAACGTCGGTGGCATTAACGACTTCGTCCGAAACCAGGTTCCGTTCACCGGATTGCAAGAATACTCCCTCAACACAAACAGTGTAAGTGTATTGATGCTGGGATTGCAATACCAGTTTACGCGAAGACTATACACCACGCTCCGCGTAAACGGCGCCGTATACGATTATTTGAACCGCGACAAAGAGCTCAGCTTTACTAACCGCCTTTCGGGTATCGGGTTATCGTTTGGCTACGACTCCGGCATCGGCCCGATCAGCATGACGTTTATGTACAGTGGGGAAGCTGACCATATCTCAGGGTATGTTAATATAGGCTTTCCATTCCGGTGATACCAGGTTGCACATATACCCTTCAGAAAAAAAACAATACACTATATGATTCCCGCTCCCGCTATTGAAATACTGGCCGACCTGACACGACCCGAGCACCAGGGGCAGCAATATGATCTGCACGGCATGCTCCACTTCGAGCGTATTTCACTCGACAACAATACACTGACGTTAAAGTTTCAGGACAACTCGGCAACAAACCTCGTATCCCTCATTTTTCACCAGGCAACACCTACACGCTTTACATTCATGAATACGATGGATGAGTTTACATGGACGCTCGACCTGCTCTATCGCGGACGTGTGGAGGTAAGCGGAAAATTGATTGAACTATCGGAGGATGGCCGCGGATATTTTTATATTGATTTCCTGGAAGGACAAACAATAGAGTTTTGGGCGGCGGGAATGGAGGTTAAGGTTGGCTGAGATCAACTCCTGTCAAAAAATAAAACAAGAAAAACCTTATACCAGCACCACAATTTATGACACCACTACTTTAGACGCTTGTAACGCATTTATCCGCAAAACATCCTATTTTAATGAAATCATTAAGATAGACGAGTCATGCTTAGTGAGTCAAAGCTGGTACGCTATGTAAGCAGCATTAAAATTGTACTGCCTGATACCACTACGTACTTTTCGCACGACTTACTATCAAAAATTCCGCAGGCGGTAACCATACTTTATAAAGTCGCCGAATTAGAAACCCCACGCGAGCTATCGCGATTTCGGGCCGACTTCCATACCTATCTCCAGGAAGCCATAGAGTTGGATGATTTCGAACGAATTGACCAGACCATTGAAAATCTCGCAGCCAAGTTTGAATCATTTCTAAAAATAATTGGCTTCGTATTCTATCAAAACAACGCCTATTTCAGCGGCGACGTTAACAGCAAGGGAATTATCGGAACAACCCTCAACGGGTTATATACCGGTACGCTTGACCCGACTAACGCAGGCAGAAAAAATCAAGCCCCCGCCACGAAGCTCCCCCGCAAGCTCATCACGTACAAAGGCCGGAACCAAAAGATTTTCGACTGTGTCCGCGACATCAGAAACAAAGTACATTATTCCATTGAGCATCCGCGCGAAGACCTGATCAATTCGATCAATCTGTTGATAGTTTCCTTTCTAATGGTTATCGAAGAGCATCAACTTGCCCTCGCGGAGATATTGCTGGATGAATTCAAGTATGCTGACAAAATATTAAAAGAACATTCCAACGAATCGGTGGAGCGATTATATGTCGACTTGTTCGGAAAAGCAAACATCGACATCGATGTATCCAGAAAGGAAATACCAGACCCGTACTATCTGTTAAAAGAACTGGAATCCTACGATCTCAACGACATCGAAGTATCCGAGGAGCCCGAACAAGATCTATACCATGAAGATCTCTCCAATCAGGCTGATGCGCATAGGATCACGGATCTCACGAGTAATGAAAAAATATTTTATTTGATTGGCCCCCCGGGATCCGGCAAATCGACATCGCTGGCGAGGATACAAAGCATGGCATGCGAAGAAATTCTGTGCAACGGTGAAGGCAAAATACCGGTTATTGTTCAAGGCAAAGAACTGTCACCCAGTCATGACATCTGTCAGGCAGCAGAGAAAATACTGGGAACAGATCTTTTTAACGCTGGTCTAAAGGAGCAAAATATTCTATTCATTATTGATGGCGTTAATGAAATACCGACGTTTATAAAAAACGCCACGATAAGACAAATTAAAGGCCTAATCGAGTCCTATCCGGATTGTTCCTTTATATTCAGCGATCGAAAATACAATTTCATCAACCATTTTAATATTCCGGTCTATGAAATAAATCCGCTTAAAGAGGTTCAAATACATGATTTTATCCAAAAACATTTAGGGCAAAGTGGGAATACGCTATTCGAACAATTAAAATCAAAAGACGAGTTATATGAGTTGGCCAAAAATCCCATGATGCTTAAAATGATCACAGCCATCAGCAAAACATCGGGTTGTATTCCCAACAACAAGGCCAAATTGTATGATCTGTTCCTCAAAACGTTCTTCTTACGTGAAGATCAAAAAAAACAACAGATCAATTCCACGACAAAACTTAGCCTGTTGTCTATTACCTGTTTCAAGCTCAGGAGTCTCGGGATGTTAGGTACCCATAAGCTGCATTTTAAAGACATCGTCCGGGAAGCGATTTCCGAGCATGCGTCAATAGTAGACATTGACCAGTTGATCTATGAATTACATGATAATTCGATCTTGACAGAATCAAAGGACATAATATCCGTTGCGCACGAATCATACTTTGAATACTTCACAGGACTTCAATTAATGACACTGTTCAAATCGAATAAAATCATTGACACCATACAACATGCTGAATTTAATTCAAACGCCGAGGCTTGGGCCGAATCATTAAAATTTTGCATCGACTTACTGGACAACGACCTGGATTGCGCTTCGCTGACACAACTCATGTTATCTGGAACAGACAAAAGGTCGACAAAGAAACTGGCGAAAAACAAACTTGAGATCACCGCCGAAGATTTTAGCGAGCACCTTCACATTATCGCCAAAGCCCTGGCTCCGTTTGAGAGCGAGTACCCGATAGCCTATTCTACCTTTGAAAGGTCCCTGCAAAATCACCTGTATTTCTGGAAAAAGATGTATTTGGCAAGTGGACGCGAGCCCTGCTCTTTACAGTATTTGATTAAATCTGTTTCCCTCTTTGGATCCAGAAAGATCCTGAAAGCAATTTTTGAAAATGAACAATGGCTCCAAATCTGGCTTGATGAAGAGGCCCCGGAGCAAGATGACAAAAGTAACAAAAAACATCCGAATGATTTCGACTCCATCTCATCTACCTTAGTCAGCAACACATCAAATATTCAAGACTTCCTCACGGTCCTTAATGTCTGCTGTGAAAATTTCTATACCCTACGATCCATTCGGTATAAAATATCAAAGATCAAAAACTTACTCTTGCTAAATCTATCCTACGAAAAATTAAAAGAGTTATACATAAACACGGATCAAAAAGAAAAGATCGTTTTGCTAAATATGATCCGTCACAATTTTGAAGATATCCGACTGCATGAATTTGGAGACGATCTAAGCTTAAACAGCAAAGTAATATCCATACTATATACCTATCATGCAAAAAATCCACTGGCAGCAGAGATAATTTATGAACAGCTAGCATCGCTGCAATACAAACGTCCCTTGATAAAAAAAGCTGCCTTTGCACTGATGAAAGCGGGCCAAACCACAAGAACAGTCGACATCCTGGAGTCAACGGTATCACTGTTAGATAGACGTGATTACATCGTTATTGATATCCTATCACAAGTAGAATGGAGCACAATACCCGTCAAACTTCAAGAATATATACTTTTGCCCTTTAAGAGAGACCTTTCTGCGAAAAGCATTATTAATAAGATTCTAACTGGAAAATATCCAAATGTTAGATTTCATAAAGGGCATTTATTTTCCGTCAAAAATTTCACGACGGAATTAAGTAGAGCCTGCAAAAGCCGACCTACACGTAACCTGGTCTCATTCTTATGCAGGAATGGAATGATCCAGCAGTTTCACTTACTTATATCCAATTTGCGCTATGGCATAGTAATAGAGTACCGGAAAGACGAATATTGTAAAGTCTTTTTTAACGAGCAGGAGCCCGTTGTAGAAGCCTCCTACAAAAAGAATGTACATTTCGGAAATATTGTCGTTGTCAACTACAAAACTGTCTACCCCATTCCATTAACACCCTCGTTGATTGAAAAACTGGATTTTATACAGGGCAAGATCGTCAGCATGAGTGGCAATTTCGGTTTTGTCAGATCGGATGTACGAAAGGGTAACGGAGACTATTTTTTTTCCTTCGCAGCATGCAGCTTTACTCCTGCCATCGGCAAATCCGTCTCGTTCTTACCAATCACTAACAACAAATCCGGACACGAACGAAGATATGTGGCCACGAACATCCAACCCATACCCCAGGAAGAACCCGCAGCCGATGTCCACACCTACCGGCCCATTGTCTCAATTCCCCCTGAACATTGGCGTATTCTCCCCACGCCAGGTGGCAATAATGTTAGTAGGTTCGTGATCAGAAACAACCCATTAACATTATGATTATCGTACAAGACACATTTGTTTGCAAGCCGGGCAACGCGTCGAAGCTTGCAAAGCTATTTAAAGAAGTCATGGACGGCCGCCCCGAGGTAGTCAACATCATGAGTGACATGACAGGCCCCTTCAACCGTGTGGTTGTCGTTACACGTCACGACAGCCTGACAGCATATGAAAAAAGCTGGGAGAATATGAGCCAGGAGGAATCGCAGAAAATGCAGGAGAAAATGAAAGGGTATACAGAAATGTACCAGAGCGGTTCGCGGGAAATCTTTCAGGTTTGGTAAAAGAAACAAAGATCTGCAAACGATGTAACGCACATCGTTGCAGGTTTTTATAAAATAAGAATGAACAGACTTGTCTGTTCATAATCCCTGCCCTACTTTTGCCGGCGATTCTTATTTTATGACCCCGTACGATGTTTCTGCGCTGTCGCCGCGCGACCGGATTTTAAAGACCACCTTTCGCTTATTTCACGGGCAAGGGTACAATGCCACCGGCATCAACCAGATTATCGCAGAAGCCGATGTCTCAAAAGCCAGCCTCTACCAGCACTTTCGCTCGAAGGAAGAGCTCTGCGTGGAGTTCTTAAACCAGCGTCACGCCTTTTGGTTTGCTGCTTTACACGGCTTTACGGACAAGGCCAAGACGCCCAGGACCAAAATAGCCGCCGCGTTCAAGTTCCTCCACGACATGAACACACGCGAGAACTTTCGCGGCTGCGCCTTTCTGAATATCGTATCCGAAATCACAGAAGACGCCGTTTCCATCCGGAAAGTCATTCAACGCCATAAGGAAGACCTGCGCCTATTTTTTCAGGACATCCTGCGCGCCGACTATCCAGCGTTACCAGACCATATATACCTCTTATTTGAAAGCGCCCTGGTCGAAAGCCAGGTCTTTCGCGATCCCTGGCCGGTAGACCGCGCCAACACCATCGCAGACCGGCTCTTTGCCTGATCGCTCATTTCACAGACGCCAAATTTCTATACTATACAACCATGAAACGCTATATCGTTAAATTCAGAACCCGGGAGCAAGTCCCAGGCTCGCCGCCTCCATCACACATCCTTTCTTCGGCCCTTGGCGCGCTCATCGCCATCTCCGCCGTGACACTGCTGACGCAGACCACCGACATTCCCTTTATGATGGCCCCTTCGGCGCCACCTGCGTATTGGCCTTCGGTGTGATCGATAGCCCCTTAGCCCAGCCCCGCAACATTATTGGCGGGCACATGGTCGCCGCCATCATCGCTGTACTTTGCGCATACCTCCTGGGTAACACCTGGTATTCGCTGGCCATTGGCGTAAGCGCTTCCATCGCCGCCATGCAAATCACCAAAACGGTGCACCCCCCTGCGGGCGCCACGCCATTGGTAATAATTTTCGCGCAGCCGCACTGGACCTTCATCTTCTACCCAGTGCTCACGGGTTCGCTGGTGATCGTGATCATTGCGCTGCTGTTTAATAACATGTTCAGAACACGTAGATATCCACGGTATTGGAGGTAAGTCGTAAAGTTGCTGGCGCACAACCTGCGCCAGCAAACCTTTAACCAATAACACCCGCCAGATCACCCGTATCAACTCCCCACATTATCCGTATCAAAGCCCTACTTAAAGCGTACCAAAGCCGTACGAAAGGTATAAACACGCCATCCCTTGCACACCATTTAATGGTGTCACCCTTCCATTCATGGATAACCGAAGGCAATGCCAAATTCCCTAATGGCAACTCACAGGATTCCAGTAGCATTCCCGCGCAAGGAAAGCGATCTTGTGTTACACTAACGGTAGGGCATGGCAAAACAAAAAGGCATTATCAAGCTGATCGGCAAGATCGGCGACTGGGTATATTACTACGACAGGGTCCGCGGATACCTCGTGCGAAAGGTTACATCAGTAGATGCAGAACGTATCCGTACCGACCCCGCGTTCGCCCGGGTGCGGGAGAATAACGCCGAATTCGGCCACTGCGCGTGGATGGTAAAACTGCTCCGGGCAGCATTTAAACCGCTCTTCGCCGGTATAGCCGATACCCGCATGACCGCCCGATTGACAAAAGTCACTATGGCGGTGATGCGGTCGGACCTCACCAGCAGTGCAGGCCAGCGGAAACCAGAGCACGGCGATGCGCAGCTACTTCGGGGATTTGAGTTCAACAAAGACGCCACCCTGAAAAACGTTTTGCAGGCCGATTATCACACAGGATTCGACCAGGAAGAAGAGACGTGCACGATTACCATTACACCCCAGGCCGGCAAAAAAATGATAAAAGCCCCGAAGGGAGCCACACACTTCCGCTTTATTACCGGCATCGCCACAATAGATTTTAAGACAGGAAACTATATACTGGACACGATACGCTCAGAAGAAATACCGGTACAAAAAATCACCGAAGCACCGGTGATGCTCACAACACCCTTGACACCCAAGCATGAAGAAGGGCTTTTCATAACACTGGGAGTCGAGCTCCTGCAACTCGTAAATGGAGTATACAATCCACTACAAAGTAGTCAGTATAACGCCATGACGTTAGTACACGCAGAAAAGATACTACAACCCGTCGAGCCACCGGCGCGTCTCAGCAGCGAGTATACTGATAACATCCTTCTTCCCCGCGGCAAACGCATGATCTGCACCCTCGATCTTCACGAGCGTGGCCGTGGGCAACGTCTTGCAAACTGCTTCGATCAACGGCCACTCCGCCAGCGCATCGCGCGTACCCTGCAGGAACAACATCGGCAACGTAATCGCAGGCAAATGGTCAGCCCGGCTCGTATCAGGCTTCTTGGGCGGATGCAACGGAAACCCATAGAACACAATACCGCGTAAAAACGTCGGCGCTTCTGCAGCAGCATAGTGCGATGTCATGCGCCCGCCAAAGGATTTGCCCCCGGTCAACAACGGCACACCTGGATACTGCTGATACGCATAATCCACCACGCGAGCAACAGTTTCCGTTGCCACGGGCGCTTTGTCCGGCAGCTTGCGCCCCTGCTCCATATACGGAAAGTTATACCGTACCGTACCGATACCCTGGTCCGCAAGCGCCTGTGCGAGCGACTCCATAAAGCTATGGAGCATGCCGGCCCCGGCACCGTGACCGAGGACCAGGAGAGCAACCATGTCGGGTGGGATAATGGTCCGCACCGAAACAGCACCGGCACCGGGTGAGATCACCACAGTGCCGGTAACAGGCGTATACACGCGTGAGGCCATGGGTTATACCAGTGAAGCCTCGAGCGTGATGTTGGTCTTCAGCAGCTGCGAAATGGGACAGTTCGCTTTAGCATCCGCTGTAGCGGCGTCGAATTTCTCCTGGCTGATGCCGGGCACTTTGGCTTTCAGCACGAGGTGCGACTCGGTAATGGAGCCGTTCTCGAAGGTGATAACACACTCGGTGGTGAGCTCTTCGGGAGTAAAGCCTGCTTCGCCCAGGACAAAGCTCAGCTTCATAGTGAAACAGCCGGCATGTGCCGCCGCCACCAGTTCTTCTGGATTGGTACCTACGCCTTCCGCAAAACGAGAGTTAAACGAATATTGTGTCTTGTTCAACACTGTGCTTTGCGTGGACAGGTTGCCATTGCCTTCTTTTCCGGAGCCATTCCAAACGGCTGTTGCTCTTCTTTTCATAGTATATATAGGGGTTGATTTGAAAATAACGTCACATTTACTTACTCACCACGGCAGCCTCTTTTAAAATAAAATTCACGTGATCCATATCGTCGGGATTCAGCACGAGCTTACCCTTGACCGTAATCACGTCGTCTACCTTGAACCGCGACGGCGATTTGGTAAAATTCACCTCGATCACCGACTCGGGTCCGCCACCACCGCAGAAGAAACACTGGCTCTGCGGATATTTCGACAGAATGATGTACTGACTGTCCTCGGGAGCAAAGGGCACATAAAATCCTTCTACCGTAATTTCCTTTCCAGCCAGGGCCTTAAGCTCGGCAGGAAAGTTGGGGAAGAAAATGTATTCTCCCAGCTTTTCGTTGTATTTAGGCTCGAATTTCGTTTTGGCAAATTCATGCCAGGCATCAAATTTTGCCTGCGCCAACACGTTGCCCGCCAGCAATAACAAAACACCGAACATACTCCACTTTTTCATGTCTATGAATTTACAGTTTTCAATTAAACATCCATGCCTAGTGCCCGGCCAATACCTTTGATATATCGGTGCGATAGGCCTGCACCGCCGGGATCACCGCACATACCAGCCCCAACAACAAACTTCCGACCAGAATGATCCACTCCTGTGGATAAAACACCAGTCCACTAATACCCGTGCGTTGCGCCTGTTCGGCCATGCCGGCCAGCAACATCACCGCGCCATGTCCGGCCAATAGTCCCAGCACACTGCCCGCCAGCGTCAGGAAGCCACCCTCCAGTAAAATCGAAATAAACACCTTGGTGCGGGTGGCACCCATCGACCGCATAATGGCCAGGTCGTAGCGACGTTCTTTCAGCGAGTTATATAAGGCTATAAAGATGCTTAAGCCCGATATGACAATCAATACATACGCGAAGCCCATCAGGATGTCTACCCCCACCCCGAGGATTGAGAACAGACGGGCTGTTTCAAAGGCGGGGGATGCAGCCTGCAGACTGCTTTGTGCATTGACGATGCGGGGCAGTTGGATCGCTCCCATTGGCGAGCGGTATTGCAACAGCATCGCCGTAATCTCTTTCGTAGAATCGCCCTTTGCCACGGAGGGGATAAGCGGCGACGGTACGAAGGTGGAATCGCGCACAGGCGCTTCCTCCGCGTGTTCATCGTGCTCCTCTTCCTCGCCATGTTCTTCGTGTACTCTCCAAACACTTTCCACATTGGTCAGGATGACGTTATCCAATACACTGTTGGAAGGTTTAAGGATCCCCACGACTACATATTGATGTTCTTCATGTGCATGACCACCATCCGATAAGCCGTGCGCGCTGGCAAAGTGATCACCGGGCTTGAGTTTGGTGAGTTCTGCAACCTTCGCACCCAACGTCACCTGTAAGTCATCCTTCCACCATGCGCCGGTCGCGAGCTCGCCGTGGTAGAGATCGGCATAGGCCCGGTTGGTGCCGATGATGCGGTAGGTGCTGTAGCTATCGCCCAACGCAAGGGGTATGGCTTTTTTAACGAGACGATTTTTGGCAATCCGCTCGGCTTCGAAAAGCTTGATGTTGCCGGTGGGGAAGTCGATATGAAAGATATTGCAAAGGATGATTTGCAACGGACTGCCCTTCGCCCCTACCACCAGGTCGATGCCTTTGGCATTCTCGGTAATCTTCTTTTCAAGCTGCTGACTGAAGAGCAGCAGGATGGTAATAACGGCAATGCCCAGCGACAGCAACAGAATATTGATGGCCGTGTTCAGCGGCCGGGCTTTGAGGTAATTCCAGACAAGTGTCAATAAGCTCATGGGTGTGGTATCGCGGGTTACGGAGCTGTAGTAAGGTCGATGCGGTTGCTGATACGGTCTTTGAGACGCTGGTCGTGTGTAGCGACCAGGAGTGTGGCGCCGTTCTGGCGGGCAACGTCGGTCAGCAATGTGATGACACGCTCACAGTTTTTATCGTCGAGTGCCGATGTGGGCTCATCGGCCAGAATGATGGATGGCTTGTTGAGCACGGCCCGTGCTATCGCTACCCGCTGGGCCTGACCGTGACTGAGTTCGCTGATACGGCTCTTCTTCTTCTCTTGCAGCCCCAGACTGGCCAGTACCTGATCGATGCGCGCGGCGTCTATGGGCAGTCCTGCCAGGTAAGGCGATAGCGCGAGGTTCTTTTCCACCGTCAGGGCGCTGATAAGATGATTGCGCTGGAAGATGAAACCGATGTGGCGGCCACGGAAACCGTCGAGGGCCGCTTCCGATAAAGCGTTCAGCGCGGTGTCTTGAATGGACACCGTGCCGCTATACTTGCGCAACAGTCCGCCGATGACGTGCAGCAGCGTGGTCTTGCCACTGCCCGACTCACCCAGCAGCAGGCCGTGCTCGCCCTGGGGAATAGAAAAATCCTGGAATTGTATGGCCCGGGACGTTCCGTCATATTGATAAGAAAGGTTGCGCACGGAGATCATACCGATGAATTTGTTAAGATCCGTAAGGTAAACGGAGCCCGCAAATTAAAAAAACCACCGGGGATAAGCGGAAAGATTTTGTTAAGCTTTCACGAAGCCGGCGTTTCTTCACTCTCGCTCTCACTCTCACTCTTTTTTTGCCGGGTGCCTGCATACAGCTCGTATTCCAACAACCGACAGTCCAGCTTGGCCGTGTAAAACTCGATGCGACGGCTGGCGCGCAAGCCGATCTTTTTGGCCAGGTCGAGGTTGCCGGTAAAGATGTAGCCGGTGTAGCCCTTGCATTGCTGCTTGAGAAAATCGCCGATGCGGCCGTATGTTTCTTCCAGCGCCTGCACGTCACCCAAACGCTCGCCGTACTCGGGGTTGAAATATACCACCCCCGGCGCCGGCGGCACAGTCGTTTTCGCAAAGTCGCCACGCTCGAAACGAATCAGGTTAGCAACACCCGCCATGCCGGCATTGGACTGTGCAACGTTCACGGCATCGTCGCTGATGTCGCTGGCAATAATCTGCAAGCCGGGCACATCGTGTACCCGGGCATCGAGCTGCTCGCGCTCGTCGCGGTAAAAGCTCTCGTCATACCCCAGCAAGTGCATAAAAGCATAATTGTCGCGGTACAAACCCGGGCGACGATCGGTCGCCAACAAAGCCGCCTCGATGGCCAGCGTGCCGGAACCACACATAGGATTAACAAACGGCGACTGCCGGTCCCACTTGCCCGCCAGCAATGTCGCGGCGGCCAGCGCCTCCAACATGGGCGCCTTACCGGGCACCTTGCGATAGCCGTGCTTGGCAAGCGTGTAGCCCGACGTATCGGCAAACAGCTCGCCACGATCTTCCTTCCAATATAAGTGCACCACCGTCTTGTCGAGGTCGGGACCCGAGTTCGGGCGACGGGCCGTATTGCGGCGGAAGCGATCGGCAATGGCGTCTTTTACCTTTACGTTAGCAAAGAGAGGTGTATTGATAGTGAAGTGGTCGACATTGCTGGTGACCGAGAAGTAGCCTTCGCCTGCCATGATGTCTTCCCACGGAAATTTAAACACCACATCGTACAGCTCCTGGGGGCTGTTGACACGAAACTCGTGCAAGGAATAAAGTATCTGACTGGCGCAACGCAGGTTAAGGTTCAACCGAATGCAATCGCGTACAGTACCCAGCAGCTCCACGCCTGTCTGGAATACCCGCTCCGGTTCATACCCCAGCTCTTGAACCTCTTTTTCAAGATACGGCGACAAGCGCTTGTTACAGGTAATAATGATGCGGCGGGATTCCTGAAATACGTTCATAAGGGGCCAAAATTACAGGATTTATCGACACCAGGCACGCCCGGCTGGCGCAAGTCTTCCGACCGAAGGGAGGGCGTTCCGATAGCTATCGGAATGTGCCTACCCCAATGCCAGTCTTCAGACTGGCGAGACACATTGGCCGCCTTCCGTTCACTAATAAACAAACTCAATCTCTTTCAAGGCAAACACCCTTACTCCCTCAACCGTCTCCAGCAACAACCTCCCCGCCTCATCAATTCCCTTCACTCTCCCTTCAAACTCCTCCCCCCCCGTTTTAAACGGCCTGGGCTCGTTCAACCCAAAAAGCACTTGTTCATAATCGTGCTTCAGTTGTACGGTTTTGCCCTGCCGGAGCGACAAATAGCGTTGCTCAAGCGCCACTAAAAGGACGTCGAGCACCTCCTGAAGCCCATGCGATTGGCCGCTAACCGTCCGCAGCGAGCCCGCGCGGGGGGAACTGAAAGTAGCCTGGTTTACGTTTAAACCTATGCCCACTACAGCATGCGCTAATGTCGAACCTTGAATGCTGTTCTCGATCAGAATCCCACACACTTTCCGGTTGTCTGCCAGCAAATCGTTGGGCCACTTGATGTGGACCGGTTGTTGCAGAAAAGCGGATAGGAAATCGTATAAACCCAGCGAAATTGCCATATTGAGTGAATATTGCTCGTGTGGGCGCAGGAACGTGGGCTTCAGGATGAACGAAAAAGTGAGGTTCTGACCGGCGTGCGCTTCCCAGGTATTGCCCATCTGGCCGCGGCCGGCGGTTTGGTTATCCGTGATCACCAGTGTACCTTCCGGGGTTGACGGCTCCTGGCAAAGTTGCAGGGCATGGGTGTTGGTGGAGTGACATTCCGGCATAAAAACAAGGTTCTTGCCGATGAAAAGCGTATTGGTAGGGATTTTATACAAGGTATTTTGTTTAGTTTTGAGGGTTAATCCAAAAACGAAGATAGTTTAATGGTAAAAAAACGGAAGGGGGCCAGTTCGGAAAAGCTGAGTGAGGTGATCGTGAAGGGCATGCAGGAAAAAAAGGGGGTGGACATCGTTGTGATGGACCTCCGCAAAGTAAAGAATGCCGTCGCAGATTTCTTCATCGTTTGTTCCGGTAACTCCGATAAACAGATAGATGCCATTGCTGACTCTATTGACGAAGAAGTCTCCAAAACGCTGAAAGAAAATCCCTGGCACATCGAAGGAAAAAACAATAAAGAGTGGATGCTCCTCGACTATATTGATGTGGTAGCACACGTCTTTAAAAAGGACCGGCGTGAGTTCTATGCGCTGGAGCGCTTATGGGGCGATGCCGATATTACGGAAATCGAGGACTAAAGAACTAAATGTCCTGCACCACGTTATTGAGTAGATATTTGAAAACACTGATCGTAAATAGAAATGGCCGACAAACAAAAAGAGAATAAACCGCTGTTACCTACTAAACCACCGCGTGGTAATTACCAGATCTGGGTGATCCTGGCTACCATCGCTGTCATCTTCGGCGTGATGTATTTCAACTCCACGAATGGTTTAAAGGAGGTCGACTACGACGTCTTCAAGCAGATGGTAAAAGCGGGGGATGTACGGAAAGTCATCCTCGTACAGAATCAAAAATTCGTAGAAGTAACACTTACTTCGGATGCATTGCAAAATGCGAAATATAAACAAGACCTTAACAGCAACCCGATCGGTGGCTCCAGCGCCTCGGGCCCGCACTTTATTGTGCGCGTGGTAGATGCCGGCAACTTCGATCAGGAGTTCCGGGTCTTTAAAGACAAGCTGCCTGATAGCGCCAAGCCCGAATATAAGTCGGAAGACCGTGGCGACTACGTCGGTCAACTGTTCCAGTGGGGCTTGTTGTTCCTCCTGCTCTTCGGTTTCTGGATGCTGATGCGCCGCATGACCGGTGGTGCCGGTCCCGGTGGACAGATCTTCAACATCGGCAAATCGAAGGCTGCCCTGTTCGATGCTGAGAACAAAGTAAAGATCACGTTCTCGGACGTCGCCGGCCTGGACGAAGCCAAAGAAGAAGTAAAAGAAATTGTAGACTTCCTGAAGACACCGAGCAAGTTCACCAAGCTCGGTGGCAAGATTCCGAAAGGTGCGTTGCTGGTAGGCCCTCCGGGTACCGGTAAGACCTTGCTCGCGAAAGCTGTCGCCGGTGAAGCCGCTGTGCCCTTCTTCTCGCTGTCGGGTTCCGACTTCGTGGAAATGTTTGTGGGTGTGGGCGCTGCACGCGTACGCGATCTGTTCAAACAAGCCAAAGAGAAAGCTCCTTGTATCATATTCATCGACGAGATCGACGCCATCGGCCGTTCACGCGGTCGCGGTCAGTTGCCCGGTGCGAACGACGAGCGTGAGAATACGCTGAACTCGCTGCTGGTGGAAATGGACGGTTTTGCTACCGACTCGGGTGTGATCATCCTGGCTGCCACCAACCGCCCCGACGTGCTCGACTCGGCGCTGCTGCGTCCGGGCCGCTTCGACCGCCAGATCAGCATTGACAAACCCGATATCGTAGGCCGTGAGGCAATCTTTAAAGTACACCTCAAGCCTATCAAACTGGATCCGACCGTAGATCCGAAAAAGCTTTCGGCGCAAACGCCAGGCTTTGCGGGCGCGGAGATCGCCAACGTATGTAACGAAGCCGCGCTGATTGCCGCCCGTCGCGATAAGAAAGCCGTCGAAATGATAGACTTCCAGGACGCCATTGACCGTGTGATCGGTGGCCTCGAGAAAAAGAACAAGATCATTTCGCCGGAAGAGAAAAAGATCGTGGCCTTTCACGAAGCGGGTCACGCAGTAGCAGGCTGGTTCCTGGAGCACGCCGATCCGCTGGTGAAGGTCAGCATCGTACCGCGCGGAGTCGCGGCACTGGGATATGCGCAATACCTGCCCAAGGAGCAGTTCCTGTACCAGACCGAGCAACTGCTGGATGAAATGTGCATGGCATTTGGTGGCCGTGCGGCAGAAGATCTCGTATTCGGCAAGATCTCCACAGGTGCCCTAAGCGACCTGGAACGCATCACCAAATTGGCTTACAGCATTGTGACAGTCTATGGCATGAATAAACAGATCGGCAACATGTCGTTCTACGATTCAAAAGCCAATGACTATTCCTTCCAAAAACCGTATTCGGAAGCTACTTCGGAGAAGATCGACGTGGAAGTGAAGGGTATCATCGACCAGGCCTATGAGCGCACGAAGGCCCTGCTGAGCCAGCATCGTATCTACCTGGATGTAATCGCGAAAGAGCTGCTGGAGAAAGAAATCCTCTTCCAGGCGGACCTGGAAAGGCTGATCGGCAAACGTCCGTTTGAAAAACAGACGACCTACCAGCAATTTACCAACGGCACAGGCAAGTATGAAAAACATGCTCAGGAAAACGAGCAGCCCGGTGTAGACCCTACACCGACGCTGGAAGGCGACAAGCCCGACGAGTTGCGCGCTTCACCACTGTCGTAAATAAGAAACTAAAATAATCCGCTTATTTTTGAACTCAGGACCCCGCAGGTCCTGAGTTTTTTATTTATTGTAACGGAAAGCATTCCCCCAGATCCCCGCAGATGCCCGAGAAGATTGCCTCGCTCCACAACAAGAAGATTTTCTTCGCCTCCGACTTTCACCTGGGCGCTCCTACCCGGGAAGATAGCCTGCAGCGCGAGCGGCGCATCGTCCGCTGGCTGGATTCCATCAAGGACGAGGCCCACAGCATTTACCTGCTCGGCGACATCTTCGACTTCTGGTTCGAGTACCGCCACGCAATACCCAGAGGCTTCATCCGCCTGCAAGGCAAACTGGCCGAGCTGCGCGACGCGGGCATCCCCATTATCTTCTTCACCGGCAACCATGACATGTGGATGTTCGATTATTTCACAGAAGAGCTGGGCATCCCGATTTACCGCGATCCACAAGTATTAACGGTCGGCACACAACGGCTGATGATCGGCCACGGCGATGGCCTGGGGCCTGGTGACCACACCTATAAGTTCCTCAAAAAGTTCTTTAACAGCCGTTTGTGTCAGTGGCTGTTCGCGCGCATTCACCCCAACTTCGGCATCGGCCTCGCCAACTACTGGTCGCGCAAGAGCCGCATCAGCAACATCAAGAAGCAGGAAGACAAATTCGAAAAAGCCGAGAACGAATACCTCTGGGTATACTGCACCGAAGTCGAGCAAAAGACCCATCACGATTTCTACATCTTCGGCCACCGGCATTTGCCATTGGATCTGCCGGTCGGTGAGCACGCCCGGTATATTAACATCGGCGAGTGGGTGAACTTTAATACGTATGGGGTATACGACGGAGAGACGATGGTGCTGAAGACTTTCCCAAGAGATTAATAAAAAAAACGCCAGCCTCCCGACTGGCGTTTTTATTTCTTACAACAATTTATTGTCGACCAGGTACTGCGCGATCTCCTGCTCAGCCTTATTAGGAACAGCTACTTTAATCTCATAGTCCTTCTCCGACACGTTCGAGTGAATTGTTACCGGGAAGCTATTTCCGACAGGATAACTAAATACCGACGAAGCCACCAGACCAAACGCCACCGGCGCCTCTTCCAGCTTCTCGTCACCGTATACAAATGGTTTGTCATTCTTACGCTGCAGCGTATAGATAGCCTCACCTGTCAGGCGTGTAACAATGGTTACCAGGTATACATCAGCCTGATAAGCATCTTGCGTACGCGTAATGGAGCCATCTTTCTCTTTAACTTCCTTTACATTCTTCAGCATCACTTTCGCTTCAGTTGTGCGGGGAATTGGGTAATAAGCCTTCAGATAATCAGCCATGCTTTTCTCGTATTCCGCTGCTTTCGCAATGGTGGGAGCACCGTCAAGTTTGAGAAACTCTGCTTCAGCCGCTGGGTTAATGGCATTGTTTACTACCAGGTCTTGCGTGAAGCCCTTTACCACCAGGTTATAGATCTTGTCTTTGCGCGTCGGCGGATAGGCCTCGTCGTGTAAACGGACCATTGACTTACCGCTGCCAACGAACCGAACCGTGTAGCCAAACAGGTTTCTGAACTTGGGATTGGCGTTGGTGTATTTCCAGGTCTTGATGGTAAACAGCGAGTCACCATTGAGAGAGCTTACCGCCAGGTTAGCGGGCTCCATAAACTTGGAGGTACCCGTGATCTGCGCATAGGGCTGTTTGTCCTTTAACAGGACGTCTTTTTTGATGTCGAATTGGCTAAAGCCTTTTACACTGGCTGCCAGTACGAATGAGAGGATAAGAATTTTTCGCATGATAGTGTGGAGTTTATCGTGCATTAAAGTAACGCACTTTGGTTTAATAGTCCCGTGAGAAGCGGACGGAGATTAACGCCATGTAAGAAACTTTAAGTTATTACATGATATGCTCTTTCTGTATAAAACAGAGTATAAAATTTTCGCTGATTTGTACAATTCTACATACCCGGGCGCGAGTCGCAGCATAATTTTTGCGTAGGTTTGTGTGTACCTGATGATCTTGAAAGAATGCGCCTTTTAACCCTATATGTAACCATGCTGCTGCTGGCGTGCACGCCCCTTCTGGCCCAGACGCCCAAGCCGATAGCTGTCACGTTACCGGATAGTGTCACGGCAGCATTCATTGATCGTCCCGGCGAGCTTTACCTTCAGCTCCGCAGTGGCCTGCTGCTACGCTACGACAAAGACGGCAACCTGCGCGCAACCGCGCAGGTGACTACACCGCCCACACTCTTCGACCCACGCGACGGCGCGCGCCTGTTTGCGTATTACCGCGCCACCCAACAGTATACATATCTCAATCCTTCGTTTGAAGCAGGCATTCTCCACCCCATCGACGCCGCCTTTGCCGCCGAACCCTGGCTGGTCTGCGCCTCCGGCGATTACAACGTATGGATACTGGATGTCGCCGACTGGAGCCTGAAGAAGATCGATACACAGAAAGGCATAGTACTGGTAGAAACACCCGTGGCAGGAATCGCTGCGGACAAACACGAAGCGATCACCTATATGCGCGAATACCAGGGCTTCCTTTTCTTACTCGAACACGGCAAGGCACTACACATGTACAGCAGCATGGGCAAGCATCTGCGCACACTGGCAGCACCGGGCATTCGGTATTTTAACTTCCTGGGAGAAGAAGTGTATTTCGACACCAACGGCCGGCGCCAGCTGTTCAACCTGTTCGGCGCCAAATCCTATTATGCCGAAGGCCCGGTATCCCAGAATTTTGTACTCCAGAGCGATGAGCGCCTGTACATCATTGACGGCAAGACCCTGGAAGTTCACCCCGTGCAGAAACCCTGACCGCCGTCATAACATCCGTTGTGACCGAATCCGGACTGTATCTCATTCACGTAAGGTTACCCCCCCATTTCGCCCGCGCAGCGTAATGCTGATGCGGTAGTTTTGTAATCATTTAAAATCCTTATGAAACACTATTTAAAGATTACCTTCTATGCAGCATGCCTGGCCCTTGTGTGGAGCGCCTGCTCGGAAGATGAAAATGACAAAGAGGATAATAACCCGGTTCCCGGCCAGGTCTCGTTTGTAACGACCGAGACGGTCTCTGGCGGTGCGAACGACTACATTACCGTTACCATTGATGGGTACCAGGACGTGATTGTCGACAACCGCCTGTTTCACACCCTCTATATCAATGGCAAGAACGTTCCCGCCAAGGTGGTGCCAGGCTCTCAATCGGGCACGGTGGTAGACGTTACCCTGCAGGTACCGTTCGCCGTAGGCTCCGGGCGGATCGAGCTCCAGGAAGGCACGGAAAAGATCCAGGGCCCTATGTTCGAGTATACACCCCGGTATGTTCGGTTCTCCTTTCCGCAAAGTATCGGCGCATCACTCACCCGCTTCACAGACAGCACGGTAATCGCCTGGGATCCGCTGTTTTTTGACCGGTTCAACATCATCGAATTCGCCGGCGTCGGCGACGATCCGAACAATCCCAGCGTTCCGGCCGCAAGACTTCTCCGGCAAAGCCGGCCGCTGACCATTCCGGATAAAAGCGAGGGGATGTATAAGATGATCCCTAACATCGGCATGGCCACGGCGCCTAACCAGGACGTATTTTTTGCGCAGCGATATTCAATCGCCGGCAGCCAGGACATCCGCAATGAACTGATCTCAACGGCAAGCGACTTCGAGCATGCCCTGTATGTCGAAGGGTATGGAACAGCAGACTTCAATACCATCATCGATGTAGAGATCGACAGCAAAGGGATCATGTATACAATTGAATCCGGAAAGACCTTTATCCGCAAGAACGATACCGGCAGCATCAGCACATTTGCCGGCGCTACCACTACCGGACACGTAGACGGCACGGGCGCCGCCGCGCAATTCACCAGGATCTCGGCACTGGCGATCGACAAAGCCGATAACCTGTACGTGGCAGACGGCCCATACATCCGGAAAATCACGCCCGCCGGTGTCGTGACCACGCTCGCCGGCAGTGCCCAGGCCGGCAACGTCGACGGTAAGGTGTCGGAGGCCCGTTTCAGCAACGTAACAGGGTTGTTCATGGCCGCCGATGGCAAGCTTTATATCGCCGATACCGGAAACGGAAAGATCCGCGTGCTCGACACCGCCGGTAATGTTAGAACGCTGCGTGGAACAACCGCGCTCCTGGAGGAGACGGCAGAAACGTTTCACCTCTTCGCAGACACCAAAGGCAATATCTACACCATATCGCCGAACAAAACCTACGAAATGACGGTATCCGTTCCCGAAAATAATATGTTGCGGACACAGTTCGAACGGACGCAGGAAAATGGCATTTACGCATTTACACTAGAAGAGCAGGACTAACAGAACGGCACCCGCCTCCTTTTACCGGCCTCTGCGGCGCTTTAGAGCGTGGCAGAGGCCGGTTTTATTGTACGACGTCCAATTCCGATCGTCAGTGCCCGGAATGGCTTTTTTAACTGTTCATTTTTGAACATATTTGTGCATCACAGAACACCTGTACAGGCTTAAAACACCCCAAATGGCGGTTTTTGTTACTGGCATAGATTTTCTTACAAGCATTATCCACACCTAAATCATCCTTACTCACGTGAATGAAGGCGGCAAAATTTTAATGATCGATGACGATGAAGATGTACTCCTGGCGGCGAAGATGTTGCTTAAAAAGCAGGGGCATCATGTGATTATCGAAAAGAACCCGAAGAAGATCCCTTTTCTACTCAACAACGATACGTATGATGTCATTCTGCTGGACATGAACTTCAGCAAGGACATCACCAGCGGTAAGGAAGGTTTTTATTGGCTCGAGCAGATCCTGGCGCACGACCCCTCGTCGGTAGTGATCATGATCACAGCCTTTGGCGATGTAGAGATGGCCGTGCGGGCGCTGAAAGCCGGTGCCACCGACTTTATTCTCAAGCCGTGGCAGAACGAGAAGCTCATTGCTACGATCTCGACAGCCATCCGCCTGAAACAATCCTATAAAGAAGTAGACAAGCTGAAGAAGGCAAAAGAGATGCTGGAAGAGCAGATCAGCCGCCCCTTCGCGGAGATCATCGGCCAGAGCAAGGCCATCCAGGATGTATTCCAGCTGATTGACAAAGTTGCCAAGACCGACGCCAACGTGCTTATCCTGGGTGAAAACGGTACGGGAAAAGAACTGATCGCCCGCGCGATCCACCAGCGCTCCCTGCGCAAAGACAACAGCTTTGTGTCGGTGGACATGGGTGCGATCACCGAGACGCTCTTCGAAAGCGAGCTGTTCGGTCATAAGAAAGGTGCTTTCACCGACGCCCGCGAGGACCGCCCCGGCCGCTTCGAGCTCGCCAACGGGGGTACATTGTTCCTGGACGAGATCGGCAACCTCAGCATGGCCCTGCAAAGCAAGTTGCTCAGCGCGCTGCAATCACGTCAGGTAACGCGCGTCGGTGCCAACCAGGCGTTGCCGGTAGACATCCGGTTGATCTGTGCGACCAACATGCCGCTGCACAAGATGGTCCAGGAGGGCACATTCCGGCAAGACCTGCTGTACCGCATCAACACCGTGGAAGTCCAGGTACCACCGCTGGCCGATCGCGTGGAAGACATCCCGATGCTGGCACAACACTATTTGAACTACTACGCCAAAAAATATCACAAGCCCGTGAACACCATCGCCCCCGACGCCCTGGACAAGCTCAAGCGCTACGCGTGGCCGGGTAACATCCGCGAGCTGCAGCACGCCATCGAACGTGCCGTGATCATGACCGACCTGACCAGCTTACAGGATAGCGACTTCCTATTGAGCCGTGCGCTGTCTACCGGCCCCGCCAACAATACCCTGAACCTGGACGAGGTGGAGAAAACAGCAATTGTAAAAGCACTCAACATGCACAACGGAAATATATCCAAAGCAGCAGACGAGCTTGGGCTGACGCGTGCCTCGCTATACCGGAGAATGGAGAAGTATGGAATTTAACTGGCGATCGGCAGTAATTCCCCGGGTAGCCTTTCTGGCCGCCTCGCTATTCCTGAGCTGTGTTTTTATACTCAACGACACCAACTGGCTGTACGCCGTGGTGTTTGTCGGAATCAGCCTGGTGCAGATCAAGCTCCTGGTAGAATACCTCGATCGTACGCGAACCAGCATGACGTCGTTTTTCGACTCCATCCAGTTCGACGACCTCTCTTATTCTTTCAAAACCTCCAGCGAAGACCCTGACGTACGGCGCCTGCACCAGGAGCTGAACCAGGCCATGCTGCGCATGCGCAGCGCGCGCCGCGAGAAGGACTCCGAATTTCTCTTCTTCAAGAACATCGTCATGCACGTCGGGATCGGGCTCATGGTGTTTCGCGAAGACGGCACCGTCGAGATCTTTAACAGCGCGGCCCGCAAGCTACTGCGCGTCAACCGCATCACACACCTGCGCGACCTCAACAGCGTCAGTGAAGTGTTGGTCAATGTCTTCACCCGCCTCAAGACCGGTGGCCGTGAGCTGACGCGCCTCAAGATCGGCGAAGAGATTGTGCAGCTTTCTATCTACGCCATCGAGTTGACATTGCGCGGTGAGAACGTCAAGCTTATTTCTCTCCAGAACATCCAGAACGAATTGGAAGAGAAAGAAATGGAAGCGTGGCAAAACCTGGTGCGTGTATTGACGCACGAGATCATGAACTCGGTAACACCCATTTCGTCGCTGGCCGGCGTGGTGGAAGAAGAGCTGAAGCCATACATCATCCTCGAGGGTGAAGAGAACACTGCTCCACCGCTCTCCAAAGACCAGCTCAGTGATATTCACCTGTCACTCCAGACCATCAGCAAGCGCAGCGAGGGTCTCATACACTTCGTAAAAGAATTCCGCAGCCTGACGGCTATACCGAAGCCGCGCCCTTCGCAGATCGACGTGCGCACCATGCTGGAAGAGCTCACGATGCTCCACCGCAGGGAGTTGAGCGACCGTGGCATCCAGCTGAGCATATCCGTCTACCCGGAGGACCTCACCATTACCGCCGACAAGAACATGATCGAGCAGGTTGCCATCAACCTGTTGAAGAATGCCATTCAATCCTTCGAAGACCAGGAGCATAAGACGATTGCCCTGCGCGCGTACCTGAACGACAAGTCGCGGGCCGTGATCGCCGTCAAAGACAACGGCACCGGCATTGATCCGGAGGCGTTGGAGAAGATCTTCATACCGTTCTTTACCACGAAAAAGACCGGTTCGGGCATTGGGCTCAGCCTGTCGCGCCAGATCATGCGCCAGCACCAGGGAACGTTAAGCGTAAAGTCGACTGTCGGCCAGGGCACCGAGTTCTTTATGCGTTTCTGACCTCCTCAGCCGGGTTCCAGGGTGCCTCCCATAAAGATTTGTAGGCAAAATCCGTATTTAATACATTTGCCAAACATTTGGAATCCGCTATGCAAGACATCCCCCAGAAAGTCACCAAGATATTGACGGAAAAACTCGGCATCGCAGCGTCGGAAATTACCCCCGAAGCAAACTTTGTAAAAGACCTGGGCATCGACTCCCTGGACTATGCCGAGATCGTGATGGAGTTCGAGCAAACGTTCGACATCCGCATCCCGGACGACGACGCCGAAAAGCTCCAGACCTATGGACAGGCGGTAAACTACATCCAGGACAAGGTCAGCAAAAAATAATCTCCCTTCATTCCCGTCTTGGGGAATATAGCAAACGGTCCTACCCTGCTGCGCGTGAACACTCCAGGTAAGAAGGTACTCTTCATCGTCAACAAGTACGCCGGCACGGGCTACCAGCCCGCGGTGGAAGGACGCATCATCGACGCCTGCGAGCGTGCCGATGCCGAGTGCACCATCGAGTTCACGCGCGCCCCCGGCCACGCCGTCGAGCTGGCCGAGCAAGCCCGCCAACAAGGTTTCGACTTCGTCGTCGCCGTCGGCGGCGATGGCACCATCAACGAAGTAGCTCGCGGCGCACTAAAAGCCAACATCCCCATGGGGTTGATCCCCCGCGGCTCCGGCAACGGCCTCTCGCGCCATTTGGGCATACCGTTGGGTGTAGCCGACGCCGCGCAGTCACTCTTTCAAAGCACCATCGTGCCGATGGATGCTTTTACTGTTAATGGCAAGCTCTCACTCAATGTATCCGGCATTGGCTTCGACGGGCATATCGCGAACCTCTTTGGTGGTACCAGTAAACGCGGCCTGGCAGGCTATGCCAGGCTTACCATGCAGGAGTTCTTTGCCTTTCGCGAGTTCGAAGCAGAGATTGAGATTGCAGGTAAGCGAAATACAGTGAATGCCTTTATCATTGCGATTGCTAATTCTTCACAATACGGCAACAATGCACGCATCGCTCCGCGTGCGTCCGTAACGGACGGACTACTGCATATTAATACCATGAAGAAGGTGCCGGTATACCGTTTAGATTTTATCTATAACATGTTTGCGGGAGACGTTGGTAAGACATCGTTCTGCGATGTGCGGGAGGCTCCTTCATTGGTGATTCGTACATCGAAGCCAGTGGCATATCACGTGGACGGCGAGCCGAGTGGACACAATACTGAGTTTAAGATTGAAGTACTGCCGGGGGCGATTCAGATTCTGGCACCGGCTGTTGGAAAGCGAGTAGCTAAACGGTGATGTTATGGCGAGTGCAAAGTATGAAGCCGAAGTGCAAGCCCTGATCAGAATGGCCGAAATCGCCATTGACGCCTTTAAAAAATTCCCGCACAAAGATTGGCCAGATAAGGATGTAAAACAATTCATACATGTTTACACCGAAGAGAGAGAGGGACTCTTAAACCGGCCGCTCCAGTATCGAAACCTGAAGAGCTTATGCTACACAAGACAAGATATGCTCATATATTTTCAGGAGGGAGCTGGAGAAGCTGTCAACTATTTCTGGGAACAGGTAAAACTTGAGAACCTGGGAATCAAAAGAGAAAACAAGATGGCCAAGATTCTAAAACGCGGCAGGATTAAAGATCAGATCGAGTATGACTTTGTGATCGATGTTCTTGTCCCCTACCAACAAGAAGGATTGATCACAGAAAGTGGTGTGGTTAAGATCAATGAAATGATTGCTGCTTTCGAGAAAAAGCGGACGACATAAAACATCGATCAGCGTAAATCGACAACTCCCACCAGCGGGCGATTGCCTTCATCACATTTTACCTCATGGGCATCTGACGTAGTCGTCTCCCAGATCCCTCCCTTTTTCTCCAGCATACAGATAGCATGCGCACAGGGATAAGCACCTTTTATAATCGGCGACGCCAGCAGCTCCAACTCAACAATATTGCCCTGCGCGCCAATCTCCAGGCGCTCAAGCGTGGTGATAACATCAGCTTCACCATAGATCAAGCCATCATACACAACGTAGATTCCGGCTTTTTTTCGAAGCGGGCCGAGCGACAGTTCACTTGTTTTTTCGCTATCATATCGGCCAAGAAAATAGCGCAAGAAAAGATCGTTGGCGTAAATAGTTGCTTTGCGTACACCATCAGTTGGTGTGGCGTACACGTAACGCTATCGCCGGTTCTTGAAATGCCGCCTCAATGGCATTCAGTAGGTCTTCACGGTCGGACTGTGAGAAGGCCGAGTACCCGACCAGCGTCAGAAGGAACAGGGTTAAAATCTTATTCATACACGTTGAATTGTTACGAGGGATGTCGTGAATTGTCAACAATTCACGTGCCAGTGTAATTCATCAATCGATATATATGTTATCCATTTCAGCTTTTACCATCTTCGAAAACAAAAAGCCACGGATAAAAATCCGTGGCTTCAGTATAACTTATGATACTATTCTATGACTACTTCGCCGACCCTTCGTTCGCAAAGCGGATAATCCTCGCGAGATCGTCTTTCTTTTTATACGAAAGGTGATTGTCTTTAACATACTTTTCAATGTCCGCCTCACGTCCCTGGAATTGACCAACGACCTTTTTCCCGGCCCGGGTTACGTCGGTGGCTTTTCCGTCTTTTACCAGGAATAAATCTTCTTTCTTTATGGCTTTATCACCACGGCTCCCGACGTCCAGTGCAGCGTTGTAATTGCCCGCAATAATCTCTACGGACGGTTTTGCATAAAGGGAAGTATTACCTTTGGCCAATACTTCCACCAGCCCTGTGAGACCTGGCACCTGCTGGCGGTTGGCGTTTAAAAAGAGTTGTTTGCGCGGCATCACAGCGAGTTCGAAGCCTTTGATCTTAGAGAGGCTGGCTACCTTGATACCGGCGGGAGTATTGATCTCGAGAAGGCTGTTTTTGATATCGTATTTTAACGACAGGTCCGCGAGCGTATCCCCGGATAGCAGCATAAGGGTGCCATTGACCCAATCGTCGTGCAGGTAGACGCTTTCAATTTTCTCGGGCTTGGGTTGGAACTCGTTATAGCGACCGGAGGTACGGTCTACTATTTGATCAACGCGCATGTCGCCTTGGGCAACGGTTGCGAGGGAGAGAACGGTTAAGAAAATAGTTATTACTAAACGCATACTTCAAATGTATTAAAAAAAGGGGCTACCGAAATAGCCCCTTTCCCACATAATAATGGAGTGATTTTAAATCAACTAAAAATCGTCTTCAGTAAAGCCCGTACGTCTGTGGCCGTGTACGACATACGTTGTACCGAACGGCGTAGAATCGTCTTCGAACTGAATCTCAAAGTAAATGCTGTCCGTCACAACACCGGTTTTCGACTTTCCTCCCTTGAGGAAGATCTGGCCTTCCGGTATGCTAACTTTGATGTCATACGGCGTACCACGAACCGCACCTGTGCTGGTCACTTCATCTGCTGAAAACTTCTTGTCCGTAGGATCAAGCTGAGCTTTAATCTTGTACGTCCAAAAATTTCCGGATGCTGCCGTCGCCGTCACAATATCAGAAATCAGCATTTCTGTATTGACGTTAGCGGCCGTATTAGATGTAATGATTTCGGAGTAGCCGCCCCCAACATCTTCACCATCAACGGAATACGTCACCCACCACTCTCCGGCTATTTCCTGCCCGGCGGTATGTCCAATCGTCGGATCATCAGAGTCACAACTTAGCAAAACCAGGCCCCCGAAAGCGACGAGGAAAGCTCCTGTTATTATCTTTTTCATATCGTTTATGAATTGAATGTCTATTGTTTAGTAAATAATCTGGGTGCATTGCCGTATCCACCATTGATCACAGTCCAGGTAAATGCGCTGCCATCCTCTTCTACCGTAGCATCAACACCGTAAAAGGGACTTCCCTGTACGAGTTGGTACGGAAATCCCAGGAGCCCAGGAGCATAGTGGTAGAACCGAACCATTGTACCAGGGCCAACATCATCCGGTGCTACGCCACCTACGTTGTTGGAAGTATACAGATTCATTTTACCAGGCACCTTTGCGATAGTCGCAAAACCAAATACACCACCCTGACGCTGATATACACCCGTCAAGTCATCATCCACCACGTCGGGAGAGATCACGCCTACATAACGATATTCAGTAGCTGGAAAACCATCTCTATTGATAGCTGTATATTCGATAGTATACACACCAGGTACATTCGGATTGACTACGTCTCCGCCGGTCTGTACTTCGATCTCTTCACCTTCTTCTGTTGCTTTCACGCCGGGTTCTGCCCAGGTTCCTCCCTGAGGAATGCTATTCCATTGCTCTCCTGTCAAAGTGATTTCGGCATAATACGTAATCTTTGATACGCCTTCTGTTTCTGCTTCATCGCATCCATACAGGAGCGCCACCGCCAGAAATAAGGCCGAAACTATATAGAATCTATGTTTCATTGTTATTCTCATTAATTGTGATTCCACTATTTCTTATCCCACCAAACTTTTGTTGTAATCGGCACCTGGTCCGGTGTGTTGGGATTTCTGTTCCGTTCTGTTTCCGGGAACAACAGGCGTTTAGGGCGATTGCCTAAACCGGTTACACCACCAATCGGGTATACCAGATCGCCAGGCACATACTCTGCGTCGTCATAGCTAAAATCGGTGAACTCCGGATAGCCGAGGCGATTACGTTCAAAGAACGCTTCCAGACCCTCGATACCGGCCAGTGCAATCCACTTTTGTACGGCAATAGCTTTCAGATTCTCCTCCTCTGTACCGTTGGGATATTCATAAGGGCCACCCGCTTCATAGTAATCTTCTGCCCCTGTAGCAATGCCCAGCCGGGCAAAGGCTGCTTGAATAGCGGCCTCATACAATCCCTGAGCGGCACCGGTGCCGGGACCCATACCACGGGCAGCTACTTCCGCCTGTAAGAAGAGTATCTCCGGTACGGACATGAAGTACAGTGTATCGGTAGCCCCAATAATAGCCGTAGAAATATCATTCGGAACAATTTCAACCGTAGAGGCGCCAAAGTTACCTTGCTCGATGCCTCTGAAGCCTTTTTTCGGCTCGGTGAATAGCTTCGCGCGCCGCAGGGTGTCGTCGTTAGCTTCCAGGAAGTCCATAAACGTTTTGCTTGCCTTGATATTTTCTCCCGTATTCAACTTGCGACGATCCGCTTCGTACAGCGGGTTGCTTTTGTTCTCGACGTTATCAAATTGCGACATGTTCGCGCTTGTTGTCAGGAAATTAGCACCACCGGCATACAGCGCTGCGATGCCACTTTGCGCTACCGCGGGGCGAGCATAGATCTGGCGCAGGTATATTTTTAATTTCAAGGTGTTGGCAAATTGAACCCACCGATCTACGTCTCCATGGAACAACAAGTCTTGTTTGCCCGGATCCGTATTGGTAGTTGCGTCAAAGTCCCTGCCCAACGCCTCGTCAATACGCACAATGAGTGAATCGTATACCTCTTGGCCAGGCCGGAAATGTGGATGCTGAACAAGATTTCCCTGAAGGGCCTCATCGAAGGGAATTTCGTCATAAATATCGACCAGCATTTGATACACATAGCTCTGCATCACCGTGCTCATGAGGTACAGATTCCAATCGCCTTGCTTTTTAGATTCATTCCGGGCGAATTGCAGATCTTGCAGGGAACCACTATAAAGTTCGTTGAAATCAGGGTTCAGCGTGGACTGTTGTACGATGTAGGCATCAAAGTTCTTGTATTGGTTCGAACCGTTGTTCTGTGCCCAATACTGTACCCACATGCCACCCATAATGTTATAGTTTGTCACCAGGCGGGCACCAGCTGACGCAATCCCAGCAGGCAATGCCAACGCCGGGGTGTTGGTCGGTGCGTTGTTCGGATCTTTATTCACGTCCAGGAAATCGCTGCAGGACGCAAACACGACGGCAAATGTCGTTAAGAATATCGCTATCTTTTTCATGATCTTAATCTTTCTAATGGTTTAGAATCCGGCTTTCAGGCTGATACCATAGCTTCTTACAGTGGGACCTACGGCAAACTCACCTGAAAATGCGCTCACCTGAGAACCGTTGTAACCGGTGATCTCCGGATCGACGATGTTATTGGACGAGGGTGTCCACAAGAACAAGTTTCTACCGACCAGGCTCACGTTGAGGCTGGAGATCGGCGTGCTCTGCAGCAGCGACGACGGAAGGTTGTAGCTCAACACCACTTCGCGCAGTTTAACAAAGGTTCTGTCAAGTACGTGGCCACGCTCCTGGTACAGGTTCGTCGACGAGTTCATGTATTCAGAGAAGTTGTTGACGTTTACCGGAATGTCGTTTTCGACATATACCGGCGCATCATCGGTACCTACTTGCTTCACCGAGTTCGGTACGATGAACGGTTTGCGATCATTGTACAGCGTGTTGGTCGAGTTACCCACGAATTCCATCAGGCGCTTGGTGTATGAATACATGTCACCACCACGACGGTAGTCAAAGGTGAATGCCAGGCTTAGGCCTTTGTAGGTAAACTGGTTGCTCAGACCGGTCACGAAGTCGGGCTGCATGTTTCCAATGAACTCTTTCTCAGCAGATGCTGTCGGAATACCTTGTGCGTTTACGATGATGTGTCCATCAGGATCGCGTGCATAATCAACAGCCTTGTAAGCACCTACCGGGTGGCCTTTGGCGGCGACGAAGTCGATACCATAGATGCTGTTGATGAGGAACTCGTCGAGACCATCGGCCAGGGCGATTACCTTGCTGCGGTTGAATGTCCAGTTGCTTGACAATGTCCAACTGAAATCACCTACTTCAATCGGCGTCACGGTTACTAACAACTCGAGGCCTTTGTTCTGCACTTTGCCCAGGTTGTTGAAGAACGTGGTATAGCCGGTCGAGTTGGGCAACTGTACCGGCAGAATCTGGTCTTTGGTGTTTTTGTTGTAGAGGGTCAGGTCGATGCCGAGACGGTTCTGAAAAAACTTCAGCTCAGTCCCCACTTCAACTTCGGTCGTGATCTCTGGCTTCAGATTGGGGTTACCCAACTGGTTCGCTACCTCGAACGCATTGATACCTTTGATCGGGAAGTCCAGCTCACCGAATGACAGCTGTACATTCCCCGGTACAAATACATTGTATACCCCGTACGGATCGGCGTCACGGCCTGTCTGTCCTACGGCTACACGCACCTTGCCAAAAGAGAGCGGACCGGAGATGGACGGGAACATGTCTGAGAACACGAGGCTGGCATTTGCCCCGCCGTAGAAATATGAGTTGTTGCCTTTGGGCAGTGTCGAAGACCAGTCGTTACGCGCGGATGCACTGAAATACAGGTAATCCTTATAGGAAAAAGAAGCTTGCGCATATACACCTACAAGTCTACGCAGCGATTCGAATGTGTTTACTGTCGGTGGATTGGCGCTGTTAGCTAAGGAGTAGAAGCGTGGAACGCTAAGGTTACTGGCATAAGCATCGTACTCATCCAGGCTGCGTTGGTTCACGTTATGCCCGATGAAACCATCAAAGTTTATATCGGAAGAAATCTTCTTATTGAACGAAATAATGAGGTCACTGTTCACCTCGCGTGAATAACGTGAACGGTTAAACACAGTACCCGGCACATCGATCTCGCTCGCATTGTATCCTGCATCGTTGAAGTTCGCAATCGCGATCCAGTCCTTTACCTGCGAGTTAGCAACATCCGTACCGATACGCCATTTTGCAGTCAACCAGTCGGTCAGCTTATAGTCAAAGTTTAAGTTACCCTGTATACGGTTTTCGATAAAGTCGTTGCCATTTTCTTTCAGTACAAACCAGGGATTCTGGTTGTACGGCGTATAGAAATTGTCCAGGTTGTAAAACTTATTATTGTAATCCTTCATATCCACCACGCTCAGGTCGTTGGGGATCTGGATCATCTCCTGGAACAGTGTTGCACCGTTCGAGCCCTGCCCCACCGTTACCGCTTTGGCATTTTTGAGGAAATAGTTAATCGAAGACGATACGCTCAGCCTCTTTCCGGTGTAAGAACCGCGGAAGGAAAACGTATTACGTTTGTACGAATCGGCATCTGTGGGAATGATACCGTCTTCCGAAGTATTACCGTACGAAAAGTAGTACGTCAGCTTGTCTGTACCACCGCTCACCGAGATGGTGTTCATAAAGGCTGTGCCGACATCATAGAAGTCGCGGACGTTATCTTCGAGGGCCACGTATGGTTTGATCAATTGAGTGTTGTCTACGACGTTACCCCAAATGCGCGTGCGACCGTCGAATTTAGGTCCCCAGCTTCCGTTCTGTGTGTAATCGTTGATACCATTCCAGCCCTGACCGAACTCTTGTTGTACTTCGGGCAAGCGCAGCGGCGTGCTGAAAGTAGCCGAGCTGCTTAGGCTTACGCGCAGGCGGTCACCTGTTTTGCCTTTCTTCGTAGTAATAACAATGACACCGTTGGCTGCACGTGAACCATAAAGGGCGGTAGCCGACGCGCTCTTCAACACCGTAACCGACTCGATATCGTCGGGGTTAATGTCGTTGGCGCGGTTACCAAAGTCCTGCTGCCGGTTGGCGTTGTTATTGTCGGACGTAAAGTTGTTAAAGCCGTTGTTGATCGGCACACCGTCTATTACGTACAGCGGGTTGTTATTACCACCGATGGAGTTTACACCACGAATAGTAACGAACGTCGCTGCACCGGGCTGACCTGAAGACGAGTTAACAATCACACCGGCAACTTTACCTTGCAGCGCATTGATGGGGCTGAAGGAACGTCCTTGCGATACTTCTTTGCTGCTGACAGTAGACGCAGAATAACCGAGCGCTGCCTGGCTGCGTTCCACCCCGAGGGCAGTAACCACCACTTCGCTCAGTTGCGTCATGTCTTGTTGCATGGGTACGTCGATAACCGAACGCTGCCCCACTTCGATCTCTTGTGTAACCAGGCCGATGAACGAGAATGTTAGTGTACCCCCCGTCGCGGGGATGGACAGCGTATAGCCTCCATTTACGTCAGTCGTGGTACCGTTTGTCGTACCCTTCAGTAAGACGTTCACGCCGGGTAGGCCGGAACCGTCTTCTGCTGCTGTTACCTTGCCGGTAACGGTTCGTTCCTGTGCCCAGGCTACACTTATATGCAGCAGGCAAAGGAATCCAATTTGTAGAAATTTCCTCATACTTGTTAGGTTAATGATTTTGAAATTGACCCCACGCCGGTAAATCGTTATGCAGGGATTACCGGTATGTTACTTTTTCAAAACTCCCAAAAGCACGGGCTAAAAGAATGACGAAGGAGAGGGTATATTACATGTCTTGTTATACCACTATTTGGGGTAATTATAAATCTCCTTTACCTATGGGCAAAAAAAAAGCCCCTCCATCTGAGGGGCCGATCCTGCCGAAATTTTCTCCATTAACCTAAACTTATGAATAAATTTCTCTTTCGTGACGAGGTAGGATCATGCAGCAAAATTGGTATGTGCCGTACTAAATTCCATCCCCCGTATAGGTTGATTTTAAAAAGCGCGCTTTCTTCCCACATAAATCGGTAGGTGTCACTATTCTCACGACACCGACATTTGGAAACGTTAGCGATCAAAAAAATTATTATTTGCTAAATCAGTTTTTCGAGGTTTGCCTTGGCAATTGCCTCCGACTTACTGTTGACCTGCAGTTTGGAGTAGATATTTTTTATGTGTGTCTTTGCTGTTTCCTTCGAGATAAACAGCTCTTCGGAGATCTGTGTATACGTCTTACCTTCTGAGATCAGTTGCAATATTTCAGTCTCGCGACGCGTGAGCGGCGAGTTGGGGTTCACGTGAAAGTTGTCGATTACCATCCGCGCAATGCGGCTGCTCATCGGTGCACCGCCCTTGACAATTTCTTCCAGCGCCGCGAGCAACTCCATGTAATTAGCGCTTTTGGTGATGTACCCGGAAGCACCGGCCTTCAACGCCTCAAACACCAGCTCGCTGTCTTCGTACACCGTTACCATCACGATATCAATGTGCGGGAATTTCTCTTTAATGATCTTGGCTCCCTGTATACCATTGATGCCCGGAAGCTCGATGTCCATGAGGACAATCTCGGGTTTGTCGCGATTGATGTTGTCGATGGCGTCTTCGCAGTTGCCATAGGCATTGACGACCATAAACTTCTGCGAGCTGTTGACTATCAGGTTGAAGCTGTTCCGGATCTCCTGATCATCTTCGATCAGCAGAACGCGTTTTTTAAAGGGTAATGCCATAATGCGGTTTTTTGGTGATTTTGAAGGTTAGCGATACGCGGGTGCCTTGCTCCGGTACGCTGTGTATACGCAAAACAGACCCGAGCTTATCGGCTCTGTCGCGAATATTTTGCAGGCCATTGGTTTTTTGTGCTTCTGCGGCCTTAAAGCCGACGCCGTCATCCTCCACACTGAGCTCAAACCCATCTTCACCGGCACGCGTCAGCGAAAGCTTGACGTTCCTGGCCTCTGAATATTTGAAGGCGTTGGTCATCACTTCTTTGAAAATGAGGTTGGCGTCGCGGCTAAAGCCGTAGGGCAGTTTGATCTTTTCGCGCACGTCGTTGAAGGCCCGAAACTGGATAGATTTTTCTTCAAACAGCTTTTCGCCAAAGTCGCGAATGTGAAGGAAGAGCTTGGACAGCTCGTCATTTACAGGGTCAATGGACCAAATGAAGTCGCGGGTGCCGGTATACAGATATTTGGCAGAATTCTCGACCTTGGTGTATAGATCGTTGTTTTTATCGTGTCCATTGCCGTTGCTATTGAGCTTCAGCAAACTGATATAATTGATAATGCGCGTCAGCTGATTGCCCATCTCGTCGTGAAAGTCACGGGCAATTTCTTTCCGCAGGTTCTCCTGCTCACGGATGCGAATGCGCTCGAGCAAGATCATTTTGTTGACGCGCTGTTTTACACGCAGGTATAATACAAGCGTAACGACCCCGGCCAGCAGGATGAATGCACCGACGATAAAGGCCGCCGTCTGATAAAACGGTGCTTTCACCGCGAAGGGATAATTGACGCGCACCTGGCCCCAGCTGCCACGCTTGTCAGTGCTCATCACGTGCAGCACGTAGTTGCCGGGGGGCAAGTTGCTGTATGTTACCTGACCAATGGACGAAGGGCGCGACCACTTCTTGTCAAAGTTCTCGAGATAGTATTGAAACTTCACCGACTTCGGGTAACGTTTGTCCACACGATTAAAGGTAAACGTGAGGTGATTACGGTCGGGCGGGAATTGCGGATTCACAGGCAGGTTAAAGAAACCTTCGCTGGATTGCGCGTATTGTAATGGCGAGTATTCACCGTAAAAAACCTGTAGCGAAGTCAGGTGTAAGTCGAACGAGCGCCAGGGTTTGTCGCTCATGTCGTTGTATTGATATAGACCGTCTACAAGGCCAAAGTATTTGCCGTGTGGCGTCAGGTCGAAGGCGTTGGAGTTTGTCTCGACGCCGAGCAGTCCGTTGTCATAGCCGTAATACAGGTTTTGCACCATCTCGAACTGTGCATTCAGCTTGACGCGATTGATCCCTTTCTCACTGCCAATCCAAATATTCCGATGCTCGTCTTCGGTAACAAAGTAAATAAAGTCGGATGCAAGCCCTTCTTCCATGGTGAGAAAGTGCGACTGGCCGTGAACAGGATCGGCAATAACAACCCCGGCTCCACCCGAAGCGATCACCAGTAACGAGTCACGATAGGGCCGTATGCCGAAGGCCGCGGTATTGCGAAAGCCGGGCACCGGCACGACCTCGAAACGATCGTTGTCACGCAACCGTTGGAGTCCGTTCATATCGTTAGAGACAAAAACCGTTTTATGATAGCGAGAGTAGTACACATAACGAACGGAGTTGGAGGCCAGGCCATCCGCGGTGGTATAATTTCGAAACTTATGCCCATCGTAGTACGACAAACCGTTGGTCGTCGCGATCCACATACCGCCACGCTCATCAAAGTCAATCGCCATGACGCTGTAGCCCGCCAGGCCCTCCTTCCGGCCATACCAGGTGAAGTCGTCATCGGCCTCGCTGTAGCGCCCCAGGCCATACCCTGTGCCTACCCACACGGTACCGTCAGGCGCTTGTTTGATCGTGCGTATATCATTACGATAGTGCTCCTTCGGATCAGCAAAATATTTAATGTTGCCCCCGCGCACATGACAAAGGCCTTTATACATAGAACCAAACCACTGGGACCCATCGCGGGCGTTGAGTATGGCCATGACGCCGCCAAATTCTCCATTGGTCCGCTGAAAGTCCTGCATGGAATAGCGGTACAACCCGTTGCCGTTGGAAGCCAGCCACGTGTTTCCTTCGGAGTCGACAATGACTTCCTGAATGGTGATATCGTGCAGAATGGTATCGGCATGGGCCTTGCCCTGCGTCAGCTTTTGACGCACGAGATTCATTCCATTGGAGGTCCAGAAGATGTCTTCTTTTTCGTCGTACCGGAGTACGTAATCTCCCAAATTCCAGGTGAGTTTTTCAACGTTGTGGTCAGCGTAATTTAATTTAAAAAGTCCTCGCTCGCTTTTAAACAGCACCTGATTTTTATAGAGAAACACATTATAGATTTTACCGGTAGGCTCTTCGGAAGAGAAGGTAAATGATTTTTGCGCAGTTTGAATCAGGAACGAGTTGTCGTCGAGGAAAAAACAGCTGGTGCCATCGGGTGTTTTGATGTGTTGCCAGATGGTCTTGCCGGGCACGATGGCCTTATCCCAATACACGACCGTATCGCGGTAGATCTTGGTGAGCGTGCCCGTGGCATTGACGGCAAAGACGGTGTCGCCGCGTTCCAGGAGGTAACGCATGTGGTGTTTATTGCGCTGGCGGCCGTCGGGGTTATAAAAGCGTTTGAAGGTCGTGCCTTCTAATTTCGACATGCCGTTGGGATGAACGATCCAGATATGCTGACGGCGGTCGATGTGCAGGGCGAGGATGTCGTTGGATAAAAGGCCGTCGCGGGTGGTGTAGACTTTAAATTCGCGGCCATCGAAGCGGGCCAGGCCACCACCCTGGGTGGCGATCCAGAGGTAGCCATATTGGTCTTCGCGCAACGCCATGACCTGCGACTGAGGCAAGCCGTCGACGGCGGTGTAATTGCGCGTGGAATACCTTGCATGCTGCGCCTGCGCCCCCAGTACAACCAGGAAAAGCAACAAACCAGGCAGATATCCCTTTGCACGGACCTTCACTCTACAAATAACGCATTTCATATGCTCTCCGTTATCCCTTATATTACGGTATTTGCTCCCAGCGCCGCTTCCGTGCAACCTTCAGGGGTCCACGCGCGTCTCTGGCCCAGTTACGGAACGATAATTTAACCTATTCGCCCTAAATCCCGGAAGATCATGATCAGGAATTACTTCGTCATCGCGCTGCGGTCGATTCGCAAACACCTCTCCTACGCCACTATCAACATCCTGGGCCTGAGCCTGGGGCTCGCCACGTGCATTCTGCTGGTGACATGGATCGGGCACGAGCTGCGCTACGATCGGTTTTATCCACGTGCGTCGGAAATCTATCGGGTGTCGCTGGAATATGCCTCGGGCGGACAGGTATCCAAGATCGCTCTATCGCCGACCGCCCTGCTGCCGACCCTGATGCGTGAATTTCCCGAGGTCGAAGCAGGCGTGCGTCTCTCCAGCAATGCCCCGGTGCTGCAGTACGGCGACAAGATTTTTGAAGAACAAAACGTCTACTACGCCGACAGCACGTTTTTTAAAGTCTTTGGCCTGGAGCTTATCGCGGGCAATCCTGACAAGGCGCTGACACAGCCGCAATCCCTGATATTTACACAGTCGATGGCCAGAAAATATTTCGGCAGCGAAGACGTGGTGGGAAAGACGCTGCTGGTCAGTGGCAAAGAATATCAGGTCACGGGTCTCCTTCGCGACCAGCCCGACTATACCATGTTGCCCTTCGACTTTATCGCGTCCTTTACTACGCTGCGGCAGGCCCACGAGCCTCCGATCTGGTGGAGCGCCAACTACACCACGTACGTGCTGCTGCGCGACCAGGCCGACGTGGCTGCACTGACAGACAAGCTCAATAAGCTCGTGGCAAAAGAAGTAGCCGGCGACATCCCGGGCGAAGGCAACTACGTGCGGTATAATTTCTTACCGCTGCCCGACATTCACCTGCGCTCGGACATGGACAATGAACAGGTACCGGTCGGCAACCTGCAGTATGTATATATTTTTGGCTTCGTGGCATTGCTCGTGCTGGTCATTGCCTGCATCAACTATGTCAACCTGGCGACCGCCCGCGCCACCGACCGGGCCCGCGAGGTGGGCGTACGCAAAGTAGCCGGCGCCCTGCGCACACAGTTGTTTTTTCAGTTCATCTGCGAGTCACTGCTCATTACCTGGATTGCGCTTGTCGCGGCCTTTATGCTGGCGCGGCTGGCGCTGCCCCTGTTTAGTTACATGACGGGAGTAGCGTTCGATTCATCGTTGTTCCTGAATCCTGCGGCGCTGGGGGTGGCCGTTGTTTTCACGACACTGCTGGCCTTCCTGGCCGGCGCCTACCCGGCCCTGGTCATTACAGGCTTCACGCCCGTAAAAGTGCTGAAGGGTAATTTCAAGACCTCCGGCAAGGGGTTATGGCTGCGGCAGGGGCTGGTCGTATTTCAGTTCTGCGCCTCGATTGTATTGATCGTAGGCACGGTGGTGGTACTCCATCAACTGTCATACATCCGCGATAAAAAGCTGGGCTTTGACAGAGAGCGTGTTGTTGTACTGACGGCGGACGCGCGAACACGGGAAGTCTTCTCAGCCTTAAAGACCGAAATAGAACGACAGGGCATTTCGCAGCAAATAGGCCGGGCGATGGAGTCGCCCACACTGATCGGTGGCGGCTATTCCCTTCACAAACAAACCGGGAGCGACCAGGAAGGCATGAACGTAACAGCCATGGCCATCGACACGGGTTTTATCCCGACACTGGGAATGGAACTGGTCGCCGGTCGCAACATTACCGAAAGCGACTATGAACAACTGGCACACGATACCACCTATGCTTTCATTTTAAATGAAAATGCTGTGCAGCAATTAGGCCTCGACCCTGACAAAGCCATCGGCACGCCGGTACACCTGAACGGCCGACGTGGGGCGGTAACGGGCATCGTGCGCGACTTTCACTTCGCATCGCTGCAACACGAGATCGGACCGCTGGTATTGTTCACCGAAGAAATCTATCGCGGCAATGTGTTTGTTAAACTGAAAGGCCACGACATTCAACAGGAGCTGGCTACGCTGAAAGCCATCTGTCAACGTCTTACACCCCACCGGCCATTTGATTATCACTTCCTGGATCAGGAATACGATGCCTTGTACCAGAACGAACAACGCATGGGCACAGTCAGTACGGTGTTTGCCGTGCTCGCGATTGTCATTGCCTGTATGGGGTTGTTTGGGTTGGTGGCATTCTCGGCTGCACAGAAGACGAAGGAGATCGGCATCCGCAAGGTAATGGGGGCTAGCGTACCAGGTATTGTGTTGCTGATTACAAAAGATTTTACACGCCTGGTGCTCATTGCCGTGGTGGTGGGGTTACCCCTGGCCTACTGGCTGATGGATTCCTGGCTGCAAGGATTTGCCTATCGTGTTTCGGTCGGCGCAGGCCCTATCGTGCTGGCATTCTTTACGGTAACGCTCATTGCGTTTGTTACGGCAGGGGTGCAGGCGCTGCAGGCGGCGCTGGCCAACCCCGTAAATACTTTGCGCAACGAGTAGCTGTTGCGGCCGATCCGTTCGTGCGCAAGGGCCGGAAGTCAGCATGATTATTTGTGACTTCCAGTCCTTCTTTGCATTATAGTAATGTATTTGCACCGTATGTCAGAAGCCGAAATACAACAAGAGTATGCGATCCTCGAACGATCCAAGCGTAATCCGCGGGCTTTTGGAGAGCTTTACGAACGCTATTTCGACCGCATCTTCAACTTCATCTACCGACAGATCGACGATGAAGATGTCACTGCCGATCTTTGCTCCCAGACCTTTCTTAGCGCGCTGCGCAACGTAAACCGGTATGAGTTCCGGGGGGTGCCCTTTTCGGCATGGCTGTATCGCATTGCGAGCAACGAGGTAAACAAGTACTACCGCAAGAAAAAACGCGACAACGTCTTTAGTTTGGAAGAGGTGCGTGTGCGCGAGCTCATCGAGCAGGCGCACGAAGCATGGGACGAAGAAATCGTGCAAAAGCTGCTGGTTTACCTCAAGAGCCTTCCCACCGACATGCTGCAAGTATTAGAGCTGCGTTTTTTCGAGGACAAGGATTTTAAAGAGATCGCTTTTATCCTCGACATTACGGAGAGCGGCGCCAAGATGCGTACCTACCGGGCGCTGGACAGATTAAGAAAGAACTTTAACTTACGGATCAAGTACGATGTCTAGGAATGAAATACGGCTCAGAAAGAATAGGATAAGTCCCGGCGACATTGCCCGTCACCGGAACTATGGCAAGCTGATGCACCGTCACGATCGTTACCTGAAAATGAAGCGGTCGATCATCGCGTTGGTTTATTTTCTGATCATCATCTTGATGATCCTTGTCTACATGTTGACGAAACGAGCGGAACAGAAAAAGGCAACACCTGCACCGGAAGAGAAGGCTGTGCAAACAGTGCACTGTGCTCCCCCCTCGCGCACAGGTGTCGCCACGATTAAGTGGCCTGATTTAGAAGACACCAAATTTCAAGGTGGCGTTATATGATATACTGCTCAGGTCGCTATCGTCCAGGCCGCGGCCCTCGCTGCCAAAGGCCTTGCGATAAGAAATACCCGGGCTGAAACGTGCCCACCGGAACAGGTTTATCTCCACCTGTATACCGGGCTCTGCCACCACAAACCAATTCTCATCCCGGTGATCATCCAGGTCATCAAAGCGCTCGTCAGACCAATCGTGACGATCATATTGCAGCGTAAAGCCTGCACCGGTAAACAAATGCGCCACCAGGTGCACAGCACGGTTAGAAGCAAGAACATACTCGGTCACCAAACCGCATTGACCATATTGATAGCTCAACTTGGCGTCAGGCAGGGTGCTATATTGAAGTGGCACCGGCAAATTGTTTGTCGTAGCGCCGCCGCCTATTCCCAGTAAGACGCGATGGTTCAGGTATACACCACCGTAAGCCTCCACGTAGTTGGCATACTCGCCGCGAATCTTTGTAAACTTGTTTGACAAGGCCCCATACCCACCGATGCTAACGCCGTTGCCACTCCCGTGAAAAACGGTTTCGATGTCTTGTGCATACGTACTGCCGGTCCACACCAAGAGCACTACTACCAGAACTGTAAATTTCGTTTTCATACGCTATAGAAGATTATATTGTGTTGTTTCGTGTATGTCATTATGCCCTTAGGACATCCCATGTGCGTGATACCCCTATGGGGTTGAGAAAAAATCAAATTATTTATCATTTTTGCCCATGTCCAATTCCGAGAAGCTTTCCCAGGCCTTTGCAGCCTTTGATGCGTATAACGCCAACGATCCGACACTGGAGGTTTTTGACGGCACGCCCTATCCTAAAGAGTTATTGTATGCGCAACGCATGACAGCGCGCCTAAATGACTTCCAACCCAATGCCTCGGATGCCGTGCAGCTGGCCGCACGAAGCCAACACATCGGCCGGTGGGAAATACCGCGCAGTACGTACACAATGGATAAGAAGGGCTATCTACAGTGGCGAAATGCAGAGAAGAGCCATCACGCGAAGATCGCCGACGACATCCTGACCCGCCAGGGTTTTGACGCAGCCACGATCGGGCAGGTACAGTTTCTATTGTTAAAAAAAGAGCTGCGCACCAATACGGATACGCAATTGCTGGAAGACGTTATCTGTCTTGTCTTTATTGAATATTATTTAGAGGAGTTCGCTTCCCGCCACGAAGACGAGAAAGTTGTCGACATTCTTTTCAAAACGATGAAAAAGATGTCCGCCCATGGCCTGCAGGAAGCAGGTAAAATACCGGTATCAGCACACATGCAGGAATTGATCAAACAGGCTGTTGTGCGCCTTACGGCTTCGTAGCGGCCTGCGACGCGATGCGTTTGGAGATCATACTGGATAGAATCAGTTGGATGGCATGGTATACCATGATCGGTAACAGCACCAATCCCGCTGCGGGTATACCTGCAAAAAGAATCTTCGACATGACCGTGCCGTGCACCAATGATTTTTTTGTGCCGCAGAATACGGCAGTGATCCGGTCCTGATCGGCAAAGCCCATCCACCGGCTGATACTTCCGGTCAGCAGGAATACGACGGCAAAAAGCAGGGCCATGCCCGCAAGCAACAATAGCAGTGCTGACGGGTGCAAGGCGCTAAACATGTGGCCGGCAAAGGACTCGCAGAACGATATATAAACAATTAACAAAATTACGCTTTGATCCATGATGCGCAAGGACGCACGCTTGCGCATAGCCCAGGCACCCAACCGCGTAGAATGCAATACAAGGCCCAGGGCTACGGGAGCCAATACCTGAATACCTAATTTGATGATCACGTCACCTGCGTCAAAGCTGTGCACCTGGTTTTCCAATACCGGGCTCATTAAAAGGGGCGTGATGACTACGCCGAGTAAGCCGGAGATGCTGGCATTAAAGATGGCTGCAGGTATGTTGCCGCCCGCCATCGACACCATAACGACGGAGGATGATACTGTCGAGGGCAGCACAGTAACGTATAATATTCCCAGCCACAACAGGGGCTCTCCCCATGTACCTGCCAGGGAATATAAAGCGAATCCGATGAGGGGAAAGAGGATAAAGGTAGACGCCTGTACAACGGTATGAAGTCGCCAGTTGCCCAGGCTCGCTTTCAGTGTCTTTGGGCTAAGCTTCAGTCCATAGAAAAAGAAAATAAGTGTAACCCCATAGTTGGCCACCGTAGCCAGTGATACGGGATGCTCCATGATGCCCGGCGCGGGCCACAGATACGCCAGGAGAATGGCGCTGCCTAATGCCAGGATAAAACCGTCGAGTCCAATGCGTTCCAGGAAAGCAAAGAATGCTCTGCTCATTTCCGTTTTAGCTTATCCAGCCATTGGTTGGCCTCTCGCTGGCGGCGAATGGAGCCATTAGCCAGGTGTTGTGCCAGGCGCTCGCTCATGGGTCCGCGGGATGTGAGGTGGAAATAACCACAATCCTCACACTGGTACACGGCAATGGGACCACTGCCCGGGGCATACTCATATGCGGTTTGCGCCTCTATGAGCACATCCTCTGCAAATTCCCGCGTAGGGAAGCACTTCTTATGGGTTACGCACTGCGCCATGCTAAATTCCCGCTATTCTATTAACTTGCGCGCCAATAAAAAAATTCACCATGAAGGTAGCAGAAATTCACACAAAAAAGGGCGTTATGAAGATCCGGTTCTTTGAGAAGGACGCTCCGAATACTGTAAAAAACTTTGTTACGCTGGCCGAGAAAGGCTTTTATAATGGTCTGACGTTTCACCGCGTGATCCCCAACTTCGTCATCCAGGGCGGCTGTCCGGATGGCACGGGCCGTGGTGGTCCGGGCTATAAAATCGATTGCGAGCTCACAGGCGACAACCAATACCATGACCGCGGTGTGCTGTCGATGGCCCACGCCGGCCGCAACACCGGTGGCTCTCAGTTCTTTATTTGCCACTCACGTCAAAACACGTCGCACCTGGACCGCAACCACACCGTGTTTGGTAAAGTGTATGAAGGCCTCGATGTGATCGATGCTATCAGCCCGGGCGATGTAATGGAGCAAGTGATCATCAAAGAAGAAGCCGCGTAAGACTTCCGTCCATACGATCTTTTTCCAACGGGCCACCCTTACGGTGGCCCGTTATTTTTTCCCGCCCGTGTAGTACGCTTCGAGCGCTACCGCCAGGTACGCCAGCGGGGCATTCCAATTGATGGCAATTTCGTTGGAGGCGTAAGAGCAGTCGTGATCCAGGTACGCTTTGTCCGGCGCATGGGTGTCCGGGCCATAGGTGCAGCCCTCCGCTTTGTCTTGCTTCCCGGGATTGGGACCGCCAGCCAGGAGTCCCGGTACCGGCGCCCGTACGCCATCGGCGATCGACGGACGATGATGCGGGTGCTGCGTGGAGAATGAGCCGAAGCCCGTGACAAAACAATAGCCTGTGCTGTTTCTCCCTAACAGGTAATCCAGGTTCGATAATGCTGCTGCGATATACTTTTGGTCTTGCGTAAGCCGGTAAGCTTGTATCAGCGCAATGCCTTGATTTGCCGCCACGGACGAGCTACCCCATAGGTAGTCTTTAGCCGTAGCGCCCATGACCATGTGATAAGATCGTTGGTCGTAGTTACGCAACAGCTCGTCGGCCACCTTGATGATGCGCATCGTGACATTTTCTTTACCCGGGTAGTCCGGTAGCCTTTGTGCATGGCGCGCGAGTGTATAGTACCCGAGCAATCGCACCTGCGCCCAACTCGGCAACGGGTTCTTTCTATCGGGGAACAATTTGATTAGCTGTATATACTCCACCTTTTGTGTCGTGGTATAAAGCTCTGCCGCAGCCCAAATAAGCTCATCTGCAAAATCCCTGTCGCCATAACCGCCGGTAACAATATCAGGATCGTAGCGATTGTTGAGTGCCGCCTGATCATATACTTCCCGTGGATGCTGTTGCGCCCACTGCCAGGCAAGCTCCGCGGCTTGAAAACACGAGTCTGCCAACCCCGGTAGTTGTTTAAATGGACGCAACACGCGACTGGCCTGCGCCATGACCGCCGCAAAATCGAGTGTGGCCGCCGTACCTTTTTGAACAACGTACCGGGGCGTATGTGCTGCGGCGGGCATGATCATACCGTCAAACCGTGCGTTGGTAAGTTTATGGTATACACCGCCATCGGCAGGGTCTTGCATGGTCAGCATCCACCGGAGGTTCCACAGTATTTCGTCGAGAGCGTCGGGCAGCGTATTAGTCCGTTCAGGAATATTAAGGGCCAGTGTGTCGAGCAAGGCAGAATAGTCTTCATACGCCGCAAGCAGGGTGCCCATGGTAATACCACTGTTGACGATATACTTGTTGTAGTCGCCGGCGTCATACCAGCCCCGTGGAGATTTGATGACAGTGCCGACGGGACGGGTGGCTGATGCCGCGGAGGGGTGTATCACTACGCTGTCGTCCGGGTGACCCGCGGCGCGGTGCCAAACAGCAGCATATCGCTCCGGCAACGCAGTGGATGCACGCTGAAAGTAAAAGCCTTTCCAAACAGCTTTTGTCAGGCCGCGGTGCACATCAGGAGCAATGACAAAAGGATAGGATGTGCCGATGCCGGGCACGACTAAGCGATAGGTGCCGGGGGTTTGGAAGGTCGTAAAGTCTGCTGTTTGGGTTGGCTCTTTCGAAAGCTCGGTTGGGCGTGTTTCAGCGAGCTTGGATGAGAAGACCTTTGTTTCGTCGCGGTGACGTATGAGATAAAACGCCGGGGCGGGTTTGGATGAGACTATGACGGCTACTTTGGAAGCAGTGGGATAAAAGCCTATTTGATTAAGCCGGATAGCGTGGTCTCCATTGTCAGTGATCGGGATGTTTGGGGAGATGGTGTACCCAGGCTCGTCAGTTGTTTGGGCAAGGATTGGCGTACAAACTAGTAACAGCAGTACATTAACTATCATGTTCATCCGGATCATACGCAGCGGGGTATGAGGATGAAGTTAGTATTTGTGCGTAAAAAAGAAAACACGGCAGTCTTCTACCGTGTTTTCTTTTGACATTTTATACCTTAATCCGCTCCATCCGCGGCACCAATACGTGCATAATCAACCATGCCAGCAAATACATCGAGCCGCAAATAGCAAACATGATGTAGTAAGCCGTCTCAATCTGCCCAATAGACCGATAGTGTACAAACATATTTTTCTGAACAAAAAGCGTCAGGAAAATCCCGCCAATACCGCCACACATCCCACCAATACCGGTAACAGAGCCAACCGCCCGTTTCGGGAACATATCAGATACCGTAGTAAAAATATTAGCACTCCATGCCTGGTGCGCCGAAGTGGCAATGCCGATAATAATAACGGCAAACCACATATTCATCGACCCCAACAATTGCGCAAAGACAATGGGCATTACCAGGAATGCATAGAGCAACATCGATGTCTTACGGGCTTTAAATACTGGCATCCCGGTGCGAATAAAACGTAACGGCAGCCATCCACCCCACACACTGCCCACGGTAGAGATCATGTATACCACAGCGACCGGCACGGCCACTTGCGTGCCCGTGAGTTTGTATTCGCTATTCAGGAAATCGGGCAACCAGAAAAGGTAAAACCACCAGATTGGATCAGTCAGAAATTTGCCAAGCACGAAGGCCCATGTCTGCCGGAATTTCAATAATGTAAACCATGATATACGCGGCGCGTTATCGTCAGAAGCTTCCACCACACCCTCTTCATCCGTCAGAATATAGAGGCGTTCGGCGTCGGTAAGTTTCTTATTGCGGGCAGGGACCTCATATAACAAGAACCATGCGACAACCCATACAAACCCGAATGACCCCGTTATGACAAAAGCCCACTTCCACCCCCATGCGGCGGCGATGAACGGCACGGTAAGCGGTGCGACAATAGCACCGATGTTCGCGCCCGAGTTAAAAATGCCCGTGGCGAGAGCACGCTCTTTCCGGGGAAACCATTCCGCTACGGTCTTAATGGCGGCGGGAAAGTTACCGGACTCAGTTACGCCCAGCGCTGCGCGGGCCACCATGAATCCAAACGTGCTTTGTACAATGGCATGTCCGACGGCGGCAAGGCTCCACAGGAACGTGGCCAGAAGATAACCGAGCTTAGTGCCGAGCTTGTCGATAAGACGACCCGCGCCCAACATGCCTAACGCATAGGCGACCTTGAAGGCGATCTCGATATCGGCATAGTCGCCATCGTTCCAGTTAAACTCACTGGTTAATTCCATCTTCAGCAGGCTGATCACCGACCGGTCAAGGTAGTTGATGGTGGTAGCGAAAAATACCAGGGAACAGATCGTCCATCGGTATTTCCCTACGGTTTGGTTTAGGTTTTCCACGGGGTTAAGGGATTTGGTTGTTCAGTAGTTGTTTATGATAACGAGAGGGTGTATGCGTACCGTCATGTCTTCCGAATGTCTCGGATGATCTTCAGCGCAGCGGCTACCTGTTTCTCCAGCTGTGCCCAGTTCTTTTCGGCAATGATTTCTTTGGTGAAGAGCTGTGAGCCCAGCCCGACACACGTTGCACCGGCCTTGAGCCACGCCGAAATGTTTGCTTCTGTAGGCTCTACCCCACCCGTGATCATGAGCTTCAGCCCAGGCACCACCGGCGTAATAGCCGACACAAAGCCAGGACCGAGTACCGAGCCCGGGAATACTTTAATCACGCCCGCGCCAAGCTCTTTCGCCGTGACGATCTCGGTAAGGGTCGCGCAGCCGGGTATCCACAACATATTGTGCTCGCGGCATACGGCGGCCATCTCGGGTTTGAGGATGGGAGAAATAATAAAATGCGCGCCGGCGTCGATAAACCTGCGCGTGGTAGCGGCATCCATGACGGTGCCGATACCCAACATGAGGTCGGGATACTTTTCGAAGTACTTCAGCACAGACTGAAATACTTCAAATGAGTTGGGAAGGCGATTTGTAAATTCAAATACACGCACGCCTCCTTTATAGGCAGCGTCGATCACTTCCTGCGCCAGGGTGGCGTCGGCGTGTGTAAACAAGGGCACCAGGCCGGATTGGGCCATGGTATCTATAATTTGTTGTTGGGTGAATTTCGTCATGCGCTTAGCGTAATAATTTTCCTACATTCTCGCCTTTGACAAGGGCTTCTACTTCTTCTACTGTTACCAGGTTTACATCGCCTTCGATGCTATGTTTGAGCGTGCTGGCGGCTGTGGCAAACTCTACGGTATCGGCATCGCTCTTTTGTGTCAATAAACCATAAATGAGACCGGCCATATAGGCATCGCCTCCCCCTACACGGTCTACAATATGTGTAAGCTCATACGGCTGCGACGACACGAGCGACTGGCCGTTCCACACTATACCAGTAAGCCGGTTGTGCGACGAGCTGATGGAGTCGCGAATAGTAGTGGTAATCTTTTTCACCTGCGAAAAGGTCTGCATAAATGCGCGACAGGCTTCTTCGAACGATGCGCCGGTAATGCCGGCACAGTTCTCCATGTCGGTGATCCCTGCCACCACGATGTCGGTACCCGTAATGAGCGCGGGCATAATGTCTTGCGCGGTCTTACCATACTGCCAGAGATTGCGGCGGTAGTTGATATCGCCCGATACCGTCAGGCCTTTGCTGCGTGCCGCGGCAATGGCATCCCAGCAAACATCGGCCGCACCTTGCGACAGTGCCGGGGTGATCCCCGTCCAATGGAACCAGGCGGCGTCAGCAAAGACCTTGTCCCAATCGATCATGCCCCGCTCGATGTGCGCGAAGGCGGAGTCGAAGCGGTCGTATATCACGCGCGACGCGCGTTGCATCGAACCGTTCTCGAGAAAGTATATCGCCATGCGGCCAGGACCGAAGACGATGTGCTGCGTGTCGACGCCGTACCGGCGCAGGGTTTGGATGGCCGCCTTGCCCAGGTCGTTGTCGGGGAAGCGGGTGACGTGCGCCGCCGGTATACCAAAGTGGCAAAGCGACGCCGCGACGTTGGCTTCCGAACCTGCATAGAGCGCCTGGAAACTGCCGGCCTGTGTAAAACGTGCGAATCCTGGCGTGGAGAGCCGAAGCAGGATTTCACCGAGTGTAATGACTTTGTTCTTCATCTATCAATAGCTTTACGAAGTGGTGTTACGACAGGCGCACGGACTGGCGCAGCCTGTTACTCTCATAGCACGCTTCGATCAATTTTATCCCTTCGAGCGATTCCTGCGGCAACACGGGCGGCTCCTTGCCTTCACGAATTGCATCGTACACACCGTGATAGAACTGCGGGTAGTTGCCGGGCCGTGTTTCCACCTGGCCGGTGATGTGCAGCCCTTGCAACGTCGTGTTCAGTTTACCCCACTGGCTGGGATCCTCCACGCCCCATCCGGCGCTGCCGGGTGTCTTGCCCTCTTTAAGAGCCTGCTCCTGTGGGTCAAGGCCATATTTTATATACGAGCCTTCAGTACCGTGCACACTATAACGCGGCCCGCCTTCGCGCACGAGATAACTGGACTTAACAATAGCCTGGTGGCCGTCATATTGCAGGCGGATGTCATAAAAGTCTTCTACCCTGCCGCCGGGACGTTGTATGCCGAGCCGGGCATCGACCGCATGCGGCATGCCAAAGAGTGTAATAATCTGGTCGAGCATATGCGAGCCCAGGTTGTAGAGTATACCGGTACCGGGGCCGCTTTCTTCTTTCCAGGTGTCAGCTTCGATGTAATTGCGGAAGCGATCGTAGTGAGCTTCGAGCTCGACGATGGTGCCAACGGCCCGGCTGTTGACAATCTGCTGAAGCGTCAGGAAATCGCCGTCCCAGCGACGGTTCTGAAATACCGTGAGCACGCGCTGGTGCGCGTGCGCCAGGGCGATCAGTTGGTTGGCTTCGGCCGAGGTTACGGTGAAAGGTTTTTCGACGACCACGTGTTTACCGGCGGCGAGTGCTGCCGCCACAAATTCGGCATGAGTGGCGTTCGGGGTGTTGACGACGACCAGCTCGATCGCGGGGTCTTGCAACACCTCGGCTACACTGCCGGCGATGCTTATCTGCGGGTAGCGAAGCTGCGCCGTGCGTGCACGACGTTGCACGATCGTCTGTAAGGCAAAGCCCGGGTGCGCTTCCAGTAGCGGTGCATGGAACACCTCGCCCGACATACCGTAGGAAAGAATAGCTGTTGCGATGGGTGTTGTATAAGCCATAGGGCGTTTCTTTCTAACCTACCATTATTTTTCCAGTACCGTACCAATAGGACGAAAAAGAAAGGCTCTTATCCTGAACCGACGTACGAAAAAGGTATGACAGGGTAGGCGGAAAAGCATATCGGATTGTCGTTATTTGTATGCGCAACATTTTGTTTTGTTGTTATGGAAAAGTATGTAAATTGCGCAATCGATTGCGCAAGATACGTGAATAATTAATATGTCAAACAGATTTCTGAAAATTCATCCCGCTGACAATGTCTATGTAGCATTGACAGACCTGAAGGCTGGCGAAACACTGACCGTGGATGGCGGCAAGCCGCTGACACTGGTAGACGATGTTCCTGCCAAACACAAATTCACCGAGGCGCCCTTACAGCCCGATGACGAAGTGCTGATGTACGGCACGCTGGTGGGCAAAGCCGTCCAGCCGATTCGCCAGGGCGGTGTCATCGGCACACACAACCTCAAGCACAAAGCAGCTCCTTACGCGGGCCGCACAAAGGCTTATTCCTGGGCGCCGCCCGACGTTTCCGCCTTTAAAGACAAAACTTTTATGGGCTACCACCGTGCCGACGGACAAGTAGGCACAGCCAACTACTGGCTTATCGTTCCGTTGGTATTCTGTGAAAACCGGAACGTGGAAGTGATCACCGAAGCGTTTACGACCGAGCTGGGCTTTGGCAAGCCCGAAGCCTATAAAGACTACGTGCACGAGCTGGTGCAGGCATACCGAAACGGTGGTACCACCAAACTGGAAACAGTACCTTTCCACCCAGCGGGTGCCGCGGCCGATAACCGTCTCTTCAAAAATATTGACGGTGTAAAATTCCTCACGCACCAGGGCGGCTGTGGTGGCACACGGCAGGATTCGCAAACTCTGTGCAAACTTCTGGCCGGCTATATTCACCACCCCAACGTAGCGGGTGCAACGGTGCTGAGCCTGGGTTGTCAGAATGCCGAAATCACGACATTGCAAGAGCGCTTGAAAGAGTTGGACCCGAAAGGCAGCAAGCCGGTGTTTATACTCGACCAACAACAAAGCGGCACAGAACAAGAATTGCTGACGCAAGCGATTCGCCAGACATTCGCCGCGTTGGTGGAAGCAAACAAGATCGAGCGCAAACCCGCACCGCTCAGTAAGCTGGTGGTCGGATTAAAATGTGGTGGCTCAGATGGTTTCTCTGGCATCTCAGCTAACCCGGCGATTGGTCATACATCCGACCTGCTGGTAACACTCGGCGGCAGTACGATTTTGTCCGAATTCCCAGAGCTGTGTGGTGTTGAGCAAGAGCTTATCAACCGCTGCGAAGAAGACGCTGCAGGCGAGTTGTTTATCAAGCTGATGCGCACGTACTCCAACGCTGCCGAAGCGGTAGGCTCGGGTTTCGACATGAACCCTTCCCCGGGCAACATCAAAGACGGCTTGATCACCGATGCCATCAAGTCCGCCGGTGCTGCAAAGAAAGGTGGCACAGCGCCCGTAGCCGATGTGTTGCAATATGCCGAGTATATCAAAAAACCCGGCCTCAACCTGCTCTGTACCCCGGGCAACGACGTGGAGAGTACGACAGGCACAACCGGCTCCGGTGCACAGATCATTTTGTTTACCACCGGACTGGGCACACCGACAGGCAACCCCGTGTCGCAAGTGGTAAAACTTTCAACCAACACCAAGCTGGCCGAACGCATGCCAGACATCATCGACTTCAACACCGGCTCAATCATTTCAGGCGAAAAAACCATTGACAAGGTCGGCGAAGAAATCCTCGACTTCATCATCGAAGTAGCTAGCGGCCGCGTCACCGCCAAGTCGGTAGCCCTCGGCCAGGACGACTTCATCCCCTGGAAACGCGGCGTTTCCCTATAACCTCCTACCCTGTCCACAGGCGCCAAAGGTCTGTGGACAGGCTTTTTTTAGCTTTCCGGCGACAGCACGTTTCTGGCAACTCACTACACCCGTTCAACACTTCACAACACATCTCTTTAATACCCTGAATCTTCTTCCCATCCTTGTACCGTTAATACGGCATAAACTTATTCAGGCATATGAAAACGCGCATCCTGTTGTCATCCTTCATCCTGGCAGTCCTTATTCCGCTGCTGCACCCGGTATCGGGTCAGACGGTAACTGCCTCCGGTAATAACAATACTAAAACCTCAATCCACATAGACAACGACCGCTACCGCTGGTCGCAGAAATCCAACGGCAGCGAATTCAATATCGAGCTTCGAGGCCGCGTGGAAGTGACCGATGACGACCGTGATATCAAGTCACTTTCTGACGGCGGTTACCTGGAAATCAGCAAGACCGTCTTTGGCAGCAAACGCTCGGTGGTCATCGAATCCCAGGGCGGCGGCAAGCTGAAACGTGCGTATTACGAAGGCCGTACGCTGGCGTCGTGGGAGGACGGCGGCAAAGCCTGGCTGGCAGACATCCTGCCCAGTGTGGTACGTTCGACAGGAATTTCCGCAGAAGCCCGTGTGGAGCGGTTTTTTAAGAAAGGTGGTACAACGGGTGTCCTAAACGAAATCAGCCAATTGGAAGGCGACGGTGTACGTGCTCAATATGCGGCCCTGCTCATGAAGCAGCCCGTGCCAGTATCAGAGTATGCCGGCATCATCCGATCTGTCAGCAGCAAGATCGACTCGGATCACTACAAGGCCGAATTTTTACGAAACAACATCGGCAAGTTTATTCAGAACAAAGAAGCATCGGCCGCAGTATTCAGCGCGACGCTGGAGATCGACTCAGACCACTACCGCGCGGGGGTGATCAAAGAGGCACTCCGCGGTGACAATGTCACGCAGGACAATATTACGACGGCCCTGCAAGCGGCTTCCAAAATAGAATCGGACCACTATATTACCGAAGTGTTGACGGCACTTTTACAAAAGCCCAACCTGACGGACGCCGCAATGGAAAAACTGATCGAAACAACACAGGCCATTGAGTCCGATCACTATAAAACGGAGATATTAAAACGAGCCTTAAACAAACCTAACTTGTCAAAGCGCTCGTACGATAACCTGATCGAGTCGACCCGCCATGTGGAGTCAGACCACTATCTCACCGAAATCATCCGCGAATTGTTATCGAGGCCGTTAACCACGGAGGTCATCACGAGCACTTCACAGATCCTGGGTTCGATCGAGTCTGATCACTACCGGTCCGAAGTGTTGAGCCGCTTGTTAAAACAGCCTTCCCTGAATGACAATATTCTCGCTACTACGCTAGACCTCTGCAAAGGCATGGACAGCGACCACTACAAATCACAAGTGTTGCAACAGGCCATCGCCGAAACCAAAACTGATGGTCAGCTGGCGTCTGTCTTGCAAGTGGTACGCAGCATGGATTCGGATCACTATAAAACCGAGGTAATGACCCGCGCCGCCAATCGGGTGAAAGCCGCTGGCACACCGCTGAAAGATACCTATCGCGAAATAGCGCGTTCGATCTCGTCGGAAACATACTACGGACGGGCTTTACGGGCTATCGATTGATTTCATCACGCGATTTCGTAATTTAACCTTATGCGTCACCCGCTTCGCCGATTTACCTGGATCATTCTGCTCGCCGTTGTGTTTTTCTTCATGCTCTTCGTGTACCTGCACGTGAGCGAGACGGGAGCTTTCCCCAGCCTGCAAGACAGTGGCTCCGGTATACTTCTCAGCATCCTGACGGGAAGTATACTGGCCGTGACCCTGTACTTTGCCAACACCGCGCTGGACCGGTGGATTCCCTGGCGCACCTACTTTACCTCGAGGCTGCTGGTGGGGTATGGTGCCAATGTACTGCTCGCGATGGGCGTGACGGTTGCCACCGGCGCCGCGTTTCTTTCCGTGGCCGGCGGTAATGTACTCTGGCCTGGCTTCTCAGCACGGGACACCGATCTGTACTGGAAGTTAATGATCTTGTACCTGGCAGCGCTGTTTATATACAACGTCATTTATGCGTTGCTCTTTTCGTACCAGCATTATACAGTCACGCAGATCGAGAAGCTACAACGGGAACGTCGCCAGTTGGAGCTGCAATTCGAAGCGTTGAAAAGCCAGATCAGTCCACATTATCTTTTTAACAGCCTGAACACGATCTCGTCGCTATTGTACAAAGACCTGCCTTCGGCCGAACAATTTATCCGACGCCTGGCGCAGACCTACCAGTTTATCTTGACGACACGCAGCAAGCCGTATGTTTCACTGCAAGAAGAGATCAGCTTTGTCGAGTCATATTATTATCTACTACGCATCCGGTTTCAACAGCAACTGCACGTCGAGATCAACCTGCCACCGAATGTCATGAACAGCAAGATTCCGCCGCTAACGTTGCAGATGCTCATCGAAAACGCAGTGAAGCACAACCCGATGCATACGGATAAGAAGCTGTTCATTTATATCACGGCACAAGACAACACGCGGCTGAAGGTGATCAACACAAAGACCGGCACGGCCCATGGTGTTACGTCGTTCCAGATCGGCCTGGACAATATTCAAAAGCGCTACCGTTTCTTTACGGATAAGAAGATTGAGATTCGTGACGACGAGAAATTCACCGTATCACTTCCGCTCATCCTCTTTCCCCCCAAACTGAAACCTCAACTAAACGGACACGTATGAAACGGTATTTTATCCATCACCCCGTGTTCCGCATCCTGGCGCCAGCCTTTTATGGCGCGCTGGTCTATTTGTTGGTCCTGATGATCAACGACACCGTAGCGCAGATCAACGATCTTTTTAACAGCCAGGAATTATACCTGTGCATCGGCCTCACCTACCTGGCCTTTGAATCGTGCCGCCTGGTAATCGTCATTCAGCATCGCTTTCAACGCGACCAACGTACATCGCGGCTGCTCACAACGCAGGTAGTGGCCACGCTGATCTTATCAACGGGTCTTGTCATGACCGGGCTGCATTTGTACTTCCAGTACGTGATCGGCTTCGGCATGACCAATGAGCAGTTCGCGACCTTCTGTTCTATTTTTGCAGTCACCGCGGCACTCTACAATCTTCTTTACATCAGCGACTACTATCTGCACCAGGAGAACACGCTCAAACTGCAGGCCGAAATGCAACACAAGGCAATCCTGGAGGTAGAGATGCTGGAGTTCCAGCACGACATCAATCCGGAGCTTTTGTACGAAAGCCTCGAAAGTCTGATCGGCATTATGTACCGTGATGTAGAAAAAGCGGAAGCCTACATCGACTCCCTGGCTACCGGGTACCGGTATGTCCTGACGAACCGCCATCAGGAACTGATCCCCGCAGAGGCTGAAATCGATGCGGCCAGAAACCTGATACTGTTACTAAACGAGCGATACTTCGGTCAGCTCACGCTGGACGTGACCGAAGACAACGACCTGGTGGATGCCATGCTAATACCCGGATCGTTACCGATCGTAGTGGAATATATTGTGCGCAACACAATCGTAACACGTTTTGAGCCACTGTCCATCACCTGCTACACCGAAGACAATTACCTGGTGCTGCAAAGCAAGCTGAATGACCGGCTGATACCGTATGCGGACAGCGAAGTGGCTTTCACGCGGTTACAGCGTTCATACTCGCTCTACAGCGACCTACCGCTAATCAAAGTGAAGGCGTACCAGGAAAATTATATTAAATTACCGCTGCTTCGTGTAGAGGAAACTACCCCTTTGGAGGCACTATGAAAGTCGCAATCATTGAAGACGAGCTGCCGGCAGCGGAGAAGCTGGAACGTTATCTCACAAAATACGATCCCACGATTGTCGTGGCAGCCCGGCTGGATTCGGTCGCGGCGGCCGTACCCTGGCTGCAACAGCACCAGGACGAAGTGGACCTGATCTTTATGGATATTCAGCTCATCGATGGGTTGAGCTTCCAGATCTTTCAGGCGATGCAGGTACAAAAGCCAGTGATCTTCACAACAGCCTACAATGAATTCGCCCTCGACGCTTTTAAAGTAAACAGTATTGATTACCTGTTAAAGCCTGTCACATTTACCGACCTGGCCGCCAGTCTAAAAAAGATGGAATCGCTGCGGCAGCAGCTGCAATTCCCGGCAGTACAGGCGCAACGCATCAGCCAGATAGCCACGACTTCCCCCGCCACTGTACACAAGCGTCGGTTCATGGTAAAAGTCGGCGAACACATCCGCTCCATCACCGCCGACCAGATCAGCCTGCTGTACGCCGAAGGCCGCGATGTATACCTGGTGACCGGTCAGAACAAAAAGTTTATCATCGACTATACACTGGAGGCACTGGAAGATATGCTCGACCCACAAATATTCTTCCGGATCAACCGCACCTATATCATCAACATCAACGCAATCAAAGACGTGCTGGTCTACTCCAACAGCCGCCTCAAGATCACAATGATCCAGGATTTCGATAAAGAGATCATCGTGAGCCGCGAGAAAGTCGGCGACTTCAAGACCTGGTTCGACGGTGCCGCGCACTAAACACCGCGAGGTACTGCCATAAAGACACTCAAAGAAAATCCACCCGCAGCGGCGTAAAACTATCAATCAGCCGAACATGCGGCGACAGCACCTGAATAGTATGTAGTTTACCAGAAGGAACACAAAACATATCACCTGTCTTCAAACGTTCATCCGGCTCGCCCTCACAAAAGAATATAATTTCACCCGCAGCAACATAGGTTGTTTGTTCGTGCACATGACTATGCGGCGGGTCCGGAGCTTCCCAAGGACCATTGTTAAAGTCGATAACCACCGTCATCAATTGTTGTTCGTGGATGAGGTACCGGGTCACCCCGTCTTTTACCTGCGTTACTGCAGCCTTGTCAGCGTGAATCACGGGCATACGTGTCGTGTGTTAAAATCTGCTTCAAGGTACGCTTATCTTCCAATCTCCTAAAATCGCCTCGACGGAGTAGTTGGCGGCTTCGCCGACCGTCAGCGTATGCGCCCAGGATACACGGGTGTTGCCACTAGCACCGGGACCAGTCGAAGCGTACTCGGCATAATAGGCCGTCTTCTCTGCATCGGGCTTGTCCCAGTTGTGCCAGCCTTCCTTTTTTATCTGTTTGCCGAGGTAGCAACGTATAAATACTGTTTTCGCCCAGGGGCGCCATGGCCTGCCGAGGTAAAAGGTTCCTTCAGAAGCATCACCGGTAATATTACAGTCGAGGAAGACAAAGCCATGGCGTGTGTTCTCCAACGTAGAGGCCGCTGTGACATAACCACCCGGCTTTTTACAAAAGATGGTACAATGATCAAAGATCGCGGTAGACCAGCCGAAGATAAAATCAACGGTACCTTCTATATAGCAGTCTCTATAATATTGTCGGCTCTTCTCGCCAAAGGGATAAAGTGTATCCTGGTTGCCTAGAAAACGACAATTACGAAACATGACGCGATCACCGGCAATTCGTACAGCTACCGCCTGCCCTACCGGTCCGGCACTGTTTTCAAAGGTGATGTTTTCGGCATAGAAGTCGTCCGCAAACACAAAGAAAGAAGAAGAGCCGGTCGTGCCCATCTCCTCCCCGAAGCGATTCTTCTTGGAAGCATAGTCGTCGTAAGTTACGATCGTCCGGGTTACATCCTCACCGATAAGCCGGACGTTGATTTTGGATGTAGCCAGCGTAAGCTTCTCTTTGTAAGTCCCCCGTCGAAGCAGAATACGGGTCTCTTTCTTGCGAAAATCGGGTACAGCGTTAAAGGCTTCTTGTAGCGTACGGAAATCACCGGAACCGTCCGGGGTTACAACAAAATCGTAAGACACCCTTTCGAGCGCTTGCGTGGCTGGCTGTGCGTTACTGTGCAGGGTCAACCAGACCAATACAACCGACCAGGCTATACGATTTCTCATGCGTCAGGGCTTTACAGATGTTACGGTAAACCAATCGACGTCAGCATATCCGGCGTCGTTTGTTGAGCCAGTACGGGTGCAGAAAATGCCGGCTTTGGCACCAATCCAACGGCCGGGCTCTGCCTGAAATACCTCGCCGGTCGGCGTAAAGATTGTACCGTCTGTGCTATAGCTAAACTGACAACGCGCTTCTTTGCCCACGGTGACACGTAGGTATACCGTGTTGTCTTTCATTTTCATAATCGACTTTTCTGTCTCCGGCTTGCCACTGGGAGCATCGACGCAATGTATCTGCACCAAATATATACCCCCAGGTGTATTGCGTAACGCAAGCGCAGCGTAAGCCTGCCCGTAGATGATCAGCCCGGTGGCTTCTCCCGGTAAAGTAGGGTGTGGCAAAAAGGTGAGCTTAGTCGTGATCGTAAATTCTTCTGCGGGGAATTTCTGTAACAGAATATTGGGTACGTCCCAATAATTTCTGGCATCCCGGGGTATAGAGGCAGCATACAGGCGCAACACGCCCTTAGCAGGATACAAGAATGACCACGTAGCTTCGGGATTCGCTTGCCATTGCCACTGTAGTCCTTTGGTGACAGTATTGAAGTCATCGCTTTCAGGCGGTGCGGTGACAGATACCTTAGCTTTTCCGATATTGGGCTTTCTATACGTCAACACCGGTTCGCCCTTACCGTCGCCATCCTTATCTATGCCAATAACCGGCCAGTCGTTACGCCACTGCATGGGCTGTAGATGTACAACGCGACCATAAGGGCCTTTGTCTTGAAAATGCAGGAACCAATCCTCTCCCGTTGGCGTATCCACCCAAGCGCCCTGATGCGGACCATTGATGAGGGTAGTACCTTGATCCATGACCACACGTCGCTCATAAGGGCCGTAAATATTTCGCGCACGCAATACCAGCTGCCAGCCGGTGGATACCCCTCCAGCCGGTGCGAAAATGTAATAGTAGCCACTCCGCTTATATAACTTGGGGCCTTCGATGGTGGGATCTATACCATGGCCATCGTATACCAACGTACCAGCGTCGAGTGCATGGGCACCATCGGGGCTAAGGCGCTTGATGGCAAGAATGCTTTTTATACCAGCACGGCTTCCGGCGTAGGCGTATGCCAAATATACTTTCCCATCATCATCCCAGAGCGGGCACGGGTCGATTAGCCCTTTGCCCGCTTCCACCAATACAGGTTCGCTCCACGGACCGCTAATCTGCGCGGCGGTAGTCATGTATATCCCAAAGTCAGGATCGGGATAGTAGATATAAAACTTGCCATCGTGGTGGCGAATGGCGGGCGCCCAAACCCCATTACCATGTTGTGTTTTAGCAAAATGGTCATAGGGCGGCTGACGCGGTAACGCGTGCCCCACGAGCGACCAGTTGACGAGGTCTTTAGAATGCAACAGCGGCAGACCCGGAACGGCATCAAAGCTGGAGGCTGTCATGTAATAATCGTCGCGCACCCGGCAGACGTCGGGATCGGAGTAATCAGCGTGAAGTACAGGGTTGCGATACGTACCGTTGTTTTGATCGGCAATCCAGACCTGGGCTGTTGTTGCCCCGCTTGCCATGATCAGCGCGCATATTACTATGTACTGATTAATTCTCATTTCGTCAAATACCTTCTACTTCCCAACCTCGACCTTAACCGGCTCAGCCAACTGCGCCGCAACACCGTCGAGGTAAGCATAAAATTGCTGTTCACTTTGAATTCCCCCCGGCTCACCCGACCAGGCTGCCAGGAAATAATATTCAACTAACGTATCAGCCGGTTTAAGTTGCACAAGGTGGCTATAGGGGTCAGCCGTAAACCCTGTCTCATCCTTCGGCCTAAAGAACACAGCAAGCCCGAGATTATCATCATTCAAACTTTGCTTACCAAAAGTAGCCATGTATGCCCACCGTTTGTCGTCACCCTTTTTAGTCACTAACGGCGCCGCCTTATCTTTTACAATCCCCGTACAAAACTGCTCAGGCTTCTGCGAAAACGTTAACCGCAGATGGCTCAACCGTGTACCCGCATGAATCGATAGGTCCGCATTCACATCGTACTTCTTACTCTCCACTTGCCAGCCAGCATAGTGTGTTTGAATGGCGGAGTACACAACACCATTTTCTGAAATACGGCAACGAACACTGTCCGTCTTCTCAATTCGCACGGCCTGACCATTAGCAAGTATGGCAGGCGAACCGAGGCCCACGGCCTTACCAACCTTCATGACGTCCATACCCCAGGGCTGCAGGTGGTGATATGACTCAAACCCGTCGAGGCCTACCTGCTGGAGTACCATATCGGTTGTCTTTTTGCCGAATACGTCGATGGCATTACGCTGGTCAAGGTAAAAACGATAACCGACTTTGTCAGACTCCCAACCAGGTCCTTCATAGCGGATGAACCACGAGTGGTCCTTGTGCTCGGGCGGCACGCGCAGCGACGTAACCGGTTGAAACTTTCCCCCCATATACTCGCGGCCTTGCCACGCCCCGTCTATTTTGTGCGATAATTCTGCTTGCGTACGCTTGGGGTAATTATGCGCGATGGTGGCAGTGGGATGAAAACGAATGGTGAGTGTGCGACTGGCAGAAGGAGCCAATGTATCTAGGACTAAGGCTATACCAGCGTCAGCACCGGTGTGGTTGTATTGGCTGGGGATTTCCTTTACGCCGTCTGTTACTACGAACGCCTTGTGACTGAATTTTGGAGCGGCCTTCTTTACCTGGCTTGTGGAGATTAAGGCAAGAACCTGCCCCCGGCCAAGGTGACTGGGGTTCGTCACCTTGATGGTGAATGATTGGGGAAAGTCTTTTTTAATATCCTGGGCAAGTAGCGCTGGCGTGGGCAGCATCAATACGAGTATAAATAGCTTTTTCATAAAATTCTGTATCCTTTCATTATTGTGTCATACGCTCCAACTCAATAGAAGCTTGCATAAACGGCCCCACGCCTTTCAGGTCATCAACCCGCAGAGGCTCCCCTATATAGTAAGCAAAGGACCCATCACGATATGGCGTACCGCCGAGACCAGCCCCACTGCAGGTCTTCGTTAGATGAACGAGCCCGTCGGCATCCTTCTCAACAAAATTCTTCAACAGTCCATCATAGCCTTTCCGGGCGACCGCCTTGAAATGTTTGTCGAGGTAGCCCAGACGTGTTCCTTTCGCTATGGCATAGACAAACATACAGCTGGCAGAAGCTTCACGATAGTTACCGGCAACCGTGGGCTTATCAATGATTTGATACCACACACCGGTGTCATCCTGATATTTCTCTAATGCGGTAGACAAGCGCTGAAGAATAGCGATGATGTCTTTTCGTTTGGCATGGGTAGCGGGAAGGTAGTCGAGCACGTCCACGAGGGCCATCATGTACCAGCCCATAGCGCGGCCCCAGAACTCGGGCGACTGGCCAGTGGTGGAATTGGCCCACCGTTGTTTTTTGCTTTCGTCCCAGGCGTGGTACAGCAGGCCGGTCTTAGCATCGCGGCTGTGAGCCTCCATCCAGATAAATTGATTAGCGACGTCGTCGAAGTCTTTGTCTCGTTTAAATACCTTGGTATATTCAGCATAGAACGGCCCGCCCATATAAAGGCCGTCGAGCCACATCTGATAAGGGTAACGATGTTTATGCCAAAAGCCACCTTCCTTTGTTCGGGGTTGCCATTGCAACTGCTCGCGTAGCAGGTCTGCCGCTTTTTTATATTTCTCTTCATGCGTCTCCTGGTATAGTGTCAATAGAATGCGCCCGGGAGTGACGTGGTCGATGTTATATTCCACCAGGTCGTAAGTGCGGATAGTGCCATCCGCACGAATGAAGGCATCCATCATCTTTTTCATGTAGTCAAAATACACTTTATCCCCAGTGTAGCGCCACAGGTCGTCAAAGCCTTTTAAGGTAACGCCTTGCTCATAGTTCCAGTTGGCGGGGCGGCGGGGCTTGGTGTCGGTTGTTTCTTTCCCGTGTGTGACGTAGGGCTTCACCGTGAGTGTGTCGGGATGGATAGCCATAATGGTAGCCGCCATGCGCTGCCCCCACCCTTTTTCCTGTGCTTTACAGCAAATACTGACTAAACAAATACATACGATCCCAACCGACCGCATGAAGTTATTCCCTCGCTTCATCATATTGTCTTTTGTCTTATTTACGTCGCACGGATTTGGCCGATACGCCGTTAGTTAATGCTATATCTTTTTTAGTCCCGGCGCCATTGGCGCCGATGAGTTGTATGTCTTTAGAGCGGTTGCCGCTCACCTGCACAAACACGTCGTTGTTACCCGAGCGTACATTTTCCAGCACCAGGTCCTGGCTATCGTGTACTTCTACCACGCTTTCACTAGTGCACTGCAACGTGGCATTGCGCAACGTAACATGACTACCTTCGGTGCAGACGAACCCGATCTTGCTTTGAATGGCGATATCGGTGAGCGATATGGATTTTATATTCATTTCGGGCAGGCCGCGTACGAAGATCGCTGTTTCAGCACCTTTGCACACCACGTTCCGAATGTAAAAGTCACGAAACTGTGGCGTAGCTTCCGTGACCGGTTCAAACGCAATGGAAGGTTTGTCTTCACCGGCAAACATGGCCAGCGGATCTTTCGCCATATAGTACATATCAAATAAGATGGCCGCCCCGCCAATCCCACTCATACGTATGTTGTCAACATAAATATTCTCTACTACTCCGCCCCGTCCACGGGTTGTTTTAAAGCGCAAGCCTACATCGGTGCCCAGGAAGTTGCAGTCGGACACAAAAATATTGCGGGCACCGCCGCTCATTTCACTACCAATCACAAAACCACCATGACCGTGAAAGACCGTGCAATGTTGTACGATCACATCTTCGGTCGGCACACCGCGTTTGCGGCCTTCTTCATCGCGGCCGGATTTAATACAAATGCCATCGTCGCCAACATCAAAGGTACACTGGTCTACCAGGACATTCCGGCATGATTCGATATCCACGCCGTCGCCATTTTGGGCATTCCACGGATTACGCACAGTCAAGCCACGTAGCGTAAGATGTTGCGTAAGCAACGGATGCAGGCACCACGCCGGTGAGTTCTGAAACGTAACCCCTTCCAGCAGCACGCGCTTACACCGTACGATGCTAAGCAAGTTAGGACGCAGGAATTCCCGGATCTCTTCGGCCTTTGCTAGATCATACCCTTCGGCGACGACGCCCGGGCGCTTTACCAACGAGCCTTTCAGCGCACGCGCAGTAGGATACCAGGTATTTGCACCCTCGTTCAACACGCCGCCCGATTTTACCAGGTGTTCCCATTCAGGCGGTGGCAATTTGCTTTTCTTTACCGGACGCCAGGCGTCGCCGGCACCGTCGATCACACCGCCGCCGGTGATGGCGATATTCTCGACATCCGCTGCATACAACGGCGACTGTGCCCGGATAGCTTCCAATCCTTCCCAATTCGTCTTTACCATGGGATATTCTTCAGTACGATCCGTAAACTGCAGCACAGCGCCAGTTGACACGTGCAAATTCACATTACTTTTTAGTACCACCGGCCCCGTTAACCACAGACCCTGCGGAATTAATACAGTGCCACCACCGGCAGCAGCACAGGCCTCCACCGCACCGCGTATAGCGTCTGTGTTAGACGTAAGTCCGTCGCCACGGGCACCATACTTCTCAATATTGAATGTATCCTTGCGGAAGGCCACGTCCACGATCTTGGGCAGCTCGTATATATACTTGTTTCCCGCAGGAAATTGTTTCAATTCTTTTGCGAGATCGAGGTTTAGCGTGCGTAGGCCCGCGGCCACCAGCGACGCCATGCAGGTAGCGCCGTAACGAGTAAAATGTGTATTGTCTTCTTTGCCCTCCGGGTAATGCTCCCATACACGCGGTGGCACGTTCAGAAACATCAGCCGGGATTCCGCTACTCCCTGTTGTACAATCATATCGCGGCTGCTGGTATGCAGATCGAGTACCGGCACGCGCTGAGCTTTACCGACTTCTTTTACTACTGCGGGGTAATCGCCGTGTTGGTCTACAAAGTTGCCTTTCTCGTCAAACTTGCGCCGCATCACGGGTGTGATCAACAGCGGGTTTGCGCCCTTACTCCGGATCTCGGCGATGTAACGCTCAAGGTTCTTGCGGTAATCGGTGCGCGCCGGGGCATAGCGGCTGGTATCAGACTCTTTCGAATCATTATGCCCAAACTGTATAAACACCCAATCGCCGGGACGCAGCTTTTCATAAACGGTGCGCCAGTGTCCCAGCGTACGAAAGCTTTTTGTACTGCGACCATTCACGGCATGGTTTTCGACGCGAAGTCGGATATAATCGGGAAAGATCATGCCCCACCCTGTTTCGGGTGCCACAGACTCTGGCTTGTTGGCCATGGTGGAATCGCCGATCAGGAAGATGCGCGGGGCATCCTCTGGTGTCAGCGAACAGCACAGGATAAGCACCGTCAACGACTTTATTACAAAAGTATTTCTCATCTCACGTTAATCTTGAAAAAAAGATATCCCGCCGGGCTGCCGTGCCCTGGCGGGTATCTTTAAGTAACCCAAACAAAGAACAAATACTATACTACATACTGGTATTAATACCCGGCGTTCTGCCCATAATCTTCATTTTGATTCAGGTCAAGTGCCTTCTGCGGAATTGGACGCAACAGTTTTAGCTGGCCGTCGGCGCCTTCAAAAGCATTGATACCATTATCAAAATATTTCCGCTTGATATCCCGATTGTAAACACTCACACGCTCTACCAGCTTCCCCGTGCGTTTCAGATCCATCCAGCGGTCGTACTCGCCCAGCAATTCGCGGCCCCGCTCATCGAGAATGAAATCGAGGTTGACCACTGCTTCACTAACCTGCATTTCTGCTACTTTACCTGGCTTCGCGGCCCGGCGTCTGACCTCATTGATGCGCAACGTAGCCGTCGCTACGTCTTCGGCCTGCAAGTACGCTTCAGCCGCGATCAGGTAGGTTTCTCCCAACCGTGCCAGGTATATATCACGGGTACTGCTGCCGCCCAGCGAGAAGGTAGCGGTAGGGTCGTCGAACTTGCGTACGGCGGGCGCACTGTTGTCAATACCGACACCCGGTGTACCCATCCAAATATCGCCAAAAGGAATGATCCGCGTCTTGGCACGGCGCGCCGGATCAGCGGCACGCCAGGCCGCCGTGTCTGCCTCCCAGGACTGCGGATAGTAATAGGAAATATTCATGTTGGCCCGGTCGGCTTTCGACTTGTCGTAGAAATCATAATAACGGGGGTAAATTACATTCATAAACGTACCCTCCCAACGCGCATCATTCTCGGTAAACAAGCTATACACATAAGTCGTCGGCATGAGCTGATAGGCACGATACGGATAGCCATTTTTCGCACCCTCACCACCCATGTATGGACCAAACCAGTAGTTCTGGTTGCTGCCGTCGTTCGCGGCATCCTTGATCGAGCTCTTATCAAATTGGATGGAGAAGAGCACTTCAGAATTTTTTTCCTTCCCAGGCCAGAACAGATCCTCGAATGAGATTGTCAATGTTTTGCCGTTAATAGCCTGATCCGCATAGGCGGCCGCCTTGGTGTAGTCGTCATCTGCGGCAAAGGTCTCATACCCGCGCGTCAGGTGTACTTTGGCCAGGTAATGCAGCACCGCCGGCTTCGTAATACGACCAAAGGAAGTTGTGGTTTCCGGCACCCGCGCCAGGGCATCGGCCAAATCTTGTAAAATAAAGTCATATACTTCCGCTGCGGAGTTGCGGGCGAAGTTATACGCAGGCTCGTCGTACATTTCGGTGACGATACTTACTCCACCGAACTGCTGCACCAACAAGAAATAATAGTAGGCCCGCAGAAACTTGACTTCACCCAGGCGAATATCGCGGGTGGCCGTCTTTTCCGTTCTGTCATAGTAATATATAGCAGAATTACACCGACCAATAGCTTTGTAGCAAGCGCCGAAAAAGGTCTCTACATTCACGTCGTTGGACGACAGGTTTCGGTATTCGCTAATGCCTTCGGGCTGGGCATTGCGGCCTTCGACAAATTCGTCGGTCCCCGCCAGGAACACCCAGGGCAATTCATACACCTCCCGTAAAGATGCGTACGTACTGTTGACCAGCGCTTCATAGCCGTTGGCGGTTTTGTAGAACTCTGTATCTGAAATATTGGAGGGGTTCTCTTCGTCGAGATAATCGTTACAGTTGGCAAGTCCTGCGATCAGCAATGCTGCCATTCCTATAGTTTTAATCGTTGCTTTCATCGTCATCAGAATTTGAGGTTGACACCAAATTGATAGGTTACCGAGCTTAGTCCGCCGTTGGCGTATGTTGCATCAGCCCACTCAGGATCAAATCCGTCGTAGTCCGTGAACACAAACGGGTTCAGTACGTTGGCATACACACGCAGGCTGGAAATACGCGCGCGCTCCAGCATCGCCGCCGGTACCGTGTAGCCCAGCGTGATGTTCTTCACTTTCACAAAGCTCGCATCACGGTAAAAGCCGACGTTCTCGGTGCTCCAGTATTTACCGGAATTCTTGGGCTGTGGATATTCATTGGATACGCGGGTAGCCGTGACATTGTTCTCCTGCATGTACCAGTCTACATTGAGCTTGGAGCGGCCGCGATCTTCGAAGTTCAGAAACTCCTGGTGGAAAGGGCTGAGCACTTGTACCCCTTGCCGGCTATACAACGACGCCGACAGATCAAATGCCTTGTAAGTAATCGTCGTCGAAAAACCTCCTGTCCAGCTCGGCATCGGAGTACCGAGAATGCGGCGATCGGTCGGTGTGATCTTATTGTCATCACCAAAATCTTTCACCCGCGCCTGGCCCGGCGTCTGCGCATACTTCTTGGCTTCTTCCGCCTGGTCGGCCTGCCAGATGCCGTCGAATACGTAGTTATAATTGACATTGATGGGCTGGCCGATAAACCACTTGTTGGCGATGTCGTCTACTTTGCCGCCAACGAGCTCGACAATTTCGTTGGTGTTCTTTGCAAAGTTGAAAGTCGTCGTCCAGGTCACGGCGTCGGTGCTGACGTTTACCGTGGTGAGGGCGACTTCCACACCTTTATTGCGCACCTGACCGATGTTGTCACGCACGCGCGGGCCCGTAGGTTTTGCCGGATCTGCGGGGTCGAAGTATCCGCCGGTTTCAAAGGGAATCGACTTAGCGAGAATCACGTCTTTGGTCAATTTGTTATAGTAGTCCACCGTACCCGTAATGCGTCCACTGAACAACGAGAAATCTACCCCCGCATCGACTTCCTGCGTCCGCTCCCAGCCCAGCGAAGAACTCACAATGCCGGTGCGCGGATACCCTGCCGAAGGCGTTCCGCCGAAGTCATAATAAATGGGCGTAACCGATATATAGGTATCGTACGGATTTACATTTTGGTTATTGCCTGTCATGCCATAGCTCACGCGCAGTTTCAAGGCATCAACCTGTCGAACACCCGACATAAAGCCTTCTTCATTGATCTTCCACGCTACTGCTGCCGAGGGGAACGAGGCCCATTTGTGACCTTTTGCCAATACCGAAGCGCCATCCCAGCGGTTGGAGACTGTCAGCAAATATTTATTGCGCCAGGTATAGTTTAACCGCAACGCATAGGACATCAGCGACCATTTCTTGAAGTCCGAGTCCGAACGTTGATTCGTGGGGTCGGCCGTGGCAAGGTTTTCAAAGCCCGAGTTATACGGCAACTTCGTGGCAGACGCCAGCACGGCTTCATCACGGAACATGTTGAGTGAATACAGGCCCATCGCGTTGATGGCATGGTCGCCGATCACCTTATTATAGGTCACCTGGTTATCCCATATATAGGAGAACGATTCCAGCGTATTGATCTCGGCATCGGGCAACGTGGCCACGCGGCCTTCAGAGTTGGTGCCAAAATATTTACCCGTCTTCTCATATTTGAACCGGGGGGAGAACGACGTCCGTACGCTCAACCAGTTAATGGGTGTATATTCTATAAAGGCATTCGCCAGCGCATAATACGTACGCGTATCGTTTGACGCATTGGCCATATCTACCAGCGGGTTTACCGAGCTGGTGAAGTCTAAATATGGAAGATCTTTGCCGGGCTGCACAATGAGCGAGTCCGGGTAGTCTGTGAAGTAGGGTTTCAGCAGCGGCGACATCCGGAATGCATTTACCATGGCGTTGCTACTACCGGCTTCGCGCTCAGCAATAGAAAGGTTTACACTGCCACCCGCCGCCCAGCGATCGTTCAGCGTCTGGCTGACATTCGCCTTCAGGTTGTAACGTTTGTAATTGTCGTGTACAATGTTGCCTTCCTCCTCCTGATAGCCCATACCTAGGGTATAACCGAGCTTGTTTTCACCCATGCCGGATATGCCGATCCAGTGGTTCATCTGCCGGCCGGTACGGATCAACAGACTAGGCCAATCGGTATAATCTTTCTCGGCCACACGACGATTGAGTTCGTCTTTGTTCGTCGCATTATTGCCAATGTTGGTGTCGTATGCCTGTTTAGCCTGGATGGCGCCGGTGATATACGAATCCTGGCGGAAATTCCAGAACCTGTCACCGTCCATAAAGTCGGGCATGCGCACGGCGTCACGTACACCATAATAGCCGTCATAAGAGATCACGGCTTTCTGTTTTACGGAGGCACCGCGTTTGGTGGTGACGATGACCACCCCATAGGCACCCCGTGATCCGTAGATGGCCGTGGACGAGGCATCCTTCAGGATGTCGATGCGCTCAATGTCCTGGGGGTTGAGGAAATCAATGTTTTCGGTGATCATGCCGTCCACTACATACAGCGGTTGGCCGCCGCTGAGCGATTGTTGGCCGCGGATCTGTACTTTGAAGTTCGCACCCGGCCGGCCGGAAGGGTTTGAAATGTCTACACCCGCCACCTGGCCCTGTACGGCTTCCACCGTACCCAGCGACCCGCGCCGCACGATCTGCTCGGGGTCTACAGCAGCTACAGATCCTGTCAAATCAGTCTTCTTGACCGTACCATACCCGACAACGACCACTTCCGACAGTTGGGTGAGGTCCGATTGAAGACTAACAGACACCGTTGTCTGCGAGCCGACAGCGACCTCCTGCGGTGCATAACCAATAAAGGAGAAGACCAGGACGACGTCCTGGTTAGGAACTTGTAGACGATAGCTACCGTTTACATCGGTAGTGGTACCGGTCGTTGTACCTTTGACGATGACCGATACACCGGGTAATGGTGCGCCGTCTTCGGAGGCGGTGACAACACCGTTGACGGTAAAGTCCTGTGCATGAACCTGGAGGAAAAATATTCCCACCAGTGTAAGAGAGCAGAGAACAGCCCGACACAAGCTCCTGGCAAAGTCCCTTGCAGGCGGGGGAAAAGACTGTAAAATGTGCATCATAGGATTAGGGTTGTTTGATTGAATACACTGGCTAAAACATGTTTTTTTTAAAGATTTCTGAGACCTTTAACTCGATCGTGCAATCGTTCGTATTGCGCAATCGATTGCATTTTAGAAAGGATTTTCAAATCCTCCAAAGAATCTTTCAACTATTTTATCATCGAGACTTTTTTAACCGGAAATTTCATTGAATTACCCTTATTTTGTATGGCTTGGGACCGATACCAATAAAATCCAGCAAAAAGTAGCCCGGCCGGCGTTTCACTTTATCGCTTTTTTTTCCTTTATATTGCGCAACCGATTACACATTATGTTGCACACGTCTCGATACGCCCACCATCCCACCGCCTACAAGACCTTTACCACAGCCCAGCTTCGCGAGGCTTTTTTGGTAGAGCAAATATTTGTACCCGGTGAGATCTCTTTGGTCTATTCTCACTACGACCGCCTCATTGTCGGCGGCGCTGCACCGACCGAGCAGCCCCTCGCTCTTACTCCGATCGACGACCTGAAAGCAGACTATTTTCTGCAGCGTCGCGAGCTGGGTATCATCAACGTCGGCGGTGCCGGCGATGTACAGGTAGACGGCCAAACGTATACATTACAAAATAAAGAAGCGCTCTATGTAGGCCGCGGCGTAAAGGAAGTCTCCTTCCTGCCGGGCCCGGACAAGCCGCTATTCTATCTCAACTCCGCGCCCGCACATGCGGCATACCCGGTACGCAAAGTATCTCTTGCCGATGCCGACACCGTGGAGATCGGATCGATCGAAACGTCAAACCATCGTATCATCCGCAAGCTGTTAGTAAACAGTGTGCTCGAAACATGTCAGCTGCAAATGGGGCTGACCGAGCTCCAAAAGGGCAGCGTTTGGAACACCATGCCAGCGCATACCCACGCCCGCCGCATGGAAGCTTATTTTTACTTCGATGTGCCGGATGGCCAAACGGTGTGTCATTTTATGGGCGAACCACAAGAGACACGTCACATCTGGATGCAGAATCATCAGGCTGTATTCTCGCCGCCGTGGTCGATTCACAGCGGTGCGGGCACCAGCAATTATACCTTCATCTGGGGGATGGCTGGCGAGAATCTCGACTACAGCGATATGGACGGCGTTAAACCCAACGAGCTGCGATGAGTGCACTTTTCGATCTTTCTGGCAAGCGCGCGCTCATTACCGGTGGCACGCATGGCCTCGGCATGGCCATGGCCAAGGGCCTGGGGCAAGCAGGTGCACACCTGCTCATCAACGGTCATTCACCCGCCAAGATGGAACAAGCCCTTGCCGAGTACCGGGGCGAAGGCATTACCGCTACGGGCCATTTGTTTGACGTTACCGACGACAAAGCTGTGAACGCCGCGGTCGCTGGCATCGAAGCCGAAGTAGGCAGCATCGACATCCTCGTGAACAACGCCGGCATCATTAAGCGTACACCCATCCTGGAAATGGAAGTGGAAGATTTTAAACAGGTCATCGATGTAGACTTAGTCGGGCCTTTTATCGTTTCAAAACATGTAGGCAAATACATGGTGCAACGCAAGGCCGGCAAGATCATCAACATCTGTTCCATGATGAGCGAGCTCGGCCGCAATACAGTGACCGCCTACGCCGCCGCCAAGGGCGGCCTGAAAATGCTGACCAAAAATATGGCGACGGAGTGGGCCCGGTATAATATACAGGTGAACGGTATTGGTCCGGGCTATTTTGCTACGGAGCAGACAGCGCCCATTCGGGTGGATGGCCATCCGTTCAATGAGTTTATTCTCAATCGCACGCCGGCGGGACGGTGGGGTGACCCCGACGACCTCCGCGGCACCGCAGTATTTCTGGCATCTGCCGCGAGCGACTTCATAAACGGGCAGATTATTTACGTTGATGGTGGTATATTAGCGACCATCGGCAAGCCGGCCAACGAGGCCTAACAACGTGTACAGCATGAAGCGTCAACCATGAAGAAGGAAAAAGCGACCATACACGATATTGCCCGGAAACTGAATATTACAGCCTCCACAGTATCACGTGCCCTGAAAGATCATCCGCGCATCAGTGCCGAAACCAAGAAGGCAGTTCAAAAAACAGCCCAGAAGCTCAACTACCAGCCGAACCACATCGCCGCCGCCCTTCGCAATGGCAAAAGCAAGATCATCGGCATCATCGTACCGACAGCCGACCGGAGCTTTTTCTCATCGGTGGTGCGCGGTATTGAAGAGATTGCCAACGGCTCGCAATACAACGTAATGATCTGCCAAACATATGACAATTACGAGAAGGAAGTCGCCACGGTAGAAGCCCTGCTCAACGCACGCGTAGACGGCGTCATTGCGTCACACGGTAAAGAGACGCAAAATTTCGATCACTTCCTGAAAATAAAAGAGCGTGGCATTCCACTGATCCTCTTCGATCGTTCAAACGACGAGCTGGAAGTAAGCAGTGTTGTGATCGACGACTTCCTCGGTGCGTATAAAGCGACCGAGCACCTGATCCAACAAGGCTGTCGCCGCATCGCACACTTCACCAACACCCGCAAGATCAGCATCTTCAAAGAACGCCTCCGCGGATATCGCGAAGCATTACTCGATAACAAGCTTCCGTATGATGAAACGCTGGTAATCGAAAGCAACCTGCAGCTGGAAGACGGCCGCAGCAGCACGGAGCAACTACTGAAGTTGCGCGAACGCCCCGACGGTATATTTTCTGCCAGTGCCCTGAGCATTGTCGGCGCGCTGCAGGTGTTAAAAGAAAATAACATTGCTGTGCCCGACCAGGTGGCCCTGGTGGGATTCAGTAATGAAACCTATACTTCCTTTACCGATCCCTCGCTCAGCACCGTAGAGCAGCACAGTATGCGCATCGGCAATGCTGCCGCGGAGATCTTCCTCGAAGAGGTCAACGCAGACCAGAAAAAATTCATCCCCCAAAAGATCGTTCTCAAGCCGGAGCTCATCATCCGGCAGTCCTCTCTACGGAAGAAATAACTTTATTACATCACCCGGACAACCTATCGCTTTATGACGCATTTCCTGACCGAAGACTTTCTGCTCACAAACGATTTCGCCAAAACACTATACCACCAGTTTGCCAAGGATCTCCCCATCATTGACTACCATTGCCACCTGTCTCCACAGGACATCGCCGGCGATCGCCGGTTTGAGAACCTGACGAAGGTATGGCTGGAGGGCGATCACTATAAGTGGCGTGCCATGCGCACGCTGGGCGTTGATGAAAAGTATATCACAGGCAACGGCTCGGACGAAGATAAGTTTAAACAGTGGGCTACCACCGTGCCGTACACGATGCGAAACCCCCTTTACCACTGGACGCACCTGGAGCTGAAACGCTACTTTGGCATAGACCAGGTGCTCACGCCCGACTCGGCCGATAGTATTTACCACCAGTGCTCCGAGCAGCTTGGACAAACCGCCAATACGACCCGTGGCCTGTTGACCCGCATGAAGGTAGAGGTTGTTTGTACCACCGACGACCCGGCCGATACGCTGGAATATCATCAGCAGATCAAACGTAGCGGCTTTGCCACGACCATTCTCCCAACGTTTCGCCCCGACAAAGCTTACGCGGTGGAAAACCCGGTCACGTATAATGCCTACCTCGAAAAATTATCGGCTGCTTCCGGCGTCACCATCAGCAGCTTCACCTCGCTGATCGCCGCGCTAGAAAATCGTATCGAGTTCTTTCACAGCCTGGGTTGCAAACTTTCCGACCACGGCCTGGAGCAGCTTTACTTCCCGGAAGACAAGCAAGCCTTCTCGGCAGAAACGATCTTTGCCAGGCTCTTGAAGAAAGAAGTACTGACAAAACCCGAGATACAGTATATTAAATATGCTACACTTGTCGAGCTGGGCCGTCGTTATCATCAGAAAGGTTGGGCCCAGCAATTCCACCTAGGTGCGCTGCGCAATACCAATGAGCGCATGCTGCGCATCCTGGGACCCGACACGGGCTTTGACTCGATCGGCGACTATACGCAGGCCGTGGCCCTGGCCCGGTTCCTGAATGAGCTGGACAGCACCAACCAGCTGGCGAAGACCATCCTGTATAACCTTAACCCGGGTGACAATGAAGTGATGGGTACCATGATCGGTAACTTCAACGACGGCTCCATCAAGGGTAAGATTCAGTTCGGTTCGGCGTGGTGGTTCCTCGACCAGAAAGACGGGATGGAGAAACAGATCAATGCCCTTTCCAATATGGGCTTGCTCAGCTGCTTCATCGGGATGTTGACCGACTCGCGTAGCTTCCTCTCGTTTCCGCGTCACGAGTACTTCCGCCGCATCCTTTGCAACCTGATCGGCCGCGATGTAACCAACGGTGAGCTACCCGCCGATGAAAAATGGTTGGGTAAGATTGTCTCGGATATCTGCTACCACAACGCTAAAAACTACTTCAACTTCTAACGCTCTAACCTGTTGTTCCATGCCCCAGCTCAATCGCCATACGGCCAACCAGCCGCAGACCCTTCCTGTAAAAATACTTCAGTTCGGAGAAGGTAATTTCCTACGCGCGTTTGTCGACTGGATCGTCGACATTATGAATGAAAAGACAGACTTCTACGGCGCCATCGACATTGTCCAACCCATTAGCCGCGGCATGACAGCCCAGCTCCGCGAGCAGGACGGTTTATACCATGTGGTATTAAACGGTCTGCAACAAGGACGTACGGTTTCGGAAACACGGTTGATTACTTGTGTGGCCGATGCGTTTAATCCATACGATGACTTTGAACGCTTTTTAGCACGCGCGCGTAACCCGGATCTCTGGTTTATTCTCTCCAATACAACAGAAGCAGGCATTACATTTAACGCAGCCGATGCCGATCCCCACGTGCTGGCCGATAGTTTTCCAGGGAAAGTAACGCAGTTGTTATACCACCGTTTCGAGATATTTCAAGGCGAGGCAGAGAAGGGTTTGATTTTGATTCCCTGTGAGCTGATCGAAAAGAACGGCGACAAGCTGCGCGAAACCGTGCTGCAATACGCCGACCACTGGCAGCTGCCGGCCACATTCAAGCAATGGATCCAAACCGCCAACACCTTCTGCAATAGTCTGGTGGACCGTATTGTGCCGGGTTTTCCAAAAGATACGATTCACGACATTCAACAAGCGGTGGGCTATACCGACAACCTGGTCGTAACCGCAGAGCCTTTTCACCTCTGGGTAATCGAGGCGCCGGTGTCCGTCCAACAAGCCTTCCCCGCCGATCAAGCGGGCTTACACGTAAAGTTTGTACAAGACCTGACGCCCTATCGCACACGCAAGGTCCGTATCCTCAACGGCGCCCATACGGCATTGGTGCCGGTGGCATACCTGCGCGGCCTGCGTACAGTACGCGATGCCGTGGAAGATAACTATACCGGCGCATTCCTACGCGAAGCGATCTACGACGAGATCATTCCTACACTCGACCTGCCAGCAAGCGAATTGGAGCAATTTGCGGCGGACGTCATGGAACGTTTTCAAAACCCCTTTATCCGCCACGAGCTGAGCAGCATTGCCCTGAACTCCATCTCGAAATATAAGGTACGGGTATTGCCGTCGGTATTGGAGTATTACACACGCCGGGGCACGCTACCCGAGAAGCTCTTGCATGCACTGGCCGCACTCATCCTCTTCTATAAAGGCACGTATCAAGGTGAAGCCTTGCCGGTGAACGATACACCGGAAATTCTGGAGTTCTTCGCCCGGGTCTGGAAGACGGGCGATGCCCACTACGCAGTGCGCGAAACGCTGGCCAACAAAACCTTCTGGGATCAGGACCTGACCCTGGTACCCGGGCTACTGGCACGCGTATCGCATTATATACACACCTACGCCACCACGGGCAGCCCGGTGGCCTGATCAGCGTAACGCAAAGGTTGTTCCCTGCGCATCACGCGCATTCGTTCCTACAAATACTTCAAACTTACCGGGCTCCGTACCGAAGGACATATCCCGCCGGTAAAACGAAAGATCGTGCACGGTAAGTTTGAACGTTACGTTCTGAGACGCGCCCGGCTCCAATACAATTTGCTGAAATCCTTTTAGTTCCCGCACCGGCCGCGTAACACTGCCGGTGATATCGTGCAGGTAAAGCTGCACAGTCTCCTTTCCGGCTCGCGCCCCGGTATTCGTCACAGTGCATGTCACCGTCAGCTCGTCCTGTTGTGTCATCTCCTGCTTATCGACTTGTACCGGGCCGTACGAGAATGTGGTATAGCTCAGCCCATATCCAAAGGGATATAACGGATCGTTGCGCTCATCCAGATACTTAGATGTATACTTGTTATTCGGGTCCATGGGGCGCCCGGTATGCTTCATACTATAGTACAACGGTATTTGGCCCACAGCGCGCGGGAATGTTACAGGCAGCTTACCCGAGGGACTGTAATCGCCAAACAATACGTCAGCAATAGCCTGACCACCGACCGTGCCAGGAAACCATGCTTCCAGGATTGCCGGTATCTGTGCATCCATCCAGGGAATTGTCAACGGCCGACCATTTAGCAACACGGCGACAACAGGCTTACCGGTTTTATAGATGGCCTCCACGAGCTGCTGCTGTACACCGGGCAGGTTGAGTGATGCGCGGCTGGCGGCCTCACCGGTCATCCAGGCACCCTCGCCTACGGCGAGGATTACTACGTCCGCCTGCTGCGCCGTGCGTACAGCCTGCGCGATGGATTGTGTACTGTCATTGTCGATGGCGCATCCTTTTGCATAGAGCACTTGTGTGCCCGGCGATACCGCTTGCTTCACACCTTCGAGCAACGTCGAAGCTTTAGTCCAATCACCGGCGGCACACCACGAACCGATCATTTCTTTGCGGGCATGCGCCAACGGCCCGATGACGGCCAGCTTCCTGATATCTTTCTTCAGTGGCAACAGCTGCTTATCGTTCTTCAACAACACGATCGACTTACGGGCCACGTCGCGCGCCGCTTCCAGGTTCGCCGCACTCATCAGGGTTTCCTTTTCGCGTTGTTCACTGCTATACCGGTATGGGTCGTCGAATAAGCCCAGCTCAAATTTCTTACGCAGAATCCGTCGTACGGCCCCGTCAATCAGGCTTTCTTTCAGTTTACCAGCCTTTACCAACCCTGCCAGAGCATCGTTATAAAAACCGGCCTGCATATCCATGTCTACACCAGCTTCCAACGCGAGGGCTGCTGCTGAAGCCGTGTCTTCTGCAATGCCGTGCGGGATCATTTCCATGATGGATGTATAATCGGTTACCACAAAGCCGGTAAAGTTCCATTCCTTCCGAAGGATGTCCGTCATCAGGTACTTATTGCCGGTGGCGGGTACGCCGTCCAGCTCGTTGAAGGAGGTCATGACCGTGGCCGCCCCGGCGTCGAGTGCCGCTTTATAGGGCGGCAGGTATGTTTCGCGCAGTACGCGGTCGGACATATCGGTTGTGTGATAATCACGGCCGGCCTGGGCAGCGCCATAGGCGGCGAAGTGTTTGACGCAGGCCATCACGCTATTCAGACTGCCCACGCCGTCACCTTGAATTCCTTTTACGCGGGCGGCTGCGATCTTAGATCCCAGGTAGACATCCTCACCGGCGCCCTCTGTAATGCGGCCCCAGCGTGGGTCGCGCGCAATGTCGCACATCGGGGCGAAGGTCCAATGCAGGCCTTCTGCCGAAGCTTCATCGGCCGCTATCCGTGCTGACTTTTCAATGGCCGCGAGATCCCAGCTTGCAGCCTCTCCCAGTGGCATGGGGAAGATGGTGCGATGGCCGTGCACCACGTCGTATCCAAACAACAACGGTATGTGCAGACGCGTTTCTTTCACGGCGATCTCCTGCAGCTTACGTGTATACGCTGCGCCATAGGCATTGAAGATAGCCCCTACCCGACCGGCTTTAATGTCTTCTTTATAATTTTCGCGCATCGTTGGCCCTGTAACATCGATATCACTGGTGAACAGAGTGAGCTGGCCGATCTTTTCGTCCAGCGTCATGAGTGCCAGTACGGAGTCGACACGTGTACCGATACCGGTCGATGTTTTTTCGGAGGAGTGACAGGCCGCGCACAACAGCGCCGCGGCCAAGGTCAGTGAACACAGTTTGTTCATAGCTATAAAAATTAGCGGTTTGCACCCGGTCACCCCCGCAAGTCTCCCTGATAACAGGAAGACATTGCGCAAGGCGGGGCTCCAACCGGAAGTATCGTTTATTAATTACTGAAACCCAATGTGGTAAAACCGTCCTGCACCTCAGGCGCCGACATAAACAAATCCCACAGCAACCCGGTGCGGTAATTTTCAATCATGACAATGATCGGCCCCTGGTCGATGGCCAGGTACGAGTCTGCGGTCCATCCTTGTGTCAGGTTAAAAGCATCGTAGAAACCGTAGTCACCCCACAGGCGATCGCCGACAGTATAATAAAAGAATTTTAACGCCCGCATCGATTCCTCCGGTGTATAGGGGAATGACGACAAGGCCGCCGTAGGGCTGATCGTTCCGTTATCGTTGGACGGCGAATGCGCATCGTACCCACGCTGGCCATCATCACTCGACGTAAGCCCCCAGCATTCATCACTATAGCCTACGTAGCCGTTCGGGTTTGCCACGCAATAGGCGTAGTTGATTTTGGTAGCGTTCAGATTCTGCTGCCAGTAATCGGCGTAATCGTCCGAGAATTTCGGATCAAGACCGAGATAGGAATAGTGCACCCAAAACAACGGACTCGGTGGTCCCAGCGGAAGCAGATAGCCGTAGTGTGTCGTGGCGGTACGAATCGCACCATTACGTCCATAACCATTGCTATAAACAGACTTGGGAATGCCGTGTGTGGGCGATGCTGCCGCCAGGAAGTAGGTGATCTGTTCTTCGAAGTAGCCGTACATAGCAAAGTTCATTTGCCAATCATAAGCCGGCGACCAATGCCAGTAGAGCACCTGCTCATTGTTCTTGCGGTACCAATCCCACTCAACGCCTTGCCACAGCGTAGTGATGCGGTTAATGAGATTGTTACCCGCGGTATCCGACGCCTGTAAATATTGCCGGAACGTAAGCAGACCCTGCACCAAAAACGAAGTTTCCACCAGGTCGCCGCCATCGTCCTTCTGACTGAACGGCACGACAGCGCCCGTGCTGCCATTGATCCAATGCGACCAGGCACCATGAAAACGATCGGCGTCTTCCAGGAAGGTTACGATCTTGTCCATCCGCTCGACACCTTCGCTGCGGGTAATAAAATTCCGTTCGACGCCGACGATCAGCGCCATGATGCCAAAACCTGAACCACCGCTTGTTACGACATCCCCCGAGGTATTACGCTCTCGCGCCAGGCCACTGACAGGATGGCCAAAGTCCCAGAAGTATTTAAAGGTTTGTTGTTGTACAAGTGTCAGCAGCGCATCATCCGTGATAACCGAATGATCGGGCGTCTCATTACGCGCTGTATAAAAACTCTTGGTGAAATTCTGCAAAACTTCTCCCGCGACACCCTTCACATTGGAGTTAAGCGTTACTCCATAGCGCCGTAGGTCACCCAACTCGCCAGTAAGGGTAATAGTGACTTTCCGCTTGTCGTCCGACAGCACCAGGCTTGTCGGCGCAGTGCTACCCGCAGGGGTAGTCACAAAAATATTTTGCGATACGACAGTAGCACCATCTACCGGTTGGGAGAAGGCTACTTCGATCGTGGTCCCGGTCAACGGGACCTCTGTAACACGCGGAATGGCCAGGACGTCTGTTCCGCCGATCTTTAAGGACGTAATGGTAATAGTTGCTCCCACCGTTGTGAACTCGACCAGGTGACCGGGAAAAACGTCACCGCTTGTGCCTCGCAATTCATCGGAGATCTTGAGCTGATAGATAGTGTTATTGGCCAAAGCAGATTCTGGTGTAAGGGCTACCGTCTTGCCTCCATTGGAATACGCATAGGCTACAGGCACAACCTCACCCGAAGACTTTATTGCCAGGACAACAGCGTCATCGACGGTCGACTCGTCGAGCGCGACGCCAAAGGTCGCCAGCACGGGCTCGCTGACCGGCGCCGCCGTGTTTTTAGAGGCATCGGTTAAACTCAATACGTAACTGCCCACCTGCGCGGCGGTGAGCTGCAGGGTGCCGGGTTCGCCCGGATCCTTGTCGTCATCACCGCAGGATGAGAGCCCCCATCCTATTATTATTAAAAATACTGCCCACAACCGGGTATTACGTTTTAAATCAATCATGATGATGCTTGGATTAAAAAAGGAAGGAAAGGTCTCCGGCAAGCCGGAAGACCTTTACCAAACCAAACTAAACGTGTATGAACTATAACCTACGGTTTTTCCGAGTTATACATCACCTCAATTTCCTTCAGCGTGATGGCTTTGTTGTAGATCCGTACATCGTCCAGCAACCCTTTATAGTGTTGCGCATCGACGTTTTCGTAATTTCCATAGTCGAATGCAGTAGAAGATCTGTCATTGATAAAGCCAAAGGCAAGTTTTTGCCCCACGCCATCTTGCGTCTTAAACTTCATACCGGTAACATTGCGTTTTGCGTCGCCGTCGGGCCACTTGTTAAAGTCAAAGGTCTTTGCCAGCTCGCCGTTTACATAGGCCGCACCAACTTTTGTAGCGGCCGTGTAGGTGAAGACCAGGTTTACCCATTTGCCATGCAATACGGCTGCCAGACCTTGTGCACCATAGTTTTTAGAGAACGTCCATCCTTGCCAGCCCAGATTCCCTTTGCCGTCGATCCAGGTATCTTCGCCTCCCGTCATGCCACCGCCGAGATCATATTGTGCAGCCATCTTAGCATCTTTGGAATGCAGTTCGATCTGGAATCCGTTGGAAGCACCAAGGCCCAGCACAAAGTTTCCTCCTCCCGCACGCGCGGTTGTGTCAGGTTTAATCCAGAGGCTGATCGAGAAGTTGGCAGTGTTGGTGAAGTCAGTACCATCCGGCACTTCCATAATACTCGTTGTACCGTTAAAGCTGGCTGCCTTACCGGCATTGGCATTCCGGCCGTCAACATAGGTAACTTCGACAGACGCATCGGCGTTGTGGTCACCCATTTCGTCGTTACCGTTATTTTCAAAACGCCAGTGTGCCAATGCACCATCAGGAGCAAAGGTACCCGTAGTTGTAAAAGTTCGCTCTACCGCACCGAATGCTACACCACTTGCAGACTTCAATCCCGCCCCTACACTCAGGAGATACTGAACTCCGCCGCTCAATTCAGAAGAGGGCGCAATGGTCAGTGTTTTACCCGACACGTCGAAGCTCAGGGGAACTGCTACATCGTCAAATATACGCTTGAGTGTAATGTTAGACGAAGTTGCTGTGCTCTCGTCTACATCGGTATTAAACGTTACTACCAGGTCTGCATCTAGCGGTACCTCTGTAGCCGCCGTTGCTCCATTCAAATCTTTGGAGCCCGCCATGGCTGATGCGATGGTGAATGTGCTGGGGGAATCATCGTCATCACTGCAGCTGTAAAATACTGCTAAACCCGCCAGGCAGGCGAGCATCGCATAAAATTTAATCGTGTGTTTCATAGTTCATTCGTTTTTGGTTATTCTATATTTTAGGATAGTTTGTGTGTATTACCAGTTGGGGTTGTTCAGCCAGCCGTTGAGGTCGGCTTCCGTTTGGGGTATCGCCAACAGGTTATGTTTGTCGGCACGATAGCCATAGGGTGCCAGCACGGTGGTGGCTTTATTGGTGCGGATCAGATCCCAAAAGCGCAAGCCTTCCAGCGCCAGTTCAACGCGACGCTCGTGCAGAATGATCTCGTTCAGCGCGTCTGTGTTGGTTTCGGTGATATCGGGTAGTATCGCGGGATTTGTGCCGCGGGCACGGGCGCGTACCTCGTTGAGATAGTCGAGCGCGTCATCAGGCTTACCGTTTTTATTTAGTGCTTCGGCAGCCATCAGCAACACATCGGCATAGCGTACCAGGCGACGGTTATAGCCAAACTGCGCGGGCACGTTTGTCCCCGGCGTCCATACCTTTTGGTTATAACATTCCTTTTCTCCAATGCCATTCGGGAAGCCCGGGTATACCAGGCTGTTGGTATAGGCATCCGGTGTATCGGTGTCACCCACGATCTTTATACCATCTTGCCACTCACCGACGTCGAGAACGGTAGAATCCAGTCGGGGGTCGCCGGGCTCGAACGAATTGATCAGGTCGAACGAAGGACGGTTGAAGCCCCAACCACGGTTGGGAATCCCACGTACGCCCTGTACGTTGCCATATTGATTGCCACCAATGGGCAAACCCTCCTGCCGTATTGAGCCTATTTCAAAGACAGACTCTACTCCCTGCTCACCGGCCTCGCTATGAGCTTCACCGAAAGACGCTGCCAGGTCATATTGATGCGAGTTGATCACCGCCAGGGCAGCCACTTCTGCCTGCGGAAAATTACCACGCCACAGATAGTACCGCGCGAGCAATGCGTTGGCGGTACCGACGGTCACGCGCCCAAGATCGTTGGCAGACCAGCGCTCATCATGTCGCTCCCACAGGTTGTCGCGGGCGAACGTAAGATCTTCTTCAATCAGTGTATAGATCTCCGATGCCGGCGAACGGGGCAATCCTAACGGCGCCACGACCGTTGTGATCTTAGGCACGTCGCCCCAGGCACGCACCAGGTCCAGGTAAAAGAACCCGCGTAACAAACGCGCCTCTGCCAGGTAGCGTGTACGCAACGTCTCATCCATCACAATGTTGGGCACGTTCTCGATCACGACGTTGGCGCGTTTGACGCCTTGATACAACGTCGAGTACCAATTCTTAATGGACGCCTCGGTGCCAACATGGGTAAAGTTGTCATAGGGACCGACTACGGCACGCTGATCGGTCAGGTTGCTGCCTTTATGAGCGTCATCCGACATGATGTCGAGAATGGGATATAATCCGAAACTATATTCGGGAACACGCAGCGTGTTGTAAATGGCATTGACAGCCTGCTCGGCATCCGATGCACTGGTCGGAAAATTCGAGGACACCAGTTTGCCTTGCGGTGGCTTGTCTAAAAAATCGCTGCAGCTAAACGGGATGGCTACCAGCAACAGGACCATTACGCGGTAGCACAGGGTTATTGTATTCTTTTTCATAACCTATTGCTTCTTAAAATGTCAGGTTCAAACCACAGGAATAAATGCTCACGACGGGGTACGTGCCGCGATCGACTTTGCTGTCGAGCGGGTTTTCATTGGCGATCTCCGGTGAGAAGCCCGTAAAGCTTTTTGCCGTAAAGACGTTGGTACCCCGTATATACACACGCGCGGCTTTTACTGCCAGACGGTCCGTGATAGACCGCGGCACGGTATAGCCCAGCGTGACGTTACGCAGTCGGAAGAAGTTAGCACTTTGTACAAAGCGTGAAGACGGCAGGAAATTTACGCCACCTTCGGAAGGGCGCGGCTCACTGTTGCTAGTCCCTTCGCCACGCCAGTAATCCATGACGTGCGCTTCAAAATTATAAAGATCGGGACGCACCGTTTCTTTATAGTTCATGATCTCGGCCCCCGACTCGCCTTGAAAATCAAGCGCGAAATCGAAGCCTTTGAAGTCTAAGCCAAGGCTGATGCCGTAGAGCATTGTCGGGATCGGCGAGCCGATGGATGTACGATCGCTATCGTCGATCTCATTGTCGCCATTGGTATTAACAAAGCGTACATCGCCTACACCGGCGTTATCCATGTGTGGATAGGCATCGAGCTCACCTTGGTTTTGAAACACGCCGTCTACCTGGTAACCATAAAAGCTGCCAATGGGCTCGCCGACCACACTCCGGGTAATGGAGTTGGGCCCGAGCAGTTGTCCGGACACGCTCCCGCCCCCCTGAATCTTGAGCACTTCATTGTGAATAGTTGTGCCGACGGCCCCGATACGGTAGCCAAGCCCGTTGTCAAGCTTGCTTTCCCAACCGAGGTTAAATTCAAAGCCACGATTGAGAATCTCGCCGGCGTTAAACGTGATCTGCGCCCCGGAGCCGTTGCCCAGATAGCCCGGCACTTCAAGGGGAATAAGAATGTCGGACGTCACACGGCGGTAATAATCGATCTCAACTTTCAAGCGGTTATTAAAAAAACCAGCTTCAATACCCGCATCCGTCTGCGTTGTCGTTTCCCATTTTAATTCAGGGTTACCCGTGATGCCATACGTGGCGCCGGAAAACAGGCGATCGCCCTGACCAAACACGGTATTCACCCCGTTGTCCACCAACGAGTATATTTTCAGGTATTCGATCTTTTCGTTGCCTGTCTTACCCCAGCTGGCACGCAGCTTCAGGTTGTCGAGGAACGTAACGTCTTGTAAAAAAGACTCTTCGATAATATTCCAACCGACGGCCACCGACGGAAAATCAGCATAGCGATTGGCCGTGGTAAACTTGGAAGAACCGTCGCGGCGGAAGGTAGCGGTAAAGAGGTATTTACCTTTATAGGTATAGTTAGCGCGGGCCAGGTACGATAGCATAGAATAGTTATACTTCGGATCTGCACCGTTCACATCCTTTTCGCTATCGATGATCGTAATGGAGCTGCCCTGGTTGAAATACCAGAAGTCCTCATCATCACGCAAGATGTTCTGCGACTGCAAGCGTAAAAACTCCGATGTTGTGTTTTGCATCGTAAAGCCCACCAGGGCGTCGACGTGATGGTCACCGAAGTTTCTCTGAAAGTTCAGCGTGTTCTCCCACAGCACCGTGGCCTGATCTTCGAATTTCTTTATCAACAGGTTTTGTGACCGTTGTTGTTGCGGCGATACAAAGAACACAGGGGTAAACGAACGGTTCTTAAAATACTTGGCATCTACACCCAGGCTGGTGCGGAAGGTAAAGGCATTGTCTAGGAAGTTTACCTCACCAAACAAGTTACCGACGCCCCGGATACCGCGGTCCGCGTTGTTGGTATATTCGATGTCCGCCAGTGGGTTACCGACGTTCGGCACGGCATTAAAATTTCCGTCAGCATCACGCGGTGTCACGACCGGCAGCGCGCGGTAGGTCGCAAAGACGGCATTGCCACCGGTATTGGTTTGTTTATAGGGGGTGATGGTAAAGTTATTGCCAAAACGAACGTTCTTACTCAGATGGAAAGTGTTGTTCAGTTTGAGTGTGACGCGTTCATAAGCAGATTTCTCAACAATACCTTCTTGCTTAAAATATCCGAGGCCGATATAATATTGGATTTTAGGCGATGCGCCGGCGGCGGAAAATTGATAGTTCTGAATCGGTGCAGTATCAAAAATAAGATCCTGCCAGTCGGTATTCGGTACGGCATCGACGTTGTTATAAGATCCCGGCGCAAACTGATTCACATACGTAGCAAAGTCACGGCCATTTAGCATGTCGATCTTGCTCTGCAATTGCTGCACGCTGTATTCAGCGGATAGACTTATGGTGGGATATTCCTGACCTTGGATACCGCGCTTGGTCGTGATGAGGATTACCCCATTAGCACCGCGTGCACCATAGATAGCCGTGGAAGAAGCATCTTTCAACACTTCCATTGACTCGATGTCGGCCGCATTGAGAAAGTCGATGTCCTGAACAATAACACCATCCACCACGTAGATCGGCGACGAGTCGTTAAACGTACCCTGACCACGAATCCGCACCACCGGAGCTGCTCCCGGTGCGCCTGTTGAGCTCGACACCTGCACACCGGCCACCTTACCCTGCAGCGCTTGCATAGGCGACACGGCGGGTACCTTGGTCAGGTCGGCTCCCCGTATCGACGACACCGAACCCGTGAGATCAGATTTCTTCACCACGCCATACCCGATCACAACCACATCGCTCAGCGTCGTAAAGTCGACTTCAAGCGCCACATTCACCACCGTCTGGGCGTCCAGCACAATAGACTGGGTCTTGTAGCCCACAAAAGTGAATGTCAATGTCGTTTCTTCGGATCCTACCTCCAGAGAATAATTGCCGGATACGTCTGTCGCCGTACCCCGGCTGGTTCCCTGAACAAGAACATTCACACCGGGCAGTGGACTGCCATCGGTGGCATCCGTCACCTGGCCGGTAACGGTTCGGTTTTGCGCCCAGGCTGGCGCTGCTAACACACAGATAATCAACAGCGTAAGAATTCTTTGCATACTTCATTTCGCAAAACAGATGTTGGTCTTGGGGGCTGTTCGCGCTAGTGAAGTTTGCATTTGGCAAGAGAAACCAGGCATTATTTCGCCGAAATGCGCCTAAAACAACGTTTTCGCAATCGGTTTATAGAGGGCCTTTTTTCCAGAAGAAAAACATTATTTCAAACGATTCCAGAAGGCTTTCGCACAACTGTCATGGGAGTTTTACCGGATTAAAAACATCATAATAAAGTACTGGTGAAAACACCCCGAAACGTCAGTTTAACGTGTGACGAATGAAATGGAAATGGGAGGAAGTGAAATGGGACTGTGACGAAGTCACCCGACAGTTTTGGTAGTAGAAAGATGGAGGCGCTTATCCGCGGGCCCCTGGTCTATTATAACCTCCTCCCACCGCGAGGCATGCGGCCGACGGCCCCGGGCCTCAAGCTCCAGCAGCCGCTCAATTACTTTGTGTTTAAAGCCCCAAAGCGTATTCACGCGCAAGTCAAGTTGGGCCGCAAGCGCTTCTAACGTATAATCTTTGTTACCAACAACGGCCAGATAGGCGATGTAAAAGGCTTTTTCTACCGGGAACTTGATGCTGTGGAAAATGGTATAAGCCGTAATGGATTCATTATAACCACAACGGGTGCAGCGCCGGGCAAACTTTTGACTACCATCAAAATACTTTTCATTACCACACTTACGGCAATGAAATCCCTCCTGCCACTTGAGGCTTTCCAGGAAACGGTAACACGCCAGGGTATCGGGATATAACGTCTGGAACTGCCGGTAATCCATGGTCTTCTCCAGGAGGCGCTCGTTCAACACCTCTTTTAAACTGTTCTTGAGCTTCCAGTTGTCAAGGTCCAACAGTGAGTTGATCTGGTTGATCTCGTACGACTGGCGTTCGACCTTGATGTTGGTCTCCTCCAGCAGTCGATTCTTTTCGTGCAACTCCAGGGTACGCTCGCGCACCTTCTCCTCCAGCTCGCGCGTAACCTTGTCTTTCAACTGCATGTTGACTTCGTGCTGGTGAATGATCCGTCGCAGCGCACGGTCCCGCATATCTTTTAATATATGAATGCGGTCGCCCATGGCAAAAGTCAACAGCAGCATCTCTACCACGAAACTGAAGTGCAAACTGTAATGCAGGGGCGTCGTAAAAGGCAATATGTTAAAGTAGACCAGCGCCCGGATAAAAAAGCCAAAGAATAAAATGCCATACGCCATGACAAAAAACCGGGCGGGGCGATAACCTTTGTTCCAGACCGCTATACCCGTATAAAAGATCAGCGACAACGGTATGATCTCGATATCACGATAGGTAAGCAGGTGCGGCAGAAACACGATTTCCACCACAAACCAAGCCGAGCGTAACCCGATCATCCACATCAGCCAGCGGTCAAGCCGGGGCGCATTAGCACGCGTGCTCAAAAAACGCCGCGTAAAGACCAGACTCCACAATATCACGGAACACAATGTAACGCCCACCGCATAATCATTCCATTCGGGATGCGAGGGCCACAGGTACTGAAACCCGACGCCGTCGTAGCTCATGGCGTAGGCGGCTACGCTAAGAATGTAGAGAATATAGTAGATGTTCTTGATCTCTTTGATGGCCAGGTATACCAGGAAGTTATACAAGCTGATAATGAGGATCATGCCATAAAACATGCCAAACAAGAAGTATTCGTTCAGCGCGTAGTATATAAATCGATCCGCCGAACGAACACCGATGCGCAGGTCGGCAAAGGCATGCGACTGCACCCGGAAATAATAATACATCATCGTGTCGGCCTTTATATCCAGCACGATCTCAAAGTTCTTGTGACGCAGCGGTCGCTGCCGGAAGGGTTGTTTGTCACCCATCACCACGTTTTGATACGACCCGTCCATCTGCGGCACATAGGCTTCGATGTAGTCGATAGTCTGATCGTAGAATTCCAGCATCCATACCTTCCGGCTATGGGCATAATGCCGGATCGGCAACCTGATCCAATACGAAGCATCGGGCACGAAGTCCTTGTTTTGATAGGCCGCGTGTTGTTGAAAGCGATTGGAGAAATTGTGCGCGGAGATTTGCCAGAATGAGATCGAGTTGGTGGCGTCGCGGTAAAACGTCAGCTCATACGGCATGAAGTTTCGCTCGGGTACGCTGTCATTCAGCACAAAGACCTCTTGCGCCGCCAGTCGCCCGGCAGCCAATACCAGTAGTAATCCCAGCACCCACCGCATTCTGTTGTTGTTTATTTTTCGTCTAACCAGCCACCGGCAAACCCGGCCTTCTTCAGGCCTGCCCGGATATAGGGACTCTTTTTCATGACTTTCCACAAAAGCTCCGAGCGATAGTTTTCCAACTGCAATACGATCGGCCCCTGGTCAATGCCAAGATAGTCTTTATCAAACCACCCGGTAGTGCCGTTCTCATAAACAATGCTCAGGTTAAAAGCGTCTTTAAAGCCATATCGATCATATACCTTGACACCAAAACGTCGCTTCATGTGCTTCAATGCCGGTATACAGATCTCGGGGGCGAACGCCAGTGAGCCACCGGCTGCCGTCGGCGCGATCGTGCCATCATCCTGCAGGTAAAACTGGGACGCGCCGCGCGCATGATAACCTTGAAACGCTACGTTGGGATTTTGTTTGCCCTCGTTACCCGGTCCGTCGCATGCCGTCAGGCCCCAGATGTTTTTATCATACCCCACAAACGCCGCGGCGTTGTTAACGCAATAAGCACGGTTTGCATACGTCGCACGCCTGGAGTTTTCAAAGTAATCGATGCCCTTCTCTCGCATATAAGCATCTTGTATGCCGCGAAAGTCAATATAAAGATGTGAATATTGGTGGCCGAACAGCGGACCGAAGTTTACAAACTCCTGGCCCTGGTATTTTGTCCATTGGTAGGTGTCGGTCCACGCCTTCCAGCTTTCGGAAGATATGGTATGCGTAGGCGATCCCAGCGCAAGGATGTACAGGATCATACCTTCATTGTATCCGCGCCAGGTGGCATCGATAAAACCACGTTCAGGATGCCAGCCCATGCTCATGACCTTCTTGTCTTGCATCGCCCAGTCCCACTCTACGGCCCGGTACAGCGTATCGGCCAGTGCCCGTATATGCACCTCCGTCGTATCGCTGCCATCAAAGTACGCCTGCGCAGAAAGGACGCCCGCCATCAGTAGCCCGGTATCAATGGTCGATAGTTCAACCTGTTGAAACCGCAGGCCCGTCTTCATATCGAGGAAGTGATAAAAGAACCCTTTGTGACCGGCCACACCTTGTGCGGCCTCACCTTTGGGAAGATGCTGCAAGAATCTCAACGTGCGCAACGTGCGCTCCGCTGCCTGCACCCGCGTGATATACCCACGCTCGACACCTACGAGGTACGTTGACAAGCCAAAGCCGGTCGCAGCGATGCTCGAAAAGCTTTCGCTGGGCCACCGGTCCGGCAACTGACCATTCTCCGCATTCGCGGTCTCCCAGAAAAAGGAGAAGGTCTGCTGCGACAACGAATCGAGAAAAGGTGTTGCGGTAGTGTCACCGCCCGGCTGTTTCGGCACACATGCCCAGCATAGCGCCAGGAATAGCCATACGGCGGCCGTTCTTCGAAATAAGGTCATAACACGACAGGGTTGTTGTAGTCAAGGAAAGATCGGACTAAAAGCGGATATTGCCAAACCACAAAAAAGCCTCGCCGTACAAGTACGACGAGGCTTCTCCCAAACGTTACTATCTATATATTAAAATCGTACAGTCATGCTCACCAGAAAGTTGGCCCGGGGTACCAAGCGCCCGTTTACTTGATACTAATGTACTTTCAAGTCTTCATTCAAAGTATATACCTTCCCAGTCTCGGTTTGCAGCGTCACCGCTTTATTACCGTACCGCACCTGGCAAGCTCCCCCCAATCGTGACAGCAACGTCACTTCCTGCAGTACACCGTTGGCCCATGTCATGGAGACTTCAAACCCGCCGCGCGCACAAAGCCCACGAACATACCCCGTAGCCCAAGCCTTCGGCAACGCCGGCAACAACGTCAGCGAGCCATCATGGCTCTGCAACAGCATTTCCGCCATACCCGCCGGAGCACCAAAGTTACCATCGATCTGGAACGGCGGATGATTATCAAACAAGTTAGGCAACGTCGACTTCTTAAATAGTGCTACGAGGTTTTCATGCGCCGCTTCGCCATCGCCCAGGCGAGCGAAGAAGTTAACAATCCACGCCCTGCTCCAACCCGTATGGCCTCCACCATGCGCCAGCCGATAATCGATTGTCTTACGAGCGGCAGCAAAAAGATCAGGTTGCTTGCGGGTAATCTCCTTCCCGGGATGCAAGCCATATAGATGCGATATATGCCGATGCCCAGGCTCCGGCTCCTGAAAAGATTCCGTCCACTCAAGTATACGTCCGTCGGCGCCAATCTGTGTCGGTGATAACTTTGCCAGGATCTTCTCGAGCTTTTTACCAAAAGCCTCGTCCTGGTGCAATACGCGCTGGGCCAATAGCGTGCTCGTTAACAGGTCGCGGATGATCATGTGGTCCATCGTCGGTCCCATCACCATCGTTGCTTTCCGTCCATCGGCAGTCTGAAATGAATTCTCCGGAGAAATAGAAGGGCCTGACACCAACTTGCCCGTGGCGGGATTCTCTACCAGCCACTGCGCACAGAACGCTGCGGACTCTTTCAAGATCGGGTAATATTGTTGCAGGAACGCTTTGTCACCCGTGAAAGCATAGTGCTCCCACACGTGCTGCGCACACCACGCCATGCCCATGGGCCACATCGCCCAGCTGGGATACCCATACGGCGCCGTGAACAGCCACGGGTCTGTTGTAAAATGTGCTACGGTACCATCGATGCCATACATAGTCTTTGCTGTCTTGCGCGCATCGGGACGTAGTTTATCGAGGAAGGTAATGAAAGGCAAATGCAGCTCCGACAGGTTTGCCACCTCCGCCAGCCAGTAATTCATCTGAATGTTAATGTTGATATGATAGTCTGCGCTCCACGGTGGCGTCAGGCCGTCGGCCCAGATGCCTTGCAGGTTTGCCGGCAAACCTCCCGGGCGCGAGCTGCTGATCAACAAATAGCGACCGAACTGGAAATATAATGCTGCCAGGTGCGGATCTTCATTTCCATGCTGCAACGCCGACACGCGCGCGTCGGTAGGAAAGTATACCGCATTGGTCACGCCCAAATCGAGCGCTACACGGTTAAAGTAGGATTGATAGTCCTGTATATGCGCGCGTTTCAAATCTTCATATCGCTTCGCCGTGGCGGCGGTCAACTGCTGTTGCGTGGTCGTGCGCGGGTCACCGCCGGTATAGTCGGTGGCGATCGCGATCAGCACCGTGACGGCATTAGCCTTTTCTATAGACAGGTGTGTACCCCCGGCGGACAGAGAGCCTCCTTCTGGTATAACACGCAACTGTGTTACCAGCTTCACACCTACCCCGCCACCGGTGTGCTCCTGTAATAATATATCATTTCCCGAAACAGATACCGCCGCGTTGCTACCAGGACGGGTAAGCGCGAACTGTAACGACAGGGCCCCCGGCCGGTCAGCCGTCAGTCGCAATACCACCACCTGGTCGGGCGCGCTGGAAAATACTTCACGCGTATAGGCTACCCCCTCTTGTCGGTATTGTACGGTAGCGACCGCTGTCTCGAGGTCGAGTGCGCGTTCGTAGCCTTCGGGTTCTGCCCCTTGCGCGGGAAATGTCAACCACAAGTCACCGGCGGTCTGGTAACTGCTGTTGACCGTTTTGTTGCCCATCATCTTATCGATGGCCAGTTGCTGTGCGTCGACGTACTTGCCGGCAAACAACAGCTTGCGGATGACGGGCAGCGCGGCACGTGCGCCGGGATTGATGAAGTCTTCCGGCTTACCCGTCCACACGCTTTCTTCATTCAGCTGCAAGCGCTCCGATTGTACACCACCGAAGACCATCGCGCCTACCCGGCCGTTGCCGACCGGCAGCGCCTCGTTCCAATTTGCAGCAGGTCTGTTGAACCAGAGCCTCCAGTTGGCCACCGGCGCAGGCGACTGCCCGGCGGCGTGTACCACAACGCCCAGCCACAACGTGGCCAGCACTAAACTCATGCGTATATAAGATCGTATCATCATGTTTGAAAGAACTTGCTAAGCTGTTTTGCGCAGCAGCCGCATCGTTAGTACAGGAAACGGATTTCCCAACGAGTCGACCGACGCCCGGTGAAAGGTACGAAAGCCCATGTGCTCATAAAAGCCCACAGCTTGCTGATTCTGCTCGTTGACGTCTACTTCATAGATGCCCAATGTTTCGATGGCATACCGCAGCAGCTGCCGGCCTGTACCCTGACCGCGCGCGGCGGGATGTATAAAAAGCATTTCCAGCCGCGTACCGGCTACACCTGCAAACCCGAGAATAGCGCCGGCCTCACTGCGTATACAACGCAGGTCAACATCTTTTAAATAGCTGTGCTGTACCAGGGGGCGGAAGAACTGAATATGTGCTTCGGTCAGAAAGTGGTGTGTGGCACGGACGGACGCCTCCCAGACATCGGTAATCGCCGCGTAGTCGTCGGGCGAGACAAGTTCGATGGCATGCTGGATCATAGAAAGAAAATTATTAACGGATAAAGACAGATTGTTTGTTCAACGCATCTGCCAGCCAGTAGGGATTGACCTGGTCGAGGTCGGCGGGCAATGCGTCGGGGGAAAAGAAACGCCACGCCCGCGTTTCGGCGTTGGTAAAAGAAATGTCGGGCGCTTCGAGCAGCTTTACTTCAAAATACGAGGTGATATACTGCACACGGTGGTCGGTATGATCGTAGGTGGCAAAGGCCGGCATGGAATATACTCCGATGAGTCGTATGATTTCGGCCGCCGTGTTGATCTCCTCCCGGATCTCGCGCAGCATCGCATCCTCCACTGTTTCGCCAAACTCTACATGGCCCGAAATGATACACCACTTGCCGGTGTCTCGTCGCTGCTGCAGCAACACATGCCCCTGGTCGTTAAATATGGCCGCGGATACGGCGGGAAGTATCTTCTGTTCACGTGGCGTCATGGCTGCGCGAAGTTGGAGCCAAATCTTCAGGAATCCAAGCGCTGGCGGGCCTTGAGCGCGGCACGTAAAAGTTTACTGACCTTCGCCACGGGCACATCGCGTGTAGGGTCAATTAACAGAATCTTCATACGCGCCCGTTTCTCCGGCAGTAGATCAGGATGCTCCAGCAGATGTCCATCGACAAAACCGACGTACGGTTGTTTGTATTTTTTATGTACCCACAGGTAACAGAACATCTTATCGCGGTAACAATAAAATGGCATGCGGTATTTCCAGGCTTCCGTAATACCGGCATCGAGCTGCAAAATATGCTCACGCAAAAAAATCATACAGCTTTTTACGGGTTCCGGCTGCTCGGCAAAGTAAAGATCGATTGGGCGCATCGATACAATATGCTGAAAAAAGTGCTAACGACCAACGTCTTAAAAAAGAGCAGCAACGTGGCGTTGCCGGAGTCTGTCACACAACATTTTGTCCGGGACTACCACGCGCTGCCTTGCCTTACCCCTAAGGCAAATCCTAAACCTAAACTAAGACCTAACTGAATAAATATCTTTTCAAGACCTCTTCGATCTCCTTATAGAATAGCTTCTCGTTTCCTTCTGTCAGGGCCGCGCTGCCCGTACGATGAAAGTCGTCAATAATGGGTTTATACCAGGTCGTGTCTACAGGAGCGATCAGTAGTTGCTTCAACTCACTTTTTATAAATTCAAGCTTTACGTGCGACAGCTCCATGATCCGGAATTGCTGGGAGAGGTATACAATCATATTTCGCTCATCCAGAAAATCTTTGATCAGATCGTTACGCAACTTGCGAATGACATCGATAATGTCGACAGCGTCGTGGCGTAGCGTGGTATCCTCCATAGTTGTTTGTTGTTTCATCGTGTAGGGGTTAAAAAATGGTTATCGCAAAAGACTATTGTTGAGAGAACATGTGCTGGCCCTTTTCAAAAGTATGCGGACGCAACAGTCGCGTGCTGATCGTAGCATCGATCTCGCGGTAGAACAACGCGTTGTCCAGGTTTGTAAAATCGTTGTGCAGCACGGACTGGAAGATCGGACTGTAGAGCACGGGATCGATGCCGTCGTCTTTCAATAAATCCAGGCTGTTTCGAATCTTTTCCAGTTGGCCTACGCTGGCCCGGGAAGAAAATTTATAATCAATGTACGTATTCAGTTCGCCCTGAATCAGTTTATTCACCAGCGTTGCGCGGTGCTGTTGCAGGATTGGCTTTAATAGTCCGGGGATCAGATCCGGATTCCAATCGTCAATTTTTTTGATGCCGTTTGCCGTTTTTACCATTTTCATACCTCAATCGTTTAGACCGATACAAACGTACTAAAACTAAATTTATTAGTAAATACAAATCTAACTAAATTTGATAATAGCGCTTTTTAGCGTAAAAACGAAGGTATTGTCCGTTGCGAAGGACAACACAGGGTGTTAAAAATTACGGTTGTTTTAACGTTCTTCTTCTAAGGAATTGGCCGTCAGCACGGTATTACGGATCACCTCATCCAGCTTCTGTGCGGTGGCTTCCAGCATGGAAATGATGCGGATGTTTTCTTCGCTTAACGTAGATTTTTCGATGATGCTGGTCAGACCAAGAATGGTCGCCACCGGCTGCCGCGTATAGTGCGATTGCACCCAGGAAATATGTTTCAATAGCTCGTTCTGCCGCTCGATCTGCAGCAAGTGGCGCTGGCGCTCGTCTATGTCCGTAACGGTAATGGTCGCACCAATGATCTGCTCCTGATAAAATACCGGGCCGTATTCGGCGCGTAGCCATCGCGATGTTTCGGGGAACTGCACCTTGCGTTCGGTGACCACCGACTCGCCTGCCAGCGCCCGATCAAAGTCGCTTTTAAAAGCATCGAACAGGTAACGGCCCGCTACCCGTGTGTCGTGCAGCGTATAGTCGAGTATATTCATCCCGGTCTTCAGCTCACGTGCATACAAGGCCTGGCTTTCATCGCCCGCCTTTTTGTTGAAGAATAAGATGCTATAGTCGGGGGCCACCAGGATGACGGTGGACTGTGTACTATCCAGTACGGCTTGCAGGATCTGCCGCGACAATACCAACTCTTTATGAATGGCCTGGAGCTCGGTCACTTGCTTGTTGACTTCTCCTTCCAGGCTTTTTTTCTGATCCGTGACGTACGCCAGCAAATCGTTCTTGTAAATGAGGCCCGTCAGGTTGCCATCGTCCATGACGGCCAGCACGTCGGTATGCGTTTCCTGCATCACCCGCAACGCCTCTTCTATCGCACACTCCGGCGACACCGTGGGGCGTGCAGTGAGGCAATCAATTACTAGCGTGTGCGAGTGCTGTACGACGTCCTGGGGTGTAAGGACACCGATGGGTTGTTCGTTTTCATCCTGCACAACCAACGCGGACTGTTGCACCAGGTGGTCTTTGATCGACCGTGTTCCACTGTAGGCGGGAACCACGTCGTACTGATGCCGGATGAAACGGGTGATAGTCATCAGAACTCCTGTTCGATGTTGGAATAGGAGATCGTGACCCGAAAGTCAACCTTCAGCAGCTCACCTTCGGATACAAAGGGGAAGACCTTGTCGTCGAGTATATCGATGATCTTCTCCTTCGGCATCTTGGATAAAATGCGTTTGTTGACAAAGACTGCCTCTACCAGCGGATGGCCGACTTCTACCAGCTCGAAACCATTGGGAACAAGCATATCAAACGACTTGGATATACCGATCTTACCGTGTTGAGAGTTTTTACCCAGGATGAGAATCTCCTGAAAGGGTGGCAATTTGATTTCTTCGAATGAAAGATCGATGGAGTATTTTAATCCATTCCCTTTAGCCATAGACTGACATTTTGCATTAGCGCGGGCCTAATATACAGTTATAATAGACATATGTATAGGATTTAGGAAATGGGCTGTCAAAAAAATTATGGCCCGCGCCGTATCGGTGGCGTTAGGAAGAGCACCTATGGCTGGAGGCGAGTAAGTATCCGGGTCAACTCGTGTGCATCCGGCAGTACGGTGTATAGGAAGACAGGGATACCGTCAACATAAATATCCTTGCGTAAGTCCTTTATATAGTGCATGCTATGAGAAGACTGGGGGTCAGGATATAGGACGATGGCATCGGGCATGCGCACGGCGAGCAGGCACCGCAAATGAAAAAGATCGACCGCAACCTCTACCGTAGCACACACCGGCTCGCCCTCCAATATATGTTGCGCGCTTTGTGCTCTGGCAGGATCATCACACAATAAAAAGACATGCTTGTGGGGCGCCATCGGGTAAGCTGGTCTACAAAAAAGCGGCTAAAGTTAACGGATCTTTAGAAAATTAACGAACCGTCAAGTCCAGGAATCGATGCCAGGCAACCCGTCAGATATAAATTGCCCGATTATTCAAAATAATAGTTTGACTTTCGGGTTAAATACCCCTTTTTTGTGACCAAGTATGGTTTGTTTGTTGTTAATACGTTGACAATCAATATCTAGCCTGTAAACAGAAGAATATGAACCTTTCCGGCGCCAATACGACCCACGTTCTACTGGCAGAAGACGACAACGAGGATTATTATATATTTTCGGTGGCGATTCAACAGGTGCCCCTGACGGTACTCCTGACACGGGCGGAAAACGGCGAGCTGTTGATGCAGCTCCTCGACGAGAAAGTGCCCGATATACTCTTTCTGGATATGCTCATGCCGTGTAAAGATGGGCAGCAGTGTCTGCGGGAAATACGCGCAAACAAAAAATACGACGCACTTCCGATTATTGTTTACTCGTCACTCGACGACCTTCGAACGATCGAGTTTTGTTACCGCGAAGGTTCGAATCTATACGCCATCAAGCCCTCGTCGTTTGATGAGCTTAAAACTATTCTCGAGCGCATTCTGACCATCGACTGGAGGAAGGTGATGTACTTCCCCACCTTTTCGGACTTTGTGCTCAACCCCCACTGAGCTGTAGGGTCAATCGGCTACAAACGGGATGTGTACACGCTGGTATGCAGGCTTACGAATGTGTTCCCGCATATTGCGAAAGCTCTCAAACGGTCCCTTTGTAGCAAATAGATTGATAAGCCATGCCGGAATGGCGCCTCCCGGATCAATATGTAGCATATATTCTACGTGTAACTGCGATGGTGCCGCCGGCTTAATGGTCCACTTCCCATCAGCATGTGGCACCCGTACAACGCCATCCTTCTCGGGGACATAGCTGGGTTCGTTAAACGACTCAACGGTCATGATACGCGTCACAGGATCTTGCGTGACCCGAATGCGCGCGATAAAGTCGCGGTTACTGGCCGGCCAGGGCACATTGATCTCCGAATGGTATACGACCTCTTGTGGCGAGATTTGTTTGAGCAACGTGCAGCTCCTGGTGCTATATACCCATTGATCGGTAGTGGCTACATCCAGGATGACCGCCGCCATCTGGGACATTGTCGCCTGTATCGAAAACGATACCTTCAACGCTTTAATGTCAGAGCCCGCCACCGAGCGCATGTAAATCTTAATACCCTCCTTTTCGTCACGTAATTTCCAGTCTTCCTGGGCGACAACAAAGTGCAGGGGATAGATAAAAAAGAGCGCTGATAGTAGAGATTTCGGCATAAGCACAGGGATAACGCATTTTAGACGTTCGTAGTTTCTAAAATATTGCGGTCGCCGGAGGATGTTTTTTGCATGTTGCTGTATTTCAGGCGACAAACTTGCATTTTCCGTAGACAAGAACAGACCCCATAACGTATAAAACCGTATCATTACGACGTTATTGTTTCAATATTTCAAGAGAACTTCCATGCAAACATTTCAATTTCTGCGCCCCGGAGCCCTGCTGGCCTGCTGTGCGCTGTTGCTTTTGGCCGTAGCCTGTAAAGACGATGATGACAGCAACGCCTCCGCCAGCAACCAGCACGTCAACGACTGGATCCTGACGAACATGCAAGACTGGTATCTGTGGAATGACCAGCTGCCCACGAACACAAACAAGAACCTCGCCCCCGATGAGTATTTCAACTCGTTGTTATACGATGGCGACCGCTTCTCGTGGATCCAGGACAATTACCAGGACCTGTTGAACTCGCTGCAAGGCATTAGCAAAGAAGCCGGCTATGAATACGCCCTCTACCGCGAAAGCAACACGAACAACAATGTAATTGCGCAGATACTGTATATCAAACCGAACTCACCTGCTAAAAACGCCGGGCTGAAACGCGGCGATGTCATCACGCACATTAACAATACACAGATCACCATTTCAAATTACCAAACCTTGCTATCGGCCCTGAGTGAAAATCATACCCTGACGTATCGCGCCATGGATGTGGAAAGTGAAAGCCTGAGCGATCCCGCCACTGTTTCACTCACCCCTCAGGAGTACCACGAAAACCCGAACTACCTACACACCGTCATTGAAACCGGCGAGCACAAGATCGGCTACTACGTCTATAATTTCTTTGCCGCGGGCCAGAGCGATGGTAACGAGTACGATACCGAAATGGAATCGATCATCAACGGCTTCAAAACAGCCGGTGTAACGGACCTTGTACTCGACTTGCGGTTTAACAGCGGTGGCTCTGAAGTATCGGCTCTTAACCTGGCCAGCTTGCTGGGTGCAGACGTCAATAACACAAAGGTCTTCATGACAAAAGAATACAACGACGATGTAGAACAGCAGATCCTCAACGATCCGGATCTTGGCGAAGACGTACTCACCGTCAACTTCACAAACAAAGCGGCCAACGTGGGCAATCTGCTGCAAAACAAACGACTCTTTATTCTGACCGGCTCACGCACCGCCTCTGCCAGCGAGCTGATCATCAACGGTCTGCGTCCCTATATGGACGTGTTCCTGGTGGGTGACACTACCTATGGCAAGAACGTTGGCTCCATTTCCATTTACGACGACAAAGATGCCACAAACAAGTGGGGCATGCAGCCCATCGTCGTAAAAGTATATAATTCACTGAACCAATCTGACTACGACGGTGGTTTCTACCCCAATATTATAGACCCCGACAACAACTTCATACTATACCCGTTCGGCGACACACGTGAACCCCTGCTGGCCAAAGCGATTGGTCAAATCACGGGCAGCGGTACGATCGGCCGTACCAGCCTGGTAGACCGTCCGCTGATAGCACACTCACTTGATCGCAAGAAACGAAGCTTCCAGCTAACCGTGGATGATCGCGCGGTACGGACATTGAAACGACCGTAATCGAGCAGCGTAATAGCAAAAAACGGGTGCCTTTTAAGAGCACCCGTTTTTTATTATCAATAAATATTTCTCTTATCGCGCCGACTCTTGCAGCGTTGCTTGCTGTAAGATTCGATTGACATCTACGTTTGCACCCCATGTCTTATTCGCGCGAGGTCCCATGACCAGCTTTAATACACCGCCTTGTACAATATCGGTGTGCGTCATCCACGGTCCGTCCAGACGTTTACCATTCAGGTATGCTTCCTGGATAAACTTGTTTTGCTCGCTGCAGCCAAGGGCATCCACCTGGAAGTCTTTTCCATTGGGCAAGTGAATCGTCGTCTTTTCAAATACCGGGCTGCCAATGGTATACAACGGAAGGCCTGGTACGATGGGATAAAAGCCCATGCAGGAGAATACCACGAAGGCCGACATGCCACCACCGTCTTCGTCACCGGGTATACCGAAGATATTATCGGGGTACCACGTGTTGAGCAGCATGCGTATACGTTTCTGCGTCTTCCACGGCGCGCCGGTAAAATTGTATAGATAGGGGATATGGAAGCTTGGCTCATTCCCCATGGAGTACTGACCAACGATGCCGGTGAAGTCGGGGAATTTCGCCCAGAGCTCGTATTTGCTCCGGCCCAGGCTTTCCTGGAACAGTTGATCCAGGCGTGCTTCAAAGGCTTGCTTGCCGCCCATCAGGGTCATCAGGCCGGGAATGTCCTGCTGCACTTGCCACAGATAAGTCCAGCCGTTGTTCTCATCGTAATAGTCGCGGCCACCCATGCCACCGTCGAAGGTCGGGTCGATGTCGATCCATTTGCCGTTGGCATCTTTCGGCATGAAGAATCCTTTCTCGGCCTGGTACAGATTCTGGTAGTTTGCCGATCGTTTCAGAAAGAGTGCATAGTCGTCCTTATGTTTCGCCGCCACGGCAAGCTGTGAGAGCGCCCAATCGTCGTAGCTGTGGCCCAACGTAATAGCCACGGCCTGCCTGCGCTCGAACGAATGCACCTCTCCTACCGTTTCCTTTTCATCGGGATGCAGGGCGGGGTAATATCCTTTCTGGTGATAGAACGAATCCAGTGAGCATGCCGGCCCGTTGCGCCACGGCAACATGGTAGCCTGTGTGGCATTCTTTTTCGCTGCTTCATACGCGAGCGGCAAATCAAATGGCTGAATGCCTTTGCGGTAGGCATCGAGCAGCGTGATGGTAGAGTGGAATCCATTCATGCACGGGTTGTCGCCCCACAACAGCGGGAACGTTGGCAGCCAGCCGCTCTGTTGGTACATTTTCAGATACGACGCGATCATGTCTGCTTCCTGGGCTGGGTTCAGGATCGTGCGCAGCGGGTGGTGCGCAAGATACGTATCCCATACCCAATCGTCCACATAAAACGGACGGCTATCGTCGTGGATCCGTTTGTCGTAATGGCTATAATATTTACCGTCTTCAGTAATATTGACCATACGCTCCTGGCAGCGGTAGAGCGCGGTATAGAACGTACGCTTCATTCTGTCGGTGCCTCCCTTTACTTCAATCTGGTTTAATACACGCTCCCATGCCTTCTGCGCACGTTGTTTATCGCCATCAAAGTCCCATGCGGGTTGTTCTTTTACGAGGTTCTTGCGGGCCTGCTCTGCGCTGATAAACGATATCGCATATTTAAACTCGATCACGCTCGCGCCGGTCTCTGCCCACGACATACACGCCTGGCCTTTGCCGGTGGTCTCGCGACACGCGGCATATACACCGGGCTTGCTGAATTCACCGTATACCCACGCCGTCATACCTTTCACTTGCTCGGTACCTGAAACGGCACGATCTGATACCCGTTGCCAGGCACCCCCCTGACTGATCTGCAGGAATACATTCTTGGTGGAGCCCGCGGGGAAGACTATACGAAAATGTCCGGTTTTGGCACCGGGTACAAAAGCGATCTCAATCTCTTCCTGGTCCAGCCACTCCGAATAATAGTATGGCGTCAACACTTCGTTCTCGGGATCCCACGTGGCACGCGGCGGTGTGGCAGTAGCCATCGCCGCGCCGGTATAAGGCATGACGCCAAACAGGTGTCCCTGCCGGTGTGAGACCAACGACAAGGGGAACGTGCTGATCTGCGGATCAAGGTGATCTTTTCTCCCGGGGTACGAGCGTATTGCCTGGTTAGGCAGTTGCGCCGTAGGGCGCGTGGGCTCCAGCAAATGGCCGACGTTTCCGACGCGCGGGTCAACCCAGGACAATGGCGCCTGGCCATACGATGTAAGGGCGAGAAGTAAAGCAGCGCTTATGCCTGCGGCCGTGCGGCGTGTAATGAGGTTTGATAGCATAGACAGTGGCTAGTTAATCGATTCAGCAACGGTTAAAGATAGACACCTTCTTCTGAAGACAAAATACCGCTGGTGGGATAACATGCAAAAAGAGGCCGTCTCGAAAGGCAGCCTCTTTTTGCATCATTCTTTTCTTTTCTCTATTGAGGAATTTCTACTGTGCCGAGATCGGTAACCTGGCCGATCACAACGCTGACATTTTCTTTTTGCGTGCTTTCAAAACTGCTGTTGGGCACAAACGAAACCGTGTAGCTTCCCGCAGCAAGCCCACGCAGCAGGAAATGTCCGGTGGCATCGGTGTACGCTGTAGCCAGGGTATCGGTTTCTTTTATAGCATACACCGCCGGGGTCGATGCTACGGGAGATACGACACCTTTTATTGCGCCGTCCTGCGCTTCGGGAATCGTGCGGATCACAGGCTTCAGTTTGTACTGCCCGCTGCCAGTGAGTAATACCGACCGGGCCACATCAAAATCCAGCAGGATCTTATAGGTGATGTCTTCGACAAGTGTCTGGTGCACTTGCAACTTCAAACCCGATTGCTGGCCGCTGGGCACATCCAGGTCAAACATCTCACCACCGACCTTCAACGTATTTTCGCTACCAAGCTTCAGCCGGATCTGCGAAATCGCTCCGGGAGGGATCGTGATCTCGCCCAACAATGTATCCAGCCCATTCGTTAACTTCAGCAGGTTGTAAACACCCGTGTGAACAGGCAGACTCCTCCACCCCGCATCATCATCGCCATCCCCCACGTGTACCTCCACTCCTTTCAGATCAATGTTCACCTCCTGAAAGTCGCCGGGCGCATCCGTCAGCCACACCTGGACGCGCGCGTTCTTCTTCTCATCCGAATCACAGGAAGTAGCGATGAACGCAGCGATTCCCATGACAATTAAAACTAGCCTTACATGCTTCATACTGTTAGAGAGTTGTTTGTTCGGCTAAATTCCTCATAAAGCCTGGAAGGGAACCTGAGGAACCGACCAAACGGAGTTATGAGCCGCAGACAGACAATCGCAGCGTTTGCAGCAAACAGAAATGGATCCTTCTATATTCTCCGTTTTCTTTTATAGAAACTCTTTCCTGAAGTGGGTCTCGGGTCCGTTTATTGAACAGAGGCGAAAAACTTCGATAGTATCATCCGCAACACAAAAAAAGGGTGTCTAAAAAAGACACCCTCAACCTTTTATGCGCATGCAGAAGATGCGCCTTTTATTTCTGTGCGCCGAAAACCTTCTTCAACAGGTCAGTGGTACGCGCGCCAGGATCGTCACGAATTAACTTCTCCTCCTTCGCCACCATCACAAACAACCCATCGATAGCTTTCTCAGTAGCATAGTCATCCAAATTCGGATTCACCTTCTGCACCATCGGCAGTTTGTTATACGCATTGACCAGGTCTGCATAATACTTCGTTGCACTAACCTTCTGCAGCGCCGCCTGGATAATGGGCTTGAACTTGGTAGTAAGTTCGGGCGAGGTTGTTTTGTCGAGGTACTGCGTCGCAGCGTTATCTTCGCCTTTCAGGATACTCCAGGCGTCCTGAACGGTCATCTGCTTGATCGCCGACACAAAGATGGGCTTGGCCTCTTTGGCAGCTTCTTCAGCCCCGCGGTTGAGGGCGAGGACGAATTTATCGACCTGAGCGCCCATGCCTACCTGGCGCAGCTTGGTCTCGACTTGTTTTACTTCCGGCGGAAAGGGAATTTTGATTTCGGCATTTTTAAAATAGCCGTCGGCTTGCGACACCAGGTCGGATCCTTTCGAGGCACCATTGGTAAGGGCTTCTTTGAGGCCGGCAGCAACCTCTTCGGTTGTCGGCATCCCGCCCCCTTTCAGGGTCTTCTTCAGCTTGTCCAGGTTCAACTGCGCGTGCGCGAAGCTCCCGATACTGGCAAACAACAGCAATAAAACAGCATGTCTCATGTGGTAAAGTTTAGTTGGCAGCATTAATGTAACCGCCAGGAACCTTGTAACCTGGCAGTAAGTACCGTCTATCACAAACCTTGCCACAGCTGGAAAGTGTTCCAACAGCACGGCCCTTTTTGTAGACAAAAAGGGCCGCTGCTTTGGAGTTTGTTCCTGTCATTCAAACGTAAATGTCTGACCCTCTGTCACACCGCGCCACGTATCCGTCCGGAACGGCGACGCCGGAAAACCTTCCTTATTATAAAGATTGTCATCCCACGGGTTATCAGACCACCCAAAGCGCACCGCCACCGGCTTCGCTACTTCATCCGAAGCAACCACCACCTCGTTGCCCTGCAACCAGGCCTTGGCATAATGAAACTTCTTATCCTCACCCGCTACTTCAAACCCACGCAAATAACCATACTTATCCTGGATCACCAGGCCACCGCCCATTTCGGTAAACGACACAAAAGCTTTATTACCCTCAAAGCGTACCGCCTGATACGACGGCCCGGAGTATACATTGCCCTGTGCATATACCTTGTTCAGCGCGATGGCCGCCAGGCGCTTGCCAACATCTTGTTTGTTGCGGGGGTGAATGTCAAAGGCTTCGCCTACATCCGTCGTCACCGCCATGCCCGTATTGGGCAACGCCAGGGTCATGCGTTGGGCTTCGCGCAGCTCAGCCCAGGCGCTGGTACCCTGGGGGTTAGCACCGCGGGACGCCTCGTAGGAAGCCAGTTGCACAAAGTAGAACGGGAAGTCACCTTGTCCCCAGCGGTTGCGCCAGTCCTGAATCATCAACGGGAAGGCTGTGCGGTATTGATACGCCCGGCCGGCGTTGGACTCGCCCTGATACCAGATCGCACCCGCGATGGTATAGGGGATCAGCGGATTCAACATAGCATTGAACAGCAACGTCGGGAAGCTGTTAGGCCCCACCGAGCCGCCACCAGCGGCCACGCGCTCGACATAAAATTTCCACGGACCGGCCAGCGGCGTGCGTAGATCCGAAGCAGTTTTTACAGATACTGCCGCGGGTTCGTCCCACAGACCACCACCGCCGCCGGTATCTTCCACGCGTACGGCAATGACGTTCTTACCGGCTTTTAACAAACCTGCCGGAATGCGGTATGTTCTCTTCTGGTCATAGCCCGCGGTCTTACCGACCGATGTACCGTTGACGAACGTCTCGTCTATATCGTCGATGGCGCCCAGGCTCAGCACAGCATCTTTACCGGCGTCGGCATCGCTCACGTTAAAAGATTTACGGAACCATACCACGCCATCGAGACCGTCGAGGCGTTGGTTTTCCCACGCACCCGGTATAGACATGGTGGGCCAGGATTGGTCGTCAAAAGCTGCATCCTTCCAGGTCGCTACAGCTGTCGCCGGAACGACGATGTTCATCTCTTTCAGCTTTGCTGTAGCACGCTCTTTGCGCTGGGCAGCATACGACTCGAGATCGATCCGGGGCAGTGACGCCATCATGGATTTAAACTCGTCACTCTTCTCGAAGGCCTCGCGGCTGGTCCATGTCTCGCTGTGCGTACCACCCCACGACGTGTGGATCAGGCCGATGGGCACGTGCAGCTTGTTATACAGGTCGCGGGCAAAGAAATAGCCGACGGCCGTAAAATTAGCAGCGGTCTCGGGCGTACAAGACTTCCAGTCGCCACCCGCCACATCTGCCTGCGGCGTAGAAGCAATCGCCTTCTGCACCAGGAACTGACGGATCTCCGGGAAATTGGCGGCCTGTATTTCGAGCGTTGCATTTTTGGCTGCCGACAACGGCCACTCCATGTTTGACTGACCGGAACATACCCATACCTCGCCTATTAAAATATTCTTTACGGCAAGGCTGTTTTTTCCTTTTACGGTCATTTCATAGGGGCCACCGGCTGCTTCGGCAGCAAGCGTGATCGTCCACTTACCCGTTTTGTCGGTCTTAACTTTTTTGGATTGTTTGTTAAACTGTACCGTTACACTCTCGCCGGCATCAGCCCACCCCCATACCTGAATGGGCTTATTGCGCTGCAATACCATGTTGTCGGTGAAGATCTTCGGAAGCTTGACGTTTCCGTAAGCGTGTGCCATTGTGCAAAGCACCGCCAGGGATAGAAGTAATTTTCTCATACGTAAAGATGAAATTGAAAATTTTGCCAGGAAAAAGCAACAGAAAGTATACAACAACGGTCCCCAAAGATGATAGTCGAGCCCTGATTTACTATATTCGCCGCATTCTGAATGTAAAAATATGCGTGTTCTGGTATGTGACGATGACGAAGTCGTGCTGAAAGTAGTAGAAGTAACCCTGCGCGAGCAAGGCTACGAGGCGATCCTGACCCGCGACGGCCAGGAAGCCATGTCGGCGCTTGATCGGGGCGAGCACTTCGACCTGATCATTACCGACATTCACATGCCGTACTTTAACGGCGACGATATCCTCAAGCGCGTGCGCGAGGAACAACGGCAACCCACACCGATCATCATGCTATCATCAGACGGCGAAGAAGAAGTGATTGCCTTAGCCCTCAAACAAGGTGTTAATGAATTTCTCGTAAAGCCGGTCAATACCCGCGACCTGCTCAAAAAAATAAACAAACTGCTAGGCTGATTGCGAGCGATGATTCGGGACCGGACCGGCGTCACTCGAGCGAACCGGGGCATACACCCGGGCAACTTCAACCACGCTTTGTCTTACCGCCACAATGACGACACGCGCCACCAGGTATAGGCCGGTGGATAACGCCACGAGGGCTACCAGTTTCTCAGCATTTCGTTGCTCCGCATATATACCGATACAGCACCAGGCGATTGTCATTGGGAAAATAAAATCATGATACCGGTTGTGTACGGCATTTGCCAGCATGGCCACGGCCAGCACCGCGAGAACTGCGACGACATTTTCACCAAACGGTACGCCCTCGTATCCAATCGACTTTAGCCAGACACCGGCATACACAATAGTACTAAAGGTCAGCCAGGCTGCAGCCGTTGTAAAAGGCAATTGAATCCATTTATATTGACGGTACAGCGTTGTATTCATTTCGTTGCGAATACGCATAAAAATGATCAACGATAAAACCAGCTGTCCCACCTGCACCAGCCAGGCAACAAACAAATACTCTTGCGTGAACGTATAAAGCCACACCAGGGTCAGCAGAGATGAAAATACTATAGAGGGGGCGATCTTGTCGTAAATGGGAATATGGCGTTGCGCCGGGAGTAATTGATAGCCGGCATATACCAGCAGCGATGCGGCAATAATCGCCACCACAGAGAACGTATACCCAGCAGGAATAAACAGATGCTCATGCCGACCGAAGATCGCGCTTACGGGGATCGCATCTCCGGGCAGGAAAGTATAGACAACCGTAAGCCCGATGCTCAGCAAAAGCGCCGGTAAAACCAGCCAACGCCAGGAACGTGTGTAGTGATCTTTCATATATAGACAGTATTACTGTACGGATGACAAATTGAAAAATTCATGCCGGGGAATCTGGCACTACGTGCAGCATCATTCATAGGTACAACATGCTACGGATAGTGTAGAAATAAGTCTACTCTCCCCCAGGTTGTAGCTAAAAGCGGCTGATTCACGGGGCCTTATACAGCCGGCAGCGCCATTTTGTGGCTGGCATCCTTATGGTAGGATTGGTACAATACCAATTTTGAGAAATCATGAGACCTTCGATAAAAAACTTCAAAATGCCGCGGGTAGTGTACCGCCGCCCACACAGCACCGCAGACCCGATCAAGAATTATATCCTGTTGATATTCATTTTGATGCTGCTCTCAGCATTTGTATTAGGCAGCTAACGAAGCCCGTGAGAGCCCGAGCGGAAAAAAGTGCTTTCCTCTCCCCGCTCTCACGCTCACACCCACACTGCTTAATCGTGGTGTCCTGCTGGCTCAATATGGATCATAACATCGGTAAATTCCGGCAGCGTCAGTTGAATATGATCTTTTACACGATGTGAAATCGCATGTCCCTCCTCTACCGTCAGGGCCTTATCCACCCAGATGTGCAAGTCAGCATGCTTAAAAACCCCCATCTTCCGGATATGACACTTCTCCACCAGTACCACCTGCGGCACACTACCGGCCAGACGCATCACTTCCGTATTCACGGCGGGATCTAAGGCTTCATCCAATAGCTCGCCGATGGCCGGCCGCAGAATGAGATACGCATTGATCATAATAATAGCCGACGCAAACAGCGCTGCATAGTCATCCGCTACTTCATACCCCTCGCCCCCTACAATGCCGATCAAGATACCAATAAAGGCTGCTGCCGAGGTAATGGCATCACTGCGGTGATGAAACGCATCGGCCTTCACAGCATCGCTTTTCATTTCGGTACCGGTTTTTAACACAAACCGGTACAACAGCTCTTTCGTCGCAATCACAACCACGAGGATGGCCAGTGTATACGGTGCAGGTGTTTTATGCGGCGTAATCATGTTCTGAATGCTCTTCACGGCGATCACCACCGCCGCAACCGCCATCGCTATGGAGACGCCCAACGCCACAAGCGCTTCCATTTTACCATGCCCGTAAGGGTGGTCTTCGTCCGCCGGACGCGACGACCATTTTAATCCCAGCCACAGCATGGTCGACGTTAAAATATCAGTGCTGGATTCAATCGCATCGGCAATGAGGGCATAGGAATTCCCGAGTATGCCGCCGACGCCTTTAATAAGTGCCAGGGCGGTGCTGACGATGATGCCGATCACCGTTGAGCGAAGACCCTTATGCGAGTTGGGAGTTTGGTGCAGCACGCCGTAATTATTGGGTCGCAATATTATAAAAAAAAACACCCGGTGCATGCTTTTATGCTACCGGGTGTCTTCCCTATACGCTACGTACCGTTTTTAATCGGCAATCCCCTGCAATTTGTTTAAAGCGATGCCTGCCGAGAGGTAGTCGTACACCGCTTCGAGGTAATTGGATTGCGCCGTCGACAGGGCCAGTTCGGCGTCTGTCAGCTCAAGGCGTGCGGAAATACCACTCTTATAACGATACTGAATGATAGTGTAGCTAAGGCGCGCGGTCTCGCGCGTTACCGATGCCGTTTCGAGTCGCGCGAACGACTCCTGGCGCGCGGCAAGCGCCTGGTGCACGGACGCGCGCAACTGCTCGTGCGCATGTTGTTGGCGCAGCACAGCCTGTTGCCGTCCCAGGGCAGCCCGCTTCACTTTCGCTTGAGATGAAAAACCGGCAAACAGTGGCACCGAAAGCTGCAGTCCCACAAACGAGGCCGAAGGATAATAGGCGTTGCCATACTCAAAGCTGTTGGTATGCGATTGCACCTGGTACTGCGCCACGGCCGAAAGCTGTGGCTTGCGCAGCGATGACGTCATGCGCACTTGCTGATTTTCCAGTTGCTCCCGCAGCGCCAGCGATTGAAAGTAGGGATTGTTACGCTTGGCCGCAGCGTACACGTCCTCCTCCGAAGGCACTGCTTCCGGTCCGGGTACTACAAGCGAATCGGTTAGTACGATGTCTTGCAGGGAGTCTACACCGATGAGCGTCTTGAGCTGTAGTGTACTGGTCTCCACCGCGAACGACAACCGCACGAGCTCAGGCTCCAGGTTCCGCACGGCCGTGTAGGCACGCAACGTATCGACACGCAACCCTTTACCTTGCAGCAGCAATGAGCGGGCATCTTGCAGTACGCGGTTGTTCCGACGAATGCTCTCTTGCTGTAGCTTGATGCGCTCGTTCAGCACGAGGACCTTGAGATAGGTTTCGCGCAGCGATGCCAGTACTTCCTGACGTCGGCCCTGTAATACCGTTTGACTTTCACGTTCCTGTAACCGGGCGTGGTGCAGCGAAGGAATCGCCAGCGGGTTATAGATAGGCTGCACCGCCGATACCGAAGCATTCAGTTGGTCCTTGCCGCCAAAGCGGCCGTAAGGCACTTTGCCTTCAGCACTGGTTTCACCAAAGCCGAAGAACGGCGGCAGGTCGAAGTAATGATTCACACCCGCCTGCGCGTTTACCGAGGGAAGGTAAAGCGCGCGGGCGATGATGCGTTGTTGAGCGGCTTGCTCGACGCCGAGTTGGCTTTCGAGGATCTCGCGGTTGTGCAGGTCGGCAAGCCTTACTGCCTCCTGCAACGACAGCGGCTGTTGCGCGGCTGCCGGCCGTGTCGCGCCTACGATGAGGGCGAACAACAGCGTGCGATAGATATACCGAAGTGGTTTCATAATTTTTATAGAGTAAGATCAGGCAATAGCCGCCGGGTTACCAGCCACCGGAAGGGGTGCGGGCTTCGCGGCATGCGCGTACGGCCTGGAGAAGTAAGAATATACCGAAGGGATCACGTAAAGCGTCAGGATACCGGCGAAGATCAACCCGCCGACGACGGCAATACCGAGCGACGTGCGGCTGCCGGACGACGTACCGAGCGATAACGCAATGGGCAGTGTACCAAAGATCATCGCGAGCGTCGTCATCAGGATCGGACGGAAGCGCGAAGCCGAGGCGGCCAACACAGCGTCTTTTACCGACATGCCTTCTTCCTTGCGTTGGTTGGCAAACTCCACGATGAGGATCCCGTTTTTGGTGATCAGACCGATCAGCATAATGATACCGATCTCGCTAAAGACGTTGATCGATTGGCTCGTGATCCAGAGGCTCAGCAGCGCACCAGTCAGGGCCATCGGCACCGTCAGCAGAATGATAAACGGATCGATCAGGCTTTCGAACTGTGCCGCCAGTACCAGGTAAATGAGCAGAATGGCAAAGATGAAGGCAAAGATCAGGCTCGAGCTACTTTCCGCATAGTCGCGGCTCTGACCGGCAAGGGCCGTGTTAAAGCCCGGCGGCAATGTGCTCTTGGCAATCTGATCCATCTCCGCGATCGCCTCGCCCAGGCTTACACCGGCGGCCGGCGTAGCGGAGATCGTAACACTATACGATTGGTTGTAGCGATAGATCGCCGGCGGGCTTACACTTTCTTTCATGCTCACCAGGTTGTCGAGCGACACCATCTCGCCATTCTCGGCGCGCAGGAATAACGAGTTCAAATCGGCCGGTGCAGAACGTTCTTTGCGATCCAGCTGCCCGATTACTTCGTATTGACGGTCGTTGTAGATAAAGTATCCATAGCGACGACCACTCAACGCCAGCTGCAACGTGCGGCCTATCTCCTGCGTGGAGATGCCCAACTGGGCGGCCCGCTGACGGTCGATCTCGATGCCGATCTCGGGACGGTTCACTTTAAAGTCAGGATCCTGGAAGCTCAGCTTCGGGCTTTGCACTACCTGGCCCATCAGCTTCGGCATAACACCGATCAGACTGTTGAGGTCAGGCGCCTGCACAATATATTGTAAGGGCTGTGAGCTGGAGAAACCACCGATGGTCGGTATTTGAATGGGAATGACGATCACATTCCGGAACCGGCCGGAAGCCGCGATTAGTTTTTCATAGATCTGCTGCTGCGACAAGCCGCTGACACGGTCTTTCGGATCTTTTAAGAACACCCACTGGAAACCGCCGTTGACAGGCTGCACGAGTGTACCAACAGAGGCTGCTATACCGGCATAGGTTCGGTTGCCATTCAGGTCAGGGATGGAGTCGGAGACATAATTATTGATCTCCTTCATCGTCTGCTCCATTCTTTCGTAGGATGTACCCTCCGGCGCAATTACAGCCAGGCCCACCATGGAACGATCTTCCAGCGGTGCAAGCTCCGACGGCAGTGAAGGCGCCAGCCACCAGGCAATCCCAAACGATACCAACAGCAACACAAACCCAAACCAGCGCACTTTAAAGAAGGCGTGCAGCGACCGTTCATAGGCACGGTTCAGCCCTTCAAACCACGGCTCGGTTTTACGATACAACCAACCGTGCGAAGCATTGGCCTTGAGCAAATACGCGCTCATCATCGGTGACAACGTCAGCGCCACGAAAGCTGACACCAGCACCGAGCCGGCCACCACAATCGCGAACTCTTTAAACAACCTGCCCGTGATACCGCCCAGGAACAAGATCGGGAGGAACACCGCAGCGAGCGTAACCGTAGTCGAGATTACGGCGAAGTATATTTCGTCAGAGCCTTTACGCGCCGCCTCGATCGGCGACATACCCTGTTCGATCTTACTATAAATATTCTCCAGCACCACAATCGCGTCATCCACCACCAGCCCGATGGCCAGTACCAGGCCCAGTAACGTCAGCACGTTGATCGAGAAGTCGCCGATATACATGATAAAGAAGGCTGAGATGATCGATACGGGAATAGCCACCAGGGGAATGATCGTACTGCGCCAGTCGCGCAAAAAGATAAAGATGATCAGCGCCACCAGGCCGAATGCCAGGAAGAGTGTTTCTTCTACTTCCGACAGCGAGTTGCGTACGGGTACGGTAAAGTCTTTTCCAAGGCTGATGATATAGTCTTTGGGAGCCGTACGAACGATCTCGTCAAAGCGGGTCTTGAACTCATCTACAATAGCCAGCGAGTTGGCACCCCGTTGCGGCTGCACACCCGTACCGACACCGTAACGTGCGGTCGCACCGTCGCCGACAATCATCGCCGTGCGTTCATTCTGCGAAGACATGATCGCCGTACCGATATCGCGGAACCGCACAATGGCGCCTTCGCTTTGACGGACGATCATGTTGTTAAAGTCTTCTTCTGTTACCAATCGCCCTTGCGTACGCAGCGTGACTTCGGTATTCTCACCTTCAATCCGGCCGCTGGGCAAGTCGACATTCTCGCGTTGCAAGGCAGCCTGAACATCGGCGGGCGTTAAACCGTAGGATGCAAGCTTGAGCGGGTCCATGCGCAGGCGCATCGAGCGCTTGCGGCCGGCATAGGTGTCTACCAGGCGAACACCGGGGATAGATTGCAACCGCTCTTTAATATTGATGTTGACGAAGTCGGTGATGTCTTCCAGGCTCCGGGTATCACTTTGAACCGTAAGGAACACCAGAAACTCGGCAGGGCCGGACTTTTCTACAATGGTTGGTTCGATATCCGCTGGCAACTGTTGCCGCGACTTCGACACCTTGTCGCGCACGTCGTTGGCGGCAGCTTCCAGGTCGGCGTCCAGGTTAAACTCAACCGTGATAATACTGACCTGCTCACGCGAAACAGACGACAGGGCGCGGATGCCGTTCGCTTCGGCAATCGCTTCTTCCAGGGGCTTGGTCACCTGGGCGGCAATGATATCGGCGCTTGCGCCCGGATATACCGTGGTAACCATAACGATGGGTGAATCAGTGACGGGATATTCCCGTGTTCCGAGGAATGTGTACCCGACGATACCGAATAGTACCAGCAGGACCGACATAACACCGGCCAATACGGGCCGGGATATACTTACTTGTGATATCGCACTCATGACGATTTTTACTTGATTTTAGGAGAGAGTATGGCCAGGCTTATTTTATAGAAGCAAACGCTACCGGGGCGCCAGGGCCAAGCCGCAGTAAATTGCTGACGATTACAGTGTCACCGGCGGTGAGGCCTTCCACGATCTCCACCTGGCCCGTACTGCGTTGACCGATCTTAATCGGCACCGGAACCACTTTATTGTGACGACTCACGAACACCGTGTACCCACCGGTAGAAGGTAGCAGCGCTTGTGACGGTATGGACAGCGCATGCTCCGAAGTGCTCAACCCCAGAGAGATGCGTGCACTCTGACCCGCCAGAAGTTTACCGTCGGTGTTTTTTACCAACGCGCGTACCAACAACGTACGTGTGTCCTGGCTCAGGCTCGCACCTTTGGCAAATACACGCGCGGTATAGGGTTTGTCGTCCGATGCCAGCGTAAAGTGTTGCTCACTGCCCAGTTGGATGACGTTGGTATATTTTTCAGGAATGGAAAACTCCACTTTGATCTGGCTGTTGTCTTCAATGTCCGTCAGGATCGTATTCACCGAAACAATGGCACCGGGGTGTGTATTGATCATACCGAGCTGGCCATCGAACGGCGCCACGATGCGGGTCTTGTCGACCATGACCAGTACTTCGTTGATTTGTGCTTGCAATACCTTCAGGTTGGTAATGGCTTCATCATAATCCTGTTGAGAGATGGCTTCTTTCTCCAGCAGATCTTTCAGACGTCTTTCATTTAGTACGGCAAGCTTCTCTTGCTGACGGAAACGCTCGAGCTGCGCCTGCAGGTCGGCATCGTCCAGGCGGAACAACAATGTGCCTTTTTTCACGTGGCTCCCTTCACGCGCATTTACCTGCACGATCCGACGCGTAAGCTCGCTGACGATATCTACTTCCTGATACGCGACGAGTGTGCCCGTCACCTCCAATTCTTCGTGAATGGCGTGCGGCTGCAGCACGACGACGTCTACGGGTACACCTGCCGGAGCGGATGCAGCCACCGCAGGCTGTTCAATATTCTCTGCTTTTGTTGTACACGCAGCGATACCGGCTGCGAGAAATGCAAACGTGACGACTCCCAACAGGGGAGCATACAACCGATGTCTGTACGACTTGTTCATAACTTTAATTGATTGATTTATTTAAATTATTCGATATGTTTAGAAAAAGGGATGCGAAGTAAATTTGTTCAAATGTCATATCCTAGTACTTATTGATTTATTTAAGTTATTCGATGTATTGGAGCAAAAAAATTTACGCTTTCTTCAGTGACTCCAGGAAGTCGATGTATTCATCGAGCACCTTATTGTTGAGTCTGTACTTCACGTTGCGTCCTTCTTTTTCTGCTACGACTATTTCGGTGTCCGTCAGTTGTTTCAGGTGGTGACTGATGGAGGGCTGAGCCAGGTCGATCATATCCTGCAGGTCCGAACAATACAGGCACTCTTCCTTCTTTTTGATCTCTTTTAAAATCTGCAACCGATTGGGGTCTGCCAACGCCTTCGAGATCTTCTCAGCCTTCTTGATATTCACGCTCGTCTGTTTTACCGGCAAAGGTACCGAATTCATCGAAATAATTCAATATATCCACCAACGGGGTCCAGGGCCAATAAGTTCTGGGGTCTGGCAACTTTTTTTTGACGCGGCGTGCTAGCGGGTGTTAGTTTCCACAGCCTGGAGGCACAATCTTTGACAGGTTTACAACCATGAGCAGTCAAATTTATAACAGAACCATTAAAGTTGACGGAATCGATATTTTCTATCGTGAGGCCGGAGACAGGAAAAACCCTTCCATATTACTTCTACCCGGTTTTCCAACCTCGTCCGTCATGTATAAAAATCTGATGATAGCTTTATCAGGCAAGCTTCATTTGGTTGCGCCGGATTATCCCGGATTTGGATTCAGCGCTTTTCCACCGAAAGATCAATTTGAATATTCCTTTAGAAATATAGCGGCTTATATCAGCAAGTTTACGGATGCGGTAAACCTAAAATCATTCACCATCTATCTTCACGACTATGGATCCCCCGTCGGTCTTCAACTATGCGTAAACCATCCTGAAAAGATCGAGGGAATAATTGTGCAAAACGGTAATGCATACGAAGAGGGTGTTTATCGGATCTGGGATGAAATGAGAGAATATTGGAAAAACCCCACTCCCGAAAAAAAGAAAAAACTGTACGCATTCCTAAGCGAGGAAGGTGTGAAGTGGCAGTATACCGCAGGATTGCCGGAAGAATTGCAATCAACAATAAGTCCTGAATGGTGGGTACTTGATTGGGACTCTATGAAAAGGCCTGGTAATATCGATATGCAATATGAGCTGAATTGCGACTATCAGAATCACATAAAAATGTTCCCTGTCTTTCAGGAGTATTTCCGTGTTCATCAACCTCGTGCCCTCGTCATATGGGGAAAACATGATCCGTTTTTTAATGTAGAGGAGGCTGCCTGTTACAAGAGGGACTTACCCGATGCCCGGGTTCATATTATCGATGGCAGTCATTGGGTGCTTGAAACAAATTTTGATGAGGTGTTAAGCCTTATCCATGATTTTTTTAAGTAGCATGGGCTGAAAATATAATCCCGTACGTGTCAGCGAAGGCACCATCAATTGTGTATCTTCGATCACCATTTATAATGACTATATCGCCTGTCCCCGGCCCCCTGGCCCTTATAGTCCTGATCGATCTCTTATACTATAGTCGTCCTTTTCTTTCGTCTTTTTCTGTGCGGTAGGGTTTCGTGTTGCAACGAGTTTCATGTAGGATCGTGGTACTTGCGAGTGCCATCGTGTGCTTGCTGTCTATCGCCGCGAATGCCGGGTTTGTTCTTACCCTTCCCGTGCACGATGCGGTTGTGTTACGTATAAAACTCCAAAAAATCCCCCGTGTTATGAAAAAAATCCTGCTATGGTTGGCGCTTGTCCCCTTCTCCCTCCTATTCCAGACGTGTTCGCACGACGAAGCCGAAAACTCCGCCCCCGGTAACATCCAGTTTGCATTCCAGGTCGACGGTGCTACAGAAAATGGCCGCACGGCCGAAGCCCTGGTCATTCCACCGGGCAGTAACGCGTTGATCAGTATTAAAAAACACAATGGCCAAATTGTCTATACCCGTAAGCCCGTAGAGATACTTTCTTTCGGTAACGGTTATATCACCGCGCCACTCGCCCTACCCTGGGGTGGCTATTATGTCACGGAGTTCCTGATAGCCGACGACGAAAACAATATCATCTTCGCTACGCCATTATCCGGTTCACCCCTCGCAAGCCTGATCGATCATCCCGTACCATTCTACTTCGCCATCCAGGCAGACCGCGTGACGCACACCGGGGTACAAACCATCAGCACCGACTTTCATATGCCCCAAGCCTTTGGTTATGCCACCTTCGACCCCGAGCTGATCTCACCCGACTTGTTATTGACGACATTTGTCACCAACTACGAAGGCGGGCTCAAAGCCGCCACGGCACACGCCTATGTACTGCACGGCACAGACACCGTCTATGATGATATGCTCGGCGCCAAAGTCAACACCGTACACTTCGATGGCGTCGCAACAGAGACCTATAAACTGATCATCCACCGCCCCGGCTTCGCGCCGTATCGCCACACCTTTGTATTGGAGGAATTACAGGACGAGCTACAAGGCGATCCGCTGGCCGTGGTGCTCGACCCGGCCCTCACCATGACAGCTGTGACTACGGTCGATCATGCAAACTTCACCTTCGGCTTTGCAACCGGAGATATCCTCACACCTAAAACAGTACGAGTCGACTGGGGCGATGGTGCGACCGACAGTGTAGTGGTCGAATACCAATATGATTTCGGCTTTTACCATGAGTACGCTACTCCCGGCGAGCATTTTGTGAGCGTTACCGGCGACACAGACATTATCATATCGTTTGGTGGCGCATTCAACCTGAGCGGTGGCACCAGCCTCAACCTCGAACACCTGGGCGAGCTCCGATTCCTGAGCATCACGGACGGCCCCGAGCGCGTCGACCTGTCACACAACAAACATTTGCAGTCGGTTGAAGTTCAAACAACCACTGTCCGCTTCCTCGATGTTTCCGACAACCACGAGCTTGTATACCTGGGATTCAATCCTGGTAACACGCATTTCGATGTAGCGTCATTTCGCAAAATGATTGACGATATCTACAACTCTGTATTGGAACATCCCCGCGTGGGCCGTCTCTTCATCTCCCGTGATGTTGCCGGCACAGCCTATCTGCAGCTGCTGACGCTTGACGACTGGGAAAAACTTGTAGCCCTGCGCGATACCTATGGCTGGGAAATCTTTCCCAACCCTGTCGACTAAGACGTCTCGAAAAGGCCAGTGGTAAGACTGGCCTTTTTTATTTTTGAACCTGGTCCCGCCATGGTTTCCCTGGACTAACGCCCGTGCCGGTGGTGGCATGGGTGGGGCCGGCATCGCGTACGTATAAACCTTCACCGCCCGTGCATCCGTCTTCGTTTCCTTCATAGTATATACATACTGTACGTCCGGGACCCGATACCGTTCCGACTCCCTCTCAACTTCCACTACGGGCGCATTTTCTGTCACCGCTTCATCCACCACATGCACTTCTTCCTCTTCCACCCCATCATCCCCAACGCCACCATCAGCCGCATCCTCTTTCCCACGCAACGCCAGGATTTTCGCTGCTCCGAACCGCTTCACTTCACCAATCTTTCCACCCTCCCGAAAGGCGCCATATTCAATACCAATTGATAACATCAACGTCCACCGGTTATCCGGTGGAAGCACGTCCATAGCCAACTCCAGCACGGTTCCCTCCATTCCCTCCAATGAAGCGTTCCAATCTGTCGAAATGCCAATCGAATAATATGACTTATTATACCATTTGGGCGCCAGATACTCTTTAGCGGCCACGTCAAACGCCACATCCGGCACAATACCCAACGTAGCCGTCAGGCGAAACATCGCGTGGTTATTCTGTGGAAAATAGTTGATGTCGCGCATCAGCTCGGGAATTTCGATGCGGGCCGAACGATTGGATCGATCCATCGTATAATACACCGGCGTACGCACAATGGAGTCGAAGCTGGGCGCTTTATACATGGTTGAAAATCCTTCGAGCAGCCGCGTATGTTCAGAGAGCATGATACTGCGGCGGCCCCATTCGCTGGAACCATCACGCAATTGCACCTGGCGCATGATACTGTTGATATCGCTGCCGAAATTATAGTCTGACAGACGCCGGAGCTGCAGCATGGCCATTCGCACGTAGCTGCCGTGGCGGGAGCAACCGCCGAACTCAGACATGGTACGGCGTGTATTTTCAAAGCTGGGACTGGTTTTTACTTTTTCGCGACTGGGCCCGCCCTTGCGACGAACGACAATTTTGTCAACGCCGCGCATGCGGTAGGCGCTGAGCATATCTAACTTACCGGTAAAAGCGAATGGTCCTTCGAGAAAGGGCATAGTCGATTGTTTTTTGGGTAACGAGAGGGGCTTTCGACAACATTCAATGTTGTAACGGTGTCTACGTCGAATGTACGGAAAGGTTGATAAATGCCAGAATATTGAATAGAATAATTTTTTAGGAAAAGATTTTTAGCATATGATACTTAATACCTATATAATATTTGAGTATCTATTGGATTAAACTTGTTAGACTATTGGATATCTATTCTATATCTTATGAGTAAAATGAAATTACACCGGAATTTTCCGGGGTAATTGCGGCGACTATCGGGAAAAATTTAATCCACGGGCATTAAGAAGAAATAACGTTCAATCTTCCCGACATAATTAATGTAAAAAAAAACCGGGCCGTGCTTCGACGTGCAGGCAAGCAGAGCAACGAGTCCTTAATTTTCCTAGAATTTAGCGCCTGCCTGAAAGAAAGCGGTTTTTTAGTAACCAATTTTTAGTTTTGTGGCGATCTGACGATGAAAAAAGGCCATAATCCGATCTTAACGACAGACGAACTGCTGTCGAAAACCAATTCTAAGGATGTAGTCCAGCTGCAGGGCCTGGTTGTTGCCAACACAACAATGCCCATAGACACGGCCGGTATGGAGATTAATTTCCGTACCGATTCGTTTGCCTTTATGCTGGTGTTGACCGGCGTTTCGCATATCCGTATCAACCTTCGGGATTACTCACTGCGCAAAGGCGATTTGTTCATCATGTCACCGAGCAGTTTGAAACAGCTCGTCTCTTCCAGCCGCAACATGCGGTGTTTGGTGATTGGGTTTACACCTAACACCCTCACCTGGATGGGAGGAAACCAGGGAAAGAATTCTTCGGCGCTGCTGGAGTATTTTTCCGGCAAGTTCACGCCTCATTGGCCGCTTGAGGCAGAGGATATAGAATTGTTTAAACACGTGGCGAATGAGCTGCGGCGACGGATGCAGGTAATGGACCAGACCGCTTTCGGGAAAGAGCTGCTGGTGCATTCCTTCTTTATAGCGCTGTACGAGCTTGCTGCCATGGCAAAAAAATACGCGTACCTGATCGCTTCACATGTGTCGCGAAAAGAGGATCTGGCGTTGCGCTTTATCGATTTGGCATCGAAACAAGTTCGGACACAACGTAACGTGCAGGAGTACGGTCGCCAATTACATGTTACACCTAATTATCTGACGGAAACTGTAAAGGAAATTACCGGTAAAACGGCAGGTGAATTTATAGATTATTTTGTGGTGCTGGAGGCGAAAACAATGCTTCTTGACTCGACGCTGACAATCGCGCAAGTAGCCGAGGAGTTGAACTTCAGCGACCAGTCGTTTTTTGGAAAATTTTTTAAACGACACGTCGGGATGTCGCCGAAGCAATATAAGCAAAGCAGCCTGCCCTCCTTATTGTAACGGTTTCTGGCCAACCGAGTTTTAGACCAATATTGTCGGGTTTCCAACCTTTTTGACGAAGTCGTGATGCGTCATCTTTGCTGCATCATTTTAAAAACCTACTATGCTTCGTACTACAGTTGGATTTGCTGTTGTCGCTATTCTGATGATGCGTTGTTCGGCATCCGAGCAAAAAACAGCGCCCGCGCCGGTAAAAGTTTCAGTCCTCGAGATCAAACAACGTGATGCACATGAGCAGTTGTCATATTCCGGCACGATTGAGCCTGACAATACCGCGCAGATCGGATTTGCCGTGTCGGGCGTTATAAATACAATCGCTGTGCAGGAGGGACAGCCGGTAAAACAGGGCCAGTTCCTGGCCGGTATTGATGCCACAGAATATAGCGAGGCGCTGGCCATTGCCACCGCCAGCCTGGACCAGGCGCAAGATCTGCACAAACGTCTGAGTGCGTTGTATGAGAAAGGAAGCCTCCCGGCAAAAGACTATATAGAAATAAAAACACGGTTGGCCCAGGCCCAAGCCAACAAACACATTAACGCCAAGCACATTGCCGACAGTCGTCTCTACGCGCCGATGACAGGCATTGTGACTGCCCGGCTTATCGAACGGGGCAGTATGGCGGCGCCTGGCGCCCCTGCTTTTACGATTGTGAAAACAGACCAGGTGTATGCACGGATCTCCGTTCCGGAAAGCGAAATAGGCGCGTTGAAAAAAGATATGACGGCACGCGTATATATCGCCACATTGCGCGATACCGTAGCGGGAAAGATCACGATCATCAACCCTGTAGCGGATGCAACGTCTAATACATACTCGGTGAAGATAAGAATAGCAAATTTAACCGGGCGGCTGTTGCCCGGAATGATTGCGACGGTTATTATTCACACAGACCGTCCTGTGCCGCTGATGACAGTGCCCGCCACGGCCGTTGTACGGGATGCCAACGACGTAACGTATCTTTTTTTGCGTAGCGAGAGCAATACCGCTCTTCGGAAGCGCGTGACGGTAACGGGTATAGCGGGCGACAACGAGGTAGTCGTGACTGGCCTGGAAAACGGCGACCAGGTTATTACGGCGGGTATGTCCCGCCTGAAGGACGGAAGCGCTATTGCTCTCTGATCCCGGTTATCATTCTTCATTTTTATTCAGCCGACAAATCATGAAAAGAGAAATTACGATGATAGAAGCGGCTATGAAGTACAAGCAGGTAACGCTTGTCTCCATGGTGCTGCTCGTCTTACTGGGATTATATGCCCTGTTTAATATGCCACGATCGGAAAACCCGAAGATCGACATGCCCGTGGCGATGGTCTATGCCTTTTACCCGGGTGCGGACGAAGTGCAGATGGAACAACAGGTAACGAAACAGGTAGAGAAGTTTCTGTTTTCGTTTGAGGAAGTAGATAAAAAGAAAACAACATCGCAGACCAAGGACGGCCAGGTGTTTATTACTGTGCAGTTGCACACGGAGGTTAAAGACCGGAAGAAGTTTTGGAGCACGTTGCAGCACGGACTGAACTCGTCGCTGCGCAGCGCATTGCCGGCGGGAGTGATTGGACCGATCGTGAACAGTAGCTTCGGGGATGTGACCGCACAAATCATTACCGTTTCGTCAGCGCGGCGTAGCTACTCGGAAATAGAGACTTATCTGGACAAGTTGGAGGATGGGTTGAAGGTAATTCCGGAGGTGTCGAAGATAAACCGATCGGGTGGACAGAAGCAGCAGTTGTATGTTACGGTGGACGACCGAAAGCTGCAGCAATACGGCTTCGACTTCTCGCGTATTGTCCAGGTGCTGCAGATGCAGAATGTCACCGGGTATTCCGGAGAAGTGACGGTGACGTCGAATACGGTGCCGTTATTTACGGAAAGCCAATACAAGACTGAGACGGAGGTTGCCGACCAGATCGTGTACACCACACCTGCGGGCGTTGTCGTTCGGCTGCGCGACGTTGCACAGATCGAGCGGCGATATGAGGAACCTTCTTCTTTTATCCGCATCGGTAACGACAAGGTGATGATGCTGGCGATTGAAATGCAGCCGGGAAACAATATTGTGCAGTTCGGGCATACGATAGAAGCGAAACTGGAAGCGATACGCTCGGGTTTTCCCGAAGATATCAACGTGGATATCATCGTGAACCAGCCGGAGGTTGTGGGCGAGAGTATCGTGCATTTTATGAAGGAGTTCGGTATTGCGATCGGAGCCGTGATCCTGGTGGTGATCTTGCTGTTGCCAATGCGGGTCGCCCTGGTAGCTTCCGTGGCTGCGCCGGTCTCGATCCTGATTACGTTCGGAGTGATCAATATCATGGGCATTGAGTTACACCAGGTGACGCTGGCTGCGCTGATTATCGTGCTGGGCATGGTGGTAGACAATGCCATCGTCGTGGTAGACAACTATATTGAAAAACTTGACGAGGGTATTACGCCCTGGACGGCTGCCTGGCAAGCTGCGCGGCAACTCTCGCTGCCGATCTTTACGGCAACACTGGCGATCGTCTTTGCTTTTGCCCCGTTGGCGTTCTTCCTGGAAGGCATTGGCGGGGACTTTATTGCCGCCCTTCCGGTGACGGTGGCCGTGGCCTTGTTTATATCGATGCTTGTTGCACTTTTCGTTACTCCGTTTACATGCTATGTATATATCAAAAGGGGGCTGAAGCACCACGTCGGCGAGCCGACGCGCAAAAGCCTTCTGGATCATTTGCAGCACGGATTTAATAAAGGTGTAGAGGCAGCCTTTCGCTGGCCGAAGGTGACGATTGCTGCAGCTATCCTGGCCGTGGTGGTAGCGATCTTCATTGCAGGCAAGGTGCCGCAGGAGTTTTTCCCACTAAGCGAAAGTAAGCAGTTTAATGCAGAGATCTGGATGCCAAACGGCACATCGCTGGATGAGACGGAAAAAGTAGTGCGGCGCGTAGAGGACCTGTTGCGAAAGGATGAGCGCGTGGTGAGTATTGCCAGCTTTGTTGGAACGAGCTCGCCGCGGTTTCACGTCACCTACGCGCCGGAACCACCCCGGCGGAACTTTGCGCAGATCTTCATTCGTACCACAAGCGCCGACGCGACAAGTGAACTCGTGAAAGACTATCTGCCAAAGGTTGAGAACATGTTGCCTGACGGTTATGTACGGTTGCGGCAGCTCAGTTTACAGGAAGGGTCACCGATCGGTATCCGCATTATCGGCGAGGATATAAATGAACAAAAGCTGGTCGCCAACAAGGTGAAGGCAATTCTCGACAGTATCACCGGTACGAACTGGGTGAGAAGTGATTACGAAGACGATTACTTCGGCGTAAAACTGAAAATTCGGGAAGATGTGGCGGCACGACTGGGTGTGACCCACCAGGCAATTACGCAGACATTGGGAGCGGGTCTAAAAGGCTATGCGGTATCGCAGTTGTGGGAGGGTGATAAACCAATCGACATTTTGCTGCGCCTGGATGCGAGCAACCGGAGTGGCCTGGGCAACCTGCGCAATCTGCACCTGAGTACCCTGCAAGGTAGCAAGGTAGAGCTGCAGGAAGTGGCCGAGCTCGTACCTGCCTGGCACACGGGCGTCATCGCTCATCGGAATGGGCTTCGCACGCTCACGGTCCTGGCAGAGACACAGTATGGCCGGAAAGCGTTTGACATTATGAAGGAGGCGCAGCCTCGTATCGAAAAGCTGGAGCTGCCGGATGGCATCCGGATAGCCTACGGCGGCGATGCGGAATCTACGGAAGATAACGCCCCCGGTATGGGCCGTGCGTTGGGCACCAGTCTGATCCTGATCTTATTAACGTTGTTGTTCCAGTTCAAGACGTTTGGGAAGACGCTGATTATTCTGGCGACGTTTCCGCTCAGTTTATTAGGGGCCTTCCTCGGATTGTATATAACCGGAAATCCCATGGGCTTCACGGCATTCCTGGGCATCATCAGCCTGATCGGTATCGTGGTGCGCAACGGGATTATCCTGGTGGACTATGCCGATGAACTGGTGCGCGATCACGGCTATACGATCAAGGCAGCGGCATTGGGTGCAGCGAAGCGGCGGATGCGACCGATTTTCCTGACCTCGGCGGCGGCCGCGGTGGGAGTTATACCCATGATCCTTGGAAAGTCGCCGCTATGGGCGCCGCTGGGCAGTGTGCTGGCTTCCGGCCTGTTGGTGTCGATGGTGTTGACGCTCTTCATCGTGCCCGTACTGTATTATCTGTTCGTGCGGGTTGCGCCACAGGAGGTCGATGCTCCGGACTCCACCACTGAAATTCAATATAAACCATCGCATGGCCACGCGCACCATTAATCCTACTATAATTTTTGCAGAGATGAACAATCAATATACGCATACAGTGCTGGCGACGCTTACACTGCTGGTGGCGGGACTTATGGCGTCGGCTCAGTCGCTTTCGTTGGAGGATTGCAGAAAGATGGCACTGGCACAAAATCGAAAACTACAGGCTGCCCGGTTGGAAGTCGAGGCGGCGCAATCATTGAAACAATCCGTAAATGCCAATGCATACCCGAGCGTGGATGGCTCCGTGCTTGGGCTCTACCTGGGCGAGCCCCTGGGCGGCGCGATGAACGGTTTGATACCTGAATATACAGCGAACGGATCGGTCAGTGTAACCCAGCCCATTTATGCTGGTGGAAAAATCAAGAACGGACGCCGCGCCGCGGCCAAGGGAGTCGAGCTGAGCGAAGCCCAGCAAGCCGCGGCAACGGCGGAAGTGCTTTTCGAGGTGGAGCAATCCTACTGGCAGGTCGTGCAGGCGGCCGAGAAGATTGTGCTTGCCAATCGCTTTTCGGCGATGCTGCAGGCACTCCATCATGACTTGAAGAATTCGTATGATGCGGGATTAATCTATAAAAATGATCTGCTTCGGGTGGAGGTAAGTCTCAATGAAGCCGAGCTGAATAGCGTACGCGCGCAGGATGCCCAGGTGCTGGCGAAGCTACGGCTTGCGCAAATCATAGGGTCGGCTGACAGCGTGTATTTTACGCTGACGGATACAACGTTCGCTGCATTGCCTGATCCGATTGCTGCTATGACGAGCGTCGAAAACAGACCCGAGATACGGATGTTGCAAAGGGCGCTCGAGATCGAAACCATTCAAGGTGAAATACTGCGTGGGGACAGGCGGCCCACCCTTGGCGTTAGTGCCAGTGGTGTGGCGGCCGTGGGTCCCAACGTCAACATTTCAAATGGGGACGATTTCATGACGACGTACTATGGCGTGGCGAGTATCAGTTTCCCTATATATGATTGGGGACGGAAAAGCAATAAAGTAAAGGAGCACACGCTTCGGGTATCGGCGCAGCAACAGCGACTGGCGGAAACGAAGGAGCTTGTATCGCTGGAAATCCAGAGCGCGTATCTGCAGTGGACTCAGTCTGCCCGTAAATTGCAGACTTCGGCACTTTCTGTTCAACAAGCGGAAGAGAACCTGCGTCTTGCAAATGATCGGTTTGAAGCGGGTACAATCACCGGCAAGGACGTGCAGGAAGCTGTATTGATCTGGGAACAGGCCCGAAACAGCATGGTAGATGCTCATGTGGAATGGAAGATCCATGCTGCGGCATATAAGAAAGCAACGGGTGAGTTAAAGTAACATCATCGCGGCACTGTCTATATGAACACCAACGAATACAAGATCCTGGAAAGCGCTCAAATGCTTTTTTCAACGCGTGGAATACGCGCCACGCGTGTCCAGGAGATCGCCCGGCAGACAGGCACCTCACGCAATACGATCTATGGATACTTCGCCAATAAGGACAGCCTGGTGCATGCCCTGGCGATGAGACTCATGAATGAGTGCGGTGAGTATCTTGAAAAGAATCGTATACGCTCTGCGCACGCGATCGAGGAACTTGAAAACATCCTGACAATGGTGCAGAGCAGGCTTGTCAGTGTTACGGCGGAGACATTGACAGAGATACGGCGGGATCACTGCGGTGTGATCAACAAATTCGTTGCGTTTCGAAATTCCATTGTTATTCCGGCAATGGATCGGAACATCACCCGTGGCCGCAAAGAAGGATATTACCGGGCTGACTTCGATCGGTGTAAGTATACCTACTTATACTTTTCGACGCTGAGCGGAGTACTGGTACAGCATGACACAGAGAAGACAACACTGGAGCAAGCGATTCACGAGATGAACGTGCTGTATGTACGGAGCATCCTGACGCAATCCGGTATCAGACACTACGGACACGCCGGGCGAACGGCGAGTAAAGAAAATTAGGTGGCATAATGTGTATTCAGCCAGGGGTTAGAGGTTTTAGGGGTTTGTTCGGGCGGCAGCGTAAATGCTGCTTCCCGCCCTGGCTGTAATGCGCTGCTTATTGGCGTCAGGCAATAGGAGGAATAGCCTTTAACCGCGAAAAAAATGAGACATGCATTACCGGAACGAATGGAGAGACGGCACATCAGAGAGGCTGTCGACTATCTATTCCAGCGATACGGAATTCGTGGAATCTCGATGGACGATATCAGCCGGTATAAGGGTATATCAAAAAAAACGCTTTATCAGCTATATTCAAATAAGGATGCCGTTGTCATCGATTATGTCAGTCACAACGTCGAGACTATCTTTCATTCTTTTCAGGACTGGATTTGCAACGAACAAAATCCGAAAGACAAAATACGGTTACTAAATGTTTTCCTGATAAAGTTGATCTCGGGGATCAACCAAAGTATGCTTCATGATATTGAGAAGTATCATCCGTTGGCAAATCTGCTGGTCAGGCAGGCTACGGACAGCATCTCGGAATCCATGAGCAGGATAATAGCAGATGGTCAGCATAAGGGCGTTTTCCGAATGGACATAGATGCCAGACTGCTGACCGAAATCCGTATGCGTGATCTGACCCTGGCGATGCGGGAAACACGTTATTCAATGCATAGACAATACCAAATTTTTGCTTTTTACTTAAGTGGCCTGCTACGGCATTAGCGCAACCTGATCTGGGCACAGTGCACTGGTAAGCGGAATCTCCCGTCGTCGGTAGGAATTGGGCTGGCGGCGCTTTAGGGCGAAGGCAGTCGGGGACCGCGCCATACGGGCACCGGTCTCGCCCAAGGGCTAAGACCGGCGCCAGATGCCAGGTTATCGAATGATCTTCGATGAATAGATACGCTCGTTTGTGGAAACATAGACGATGTAGGTGCCTGCGCCCAGTCGGGCGGTGTTGATCTCGTGGGTTTCTTGCTGGCGTTCTACGATCTCGTGCTGTATTACTTTACCCGATATATCGGCTATGCTTACCTCGTGCACCGGTGCTTTGGAGCGTACCGTCAGTCGCGTGCGGTCGGCGTTTTGAAAGATCGAGACTTTCTGGCCCTCTTCACTCCTTCCGATACTTGTCACTTCATTTACATCGCGCACCCGTATGGCTAACCCGCCGCCTGAAGCCAGGTGGAAGGTGAGCTTGCTTTGGTTCGTGACGTTGATGATCTCATGCTGGTAAGCTTTGGCGTTTGTTTCGGAATCCGGGGTGTCACGGTATACGTCCGCTACGCGGTCGACGCCCGCGGGGAGAAACGAGAAGTCTACTTCTATGTCGCGGGCTTCGTAGTTGGTCATGGCGCCGATGTACCACTCTTCGGCGTGTTTGCGGGCGACGACGGCATACTTACCGACTTCGGCGGCCAGGGGGAGTGTTTGGTCCCACACAGTAGGTACCTTGGAGAGGAAGCTGAGGATATCGGCATACTTTCTATATTCCGTGGGGGCGTCGCAGAGGTAGGCCAGGGGTTGGTCGAACATGACGTACATGGCTACTTCGTGGGTGCGGGTGCCGATCGTCATGGGTACGCCGGTGCCGATGGGCTGGAACTCGGAGCGGCGTACGTTGCGCATGGAACCGGGAGTGTAGTCGAGCGGGCCGGCGAGCATGCGGATGAAGGGGAACTGCAAATGGTAGTCGGGGTTGGGGGTGTCGTCCCATTTGGTACACTCGGCGCCGCGTACGGCTTCGAAGTTGACAATGTTGGGATATTTGCGTTGCAGCCCGGTGGGCTTGGCGCAGCCGTGGAAGATGATCATGAGCTGCTGTTGCGCGCAGGCCTTTGCCAGTTGCTCGAACCAGTTGATGGCTACCTGGTCGTCACGCTCGATAAGGTCAACTTTTATACCGACGATTCCGTAGCTCTTCAGCTCGGCAAGGCGTCCGGGGTTTTCTACCGGTATGTTGATGAAGTCCCACGTGAAGATTTTGACATTCTTCGAAGCCGCGTATTGACACAACTCTTTGATATAGCTGGTGCTCCAGCCCGCGTCGAGCGTGACGTATTCCAGTTTGTTTTGGGCGGCGAAGTCTACGTAGAACTTATATAAAGCCAGGTTGAGGTTCTTTGTGCCGGACGGAATTTGGGCTGTTTCCAAAATGGCATCGTGCCACCACTCCCACGCCGACTTGCCCGGTTTGATCCAGTCGGTGTTGGTGAGTACGGAGGGAGTTGCCAGTTTATAGACGAGCTCGTTGGTGAGGAGTGTTTTGTCATCCGTTGATACGATCACGACGCGCCATGGGTATTTGCGCGTGCCGGCGGTGCGTGCCAGGAATGCTTCGCGCTCGGCTACACGATGGTATTCGTAGATGTTGTCGGGGAAGGATACAGTCTTGGGATAGTACGCCCACTTTCCTTTTACACTGGTGGTGCCGCTGGGCTGCAAATACAGGCCTGGATAATCCAACAGATCCGACTCGGCCACCACTACGCGGATGCCCGACCCGGCGTATGAAAACATGGCGGGCGTGATGGAGAATTTTTTGTTGTCGATCGCTGCGATGGAGGCGTACGTATTGTATGATCGCTCCCACGACCGCATCTCGCTATCGGCCTCCGGGAAAATTACCTGCGTCTGGCCGGCGAAGTTAAAGTTGGCTTCTTCCGACATGACGTCGACATTGCCGGCGAGCGTGGTCTCGAAGCGGTATGCCACACCTTCGTCATACGCACGAACGATGAGCGAATAGTTCTCTTCGAAGTCGATGCGCAGCTGGTTGTAGTGATCGCGCAGGTCATCATTTTTACCGTAGAGGCGTTCGATGGGCTCGTCGACACCGACCGTTTCCGTGGATTTCACCGTAGCGTTGCTGCCTACGATCAAGCCGGTGCTCAATGTCAGGCCGATGGGTGACGACGTGATGACCGACGTTCCATTTTTCGTTACGGCATACCGGATGTCGGTTGCTACGTCGAGGTGGATCGTTAGCGAGCCATCGGGTGAGGTAACGTTATACTCCTGTGCGTGCGCGGCAGACCAAAGGCCGGTGAGCAAACACAGGCAAAGAATTTTAAAACGGATTCTAATTTTCATACAGGTTTATTCTTTAATGCTCTATCACTCTTGTGTGCTGAATTTTAATACGATCCACTCGCGGTACTCCTCCCCTGCTGCCAGGGTGGTGTCGGGAAAGTGTGCGTGATTGGGACTATCGGGAAAATATTGGCATTCGAGACATATGCCGTCAAAGGGTTTATACGGGGCGGCGGTATACCCCGGCACCTCGCTGACCAGGTAGTCGGCCGTATAGACCATTAAGCCCGGGTACGATGTGAAAACTTCCATTTGACGGCCGGAGGCCGGATCGTATAACACGGCGGCAGGTTCGTTTTCTTTCGTGGCTTTGTCCAGTATATAATATTCGTTCAGACCTTCCAGGCGATCGCCTTTGGGCATGACTTTGTGCCGGACAGTGCTCAGCTGTAGTTGTTTGTTGCCTGTCTCGATGATTTCACCGGTAGGAATATACGCCGGCGTCGCGGCCAGGATGTGTGATGACCGAACGCTCAACGCATGATCCAACATCGTGCCCTCCCCCGCCAGGTTAAAGTATGCGTGGTTGGTAAAATTGGCGACAGTCTTCTGATCGGTCACTGCCGTATAGGTAATGGTGAGCGCCTGCCCTTCGCTCCAACTGTACTCTACCCGGAGTGTGAGCGTGCCGGGATATCCACCGTCGCCTGCGGGGCTGGTGTATGAAAACAATACGCTGTTGTTGCGTTGCTCATACGAAAACACGCGTGCGTGAAAGCCGGCGTGGCCACCGTGGTTGGTGTTCACGCCGTCGTTAGCGTCCAAGGTATATTCCTTTCCGTCGAGGGTGAAGCGGGCCTGGGCTATGCGATTGGCATAGCGGCCTACGGTGGAGCCCATGTAACAATGATCCTGCAGGTATCCGTCCAGTGACGGGAAGCCCAGCACCACGTGCTCTTTCTTCCCCGCACGATCCGGCACGACTACGGAGACCAATGCGGCACCGTAGCTCGTTACCTCCACATAGGCGCCGTGGGCATTTGTCAGGCGGAAAAGGACTACGGTTTCTCCGTGGTGTGTGCCCCAGGGTGTTTTTGTGATCGTGATGTCGGTTGCTTCGTTCATCGTCTTTCGTTATTCATGTATGTATACCACCGCGCCGCCGCCCGGTGCGAGCACCAGGTCGGTTTTCGAGCGGTTTGTTACATCCAAGGTCCTGCACGTGTATTGTGCGGCGTCCTGGTTGTCGGTTCCGTCGGTATATACTTCGGCTTTAAAGGTTTTGCCGGAAGGTAAGAAAGAAAAATCCAGGGGCAACGTGCGACCATCCCAGTCTGTCATGGCGCCGACAAACCAACGGTTATCCTTGCGTTTGGCGACCGTGGCATATTGGCCCAGCTTTGCGTTCAACACCCGTGTCTCGTCGAAGCTGGTGGGCACAGCCGACAGGTATTTCATGATATCGGGGTATTTGCGGTATTCTTCGGGTGAGTCGCACAGCATGGCGAAGGGCTGGTCGAAGAGTACATACATGGCAAGCTCGTGGCAACGGGTTCCCTGTGTCGACGGCAGGCCCGGGTCGATCGGTTTAAACGCGGCTTGTGTTTTGTTGCGCATGCCACCGGGGGTATAGTCTAACGGACCGGCCAGCATACGGATAAAAGGTATCAGCACGTGGTGCCCGGGGTTTGCCGTCAGGTCCCACTTCGAGCACTCGGCGCCGCGTACGGCCTCGTAGTTCACAATGTTGGGATAAGTGCGTTCCAGGCCGGTGGGTTTGCTGCATCCGTGAAAGTTGATCATGAGCTTCTTTTTGGCGGCGGCGCCGGCGATGTCTTCAAACCAACGGATGGCCAACTGGTCGTCGCGATCGATAAAGTCTACCTTGAGGCCTACGGCGCCCCATTTCGAAATCAAGTCCATGTTTTTGTCAGGGTCGTTCATCAACGTTGTCGCTACACACCAGAGGAATACACCTACGTTCTTTGACTTTCCATAGCGAATCACTTCCTGTACGTCTACTTTGGGATTGACTTTGCTCAGGTCGAAGATGTTGGACCAACCGGCGTCGATCATTACATATTCCAGGTGGTTGGCAGCCGCAAAGTCGATGTAGTGTTTATACAAGGCGGTGTTACGGTTCTCCATGCCCGTGGGGATGCCGGCGTCTTTTACGATGGCGTCATGCCACCATTCCCACGCGGCTTTGCCGGGTTTGATCCAGCTTAGGTCGTTGCCCAGTACGGAAGGTCGCGCCAGCTTGTATACCAGTTTGTTCGAGACCAGGGTGCGATCGTCGTCCGTAGCGATGATGATGCGCCAGGGGAATGTGCGTGTGCCGCGCGTGTCGGCAATATAGGGTGCGCGTTCTTTCACCACCGATACAAAGTTGCCCCAGCTGCCCATCTCGGTACGCGCCGGGAAGCCAGCCCAGGTACCTTGCAGCTTGCCGTTGTGCTTGCCTACATACATGCCGGGGTAGTCGGTCACGTCGGCCTCGGCGATGACCACGCGTATCGGATCGTACGAAAAGAGTACGGGTGTCAGCGCCTTTTTGTTTTCGGCAATGGCCGACACGGAGGTGTAGGGTACATAGGGCACTTCCCAGGAAGTCCATACATCGCTTTCGGGAAAGATGGCGGCCGGATCACCCGTCAGGTTAAAGCTTGCCCGCTCGTTGACGATTCGAATGGTCGACGCCAACGTGGTAGAGAAACGATAGGCAACGCCTTCGTTATACGCACGAAAGGTCAATGCGTAGTTTCCTTCGAACGTTACCTCCAGCTCGTTGTATTGGTCGTCCAGTGTCTTTGTACTACCATACGGCAATGTAAGGTTACTCTTGTTCTTGCGTGTGGTTGTCTTCGCCACCTTCGGTTTGGCACCCAGTACCCGATCGGGTAACACCAGGGCAATGGGTGACGTCAGGACGATCGCTTGATTTTTAAACGTTACCGAGTAGGCTAATGTGTCGCCGGTATGCACGTGCAAGGTTAACCGGCCGTCGGGTGATGTTACGGTCAGTGGCTTCGGCCTGGGTGAAAAGGCTGACAATGTGTTAACCACTGCCAGGGTGAGTATATACAGGATTACAATCTTCTTCATGACATGTTCTTATTCTGCTACTGCGCGGAATACCACGCTTTCAAATTCATTGTACATTTGGAAACGAACGCCGTAGGTCATCAGGAATGCGCCAGTGAACTTCTGTCCTTCCAGCGACGAGATTCTTGAATATTGCGGGCTCTTGTTCACTTCCTTTAGCGTATACGTCTTCGTCGGCTCTAAGCCATGCAGGTATAGTACCTGGTCATTGCCGTAGATTTCTTTCTTTAACAGATACGAAAAGACCAGGGCTTCCTGACGGTCGGGCAGGACGTACATCATGGCCGCGCGTTTATGCTCATACGGCGATAGCAGACGGTACAAGTCGCCGAACTGGACGATGTGGCGTATGGCTTTATACTCTTGTATGGCTTTCCGCGAAAACTCCTTCTCGTCGGGACTCATGTCTTTCGGCTGCAGGTCCATGCCTAACTTCGCCGACATGGCGACGTCAAACCGAAACTTGAGCGGTGTCGAGCGTTGTGTAATGTGGTTGGGTACCACGGATACGTGACTGGCCAGTCCCATCGCCGGAAAGAAGTGTGTTGTGCCCCATTGGATGAAGATGCGGTCGAGTGCATCGGTATTATCGCTGATCCAGTATTCATCGAAGTACGGCAGGGTGCCGTAGTCGATGCGGCCACCACCGCCCGAGCAGAGCATGATGCGGACGTCGGTATATTTCTGGCGCATGCGTTTCAACACGGCAAACAGGCCTTCGGTGTATTTGATCCACAGATGTGACTGACGATCGGCCGGCAAGTAGGACGAGCCGGGATTTGTGACGTAGCGGTTGCAGTCCCACTTGAGGTAGGCTATGCCGGGATTGCGTGTCAGCAGGTTATCCATGACGTTGTAAACATAGTCTTGTACCTGCGGATTAGAGAGGTCGAGGATGAGCTGGTTGCGGCTCACGTCGATGGCGCGGTTAGGCGCGGTGATGGCCCAGTCGGGATGTTTTTCATACAGTTCGCTTTTGGGGTTGATCATTTCGGGCTCCACCCAAATACCAAACTTGATTTTTTTCCGGTCGGCTTCGCGGAGTAGTGAGTCGAGGCCATTGGGTAATTTCTTTTTGTTTACATCCCAGTCGCCGAGGCCGGCGCGGTCGTCATTGCGGGGGTATTTGTTACCAAACCAACCATCGTCGAGCAGGAAGAGGTCAAAGCCCATGCCAGCGGCGTCGCCAATGATTTGTTTGAGTACTTTCTCGTCGAAGTCAAAGTAGGTAGCCTCCCAGTTGTTGAGCAGTGTCATGCGCGGCTGATCGCCTTTGTGGATGCCGTATGTTCGTGACCAGGTATGGAACTTGCGTGTGATGCCGCCTTTACCTTCGTGGCTGATGGTGTATAGCAGCGCCGGAGTTTTAAATATTTCTTTCGGCTTGAGCACATAGTGCGAGGCGTATGGGTTTATTCCTGCCAGGATGTGCAGGTTCTTAAGCGGATCTACTTCAAATTCCATGCTCCAGCTGCCGGGCCAGGCCAGCGTACCGCCGATCACGGTGCCGCTATTTTCTTCGGCAGGGCCTTCTACACCCAACAAGAAGCATGCATGGGCAAACTGGTTGGTGCGCACGCCCAATTTGGAGTCGATGGTTTTAATGCCTTCGGTGAGCTGCTCTTCTTTCATGTTCATCTCCGACGCCCAGTTGCCATAAAAGCTGGTGAGCCAATACGACGAGGCACGCAAAGCGAGCTGTGACGACGTAAAGTTGAAGAGGGTAATGTCTTTCTTCTCTTCGTGGACTACCTCGGTCCATTGTTCGATAATATCTTGTTGCTGATAGGCTTTGAAGCAAAGCGTTACCGACAGGTTGTAGTGGCGATCGCGCAGGCGGATGCGGGTGAGTGTAATGTTTTTGTCCTGTACCTGGGTCTCGGCCGATACGTAGGCCAGCTCGGTGGTCAGGTTTCCGTCGGCATGCACGGCGCGGAATGCGGGCTCGTTTACGTAAGCTTTACCGTAGGCCGGGTAGGCGTCCAGGCTGGTAAGCTGTATGCCGGCTACGTCATTTTCATTTATAGCCTTACCGTAGTAGCACTGCCGTATGACCTGGTCGTTGTCGACCTTATACACCAGGCTGGTGTTGGCGGTACGAATGACGACGGCTTTGTTGTTTGCGTTTTGGGCGATGGCCAGGTGTACCGTGGCAACCCAAAAAAGTACTGAATATATAGTTCTTATTCTCCTCATCATATTTTCCCTCTCCCGGTAGATATATGCACTAAAAGAGGCCGGGTGAGAGCCTCTTTTAGTGCTGATAGTATTCTTTTACTGCAATCGGTTATTATTGATTGGAGTATCCTTCGTTCTGATCTTCTTCGTCGATCTCATCGTTTTGCTTGATCTCGTCGAGCGGAATGGGATAACGACGGTGATAATCCTGAATCGCGTTGGCTTCGGATGCCCATTTGTTGCGGGCGAGAATCAGCTCGCGAAATTTGCCTGAGCGGATCAGGTCCATGCGGCGCCAGCCTTCGAAGCAAAGCTCACGCATGCGCTCGTCCATGATTTTAGTGCGGAATTCTTCCTGGCCCATGCCTGCATTCCATTGCTTATCCGCGGGCAGCGATCCACCCCATGCGCGTGCGCGTACGGTGTTGACGGTGGTGACGGCTTCGCCGGTGCTTCCCAGTTCGTTGAGACATTCGGCATAGCACAGCAGAATGTCGGCATACCGCAGGTAGTAGATGTTTTTACCTGAATACCAGAAGCTCTGCGTGCCGTCGAGACGGATGTCTTCGTATTTCTTGATGTGTGGATCAAGCTCATCGCCACCAAAACCTGCCGAGATCTCGGGTGTCTGGCCGTTGTAGATAAAGTCGTACCGAATGCTGGCATCCTTGCGGGCATCACCTTCTTCCCACAGGCCGCCGTCGGCTGCATCTCTATAGCAGTAGGCTGTGGGTAACAGCAGGTCGTAGCCACCGGTGTAGGCATACTGATTGAGATTGGCCAGGGACCGTGAGCCGGTTTGCCATTGGCACTGGTTGTTGTCAGGCCATACATTGCTAAACTGGAACGAGAAAATTGACTCTACCGGATTCGGGTTGTTGGGATCCCATAAGCTCGCTACGTTGGGCACGAGCTGATATTTGCCGCTGTTGATGACAGTGGCAAACTGGTCGCGGGCTTTGGCATAGTCGCGCAAACCAGATGCTTCGGGCGCATACAGGTATACTTTTCCGAGCAGGGCTTGCGCGACGCTTTTTGTTGCACGGCGTTTATCCGACTGGTCCTCCGGAAGATATTGAATAGCGCGTTCGAGGTCATGGATGATGAAGTCGTATACCACCGGCAGGGGCTGGCGCGTGGTACCGTACTCCGCTGTTTTCTCAAGGTCCAGCACGGGAATCTCGCCCCAGTATTGTGAGATCTCAAATGTTACGGCTGCCCGAATAAAGCAGGCTTCTCCTAATAACATTTCGCGTTGCGCATCGCCCAGGGTATTGCCTTCCAGCGAGATGATGGCGGTCGCGGCATCTACAATCACCGGCCAGCGGCTGTTCCATTGTCCCGTCAGGGCGTTGTTGCCGGCTGTCAGCGTCGCATCGTATTTGTCGAGGGATGCCTGTTGGGCTTCCGTGCGCACCTGATAGGCACCTTGTTGCGTTTCGTCCGTCCCCAGCGAGAAAATAAATCCCCCGCGGTCTTTGCGGGTTTCGCGCCACCGGTTATAAAGTCCGGTAATTACCTTGTCCAGTTTTTCTACGTCCTGAAAGGCCTGCTCGCGCGACAACGCTGTCTGCGGCCCCTGGTCCAGAAAGTCGGCACATGATGACACCATCAGCAGGATGGCCATCAGACCCAGTATAATATTTTTTGTGTTCATAGTATCAAGTTTTTTAACGCATCCACTGTTCACAGTATCAGAAGCCAATGTTTACACCGGTGACCAGCATCCGCGAGTTGGGAAAGTCGTCACCTGTTTCGGGATCGTATCCTTTGTATTTGGTTACCAGGAAGACGTTACTGCCGGTTACGTACAGGCGGAAGTTGTTCATCTTCAGTTTCTGTATCACGCTGACCGGCAGGTTGTAGGCCAATGTCAATGCAGACAGGCGCAGGAACGACGCATTTTGTACGCCCAGATCTACATCACCATAGCCATAGCGGTCGCCGCCGTTGTAGGCCCGCGGAACGTTGGTATTTGTATTGGTGGGGGTCCAGCGGCCGAGCATGTCTTCGTGGGCGGCATACATACCGGTGCCGTTCATATAGCCTTCGTACAGACCACTGATCCGTTTAGAGCCGTAGTTATAGTTGAAGACGGCGTTCAGGGAAAAGTTCTTAAATGTCAGGTCGGTTGAAAAACCGCCGAAGAACTTGGGATCTTTACGACCCACCGCGTAGCGGTCGTCGTCGTCGATGTCACCGTCATTGTCGCGGTCCAGGGGCAGAATGTCACCCGGGCGCACTTTGCGGCCCAGCTGCATTTCGGCCACACGGTCCATATCAGACTCTTGTGCGATCTTGTCGAATTTATAGACGTAAATGGAGTTGACAGACTCTCCTACGAAGAAGTTTCCTTCGCGCTGCATTTCAACACCTGTATACCCGCCACGGTTGTAAATCGCGTTTACATCGCCGTACAGTGCTTCGATCTTGTTGCGGGTAGCGGTAAAGTTTGCCGCCACCGACCAACGCAGATCTTGCGTGCTGACGATGGTTGCATTCGCCGCCAGCTCTATGCCATGGTTGTTCAGCACGCCGACGTTGGAGATGGTGCTGGAAAATCCACTGGTCAGCGGCAACGTGCGGCGCATGAGCAGGTTGGTGTTGTCGGTATTGAAGTAGTCTGCTGTGAAGGTCAGGCGGTTGTTGAGCACGGCCACGTCCAACCCTACGTTTACCTGCTTTTGGCTCTCCCATCCTACACTGCTATTGCCCAGTGTACCTTCGGGTTTGTAGTCTACGTTGGTGCCGGTCACTTGCGCCCGGTACAGCGTCAGGTAAGCGTAGTTCGGGATGTTCTGGTTGCCGACACGGCCGTACCCGGCACGCAGCTTCAGCTGATCGATGTTGACATTTTCCATGAAGGGCTCTTTGGCAATGTTCCACGCCAATACCACAGAAGGGAAGGTGCCCCATTTGTGTCCTTCACCAAAGCGTGAGGAGCCGTCGCGGCGTACAGTGACCGTTGCAAAATAGCGGTCGTTATAGGTATAGTTCACACGGCCCAGGTACGACACGATGGTCGTCGTGACGAAGTCGGAAGCTACCTGGAACTGATCTTTGTTAAATGCTTCGCTGATGAATTTATAACCGAAGTCATTGGCGGCAAATCCTTTGGCATCGATCTGGTTATAGTCCCAATTGTTCTTTTGCAAACTAAAGGTCGCCAGGCCCGAAATAACATGTCTTTCGTTGATGATCTTGTCGTACGTGACAGAGTTGTCCCACTGCCAGTTCAGCCAGTGGTCATTGCGTTGGCTGGCGGTACCGTCGGTAGAATTGCGCAGCGATTGGCCGATGTCGTTGGGGGTATACCAAAAGTCGCGCTTGTCCATGATGTCTGCCGAGAACGTTGAACGTATGTTTAGTCCTTCCAGCGGGTTGATGGCAACGTAGTTGCCGGACATCAGTCGCGTCTGGTAGCTATCGCCTTTGATGCGCAGGCTGCGCAGCGGGTTGTACAGGTTCTGGTCTACGATGCCAGCCCACTTGAGGTAGTTGGAGGTGTCATTAATAGCCAGCATAGGGTTCGCGCCGTTGGCGGTCGAGAATACGCCACCTTCCACAAATTGATCTGCGCTGCGCGAGTACGAGGTTGTCGTACCGATCTTCAACCACCGCTTGATGTTTTGCTCGCCGTTAAACCGGCCGGTATAACGCTGGTAGCCGGCATTTTGTACAACGCCTTTTTGGTCTACGTAGTTGAAGCTGACATAGATTGAACCGTCGTCGTTGCCGCGGCTGAAGCCGAGCGTGTGGTTCTGCTGCCGGCCCGTGCGGATAACCCGATCCAGCCAGTCGTATGACTGATTGTTACGATGCGCGTCGAACTCGTAGTCGGCAAAGGCCACGGAGTTGTTCTCGTTCAAGATCTGGTCGTTTATATACTGCTGGCGATCTGCTCCCGGATTGTTATCCATATAGGCATTCGCAAAAGCGTCTACCCGCAGGTCGAACAAATCTTTGGTACCGAGCCGCGGCATGAGGCGGGTTAAATCCTGTACCCCTACCCAGCCGTCGTAGGTAATGCGGCCTTCGCCTTTCTTGCCTTTTTTTGTGGTGATCACCACCACGCCATTAGACGCACGTGCACCGTAGAGCGATGTTGCGGACGCGTCTTTCAGCACATCGATGGAGGCAATGTCATTCGGGTTAACGAGGTTGAGGCCACCGTCCATGATGAGGCCGTCTACAACCACAATCGGACTGGTGCCGAACTGTAACGAGTTGTTACCGCGAATTTGTATTGTTGTTCCATTCGAACCGGGACGCGGATCGTTCTGTACCAACACCCCGGCCATACGTCCCTGCATGGCCTGGCTAAAGGTCGACACAGGTTGCTGCCGCAGTTGTTCTTCGGTGGCGTGGGCTACGGAACCGGTCAGATCCTGCCGGCGTACGACAGCTCCTACTACGACGACCTCTTCCAATGTGGTGATATCGGGTGTCAGTGTCACATTGATCGTAGTCTGTTCACCTACGCGTATTTCTTCCGTGGTATAGCCGATGAAGGTGAATACCAGTACGGCGTCCTGCGACGGTATATCAAGAGCATAGCTGCCGTCGGCATCGGTCACTGTACCCATCGAGGTACCTTTGATGGACACGCTTACACCGGGTAGTGTTTCTTCGGTGTTGCCATCACTTTGCGAAATCACACGACCGGACACACGTGCTGATTGTGCCGCTGCTTCGGTCGCCAGTAAGCTTGCCGGCACGAGCACGGCCAGCACAAAGCTTAGAATATAGTATAGCGGACTTTTCATAGGATCGTGGCGTTAGGTCGTTCATCGGGTCGAACCGGTGCGCACACGGTGGTTGCGCTCGCAATTGGGTATGGCGCGGCCATAGGAAGTAGAATTTTCCTTTTCATAGGGTAATTGTTTTGAATAGTGTTTCGGTAAGTGTTTCGGTGTTTCGGGTATTATTTCACAGGATCTTTTAATGTCGTATGATCTCGGTCTCAAACTGCTCCAGGGTCTTGCCCTTGGTCTCGGGTATATATTTTAGCAGAATGAAGAAGTAGAGCAGGCATACGCCAGAGAATATAAAGAAGGTCTGGGGCGCATCGAGTGATGCGATCATGACCGGGAAGCCATAAGCCAGCGCAAAACACGCCGTCCACAGCGCACACGTTGCTACCGACACGGCGATGCCACGCACCCTGGTCGGAAAGATTTCGGAGATGAGCACCCACGTGACGGGTGCCAGCGTGGTAGCATAGGTGGCAATAAAAGCAAGTACAAAAACAGTAAGCCAGTATCCCTGGAATAATCCCAGTGCGTAGCATAATCCTACGAGGAAAAGCCACAGCGCCATGAGCGCTGACCCAACCAGCATCAGTTTCTTGCGGCCCAGCCTGTCGACAAGCTGCATGGCCAGCAGTGTAAAGAGCAAGTTGATGGCACCGATCATGATCTGTTGGAAGAGCTGGTCTTTTACATTCATTCCCGCCTTTTCAAAAATGATGGGCGCATAAAAGAAGATGGCGTTCGCGCCGGAAATCTGTTGGAAGATGGCCATCGTGATGCCGAGCATGACGATGAAGGCGATGCCAGGTTGAATCAAATCGCGCAGCTTGCCTTTTACCTCGCGGGTCATGCCGGTTTGAATCGTTTGAATATCGGCTTCTACCACTGTTGCACTACCGGCCAGGCGCAGCAACACGTGACGGGCTTCCTCGACGCGGCCTTTGCTTAATAGCCAGCGCGGGCTTTCGGGCACCAGAAATACACAGACAAAGAACAGCACGGCGGGGATGGCTCCCGACGCAAACATCCAACGCCAGTTGTTCTCCAGGTCGGCGAGCAGGTAGTTTGAGAAGTATGCTAACAGAATGCCGATCACGACGGTCAGTTGGTTGACCGATACCATGCGACCGCGAATGGCGGCGGGGCTTACTTCCGCTATATAGAGTGGCGACAGCATAGACGCTGCGCCCACGCCGATGCCGGCGATGATGCGCCATACTATCAACCAGGTGTAGGTAGACGACCAACCCATCAGTAAAGACGACACCATAAAAATGCCTGCAGCAAATGTCAGCGGCAGCTTGCGACCATAACGATCGGTGAGGTAGCCGGTCACCAGTGTCCCGACGATACATCCTACATAGAGGGAGCTACCCGTCCAGCCCAGTTGTGCGTCGGTCAGCTGATAGTAAGGCTGCAGAAAGGGTATCGTGCCCGAAAAGATGGCTATGTCGAAGCCGAATAAAAGTCCTCCGAACGCAGCAATCAGACTGATTAAAAATACATAAGAGCTCTTCCCCATAAAGACCGAAATCGTTTCCTACAAAATTGGGGCAAGAACGCAAACGTTTGAATGGAGAATTAAACTTAATTCATGGACTTTCTTATGGTCCTCAAATTCTGCTCATCCTTTTTTGTTGCGGTATTCCTGGGGCGAAATACCCATGATCTTGGTAAACATACGGGAGAAATAATAGGGATCTTCGATGCCTACTTTGGAGGATATCTCATTGATCCTCAATGTTGTAAATTGCAGATACTGACAGGCATGCTGGATCTTGAGGTGGTTGAAATATACGACCGGTGAGTAGCCGGTCTTTTTGCGGAAGATACTGGAGTAATGGGACACAGATAGATTAATTGCTGATGCCATCTGTTCCAGCGTAAGCGACACATCGAGGTGCTGCTGCATGTATTCGATCGACAGGTCCACAGCATCTTTCTGAATGGTGTGGTGTGCTAACGCAAATTTCTCGGGAAAGGAGAATGACGCCAGCAGGTAGGCAAAGCTGATGTTGGAATACGTTAAGTTATCAAGGCTATAGCCACTTTCCAGTGCCCGGACGATGGAATCGAATATACGGATGCGCTCATCGAGAAAGGGCGAATAGCTTACATACTCCTTGTACTGACGCGATAACAGGGAGGCAAAGTAGGGTGCTTGAATGCCTTTGAAATGTACCCAATGAATGGTCCAGGGGCTTTTTTCGTCGGCGCCATATTTGTGCGGCATGTCTGCCGGAATGATCAGGAATTCATTGGGGTTTACTTTATATGTACCTGAGGGTACCTCAAGCCACCCTTTTCCTTCGGTGCAATAAATGAGAATGTTTTGGGAGATGCCGTTGGGGCGCTCGCGGTAGTGATAGGCTGCCCGCGGGTAAAAGCCGATGTCTGTTATATATAATGCGTTGACCGGGGGCGTATAGCCGCACACTTCCAGTATTTTTTTGGGCAGCACAATGGCCCGCTGTCCTTCGAATCCCTCCCGTTTACGAATTGTCTGCATGTATTTAGCGCAATAAGATTGTCCATCAAAAGAGAAACTTAGTCCATTCAACAAGGGGCAAAGGACCGATATTTTTGCAAAAAACAATCGTTTTAGATGAAAATCAATAGCCAAGTGTCCGTCTGGGAGGAAAACGTAGTCATTCCTACATACGGAGTGGGTAAACCAGAAAAAAATCCAATCTTTCTTGAGAATCGTGTTTACCAGGGCAGCAGTGGCGTGGTCTATCCGCACCCGGTCATCGAAAAGATACTGGACGAAAAACACGATCAGTCTTACCGGGCGTTGTTTCTGGAGAACCACTATCTCAAGATCATGATCCTGCCCGAGCTTGGCGGCCGTGTACAAATGGCGTTTGACAAGATCCGGCAGCGGCACTTTGTATATTACAACCAGGTCATCAAACCGGCACTGGTAGGTTTGACGGGGCCCTGGATCTCGGGCGGCATCGAGTTTAACTGGCCGCAGCACCACCGCCCCAGCACGTTCGACGCGATCGATTATACAATTGAAGAGCATGCCGACGGCAGCAAGACGGTATGGGTAAACGAAGTGGAGCGTATGTTCCGCACGAAGGGTATGGCGGGTTTTCGCCTATATCCCGACAAGGCATATCTGGAGATCAACGCAAAGCTCTATAACCGCACACCTTTTCCGCAGACATTTTTGTGGTGGGCTAACCCGGCAGTAAAAGTAAACGACGATTATCAATCGGTCTTCCCGCCGGACGTGCACGCGGTGTTTGATCACGGTAAGCGTGATGTGTCGGAGTTTCCGATCGCGAAGGGCACGTACTATAAAGTAGATTATTCGGCCGGCGTGGATATTTCGCGCTATAAAAATATACCGGTACCGACGTCGTATATGGCGATCACGTCCCGGTATGATTTTATGGGTGGATACGAGCACGACTCGCGTGGCGGGTTGTTGCACGTGGCCAACCACCATGTGTCGCCGGGTAAAAAACAATGGACGTGGGGCAACGGCGAGTTCGGTTACGCGTGGGACCGCAATCTGACGGACGAAGACGGCCCCTATATCGAGTTGATGACGGGTGTCTTTACCGACAACCAGCCCGACTTCTCGTGGATTCAGCCTTTTGAAGAACGTACGTTTACGCAATACTTCATGCCGTACGGCGAGTTGGGAGTTGTGAAGAACGCTACCCGCGACGCGATGGTGAGTCTGGAGCTACAAGGTTCGTCGGTTGCTATAAAGTTATACGCCACGGCGCTGTACGAAGGGGCCGTGCTGGAGGTATTTCATAACGGCCGTGGTGTGCACAAAGAAGTGATTACCGTATCGCCCGAGCACATTTATACTGCCACCGTGAAGCTTGACAGCGTACCACAGGCGGAACAAGTTCGTTTGGTGTTGCGTAGCGCTACCGGCAAAGTATTGGTGGAGTATCAACCGGATAAGCCCGAAGTGAAACCTATACCCAATCCGGCCAGTCCGGCGTTGGCCCCCGCTGTGATCACAAGCGTCGAGCAGCTCTTCCTTACAGGCTTACATATTGAGCAATACCGTCACGCTACGTATCGCGCCACCGATTATTACCAGGAGGCCTTGCGCCGCGAGCCTGGCGATGTTCGCAACAACAACGCGCTCGGCTTGTGGTTTCTCAAGCGTGGTCAGTTTGTACAGGCGGCGCCGTACTTCCGCACGGCCATCGCTACGCTGACCCAACGCAATCCTAACCCGTATGACGGCGAGCCGTATTTTAATCTCGGTCTCTGCCTCTCCTACCTGGGTCAGTTTGACGAAGCGTTTGACGTATTCTATAAGGCGTGCTGGAATGCAGCCTGGCAGGACAGTGCTTATCTGCAGCTGGCACGCCTGGCTACACGCAGAGGCGCTTACGAGGAGGCGCTCGACCTGGTGGAGAAGTCGCTGGTACGCAACTATCATAGCCATACCGCACGTCATCTGAAGGCAGTACTGCTGCGTACGCTGGGCCGCACGGCCGATGCGCATGCGTGGATTGCGGCTTCGCTGGCGATTGACAACTTTAACTATGGTTGCCTGTACGAAGAAGTCTTGCTGTTGGCGACAAACGCTGCGGCTGTCGCCGACAAAACCCGTCAGCTGCAACACCTGATACGTGGTTATGTGCACAACTATATCGAGTATGCGTTTGACTACGCCCATGCGGGACTGTATACTGAGGCCTCCAGCTTCCTGAAGCTTTCCCTGAAAGCGGGCGAGCCCACGTACCCCATGGTGCTTTACTACCTGGGTTACTTTGCCGGGCTGATGCACGACACGGCTACTGCCAGTCGGTGGTACGCACAAGCAGCAACCGCCGCACCTGATTATTGTTTTCCGAATCGTTTGGAGGATGTACCTGTGCTGCAAGCCGCGTTGGCAGCCCATGTGCATGATGCCAAGGCACATTATTATCTTGGCAATTATTGGTATGCTAACCGTCAGTACACAGAGGCTATTGCGTGCTGGGAGAAGTCGGTGCAGTACGATGCCTCGTTCCCGACGGCACATCGCAACCTGGCGCTGGCGTATTATAACAAACAACAAGATGCTCAGAAAGCGCTGACATCCCTGGAGCGGGCCTTTACGCTTAACCCTACCGATGCGCGGGTGCTGATGGAGCTGGATCAGCTTTACAAGCAACTGAACAAGCCCCACGCCGAGCGCCTGGCGCTGCTGGAGAAATATCTCGACCTGACGGTGGACCGCGACGATCTATACCTGGAGCGTGTCACGCTGTATAATCTGTTGGGTCAGTTCCAACGGGCGCGTCAACTACTGGCAGCACGTATCTTCCATCCGTGGGAAGGCGGCGAGGGCAAGGTGGTGGGTCAATACCTGCTATGCCACCTTGAGCAGGCCAAAGAGGCGATTTTGCAAGGTGCCTATATCGAAGCCCTGGAACTGCTGGAAGCTGCCGAAACCTATCCACACAACCTGGGCGAAGGCAAACTGTATGGCGCCCAGGAAAATGATATCTTCTATCTGAAGGGCTGTTGCTACGAGGCGCTCGACCAGCCGGCTCAAGCGGAAGCTTTGTTTCGGAAGGCTACGCAGGGGCTAAGCGAGCCGGCACAGGCAGTCTATTATAACGACCAGCAGCCTGACAAGATCTTTTACCAGGGTCTTGGTTGGAAGAAGCTTGGCACGCCTGATCAGGCTACTACAATCTTCCAGCGTCTGATCGACTTCGGCGCAGCGCACCTGAACGATAAGATTCGCATCGATTACTTCGCGGTGTCGCTGCCCGATCTGCTGGTCTTCGATCAGGATCTTGATCTGCGCAACCGTATTCATTGCCACTACCTCATGGGGTTAGGGCACCTGGGCCTGGGTCAGGCCACACAGGCAGAAGAACACTTCCAGGCCGTGCTGGCGGCAAATGCCAATCATTTGGGGGCGTTCTTCCATCGGAAGATGAATCGTCTGATCCTTCAGCCGACTGTAGTATAAGTGAGTTACATATTGGTTTGAGAACGGAAAAGAGGTCAGTTTACGCTGGCCTTTTTTCTTTTTTGGGCGCCATTGCCTTGTAAAATAGCAGTAGACGGGCTCGGATTGCCTTGTATTTTAGCATCGGAAGGTTCCGGATTGCCTTGTCTTTTAGCATCGGGAAGATCCGGATTGCCTTGTCTTTAACATCGGAAGAGCTCGGGTACGATTTTGAATAGCCTGGACTAAACAATAAATTGTACATCTACTAATAAGTCACAGATAACCCATGGACAAAAAGAAACTGCAGGATCAGGTTGCAATCGTTACGGGTGCCAGCTCGGGTATTGGGGCCGGCATTGCCAGGGCGTTGGCGCGGGAAGGTGCGCGCGTGGTAGTGAACTATTCGAGCAGCCCCGATAAGGCGGCGGAAGTGTTGAAAGAAATACACGACGGCGGCGGCGAGGGGTTTACGGTCAAGGCCAACGTCAGCAAAGAGGAAGACGTGAAGGCTATGTTTGCCGAGACTATTAAGCGTTATGGTACCGTTGATATCCTGATCAACAACGCGGGCCTACAGAAAGATGCCAGGTTCCATGAGATGACGTTAGAGGAGTGGAACCAGGTGATCGGCATCAATCTGACAGGGCAGTTTCTGTGTGCACGCGAGGCTATTAAAGAATTTATGCGCCGCGGCATGGTGCCCGAGCGTTCCAAATCGATGGGCAAGATCATTTGCATCAGCTCGGTGCACGAAGTTATTCCCTGGGCGGGCCATGCCAATTACGCGGCCTCCAAGGGGGGCGTGATGATGCTGATGAAAACGATCGCGCAGGAGTATGCGCCGCAGAAGATCCGCATTAATAGCATTGGCCCGGGGGCGATCCGCACGCCGATTAACTATGCTGCCTGGCAAACACCACAGGCTTATAATCAACTGCTCAAGCTCATCCCTGCCAAACGCATCGGCGAGACCGAAGACGTTAACGGCGCAGCGGTGTGGCTGGCGTCCGACGACTCGGAATACGTCAACGGCATCACGTTGTTTGTCGACGGGGGTATGTTGCTATACCCGGGGTTTGAAGACAATGGGTGATACATCCTTTTGGTTATCTTTAGCACATGAACGCAGAAAAGACACGTCTGCAGGAAGACGTCGCGAAGGACAAAAACTGGCGCAAGTGGGGTCCCTATCTAACGGAACGGCAATGGGCCACAGTACGGGAGGACTACAGCGAAAACGGTAACGCCTGGCAATATCTCACACACGACATGGCCCGCAGCAAGGCCTACCGGTGGGGTGAGGAAGGCATCGGCGGCATTAGCGACGACAAACAATACCTGTGTTTTGCCTTCGGTTTCTGGAACGGCAAAGATCCTATTCTCAAAGAGCGCATGTTTGGGTTGACCGGTTTCGAGGGCAACCACGGCGAAGACTGTAAGGAGCATTATTATTACCTCGACAGCACGCCGACGCATTCGTACATGAAGATGCTGTACAAGTATCCGCAGGCAGCCTTTCCCTATGCGCAGCTGGTGGAAGAAAACCGCAAGCGGACCAAGACAGACCCCGAGTATGAGCTGATCGATACCGGCGTGTTTGACAACAACCGCTACTTCGACATCTCGATGGAATACGCCAAGGCTGACGACCGGGACATGCTCATTCGCGTGACGGTGCACAACCTGGGCAGCGAGCCGGCTACGCTGGACGTGTTGCCGCAGGTATGGTTTCGCAATATCTGGTCGTGGAAGAGCGGTACTCAAAAGCCCGACCTTTTTCAGGATGAAGAGGGCGTGATTCAGCTTAATCATCAACGGCTTGGCAAATATTACTTTTATGCCGAGGAGCCCGATGAGACACTGTTCTGCGAGAACGAGACCAATACACAACGTCTGTATAACTATCCATCGCCGGGTACCTTTAAGGACGGTGTTCACGAGTATGTCGTTAATAAAAAGACTAGCGCCGTAAACACCACGCGCCACGGCACCAAAGCTGCCGTGCGTTATACCCTTACGCTTGCCCCCGGCGAGAAACGAACGCTGCGGCTGCGGCTGGCCTATCGGTATCTGTTCAATCCATTCCAGAAGTTCGACGAAATCTTCTCGCAGCGTATGCAAGACGCCGACGATTTTTATCACGAGCTGCAGGAGAAGATCGAGGACGAAGACGACCGCAATATTCAACGGCAGGCCTTTGCAGGCATGCTGTGGAGCAAACAATATTATTACTATGACGTGGGCAAGTGGATACGCGGTGACGATGGTCAACCTGCCCCTGCCAGCCGCAAGCTGGGCCGTAACCGCGAGTGGATGCACCTGCGGAACTCCGACATTATCTCCATGCCGGACAAGTGGGAGTACCCGTGGTATGCGGCGTGGGATCTTGCTTTTCATACCATTCCGCTGGCGGTAGTAGATGCCGAGTTTGCCAAGAGCCAGCTATTGCTTTTCACTAAGGAGTGGTACATGCATCCCAACGGGCAGCTACCGGCATACGAGTGGGCGCTAAGCGATGTGAATCCACCGGTGCATGCATGGGCAACGTACCGGGTATACAAGATTGACGAAAAGCGAAACGGTAAAGGTGATCGTGTTTTTTTGGAAGAGGTCTTTCACAAGTTATTGCTCAACTTCACCTGGTGGGTGAATAAGAAGGATAATGAGGGTAATAACATTTTCCAGGGCGGCTTCCTGGGAATGGATAACATTGGTGTTTTTGACCGGAACACGAAACTGCCCAGTGGGGAATATCTCGAACAGTCGGACGGTACAAGCTGGATGGCGATGTATACGCTGAATATGCTTCGTCTCTCCCTGGAGCTTTCCAAGGAGAACCCGGTATATCAAAGCCTGGCTACGAAGTTCTTCGAGCACTTTCTCTACATTGCCGGCGCCATGGCCAACATCGGCGGCGAGGGCATTAACTTGTGGGACGATGAAGACGAGTTCTTCTACGATGTGCTCAATACCTCCGACAACCAGTACAAACGCCTCAAGGTGCGTTCAATGGTCGGGTTGATCCCGCTCTTTGCCGTTGAAATTCTCGACGAGGAGATCTTTGAATCTAATCCGCAGTTCCGCGAGCGGCTGCAATGGTTTTTACAACATCGTGCGGACCTGGCGGGGCTTATTTCGCGGTGGGTAGAAAAAGGAAAGAAGGAGCGCCACTTGTTGTCGCTGCTGCGTGGCCATCGCATGAAACGTATTCTGCGGCGTATGTTGGATGAGGCAGAGTTCCTCTCACCGTACGGTATACGCGCGCTGTCAAAAGTATACGATGCGAAACCCTATACATTTCATACCGATGGTATGGATTTAAAGGTAAAATATATACCGGGCGAGAGCGACTCCACCATGTTTGGCGGGAATTCGAACTGGCGGGGACCTATCTGGTTTCCGGTCAACTACTTGCTAATCGAATCGCTGCAACGTTTTTATCAATATTATGGTGATGAATTCAAGATTGAGCACCCTACGGGCTCGGGACAGATGCGCACCTTGCAAGAAATTGCGGATGATTTAAGTGAACGGCTCGTGCGAATCTTTCGCAAAGATGCGTCCGGGAAGCGTCCGGTTTACGGTCACCATCCGAAGCTTCAAAGCGATCCGAATTTCCGCGATTACATTTATTTCTATGAGTATTTCCACGGCGACAATGGTCGTGGCATCGGCGCTACCCATCAAACAGGGTGGACGGGACTCGTTGCCAAACTGATTCAGCCCAAGACGTAGTTTGTCCCCGGCGGCATGGCTGGCACTCTATTTTATCAGATGCCGGTATGAAAAAGAGTATTGGAAATACCCTGTGGGCCATCCCCGAGGGCTATATACCGTCGGGCAGCACGGGCCCGGCGCCGGCTATGACGAGTCACGAGACAGCTTGTATTCTCAATGCCGGCGATGAAGACGCGCTGGTACAGTTTACGATCTTTTTCAGTGACCGCGATCCCGTGGGGCCATACCGCGTTACAGTGCCCGCCCGCCGCACGAAACACGTGCGCTTTAACGACCTGAGCGACCCCGCTCCGATTCCCCTGGATACCGACTATGCATGTATTATTGAATCCAACGTGCCCGTGGTTGTGCAGCATACACGCCTGGACAGCCGGCAAGCCGAAAATGCCTTGCTGAGCACGATGGCTTACCCGGTGTAGGCCGGGTACGGTTTTTACACGCTGGTACGGAACATAAACCCATACCTGTATGGCTAAAAAAATTGCGCCCCAGAAAGAAGAGCCTAAAAAACCGACTCCGAAGAAAGTGACCGATATCTCGGGCCATCCGGCCAAGAGTCCGGATAACGAGCCGCAGTTATACGAGTCCAACTATAAAAAGACGAAGCGTTAGTTGGATACGCCAGTCTGGAGACTGGCAACAGTTGCAGTCACAAGTTCCGTCCTTTCGGGCCTGCCTGCCGGTAGGCGCGACTTAAACTTGCGCCAGCAGGCGCTTCGTCCCACACGTCCCATGGAAGACCTTCACACAGATTCTTATCTCCCGATTGAGCATTACGGCGTTATCGGCAATTTAAAGACCGTTGCGCTGGTGTCACTGACGGGATCGATCGACTTTATGTCTTTCCCGACGTTTGATTCGCCTACGGTGTTTGCTCGTTTGCTTGACGCCCAAAAGGGAGGATCATTTTCGATCACCCCTGTCATGCAAGATTTCCACAGCAAGCAGCTATACCTGCCGGGAACGGCCGTGTTACTGACACGCTTTTTTTCTGACGAAGGTATTGCCGAGCTGACGGACTTTATGCCGATCGTGCACCACAAAGGCGAGAATCTGTGTGCCATTGTCCGCCAGGTTACTGCCGTGCGCGGCGATCTCACCTTTCGGATGGTATGTAATCCCGCCTTTCATTACGGGCAGGCCACTGCCAACTATAGCTTTACGGACACGGGAGTCTTCTTTCGGGCTGAGCACGACGGCGGTGTCGTGTTGCGACTACTGGCAGACGTACCGCTACAATTACGCGAAGGCACTGGCTATACCGAATTTGTCGTCCGGGAATCAGAGACGGTCCACATTGTGCTGGAATCTGTTTCCGAAGATGAGACCCCTTCGCTTCACCCAATCGGATATTATATTAATACCCTCTACGACGAAACCGTCAATTTCTGGCGGCACTGGATCTCGCAGTCCACTTACCGCGGTCGCTGGACGGAGATCGTACACCGATCGGCCATTACGCTAAAATTGCTGACGTCGTACGAACACGGGTCGATGGTCGCTGCCGCCACATTTGGATTGCCGGAGACGATCGGCGGGGTGCGTAACTGGGATTACCGTTATACCTGGATACGCGACGCAGCCTTTACCATGTACGCCTTTCTGCGCCTCGGCTTTACGGAAGAGGCTACTGCTTTTCTACACTGGATCCATGCACGCACCGAAGAAGACAAGCTGTACCTGATGTATACCATCGACGGGCGACACGAGCTTGCCGAACGCGAATTACCGCACCTGGAAGGTTACAAGGGCTCGCGGCCTGTACGCATTGGCAACGGCGCACAAGAGCAATTACAGCTCGATATCTACGGAGAGCTGATTGACACGATCTATATCTACAACAACCAGCATCATGCCATTACGTTTGAATTCTGGCGCTGTATCGTCAAGCAAGTCGAGTGTGTGATAGCCGACTGGCGCAAGCCCGATCACAGCATTTGGGAGGTGCGTAGCGACAAACGCGAATTCCTACACAGCCGCCTGATGTGCTGGGTGGCAATGGACCGTGCCATCAAGATTGCTGATCATCGTTCGTTTCCTTATCCTCAGGCGCTCTGGCATGCGGTACGCGACGAGATATACTACGATGTGTTCGACGGCTTCTGGAATCCACAGGTCGGCGCCTGGGTACAATACAAGGGAGCAAACCAGGTCGATGCCAGTGTGCTGTTGATGCCCCTCACCCACTTCGTCTCGCCGGACGAGCCTCGCTGGCTGGCCACGCTCAAGGTCGTAGAAAAGACCCTTGGCATGGACGTGCTGTTGTACCGGTATAAAGATTCGCCGGCCGTAGACGGCCTGGCCGGTGAAGAAGGCACGTTCACACTATGCTCTTTTTGGTATATCGAAGCACTGGCCAAAAGCGGCGAGGTTACCCGCGCGCTCGATAGCTTTGAAAAGATGCTGGGGTATGCCAATCACCTTGGTTTGTTCGCCGAGCAGATCAGTAAGAACGCGGCTCACCTTGGCAATTTCCCGCAGGCCTTTACGCACCTGGCGCTTATCAGCGCGGCCCTGGAGCTCGACAAACAACTGGACCGCCTCGGCTTTCAGCCACGGGACGGAACGACATAAAAAAAGGCTGCCCTCCGGGGGAAGGCAGCCTGTATACTATATTCGTAACGATTAATCTTCCGCTCCGGCATAGCCAGAGTTTTGTTTGATATACTTCGACACGTCGATAGTCGATTGCGGAATGGGGAATATGCGGCGAAAAGGCTGTGTCTCCGACTTTGCCGTACCTGCATTTTCAGCCTTACCGAAGCGAATCATTTGCGGACGACGCTTCATTTCCCAGTATGTCTCAAAGCCAATCTCCTTGTAGAGTTGGGCTTCATCCAGGGATACGAGGGCTTTGCCTGCTCTGTCGGCTTCATCATACAGTTCTGCCTCACGCTTTCTGGAGGTACGCAGTATGTTTACGTCGTCCAGGGCAGACGCTACTACTCCGTTGCGGAAGTAAGCTTCTGCGCGCATGATATACATGTGGCCCAAGCGGTATAATGGTACGTCTACGCGGCTTTCGCCATTGCCGGCACCCGAGAATGAAGCGGGGTCAAACTCCCATTTGAAGCAACGGGCGCCCTGATTCAACTGACTCGTTGACAATACCGATTCCAGTGGGTTGTCAAATTTCATTTCCGGTGTGAAGTCCATCGGCGTTTTGGTGTTCTTCTCAATGTTCAGCGCAACCACTTTCACGCGATCACCATCCATTTCAAATTTGCCGGTGGTCAGCAGGTTCGGACCATATTGCTGGCCGTACTGAATGCCGCGGTTAAAGTGGAACCAGATTTCAGATGTACCTGCTACGCGGTCGGTTGCCGGTACGCTGGTGTCAGAACCGTCGTTCTTAAACCATGTGCCGTCGGCATAACGATATTTACGCGTAAAGCGCGGGTCTTCATGGTTGCCTTCCCAGCTGGCGAAGAACTCGGGCGTGATGCATGAGCCATTCGTACCGCGGTTCTTCGGTGACTGACGCTGGTTACGTTCTTGTGACATATAGGCCAGGTCGTTGTCGCCCGAGCGGATTCCGTCTACTTTCTGCGCGATGGCGAAAATATGCTCGGAACCAGCGTCGTTGCCGAGGCTGAAGTTTGCGAAGTAGTTCTCTGCCAGTTTGAATCTGCCGTTGTTGATCAACAGTGATGTGTAATAGATCACGCGATCCATATCGTTGCCGGTGCCGCTTACCGCTGCTTCGGTATAGTCAAAGTCGGACGTGGCGTTGTAGCGGTCTTTGAACACGGCGCGGTTCAGGTACATATCGGCCAACAGCGCATAGGCGGCTTCTTTGGTGAAACGGCCGGTGTGTGTCCTCGACTCACCCAGGGTAGCCAGGTTAGGAATTTGCTCTTCCAGATCGAGAATAAGCTGGTCGATGTATTCCGATGCTTTACGCATAACGGTCGGGTTGGTATTGCTCACCGGATCCAGGAAGGGGTCGCGGTAGGGCGCCTGACCAAATAAGTCGAAGCAATGGAAAGTGTAGAATGCCAGCATGGCTTTGGCCTCCGCCAGGAACAGCTGCTTGTTGTCGTCTTCGCCGGCGTTCAGTACGCCGATGGCGTTAATGGAACGCGAGATGCCGTTGGTTAACTTCAACCAGTTGTCGTTAATCACCGGGCTGGCAGGTGTCCAGGTAAACTCGTGCATTTCACGCCATTTACCACCGTCACCCCAGTCGGCACCCCGTGTGGGCAGCATGGCCATGTCGGAAGCATAGTCCTGCATGGCGATCATACCACCATTGTCTACGAAAGTACCGTCACCCATGCGGTCGTACACAGAAGCCAGCGTAGCTTCGCCGCTAATCGAGCCGGCGCCCAATACTTCATCGCGAACTTGCTCGTCCAGGTTGGTACAGGCTGAGAGAAACAGCCCGAGCGTTGCCGCTACTATATATTTAGATTTGATGATCTTCTTCATATGCTTAATACTCTTTTGGCTTATAATTTAACAGTAACACCTACAGTAAACGTACGGGCCGTCGGGTAGCGTGGGTAGTCAACACCCAGCGACTGGTTACCATTGGTAGACTTAGGGCTGTTGATCAGCGGATCGAAACCCGAGTAATCTGTGATGGTAAACAGGTTCTGACCTGTTACATACAGCGTAGCATTGTCCAGCCAGTTGAATTTGTTCACGCGGAACGTGTAGCCCAGGCGAGCACTGTTCAGGCGGAAGAAGTTCGAGCTTTCCAGGAACTGTGTAGACAGTGTAGGTGTGTTGCCGGCCGCCGCGCCAGACTCGAAAATGTCTTTCGATGTATTCCGGTTTGCGTTCAGGTTGCCGATGTTAAGCGAACCGAGGTTCGTGTTGTTGATCAACTTGCCCCCGCTCTGACCGAGAAAGGACAACGACAAGTCGAAGTTCTTATAGTTCATTTGAGAATTCAGCGCGTAGGAGAATGTCGGCAGCGCACCTTCCACCACGATACGGTCGTCGGGTGTGATCTTACCGTCGCCAGTTTGATCCTTATACACTTCTTTTCCGTTTTCGTCGAAGCCCTGGAATTCGTACATGTAGAACGCGCCTGCAGCGTAGCCGTTTTTGTAGATGTTCGCCGTTACACCGCTAAGACCTGTACCGGAGATAGCACCGGTGTAGATCCCGGATACGGGAAGACCTGTGATCTCGTTGCGCAGTGTTGCACCGTTTACGTCTACGGACCACTTCAGTTTCTCGGTGTTCAGGATCTGATACCCGAGCATGAATTCAAAACCGCTGTTGACGATTTCGCCATCCATGTTGATCCATACGTTTTCGGTAGGCTCCAGGGGCTGCGCTTTGCTATAGAGGATCGCATCCGTTGTCTTTTTGTTGAAGTAGTCGATCGTACCGTACATGCGGCCACCGATCAGACTAAAGTCAAAACCGAGATCGTATTGTGTCGACACTTCCCATTTCAGGTTGGGGTTTACGGTACGGGTGATGGAGAGACCGTTTACGAGGTTCAGGTCGTCGTACAGGTAGTAGCCGTCAGCGCCTGCCACGGAGTAGCTAGCTTGTGTAACTTTGTTTTGGACATCCTGGTTGCCGGTTTGTCCCCAGCTGGCACGCATTTTCAGACTCTCAAGCCATGACGTTGAATTTGCCAGGAAGCCTTCTTTCGATAGGATCCAGCCTGCGGCGAATGAAGGGAAATAGCCGTACTTGTTGTTCTCACCGAAGCGTGTGGAACCGTCCGCACGCATTGACGCTGTTACCATATACTTTTCGTTAAAAGAATAGTTCACGCGGCCGAAGTATGATTGCAGCTCGTTCTCCTGGCTATAGCCAGGTAGTACAGTTATTTTGCCTGCGTACGCCGGGTTGTATTTCGGCGGCACACCTTCTCCCTGCTTGGCGATACCGTCCAGTTGGAAGCTTTCGCCTTCGCGTAGAAATTTCTGATATGAGAAACCTGCCAGCAGGTCGAGCTTCGAAAGCCCAAGCTGTTTACTGTAGGTCAGGTAATGCTCAATCAACGTGTTGGTAGCTTCGATGCTATTGTAGAAGTAACGTCCGTTGGGGTTACGGTCTGTTACGTTCGGATAGATCGTTGCATCGCGTTTACTGAGTGAACGGTCGATGCCGATGTTCATTTTATACTCCAGTCCGTCGATGATACGGAAAGACGTCTCGACGTTACCCAGCACACGGGTGGTGTTGGTGATATCATCATAGATCTTAACCAGGTAAGCAGGATTGTAGTATGCTGGTGAGTTGAAGTTGGTGTAGTCGCCGGTGGCGGTGTCATACACCGGGAATGTAGGGTTCGCCATCAGTACTTGTGTCATCAACTGACCATCTGCACCACCGTCGTCGCTGACGGGTACTGCGCGGTCGCGGGTTTCGCTGGCCGTCAGGTGCATAGATAGTTTCAGGCGCTCTTCGTCGAGGAACGATTCAGCGGCGTTGATACGGGCAGTCAGACGCTGGAAGTTGCTGTTGCCGACGATACCGGGTTGCTCCATGCGGCCGAGGGATACAAAGTAGTCGCCGGAGTTGGTGCGTTTGCCGAACGACAGAGATTGGTTGTTTGTTACTGCGGTGCGGAAAATCTCATCTTGCCAATCGGTGTTGCCACCGTGATCGTACTTGGCATCGGTAATCGCGTTGCGGTACTCGCCGGCGTCCAGCAGGTCAAGCTTCTTCATAACCTTGGAGAAGCCTACGTAGCTGTCGACCGTCAATGTTCCTTTGCCTTTGGCGCCTTTCTTGGTGGTGATGATCACCACACCGTTGGCACCCCGTGCGCCATAGATGGCGGCAGCGGAGGCATCTTTCAGGATGTTGATAGACTCGATGTCGCTTGCGTTCAGGAAATTCAGCGGGTTCTTGGCTTGCGATGTTCCAAAGCCGAGGTTGGTACCGGTCGGGCTTACGTTGTCGTTGCTGAGCGGTACACCGTCTACTACGAACAGCGGTGTGCTACCGCTGCGGATGGAACCGACACCACGGATCACGACGTCCATGCCCGCGCCGGGCTCGCCACTCGAGTTCACCACGCGCACACCGGCTACTTTACCTTGAATGAGGTTGTCAGGCGAGGTGTTGATACCCTGACGGAAATTCTCTTCTTTGATTTGCGCGACGGAACCGGTCACGTCGGCTTTGGTCTGGTCACCATACCCCACTACGACGAGCTCTCCGAGTGTTGAGGCGTCGGCTGCCATTTTTACGTCCAGGGTTGCGCTTGTTACGGCGACCTCCTGGGTGGTAAAGCCCAGGTAAGAGATTACCAGGGTGCTGCCCATGTCGGCCTCTATTACGAATACACCTTCCGCATTGGTCACGACGCCGTCGGAAGTACCTTTTACGATAATGGTAGCGCCCGGAAGCGGGTCGCCGTTCTCGTCAACGACCTTACCGGTGATACGGGCTACGACGGCACGCGTCGACAGCACAGAACTGGTATGGGTCGCGATCGCTTCGGCTCGCGCCGCCACACTGCAAAAGCCGGCAGCGGCTAACAAGACGATGCTTCTTAGCGAAGGGAAAGTAGATGTATACTGCATATATAAAATTGATGGTTGGTCCGGAATTCTTGCTTCGGGGGAAAAGCTGCGCAATAAAGTCACACAATGTGTCGCCTGCTTTAAAGCAACATTACGTTTAGATCAATTCACGAAACACGGTGCTATACTTTTCCGCCATCAGCATACCGTCGTACACGCATTGTAAACCATTGCAGAGGCACTATAACCTTACATTACCTAATTGTGAAGACGTAAAAAGGGTGCAATTCCCTACGCTGTAACGCATATTGTGACAGGTCACGCTGCGTGGGAGATGTAATAAATATATTATTGAATGATCATTCAATCTGTATATCGCCAGGGTCGTTCGACAACTTTATTAACATGTGCTTCATGTACCTGTGGGCATACCCGCCCTGGTTTTTCGCGGTGGTGTCAAAACCGAAGAGGCTGCCCTTTTCGGGGCAGCCTCTCCTTACAATCTCTCGTTCTCCTTTACCGTGCAACCTAGTAGCCATCATTCTGCTCCAGGAAGCCTTCGAACTCCGAAGCGCCGTCGATGGCAGTCTGCGGAATCGGGAAGAGACGCCTGAGGGGATCGCTGTCGGTTTTCTCGGTCCATGCATCTTCATATTTGCCGAAGCGAATCATATCGGTACGGCGCTGCATTTCAAAATAAAACTCGAAGCCGCGTTCGCGGAACATGATATCGAGATCGATCGACTCGAGTGGCGGAATGCCGATCCGGGCAGTACGTGCAGCCCGTACAGTGTTGACATCCTGCAGCGCGCCGGCAGCGTCGTCCATGCGAAGCTTCGCTTCGGCACGCATCATATAGATGTCCGCTAAACGCAGCAGTACGATATCAAATTCACCCTTTGCGCGCCCGTCGTCGGACGTCTTGCTGAACTCGTATTTCAATACGCGGTAGCCCGAGCTGTAGCCGCTATAGGTTGTGTAGTCAATTTCTTCTGTGAAGATTACTGGCTGTGTCGTGTTGCCCCGGGTGTTGTTAAACAGCGGCCCCACAACGTAGTTTACGCCGCCTGCGCAACGTACGAACGGGTCGCCCTTACGGGGGGTTTGCAGGCCGTACTGCTGGCCGCGAAGAATGCCGCGGTCGATCTCAAAATCGGCTGCTGCTATACACGTGACGGTAGGATCGAGGTTTCTCTTGTAAAAGCGCATGTCTTTGGTGGCAGGGTCTTCGCCTTCATATGCGTCCAACCATGAATGGTAGAACTCCGGCGTAATGCCCGGTCCATCGGTACCGTTAGCTTTTACGAATTGTGGCAATGGAAATTGGTCACCCGATAATGAGAAATAAGCCATACGGTTGTTTCCATTCAAGAGGGCACGCTGGTCGATCGCGAAGACGAGCTCTTTGTTGGTATGATTTTCGTCGTCGAAGATTTCAAAGAACTCGGCCGAGAGTGCATACTTACCGGTTGCGATCACTTTGTCGCAATACTCGACGACCTTCTCCATATCCTCCCGGCGGAAGTCATACGTCTCCGCATTCGGATTCCGATATACCGGGGCATTCAGGTACAGACGCGCCAGCAATCCCCGCGCCGCGGATTTCGTGATCCGGCCGGGGCCGTTTGTATCGTCCAGCATCGCTTCCGCGGCCAGCAGATCCTGCTCGATATAGTTGACGGCCTCAGCGCCGCGAAGCACACGCGACCGTACATTGAGTGTGTCTTTGGACATCACGATACCGAAAAGATCCAGGCTTAACATAGAATAATAACCGCGCAGACCGCGCGCCTCGGCCAGGTATGCGTCTACCTGCTGACCTTCGCTTTGCAGGGCGCGAACGGTCGAAACGGCAATTACGGAACGCGTGATACCTTGCGAAATGTAATTCCAGGTATTGGTTATAGGGCCGTTCATCGGCGTGTATGTATGCCGGTGCAAATCGATGTATATATTGTTATCACCCCAATCGGTACCGCCGCGGTAAGGCAGGATTGCTTCGTCTGTGGAGATTTCCTGCAGGGCAAAGTAGCGGGTATGCAGAAACACTTCCGATAGCGACGCATAGGCCGGTGCCAGGGTACCCGCGATAACATCACCGTTCGTCACATTGCCGGTGAGCGACTCGTCCAACACTTCTTCCTGCAGGTCTGTACAACCTTCTACAAGCACGACGCCCAAAAACAACATCAATACATATATATTCTTTCTCATACGCTGTGTACAATTAAAATGAAACATTTAAACCGAACACGATTGAACGTGCTTTCGGATAGCTGGCGAAGTCGATGCCAAACGAATTTGCATCTTCGATCCGGCGACCTTCTGCGTTTGCTTCCGGATCATAGCCCGAGTAATCGGTTATTACAAAGAGGTTTTGACCGGTAACCGACAGACGTAGCGACTTGATCCAGTTACCGATTCCCAATGCCTCGGGACTAAAGTTATAGCCCAGGGAGGCGTTATTCAGACGCAGAAAAGCACCGTTTTCCAGATAGCGTGTCGATACGCTGTTGGCATTGGTAACGTCCTCGTTCGGATATCTGCTGGCCACATCGGTTGCATTTCGGCTCTTGTACAGCTGGGCGCGCGAGAAGTTCAGGTTCGCCGTACCGTTGTAGATTTTGTTGCCGCTCAGACCGTTGAAGTTCACGGACAGATCGAACCCTTTGTAGGCAGCGCGCAGATAGAAGTTGTAAAGCTTGTCGGGAAGCGCTGTTCCGGAAACATAGCGGCTTTCACCATCTTCCTGGGGTTCAAGGTATGTACTAAAGCCGTCTTCGCCGATCCCGGTAAATTGCTGCAGGAAGAACGTTCCAATGGGCTCGCCATTCATGTAGCCGTTTACGGAAGCCGAGGTCAGGCCGCTACCGGAAATACTGCCCGAAGGAATCAACGTAGCCGGCGAGTTGCGCACTTCGTTGTTAATGAATGTGATGTTACCGCCGACGTTGAAGGTGAAGTCAGCTCCGGTGTCATACCGATAGTCGAGCGCCAGTTCCGTACCTTCGTTGACGATTTCCATGTCTTTTACGTTGCGCCAGTAGAACAAGGCCGGCTGAATCGGGTCGGGCACCGTAACTTTCAGCAACACGTTGCTTGTTACCTTCCGGAAATAGTCTACCGAGCCTGTGAGTGCGCCATCCAAAAAGCCAAAGTCGAGTCCGATATCGGTCTGCTTGGAAACTTCCCATTGGAGATTCGGGTTCGCGTAGTTCTGAACGATCGTGCCTTGTGGTGCGGTACCGTCGGGGAAGAACGGGTAGCTGTAGCCCGCGCCGGTAGCAGTAACGTAGCGTGCAAACGAAGCTTTCGGCTCGATCTCCTGGTTGCCCGTTTGGCCCCAGCCCGCGCGCAGCTTCAGTGTGCTGACCGGGACGGTCGTCATGAACGGTTCCTCGGAGATGATCCAGCCCGCCGCAAACGAAGGGAAGGTACCATACTTGTTGTTGTCCCCGAACTTCGACGACCCATCCGTACGTACAGTGGCCGTCAGCAGATAGCGCTCTTTAAAGGTATAGTTAAGACGGCCGAAGAAAGACTGCAGTTCGTTCTTGACCGCTTTTCCCCACGGGCGGTTGTTATCTGTAGATCCCGTCATATCGATCTCAGAGCCAAGGCCGGCGTTATAGCGGGGCTCGATGCCGGAGATCGGGAAGGTGGAAATACTCCAGTAGCGCGTCTTTAGCGTGACCTTCTGGTATGAATGACCTGCCAGCAATGTGAAGGCATGGTCCCCCTTCGAAAAATTATAGGTCAGATAATGCTCGATCAGGCTGTTCGTATTATTTGTGAAATACGAGTCCAGCCGACCTTCCTGGGCGGGATACACGCTCGGCATGCGTTGTACGTCCTGAATCGCGCTGGTCATGTCGATACCGACATTAAGCTTGTACACCAGGCCTTCGATGATGCGGAACGAAGGCGAGATATTACCGATGACACGGTTCGTCTCGGTGATGTCCTTATAGGTATTGAGCATCGCCAGCGGATTTATCGGGTCTTGCCGTTGGTAAATTCCGCCGACGCTGTCGTAGGCCGGCATGGTCGGATTCGCGGTAAGCGCTGTGTTGATCAGACTCGAAACCTCGGGGCGATCGTTGCGGGTGTGCGACGCGTTCAGGTTCAGGTCAACGGAAAGACGATCGTTCAATCCCTTTTGACTGACATTGATGCGGCCCGTGTAACGCTTCAGGTTGCTGTTCTTCAGAATACCTTCCTGGTCTTGCATCCCAACCGATGCGTAATAGTTCATGTTTTCGGCACCGCCGAAAAATGCCACGTTGTGATCTTGTGTAGTACCTGTACGCGTGATCTGGTCCTGCCAATCGGTATTGCCGCCGAGATCGATTACCTCTGCGCCTGTCTGCGGCACCGCCTGGCGAAATTCGTCAGCGGAAAAAACATCGATCTTACGGGCAAGTTTTGACACACCATAGCTCGCCGTGTACGTCACACCGGACTGCCCTTTTTTGCCGCGCTTGGTCGTGATCAGCACAACGCCGTTCGCGCCACGAGCACCATAAATAGCTGTCGCGGAAGCGTCTTTCAGCACGTCGATGGACGCGATGTCCTGCGGGTTGAGGAAGTTCAGCGGATTGGTCGTACCGCCGTTGTCAACCCCCATGCCGGCGGTGTTGCTGTTGTCCAGCGGTATGCCATCGACAACATACAATGGCGTGCTGCCGCTGCGTACGGTGCCGGGCCCCCGAACCGTGATGTTTTGCGCTGCCCCTGGCTCGCCGCTGGCAGACGTGATATTGACACCTGCTACTTTACCTTGCAGCAGCTGCTCTGCCGAGTTGATGATACCTTTGTTGAAATCGTCGGCTTTGACCGAGCTTACGGCGCCCGTTATGTCGCGCTTGGTTTGCGTACCGTAGCCCACCACGACCACTTCGCCGAGCGTCGATGCATCGGACACCAGCTGAATGTCGATGGTGCTCTGCGTACCCACCACGACCGATTGACTGACCGTGCCGACAAAGGTGAATACCAACACCGCGTTGGAAGATCCCACCGTCAGGCGATAGTCACCGTTGGTGTCTGTTACGGTACCATTTGTGGTACCTTTCTCCATTACGTTTACACCGGGCAGGACCGCGCCGGTTTCATCTGTAAGTTTACCTGTCACAGTCAGCGATTGCACCTGCTGCTGTAAAACAGCAGCGAACAACGGTCGCGGGCCCGGCCCTGCAAAAACGGCCAGCGCAACCGCTACGATATATTTATCGCAGCGACGTAGTAGACTGCCGCATTTTTGGATGCGTTCATAGATGTTTGCCATAGGCTGATAGTTTGGTTATTGTGATTGGAAGTTATGGAAGCTTTACTTTGATGCGTAAATCTGTGGTACCTATATTTTGGTGCGCAAAGAAGATCATTTGCTACGGGAGAGAAAAAAACACGTGTGTTATCGTTTTATGAACAAACCTTTACCGCACCTTCACATGTTTATTGAATGTTCATTCAATAAATCACAGCACTCGTTCACACCACCGGATCACGCCATCCTTTATAAAGTTAATTAATATATTGTTAACATGAACATCCTACCGTACCTACTATATTGCCAGCTTTTAACTATTCCTGCCCCATGAAATACCTTCGTATCGCACGCTTCAGCTGCCTTCTTTTTATAGCAACCGTGTGCCGTGCGCAACAATATTCCGGCACCGGGCTCATTCATGCACACAACGACTACGTGCATCCCATTCCGTTTCTGAATGCGTACTACCAGGAAGCAGCTTCGATCGAAGTGGATATATTCCTGCATAACGGCCAGCTGTGTGTGGCACACACCGACAAAGAGATCGATCCCAAAAAAACATTGGAGGCCCTGTACCTCCTGCCTTTGCAAGAGAAGGTTCGCTTTCACGGTGGGAAGGTGTATGCCAAAGACAAGCCACTGACCCTGATGATCGATTTGAAAACGCCCGGTGCCACCACGGTCCCGGCGTTAGTCAAGGTATTACAGAAATATCCCACGCTGACCTCGTGCCCGTCGCTGACCATTACCCTGAGCGGTAGTGTACCCGAACCGGCTACCTGGTCGTCATATCCCGCCTTTATTCACTTTGATGGCCGCCCCGCGGCGACCTACACGCCGGAGCAGCTTGCCCGCATCAGCATGATGAGTGACGACTTTTCGCGTTACACGATCTGGAACGGCAAGGGTGTGATCCTCTCACAAGATCGTAAAAAGATTGAGGATGTCATCCAGTCTGTGCATGCCCGTGGCAAGAAATTCCGTTTCTGGGCAACACCCGACGTGGTCAATGCCTGGATCACGCTGGGCAAACTGGGTGTGGATTATATCGGCACGGATAAGGTGGTCGATCTGAACAAGTTTATGAAAGAGACGCCGCATGTGACCTTCACGAATGCCGATGTGCACCGTGTGGCTCCTGCGCCTGTATTGCCGGCCAGCACGGCAGTGGCCCGTAACATCATCTTCCTGATCGGTGACGGTATGGGCCTGGCGCAACAGTATGCCGGCTACACCGCCAACCACGGCGCGCTTAACCTGTTCACCATGCCGGTGGTGGGGCTTTCGATTACAACATCGGCCGACCGTTATATTACGGACTCGGCTGCCGGCGCAACGGCCATGGCGTCGGGCAAAAAAACTAACAACCGCGCGGTGGGTGTTGACTCGCTGAGTCGTCCCATTCCGTCTATCATCGCACCACTACGGCAACACGGTTTCCGTACGGGGGTTATCTCCACGGGCGACATTACCGACGCTACCCCTGCGGCCTTTTATGGGCATTCGGCTGACCGTGCCTCCAGCGAGGTGATTGCCGCTGACTTCCTGAGCAGCGACATCGATGTGTTGATCGGTGCCGGCAGCGGCCATTTTTTACAACGCAAGGACGGCCGCGACCTGCGCGGCGAGCTGCAACAGAAGGGCTATACAGTCGCTACTGATGTTCGCACGCTCGACACGCTCCGGTCGTCGAAGTTTGTCTTGCTGGATAATACTATGGGGTTGTCGATGAAACAAGGTCGCGGTCACCTGCTGGCCACCACATTGGATAAAACCCTCCAGACCTTTAGCACGGGGCCGTCACCATTTTTTATTATGGCCGAAGGTGCTCAGATCGATTGGGGCGGCCACTCGAACGATATGGAGTACGTGGTGCGGGAGATGTTGAATTTTGACGAGGTGGTGGGCCGCGCGATGCAGTACGTCGCGAAACATCCGGAGACGCTGCTGGTCGTTACGGCTGACCACGAAACAGGTGGGCTTACGCTGCTGGACGGTAATCTAAAGACAGGCGACGTTCGCGGCCACTTCAGCACGGACGACCATACTGCCACGCCCGTCATAGTGTTTGCTTATGGCGCAGGAGCTTCCAATTTTGCCGGTGTCTACCAAAATACCGAGCTGTATAAAAAAATGCTGAAGGTACTGGGCATTCAGCCCTAGGCTGTTATTTACCGGGATGCGGATTACCGCGCATGTAGTCGGCAATCTGACGGGCCGCACCGTCGGTGCTGGCCGACAGCGTGTTGATAATGCGTTGCTGCTCTTGTTCCGTTTTATTTTGGCTGAGCTTCCTGCTGCCTTGCAGGTCGGTGACGACGATATCGAAGGGTACAATGCCGTTGAGCATCCGCAGCTTGTAGTCTTGCGACAGACCAGCCCATTGCTTACGATATCCTTCTTCGTAGGTATCAATCATTTTCTCCAATGCCTCGAAGGCCTGCTCCCGGTCGTTGATGATCGTGGCGGCGCCATAGGCATGCACGGCCACATAGTTCCAGGTGGGCACGCTCTGCTCGTTGTCGTAGTGCGTCGGCGAGATGTAGGCGTGTGGCTCGCTAAAGATCACCAGGTTGACCCGGTCGACGATCTGGCGCCATTGTGTGTTGGCTTTGGCGAAGTGTGACGTGAGAACGACTTTATCCTCGCGGGTTGACACGGCAAACGGCAGGTGCGTTGCCAGCGGCACGTTGTCTTTCGCCGTCACAATGGTAGCGAAGCTATAGTGTTTCATGAAGGCGAGCAGATCGGCGGTATCGGTAGCAGCAAATTGGTTCGGTATATACATATATGGTTTTGATGCAGTGTTTTAAACGGAGCATGGCTACAAAAGTTTTGGGTCATCCGCATCGAAACGTTTTAATCCAGCCTGCAACCTGTTCACGGTCCTGGCCAATCTTTCAATCTTCGTCTCCTCTTTTTTGGCAGTGTAGATCCAATCGATGTAAGCCTTTTGTTCGGCTTCAGTGAGCGACTGATAGAATTTCCAGGCGGCGGGCTCGTCGCGCAGGCATTGAATCATTTCCCGTGGAGCTTTCACCGGTGTTTCATCAGGATACAGCGTGATGTGTACTGTATCGCCGGCTTCCTTCTTAATCCGTTTGCGAATCTCCGCTCTTACCGGCAGGAATAGTCGACCGTCGCGCATGGGCATCAGGTTGTATTGGCTGATCTCGTAGTCATCGATGGTGCCGTGTACTTTTACCATACCGAAGCGGCGCTTGACGTCGGGGGTGATGCCGGGCAGGCAAACAAATGTCCAGCCACCTTTGCCGGGGAAACGTTCCAGTGTAAACTTTTGATTAACGAGGGGCTTCGGTTTCATGTCGGTTCGACCGTGCTGATACTGTTGCCAAGATAAATGTTTGTTGTGACAGCCCGATGGTAAAAGATGTTTTTATGTAGATATTTTACCTCATGCTCAGGATAAAGTGTACCTAATAGTGTAGCGCTATTCATTATAGTGTAGAAATTCCGTTGTGTATACGATTCTTCTGAAATCTTTCTCTTCTTCGAAATCCAATTCGCTTCACAACCTCGTAGTTACTTACACAAACTCGAGACTGGCAGCAGTTGTATGCTGATAGTAACGACTTCCGCGAGTATATTTTTTTAATTAAAACCTCTCTACACAATGAACAAATTAACGATTCCGAAAATCGTGCCGGGCATCCCACGTCCGCAGGGTTTCATGACACCATTGAAGCGCGGCGCGTTTCTGCGGTACCTCGGCGTCTCCGCTGCCGCCACAGGCATGCTGCTGGCAGGATGCAGTGACGATGATGGTGACAAAGCGCCCTCCAGCGTAGACCTGGGCAGTGGCGACACCGGTATTCTCAACTATGCCTATTTGCTGGAGCAACTGGAAGCGGCCTTCTATGTAAAAGTGATCGACTCACCTTATGCCAACATGCCTGCCGAGGAAAAAACGTTGCTTATGGAAATACGCGACCATGAGCTTGCACATCGTGATTTCTTCAAGGCCGCACTGGGTAGCGCAGCAATTGCCGGCAATGTGGAATTTGACTTCAGTACGATTGATTTCAGCAGCCGCTCCAGCGTACTGACTACTGCGCGTGCGTATGAAGACCTGGGCGTATCGGCCTATAATGGCGCCGGTGTTTTGCTGGAGAGCCCTGACTTTCTCCTGATCGCTGGTAAGATCGTGTCGGTGGAAGCACGTCATGCTTCGGCTATACGCGACCTGCTGAATCCTTTTACAGCTGCTTTCTCTGGCGACGACGTTGTGACTCCGTCCAACGGGCTGGATCAGGCCAGACTTCCGGCGGACGTGCTTGCCATTGCCGGTACCTATGTTAAAACGATGGTCGTTTTTGACAATCTCCCTTCTTAACCCCTTGTAGCATGAACTTATCACGTATATTCCACGCGATCGAATCGATCGACCCCGAAGTATATGAGCGTACGAGCAACCGTCGCTCCCTATTCAACAACCTCACCTCCGCTGGCGTCAAAGCAGCAGCGACGATACCCCTGATCGTGGGGAGCTCACTGAAGAGCGCTTATGGTAAAGGCAGCGCCTCGGTGGGCGATGTCCTTAATTATGCACTGACACTAGAGTATCTCGAGGATGCCTTTTACAAACAAGGACTTATGGCCGAGGGGTTAATACCCGAAAACCGTCGTGCCATCTTCCAGCAGATCAGCAAGCACGAAAGCGCGCACGTTGAATTCCTGCTTGGCGTGCTCGACTCGATGGATGTTACACCTGTATCGAAGCCCGAATTTGATTTCACGGCGAACGGCATGTATGAAACGGTATGGAGCAACTATGCTGTGTTCCTGACCCTGTCGCAGGCCTTTGAAGACACAGGAGTACGCGCCTACAAAGGCCGCGCTCAGGAGCTTGTCGGTCAAGCGGCGTTAACCGCGGCGCTGCAGATACATTCTGTAGAGGCGCGCCACGCGTCGATGATTCGCCGCCTGCGCGCGGAGAAGGGCTGGATCACCGGCGCCCAGACTAATGGCGCGCCCCCTGCCGTCTATGCCGGAGAAGACGTAACCATGCAAGGGACTGTTAATGTTACCGGGCTCGGCTATACTACCGCAGCCGCGACGCAGGCATTTGACGAGCCGCTTACCCCCGACCAGGTGTTGGCCATTGCCGGGCCGTTTATCGTGGCTCCATAGTCAACACTTTTTAACTCAACTGCAGACCAATTATTTAAAATCAAAACTCATATGAAAAAGATCCTCGCATTGATGGTCGTTGCCCTTGTGGTTTTTAACGTAGCACAAGCACACCGCTTTCCGCTATATAAAAAAACAACCGTGTCCGATGATTGGAAAAAGTCGTCGGAAGGCACCTGGGAAGGCAAAGACATGGTATGGTATAAACTCGACAAGCAAGCCAAGCTCTGGTGGTCGAAAGACGGTAAGAAATGGGAAGCTTCCAAAGACCAGACCTGGCAGGACAAAGACGGGAAATGGCTGAAGGTACACGATAAAAAACTCGTGTGGTCAACAGACGGCAAGACGTGGGCCGATGTGCCGGAGTGGTCGTGGGCCAGCCCGAATGGCAAATGGTATAAATTCGACAAAGACTGGAGTCTTTGGGTGAAGGGATAGATTTTCGTTAGTGGCTTTAATCGAACCGTTAGTTCTTAGGTTTAAGTTTAGTTTTGGAAGGGCTGTCAGATCTGAATAGCCCTTCCGTTTTTTGTGCGGGGTATCCGACGCATTCCAAAGGATATTTTGTTGCGGTAATTGACCGGGGAAGGTGTCTTTTTCTGGACATAAAATTATCGCCCCTATCGGCTCAGCAATCGGCTGTTTTTACACCACAAAAGGGTCATGTATCAGCCGATGTCGTTATGGTTAATTTGTCTCCTTTTCGGTGTATTTTTTATGCAATCGATCTCTTTTTCGAACTACGTGGTCGAGTACGTGTATATTTTGGGGAAATCGCTCAAAACCAGGTGTTTTCGCGGTAAATATCTTATACCAGTGTATGTTTTAAGGCTCATTACTAAATGAAGTCCTGGCAATAATTAGTACCTTACTCGTACGAAAGTTTGGTTGCTCCGGGTTGGTCTCAAACTTACCATTATGCGTAAATGTACTGTTGCTTTTATGCTCGTTAGCGCAGGCCTACTGCTTAACATTTCCCTGGCACACGGGCAAGGTAGCTTGTCACGAAAGAATATTTCGGTTCCGGAGGGACGTATGTCCCTGATGGACATCTTCCGTGAGGTCCAAATGCAGGCCGGCTTCATGTTCGTCTTTCAGCCTACCCTAGTCGATCAATTTGACAACCTGGCGGTGCCTGGAGGCACTCACTCCGTACAAGAATTTCTCGAGATCGTATTACGCGACACCCCTGTAGGGTTCGAAGAGAACGGTCGCAACATCATTATCTTCCGTCGCCCGGTCACGTTCAACATCCGCGGCCGCGTGCTTGACCCCGAGACCGAGGAAGGCCTGCCCGGCGTGACGATCTACATCAAGGATTCAAACAAGGGCACGCATTCGGAGCCCGATGGAACCTTTGCTATTACCGCGACGAAAGATGAAATCCTGGTGTTCTCGTATGTGGGGCGGATCACCAAGCAGGTGACGGTGAATGAGCATACGCCGAAGAAGATTGTGCTGCAGCCGATGACGCTGCCAGAGGTGATGATCAATACAGGATATTATCCTGTGACGGAGGCGGAGCGGATTGGGAATATCTCGACGGTGACGCATAAGGAACTCGAGCGGAGTCCGGTTGTTAACTCGCTGCAGTCTATACAGGGGAGATTAGCGGGGGTCTTTGTAGAGCAAATATCGGGATTGCATGGAAGTGGATATAAGATTCGGATACGCGGACAGAATAGTTTGCGTGATGAAGGGAACGAGCCGTTGTATATTATTGATGGCGTGCCGTATCCTTCCGCATCCATGGTATATCCTGCTAGCGGTTACATGATGCCTTTATCCAACTCGCTGAGCTTAGTACCGTTATCTACCATTGATCGCATTGACGTGCTTAAAGATGCCGATGCTACGGCTATCTACGGGTCGCGAGGTGCGAATGGGGTAATTTTAATCAGCACTAAGCGTCCCAAGGAAAATGGTTCGGGAGCTGAAGTCAATATCAATACCGGGTTTAGCCAGGTGGGACACTATGTCAATCTGATGAATAGCCAACAGTGGCGAGAGATGCGGATTGAAGCATTTAAAAATGATAACGTTAATATAGAAAAAAGCAACCCGCCGGACATCTTCCTTTGGGATAAAACACGTTACACTAACTGGCAGAAGGAATTAATTGGTGGGGTCGCACCTGTTACAAACGCGATAGTAAGCTTCTATGATGGCAAAGAAAACACAAAGTTCTTTTTTACCGGAAATTTCTATAAAGAGGGCAGCGTCTTTCCGAAACGCTTTGATTACACACGTGGTTCGGGTCTCTTTAACATGACGCACCAGTCTAAAAATAAACGTTTTCACGCTAACATGATCTTTAACTATGCGGCCGATGATAATAACCTGCCCGTTACTGACATTACGCAACAGGCCTTCTATCTTCCCCCCAACGCGCCTGCATTGTACAATGCTGCTGGTCAACTTAACTGGGAAGATAATAGCTGGCGTAACCCGCTGGCGTATTTAGAGCAAACCTACCAAGCAAAAACCACCAATTGGTCTGCACACGCGATGCTGGACTATGAGTTGCTCCCTGGTCTGTTACTCAAAGCCAGCCTGGGACAAACGGTGCTCACCAGGAAAGAAATATCTATCACGCCAAGAAGATATTATTCCCCTCTGTTCCGTGAATCTCAAACTGGCGAACACGCCGAATCTAACAATACCCTCCGAACTATGATCGCGGAACCTATCTTGGAGTACGGTCGTGATCTCTGGCAGGGTAAATTTAAAATTCTGGTGGGCTCTACCATTCAACACATGGTGCAAGATGCACAAAGCACCAACGGGAGCGGCTATACGAACGATGCATTTATTGGAGATTTAGGTGCGGCCCCAACATTGACAGCGGCTGACCCTATTGAGTACGTATATCGATACGCTGCTGCCTTTGGTCGTATGAACTATAATTGGCGAGAGAAATACATTCTGAACGTCACTGTGCGGCGTGACGGCTCGAGTCGTTTTGGCTTTGGAAATAAATTCTCCAATTTCGGTTCTTTAGGTAGTGCATGGATCTTTACCCAAGAGCCTTTTTCGGATAAGCTAACCTTTTTAAGTTTTGGCAAGGTTCGTGCCACGTACGGCGTTACAGGTAATGATCAAATCGGTAACTATGACTACTACAGCGGATATGAGGAAACACTCCCTTATGGACGTAACAGCGCCGTGACACCCAAACCACCCAGTGCGGCGGTACCAATGCTACCGGGTAATGCTTTATACTCATGGGAAACCACACACAAGGCAGAGATTGGACTTGCGTTAGGCTTTTTGCGAAACCGGATACAGGCTGATCTCTCTTATTATCGGAACCGGTCTTCTAACCAGCTCGTAACTTCGCAAGTATCTACTGTAACAGGGTTTGCGCAAGGCTACCTCAATCTCCCTGCGGTTGTACAAAACTCGGGTTTTGAACTTTTATTGAGCACCACCCAACTTGACGGGCGTTATTTTTCCTGGACCACCAGCCTGAACTTTACATTGCCCTACAATAAATTGGTGCGATTTGACCGTCTTGCTTACTCTGCGGATTCTGCGCGTTACATTGTTGGAGAATCGCTTAACAGCAGAAGAGTTTACTCGGCGTATGTAAACCCGGAGACCGGTCTATACGCTTTCAAGAATTTGAATGGAGATAAGGGTAATGTTGTAGGCCGTGACGACCGCTATGTCATAGACCGTGGTATTCAATATTATGGTGGCATTGACAACACTATCCGCTTCCACAATTTCCAATTAGACATATTGCTTCAATTTGTAAAACAGACAGGGCTTACCTATGAAGCTAATACCGCCGCCCCAGGACTAATGGCATATAATCATACGGCAGGAGTATTGGGTCGCTGGCGGCAGCAGAATGATAACAGCACTATCCAACGGTTTGCTGCTGGTGAAGAAGGATATAACGCATTTGCGAACGCTATGGCCTACAGTGACATTGCCTATGGCGATGCATCGTACATCCGGTTTAAGAACGTTTCTCTTGCTTATACCCTCAATACTTCGTTCATCGAACAGCCGGCCGTAAAAAGTGTCAAAATTTACATACAGGCCCAGAATCTATTAACAATTACCAATTACGTGGGCGTTGATCCGGAAACTATCTCAACGACTAACCTCCCTCCTTTGCGAACCATTGTAGGAGGTGTGCAATTAACTTTTTAAATTTATGCTGTGATGAATCATGAAGATCTCGCCGCTCTACCGATATAGATATTTACGTTTCCTCGCGCTACTCTTGTTAAGCGGTGCAGTGGTTGGCTGTAATTCGCTCGTAGAAGTCGACCCTCCTGGCACACGGCCACCACCAGAGTTGATCTTTCAGGATGACTTAACAGCGGTATCGGCTGTGCGCGGAATGTACAGTGAAATGTCTTCCGAGCCCTACTTCAATAACGCCGGCATCGGCCTTTTGTCGAGTCTATCGGCAGACGATATGCGACTGCTGCCACCAGGCATGGGGATTTCAAAAGATCGCCGACCCTTCGAGACCAACACCATCGATCCTTCCAACGCCCTGGTAAAAGAATATTGCTGGCAGCCTGGGTACCGCTCTATTTACATCGCCAATGCCATCCTCGAAGGTCTTGCGACATCTACAGGGGTATCTGACACTATGAAAAATCAACTGCGGGCAGAAGCGCTGTTTATCCGGGCTTTTTCTAACTTCTACTTAACCAATCTCTTTGGTGCTATTGCTTTACCGACCAGTACCGATTTTGATAAAAATTTACACATAGGCCGTACATCGCCTGTCGAAGCATATGATGCCATCCTAAACGATCTATTGGAGGCACAACTGCTGTTTTCGAACGATAAAGACTTTTCCTTTACAAAAGATGACTTTCCCCGCAGTCGGGCAAGCTATTGGGCAGCCACAGCCTTACTGGCGCGGGTCTACTTATATCTCGAAAAATGGACAGAAGCCGAACAACAGGCAACGGCGGTGCTTGACCAAACTTCACTCTTTGCCCTGTGTGCCGACCTCGACAGTGTATTTCTGGCAAACAGCCGGGAAGTTATCTGGCAGCTGCTGCCCGTCGTGAAAGAAGGAAGGCAAAGCGGGCCATACGACGCGCAACTCTTTCTCGAAAAGGTCGATGGGAAACCTGTCATTCACTTTACGAAATCGTTTCTGGAAGCCATCGAGCCCAATGACCGGCGCTTCAGTCATTGGATCGAAACGGCCGTTGTTCACGATACCGCGTATCTATATTCCAATAAATACCAACAACCCGATGGACAAGACCAGTTTCATATTGAGTTACGACTAGCGGAACTTCACCTGATACGTGCAGAGGCACGTGCACACCAAGATAATCTCCTCCTGGCAATTGACGACGTCGACATGCTCAGGAGTCGTGCGAACCTCTCTTTATTAAAAGATCATTCCTTTACCCGCGACGCCCTACTTCAAAAAATCGCCCAGGAACGACGTATTGAATTGTTTGCCGAAGGGGGCCACCGTTGGTTGGATCTTAAGCGTACAGGTAACGCCTCCATAACGTTATCATCAAGTGATTATAAAAAATGGGAGGATACAGATGAACTGTATCCTGTCCCACAATCTGAAATTGTCAGTAACCCCAATCTTGGTCCTCAAAATCACGGATACTGATCTCCCCGCTAATTTCTATACATCGTCACGGCACACGGAGTTCCCGCCTCCGCCTGTCTTTTAATAAGGCAGGGAGCTCCGTCAATAAATACCGTGCACTGTAAGGATCCACTCGTAACACATCCCGGATTCGAATTCAATACGCAACCATTCGGCGTGACCGCATAATAATTAATAACCGGATCACTCTTGTGGCCATAGATTGTGCCCGCAACGGCAATGGTGACAGCGGCTGACGCTGTCAGTAGATTTGAAATGTTCATAGGGTTTAAATGTTTAATTGAAAAAATTGCATTTCGTAGGGGCTCCTATTCCCTACTTAACCGAATATACTGACAACATTTAATAGTTTCCCCAAAACTTATACTTTAAATATATAATTAAGGAAATACCCTATGCATTTACTATATATGTACTATACATTGTCATTTTTCGGGTAAAATATTACCTGGCAACGATTTCGGTACTTGTATTATCTTATACCTTTCTGGGGAAAACGAGTCATTATAGTAGGATAACTATAAATAGGCTTATTCGTATAGTTGCCTTTATCTATAGGCCATATAACGCTGTATGGAGAGGAATTTACCGTTGGGACACGGGGTGGGTACCTGTGCGTAAGAATGTTGCTATTACAAAACAATATAATATTCCTATAAAAAACCCTAACTAAAAGACTTAGTTCAGGTATAAAACATTACGTTGTATAAATTCAAGCGATATTTCCAAAACCCTGGCTTCTGTGGGGCAAAAGATCATCCGTTACCTGGGTGGCTTTAAGCTTCTGAATATTTGAATAAATCGACAGGTGTTACATTATAATACGCGCACAATCGCGCTAACTGCGAAACCCGCATTTCATGCGTTCCTTTCTCAATCGTCTCTAATACCTCAGCCTTCATGTGAACGGCTTTGGCAACCTCTGTCAAATCCTTCTCTGCTATCGTTCTTAATCGCTGTAGATTCCTTCCGATCGTCTTTAAACTCTTACCCAAGGCTTCTTCAAATTCCTCGTCGCTATTTTCCATGGTGTGCGGGGTCTAATCGTTTATGTCAACGGTACAATAACCGGTTCTGTGCGACAAATAACGAAGATGACCTTACTCGTGTCACCATCATATATGTGGTAACAGCTGTAGCTGACGATAATTTATCTTAATTGGAAAATCTTATACCGGACGATTGTTTTCGATACACAGTTGTGTCGTCTAGGGGTTATGCCAGACCGGGTATTTTTCCTTTCTCCTTTTTGGCATCCTTTACTGCCATGCGTTCGGGAAAGTTTTCGATGAGCTCGTTGGATTGTTGGTGAAATTGTTGGGGAGAGCAGCCGGCAAATTCGCGGAAGGTACGAATGAAGTGGGATTGGTCAGCATAGCCGTATTCGAAGGCAATGTCAGAGAGCTTATCGTACTGCCCTTCACGAAGACGATCCAGTGCCGCTTGAAAGCGTCCGATACGTGCAAATAGTTTTGGGGAAATACCGATATGTTCGCGGAAGCGCCGTTCGAGGCTACGTTCGGAAATGCCCAGGTCGCGTTGCAATAACGGCAAGGATACATCACCACGGGCACCAGCAATGTACGATGCTATCTGTTGGGTACGAGCGTCAATACGCTGGGTGTTTTGCTGAATGAGGTAGAAGAGGTATTGTGATAGTACGTCAATTTGTTCTTGTAAGGTCCGTGTATCGAGCAGGCGCTCGGGCAGGTTGAAAAGCTCCCGGCGTGACAGCCCGCCGAGGTCTGTGCAGTTGTTCGTTAGCGCGTCGGCGTCAAGGCCAAAGACTGTACGCAGCGCGTGTGGCTGAAAGTATATACCAATTTGCCGGAACTGCTGGGGCGTATATAGTTCGCGGTAGCCGGTAGCCTGCCCATACAAAAAGCAGGCGGGAAGCTTTTTTTCGTCCTGGTCATAGAAGTTGGTGCCACTCAGTTGCTGGAAGATCAGACCGGGACAGCCATCCGCAATGGCACTAAAGGTTTTCAGCTCGTCACCACGATCCGGATTCTCAAGCGTCCAGTAATAACGGACGTAGGGCTTGAGGTATTCCGGGGGCGGTATCTGCTGAAAGTGCATATAGTTTAAAAATACGGCTTTACCGTCAAAAAGTTGTGGCCCTTACTGGATCGCTACTCAAACAGTTCCAGTAGTGTGTGTGGCCAGCGGGACGGATCGTTGCCACTATCGCTATCATCGTCACTAAGCACGATGGCATAGAAGCCTGAGTCGCTCATCAGCCGGATGATGGCCTGCGTATGAACAAAGCCTGTGTTACACTGGACCCGCAGGATGCGGTCGCAGTCGTCCAGGGCGAAGTTGGCCTTGTATTCCGGAAAGCGGGTGTGGATGCACACCAGCAGCCAGGTCGCGTCGGCGGCGTCGGTCACGTTGGTTTTAAAAACTTCTACCGTCATACGTGGTATGTTTAAGGTTGATGCCTTGGTTAGTAGATCTGCTGTTCGTCGCCCTGAATGACCACTACCTGCATGTCGTCCAGGGCAAGGGCGTTGCATCCTTCGGCCAGCAACTGCTGGTTGGTCCTGGCAGCGCTGGCGGCGAAGTCGTCATTGTCCATGTGGGGAACAATGACGGCTTGTGTCATGCCGAGTCCTTCCCAAATAATCTCCGGCGCCTCTGCGGGGTCGTCCATGGCGTCGAAGGCCCGGAGGGTGGGTCCGGCCACGATCGCGCCGGCGCTCCATCCGGCATATACTTTGCCCAGCCGCACCAGCGCGGGTATGATCTCATCGGCGCCACTTTCTTTCATGATCCAACGCAAGTAAAATGTGTTGCCGCCGCCGACCCAGATCACGTCTTTGTGGATCAGTTTTTCGCGTAAGGCCTGTCCCTGGCAGTGACGCAGGTCGATGGCCTCCACGTCAAAGCCATGGTAGGTAAAGGCATCGCGGGTGGCCTTGACCCAGCCGGCGGAATCAGGGATCACATCGGCGGCGTTTTCGATGGCGGCCACTTTAATTTCCTTCGGCAATTTGCCGGCAAGCCGCGCCAGGGTAGCATACTGTTCGTCGGGCAAGCCCAACGAGTATAAGAAGAGCTTCGGTATTTTAGGCATAATATCGATTTACTCCAAAATTATACCCGCCCGGGTTATCCTGCAAGGATATATCACGCTCCGGTAGCCTGGTTTTGTGCCGATAAATATATGTAACTGTACAGTTTCCTATAAAGATGCTGTCTTTTTTATTTTTCCTGTACGTCTTTTAGGTTTTGTAAGGTTATCTCCAGGTCCTTGCCCAGAATTTTTTCAAAGTTTATGAACAACAGCATGATGTTCATGGGGTATTTCATACCACTCTGAAAGCCCCAGGTAACGTTTGTTTGATCTGGGGAAACGCTTTGGAACGTTATGATCGAGTCGGCTCGTCCTTCGAATGGTTTGACGAAACGTACTTCAAGCTCTACACGTTCATCTGCAATCAGGTTCTTGATTTCCTGTTCGCCCTGCCCTACTTGTTTCACGTCGCTGTCCCATGCATATACAAAGCCCACCGTGCCGTCGGTGCCGCGAAAAGTTTTACGGGAATGTGGGTCTGCCATCACCCATTTATTATAAGCATCCTGGTTCCGGATCCGGCTTACGTAGTCGTATACCTCAGCACGCGGGCGGTTAATCGTAATGGACCGCTGTAGCGCGTATTTCTTCCGAACAAATAAGGCAACGATAAGGGGAAGTGCGATAACGGCAAGAAGGATGCTAATAATAATGGCGGTCATAGGGGTTGATGTTTTATCCTGGATCAAAGATACTATGCTCTCCGACCGTATCAGGAGGGGTGAATGTGACAATCGGCGGGGTGCGGCGAGACAATTGTTGTGTGCCTGTGTGGCTACAACGCCAGACCGAATTCGGTCCGTAGGACTTCCTTCCGGTGGTCTTCGTCGGTAATCTCGGAGATGATTCGCTGCTCATGGCGCCTCTCAATAAGCCGGTCGTTGAACAGCGTGATGCGGCCGGCATCGGTAGGACGGGTACAAACAATATTCTTGACAAAGTATGAGCCCGGGTTTATTTGTTTATCGTAACAGCTGGGCTCGAAGTCGCTGACGTCGTGGGCGTCAAGGGTAAAGATGTATTTGGGCTGAAAGATATTACCGTCGGGCGACATGGCTAAGACATAACCGTCGTTATGCGAGTCGATGCGGAAATAGTTTCGGCCGTCGTGCTGCACCCTGCCGGGTTCAATTTCTAATGGCGTGACGAAGAGGTCGCCAAAGCCGACATCGAGTAGATAGTCGCCGTCTGCCTCTACCACAATGGCCATGTGATCAAACCGCGGACCGGGTGTGCCGGTGTCGTCGAAGATGCTGGCCGATACCACGCGTCCGCGAAAGCCGACATGTTGCAGCAATTTGAGAAAGAGGCTGTTGAGCTCATAACAAAAGCCGCCACGGCGCTGAGAAACAATCTTGTTGTATACGGTTTCTGTATCGAGGCTAAACCTTTTTTTGTAGTGCACATCGAGGTTTTCAAAGGGCACCTGAAAAACGTGGTGACGGTGAAGTTGCGTCAGGGTGCCTGTGTCGACGGTGGGGGTATGCTCGAAAGCGATTCGCTTCAGGTATCGTGTGACGTTCATGGGAACAAGGTTTTCTGTGACTGTCTTCCGGCTAAAATTTCATTCCATGTTGTTACACCATCGGCTATGGATTATCGCAGGGTATACCTGCAAAATAAAATGAGTCGATATAGGCGGGTACCGGTGGGACTGGCGGCGCCACGCCCTGAATGGCAAATAAACCCATATACCGGGGGTTGATGGTAAAGTCACCGTGCGTAGCTTCTTTAAATGCAAAGCTTTCCATGGATCCAATCGCAAATAGAAATCGGTAATGATTATCGTGTCGCTCGATTTTCAGGGCGGTACGCGCCAGGTTGTGCTCAACGATCGCCTCTTTTCCAGGCTCCAGCGTAAAGAGCGTAACATGTGCTATTTCTTCCGGTTTGCTAAGCGCGCCACTGCCGGAAGAGCTCATGGCTTGCAGGATGATTTCGGCCGGTTTGTCATAGCCGCCGAAAAAATTATTGTAGCTAAGTGACAGGCGTAGCACTTTGCCGGTAAAGGTTTCGTCCTCCGCTAACAGGATCCCAACCTGTTGCCAATTGTGAGCAGGAAAAAATTCAGTCAGGTGGATCTCGGTTGTAAAGCAACCGGTGGGGATGGGCCTATATAGCAAATTGGTGATGCCGGCGACACTATTACCTGTAGACCAATTATCGCCGGGAAGGGTATATAGTGCCAGGTGGCCGGACCTGGTGGCTCGCTGTGACCACCACGTGGTGTCTTGTTTTGCCAGGACCCAGCCCCTGTCGTTGAGTGAGTCCATTTGAATAAACGTAAAATGATCTGTTATTGCCCTTCCCGGTTCTGGTGTTAGCCAGGGTCGCAAGGCCCATATCGCGACAATCAATATTAGCAGCATGATGATGCCGGCAACCCAACGAATCTCCAGATGCCGGCGTTTCTGTGGTGTGGGACGTGGAAGTGCTGTCTCGGGGTCGGCGGCCGACCTACCCGTGAAGCGGCTTTTATAGCGGAACCAGTATGGGTGGTGGCTTTCATGGTTCTTGCGTTGCACCTCGTCGGTATAGGGTGCACCGAGCACATAGCGCGCCAGCGTGTCGAGTGTCGCTGCGGAGGGGTTCTCTTTTCTGCGTTCCTTACTTCCCAGGATATACAATGAGTAGTTCCGAATACTTTTCACGCCAATTGTGAGGCCCGTCTGTTCGTGGATGCTGGTAGACAACAGGCGGGCGTCGGTCTCGGTGAGTGGCGCATGCGGCGTCTGGCCCAGGCATTTGGCGCAGGCTTCCCGGAACAAGGTTTTGAATATGACTTCCTGTTGTTCTCTCATATGCCGTGTGACTTTCTTCAGATTTCCAGCGCAATTCCAGAGGTTTCCTGCGGAATTCCAGGGGTCGGAATTCCCGCACCGGACCTTTGCCTGACATAATCACCAACTGTCAATTTTATGAAATTCCTGCTTTTTTCCATGCTCGTGGCGATATGTCTGCCAACGCTTTCACAAAACTTGCAGCTGCACTACGATTTCCGTCATTCGCTGGATCCGGACCTGCATCGGCGAAATTTTCCCACGTTCAGCTTTGAATACTTTAAACAGCTTGACACAGTAGGCACGGGCTCCTTCCTGCTGAAGATACAGGCCGACCTAAACGGTCGAAACCACAACGTAGGCCAGGTTTTTACCCAACTGTCGCAGTCATTGCGTTTCTGGAAACCGAAGGTTTATCTCGCGCTGCATTACAGTGGCGGACTGGGTACTACTGATGATGGTCACGGCTTCTACCTGCCCAGTTCTTATGGGGCCGGAATCTCCTATCCTTTCCAGTGGAAGGGCGCATGGTTAGTCATCAACGCCCTTGTGCGCCACAACGCATTTGTCCAGCCCAGCTACGACCCTCAAGTGACGTTTTATTTCGGCCGTGGCTTCTTTCATTATAAGGTGTTTGTCGCGGGTAGCTTTGTCTGTTGGACGGAGAACCGCGACCGAGGCGAGGTCTATACAGCACTACTGCGGGGTAAGAAGCTGGCGCTGTTCGGTGACCCGCAAATCTGGATCAAGGTCTGGAGGAGCTTTTCCGTCGGCACCCGGCTCAACATCTTTTACCATGTGCTGCGCGACGACAATAGCATACAAATATACCCTACGTTAGGGACGAAGGTGCAGTTTTAATCTATGCGCACGGAGTTGGGTTTATAGCCGGACAAGTTGAGTAAATATCTACGCAACTGCGGCCGATGACTGAGCTGATGCTTGTCTGTTGGGAAGCATCGCCGTTGCTGGCAGATGTTTCTTTACCCAGGGATGGAATTTTCGACGTGGGATATGGCCGGATTTTGTACCTTCGGTCTATAAAACCCAACTCTCTATGCGGTGGCTCCTCTGCTTTCCGGTGTTTTTTATTGTATTTATTGTGCAGGGGCAAGACACCGCGCCTGCACGCGCCCGTCGTCTTGAGCATCTCATAGCCGAGCAACGCCGCTCGCCACGGACCGGTGACGATCTGCATACCCTGGCCGGCGAGCTTCGCCAGCTGACGCTGACCAGCGCCGACAGTGGGCGTTATTACCTTGGGCTTCTTGGAAATCTGTACGACGTCCACCGTCGTGACAATGTCGTGGCGGCGCATTATTTCATCACCGCCGGGCTATACTTCCGCCATCAGGGTCAACCCAAGGCGGCGCTTCCGTTCATGACCTCCGCTTTGGACTACCTAGAATCCGGCACACCTGATTCTACTTATGCCACACAATTACTCGTCCTGGGCGACACCTACCAGGCCCTCGGCGACCCCAGCAGTGCAGAAGACTATCATCGCCGCGCCCTGCGACTATTCGAAGCACTCGATAACATGCGAGGGCTTGCGCAAGCGCAGCATGGTCTTGGCAGTGATCTGCTGGCGCAGGAGCAATATCGCCAGGCTGAAAAGCACTTTCGTTCTGCCCTTAAGCTGCAAGGTTCCAAACAAGACGCTCTGGCGCTAATGGCTACACACACCGGGCTTGCCCGCGCGTACGCCGGCATGAACCGTTCGAGCAAAGCCATCACGCATTACACACAGGCCCTGGCACTGGCGCAGACACACCGACGTTCTGCCGAGACGTTGGAGCTGATGACGGAATTGGGCACTTACTACGCCGAACACCACAATGCCGAGAATGCCAAGAATTATTTATTACAGGCATTACCCTTAGCCTATACGGCCGGCGACACTACTACCACGGCGCACATTCGCGCGGCGATCGCTACCCTGAATTCCCGGCGCCGTGGCAGCGCAGACGAACGTTTCCTTCTGAACGATCTGCTGGCGACCACACAAACCGCAGATACGCATGCCTTTCCGGAAGCCTATTACCGCCTGGCGCAGTGGTATGCGCAGCGGCGTCAATTTGACAAAGCCTATACGCAACTGCGCGCCTATCTGCAACTAAACGATACTGTGCACGGTCAGGAAGCACGGCAGGTTCTGCAACGTCTGGAAGCGCACTATGCCGGGGCGCAGCAGGCGTTCGAGCGCCGCCAGCTGACGGCTGAAAATTATGCGCAAGCCCTGCAACTGCAACTGGATGAACTCTCCAATCAACGCAATTTATTTATCGGCCTAAGCAGTTTGTTCTTCGTGCTGTTGGTCGCCGGTGCTGTTTACCATACCCGTGTGCGGAAGCGTTACGCTGAGGATGCATTACACGTGGTCGATATACCCAAGCCGCCGTCATTCCCTGCAAACCTGCCTCATACCGCCTCCCCCAGCCTGCGGCCGCTGCTGGCAGAAGCCGATACTGAAGCACCTTCGGTGGCTACCCTTGAAGCCATGTTGGCCGTTCAAGATGACGAAGCCAGCCGTCAGGCATCGGTGTTGGTTGTTACGGATGATGCCGATACTCGTGCAAGGATTACCAACACGCTGCAAGATCACTTCCGTGTCCTTACCGCTACGGATGGACTGGCGGGTTTGGAAAAGGCTTATACCCAGGTGCCCGATCTTGTGCTCTGTGAAACGGTTATGCCCCAATTGAGCGGTAATGCGCTCTGCGAGCGTCTGCGCGATGCCACGGCGACGAGCCATATACCCGTTATTATGCTGACGCCTCATGCGGACGAAGAGATACGGGTACAGGGTCTGCAGGCGGGCGCTGATGCTTATATACTCAAGTCCTTTGAGCCAAAGGAGCTACATACGCGCGTACAGCAGATCCTCGAGCAACGCGAGGAACTGCGTCAATTACTACGCGAGCAGGTTACGTTGCAAACGCACGATATCTTTCTATCAGATCCGGAGTCAGACTTTATCGACCATGTAACCCAGCTGCTCGACGCACACGCTACGGATGCAGCTTTTGGTGAAGAGGAGTTTATTACCGCCGTGGGACTGAGCCGGATGCAGCTGCACCGGAAGTTAAAGGCGTTGACGGGCAAGTCGACTGCTACATTTCTGCACGACTTCCGATTGACGCGGGCTAAGCAATTTTTGGCGGAAGACAAAGGTATTCAGATCACCTAAGATTGGATCATGCCACGAAGTATGCGACGTTGTGCTCATTCAACGCGCGTAGCCGTGTTGCATTTTCTGGCGCCAGGTTGAGATCCAGAATATCATCGTCTTCAGATGGTATCCACCTAGCATCCGCCTGCTCGTAGATATAGTGGGCGCGATCGCGTAGAATCGTTACTCCACATTCTTCGTAGAACGGGCGAAGTGCGTTGCTGCAAAAGCCGATCGCTTCGATGTCGCGTTCCCGCAGGTTATGACAAATCTGCCGCATCAACGTCTTTCCGTGCCCCTTCCCGCGTTCAGCCGCTACCAACCCCACCAATTCAGCAAAGGTGTACCGCTCCTCTTCAATCTTTAGGGTAAACGCCCGGTTAATTCGTGCTATACATTGAAGGTTATCCTCACCAGCATCCATGAGCAAGTGAAACTCCGACATAGAAAAAAATTTCCGGAATGTTTCTGTGTCCATGCCCTTCCATTCGGCAACTTGCCAGAGGCGCAATATTGTTTGAATAGTAGAATCTGACAATTCCGTCGGTGGTAAAATCTGATAGCTATAGGTCATTCGTGCAGGTGAATATACGGATTGAGAGCATACGCAAAATGCTCCTGCCGGGTTGTTTTGGGCTGCTCATTTCCGCCCAGATATTGTTCAGATCTGAACAATATCGTTCCTGCATAATTGCTTACCTGTTCAATTTCGTCGATTCCGGTTCTGGCACAGTTATCGTTATTCCTACATTTAGGAAATAATCTTATCGCAGAACGACTATGCATGGTCCTCCCGGTTTATTTATGCGCTTCTTCCGTTGGTTTTGCCAGCCGAAGTTGCTGTCTCACATCGAGGGCGACTTGCTGGAGCTATATCATGAACGGTTGCGGACGCGGGGAAAGCGCCAGGCCGATCTTCGTTTTATCGGTGATGTTATTCTCCTATTCCGGCCGGGCATTATCCGGCCTGCCTTTGAACGTACAACACAAACCCCCTATGGTATGTATACTAGCTATTTTAAAATTGGCTGGCGAAACTTGCTTCGCCACAAAGGGTATTCTCTCATTAATATCGGCGGCCTGGGGGCCGGTATGGCTACGGCGCTATTGATTACCCTGTGGATCTATGACGAGCTTTCGTTTAACAACTATCATGACCACTATGAGACCATTGTACAGGTAGAACGCTCGGAGACATGGGATGGCGCCGTTGAAGTGAATGCGATCCACACCACGGGATTAGGTTCTTTATTACGTAGCGATGCGTACGACGCGTTGTTTGAACGCGTCGCGATGGTGCGGGCCAATTTAGAAGAGCGTGTTGTCGCTGTGGGCGAGCGGAAGTTTACCCAACAAGGATATTTTATGCAGCCCGAGGGCGGTGAGCTCTTCAGCCTGCGTATGAAATATGGATCGCGTGACGGGCTAAAGGATATGAAGTCGATTTTACTATCGGCGTCTTTAGCGCAAAAGCTCTTTGGCGATATCGATCCCGTGAACCAGATAGTGACAATGGATGCGCAGACCGAGCTAAAGGTGACGGGTGTGTATGAAGACCTCCCGCGCAATACCACGTTGCATGAAGCGAGCTATTTTGCTCCACTCGATCAATATCTGGGAGGCCAGGGACTTGACACCTGGGACAATTACCACATGTATATCTATGCCCAGTTGCGCCCGGGTACCGATGTAGCGCAGGCATCGGCAGTGATTCGCGACATCATGTTGCCACACCTCGATGCCGAACACCTGCAGCACAAGCCGGCCGTGTTTCTGCATCCAATGCAGCGATGGCACTTATATTCACAATTTGAGAATGGCATGAACGTGACGAGCGAGCGGTTGCGTACGGTTTGGTATTACGGCATTATCGGCGGCTTTATCTTGTTGCTGGCGTGTATCAATTTTATGAATCTGAGCACAGCACGTTCGGAAAAGCGGGCAAAAGAGGTGGGCATCCGAAAGTCGATTGGTTCGTACCGACTGCAGCTTATTCAACAGTTCTACGGCGAGTCATTTTTGATGGCGGGATTGAGCTTTATTTTGTCACTGGCATTGGTGGGACTGACGTTGCCGTGGTTTAATGCCATTTCCGATAAGGCTCTTACACTGCCCTGGGGCAGCAGTATCTTTTGGCTTGCCTGTGTAGGCTTTACAATCTTTACTGCGTTTCTCGCCGGCAGCTATCCTGCCCTATACCTCTCTTCCTTCAATCCTGTAAAAGTACTAAAGGGTACTTTTAAGGCGGGACGGGCAGCTTCCGTACCACGGAAGGTATTGGTTGTGGTTCAATTTAGTATTTCGTTGATGCTAATCATCGCCACGATGGTGGTACACCAGCAAATTCAGTTTGGTAAGAACCGGGCCTCGGGATATACCCGCGAAGGGCTGCTTTCGCTGCGGGCTGCGACTCCTGAATATGCAGGGCGTTACCAGGTGCTGCGCCAGGAGTTGAAGAATACCGGTATGGTGGAAGAGATGGCAGAGGCTAACTACCCAGTGAACAGCACGAAAGGCTGGAACGGTGGCTTTTCGTGGAAGGGGCAGGCCATCGAGCCCAGCTTTAACACGATCTTTGTCACGCACGAGTATGGCAAAACTGTAGGCTGGGAGTTTACAGAGGGACGCGATTTCTCGCGTGACTACGTCAGTGATTTACAAGGTATTGTTATAAACGAGTCTGCGTTGCGTTTGCTGGGCATGGAGCACCCTGTGGGAGAAAACCTGGTATGGGGTGAACGGGGCACGTACAAAATTTTGGGCGTGGTGAAGGATATGATTAAAGGATCACCGTTCGAGAAGACTGACCCTTCGATCATCTTCCTGTCTGAGAATGATTTGAAGTGGCTTTATATGCGGTTGAAGCCAACGGTCAGCCCACACGAAGCCATACCTGCCATACAACATGTCTTTGCTACGTTGATTCCGTCGGCTCCCTTCGATTATACATTTGTGGACGACATCTATGCCGCTAAGTTCGCTGCCGAGGAGCGCATCGGCCAACTGGCTACCCTCTTTAGCATCCTGACGATTGTAATCAGCTGCCTGGGGCTTTTCGGGCTGGCGTCGTATGTTGCCGAGCAACGCACGAAGGAGATTGGTATTCGCAAAGTGCTGGGCGCGTCTGTGACTTCCTTGTGGCAGATGCAGTCGCGTGACTTTGTGCGGCTGGTAGTGGTTGCCTGTTGTGTGGCTTTGCCGTTGTCATTCCTGGTGATGCAGCGTTGGTTAGAGCATTATGAATATCACACCACGCTGGCATGGCCTGTGTTTGTCTTTGTGGGCGGTGGGGCGTTGGTATTGTCGCTGCTGGTTGTAAGCTATCAGGCTTTGCGGGCGGCGGTGACCAGCCCGGTGAAGAGCTTGCGGTCGGAATAACATTTTCTTATTTTACGCCGCCAACGGTGTCCTATTGGTGGAGGGCCGTTTGTTATGGATGTGTTTAACGCATTTCATAACATTAAAGCTTACACACAATGAATGAATTTATGTTGATTTTCAGACACCAGGACGGCAAAGCCGTAGCGTCGCCCGAGCAGATCCAGATATGGATGAAACAAACTATGGACTGGATCGGAGGTATTGCGGCTCAGAATAAATTTAGCGGCGGCAACGGATTACCCTTTGACGATGCACGCGTTGTTTGGCCAAACGATGTTGTTACGAACGGCCCTTTTGGCGAGATCAAAGAAACCATCGGCGGCTATATTATCGTCAAAGCCGATTCCGTAGACGAAGCTGTTGCCTTTGCAAAAGGTTGCCCTGTGCTGCAGGGAGACGGTAACAGTGTAGAGGTACGTAAGATCGCCCGTGGTGACGGATTGCATTAACATTTTTGCCCGTTTGCTTCTTGTTAAGCATGCGGGCATTTTTTTATGTCACACCATGAACTGATTCCCCACTTGTTCCGGACGGAGTTCCGGAAGATCACGGCGGTGCTCTGCAAGGCCTTTGGGTTGGAGCATATGGCCGTGGCCGAGGATTTGGCCAGCGAGACCTTTCTGGCGGCGCTGGAAACCTGGTCTTATAAAGGCGTGCCGCCAAACCCTACCGCTTGGCTATATACGGTTGCTAAAAACAAGACTCGAAATTATATATTGCGTACGCAGGTTTTTGCCGATAAGATCACTCCCCTGCTACAGGAAGCCGAGGCGACACAGGAGGCTTTCTCAATCGACTTATCACCAGGCAATATCACGGATAGCCAATTGCAATTGTTGTTTGCTATCTGTCATCCGTCACTACCGGTAGAATCACAGGTCGCGCTTGCGCTGCGCATGCTGTGCGGGTTGGGGATCGACGAGATTGCCACCGCTTTTCTTGCCAGCAAAGACACGATCAACAAACGACTATTTCGTGCTCGCGAGAAATTGCGTACTGCCGGTATTGTACTGGCCTTTCCTGGTCCGGCAGAGATTCCTGCCAGGCTAGATGCCGTGATGACGACGCTTTATCTGTTATTCAGCGAAGGATATTATTCCGAGAGCCAGGACACGATGTTGCGCGAGGATCTTTGCCTGGAGGCGATGCAGCTTACGCATTTGCTAGTAGCATACGAGCCCACCAATCTACCTCCCGTAAAGGCTTTGCTCTCATTGATGTGTTTTCACGCGTCGCGGTTTGAAGCACGTCGGGGCCGACACGGTGAGCCCATTCTCTATGACGAGCAGGATGAGACACTGTGGAATCAGAACCTGATCGTGCAAGGGGCTTATTTTCTGTATGGAGCTGCGACCGGTGGTTGCCTCACAAAATATCATTTGGAAGCTACTATTGCCTATTGGAATACGCAAAAGGCCGACACACCTGAAAAGTGGGAGGCCATTCTTCAACTATATAATCAGCTACTGTCAATTGCATATTCGCCGGTGGCGGCACTCAACCGTACGTATGCGTTATCAAAGGCGCGGGGCAAGGCCGTCGCTATTCCGGCGGCGGAACAGTTGAAGCTGGAGAGGAATCCGTTTTATTTCGCGCTGTTGGGAGAATTGTATACCGATGTCAATAGCGCCCGCGCATTGCAATACTTTGAACAAGCGCTATCGGTAGCCCGTACTGCCGGCGATCAGCAAACGATTCGCAAGAAGATTGACCGACTACGAGATGGCTGAATAATTTTACCGGGGGCGGACCGGGATCCATATCTCCTCTTCAGAGTCGGGATGCTCGTTTTTGTATTTCGCTCCCAGTATTTCAAAATGTGGGCGATCATCGAGGACGTAGTCTGATGCCGGGAGCCACTCCTGGAAAATACGCTGGAAGGTGGGTATGAAAGCACTGGGGGGACCGTGGTGTATAAAGACGGCGTAGCTTCCTTCAAGGTTCAAGGGCTCCATACCGGCGGGAATGGTTGTTATATCGGATACCTCGACGGCAGCCCACCGGTTGAAGGTTATGTGGGGTGTGAATGCCTGTGGGCTCCATCCATGATCGTAGACCTGAATGGAGTACAGGTCGGTGCCTACGGTGCTGGGAATCTCGTGGCGTCGCGGCATAAAAGTACGCCAAAGATCTGTTGTGCGGTTTTCGGCTAGCGTCGTGCGAAAGTATATGCCGATTATTTTTTTGCTGGGTAGCTGTTCGATGCGCGGCTCGGTGCTCATGCGGGTTGGAAGATCGGTTGTGTCTTGCGGATTTCCATTAAAAGTACATGTAATTTGCGTTGCTCAGGGAGCTGGAAATATTTTTTTCCTGGATGGATGTCCAATTTCGGCAAAGTCGGTCATTGTCGGTTTAAATTTATCTTTCAACGCTAAACAAGACATGTATGCAGGAATTCGCATTGTTATTTCGCCAACCCAGCTATGACTACAGCCAAATTTCGTCGGAGGAGATGACGGCGCTTTCAAAAAAATGGAAAGACTGGGCCGGAGGTATTGCTGCGCAAGGCCGGCTGGTATCCAATGGCCCGCGGTTGGGTGATGCCGGCAAGGTGCTCAAAGCGGGCGGCGTCGTTACTGACGGTCCGTTTGTAGAGATCCGCGAGCGGCTGGGCAGCTTTATCGTTGTGAAGGCAGAAAGCCTGGAGGAAGCCACTACGCTGGCACACGGATGCCCGGCACTGGATGCGCAAGGCAGCGTAGAAATACGCCCTATCATGTAATCTTATCGCCCGTGAGAACCCTGCCTGCTGTGGGCGGGGTCGTTTTCCTTTTTTCCATGATACAAAAACACGACGCACTTAAACAGCTTTTCCAACGGGAATTTTCCAAAATGGTGGCCGTTATCGCCCGTTTGTACGGGCTGGAGCATATCGCCCTCGCAGAAGACATCGTGAGCGAGACATTTCTGCAGGCCATGGAGAGCTGGGAAAAGCGTGGTATGCCCGAACATGCCACCGCCTGGCTATATGCCGTGGCGAAGCAAAAGACGTTGTATCACTTTCGTCGCACAAAGATCCTGCAAGACAAAGTACTGCCATCCGTTGCCTCTAACGCATCAACAAAAGCAGATGCTGTCGAGCCCGACTTTTCACAACAGGGAATTCGTGACAGTCAGTTGCAAATGATGTTTGCGATTTGCACGCCGGCAATTGCCAGTGAAGCCCAGATCGGTCTGGCGCTGCGCATTTTATGCGGCTTTGGTATAGACGAGATTGCCGAGGCGTTTCTATCTAATAAAGAGACTATCAATAAACGCTTGTTCCGTGCACGGGAGAAGTTGCGTACGGAACGTGTTGCGATGGAGTTTCCACCGGAACATACGCTCGCGGCCCGACTGGACAACGTACTGCATATACTCTATCTGCTATTTAACGAGGGGTATTATTCTACCACCCAGGATAGGGTTCTGCAAAAGGACATGTGTATCGAGGCCATGCGGCTGTGCCTGTTGTTAACTGATTACCCCCCTACCCGTACCCCGAAGACACATGCACTGTTGGCATTGATGTGTTTTCACGCATCGCGGTTTAACGCCCGCCAGGCTTCCTACAGCGATCTGCCTGTGCTGTACGAAGAACAGGATGAGCAACTGTGGGACCAGGCGTTAATCAATCAGGGTCGCCATTACTTAAATCTATCTGTCGAAGGTGACGATCTTAGCTCATATCATTTAGAGGCACGAATCGCTTCCTGGCATTGCATTAAAGAAGATACGGCAGAAAAATGGGAGGAGATTCTGCAGTTATATAACGATTTGCTATTTATTAATTATTCTCCCAGTGTGGCCCTTAACCGCACCTTTGCGTTATATAAAGCACGTGGCTGGCAACCGGCACTTGCAGAAGCCGAGAAGCTCAGGCTTGAGAACAATCATTTCTACTTTCTCTTGTTGGGCGAGCTATACCGGCACACCGACGCGCTACAAGCACTGGCTCATTTCCGCCGGGCACATACATTGGCCAGAACGCAAGCGGAGAAGCGTGGTATCCAGGAGAGAATTGATGCGCTCGGTAGTGCTTGATTACTTTTTCTTTTTGGCTTTTGATTGTTCTTTCTCCTTTGCCCTGGCTTCGTTTTGCAACGCGCGGTATTTTACGATACGGCTCACGAGTGTCAGCGGCAACGGCTCGTCCAGCGGAAACTGCACGGAGCCTTTGCCTCCTTCGTATTTGGCGAGCTCTTTCTTAAATTCTTCAATGCCCTGGGGGGCCGGATAAAAACCGATGTGGTTTTTATAGGCTGCGAAGTGCACCAGATTGCCATGGAGGTAAAAGGTGGGCATTGCATAGCTGATCTTTTCTTCAGCTTTTGGCGCCGCCTTGTGGATTGTTTCGCGCACTTGTTTGAGGAGCTTCTGAATTGCCGGTGGGAACGCAGCAATATACTCGTCGATGGTGTTTGCCTGTACGTTTTGCATAATCGGGGGAGTTTATACTCAAATTTACAGGCATTTGTCGTGTTCGACGGAGGGTGATCGTGCCTTTTTAAGGGGGAAAAAGGGGCATTATGCTTTTCGCGTTAGTTGCCGAATGGCGGCCAGGTGTGCGAAAAGCACGATTGGCACAACGCATGTGGGCAACCAGCTGTAGGGAAAGTTAAGGATCGCGACGTTGGGTTGATCGAAGGCAAATTGCTGGAATGGCGAGGGCGCTGACAATGCAGCGTTTATGACAATATTGAGCAAAAGGCCCAGGCATAAAATGTTCCAGATCAGCAGCACCGATTTATTTAGCTTGCCTCGTGTTACTCCGACATACGCAACAACCGGGGCGGTAATGCCCGCAAGGATGTCGAAGTTACGGCCTTCAAAGGTCATGAGCTGCGGGATAGCCTGATGTATGTATAACAAAAACAGAATGATCTCGACGGGAATACGTATGACGTGCAGCCACGTTAGGGCAGGCAATGACAAGTCGTCGACAAACTGGCGTCCGGCTTTGGTGGCGAATAAGAGAATAATCGTGAGCAATGGGGGAAACAACCCCAAAGCAAAGATACGCGGCGGCATTGCAGTAGTGTCGGTATTATAGATACCTTTTAGTGTCAGGACGGTTTGCAAGGCCAGCCATGCTACCAGGCAGATAATAATGACGTAGTGTCTATCTTTTTGGCTACCGGGATAGTGGATGCTACGGCAGAACAGGTAGATCGTGAGAACAGTTGTAAAGGCGAATACCCAAGGAATGTAAGCTGGAAGTGGTGGTAGGTCAGGTGACATGACGGGTGGCGTTAGGATTCGAGCGTGAAGTCGTATGATATGCCATCGATGTCTTTGCCTTCGCGTAGGTTGGCGAGGCGACGCGTGATGATACCAATGGCTTCGGCGCCATTGTCACTTGTGATACACGAGCGCTTCATTTTAATGCACCGGGCCAGGGTGGTGCCGCTGCCGCCGTAGAAGTCGCCCACGAGGTCGTTCTCCCGCGTGGTAATCGAAAGAATGTATTCGAGTAGTTGTTCAGGTTTCTTAGAGTCTTTGAAGTCGATGCCCTCTCCTCCTTCTTTATAGACGTTCGGAACGATCTCCGTAAAGTCGAGGTCATTGGTGGGTAGCACGGGGCGGCCGGCGGTAAGGGTTGACTGAAAGTATACGCCGCTGCTACGTTTAGCGGTTTGTGTTTGGAACCAGCGGTATCCCAGCCCTTCGTTTTCCAAACCCGGCACACGTACCAGCAGATTGTCGCCCAGCGGGCGCAGGTAGCTTTCGAAAAATTCGCCCGACCAGTTTGCCGTCGCGAGCTTTCCGGCGATGATGTACCGGCGCAGATTGTGCACGGCGGGTTCTTCGCGGTGTATCTTGTATTGTCCTGGATGGTATATCTCTACCTCTTTGCCTTGAATGGTTCGCCGTTCAGGTTGATCGGTTAACGTTTCGATGCGGTGGTCAAACTTCTCCAGGCGGGGGTGTTTTTGTTCGGTATAGAACCGGGTCTGTTTGTCCTTACGGTAGAACAGCAGGTATTCGTACACATCGTGATACGTGGCATTAATCATCAGCTGCCGTTCGCTGTGCCGGATCTTGACGGGAAACAGGCCGATAAAACACTCGGATCCAAATACAGTATCGCAGATGTGCTTGAGGTTAAACAGCTCCATCTGGTTGATCGACAGTACAAGGAATCCCTGCCTGCGAAGCAATTTATAGGTATTGCTTACCACCTCGTGCAACTGCTCAGACCAATGGGCGGATCTGTCGCGGTAGTGCTTTCGCGAGCCGCGTGCCCGCTTGGTATTATAGGGCGGATCGAGATAAATAAGCTGAAATGCTTCCTGATAACCCGTTATTAGGGTGCGTGTCAGGGTGGCTGCCTCTTGCTGGAAAAGCTTATAGTTATTTCCTTCCGCCGGCGGCGGAGTCTGGACTGCCTGTTGTTGCTCCTGTATAACGTTGTCAATCACAACTGCTCTTCGGTTTGGGTGATTGACGAAATTAACAGTTTATTTGTTACCGACAAGTTTTTGCTCAGCCTGTCCGTGGAATGGCCGTCGTGCTATTCGTCACGCAGTGTGTCGACCGGGTTTATACGGGCCAGGTGCCAGGACTTGTAACCAATGGTCAGCGATGCGATAATGAGTAATAAACCAATGCCCATGCTGTAGGTAAATATGTTTGTCGCCTGGTAATATTTCCAAATTGCGCTCATGATGACACTGGTCCACATGGCGCTTGCCCAGGCCCCCAACAAAGAGGCGACGAGCAAGATGATGACGAATTCGGTGTTTACGATACGACTGATCGACACCGTCGACGCGCCCAGAATCTTGCGGATGCCGAGCTCTTTGGTGCGTTTGATGATATTCAGGGACAATAACGTAAACAGTCCCGTGGCAGAAAGGAGCATCGCGACAGTCCCCAGGAATGCGTATGAATACATGATGCTGACATTCAGTTTGTCAACCTGCTGCAGGGTGGAGACCAGCATGCGGCCTGGATATAGCCGATTGGGGAATACTTCATTCCATTGGTTGGCCAGGTAAGTATTGACGGACGACACGTTGCCGGCATCGGCACTGACAACAAGGTGTTTGTACTCATCGGGCTTTATGTAGCGGATCATCATCGGTTCCATTTCATGCCACAGACCCCGGGTATATACATCTTTTACGACGCCGATCACTGTCAACCGAGTGGTGTCACGCCAAAGAATTTCCTTGCCAACGGATTCGGCCCATCCGAATCGGTCGGCAAGCTTACGCGTAATGATGACAGATTCTTGCTGGTCTGTTTGGGAGTCCTTGCGGAAGTCGCGTCCCTCCAGCAGTTTCACTTCCATGGCTTGCAGGTAGTTGTCCCCTACTTCGATGATATCCGCTTCCATGGGGAGCGTCGCGTATCGAATCGGCTCGTGTGTATGCTCGGAGAAGATGCCGGTTTTTGCACCCGCGATAGCCAGGATGTTGGAATTTGCTTGCAGTGCATTGCGATAGGTTTCAAACTCCGACCTGTCATTTACCGGAACGACTACCGCACCCCGTACGTCAAAGCCCAGATCGTATGCACGCTGATACCGGGCGTTTTGCATAAAGGCTACTGCGCTGATCACGGCGATAAGTGAAATGGTGAATTGTAAGCCTAGCAAGGTGCGCGTGAAGTAGTTGGTTCCGGCAAAGCGCAATTTCCCCTTGAGAATGGTAACCGGCTCAAACCGGCTGATGTAAAATGCGGGATAGCTTCCGGCAACAATGCCCGTTATCAGCAGAATAGAGACCAGGAAAATAACAAACGCCGGATTTTGCAGATAGTGATTCGTGAGGTGAATGTTGTTGTCAGTCATGATATTCCATCCATCGATCAACAGGTCTGTGATGCCCAGCGACAATATGAGCGCGAGCAGACATATGCAGGTAGTCTCGCCAATAAATTGTACGATCAACTGGATGCGTAAGCTGCCCATCACTTTTCGCAATCCAATCTCTTTCAGGCGACGGGTGGAAATAGCAATGGCGGTATTGGTCAGGTTAAAGCAGGCGATGAGCAGAATCAACATTGACATGATCACGGAACCAATAATGGCTGCGAGGGGCGGCGCGGCCCAGGTTGCGGCACGTACCTGATCGTCGCGATCGCGATATGCCAGTGTTGTAAATGGGTCGAGCACAAATTCATGTATGCGAAAGTCTTCGCGTACCCGGTTGTTGTTTTCGGTGTAGGCTTGTAATTGTTTTTGTACGCCGGCAACGCGCGTTTCGTCTTCGATTTGTATATATAGCGTCGTCTCGTGGCGCCAGTCGTCGACGCGGATGTCTTTGTACTCGTCGCGGAAACCCCCGATGTTCATATAGGCCGAGCCCTCGCGCCGGTAGAAGCTGGAGTTGGCCACGGGCTCGCGGAAGATGCCAGCGATCTTTACTTCTTTAAGCTCGCCGCCATAGACTTGTGTGATTGTCTTACCGAAAGCTTCTGAAGGAGTACGAAACAAACGTACGGCCATGGACTCGCTAACAAAGACACTCGTTTTGTCATGCAAGTCGACGGGGTTGCCTGCCATAAAATCGAATGAGAACATTTCAAAAAAAGCGGGATCAACATATGTGAGGTTGGCGGCGAAGAGGTCGTTGTCGCGTTTGAAGTTGGAGCCCGAATATAAATAGTGTGTGGTGTGACGGACGTCGGGAATTGTTTTATCGATTACCTCGCCCAATGGCAGCGGTGCATATCCCACACGTGTGAGCTCGTTCTCAAAGGTTTGAACAGCGCTGACACGGTAGATGCTTTCGCTGTTTTTATGTATTGTATCAAAGGTAGCGTCGTACTCAAAGGCCAGAAATGATATGATGCAACAGGCCAGGGCAATGCTCATGCCGCCGATGTTGATCATGATGAAGATTCTATTCTTCATCATGCTGCGGAAGGTTATGAGTAGGTAGGTTTTTATCATGCATATTACCATGACAACAAATATGCCAGCGGGTCAACGGCTAATTTAGCCGGATTTGTCTGCTTTTGCGAATGCCGCTTGTTCGGTTGCGAACGAGGTTGTTCGTCGGTGGACGGAACCGAGCCGGTGCGCAGGTCTGCGCACCGGTGTTGATTCTCTTGTATACGATGTCGTTAATATGTATACCGCAGCGTGATGCCATACGTACGGGGGTCGCCGAGTACACCGGCGTAGTGCCCGGCGTTGCCGGCAGCTACAAGCAACTGCTCGAAGTAGTCTTTATCAAACAGGTTGCGCGCCCAAATGAAGGCCGACAGGCCATCGGTGGCGCGGAAACCCAGACGTGCATTGACAAGGGTGTAGCCGTCGACATTCAGGTATTGGGAAGGTGATGAACTCGATGAAAATGAAGAACGGAAATATGTGTCAAATGCGACGAAGAACCGGGCACGGCGACCGAAGAAGTCGCGTTGATTGGACGTTATCTCGCCGCCGAACGACCCCGCCCATTTAGAAATACCAGGCATTTTCTGACCGGAGATATCTTTAAAGGCCGAAGGGCCACCTGTTTCTTCTAACGGCACCGGTGCATTTGTAAAAGACACATACTTGCCTTCCGTATACGTCAGCGCGCCGTAGAACGAGAGGTTGCTACTGATGCGAATATTGCCGTCCAGTTCGATGCCTTGTACACGTACTTTTTCAGCATTAGCCAGGTAGCCACGGTTCACGCCAACTTCGGCGGTTTGCACTTGTGTTTGATAGTCTTCGATCTCGGTGTGATGGAACACCACGTTGAGCGTGGCATTGGCGGCTGGTGAAGTCTTTACCCCCACTTCTACGTGATTAACGGACTCGGGCTTGATGCGTGCCAGGTCAAGCAATATTTCGCCGTTGGCTGTCGGAAGACCACCCAGGTTTACGCCAACGGGTTTATAGCTTGTGGAATAGGTGGCAAAGGAGTTGATTTTCTCGAGAAACCGATAGGCAACAGTCACCTGGCCAGAGAAATTCGACTCGTCTACGTCTGCTTTGAAGGCCTGGTCGGTATATACCAGGCGCTTGAGAGCAATGAGATCTGGATCGTCGGTCTGCAGGCCTCCGTAGGTGCGACGGTCGAAGTCCACTTCTTTCTCGTCGTAGTTAAAACGAATGCCGGGCAGGAAGTGTAGCCTATCGGTGACGGCCCAGTCAAGCTGACCGAAGATAGCCCCACCAAAGCTCTTTAGCCTCGACTTAGTGCTTATACCGTAACCGTCAAACAATCCCGGTGTTTGCCATAGCTCGCTGGTAGTGCTTTGCGAAAAGCGCCACTGCGCGTTGCCGGACTCTTCTATATGGAAGGGCTCTGTTTTCAAGTCCTGACCGATAGCGAAGACGCCGATGACACCGCTCAGCCTGGACGAGAGATCACCCGCATAGCGCACTTCTTGTGTCCATTGTTGGTGAAGCGATGTTGCTTGTGATCGTTGTAGCACGGACAAGCCTGTAAAGTCGCGGTCGTTAGAGGGATCCCAATACCAATAGCGCCATGCGGTTGTCGAGGTAAGTATGCCTGAGCCGATGGTGGCGTCGATGTTCAACGATACGCCGCTGAGGTCGTTGCCGGAGCGCCACGTGGTGTTGTGATCTATTTTACGATCAAACGGATCGCGGCTGGGAAGCTGATAGTTCAGGTCCGCAATGATTTGTTCGAACTGGCGGTATGCAGGGCGCAATGTCGGTGCAACACCCGCCACTACTTGTGCATAGCCGTCAGGACGCTGGCGGCTGGCATCCCCTGCGAGGGTGATCTTAAGTCTTTCGGAAGGTTGGAACAATAGCTGAGCCCGAAAGCCGAGGTTGTTCAAATCGTTTACAGGTTTGTCGGTCACCACATTTTCTAATACACCATCGCGTTGTGTGCCGGAGAACGAAACACGAGCCGCAAACCTTTTACCCAAGGCGCCTGTGATGGAGCTCTTCGCCTGAATATAGCCGTAGTTACCATAGCTTACTTCGAAACTGGCGCCGGGTGTGAAGCTGGGGCCGCGGGTGGTAATATGAAATGCACCCGCGGTGGTGTTCTTTCCAAACAGCGTTCCTTGTGGTCCGCGAAGAATTTCGATCTGTTCGATGTCAATGAAGTCTAATGTTGTTGCGGCGGGGCGAGCATAGTACACACCGTCGACATAGAAACCTACGCCCGGATCGATACCATCGTTAGTCAGGCCAAAGGTAGAGCCTACGCCGCGAATGTTGAGGGTTGTGTTTCGCGGGTTGGAAGAATACAGCTGCACAGAGGGGACAAGCTCTTTTACGCGGTTTACATTGAAGGCTCCCGCATCTTCGACGACGGGGCCTCCTATTACCGAGATGGGGATTGGAACTTCTTGTGCCGTTTCACTGCGGCGGCGTGCGGTGACGACGATTTCTGATAGCAAGCCATCCTCTGTCAAGGTTATTTCAAACGGCTCGCCGTCAAGCTCGTATACCTGCACTTCCTGCGTTTTATACCCTACAGCGCTGATGCGAAGGGAGAATGGAAGTTTTTCAGGGGCGGGAATGGTAAATTGGCCGCTAACGTCGGTGGTGGTGTGATTGCCGGTACCTTTAATGAGTACCGTGGCGCCTTCTACCGGCGTGCTCTTTGCATCTTTAACGACGCCTGTTACGGTTTGCTGTGCGCGGGCCGTCAGTTCCAGCAGCAGCGTAAAGGCGATGATCAACTGTAACGTTTTTTTCATGACTGTTTTGGTTGGTTAACTTCATTTGTTTCATAATGGTGGAATTTTTATGTAGACAATATAATATCCATTAAATTAGTAGACAAATAAATTATGTAACGCCCTCCGTCCAGAGGGTCTTATTTGCTGTCGGTGGGCCGGACAAAACACTCTGACAAGATTGGCGTACTTTAGAACACATACCTTAATCCCCCGTTCCCATGACTGCTATGTTGCCCTACGCTTTCCGATTGGCCTTATTTCTCTTTTTTAATGCCTCTGTGCTGATGGTCGCTGTCACGCAAGCGCAGGGACTTCGCCGACCGTATGCTGGTTATAGCGAGCATCGACACGATGGCCTGCACTACGGCTTTTTCAAACCGGCTGGCTATAATGCTTCAAAGTCTTACCCGCTGGTCGTATATCTGCATGGCGCAAACGACACCCTTTCACGTGAATTAACATTGTATCGGGAGGCTGTTCAGCGCGAGCATCCGTGTTTTATTTTGACACCCAAGAGCGTAAATCCTAATCTCGGGTGGGGTGATGCCTGGCATAGTGCCCACAGCCCGGATATGGTGAAGGTATTGGCAACTGTCGACTCTCTTGTGCGTGTTTATCCGATCAACACCAACAGGCTTTATCTCTATGGCATTTCGATGGGTGGCTTTGGAACCTTCTCTGTACTGTCTAAAGAGCCGGGTAAATTTGCAGCGGGCTATGCTGTCTGTGGTGGCGCGAGTGTGGATGCGGCTCCGCGCCTTTTACAAACACCGCTTTGGATCTTCCATGGTACGGATGACGACATTGTACTGGTGCAATATTCACGCGATGTATACCACGAGATGATCAAGCTCGGAGGTAAACATGTACGCTATACCGAATACCCGGGGGTTAAACACAACAGCTGGGAAAACGTAGCGCGAGAGAAAAGTTTGGTGAAGTGGCTTTTTCTACAGGAGAAGGGCCGCGCACACGGTGCTCCTGAAGCTGTGCAAAGGCTGGCCGGTACTTCTGTGTCTGAAGGTATTCAATTGCATTGGGCCGCTCACGCAGGCTCGGTGCCGGTGGATCAGGAAGTATGGTTCTATCGTGTGTTTCGCGACGGTACGCTGATCGATGAAGTGGCCGGCGACATAGCGCATTACCTGGACGCGAAGGCAACAAGTGGCCAGAAGCATACATATCATCTCGTTGCCGTAAATTATTTTTTTCAACCGTCAGCTGCCTCATTGCCCGTGGCGGTTGGGGGGTCCAAATGATTTCCGTAAACTAGCGGCTGTATTAACATTATGTCCTTTCAGATCGACGTACGAAAACATCTTCTTTATGAAGATGAACATATCCTGGTTTTATATAAACCGGCTGGCCTGATGGTGGAGCCTGACCGGAATGGCCATCCCAACCTGCTACACCAGGTACGTCGTTACCTAAAAAGTCTTGTCCCTGCGGGGGAAGAGGTTTACGCCCAACATCTTCATCGGCTGGATCGCCCCGTTAGTGGTCTAATACTTTTCGCCCGACGGCGGGAAGTTTTACATACGCTCAGCGATCAATTTGCGCAGCGCACGGTGAAAAAATATTATCAAGCTTTGACCATGCATGCCCCTTCACAGCCTGCGGGTATTCTCGAGCATTGGCACCGAAAGGAGAAGAAAAAAGCTGTAGTCGAGGACGTTGAAGCTCCTGGCCTGGAACACATACGACTTGACTATACCGTGAAGCCGCAAGGAGATAATCGCTTTTTGTGGGATGTCACGTTACACACTGGCAAATATCATCAGATTCGCGCGCAGCTGGCGCATGTCGGCTGTCCGGTCATTGGCGACAGTCTGTACGGTTCCGGCACTGCATACAAACCCGATGCTATTGCATTGCATGCTTGCGGATTGGGTTTTATACATCCCGTTACCGGCAAGGCCTTGATGATCGAGCAGCCACATCCGTTTTGATGGCTATACCTTCTCTGGTATAAGATTCTTACGGTACTCGGTAGGCGTCTGTCCTGTAAAACGTTTGAAGATGAGATTAAACGTTGACTTTGATTTGAAACCTGCTTCTAACGCCAGGCCCAGAAGATTGAGGTTCTGCACATCCGGGTCGGTCATGAGCCGCTTGACTTCTTCTACACGATATTGATTTACGAAATCATAGAAATTTTCGCCCGTGCCGTCGTTGATGAGCTGCGATAATTGACTGCGGCTCATCCCGATGTTTTTGGAGAGGGTACTGAGGGTGAGATCGGCGTCGAGGTAAGGCTTCTGTTCATGCATGTGTGTACGCAGGCGGGTGATGAGCAGGGGATCGGTTTTGACAGGCGGTGTCACGCCGATGACTGCGAGGGGTTTACCGAGTGGCAGCGTGTTAAAGATGTCACGTTGCAAAATTCCTTTAAAGCTTAGCGCAAAGATGGAAAGTGAGAATACCCCGGCCGTTGCGCTTTGCAGCCAGCCGCGGCACATATCGAACTGGACGACGGCAAACAGGCTAAAGAGGAAAAACAAGTTGATGAGCATGAATACAATAAGGAAGAATCTGACCCAGGCGATGTTTACATCTTCTGTGTTGGACAGCTCCTGTCGCATGAGCTTCTGGTGCGCAAGCCAGTACGCATGGGTGGCATAGAGGTAGCCCGAAAACTGTATTACCACCAGCAGCCAGAATGCGGTGTGCAACAGGTTGTGGTATTCCGTGACGATGGTCTTCCAACCTTCAGGCTGAAGCACGCCGATGGCGATGGAGAGCACGACCAGCGCGACAAATGGAGCAAAATGCAAAAGGCTGGCGGACGTGAACCATACACGACGGCCCGTGAGCTCGATGGCGTAAAACCGAAGTAAGGGGGCAATGAGAAAAAAGGCGGGGTCGCCAAGGGCATACACGCTGTCGGCCAGGTAGCCGGTGAACCGACCCAGGTAGAGAATCTGGGCAATGCTGAGTGTCATGGCGACCAGAAGGATGGACAAAAAAAGATTGGCGCGGCTTTTCTGTACACTTTTATGATTTAGCAACAACACAACGAACAGGCCCTGGGCCATGCCGCCGTACACAAGAATTACTGAAAGCTGGTGTTTAAATTCTTCCCACATCTGTCAAGTGCTTACGCCCAGAATATACGAACAAAAATAGTCCAGCGACGTGTAAAACGCGTCCATAAGGGTATTAATGGACGCTTTTGGCCGGAGGCGCGGCTACTTTGCCGGTGTTTTTAGCGTAAGACATCGACATGAAAATCTCTATTGTATTCTTTTTATGCCTGGTGGCGCACGGCGCCCTGGCACAGATTTCCGGTACCCTTACCACGCCTGCGGGCGAGCCTGTGGCCTTTGCTACCGTTCTAATACTGCACGCCACCGATAGCACGATGGCAAAAGGTGCCATGACGACGGAATCGGGCACGTTTGGGATTTCCGGGGTGGCCGAAGGGCGCTATTTTGTAAGGTATAGCGCCATCGGCTACCAATCTTTCGACTCGCCGTCCTTTACGCTGACGGGGTCGGCCTATGAACTGGGCACCCAGGTGTTGATTGAGGATGCTCAAACGCTGGGCGAGGTGGTCGTGCAAGGTGAGCGACCACTGTTTGAGCAAACCTTTGACCGGACGATTGTGAACGTACAAAGCAGTGTACTGACGCAAGGCAGCACGGCGTTGCAGGTGCTGGAACGGTCGCCCGGGGTCTACGTGGATGGGCGAAATCAAAGTCTATCGCTAAACGGAAAAAGCAACGTGTTGGTCATGTTAAATGGCAAACCGGTGCGACTGCCCGGAGCACAAGTGATGGCGTTGCTGAATGGCATGAACGGCGGGGATATTGAAAAGATTGAGTTGCTCACCACTCCCCCGGCGCAATACGATGCCGATGGCAGCGGCGGAATGATCAACATTGTTTTGAAAAAACGAGAAGAGACCGGCACGACCGGATCAGTATCTGCGGCAGCGGGTTATGGCTGGGGCGAAAAGGGAAATATCAGCGCGAGCCTCTCTCACCGCACGGCGCGCATCACCGCCTATGGTTCTTATGCCTTTGCACACGACCACCGCCAGGATGGCTGGGCCGCGGTGAGTACCCAAAATATGCCGGCTTTCGGCGGGAAGCTTTCGTCGTATGTTTCCAGTACGGAGCAAGCCACCGCGAATAACCATACGGCTATTGCGGGAGTAGATATTAATCTTACCCGCGGCAAGGTGGGCGGAAGTGTTACATATAACAGCAGTCGCATCTCGCGCCACGTTGCCAATCCCGGTATATATACATTGCTTGAATCGGACTCTTTGTTAGGACTGGACTCCCACATCGACGGAAAAAGTCATTGGAATAATACCATCGCGAATCTTTATGTGGAGCGAACGCTACGCGACGGTGAACAAGTGAATATAGACCTCGACTACCTTTACTATGACCAAAATAGCCCCACGCACGGACGCACTACGTACTATGGTCGCGCCGGCAACGAGGCGGTGCCACCGGGCAGTATCTTCTCTGGTCAGCAACGGGGTACATCTCAAACACCGATCCATGTGGGCGTAGTTAAGGCTGATTATACACGGGCGTTGGGTAAAGATGCACGGCTGGAGACTGGTATAAAGGGAACACTGACACGCACGACAAGTCTCGCACGTATCGAGACACTAGTTGACGGTGTCTGGACCACCAGCGCCCGGTATCGAAACGACGTGGATATGGTAGAGCGAATCGGGGCTGTCTATTCCTCTTTAAACTGGCAGGCCACTTCTGGTCTGAACCTGGTTGCCGGCTTGCGCTATGAATATTCGTATGCGCATGCTAACGCCGACAAAGATGAAAACACTATACGCCGCACGTTGGGTAAGCTCTTCCCAAGTGTATTTGTATCGCGGAAGCTTACGGAAGATGCAACACTACAATTCTCGTATACGAAACGCATTGGACGGCCGTCCTACAATGACCTTACTTCTTACCTGCAGTATGGTGACCCAATGTCGGTATCTACCGGCAATCCGTCGCTGAAGCCCACGGTTACGCATAATTTAAAAGCAGGCTTGATGCTGAGTGATTATTCTTTCTCCCTGACGGCCAGCCGTGATGACCATCCTATTGTTTATAATCAACAAAAAGAAAGTCCCGCACGGGACCTGATGTATCTCGCACCGCAGAACATGGTTTATCAAAATAGTCTGATGTTGCAGGCTACGCTGCCTTTCACGATTACATCCTTCTGGACGATGAGCTATAGTCTGAACGGCGGCTTGCGACAGTTTAAGCTTGATCATACCCGCGAGAAACTTCATAAGACTTACTTCGCTTATTCGCTTAATGGCAACCAGACTTTCTCGTTGCCGTGGAATCTTTCATTGGAAGTTTCGGGATGGTATAACTCTTTGCAGTATGAAGGGTCTAAAAAGATCCAGGGTTTTGGCGTTGTGAATACGGGAATTAAAAAGGAATTGAAGGGAAATGGTGGGAGTTTTCAGCTGACGATGAATGACCTATTCCAATCGATGAAGGTACGCGGCGCTTTTGGTACGCTGACGGAAGAAGCTTTCTCGCTACAGGCCAATTATGTGTATCGTGCCGAGTCGGCACGGGCCAGGATCGTGAAGATCTCGTATACGCGGGTGTTTGGCAATGAGAAATCGGGGCAACGGTCGCGGACCGCAGTCTCAAAGGATGAGCGGGAGCGGATCCGGAAAGAGTAGTATCATTACCTCAAAAAAGCAGCTAACAAAATTTGTGCCGACGCTTTTCCTCCACGTATTCTTCAGCTTTCGACAGATATAAAGATGCATAGCGAATCAGCATATATCGTTCTTCATCTGTCAGCTTGACATCCGTCGCCGAAAAAATGTCACATGTTATTCTGTCGGAGATACCTGGGATTCTCCTGAATTATTTTTTGCACAATAGTTGCTAACGCAAAATTGATTCTTACAAAAAAAAACAAAGGCCATGAAACAAATCATAAACCGAAATGGTCTTTCCGCCAGGCGGAGGATCATTGCACGACTCCATCGCATTGCGAAATGCGTCCAAAACCAAGCGTCGCCGGGAATTTACCTGGGATTGATACTTGCTGCATCAATTATTGGCGCTGCATGCCATGAAAAAAGAAGCCAACAGAACCTAACCGCTGTTGCAACCGATACGTGGCAGTCTCCATCCACTTTAATAAGACAGGGAATTAGAAAACACGATGGTGGGACCGAAAGGCTTGTGTCGTTTGACACGACGCATGCGGATAGTATACCACTTCATTTCACCCCCTCGCTCGCAATGCCGGGACCGCTCTCATTGAAGGATTCACGACGCTCTGCACTATTCGAAGACTCCCTGCGTTATCCCGCGCTTTTCCGGCGTAAGTATCAACCGATCTGGCAAGGTCCGTTTTTTAAACCCGTTGGACCTGCGGACTCGGTGGGTCGAGAATTACCCGGTAAAACCGAGAAGGCTATAAGGAGAAGCTAATCGGCGGGTATCACCCGCCTTTTTTTGTTTATATACCTGACCAACGATTCACGTTGCATAGGCCTGATTTTTTACAAATAGGCCGAAGTACGATCAATACCAACACTATGAAAAAGATTCTGGTAGTCAACTTATTGATATTGACGATCATCTTTCAATCCTGCGGCCCCGCGACACAGGTGACCGGTTCGTGGAAAAACGACAAGGCATCGGGCGCAAAGATTCAAAGTATTATGGTCACAGCCCTTACCGGGCGCGCTAATGCCCGGCAGACTGTGGAAAATGATCTGGCCCGAGCCCTGGAAAAAGACGGTTATAAAGCTGTGAAAAGTTTCGACGTGATCCCTCCCACTTTCACACAGGGGAAGTCTCCTGACAAGGAGGCTTTACTGGAGAAGATCAAAGGCACGGATGTTGATGCGATCCTGACGGTCGCGCTTATTGACCAGGAGACAGAGAACCGGTATGTACCCGGTAGCTACGGATATGCTCCTATGACACGCTTTGGTTATTACGGCCGTTTTTGGGGATATTATAATACCTGGTACCCGACGCTTTATTCACCGGGCTATTACACTGAAGATAAAATATACTTTCTCGAAACCAACCTTTACGACGCCAAGACTGAAGAGCTATTGTGGTCGGGACAGTCGGAGACTTATAATCCGGGCAGCCTGACCGAGTTTTCGAAGGAGTTTTCGTCAGTCGTTCTGGCGAAGATGGAAAAGGACGGCGCTCTGAAATAGCGCATTATTCCTGATGTCGTTCGTGTCGACGAGTGACAAAGGTCGATGCCAGCATGGAGATGGCCAGTACGCCGATGATGACGCCTAGCGAGAGCTCAATCGGAATCTTGACGAGGTCGACAAAGGCCATTTTGGCACCGACAAATACGAGTATCACGGACAGGCCATACTTCAGGTAGGCGAAATATTGCTCAATGCCGGCCAGCGCAAAGTACAACGAACGCAAGCCGAGGATCGCAAAGACATTAGATGTATAAACAATGAAGGGATCTTCTGAGATCGCCAGGATGGCGGGAATCGAGTCCACCGCGAAGATAAGGTCGGTTGCTTCAATGAGTATAACGACCAGGAACAGCGGCGTGACCCAACGGCGGCCCTCGATGCGCACGAAAAAGCGGTCGCCGACGAATGACGTGGTGACGGGGAAGATACTGCTGACGACTTTTATAAACGTATTGTTTTCGGGATCGACTTTGGCCTCCTTTGCTGTCAGCATACGAATGCCGGTGAAGATCAAAAATCCGCCGAATACATACATAAGCCAATGGAAGCGGTGTATGAGCTCGATACCCGCGAATATAAAGCCAGCCCGCATGATCAGCGCTCCAACGATGCCGTAGAAAAGCACTTTATGCTGGTATGCTTTCGGAACATCAAATACACTGAAGATCATGACCATGACAAAGATGTTGTCAACGCTCAATGACTTTTCCAGTACGTAGCCGGTAAAGAATTCTACGGCAAGTTCACGGTCAAAGTGAAGATAAATAAAGAGGTTGAATAGCATGGCGAGCGTGATCCATACGGCTGTCCATAGAAGGGCCTCGCGCACATTTACCTCATGTGACTTGCGGTGGAAGACACCCAGGTCGAGCGCGAGCATAGCCAGGACGAATACATGAAAAAGAAGCCAAAGGAGTGTTGACTCGCTCATATGATGACGATCGGGGGTTTGAGCGAAGATACAACTTTAACGCCGACCACCGACAAGCATCACCCACCGGACGTCGCTTCGATCGTGTAAAAACACCCTGCCCCCTTCACAGTGGATATAGATTCGCAGGTTTTTGAGGGGTGTTAGAAAGGGATTAAAATTTAAGAACGCCTTCGACAGCATACCCCTGGCGTGGGTTATCGCCAGGGGTATGGGCGGGTGGCTACAGGGTTTTCATGTCGATCACAAACCGATAGAGGACATCGCCGCGAAGCATCCGCTCGAAGGCGGCATTGATGTCTTTCATGTTGACCAGCTCCACGTCGGCTGCGATATTTTTTTCGGCGCAGAAGTCCAGCATTTCCTGGGTCTCGGGCAGCCCACCCGCACCGGAGCCGGCTACTACCTTGTTACCCATGGCGAGGGTGAAAGAAGGCACCTGGAACGGTTGCACGGGCATCCCGACGTTTACATATACACCATTGGTACGAAGGGTTGCCAGATAGGGATTGATGTCATGATCGGCAGCGACCGTATCGATGATAAAATCAAACGAGCGTTGTGCGGCCTTCATTTGATCTTCGTCTTTTGTCACCACAAGGCGGTTTGCGCCCAAACGACGAGCGGCTTCGGCTTTGTTGGGCGACGTGCTTAGCACTGTGACATCGGCGCCAAAGGCTGCCCCGAATTTTACGGCCATGTGTCCCAGGCCTCCCAGTCCCACCACGGCCAGCTTGTGACCCTTGCCAACGTTCCATCTACGCAGTGGCGAATATGTTGTAATACCGGCGCAGAGCAGTGGTGCCACGCCTGCCAGGTCGAGCTTCCCGGAGACGCGCAGCACGAAGTCCTCGTGTACGACGATGTAGTTGGAGTAGCCGCCATATACGGGCTGACCATTTTTGTCCCGGTTGTTGTAGGTCAACACAGGACTTACACTGCAGAATTGTTCCTGACCGTTTCTGCAGTCTTCGCAGGTGCGGCAGGAATCAACCATTACTCCCACCCCGGCCAGGTCGCCCGGCTTGTGTTTTTTGGCATGGGTTCCTACCTGGACGATCTTGCCCACGATCTCGTGTCCGGGCACCATTGGAAAAATACCGGGGAACCATTCGTTGCGGGCCTGGTGCACGTCGGTATGGCATACGCCGCAATAGGCGATTTCGATCAGCACATCTTGTGGTCCAACGTCTCGTCTTTCAAAATTCCACGGCGCCAGCGGGGTATCGGCGGCTTGTGCCGCATAGGCTTTGGCTTGAATCATATGCTTTGCATTTTAGTCTGACAAAGCTCGTATATGGCGCCAAGTCAGTCGTTAGCCAATTTGCTGGACGTTGTAGCCAAAATGCGCTGTGATTTTAAATCTCAATTTGCCGCCCGGGAATATAAGTGTCATCTGAGATTGATCGGGTCAATGATCCGGGCGGACAAAAAAAATCCCGACAGTGTTCGCCGTCAGGATTTTTAACAGTTTAAACATTGCTTGTTCATGACCGATTTCCACCCTCCTCGCTAAAAATTCACTCTTCTTGCTCGCCATCAACCAGTTGCATAAACTTCTGTGGCGATCCTGCGGGTGGAACTCGCTCCCGAAAGAGTCAATGCTACGTTCGGCAATTGACTCGATCAGGATTAATGTGGCGCGAAAATAACAGTTTCCGGCAGACTTTGTAGCACAAAAAGAGACAGAGATGCTAAAAAAATATGACCTGAAGCCCACTTTATGGAATGGCGGCCGAGTGACGGGCAAACGACGGGTGAAAATCGCCCCAGGCGATCTGCCCGGCGCCGTTAAACACGTAACATTGTGCCGACAACAAAATCGCCATGCAACAACCGGAATTAGGAAGACGACTGACTGCTTTGCGCAAGGAAAAGAACCTGACGCAGGAAGAATTGGTGGAGAAAAGCCATGTAAGCGTGCGCACCATTCAGCGCATCGAGGCTGGCGAGGTCCTGCCCCGGATGTCGACCGTGAAAATTTTGTTGGGAGCACTTGGAGTGAGCTATGATTCTTTTCTGGCAAAACCTGCCCAGGCTATGGAAACACCCAAAAGTACTTTACCAATTGTAAACCGAAACATTTTGCTGATCGCTGCCCTGGCGGGCGCAGTCTATCTGGTGGCCCAGAGCATTCTCGGGGCGATGGATATTGCATGGATTATCAATCACACCGGTTGGGAGCTCCGGGAGAATACAATCTACACCGGCCTGACCGTCGTTATGGTTATTTCGTATACGTTGTTCGCGCGAGGGTTTATCGCGCTGGGCACTGTTTTCGAACATCCGTTGCTGAAAGTTGTAAGTTATGTTCTCATTATCGCAACTGGCCTTAAAGGCATTTTTGATGTAGCGTCCTTGTCGGTCGAGCTTGCGGACACACTGTGGCTATCGTATACTGTCATTGCTGTGCTTTTTGGTGCGTTGAGTATCGTGTTTGGCATATCGCTGATCCGCCTCCAGGATGGCATGGGTGAGATCTGCCGTGTTGCCGGGATTTTGGAGATTATCATTGGCTGTACACTCGTGACGGTCGTGTTATTCTTTGTTACCTATATCATTTTGATACCGGCTACGGTGCTCGAAATCCTGGTGCTATACCGGGGATACGAATACCTGTCCCGTTCCGAGTCCCCGCAGCTTGCCAGTGATTAACGGCAGAAGTCTATGAAAAAAATATTGTTATACATTTTCGGCGTCCTGGTTGCCATGGCCGCCTGGGCCAGCCTTGTCTTTTTTGCCACGCTAAATGGCTGTTTTCATGCACCCCTGGCAGAGCAACCGACGGCACAGTCCTTTCGGGAAGCAACGGAGGAGGAATTGAACAATCAATTTGTCGGCAACTTTGCGCTGGCGGTTTTACACGACGGTACCGTGGAATACGAGACATTTCATTCGGCGGGTAAGCCGGTTGATCGAAACACCGTCTTTCAAGTGGCTTCTTTGAGCAAATGGGTCTCAGCCTTTGGTATTGTGAAACTGGTGGAGGATGGTAAACTTGACCTGGACGCTCCTGTCGGCCAATATCTGCGCCGTTGGCAGCTTCCACCAGGCACATTCGACAATGAGCAGGTGACGGTGCGGCGGCTTTTGAGTCACACAGCAGGGCTTACCGACGGGCTGGGTTATTCAGGCTTTGAGCCCGGCACACCAGTACAGTCGCTGGAGCAATCGCTTACGCATGCAGCGGATGCGGATGAGGGCGTTAACGGTTCCGTGCACGTGGGCCTAGCTCCTGGCAGTACATTTAGATATTCCGGCGGTGGGTATACATTGCTGCAATTATTGGTAGAGGAAGTGAGCGGTCAGCCTTTTGCGACGTATATGAAAGGCTCCGTATTTGAGCCTTTGGGTATGACGCTTTCAACCTATCGCTGGGATGAAACCTCTGCCGGCGTCCTGGCTGAATTTTATAATCGCGACGGCACGCGTGCTAAACACTATCGTTATACGGCACTGGCGGCAACTTCTTTGTATACATCGCTGGCTGACTTAGAATTATTCTTTCAGGCCCATCTGCACGGTAAGAATAGCGAACCGATCGGCCGGAATATTATTACCCCTGAGAATGTTCAAATGATGCGGAAGCCACATGCGCAACAGATGGGTGTGGACATCTGGGGATTGGGGACGGTACTTTATGCACTGACAGACAACTACGACTTCATTATCGGTCATGACGGTAAAAGCACCCCGCCGGTAAATACGGCGGTTCGCTTGAACCCCGAAACCGGCGACGGAATAATTATTCTGGAAACCGGCAGTCCTCTGTTAGCCACAAAACTAGCCAGCGAATGGGTGTTTTGGAAAACAGGACAGGTGGATACTTTTCTTTTTCCCATGCTGCTTCCGAAAACTATTCAGATTATAGGCGCTGGGTGGGGTATTATCATTGTCGGTACGATCGTGGCGGGCATTATGCGCCGAAGGAAATAGCACCCAGAACGAAGGGGTGACGGCTTAGAGATTAAAAACTCTGCAACCATTATAGACGGTACGCTGGCATTTCTGCGTCTATTTTATTAATATCGTAGCTTGCCGTGATGGCCTGCAAGATAGGATGTTAATTAGGAGATCTGCCTGTGCACTTTTTTTGATTCTGATGGTGTTCAATACCATTGGATATTACTCCTTTCTAGTACTGGTAAAGGAACAAATGGCCGACCGTCTCTCTCGAAAAATTGCTTCCGGCGTTCCAGAACCAGGCGGAGATATGATCTTAAAAATTCCCCTGGCTGTTCCTTACACTACAGGTTCTGAGGAATATGAATCCTCAAAAGGCGAATTTACCTACGAAGGCTCGGTGTACCGGATCTTGAAACAAAAACACTACAACGATACTTTATATGTTGTTTGTATCCATGACTATAAGGCTACCCAGGTCGCCAATCAGATCAAAGACCTTTCCCATGCCTTCGCCGGAGAAGGTAGCCACGGAACCGGTTTAAAATTGATTGACTCTTTATCGAAATATTACTGTTTTACCCGGCATACTATACTGTCTGTAAGTGCCGGATGGTCGCTCGGGCATACTCTGCCGGAGCCCTCCCATCATTATTTCTGCCGCTGGGCGGAGATCATCTTTCATCCCCCCGAAACGAGCGCTTAGTACGTCTTGGCATTTCTTTGTCATCTTTCGTTGCGTGGAAGCCGATGGGCTTCTGTTCACGGAATTATCATTCAGTCTTATCTAATCATTCCAGCCCAATAATGAAAAGGTTCATTCTATCTATTAGTGTGTGCATTCTTGTATGCTCATGCGCAACATCCGTCGAGTATCGAACGCAGTCCAATAATCCAGATGCTTTGCATCGTTCTGTAAAAAAAATAACGGATATTATCGTTCACGACATTTTCTCTCCTCCCGTTGCAAGTCGCATTTACGCATATACTACGGTGGCCGCATACGAAGCGGCCCGCCATGAAGACTCTACCCTGGTATCGCTCGCCGGGCAACTTCATGGTCTTGCGCCGGTTCCCACGCCAGAGCCCGGCGTAGAGTATAGTTTTCCGCTGGCCTCCACCCAGGCTATTCTGCAAACAGGCCGCGCGTACATCTTTTCGGAAGATAAACTGGATGAGTTTTACAGCCAGGTGATGGAAGAGTATCGCAGGTCTGGCATGCCGGAAGAAGTTTTTGATCGGTCAGTGGCTTACGGCAAAGCTGTTGCTGAACATATCATTGCCTGGTCGTCTAAAGACAACTATAAACAAACCCGGTCCTTTCCAAAGTATTCGATTCAGGATAGCCCGTCGACATGGAAGCCTACTCCGCCGGCCTATATGGATGCCGTTGAGCCGCATTGGAATAAGATCCGGACCTTTGTGATTGACTCGGCTTCTCAATTCCGTGGCCAGCCGCCGCCAGCATTCTCTATTGATAAGAACAGCGACTTTTACAAGCTGGCCTACGAAGTTTATGAAACGGGTAAAACCCTCAGCAAGGAGGAAGAGGAAATTGCGCGCTTCTGGGACTGTAATCCTTTCGTGATGAACGTGCGAGGGCACGTGATGTTTGCTACAAAGAAAATCTCGCCGGGCGGCCACTGGATGAACATCGTCCACGTTGCTTGTGAGAAAGCGCATGCCAATGCTTCCCGATCGGCCGAAGCATATCTGCGAGTAGCCCTATCCCTGGCAGACGGCTTCATTGCCTGTTGGGATGAAAAATACCGAAGCCTCTTGATCCGGCCAGAGTCTTATATCAACCAGTATATTGACGAGAACTGGGCGCCTTTACTACAAACGCCCCCGTTTCCGGAATATATCAGTGGTCATAGCGTAATCTCCAGTGCCGCGGCCAGCGCACTCACGGAAGTTTTCGGTGATAACTTTGCTTTTACCGATTCGACAGAGATCGAGTTTGGCCTTGCCGTCAGAAGCTTCCCCTCATTCTTTGCAGCCTCTAACGAAGCAGCCCTGAGCAGACTGTATGGCGGCATTCATTACCGTCCTGCGAATGAAAATGGAAAGATTATGGGTCTGGCGGTGGGTGCATTTATCAACGAACGACTGCGCACCCGGAGCAAAAAAGAAGCAAAAGCCTAAGCCGCTATGGGGTTATTGTCAAACCGCCTTCATTATCTCTTTCGTATAGCATGCGCCATGTGCTTTATCGGCCATGGCGCCTTCGGCATCATCACCAAGCAGATTTGGTGTAATTACTTTGGTGTTTTTGGCATTGGAGAGGCACTTGCTTACCAGCTGATGCCCGTCGTGGGGAGTATCGACATCCTCCTGGGCTTGATCCTTATCGTCTACCCTATCCGCGCCGCGGCGGCCTGGCTGGTGTTCTGGGGACTGTTTACGGCTTCGCTGCGGCCGCTTTCGGGCGAGCCCTTCGCCGAGTTTCTGGAACGTGCAGGCAACTGGGGTGCACCACTGATCCTACTGATGTTGTCGGGGCCTATTGGCCCGGGTATTCGTTCCTGGTTTAAGAAAATGGAGCCTGGTACGACCTTATCAGAAAAACAACTACGTTCCACTGAGCTGTGGCTCAAAATTATCGCCTGCACGTTGCTGGTAGGACATGGCTGGCTGAACCTGATCGAGAAGAAAGGGTTGATTAATCAATATACTTCTTTGGGATTTCATGCGCCGGTTTTAATGGCACACATTGTTGGAGTTCTAGAGGTAGCTGGCGGGCTTTCATTCTTGATCCGGCCCGTGAAACATGTGGTGCTGGTATTCTTTGTCTGGAAGATGGCGAGTGAGCTATTCTATCCAGCGTGGGAATTGTTTGAGTGGGTGGAACGCGGCGGAAGTTATGCTGCCCTTCTGGGATTGTTTCTGGTTCTTCACTATAGATCTCATGTCGGAAGGCTGGTACCCAGGGCTGCCCTGGGATAGTGATGCCGGGTTTAAATAAAAAAGCCCTGGTTCAGGTCTGTTCAGTACCTAAACCAGGGCTTTGAAAATATTTTGTACTAGAAACTCGACAGGGAGATTCCGACAGTGAAAGTACTGAAATCAACAGGCTGGCGATTCTGTGACAGGCCGTCTTTAAACAGGTCGGTCATGTTTGCGTAACCGAAGACGCTGAAGTTTCCTACCCCAATCTTACCAAATACGCCATAACGGAATTTGTTGAGCCCAAAGTCTTGTTTGTCTTTAAGCTTTTTCACTTCACCATCTTCCTTGTATTTGATCTTGGCGAAGGAGTCAAACATGTAGCCTACCCGTCCACCAATAGAGATACGGAAACTGCGGGCAGGGTCTTCCGGATTTGTACGGAAGCAAAGCTCGAGCGGTACTTCCACGTAGTTGGTGATGAGCATCGATTTTTTCAGGTTTGAGTACCCGGCAGTGGCTGGGGACACCATAAAAACGGAGTCGGCGTTGTAGGCCAGGGTATACTCGTTTTTGAATTTAAAACGCTCCATACTGAGGCCGATGCCAGGGATGAAGCTGAATCCGGATTTGAGGATGCGGATGTCGTATTGATAATAGATATTGACGGTTCGGGAGCCCCACAGTCCCAGGGAGAAGTTGTCGGGAGCACCAGAGGCGCGGTTAACCCCTAGCTCCAGGGTGAAATTTCCAGGGATATCCGGATGGCCTTTTCTTTTCGTGGTGGTGGTGGAGGTTTCCTGCCCAAAAGCCTGAGCCACAAGTGCGACGAACGCAATAACTACCGCAATTCTTCTGATCATGTACTTTTTTATTCAATAAATACGTTCAAAAATACCCTTAATTGTGGTCCGGGCCAAACCAGATATTTTGTAAAGTGAATTATTTCTTTACATTTGCACTCCCAAATCACACTGGGGCACATAAAACCAAGGGTGCGTAGCTCAACTGAATAGAGCATCTCACTACGGATGAGAAGGTTCGGGGTTTGAATCCCTGCGCGCCCACTGAAAAGACCGAGGTATCGATACTTCGGTCTTTTTTTATGGAAGAAAGTATCTGCATGCCCAAAGGATGGGTTGGATGGCAGAAAAGTTGAAAACAGAGGTTTGAAATGTCCTAATAGTTGTGCGTTGGTAGTGGGAGAAGTGCACATGGCGGCTCTCACGGCACCACTTGAGAAGATTTCTGCCAGGTTTGCGTTAAGCTATCAGGAAATACCAGGCTGGCAAGGCCATCAATATTTGTCCCTTTTATTTCAGGGTGTATGAAGGGGAGCAATTGTTTAAAGGATCCAACGCTCCATTGCCCCCCTTTGGTCAAGATTAGTTCAATGCTCCAGCAGAATGGCACCGAGGTGCCATGCATGTTGATGCATCGGGGAGGGGTGCTAATTGCCCCACGACATATCCCCCTGGACCCGGGGGGTTGTACCTACAGATCTTCGTACAAAGATCATCACATTCCAGCAATGGAATTTCTCTACAGATGGTTCCATCATAGTAGAAGTTTGGATCAATGACGCTTTCGCTCTTCAGCAACGTGGAAGCGAACGTTCCGAGCACGGCAAACACAAAGGCCGCGCAGCATAGGGTTATTCGTAGTTTCATACAATTGTGGGATTAGTGGAAAAATTATTTAAAAACGACTGACTCGGATTTCGAAAAGTACTTCGCGTTTAATTCGTTAATTTCAAGGTATTGGTCATACAATACGATGAGCGTATTTTCAACTACTCTAAATTCTCTAAAGCTCTTACCATTGAACTTGGGTATGTAAAAGCTGAACTTATACGTCCCGTCTTTCAGGTCGTATACATCAACAGCAGACTGCAATTTGAAAGCGTCTTCATACTCATTTTTTGAGAGCAGCGGCGACTTTACAAATAACAAGCCGTTAGACACACAGCTCGTTTCATTTACAGTTACCGGAGGGGTATCCATAGTGTACGCTCTTTCAGACGAGATCGCTGCCCCTGACACTTTTGCATGGCTGATGGTATCGATCGTATTTCCACGATACAATACGTTCATGCTGGTATCCATCACCATATATTGATTCCTGTAGTAGTACAAGTAAACAAGTTTTCCTGTCGATCGATCATAGTGCAACATCCCATCTGTGCAGAATTTGCCATCTATTTGTTTTTGCAATATTCCAGGCGCAAATTTGACATAGGGGCTATCTGCCTTAATCCTTCCCAAAACCTGTTCATCTGTTAGACTGCTTATTGACTTGATTGCAAATGATTTAGAACTAAACGGAATGCCATCGATGAAATAAGCAGCTTTGTCGAACATGAAGCTGTCTGCTTTCCATTCGTTCAACTTACCACGATAAAGACCTGGCATCACCCCGTCCATGATATAAAAATATGGATCCATGACGCTAGTCCGGGGTCTTTTAAATTTTAATCTCTCTACGTTTTTTATCTTCAATGTTATTTCTGTACTATCGGTTAGCGCTATTCCGGTACTGTCTTTCTCTTTCGTTTTCAAAACAAGAAGATGCAGATAGGCCGTAACATTTGCCAGATAAACATGGTCCCTGGTGGCCCCGGCTATGTAATAGGAATTATACTTCAGCTCCGCCCCACTGATACTGCTAAATGCATCTTTCAGAACAATCCTCAAAAAACTGTTATTTTTCCGAATGTGCTGATTAGAAAAACTATATAGTGCCAACACCAGCAGCGCACTTAGTATGGCACAACTCAACAGGAGGGTAATAGGTCTTTTCATTTCAATTAACTTTAGCCGTAACAATCTGCGCAATTGGTTTTTCCTTTCTGTATGAAATCAGAACAGCAGCGGCAGCCAGTATGATGAACGCTATATTAAAGACTAAATGCTCCTTCCATCCAAGCTTTTCCAACACACCCCCGCATGAACAAGGAATGTAGAGGCTAAGGGTTAGAATACAAGTGATGTATGTTGTGAACATCACCATCAAGCTAAAGGCTGCATACAAACCAACCAGCCGTAATCGGATAAAAACAAGCATAATGGCGATTAAAATCTCTGCTACCGGCACCATCCAGGCAATCCAACCTGCAAAGGCTGTCAATAACGGAGATTGCCCTATCTGAACCCGAAATTTTTCATAATCCAGGAGCTTCGTTAGAGCAGCGTACACAAATAGGATTATGAATAACACGCAGATGATTTCAATGATCATGTTCCTTTTCATACCTTCTTAAAATTCATTATTTATAGAAAGCACCAGGAATTTGGTGACCTGCTATATTCCGATTCGAAAAGAAATTCCACCCGCACATTTCTATGACGTCGCTCTTAACATGGTGGAGATAATTTCCCTATTTATTTAAAACATCAAGTATTGTATTAACAATATATATATATATATAATATCTATACTCATTGAAACCTATTTTCATTTTTTTTAGTGAGCGAGGCAAGTTCTTGGATCGCGGTATCTCGTTAGTAATCAAAGTACCTGAAAAATCAGGGAAAGAGCTTATATCCACAGTAAAGAAGTCAAAAAAGGGAAATGCCAATGAAACAGCCTTCATGGCTTGCCGTAACATGAGCGCCTTCTAGAATCAACTATTTGGTTTTCAGAAAGATCCAAGAGGCATCCTCTTTTACACACAATCGAGGACAATGAAAGCATAGAATATAATTACGTGACGGACTCCCTCTGGTAACAAAATAGTTTCTATTTGATAAACTGGAAAAAGTTTTGCGTGTTCGGAAATAGTCTATATTTATTTCAGGTATCGGACAGTCAGGGGTGGAGTGTCGGTTGTTTGTTATTAGAGTCCTGATAAGTTACCTCCACGAGTTATGCGAAACTTAACCTCATACATAATGAACACCAAACTGTTTTTCATGCTGGTAGCGATTGCCGTTACCAGTGCATCCCGTGCACAAGTTCTGACTACACCGGGTGGTGTTGTCGGAAGTAATACCACTACAGACCAGGTTTTTGTCACTGGCCAGACAAAGCTGATAAATCCCAATGGCCGAGCGCTTGTTATCGAAAAGGATAATGGCGACTCGTGGCTTACGTTTCTTGATCCGGATAACTTTTTTTATTCCATGGGCATTGACCGTTCAAACAACGGCAGCTTTCTGTTAAATCGCGGTGGAGAACTTGGGACCACCAATAATTTTGTATTAACCTATACCGGAACGATCGGCCTGGGAACAGCGGTCCCCAGAGCCAAGTTGGATGTAGCTGGCTTGCTTAATGGTGGCGTATTGGGCACTGTTCTGGGAAGATTGAGTGAAGGTGATGGCAGCGGAGATGGCACATACCTGGGCGTGAGAGGATTTGCAACGCAGGAAACTGAATATAATGGAAAGAGTTTTTCGCTTGAACACGGATTCTATGGCTCCGTTAACAGCTCCATCAACTTCCACCGTGGTAATGCTGTAACCGGCGGATACCTTACTTTTAATACCTACAACAATATCGAACGGTTGCGCATCACGCCCGGAGGCGATGTTGCCATCGGCACCACAACAGCAGATGCGAAACTTACCGTGAAAGGTGATGTTCATGCTCGAGAGGTTCGCGTGGATCTCGGCGGATCCATAGGCCCTGATTACGTTTTCGAACAAGACTACGCCCTGCTTTCGCTGCAGGAGCTCGAGCGCTATATACAGCAGAACAAGCATCTTCCGGAAATTCTCTCTGCCGCGGAAATGGAAGCCAACGGGCTGAAGCTGATGGAGATGAACCTGCTACTGTTGAAGAAAGTGGAGGAGCTGACGCTGCACGCCATTGAACAACAGAAAGCGATCGATACGCTGACGAGCAAAGTGAACAATTCGGAAAGCAAGTAACGCCAATCGCGCACGTTATGAAAATGAGATTACTACTCACCGGCGTGATCCTTCTTTGGGGTATCGGCGCCTTTTCACAAGCTACTAATTGGAACGATCAGAATAGGTATTGGTATTACCGTTACCGTCTCGTAAATGACTTTTTGATACGGGGAGAGGAAAGTCCTATCGATTGCGGTACCGCTACAGGCTATAGTTTGCCTGCGGGAAATACATTCACGTCTACTGGTCTCGATATCGAGTGGAGTGATGCCACAAGCTACTTGGGATGGTATATTGGCACATTGGCAACCGAGTATAGGCTCCTGGCGGACAACAACCAGCCTACTGAAACAACCAAGCAGGAATTGTATTATGCGATGAAGGCTTACGAAAGGCTCGACCGGAAGGAAGAACGATTATACCATCCCTACTTGCAATCGGCAGATTGTTCCGAACAGTACCTGAACGGAATTTTCGTACGTGACGATGTGAATAGAGATCTTTTACAGCAACATCCAAGACTGATAGCACGATACAGCGCCGATGGTTCTTTCTCGATGGCTTCAGATTATGATAAGTACAGTTACGGAGGGAAACAACTAAGTGATCCACAAACTAATATTTATCCCGCTCAAGACCAGGTCATTGATCTTTTTATGGGGTTTGCACTAGTTAAAAAATGTCTCGGCAATGACACTTACCAGGGCTATAGTTTCCGGCAAAAGGCCATAGACTACAGCTACGCCATGGTGAACCTGTTTGATCAAAATTTTTGGAATGCCAGGCTAATTGACGGCTCGCATTTTAAAAATGGAAACCTGAATGCGGAACTTACGTCGTACGGCGTAGCCAGGGCCGGTGGGTGGATAACTGAACAGAACCATTTAACCAGGCTTCATGCCCTTGCGAAAGCCGAATGGGATATTTTTGCAGACCCAGGAGGCGGCGCAAATGTGATGGATGTACAATATTTTGGAGAGCACAAAGATTATCAAACAGGGTTTGAGCAGACGGCAGCGGCTATAGCAAGTTCATGGGAGTTCGGACTTACGCCTATCAGGAGCGACATTACTATTCCCGGTCCTTTTGGCATAGGTGAAATACTGATTGGCTACCGATATATTTACCAAATGTCATTGCCTGGCATGCCAATTCACTACCCTATACCTCCCATTGATCTTCACACCTGGGATCCACCGCCTCCAACCGTCACTTTGAACGTAACCGCCGAGATGCTGAGCTATTATGGTCTGAGGTACAATCAAGAGTTTTTTGCCTTGTTGCACGAGTACCTCAACGACGATGGATGCGACCTGACCAGTAACCTTTTTGCTAATTTCGTTCAAGGTGCCCCTTGTGAAGGGCCTTTTAATAACCCGTCAGATGCTCCACTTGCTTCTGGTGTCAATGGATGGAGGGGATATAGCCGGTGGGAACGACCACTGAGTAATGATGGATATATTGATGCCGAAAATGATGCGCCCTCCGTCGGACGGTTCAATGGACTTGACTATTTACTGCTTTACAATATCTACCGGCTTACGCGAGGCGTCGGCGATAGTCCCTACAAGAATATGTTGAACGTAGTCAGCAGCAATGATCTTACCACCGCCGGAAAGTACTGGAGTTACGAAACGCTCGAACTGTCGGGAATCGTTAAGAACAATGCTTCGACTACCACCAATCCGGTTGAGATCACGGCAAACAACAGCATCATCTTGAAGCCCGGCTTCAAAATAGAGTCAGGCGCAAAGGCTAGGATCTACATAGGCAATTATACCGCATGTAATACGAGTATCGGCAACAACGCCAGTTTGAGAGAGGCTGCCACAACGACAGTGGAAGAAACAAAAGAGCAAATGCAGCAGCAGGCCATGTCCAGTTTTGCCGCAAAGGCCCGGGAAGGACTCGACGCTGTAACAGCAGCGTACAGCCACTATGCCCTCGATTCAGCTACATTGGCTTCGGAGTACATGAAAGAAAATAACCTGGCCGATAAACTTGCCGTCTACCCCAATCCGACGAGCGATGCCTTTTTCGTTTCATTAAATCTAAAAACCGATCAACAGGTTCAAATCATCCTTTCAGATGCATACGGCGGCAAACGCAGAACATTGTTCGATGGCCATTTAAATTCGGGCGTGAACATGCTAAGCTTCGACATCAGCGATCTTCAGCCCTCCATCCTGAGCGTTGAAATTAAAAGCACTGACATCAATTGCGTAAAGCGTTTGGTTAAAAAAGACAAATAACAGCGTAGGATTATTAGTGCTGGCCCGGATAGGGGGCTATCAGAATTTTGTAAGAAGTTTGGGTAGCCCCCTACCTTTTTTTGTAGATTTTCTTCAGGACGTCAGGGTTGCCGTCAATGGGTGGCACTGTCAGCCCCAATAAGGTCGCAATGAAGGGATATACGTGGATGTTTTCGAATGGCGGTAGGGATGCTCCTTGTTTTATGTTCGGGCCCGCGGCATAGAATATGCCGCGCATGCTTTTTTCAACACCCGGGTCAAACCCATGCGCCCCAAATATCGCTGGCTGTGGCCCGGCGCGCCGGGGTTGATCCTGGAAGTAGTAGCCGGGCTCTATGACCAGTAGCAGGTCGCCGGCGCGTTCATGATTGTAATGCCACCGGGTGGGCATCTCTTTTGGTTTGTATACTTTAAAGTGGTCTTCTTTTTTCTTCAGGACGTCGTAGAGCGAGTCGGCTTTATGCGTGTAGATGTGTGTTTGGGTGCCCCCGTTGACAAATACGATCGAACTGTCGCGTGTGTCGAAGAGATTGGGAATGGACACAAACGTTTTGGGCGTGTTGTTAAGCTCCATCATGCCGTGGTCGGATACCAGAATCACGTTTACCGGCAGGGCTACTGTTTTCAGCCCGCGCATGAGATGTCCCAGGAGGCTGTCTGCCTGTAATACGGTTTCACGCAGGGCCTGTGAATTGGGGCCGCTATGGTGGCCTTCGGTATCCACGAGCGAGAAGTATAGCGAGATAAAGTGTGGACGCTCCGCTGGCGGTAGTTTGAGCCACGCGATGGTTTGGTCAACGCGCTTTTTATTGGGCACCGATTCATCGTAGTCAAAATAGTAGTCTGGGTATTTGCCCTGGATGGCGGCTTCTGACCCCACCCAGAAGAACGAGGCGGTCTTCAGGCCTTGTTGCTGGGCCAGTTGCCACAAGGGTGTGCCACCATAGTAGGCAGGGTTGCGCACGGCCGCGCGGTCTCGTATGGCGTAGTACTGATGCAGGGCCGGATCGTAAAAGGCATTGTCGACCAGTCCGTGGTGGCCGGGGTAAAGCCCGGTAACGAGTGTATAGTGGTTAGGAAAGGTTTTGCTGGGGAAAGATGGTATAAGTCCTTCGGCAGCGGCACCTTTGCGGATAAACTCCTGGAAAAAGGGCGGCTTGAATCGTGACACATAATCATGTCGGAAGCCATCGAAGGAAACCAATACTACATACGGTCTTTCTTTGGGTTGCGCGTAGGCGGCTATACTGATAAGATAACCGGCAACGAAGAGCACCACGCTTTTCAACATTCTCACCTAATACATTTAGATTCTCTGCGGCTAAATGTAATTGTCTTTCTGTGGAATTCGCAGCGGGCTATGTTATTTGAAGATCATTTTTTATGGCCGGTCGTCGGGCCTTTCATAATGCGTCAAAAAAACGGTTGGCCAGGCCGCCGATGGCAGAACCCAGGCTTTTAAAGATCCCTTCAAAAAAGCTCACAGCCAGCTTTGTGCCGATCTCTTCATGCTTCGCGGCATTACGCGTTGAAAAAAATCCTGTGATCCCGCTGCCGGCATGCTGGCACTTGGCGTATGGGGGGGGTGTGATCAGATCATAATAATGGATAAGAAGCTTCTGGGCGCGCTCCCTGTCATTATGTTTATTGTCTTTTCGCATTCCTATGCCTCTTCTGTGTTATCGCCACTACTCCGTCAAACAGTTCGGCAAGCTGCCACTGAGTATTACCGTATCCTTTTCAACCTTGAATTGCATGGTAGGCTCTTTACCGACGCGGGACATAGTGCAGAATGAATTCAAAATAAAATTCAACGAGGTGTCTTTTGGATAGGCTGCTTCAATCACGCAGTTTTTCATTTCCTCGTTTGCAATTTTCAAGTGAACATTGAATTTCTCTCCCAGGATCGCTGCGGCGTCTTCCAGACTCACGCGCGGAAGAACGATCATGGAGTAATACCAATCTACATTTGCCGGATTAAAGAGCTCGGGATTATAACGGCCGCTTTCGGTGTAGACCGTCAATCGCTGTCCCCGCACAAGCTCTCCAAGCTTTTCTCCTTTGTAGCGTACAGCCACACGCCCATGTGCCACGGAGACCGTTAGGAAACCATCTTTCGGATTGGCGTCCACCTGGAACCCTGTACCGAGTACCTCGATCTCTACATGCTGAGCAGTCTTCACGACGAATGGCAGCTGAGCATTTTTGGCAACGTCCAGGTAGAAGCTGCCTTCTGTAACACTGAGTTCCCGACGATTATCGGTAAAGAAAGGTGTCGGTGTGCAATAGCTGGTCCCTTCGCGGATTATGGCCCAGGATCGATCCGGAAATTGTACGTACTGCGCAGGCAGCAGGACAGATTCATCAGAGCAACTTTTGGGTTTAAACTGAATATGTTTTGAAGAAATCGAGATCATGAACGCAACGAAGATGGCAGCACCTACCAGCGCAACGATCTTTCCAGCCTTTCTATACGCGGAACGAGTTTCGTTGTCTCCCGGGGGCCCGGGAAGGTCGTTATTCGACAGACGCTGGTGAATTCTTATGGCCTCCCGAATAAGTGCCTCTTCAATTTTCGATTGGCTCATCACGGACAGTCGGGTATCGCGCTGGAGCTCATAGAGGCATTCCTTCCAGATCTCCAATTGCAGTTCTGTAGCACCCCCCTCACGCAGAGCGTCGAGGATGCCATCGATGATGGCAACCATGTTGGTGATCTCTTGCTGCATAGAGCCCAGCCGGACACGCAGGACTGCCAGGACAATAGCGACACTCTCCTCAGGTGAAAGTCTATAGGCATGAAACTCCCTCAGCACCCGTACTTGACGAATGCTCTTTGACCTGCCAGCAGTAAAATCAAACTGCAGGTCATCACTATCTCCTCGCATATGTCGACGAATTAATTAGCTAAAGTTGGGGTGGGCTCCCGGCAACGGACAATAACATCCGTCAACCTCTGTATAATAAAAGAGTCAATACTACAGGAAAGGTATAAGAGATTTAGTAAGATAATGACACTTCATTCCAACTCCCATAAACACCATTTGTGTTATAGATTTCATCTATGTCTAGGTCTGGATCACCCCGGCATTAAACCGCTCTACCGTTGCATGATTTGCGGCCTCGATGCCGGCCGAGATCACGTTGCGAGTCTCCAGCGGATCGATCACGTTGTCTACCCAAATGCGTGCGGCCGCGTAATATGGACTTAACTGATCATTGTAACGATCGGTGATCTCTTTCAATAATTTGTCCTCCTCTTCTTTCGACAACGCCTGCCCTTGTGCTTTCATCGAGCTGACGCGAATCTGCAGTAGCGTCTTGGCGGCAGAGGCACCGCTCATCACAGCAATCTGTGCCGTGGGCCAGGCTACGATCAACCGGGGGTCGTAGGCTTTCCCACACATAGCGTAGTTGCCGGCGCCGTAAGAGTTGCCGACGATAACCGTAAACTTCGGCACGGTGGAGTTCGCCATGGCGTTCACCATCTTGGCGCCGTCTTTGATAATGCCGCCATGCTCTGCTTTGCTGCCAACCATGAAGCCGCTCACATCTTGCAAAAACAATAGGGGTATTTTGCGTTGGTTGCAGTTCATGATAAAACGAGCTGCCTTATCCGCAGAGTCGGAATAGATCACGCCGCCCATCTGCATTTCGCCTTTTTTGTTCTTGACTACTTTGCGTTGATTCGCTACAATGCCCACTGCCCAGCCGTCTATACGGGCGGTGCCGCATAACAGCGACTTGCCGTACAAGGCTTTGTACTCGTCAAACTCAGAGTTGTCTACCAGGCGTTTAATCACTTCCAGCATGTCATAAGGTTTGACGCGGTCGCTGGGGACTATTCCATATATTTCGCGGGGTTCGAGCTTGGGAGCCTGGGGAGCAACACGATCGAAACCAGCTTTGTCAGATGCGCCCAGCTTGTCGAAGATGTTGCGTATATAATTAAGACAGCTCTTGTCGTCGGGGAACTTGTTGTCGGTTACGCCGGAAATCTCGCAGTGCGTGGTCGCGCCACCGAGGGTTTCATTGTCGATGTCTTCGCCGATGGCGGCCCTTACCAGGTATGAGCCGGCCAGGAAGATGGAGCCGGTCTTGTCGACGATCATGGCTTCGTCGGACATGATGGGCAAGTAGGCGCCGCCGGCTACGCAGCTGCCCATGATGGCGGCAATCTGTACAATGCCCATGGAGGACATCCGCGCGTTGTTTCGGAACTGGCGACCGAAGTGTTCTTTGTCTGGAAATATTTCATCCTGCATGGGCAGGAATACGCCGGCACTGTCTACCAGGTATACAATCGGCAGACGGTTTTCCATGGCGATTTCTTGTGCCCGCAGGTTTTTCTTGGCGGTGATGGGAAACCAGGCTCCCGCTTTTACGGTGGCGTCATTGGCGACGATGACGGCGAGGCGGCCTTTGATGTGGCCTAACCCGGTCACGACTCCGCCAGAGGGACAACCGCCATATTCTTTATACATGCCGTCGCCAGCAAACAAGCCCACTTCTATAAACTCCGATCCCTCGTCGATGAGGTAAGCGACGCGCTCGCGTGCGGTGAGCTTTCCTTTCTGATGTTGTTCTTCGATTTTTTTCTCGCCACCGCCTAACTGTATTTTTTTACTGCGGGCGTGAAGCTGCGTTACGAGCTGCTTGAGCTGGTCTTCGTTGCGGTTGAATTCCAAATCCTGGGCCATGGGGAATATGATGGGTTAACAGGTACATGTTATCGCTAAAGATCGTGAATTGCAACTATAGGTCTGACGGAGCATGAAAAGATTTCGCCACACCGCCTGGAAGACCCGCACGCATTCATTCGTTTTTATTACATAGGTACCCGGCCGGCCATTTCCCCAGGGATCCAGTGGTCTGCATTTGGTAGTTTTATCTTACACTTAACTTGTCAAAACCATGGCATCTATCAAAAACATCGAAGGGTTGACCGTCGGCCAGCTAAACACGTTCATTGATCAAGGCGGTAGGTTTGCAATGTATCAGTACACCATTTCGGTTCTCGTGATGACATTCCGTCGCTCGTCGGATATCTACTTCATCCGCCCCGGCGAAAGCCGTGCTATAAAAGGACTTGGCTTTACATTCCTGACAGCACTTCTGGGCTGGTGGGGTATTCCCTGGGGCCCGATTTACAGTATCAGCAGTCTGTACACCAACCTCGCGGGTGGAAAAAACGTAACCCAGGAAGTGCTGATGTCAATAAATGGCAACGTCACTCAGCCCATAGTGGCAAACGCCTGATGAGTATCACCCTCTACGGATGTATAATATAAAGCCCTCCACAAGAGGGTTTCATATTGGCATGCACCGTGTAGGTAAGACGTTACTTTTTCTTCTTTTCTTCTTCTTTACGCTGACGCTCCTGGTCACGCGCGATTGTCTTGCTGCTTTTGCCCAAGGGGGATAGGAAATGCCGGGGGTTTTTATTGAAGTGCTTGGCCAGCGAGTCGAACGATACCAGCAGTTTGTTGAGATTCACGTATAGGGTGTCTTCTGTCAACAGTTTGCTGGCAGTGTTGTCGCCTTTGTGAAGGAGTGCCAGGGTCTCATTTAGCTTCGTCAGGCTTTGTTGTGCCTTCTTGACTGTGTGGTTAAGCTCCATTACCTTAAGGGAGTCCGACAATGTGTGGAAGTTAGCGATCGTCGGCTTCAGCTCTTCGAGGGTGCCGTTGAGGTTGGTCGCTACGGTCTTGAAGTTTGTGCCCAGATCATTGATGTTACTGTTGGCCGACCGCAGTGTCTGGTTCAGCAGGCCGGGGGTCGTTTGCAGTCCCTTCATCATCGTGTCGAGACGCGCGCTGTTGTTGTTAAGACCATCCAACAGGCGGTTTACATTTTTCAGTGTCGTAGTCAGGCTGGTGGCTACCGGCTCGGCATTTTGCGCGAGGAAGTCCATAATGCCTTTGGCTACCTCTGACCGGATGGTGTCGTCAGCCTCCAGCGCGCGGCCACCGGTGCCGTGCATATCGAGTTGAATGAACCGGCCGCCCAGGAGCTCGCCGTTCAGCATGGCGACAGACGAGTCTGTCAGCACAATGTCCGAATCAATATCCAACTCCACAACCACGCGGTCGAGGTGTTGCTGGATTTGGATGTCGCTGACGCGGCCCACGGCGTAGCCGTTGAGGAAGATTTGGTTGGACTCCGTCAGCTTGTCGACGTTTTGGTAAACGGCGTAGTATTTATTGCTGGACGACAAGAAGTCGGAGCCTTTGAGAAAGTTGAAGCCAAAGTACAGCAATGTGAAGGCCACTACCATAAAGAGGCCTACCTTAAATTCCTTCGATAATTTCATGCGTCTAAAATGCGGTTGCTGTAAAGTCCATGGATTCCCGCCCAGGCCGTGTACCGTTTCCGGTGGTCAATTTAGGGATTTTATGGATTCCACTTCGTTTTTGTATTCTTTGAAAGCGCGGTAGATGCCCGAAGCTACCAGGTCCTGGCCCTGTTCGGTGGCCAAAAAATCCTCTTCTGCCGTGTTGGAGAGGAAGCCTGTCTCGATCAGCACGCTGGGCATGGTGGTGCGCCAGAGCACGACAAATCCAGCCTGCTTCACACCACGGCTTACTCGGCCCACTTTATTTTTAAATTGTCCCTCCACCTTTTGGGCAAACTTGAGACTGCTTTCCTGGTAGGCGCTTTGAATGAGTGTAAAAAGTATATACGATTCGGGGCTGTTAGGCTCAAAACCCTCATAACGTTCCTTATAATCTTTATCCATGAGGATCACGGAGTTCTCGCGCTTGGCGACATCGAGATTTTTTTCGTCCACGTGCATTCCCATGACAAAGGTCTCGGTACCATAGGCCTTCGCGTTGGGGTTGGCATTGGCGTGGATACATATAAAGAGATCGGCTTTGGCCTTGTTGGCAATGGCCGCCCGTTCGTCCAGGGGCAGGTACCGATCGTCCTTACGCGTATAGATCACCTTTACGTCAGGGACATTTTTTTCAATATACTCCCCTACCATCAGGGCGATCTTGAGGGCCAGGTCCTTTTCTTTTACTTTCTTGCCCCGGGTACCGTTGTCTTTTCCTCCATGACCGGCGTCGATAACGATCACATCGACCTTCGAATCGTGCTGAGCAGAGACGGGTAAATAATTTAGCAAGGTTATTGCTATCAGAAGCAGGGTTAGTCCAATATTCCTCACAGGCCTTACAATGTTCAATGTATTTGCAATAACTTTACGCAAAAATGTGAATTTTTCACTAAAAGCTAAAAACCTGACCTTTAACCCGGTATTTGTGCGGCATTTTAGTATTCTTCTTTTTTTCCTCATCAGCACCGTCGCCGCCGCGCAAGTGGAACCCCGTGTTAAAACCCCACAGGAGGTTATTAGTGTTCCGAACGATTCCATTCCGCCGCTAGCGGTAGCCAAGGATACGCTCAAATCCGATACGGTCAAAACTCCACCACCCAAGGGTGACATCGAGACTACTATCAATTATTCGGCCAAGGACTCGATCCGGGCCACCCTCGACAACCAGATGGTCTGGCTGTATGGTGACGCCAAGATCAAATACGGCGAGATTGAGCTGGAGGCCGAAGAGATTATTATTGACTACGCCAACAACACACTGACGGCCCACGGCCGCCGCGACTCGCTTGGCCACCGTGTGGGATATCCGATCTTTAAAAATGGTGCCGAGCTGTATGAGACCAAAGACATTGTCTATAACTTCAAGACCCGACGGGCACGTATCAGCGAGGTTGTAACCACGCAGGGCGAGGGCTATGTCAGCTCGCGCGCCGCGTTCAAAAATGAAAAGAATGAGGTTCTCAGCCTTCACAACTCCTACACCACCTGTAATCTCGAGCATCCGCACTTCCGCATTATTTCCAGTAAGGCCAAAGCCATACCCCATGACAAGATCGTTTCGGGGCCTTTTTATTTTGAGTTTAACGAGATCCCTCTCCCAATAGGTTTCCTGTTCGGTATGTTCCCCTCGCCACGCAAGAGCTCGTCGGGTATTATCTTCCCGTCCTACGGCGAAGAGCGCCGCCGCGGCTTTAACCTGCGCAACGGTGGATATTTCTTCGACATCAGCGAGTATGTCAAGCTGGCCCTAACGGGCGATATTTACTCGAAGGGAGGCCACGCCGTGTACGCTAACTCCAGTTATCTGAAGCGGTACGCCTACAGCGGCACAGTGAACTTTGCCTATTCACGTAACTCGGATACCGACGATAAGATCGAGACCAACAATTATACGGAAGACTTCCGACTGACGTGGAGCCACTCGCCCCAGTCAAAGGGCAATGGTCGTTTCTCGGCCTCCGTTAACGCTGCCACATCTACCTTCAACCGGAACAACTTCTTGTCGTATGGTAGTCCCAACGCCCAGTATACAGCATCACTGAGCAACATCTCTACGAAGCTGAGCTCCAACGTGTCGTATAGCCATCGCTTTGCCGGCACTCCTTTTACCATGGCCCTTAATGCCAGCCACAACCAGGACATTGTTACAAAAAATGTGGACCTCGCGCTGCCGACCCTGACGGCCAACATGACCAATATTTATCCGTTCCAAAAGAAATCGGGCGAGACAGGTCCGCTGGACAACTTTTCACTTTCGTATTCGCTGACCGCGCAGAACCGTGTAACCAACAATTTGGGGCGGCGCACCATTACCGCCACACAGGATAGCATCGCGCCGTTTACCGCCGCTAATTTTACCCGATTCTTTGCCGATGGACGAAAAGGTATTCGTCAATCGGTACCGATATCGTACTCTTTTAAGGCGTTCAAGTATTTTACGATGTCGCCGTCGATTTCGGTAGAAGCGAAATCGTATTGGGAAAAGCTGGACTATGACTATAACAGCCGGGGCCAGGTATATGTCAGGGATACCACGAATGGATTTAATACCATCGTGAACTATTCTGTCAGTACGAGCCTTACCACCCGCATGTATGGCACCTACTTCTTTAAGAAAGGAAAGGTCAAGGCTATCCGTCACGTGGTCAATCCGTCTGTGTCCTTCGGTTATACTCCCGACTTCACGGGAAACAGGAATTATTTTGCCATACTTTTCCCGCAAATAGAGCAAAAAGACGAAGATGGTAACGTTGTGTTAGACAGCGATGGCAACCCTATATTAGTACCCGACAAAAGCCGGCCCTATTATAAATCAAGGCACGAGGGCTCCGTTTACGGCGGCTCTACCACAGGCCGGAGCGGCTCGATTGGTTTCAGCCTGGGTAACAACGTTGAAATGAAGGTACAAGGGGCGCAAGATTCTGTTGCCCGCAAGGTGATGCTGCTGAACAACCTTTCGTTTAACACCAGCTATAACCTGATGGCTGACTCGTTCAAGCTGGCGCCGATAGGTATTGCCGCGAACACCAACATTCTCGATAACATGTTTAACCTGAACGCGTCTGCTACATTGGATCCGTATGTGTATGAAGACACTATCGCGAATGTTGAAACGGGCCGCACCATCGAGCGTCGTATGAAACAGTATGCCTGGAACAAAGGAAAAGCCGGCCGGATCACCAGTGCCACCGTAGCGATTAGTACTAACCTGAACCCCAAGGCCCGCGATAAGAATAATAGCACCCGCGATAAAATTTCTAAATCCGATTTGCCACAGCAAGAGAAAGATTTTCTCATTGAAAACCCCGATGCTTACGTCGATTTTGACATACCGTGGAGCTTGAACCTGAGCTATAACGCCGCGTACTCTCACCCGGTCAACGCCGCCGCCAGGATTACGCAGACCGTTACCGCCAATGGTGACTTTTCGCTCTCGAAGCAATGGAAGTTTACCTATAGCACGGGCTACCACTTTGAAGACGGCGAGTTTTCGATTACACAGCTGGGCATTAACCGCGACCTGCACTGCTGGACCATGAGCGTAAACTGGACGCCCTTCGGTCAGTTCCAGCAGTTCTACTTTGTCATTAATGTGAAGTCCAGTTTGCTTCAAGACCTGAAGCTGGAGCGGCGCAAGCCTTTCTTTGACAACCTATAAAAAAAGGCGGTCTCTATTCGAGGCCGCCTTTTTCATGATGGTCAATACGGTATTATTTCAACCAACCTTCCACTTCTTCCATGGTAGGGTTGATGATCTCAAGCTTCATCTTTTTGCGTGTACCGCATACGTCGTTGAAGAGCTTGGAGGCTTTCATCTCTTTCATCTGTGCCAGCGACTGAATGCCCAGCTTTTGCAGCACCGGAATCAACTCGGGGCGCACGCCTGCATCTTCAAATTCTTTCTCATTAAAGCCTGCCGCAGGCTTTTCGGGTTTCATTTGCGGGAAGAACAGCACGTCCTGGATCGATGCCGAGTTGGTCATGATCATGGACAGGCGGTCGATACCGATGCCCAGGCCAGCCGTCGGCGGCATGCCGTATTCCAATGCGCGGAGGAAGTCTTCGTCCAGTGTCATGGCTTCCTCGTCGCCACGTTTGCCCAGTTCCAGCTGCTCTTCAAAGCGTTGGCGTTGGTCGATGGGGTCGTTCAGCTCGGAGAACGAGTTAGCAATCTCCTTGCGATTACAGATGGCTTCAAAGCGTTCCACCAGGCCGGGCTTGCTGCGATGTTTCTTTGCCAGCGGCGACATCTCTACCGGATAGTCGGTAATAAAGGTCGGTTGAATCAGGTTAGGCTCGCACTTCTCTCCAAAGATCTGGTCGATCAGCTTGCCTTTGCCCATCGTCTCGTCCATCGGCACGTTCAGCTGGCGGCAGGTGTCGCGTAGCTGTACTTCGTCCATGGCGGATATGTCAATGCCTGTAAAGTGCCTGATGGCGTCAAACATCGTGAAGCGTGTCCACGGCCGTTTGAAGTCGATGATGTTCTCGCCTACGTTCACCTGGGTGGTGCCGTGCAGGTCCAGCGCTACGCGCTCGACCATTTCTTCCACGAGGTCCATCATCCAGTTGTAGTCTTTGTAGGCTACGTACAGCTCGATCTGGGTGAATTCGGGGTTGTGGAACCGCGACATACCTTCGTTGCGGAAGTCTTTCGAGAATTCGTAGACGCCCTTGAAGCCACCGACAATGAGACGCTTGAGGTATAGCTCATTGGCAATACGCAGGTACAGCGTCATGTCCAGCGTATTGTGGTGTGTCTTGAAAGGACGCGCCGCGGCACCGCCGTACAACGGCTGCAGAATAGGCGTTTCTACTTCCAGGTATTCTTTGGCGTTGAGGTATTGACGCATCGAGTTCACCAGCTGCGTGCGCTTGATGAAGGTATCGCGTACCCCTGGGTTTACGATCATGTCGACATACCGCATGCGGTACCGTTGCTCGGAATCTGTGAAAGCGTCGTGGCGGTGCGTGACGCCTTGCTCGTCGACAGTCTCTTTCGTGATCGGCAACGGGCGCAGCGATTTGGTCAATACTGTAAGCGCAGTGACATGTATAGACGTTTCGCCGGTTTGGGTAACGAAGGCGTAGCCCTTCACACCGATAATGTCGCCGATGTCGAGCAGTTTTTTAAAGACAGTATTGTAAAGGGTTTTGTCTTCGGTGGGGCACAAATCGTCGCGGCGCAGGTAAAGTTGAATGCGACCGGTCTCGTCTTGCAGCTCCACAAACGAAGCATTGCCCATGACACGCGTATTCATGATACGGCCAGCGAGGGAGACGTCCTTGAAATTGTTTTCGTCCTGTTTATATTTTTCCAGGATCTCTTTGGCAGAGGTGCTGATTTCAAAAAGATCGGCCGGATAGGGATCAATCCCTAGTTTCCTGAGCTCATCCATCTTTTGCCGGCGGATGATCTCCTGTTCGCTGAGTTGCATCAATTAGAATTTTCCGCAAAAATACGCGAAATAGGGAGAAAAGGAAGATGGCTATTTTGCCGATCTTCGCCGTTGCAGCTCTTTCCGGATTAAAGTCAGCTCGCGGCTGCTCTGGCCCGCCACCGATGTGTTTTCCTGCGCCCGGCGAAACAGATAGGGCATAACCGACCGCACAGGCCCGTAGGGCATGTATTTGGCCACTTTGTAGCCTGCCTTCGCCAGATTAAAAGAAATATTGTCGCTCATGCCGTACAGTTGCGCAAACCATACGCGTTCGTCGTTGCTGGAAATGCCGTGTTGCTCCATGAGCTGCGTGAGATACAAGTTGCTCTGCTCGTTGTGCGAACCGCACATAAAGGCCATCTGTCGCAGGTTGACGACACAAAATTCCAGGGCTTCGGTAAAGGCTTTGTCGGATGCGACCTTGTCGGGCTGAATCGGGTCTTCGTAGCCCATTTCTGCGGCCCGCGCCCGCTCTTTCTCCATGTACGCGCCCCGCACCAGTTTGGCGCCAAGGTGGTAGCCTTTTTCCGATGCCTCGCGAAAAGCATCTTTCAGGTTTTGCAACGTGGCCTTGCGGTACAGCTGGAAGGTGTTGAAGACAATGGCTTTTTCACGGTTATAGCGGGCCATCATTTCATATGCCAACGCATCGACGGGCTCCTGGATCCAGGTTTCTTCAGCATCGATCAGCACAGGAATGCCGCTGGCGTGGGCCAGGCTGCAGATCGCATCCACGCGTTTTTGTATGCGTTGGTAGGCCTCGTTCTCGGCAGGGCTAAGCGCTTCCTGGCGTTGAATCTTTTCCAGCAGTTCCATGCTGGCCAGGCCGGTTACTTTAAACACCGAGAACGGAATGCCTTGTGGATTGCTTTTTGCTTTGCGAATGGTGCGCAGCGTTTCTTCCAGCGTCTGGTCAAAGCCCGTTTCGGAGGCTTCTCCTTCTACCGAATAGTCGAGAATGGTGCCGACACCGTAACGCGACAGCGTATGGACTTCATCGTCACAGTTGTCAATGCTTACGCCGCCACAGAAATGGTCGAACGCTGTTTTTTTGATCAGCCCCTCTACCGGCAAGTGTAGCTTCAACGCCAGCTTTGTCGACCCGATAGCCATGGACGAGATCCATGGATGGTTGACGAGCGAGAATATAAAGTTGGCTTTTCGAAGGGCGGCATTGGACTTGTAAGAAAATGCCACCGAGGTGTCTTCAAATGAAATCCTGGGATGTGCCTGCATACGCTGTTAAAAGTGGCGCAAATATACCCGCTTACAGACGTTAGCAAAAACGAGGGGCCCGGAGTTGTCAGGTTTTTAATAACTTTCGAAAAAAAGTTTACGCAAAGACTGATGCTGCCCGATAACATTTTGTTTTCCGCCGATCCTACCAATGATTTATTGGCAATCCTTCAGAAAAAAAATTACAGCCAGGTGGCCGTTCTCACGGACGAGAACTGCCGGCGGCATTGCTACCCGCTGTTGGAGCGGGCGTTGCCGCCGCACCAGGTCATTGAAGTGAAAAGCGGTGAGGAGCAGAAGAACCTCGACACCTGCACATATATCTGGCAAGCCATGACGGAACAGGCGCTGGATCGCCACGCGGTGCTGATTGTATTGGGGGGGGGCGTGCTGGGCGACATGGGCGGATTTTGTGCCGCAACGTACAAGCGCGGTATTGATTTCATTCTTGTACCCACTACGTTGCTGGCGCAGGTCGATGCCAGCATCGGGGGCAAGCTGGGGGTAGACTTTCAACACCTGAAAAATCATATCGGCGTTTTTCAGGTACCGGTGATGACGTTACTTTATAGCGGCTTTCTGAAGACTTTACCCACCGCTGAGCTTCGTTCGGGGTATGCCGAAGTGATCAAGCATACGCTGATCTCCGACCGCGCCATGTGGGATGTGATTGTGCGCAATTCATTTACCGATCAGGATTGGAACACACTGGTACGTCACTCGGTGGCATTCAAGGCGCGTGTCACCACCGAAGATCCGACTGAAAAAGGTCTGCGTAAAATCCTCAACGCCGGCCACACCATTGGTCACGCCGTGGAGAGTTATTTATTGGGTAGCAACCGACGCATTTTACATGGCGAGGCTGTGGCGTTGGGGCTTATTGCCGAGGGATATATTGCCGAGGTACGGGGCATGTTGTCCCCGACGGATTTTCAACAACTATACCGGTATATTCTTTCTGTATATGGAAAAGTAGCGCTGACGGAAGAGGATATTGAAGCGGCTACGACGTTGACGGTGCAAGACAAGAAAAATAAAGGCAACAAAGTACTGTGCGTTCTCCAGGAAGGTATCGGAAACGCGCGATGGGATTGTGAGATCAGCCCTGAGGCGGTAAAAGAAGCACTGCGTTTTTACCGTTCACTTCAGATATAATAAATCTCTGAATCGTCGAAGTTTTTTTCGTCTTCTGTTTTCTGAACCTTGCGCAGATTGACCGAATTACGGGCAACGAAATGTCTGGTTCTGACCTTACGATCGCCTGTAAGTAGCCATGCCGCTAACAAGGCCCCGGAAGCCAGGCTTAAGACTGCTATTTTTGAAGATGTTCTCATACTTTGCATAACTTGAATTCATTTGCAAATGTTTCAAAGGATGAGAAAATATCTTGGAACAAACTGTAATTTGCCCATCCAAATTTTATAGTCCATTGAGCACGACCATTCACCTGAAGCGAACGAATGTTTTGAAGGGCACTGCTTCACTTCTTCCGGCCTCGAAAAGCATTAGCAACCGGGCGCTTATTATCAACGCGCTGGCAGGCGGCACAGCCGAGCTGCACAATTTATCAGACGCCAACGATACGCAGCTCATGCTGCGGCGCGTGGGGTCGCCTGACGCGGTCATCGATGTGGAAGATGCCGGTACTACCATGCGTTTCCTTACAGCATATTTTACCGTTACCAAACAGCAGAAAACGCTCACCGGCACCGACCGTATGCAGGAGCGCCCCATTGGCATTCTGGTAGATGCCCTTCGCAGCCTGGGCGCCGACATTGTATATATCGGTCGCGAGGGTTATCCGCCACTTCGTACACAAGGTTTCGCCGGCCAGCAACGCAACTCCATTCGCATTCGCGGTGATGTGAGCAGCCAGTTTATTTCTGCGCTGATGATGGTTGCACCGATGCTGCCGCAAGGCCTGACACTGGAACTGGAAGGCAAGGTGGGCAGCCGTCCATACATTGAAATGACGGCTGCGCTGATGAAACACTTCGGGGCCTCCTCCACCCTACTCGACGATAAAGTCATTATTCCTGCACAGCATTATACGCCAGCTCCTTTTACTGTAGAGTCGGATTGGTCTGCCGCCAGCTATTGGTTTGCCTTTACCGCATTGGCGCAAGATGCAACGGTATCGCTGCCGCGTCTTTTCCAGTCATCGCTGCAAGGCGATTCCGTGGTTGTACAAATCATGGATATACTTGGCGTCCGCGCGGTATATGAAGGTGGTCTGCTGACGCTTACTAAAAAAGAAAGTGCAGCTACCCTGTCGTGGGATTTTACACACTGTCCCGACCTGGCCCAAACCGTAGCGGTGGTGTGCGCCGCGAAAGGCATTCGCGGTTCTTTTACGGGTTTGGAAAGCCTGCGCATCAAAGAGACTGACCGCATCGCGGCGTTGCAACATGAGCTGCGGAAGATCGGAGCTGATTTGGTAGAGGACTCCACTGAACACTGGACATTAGTGCCTTCTCGACAACTGCCGGCGTCGGCGTCGTTTGCTACGTACAAAGATCACCGTATGGCGATGGCGTTCGCTCCTCTCGTCACCGTCATGGACGTAGCGATCGAGCAACCCGACGTAGTGCGGAAATCATACCCCAATTATTGGAACGATCTGCACGCGTTTGGCATTACATCAGCGTAAGGCTGTTGAAGTAGGCCGGCGCTTGTATGAGTCGGCTGCCATACCACGAGAACATTTCGCCATCGACCAATATGCGCTGGGAGGTGGGGCATAGTTGCCGTAATTCTTCCATATGCTTTTCCTGGAACGGGTACGGTTCTGATGACAATAAAATATAGTCAGCCGCTAAGGCAGCGAGTGCGACCGGCGTTAGCGTGGGATAGCGCGATTGCTGTACAGCGTTGATCAATGCGAGGCCGGTTAGCATAGTATCAATGAAAGTACCGGGGCCGGCAGCCATCCAGGGGTCGCGCCAGATGAGGTATACTACGCGCTTTGGCGGTAGGGGCCTAAGTGTCGCAAACGCTTTGTTGATGCGGTCTACGATGGTAGTGGCAACTTGTTGGCGGGCTGTAAGCGTGCCGATGGCTAAGATCATCTGCCGGGCGTCTTCCAATGTCACAATGTCGCTTAGCCATACCGGATATGTCTCCTGTAAGGTTACAATTCCCTCCTGATAATTCTCTTCTTTATTGCCGATGATCAGGTCGGGCTTCAGGCTATGAATGGTATCGAAGTGAAAGTTCTTTGTACCGCCAACGATCGTTTTGGTTTTGCGCCAGGACGGCGGATATATACAAAACTTTGTAATGCCCACCACTTGCTGTTCAAGGCCGAGGTCGGCCAGCAGCTCGGTTTGCGATGGCACCAGGGATACAATCCTTTCAGGGGTGCCGTTGTATGTAGTAACATTGTTTCCTACCTGATCGGTGTAGGTCATGGCGATAAAGTTACTAACAAAACAACTGTAAATTTTTGGGGAAATGTATAGTGTAAAAAAGTTGCACGAGGGGGTAAAAAGGAACGCACAGAGCGCGCAGAGAAAAGACCCTCTCTATAAAAACTCTGCGACCCCGTGCGTGTTTCTTCGCGTGGAAGGCTCGTTTGCCATCCATAAGACCTTAAAAACGCACAGAGCACACAAAGAAAAGACCCTCTCTATAAAAACTCTGTGACCCCGTGCGTGTATCTTCATCCAATCTCTACGGACTGGTGTATTTGATTTGGTATTCTGACATGGAACGTCGTTCCCTGTCCTTGATTTGAAACTACTTTAACCTCTCCCCCCAATCGCTCCAGTGTGTCTTTAACAATAAACAGGCCGAGGCCAGTTCCTTGCGATCGGTCTGTTGCTCTAAAGAACAGATCGAAGATTTTCTCCTGGTATAAAGGGTCGATGCCGATCCCGTTATCCTCGAAGCTTATGTCGCAAAACTCTTCCGTAACTCGCGCTGCAATTTTGATAAATCGGTTTTGCTTTTGCAAGTCCATGTACTTTATAGCGTTCGAAAGTATATTTGTAACGACTGTTTTTACTCTTAAACGGTCGGAATGCCATTCGCAGTCTTCGTGGATGTCCCAAAAAACATCAACGGCATTGTCGGGGTAGAGGTTTTTAAGATTATCCCACTCTTCCAGCAAAAGTTGCTCGATACTTACTTTTTCGCGTTGTACGGCCAGCTTCTCGTTGCGATAAAAGTCATTCATTTCCTCGATAAAGGAGTCTAGGCGGAGCAGGCTTTTTTTGATCATGCCGATGTACTGGTCCTTTTCCCCATCCGGCACCATCTCAGCGATTTTAACCAATCCCAGCGCCGACATTACGGGGGCCTTCAGGTCGTGGGTGGTTTTATAGATGACCTGGTCCAGCTGGCGATTGGAGCGGATCAGCTGGTCTTCACGCAATTTTTTTTCGGTAATGTCGTTGAGCTTAAAAATGACGCCCGTGAACTCCTGCCGGTCGAGCAGCTGGGAAGCCGAAACGTCGAAGTATACCATCTGCGCGTCGGCGCCGGGCAGCATAAATTCATGGGTGAATTTGCCCGTCCCCTCGCGGAGGTGTGTTGTAAGGTTTTCAAACTTTTCGCGCTGAATGAACTCGCGGATGTTGCGGCCCATTAAAGAAACGGGTTCTATGCCCAGGATTTTGGCTACGGACGAAGAAACGTAACGAATGATTAATCCCTTATCTGCGACGATATGAATATCCTCGGAATGCTCTACCAACTCTCTAAAAAATCCATCTCTCCAGTCCATCACCCTAGCAACGAATTTTATCGCTGCTCTGTTCCCCTGACGTTAGATAAGTATGGCCATACTGCTGAGCTGTGTTGATACTTTGAGGTTTGCGGCACCGACCGTGGCCTGATTGAGCTCAAATTTGAGCTTTCCATCTATGACCTTGAAGTTGATGCAGCTTCCTTTTTGACCGAGACCGTTCCCATCCGTAATGGTGAGGATAGATTTCCCGGTAACGCTACTTTTAATAGTATCAAAATCTCTGTTCTTTGATTTTCCGACGTACACGACTTGGCAGTCGGCGGCTTCAGCAGGGCTGCTGAGTTTTTTGATCACGTATTTTTTACTCCCTTTAGGCTTCCCGTCGTACCACTGTTTGAGTGTATTGAAGACGTTATCGTCACCGATAACTCCTACAACAAACTCTCCGGCCTCCCCTTCGTTCGGCCACTGTACATACTTAATAAAGTTGTACAGCATCGCAGAGTGGATTTCGTGCGGCGGGCGTTCCTGAGCTTTGGCACTGATCGCAACAATTATTGTTGCGATGGCAATTAAAACAAGGCGTTTCATAGACTAAAGTTTAGGGAATACTACCAATCTACGAATTAATGAGAAAAAACCCCGGGGAGTAACCCCCGAGGCTTTCCAAACAACCCATTAAATCAATATCGCCATGGAAGAAAGCGAACCGGAAACTTTCAAGTTTGACGCTTCTATTGCTTTCTGATTAAGTTCGAATTTAAGTTTGTTATCTACGGTTTTGAAGTTGATACCACTTCCTTTCTCTCCTAAACCGTTTTTGTCGGTGATCACCAGCGTGCCTTTGCCTTTTACTTTTGCGTTGGCAGCGTCAAACTCACCGCTCTTTGCCTTGTCTATATAAAGAACATGGCAATCCGTAATTTCTGCAGCAGAGCTGAATTTTTTGATCACATACGTTTTTGATCCGCGGGGTTTGCCGCCGTACCAATCTGTCAGCGTTTTGTAAATCTCGTTACTGCCGACTACACCAATCACAAATTCACCTGAAGCCGCCTGATCGGGCCATTGTACGTACCGGGTGAAATTAAAGACCATCATGGAGTATACCTCGTGCATGGGCCTATCTTGAGCAAAGACGCTTCCACAAGCCAGGAAGGAAGCGAGTGCCAGGACCTGAATTTTTTTAATCATTCTGATAGGTTGTTTGATTTCTACAACACAAAAATAGGCTCCCCCAGCTGCCTGGAAGAGCCTATTCAGAAGCTTACCTTAGCGATGTAAGTTTTTCGCCCAGGATTACTTAATATACCGGAAATCGTGGCCCGGCTTGAGCTGGAGCAGGAATTCGTAAATCAGGTTGATAACGTTTTCGACATCGTCTTTATGCACCATTTCTACGGTAGTGTGCATGTATTTCAAAGGTAAGGAAATGAGCGCAGAGGCCACTCCTTCGGCAGAATATGCAAAAGAGTCGGTATCTGTGCCGGTGGAGCGTGAAACAGCCTGGCGCTGGAAGGGAATCTTACGCTTCTGGGCGGTCTCAATTACCATCTTCAACACGTTATTCTGCACGGCGGGGCCATAGCACACGACGGGGCCGCTTCCAGCCTTCAGGTTGCCACTTTCACGCTTGTTATACATGGGTGATTGGGTGTCGTGCGTCACGTCGGTACAGATGGCCAAATCAGGCTTTAGGCGGCGGGAAATCATTTCCGCACCCCGCAAGCCGATTTCCTCTTGTACAGCATTTACCACGTACAGGCCGTAGGGCAATTTCTTCTTGTTTTCGTGCAGGCGACGGGCTACCTCCGCAATCATGAAGCCACCCATGCGGTTGTCCAGCGCGCGACCTACCAGCCAGTGTTTGTTCATTTCCATCAGCTCGTCTTCAAAGGTGATAACGCAGCCCACGTGTATGCCGAGGTCATCTACTTCTTTTTTATTGGCGGCACCGATGTCTATAAAAATGTTCTTCAGCGACGGCGCCTCTTCGCGCGCTGCATCCCGTACGTGAATGGCAGGCCACCCAAATACGCCTTTTACCATACCCCGCTCAGTATGAATATTTACACGCTTGGAGGGCGCTATCTGGTGGTCGGAGCCACCGTTGCGGCGTACGTAGATATAGCCGTCGTCTGTGATGTAGTTTACGAACCAGGAGATCTCGTCGGCGTGTGCCTCGATAACCACCTTGTATGTTGCCTTGGGGTTGATAACTCCTACGGCTGTGCCATATACATCCACGATCTGATCACTGATATAGGGTTTGAGATAGTCCAGCCAGATCTGTTGGCCCGAGCTTTCAAAACCCGTCGGGGATGCATTGTTCAGGTACTCGTACAGGAATTCTTTGCTTTTTTTATCCATAGTGAATATGCTGTTTCGGGCCACAAGGTAATAAATTCGGCCAAAAAGAAAGCCCGCCTGCCCTGCCGGAGGCGGGCGGGCTTTGCCGCAAGTGTCTTATCGCACGAACCGGTTATTCAAACAGCTCCTCGATGGGCTGACCCGTGCAGCCACTCGGGAACTTGATGTTGAGCAAAAGCGATACGGTCGGGGCTACATCAGTTATGGTGTGGTAGCGCGCGGACGCGCCTTTGCGAATGCCGGCACCGTAGAAGAGGATCGGCACGTTGGTGTCATACGTATAGGGTGAACCGTGGGTAGTACCTTGAATCGAACCCGACTCAAACCAACCGGGTTGCAACACGATGGCAATATCACCCGACCGACGGGGGTTATACCCGCGGATCATCATGCCCTTGATGCCCTTCTCATCATAGCTGCCCTGCCGAAGCTCGGCCTGCGTGTAATAATTGGCTACGCCGTCCATCGTCATCAGGTATTTGCCGATGAGCTCGCTCGCGATCATCATTTCGATGCCCGACGACTTCGGGTCTTTCTGAAAGGCGTCGTGGTTGAGGAACACTTGTTCGTTGCCGATGCCGGCAATGATTTTACGACCGGGGAAGTAACTCTCTAAATATCCTTCCAGCTTTGCCTGCGCAAATTCGTTGCTGAAGTAGCCAGCCGGCATTTTGCTGTCTTTCAGGTATTGGGGTACGTCGGCGACGGCGTGATCCGCCGTTAAGAAAACGGTATACTTGCCAGCGCCCACTTCTTTGTCGAGTGTCTTGAGCAGGTCAGCCAGGTTGCGGTCGAGGCGGAGGTATATATCTTCGAGCTCCACAGCTTGCGGGCCAACGGCATGACCGACGGCATCGGTAGTTGAGTACGAGATGCAAAGGAAGTCGGTGATGTCGTCCTTACCGAGACTCTCGCCCGCCAGGCTGGCCTTCGACATTTCCGTGAGGAAGTCGTTCGCAAAGGGCGTTACGTAGAGCAGATCATAGCTCGTACTCTTACCTCTAAGGGCAGGCAAGTCGTAGGGAAACACAGGTTTGGCTTTGCCGCCGATCTTCTTTTCATATGGCGAATCGTCGGGACCGCTTTCGGTATACTGCGCAATAGGCAGAAGCGTATTCCACGTTTGGTTGAGGTACTGCGCGGGCAGGTTGAGCGAGTTGAATTTTGTTACCCATGCTGGCAGTTGGGTCATGTAGTAGCTACTGGTCATAAAGGTGCCGGTCTTGCCATCAAACCAATAAGCGCCGTCGGCCATGTGGCCGGCCGGTAATACGGCACCGCGGTCTTTGAAAGAGATGCCGATTACTTTTGCACGCTTCTGGGTGAAGAGCTTTAACTCGTCTGTGACGGTGGATGACAGCATGCGCCAGGGCGATACATCGCCGTTGCCGTCTGCACCAACCGCTTTGCATGTTGAATCCTCCACGCAGTTAACAGTCTTGCGGGTATCTTTATCGTAGAAGTCGTTGCCGATGATGCCGTGTATGGCAGGCGTCGAGCCGCTATATACTGAAGCGTGACCGGGGCCAGTCACGGTAGGCGCATAATTATAGTGTGCGTTGCGCAGCATGAAGCCATCGCCCATCAGGCGCTTAAAGCCGCCGTCACCAAATTTTGAGTAATAACGAGAGAGGTATTCCTGGCGCATTTGGTCGACTACAATACCCACAACAAGCTTGGGTTTTGTCGTTGCGCCCGGCTGAGCCCAGGCAGTGTTAGCCAGGGCCACCAATACTAGTACAATGATTCTTCGCATGCATGTTAAATTCATGCAGCAAGATAGAGAATCACCCTAATACTGGCATTAAACTTTTATGAACGGATTGTTGCGTCCTGATAAAGATACGGTGTACAATCAACACCGACTATAGCTTGATTAGAACGCGCGCAAGACTGTTTAAAAAATCACGATGGCGAGCAGCGCCATAGAAATCACAGAGCTTGCAAACATGAGCGCCAGGCCCAGAAAGTGATATACATTGATCTGCTTCATAGTAGATAAAAAAGGTTAGGTCCAAAAAATAAATACTACGCGTAAGCGTATGACCAAAGCAGACTAAAGACATGAACAGAGATTACGATTTGGTGCTGCAGCATTTTTTCTGCGTCATGCCTTGTTAAAGCCGTAAGGTCACACACAGATTTAAAACACTATCGTTTGCAGCATTGTTCGCAAACCGTTGCAATATATAAAAAAATCAATTTGACACATTATTTCGCGAAAAAAAATTGAGGAAAAAGAGCCCCGTTTTGCCCCTGGCATAAAAAATCCAGGTCAATCTGTCGATAGCGTCGCCCAACGCGGTCGGCCAAAGTGTCGTAAAAGGCCTTTTCAGCGAGCCATTCTTTCCGAAAAATATTGCTGGCGGCGAATTTGACGCCCCTCTCCCATATTTAGGGAATACAATATGGATGCTTTTTCGACAATGATCATCGACGCCGTGGAGAAGACCAAGAATGCCGTGGTAAAGATCGATGTGTTTAAGCGCGACGCGCAAGGTATACTGCGGGCCGCAGGGTCGGGATCAGGCTTTATCTTTTCGTCGGACGGACTGGTGTTTACCAACAGCCATGTCGTAGACGGCGCCGAAAAGATCATGGTGAGCTTGCTGAACGAAAACGAGATCGAGGGCTTTTTAGTAGGTAAAGATCCTGATACGGATCTGGCCATTCTCAAGATCTATAGTGAAGGATATTCGGTGGCGCGTTTGGGTGATGCGCAGCACTTACAAATCGGCCAGCTGGTAATCGCCATTGGCAATCCCTATGGATACCAGCACACCGTCACCACCGGTGTCGTCAGTGCTTTGGGGCGCACATTGCAAACGCAGTCGGGGCGGCTGATCGATAATGTAATTCAGTCCGACGCGGCCTTGAACCCCGGCAACTCCGGCGGGCCCATGATCACGACGGAGGGTGATGTGATCGGAGTCAACACGGCGGTGATACAAGGAGCGCAGGGACTGAGCTTTTCCGTTGACATCAACACGGCAAAGGAGATCGCGCAACAACTGCTGCGCGATGGTAAGGTGTTTAAAGCATACCTGGGTGTGATGCTGCAAGAAGTAACCTTGAATCCCAAGGTGAAACAGCACCACGACCTACGGAATAAACGCGGATTGTTCATTACACGCATGGAGCCTGACTCACCGGCATCGCGCTCGCAATTACAGGAAGGCGATATACTGGTAGCCTTTAACGATAAGGTAATCAACAGCTCGCATGAGCTCTTCAAGGAGCTAAGCCACCGCGCCATCTTAACCACCACAAACGTATCGGTGATCCGGCACACCGAGCTGCTGCACTTCAGTATTTTTCCCGCGGACCGGAAAGGGTAAAAAGCAAAGCGCGCTGCCCAATAGGACAGCGCGCTTTATTATGTCACAGGCTGGTGGAACTACCACCGTTTCTTTTGACCCGTGCGGGCGGGTCCTTTGCTATAGCTACCGCCACCTTTTCCATAGCTACCTTTGCTTTTCCTATACGGCCTGTCGCCATCGCCGCCGCCGGAAGATTCCTTACCATCGGTCACCTCCACGCGTACGGGACGTCCTTTGTAAGTACCACCATTCAGGGCTTCGACCACGCGGGCAGCTTGATCTTTCTCCACTTCGAAGAACGAATACGCGCCTTTCAAGTCTATCCGACCGATATCTTTCTTGCCAAGACCTGTTTGTTCGTCCACCAGCTCCAGCAGGCCGGGCACATCGAGGCCATCCATCTTACCCAGGTTGATAAAGAGACGCGAACCGGAGGATACATACTTCTCGTCTGCAGCCCCTCCTTCACTACGCTCGCCTTTAGCGTTCAGGTCGGGCGCATTGCGGTAGTAGTCGAGGAATCGATTAAACTCGATTGACGCGAACCGCTTTATAAGCTCCTGCTTGGTGAGGTCGGCGAGCTGTTCTTCGATGGCGGGCAAGAACTCGGCGATCTCCGCATCGTTCACCTTAACTTCGTGTACGCGGTTCATCAGGGCCAGCAACTGCTTTTGGCAGACTTCCTGTCCTGTGGGAATCATCATACGCTTGAACGGGGACTTTAGCGTCTTTTCGATATGCTTTACCTTGCCGAGCTCACGCTTGGAGATCATGGCAATTGATATACCCTTTTTACCGGCGCGCGCCGTACGACCGCTGCGGTGGGTATAGAATTCCATTTCGTCCGGGATGTTGAGGTGGATAACGTGTGTGATGTCATCCACGTCGATACCGCGGGCGGCTACGTCGGTCGCCACCAGGATCTGTAAACTACGCTGACGGAATTTAATCATCACGCGATCACGCTGCTGCTGGGTCAAATCGCCGTGGAGTGAGTCGGCGTTATAGCCATCTTTCATCAAACCTTCGGCGATCTTCTGGGTGTCAATGCGCGTGCGACAAAAGATGAGGCCGAATATCTCGGGCGTGTAGTCCAGGATGCGCTTGAGCGCTGCGTACCGATCTTTTTCTTGAATAAGGACGTACTGGTGCTCGATATTTACGTTGCCAGTGTTCTTCTCGCCGACCGTCAGTTCGAACGGGTCGGTCATGTAGTTTTTCATGATGGCCCGCACTTCACGTGGCATCGTGGCGGAGAACAACCAGGTGAATTTAGTTTTCGGCGTAAACGACAGGATTTTGTCCAGGTCGTCTTTAAAACCCATGTTTAGCATTTCGTCGGCCTCGTCGAGTACGACAAAGCGTATAGTGCTCAGGTTGATGGCCTTGCGGTCGATCAGGTCAATGAGGCGACCGGGAGTCGCGACGATGATCTGTGCCCCCTTTTTCACTTTACGAATCTGCTCGCTAATGCTGGAGCCACCATAGACGGCGACGATATTAAAACGCTTTACTTTTTCGGAGAAGTTCTCGAGGTCGTTGGCGATTTGCAGACCAAGTTCACGTGTGGGGGCAAGCACCAGGGCTTGTGTGTCGCGGCTCTTGTCGTCTACAAGGTCGAGCAGCGGCAGGCCGAAAGCGGCAGTCTTACCGGTTCCCGTCTGGGCGAGACCCACAAAATCACGATTTCCATTCAACAGGACGGGAATGGCTTGTTCCTGTATGGGAGTAGGTGTTTCGAAGCCGATTAATTGCACCGACTCCACCAGTCCCCTGGACAGGCCCAGGGATTCAAAAGATTTCATTAATTTTTTTCAGTAAGCGGCAAAGGTACGGCTATTAATTGACAATTTGGGGAAAAGCTGCATTGTGCCGGCGACACCGGCTTTGTCAAAATAAATGCAGGACAGAATAGCTCGGAACAGGTGTTTTGTTCGGGGCAAAACAAAAAAAAGAGGCCCTGGGACCTCTTTTTAGTGGAGAATATCGGAGTCGAACCGATGACCTCTTCCATGCCATGGAAGCGCTCTAGCCAGCTGAGCTAATCCCCCGAAAACGATGCTTTCCGGAAAAAGCGAGCGCAAATATATTTTAATTTGGCTATCAACCAAAATGCGGGGAGAGTTTAAAAATGCGAGGAAGTTTAAAAACTGGATTTTTATATCCGCCCGAATCGACTGGCGTCAATCAAGGTAGACTCTTCTGCACCATCGGCGTAATTTAATCACCATCCGTCCTAGTACTTTTAGGACTAGCTTATCACTAGCATAAGTCTAGGTTAATACTAGCTTGAATCTAGCTCATCCCCCCTTTATCCAAGCCGTTGGAAAACGTCTCCAAAACTACACGAGAAGAACCCAGGCAGGTATTTACATCATCTGATTCCGGTCTGTGAAATCCTTAAACTGCTTTCGATACGAATCGCTTACGGGCAGGGTTACGTTGCCAATCTGCACTTCGCCTTTATGTACGACGTCGATGGCATCTACTGCTACAATATAAGAATGATGGATCCGAATAAATTTATCCGTCGGTAATTGTTCCTCCAAAGTTTTCAGGCGCTGCAGCGTAACAATCTTTTGCTGGCGGGTGTGGATGGTGACGTAGTCTTTCAGTCCCTCCACATACAATATATCAGCCCAACGTACCTTGACGAGCTTGGTGCCGTCCTTCACAAATACAAAGGGTTGCTGCTCGGTTGGTTCTGTGCGAGGCGCTTGCACGGATGGCGGCGTAGTGGGTGTTAAGCGCTGGCCGGCTTTCTCGACTGCGCGTAGAAAACGTTCAAATGTGACGGGCTTAAGCAGGTAGTCCACCACGTCGAGGTCATATCCTTCCAGGGCATACTCAGAGTACGCTGTTGTGAGTACGACCAGGGGGCGTTTCTGTAATGTTCGCAGCAGCGAAATGCCGGTGATCTCGGGCATCTGAATGTCAAGGAACAACAGGTCCACCGGGTTAGAGCGTAGCACTTCGATCGCCGCCAGGGGGCTGGCACATGCTTGCAGCAACTGCAGCGAGGGCACCTTGCTTACATAGTCGGTCAGCAGGTTGCGTGCCAGGGGCTCGTCGTCGACGATCAGGCAGGTGATGCTCATGCCAAAGTGATTTTTAGTGTGAGCGTATAACGGTCGGCATTTTTCTCTGTGGTGAGGGTATGGCGACCGGGGTAGCTTAAGGCTAATCTACGCTGAACATTCTGTAATCCAATGCCGGACTTGCCTTGCTCGCTGGCGGTGACGGCGTGGTTGCTATTTTCTACCGTGTAGATACATTCGTTGTCGCTTACGCGGATGCTAACCTTGATCCATGCATCGCCGGGACTTGCGCCGATGCCATGTTTAAAGGCGTTTTCCAGGAATGTGATAAAGATGAGGGGCGTGATGCGTACATTCTGCACATCGCCGTGTACTTCAAAGCCGATGGGAATCTGTCCGTTCAGGCGCAGGCGTTCGAGGCTGATGTAATTTTCCATGTATTCGATCTCCTTCATCAGCGGCACGTCTGCGTGGTTGGTTTCGTAGATCATGTAGCGCATCATTTGCGAAAGCTTGGCAATGACCTCGGTGGTATTGGGAGATTGTGAATAGGCCAGGTAATAGAGGTTATTAAGCGTATTGAACAAAAAGTGGGGATTGATCTGCTCTTTCAGGAAGTTGAGCTCGGAAATGAGCTTTTCATTTTCGATGGCCTTTTTACGGGATTCGAATTCAAACCATTCCTGTACAAAGCGCAGCATGGCCACAAAGATGACGACGAAGAGGCTCGTGGCTGCAACTTGCACCACAAACGTTGTACTGTATAAATAACCGGCTTTGTGCGTGTAGCCGTCGACCAGGTAGCGCTGCATGTGCACGCGTCCGAACATGAGGATTGCAAAGGGAATAAAAAACTCAAGCAGGTAACGGCCGGTGTTTTTGTGTTTGAGAAAGCGTGGTAGAACAATGAAATAGTTGAAGTAAGCGACGGCCATATTAAACGCCACGTGGAAGCCTGCCTGGGTAAAAACTTCCAACATTTCGACTTCGCGTTCGCGGTGGCGGAACGACGAGAACTGGTAGACGAAAAACGATAGATACGCGCACCAGAAGGAAAGGTGCAGCAGGAAAACACGGTGACGTTGAAAGAAGGATTGCATGCTGCGGGTTAACGCAATAAATTTACGGCATCGTACGGCGCGGGTATGGTCTTTTTCACATTTTTCTACCGTTGGCGGAAATTCATCGACCGGTGCGCCGGGTTGTCCGTACTTTTCGGGAAAGTCGAGTTTTTACCCGAAATGTCGAAGCAATCAGCCCATTGGTATAATACGTACCGGCAGCCATTAACAAAAGATTTCCTTTGCCGTTGACCTATGAAATAACGGATTTCCCACATCCCTTTTAACAATTTACCTGAGAGATTTAATATGAAAAAAGCACTTTTTTTCCTGGTGATCACTATGCTCCATGCCGGTGTGTTTGCGCAGGGCCAAGGTGGAGGCAGTGTAGCGGTTGGGGCCAGCAAACCTATTGCGGGTAGCAAGATTACCGGTACAGTGCTCGACGCCGAGACCCAACAGCCTGTCGAGTTCGCGACGGTAGCGCTGGCAGCAGTCGGCACAGAAAAACCGCTTGACGGCACCGTCTGCGATGACAAAGGAAAGTTTACGATCAGCAAAGTGAACCCGGGCACCTACGATGTGATCGTTTCTTTTATTGGCTATGAAACCCAAACGGTCAAGCAGATCAATGTACCGGAGAAAAAAGATGAAGTTAACCTGGGCGTGATCAAGCTCAGTACCGGCACCAAGGTGCTGAAAGAAGTGGTCGTAGAAGGACAGAAGGCATTGATCGAGGAGCGTGTAGACCGCACTGTATACAATGCTGAAAACGACCAGACTGCCCGTGGTGGCGATGGCACCGATGTGTTGAAGCGTGTGCCGATGCTGTCGGTAGACCTGGACGGCAACGTCACGATGCGGGGCAGCTCGAATGTACGGGTGTTGATCAACAACAAACCTTCTACGATCATGGCCTCCAGCGTGGGCGACGCGCTCAAGCAAATTCCCGCCGACCAGATTAAATCCGTCGAAGTGATCACCTCCCCTTCTGCTAAATACGATGCAGAAGGTTCTGCCGGTATCATCAACATCATTACGAAAAAGAATACACTGGAAGGCCTGACGTTAGGGGTAGACGCCGGTGTGGGTACACGCGGTTCTAACCTGGGCCTGAACGGAAACTACCGTCGCGGCAAGATGGGCTTTTCCCTGGGCGGCTGGGGCCGTTCCAACTACAATGTGAAAGGAAGTTTTCGAAGCGACCAGATCACCCAATCAGGCGATGGCGACGTTACCAATATACAAAGTGCCGATACCCGCAACCGCGGACTGTTTGGCAACTACAACCTGGGCTGGGATTACGACATCAATGACAAAAACTACATGACAGCGTCGGTGCGCTTTGGCGCCCGCAACGGTACAAACTTTCAAGACAATCTTTTCAGCCAGATCACCAACAGCCAGGGTGTCACCAGCAGCTTGCGGGACGCTACGTCTGAAGATCTCTCCAATTCCGTAGACGCAAACGTTACGTTTACGCACTTGTATGAAAAACCTCAGCGCGAGCTGAGCATCATGGGGAGCTACGGCATCAACAATCGCACAAACTTCTTTGAAAACATTCTCCGCGAGCAGGATGGCGCGGTGGCGCGGTCGGGCTTTAAAAATGACAACGACAGCTATAACGAAGAAATAACCTTTCAGGTAGACTACCAAACTCCGATCAGCACCAATCAAATGCTGGAATTTGGCGGAAAGGATATTGTGCGTAAAGTATACAGCAATTATACCTACCTGATCGACAGCGAGGGCGACGGCACGTATATACCGTCGGCAAGCTCTTCTTTATCCAATAACCTGAACTACGACCAGAATGTTGTAGCAGGCTATCTGTCATACACCTATACGACACCCAGCAATTATAGCTTCAAGGGCGGTGCACGGTATGAGTATACGACTATCGATGCGTATACCCAAACCGAAGACAATATCGACATTCCGGCCTATGGCTCATTGGTACCCAGCCTGAACATATCAAAGAAGTTTGCAAACGGCAAAACGGTGAAGGCCGCCTACAACCGTCGTATCCAGCGGCCGTCCATCCGGTTCCTGAACCCCAACATCCAGGCGTCCAACCCGTATGATATTACCGAGGGTAACCCGACATTGGATCCGGAGTATACAAACAACTATGAGCTGTCGTACAGCACGTTTATCGGCGGTACTACGTTAAACTTCTCTACCTTCTGGCGTAACACGAACAACGCCATTCAGGACGTACGCAACGTCATCGGCAATAATCCAGCCGACCCTGACACGGTACGCACTACGTATCGTAATATAGGGCAGGAAGATGCAGTGGGTCTGAACTTCTTCGCGAACGTAAACGTAGGCAAGCTGTCGCTGAATGGTGGTACAGATTTGTTCTACTCTATGCTGAAGAATCGTACGAACGACGCGCAGTCGAACGCTACCAACTCGGGTTGGGTAATGGGCTATCGTTTATTTGGCAGCTATAACCTCTCCAAAGGCTGGGGCTTCCAATTCTTTGGTTTCTACCGCGGACGCCAGGTGCAGCTGCAGGGCACACAGGGCGGCTTCGGTATCTATAGCCTGGGCCTGAAGAAGGACTTCAACAATAAGAAAGGCAGTGTAGGTTTTGGCGCAGAGAACTTCTTTACGCCGGAGTTCAAGATCCGCAGCGAGGTGAACACACCGACGATCGACCGCAACAGCATGACCAGCATGCGTAATATGAGCTTCCGCGTTAACTTCAGCTACCGCATCGGCAAAATGAGTGTTGATTCGAAACCGAAGCGCCGTCGTTCCATCAACAACGACGACCTGAAAGAAGGCGGTGGCGGTGACATGGGCGGTGGTATGCAGGGTGGAGGCGGTGGTGGCCAGGGCGGCGGCACACAACGCGGCAGTGGCACCGCTCCGACTGTTCCTGTTAAACCGCTTGCTCCCGTGGATACCGCAGCGCAAATAGATGCTACCGGTTCATGGAACTATACGGTTGATTCCCCGCAAGGCGGCGAAGGCACACTGGTAATCAAGAAAGAAGGCGCCGTCTATAGCGGTACGATCAACAATAAACGCTTTAGCAAGGAGCTGCCATTGTCGTCGGTAAAAGTCAATGGCAATGAGCTGTCGCTGGAATACGAAGTGTCATTTGGTGGTAACACCATGATGATTCTCGTGAAGGCCATCATTACGGGTGATACCTTTAGTGGAAACATGGCCGTGGGGCAGTTTGGAACCTTCCCGATTCAAGCAAAGAAGAACTAGCGCATTCGGCTAACAGGAATAAAAAAGCGGTGTCGATTAAATCGGCACCGCTTTTTTTATATGCCGGTATATTATGCTTTCTCCGCCAACGTACGGAGGTTGCGAACGATCTGCGGATCGACAGTGCGTAGTTTAAATTCAGAGCCTTCTTCAGAGCCCATGCCGGCGATGGCCAGGTTCTTGTACTCCATGGCGCTGGCGGTGTATGCCACGGCAGCCGAATGTATTTCCCGGGCGCCTGACTTGCGGACAATATCTTGTACGGTTTCTTCATTTACACCTGAGCCGGGCATGATAGCGATGCGGCCCGCGGCACGTTTTATCAGTTCGCCAATAAGGTCGGCGCCCTGCAACGCCTTGGGTTGCTGGCCTGAAGTAAGAATGCGATCGAAACCTACTTCAATACAATCTTCCAGCGCTTCGAACGGATCGCGGGTCATATCAAACGCGCGATGGCATGTTACTTTGAGCGGCCGCGCTTTTTCAATGAGTTCGCGGCAACGTTTCTTATCGATTGTGCCGTCGGGGTTTAATATGCCAAAGACAACGCCATCGACACTGAGTTTTTGACATTGGAAGATATCACGCTTCATGGCGTGGTACTCATAGCTGTTATAGTGGAAGTCGCCGCCGCGCGGGCGAATCATCACAAACACATCGATGTTCAGATGCTGGCGGATTACTTCGATGGTTCCATGCGACGGTGTGGTTCCTCCGTCGCCCGGGCTATCACACAACTCAATGCGGTCTGCGCCGCCTTCCTGCGCCTTGAGGGCAGAATCAATGTTGTACGCTACTATCTCGATTTTCATATATGTCATTTGTTGGGGCCGAAAATAGGTAAAAACGACCGGGAAGGGCAAAAAAGAAGAGTCCCCGGTTACGGAGACTCTCTATAGAACTAGGTTTAGGTAAGACGAAATTTTTAACTGGCGTTACTTTCGATGAGCCAGCATTCGTTTGGTTTATAACGAACTTTACCAAAGATATTTCTTTTACCATTACCTTCAAACTCCTACACCGGATTTTTCAGGGGCATGGATTAAAAGTGGCTCTTGCCGTCAAAAAGTTGGTTTCCTTCGGCAGTGTGAACAGCGTAGGTAAAGCCTTTTTGCAAACAATAGGCTCCATATTCACCTTGTTTGTTCAGCGCCAGAAATCCTACCTGCACTTGCTTCGCTTTTTCGGGATTCTTTTTGAGTATCCGCTCCACGGCCAGGCGGCACGCATCCTGCGGTGAGTTGCCCTGACGCATGAGCTCTACCACCAGGTGGCAACCCACAATGCGGATCACCTCCTCGCCTACTCCCGTAGCCGTAGCAGCACCCACCTCGTTGTCGACGTACAGACCGGCACCAATGATGGGCGAGTCGCCTACGCGACCATGTAATTTATAGGCCATGCCGCTGGTGGTACAGGCGCCAGACAGGTTGCCGGCGGCGTCCATGGCAATGATACCGATGGTATCATGGTTCTCGATGTTGGCTACTGGTTTATATTCTGCCTTTTTCAGCCACTCTTTCCACGCCTTTTCGGATTCTTTCGTCAATAGCTTTTCTTTCTTAAAGCCATTAGCCAATGCAAACTGTAAAGCACCATCACCAACCAGCATGACGTGGGGCGTTGTCTCCATCACTTTACGGGCTACGGAAATAGGATGGACAATGTGTTCAAGACCGGCTACGGAACCGCAGCTGCCATGTTCATCCATGATACAGGCATCGAGCGTCACGTGGCCATCACGGTCGGGTAAGCCTCCCAGGCCGACGGAGGTTTCTTTGGGATCAGCCTCCGGCACGCGGGCGCCGGCCTCTACGGCGTCGAGCGCGCGACCGCCGGTGGACAGAACTTTCCAGGCCTCCACGTTGGCCCCCAGGCCAAAGTTCCAGGTCGATAGTACAATGGGCTTGGCGCCGTTACCGGCCGACGATTGGGCCAGGGCTGATTTCGCAAACGGCAGGGCAGCAGCACCCAGGGCCGTCAGTTTAATAAATTTTCTACGTGAAGTCATAGACTCGTGTTATCGGTATAGGATTCGTATCATCAAAACGACTGACACCCTGCCGTTATAACCCTACAGCGGTATATTTCCGTGTTTCTTTTTTGGCCGTGTTACGACCTTGTTTTCCAGCATGGCAAACGCGCGGATAAGTTTCTCGCGGGTCTGGTCGGGGTAGATCACCTCGTCGATATATCCGCGGTGCGCGGCGCGGTAAGGGTTCGCAAATTTTTGCGTGTACTCGGCCACTTTTTCGTCCAATTTTGCCGCAGGGTCCTCTGCCTCGGCAATCTCTTTTTTGAAGATGATCTCGGCAGCACCTTTGGCCCCCATGACAGCGATCTCGGCGGTAGGCCAGGCGTAGTTCAGATCGGCACCAATATGTTTGGAATTCATGACGTCGTATGCACCGCCATACGCCTTGCGGGTGATGACCGTCACGCGGGGTACAGTGGCCTCGGAGAAGGCGTACAGCAGCTTGGCTCCGTTGGTGATAATCGCGTTCCATTCCTGGTCGGTACCGGGCAGGAAGCCAGGCACGTCTTCAAACACCAGCAGCGGTATATTAAAGCAGTCGCAGAACCTTACAAAGCGCGCGCCTTTTACACTGGCATCAATGTCCAGTACGCCGGCAAGTGACGCCGGCTGGTTACCGACGATGCCGATGCTGCGGCCGGCGATGCGGGCAAAGCCCACCACGATGTTTTCCGCAAAGTTCTTATGCACTTCGAAAAACGTTCCATCGTCTACCACGCCGGCAATTACCTCGCGCATGTCGTACGGCTGGTTGGGATTAGCCGGTATGATGTTATTCAGCACCGAACGTTTTTCATTTCCAGCCGTGTAGGGAAGCCGCGGTGCGTCGTCCTCGCAGTTCTGTGGAATATAGCTCAGCAGCGTTTTGATATAGGTGATACACTCTACTTCGTTTGCACAGGCAAAGTGTGTCACGCCGCTTTTAGAGCTGTGGGTAAAGGCGCCGCCGAGCTCTTCCGACGTAACGTTTTCGTGGGTCACCGTCTTTACCACGTTGGGGCCGGTCACAAACATGAACGACGTCTTTTCGACCATCAGGATAAAGTCGGTAATGGCGGGTGAATATACTGCGCCGCCTGCGCAGGGGCCCATGACGGCGGAGATTTGCGGAATTACACCCGAGGCCAACGTGTTGCGGTAAAATATATCGGCATAGCCACCGAGTGATACGACACCTTCCTGAATGCGCGCGCCGCCGGAGTCGTTCAAGCCAATGACGGGGGCGCCGTTCTTCATGGCCAGCTCCATGATCTTCACGATCTTTTCGGCATGTGTTTCGGAAAGCGATCCACCGAAGACGGTAAAGTCCTGGGAGAACACATAGATCAGCCGGCCGTTTACTGTACCGTAACCTGTTACGACACCGTCGCCGAGGTAATATTCTTTATCGAGACCAAAGTCTTTGCTGCGGTGCATGACGAATTTTCCCAGTTCCTCAAAAGAGCCTTCGTCTACCAATAAGAGGATGCGCTCGCGTGCGCTGAGCTTCCCTTTGGCGTGTTGTTGCTCGATGCGTTTTTCGCCTCCACCGACGAGGGCTTCCTGATTTTTACGTTCGAGCTCGGCAAACTTCTGCTGGAGGGAGGGTTCTTCAACTACTTGTTTGGGCATGTGCTTGGGTTAATTCCCTAAAGATAGAAAAAGTAGAGAGTCCAAACCTATAACCGGAAATTCGTATCTTCACGCCCTTTCTAACCACCCATGTACGCAAAAATCGCCATTATCGATATGGGAACGAACACGTTCCACCTGCTTATGGCAGGGGCGGACGAACGCGGCTACCACATTCTCTCGCGCGACCGGCTGGCCGTGAAGATTGGCATGGGCGGCATTAACGAGGGCTATATTACCGAAGCCGGCATTCACCGCGCGCTGCTGGCCATGCAAAGCTTCAAGAACATCATCTACGAAGCCGGCGTGCAAAAAGTGTATGCCTTTGGCACCAGCGCGTTGCGCAATGCCCGCAACAACCACGAGGTGGTGGCACGCATCAAAGCCCTGACAGACCTGGACGTCGACATTATTTCCGGCGACCGCGAAGCAGAGTTTATCTACTATGGTGTGAAGTCGGCACTACACCTGGAAAGCGACCGATCGCTCATAGTCGATATCGGCGGCGGCAGTGTGGAATTTATTATTGGCGACAACGATACTATCTACTGGAAAAAGAGCCTGGAGATCGGCGCGCAGCGGCTACTGGAAAAATTTCACCAGCACGACCCGATCACGCCGGCCGATATACAAGCGCTCGATGTTTATTTCGACACGATGTTGGTGCCGTTGTTTGAAGCATTGGAGCAATACCCCACCCGTGTACTCGTCGGGTCTTCCGGCACCTTTGACACGTTAAGCGACATTTTCTGCATCCGTCACGATATTCACAAAACTGCCGAAGAGATTGAAACGCCGTTGTCATTGGGAGGGTTCTGGGAAATCTACGACGAGCTAATTCACAAGGACCGCGCCGCACGCATGCAAATGCCCGGCATGATTGACATGCGCGTCGACATGATTGTTGTGGCTTGTTGCTTAATTCGGTATTTGTTGGAACGTCACGACTTTAATCGCATTCGTGTATCAACGTATTCCCTGAAGGAGGGTGTGCTGGCGGCACTTATTCAGGAGATGAAGTTGCTGGCCTGAGTTACGGCGTATGCATCTCGCGCATCGCAAGCCGTTTTACAATATACCCCACCAATAGTCCAAAGCACGCAAAGCCCAGCACGATATAGAGTATATTTTCCTCAAACGCGGCAGTCGTTAGATTTAGAAAACGCCCCACGAGATAGCCTGCCGTGCTGACGGTCGTAGCCCACAGCAATCCACTTACGACACTATATACTAAGAATTGCGCCGGACGAATATGACTCATGCCAATGACGACAGGGATCAACACCCGAAACCCATAAAGAAACCGATAGGTTAATAAGATCTGGAACTGGTGACGGGCAAAGAACTTCTGTACGGGACTAAAACGTGCCTGCAGTTTTGGACGGTGAGCAATGAAATATTTACCGTTCAGCCGACCGACCATGTAGTACACCCAATCGCTGATAAAAGAACCGGCGAAACCGAAGAGCATGGTGTAGGGGCCTTCAAAAAGCCCCTTGTGAATGAGGGACGAGGCCACCAGGATAGCGGTCTCACCTTCGAAAAACGTTCCGATAGTCAAGGCCAGGTATCCGTATTTGTCTAAGAATGCCTCCACGTTAATCGTCGCCTATGCTCTCCAGCTTACAGAATGTATCGGTGCCGATGTGCATCAGGGCATCGCCGGCATTGATGACAGGTATATTGTTCAGACCGATTACGTAGCCGGTCTCTATGGCCAGGATTTTTTCCTGAAACTCTCCAAAAGGATCTGTCACCGTTCCCACCCAGTCACCCTTTTGTACGTGCTGTCCGCAGATGACGTTGGGCTGAAAGAGGCCAGGCGTTTTTGCCCGAATCCATCCCGTACTCCAAATCACTTTGTTTTCTACCTCGGGATGTGGCGCGTCGTCGATCATGTTGAGGTACTTCATCAACCGCAGAGTGCCGGCAATGCCTTCTTTGATAGCATGCTGGTCAAACCGGAGGGACTCGCCACCCTCATATACAATAATATTTTTACCCTTGCGGGAAGCTTCCTTGCGCAGTGAGTTAGGTCGGAACGGCGCATCGATCGTGAAGGGCGCCGCGAAGGCCTGGGCCAATTCGAAGTTAATCTTGTCTTTGAGCTCGGCGCGTACCTGCGGATAGTTTGCGCGCATGGCACCACCGGTATGAAAGTCGACGCCGAAGTCGATAATAGGTACTACCTCGTGCATCATGTGATACGCCACCCGACTCGCCAGCGAGCCGTTTCGGTTACCGGGGAACGAGCGGTTTATATCCTTACCATCGGGCACTTCGCGCGAGTAGTTCAGGAAGCCGTACATGTTGATGATCGGCATACACACCACGGTACCACGTTTGGGCTGATGTAAACCGCTTTCCAGCATCCGACGGACAATCTCCATACCGTTAATCTCATCGCCATGCATACCTGCCATCAGCGCCAGCACGGGGCCTTCTTCGAGTGCTCGCGATACATAGATGGGCGTGTTAATAACGGTGTGCGACGGAAGCCGGGCGATGTTGATGTTGATGGTCTTTGATTCGCCTGCCTGGATGGTATGGTCCGCTATCGTGATGTCTTTCATAAGGAGTTTTCCTACCCGACCAAAAGTCGGGATTTATGCTGGCTTAGGTTAAGAACAGCCCTAAGATAGCAAATATTAGCGACTCGCGCCGCCGTTACAGGGGGAGCCGTTAAGCGTTGATGCGATCTTTCTGGATCTTTTTCTTAAGCGCGTTCTTCTCCAGATAGTGAAAGATTTTGCCCGCGATGTCTACTTTGGTAGCGCCTTCGATCCCTTCCAATCCTGGTGAGGAGTTTACTTCGATAATGAGCGGCCCCCGGTTGGAGGGCAACAAGTCTACACCCGCTACTCCCAGTCCCATCTTTTTAGCAGCCTTCAGGGCCGCCGACTTCTCTGCGCGCGTGAGCTTTACCACGGTGGCCACACCACCACGGTGGAGGTTGGAACGAAACTCGCCGTCACGGGTTGCCTGGCGGCGCATGGCACCGACCACTTCACCATCGACAATAAACGCGCGTATATCGATGCCGCGGGCTTCTTTGATAAATTCTTGTACGATGATGCGCGCATGTAACCCGTGAAACGCTTCGATTACCGATTGCGCGGCCTTTTCATTTTCGGCCAGCACAACGCCCAGGCCCTGCGTGCCTTCGAGCAACTTAATGACCACCGGCGCACCGCCTACGGCTTCCACGATACCTTCGGTGTCGCGTGAGTAGTCCATGAAGATGGTCTTGGGCAGGTCGAGCCCGGCACGCGAAAGAATCTGCAAGCTGCGAAGTTTATCGCGCGAGCGTATGAGCGCTTGCGACTCTATCGCTGTAAAAACTTTCATCATTTCAAACTGCCGCACAACGGCTGCACCATAGAACGTCACGGATGCACCGATGCGGGGAATGATGGCGTCGAAATAATCCAGACGACGCCCCTGGTATAATACTACCGGCTTTTTCTTTTCAATAAAGAGCACGCATTTCATGTGGTCGATGATCTCAACTTTATGTCCGCGTGCTTCCCCGGCCTGCTTGAGGCGTATGGTAGAATACAACTTCGGATTGCGCGACAATATGGCAATATTCATAGGGGAAATCGGTCTAAAGAGAAACTAGCTTTTTTTCTGTTTCAGGGCACGTTGCAATCGCCGCTTTTCACGGTACGAAACATTCTTTTGTTTAACGTCTATCAGGAAGCGATCACGCAGGATCTTTCTTCCTATCAAGATCGGAAATTTAAGGGAACCCCGGTTGCTCAGCGAGAACTCGGTCGTTATTTCTTCGTTAAAAATTTTAAGCGTTGAAACAATCACAAAACGTCGCTCCAGATCACCAAAAGAATTTTTGACATCACGTTCTTCGAACTCGGTCACTGAAAATTTCATGCCTGTAAATTCAGGATGTTCTTCGTCGAGGAGAATAAATTCCAGACGGCCGTCTACCACCCGCGCCTGGCGACAGTGCAGGCTACTGGTATACGCCCCGGTGTCGATCTTCGCATGAATGTTGGTCAGGCCTAACATGGGTAGGTCGACGCGATCGTAACGGCCGAGAATCTTCATGAATCATTGTAGTGGCTTAAATATAGCGGGCCGGCCGGATAAAAAAAAAGCCCGGAGCGTGTGCTCCGGGCCGTTCATTTGTCTGGTTGCCGAAAGGGCCAGTGTTAGCCTTTTATTTTTACGGGAACGGCTGTGTTTTCCCACTTCAATACAATCTCGTCTTTGCCGGTGCTGATGTTGAAAGTTTCCACAAAGGCAGGAGTCTTGGTGGGCTTCACGGTCACACGAAGCACGTCGTCCTTGTCATTATACTTATACGCACCCCACTGCTTGGCATCTTTGTTCAAGATGATGGTCCACTCATTTTCGCCAGGGATGGTGAACAGCGCATATTTACCTGCTGGTAAATCTTTGCCCTCTATTTTTACCGGCTTGTCAAATTCCAGCGTGGTCGCCTCGTTGGCACCGGTTCTCCAAACTTCACCATACGGAACAAGACCACCCATAATCTTGCGACTCCGGGCAGAGGGTTGGCAGTATGTAATTTTTACGGTGGCGGCACCTACCTTACCAGAAGTTTCTGACTTGGGGCTGGCAGGTTTATCCTGGGCGCACGCAAGCGATACGACGGAAAGGAAAGTGATCATTAAAAATGCTGCACGTTTCATAAAGCTGTAGTTTTTGGTGTGTAAAGGGTTTAAAACTGGGTTTCAATATGTAAAAATGCCCCCGCTGCGCGGAGGCATTTTCTTAACTATTATAGAAATATTACCTGTAAACTATTTTAGAGAACGCTATGTACGCGTAAAAGTTTCCCTAAGCGGTTAATTTAATATGTTAATTTGTGTTAAATCTCTGCTCTTAGCGCCCGAACGGATTCAAGGCTGAAAGTGCCCGTTTTCCGCCACCCATTTTATTCATGGTTTTCATCATTTTGCGCATGTCACTGAATTGCTTCAGCAACTGGTTGACCTGCTGCACTGACGTGCCGCTACCCACTGCGATGCGGTTCTTGCGGCTCGCGTTGATGATGTCTGGATTCTCGCGCTCGCTTAACGTCATAGAGCGAATAATGGCCTCGATGGGCTTGAAAGAATTGTCGTCAATGTCGATATCCTTAATAGCCTTTCCCATACCGGGGATCATGCCCAGCAGGTCTTTCATATTACCCATTTTCTTAACCTGCTCGAGCTGCGACAGGAAGTCGTTAAAATCGAACTGGTTTTTGCGGATCTTCTTATTGAGGCGTGCGGCTTCTTCCTGGTCGAAAGCCTGCTGCGCTTTTTCTACGAGGGTCACCACGTCACCCATGCCGAGGATACGGCTGGCCATACGGTCGGGGTAGAAGCGGTCAATCGCATCCATCTTTTCACCGGTGCTGATGAACTTGATTGGCTTGTCTACCACACGGCGAATCGAGAGGGCGGCACCACCGCGGGTGTCACCGTCGAGCTTGGTAAGCACCACGCCGTTAAAGTTCAGGCGCTCGTTGAAAGCCTTGGCGGTATTCACCGCATCCTGACCAGTCATGGAGTCAACCACGAACAGTGTCTCGGAAGGGTTCAGGGCTTCCTTCAATCGCGCGATCTCATCCATCATCTGCTCGTCTACGGCCAGACGGCCGGCGGTATCGACAATGACGATGCGGTGGTTATTTTTCCTGGCGTGCTCGATCGCCGCCTTCGCAATTTTAACAGCGTCTTTATTCTTGGGCTCGGCGTACACTTCGACTCCTACTTGCTCGCCCAGCACTTTCAGCTGGTCAATCGCGGCGGGACGGTAAATATCGCAGGCCGTCAGCATAACGGAGCGGCCCTGACGCTTGAGGTAACTTGCCAGCTTGCCGGAAAATGTCGTTTTACCTGAACCCTGCAGACCGGCAATCAGGATAATGGCCGGCGAACCGTCGATCTTGATGTCTTCGCTCTGGCCGCCCATGAGGCCGGTCAGCTCGTCGTTCGTAATCTTCACCAACAGCTGCCCCGGCGAGAGCGAGGTCAGTACGTCCTGGCCCATGGCCTTTTCCTTGATGTCGTCTGTTACCTCCTTGGCTACTTTATAGTTAACGTCGGCATCGATCAGAGCCTTGCGGATCTCTTTCACGGTGGACGCCACGTTGATTTCGGTGATCTGCCCCTGACCTTTCAGGGTCTGAAAGGCTTTATCGAGTTTGAAACTTAAATTATCAAACATGGATGTATCGGTATTTGAGTGATGAGCTTCGTTTTACAATTATTCGGGGGGCTAAGGTAAGCAAAATGTTGGGGAGTCCGCATCAGCCGCGAAAAGGCCAATATGGAAATACTTCGCCGGCCTGAAACTGGGTCCGTTCCAACGGCAGCTCCAGAAAGCCCGTCACCTTTTTAAGGTTGGCAAAGTCGCCCGAGCCGCCGCCGGCGTCGGGATAGGCCATGAGCCGACCCTGTTCGTTCCGCACACTCACCTGCAGGAAGTAGGTCACCCTGGGCGAAAACGAAAATGGCTGGGCCAGCACCGCAAACGCCGGCGCCGCCTGCACGCCGAGGCTTTGTAGCAGCCAGGGTTTGACATACCGCTGAAAGCACAGAAACGTCGAGACCGGATTGCCGGGCAATGCAAAGACCGTCTTACCGCCGGCCGACGCCCCAAACCAGAAAGGCTTGCCCGGCCGCTGACTCACCTGGTGGAAATGCTTGACCACACCCAGCGACTCGAGCACCTCCGGCACAAAGTCGAACTTGCCTTTTGACACGCCACCCGATAAAATAATGACATCATTTGCCTCCACCAGGTCGCGAAGGTTAGCCTGCAACACATCCTTGTCATCCGGCAGGTGTGAGAGCGAAGCGTTAACATACAGTGCCCCCAGCGCGGCCACCAACGCATAGCCATTGGAGCGTCGCACCTGGTGCAGCAGTGGCGTTTCGTCAACATCTACCAATTCGTCGCCTGTTGACACCACCGCCGTACGTGGTGGGGCAAATACCGCTACAAAAGATTTCCCCACTGAAGCGAGCAAGGCAACTTCTGCCGGCGACAAAACAAGGCCGGGCTCTAACAGTGATGCTTCCTGACGGGCATCGCTCCCTTGATAGTGGATGCTCTGTCCACGCTCCACGGTGGCCATGGTGATGGTCGCTACGTTGTCCTGGATCGATATATCTTCATAACGCACCACGGTATCGGTACCCCTCGGCAGCACAGCGCCGGTCATTACTTCGAACGCATGCGCGGGATTGCTGAGCGTCTGCGCCGGCATGCCGGCGGCCTGCGTACCTTCCAGGGAAAATCTGCGTTGGCCTTCGTGCCACGCCTGGTAGGCGATGGCAATGCCGTCCATTGTGGCCCGATCAAACGGGGGCAGGTCGCGGTCGGCGGTAATCTTTTCAGCCAGCACACGGCCATTGGCCTGCGCCAGGGGAATGCTTTCGGTGCGCGGTGTATACAGTGCCTGCAAAATGCGGGCGGTGGCCTCCTGAACAGTTACCATAGCAATTATCGTTACCTTTGTTTACGATCCGAAAGTTACATGCCTAAAAAACAATTTACACATATCGATGATGCCGGCAACCCACAAATGGTTGACGTCAGTGCCAAAGCCGTTACGCGCCGTACCGCCCGGGCCCAGGCTGTGATCACGGTGGGCAGCGCCATTCTCAAACAAATCAAAAACAACGAGCTGATTACCAAAAAAGGCCCGGTGTTCCAGACGGCAATCATTGCCGGTGTGATGGGTGCCAAGAAAACCTCGGAGCTCATCCCCTTCTGCCATCCGCTGGGGTTGGAAGACTGCCAGGTGAAGATCACCACCGCGAAGAATAAGATCGTAATCACCACGGAAGCAACCGTTACCGCCAAGACCGGTGTAGAGATGGAAGCACTCACGGCGGCGTCAGTAGCGGCGCTTACCGTATACGATATGTGCAAAGCACTTTCACACGACATGGTCATTGGCGAAATACAATTGCTTGAAAAAACAGGCGGAAAGAAGGACTTCCGCCGTTAACGCAGAAGTGTTGATCGTTGCCTGAGAAGACTGGCAAGTCCTTTCTGTCATTTTATAGTAAAAAATGCCCGCGCTGGCGGTGACCTTACGTCTTCTTACCCGGATGTATGCCGCGACCGTACAACGCCCCTCAAAATTCAGGTTTGCAAAATGCCGCGCCGGCAAACGAGAAAAACATCATTCTGAAATACTTTTCCTGGTCTTCGCTAAACAACTATAAATCAGCCAGTGATCCCCCACCCGATACGTTGATACCCCGCTTTCTGGCGACCGTTGATCGAAACACGCTATAGGCGGCGTCGACATTTTATAAAACCCGGGTGAAACATTTCAGAAGCTACCGATTATGAAAAGAAATATTTATGGGTAATTATTACGCGCCTTGTCGGGACAACTTTTTACCCAACTTTTATCGCTATGTCTACATTACCTTGGGGCTATAATTCTACTGTGTCATGAAACCGCTTATCAAGCTTAGCATCAATCCGATTCATCGCGACCTGGTCATTGTTCTGCTGGCGAGTTTGCTCGTCGCCGTCCTGATGGTATCGATGGCTATACTGATCTTTGGATAATACCCTATATCAGCATGCCGATCAGGGATGTGCCGAGATCCATTCCTCGCCGTCTTCCAGCACTTCCTTTTTCCAGATAGGAACCGTCTCTTTCAGGGTATCGATGATATACTGACAGGCAGCAAAAGAATCGGCCCGGTGCGGCGTCGACACCGCTACGACCACGGCGACGTCTCCCGGCTCCAATACTCCCACCCGATGGCTTATCGCATATGCTTGTAACGGCCACTTCGCTGCCGCTGCATCCACTATCTTTTGTATCTCGGCTACAGCCATGGACTCGTATGCTTCATACTCCAGGCGCAGTACCTGTTTGCCTTTGGCGTTGTCGCGTACGGTTCCTATAAAGGCGTTTATAGCGCCGGCTTGCAGGCGGGTGGCTGCTTGTATTATTTGTTGTACATCGAGTGGTGTTTCGGATAGGGTAATCATAGTTCAAAAATGCAAAAGTATTCTTCACCCGCCACTTACCGGCGGTATCAACGCAATCTCATCCCGCTCCTCCAACAACACCCCATCCTCCGCATATTCACTATTTACAGCAATCAACAATGACCGCAATCCTGCCAGTGCGGGATACTGCCCCACGAGGGCTGTACGAAGCGCCGACACAGTATTACCGGGAAGCTCGATCTCGCACTGCCGCCCCCCCAGAATGTCCTTGGCGATGCCAAAGGCCAGTACGGTGTATTTTTTCATGTTTGTATTCATTTTTATGCCGTTAGACCGCTCCAGGTCGTTTTCCAGCCCGTATCCCTGGTGGAACCGATCGTATCAGCAAATTTGTTCGTAATTTGAGCTTTTCTTTTGACATCTGACACTCTACGACAACCATAACAGGCCCCTGACCTACGTACGGCTCGCTGTAACCGACCGGTGCAACCTGCGCTGCTTTTACTGCATGCCGGCGGAGGGTATCCAGTACCTGCCTAAACGGGAGCTGCTAACGTTTGAAGAGATCGAACGCACCATCGCCCTGCTGGCAAGACTTGGTATCAGCAAGGTGCGCCTGACCGGCGGCGAGCCTTTCGTGCGCATGGACCTTATGCGCCTGATTCGCAACCTGGTAGAGATCCCCGGTGTCAATGACCTGCACATCACCACCAACGGTGTGCTAACGGCGCCCCATGTTGCTGAGCTTAAACGGCTCGGCATTGCCTCGGTCAATCTTAGCCTGGATACACTGAATGCGGACCGCTTTAAGCTGATCACCCGGCGCGCCGAGTTCGGCCCGGTCATGCGTACGCTCGAGCTTCTGCTGAAGCACGACATTCCCACCAAGATCAATGCCGTGGTCATGGAAGGAAAAAACATTGAAGACATCCTTCCCCTTGTCGAGCTTACGCGGCAACAAGCCGTGGAAGTACGATTTATTGAAGAGATGCCGTTTAACGGCGAGGGCAGCCATTACCCGACGCTGCATTGGAACTATGCGCGCATCCATTCATACCTGAAAGAGCATTTCCCCGACCTGCACAAGATACCTGACCCTGCCAACGCCACGGCTACGCAATACGCCATCCCGGGCTACAAAGGCAGTGTAGGCATCATCGCAGCCTTTAGCCGCACCTTCTGCGGCACCTGCAACCGCATCCGCATTACCGCACAAGGCACGTTAAAAACCTGTCTCTATGACGAGGGCGTGCTCGACATCCGGCAGTTGCTGCGGTCAGGCGATAGTGACGATGTTATTACCGAAAAACTCCTGCAAGCATTTCGCCAGCGGCCTAAAGATGGGTTTGAAGCCGAGGCTTCGCGCAGCAATCACCTGCCCGCGCACGAATCGATGTCGACCATCGGGGGATAGATAACACCATGGACAGCAACGTTCTTCTTGCCGCTTCCTTTTTTCTCATTGCGCTCATCTATGCTTCCGTCGGCTTCGGCGGTGGCTCCAGCTACCTGGCGCTGCTGGCGCAACCACTCTTCATGCTGACACCCGAGGTTATACGTCCCACAGCATTGCTATGTAATGTCATTGTCGTCACCGGGGGCGCGCTGATCTTTTACCGCGAAAAACAAATTGTATGGAAAGAAATCTGGCCCTTTCTTGTCGTCAGTATTCCTATGGCATTCATCGGCGGCCTGTGGAAATTACAAGACGATACTTTCTTTATCATCCTGGGCGTTACACTATTTGTTGCCTCGGTATTATTATGGATACAACCCGAAGAAATACCGACCACCAAACGGAAGTATAACACTACCCGTTCGAATATACTACTCGGAGGAGGCATAGGCTTTCTCTCCGGACTGGTGAGCATTGGTGGTGGGATTTTCCTCTCTCCCATTCTACATCTACTGCGATGGGGCGATGCGAGACGTATTTCGGCGCTCGCCAGTTTGTTTATACTTGTCAACTCGATCAGTGGTCTGGCAGGTCAATTTTCAAAAGGTATACCCGATATTCGCATGGGTTTCCTCTTGCCCTTGTTGTTAGCGGTTGGCGTGGGGGGCCAGATCGGCTCCCGTCTGGGTGCGCAGCGATTTAATCCGATTTACATCAAACGCATTACAGCACTACTCATTCTGCTCGCCAGCATCAACATTTTGCGCGACCATGTGTAGTCCGCATGTGTTTGCCTAGTATGTGCCGTCGGCAAAAGGGCGTGAACCTAAAAAGAAGAAAGACGCCAGGATATACCGGCGTCCACGTGTTATCGGACGGGCGCCATGTAAATATCCCAATAAGCCTGGATGTACCGACGCATAACCCACCTGTTCGGGCTTGATCAGTTTTTTATACTTCGGAAAGAATGTTCCGCCGCCATCATAGTCGAGATTTAGCGTCACGATCAGCGACACATAGCTACCATCGTTATGAAGACCAAGGTGCCCCTGCCGTTCGGCCAGGTACCGTACAATGAAATTCTGCGACGTCAGGCTCTCCCAGCCTTGTCCATGTAGCTGATATTTATGAAACAGCAATGGATGCAGGTATTTGCGCAGCGCGTGGTTGAACACCTCATCCAGCCCGAACGAGCTCAGTTTAATATCGATCGGATCACCGTCTTTTTCGCGATAGTTAGTCCATTCACCAAAGTGTTCGGCTTCCTCGATGATTTCCTGGCAGAACGTGGGCGTAAAAAATGGAAAGGTATATACGTTGTCAATCGGCTCATCGCAGATCAAATCAAACTCGCGGTGCACCAGTTGCGGGTTGACATACCGCTTTACCCAGGCGGCCTCGTGTTCGCCAAAGGCCTGGTATAATTGTGGGTGCAGGGGTATATAACCTCCGGCGGCTTGCAGCGAAGCGTGCCAGTTGCCATCGGGCGAAATAAAGTTCTTCATCGGCGCCAGTACTTCGAGCCGGCCGGTATACGCCTCCTTTACCTCACGGTCGGGATGCTGGCCGCTGAGAGCGCTGAACAATTCGCCAGCGGGTATAACTTTTTGTGCAAAACCCGACGCTGTCAACGTTTCGAGCGCGCGCTGGTCGAGGCGGTAAGCATAGGCCCCCTGACTATATCCTGGTCGTACTAGTCCTCCGGTGTCGGTTGGGCGGTCCCCATCACTGGCATACCGGCCGAGGTATAACAAGTTCGATGTCTCCGCGGCATTCAGAATGTGGTAGTGTGTACCCGTGGGCAGGAAGTCTTCTTCCAACACCACAACGGATTGTCTTCCCTCCTGTAGCGCCTGTTGCCACACACGCCAGTGACCGATGGCCAGACTCACATCTCTCTTTTCGTCGGGATGGTACCCCTCCATCAGTTTCATACCGGCAGCTTTCAATGCGGTCAGGGCATCGATCTCGCGCGGCACCTCTACCACTTCGAGTGGTGTATTTTCCGGCAGCGGCAATAATCGCAGGCGTTCTGCGAAGAGCTTTTCCTTATTGGCTCCGTTACCGGGAAATGTGAGGATGAAGACTTTCTCTGTCGTGATCATACGGTGTATTACACTTCTGCCGGAGTAGAGAACAACTGGTACGCAAACACAAAAAAGCCCACAAAAAAGGCGACGACACCCAAGTAGGCCAGGATCTGAAAAGGCATCCCCACCATGGCGTACCGCTCATAGTCGTTGTCAAAAAAATAGATTCCAACAGAGAAGAATAGGCCACACACCAATCGTGCAAATGCACCGAATAGCATCAGGCCCGTAGCGATCGATGGTCGTGTAGCAATGGCGTACACCGTAGCGCCCACTATCAGCAGGTTGGCAATCACGCCAATAGACTGGGGAAGAAGGGCAAAGAGTTGATATTCATCCATAGGTAACAGGTATTATATAGACACTCGCTTTCTTAATGCATCGTGCAGGAAGAGTAAAAAGCCACAGGCAAACATCAGCGCACCAATGTTCGAGATAACACCCATGACACCAAAATACCGGGAGATTTCTTCCATCGGCAGATTTGCATGTATACCCCACACGCCGAACCACGCTGAGAAAAATGCGCTGGGTATGCCCACCGCTTCACCCACCAGCATCACGTACGCCGGCGCCGTTGGACGTTTGATGACACAATAAAGCGGCACGGCCAGCAGCGCTACGTGAAACAATATTCCAAAAAGAGCCGGCAGTGCTCTCAGTAGATCCGAAGTAGTTTCTTCCATATCGATAAGTGACGTTCGGGCGAATATAATGAAAACCGCTAATGTACCTACGACCGATGGACAAACCTGCCGGACGAACCTGTAAGCCGGGCGCGGGTTTTTAGCTAATCCTTCCTATTTTGCACCGATAATCCGCCTGCATGAAAAAAATCAACTTCGCCCGGCACGTTCTTCCCCACATCGTTGCCATCGCCGCGTTCCTATTGGTTACCGTCGTATTCTTTAGCCCCTTTTTCTTCGACAACAAGGTTCTGTCGCAATACGATATCCAGCAATGGGAGGGCTCATCCAAGACCTTGCGCGACTACCGCGAAGCCACCGGCCAGGAGGGGCTTTGGGCCGACAATATGTTTAGCGGCATGCCCGCATACCTCGTCAACGTACATTGGAGCAACTACCCCATTACCTTTCTGAAGAAGGCATTGTCACTTGGGCTGGCCCACCCCTACGCCAACATCTTCATCGCGTTCATTTCCTATTACATCATGCTGCTGGCCTTCCGCGTACGGCCTTACCTCGCCATCGGGGCGGCCATTGCGTTCGGACTTTCATCGTATATGATCGTCGGGCTTGCCGCCGGCCACAACGGCCGTATCGGCGCCATCGCGTTTATGCCGCTGGTCATCGCGGGTATACACCTGGCCTACTCCGGCCGACGGCTACTGGGCTTTGGCCTTTCCACCACTGCAATAGCCCTGGAATTGAAGGAGAATCACTTGCAGGTAACATTTTACCTCATGCTCATTGTACTGCTCTACGGGGTCGTACAGCTCATCTTCGCGTTGCGTGAAAAAAAAATCGCCGGTTTTCTGACTGCTACGGCACTGTTGATCCTTGCTGCCATTATTGCCGCCGGTACTTTTATCGGGCAACTGTGGGGTGTGACCGAACAAAGCACATACTCCATCCGTGGTAAGTCCGACCTGGCAACGCCTTCGACGCAAGGTGCTTCCGGTCTTACGCGTGAATACGCCTTCGACGCCAGCAATGGCATCTGGGAACCGTTTATGATGCTAATGCCCAACTTTTACGGCGGTAGTGCTGCCAATTATTTAGTGAGTGATCGCAAAAGCGAAGTATACCAGGCCCTGGCTCGCTCGGGCGATGAGCAAGCCGCCAACCAACTGGCCAACTTTACGTCCGGCTACTGGGGACCGCAATCTTATACTGTTCCTTATTACGCCGGGGCTACCATCATCTTTTTGTTTGCCGTCGGCCTGGCCTTTGCCGATCGTAGATACATCTGGTGGCTTGTGCCCACCGCCATCCTCGGCATCATGCTCAGTTGGGGCAGCAGCTTTGGCGCATTCAACTATTTCTTATTCGACCACGTACCGGGCTTTAACAAATTCCGGTCCGTCACTTTTGCGCTGACCATCACACTCTTTACACTGCCCCTGTTGGGCGTGCTGGGCGTTGAAAAGCTGCTGGAAACAGGGCTGGACAAAGTCGCGAAAAAGAAATTGCTCATCGCCTTTGGCGCCACGGGGGGGCTGTGCCTGCTGTTGCTGCTCTTTGCCGGTGCGTTCAGCTTTACCCGCGCAGGTGAAGAACAGCTGCCGTCGTGGTTTACCGGCGCGTTGATCGATGACCGCAAGAGCCTGTTCCGCAGCGATGCGTTCCGGTCATTCGCGTTTATTGCCGCACTCTTTATCATGCTATACTTTGCCGTATGGAAAAAAGTACCGGCCGGATTCTATGCTTTTGTAGCCATCATGATTGTGTTCGACGTAAGCCTCGTAGACCGCCGTTACTTTACGAAAGACAACTACGTGCGCAAGCGTGAAACTACTGCACCCGAAATGACGCCCGCCGACCAGGCCATCCGGCGTGATACGTCGTACTACCGCGTGTACAACATTCAGCCCGGTGCATTTACCAGCGAAGCCCGTACAGCGCTTTATCACTACTCTGTGGGCGGCTACCACGGCGCCAAGCTTCGCCGCTACCAGGACCTGTACGATTCCTGCTTATCGCAGCAAACCGTCGCGTTGATACAAGGCATCCGGGCTGGCGATTTAAACTTTCGGCCGTACGGAGTCATCAACATGTTGAACGTAAAATACATGGTGTATGGACAGCAGGCCAACCAGATCATTCCCAACGAACAGACCAATGGTCCTGCATGGTTTGTACGGGATGTAAAGAAGACCAACTCACCTGCCGAAGAGCTGGCGACACTGTGCGACACCGACACAAAAACGACGGCCGTAGTCAACACCGCTGCCGTGACAGTGCCCGAATTTGGATACGACAGTGCGGCCACCATTTCAATCGTGACACACAAGCCACCCTACCTGAAGTATCAAAGTCACTCGGCGCAAAGCGGCCTGGCGGTATTTTCGGAAATATATTATCCCAAAGGCTGGCGGGCTTTTATCGATGGCAAGGAAGTGCCTATCCTACAAGTAAACTATGTACTGCGCGCGTTGGCTGTGCCGGCGGGTGATCACACCATTGAATTCCGCTACGAGCCTGCTCCGTATACAGTAGGCAACAAAGTGATGATGGCCTCCACGTGGCTCACCGTATTGATACTGCTGGGCAGCCTTGGCTGGAGCTTGCGCCGTGAGGATATATAACCGGTAACCGGACCGCCGTTTTGTACAACTGGACCCAAGTATGTACAATTGAGGTTTTCATTACATGCGGCAGGTGAGGTTTGTTAAGACAGAAATACAGCCCGTGAAGGGCTATATTTTTGCCCTATAACCAAATAAACACTTTATCCTTCATGAAAAAAATCTATTCAATCCTCTCTATCGCAGTGGCATTCTCTATGCTTGCCCTTGTTACGTCGTGTAGCGATGACGACGGTGAAGACATCAACCGTACGGAGGTATTAACCTCAAAAAAATGGACCATATTAAAAATCGAGGCAGGAATGGCCAATGAATATGAAGACATAACAGATGCTCAACTGTATGAGTGTGAGAGAGACGACATCGAAACCTATAGCACAGACAACATTTACACAAAGTCACCCGGCGAAGATAATTGTGACGGTGATGCAACTGGATATACAGGTACATGGGCGTGGAAAGACGGCGAGAAGATCTTAACAACTACAACATTTGGTGATACTGAAGATTATATCGTGGAGAGCATGTCGGCTTCACAGTTGAAACTGAAAAGCGAAGACAAAGACATTTCCGTAGAGGTGGGTGGTACAACCTACTATTACACCGTAATCGTAACGTATACCGGCAAATAGTGCTGCACAAACAAAAGGCCGTTTCCGGAAAGAAACGGCCTTCTTATTGTTTAAAAAGCTTAGTAAGTGATTAGCCGAGCTTCTCCAGCACATCCATCACTTCTTTCACCGCCTTGCGGCTGGCTTCGAGCAGTGCTTTTTCTTCGCTGTTCAGATCGAGCTCGATAACTTTCTCAACACCGTTCTTACCGAGGATAACCGGTACGCCCAGGTAGCAATCTTTAATGCCATACTCGCCTTCCAGTTTGATACAAACCGGGAATACGCGACGCTGATCTTTTACGATCGCTTCTACCATTTGCGCAGCTGCAGAGCCCGGCGCATACCACGCCGATGTGCCCATTAGTTTTACCAGCTCGCCACCGCCCACTTTCGTACGCTCAAGGATAGCGTTCAGCTTGTCTTTGTCGATCAGCTCTGTAACAGGAATACCCGCCACTGTCGTGTAGCGCGGCAGCGGCACCATCGTGTCGCCGTGGCCACCCATCAGGATAGCCTGGATATCTTTCGGCGATACGTTCAGGGCTTCTGCCAGGAATGCGCGGTAACGCGCTGTATCCAGGATACCAGCCATGCCGATTACGCGGTTACGTGGAAATTTGGAAGTGATGTGTGCCTGGTAGGTCATTACGTCCAGCGGATTGCTGACGACGATAATGATGGCATTCGGTGAATGCTTCACAACATTTTCTGTCACCGACTTCACGATGCCGGCGTTGGTTCCGATAAGGTCGTCGCGGCTCATGCCCGGTTTGCGCGGCAGACCGGAAGTGATCACGACCACATCCGAGTTGGCCGATTTCGAATAATCGTTGGTGGCGCCGACCGTGCGGCTGTCATACAGGTCGATCGGAGCTTTCTGCCAGATATCCAGGGCCTTGCCTTCGGCAAAACCTTCTTTGATATCTATCAGCACGATCTCGTTAGCCACCTCGCGGTAGGCCAGCACATCGGCACACGTAGCGCCCACATTGCCAGCGCCTACTACTGTTACTTTCATATGGATATAATTTTTAGTGTTGGAAAATCGATGAAAAATACGCCGCTGATCCGGGTGCTAAACGGGGACAGATGAACCAATATCGCTTTGATAATCAGCAATTTTAGGGTAAAGGCAGGAATTACGCTCCAAATAAACCGGGGCGAATTTATCACTCCACGCGCCAAAAGAAAAAGGTTATTCTATAAAATGTGCGGGCGGATTGTAAACGTCAGCACCTGTTTGGTCGCCGCGGTAACTTTAAACCGGTCGTCCAGACGATGCCCCACCACCCAAAAAATCCGTTCCCCGGCTTCCAACACGGTCACAGCAGCCTTGTCCGCACGTGCCACCTTGCTGTCAATCAGAAAGTCGCTGATCTTTTTACCATGATTCATGCCCAACGGGTAAAATACATCGCCGGCACGCCACCGGCGCCAGGTAATGGGAAAGGTGATGCGATCGGCGTCCACCGTGGCGTGCCACGCACCACCCATCAGCGGCCGGCCGGCCTCACTCCTTTCCACCGCGAGCGTCCAATCGCCCAACACCACATGCTGGTGCTCCGTAGCCAACGTTACCACGTCCCACGCGGCCCTGTGCGGTGTCAGGATCAGGGCTTCGCGATCGATCATGACGGTATAGGCTTCTGCCAGGAACTGCTTGCCAGGCTGCCCCGCTAAGGCGTATACCATATCTTCACACTGACTATAATGAAATCCAAAAGGACGCAGGTAACGCGCCAGGATGGCCACCGCGTGTGGCGCTGCCGCAAAAGCTTTGCGTATAGCGATACGGTTCCCCGCCGCAGTAGTGTATATGGTTTTCCAGTGTTCGAGGCCTGCGGCTGCTAGCGACAATACCCCTTCCATACTCGCCAGGCCGCGCGACACGGTTTGCTCCAGCGACGGATTTAATTCCTTCAAACGCGGCACGACCTGGTGTCGTATAAAATTGCGCGCATAGTCATCGGTCTGGTTGCTGGCATCTTCGCGCCAGGCGAAATCTTTGGATGCCGCGTATGCTTCTACTGCGGCGCGGGTAGCAAATAACAGGGGCCGAATAATGACACCCTGCTGCACAGGTATACCCGCCAGGCCATCGGGATTCGCACTGCGTGTCCAATTCAGCAAAACTGTTTCGAGGGCATCGTTCAGATGATGTGCCGTAGCGATGCGATCAAAGCCCTCGCGCACCCTTACCTCTTCAAACCAGGCATACCGCAATGCCCGCGCGGCGAGCTGTGTCGACAGCCCCTCGGTTTCGGCATAGGCAGCCGTATCCATACGCTTTACAAAACAAGGTACGTCCAGGTCGTGGCAGAGTGTCGCTACAAATTGCTGGTCGCCGTCGGAGGCCTCACCCCGCAGCTGAAAATTACAGTGCGCGACGGCGACAGGCTGCCCCGTTTCATGGAAAAGCCGCAGCATAACAACGGAATCAATTCCCCCGCTTACCGCCAGTAAAATGCGATCGGCCGGGCCGCACAGGCGATGTTCACGAATGTGGTTCAGAAATTGCTCTAGCATGGGCTTCAAAGGTACGATTATAGTTATTCGTGCCCATATGACAGATCATTTGTAGCTTGCATCATGAAAAACTCGGAAAGCATCGCCCGCCGGGGATCCCGGATCGTCTGGTTGCTGTTAGCAGGATTTCTGCTGATGGGCAGCCCGCTGCTGGCCCAAAAGCGCGTCCATCTCAAACAGGCCGACAAACTACGCGGCGGCCGCCTGGGCGACGAACGTTTTGACCGCCTGCTGGGCAATGTTATCATGACCCAGAACAAAACCACTATCTATTGCGACTCCGCCTATTTCTTCAAAAAAAGAAACTATGTAGAGGCCTTCGGCCGCGTGCGCATCCTGGAAGGTGACTCCGTGACCATCACCGGCCGCAAGCTGGAATACGATGGCAACACCAAGCTCGCACGCCTGCGCAACAACGTTGTCTTTACCAAGCTTGCAACCGCCACGCTATACACCGAATACCTCGACTTCGACCGCAACCGGAATCTCGCCTACTATAAAACCGGTGGCCGCCTGGTCGATAGTGTCAACACCCTCACCAGCGTACGCGGATATTACAACGTATCCAACAACCTCGCATCTTTCAAAAAGAACGTAGACGTAAAGAACCCGGATTATACCATGACGGCCGACAGCCTTCAATATAATTCGCGAAGCAAGACCATTTATTTCGTAAGCCCCACCAACGTAGTACGCAGTGACAGCAGCACCATTGTGTACGAAAGTGGCTTTTACGAAACCACCACCAAACGCTCAGACCTTAAGCTCGGTCAAGCGGAAACACAAGACTACACGCTCGACGCCGAAGACTACAAGCTGGACGACTTTCATAAACGCTACCTTTTCCGGCGCAATGTGGTGATGACCTATAAAAAAGAAAGTCTTATCATCTACGGACAGGCCGCCGATTATTACCGAACCAAAGGCATTGCCAAAGTCTACAACAACGCCTACCTCGCCAAGGTGGCCGACAACGGCGACACCCTCTTCATGTCAGCCGATACGTTGGTATCGATCGATAGTCCCGACCCCGCCAGGAAAAGATTGCTGGCATACAACAACGTCAAGATCTATAAACGCGACATGCAGGGCCTGGCCGATTCTGTTGAATATCGCGCCATCGACTCCACCATCTACTTTTATGAAAAGCCTGTACTCTGGTCAGAAGGCAATCAAATGACCGCGGACTCCATTCGCGCGGTGATGAAGAATAATACCATCGACCGCATCCATATGGTGGCGAACTCCTTTGTGATCTCGCGCGATACGTTGATAAATTACAACCAGATCAAAGGGCGGCTCATGACCACTTACTTCCGTGACCAGAAGATCAGTCATGTGTATGTAGAAGGTAACGGCGAGAGCCTTTATTTCTTGCTGGACGAGAAGACCAACGTCTCATCGGGCATGAACAAGATCATTTGCAGTAACATCATGATCCGCTTCAAGCAAGGCAAAGTGAATAATCTTACTTTTTACAAAAAGCCCGAGGCCAGTGTTATTCCACCGCACGAGCTCAAGATTGAAGACACGAAGCTCAAAGGCTTTGAGTGGCGCGGCAAGGAGAAGCCTGCCCGTGAAGACGTTGTAAAACCGCAAGTCCCATCAATCAGTACCAAAAAGGCGACAAGTGTTAACAAAAAAGAATTGCCCCCCCCCCGCGTAGAACGCGACACCGCCACCATAACAGACAAAAAGGTTGTAGGTGAAGGCCTGGTCAAACCGTTACCCGGGTCAAGCATCGACAAAAAAGAAGTGGTCAGGCCTCGCGCCAAAAGCGATACTATTGCGATAACCGAAGATCGAAAACGTTTGTAATTTAAAATTTCGCAAAGCCCAACGAAAAAGTTGTCCAGCTAGTATGAGATTCCCGTATAATGTTTAACTTTTGTAGACGATGCGGGGCCTATGAGAAAATTTCTACTGCTGACGATCTGTGCGCTGCTTTCCCGGTTTGCCTCCGGTCAGAGCTTCGAGGTCGTCGCCCTGCAAGACACGTATCGCGGCCTCATCGGCGAAACGATCAAAGCCCCCATCCGTTTTAAGAACACTTCCGACAAGCCTATTACGCTGATCATCAGAAAGATCGATAGCCAGATCGGGAGCACCCAGAAAAACTTCTTCTGCGTAGGCGAAAACTGCCTGGAACAAAAAGTCGAAGACTACATCATCAAAGTTGAGCCTGGACAAACGCTTAGTAGCCTGCAGGTTGCGTTAGAAGCAGGACTCGTGCCCGGCATTAGCTCGGTGCATTACCTGGCCTTCAGCCGTTCCAACCCCAGCCATACTGTCGAATTCCGCGTCAACTTCGCCGTAGACGAAAAACCCGAGAAACAAGACCTGTATTCATCCCGTTTTATCACCATCCACGACGTTTATCCCAACCCTGTTACCGACAACAACGCCTACATCGACTACAGCATGCTTAGCGAGCAGGTAAAAGCCAAGATCATCATGCACAACCTGCTGGGCAACCCTGTTGGCCTCTATCCACTCTCCAGCGCAGAAAATCGTGTGCGGTTGCGCACCGATGAGCTGAGCGCCGGCATCTACTTCATCACGCTATACCTTGAAAATGAGAGCGTTATGACCCGCAAGCTGATTGTGAAGAAGTAATCGGATTCCCCCACCTCAACGAGGGCCATACCCATACCAAAGCTACCACCATACCTATGCCATACCTATACCAAAGCTATGGCTGACTTATAGTAACCTTATATCGAAGCTATTATAATGATCGCCGGACTGTCCGAAGCCGCCAAAAGCGCTTTAAAAAGAACTTTTTTATCATTTCCGACATCTTAAAACGGGCAGAAAGGCGTTTTTCTGTTCTCTTCACTTGTATTATATTTGCGGGCTTATGCGAAAACTATCAGTAGCTTCATACTTTCTCGTCATTCTTCTGGCCGTTGCGGCATGCAGCAAGTTCCGGAAAATTGAAAAAAGCCCGGATTGGCGGGTAAAGTACGAGGCCGCCATGGTTTATTACGATAAGAAGGAGTATTACAGGGCCTCCGTGCTGTACGAACAGATTCTGCCCGTAGTACGGGGCTTACCCGAAGGCGAGAAAGTGCAGTTTTACCTGGCGTACTGCCAGTTCTACGACAAGCTGTACCTCCTGGCTTCGGAGCAGTTTAAAACCTTCTATGAAACCTACGGACGAAGCACCCTGGCCGAAGAAGCGCGCTACATGTATGCATATTCGCAATACGCCTCCTCGCCCGACGCAAACCTGGATCAGACCAACTCGATCAATGCCATGGCCGCCATGCAGGAGTTTTTGAACCGGTATCCTAACAGCACCTTTCGCGAAAAGGCCGTAGAGGTAATTTTCACGACGCAAGCCAAGCTGGAAACCAAAGGCTTCAACAACGCGTACCAGTACTACCGCATGCGCAGCTATAAAGCAGCGATTGTGGCATTAAATAACTTTAAAAATAACTTTCCCGATTCGCACTACCTGGAGCAGGCTTCATTTCTGGTCGTTTCGGCCGAGTATAAGCTGGCCCAGCAAAGCATTTACTCCAAGCAGGCGGAACGGTACAAGGCTGTAGTCGATCACTACAAGGATTATATCGACAAGTATCCGGAGGGCAAATACCTGCGCGATGCTGAAAAGTTCTACACCGACAGCCTGGAAAAACTTAGTAAATTCAAAAATACAAATACATAATACTATGGCAGTTCAATCATCCATCATTACCCGCGACGTAGAAAAGATCGCAGCTGCAACCGGCAACCTGTACGAGTCTGTCGTAGTGATCTCGAAACGCGCCCGTCAGATCGCCATAAACATGAAAGAAGAGCTCAACAACAAACTTGCTGAGTTCGCGACAACAGTAGACAACCTCGAAGAAGTATTCGAAAATCGCGAGCAGATCGAGATCTCGAAGTTCTACGAGCGCATGCCGAAGCCGACCAATATCGCTACCGACGAGTTCCTCGATGGCGACCTGACCTTCCGTCGTCGTGGCATTGAAACTGATTTCAAACAAGACTAAGCGCGAGCCGTTAATCGTTATCTGTTGATTGTAATACAATAGCAGCCGTTAACGAATAACGGTCAACCTGTAACGAGATCCGGCGCATGCAAGGCAAAAAAATCGTACTCGGCGTCAGCGGGAGCATCGCCGCCTATAAGTCGGCGATGCTCACACGCCTGCTGGTGAAGGCCGGCGCGACGGTAAAGGTCGTCATGACCCCCGCAGCCGGCGATTTCATCACGCCCCTGACGCTCTCAACCCTCTCAAAAAATCCCGTTCTCACGGACTTTGTTCGTGACGAGACTGGTCAGTGGAACAACCACGTCGACCTCGGTCTGTGGGCCGACGCCCTTGTCATCGCTCCCGCCAGCGCCAACACCGTAGCCAAAATGGCCCACGGCCTCTGCGACAACCTGCTGCTGGCTGTATACCTCTCCGCACGCTGTCCAGTCTTCCTGGCCCCCGCCATGGACCTCGACATGCTGCAACACCCCGCTACACAGGGCAATCTCTCAATGCTTCATACCTACGGCAACACCATACTCGCACCCGGTTATGGCGAACTGGCCAGCGGTCTTACCGGCCACGGACGCATGGCCGAGCCTGAAGAGATTCTCGATGCGCTGCAAAAGTTCTTTCAGGCCTCAGGCCGCCTCCACGGGAAATCCGTGCTGATCACAGCAGGTCCTACGCAAGAGGCGCTTGACCCGGTGCGATTTATCAGCAACCATTCCACGGGGAAAATGGGCTTCTCACTGGCTGAAGTTTTTGCACGCGAAGGCGCCCGCGTAAACCTGGTGAGTGGTCCGACGCAGCAACGCTCGCAACATCCCAACATCAAGGTAATTCCCGTCGTGTCGGCCGAAGACATGTACAACGCCAGCGCTGCGCTTTTCGCCGAAAGCGACATCGCCGTACTGGCTGCCGCCGTGGCAGACTACCGGCCCGTAGAGAAGGCTGAACAGAAAATCAAGAAGGCCGACGGAAACCTCACCCTGGCCCTGACCAAAACACGCGATATTGCAGCGTCGCTGGGACAGGTGAAACGCCCCGGGCAAATCATGGCGGGTTTTGCACTCGAAACAGAAAACGAGCAGCAAAATGCATTGAAAAAGCTCAACGCCAAGAATTTTGACCTCATTGTGTTAAATTCACTCAACGACAAAGGCGCCGGCTTCGGGCACGACACGAACAAAGTCACCATTCTCGATCATAAACACGGCGTGCGGACGTTCGAACTTAAAGATAAGAAGGATGTAGCGCTGGATATTGTCAACGCCATTATTGAAAAGCTGCATGATTAAGAAAGCACTCCTGGCAGGTTGTATTCTTTGGGCCGTTGTCGCACAAGGCCAGGAACTGGCCTGCACCGTCTCCATTAACGCCACCGGTGCACAGAGCAATGACCGCACGGTCTTCGCCGACATGAAAAAAGCGATCGAACAGTTCATGAACACGCGCAAGTGGACGAACGATACGTACAAGAACTACGAGAAGATCGCCTGCAATATCCTCATTACGATCACGAAAATGAACTCACCGACCAGCTTTGAGGCCTCGGTGCAGGTACAGTCGGCACGACCGGTATATAATTCCAATTACTCGACCCTGGTATTCAATTTCGCCGACCGCGACTGGCAGTTTGACTATATCGAGTCGCAGCCGCTGGAATACAACGACAACACGTTTACCAACAACCTCACCTCCATGCTGGCGATGTACGCGTATCTCATCATCGGCATTGACTACGACACCTTTAGCGAGATGGGTGGCACACCGTTCTTCCAGCAAGCGCGCCAGGTCGTAAACAACGCGCAGCAGTCAAACCGCGAGGGGTGGAATTCACTGGGCAGCAACCGTAACCGTTACTGGATCGTCGAAAACCTCAATAACCCGCAGATGAACGACCTGCGCAAGGCTTACTATGCATACCACCGCCTTGCGCTCGACATCTTTGACAAAGATCCTGACAAAAGCCGCGAGGTTATACTCAAAGGCCTGAAAGACATCAAGAAGGTGCGCGATATAAACCCTACGGCCGTGCTGCTGGTGAGCTTCCTGGACGCCAAAAACAAAGAGCTGGTAAACATATTCTCATCGGGTAATCTACCCGTGCGTCGCGAGGCGTACGACGTCATCAAAACGCTCGACCCCTCGGGTACCAACTACGACAAGATTATTCAGAACTAGTTCTCCGCACTACAATTCCATGGGTACCAAACAGCTTCGCCTGAGCGATCCGGAGCAAATCCGAAAAAGAATCGATGAATTTGTGGGCAAACAAATTAATATTGTGCTTATGGATAGCACGGTTGTATTCGGCACGTTGGAGCGTGTAAACGCCACAGGCATCACCCTCCAAAACATGCGCCTGAAGAAAACGACTTACCCGTTTGTTACCCTGACAGAACTCTACTTCGATACGAACGCCTGATGCTGAAGCACCTGACCATTAAAAATTACGCTCTCATCCGCCACCTGGAGCTCGAGCCGTCTGCGCACCTCAACGTTATCACCGGCGAGACTGGTGCCGGTAAATCCATTATGCTGGGCGCCCTGGGCCTGCTCATGGGCAACCGCGCAGAAAGCAAAGTGCTGTGGGATGAACAGGAAAAATGCGTCACCGAAGGCGTCTTCGACATCCGCCACTACCGGCTGAAATCGTTCTTCAAAACCGAAGACCTCGACTACGACGACACCACGGTGATCCGACGCGAGATCAGCCCCGGCGGCAAATCCCGCGCGTTCATCAACGACACCCCCGTTACCCTCGAGGTAATGAAAAAGCTCGGCGGCCTGCTCATGGACGTACACTCGCAGCACGAAACCCTGGCGCTGGGCAACCAGGCCTTTCAACTGCGGCTGATCGATGCCTATGCCGAGAACAACACGCTTACCGACAAGTACGCCGAAGACTGGTCCGCCTATACCAAAGCCAAAAAAGCATACGAAAACCTGCGCGACGAGGCTGACACCCTTCGCCAGGAAGCCGACTATATCCGTTTCCAACTCGAGGAGCTGAACAAAGCGGCGCTGGAAGAAGGCAATGAGCAAGAAAAGCTCGAATCGGAGCTTAAGATCATGGAGCATGCCGAAGAGATCAAAAGTCGCTTCCAGGGCTTCCTGGCTGTGCTCTCGACATCAGAGTATGCCTCGCGCAACGGCCTAAGCGAAGCCCGCGGCCACCTGCAACACATCGCCTCCTACTCCGAGCAGTATACTACACTGCTGCAACGCCTTGACAGCGTCATCATTGAACTGGATGACATCTTAAACGAAGCAGAACGTGAAGAAGAGACTATCGAATTTGATCCCGGGCGTTCCGAGCTGATCAAAGAGCGCTTGAGCCTGTTCTACCGCCTGATCAAAAAACATGGCGTCGCCGATGTATCGGCGCTTATCGTCCTGCGCAACGGTCTGGAAGAAAAGAACAGCATTACCGGCAACCTCGACGAAGCACTGGCCAAGGTGAAAGCTGCCTTTGAAACTGCCGAAAAGAACGTACGGGCTACCGGTGCCAAACTGAGTGAGTCACGCCAGAAAGTATTTACTCCGCTTACAACACAGCTTGTCAAGCTGCTACAAGAGGTCGGCATTTTGAATGCCACGCTGACTGTAGACCGCCAACCCGCGGAGCCCTCGTCGTCCGGCATCGATAAAATCGAATTACTTTTCAGCGCCAACAAAGGCATTGCACCGCGCCCGCTGGCACAGGTAGCATCGGGTGGTGAATTCTCCCGCCTCATGTTCTGCATCAAATACGTCATGGCCGAAAAGACAGCGATGCCGACACTTGTACTCGACGAGATCGACACCGGTATCTCCGGCGAAGTAGCCATCAAGTTGGGCAACCTCATGAAGAGCATGTCGAAGAAACACCAGCTCATCACTATCAGCCACTTACCACAAATAGCCGCCAAAGGCGATGCACATTACTTCGTATATAAAGATCACTCGGCAGCCAAGACCATGAGTAACATCCGCGAGCTCAAAGCGCAGGATCGTGTACAAGAGATTGCCAAAATGATTGGTGGCGAGAAACCTTCAAAGATTGCGCTCGAAAACGCCCAGGAGCTGTTGACCCAATAACGAAAGGTATATTATTTCGCTTTCTTTGCCTCTTCTTCCTGACGGACTTCCTCTTTGATCCGGTTACCCATCGTGCCCCGGAAGCGTTTCCAGAAAGACTCACGTTCGGTGATAGAGACAAAGTCGGGTACATATAACGTTGCTGTATCGACGATGGGCAGTGTTTTACCTTCCAGTTCGAGTATGTCGGTCACTACTGGCACCGACTTCACCCCGGGACAGTACTTGCGAATAAAACTTTTCAGCATGGCTGACTGAAAGGGGTCGGTAGCCAATGCGATCTTCTGAAAGCCCATCCCCTTCGCCAGCTTCCACGAGTAGTAAATATTTTCCGTGCTGTGCTCAGCCCTGGTTTCGGCAAATGTATGCTCGGGCGGTATACCCAATGAGTCGGCAATCATCTTCATCGCTTTACCTTCCACAAAATGGCTGTATACAGCCGATCCCGAAAAGATAATATTGCGGGTATAGCCACTGTCGTATAAATGCTTGGCCCAGAAGATGCGCATGTTCATCACCCGTGTGGTATGCTCCTTCTCATACGGTACACCGGGCACAATCACCACATCAAAGGGTTTCTCTTTCGCCGCTTCGACATAGAGCTTCCGCGCCTGGCGTTGAAAGGAGCAATGCGTCAACAACAAGGCAATACCGAGAAATAACGGTATAGATAGTGTGATCTTGAGAAATCTTTTCATAGGCTCCGTAGATAATCGTTATCGCGCATGTCGCAGCTTCCAGGTCTCATCATATACCAGCGTGCCTCCGTCTACCAATTCGCGTACGATGTCTACAAACAGCTCGCGATCGCGGGGTGCAATACGTTCTTCCAGTTCCTCCATGCTCATCGGCGTTGTCCGCAGCAGTGTTAGAATCTCAGCATGCAGCTCTTCCATCGCGGAGGCATCTTGCTCCTTCCGTTGGGCCAGACAGACGTCGCATAGTCCACAAACGCCAATGGCTTCTTCCCCAAAGTATTCCTGCATCACCACCATTCGGCAACGCTCCGTCTGCTGGGCGTAGTGCGTAATAGCCTGCACTTTATCAAACGCCAACTTCTTGCGTGCCTCCAACCGCCCCAGATCAAGCGGCAGGCGGTCCGCATCCTGCCGTGGCAGAATGAAGGTCACCTGCGGCTTGTCTTTTAAGGGCTGGTATAGCACTACCTTCAACGAATCGAGGTGTTGCAACACCGCCCGAATATCTCCCTCGCGGGCACTCATGGCCCGCGCGATGAACGCTTCCGATATACGTACAAAGCCCGCCAGCAGCTCGCCACCATACAGGCGCAATAGCATCTTAATAATCGGATCAAACCGCGCATTGGCAATCTGAAATTCGTACAACCGCGCCTTGTCCATCAGAAAATGCAAATGCGACGGGTTGTAAAAGCTCTCCGTAAACTGAATCAATCCCTCCTCTTCCAGCTTCTTTAACGCCACATATACTTCAGCCTGCTGGAATTGAAAGCGGTCGGCGAAGTCATGTAAGTCAAAGTCATAACTCTGTGCTTCACCACTCCCGATAGCCAGCTGGTAGTAATTGGCCAACGCCTGGTACGTACGGCGAAGCACTTCCGGCGGCGGATGGTTCTGCGCAGCCTTAAACTGTAAACTCGTTACATCGCCATCCTGATAAAGAATTGTGGCAAACGAGCGCTCTCCATCGCGACCGGCGCGGCCGGCCTCCTGGTAATACGACTCGATATTCTCTGGCAGGTCCAAATGCACTACCAGTCGCACATCGGGTTTGTCAATGCCCATACCAAAGGCGTTGGTAGCCACCATCACGCGTGTACGATTCTTGAGCCAATCATCCTGCCGGCGACCGCGTTCGTCAAAGTCCAGCCCCGCATGATAATACGACGCAGCGATGCGCCGACGCACCAGCCACTCGCTAATCTCCTGTGTGGCCTTGCGCGAACGCACATACAAGATGGCCGCACCCGGCACCTTCTGCAAAATCTCCAATAGCTTCTGCTCTTTGTTCTCCGCCTTCCGCACGACCAGCGATAGGTTGGCCCGAGCAAACGACTGTTGAAAAACACCCATCGGCTGCCGGAAGGCAAGCTTCTCCACAATATCCTGCCGTACAATCGGCGTAGCCGTAGCCGTCAGCCCTATGATCGGTACCTGGGGTAGGAGCTCCCGTAAGGCTGCAATGCGCATGTACGACGGACGAAAATCATACCCCCACTGCGAAATACAGTGGGCCTCATCCACTGCGATCAGGGACACCTTCATCTGCTTCACCCGTGCTACAAAAAGCTCGGTATGCAGCCGCTCTGGCGAAACATATAAAAACTTAACCTGTCCGTAAATACAATTATCCAACAACACATCGATCTCTGCGCGCCGCAGCCCCGAGTGAATGGCCACGGCCTGAATCTCGCGTTTGTGCAGCTGCTCTACCTGGTCTTTCATCAAGGCAATAAGCGGCGTGATTACAATACAGATACCGTCCAGTACCATAGCAGGCACCTGAAAGCAAATAGACTTACCCCCACCCGTCGGCAAGAGGGCCAGTGTGTCCCGTCCCTCCAGCACCGATGCAATGATCTCCTCCTGTCCCGGGCGAAAGCTCGGGTACTGCCAGTATTGTTTTAAGATGGAAAGAGCTTGTTCCACGGCAGGAAATATAACAAAAGAGGCGCGTACACCCTACCAGAGTATCTTCTCCTTGTTCAGAAAGGCGTCGATGCCGCGCCGGCAGTCGGCGGATGCCCGCGCATCGGCATTGCGTTCCGCGGCAAAAGCCAGGGCCGCTTCCAACGGCATCTCGGGCACCCGGGCCATCATCTGTTTAGTCATCGCCATCGCACTGGCCGAGTTCGTCCGGCACAGGTGCTGGGCCAGCGCCATAACCTCGCCCGCCAGCTGGTCGGCCGATGGCACCACCGTTGTCACCAGCCCGATCCGCCGCGCCTCCTCGGCACTGATCAAATCCCCCCGAAGCAACAGCTGCCGGGCCGGCGCCTCCCCCAGCTTGCGAAGCAAGAACACCATTACAATGGCCGGTATAAATCCAATCTTCACTTCTGTATATCCGAACTTGGCTTCCGGCACCGCATAGACGAAGTCGCACACCCCTGCCAGTCCGCAGCCACCGGCCAGCGCGTGGCCCTGCACCTGGGCAATAATAATCTTCGACAAAGTGTACATCTGCAGGTATAGCTCTTTCAGGTGTGTGGAGTCCGCCACGTTCTCCGCATGGGTGAAATTCCGTAATTGCTGCAAGTAGGCCAGGTCGGCCCCTGCACAGAATGCCTCGCCGGCAGCCCGGAGGATGATGACCTTTACGGCGTCATCACCCTCTGCCAGCCGAAACGAATCTTTCAATTCAGCGATCAGCTCATGGCTTAGCGCATTGCGTTTGTCGGGCCGATTCAGGGTGATCGTCGCGATGCGATCGGCAACCGTGTAGTCTACGTACTGCATAAGTATGGATGGGTCGATGGTTTATCCGGTAATTTCTTGAAACGCGCCACGATGCCAGACAGAATGTACCCGCAACCCCAGCGGCACCGCATCGTTCAGGAGCTTCGTGGCAAAATAATATGTATTGCTGCTGTCCAGCAAGATTTGTTTGGCATCTATGTGCGCCGCCAGCAATTTTAGGTCTTTTAAAGAATTGTTGGAAATGATCAGGTAATCAACCGCCAGGCGCTCCGGCATCGGGAACTCCGGCCCGGTAATCTGCAAGATAATTTTTTTACGCCACACTATCAGCCGCGCCCCGGGCACAGCATGACTTCGCTCTACCACATTGGGTACACCACCGGCAGCACCGCAACGTTGATGGTTAGGGTGTATATGAAACCGCTGCTTCCGTACATCCTTCATTAACGCGGTATCTGCATACAGGCTAACACGGCCTTCGGCCACGAGATCCCACGCACTATGACCCGGTACTTTGTAAACCGTCATGCGAGCAGGGCGAACTTCATCAAAGATATAGTGCCAACGGCTTGCTGAAAAAAGTATCGCCAGGCAAAGCATCGTCACGATATAAGCATAGTGACGGTGTTGCAACAATGCCGCACCGGCAATCCCCATGGCCAGCAGCAACCAGCATTGCAGCGGCGTGAGGTAAATATTACCCCACACACTAAATGGAAATGCCGCAACGACGGTGACGATACTATTGAGAAAATGAATACACCCTGTCAAAATACTCCCCAACACGCCCGCCGCCCAGGGCAACCCGCTACACGCCAGCAACACCAGACCACCCACCAGCACGATCGACGAACCCGGCACCAACAATAAATTCACCAGCAAAAAGTAATTCGGAAACTGATGAAAATAAAACAAAACCACTACGGTGGTCGCCAGCTGCGCCGCCAGCGTAACACAGGTCATCTTCCAGACCTCATCCCAAACCCTGGCATTGGGTTCCCACAGTTTATATAACCACGGTTGCAGGTATACAATGCCCAGCACGGCCAGGTACGAAAGCTGAAACCCTACCGACATGATGAGATAAGGATTATATAACAACAGAAAGAAGGCCGAGGCCGCCAGCATATTATATACATTCCCCTGCCGGTGAAAAGCCTGCCCGACAACAACAAACGAAAACATCGCCACCGCACGCAACACCGATGGCGACAACCCTGTCACAAACGCATACCCCCACAATACCACCAGGCTCACCCCCGCCAGCAACACCCGCCCATAGCGAAGCCGCTGCACCGGTCGCAATATCCAGCCGAGAATGACATATAGAATAGAAACGTGCAATCCCGAAACCGCCAGTACATGCACAACGCCCGTAGCGGAATAGGCATCCAACAGCCCCTGGTCCAGGTCGTCCGTCATACCCAGTACCAATGCCGAGGCAACCGCCTGCTGCTCCTTACCATCGACATGAGTCGCCAGTACATGCGCAGCCCAGCGACGCACCTGCAATGCATGCGCCCATATCCGCGACGGTGGAGCGTGCCCCATGCGAACGACCTGCCCCTTTTGTAAAAATTGTTGATGGTAGATATTCTGAAACTGCAGGTACTGCCGGAAGTCAAACTCCCCTGGGTTTGCCGGTGGTAGTACCGTGGCGGGCGGGCCTTTTACCAGCAACACATCGCCATACGCAGGCATCGCCGGCAGTGCATCCGGTCGCACGTATAACAACACTTTACCCGAACGGGGGCGCCATACGCCGGTATAGACCCGATCGACCGCCACCGTTACTTTCCACGACCGCTCCCGCGCCACGGGCTGATCTATCACCCGGCACTGGTAATACTGTACGGAGTCGCCCGCCTGCACCAAATGGTCCGGCCGGCGGCACTCCGTTTTATACCCTACTTGCAAATAGCCCGTCAGGAAAAGCGCCAGCATAGCCAGCACACCCTGCCATACAGGACGAAAGGTGACGCCGGGCCAGTAAAGAAAAAGTAAATAGACAATGATGACCCCTGCCAGGGCTGCCAAAGCGGTACCGGCAGGAATACAATCGGGCGCGTGGATGGCCAACAAAATGCCCCCCGACAAAAACACAACCATTCGTACGAATGCATACGGAATCCAACGGTACATGCTGGAAGGTACGCAAAAAATGCGTTACTGCGGCTCGTCGCGACGGTAGGCTTCGATGATGTCGCGCACCAGGCGGTGACGCACTACATCTTTTTCATTCAGCTCCAGGATACCGATACCCTTGACATCTCCTAAAATACGAACAGCCTCCTTTAAACCTGACTGCTGGCGCGTGGGCAGGTCGATCTGCGAAGCGTCACCGGTAACAATCATCTTCGACTCCGGGCCCATACGCGTCAGGAACATCTTCATCTGCATAGGCGTCGTGTTCTGGGCTTCGTCCAGCAAAATGAAGGCATTGTTCAGGGTCCGCCCGCGCATATAGGCCAGGGGTGCGATCTCGACGATCTCCCGTTCCATATAATATTGCAGCTTCTCAAACGGGATCATGTCGTGCAAGGCATCATAGATCGGCCGCAGGTATGGGTCGATCTTCTCCTTCAGGTCTCCCGGCAAAAAGCCCAGGTTCTCCCCCGCCTCTACGGCCGGCCGCGTGATAATCAGCTTCTTCACCTGCTTATTCTTCAGCGCCCGCACCGCCATGGCCACGGAGATATAGGTCTTACCGGTACCCGCTGGACCCAGCGCAAAGACCAGGTCGTTCTCCTTTACCATGTCGACCAGTTTTTGCTGGTTGACGGTCTTTGGCTTGATCGGCGCTCCTTTGGTGCCGTAAATGATCACGTCGTCGCTGTTGCCGTTGGCATTATGCTCCGGGAGCATACGCTCCTGTTCGTGGTCGATATAATTTTGTACGTTCTCTTCGGTCACCTTGCCATATTTATGGTAATGCTCGATCAGGGAATTCAGGATATCGTCAATCTGCACGATCTCAGCGGTCGTGCCTTTGATATAGAGCTGATTTCCACGCGACACAATGCGGCTCTTCGGAAAAGCGGCCGCCAGCGAATCAATAGTTTTGTTCTCTACCCCGAGGAAATCGATCAGGGAAATATTATCAAGAGTTACTGTTTTTTCTATCAACTAAATTTGGTGTTTAAGTAATACCATATACAGGAATCGACTTGACAAAGTTCATTTCCGCGATATGCGGTAAAAATGCTTACTTTGCCTCATCAAATTTAACGAATATCCGCCGCAGCATCAACCATGGCCATCGTCACCCTTCTTACAGATTCCGGCGAAAGTGACCATTACGTGGCGGCCATCAAAGCACGCATCATCAGCGTCAATCCTGGCGTACGCATCGAGGACATCAGCCATAAAATCAAGCCGGCCGACATAGGCCATGCCGCCTTTGTACTGCGCGCCGTCTTCCGCGACTTCCCCAAAGGCACCGTCCACCTCGTCGGTGTCGACGCTACTGGCAACCGCGGCGACGTACCCATTGCCGTCCAACTCGAAGATCACTTTTTTGTAGGGTGTGATAATGGTTTTTTTGGCCTCATCACCGACAAGTCGCATCAGCAACTGGTCGAGTTGAACGCCATCAATACCATCAGCACCACCTTTCCCGAGCGCGACATCTTCGCCCCTACTGCCGCCAAGCTGGCCAGCGGGGTGTCGATCACCAACCTGGGCAAGCCCATGGTGGCGTTCAAAAAAATGATCGACCGTCAGGTGAAGGCCACTAAAAAGCAAATCTCCGGCACCGTGATCCGCGTCGACGGCATGGGCAACCTCATCACCAACATCCCACGCGACGCATTCGAGATTCTGAGCCGCGACAAGGTATATACCATTCAGTTCGGCGGTGAAAAATTCCGCCGCATCCATACCCAGTACAACCAGGCTGACGATGGCGAATGTTTCCTGGTCTTCAACAGCATAGGCTTGCTGGAGATTGGCATCTACAAAGGCAACGCATCCGAGCTGCTCGGCCTGGACTACGATAGCGCCGTCAACATCATCTTCGAGGAATAACCCCCAATCCCTCTCCCATGACTATACGCATCGTTCGCATGCACTTTACAGAAGCCGGCGTCGCCGAGTTTTTGGATATCTTTAATCAGAATAAGGAAGCTATCCGCAATTTCCCAGGCTGCCATCACCTCGAATTGCTCAAAGACGCCACGAATCCGCACATCTTCACAACCTTGAGCCATTGGCACGAAGCCGCCGATCTGGAGCGCTACCGCACGTCTGAACTCTTCGGCAACGTGTGGAAACGCGTAAAACCACTTTTTTCAGGCCGTACGGAGGCATTTTCGCTCGAAAAATTTATCACCGTGTAACCGGTTGCATACCAAAGAAAGATTCCACATATTTGCAACCCATTTGCCAAAAAGGGCTGAAGTCCTTTCATCAAATGCCTGAGTGGCGGAATTGGTAGACGCGCTTGACTCAAAATCATGTGCCTTCGGGCGTGCCGGTTCGACTCCGGCCTTAGGTACAAAAAAGCTCTCAGATGTTGAGAGCTTTTTTTTTGCCTTGCCCCTAAAAATCATTGAGTTTTCTGTTTGATCCGGGCGCAGTCTTTAGAAATGGCACGATGATCCTGGAGTAGCGTATGCCTCATAAAGAATTGATCCAACGCCAGGAGTCTGTCAGGCACTTTGAAGCCCAGGTTCCAGCATAACTTCATATGACATTCCGAGCAAAGGCGGTTCGGGCGCTGATCGGACTCCGGCAGACTATTCGTTCCGTTCATCACGCAAACGGCATGAGTACAATGCTGACAGGAAAACATATGGCCGATCTCGTGCGAGGCGGTCTTGATCAAACGCTCGAGACATATAGGATACGTCGTTGAATCCATCGCTATATCCGTAAACCGATAAATCGATGACACCCCTACCCGTTTCTTCGTTGAAGCCTGACCAAATACAAAATTCCAGGAATCGGATGGGTAAAGGTCTTTTGCTGTCACAGCCATCACCACGATGGCGTCTGGCGGTATGTTTTTCTCCAATATATCGTATAGAATATAACTGGTGAGCAACTGCTCGCCTGTTTCCCGACTCTGGCGGCGTGCACGTGCGGGGATGACGCTGTCGCTTATCGGTTCGGCGATGATCGTATTCAGTCCAAAGAAGATTTGCAGATATTCCGCGGTGTATCGTAGCACCTCGCCCTGTATAGGTGTCAGCGCGCCAATGGGCTGGAGATAAATATATCTGCGGATTTCATCCGGCGACACCGGCTTAGATTGCTTGTAAGCCTCAAATGTCTGCCCCTGTTCAGGGTGCTCAAAAAGCCATTCACCGGGTCGGGGCTTTTCGAGAACGGCGTCTAATGGCTCCAAATACTGGATCATCTTTAAATTTTGGTCGTGTTGATCTCCAGATGAACATCCGAGGATGAAAATTGCAATAAGCAGCGACAATCCCAACCAAATGAAACGCATGAGTCTTCGATACTCCGTAATTTAAGATTCTTGCCGCTAACAGCCAATAAACCGCAGGCATGTTAACAAAACGGCTCTTAAGACCTTCATCGTCCCCTCATTTTCACCCATCACTGTTGGAAATAGCCTTTACGGACGGTTTGATGTTATTCTTGGAATCTAAATCGGGCTTTATTCTAGGTTCTGATAGAAAACTCTTAAATTGTAGAAGGACAGCGCCATAAGCCCATCCTGGCGCCCCAACCGTATGAGCCCAGCGTCCGAATACAGCGACCTGGTGCGCTCCATTAAAAATGGAGATGCACGAAGCCTGGAATTGATCTTCACGCGGTTATATCCGCGCCTGTGCGGTTACGCCCAGAAATTCCTGCAAAATATCGACGATGCAGAGGAGGTCGTGCAGGATATCTTCTATGCTGTGTGGAAAAACCGCGAGCGGCTGGATGAGCAGCAGTCCTTCAAGGCCTATTTATTTACCGCAGTGCGAAACCGTTGTTTGAACCTGCTGGAAACCAGGCGGTCGCAATCGCGCCAGGCTGAGCTACTCTGGTTCCTTTACAAACAAGACACCGGTACGGCCCCGAATGCATATCACACGCTGCTGACGCAGGACCTGGAGCGAGACCTGAATGCGGCCCTGGAACAGCTACCCAAAGAATGCAAAAAGGTGTTTGAGCTGAGCCGATTCGAAGGGCTGAAGTATCGGGAAATTGCCCAGCGGCTCAACATCTCCATCAAGACGGTGGAGACGCAGATGTCGCGCGCCCTGGGCCGGTTGCGGCTCGAGCTGCGTGAGCATATTACTCTGCTGATCCTGCTCGGTCTGCTTCCATAACAGCATTGGACGTCCGCAAATTGTTGCGCCTGCCCCTTTCAGCCCTGGGCTATTGTGTTCGGCCTTTCAACGCGTAAATGCAAAAAATCTTGCGTTGTTGTCAGGGTAGCCGGCCACGAGTCGGTATAAGAAGCGATGACAACACAGGACCTTACGCCCGACGACGAGACAACCCGAGAGATGATCCTCCGGTTCCTTGAGGGCGATGCTACTGAGCAGGAAACAGTCTCTCTTCGATCCTGGCTTGGGCAAAGTGAAGCTAACCGCCGCTATTTCGACGAAGTCAACACCACGTTTCAGGCCACGGTGACCGTGAACCGTTTCAATCACCGTAGGGTGAATGACGCATGGAGCACGCTGGCTCAGAAGATCGCCGCTGAAAAAGAACATAGCGCCGCACCCGCGAAAACTGTGCGACTCTTTACCGCCTGGAAAGCCGCCGCTGCCGTGGCGCTCCTTGCCGTATCTTCCTACCTGGCTTACCGGCTGATTCCCGCCATCAATGAAACACAAACGGCCTCCATTGTGCAAACGGCGCGGGGCAGCAACACCCGCGTGCTTCTGCCCGATGGCTCCGTGGTGTGGCTCAACGCCAACAGCACGCTGGAGTATCCTGCAAAATTCGGCGAAGCTTCCCGCGAGGTCACGCTGAAAGGCGAAGGATTCTTCGACGTGCGCAAAGGCAGCAAGCCTTTTATTGTTCATGCCGAAAAGCTACAGGTGCAGGTGAAGGGTACACGTTTCAATGTAGAGGCCTATGCTGACTCTCCCGTACTAAAAACCACACTGGAAGAAGGAAAGGTAGAGCTTCATGTAGCCGATCACGGTGAAATTTATGTCATGAAACCAGGGGACCAGATTGCGGTTCACAAGACAGACACGCAGGTAACCCGCACCCAGGTAGATCCGGCCGACTTCTCTGCCTGGAAAGAAGAAAAGCTGGTGTTCGACAATGTGCCGCTGGACGGCATCTTGGCCAAGCTCGAAAACCGCTACAAGGTGAACATCCGGGTGGAGAGCATTGGCGCCAACCGCGAGCGCATCAGCATGACCGTCGAGCATGAAACCCTGGACGAAGTGCTGGAGCTGATCCAACTGTCGTCGCACCTGCGGGTCAGGAAAGAACACAACCAGATCATTCTTTTCGAATAACAACGAACTAAAACCCACCTAACTCTATGATGCATCTCTATCGTAGCCACCTTCGCCTGCTCAATCGCCCGCTGCGCATATGGCTGCTGTGCGGCGTGCTGGCGGCGCTTATCGCCAGGCCTGAATGCGTACTGGCCTCCACCCAATTGCCGGGTGTGATCGAGCTCAACCTCAAGGAAGTGTCCCTGAAAATGGCCCTGCGCGAGATCGAGCGCCAGACCCCCTACCACTTTGTCGTGAACGAAAGCCGTCTGCACACCGTAAATAAGACGGTATCACTCAACATCCGCACCGAGCGGATCGAAGACGTGCTCGACCAGCTGCTGGTCGGCACGAACATCCGCTACAAGATCCAAAAGAAACAGATTACGCTCATCCCCCCGGCGGGCGAATCGCACCCCGGCCTGCTGTCCATCGATGGCACATCTTCCTCCATGGTCACCCAGGCTAGTGGCAGGTTCATCTATGACATCATACCTGACATGACAATAAGCGGTACGGTAAACGATGAAACCGGCGCACCACTGCCGGGTGTGAACGTGGTGGTAAAAGGCACGACGGAGGGAACTGTAACGGACAGCAATGGAAAGTTTACCCTAAACGTGCCTACGGGGCAATCGGTGTTGGTTTTTTCATTTATAGGCTACACCTCACAGGAAATCAATATCAGCGGGCAGTCGACCGTTACTGTCATATTGCTGCCTGACTCACAGACACTCAATGAAGTGGTGGTGGTAGGGTATGGCACACAAGAGCGAAAGGATGTGACCGGCGCCGTGTCGTCAATTAAGGGGGCCGACATCGAGAACCTGCCAGTAGCCACAGCACAACAATCGCTGCAGGGTCGCACCGCGGGTGTTCATATTGTTCGCAATGGCGGCGCCCCGGGCGCAGCCGGCGACATCCGCATACGGGGCGTGGGCACCGTGAATGATGCCAGTCCGCTGGTGGTAATCGACGGCGTACCGGCCGGTAGCCTGAGCGATGTAAATCCGAACGACATCGAATCCATGGAAATCCTGAAAGATGCCTCTGCCTCGGCCATCTATGGAACGCAGGCAGCCAATGGTGTGATCATCGTCACGACAAAGCATGGCAAGTTCGGCCAGGGCCTCAAGGTGACCGTGAGCGGCTATTCCGGTGTATCGAACCGTATCAAGACCATTGATATGCTCGATGCCCCTACCCTGGCCATGCTGAAACGGGAGCGGTATACCAACGACGAGAATGCGATCGATCCCGTTTGGGAAGACCCTCAATATCTAACCCAGAAGACCGACTGGCAGAAAGAACTGCTTCAGCAGGGGACGATCAATAATATCGACGTATCGATCACCGGCGGAAACGACAAATCCAACTACGCGCTGTCAACCGGTTATTATAACGAAAAGGGGATGATCAAAGGGTATTATTTCAAACGCTACAGCCTGCGCCTGAACTCGGATCACAAGCTCACCAAGCGACTATCGATCGGGCAAAACCTGCAGCTCACCAACCAACAGGGCTCCAACACCCTCGATGCTCAATCCATCTATAACGCGTCGGCACAAGACGGATTGATCTGGAGCGCGCGGCGCTTCCATCCCGGCTTACCCATTAAAAACCCGGATGGCACCTACAGCACCTCGCAAGTCAGCACGGAATTCGGTGACATCAACAACCCTATCTTTACCGTGGACACGCAGGACCGCGGCATGACCCATACCCGCATTCTCGCTGGCGTGAACGGCACGTATGAGATCGTCAAAGGATTGAAGGCCAGGGCCAACATTGCAGTGGATGCAAACTTCGACGATTCACGTCAGTTCGAGATCAGGGTGCTGGACCAGACCCGCACCACCAGCCGGAACAGACTTACGGAGAGACACGCCAAGTATTGGAACATCCTTCAGGAGTATTTCCTTTCGTACGACAAAAAATTCGGCGATCATAGCTTCACTTTCCTGGCGGGATATTCGCAGCAGACATTCGACAAGCTCACGTCTATGGCCCAGCGCCAAGACTTTCCCAGCGAAGCCCCCTCGCAACGCTACCTGGACGCCGGCCAGGGTGATATGAACGTAGAAGGCACACGTACTTACAACGCACTGCAATCAGTCTTCGGACGGGTAACATATAGTTTAAAAGACAGATATCTCGCCACCGTCACACTCCGCAACGATGCATCCTCCAAGTTTGCCCCGGCCAACAGGCGGGCTTTATTCCCCGCTTTTTCATTGGGTTGGCGTGTCTCTGAAGAGCCGTTCTTTGCAGGGCTTACGGGCATCATACCCAGCCTTAAGCTGACCGGCGGTTACGGCGAGCTGGGCAACCAGAAGATCGATGACTTTCAGTACATCCCACTGGTATCGTCCGGCTATCGCTACTCTTTCGGAGGGTTGAACACCGTGGGGTCGGCCCAAAGCATCTTACCCAATGCCAGTGTCAAATGGGAGCGTGCTAAGATGAGCAACTTCGGATTGGAAGCCGGACTTTTCCAGAACAAGATGACGGTCACCGTCAATTACTTCAACAAGCAAACCGACCAGATGCTGGTTCGTCCGCCGGTATCGGGCTCCGCCGGTTCTGCCCAGGCCCCGTATCAAAACGTCGGGAGACTGGAGAACAAAGGCTTCGAGATCGAGCTAGGTTACCGCGGCAACCTGGATGCGCTAACCTATTCGATCAGTGGTAACGTAAGCTTCATCCAGAATAAGGTGCTGGAGCTGGTGGAAGGTTCCTTCCTGGGCTCGCAAACCTACGGGCGGACCAGCCAGGAAATTTCAAGAACCTACGCCGGAAATCCCATTGCCACCTTCTATGGCTGGCGCACGAATGGTCTGTATCAGAACCAGGCCGAGATCGACAATGATCCGAACATCACTGAAAAAGCTCCCGTCGACAAGGCCAAGATCAGGCCCGGCGATGTGAAGTTCCTCGACCTGAATGGCGACCATGATGTAGACGACAAAGACCGCACTATCCTGGGCAGCCCGTTCCCGAAAGCCACCTACGGCATCAACGCCGGCCTGGGTTATAAAGGCATAGACCTCACGTTGTTCTTCCTGGGCGTGGCCGGGGTCGACATCTACAATGCCGATCGCATGCAGGGCCTGGATCCTACCTATCACTTCAACATGTATGCGGAGACCATCAACCGATGGCGCGGTGAAGGCACCAGCAACAGCATTCCGCGCATGACGGAAAAGACGGACAATCGTAACTACCGAACTTCCGACATGTTTATCGAATCCGGCGCGTTCTTCCGCCTCAAGAACGTCACACTCGGCTACACGCTGCCAACGGCGCTCACGCAGACCCTGCGCTTGTCCAAGGCCCGCGTTTACGTGACCGGACAAAACGTGTTTGTAATCACGGACTACAGCGGTATGGATCCCGAGCTGGGTAACGTTCAGGGAAACCAACAGATCAACGTGGATTACGCCCAGTATCCGCAGGCCAGAACCTGGACCATAGGCGCGCAACTCTCTTTCTAATTAAAAAAGGATCAGAACATGAAACTGAAACGTATCATCAAGACAACAACAGGAACTATACTGGCGCTTTCGGCGGCGCTTCTCCTGACGCGGTGCAACGATATACTGGAGACCGAGGCCTATGCGAAGGTGACACCGGATGTATACTGGACTACTGCCGACAACGTGGTCTCAGCCGTCAACGCCATCTACGAGCCGCTGCTGCAGGAGAACTACTTCGGCCACTTCGAGCGCACGTGGGACATTCAGTCAGACGACATGTGGCGGGCGGGCGACCATGGCGAGGACCAATCCATCGAGGAATTCAGCTATGATGCCAGCAACCCCAAGCTGATCGACACCTGGAAATGGCGCTACGAAATGATCAGCCGCGCCAACGCCGTGCTGATCCATGAACCCGATATCACCATAGAAACGAATCTCAAGAACCGTTGTCTGGGTGAAGCGTATTTCCTGAGGGGATTCAGCTACTGGCGGCACTATCTGGTCCATGGCGAGGTACCCCTCATCCTGGACGAAGACGTCAAGGCGGCACCCTCTGCTCTAAAGATCAACAAGCCGAAAGCTACACTGGAACAAGTGGCCGCGCAGATCGAGTCGGACTTCAAAAAAGCCGCCGAGCTGCTGCCCAAAACATACGACGCAAACAATATAGGCCGGGTAACCCAGGGAACGGCTTATGGTTTTCTCTGTAAGTTCTACATGTATACCAACGAGCTCGAAAAGGCGATCGATGCAGGGGTACACATCACCGAAGATGCAACCTATGCGCTGGCACCCAGCTTTGAAGACAATTTCAAGATTGCCACGGAAAATAACTCTGAGATGCTCTTCTCCCAGCAGTTTACAGACGGCTGGACGGGCGACGACACGCCTGAGATATATACCACACCCCGTCCCTGGGGCGGCTGGGATTTTCGCGAACCCATCCAGGACCTGATCGACGAGTTTGAAGACGGCGACCCGCGCCTGGGGTATACGGTATTTAAACCCGGTGATATAGTAGACCTCGGTGGCGAGGACGGTCCTACGGAATATACCGCCGACTTGTCATCAACGGGCTATCATTTCCGGAAATTCGCCTCCTGGAAGGCAGAGGGTGGGTTGGATCCCGGTCAGAACGCCCCGATCCTGCGGGCGGCAGACGTTTACCTGCTGGTGGCCGAAGCTAAGATCCGCCTGGGCCAGGATGGCGACGCCGAGCTCAATGCGGTAAGAACCAGGAATGGCCTTGATGCAAAAGACAACGCCACCATGGCCGACCTCATGCACGAACGCCGCGTGGAGCTTGCCGGTGAAAATGAAAGACACCAGGACCTGATGCGGTGGGACAAAGCCGGGCTTATAGACATTGTAGCGCTCTACAACATTGAACGCGAGCACAAAGATGCAAGGACCTTTGTACGACCCAAGCATTATTATTTCCCGATACCGCAGCGCGAGATTGACCTGAGCAATGACGTGCTGAAACAAAACGAGAACTACTGATGCACCTTCAGAAATAAAATTCCACTGAACAAGGCCGGCCCCGGTTTTCGGGGCCGGCTTTTTTGTAGTTTGTTCCTGCTTATGTCCATGAATAACAGCCTGTCCATCATTATAGCCATGCTATCACTGGCCGCCTGCCGGCCAAACCCTACTGACCTCCAGGGTACCTGGAAGATCGACTCCATCACCACCTTCTACAACGGCTTCACCATGACGACCGCCGCTGCCGGCGACGAGCCCATACAACACTATGAGCCGGAAGGCAGGCTGCGCATGACAAAGGGAACTGAGTTTAGATATTTTCTCTACGAGCTCCGCAGCGATACGCTCACCCATCTCACCACAGAACACAATCGAATCGAAACATTCACCATCGTCGAGCTCGATCAGAACCGCCTGGTGCTGCAAATGGAAAAGAAACCGCTCTTTAAAGAAAAAAACCAGCGCCGGTATGAGACGAGGTTTTTTTCGAGAGTGGAATGAGCATGAGCAGGCTTTAAAAACCCGCAGCCCCCTTCAGCACGCGCACGCGGCCGTTGTTCTGCGCCATCACCACCAGGGTGCTGCCATCGGCGGCCTTGACAGAAACAATGCTCTTTACGGCGCCATTCACGTGTACACCACTCCGCTGCATTGATACGGGGGCGAATATCCCCTTGCCGTTGCCGGCAAGAACCAGACCTTTAAAAGCATCGTATCGTCCCGTCAATACATCGGGGTCATATGCGTTGCCGCCCAGCAATACGTCCAGGTGGCCGTCGCCATTATAATCGCCGTGATGGATGGCATATACCGGGGCAAATTGAGCGTCTTTGCACAAGGGCTTCAGCGTCCACGGTCCCTTGTTCCGGTTTTCCAGGTAACAGGTCTGAAGCATTTCCGCATGATGCGCCTCTGTCCCTTCATGGGCATACAGGCTGTCGATCGTGGCTGCCGCGTATGCCTGGTAGCTGCCATATTTCTTTTTAAGCTGGGGAGCCTGCAGCAAGAGGTCGTCGCGCGGATAGGCTGGGCGGTTCACACCCTCCAGGTAGTAGCCCAGCATCGCCTCGGACACGCCGTCTTTGTTCAGGTCGTTTACATAAATGCCTACCGGCTGCATCGGCGAGGTCTTGTAACGCGTGTTCAAACCCAGGTTACCCAATACGAAGTCTGTGTCGCCGTCGCCGTCAAAATCACCTGCATCCATGCTGTTCCACCAGCCCGTGGATCCCGGCACCTGGGAGGGCACGAGCGTACCTCCTGAATTTCTAAACACTGTCACCGGCATCCACTCTCCTACCATGACCAGGTCGGGCAAGAGGTCTTTGTCCACATCAGCCCATACCGCCGCCGTTACCATCCCCACGTCGCGCAGGCCCGCCGCCAGAGAATCTGTCACATCGGTAAATCGGCCGCCGTCATTGCGCAGCAGGTAGCTCTGTCCCGGCTGAGGATACCGGTGAGGAGTCAAGCGCCCGCCGACAAACAAATCCGTGTCACCATCGCCATCATAATCGGCGCCCTCCACGCACGAGCCGCTGCCCGTAGTACCGGGCAAAGCATCTGGCTGACGGCTGAAATACCCCCGACCATCATTGACATACAGACGGTCCTGGTAGTAGGGCGACTGCGCCTCAAACTCATTGCCGCCACTTACCACATACAAGTCAAGATCGTGATCGCCATCCGCGTCGAAAAACAATGCGCCCATGTCTTCTTCAAACTTCTCCCCCACATCCAATGGCTGTGGCCGAAAACTTCCGTTGCGCTGCTGAAGAAAGATCATACCCGATTGTTTGTAGGCGCCGCCGATAAAAAGATCTTCCAGGCCGTCTCCGTTCACATCGCCTGTCGCCATACCCGGCCCGCCTTCAGAGAACTTGTGCGGCAGCAGGGGCTCGATCTTGAAATCGACATACTCCGTTTCGCGATGCACGAAGTCAATGACGTCCTCAGGCATATCGGTGAAGAGCGAAGATTTTGCGCTGATTGCCGCTTCGGCTCGACCGGCCGCATCTTTCCAGCGGAGTATAAGCATCGTATCGATTGCAGGCCCCTTCAATACCTGCCAGCGTCCATCGGGCCAGACCACACGCAGCGAGTCGACTTGCTTTCTGGTACCCAGGCCCAGGTATACGCCGCGCGCTACCGTAGACTGATATCCGCGATAAGGAGTATGTTCCCGATATTGCAGCGTATCCTGAGCTTCAAAAAGCGTGACCTTTACGCCATAACCATCGCGGTTCTGAGGCGGGCCTTCAAACCGGGCATTCAGATAATGATGATTCAACCGTTCTGCATGGTTTTCAAAAACTCCAGCCGGGCCGTTGATATTGTTCGTCACATAGTCCAGGTCTCCATCGCCGTCCAGGTCCGCATAAGCGGCGCCGGTTGAATACGCAGGCTCCGTAAAACCCCACACCGCCGAGCGATCGGAAAAGGTCAGGTCGCCATTGTTCTGAAACACATATGGCGGCAGATGTGCGCCGTCCAGGCTGCGGATGGCATCGAAGAGCTTCTTCCTGACCGTGCCGTTATAAGCTCCATGCACAAACTCCTGCGCTTTGTAGGCGGCAAAGTCGCGGTTGGTGATGTCGCGGGGGTATCCGTTCGTCACCAGCAGGTCGCACCGCCCGTCCAGATTTATGTCAGCAAATAGCGGGCTCCAACTCCAGTCTGTAGCCTGCACACCTGCCAGCTGGCCGATCTCGCTGAAGCATACTTCGCCTTTGGCATCTTTGCCCCTGTTCAGCTGCAGCGTGTTGCGCATAAACTGCGGTGTATAGCCATACTTTATCTCGGAGCGGTACCGGTCATAGTTTGTGGCGCCGAACATAAGCTTCTGGCGTTGGTTATCAGGCGGCAGCATATCCACCGCCATGATGTCCGCCAGACCGTCATTGTTCACGTCCGCTACATCATTGCCCATGGCAGAGTAGCTTGTATGCTGAAAGCAATCGCCCGCCCGATCTATGAACGTACCGTCATGTTGATTGATCCACAGGAGGTCGTTGGAAAGATAGTCGTTGGTGACATAGACATCCGGCCAGCCGTCCGCATTGATATCCACAATGGATACACCCAGACCATAGCCTTCGATGGTGATGCCAGCCGGGGCCGATACATCGGTAAAGGTCGCATTGCCATTGTTGCGATACAGGCGGTCGGTATTGACCATTTCCCCATGCAGCCTCTTGGGCCGGATTACATTGGGACCCGTTTGGTCTGTGGTATTGGTGAGGATATAGACGTCCAGGTCACCGTCCAGATCATAGTCAAAGAAGGCCGCCTGAACCGAATGCCCCGTATCGGCCAGGCCGTATTGGGCGGCTTGCTCGGTGAAGATACCATCGCCATTGTTGATATAAAGCTCATTGGCTCGACGGGCAGGCTTGCTATTCGGACCTGCATAGCATACATATATGTCGAGATGGCCGTCCTGGTTGATGTCTACCATAGAGACGCCAGTGGCCCACTTACCTAGTTTCCCGAAGCCGGCGCGTTGCGTGATGTCCTCAAACTCGAAGTGCCCCTTATTGCGATAGAGGCGATTGCCAGTCATGTTTGCGGCGAAGAAGATGTCTTCCAGACCGTCGTTGTCGATATCCCCTATTCCGACGCCGGCTCCGTTGTAGAAATATTCGAAGGTGATGATGTTGAGATTTTCATCTTCGTAGAGGGTATTTTGAAAATCGATGCCGGTGCGTGACGGAGGAAGCAGCTCCAGCAAGGGAACTGGTTTTCTGGAGGTACAGGTCAGAAATACACCCGCAAGAAAAAACGGGAGTAACCCCTTCAAAATAAGACCGGAAACAAAGTAGGTGCGCACTCCGCCAAGTTAATTACCCGAATTCAAACCCGTAACGACTTGATCAATTATTATCAACTGAGAAAATTTTTTCTTGGCACTTGTCAGGGTAGATCGTCACTTTACGGTATCGGGAAATCGGCTCGTTCCGCAAAGTTGTTTTGGGCTGATGGTACCATTTAAGAACTGATCACAAAGGAAGCCTTCATCCAGAATATATTCCGAGAAAACTCGTCAAGACAGCCTTGGCGTAGTACCCATTTTCGACTTTTGAGATCGCAGAATCAATCTATACCTCTAAAGTCTAGTTTCAGATCCGAAAAATTCCTACGGATCTTTTCAAATTATACATCGGAAGTGACAAAGGGTCGCAGCCTGTACCCCACAAGTTGCTCATATACAAAAAACAAAAATCATTTATACACTTCATTCTGCAGAGCGTACCTCAACGATTTGTTTTTGGGAAAAACGCTACTCGCTAATCCTTTGGCCGGCGCGGAACGGTACAGGTGGAGAGTTTTCGGTTTTTGTTTTCTGAAATTATTAAAAAACATTATCTTAAATATTGTACCAGCCGGTACGCTTGTGAAGTCCGTTTAGCCTGAGAATCGTTTTTGAATATTCACTTAACCATAAAAATATTCTTTATGAAAATCAAGCAGTACCAATATATAGGTGGGCAGTGGAAAAATAATTTTACCACTGCCGGCTTCCATGCGCAACAAGCACAACTAATCCTTGTTTTCGGCGAGCCAGGATTGATCACCCAGCCGGCACTATTCGATGAAATCCGAGATTTTTTCCCGAAGGGAAACATCGTTTCCTGCTCTACAGCGGGAGAGATCATGGGCGAGGATGTGTATGACAACAGCATTGCGGTCACGGCCATTCAATTCGAAAAGACGGTCATCAAATGCTGCGCTACCCACATCCAGCAGCATGACAACAGCTATGAAACGGGCAAATACCTGATGCAGGAATTGCTGGCCGACAATCTGAACACGGTGCTCGTTATTTCCGATGGCACGTACGTCAACGGAAGCGAGCTGGTGAGCGGCCTCAACGAGAATAATCCGGAGAACATTCCCGTTACCGGCGGGCTGGCGGCCGACGGTGATCGGTTCATCAGAACATTTGTAGGCCTCGACCAGGTACCGGAAGAAGGCACAGTCATTGCCGTCGGTTTTTATGGCAGCAACCTCCACATCGGCCACGGCTATTTTGGTGGCTGGGATGAGTTCGGGCCTCATAAGAAGATTACCCGCGCAGAAAAAAATGTGCTCTATGAAATAGATGGAAAAAATGCCCTGGACCTGTACAAGGAATACCTGGGGCCTTATCAGGACGAGCTGCCTGGCTCGGCCCTGCTGTTTCCACTTTCGATGCAGGAAGAAGGTTCGAATGAGCCTGTGGTGCGCACGATATTGAGCATCAATGAAGAAGACAAATCGATGGTTTTTGCCGGCAACCTGCCCCAGGGCAGCACAGTACGGCTCATGAAAGCCAATTTCGACAAATTGATCGATGGATCATCGCTCGCCGCCCAAAGTGCTCTTACAAACCTGGCGGGAAGCAACTCCGAACTGGCATTGTTCATCAGCTGCGTGGGCCGCAAGCTCATTCTGCAGGCGCGCACAAACGAAGAAGTAGCCGCCGCCAAAGGCATATTTGGCGAAAACACTCCTGTGACCGGTTTTTATTCTTATGGCGAGATCTCGCCCTTTGCGCCGTTGACACGCTGCGAGCTGCATAATCAAACCATGACCATCACTACATTCTCCGAATCATAAAATGTACCATAGCCTGCTCGAGAAACAGATCAAGAAATTACTGACGGAACAACAACTGCAGGATGAGTCGTTACGTCAATTGCTGAGCGTGATCAGCAATACCTACCAGGCCTTCGAACGCGACAAAAAACTATCGGAGCACGCCTTCAACGTAAGCGAAAAAGAATACCGGGAGTTGAGCGAGGCGCTGCTTCACGCCAAAGAGGAAGCAGACAGGGCCAATAAAGCAAAAACGGTATTCCTGGCCACGATGAGCCACGAAATACGCACCCCGATGAACGGCATGCTGGGCATGGCCTCGCTACTGGCCGGAACCCCGCTTACGGCAGAGCAGCGCGAATACACCGACACGATCATCACCAGCGGCGACGCACTGCTGACGGTGATCAACGACATCCTGGATTTTTCAAAGATCGAATCGGGCAACCTGGAGCTGGACTACCAGACTTTCGACTTGCGGCAATGCATAGAGGAAGTGATGGATGTATTCTCGATGAAAGCCGCGCAAAAGGGACTGGACCTTGTCTATCAGATCGATTACCAGGTATCTGCACAAATCATATCCGACCGGCACCGCCTGCGCCAGGTATTGCTCAACCTGATCGGCAACGCGATGAAGTTTACACACAAGGGCGAGATTTTCGTGCGGATAGATCTGATAAGCACAGTCGGCGGCGAAATTGAGCTGGCGTTCAGCGTCAAGGATACGGGCATCGGCATACCCCAAGACAAGGTTTCGAAATTATTCAAGCCTTTTTCACAGGTGGACTCCTCCAACACCCGCCAGTATGGCGGCACCGGCCTGGGCCTGGTGATCAGCCAGCGCCTGGTGGTGCTGATGGGCGGCTCTATAGAGGTAGAGAGCCAGGCCGGCGTAGGCACTACCTTCAGCTTTACAATCAAGGGCAAGATCAGCCAGGAATCCGTGCGACAATATGTGCACTGTAATACCGTGGGCAACGAAGGTAAAACGGTGCTGGTGATCGATGACAACGCGACCAACCTGACCATCTTGAAAACGCAGCTGGAACAATGGAAGCTCGCACCGACCCTGGCGATCTCTGCACGCCAGGCGTTGGAGATACTCTCCAATCATGACGAATTTGACCTGGTGATTACCGATATGCAAATGCCGGATATGGACGGCACCCAGCTGTCTCAACGCATCAAAGCGAGGCATTCGCGCCTCCCGATCATTTTATTGAGCTCGATCGGCGATGAAAGCAAAAAGAAATACCCCGACCTGTTCAGCGAGGTGTTGAATAAACCGGTAAAACAACAACAGCTCTGCCGGGCCATACAGTCATCGCTCAGACCGGGCGTAGTCAAAGTGCCCATGGCCGCCACAAAGCCGGCGCAGGTACTGTCCGAAGAGTTCGCCCGAAAATATCCGCTTAGGATCCTGATTGCCGAAGACAATGTGGTAAACCAAAAGCTCGCCCTGCGCGTACTTGATAAGCTGGGTTATCACAACGTCGAGGTAGCGCAAAATGGCCTGGAGACTGTTCAGAAATTTTCCAGCGAGTTTTACGACGTGATCCTGATGGATGTACAGATGCCTGAAATGGACGGCCTGGAAGCGACCCGGCGCATACGGGCCATGACTGGCAGACGGCCGGTCATTATCGCCATGACCGCCAACGCGATGCAGGGCGACCGTGAGATTTGTTTGCACGCCGGCATGGACGATTATGTAACCAAGCCTGTCAAGCTGGAGATAGTCGTGAATGTGATTGAAAAGTGGGCGCTGAAAATCCAGGCAAAACGGGAGGAACTCCATCCCAATATCAAACCGGGGTAACCTAAAATCAAGCAGCTATGCAATTCACCAAACTCGTCCCTGAACTATATTACCGTGACATCCAGGAAGGCCTCAAAACGTTCGTCGGCTGCCTGGAGTTTAGTGTCGGACACAGTGAGCTAAATTCCGATAATCCCTTCTGCGTGGTAGAAAAGGATGATCTGCGCGTCATGCTTTTTGAGAACGCGACATACGCCGAAAAATTCACACCGCTGTTGCGACTCGTGACAACCAACATTGAAGACGTTTACAAAAAGGTAGTAACAAAACATCCTGAACTGTTGCATCCGAACCTTCGCCAGGTAACGTTGAGGCCGTGGGGCGCCAAAGAATTCGCTCTGTTGGATGGCCAAATCGGTATCGTTGTTCAACAATGGTAACCCCTGTAACCCTATCTCAAAACAACCCGTTTAGGCTTTTATACCGTCACGCTACCTTTTGAAGTATTTCATTTTTATAGCCGTCCTCATAGCGGCTGCATTCCTAACCGTTCTCACTCAAGTCGGCGGCGCCATCTATCTGGCATCCTGGGTAATCTATCTCCTGATTCGAAAACGGATCACAAAAAGATATTGGAGAATCGCCACCCGGTATGCCCTATTCATTGGGCTATACTTGATTACTATCCTCCTCATCATGCCTCCCATCGCCAAAAAATATGGAAGAGTCCCCTTGCCATTTATAGAGACCAACCACGTCAGGCCACTATCCATTTGGACCGCCCTGCTCAACCGAAACTACGTACACCCCGAGCTGCGAGCCATCACGTATGCAGTAGGTGATGAAATGAACCGAAAATACCCTGGCACCGTGATCAACTATATGGATGCCAATTTTCCCTTCCGCGACGGCTTCCCACTCTTGCCCCACATCAGTCACAACGACGGCAGAAAGCTGGACGTTGCCTTTCACTACATCGACAAGACTACCGGAAAACATAGCAACGGAAACCCATCGCCCATCGGCTACGGAGGCTCAGAACCTCCACGCAAAGGCGAACCCGACAGACCTTCACGCTGTACCTCGAATTGGCAATACAGTTTTATGTACGGGTGGATGCCGTTATCCGACAAGTTAGCGTTTGATCAGGTCCGGACTCAAGACATGATCAACGCTTTCATCAAACAAAAAGGTATCAAAACTCTCTACCTCGAACCACACCTAAAAAAGCGGCTTCACCTCACCAGCAAAAAGATCAGGCTACACGCGTGCTACTCTGTACGCCACGACGACCATGTTCACGTGCAACTTTGAAGCGCACGAAGGAGCTCTGCATAATTGGCCCCATAAAGCATTTTACCACCTCAAAATTTCAGAATTGTGACTCTAATCATTTATTTTCACCATCAGCACGTACATTTGCCGCGCCGGTTGTCTTAAATTGACCCCGCCAGACACACGTTTACGCCCAGACATGAAAAAGAGCAAAGTTTCGATAACCGATATTGCCTCCCAGCTCAAGATTTCCACGACCACGGTCTCCTTTATTTTAAATGGAAAAGCCAAGGAAAAAAGGATCAGTGACGAGCTGACGGAAAAGGTATTGAAACTGGTAGAAAAGGTTGGCTACAGACCCAATCACTTTGCTCAAACGCTGCGCACCGGCAAGACCAACATCATCGGGCTCATGGTAGAAGATATCTCCGATCCCTTCTTCGCCAGCCTGGCCAAACATATCGAAGACGTCGCCCTGCAGCGCGGTTACAAGATCTTATACTGTAGCACCGAGAACGGAAAGAAACGGGCCCAGGAGTTCCTTCGCATGTTCGACCAACTCGGCGTCGACGGCTACATCGTCACACCCCCGGCCGGGATAGAAGACGACCTCAGCGCGCTCATTGATAATGGCAAACAAATAATACTATTCGACCGGTACTTCAAGAAAGTAGCTGCCGACTATGTCATCACCGACAACGCGGAAAGCGCCTACGCTGGCGTCGACCACCTCATACAACAGGGGTATAAAAATATCGCCTTCGTAACACTCTCGTCACGGCAGCCCCAAATGACCGGCCGCCTGGCCGGCTACGAGCGCGCTATGCGCAAATTTCAGCTGCCCGCCATGGTACACAAGTTATCGTATTCCACCAGCCGGGCGGACTACATCGCGAACATAACTGACATCGTCAAACAAGATCCATCCATCGACGCTATACTTTTTAGCACGGGCTCGTTGGGCTTGAGCGGTGTCGAAGCGCTTACACACCTTGACATCAACATACCCGACCAGATCGGCGTGGTCTCGTACGACGACCCCGATCTTTTTCGTATCAACCGTCCTGCCATTACGGCCATCGCCCAACCCATTGAACAACTGGCCCAGGCGTTGATCAACCGGCTGCTGGACAAAATAGCCGGGCCTTCCAAAAAAGCCATGAAAGACAAACAGGAGATCATTATACCCGCCACATTGATACCGCGCGAATCCTCCCGCAAAAAAGCCTGAGCATTACTTCACCGACAATCTTTCCTCCAGTTCCTCCAGCGAAATCCCTTTCGTCTCCGGCATGATAAACGCCGTGAACAACAGTTGCAATATCATCAGGAGAGCAAAGCCACCGAAGATCATCCAGGACTGAAAGGCATGAATCAAAATTGCTCCTGACAAGGTAATCAAGGCAGCAAACCCGTTGAGCACCCCCATACCCCATGCCTGTCCGTACGCCCGTACCGGAGTCGGGAAAATCTCAGACATATACACAAAGATCACCGCTCCCTGTCCCACGGCATGAGAAGTAATAAACAACAACATAAAAACCAGTATAAAGACCGCCGACGCACCGACATAAAAACCATAGGCAATCATCGCCAGGCTTATAATATACCCGATTGAACCCACATACATAAGCCGCCGCCGCCCAATTCGATCGATCAAATAAACACCGACCAACGTAAACACCACGTTTACCAATCCGATGGCAACCGAGCTCAACAGCGACTGCGCCGTACCCGAGCCGGCTTTTGCCAGAACTTCAGGTGCATAAAACAAAATAAAACTAATACCTGAAAACTGGTTAAAGAAGGACATCAAAAAAGACAACACCAATACACGCGCATACTTCCGGGAGAAAAGACGTTCTCTGTGAACGCTCGAAGTATCTTCGGCGTGAATCGCCTGCAGCAATCGGTCTGCCTCCTCCTTTGTACTGATCCTGTCTAACACCCGAAGCGCCGATGCTGTATCACCCTTTCGTAAAATTAACCACCGCGGACTTTCGCTGATACCGAAAAGCAGTAATGTAAAGACACTATACGGTAGAACCATGATACCTAACATCCACCGCCAGTTATCTTCACCAAAGGATACCGCAAAGAAATAGTTAGAAAGGAATGCAAGCAAAAGACCGAGTACAAGATTTAGCTGAAACAACATACCCAACCGTCCCCGATGCCGGGCATCCGCAACCTCTGATATATAGGTGGGCGCAACGATAGAGCCGATACCCGCACCAAGTCCGCCAACAAATCGAAAGAGGGAAAACATATGGGGGCTAACCGAAAGCGCCGTGCCGAGGGATGACACAACAAACATACACCCCACCAGGATCAGTGTCTTTTTCCGTCCCAGCTTTTCCGTAGGATAACCTCCCAACAACGAGCCGGTAACACTCCCCCAGAGCACCATCGAAATAATAAACGTTCCGTGAAACCAGTCTGATGTATGCCACAATTGTTTCAACGGAACATTGATTCCCGAGACAATAACCGAATCAAATCCAAAAAGGAAACCCGTGATGGATACGACTAAAACACACAGAAAACCCTTACGTTTCATAGTACATACAAGATACGGGCCTTTCGGGGGTAATTCAACGGTTGCGGCCTGCGTCAGGAGGAATTTCTGGCAATAAGAAGCGTGGGCAGAATGATATTCTTGATAGGCGACTGCTCGCTATTTTGCATACGCGCCAGCAACGTATCGATCGCTGTCTGAGCAATCTCTTCAATAGGCTGTGCAACAACAGTAATATTGGGCTTATAAACCCGAAAAAGATCGTGATCATCGAACGACACCACGGCAATATCATCCGGAATCTTCAACTCCAAACGGCTGATGGCCTGCAGGCCGCTGATGCCTAAATAGTTCGTACCAAACACCACCGCATCCAACTGGCGATTCCTGACCAGGAAAGCCTCGATTTCCTCCACATAGCTCAGGTATTGTTCGCGAAAGGGTAACGGAAAAACATGGGGCGTCAGACCATGATCGGCAATGGCCTCGTTATATCCAATAACGCGGTCCTCCTTCTCCGGCTTATCCAGTGCCAGCGCCACCAGGCCAATATTGGTAAACCCACGGTCAATTAAATGTTTCACCGCTTCGTACATACCGCCCCGGTTGTCCACCATAACGGAGTCCGTAGCCTTATTGCCAAACTTCCGGTCAAAGAGCACAACGTTCATGCCGTTGTCCACCATCTCCTTGATCTCTTTCTCCATCCCACGCGTAGGGGCGATAATACAGCCATCGACCCCCATCGTGGTAAACATCGACAGAAACTCCTTGCCACGCTGTTTGTCGTTCTCCGTACTGCAATAAGCAATCTTATAGCCGTTTTGATAGACCTTCTCTTCGATCCGTTTGGCGATACTGGCGTAAAAAGGGTTGGAAATATCTTCCACCATCAGGCCGACAATATTGATCTTGCCGGTGCGCAGGCCCTGCGCAAACAGATTAGGGTGATAACCAGACTTCTCCGCCGCGCTCCGCACCCGCTTGATTAACTTGTCGCTAAACCGGCTGGCCTGCGCCTCACCGTTCAAAATGATCGAGACCGCCGTTTTTGAAACGCTCAGCTTCTTCGCTAAATCTCCAATAGACGGCCTAACTTTTTTCATGACATTTATTCCCCTGATACATAGTCAAGGGCCTTTACCCGTCAAAAATATAAATTAAGTTGACATCACGCATTCCCTAGCGTGTATCAGCCCCAAAATGTTCGTTGGGCTTATCTCCCATCACCAGGCGCAGCTCGCCACCTTTCACAATATCAGCGAAATCAATAAAAGTCTTATTATAGTCAGCCCCGTTTAACGTAGCGCGCTGAATATAGACGTTGGTCGGGCTATTGTTCTCAGACACAATGGTAAACTGCTTTCCGGGATAATATTTTGGGTCCAACGCAATCGACACTTTGTCGAAAACCGGGCTGGTAATATCATACTGACTCTTTCCCGGACATACCTGGTACAATCCCGACGCCGCCAGCACATACCAGGCCGACATCTGCCCTACATCCTCATTGCCCACCAGTCCTTCCACCGAATTGTTATACGCCCGGGCACAAATCTCCCGGGTCCACTTTTGCGTAAGCCACGGCGCATGCACGTAGTTGAACAGAAAAGGCACATGGTGCACCGGCTCGTTGGCGTGGTTGTAATACAGGTTCCAGAGAAAGTCCTTGGGCGCCTGCTCAAAAAACTGAACAAGATCGTCTTTAACCCTGGCATCGCCTCCCATGAGCGCTACCATACCAGGTATATCCTGCGGCACAAACCAGCCCTGCTGATACGGATTGCTTTCAATCGAACCCAACCATTCTTTTAAACGTCCTTCTTTAGGCCACGTTTCCCACGTGCCATCCTCCTTCCGCGGTCGGAACCACTTTACCGAGTCGTCAAAAATGTTACGATAATTTTGCCCTTTGGCCAGGTAAACTTTAGCCAGGCTGTCCTTGCCCATCTTAGAGGCCAGCACACCTGTACACCATTCGGTATACGCATACTCCAGCGTGTTGGAAATTCCCAACGACTGGTGGAAATAACCTTTATCACCATTCCCGAACCGTTCGCTTGTCTTCACCGCCAGGTCGAGCAACGCTTTGTCATCCACCTTCAGAATACCTTTGTTATAAGCATCTGCCATAACCGAGATGGCTGGGTTGCCGATCATACAGCCACTATAAGCATTTAGCAGTTCCCAACGTTCCAGGTAGTCATGATTGGACTCATGCGCCAGCGCGATGAGCGAATTAGACATATCATTCACCAGCGATGGGTTGATGATGGTTTGCAACGGAAACTGGCTGCGAAACACATCCCAGCCACTAAAAATCGTCCGGCGGTTATACCCCGATGCCTGGTGTACTTTACCATCCCCTCCGGTAAAGCTTCCGTCAACATCGGAAAATGCCCGTGGGTCGATCATGGTGTGATAAAGGGCGGTATAAAAGATAGACTTCTCATCATCGCTACCACCACTTACAGTCACTTTGCTCAAGGCGACATTCCACTCATCCACCGCACGCTGGTGCACTGCGTCAAAATCCCAATCCGTAATCTCAGACTCCAGATTCTTCTGCGCGCCTTCCATGCTCACAAACGAAATACCGGACCGGAACATAACCTGCTCGTTCGCCGTGCTCGGAAACTCGCTAAAAAAACCCAGGTGCTTACCCTCTGCCTCGGTGGCTGAATCTAACACCGCCGCTTCTGCTACCCGTTGCTGATACCGGTCGCTTTCAACATCTTCGCGCTTGCGCGTCCAGGAATCCGGGATATCAGCGCTCCATACACCAAATTTCTGAAAAGGCTTACTGAACTGGGCATAGAAATAAACCGTATAGTTTGCGTGTCCATCGCCATTCCCCCAACCACCACCATCCGGCGTGCACTGCATCCAACCTTTAATGGTATGATCATCCACTACCTTTATATACTGCCGAACCGACGTACCGCCTACCCGCCGTGCCAGGTCGATCTGAATACGTGCCTGACCGTGCTGCGGGAAAGTAAACCGCAGCATGCCGCTGTGCGGCGCCGCCGTCGCCTCGGCCCGAACGTTATAGTCACTTAATAAAGTAGAGTAATACCCGGCCGAGGCCTGTTCCCGATCCTTCGCATAGTGCGAGCGGTACCCGGTATTAGGACCACCTTCTTTACCACGGCTGGTCTTGAGCACTCCCGTGGTAGGCATAACTAAAAAGTTACCCAGGTCACCGTACCAACCAATTCCGCTCATCTGTGTGAACGCAAAGCCCTCGATCGTAGTATGCTCGTAACTATAGCCAGACCCATTGTCACCGCCCGTGATGGTATTGGGGCTCACCTGCACCAACCCATACGGCGTCGTAGCCCCCGGAAAGGTCTTTCCGAGTCCATGGTAGGTACCTGCCTTACCCGTACTGGTACTGGCCCCGATAAAAGGCCGTACATATCCAGCCGGTAAGTCGCCGGCTGGGTCCGGTGTTGAAGCTGACTTACAACCAACCAGCAGTGTGATCAAAAAACACCATTGCGCTATCCGTCCCATAACTATCACTATTTTGTTTTTCCTGTACCCACCGCTACAACTTCGATCCGGTGGCTCTTGGGTTTATTCACATCATAAATCATATCCACCAGCAATTTCATTTGGTTTACATACGATTGGCGTACCTCCGGGAAGCGAAGACTTTCATACGCACCAATCTTCCCGCCAACAACCCAATCCTTCTTCGCTTGTTTGCTGGCAAGATCGTAGGCAGCCTGGTCATCTTGAAACAGCATGCCGCGAGGCTGGAAGAAAATAAACTCCAGGCCATAGTAGTCGCGCAATTTGCTTTCAAATTCTTTACGCGCCTGATTCAGGTTTGCTACCTGCACCGCTTGCTTATACTGCGGCGTTTTTACGACCAGGGCAAGATTGATCCCTGTCGCAAGCTCTTCCTTCTTCCACGTCCCCATCACGTTACCGTCAATCTTCAATTCATATTGTGCCGCCGCAAGCCCGGTTACACGTAACAGTTCCTGGTTAAAGTCCTGTATAAACGGAACTACCGCCAGCGCGTCCGATTGCTTTTGATCACTTCCCCACATACGAGAAGCCGAATCAACCGGAAAAGGCAACGCCTTCGCCAGGTAATCAAACGACACACCGTTCGTCACGGCAAGGCCACTAACATCGGCACCCGCGCTTTTCTTAATAACCTTCTTCTTGGCATCCACCTCTACTTCCGCCAGGGGCGCACCCGCTAGCCCCTGCGCTTTCAGGAACAGGTAAGCCATCACCAGGTGCCCACCGTTACCTGGATGGATCCGGTCTTTACCAATGATCGTAAACTCCGGGTTGCTTTTCTGTCCTTCCAGGTTGATCTGCTGCATGGGATAGAACAGATCAACAAAGGACCACTGATTGGCCGCGGCAGCTTCCTTTTGAAAAGCAATGATACGTTCCATCGCCTTGCTCTTACCCGGAAAATAGTTGTCTTTGTTTTTCATCGTCTCGTCATACGGCGACGACGACATCATGATCTTTTGAGCCGGAAGCGCCTTCAGCTTCTCTACCAATGGCAGAAAGCTCTCGCGTGAAGCGGCAACTTTCTTGTCTGCCTCCTTCTCGGGCTCGGCACCATTATATTCAAAGTACCCCGAGTCATTCATACCAAATGTCAGCACGATGGCCGATGGATTTCGCTTCACCACGTCCTCATCAAAGCGCGCAGCAATGTCCTTTATAGTATTACCACCAATACCCACGTTCATCACCTCGATCCGCTCGCCTGGAAACCGCGTCATATAATACAACCATATATACGATTCATAATACCCGGCTTCGGTAATACTATTTCCCACAAATGCCACCTTACTACCGGCGGGGAACTTTTGAAGGGACTGCGCGTCGGTTATCAGTACACTGCCCAGGAGGAGACCGGCGAGTAAAATATCTTTCAAATGCTGCATATACTTACTTAGCTAATTTCATTTTAATAGTACAAATCCCAAACTGTGGCACCGACAGTGCCACGGTGCTTTTGCCACTCGTAACAATAACTGGCAGCACCTTCCGCACATCACCATCGAGTTCAACCTGACTGGCCTCCCGGATGACGGCATGAACAACAGCTGACCCCGACGCCTCTTTAGACGAAGCATTAAAGATTCTCAGAAGCACATCGTCACCATCCATCTGTAGCGATGTCACCTCCCACCCTTTACTGAGTGTTAACCACGACTTACTCCAGGTTGCAGGCTTCTCATCCGACACCACGGCAATTAACGGTTCATTCCAACGTGCAGCCGTCTCACTAACTCCGGCAGCATCCCACTTCCGGGCATGCGGCACCAAAGCGTAATGAATCTGCGAAGGTCCTTCAATCTTATAATTCATTCCCCACAACGCCGTGCCTGAATACTGCAACGTCAACGCCAGGGAATGATCCTCACCCGACACATAGCTGGTCGTGTGATCCGTCAGCAAGGTCATGCCGTAGTCTCCGGAAGCGTCCTCCGCATCCACCCAGCGAAGCACCACATTGTTTTTAATACTATCCCAACGATCAAAGTACGTATTCTCCAATCTGCTTTCAGTCACATCAAACGGCGCATCCTTATAGATCCTGGCTTTCCCAAGCGATGTCGGAAACAGCGCCAATAACTTATACCGATCATCGTAAAACGCCTTCTCCGGATTCTCTGCTTTATACCCCCGGGCTTGTGAATACTTACCAATCCCAGGATTCCCCTTCCAGTCGATCGTCAAGTCGAAATCTATTCTCGGATCATGCTGATATACTGTCACCACTTGACGAAACGGATGCGCGCCAATCTGCCCAACAATTTGCACTCGCGTTTGCAAAGGCCCGTCTTCTAATATACTTACCACGGCAGGTTTGTCTGCGCTCGACAGGAAAGCATTCTCCTCATAAAAAAAGCCACGCAGCTCGTTAAAGCTTCTATTATGTTTGGCGTCTACAAACTCTTTATTCTTTAAGGTCTTTGCCTTCAGGCTTTTTATAACACCACCGCGAGCAGGGTCCATAACAAGATGATAAAAATGAGTATCGACAACATACGTCTTATCCTTGCCAACGGAAACATGCCCTTTAGACGCACCCGGCTTCTTTGCATTAATTCGATACGTGGCATAGCCAACGGCAGGAACACGCGCCAGGAACAATAATTTTCCCTGCCCGTTCTCAATAGGCTGCGAATCTACCCAGTCGCCATGTTCATCCTGAATACCCCATGAGCGCACATCGACACCCGAAGCAAGTGGAACAGAAATAAGCTCATATCGATCGGAAGCCGTTGTATTGAACACCCGAATATACTGTCCCGCTCCACGTACTCCTTTCAATGCAGAGGTACCTACAATAGAGTCACTGGTCTGTACAGTAAATGCCGTCCAATCCCGCGTCATATCCGCCCATGTATGTCCAGGCTTCCCATTGTACGGAACAATCCAGCAATCATGATGCTGTGCCAACAGCAAGGTTCGCCAGGCACCATCAAGTGCTTTCTTCGGATACGACGTGCCACCCTCCAGCGCACGCAGCGTAGCGATTTTCTCTGCCATCACAATCTTGTTCTCAGCAACCCGCACCTGTTGTGCCAGTCGCTGCAACACCTGCGAACCCCACACCAGGCACACCAGCATATCCTCTTGGCTCACGCGCCACGAGTCGTTGAGCGTAGAAGCCCCAACCATTGTAAAATAATTCCGCCAGGTAGTATACAGCGAAGGCTGATAGGTGGGCTTCGCCACTCCCAACCAGGGACCACCACGCCAGCCCGCGTCTTGCAGGCACATGCCCACCGGCGAGGCAATATTGTTCCGAAGACACGCCTCAATATATTCTTGTGAATTCCCCCACGCCATCGTCTGCCAGGTCGAACCCGGCAGCAACTGCTCACATCGATAGCGCGGGACTGTCGGAATACCTGTACCATCCGGCCCAATCCAGCTCACAATGCCGGCGCCATGCGCCCGCGTATAGCCACCCCAGCAAGTATTGGGATTTTTTAACGAGGCATACCTAAACCCAAACGACTTCAGGATCTGCGGCAGGGCGCTCGTGAAACATGGCTCCTCCGAGCTATAAGTACGAAAGTCAACAGACGGAAAATGTTCTTTCATCTTGTCAATGCCATAGGAGAACTGCCGGATCACACTCTCACCCGTAATATTGAACAAATAGGCCTGGCCATACGCTGGGTTCACAAATTCAACCCGCTCACGAATCGCCGGACCTTGCAACGCATCTTTAAATAGTGCGTACGCCGCGGGGTCATACACCTTTACCGAGTCCCATGTCTCTGGTTCAATCTCCAGGTTAACGCTCCATTCCGGATGCTTCTTCAGTTGCTCAACCATAAACCGCGTCTGCCACCGGGGGTAATGCCCATACACGCCCCCGTGATAGCCGTCAACAAAGTAGGCTGTCTGCGCACGACTCACCCCCACGCCAAATACCAGGCAAAGTCCGACGACAACCAACTGTTTTATACCACGTGTCATCATATCACTTCTGTTCACGCCACGAATCTGTCCTAAAAGGTACCGCCGGCAGGCCGTTACCATTCTCAAAATTCGTCACCGCATAGTTAGTAAAAGCATACCGCAGCGCCACAGGTCGCTTGACCTTGGAAGAGCTTACCTTCACCTGATCTCCAACAATAACGGCTTCCGCCGGATAAAACTTACCATCTTCCCCCGCGAGCGAAAAGAACTTAGGCGAAGCGCCATCTTTTGTTTTTAATCCCCCGGCGATGGTCTCCGGTATATACGTCACAATTGCCGTTGTGTTCTCAAATTCTACCGTCTTCATCTGTGGACCTTGATATACCACCGACAATTGGTTATACGTTTGGTGCAACGCCGTAAGCGCAAGGCGTATGCCCACCGGTTTCTTATCCTTCGGATGCAAATCCTTTGCTTCACCCACATCCATCGTCAGCACCATACCCGTATTATTGAGTCTCAGAATGTTTGCTTGTGCCTCACGAAAGAAAGCGTAGTCCGTCAGGTCGGGATTCTCCCGGTCCCAGAAAAACGGCGCCACCTGTACAAAGTAAAATGGCAGCTCACCCTGCCCAAAATCAGACCGCCAGCGTTGAATGAGTGTATGCATCAAGTGCGTATAGCCATCACGCTCATTCCGGTTAGATTCTCCCTGGTACCAGCAAAAGCCACGAATAGAAAGTTTTACAAACGGATGGATCATTGCATTATACAACAGAAACGGTCGCGTGACTTTCTCAAACGAAAACCCGCCGTCGATGACCTCCCGGGATTTTTCGCTTTTCAAATAGGGCTGCAGATAAGCCGAGTCCAGCAACGGATCGGCCGCCAGCACCTCCCGCGGCACATACGCCTGTGCCGCCGACGCACCAATACCCGAGAAGATAACACCCACCGGCACGTCGAGTGTCGTATGTAACTGCCGCGCAAAGAAATACGCCACCGCACTAAACTTCTCCACCGTCTGTGGTGTACATGCCACCCATTGCCCCTTCACGTTGTCCAGCGGTGTGTTGCTAAAGTTCAGTGCCGCATTAAAAAGACGAATGTTCTTATAGTCAGCCTGGGCTGCTTCCACCTTGCCATCCAATATATCGCCCACCGGCGACTGCATGTTAGACTGCCCACCACAAAACCACACTTCACCAATTAAAATGTGCTGAAGAGTTACGCGAGACACAGTACCACTGGAGATCTGCAGTGTATGCTCGCCGAAATCTCCCGGCCGTATCTTCGGCACCGGTATAATACCTATAAAATCGCCATAGTCATCGGCTTGTACAACGACCGAGGTTTTTAACCAATCTGCTTCGATCTTAACAGGTTCAAATCGGCCGGCCTTACCCCAAACTGTAAAAGGTTTGTTTTGCTGGATCACCATGTTATCGGTTAGCACATCGGCAAACCGCAGCACGGGCTGCACGGCTTGCTGCGCGCGCACCGTCAGCGCACTCCCCAGCACGAAAAACCCAAACATCCAGCCCCTGCATGTCGCGAAGTGTCCCCGCGTGACATTATTAATAATCGATCTTACTTTCACGTTATACTATTAATCTACTGGCTTTAGAATTTCATCACCATCAACGGCTCACCTCTTCTCCGCTTTCGATATGGAAAAAGGCTTATCACCATCCTGCGTACCACGCTCCAGCGCCGGCTTATCGCTCATCTCAAATTGCAATACACCACCCTCCACGATCGTACTATAGGGAATCCAGTTATGCGTATACTCCTTTCCGTTCAGCAGCGCCGAACGAATATAAACACCGTCGTCGCTGTTGTTCCGGGCGTCGACCACAAACTTCTTTCCATTCTCCAGGGTAATAGTAGCCTTCTTGAACAACGGACTACCGATAACATATTGATCGGTGCCCGGGCAAACACTGTAGATGCCCAATGCGCTCAGCACATACCAGGACGACATGCCGCCCTGGTCTTCATCGCCGGGAAATCCATTTTCCGTGGCATTGTACAGGCGTGTCATGATCTCACGTACCTGTTTCTGCGCTTTCCACGGCTGCCTGGCGTAGTTATACAAATAAGGTGCGTGCTGAACGGGTTGATTGCCATGAGCATATTGTCCCATTTCCGCCAGCACCATCTCCTTCATCTCGTGAATGGTCTGACCATAAGTGCCTACTTTGAACCTGGAGTGCATAGTAAACAATGAATCCAACTTCGCGGCGAAGGGCTTCTCTCCTCCCATTATATCGATAAGGCCTTGCACATCCTGGAAGACAGACCAGGTGTAGTGCCATGCGTTTCCTTCCGTAAAAGGCCCGCCCCACTCGATCGGGTCAAAGTCAGGCAGCCATGTGCCATCGTTCTTTTTCCCACGCATGAAGCCGGTAGAAGGGTCGAATACGAACCGATAGTTCATCATCTGTCTTTCAAAGACCTTCTGATAAAAAGTATTTCCTGTAGTCTTTGCCAGTTGATAAGCGCAGAAATCGTCGTATGCATACTCCAGCGTTTTGGCAGTAGACTCGTGATAGTCCGGATACGGAACAAATCCAAGATCGAAATAAGGTTTGAAACCCTCTCTTCCATTGGCCCCGCCCCAGGGACCCTTGTTGGTAACTTCATGAAGATAGGCAGACAGCGCTTTGGCGGGGTCGAACGTGCGAATGCCCTTCGCCCAGGCGTCTGCCAGCAGCGAGATAGAATGGTTGCCCACCATGCCACCGGTCTCACCCGGATTAGACCACGATGGAAGCCACCCGCATTCCTGTTGCGCGCTTAAAAGAGCTTGCATATACCTGCCTTGCTGGGCAGGATGCAAAATATTACTCAGCGGAAACTGCGAGCGGAACGTATCCCAGAATCCATTGTCGGTATACATATAGCCGTCGTGCACCTTCCCATCATACGGACTGAAGTAATACGGCTTACCATCCGCTTTTAATTCAAAGAACTGGCGCGAGAACAGATTGGCCCGGAACAGACATGAATAAAAGGTCTCTTTGTTTTTCTCATTGTCTCCTTCTACCAGCACCCGGTTAAGAAGCATGTTCCAGCGCTTGAACGCTGCGTCTTTTGTCTGTTCGAATTTCTTGTGAGGCCCCAGCTCCTGCTGAAGTGTAAGCGCCGCCTGTTCCGGACTGATGTACGATGAAGCTACGCGCACCTGTACCACCGCACCGGGTTTAAACTGCAGGTACGCTCCTTTACCCAGGCCTTCGTCCGACGTGCTTCCGCTATTGATCTTGCCATCCTTGTTCTCCCACGTGCCGTGGGCCTGAAAAGGCTGATCGAAGATCATGACAAAGTAGTTCCTGAAATTCTGCGGCACAAAACGGCCGTTGTCTACCCAGCCAATGATCTTCCGTTCTCCGGGAATTATTTTAACATGGCTGTTCTTCACATAACCATCCAGGATCAGGAAAGCATCACCCTTCGGAAAGCTAAACCGGAAGTGCGCACCGCGCTCGGTGGGCGACATCTCCGTGCGAATGCCGTTATCAAATTTTACACTGTAGTAATGAGGCTTGGCCGTTTCATTCGCGTGAGAAAAAACCAGTGCGCGTTCTTCTTCCTTAACCACCAGCTTGCCTGTGCCGGGCATAAGGGAAAATACCGCGTAGTCGTTCATCCACGGGCTGCATTGATGGACCTGCTGAAATCCACGGATCGTTTTTGCTGTGTATTGATATTTCCACCCATCACCGTTCTTGCCGGTCTGGGCAGACCAGAAGTGCATTCCAAAAGGAAGACCTGTCGTCGGGTAAGTATTCCCATACGACAGGTCCCACGTTGAGTTCGTTCCTTGAAGTGTATTGACATATTTCACCAGGTCAACTTCCTGCCCCGCTACACGCACACACAGTCCAACAAAGACCAGGGCAAAACCCGCACGGCGAAACAGATCACAGTTTACACGCATCACTCAAAAAATCTTTTAATTACTTTCCCAGTTATACACTCTTACAAAATAGGGCCTGTAGTTGTCGGCGCTTCCCGGCGTATTGAAGTTATCGCCAAAATCAACCGGATTGATGTTGTAGGATATGACCAGCTCACCCTCCTTAGACAACGCATGGTGAACCACCGCATTGTACGTTATAAACTTCGGATCCGCATCTTGCGTATACTTATCAGGAATCGTATACAATTTACGCTTGTTCGTGAACGGGCCGGTAGGACTTGTGCTTTCATAGATAAGAATCTCCAATCCGAAACAGGTTCCCTGCGTCACGAAATAATACTTGTCACCTTTTTTGAACACATTCGCCTGTGTGGCAGTGCCATCGAGGACGGCGATGTACTTACTGTGATCAACCGGCGCGGGCGATACCCAGCCATCGGTGGTATAATACTCCCAGGTGCCACGCAGGTCCTGGCCCGGAACACGAGCCACGTAGATCTTAGCGGCACAAATGCCGTAGTTCTCCTGCGTATACATGTAGGTATATCCATCGTCCGCTTTGAAGATGCTACCATCCCAGGCCAGCGCACCCACATATTTATCCTGGATCAGCTCCTTGAAGTTCATTTCCGTATCGAAGATGGCTATATCCGTGGAGACGTGAACGCCGGCAAATTCCGCGGGTTGGATCTGCCCCATGAGCATCTGTACTTCGTTATTGATTACCTGAGAAGGACCACCCCAGTACCATTTATCGTCATCGTTGGCATTGGCCCCCGGGTATCGTACCCATGTGTCGGTGTTCTCGTTCGTTCCGGGGTTGAGCTGAACGTAGCTGTACAGCGACTTATTTTTCTGAATGAATCCTGCGTTACGCGCAAAGGTATTATTGGTACGTGAACGGCTATTGTCAATTAGACCGAAGAAACTATCCTGAAAAGACCATAACAATGATCCATCGGGAAGCTCCGTGGTGACACATCCGTCTCCGCCGTTCCATCCGGAAGAGCGCGTGAGGTATTTATTATAGCTCAGGTCATGATATACCGTAAACTCCGATTCCCAGCCACCTGTATTCGGAATGAGCTCCAGCAGGATCGCTTCCGGATCACCGGTAAGCCCCACTTCAACAGTCCATTCGCTTTTGTTACCCGACTCAGAAGTTACAACATAACTGACTTTGTTATTGGCTTTGAAGTTCACCGTAGCACCCGACGCCGGAACGACCGTAGCATTAGAAGAAATACCAACCGTGGGAACCACGTGTTCCAGGTCAGTATTAAATGGCAAGGTGATGGTCACCGTTCGCTTCGTTTTATCGATCACAGCACTGCCGACCTGCCCGGGAACGCTGTAGGAAACGATGTTACTATAGGGAAACACGACCGTCTCGGCGTCGTCATTCTTGCATCCCAGGATGACGGCTGCAAGAACAACCAGGAAGAATATAGAGTTATGACTTCTTTTCATGTGGATTTTTGTTTTTATTAGAACCCTACCTGCACACCCACGTTAACCACACGCTGATTGAGATATGCATCCCCCGCGGTGTTCGTCGAAATCTCAGGATCCTGCTGATATTTTGAAAAGTTGGTCCAGGTCAACAGGTTGTAAGCAGTAAGATACAATCGTACGTTGTTGACATTTTTGGGCACCAACCTGTCCGGTAGCTGATAACCGAGGTTCACTGTTTTCAAACGCACAAAACGCGCATCGATTAACCAGAAGTCAGACGGGTAAGCGCTTCCGCTGTTCACCGTTGTAGGGTTGCTTGTCAACCGGGGGAACTCTGCGTTGTCCGCATTGTCTGGCGTCCACCGTTTAAGATGTGCAGGCTGGAACTGGCTTTTGAACGGCTCAATGCCGGTACCTACTACGCTGAAGCTGTAGTTGAACGATCCCTGAAATAACACCGACAGGCTAAATCCTTTGTAGTTGGCGCCGAGATTTAAGCCAAGCGTGGTGTTGGGCAGGTTCGGTTTGCCGATAGGACCCTGATCGAAGTTGTCGATCACGCCATCGTTGTTCAGATCTCTATACTTCAGATCGCCTGCCTGAATGGGAATGCTGGTGAGTGGCATGGCGACATTATTGGTGGCATCACCGTCGTTGTTCCTCGCAATATCTTCTTCGGAATAGAAGCCGATATACGTATACCCGAACGGCTGGTTAATCGGGCGGCCTGTTGCAGCCAGCCACGGGTATGCCGGGCGTGCCTCATCATTGTACAACACCTTGTTTTTGGCGACAGAGAACACAAAGGACGATGTCACCGTCACCTGCCCCACTTTGGTATTATAGTTCACAGAACCGTCGATACCCTGATTGCTGGTCTCCGCAATGTTTGTAGGAGGTGTGCCTATACCGATCATCGAAGGAACGCTGCCCCGACTTACCAGCTGCTTAAAGCGGAAGTCGTAGAAGTAGTCGATCGTAAGCGAGAGCTTGTCACCGACGAGGTTGGCGTCAAGTCCTACGTCAAACTTTCTCGCCCGTTCCCATTCAGCATCGGGATTACCAAGATCGCCCTCACGAATGGTGGAAACACGCTGTGGAATTTGACCGAATGCATAGCCTCCCCCTTGCGCATATGTCTGCCGGAATATATAGTGACCTCCATAGGCATTATCTGAGCCAACCTGACCGTACGAGGCTCGCAGTTTGAACAAAGTAAAATAAGGAATAGCATTTCGGAAAAAGTCCTCTTCAGAGAGACTCCATCCCACTGCAATAGCAGGAAAGAATCCATTTCTTTTATCCTTCCCAAAACGGTCTGTACCGTTATAGGCGCCGTTGAAATCCACCAGGTATTTATTCTTGTAATTGTAGCTGACCCGGGCGGTGTAGCCACGGTAGTTGAACGGTACTTTCGAAGGGTCTGAAAAGGGCTGTGCTAAAACCAGGGTACTTTGACGGTTGTATAACGCCATGACTTTGAAGGTGTGTACATTGTTAAACACTTTGTCATAGGTGATGAACGTTTGCAAGTTCGTGTTCTTGGAGTATATGCTGGTGTTTCCATAGACGGCATAGCCGGCGTAGTCGTAGTTACCGCGCGGGTCGATAGCGTATGAACCGTCTATGGAGTTGTAGTGATACGTGGGTATGCCATACCCTGGGGCATCACCACGCGTCACTTGCCTGCTGTTTTCTTCTATGCCCGAATAAGCAAATGTGGCCTTCACGGCAAGTCCTTGTGTAATAAAATCCAGGCGTTGCGTCGCATCCAGGAGGATGTTCGAATCCGTACGGCGTGTACGTGTATAGCCGCCGTTAGCCAGGCGCGCGTTGAGCGTGGGGAGGTTATCCTGTGTATCGAACGCATAAGCGTACGTGCCGTTCGGATTCAGCACGGGGGCTGAAAAAGGTCTGATCTTCTGAAAATTATAGATCTCCGAAACTGCGTTTTGATTGTGGGGCTCGTTGATGTTCGAAAAACGGGCCGTCATGTCCAGTCGAACATCCAGTGTCTTGGTTACCGCAAAATCCAGGTTGGTGCGGTAATTGAACCTCCGGTAAAAGTAATTGTTGTTCACATCGCTTTGCGGCCCGGAAAAATCTTTTACCAGACCATCCTGCGAAAACGCGCCACCCGATATAAAGTACTTCAGCCTGTCTATACCTCCCGATACATCCACGTTGGCGTTGTGTTGCCACGCGTGTGTTTTGAAAATCTCCTTGTACCAGTTCACATTGGGGTGTCCATAGGGATCGTTGCCGGTCCGGAAGGCATCGAGATCGGCTTGTGTGAACCGCGGCTGAAGGCCGTCGTTCTCATAGGCCTCGTTCATCAGTAGCGCGGAGTTATAGGAATCCAGGAATTTAGGTTTGCGTACAGGTGTCTGAACACCTGTTTCCACGCGCATATTTACCTGAGGCCGCCCCGATTTACCGCGGCGTGTTTTCACCACCAATACGCCGTTGGCACCTTTAATACCGTAAACAGCCGTGGTAGACGCATCCTTCAGGATCGAGATACTTTCAATTTCATTGACGTTGATCTGTTGCAGCTGCTCGTACGAATACTGCACATCATCAACGATAATCAGCGGCTGGTTGCCATCCGGGTTCAGGGAGCTTACACCGCGGATGAAGAAGTCAGACGCATCCCGCCCAGGCTGGCCGGAACGCTGTACCGCGAAAAACCCCGGCATTCTTCCAACAAGCGAGTTCTGAACGTTAGAGTTCGGTACCGTGCGAATCTCCGCCGCCTGCACCGAGCTTACGGCACCCGTGTTGGTAATCCGCTTCGTCTCACCATAGCCGATCACCATAACTTCCTCCAGCGTGGTCAGGCTGCTCGTCAGCTTCACATCCAAAAATGTTTTCCCTTTCACGGATATCTCCTCCGTGGCAAAACCGATAAACGATATCACCAGGACATCATTGTCGTCTGCCTTGAGCGTGAATTTCCCGTCGCTGTCCGTAGTCGTTCCGACCGAAGTACCCTTGATAAGAATACCTACACCCGGAAGCGTCTCGCCTTCCACTGAAGCAACTTTTCCCTCGATGGTGTTATTTCTCTGCGCAAAGGAGAACGTCACCAATAGAGAAAAAATAAAAATCAGTAAAATGTTTTTCATGTCTATAGATTTTTTCTTTGATGATTTCCTTTATTACCACTGCGGGTTCTGAACCATGTTACCGTTCTTGATCACCTCGTCGTACGATATGGGATAGAAATACCTTTTTTCGTCAAAGGAGGCATCTTGCACAGGCACGACATTATAATTCAATTGCGTTCCGGCCTTCACGATGATCACCCCGTTGACAGGCGTGGAGAATATTTCCTCCGCGATCTTCCAGCGGCGAATGTCCCAATAGCGGTGCTCCTCGAATGCCAACTCGATCCTGCGCTCATTTCTGATAACGGTGCGCATTTGCTCTTTGGTGAGACCTGCCTCCAGACCATATGTACCTCCCCCAGACTGGATGCCGGCACGTTGACGAATAGCCCGTATAGCCTCATAAACTTCTGTGGTCGGACCCGCGAACTCGTTCTGTGCTTCAGCATAATTCAACAGGATTTCCGCGTACCGGAACACAGGCCAATCGTGCGGCGTATCGCCATAGTTCTGGGCAGTCTCGAACTCTCCCATGAACTTTCTCATATAATAGCCGGTCTTGGTCTGCTGAATTTGTCCGCCGGGTCTGTGACGGCCGCCCTGAAATGTCTCCAGTGTTGCATTGAGCCACAGCGAACCGTTGTGGAACACCGTTGCGTCAAGCCGTGGATCACGGTTAGCATAGGGGTTGGCAGGGTCGTAACCTGATCCGGCATCCGTAATAAATTTTCCATCTGCCGTAAGGAACGCATCCACCAGATTTTGTGATGGACTGGTGCGGCCAAGCCCCTGGTTGGCGCCGGAAAAACCCACGGGACCGTTGTTCTTCTCTATACCGGTACCAGCACCTCCTGAACGGAAAAAGATGGTTTCCCTGTTGCCGTCGGTAATAAAAAGCTTTGCAAAGCTCGGTGCAAGAGAGAAATACGTGTTTTGGTCCATAAAGTCCGCCGCTGCATCAACTGCAAGCTTCCAGCGGTTGACGTCATAGTTTGTGTAACCCGTCAACGCATTGTCGGGATCGACATTACCGCCGTTGTAAAGCGGGCTGGCGGCATATAGCAATACCCTTGCTTTCAGCGCAAGCGCGGCCTCCTTCGTGGCTACGTGGCTGTTGGCATTCGGGTCGGCAATCGGGTATGTACGAAGGCTGTCCTTAATAGCGTCGCACTCGCCTACGATATAGTTCACACATTCCTCGAACGTATTTCGCGGCAACTCTACATCTTCGCCAAGTACCAGAACGCGATTTCCCATCAACGGCACTCCGCCGTAGCGCTTCAGCAACTCGAAGTAATGCATGGCCCGGATAAACCTCGCCTCGCTCTTCCATACTTTCGCCATCGGAATACCATTCGGAAGCTTGTCTCTCAACGGCACTACTTCAATATTGGTGATAAACGTAGTGGCGCTTCTGATGCCCGCATAATAGTTTGCCCAGCGCATATCGCTTGGCACTTGCGACACTGCGTTGTATTGCCCGGTACCCAACTTGGTAATGTCCACCACAACCGTGGCAGACGACACCGCGTCGTCTGAAGCGGCATCGAGGTAGTCGTCTCCTACCCGGTTATGCCCGTTCTGCAACTGGGAATACACCGTCGTCAGGTATTGCCTGGCGTTTACACCCAGCGAGTCCGTCTTGCTGAAAATAAAATCGATGGTATACTGCTCGACAGGGAGCGCTTCAAAATCATCGTTACATGAAGAAGCCAGCGCCAGCGCACCGATAAAGAAAGAGAATTTTAATATTCTATGCTTCATAACTTCCCTAAGCTTAAAGTTTAATGTTAATACCGCCGCTGATCACCCGCATGATCGGATAATTTCTGAAACTGGTCACCTCAGGATCTACCGCATCATAAGAGGCCGCAGTGAACAGGTTCTGCCCGTTCACAAAGAACTTCAGCTGAGAAATACCATAGCGGTTTGAGATCCGGAATGGAAGCGTATAGCCTATGCTCACATTTTTGAGTCTCATATAATCGCCCGAGCGCACCCAGAACGACGATGTCTGTGTGTTGTTAAAATTGTTGCTGGTGGAAAGTCGTGGATACGTAGCGGTCTCCGCGGTCTCCGGTGTCCACCGTCCCAGAATCTGCTCATACGCCTGGCCATACGACTGGCCTGTTACCTGGAAGCCTGCGTCCACCACGGCGTCTCTGATATATTGATCGCGGTTATACGCGCCCTGGAGTAACACACTTACATCAAATCCCTTGAAGTTGAATCCGGCCGTTACACCATAATACGAAAGCGGTTTGTTTCTGCCGATAATGGTCTGGTCATACTGATTGATGACATCGTCACCGTTAAGGTCGCGATACTTGATATCGCCAGGCTGAACGGTGATGTTCTCCAGCTTCGCGCTGGAAGCCACATCTGCTGTGGACGAGAAGAATCCGTCCGCTATATATCCGTAATAAGCGCCAACGGATTCGCCGGTTACACGATTATAGTCGTACACGCGCTTCTGTTCATCCAGGAAGACCACCTCCGTTGCCATCCTCGACCAGTTACCGGTGAGGAAGTAGTTGAAGTCTCCGAGGTTGTTCTGATAGGTGGCCGACAACTCAAGCCCTTTGTACAGGTTCTCGCCGATATTCTCCTGGGGATAGGCAAATCCGATCAGGGCAATGTTCTTTCCCCTATTTTGTAGCAGGTCATAGTATCTGTCGTAATAGTAGTCGGCGGTGAGCTGCAGATGATTGTCCAGTACGGAGACATCTACGCCCACATCCAGCTTATGTGCCTTTTCCCAGGTGATGTTGGGATTGGCCAGCGGTGAGTTTTCCCACAGACCGGTTCCATTCGTGCGTCCGAATCCCTGCTGGTACGTACCGTCGGTAAACGTTCGCGAGTAGGTCTGACGGAAAATGTAATATCCGGAGTTATCTATACCATTGCCGGTTTTTCCATAAACACCGTGGAGCTTGAACTGATCCAGCCACGCAACATCCTGCAGGAATACCTCCTTGCTCAGATCCCATCCCAATCCAGCCGCGTAAAATGAACCCCACTGCATGCCGGGTGCATATACATTGACGTGGCTGCGGGTAAACGCCCCTTCTGCAAAGTACTTGCCTTCATAATCGTACTGAACACGGGCGGCAAGATTGGACGGGGTTTGGGGAAGGTCATAGTTTATCGTTACCACACGGCGATCTCCAAAGAGTTTGCCGACCACGTGATGCTTGCCAAACATCCTGTCATAGTCAAGGGAGAGTTGAGCATACCACAATCTGGAGGTAGACACCGGCGCAAAGTTATTGGACTGTGCAATGGCGCTACCATACTGTGTATACTTTCCACCTTCGCCAGACTCGCTCGGCACATACTGAAAAACAGTATTCTGCTGGCTTCGCGTCAGTGCCGTGATATTTTGAGTAGAAATATTGGTCACCGCGTTTGCCGTGAGCCCCTGAACAACATCGTTCAGGTTATAGTGCAGACCGATATTGGCAAGCACATCACGGCTATTGTCCTCAATATAGCCCGAGTTGATAAGGCGCGCCATCAGGTTGGTCTGATATGAAACGTTGCCGCCATACGATCCGTTGGGATTATAAATGGGATACGCGCTGTTCGGAGTTTCCAGGATTTGCGAAAGCAGCGCACCCGTACCCGCTCCGGGTTGAGAGCCGTCCTGCACCCTGGCAAACAGGGATACGTCTACGAGAAAGTCGTCGGTAACATCTACCGCCACATTCGAGCTGATGGTGTACCGCTTCTGTTCGGCATTGGTCTGATATGAATTCTGTGATGACGTAATGAACAGTCCCTGCTGGTTCATGTAGCTTCCGCTGATCGAGTACCGAGCCACCCGGCCACCACCGCTTATATTGAGGTTGTACGATGACATGGGAGCGCTGGACCGCAGTGCCTGGTCGTACCAGTCTACGTTCGGTCTGCGGATCGGGTCCGTACCATTCTTGAAAGCTTCAAAATCAGCGTTCGTGTAGACTGCCGCTTTGTTGTCGTTCTGAAGGGCCTCGTTCAGCAGATAGGCATACTGAAACGCAGGGAGCGGCTTCGGCATGTTGAGCGCGCTCTGAACACCGACCTGACCGGTAAACGAAAGTTTGAATTCCTGCTTATCGGGTCTTTTGGTGGTAATCAACAGTACGCCGCGCGAGCTGCGCATGCCAAGCAGTAAAGAAGAGAACGCATCTTTCAATACAGATACCGATTCGATGTTATCCGGATCGATGGAATAGATATCACGTTGAACACCGTCAATGACTACCACGGGTGCCTGGCCTCTCAGGCTTATTCCGAACTCCGTGTTGTCGCTTGGTGCGCCAAGAAAATACCTGGGGACGTTCCCACCAAGGTCGACGGTATAATTGTTGCCTGTTGCCGGAACGCGGAATCCGTTGCTCTGAGACAGGTAGAGCCCCGGAAGGCGGCCAGCCAGTGCATAAGCAACAGTGGGCGCGGGCGTTGTGTTCAGTTGCTCGGTGTGGATCGTGCTGATGGAACCGATCTGACTGCGGCGGTCTGCCTTGCCATACAACACATAGAGCTCTTCGGGGCTATGCAGGTAACGGCTGAAAAGCGTCACGTTAAAACGTTCCGATGTTTGTGAGTCGTCTTTGATTCTAACCGATGTTTCGGTACCCAGGATCAGCGTTTGCACATAAAAGTCCGGATGTTCAAAGGCAAGCACGTCGCCATTTTTCACCGAAGCGAGTAAAACAAAGTTCCCCTCGCTGTCAGAGCCGGCGACGGAATCGCCCTTCACCTGGATGGTGACACCTTCAATGGGATTGCCATAGCTGTCGAGCACCGTACCTCCCCGCACAGATTCCTGAACGACGGACTGTGCCAGCATAGACTTTGAGATGAAGAACATCAGCATCAATAACGCCAGTGCACTTCTTCTAAGCCGTGTTATATAGAGACAAATCATAATCTTAATATTGGATTTGAGTAAACTATAGATCTGTTACTGACACTTGAATGTATAAACGAAGTCTGCACCTACGGCTTCGTCCACGACCTCGATGGAACCGTCTTCATTGGTGAAAGAATATTCGATCTTCTCAAGCTCCTCTCCTTCAGCCAGGTTATAATAGCTGGCAGGCCATAGCGTAATGGCATATGAATTTCCATACTGGAACTGCTTTGTCATTTGCTGTGCCGCGGCGTTATCCCGCACCTCAATCTGCCGGCCGCTACCGCGGACGTACGCCGTGGACGACAGGAAGATCTTATCAACTCCGGCATCGACCAGATCGTTGGAATCGACATCGCCCTGAAAACCGATTGTAATAAAATCATCTTTCGTGGCCGTAAGCGGCTGTACCGAGTTGAAGTGCAATTCGCAGAAGTCTATACCGTCCCCGGTACCGTTGATAACGGCGAAGCAATCGCCTTTATAGACCTTATAGAAATCCTGACTCGTGGTCATCCCATCGGCAGTCTCGTTCACGAAAATCGTAGGCTTGAAACTTAGACTTTCCGGCCCGGTCTTGGCCTTGATGGTGACGTAGACGTATATATCCTGTCCGTTGCTTACCGAATAGGTCTTATCCGTCCAAAACGTAATCCACTCCATATCATCCAGCACGTTCTCGCCGATACCGACGCGCCCCCGGATGGCGGCAGACCAGGATTGGCCGGGAGCCTGCGATGGACTCGTTCCCGCGGGAATGATACTCATCGTTTGGACCCCGGACTCTTCAGTATCCGTGTAGGACGCCGTCATGTTCTGCGCAGCATTCCAGCTTTTGGGCGCGAGAAAAGCGACTACCAGTCTGGCATCGTTTCTTGCTTCCGCAACATCGAGAAAAACAGTTACCTTAAATTCCGCAATCTGTCCGGCGTCTACTGATGGTGGGTACTCTACCTCGTTGATGTATACGCAGGTGATGGCAAAAATACCGAGCACAATCACGATGATATTACCAACAAGCCACTTGCGACTGAGTATTGTATTGGCTGTCATTTTTTGAGTAGTAAGCTTCATATACCTCGGTCTTTATTCGTTGATCCTCTCCAGAACATATTTATACCTGTTCAGCTGACATCCAGGGCTGAATGTTAACTGGATCTGTCGATTCCCCTGCACAACCGGATAAGTCAGATCCGCCGCCAGCGTTTCGGCACTGCTGCCTTCCCTGAAAATAATCTTGAAGGGATATTGTGGATCGTCAAGAGCCCAGTCGCCCTCCTCCTTTACGATGAAGGGCAGGTAGTTCTCAAAACTGTAGGTACCGTCCTCGCTGAAGTTTACCCTGAACCGGGTGAAATCAAACGCGCCTGTAATATCCAGGTCGTTGCGTGTTACATTCACAACCTTCCAGCTTCCATCGATGTTCTTCACAGCTTCAGCCGGCGCGTTGTCATCATTATTCTCGCATGAAAGACAGGATACCAGCATCACGATGGCCAATGCCTGCATGTAAATAGTTCTCATATCAACAGGGTTAAGGTCTAGTAGTATGGATTTTGTAATAGCTCAGGAGATTTTGCCGTCTCCGAGTAAGGAATGGGCCAGAAATACATCGCCTCCCGGAAATTGTGCTTGCGAACGTTGAACACATTGAAGCTGGCGGACGAACCATTTCTCACTACTTCCATTCCGGTCATAGTCTGGTTTTCGGTCTGATCCGCAATCATCCAGCGGCGTACGTCGAAGAAGCGGTGTCCCTCAAATGCCAGCTCGACCCTTCTTTCATTTCGGATAATCTCCCGCATCGCATCCTTTGAAAGGCCGGCAGGCAGCGTGAACGGAGATAAACCCGCACGCTCACGAATAGCCTCTATAGCCGCGTATACTTCCGAGGTGGGGCCATCAAATTCATTCTTTGCTTCGGCATAATTAAGTAAGACCTCCGCGTATCGTATCAATGGACGTGAGGCAGGTCCTTCTATGAAACCGTTCGCGACAACAACCCGGTGCACCATTTTATTCACATAATATCCTGTAGGCGTTCCTGCACGTACAGCGTCTTGCCCTGACAGTCTGCCCTGGTAATTTCCAAGAAAAATATCGATCGCAACACGCGGCCCCAGGAGTACCGCGGGCATTATACTTTGGTCATGATTAATGCTGTTGTCAAGACGTGGATCACGGTTTGCATAGGGGTTTTGCGGATCGTAACCGGACGTAGCGTCGGTAATCGCTTTTCCATTCGCCATACCAAATGCGTTGACCAGATCATGATAGGGATATGCTCCACCTTGTCCACCGCCACGGGAAGGTGGCTGCCACAGTCGCTCTTCGTAATTGCCATCCGTCGCCACACGTTCCAGGATAAGGCCGGAGTGAGCATTGACCGACTGAAAATCTTTCGCTACAAACTCCTCGTAAAATCCTTCACCGGGAGTAGGTGAATTGTTGACATGCAATTGGTATGCATTTAGACTGATAACAGCCTGAGCGGCTTCCGCTGCGATTTTCCATCGGTTAGGATCGGCAGCAGGATATCCTAAGATCTCAGTAAGTGGGGCGGGTGCAAAACCGCTTCCATTAAACAGCGGACTCGCGGCATAAAGCAAAACGCGCGCCTTCAATGCTTTGCAGGCACCTGCCCCGATCCGTCCATGATCCCGGGCCACTGGCCGGGTAATCAAATTCACGGCAGCCTGGTCACACTCCGAAACGATGTAGTCCACGCATTCCTGATAGGTGTTCCTGATCGCAATAATCTTATCTGTCGCACCATATACTGTGTCGCCGATCAGCGGAATTCCGCCGTAGTGTTTCAGCAGAATAGCGTAATACCAGGCGCGTAAAAACCTCGTCTCCGAAGCCAACTGCGTCTTCAGTGACGGTTGAAACGGTGTAATATCAAGATGTTTCAGAAACAGGTTCGTCCTCCGGATATTCCTGTAACACACATCCCACGCATCCTTCGATACGATCACAGAATTGACTGTGCCGGTAGCGAACTGAACATTGGTCGTGATAAAAGGAATGGCACGCGGCTCTGCTTCATCCGATGCACCATCCAATCCGCCCGAGCGGGCCGGAAAGATGGTGTTCCCATCACTGAATCTTCCGGGATCTGAATCGAACCCAATGTCTTCGAATATCCCGAAGAAAAATTGGGTTGCGTACGTACTGTCGGCGAAAACAGTCCCTTCATTAAGATTTGTAGTTTGTGTGTCGTCCAGGAAGCTTGCTTCCTGACAGGCGAGCATCATGCTGCCAAGAACTACGGCCAAAAGAATTATTCTTCTCATTTGCCTCTATTATTAAATGAACAGATCATTTTTAGTTAATCGTTTTAGCAAAAATTACAAGCCTACGCTCCAAATGCAACCATTCCAAAATAACGGTTGCATCTATCTACTTACATCTATACCAGTTTCTGATTTACGTACAAAAATCAACGCAACGCCTACCATAATATAGGGAATGCTTAGAATCTGTCCCATATTGAGAGAAAGATCACGCTCGAACGCCGATTGGTATTCTTTGACCGACTCCACAACAAATCGAAATGTCCAAAGAATTGTCAATATCATACCCAACAGTACGCCTGAACGCAAGTGGCGGGCATGTCTATACCAAACGTATAGCATAAACAAAAAGAACACCGTATAAAAAACACCCTCATACAGCTGTGCGGGATGTCTTGGTAGCTGATCTACGCGGGCGAAAATAAATGCCCAGGGTTTATCGGTAGGCACACCGACAATCTCAGAGTTCATGAGGTTGCCGAATCGTATACACGCGCCGGCGCTAATGGCCACCAGGGCCAGCCTGTCGATCACAAAAAGATATTCGGCATGGTTTCTTCGACACCATATATATACACCAATGAGAATACCGAATACACCGCCATGGCTAGAAAGGCCGTGAAAGGGGGGCTTGACCATCACAAGCGGGTTGCTGATCAGCGCATGAAGATCATAGAACAAAAAATGTCCAAGCCGCGCACCCACGATCGCCGGAACGACGATCATCAAAAAAAGACCAGGGAGGTTCACCGTATAGCGATCCTCTTTCAGAAAAATATAAAGACCGACCTGCCTGCTGATAATGAGACCCAGCGCCCACATCATTCCGTACCACGTCAGAGAAACAGACGTCCCCGGAAGGTGGAACATAACAGGGGAAACATTCCAGTAAATAAAGCTGTCGATAAGACTCATAGTCTTTGACCGCTATGCAGAGCCATTCCGCAGTTTCTCATCTTTTAGGCAGGTTAAAGTGTTCTCGTTACTGTACGGCGTTAAATTAGTTAATCGTTTTAGCAAACTTAATAATATTCACCTGAAATGCAAACGTTTTAGTTAACCGTTTTAGCAATATGTACTTTAAAAGCCCAAAACGCAGTTTTCTCACGCCCTCGCAACAGCGCGTGCAACCAGGCTATAAAGAAGGTCTATAAAAGAAAATACGTAGAATTAACCCCGCGTGTGCGTCAACGCAGCAACGACTGCCCCCAGTACTTGACGCCGGGCTCAGCCATGCGGGTCCAGACTAAACAATCGGAAATTACTAAAGCACCGACAACACAAATCGCATAGCCGACAACAACGGCCAGGATGCCGCGCAAAACTTTCCTACAACTTCTGCGATTGAGAATAAGACTACAGCTCCAACTCCAGGCTGGCAAAGCCGCACAACCCCTCGAGCATCTCGCTCAACTTGTTGCCTTTCGGTGTGAGCGCATATTCCGTGCGCGGCGGGTTACCTGGCAGATAGCTCTTTTGAATAAGGTGGTGTTGCTCCAGTGCGCGCAGACGGTCGGCCAGAATGTGATCGCTGATGTGTTCCAGGTTTTCTTTCAATAACGTAAACCGCGTGTTACCCTCTTCAATGCTAAACAAAACATCGGTCATCCATCGCTTGCTCAAAAAATACAACAACTCATTCAATGCACAACGCTCTTCCAGAAATGCCTGGTTCTGATAATTGGTGGACGTCAGTTTTCGCTCTGTCATGACTTACTAATCTTTTAATGAGTGCCTCATTCCCGGGAAATGTATTGATCTCCAAAGCAGCTTCCCGTTCCTTTACGGCGTATTGCAGCGAGGTTTCCCCGGCTATCCAAACACTTCTCCGGCTCCGCAGGCACCCACAACGGCTCTTACGCAGCAAAAGGTTCCAATCCAACCGCTCAGAGCAAACAAAAACACAGGGTGCCACCGGGATGCAAAAAGCGTCGTCAACACACCCGTCTGTAACACGTAGTTAAAACAAAAAAATTAAAAATCACAGCCCTATGATCGCTACAAAAGCGTATGCAGCGCAAACCAAAGATTCTAACCTCGCACCGTGGAATTTTCAGCGTCGTGACGTCGGCCCACGCGACGTTCAGTTCGATATTCTCTTCTGCGGTGTGTGTCACTCCGACCTGCACCAGATTAAAGACGAGTGGGGTGGCAGCATCTTCCCCATGGTACCCGGCCACGAAATCGTCGGCCGCGTCGTTAAAGTGGGCGCTGAAGTAAAGAAGTTTAAAGTAGGCGACCTGGCCGGCACCGGCTGTCTCGTAGACTCCTGCCGCACCTGCGACAACTGCAAGCACGGCCTCGAGCAGTATTGCACCAACGGCCACTCCCAAACCTACAACGGCGTAGAGCAAGATAAAAAGACTCCTACCTACGGCGGCTACTCCAACACCATCGTCGTACACGAAGATTTCGTCCTGAGCATCTCTGACAAGCTCGACCTGGCAGCCGTTGCACCGCTGCTCTGCGCCGGCATTACAACGTACTCGCCACTGCGGCACTGGAAAGTAGGCAAAGGCCATAAGCTCGCCGTACTCGGTCTGGGCGGCCTCGGCCACATGGCCGTAAAATTTGGCGTCGCCTTTGGCGCCGAAGTAACGGTACTTAGCACCTCTGCTTCTAAAGAAGCCGACGCAAAAAAACTCGGAGCACACAAGTTCGTCGTCACTTCCGATCGCGCGCAAACAAAAGCCGTTGCCGGCTACTTCGACTTTATTATCGACACCGTGTCCGCCGCCCACGACTTGGGCCTATACCTGTCGTTACTAAAAACCGACGGTGCCCACATCCTGGTGGGAGCCCCTCCGGATCCCGCGCAGTTACACGCCTTCAGCCTCATCCCGGGCCGCAAAACACTCGCCGGCTCCATGATCGGCGGCCTGCCCGAAACCCAGGAAATGCTCGACTTCTGTGCCCAGCACAACATCGTCTCCGACATCGAGCTAATCGACATGAAGGACATTCAAAAAGCTTTCGACCGCATGGTCAAAGGCGACGTCCGCTACCGCTTTGTCATCGATATGGCGACACTTTAAACCGCTACTCGCTACACGTAAAAAGCACTGGCCCCAACCAGTGCTTTTTTTATACCTGCGTAACAAATGCGGTCTTTTCTTCGCTCTCACGCTCACACTCACGCTGGTTCCTTCCAACCCCGTCAACATAGGGTCTATATAAAACCATTAGCCAACCTATTCACATTCCCCGACCTTCACCCCATACTAAACACCAACATCACCATGAAAACACCGCTATCCATACTGGTGCTGCTTCTAACACTATTCGTCTTCCCCACACACGCCCAACAAAAGAAGCTCCGCATCGGCATCGCCGGTCTCACGCACTCCCACGTACACTGGATTCTCAACAGCGCCAATCGCCCGGAGTTCGAGATCGTCGGCATTTCCGAACCCAACCGCGACCTGGCCACACGCCTCCTCAAACAATACAACCTCCCCCTCACACTCCTATACCCCACACTCGAAGAGATGCTGGACAAAGCCAGGCCCGAAGCCGTTACCGCTTTCCACAGCATCTATAACCACCTGGCCGTCGTCAAAGCCTGCGCCCCACGCCATATACATGTCATGGTGGAAAAGCCGCTGGCCGTCAGCAACGACCACGCACAACAAATGGCAGCACTCGCCAAACAGTATAACATACACCTGCTCACCAACTACGAAACTACCTGGTACGCCGGCCACTACGAAGCCTATAACATGATCTACCGCGATAACCGCATCGGCAAGATCCGCAAAGTCGTGGTACACGACGGCCACCGCGGTCCGAAAGAGATCAATGTTAACCCCGAGTTTCTCGCATGGCTCACTGACCCCGTAGAAAACGGTGGCGGCGCACTCATGGATTTCGGCTGCTACGGCGCTGACCTGATCACCTGGCTACTGAAAGGCGAAAAGCCCACCAGCGTTACCGCCGTCACGCAGCAAATCAAACCCGACGTATACCCCAAGGTAGACGACGACGCCACCATCCTCCTCACCTACCCCGGCACCACCGGCGTCATCCAGGCCTCGTGGAACTGGCCCTACAACCGCAAAGACATCGAGATCTACGGCCAGACCGCATACATCTGGGCCGACAAAACCTCCCTCACCTTCCGCAACGGCGACGACGCTCCACAGCAAACGCCCATGGCGACAATGCCCGCACCGATGGATAATCCGTTTGCGTATTTCGCCGCCGTGGTAAACGGCAGCATCGTGGTAAAAGACACTGACCTCTCATCTCTCCCGCTCAACGTTACCGCAGTCGAAATCCTGGATGCAGCACGACGCTCCGCAAAAGAAGGGAAAACTATTTTTCTGAAAAAGAAATAAAAACAAGTAGCATTTTGAAGTACAAAAGCACTGGCACGTCCAGTGCTTTTTTTATTATAATTATTCCGTATTTTTCGAATCTATAGCAGGCCTTATAGCACAGTAAAATTCGAAACCGAATACAACGTTGCCTTCTCCCCTTTATTGCATCACCGCACACGTTTTCAAAGCCGGTATCGCCTTCCGCAATTGTGGCCCTGTTTTTGATTATTCCCCCGATGAAAACAACCTGCGGGCAAATCCCGCGTTTTAGCATAGCACATTCTTCGCATCGATGAACCCCAAGATAAAGAAGTGGATTGTCAGGCCACTGCTCATACTCCTGATCACCGTTTTTGTCCTGGCCGGCGTCGGCCTGATCGTTCTCCTCACCCAGCAGCAACGCCTCGTCAACCTGGCCGTAGCTGCGGTCAACAAACAATTCAAAGGCGAGCTGGCCATTGAAACGAGCAGCATATCGCCCTTCAAAAACTTTCCCTACGTGTCGGTAGCCCTGCACGAAGTGCGTTTCTTCCCAACCAAAGCCACTACCGGCAAGCCCCTGGCGGAGATCGGCCGCCTCTACGTCGGCTTCAGTCTGCCGGACATCCTCCAACAACAATACAACGTGCGCCGGCTCTTTATACAAGGCGGCTACGTCGACCTGACCCGCAAAGAAAACGGCCAGCTTGACATCGTCGAAGCTACCACCCTGCAAGCCGACACCACTGCGGTGGCGCCTTCGACCGGCGAAGCCACCGCTTTCGAAGTGGACCTCCAACAGATCGTGTTAAAAGACCTTACCTTTTCGTACACTGACAAGGCCTCCGGCCAACAGATCAGCTCATCTATTGAAAAGATTGTATCCTCCTTCCGCATCGACAGCGCCAACATCGCCGCTACGCTGGAAGGCGGCATGAACCTCGACCTGGCCACCCCGACCGACACCAGCTTCTTCCGTCATAAACACCTGCAGGTAAACCTCAAAGGCGACTACAACACCGCCCGCCAATACCTCACTATCACCACCGGCGGACTCTTGCTCGAACAAGCATCGTTCAACGTAACAGGCACCGCCAGCCTGGCACAACAGACTGAAGTGGACTTTCACATTCAGGGCGACAAGCCCGACTTCAATCTCATCAATGCCTTCCTGCCGCCCGACGCCAAGACAGCACTCAAACCGTTTCAATACGATGGCCGCATATACTTCGATGGCAAAGTGAAAGGTATAATCGCCGAAAATCAACAACCCCACATCGACGTAACCTTTGGCTGCGAAGAAGCCTGGTTCCTCAACACAACGTCAGAGAAGAAAGTAGACCAACTAGGATTTAAAGGATACTATACCAACGGTCGCGAAAACTCCCTGAAGACATCCGAGCTGCACATCACCAACGTCAACGCCCGCCCGGAGAAAGGAATCTTCAAAGGTAACTTTGTCATGCGCGACTTTACCGACCCACATGTGCTCATGCAGATCAAGTCTGAACTGGAATTAAAGTTCCTCGGACAGTTCCTCGGCATCCCCGGTCTGCAACAAATCACCGGCAAGATCAAGCTCGACATGAACTTCAAAGAAATTACCGACATCGAGCTGCCCGAGCAAGCCCTGAATAAATTGAAAGACGGACTGCAAAGCGAGCTCAGCGTCGAGAACCTCGCCTTCCGCATCCCCGGCTACCCACACCAGGTACGCGACATGAACGTGCATGCCAAAATGAAAGACGGCCGCATCACCCTCGACTCCGTCTTCCTGCGCATCGGCAACTCCGACCTGCGTATCGACGGCAGCCTCAGCGACCTGCCCGCGCTGCTGCACCATCCCGAAAAGCCCGTAACGGTAACAATGAACGCCCGCAGCCAAAACCTCATTCTCAAAGAACTATTCGCGCACGACACAGCCATGTCCCGCAAAATGCAGGAAGAGATTCACGGCTTCAACATTGGCGTAGCCTTACAAACTTCAGCCAACCAGTTGAAACACCCGGCCCCACTTCCCAAAGGAAAGTTCGAGCTTAAAAACCTGAGCGCCTCCTTCAAAAAATACCCGCACGCATTCCACGACCTGGGTGCCACGCTCACCATCAATGACACCGCCCTGCTGCTGCGCAATTTCACCGGCATGATCGACAAGTCCGATATACGCTTCAGCGGCCGCGTCGTTAACTACCAGCTGTGGTTTGCCGACTATAAAAAAGGCAAGACCCAAATCGCCTTCGACTTCAAGTCTAACCGCTTTGCCATGGACGACCTGCTTGGTCCCATCAGCCGCAAGCTGGTGCCGCCCGGCTATCGCCACGAAGAAGCCAATGACGTGTGGCTGCGCTCCAAGATCGACCTGAAGTACGACACCGTCTTTAAGATCGCACGCATCAAGATTGCCAACATCTCGGCCAACCTCAAACAACACGGCCTGCAGCTCAAAGATATCAAAGGCAAACTGGTCTACGCATCGAAGATCATGAAGGCCGACACGCTGCGCGGCACCATCGGCCGTAGCGACTTCGACATCAACTTCCGTTATTACACCGGCGACAATCCCAAATACAAGGGGAAACACAATTACCTTTACTTCAACTCGACCTTCCTCGACCTCGACCAGATCACGCAATACGATCTGTCGGCCGGCACCGATAGCGCCGAGATCATTGCCCCCACCGCAGCCGTTACAACGCCAGCTACCACAACCGCCGCGACCAGCAAAGACACCAGCCAGCACGCCACCGCCTTTAACGTCTTCATGATCCCCTTCTCCACATTCGACGTACAGGTAAACATCGGCAAGCTCAAATACAACAAACTTTGGCTACGCGACGCCCAGGCCCGCATCCGCATGCAGGAAGACCACCACATCTATATCGACACGCTGTCTACGCGGGTCGCCGGCGGTACCCTGGCCATGCGCGGACACTTCAACGGCAATGATCCCAACAAGATCTACCTGCGCAGCCGCATCAAGGTAGACCAGGTCGACCTCGAAAAGATGCTGCTCAAGCTCGACCACTTCGGCCAGGATGTCGTCATCAACAAAAACATCAAAGGCCGCGTCAGTGGCCAGATCAAAAGCTATGTGCGCATACACCCTGACTTCGTGCCGATCCTCGACAACTCCAAGGCTGAGGTAAACGTCTCTATCTACAAAGGCAGCCTCGTAGACTTTGCGCCCATGCAGGCCATGGCTGGCTACTTCAAAGACAAGAACCTGCGCATGATCAGCTTCGACACCCTGCACAACGTACTGACATTCGCCGACGGCGTGTTGAACATCCCCTCCATGAACATCAACTCGTCCCTGGGCTTCGTGGAAATCTCTGGTAAGCAATCCCTGGACCTGAAAATGGAGTACTACATCCGCGTACCGCTCAAGATGGTCACCAAGGTAGGCTTCAGCTCCCTGTTTGGTAAAAAGCAAGAAGATGTAGACCTCGACCAGGTCGACGCGATTGAATACGCCGACAAAGACAAAAAAACGCGCTTCATGAACCTGCGCGTCACTGGCACACCTGGCGACTTTAAGATAGGTCTTGGCAAAGACAAACGTCGAAGCTAAAAAAAACGGCTGCCACTCAACCTGGCAGCCGCATAACTAGCAATGCATAGCAAATTTCCGTACAGGCCTCCCGTTATCAGAATAGCCTTATTTAGGCTTGTTGTTTAGTGAATGACAACCTTGCGGGTAGTAGTTCCAGCCCGCGACTGCACCTTGAGCTGGTATATACCCGGCTTATAGCCCTCTATATTCACTTCGGTTCGCGGCGTGGTAATAGCTTGTTCCTTTACCAACTTACCTGTTGGATCATAAACCTTCAGCGTGGATTTTTTACCAGGCACCCCTGAATACTCCAACGTCAATATACCTTTGGCCGGGTTGGGATACACCGCCAATGACGTACCCTCTCCGGGACCTGTTCCCATGACCGTGCTCGTCTCTTTCTTCTTAATATTTGTATAGTTGAAATTAAAGGCACCGTCGCCCATCAGCACCCGCATTATGTGTTTGCCCGCCGTCAACACAACGTCCTTGCTCACCGTAGCATACTGTTGCCAATTACTCGTATTAGGCACCGTAATCTTGCCGGTCTTGTCTTCACCATCAAACTCCACACGAATAGAGCTACCGGTCGCATTCTGCGAAGCCACGCGCAGCTCAACAGTGTATGTACCGGCCTCCGCCACGTTCACGGTATACTCCAGCCACTCACTGCCGCCCAGCCACCCTACATTGTAACCGCCCTCGCCGCAGTTCTCGATATCAACAAACTCGTCCAGGCGGTATTGCCCACCGTTGTTAGCCGTATCACTGTCGCTATACGCAACTGCCGGTCCGCCGTTGTCAAAGTCCTCGGCTTCGATCTTGCCCGGTATCGGCCAGGGCGTGCCGTGGTACGGTGTACCATGCCCCTTGGTCTGGATCACTTTCTGAATGGTACCGTCGGCATTGTAAAACAACTTATCGACACAAATCGAACGCAGCCAGTCATTGCCCGACAACGCGCTATTGTGATAGAATGCATACCACTGTCCCTTATACTCCACAATAGAACCGTGGTTCGTATAACTGTCGGTCGGATCGATATAGACGCCGCGATACGTCCACGGGCCCAGCGGGCTGTTGCTCGTCGCATACCGCATGCGGTTGTGTCTCGTTCCGTCGTCGTTGTTATCCGCATACGACAGGTAGTACACACCGTTTCGTTTGTGTACCCACGTAGCCTCGTGGAAATCCTCCAGGCCTTGCATAGGCTGCATGGCACCGTCAAGCTCTGTCATGTTGGACTTTAGCTTACCACCCTGACATATGCCGCCACCGCCATAATAAAAATATACCTGGCCATCATCGTCGATAAAGACGCACGGGTCGATATGCGATTGCAGTCCTGCGATATACCCTTGCACGGTAAAGCCGCTGGCCGGCTGGCTACTCGTCGCGATACCGATCTTCCAGGTTGAGTTCCATTCCGTGCCACTCGGATGCGGAAAGTACAGGTAATAGGTGCCGTTCTTATAGGCACAGTCCGGCGCCCACATAAAGCCACCTTCCGGGCGGCCCCACGGCACCTGGCTCGCGCGCAGAATCTCGCCGTGGTCAACCCAATCCACCATGTTGTCGGTCGAAAAAACATGGTACTGGTCCATCAGATCGGCGCCGCGCGGGGGCGCGATGTCACGGGAGGGGTATACGTATAAACGGCCATCGCTCCACACGTGGGCCGACGGGTCTGCGGTAAACATCTGCTTAATAAAGGGGTTGCCGGGCATATCCTGCGCATGCATACCGGCTGGCAGGAGCAGCACTCCAAACACAATTGCTTGAACCAGGCTTGCTTTCATAAACGGTTATTTTCGGGTGGGTTTTGCAATAGTATAGCCATTCTCTCCGTGGAACCACCGTGCACCCTCGCCTACCAGCCATAAGTAATAGTCGGTGCCGAGGTTGTCTTCGATGCCCACAAATTTCAACCCCGTATCACCGTTCAGTGGCACGTGGCCTTCGTTGTTCACCTTGAAGATCGCCGTACCTTCGTCGACCTCGTCAAACATGGCGACATACAGCGACGTCGCTCCCTGGAGCTTGGCGCCCCAGATCTGGCGCCACAGGAAGTCACCCTGTAAACGAGGGATAGAATTATACAGGCTCGCATCGTTGTGCATGTTTCCCCAACTAAAGCCCGGGAATACCAACGGCACATAGTCCACGCCGTTTGCTCTGCACCACTTAACATCTTCGCCCACGTTGTTCGGATTATAGCCACCGATGTCGTAGCGGCCTACAGCCCATGGCATAATAATGTCCGCCTTCTTGATCAGCGCATGCAGCGCCGCGTCTTTTTCGGTATCATTACCGTTGGTACGCCAGTAATACGGCACCCCCAGCATGATGGATACTTTGCCCGTCGCCTTGAGCTTGTCCACCAAGGCCGTAACATCAGCGGTAGTGTAAGCGCGGTTGTCGTTGAAGCCCACACCCCAGATCACCACCAGCGGCTTCCCACGGTGGTGCAAATACGTCGGATTCTCCTGGCTATCTTGTAGCTTGAATAGCGCCTGTAGCTCCTCCCAGTCGTCATACAGGTACGCCACGTCCGCCGGCGAGCTACCACTCAGGTCGTACATCACACTGATCGCACGCTCATATTTCTTTGCAGCCTTCAGCGCATTTCCCAGCACCTTGTTAAAGTGGCGCTTACCGCTCGCATTAGACGGCTTGATCTCGCCTACAAAGCGCTGCATGTGCACACCGTCCAGACCATACTCCTTCATCCACTTAAAGTGCAGGTCTACCGTAGACTCATCGTATGGGCTATACACATACGCGCTGGAGCCGTCAGGATAGTTAAAATCAGTTTCATACGTCTTGGCATACTCGCGCACATCCGGCCACAAGTCTACATTCGTACACCCGGGAAAAAACCCGCACCCATTCTTCTGGTAATGATACCAACCGCGGTTCGACTCGTCGCCCTCTGCCGCAAACCACCCCTGATACCCAGCCATCACCAGCTTCGAATACGACGGGTACAACACATTCGGGTCTATATCGGTAGAGTCTTCCGGGTCGGCAGGCCCGGGATCATCGTTCGAGCTACAAGCCAGCACCATCAACGGAAAAATCAGTAAGGCTAAAACCTTCAGTAATTTCATCTCAATACATTTAATAATTCAAATCATACAAAACCATCCGCCCTCACGCTCACACGCACAATCTCACGCCGCTCTCGCGCTCACACTCACGCTGTTTTCAGGTAGGGGTTATTTTCCGCCCGGTTGCGCCGACATCGAAAATTCCAGTGTTCCCCCTTTCGCCAAATCGGCATGAGCAAAAAACGGCGTTTTCAAAACCTTCCCATTCAACTTCGCCTGCTGTACATACCTCGTCTGCGCCGTATTGTGCGGAGCCTTGATCACAAAATTCTTCCCGCCATCCAGGTGTATCGTCACTTCTTCAAACAAAGGCCGCCCCAACGTATACGTCGGATTGCCCGGGCTCACCTGGTAAAAACCCAGGCTGCTCAAAATATACCAGGCCGACATCTGCCCACAATCTTCATTACCCGACAACCCATTCTGATCATTAAAATAAAGTGTGGTCAAAATCTGATCCACCAACGCCTGCGTCTTCCACGGTTGGCCTACATAGTTGTATAAATACGCAATATGATGACTCGGTTCATTGCCGTGCGCATACTGACCGATCAACCCCGAAATATCGGCCGACACATTTTTACCCGCGAGATCCGATTTGGCAGCAAACAAACTATCCAGTCGCGCGGCAAAGGAAGCCTTACCGCCGTGCAGCGCAACCAACCCGTCGACATCGTGCGGCACAAACCACGACCATTGGTACGCATTGCCTTCTACATATTCATCTTCGCGATGATTCGAGAATCGCGGATCAAACGGCGTCTTCCACGTGCCATCTGCCTTTTTACCACGCATAAAACCCGTGCCCTTATCAAAGTAAAGCTGATACCGCTTCGACCGCGCACTAAACTTTTCATAGTCAGCTGTCTTGCCCAGCGCCTTCGCCATTTGTGCAATACACCAGTCGTTGTAAGCATATTCCAACGCCTTCGAGACCGATTCGTTTTCCTTGTCGCACGGTATAAAGCCCAGCATCTGGTTATAATACTTCGCTTTTGGCATCAGGTTCCGTTTGATCTCCTCGTCGGGGAACGACACATTGACAGTGTCATAGGTCGAAGAATGTACAATCGCCTGGTAAGCCTTCTCCACATCAAAATTGCGATAGCCCTTAAAATAAGAGTCGACAATCACCGGCACCGAATGATAGCCGATCATGGTACCCGTCTCATTCGATGAGAGCTCCCACATCGGCAACACACCCCGTTCTTCGTACTTGCGCACCATCGCGCGAATCCACGCTTCGTTGCGCCCCGGGTTGATGATCGTCATCAGCGGGTGAAATGCGCGGAATGTATCCCACAATGAAAACACGGTATAGTTATCCGAACCGTTCGCAGCGTGTGTACGCTTGTCCATACCACGGTAACGGCCATCGATGTCTGTATAAACATTAGGGCTAATCGCCGTATGATACATCGCCGTGTAAAAGATCTTTTGCTGGTCGGAGGTGCCGCCCTTGATCTCGATCTTGCCGAGCCACTCCTCCCAGGCCGCCGCTGCCGTGGCTTGTACCGCCGCGAAATCCCAGCCGGCAATCTCGCGCGTCACGTTGTTGCGCGCGCCGTCATAGTCTACCGCGGAAATGCCCACCTTCGCCAACACCGCGTTGCCGGTGCCGTTCTTAAACTTCAACAGCGCCTTCGCTCCGGTCTTATTGGTAGTGCGTGCGGACGCATCCAGCAACTCCTGGTTGATCGCCAGCGTGTACGTAAACGGCTCCGAAAATACCGCATGGAAATATACATGCTGATCACGCGCCCAGCCCTTCGTCACCTTGCGCCCGCGCAGCTCGTGATCGTTTATAATTTCGATTTCATTAACCACGTTCTGGTGGCTTTGCAACGTATGGCCTACGTCGACGATCAGGCCCGCATCGCTGTCCGCGGGAAAAGTATAGCGATGCATACCCGCACGGGGCGTGGCCGTCAGCTCGGCTTTTACATTGTAATCTCTGAGTGTCACGGTGTAATATCCCGGCGAGGCGTGCTCGGTGCCCGGTACCTTAGCCGAACAGTACCCCGCGTCGGGCGTCTCGGCGGTGCCTTGCGTCAGCAGCTGCACACCCGTGGTCGGCATAAACAAAATATCGCCATAGTCGCCGATGCCCGTACCGCTCAGGTGCGTATGCGAAAAACCGAGAATGGCCTGGTCGGAACTGTGATAGCCCGAGCAAGCATCCCACCCATTCAAACGGGTGTCGGGACTGAGCTGAACCATGCCGTACGGCACCGTCGCCCCCGGGAACGTATGGCCGTGGCCACCCGTACCGATAAAGGGGTCTACCAAATCGACTTTGTGAGAAGCAGGACCGCGTGACTCCCGCGGTGGTTGTGCGTGTGCACCGCTCGCTACTATAATAAGGAGCCCTAAAACCGAAAACATCTTCATAGGCTGGTTGCAAATAAGCAATGCCTCGAAAATATCTGCGTACGCTTAAAAATGGATTAATATCTACTTAAACAAGCAGTGCAAACGTTTTTTAATTCTAATTATGACGTTTTTTGAGTAAATTGTCCCTATTGTAAATCTTATGTGTGGGAGAAACTTAGTTGCGACACGGGCATCCGTACGAATTCTGATCATTGGCGTGCTGACCTTGTTCATAGCCCTGCAAGGCTGGACACAAACCAACACGCCGACTCCGGATTATGGCCTGTCGTTCGCCTCACACGAAGTCACCAAAGACCAACGCACCTCACTCTCCCTCACGCCGGAAGATCCCTTCACCATCAAAGAAGACTTCGAAATTCGTTTCGACCTTTCCTTCAAACGCCTGATCGACGCCTACGGCTATGTGCTGCGCATCATCGCCAACGACTCCATTAATATAGACCTCGTGTCGAGCCCCGAACACGACGACTTCCACGACCTCAACCTCATCATCAACAACAATCCACCTCAAATACACTACGACCACCAGGACATCGGCTTGCGTCCACTTCAATGGACACCCGTCACCATTAAGTTCGAAACGCGTACTAAAAAACTGATCGTGTCGTGGGCAGGCAAAACCCAAACACAGGAGCTCCCCTTCTCCAGTCTACGCACCTTCCGTTTCTTCTTTGGCGCCAACGACTTTGGCCGCTTTACTACATCCGACGTACCACCGATGATCATTCGTCACGTTGCCATCCAGCGTATCAACGACAAAACCATCCAATGGGACTTACGTCGCCATGGCATCGGCGAAGTCTACGACAACACCAACACCTACGTCGCCGTGGCCAAAAATCCAACGTGGCTCATTGACAAACATACTACCTGGGTACACGCCCAGCAGTTCGTCATCGCGCGCTACCCTTCCGTCGCCTTCAACAGCGCCACCGGCACGGTATACGCCACGGACAAAAACCATGTATATACCTACCACCTGTCCGACGGTAAGATGCACCACACCCGCATCCACCAGGGCAAGCCGGTCTACACCGATGCTAACCAGTTATTATACATCGACGAGACTCACGCCCTTGTCAACTACGATCTCTACACTAACGTCCTCTCCGCTTACGACTTTGAACACCAACGCTGGCAAAACAGCGACACGACCTACAACCTGCCCAACTACTGGCACAACAATAAATTCTACAACCCTGTTGATCGTTCCGTCTATACCTTCGGCGGCTACGGCCACTTCAACTATAAAAACAAGTTCATGCGCTACGACTCCATGTCACACGCATGGACCGAAGTAAAAACACAAGGCACCATTCCGCCCCGTTACCTGGGTGCCCTCGGTCGCATGCCATCAAAAGACAAAGCCCTGATCTTTGGCGGCTACGGCAGCGAAAGCGGCAAACAAGAGCTGTCTCCCCAAAGCTTTTATGACCTCTACACATTCGATCTGAAAACCCACGCCATCCGCAAGCTCTGGGAACAGAAGTCGGCCCCGGGCGAAGAAGACATTGTCTTTTCGAATTCCCTGGTGGTAAACGAAGAAGACAGCTGCTTCTACGTCCTCAGCTTCCCCAAAAACAAATACGAAAACTATATCAAACTGCGGAAGTACTCGTTATCCAATCCCGAGTGGCAGGTACTAGCCGACTCGATTCCCTTCCAATTCCACGACGAACACTCCTTCTGCGACCTGTTCCTCTCCAAGGCTACACGCCAGCTGGTCGCCGTGACGTCGCACAAAGAGATCGACCAGTATAAAATCAACCTCTACACCATCAACTACCCGCCCCTCAGCACCACCGACGTATTCCAGGATACAACTCCAGGTATTACGCGCGCATCCTACTACAGCATTATTAGCTTTATACTCATCACCGGCACGCTCATCACGCTGGGCGTCATCATCTTCGCCCGCCGAAAAAAGAAAGACCTGGCCGTCGCACCCACGGCCAACGGCGCCGCTCCCCACACCGAAGCCGCCGCCATACTCCACGACATAACACGCCACGCCCACGAATCCGAAAAAAACGTCGCCGTCATTTACCTTTTCGGCGGCTTCCAGGTATTCGACAAACAGGGCCACGACATCACCGGAAAGTTCACGATGACCATCAAAGAACTGTTCGTGCTCATCCTGATCCACTCCGTAAAATTCGAGAAAGGCATCTCCACCACGACATTACAAGAGTATCTCTGGCCCGACAAAGGCGACATGAGTGCCCGCAACAACCGTAACGTAAACATTAAAAAGCTCCGCGGCTTGCTGGAAGAGATCGGCGACATCACCATCGAAAACAACCACTCCTACCTCCAGCTTGCCCTCGGCGAAAACGTCCTCTGCGACTACCACCTCGTATCGCGCATACTCTCAACCGAAGCCCCCCTCACGGCCACAACCGCCGAAACCCTACTACGCTTCGTAAAACGCGGCAACCTCCTCCCCAACATCCAAACCGACTGGCTCGACAGTTTCAAATCGGACATCTCCAACCGCGTCATCGACGTGCTCCTCGAGTACTCCCAAACCCTCGACGTCTCCAAAGACGACCGGGTATTATTAGAAATAGCCGACACCATCTTCAACTACGACAGCATCAACCAGGAAGCCCTGGTCATCAAATGCTCAGTGCTGAATAAAAAAGGAAAGTACTCCCTGGCCAAAACGTGGTACGACCACTTCGTCAAGGAGTACAAGAACCTCTATGCCGAAAGCTATCCTAAGACTTTCGATGAGGTAATTTCTTAACGGCTATATAATCGGAAAGGAAAATGAACGTCTGGCGCAGGTGTTAGCACCAAGCGAAGCGTAGGTGCGCACCTGTGCCCAGTATGGTGGCAGTCTCCGACTGCCGTGGAAAATGTTGATAACGGACGTAAAGGTATAGTCACTAACGCCCGGGTTTACATTGCTGGCGCAAGTCTTAGCGCGAAGCGCGAGACTTGTGACCGCGACTGTCGGCAGTCTTCAGACTGCCGTGTGCCCCGACAAAGTCGGGGCTGCATTTACTGTTCCAACTACAAAAAGTAATCTGCAGTCATACTATCAACCATTGTATATGCCACGGCAGTCTGAAGACTGCCACTAGACAGGCATAAGTCTCCGCCCGAGACGGGCTAAGACTTGCGCCAGCAAGCCGTATAGCCGTCCCATTTATTTTCCAGCAACGGCACCATTATACGGCTCCGCCACCACCTTAAACCCATCATTCCCCACCAGCGAAGCATCAAACTCCACTTCCACACTCCTGCTCTCCCCTGGCATCAACGTAAAATACCCATCATTAATAAACGCCGGCAGCACCTGCTCGCCCGTCCGCGCATTCAACACCTGCACGCGCACAGCAAACGCTACACCCGCCTTACCGTTGATAACATGAGCCTTCACTACCTGCTTACCATTCACCTTCTCCGAACTGGAAACAACTTTCACTTCAGCAGGCTTCAGCGAATTCAACGCCGTAAAGTCCTTGCGCTTATTCCCGCGCCAGTAGAAGTTCTCCGACACAACCTTGCCCGCCTTATCTTTCAAGCGCAGCTTGATAAAGTGCACCGGCGTCAATCCGCTGTTCTTCGGTGCACCACCATATACTTTCAAGTCATACAGCGAATACCCCCAACCGGAACCCCGCTCCACACCATACACCCGCACATAGCGCGCCTCCGCATCATCCGCAAAAGCCACATCTTGCACACCCTCCTTACCATAATTTACTATAGCGACATCTTTCCAGCTAGAAGCATCATCTGACACCTGAATCTTATACACCTTCGCATAGGCCGTCTCCCACTTCACCCGCACACCGCTGATCGGCTCTTTATTACCAAGGTCAACATATACCCACTCATGGTCCCGCGCCGCGCTCGCCCAGCGTGTATTCTCATCCCCATCGGTAATTGACTCACCGCGTCCGGTCTCCGTTGAAGAAGCCACCACCGGCCTGCCCTTTGCCAAATCACCCCGTTCACCGCCAAAAGGTAGTGCAAAGCAATACACAGCAGCATTTGACAAAGCATCGACCTTCTGTGATACGGTATACTTATCAACGACCTTACCATCCAGGTTATAAATCATCGCCTCAGCCGTCAACCCTTCCACGTCCTTCCGCGTAGTGTTCACCACCTTCACCGCATCACTCACCGGATTCCACTGAATGTGTATCGGCTCGCATGCACTCTTAATGCCCCAGTAAGCGCCCGTGAGGTCATAATAATAATCATACGTCTGCCAGATAAACGTCGGCAAGCCTGCGTTGCTGGTCCACGTCATCAGGCCGGAGGCATCGTTCCAGATTCGATCCTGCCACCCTTCGTACATCGCCTTATTGGTCTCGATATTCACCAGCTGTGCCCGGCGGCAATACTCTTCTATATTCGACGGTTTCCCATAGCGCGTCTCGATACTGCGGTCGTAACCATCGGCGTCGGCGTTAAACGCCCAGTTGCCAAAGAAATGCTTCTCCCACATAGCGTTGCGTGGCCACCAATGCTCTTGGGGTATAAACCTCTTAAAGCTTTCCACATTTGTAAATACAGCGCTCCCCAGCTCAGTACGGAATCCCCAACCATCGTTGCCACCCAGGCCGGTAGGATTTTCTGTAAAATAATAACGTGGATCACGGTTCGCCCACGGGCCGCTACCCGACAGGTTGTCCGCATGCGAGTTTGCCTGGTAATACCGGTCACCGCCATCAAACGCCCGTACATCTTCCTCCAGCCACTTATTCAGCGGCGCCTCCGGCCAACCTTCATTGTCGGCACACCACACCGCAATAGAGGGATGATTCCGAAACCGTACGATCTTCTCAATCGCATTCGCATTAAAGTTGCTGACGTCACGCGGCAAACTGGGATTGGAGTTCAACCAAAAGTCATCCCACACCATAATGCCGTACTTGTCGCACGCTTCATAAAACTCTTCGTCGGTCGTCGACCCGATCCAGTTACGGATCATGTTAAAATTCATCTCCCGGTGCAGGCGCACCTTCGTGTCATACTCCTCGCCACGGCACCGCAGCATATACTCCGACATACTCCAGTTCCCCCCCTTCACAAACACACGGGTACCATTGATGGAAATATGCAGTACCTGCCCGAGTGTATCATAGCTGTACTGCTTAATACCAAACTTCAAGCGTTTTGTATCCGAGATCTTATTATTCTCTGCTACGTTAAAATCGCACGTATACAGATTCGGATCGCCATAACCGTTAGGCCACCACAGCTTGGGATTGTGCACGACCAGTTGGGAGAAGTGTCGCTTGTCGAGCTTTACCTGTGTCGTGCCATTGGCCCCTACGTTGATCTTTTCTTCAAAGACAATATTACCCGGATTGATCACCCCCTTCACGACAGCCGTACGCTGCATATCAGTGTTGTTCTTCACATCCAGTGTTACCGATAGGAACGCCGTAGCATTCGTCGGCAACTGCGTGCGGATCCAGGGATCCTGAATCGTCAGCGCACCCGAGGCGCTCAGAAACACATCGTCGGTAATGCCTGCGTTCAAACCGGGTATATAGGGCATCCAGTCCCAGCCTCCGCTGGAAACATAGGTGGGCGACGCCGCATTCGCCATGGGGTGCCGCGGCGGCGACACCAACACCGCCAGGGTATTAGCACCGGAAGCCCGAACGATCCTGGTAATGTCATATTTACCGCGCTGCATAAAGCCATCCAGTACACCCAGCTTCTCGCCGTTGAGATAAATCTCGCCCTGGCGGTTGATGCCTTCAAAATTCAACCACAGAATCTCGCCTTTCAACGATACCGGTACTGCGAACTGCGTCACATACCAATACGGCTGATCGAACTTCGCTTTGTCTGCCTTCCAGATGTTGTCGGCATAGTTGGGATCTTTCTCCAGACCCGCGGCGACATACGCCGTATACACGGTGCCCGGCACCACGGCCGTCACCCATCCATCGGCTTTAAAACTCTCAAAGAGTCCGCGAATATCCACTCCCACCTCGCGTTGCGACTTCACCCGCCACACCTGTTGCGCCGAGCTCTTCAGATCCACTGTGGTATTTTGGCCAAACGCGATACCTGCCACGCCAACACACAAAACCCCAAGGAACACGACCTTATAAAGAAACCGTTGTATATACATGTTTGTGATAAGATTAAAAAGAGGAGCGGCGCCAGATAACAATTACCCGAAAGCACCCGGCAGCCACTCCCGAAACACTACTTTTAATGAACTAGAATCGTTTTGTGAAAATGAATTTGGTCAGAGGCACTGCCGATCTGAATATCGAACTCACCCGGCTCCACTACGTAGCGCATACGGTCATTATACAGCCCCAGCTCAGACACCGGAACCTGCAGCGTAACCGTTACACGCTTACCGGCTTTGACCAATACTTTTTGAAAGGCTTTTAATTGTTGTACCGGTGTCGCCACCGAGCTGACCTTGTCGCGCACATACAACTGCACCACTTCCTTACCATCGCGCGTGCTGGTATTTTCCAACTCGACATCGATCTTAATGGTGTCCGTCTGCGCCAGCAACGAGTCGCGCGATACACAACGTCGATAGGTAAAGTATGAATAGCTTAAACCATACCCAAAGTTCCATAGCGGCTCAGGCGTATCGAATATATAATGTCCGTGCGCCTCGTTCGGCGAACCCGGCTGATCGAACGGGCTCTCCCGATCTGTCACATAGTGATTATAGAAGCAAGGCGTATTCCCCGTGCTGCGCGGGAACGACACATTCAGCTTACCCGAGGGATTTACACGCCCTATCAAAATGTCGGCCATCGACCGTCCCTGCATCTCACCACCATACCACTGCGCCACCACCGCGTCTGCATTGTCTTTCACCCACGGCATGGCCAAAGGCTTACCCGAAATAACCACCACAACCATTGGCTTGCCCGTAGCCTTCACCGCCTTCAGCAGCTCCTCCTGTACACCGGGCAACTCCAACGAAGAAATATCAAAACCCTCACCCGCCGTCGAGTTCTTCGCACCACGCCCCAGGTATGTGCTGCGTGTACCAATGGCCACGATCACCAGATCACTGCCTTGCGCAGCCTTCACTGCATCGGGAATACGCGAGCGATCCTGGCTCCACCAATCGCAGCCCTCTGCATGGCGCAACGCAGCTTTATTGCCCACTATGTCTTGCAGCCCTTTCAGCAACGTAACACCTTCTTTGGTATCAGGCCCCGTCCAAGAATAATCACCAAACACAGTCTGGTTACTATTTGGACCAAGCACGGCAATGGTTTTATACTTCGCCAGGTCCAACGGCAAGATATTATTGCTATTCTTCAACAGTACGGCGCTTTCGTCAGCCACCTCTTTCGACAGCGCCACCTTGTCGGCACTGCGCACGACCTTGGCCACCTTAGTCGAATCGCCATACGGCGCATCAAACAAGCCGAGCGAAAACTTGGTCGTCAACACCCGGCGCACAGCCTGGTCGATATACCGCATTTCCAACTGGCCGCTTTGCACCAGCGCCTCCAGCTTAGTGTACGCACCATCAATGTTTAGGTCAACTCCCGCCGTCAGGGCAATTTTCGCCGCCTCTTCCTGCGTAGCCGCCTGGTGGTGGAACGTCTGCAACCTGTCTACCGAGCCCCAGTCGGAATATACGTAACCCTTAAAGCCCAGCTCTCCACGCAGAATGTCCGTCATATAATACGCCGACCCCGTCACCGCCAGGCCATCGTAGGCGCTATAGCACGACATCACCGACCACGGCTGCGTGGCAGCAATTACGCGTTTGAACGGATACATATACAGGCTGCGCAGCTCGCGCTCGCCCCCACTCACGTTAGCACAATTCAACCCACCCGACGGCGAACCGTGGGCCAGGAAGTGCTTTGGCGTACAAGTAATATTGTGTTTCTGATAACCACGTATAAACGCAGTGGCCATCTCGCCGATCAGGTACGGGTCTTCACCGTAAGTCTCTTCGATGCGCCCCCAGCGTAGCTCGCGCGCAATGTCAAGCACGGGCGACAAGATCTGGTGAATACCAATCACCTTGGCCTCTTCCCCCGCTGCTTCCGTCATGCGGCGTACCAGTGCGGGATTAAACGTACTGCCCTGGGCCAGCGCCTGCGGGAAGATGGTACACTCGTTTTGCAGAATCCCCTCGATACCCTCCGCTGCTGTAATGATGGGAATACCCAGCCGGGTCTTCGTGGCCATATACTGCTGTAGCTTCTGATACATCTTCGCACAGTCAATGGCGCGCATACCCATCTCGTGGGTACAGCCCCAGCTCTCACCGTTGAAGATGCGGCCGATCTCGTCGGCGCGGCCACTGCCGCGGTTTTGCAGTTGCAGAATCTTTTCTTTCAGCGTCATCCGCTCCAGCAGGTCTTCTACCCGCACAGGTACTGGCGCCGTTTTATCTTTATACAACGGCTTGCCCGGATTGAGTTGGGCATGGCCGCAAAAGGTTAGTGTTGTAAAAATACAGGTCGCAGCAAAAAAAACAGTCTTCATTCCATTGGTTAAAAGTCGATGAGCAATTAATTAAAAGGGTATTGGGTTAATTGGAATGGCAAAAAACACCGGCGGCATACACCGCCGGTGCAGGAGTTATTGGTTTGGTTTAAAATCCACTCGAAGCAACGACAAGCTTTACACTTCTGAATTGCAGGTATACATTCTGGCCGGTATTAACCACCCAACCCGTAGCAATCTCTGTCGGCTCGTCCAACGTAAACGTCAGGTTATGTGTACCGCCCAGGCTGCCACCCGGCGTACCGTGGAAAGAGGCCAACGTTGTACCGATATTGTCAATATCGGGTAGCTCGGTGCCCGCGACCACGAGCTCGTAAACATCGTACTGACCGCCACCATAGTTACCTGTCTCGTACGAGATGGTATACGTACCTGCCGGCAATGTAAAGGTTTGCCATACCTTGCCATTGCTTACACCCGCGCCGTCCCAGTGCTCTGTTTCGAAATGAAATACGCCGCTATCATCCCACGACCAGCCCCCACCGGTGCCGCCGTCCTGATTCGTAATATTCGAATTGAACAGCCAATCCTTCGGTGTCCCCCACTTCCCCGTACCGGCGTCACCCCGCTGGATCGGACGAATCGAGTTTTTGAGATAGGTCGTAGTAATATCCTGCGACACACCAATGATCTGCGGCACTGCCTTAAAGGTATCAACAGCCGTCTCCTCAGGCAGATAATAGGTCTGATACGAAAACTTCGTCTGGTTCTTGATATCGGCCAATGTTACGCTTTCCACATCCGACGGAATCCGTAAGACTTTCACTTCATCCGCTACGTTCGTATAAATGATCTCCGTAAACAGCGCCGTCTCGTCGCTATTATACATATCAACTTGTACCTCATTAAGTCCACGCGCTTCTGCTGCCTTAATCGGCCGATTGATCAACGACTCCTGGTAGGTCATACCATACGACGATCCCGATTCAAATACGGTTACCGACGCATTGCCCACGGCATCATACGTAATCAGCTCAAAATTATAACGCCCCTCGGGAAGCGCAATCGGAATCGCGAGACTATCCACGCCTGCACTCCGCTCGATCGGTAGGATCAGCGAATCCTGCCGCGTGTTCCAGTAAACCTTCAGGTTTACAATCTTCGGGTCCGAAATCAACAGTCCCGTAATCACCACACGGTTGCTGCCCGCACGGGCGTGGGCCGAGTCGACCTTTCCGGTATAGATCAATTCCTTTCCGCCGGTATATTTCAGATAGTCGTCCATGTCAGTACATGCCGCAGCAGCGACCAACAACAAAACGACAAATACTCCTATCAGATTCTTCATGCTATTACGCTTCAATGGTTTCATATAGAGCTTATTTATCGCTACCCCAGAACGTCACTTCCGAAAACACCATATTCGTGTTACCCGACCAGTTTTCCAGACATCGGATGCGGATGTACCGAACGCGCGGCATGTCCGTAGGTACATCCGCTTCGTCGCCAATGCGGCCCGCCGTGCGATCGTCGTCTGTAAACAGACCAATGGGCAATCCTGACGGTTTGATGTTTGTGATAGAAAGAAGCTTTGTCCAGCCGTCCATCGAGCCGTCAGGGTTATAATTCGTCGTTCCCCACACTTCATAACGCTTGGGCGACACGTCGTTATACCAATGGCGGTCATCTTGTACCGTCTGCAGACTGAAACGACTCAATTGCGCCTCTACCCCCAGGTCGAACGTAATGACCTTCGGCACCCCCGTGCTGGCGTTGCCGGTATGCAATCCAAAGCCGCTTACGTCGCCCGTGACACGACCGTCCCATACATAGGGCATCGCACCACCCCACGACGTACACGCGGCATCGCCTGGGAGGGAAATTTCACGAAACTTGGTTTTATCAAGCTGAATCTCATAGATCGGAGTCAGCTCTTGCAGCAATACATCCGACTCATTCCCCCAACGGTCGCGTACAAAGACACCGAACTGGCGCGATACAGATTCAAACCCGCGCACAGAGAAGCTTGCCGTGTCACGCGCCGTGTAGAAGGTACGTATCACGGCCATATTACCCGTCGAGTCGGGCGTCGTCACAATGATCGCCAGGTCAGCCCTGGTTGCATTGATGAACGATATCGTCGCCCCACCGAAATCAGGCTCTACCAACAGTGTATGAAAGGTGGTTAGTACGGGTGGTGTCTTCGGCGTTACCTGGATCGTAACGGGCGTCGACCGGTTACCGCTGCGGTCAACGGCATACAAGTCTACCGCGTGCGCCAACGTATCGGCAAAACCATTTATGACCAACGTATTGGTATAATACGAGCTCTTAAACTCCATATCGCGCCCGGCCTTATTTTTATAGATCGCCTGCACATAAAGCAGGTCGGGATCTGACGGAAGCGAGTATGTGAGGCGCGCGGCGCCGGCCAGGGGCTCTGCTTCTACGTTCTTGATCGGTCCCGGTGCTGACTTGTCGGTTTCAATGGAACTGAGCTGATCGGTGTCACAGCCTCCGGCGACAGCCGCCAGCAGGCTGCATATAGCGATATATTTTATACTGTTCATTTTAATCAGATTTAAAGGAACATTGATTTTATTACCAGCCGGGATTTTGCACCAGCTTGGGATTCACGACCAGGTCGTTTTGCTTCAGCGGGAACAGGTAGTCGCGCGGTGCAATAAAATGCTGGCTATATAACAGGCGTGGATGGTAGTACGCCGTGGCACTTTCCTGCTCGATATTCCACCCGAAGATGCCTGTATTGAGCTCATCGCTGGCGGTCTTCCATCGTCTCAGGTCCCAGAACCGGCTCCCCTCGAACATCAGCTCGATGGCGCGTTCACGCTGGATGATCTCGCGCAACCCCACCTGCGATGAAAACTTCGCCGGCTGGATCGAATAGTTCGTCCACGAATCCTGTACACCTTCCAGACCGGCGCGCGCGCGAATCTGATCGACCCACGGCAACGCATCCATCCCACGCCCCACTTCATTCAGGGCCTCGGCATACAGCAGGTATAGATCGGCCAAACGCATCTCGGGCCAGGGGTAACCTTCTACCGTGGCATCGGTCTGGGTGATCACTAATTTCCAGTTCACCAGCTTTTTCGTCCACAAACCGGTAGACGAGTAGTTGTTCGCGCCGATGCGCGACTGCGGTTGACCTTTCTTCGCCCGCACCGTCCAGGTATTCCTGTCCGACTGGCTCTGACTGTTTTGCATATACCACACCGAGCCGTCGAACGCCAGGTCGGCATAGTAGCGGTGCTCGCGGTTGAACTGAATAGACGCCGTCTGATAACCCTCGATCAAATTATACCGTTCGTCGGCCCCTGCAGAACGTAACGAATAGCGACCGGAATAATTAAAATTCTTGTCTTCTTCCATAGGCACCCCGTGATCCGAATAGAAAAGGTGCGAGATATTGAGCGTCGGGTTGATCAGGTCCTTGGCACCCCAGATGTTCAACGGAAACTGTTGATCCAGCCGGGCCATACAATCTTTTTGCAGATCGGTCGCCGCGCGACCCGACAGTCCCCAGATTAATTCGGAGTTCCACCGTTCGCTTACCGCACCACGAATGCCCATTTGTATAATCGTCGTATCGCTCAGCCTGGCAAACGTAGAGAAGGTATACAACCGTACGCCGGTCTCATGCGCGGCTTCGATCGCTATTTCACAGGCCGCTACGGCAGAGTCCCATTTCACCTGCTCCACCGTGGGGTTGAATAAGTGCACCCCGTCATGATCCACAAAGTTGGCATAGTCCGGGTTTCCGTTGAATAACGGACTGGCTGCAGTCACCCACAGCTTAGCTTTCAGCATCAACGCGGCAGGACGCGTTACCCGGCCCAGCTCGGTCGAGCGGTTCAGGATCGCGTCGGGCAGGTTGGTAGCTGCCGTGTCCAGCAGCGCAGAAATATAGGTCACCACTTCGTCTACCGGCGCACGTTTGTCGCGGAACTCGTCCGTCGAGCTCGTCACCGGGTGGTTCTTCGGCAACAGCACGATCGGGCCGTACATGCGGAAAAGGTAGAAGTGGTAATAGGCTTTCAGAAACTGCGCCTCCCCGATCCAACGCCGCCGCATCACAGGGTCCAGATCGTTTACCTTCGCCGGGTTGCTGACGTTTTCCAGGAAAATGTTACAATCACGAATGGCCCTGTAGATTGACTGACCGCCGTTGTTGCCGTCCCAGCAGTTCATGTAGGGATCGTTTATATTCTGGTTGCCTTTGGCGATCTCCAGCGCCGGGTAATTGTTCGAGCCGTTCTGCGGGTGGTACGTCCACAGCTCGTCGGCGCCCAGCAGGCCGATGCTGCCAAAGCCGCTGTTCTGACCGGGCAGGTACGAGTAGCAGGTATATAAATACTTCTCTGCCTCCAGCCGGTTGGCAAAGGCGTGGTCCAGTGTCGCCACATTGTCGGGCACCAGGTCGAGGTAATCGCAGGCGGTCAACGACACCGTCAGCGAAATGAACAGGATGCTATAGCGTAAAATGTTCTTCATCTTAAGAGGTGTTAGAATTTGATCTGCGCGCCCAGGTTGAATACTTTCTGAATGGGGTAGCCCAGGCCGTTGCCACCCATCTCGATATCCCACATGTCAAAGCCGCTTAACAAGAATAGGTTGTTGCCACTCACATAAATACGTGCCGACGACATCCCCAGCTTCTTGCTTTGTGCCGGCGTCAGCGTATAGCCCATCTCGATGGTCTTCACGCGCAGGAAGGCGCCGTTGCGCATAAACCAGGTGCTGTAGCGCGAGAAGTTATTACCGTTATAGTTCGTGCTCAGACGCGGCCACACCGCATACAGGTTGCGGTTTTCTTCCGACCAGTGGCTGTCGGCATATTCCTTTAGCAGCGGTACATCGTTCTGGAACGGCGAGGTGTTCGATGCGTCGAGCCAGAAGGACGAGCGGGCCGAACCCTGGAAGAATGCCGAGAAGTCGATGCCCTTAAACCCAAACGAGAACCCGAAACCATACACAACCTCCGGCAACCACGGGTGCCCGATCGGCACCTGGTCGGCATCGGTAATCTGGCCGTCGCCGTTCATGTCGCGGTACTTGATGTCGCCGGCGTGGTACTCACCAAAATTCTGCTTGGGTGAATTGTTCACTTCGGTCTCGTCCACAAACAGCCGCTCGGCTACCAGTCCGTAGATCTGGTTGATTGGCTGTCCCTTGTGGTAGCGATAGGCTTCGTCGTATTGCGGCTCTTCATACTTCAAAAACTCGCTGTGCGCATAGGTAAAATTGCCGCGTGCTTTTAACCACGCACCGCTCGAGAAGGAGCGGTTGTAGTCGAGTGACATATCGACACCACGGCCACGCGCCTCACCCACATTCGCGCGAACGGTTGCTGCCAAACCTACGCTGGCAGGGATCGATGCGCGATCCATCAAAATGTTAGACCGGTGCTCGGTGAAGTAATCGATGAAGATGTCAAAGTCGTTGAAGATCCCCAGCTCGATCCCCAGGTTCAGCTTGCGGGCCGTCTCCCATGAAATATCGCGGTTGTCATACCGGCTGATGCTCACACCATTCTTCGTCTGATTCAGGTTCTCGCCGAAGGTATAGGACCGGCCGCCATCGTTCAGGTTTACATTCGACAGGTAAAAGAAGCGGTCGTTGGCGTCGCCGATGGCGTCATTACCCACCAGTCCGTACGTCGCCTTCAACTTCAGATTTTGCACGATGTGCCCGAAGCCTTTAAAGAATTGCTCGTTCGAGATCACCCAGCCAGCCCCCACCGCGGGAAAGAACCCGTAGCGCTGGTCTTTGTAAAACCGCTCCGAGCCATTATAGCCAAACGTAAACTCCGCCAGCAGGCGATCCTGGTAGCCATACGTAAAGCGACCCGATACACCCTGGTTGCGATAGGGCAGTGACTTTTGCAGACTGCCCTGGTTCGCGAGCAGTTGCTGCCGACGCTGAAATACCAGCAGGCCGCTGACATCGTGATCGTCAAACCTGGCATTATAGATAATGTTACCCTGCAGGTACGTGGTCGAGTTGATGTCTTTGCCCAGCTCGTTGTAATTCAGGTATTCCGTCGGGTTGCCATTGGCATTCAGCAACGCCAGACTATACTCTTCCGACTCCGGGTTGTACGTGGCGACGTTGTAGAAATACGGGTTGTAATAGCGGTTTACGTCGAAGTACGAATACCGCGATGTATTGAAGATTCCGCTCGCCGCCAGGCCCGGGAACACAAACGACAGGTCCTGCTTTAATTCGAATTGCGCATCGATCAGTGACTTGGCGTAATCCTTATACCCTTTCACCAGCTCAGCGTACGGGTTGATATAGCTCGCGCCCTCGTTGGCGCCGGCACGGGTAGCGTTGCCGAACAGCACGTGATTGGTATTCGGCAGGAACGACGCGGGGTAATACGCCGGGAACATTACCGGGTTGGACCGCATGATCTTTTTATACGCATCGGCTCCACCGTCCAGCGGACCGCGGTAGTCATCGAAGCTACCCGACAAACGTGTAATGAGCTCGGTCTTCTTGGTCAGGTTGATGCTGATGTTGCTCCGCATCTGGTACGATTTCAAATTGATATTGTTATTGAAGTTCGACCTCTTATCGACGTTCAGGTTACCATTGTCCTGATAGAACACACCCGACACATAATACCGGGCAATGGCGCCACCCCCGCTCACGTTGAGGTTATAGCGTTGATTGCTCACCACCTTCTTCACCAGCATGCCGCGCCAGTCTGTGGACGGATATAAATACGGATTCAACCCGGCACGTGTACCTTCGATCTTTTCGCGCGAGTATAACGAAGGCGCCAGCGGGTTGCGCGTTAGCACCGCCTCGTTGGCCAGCTCCATATACGTAATGGGATCGGCCAGCTCGATATTCTGTGTATTAGACGAAAAAGAATTCTCGAAACGGAAGGAGATCGTTGCCGGACCATCGCTGCCGCGTTTGGTCGTCACCTGGATCACCCCGTTGGCGCCACGCGCACCATACAACGCCGTGGCAGTCGCATCCTTCAGGATTGAGAACGCCGCGATGTCGTCTACGTGCAGACGCGCCAGTTCCGTAGTAGTCGTCTCGATACCATCGATCAGGATCAACGGGTCTTTTTTATACCCAAAGGTCGTCACACCCCGAATAAAGAAGTCGGCGTTATCAGCCCCCGGCTCGCCGCTGCGTTGGTAGGCAATCACCCCCGACACGCGGCCGGCCAGCGCCGTCGTCAGGTTACTGGAAGGTACCTTCATCTCTGCCGGGTTGACTGTCTCGATCGAGCTCACCATACTCGCTTTCTTTTGCGTACCGAAGGCGACGACCACCACCTCCTCCAGGCTGGCCACGTCTACTTCCAGTTGCACGTCGATCACCGTACGCCCGTTGATCGTCTCTTCCACCGTTTTATATCCCAGGAAGGAATATACCAATATCCCTTCCCCAGCCGACGGTACGTTGATCTGGTAGTTACCGTCGCGGTCGGACGTAGTACCACTCGTAGTGCCTTTTAACAGGACACTCACGCCCGGTATACCTTCGCCTGTCTCGTCCTTGACGTTGCCCTTGATGGTAATGTCGACAGGCTCGGCGTCGGCACGATAGGCGTTGGCGGCAGTAATTTCTTTGATGATAACATTGCTGCCCTCGATGGCATACGTCAGCGGCAGGTTGCGAAGGCAAACCTTCAGCACATCCTCTACAGGCGTTTCGCGAAAGCTCACATTCAGCCGGGGGGCATCTTTCACCTTTTTAGGCGACCAAAATATATTGTATCCGGTCTGTTTGTTGATCTCACCGAATATCTCCTTGAGCGTGGCATTTTTTTTCTCATACGTGATCTTCTGAGAAAAAACCGCTCCGCTTGCCTGCATAATTGCCAGGAAGATGACAAAAGTGGTGATCTTCATAATAAGCAGGAATTTCTTGACGTAGCCCGAAGGCATGCCAATATTAGTCGTACAATTTGTGTACATTTGAATGGCTTGCGTTAAGTAAGGAATCGTTATCAATAGTGACATTCTGAATGAAGCAGGCTATGAGCAGGGGCATCGTAAGTGCCTCTGTTCTCATATATAGGCCTCTTCAATCTCAGGATGTAGCGGGTGGTGGAGATTTGGTCTTTTTCATGGCGGTTAGTGTTTAGTAGTATTTCGTTAGCCTGCCTTCAGGGCGCTTCGTAAGTATACCGACATTATGCCGGTGGTTTGCTGCTGATGTAAATCGTCTTCCCCTCTACCCGGAATTGCACATCCCCGGTTTGCTCCATAATCTCCAGCAGCGTTGATATCCTGGTAAACCGCGTCGTCACGGCACCAAACGTTTCTTCTTTCAGGGCATCATTTTCAAAGACCACGTCCACATCATACCACCGTGCGACGCTGCGCATGATGTCCTCAAGACGTTCGTCATCAAACCTAAAATAACCTTCTTTCCAGGCCACGGCTTCGCGCGTGTCTATTTCCGCTACCGTGATATTTTCTTCTACCAGACGCGATTGTTGCCCCGGGGCCAGCGTCACGCTGTGGGTACCCGCCGTGACGCGCACTTTCCCTTCCAGTAAGCTTGTTTTAATATCCGGCTCATCCGCATAAGCCTTTACATTGAAATGCGTGCCTAATACTTGTACAGCATGCTGCCCCGACACCACGGTAAAGGGACGTGTCGGCTGATGGCTTACTTCGAAGTACGCCTCCCCTTTCAGCTCTACACGACGTTCAGCACCTTCCGAAAAATTCAGTGGCAACCGCAGCGACGAGTAGGCGTTCAACCAGATCTTCGATCCATCGGGCAGCACCACTTGATACTGTCCGCCCTTCGGTGTTTCGATAGTATTATATCCTGAAGCGGGCGCAGTACCTTTGCGGTTCGATGCAAGAGTATAGATCAGCTGGCCGTCACCGGACTTGGTGATTTCAATATCTTCCTGACTGGCAATATTTCCGTTGGCGGCTTCGGTAAGCGAGATCCTTGTTCCATCCACCAGTACGAGCACTGCCTGGTGGCTCCCGGGCACAATGTCGCCTGGGTCGACCACGGTGGGACGCAAATACAACCCCACGCCCACACCTATTATAAGGAGTATAGATGCTGCAGCCAGCCACTGGCGGCGGCGGTCGCGTTGCGGTCGGGTGATTTCATCATGCAGGCGTACGCGCATGGATTCGCCCACAACGTGTTCGTCTTCGGGGAAGACGCTGTCGCGTTCGGCACGCTGCCGGTACCAGGAGCGCAATTCCTCCTTTTCCGCCTCCGTGGCAGTCCGATCCTTGTATTTTCGCAGTAACGAGTAGATGTATTCCTGGTCCACAGGCATAAGTCGGTTTAGTACAGGTATGTACCGTAACCTGGGCCTTACCCCACAGCGCAAACGATTTATTTTCGCAAAAACTTAGAATCCGGTCTTTTCGACCTCTTTCAAAATGGCGTACAACACGGGCGCAGCCAGGGCAAACAGCCACCCGTAGTTCTTGAGCTCTCCCCGGATGATATTCAACGCGCGGGTTAGGTTCCGCTCCACAGCCTTTTGGGTGATTTGAGCCTGTTCGGCAATCTCACTGTTTTTCATGCCCTTTTCCCGGCAGCGAAACACCAACCGACACTTGGCAGGCATTTCCTCGACTATTCCATTAATATATTCTTCCAAAAAGAGCGCATCCAGCTTCTCCTCATCCTGCGACAAGTCACTGAACTCATAGTTCAGCCGAAGCAATTCAGACCGCCTGCTCTCCCGTTGGTAATACTTATAAATACTGAATTTCACCGCCGTCGCCAGAAAGGCCGGCAGATTATCGATCACCACCTGGTGGCGGCGCTCCCACAACGAAATAAACACTTCGTGCACAATGTCCTTCGACGAGCTTTTGTCTTCACTATGGTTCCACGCAATGAGCAACATCTTCTTCCAGTACCGCCCATAGATCTCATTAAACGCACCATGGTCATCGGCCTTCAACAAGGTCGACAGTTCATGATCGTTATAAGCACTGTAGTTGGACATAAGACTTTTCGGAACCACCCCGCGCGCACAGGAGCATCGATGGAAGGGTGTTCGGTTTAGGTTGTGGGCTAGTCAACCTTATACGAAAGTTCCTCATTTATTTAATGATGTACAAATGGGAATACAAAATAACAGCGCACCGCAACTTCGCAACGCGGATCTATGGCCGTTACCGCAACCGGGTCTTATGTGAAGACATGCCATCCTCCAATTTCGATTGGCAGCGTACATGACTTTCAATAATTATAAACAAGAAGGCTGTCCCAAAAATCTGATAACGGACGAGGGGACGGCCTCTTGTTTATAGCACATAGATTCAATCAAAAACCATAGGCACTTACTTCGCCCATCACCATATTATTCTCAGGTCCCGATACGCCCACAAACCGAAAGTATCTCCCCTGCATAGGAGGCGACACGACAAAGGTCTGCTCACCCAGCAGGAAACGATTAAAGTTAACTTCTCCCAGGTCAGTCCAGGTGGTATTGTCCATGCTTACTAAGAACTTAATTTTATCAGGAGCCCTGTGATCGCCATCCGGAGGAGAATCAAAGGTTGTTATCCACGCTCCGAATTGTGTTATCGTTCTTACAATGCCCAAGTCTATCGTTGCATGATGGGGATAGGATGAGCTCCCGGCCAATGAATGCCAACGGGTTTTAAATGTTCCATCAATAAAATTCTTCACCGAATTATCCGCACCGCCATGCTCCGAGGAGAAATCAACAATACTCCAGTCTTTTTTATCAAAAGTCAACAATGTGCTCTGTGAATAGTCCGTAAAAAAACTATCAATACCGGTAGAATCAGGCTTATACACGGTTCTATACTCATACCCCATATCCGGCTTAAGGTCTGTTATGACGGAGGTTGGCAGATCTGCCGGGAAACTTTGAAGTTTACTATTTCCGGCGAGATCCGTATAGCTTACTTCTATGGCAACTGCTCCATCAACAGCGCTCCCCCAATTTATCGTTACTTTTCCCTGCACATCGATCGACGTCGATCCCACCGATCTGTTCACTAATTGAGCCTGATACTGTTCGCCATAAACATTGGCACTTAGCTCCACCGGCAGCGATCTGTTGCCAAATTCATCCAGGCATACAAGTTGAAAAATGTATCTTCTCTCTTCCAGGTTATCCAGCATTTTTCTGAAAACACCCTGACCTTCTATAATAAGGTCTGAAGAATCCTTGTAATCGTTCCAGAAAAACCGGGCTGTTGTGATCCGCTGTGACTTGACAAATACTTCAAACTCGACACGATTTCTACCCGAATGAGGCGCTACGCTATCGGCTTTAGCGGCATAAATAACCTCTCCCCGGTCCAGATACTCCTGGTGCAGATCATTCATGTCTGAACAGGCTATCAGCATAACCACCAGCAATGCGATGCCTATTGCAGGTAAATGGCGTGATCCTTCGCGTAAATAATATAGCTGTTTCATGATATTTTTTTAAAGGGTTAGCATTACCGGTTGTCGCCAAAAAATTGCAACTCCGATATTTGAAAGTTGTCACCGCCCGACCACGTTTGTGTAACCTTGATCCGGATATAGCGAACTTTCGGAGCTGGCACAGGACAAATAAAATCTTCTCCATTGTTGGCCCTGTACACATCTTCGTCTGTATTCTGTCCCATCGGTAATCCGGAAGGTTTTACGGACGTGCAATCCATCAGCTTCGTCCAGCTATTCCAGTCTCCGGATCCGTCAAGCTGCTCAGCTCCCCAGACTTCGAATTTTCTGGGATTTCCTTCCGAAAAAATGTACGTCCCTTGTCGTTGAAATACTCTCAACCGACTCATCCGAGCTACGACACCAAGATCAATAGTAACAGAATGAGGCCAAACGCCTGAACCACCCGGCGAGCTATACCCCTGGTCACCCATAATATCATCCCACATTCTTGGTTTCACCCAACCAAAGGCACTCGGTTGATCACCCGGTAGCTCAACAGCATTGAATTTGTTGCGATCAAATTTCGTTTCAAAAATCGGGGTCAGGGTATAATACTTAGTTTCACTCCTGTTTCCCCAACGGTCCTGAACATACGCCCCGATGTTGACAGGGATCGTATCCATTTCTCTCTTTGCTCCCTCTCCTGCTTTTACCGAACTATAAAAAGTTTCCAGCGGAACGTACTCTTTATTATGATCCTCCTTCAGTATGACCACTGAAATTTCTGCCCGGGATGGGTTCTGCCAATATGCGTGAACCCCTCCAAAATCCGGTATCAGTTCCAATGTTTCACCAATCGTAACAACAGGAGGCTCAAGCGGGGCGATGGTTGTTTCAACCGCCTGTGATTCGTTCCTGCTCCGGTCCACGGCAATCAGCTTTACCTGTCGCTCGGCAGTGTCTCCAAATCCCTGGATCTTTAATGTATCATTATACAGCGAAGCACGTACCTCGCTGGTTATTCCATCTTTCAAGGAATACACTGCTTTTACATAAAGAAGGTCTTCATCATGCGGCAGCGTATAACGAAGGATGGCTCCTCCCGGAATATTTTCAACCTCCACGTTTGCGATCCCGCCGGGAGGCCTGGTATCTATTGGTTCCTGCCAAAAGGACTCTTCCTTACAGGCCAGGGCCACAAAACCGACGATTATGCTAAAAAAAGTATTTCTCATGTTCATATACATATTTTTAAACACATGATTTGAAGCTGCCTACCAGCCATAATTTTGAATCAGGTTATTGTTGACTACCAGGTCTGATACTCTGATAGGCCAGAAATAGTCTTTTACCGTAAACTCGACCGGGTCTTTCGCCACCGTTATTACCCTGTAAAAATCTGCGGCAGTCTCGCCCATGATATTCCATCCCTGAGGTTGTTCGTTTAAGACCTCTATCTCCTTCCAGCGCCGGATGTCCCAAAAGCGCTTGCCTTCAAAAGCCAGCTCAATAGTTCGTTCGTCATGAATGATCTCACGCAGGCCTTCTTTGGTAGTGGGTTTAGCAGGTCTGTTTGAATAAGTCGACCACGATTCCTGAACTCCCTTTAGCCCGGCACGAGCCCTGATAAGATCAAGATACGTGAAGACTTCGTCAACCGGCCCGTTGATTTCATTCAATGCTTCGGCATACATCAGGTACAGGTTGGCCAGGCGCATAATGGGAAAAGGAAAATATTCAAACGAGACGTTGTCTCTCGTTTGCGCATCTTTGAAGCTGTGCATCTTCTTAACAGAATATCCTGTAGAGGAAAATCCCGATCCTCCCTGCCACCCGGAAACACCGAGATTGAAGAAATCGCAAACCTTAACATTTGCGGGAAAATCGTAGTAGCCATTTCCAAAGTAAACTCCCTTATCAAAACCGAGGCTCGCATAGAAGCGCGGTTCGCGATTGTAATGCAGGTAAACTGTTTTCTCGCCTTCCTTTACATAATATTTTTCATCTCCGGCGGAAGCTTCCGGTCTCACCTTATAGCGGTCTTGATACCATCCGTTATCCCGCCACTGAACATCCTCATCGATCGGAACTCCGTTCGATGAATAGTATTTTCCAACCATTTTTAAAGTCGGCGCCCATTCACTGGTTGCATCATTAAGTCTCTCCGGACTTAATCGCACCAGCCTTGGCGTTGCGTGCCGTACCAGAAAGGCAACGTCATTATTGGTGTTGCCCCATATTAATTCCTTGTTCCAGCGATCGCAAATTGCCTGCCGGTACGTTGTCTGTACCTTGAACGGATCAGGCGCATTTAACGTCAGGGGATCAACCAGATCATACAACGCTTTACCCTGCGCCTGGCAAACATCAATAGCCTCTTTACAGGCATCCGCGGCAAGCCGCCACTTTTCAGGATCATAGGCCTGCGGAAAGAGCTGCACCCCCCGCTTGTCGATCATACCTGCATAATCGGCATTTCCATTGAACAGCGGGCTGGCGGCAAAGAGCAGCACTTCAGCACGCATACTCAACGCCGTCAGTTTGTCAACGCGGCCAGCTTCGGTTCCTTCGATCACTTCGTTTGCATTCGGCAGATCAACGACCGCCTCTTGCATCAGGTCCGCGATGTACTGAACGACCGAATCTACCGGCTCACGATATACTTTTACCTCTTCTGCACTGGCATTGATGGGAAGGTTGACGTCAACGATGGGAATAGGACCATAGCATTTAAACAAACAATAATGATAATAGGCCTTCAGAAATTTCACTTCGCCAATCCATCTCTTCTTCTCGTAATCTGCTAGGTCCTGAACTTTATGAATGTTTTCAAGAAAAATATTGCAATCGCGGATCCCGGTCCATAAACCATCCCCCCAATAATTAAAATACGGATTCGATGCATTTTGCAAACCGCGTGCAATGTTGGTATTACCCCAGGTTGGGAAGCCCTGGTTGATAATATAACGTTGCCATGTCTCGTCGGCACCGCTCATGGCCGGATCGTTATCGACCGCGCCAATGCGCGGACGGTAATTATAACAGGTGAACAGATACTTTTGAGCAACCGTTCTGTTCCGGAAAGCATAATCAATGGTCGCAATATTATCCGGCACTACGTCCAGGTAATCGCCGCATGCGCTCAAGGTGTACAGTATAATCAGTGTAATGAATATCTTTTTCATCGTATTCAGTTTTAGAAAGAAAGTTGAAGCCCCATATTGAACACCTTTTGAATGGGGTACCCCATACCATTGCCATTCGCATCACGATTGCCTCCCAATTCCGGATCCCACATCTTGAATTTACTGAACGTTAAAAGGTTGGTTCCACTAAAGTAGAAGCGCACGTTTGTCAGTTTAACCCGTGAAATAAGGCTGATGGGTAGCGTATACCCGAACTCGACAGATTTTAATCGCAGGAATGATCCGTCTCTCACGACCCAGCTGGAGCCCATCATGTTATTCTCAACACGCGTGGGCGAAAGCCGGGGCCACAAGGCATATACATTCCGGTTCTCCTCTGACCAGTGATCATCCGCATAGTCCTTCAGCAAGGCATTCTGCCCGTCAACAAACGGCGACGTATCAAACGCATTAATTTGAAAAGATTCCCGTGCAAGCCCCTGGAAGAAACAGGAAAGATCGAATCTTCTCCAGCCACCGGATAAACCAAAGCCGTAAACGATCTCGGGAACCGTAGGATACCCCATCGCCACCATATCCTGCTCGTTGATCTGACCGTCGTTATTGAGATCCTTATATTTAATATCCCCCGCCATGTAGTCGCCAAACTGCGTGGGTGAATTCCGGACTTCCTCTTCATCAACAAAAAGGCGCTCGGCTACCAACCCCCATATTTGATTTAACGAGGTGCCTACACGAGAGCGCCAGGGTGTGGTGGAATAGTCAGGTTCTTCGTAGACCTTAAACTTGCTCGTGGCATAGGTGAAATTAGCCATTCCGGTTATCCAGGCGCCATGGGCGAATGAATGATCATAACTGGCCGACATGTCAAAGCCACTGCTGCTGGCTTCCCCCACGTTCGCGCGAACTCCAGCCTGGAGTCCCATGGTAGCGGGAATGAAAGCCCTGTCCATCAAAATGTTTTTACGGTGTTCGGAAAAGACATCGGCCTGAATTTCCAGTTTTCCCAATAAATTCATTTCAACACCCAGGTTCCATTTAATAGCCGTTTCCCAGGTGATCTGGTCATTGGCGTATCGTGATATGGAGACCCCGGTTAATGATTGTCCGTTTCCATAGGTCCCAAAAGCAGCACCTTTACGGTCATCATTCATATTCACATTCGACAGATAAAAGAACCGGTCATTCTCACTACCAATCGCGTCGTTTCCAACCAGCCCATACGTTGCTTTTACTTTCAGCTTGTCAAAGATCTGTTTAAGACCACCATCCCAGAAAGTCTCGTTGGAAGCGATCCACGCCACACCGGCAGAAGGAAAAAATCCGAACCGCTCTTTTTGAGAAAACCGTTCCGAGCCGTTGTAGCCGAAATTAAACTCGGCAAAATAACGGGAGTCGTACGCATACGTAAACCGCCCCGCCGTGCTCATGTTGCGATAAGGAAGTGACTTCTGAAGGTCACCCGCATTTGCATTCAACTGTTCCCGCCGTGTCATCACCACCAACCCGCTGACAGCGTGTTTTTCATTGTAGAGGTGGTCCCAATTGATGGCAGCTTCCATATACGTTGTCGAGGTAATAAGCTTCCTGTCCAACGGTTCCTGGTAGTCCAGATACTCTGTCCCGGTAGTCGGATTCAGCGGATTCAAGCGATAGGTATCGGTCGCTTTATCATACCGGGACATGGCATAATAAAATGGGGTATAAAAACGCCTTACTTCATAGTTAGCATAACGGTTTGTATTGAACAGTCCACGGACCGAGAGCCCTTTCAAAATAAAATCAAGTTTTTGCCGCAGCTCGCCTTGCGCCATGATATGGGACGTACTGAAGTCGCGATAGCCCCGGGCTAAGGAAGCATACGGATTGTTATATCCTCCTTTATCGTAGTTACCAAAAAGAATATGTTGTGTATGTGCATTCGCTGAATCCGGCAAATAGTAGGCGGGAAACAATACAGGATTTGTTCGCATCACCTGCCGGTAAATCGCATCCCCTCCGTCTATAGGGCCGGTATAATCGTCAAAAAGCCCCTGCAAGCGCACCGTCACTTCGGTTGTTTTAGTCACATTCAGGGTAATATTCGATCGCAACATGTAACTCTTCAGATCAATGTTGCTGTTGAAATTGTTTCGCTTATCTACATTGAGGAGTCCATTATCGTTGTTGATGGATCCTGCCAGATAATACTTGGCAACCTTCTCTCCCCCCGTGAGGTTGAAATTTAGTCGCTTGTTTTGTGCGTAATCTTTAAAGACCATTTTATACCAGTCATTCGCGGGATAGGCATATGGATTACCACCGTTCATCGTATTCTCAATTTTATTTTGCGAATACGGCGTCACGCCGAGCGGATTGCGCGTCCGTACAGCTTCGTTATGAAGTTTCATGTAGGTAACCGGATCCGCCAGCGCTATATTCTGTGTCGGCATGGAGAATGAGTTCTCCATACGAATGTTGATGGTCGCTTTACCTTCAAGACCTCTTTTGGTTGTCACTAGGATAACACCATTCGCCCCGCGCGAACCATAGAGCGAAGTAGCGGTCGCATCCTTCATAATAGAGAAACTGGCAATATCGTCTGGCTGCAACCGTGCCAGTTCCCGTGTCGTAATTTCATTGTTGTCCAACAGGATCAGGGGATCTTTTTTGTATCCGAAGGTGGTAACGCCACGAATAAAAAAACTGGCGTTGTCGGCGCCGGGTTCTCCACTTCGCTGATACGCGATGATGCCCGACATCCTGCCGGCCAGGGCTGTCGTTAAATTGCTACTGGGTATTTTCAGTCTTTCAGGCTCTACGGTGGTAATAGAACCAATGACAGATTCTTTTTTCTGTGTTCCATAACTCACCACCACGACTTCTCCCAGGGCTGCGATATCCGGCACCAGTGATACATTAATGGAGCTTCTATTGGCTACTTCAATCGTCTGACTGCTAAAGCCTACGAAGGAGAAAACCAGTGTTGCATTTCCGTCTGCAACTTCCAGTACGTACTTGCCATCGCCATCGGAGGTAGTTCCATTGTTCGTGCCTTTTATCATTATACTTACGCCGGGCAGGGGCCCTCCGGATTCGTCCGTAACCGTACCGGAGACTCGCAGGGCTTGCGCGAAAATAGAATGATGCAAACCCGCAACAATGAAAATGCAACCTATAAGGATCCTGTAAAATTTATGCATACATATTCTGCTTAGTGTGATTAGGTCGTATGTTAAAATCAAGTAGATTTAAAGAAACAAGGGAAGCCTGTTTTTTACGGGCACGATGATGCTGTAGGGCTGCGTTGATCGCACCCTAAATTCTTACTGACCTCGATTGGACAAGTTCCCAGGACTCGTGTGAGTCCTGTCAGCTCATACTTAAAAGTTATTGTACGTTTTTTCCCTTACCCGGCTTTCTGGCATTGGTATAAGCCCGATCCCTGGAAAGGCAGGAGGAAATACTGAGCAAAGTTCAATGGTCCTTATGCTGCGCAATGAAGGATAGATTTACCCTCTTCAGAAATTTGCTGGTGATGACCAATAAGGGTCTTTTAAAGTAGTTTTGATCCATAGGTAAAAGGTTTAGGTGTTTGAGGTTTTTGGAAGCTTTTAGAAATAAAACTAAAAGCAAAAACCGTTTTAACCGTTCTGAACCGTACTGATTGCAAACGATTTAAACGGTTTTTACCGGCTTAAAAGCGGGAAGAAAGGGGATATTCAAAATTTCGTCCCACGAGATATTTTCTGAAATTCTGTACCGAAACAGCCTAACCAACAGGGTATACAAATCCGGAATCTACAGCTGGATCAGGTTGAGGGTGGCTAACGGACCTTTGGCCTGCTGAAGTTTACTACCGTTGGAGAGGTCGCCTAAATCAACTACAGCAAATCCAAGCGCCTTGATAACCTCACCCACTTCTGACTTTGCAGAAGCATCATCGCCGGAAATGAACAATACTCTTTTTCCACCGGACTGATTCGGATTTTGTGCCAGTGTCTTAAAATAAAGCGTGTTAAAGGCTTTCACGATCCTTGCACCGGGAAGTTGTTCAGCCACTACCTGCGAAGAAGACTTTCCCTGAAGATCCGCTACTTGAAAATCGGGAGCATAGGTAATAAAGTGATTGGTCGCATCGATGACAATTTTGTTTTTCCAGTCAGCCACCGCTGTAAGGGATGAAACTTGGGACCATGGCAGGGAAAGAAGAACGACGTCCGCGTTAGCAGCATCTTTTACCGATCCAGCCGTGGCACCTCCGCCTATTGATTTTACGATCTCTTTGACAGCATCCGGCCCGCGACCGTTACTCATAATGACAGCGTAGCCGCCTTTTACCAAATGCCGTGCTACGGTTTGCCCGATATTACCGGAGCCGATAATTCCAAATGACTTTTTCATATAGTTTGTTCGCTTGTTTCACTAAAGCTGGTTGTCTTAAATAGTCTGCCCTGCATAAAGTTTTACTAGTAGGGCAATAAGCGCCACACACCGCCCAGCCTTGCGGAACCTTCTTGAATCAGCGAATGCTGAGCAGATGTGTGTAGCGCTCATAGAGATCGTTATCGATTAGTTCAAACACCCACAGTCTTCTCAGGAACAGGTGTCGCCAAAAGTTGCCATTCCCATTGCAAGCTGGTACCTACGTTTCCAAAATGATCGATAAGGGTTTCCGCCAGGGCGGGGACTGTTTCTGTCCGTGCCCAATCGCGTTGAAGCTCGGAACCAAAAACCGTCCAGGTGATGGGAATACATCCCGCCTGGATCATGCGTTGGATTGCCATTTCATGTGCTTCCAGGCTCACCCCGCCAGAGGCGTCTGTGACTATATAAACCTCATAGCCTTCACCGGCAGCCTGGATGGCAGGCATCGCCAGGCAGATCTCAGTCCACAATGCAGCGATAACAATTTTTTTTCTTCCTGTTTTCTTAACCCAGGCAACCACCCGTTCATCCTCCCAGGTGTTGATAAATGTCCGGTCGATAGGTTTCTGGTCAGGGAAAACTTCCTGCAGCTGTTTGATCAGATAGCCCCCATTTTTTTCAACAACTGTTGTAAACAGTGTCGGTACATGAAAGATCTTTGCCGCCTTTGCTAACCCAACAACGTTGTTAATGATGGTTTGTGTGTCGTGACTCCGGAGACCAGCAAACTGGAAAGGTTGATGATCGATCAGTATCAAAGCACAATTGTCGGGGGTCAACAAGGCTTCAAGACCCGCTTTCGGATTGTTTTGTGTTGCAGACATTGGTACGTTTTTAAGTGATTAAAATTTGATAGTCAAAAGTGACTGACCCAGGAGGATTTGTAAATGATCTACATCAACGAAACGACTTGACATAGATCAATTAATACTTCTCATCGGCATTGTTACTTTGAACTTGTAACGTAAACCACATCGTCAACGAAGTCTTACTATGAACGATAGAGAGAGAGAAGGCAGCCCACAGCTTGCAGAAGGCAGATTGAAAGACAAGATCGCGCTGATCACCGGCGGAGGCACCGGCATAGGCGCTGCAACGGCGTTCCTTTTTGCAAAGGAAGGTGCATCCGTAATGATCACCGGGCTGGCGGAAGCGCCCTTAAAAAAGGTTGTCAGTGACATTCACCTTCACGGTGGAATTGCTGCTTACGCCATTCAGGATGTCTCCCGTGAAACAGATTGGAAAGAAGTGGTGAGCACATTGGCCAACCAATTTGGAAGGATCGATGTCCTCGTCAATAATGCAGGTATTACAGGAAACCTGCACGCACCTTTAGCGGACAGGACCGTGGACGAGTTCATGCAGGTATTATCCACCAATATTATTGGTGCCTTTCTGGGAATCAAGACAGTTGTTCCCTACATGCAGCCAGGTGCCGCTATCGTAAATGTTTCCTCGATAGCAGGCATTACCGGCAATGCAGGCGGCAACGCTTACACAGCTTCGAAAGGAGGATCCAGGATGCTTTCAAAAGGCGCCGCCATCGAGCTCTCAAAATCAGGTATCCGCGTTAACTCCATTCATCCGGGGTATGTAGAAACGCCCATGGTACAAAATATGCAGAACGCTTCCAGCTTTCGTGAAATGGCCATTGGAAGCACGCCCATGGGCCGCGGAGCCAGCCCGGAAGAATTGGCGAGCGGCATTTTGTTTCTGGCAAGTAAAGAATCGTCTTTTATGACAGGCGCTGAATTAATAATGGATGGCGGCTTTACGGCCTTCTAACAATGCCGATCAGGTTATACCTGGCGATTGGTGTTGTTCGCGGCTATTTGTTTGCGTATTCTGCTAAAGGTTTCGGGGCTAAGGCCAAGATAAGAGGCCAGCATGGCTTGTGAAAATCGCTTTAAAAAAAGGGGGTACACTTTCATGAGCTCCAACACCTTTTGCTCCGCTGTATAGCTGATCGACGCTTGAATTCTATTTTGCGAAGCAATAGAATGCCGCGCGTCTAAAATATGAGACATTTTAAGGAACAGAAGCGATTGCTCTTTTACCATCGCCAATTGTTCATTGGTAGCCACCAGCAGGTCACAATCCTCCAGTGCTTCGATATTGTATTTAGACGGAGTAAGCATCAGGAAGCTTTCACGATCGCTCATCCACCAGCCTTCCATGCCAAAGCGAACAATATGTTCATTCCCGTTTCCATCGATTGAGTATTGGCGCATGGCGCCCTTTACTATGAAAGCCATGTATTTACAAACAGTGCCCTCATGCAGCAGGAACTGTTTCTTTTTTATTGATTTTTCAGTAAAACCTTTTTCGATATACAAAAACTCTTCATCCGAAATAGTGCATGAAGTAGTTTCGTCTATAAATCTTCGTAAGATCGCATGCATACGGCCCTTCAAACGTTGGTGTAATTAAAATTTACCCTACCAGAAAAGATTGGACATGATGATGCCATTAAGGCATACAAAAATAACCAATTACCGGAAGAAATTTTTATACAGATGATCTTAATGTAAGATGAAACGGTATTGCAACATGCTCTCTTGAATTGTTGAGGATCATCTCTGCCGTTTTCTCGCCCATCATTTTGAAATCCGTTGAGATGGTCGTTATGCCATTGAGTATTATTTTCTTTAACGGTGTTTCATTATAGGAGATCACACCGACATCCCGACCCACGTCAAGTTTGCTGATCAGGATTTTTTCGATGAGCCTGACCAGATCTTCCTCCATTAAACTGATGAATGCTTCCCCAACATTGATGGGCTCATCCTGAATTCGATGAACGACTTTGGCTGTGAAGGCAAACTCATCGCAAAAACTAAAAAATCCCTTGAGAATCTCCTGCGGATAATAAGAGTCCTGCGGAAAAAGGATTTTAAGGGTATGATATTTACATAATTGCTCGAGCGCCTGTTCCAACGCAGACCGGATGTCCAGTTCAAAATTCTCGTAGACAGCGCCAAACTGTCCGGAGACCCCCGGAACCAACTTGTCCAATAAAATGAGCTTATCTTTATCGATCGAATTAATTATTTCGTGCGCATTATCGCCACCCTCCAGAAAGTGCGGTATGATGACATAGTGTGTATAACCTTCTCTTTTCGACTGAAGTAATTTTTTAAAGAAAGAAAAATCGTTATCGTAAATATACAGATCAATAGAAGCATGCTTCGCTAACGATGCTGCAATTGAATCATAGATGATTTTTTTATGTGCACTGAGTTTATTGAAAAGCAGAAATACTTTTAATTGGTGATTAACATCCGTGCTCTTAATGAAATATCCCTTCCCCGGAACAGAGCCGATAACACCACAATCTTTCAGGTATTTGTACCCCCGCTCGGCCGTATCCCTGGATATCTCAAATTCAAAACTTATTTCACTAAGCGAAGGCAGAATCTCGTCCTTTTTAATATTGCCCTGCTGGACAGCGTTGATGATGGAGTTTGCTAATTGCTGATACTTCGGCGTTGCCGAATGATCATCGAGAGAGATGTATTTATAGACGGGCGATTTTTGCATGTTCAGTAGCCTCATTCAGAAGTTCAATCCAGGCAAGGTTCTGCACCGTCGTTCCTTCACCGCCCGCCCTGATCGCAGCTGGTCCGACACAGCAATCAAATATGCGGCCTGATTGAAAAATGACTGACTCTCAACAATTTATGTAAATCTCGTAAAAAGAAAGCACCGATATTTCGGTGAACACCGAAAACTGACAACGAAATGACGTTGTAAAAAGAGGCGGGGGTTTCCAAATACCTACAGGGTATGCTCTTTTTTGATCCCGAGCTTTTTCATTTTGGATTGCAGCGTTGTGGGCGGAACGTTCAGTAGCTCAGCTGCGCCCCCTGCGCCCCAGATCTTACCCTCGCATTTTTTTAATACCTCCAGTATATGATCCCGCTCATTCTCCAGAATGGTCTTTACGCGAGGCGCATGGCCAGCAGGGTTTAATTCCTTTTGATCTGGCAATACGATGTCCCTGATCGTATCTCCTTTCGTGAGCAGTACGCTTCTCTCTATCAAGTGCTCCAACTCCCGAACATTGCCCGGCCATCGATAGACCAGGAGCTCCTGCAAAACTCTCGTGGAAATGCCCGTAATTTTTTTTCCCGTCTTCCGGGCGAAATAACTGACAAAATGATTTGCCAGGGCCGGTATATCTTCTTTGCGTTCGCGGAGCGGAGGAAGTTGTATTGGAAAAACATTGAGGCGGTAGTACAGATCCAGCCGGAAACGGCCTTCTGCAACTTCCTTTTCCAAATCTTTGTTGGTGGCAGCGATCACCCTGACATCAACTTTTATCGGAGCTGAACCGCCGATGCGTTCTATTTCCTTTTCTTGTAAAACTCTCAGCCATTTGACCTGCAGCTCAATGGGCATTTCGCCTATTTCGTCCAACAAGATCGTTCCGCCGGAAGCCTGCTCAAACTTGCCGATCCTCCTGTCAGTAGCACCGGTAAAGGCCCCCTTCTCATGACCAAACAATTCTGATTCAATCAGGGACGCTGGAAGGGCTGCGCAATTTACCTTGATAAAAGGTTTCATTTTTCTCGGAGAAAGCCTGTGAAGACAATCGGCGACCCGTTCCTTTCCCGTACCACTTTCACCCAATATCAGTACCGAAGTATCCAGCGGCGCCACCTGGGTAATACTGTCGAACACATTCAGCAGACGATGGCTTGTGCCGACAATACCCTCGAAACCTGAAATGCTGCTGGAATTCTCGTCCGGTGGCAATGGATCTTCCTTCAAAGTCTCCGCGCCTTCCGGTATCTTTTCGATCGCCAGCGCACCGTCTATCGTCTCGGCCAATGACCGTTGCAGCCTGTTGAATAAAGCAAGATGTTCGTCTGTGTATGTATCCGCACTTCGACTATAAAACGAAAGATAGAAAATCCCTCCGCCCGAAAGATGCAGTGGCAGCGAGAGGTAGGAGGCCATGCCAAAATACTCGGTTACTAACTTCTTCAATGGATCCCGGGAGCAAAGTTCCGTAAATGCTCCCCCCACGTAATAGGCCGCGATAGGATCCGTGTGATCCGACCGTTGCAAGACCTTGTACATCTGCGCGGTCAGGCCCGTCATCATCCGAAATTCAGCGACACCGATACGCTGATATTCATTGAATCCTATTCGCAGGAAGCCGCTGGTATAACGTGTGCGATCAGCTTCTTTGAACTCGCCGCGCATAAGATCAAAGGAAACATACGGCTGAATAGCCATGCCGATCTTCATGATCGTATGCTGCCAGTTGCCAGACCGGGTAGTCAATCCGGCGAGCTGTTTTTGTAATGCCGCTTCTCGCCGAAAACCTGATTCCAGGCTATGCTCATGCCGGTAGCGGGCAATTTCAAGCGCCACCAGCACATCCTTTTCACGAAAAGGTTTTACCAGAAAACCATAAGGCTGCGTAGCCTTCGCCTCTGCTAAAACATCCTGACTGGAATTAGCGGAGAGATACACAAAAGCAATGTTCTCCTCCCGTAATCTTTTTGCCAGATCAATACCGGTCAATTTTCCCTTGAGGTAGATATCCAGCAAGACCAGCGAAGGTTTGTCCTGCTCTATCAGCTCGGTCGCTTTCGGCACCGAACGGGCTATGCCCGTTACCTGGTATCCCGCTTTTTCAAGCATCAACCGTAAATCGTTCGCTTCTATGAACTGATCCTCTACTATAAGAACTTTATCACGCATGGCAATTTTCGAATATTACACCAGAAAAACTTACGGCTGATGCTGGAACTGATCGGAAGTGAATCGTATGGCTATTGCTGTACCGCCATCACTCTGTATTTCAAACCGTGCACCAATGTCGTCGCTCAGACCTTGCATCAGGCTCATTCCCAGGGAGCTCTTGTTCTCACTATCGAAATCGGGCGGCAGGCCTATACCGTTATCAGCAATGGTGAGCGAAAAATGCTCGTTTGCCTCCTGCTTCATGGAGATCGTGATCACACCGTTCCTGTTTTCCGGGAAGGCATACTTGATCGCATTGGTGATCGCCTCATTCAGGATCAACCCAAGCGGAACAGCTTGCGCTATTGTCAACTCAACAGGCTCTACCTTCATTTCAAAACGAATACGATGCCTGGTATTGAAACTATCTCTCAAATATTCCACAAGCTCGTGGATATAAAATGCCATATCGATCGCCGCGACATTTTCCGATTGATACAGTTTTTGATGAATGAGCGACATGGCCTGCACCCGGTGCTGGGAATCGCGAATAGCGCTTAAGGCTTCTGCATTGTTCAGGTATGCCGATTGTGAATTCAGCAAGCTCATGATGGTTGCCAGGTTGTTCTTTACACGGTGATGAACTTCTTTCAGCAGCCATTCCTTTTCATCCACCAGGTTGCGAAGAGAATAATTTTTATGATTGATCTCACGCTGCTGCGCCTGCAATTGCTTATTACTGCGCTGCTTCACCCGATAGCTATGATACAACAACCCCACGATGACTAACAGCAGGGCGATGCCGCCAAAGGTCAGGTTTTTAGCCAGGATTGCCCGCTGTATTTCGTTCTGATGAAGCCTGGCTTGATTGCGCAACAACTGAATATCCTTTTCTTTCTGCCCGGTTTCATACTGTATCTGCAATTCCTGTATTTGCTTGCTCTTTTTTTCTGTAAAAATGGAATCGTTGATGGCTTTGTGCGCCTGGTAATGTTTAATGGCATCTACATAGTTTCCCGAGGCTGAGTCAATTTTGAAAAGCATATTATGAATATCCCCCAGCATGCAAAGACTGATAACGCCTTCGGGCATCGCCATTAATTTGTCTAAATGATTTGCCGCGTTGGAATATTGCCGCCAGGCGATGTATAACTTACTAATATTGTAATACTCTTTACGCAATTCATCAATCTGTCCTGTTGAAATCTCCAGCATGATGGCTTCCCGGTAATATTTTTCTGCCATGCTATAGTGCGACATCGCCCGGTAGCAATCGCCCATGGAACCGGTCTGCAGCTGTCTGGCAAAATCGGTATCGGGCGGATATTCTTTTGTTGTGTGCGTTAAAAACGAAAATGCCTCCCGCTGTCTATTTTGCTTTATCAGCCCCTGCACAATCCGCCTCGCTAAGGAGTAGAGCGCATTTCGGTCGTCCACTGTCACCACCCCCGGCTTATAGAACTGGCCTTCCGGCGCGCTGTTCCTTTTCATAACCTCCAGGCTTTTGTGAAACCATTGAATGCTTTTTTCAACCTCTCCAATCTCTCCATAAAAACCACCCAACGTATTATAAAAACTATCTTCGAAACGATAATCCCCGATCCGTTCCATACTTTTAATAGCTTCCAGCTCATACAGGATTGCTATGTTGTAATTTCCCCTCAGTGCACTGATTTCCGCCAGCAGATCGTATGTGTACTGAAGCTCGTTCGGGCCATTACTATTTTGAAGGTTTAATACCTGTCTCGCCTCGTCTTCCGCGAGCGCCAGCTTACCCTGACGTACATGTCTGTAGGCGATCTGGGTGATGACTGAACCCTCTCTTATTTTGTTATGGGATTCCCGGTAGATACGAAGTGCATGCTCAAATCGGCCGATGATCGTTTGCAACGTACTGTCAATTAAAGGCGACCGCATGCCAAAATTGACCCAGGCCTGTGCTTCCCTGTCTTTGTCTCCCGCCTTTTTATAACGGTCGATCACCTGCCTGAAACATTCTTCCGCCCGTCGTGCATTGTCGCACCTGAAGTAGTAATACCCCATCTGCGTGAGGGTCTCCTGCCCAAGCTCGAAAGCATCGAGGGAATCACTTAGATTTTTAGCCTGCACCAAAAACACCAGCGCACTATCCACTTTGATCTTGTTTCGATAGTTCCACTCAGTATCAAAATAATACCGGCTGAGTGTAAGCAGTAACTTGATGCGACTGGTGTCGGGCTTGCTTTGCTGGATAAGCGCCAGGAGTGTTGCAGGTTTATCACCCCGTACAGGCTGCTGTGCACGGCAGAACACGAGTGTCGTTACTAAAAACACCCCAATCAGAAAATACCGTTTAGATTTGTGAAGACGCTTCATACGATGGGCTCGCCAGGGGCTGTACACAGATCCGCTTGTAACGGAAATATACCAATTATAAAACAACAAGAACACACGTTTGCAGACAAACCTGTGCCCCTACCCCGTGAACTTTCATAGATTTAAGTCCTTTTTTAAGGATCATTCCGATCGCCGGATAGTACAGGATACTGTATCGGCAGATTCTTATTACCGCAACACGATCACGTCGGAAAGGCGCGCTACGCTTTGACTCACTTACGCTGACTCTTTGGATAGCATTCCTTCGGGGATCTCGTTACTACTTTCCAGAACTCCTTTGTGATAATATTCGATGTTACTGGACTTTTCGTTGTCTATGTCTTATGACGGCCCCATGGCCAATTTTCGCCGGCAACGCTTTATATTGGTGAGGACAATCTTGGTTCGTTCGTCCGTTTTTTTGAATTTCGCTTCACAGCGCACCAGCGCCGCCTCGTATTGCATCATAGCAAGTTTATATTGCCGGTTATTTTCGTAAGCCTTGCCAAGGGCGGTATAGGCTAAAGAAATATCTTCCACGCGAGATTTATAATGATTTGCCAAAATCCCTAATGCCATTTGTCTTTTTTCTATGACTCTTTTCAATTTACCCTCTTTACCATAGGCTACCGCCAGCTTATCTAATGCAACCAGAAAAGCTGCGTGGCCTTCCCTTTTCTGAACGAAGTAAATGACACACATTGTTTCTAATTGTGGAATCGCCTTCTTAAATTCTTTCCGTGCGTAGTAAGATTCTCCGAGAGCCTCAATGCTACTATAAAGCTGAGAAAAGGCCTCGTCTCTATGTTTTGCGTAGATCGAAACCGCGTTATGAAAGTTTTCTATTGCACCTTTGTGATCGCCGATTTCTCTTTTGAAGAGACCCAGGCTGTAATAGTCACCGGCAACATCGAGATGCTTTTTGCCAAAGAATTTGATGTTCATAGCCAGGCTCTTTTCTGTACTGGCTATAGCCTTTTGATAATTACCCAAGTTGGCCCACACCGATCCTATATTGCTATGGCGTGTAGCTATGTTCGGATGCGCGGCGCCGAAGTTATACTCATCGATAGCTAAGCATTTTCTATAGTATGAAAGTGCTTCACGGTTTTTACCCATTTCAGTTAATGTACAGGCAAAATTGTTATAAGCCTGAGCAAGCTCCGGATGTTTGTCGCTGTAAATCTTGCTATCGATTTCCAGACTTTTCTTGAAACAATCATGAGCCTTTTCGATTTGCTGCATTCCATGGTAGCATTGCCCCAAGTAGCTGTATGCCATTGCAGTTTTCTTGTGGTTGTAGTCAAAGTGCTCGCGAACGATGTCGAGGGCCAATTGGGCATATGTCAGACCCTTTTGGGATTCGTTCAGAAGATTGAAAGCATTGGACAAGTACATATAGTAAAGTCCTATTTCCGAATGACGTTCTCCCAGTGTTTGAGATCCGATACGAATAGCTTTTGTGAGATGTATCCTCGCTTTTTTATATTCTCCCAGGGAAATAAGCGGCAACGCTACGCTATAAAGATCATTGGCATGTGTAGCGTGTCGCTCGCCAAATTGACGGCGATTGATCCGGGATGCTTTCTGATGATACTGCAGGGCCATGCGGGGATTTCCAAGGTAGTAATGAATACAGCCAAGGCCGTTGAGATAATCAGGGTTGTTGGGTTGAAGTTTTACAGCCTGTTCATAATAAGGCAAAGATTCCTTGTGCCGGGCCTGAAGCTCCTTGAACTTACCTAGTTCAAAGGAAGTATGTGCTGCCTTTTTCCTGTTGATTTCAATAGCATTCAATTCTGCTTTCAGCGTGTCCCGTAGTTTTTCCTCGGCTAAAGGGAAGTGACCTGTCTTAATCTCCTCAGCTACTTCGGCCCGGGCAGGCTGCATTTCGATGGATGATAGGAATCCAAAGTATTGCTCTCTGACTTCCTCTTCCACAAAGGCCCGACCCTCCTTTTTTAGGCCCTGCAAGAGCATTGAAAGCCCAGGCGGATATTTTTCACGAATAGCAATGAGTGCATCGAGAAAAGCATCCAGGTCAACATCATAATTGGTAACACCCTGTATTTTTTCAACGCCAAGCTCGGAGAAGTCATTATCGCCCATGGTAATAATGAAGTTGGGCGGCTTTAACCCCCGATAAGCTTTTTGACGGAGTTTCAGCAGGTCATTGACAAATGGATCACTGAGGCTGAAGCCCAGAAAGATAATGGTTGTGTCGGAAAGGAATTTAAAAAGCTCCAGGCTGGCGCCATGACGACCATGATATAGCTTTTTATATTGATCGGAGAAGAGGATACATTTCCCAGGTTGTTCGATGCAGCCATGAACCTTGAATAGAAAATGATCGAGTCCGGAAAGCTGGGCAATATGAAAATCGTCCTCATAAACGACTTTTTTCATTTTTGCAGGTCCAACCGTCTCGAACGCCTTGTCATAGTTAGTGGTAATGACCTGGTCGGTGATCTGCCAGATTTTTTCATGGCGTCTCAAAGCGGTCCTTTCTAAGGAGACATGAATATAACGCTCCATTACTTCCACGATACGTGCATGATGCCCGTTCTTTTTAAGGGCGTCCAACATGCCGATGGCGCTGCCATTGGTTCCATCCATGAGCGCATCGATACTATTTCCATAGTCCCGTCGGAGGTCATCGACGACCAGCTTCACAAGGTCCATCCAGGCCGGCAGCCCAAGAGACTTGGAAAAACCTGCACCGACAAAAAAAACAAGATTAGATCGTTTAATGGCATCTTGTATAGCGGAGTGAATGAGCATAAGTAACTTCAAGATATGGGAACCGATCAATAAGTTAAGCGGTATACAATTATATTTGGTGCCATAGCAGATTTGGTAGCGATTATTGGGTCAAAATCGTGGGCTAAGCCAATTTTTCAAAGTATTCTATGCCTGCGAGCAAAGAGTGGATATAAACGGCAATTCGATCTTCGATAATGGAAGAGAGATACTATACTAATAGAGTGTTACATCTTATTCTTGGCAGGAAAGCAGTTTTTTTGGGCAAAAATGCTTAAATTCGAACAACTGCTTTCTTGCGCAATTGCAGCCTATGCTGCGCGTTGCGCAGCACACAAGCGCGCGGGGCTTCGCGCCGATCCATCCTTCCGCCCCATTTACCCCCTGATTTTTCAGGTGCACTATTTTACACCCTGCTTATTATCAGACATTACCCGGAGAAAATCTATCTCAACTTTAACGCATCTTTCATTATATTCAAGAGATAACCCAGTGAAATTCCACTCATGACTCACTCTATACCCAGACCTATAGAGGTCTGGGTCATCTTTTGCTTGTGAATACATTGTGCGTAAATTGTGTCTTCTTATTATTGGCAGTATATAGGAAGTAGCTACCTTGTTCGTAGAAGTATGGCCCAAAGTCGTTGCGACCCTGACGACGTTAGCTAGTTATTTCGTTAACCAACATACCCTAACAATATGGCATTCTTAGAAGAACTGCAATTCACCGGTAGTCTCGGTGACCTCTCTTTTTACCGCATGCGCGGTACAGACAAGATCGTGGTGCGGCGTAAAGGCGGCGCCTCAAAAGAGACGATCAAAAAATCACCAAAATTTGCCCTCCCACGACTGTACATGAGCGAATTTGGCGGCTGCTCCACCATGGGCAAAGAAGTCCGTTTTATGATGCACCCGATGCGTGCGCTCGCCGACTATAATTTCAGTGGGTTCATCAACAAATCGCTCAAACTTATTCAAAAACAAGACTCCACCAGCAAATTAGGCCAACGTGCGATCGAGCTTTCGAAACACCCCAAGTTACTGGAAGGTTTTCAACTTAACAAATATACTACATTCGATTCGATGCTCCGCAGCACGTTGAGCTGGTCGATCGATACAGAAAAAGGCTCGGCGAAGGTGGAGATACCGGCGTTGGTGCGCGACATTAATTTTTTTCCTAATAACCGGCATTCGAAGTTTAGCATCACGATCTCCCTGGGCGTTGTACCGGATTTCAAGTTCAATCAAGGAACGGGTAAATATCAGGCGCCAAAGTGGTACGATACCATGTATGGATGTAGCTATACTTCTTCGGAGTGGTATTCGGCACTGAAGGGATCGCCGGCCACTACGTTGGAGCTGTCCCTTGACCAGCTACCGCCCGAGGCGGGGTATAGCCTGATGTTGGGGATTGGGATTTGTTTTGGGGATTCGCTGGATGATGGAGAGGTAAAGCAGATCAAGCGTGCCGGGGCGGCGAAGATTTTGGCGATTGTGGCGGGCACGGAGAAACAGCGTGAGAGCGAGCGTGACGTTAATCTTGAGGATGAAGAAGTTTCGAATAATTACAACCGTCACGATCCTATCGAGACTGCCATGGTAGCGCCACCGATCGTTACCCCTGCCCTGCCAAGCGATGTCGGACCACGAGCTTCCTTGCGTGGAAAGAAATCGGTTGAGGATGCAAAGACTTTTGTGTATCACTATACGGTGAGTAATGCGCAACATGGAGTCTCGGTCAGGGAGGCATCATACTCTTATGCGATAAACACTGGTTTAGACTATACCTGGTCCCACAGCAATCGGGAGACTGCAACCATACAGTACCCCGGTCTTCCCGACAAGTCGGGACTACGCTGGCGTTAAAACCTGAACCGGTTACTTGCTAATGCTCGGTGAAAACGATCAACTCACCGGCATGTGTCTTGACGGTAAGCTCTGCTTTCGTGATGGCAATTTTCTTGCCGTCTTTATGGAAAAAGCCTTTCGGACCCCACGGCGATAGCATACGCAGGTCGTTTCCTTTCTCGCTGAGCACACGGACGTATTCAACGTGGCCGTTGTGCTGGGCGGCGGTGACGAGGAAGGCGCCGGCGGCACGGAGTGTTTGGAAGGTGGCGTCCGAGGTTTTGGGCCAGTTGGGAAACAGGCGTAGGGTGCCATTGTAGCTTTGGAGCAGACATTCGTTGACGACGGCGGGGAGTGCGAAGTTTTCAAACCATATGCCCATGTCGGCCATGTAGGCAAAGTCGGTTTGGTCGCCGTAGCGGCCGTGCGCTTGCATAACCATGTCAGTGGCGGTGCCGTTAGGTAGTAAAGAATACCGTACGTGGCGCTTAAATGCTTCGAGGTCCAGCATGCCAATGCGTGCGGCCTGCAGGTTGACAAAGACCAGGTCGTTACCGCCTTCGTTTTGCTGGTTGTTGTACGTGTTTGCCAGGAGCGCCAGCGTTTTGGCCTCGGAGTGCAGGCCGTGGTCTTCGCCGGGAAATACACTGAACAGCGGATTGGGAACATTGTAGACAACCTGATCGTGTTCTCCGGGTACGGCTACCAGCACGTTGCCGTATTGTTTAGACAGCGTCGTGGGATAGTCGGGAAAATGCGTCAGGATTTCGTTTACCTCGGTCAGCAATGTTCGTTCGGCTTTCGCAGTGCCTAGCACAACTGTTGCTTGCTGGAATGCCCGGAATATAAACTTGATCAAGGCCAGGTCTGCGGTGCAGTCATAGTTATACTGGAAGCCCGGCCGAAGGCCATAGAGCTCAGGCGGTACACTCGGGAATACATGGTAGTTTCCATCCTGCCATCGCGGGCCACCGTGGGCGTCCGCCCGCTTCATATAGGCGGCCAGAAATTGTACCGCGGCTTTGATCGGCTCGTAGGCGCGTGTACGCAGGAAGTCGATATCGCCGGAATAGCGGTAGTGCCACCAAAGTCCTTGTACGGCCCAGGGCGTTTCGCAGATCTCCCATCCCCAGTCCGGCAAAGGATACGGGTTCAGGGTCATGTCGACGGGGAAGGCGGAGTGCGGAAAGTATGCCCCCGGCAGCCCATAGTAGTCGCGGGCCCATTGTTTGCTGACGGGCAGTAGTCTTTCAACCAGGTCTACATACGCCAGGTTCTTTTCGAGGTGATTGCTCGAGAACGTTACCCAGAATGGCTGCTGTGTGTTATAGTTCAGATGGTAGTCGCCGTGCCAGGCAGTACCGATGTGGTTGTAGCTCCAGTTGGCAAACAACCCCGGACAAGTGGCGCCGGGTTTTGTTGCACAGTTCAGGAAGTATAGATTGCGATACCACAGCTCTTCCAGCAAGGTATCGTTTAACGCTACGGCGGACTTTGACCAGTAGTCTTTCCACGTCGCTTCATTGCGGGCCAGTATGGCGGCCAGGTCACCGGCACTCGCAGGCGGAGAGGATGGTACGGTGCTGCTGACCGTGTGTTGTAGTCCTTCTTCCAGGGAGATCGAGGCCGTGAAAGCGGCGGTGGATGTAAGGGATGCTTCCAAAGGCGCCATGATTTCGCGGTTGCCACTCCAATTCATGCGGGTACTTTTACGCAACTGACCGGCTATCCTTGCGGTTAACCGGAACGCTCTGTCTTTCGAATGCGCTGCGCCCGCCTGGCCGTTCACGGGCTCCCGGTGCGGCAGCACTTGCCGGAATGATAATACCCCTGCGGCCATGTCTTCGTGTATAGTATACGGCGGAATATCCGTCGGTGTAGAAGGATCGGGCATGACGTGTATACGGTCGAAGACGTTTGGACGGGGATTGCCATGGATGTCCGTCAGCTGCATCCGGAGGTTGTCCGCATGCATATCAACCCCTAGTGTAAGGTGGAGCTCCTGTTGCGCTTTTGTTAGTAGTCGCACAGTACACAGGCCATTGGAGATATCGAGTGTATGGCCAAGTACCTGGATGTTGCGCCTGTCGAATCCGAGTAGTACAGAACCACATGGGAATGGTCGCGGGTAGGGTTTGTTGTAGTTATCACCGGCCATGCGGACGTATTCGGCATACCAGGGATCGTCGGTGAGATGCTGCTTGCTTGCGGGAATGTTTTTGACTTTGTTAAATACATAGTCGAAGCTTTTGAGCTCATCTTTATGATGTTCGGCGATACGGATATCCCACACGTTGTTATGACCGAAATAGATCACGATGGCGTCGGGCCGTGTTGTTACAACAGCCCCCAGGGCGCCGTTGCCCAACAGTGCGCCTTCAAAAAACCGGGGAGCGGGTTTATTTATAATAAGGCCGTGGCGTTTGGCACGCGTATAGGCATTGATGGAATCGACGGACTGCGCGAACGTCCCTCCTACTGCCATCAGGAAAATCAACACCAGCAGGCTCCCTGTATTTTTCATCCCCGCAAAGGTAATCGCGCCTGCGCGCGGCTGTTTCTACAAAGGCTGTTAAAACTTGCACATATCCGACACGCCGCTCCTTTTATTCATTTTTAATCGTACCTTCAGAAACATCTATCGCTATGAATGCTAGATTTTTACGATCGACCTTTGTTCTTCTGAACACCGACGAGGTTAGTTTGAACAAAAGCTGGAATTATCAGCATGTCACCAGCTCTTTTTACCGGCTGTATTACATTGAAGGCGGCCAGGGGATGTTGTTTAATGCCGACGGTCAGGTCGTGCTCGAAAAGGGTTATCTGTACCTGGTCCCGTCGTTCACTACCTGCAACTATACCTGCGATCGTTTCTTAAAACAGTATTATGTGACATTTACGGAAGAAACGCCGGACGGCTCCTCCCTGTTTGCAGCCAATCGCAAAATCTTTAAAATCCCGGCGGGCGAGCCTGAGGTTGCTGCCGTCAGGCGGATATTATGCCTGAATCCGGCACGGGGTCTGTTGTTGTCGTACAACCCGGCGGTATATGAGAAGGCGCCAATCCTTAAAAGTTACCGGGAGGCGAATAACACGCTACGGGTATGCGACTTTTTGGAGACGTGTGGGATCTTGATGCAGCTCGTATCGCGATTCATGGCTTCTCCGCATTTTCGGGAGAGCACACCTGCCGCTATTCACGCCAAGGTTGCCGACGCTGTTCATTTCATCCAAACACACTTGCATACCTCCATCACGGTAGCCCTGCTCGCCAGGCGTGCCCATCAGAGCGCTGATTATTTCTCACGGCTGTTTTATGAGCATACCGGCGAACGACCGTTGCGGTATATTCAAAACCGAAGGGTGGAACGAGCGCAACTGCTGTTGACTACGACTGATCTGCCGTTTCAGGACATTGCGTTGCAATGTGGTTTCGAGAGTCTGCCTTATTTCGCGAGGATCTTTAAACAGCATACGGGGGTTACGGCTGGGGGGTATAAAAAGGCTGTGGTGTAGGAAATCGAAGGTGACGGCGAGGGCGTTATATGTGTATGGTTGCGCAGGTTACGACGTTACCGCTGGGCAGTCGGAGACTGCCCCCCGTACTGGACACAAGTCTCTGCCCCGAGACGGGGCTAAGACTTGCGCCGGTCGTCGCGATGGGCGATCACGAAGAATTGCAACATAATATCAGTTGTCGCCAGGGAGGTACTAGATTTGAACCTTCTCTCGCTCTCACATTCACACTGTATCTCACTCGTATTTTAAGGACTTTGCCGGATTCGCGCGTGCAGCGCGGATGGTTTGGAGGCTGACAGATAGGAAGGCTATCAGCACGACTACGCCGCCCGCGACTACGAAGAGCAGCGGATTGATGTCGATGTGATAGGGGAAGCCGGACAGCCATTGGTCCATGATATACCACGCGAGGGGCCATGCCAGCAGGTTGGCTACCAGCACCAACTGTACAAACCCACGCGACAGCAGGAATACAACGTCGGCAACCGAGGAGCCCAGTACCTTGCGTACGCCGATCTCTTTGGTGCGCTGCACCGTCATGAACGATGCCAGGCCGAATAAGCCCAGGCAGGCAATGAAGATGGCGAGCACCGTGAAGAGCGTAAAGGTCTGACTGAACAGCCGGTCGCTCTCATATTGACGGTTGAAGTACTGGTCGAGGAAGAAGTAGTCGATGGGATTGCCGGGGAAGAATTCCTTCCACGGTTTTTCGAGTCCGGCCAGCACGCTGCTATAGTTTCTTTCGTCGACTTTAAAGGAATAGAAATTTGCGAAGTCGGGAATGAACCGGAATACTAATGGCGTTACTGCCTCCTTCAATGACATCTGGTGATAATCTTCCAACACGCCCACGATCCGGAAGGTGTCGCCTTGAATGACGGTTTCGCCAATGGCGGTGGCGGGTGACTCGAAGTCCAACGCTTCTACCATGGCGCGGTTCAGAATGATGTTCTTCTTGTCATTGGTATGCTCGCGGTCAAAGTTGCGACCAGCGACCAATTTCAATCCGAACGCCGGTATATAGTCGTGGTCGATGCCCACGGTGTAACCTGAAATGCTAGCCTCCGGGCCGCCGACAAGGCGCCTGATGCTGTTGGCCCAGAAGATCTCGTCGCCCGGAATGTTGGACGATGCGCTCATGCTGTTGACGCCGGGAAGACGCAAGGCCTCGGCCTTAAAGCTCTCCATGTGTTGCTGGTACAGCGAGTCCGTTGCACGGGGTGCCCGCAACACGAGTGTACGGTGTATATCGACGCCCAGGTCCTGATGACGCATAAAGCTCAACTGCTGGTATACCACGATCGAACCGCTGATGAGCACCACCGAGGCGGCAAATTGAAATACAACAAGCGACTTGCGCAGCATGTTGCCGTGGGCAGCACGCGATACCTTACCCTTCAGTACGGCTACCGGTTTAAAGGACGAAAGGATGATGGCCGGGTAAAATCCTGACAAAACTGTACCGACAATAAATAAGCCGCCGACCAGCCACCAGAAGCCGCTTTCTGCCATGAACGTCAGCGGAATATCGCGGCCCGACAGCGATGCGAAGAATGGCCATACGGCGCGCACGACGGCCAGGCCGACGATTGTCGCGACCAGGTTCAGCATCAAAGACTCCGCCAGGAACTGGTAGATGAGCTGTTGTTTCTGGGCGCCCATGACTTTGCGTACCCCCACTTCGTTGGCACGATCCAGGGAGCGTGCTGTCGCCAGGTTGATATAGTTGATCCACGCAATGACGAGGATGAACAGGGCGATGAAGGTCAGGGCATAGACGGAGTCGCCATTGCCGCGCTCGTCGGGTTCCGACTCTTGCAGCAGGTTCGCGTGCAGGTGTATGCCGAGCAGGGGCTGTAGCAGGAATTCCTGTTTGTTGTTGTGCTTCTTCCACTCTTCACCGCGTTCGCGCTCCAGGTAATTATCCCACTTGGCTTGCAGGGCGGCTACGTCAGTACCCGGCTCCAGCAATACATAGGTATTAAAGTCATACCACCCCCAACTGGTTTGGGAACCGTTACGCGATTTGTTGTCCAGCGTTTGATACGACAACAGGAAGTCGAATTTGATGTGTGAATTTTCGGGGACGTCTTCAAAGATGCCGGTGACTTCGTAATTCTCCTGACCATCCATCCGGATGATTTTACCAATGGGGTCTTCGGAGCCAAAGTATTTTTTGGCGGCGCGTTGTGAGATCACTGTTTTGTTAGGGCCCTCCAGGGAATGCACCGGATCTCCTTGCAGGAGCTTAAAGTCGAAAATAGCGAAGACGGATGAGTCGGCCAGCTGCATCTTTTCTTCCTGGAAGGCGATTTGTCCGCGTCCGGGGCTGTCGTATGCCATTACGCCGCTGACCGGGAAGAGGCGTGTAAAGTGTTTTACTTCAGGAAAGTTGTTTTTCAACGCCGGGCCTACTGCGGGGACGGCCGCGGCACATTCGAACCGAAGCTTACCATTATGCCATTGGTTGTATTGTACGCGGTATATGTCGTTTGCCTGGCTGTGGAAGGTGTCGTAGCTGCGTTCGTATTTTACATATTGTAAAATAAGCACACTGGCAATCATGCCCAGGGTCAGGCCGGTTACATTCAGTAAGGTGAATGAACGGTGCCGGAGGAAATTGCGGAAGGCTGTGACGAGGTAATTGCGGATCATAGGCTTGCGGTATACGCCCGTTTGTTACATGGATTGTGCCAAGTAACCTATAGTATCAAAGGCTCTTTTTGATGCCGTAGGCCACTTTTTCTTCTATCAGCACTACACCCGGATGTCCGGAACCTAACAAAACCGCCCGATAGCGGACGCTCTCATGCGGTGCCTTAGATCGCGTTGTTATAATGACACCAATGTTCTATTTTTCGTTTGTTACGCTAACCCCCATACGATGTCCGACGACAAGAACACAAACGATTTGGTGTTGGAAGAATTTACAGCACAGTTAGCAAAACACGGTATTGCTATCGATTCGATTGATGATGAAGGCCTGGTACACATTCAGCGCGGCGGAGCGGATTTAAAGGTTAGCCTGGACAACGTACGCAAGAACTATGCGCGTGACAACGACAAGCGACATATCCAGGAGCTGGTCGAAACCATTGTAGACTATAATGGCGTTGGCGAAGGGTTGCCCTCCGACTGGGAAACGGTCAGACCGGACATTTTCGCGTCGCTTTGTCCCAGAGATGATTTTGACTTCCACGACGTCCTACACCATCCGCTGACCGAGGAGGTAGAAAAGATCTATCTGTATACGGGCGATGACCGGCACACCTGGATCGCTCCCAGAAATCTGGAAGACTGGAATGTAACCGAAGAAAACCTTACCCAACAAGCCAACGCTAATGCCGACCGCCTGCTGTCTGAGACGGAAATTGAGATTCAGGAGATCGACGGACATAAGCTGGGTTGTTTTAATACATCCCGTCCCGACCTAAAAGCTTCGTTGCTGTTGGCACCCAGCCTACGCGATCGAATCCTCGCCGACTTCGGATTTCCCTTCTTTGCGGTCGTTCCCGTACGCGACTTCTGTTATCTATTTTCCGAGGCAGATTCCGAATACCTGCTGGCACGGTTGGGCCCTACAGTGGTTGACGAGTACCAGGACTCCGGATACCCGGTCACGACCGAAGTATGGCGTTTCTCTGACGAAGGTATTCAAGCCATTGGCCGGTACCCGATTGACGGTGAGACGGATTAGCGCCTTTATTACTCTGACCGCAGGCTGTCAACCGGATTGCTCTGTGCCGTGCGGATTGTCTGGAACGACAAGGTTAACAGCGCAGCGACCAACAAGAATGCTCCACTCGCCAGAAATATACCCACGTGTACCGGTGCCTTGTATTGAAAAGATTCCAGCCACCGGTCGGTGGCATACCAGGCAATCGGCGCTGCCAGCGCAAATGCCAGCAGCACGAGCAGCACAAACTCCCGCGACAGGTTGGCGATAAGCGACGTGATGGACGCTCCCAGGATTTTGCGGATGCCGATCTCTTTACGTCGTATTTCCGCGGTATAGATGACAAGGCCCAACAGACCCATGCAGCTGATGAGGATGGAAAGCCCGGTGGCCCACGTTAACATCGTCGCAGTTTGCAGCTCTTCCTGGTAGAAAGAGGCGATGCTTTCATCAAAGAAAGTAAAAGAAAAACTTGCCTGGGGATATAAGGCATGGAACGCTGCCTCTATTTGGCGTATGGTTTCCGGCCACGCTGTACCGCCTGGCTGTTGAGCACGCAAGGCGACGTGTATATAATCGCCTCGCTCCCCTTTCAACACCACGGGGTCGATGCGCGTATGCGTGGAGCGTTGGTAAAAGTCTTTCATGATGCCTACGACCACCACATGTGTGTCGCCGACCATGGTCAGCTCTTCTCCTATAGCCTCCTCGACTTCAGTATAGCCCAGCGCACGGGCACACGTTTCATTGATGGCCACTTCCGCCACGCCTTCCACTTCACGAATGTTTCGCCCGGCGACGAGCTGTATGCCATAAAGTGGTATATAGTTGGCATCGCCAAAACGTAATTGTACAGACAACTTGTCGTCCTCACGTGCCCCGGAGCGTGAGAGCATGGTCAGCAACGAACGGCCGAAGGCCGGAGGTATAAAGCCACTGCTCACGCGCTCGACACCGGCCATCGCCTGCAGGCTGTTGATAAAGCCGGTCTGATCGGCTCTGACACCGGGCGGTAATGCGAAGTTTAAGATCGCCTCCTGGCGATAGCCCAGGTCCTGGTGTAACGAGAAGTCCACCTGCCGGCTGACAACCAGCGCAGCGATGATAAAGAACTGGGCGATCATAAACTGCGATACGGTCAGCATCTTGCGCAGTCGCGTCGTACGCATCATGCCACCGGCGCCCGGGCGGCCACGCAGGATCAGTGCGGGACGAACACCCGACAACACAAGCGCGGGATAAAAGCCCGCCAGCATCGATACTACCAGCATGAGTAATACGGCATATACTGCCGTAGGAATGTTGATAAACAACGTGGCCGATAGGGGCATAAAGCCGGCAAACACGCGCAGCAGGAATGGCGCCAGCACCAGTGATACGATCATGGCCAGTGTGGTGATGCTGAGCGTTTCCACCAGAAACTGCCTGACGATCTGCGCGCGGTGGCCGCCGACCGTTTTACGAATGCCGATCTCTTTGGCGCGGCGTGCCGCCTGGGCGGTGCTCAGGTTGATGAAGTTGACACAGCCCAGCAGCAAGAGGAAGGCGGCGACGCCCAGCAGTGCATAGAGCGCCGATCGGCTGGCGGTACGTTGGGTGCCGGCATACGTCGGGTTAAAGTGAATGTCGGCCAGCGGCTGGAGCCGGGCCGTGTTGGTATAACTGGCGGTACGGTTAACCCCTTCTCTGTGTTGCGTGAGCAGGTCTGTAACCTGCCGGGCCACCGTCTCCGGTGAAATGGCCGCGTGCAGGCGCAGGTAGGCCTTTGAATTTTCGCTCCAGTTACTCCAGGAGTCTACTGACCAGGCCTCCCGCTGGATCGTTTCGAACAAAGTTGCGTACGATATAAATTCCACCGCGGTAAAGTCGGTACGGTCGCGTAGGTCCCTGACAATGCCCGCGACCGTGGCCTGTATGCTGTCGCCGTAGAGGATCTCCCTGCCGACGAGATCGGCTGCCGGTACGCCGGGGAAATATTGCTGCGCGCGGCTTTCGGTAAGCACCGTGGTGTAGGGCTGTTGCAATACGGCAGCATTGCCGGCCACCCACTCGAAGGGTATCAATGTAAAGTATTCGGGAGTAGTATATACAATGCCGGCTGGCGTACCGACGGGGGTCACCGTACCGGCATGCTCCGACGGGATGGCTACCGGCAGCGTGGTGCTGCCTTCGCACACCAGCACGGGTACGATGAGCTCGACACCGGGCACCTGCTGCCGTACGGCGGCAGGGAGCGGCCCGGGTACTGCCGTGGTGTGCCCTGTATGCCCGTTGAACTGATTGTCGAACGCAATGCGGTACACACGGTCTCCGGCCGGCAGGAAGCGATCATAGCTGAACTCGTGGCGGGCGATCAAAAAGATCACCAGGGCGGCGCTCAGGCCGATGGCGAGGCCGAGCACGTGGATGACGGAAAAGACGGTGTTGCGCCGAAGGCTGCGCAGGGCGGTGATAATGTAGTTTTTAAGCATTTTCAGACGGCTTTCGTGTCTAAGATGCACAATTATTAAAAAAAGTTGTCGGGGCTTTATGGAATCGCATGAGGCGGCGCATCCTGGGGGTAACTAATTCTTTTACAACTATGAAAACGCGCATATATCTTTTAGGGCTCATGCTGCTCCTGCTGCCGGTGATGGCATTTTCGCAGAGTCGGACTATTACGGGAAAGGTCACGGACGCGACCAATAGCTTGCCGATACCCGGTGTCAGTGTCGCCTGTAAGGGGACAACGACGGGTAGCATATCCGATGGATCGGGAACCTATTCCATTACGGTTCCAGACAATAAAACAATCCTGGTATTCAGTTTTATAGGCTATAAAACGCAAGAAGTGCCAATGGGAGTCAGTAATGTGATCAATGTAGCGTTGGAAGTGGACGCTACGGCGCTGGACGAAGTGGTCGTTGTAGGCTATGGGGTACAGCCATCCAAACATGAATTATCCTATTCTGTATCGGAGACAAAACGCGGTGGACGGTCGCGCAAAGATAAGCAGCAGTCGCCGGCATCCGCGTTGCAAGGCAGAGTAGCCGGCGTGCAAATAAACGATGTCTACTACAACACCGTGGCGCCAGTAGAACCAAATACAGAAGAGTATGGCACGATTAACGAAAACATATTTCGTGGAGCCTTGCAAGAACCTTTGTCAACATTCTCGATTGATGTAGATGCTGCTTCGTATAGTAATGTACGGCGTTTTATTCAGAACGGCCAGCAGGTTCCGAAAGACGCTGTACGCATTGAAGAGATGATCAATTACTTTGATTACGACTATACGCAACCTACAGGGGAAGATCCCTTTTCAATTTATACCGAAGTGTCGGCGGCGCCGTGGAATGGTCAGCATAAATTGGTACACATCGGTTTACAAGGTAAAAAGATAGCCGTCGACAACCTGCCGGCTTCCAATCTGGTGTTCCTCATCGACGTGTCGGGCTCGATGAGCGACCCCAATAAACTGCCGCTGCTGAAGTCGTCGTTTAAATTACTGGTGGAGCAACTGCGCAAACAAGATCGTGTAGCAATCGTAGTATATGCCGGTGCCGCCGGACTGGTGTTACCGTCTACGTCGGGCGCAGAGAAACAAAAGATCATCAATGCCCTGGACAATCTCGAGGCCGGTGGCTCTACAGCAGGTGGTGCCGGTATTCAGCTGGCCTACGCCACGGCCAAAGAGAATTTTCAGAACGGCGGCAACAACCGTGTGATCCTGGCGACCGACGGCGACTTTAACGTGGGCGCGTCGAGTGACCAGGACATGGAACATCTGATCGAGCAGAAACGCGGAGACGGAATTTTCCTGACGGTGCTGGGCTACGGCATGGGCAACTATAAAGACAAGAAGATGGAGATCCTGGCCGATAAGGGCAACGGCAACTATGCTTATATCGATAATATGCTGGAAGCCCAGAAGACCCTGGTGAACGAGTTCGGCGGCACACTGTTTACGATCGCGAAAGACGTGAAGCTGCAGATCGAGTTCAATCCCGCCAAGGTGCAAGCCTACCGCCTGATCGGTTACGAGAACCGGATGTTGCAAGCGGAAGATTTTAACAACGACAAGAAGGACGCGGGCGAGCTGGGCTCCGGCCACACCGTAACGGCCTTGTATGAGATCATTCCTGCCGGTGTGAAAAGTGAGTTCTACGACATCGACAAGCTGAAGTATCAGAAGCCCACCGGCAGCACGACCGTAGCGAGTAACTCAAATGAATTGATGACGGTGAAATTCCGGTATAAAAACCCTGACGGTAATACCAGCAAGCTGCTGCAACAAGTACTGATGGATACGAACGTTGCGCTCGAAAAGACTTCGGATGACTTCCGATGGTCAGCCGCCGTCGCCGGGTTCGGCATGTTGTTGCGCGAGTCGCAGTATGTAAAAGAGTTTGGTTTTAAAGATGTCCTGGGGCTGGCGCAGGGCGCGCGTGGCAAGGATGTGGAAGGTTACCGCGGTGAGTTCATTGGCCTGATCCGCAACCAGAATCTAATGACTCGCCGGTGATGTGGTAATTGTTTATCGGTTCATAGGGTTTGCGGCAGTACTACGTGCAGGTATTGCCGCTCCCTTTCGTTAGATCGCTTTGAATGTGAACGGTACGGTGAGCTCACTTTCAAACTCCTGTCCTGCTTCGAGCATGTCTTCGTCATCGTGGTGATAACACCATTCTATGGAGGCTCCGGGTACACTTTGCATGGTGTGCATCAGACCGAAGATGATTTTGGCTGTAGCGGAATTAAAGTATTGTAACTGAATAGAAAAGACGGTTGTGGGATTCGGGCTCTGGAAGTATTCTTTAAACCAGCCTAAGACCGGCGCAAAGAATTCTTCGGAGTCTTCCGGCAACGAACGACCTGAGATCTCAAAGATTCCATCTTTTTTGTTTAGGACAACCTTGGGGCTATACTGTGCCTCCTTCAGGTTCAGTGCATTCATGTGCGCGTTTTGTTTAAAGACACGGATACTTTAGAGTACCGTTAGTACAAAGCTTTGGCGGGTGGGCTATACGCAAGATGCGAAAAATTACAACCGGTATAGGACCGGTTGTAAGATTTTATTAACAAATAAATGATTATCAGATATTTACAGATTTACCAAGACGTGTTATTCGGCGTTTTTCTTCAGCCATTCCAGGCGACGCTGATCGGGCAGGTGGGTCACTTTGAAATTCTCAAACTTCGCTTCGAAGCCTTTGCCATCCGGGCTGGCGGCCATGAGGCCTACCATGACGGGATGATTGTCTTTTAGCGGTGCATTGCGTGTCATGATATAGGTTTTATCATCGAGGGAATAGAAGATCTCGACAGCATCCAGTCGGCGTACCACTTTGATCCAGATAAAGGGCGGCACTTTGTCGAGCGTGGTAACGCTCCAGTCGCTGGTGTGATGTGTGACTACGGTACTGACGTTAAACTTGCCATCGACGAATTCCACGCCTGTTTTTATATAGTTCTCGTGGTCGGTCCGAAGCATCAGGCCCATCTGGTCGAAGCGCGCTTTGTAAGCGCCCGTGAGCTTTACTTTGGCTTCAAACTCGCCGCCATAGGTGGTATAATAAAACGGCGCGTCGTCTACGGTAAATCCATAGTGAGATATACGCCAGTAGTCGCTTTGCGGTGTTACGGTCATGGTCAGGGCATTGTTCTCGATCTTCCATTTGTCCGGCTCGTTGAACCACTGCATTTTTTCGAGTGTCTGGGCATTTGCCGTGTGCAGGGCGCTGACCGTGAGGGCGCTTATTATCATTCTTTTTATCATGCGGGCGTTCAATTGTTTAGGCCGGCAAATTACATTCTTTCCGGGCGCGGCGCTAACCGCCTGTATAGAAATCCTTCCGCCGTCACGATATTTCCCGGTATCGTTAATCGCCACCGGATATACTACACTGTATGTATCCATACCGTTGGATACAACACCAGCGGATGAATGAGTTTTACGTACACTTATAATGCGGCTATGGGGAAAATCACCCGGCCATTTTTACTGGAAAATGCTTAGTTTCGATCACAAATTAACACCCTCAAAGACCCCCTATATGAAAAGAAAAATCCAACGCCTGCTATTGGTCACGATAGCTGTGACGGCCTGGGCCTCCTGTAAAGACGGCGACGATGATACCATCGCTGTCGTTTCCATCTCTTTAGATGCTGCTACCAAAACGCTTTCTCCCGGAGAGGAGTTTGATTTGGCAGCCACGATCACCCCTTCGAACGCCGTCAACAAAGCCGTGGATTGGAGCAGCAGCGACACCAACGTTGCTACGGTTGATTCCGACGGGCACGTAGTGGCGGTTGCCAGGGGCGTCGCCACAATTACAGTCACGACGGACGACGGTGGAAAAACAGCCACCTGCGCGGTGACCGTGACGAAGCGCGTTACGAGCGTAACCCTCAACGCTACGGCGCTGAAACTCTATATCGATGAAGACGCTACGTTGATTGCTGTGGTCACTCCGAACGACGCCGATAACAAAGAAATTGAATGGAGCAGTGACAATGAAGCTGTTGCTACCGTAAATGAAGATGGGCACGTTATGGCGATCGCGGCGGGCGCCGCCACGATCACGGCCACCACTGTAGAGGGTGAAAAGACCGCTACCTGTGCCGTAGCCGTCGTTGCCAGGTACACTTTCAATGGTGCTTCGAAAGAGGTTGTGACAGCTGTTTACGGGGACTACAGCGGTGGTTATCAGTTCTGGTTGTTTCCTGCCGCCGTGGACGATGGTATATTTGACGGAGCAAACGAGTTCGTCCGGATCGATATTCCACGCGAAATGATGGGCGCTACTTTTCCTCTTACCGAGGAAAACCTGTACGACTGGGACTGGCGTGTGGCTTACCGTAATGACGCGACCGACCAAACGTATGAAGGCCGTGGTTATGTAGACGGTATGGGCGACGTAGAAAGCGGCACACTGTATGCAATAATGACAGGTGAAGATACCTTCAAAGTAACATTCAACATTCTCTTTACGGATGGAAAAAGATTGACAGGTACATACGCGGGTCGGCTTGTCATGAACAACGACTATTACGGCAAGAGCGGCCGAAACGCTGCACCGGGTCGAGACGGCGGCTTATAACAGATCAAAGCATCACCCCCGGTCTCAAGATGAATCCGGGGGTTCAATATTCCCATTTACCGTCTAACCAAATACATGTTTGACAGCTTCTTTCGCCAGGCGTTCGTCGTCTGCCTCAGGCAGGCCGCTGATGCCGACGCCACCGACGACTACACCGTTCTGAACAACGGGGACGCCACCGCCGAAACCCGTAATGCGCTCGTCGCCCCAAAAGGCAGGGTTGTCGCTGCCGCGCATGCGGGCGCCCATCTTCATGGTGTCGGTACGGTCGACGGCTGCGGTATACGCCTTATTCTGAGCAATCCGGCTTGCCGCGGGGCTGGTGCCGTCCATGCGGAGAAAACCGATCAGTTCCCCTTCGGGGCCACAGATGGAAATGGCCACCGGTTTACTTTCTCCTGTTTGCGCTACAACGTATTGAATCAATAACAGTGCTTCTTCCGAGCTTATTTTTTGAATGTTATACATGGGCGTTCTATTTGCTTCAAGCAATATAAAGATATTCAGACAACATTTTCAGGATTTTGTACGGCGGGTTGTTATGGTTGGGGACCGGTGGTAATCCCTTTTAGGATCAGCCAGAGGCTCAGCGAAAGCTCGGCGATGAATGCAGGCGCCAGAATGACCGGGAAGAGCACCCCTGATACCGCCGGGAACAGAAAAGATGTATAGCTGTTGATGATATAGCATATACCGGCCAGGGCCATCATGATGCCAAAGTAGTTGGGTACATTTCGGGAATTGCACAGGAGGTATCCCAGCAGGATACAATGAACACCGAAGAATACCAGGCCCAGCGCATAGCCCATGCCGTGCACTTTCATGAATAGCAAGGAAAGTGATTGCAACTGATCCGGAGCAAACGATTGAAAATAGGTGCCCTTGAGCAATAATATGGGCAAGAAGTTGTTCAGTAAGTTTATACCCAACATGGCGACGGTAATGCCACGGAACACCGTCGCGACGGTCGACAGCGTTCGGTTAATGGGCGTTAACAGGATGTAGAATAAAGCGGTTACGGCGCTGTCGCAGACAAACACCAGCAGCTCGATGGAAAACCCGACTCTGAACAACATCTCGTGACTCAGGATATTCCGGGCAGTAGCCGCGGCATCACTGTGGTCGACCAACCGGCCGCGCACAAAGGCCTCGGCAAAAATACCTCCCGCCACGATGGCGAGGTATAAGACTCCGGCGATGCGGGAAAGCTTCTTTTGTTCCATAGCTCAATATACTATAACAACAGACGCTTTCCCAGTAATTTTGTTACACGTAGTCAGCACGGCTTCTGACGAACCACCAGGCCATTACACCAAAGGTGACGTATACGAGCGGAAGGTAAAGCGTATCGTATAGATCGCCCGGGAACGCTGGTATGCCGCCGTATACGGTTAGCTGGCGCAGGAGTAGCCGAAGCCCGTTGATAAACATAATCGCCTTTATAGCATAGTTGTAACGTGCGGTGGCTGGATATACCCCGGCGATGATGAAACTGCCAAGGGTTTGCGAGAGGCCGAGGGGGAAATACAAGGCCCGCTGTATCTGCTGGAATTGTGTTACGAAGGACAATATCGCTTCGCGCCGTGCAGGGTCCGTGGCGGCTGCATATTCCGCCGGCAGGTGGACCTGGGTGTAGAACAGCTCGACGGACCGGAGGATAATCTCCAGCAGGAAGAATACAAAGAAACCTGTCAATGCCAGCAAGCTGGAGGCTTTGTATGTCTCGTAAATCGATAAGCAGAGAACAAAAAAGATATAGAAGAGTCCAAACATCGAGAACAGCATCAGCCAGGAGCGCAGGATGCTCAGGGGCTGGGCGCTAAACAGAAAATCTTCCAGTGGGGTGGGCGTAGCGGACGGCGCCTGGGCGAAAACCCACCATTGATAGGTTTGCACCAGGATATATAAGACGCACACAATCCCCGCTCCCACCTTCATTTTTGCTGTGATCATAACTTTTTGTACGAAGATATCGTACCTATTACCAACTTCAACAACCGTTTGGGGGAATCCCCAAAATAGATAACACCAACACCCATGCAACGGACTGAAACGGCCGCGTACTATCAACGACTTCAAAATAGGGTGGCGGAATATGTCGAGAACAATCTTACTGCCTCGTTTGGCATCCGTGAACTAGCCGATTATACGCATGTGTCATACCATCACCTGGCCGATGTCTTTCGGAGCGCACATACCGAGTCCCTGGGGCATTACATCACGCGGATCAAGCTGGAGCGGGCTGCTATGTTAAGTGCCTATACCCCACTCAACCTGAGTGAGATTGCCGACGCTACCGGGTTCGCCACAAAGCACTCGCTGTCAAAAGCTTTTGCAAATCATTTCGGCTTTTCGCCTGGAAAGGCAAAAGCCTCCGTCATCCGAACAGACTCGATCAATGCGGTTATGGATGGCATTACGTCTGAGGCACAATATCGACACATCGTACAGTCTGACTTTCCGTTTACGTTTAAACAATGTACGCTGGCGGGGGGTGTATTGGCCGGCTATACCTGGCACTTTGGAAATGCCTCGCCCGGTTATGAAGCATCCATGCCTTACCTGAACGATCTTTTATCCATGACCGTTGCCGGCAGGGCAAGACGCTGTATCAAAATATTCGACTCCGTGAATTTTACAGCCCTGCGCGACTATCGGTTGTTTTATGGGATCTTCGCGGAAGACACGAGCATGTTGGCACCTCATTTTGACGGCCTGGCGCTTCCCATTCGTCGGGGTACCTATCTCGTGTTTGACGTACCGGCTGGGCACCGCGATGATATTAAACATCACATCACGCGCTTTCGCGAGAGCCTGGTGTGGTATAAGAAGGTGTTTATACTCCGCGACTTCTATGACTTCTTTCTGCTGCACGACGGGCCGGATAACGGTGGGGAGTATTATCTATTTACCGGTGCTTGATCAGAGCAGACTGTCCATTGCCTCTTTGAAGTCCGTGAGGCTATCATAAAATTCCAATGTACTGGTCTCCAGTGATTCGTCATCATCGTTGAAGCAATAGACGCGCTCATCCGTTGCATCCTGAACGTTGATCAGGTGGAGGACTTCCCAGGGGCTGTTACCAATGATAATAACTTTTTCCTTTGCTGTCCCTTCGGGCAGTTGCGGTAGTATGGCCTGGTTCATTTCGATGAAGCGATCCGCATCGGTATAAACAAGGTCTACGAGGTCGCCCTGATCGGAGGCAAAACCATTAAACTGCTGCATAAAGGATATGTAGTGTGGCGGCAGGGTGATGCCGAGCTCTTTTTCAATCTTCTGAATATCGATCATAATCAAATAGCAACGTAATTTACTCTTTTGGCTTCGTATCTTTGTCAATCATTACCCGGTAAAATATAAAAGATTATGACAAGACTATTTAGTCCCTTAAGGATCAAGGGCGTGATGCTAAAGAATCGTATTGTTGTTTCACCCATGTGCCAATATTCTGCTGTTGACGGCTTCGCCAACGACTGGCATTTGGTTAACCTGGGGAGCCGGGCGGTGGGTGGTGCTGCGTTACTCTTTGCTGAAGCCACGGGAGTCTCTCCGGAAGGTCGTATATCTCCGCAGGATCTGGGTCTCTGGAAGGATGAGCACATCGGGAAGCTAACGCAAATCACGTCGTTCATCCAACAACAGGGAGGCGTTGCCGGCATTCAGCTGGCGCACGCGGGTAGAAAGGGAAGCACGCAGACACCCTGGCTGGGACGCGGCGCAGTAGACGTTAAAGATGGCGGCTGGGTGCCCGTTGCGCCCTCCCCCATGGCATTCTCCGCGAAGTATCCGATGCCGGCAGGGCTGGATGATCGTGGTTTGCGAAAGATTGTCGCTGACTTTGCCTCGGCTACGGAGCGGGCATTACGGGCAGGGTTTCAGGTGATCGAAGTTCATGCGTCGCACGGTTACTTGCTGCACCAATTCTTGTCACCATTAAGTAATCATCGTCAGGATGCTTACGGCGGGAGCTTTGAGAATCGCATACGGTTGTTGTTGGAAGTGATCGAGGGTGTGAAGGGCGTGCTGCCACAAGATGTTCCCTTGTTTGTACGGATACCCGGTACCGACTGGGCCGAAGGAGGATGGACGCCAGAGGACGCGGTAGCGCTTGCCGCTATTCTAAAAGATAACGGCGTCGACGTCATGGACGTGACATCGGGCGGACTGGTGGAGCATCAAAAGATCACGGTGGGCCCCGCGTACCAGTTGCCCTTTGCCGCTAAGGTGAAGAAGGAGACAGGTGTGCTAACCTCCACGGTTGGCATGATCACAAGCGCTACGCAGGCTGAGGCAATTTTAGAGAACGGCGACGCGGACCTCATTATGATGGCCCGGGAGTTTCTGCGAGACCCGTATTTTCCATTGCATGCAGCGCATGCGCTAAAGGCAGAAATTCCGTGGCCGGTACAATATGAAAGGGCAAAGGAATAATTATTGCCTCTAACCTCTTTTACGAGTATAGTCAGTGTCGCGCGTATTTTGTCTTTTTACAAAATCGATGATCAACTCCCGGTAGATGCTTTTATTCGCGTATGATAGCTCTTTCCAAAGCCCTCCATGGTTGCGTCGGTGAACGTGGAGCACTTCAAATTTCTTATACTCTTTCGCGCGTAACTGATCTTCGAACAGTCGGGTATATTTGAAGGTGTTGGTTTCCGAGATCAACAGCATGGGCGTTGCTAAACTGTCGAGATAGGTAGCGGGCGATGCATGCTGAAACTCTTCCGGGGTAAGCCCGAAAACACTTCCAATATGGTTATCTGCGAAGGCGTTTCCATTGCCCTCGGCCAGCACCTGGTAGTAGTGCTGCACATTGTACATTCCGGCGATGGGAATGACGCCCCGGATTAGTTCTTTGGATAGACCGTGTTGCTTGAGGTACCGGTTGTCCATCACCACCAGTGCGGCCAGGTGCGCGCCGGAAGAATAACCGCCGACAAATATATTGCCCTTGTCAACCCCGTAACGGTCCGCGTTTGCGTACAGAAAGGCAATCGCTCGCGCCAGGTCTTTGACATGCTCCGGATGTTTTATGCCCACGTTCAAGGTAGAGTCCTTCCAGGTAGCGGGGCTGAGTCTGTGCCCGACGGATGCCACAGCAATGCCTGACTCGGCTATTTTGCGGACCAAATCCATTTCCATGTCCGGATTGACGTAGGACCAGGCACCACCTCCTACCCAAATCAACAGCGGTGGTTTGTTTACTTTTTTGGGTATTACCAGGTTGATGCGCTGTTTGGATGTATCGGCGTCCGGACCGGTGTAGTAAGCTATGCGGTCTATCTCGGTGTAACTCTTCTTTTTGACCTGCGGGAAGGCGGTGCAGGCCGGGAGGACTAATAGTATAAACAGGAAGACTTTAAGCGGGGCCGTCATACAACTTAGTTTTATACTAAATGTATGGAAGAAAAGGCCTGGAGCAAGGGATGCCTGCCATTTTTTGGGCGAGTTGATTATTTCAACACATGTACCCAGCCTTTATATTGTTTGTCGCCAAACTTTATGAGATAATAGTAGGTTCCACTGGCAACGTTTTGACCTCTCCAACCTGCGCTCGCATCCGTGGTTGAAAAGACTTCCCTTCCCCAGCGATTTTTGATGATCATCGAGAATGTCTTGATGCCCGTATAGTGAGCATAGGTATCATTTGTTACGATGTAAAGTGTAAAGACATCATTGAGATGGTCGTCGTTGTCTGGCGTAATAACATTGGGAATAAAAATAACTTCCTCTACGACCTCCACGGATGCTTCGCAGAATGCCGTGCAATGATTTGCATCTTCCACAAATACTTTGACCCGGTAGTTTCCAACGTCTGTATAGATATAGTTGGCACTGCTCTTTGGTGTTTGAACGATCGTTCCATCGCCAAAATCAAATGTGTACAAAAAAGGCGGCAATCCGGAACTTACTGTAACGGTATAAACAGTATTCACTCCCACGAGTGCTGACTCAAAAAACAAACACGCCAGGTCGGGCTGGGGCAATACAGTGGCCGTCACCTTTTTGGGGGCGCTGGTTACTCCGTCTAACGTGCCTGCAACGTAATACGACGTGGTTTTCGTCAGCCATGGCGTTGTATACGTATCTCCATCCTGCAGCAAGTTGCCGCCGGTTTCCGCATCATACCATTTGTACTGTGCATTGCCCGATGCTGTCAGGGTAAAATAGCCATTGCCACACTGCGTCTGATCGGTTACGTTCACGACAATCGGGACCGGTGTAGTACAAGGAATTCCATGTTGATAAAGCTCCTCTATCTCCGCCAGGTTCAACGCCCGGTTGTAAATAACGACGTCGTCTATCACACCGTTAAAAGGCTGTGCTAAATTGCAACGGGCTCCCAGGATGGCGTTAGGATCTGTTCCATAATATGGCGTGGTCAAGCTAGTTGATGTTGTGGCTATCAGCACTCCGTTTATATACAATCGCATTTCCGCGTTAACCCGTACGGAAACAATATGATACCACGTATCTGTCGCCGGCAAAATGCCCGACGGGACAGAGGTTGTTGTTGGTGGCGTTGTGTTATTATACCCGCCCCCGGTAATGCCCACGAATCCCTCCGTAGAGTAGACGTTGGCGATGTTGATGGTCTGATGCCTGCTCGTAGCGTCGCCAATGGAAAATATAACAGCGGAATTGCCGATTCCCGGAAGGGACGCCGCCCTGGCCCAAAGGGAATAACTATAGTTGGAATTTACGAATGGCGCCGCGGGAATACTAATATAATCACTGACGCCGTCGAACTGATACGCGCTGTTGGCCACTCCAAAACGATCCGTGGTGAGTGCCGCCCCCGTTACGGTACCGTGGTGATTGTGCCCGGTTCCATCGTTAGCATTTCCGGAAAACGCGTAACAGGCTACAAGACCGCCCTGTAGGTCTACCTGGCAAACTGCCGGTGATACTATGCCAAAAAATATAGCGGCTATCCAATAGCGCACAAAAACAGGGTTAGGTCAGATTTTCCAAAGTTAATAATTTCCAGATACTTTCAAGAACACGGATATGTTCGCACCTCGTTAGATGATCGTATCCGTCCACCGAGGTGGTGGCACCTTGTTCAGCAAAAACTACTTGATTGGATGTGCCGAGGGTAGCTTGGAGCTGTCGGAAAGCAGTGTGCTATACGTTGTGGGCACCAGGAAGGTCAGGACCCTAAATCATGCGACGAGGCCGACTACAGTGTTTAGATCACGAATGCATTGGCGCCGGGTTTAAGAACATAGGTCTTCGCTTTCCAATGCAAGGTTCCGGTTGTCTTTATGGGAAGGTGAATATTGACTTTCCATTTTCCTCCCGCCACGACATATTCGACGGAAATCTTTCCATTCGGGTGTGGGACCTCGCCGGCAACATTTGTTAACGTGCCAAGATGCGGCTCGATCTTAACAGTGGTAAAGCCAGGGGCGTCGCTGTCGACGCCTAATACGGTGCGGAAAAATTCGATGTTCGGGCTGGCGCCCCAGGCATGGCACTCAGAACGTACGGTGGGGAGGCTGGAGTCTTCGGCCCAGGTGGTGAGGCCCATGGCGATGTTTTCGCGCCAGATGCCCAGCCAGCGCATGTAGTCATCACCCCGGCCCGCTTTTGCCAGGGCCTGATGCAGGTAGTATTTGAAATAAATCGTGCACTGGTTTAAGCTTTTGTCGTTCAGCAGACCGTTTGCCACGGCGGGCAGTTCCTGACTGCTGACGATGCCCGCCAGTATAGCCAGCGCGTTGACATGTTGTGAGAAAGCATCTTTTTCCTTTGTGTCGGCATATAGCTTCCTGGTCGGGTCCCAATATTTTCGCCGGATGGTAGCCTTTAGTTGCAGGGCCTTTTGATCATATATCGCCGCCAGGTCTTTCAGTCCCATGGTTTGTTCCATGTCTCTCGCCCACTGGTATGCCAGGAGCAATTGCAGGTCATAAATAGCCGCGCTTCCGTCCGTCCCTTCAATACGCCCCCACATGTTGCCCGCCCAGTCGACAAACGTCCAGTACGGCGTGTCTTTTAGAGAGCCATCTGCCTGCTGGTATTTGCTAAAAAAATCCAGTACCGCCCGGGCGCCCACCAATTTATCTTTCACAAAGTCGCTGTCGTTTCGGTACATCCAGTAATCGTGCAGCATGCCGATGTACCACAACGAAAATGGCGATATGATCTGGGTGCCTTTGGTGGGATAACAGCTGCGAGTAATGCCTTCTGCTATACGCGAATGGTCGATCTGGGTGAGGGCATTGCGGGCCAGCCGGTCGTCGTCGGTGTTGTAGTATGAGATCATGGCCTGGATGCGGGTGTCACCAATGTATTGCAACTGCTCGTAGTACGGGCAGTCCATGTAGGTTTCCCACGCATTGAGTCTTGCGGTGCGCCAGCCAATGTCTATTATTTGCTTTATCTCGGTATTGTCTGTTTTAAATACGGCTGTCTGTTTAAACGGATAGCCGGTAAACGTACCGTATAGATCGTCGATCACCAACGGATCGTGTTTCGTTTTTACGAAGACCTTTATGTAACGATACGTGCGAAAATTCAACGTCGTGAACGTCTGATCTTTGCTACCGTTGGAAATGATACTATCCTTCCGGCCAATAAAATCTTTGCCCTCGACTTCATTCCGGTTGCTTTTACGTGTTCCGTTGCTGCCTTTGTCGTAAAGCGTTTCCGCATAGCCCAGTGAGATCCCGGCGTCTGTGCCGCCGCTAAAGTTTAGCGTTACGTAGGCGTTTGTTTCGAACGTCTGGTCCAGGAGTAGCGAAACCGATGTATTGGCGGGAATGGTCAGCGGTGTCTTCTTTTCCGGAAAGGTTGCGGGAACGTTGATGCCTTGTGCACTGCGCAGTTTAAGAATGCGCTGGTATGTCATTTCCCGTGGCGGCAACAACGATGGTACCAACGCCCAGTCTATGCCCCAGGCCATGCCTTTGAGCTTTCCTTCCAATACTTTGACAGCCATCGGCCAGTTGGCGTCATCAAAATTTCCGGCCGTCCACGGACCTTTAACCGTCTGACGCATATCTACCATTTCTCCTTTGCTCGCAGCAAAGAAATAGCCCGGGATGGGTTGATGGCCGGCGTCCCGAATGCCTCTCCAGGTATTGTTGGTATTGAGCACGTCTTCCGCCTGCGAGCTGCCTTGCACAATAAAGCCGGTGCGCACGCTGATCTGGGCTTCGGGACGGTATTCGGCTTCATTCCACACGAGCGCGGCGACGGTATTCTTTCCGGACACGAGGTAGGGTGCCAAATCGACTGTTTCGTAATTCCAATAATACGTGTCACCACGCGCCGGACCGAGCGACACGAGCACGTCGTTGACATATAGCTTATACCGATTGTCTGCGGATACGTACACTACGAACGTCGCGGGCTTAGCCGCCAGCACGACGCTCTTGCGAAAGTAGTAGACGCCATATTCGTTACCAGTGATATTCGGTGGAGCGATCCACTCGGCGGTCCAGGGTCGCACGGTGAGCGGTGCTTTTGCCGATTGACAGTAGCCCGCTTTTGTACCGAGAGAAATAAATGCGATTAAGACGATACTGCGGGAAAGAACCCTACCGATTGCTTTTTCTGGTGCCATTGTCAGCCTATGTTATATCTTCCTGGAATATGAACCAGTCAAAGATATAACATATGTCTTTACCCAGGCGTCCCGTAGTGTCCTGATCGTTCTCCTGTGCCGCTATTGCGCTACGTCGGACATCATTTTGTTGACGATCACCCAACGCCCATCGATCTTATGAAAGGATAGAAACTCATCGTAGTTAAAATCATACATTTTTACATGCACCTTCGCCATCGCAATGGAGTTGACCGTTTCAATGGAGACGATGGTCCCTTTAAAGGGTGCGCCGGCATCTTTGGGGCTCACCCGGTTCTTTACACCTTCGAGATAAACATCGAAGGTCTTTGCATAGGGCTGGCCCTTTACATCTCCGAACAACAGTGTACCGGGATGCAGCACTTTTTTCAATGCGTCCAGATCACCTTCGTAGATGCCCCTGAAATAATAATTTTCAAGGGCTTGTGAAATTGCGAGTGAATCCTGTTGATTGTTTTTCATGGTTTTAGAGGTTTGCGCTTTTACTATCCCGGGTGTCCAGGATAGTAAAGCGATTAGAAAGAATATTTTCATGATTCATGACGTGACTACTTTTTGTCGGCGGTGATGCCCTTTTCACGCAGTACCGAAACCTGCTCACCGGCATATCCCCAGTCATCCAGGTTGATTTCCTGGATCACGACGTGCGTTAAATGTGGGTCTTTGTTCAATACGTCGGTAACCAGGTCGGTCACACCTTTGATCAGTTGCTGTTTTTGTTTGCGGGTTACACCTTCGCGTGTCAGCTCTATTTTAATGTATGGCATAGTAGTGGTTTTTATACGGTGACAGAAACATCTTTTTTAACGGCTTTTGCGGTGAGCGTTACATTCAGCTCAAAATCGTTGTAGATCAGTGTATCGCCCAGGTTCTGGAAGAAATTGCCGGAGCGAAATTTCATTTCATATTTTGTGCGGTCGACGATCACCCGAGCCGATGCCGTCAGGAGGGTGTTGCTGGCGTTTGCTGATATCCCGAAACTAACAGGATGTTTGATCCCTTTGATGGTCAGGTCTGCTTCTACGCGATCGCCATTCACGGAAATAATGTTCAATACAGCTTCCGGGAATTCCTCTATGGAGAAGAAGTCGTCTGATGCCAGGTGCGTTAACATTTGCGTGTTGGTGGCCGGATCCAGTATATCCAGAATTTTGATGCTTGCCGTGTTCACAACCACGGTGCCACCTACGACTTTGCCGCCATTCAATACTATCTCACCTTCCTTTACGTCGATGGTACCGTCATGTGCGCCTGTAACCTTTTTACCGATCCATTCGATTTTGCTTTGCTCCGGTACAATCTTAAAAATCTCGTTTTTCATTTCGTTGTGTTTTAATTTATATACGAATTAACGCGGGTTTCCGTGGGAAGTCGCGTGACCTATGTCACAATCCGGCGGGAGTGATGCGTTATGTGATGTAGATCACTTTTGGGATGAATGTCAGTGTTGCTATGGTTTTTATATCCGATCTTCGAAAGACTTTACAGGGGCTATGCTCCTCATGGTGTTATCCTAACAGCGGCTTGCCGGCGCTGAGCCACGCGAAGGATATACGCGAAGCTTGCAGATTCCACTGTCCGCTCACGGTCAACAATGACCCGGGAGCGGACATCGTTGTTCTTCAAATATCCTGGAATTGGGCTTTTTCACTCCTGGCACCTTTATTGACCACACGTCTCCATTACCTTAACCTGTTTTCCATGATTAAAAGCTATTTTCTGGTAGCCTTCCGCGCCCTGAAGCGCAACAAGCTCCATGCTTCCATCAATATCATCGGGCTGGCTATCGGCATGGCCTGCTGTATGCTGATCGCGCTATTTGTTCAGTTCGAGCTCGGTTATGACCGTCAGAATAAAAATGCAAACCGGATATACCGGCTGGCGGTAGACCTGGAGGCTAACAATTGGGCCATTTCTGCCTTTCCGTTGGGTGCGCTCCTGAAAGAGAACTATCCCGAGGTCGAGAATTATACACGCATTAAACCGGTGGATGTATTCATGCAAAATTCTTCCGGTACGTTGTTCAAGAATAAAGAAAAAGTCTTCTACGCCGATTCCACGGTGTTTGATGTGATGGATATTCGCCTCATCAAAGGGAATCCGGCTACAGCGCTGGCAGAAGTCAACTCGATCGTGATTACACCGGACGCAGCAAAGGCCTACTTTGGCGACCAGGATCCGATCGGCAAAACACTCACGATGCTGGGGAACAAAAAGGAGTTTGTTATTACCGGCATATTCGAACCGCTGCCCTCCAATTCCCACGTGCATATGAATATGATGGCGTCTTCGGAAAGTTTCGAATCCATGCGTGCCGATTCCAAGGTAGGCTTCAACTCGCTGACCAATCACTATACCTACGTGGTTCTTCCGGAAGGCATCGATCATCTTGCTTTCGAAAAGACGATATCGTCTTTTCTCGATAAATACCAGAATATACAAGCGGGAGATGATCCAAATGTGATTCGCCTTCAGCCTTTGACGTCCATTCACCTGCACTCCAACCGGGGACTGGAAATTGAAGCCAATGGAAATATGAATACGGTCTATACTTTGTCGGCGATCGCATTCTTTATCCTCATTATTGCCTGCATCAATTTCATGAACCTGACCACGGCACAATCGCTAAAACGAGCACGTGAAGTGGGAATCCGAAAAGTAGTAGGTAGCCAGAAGCGTCAACTGATCTTTCAGTTTCTGAGCGAATCCGTCGTCATCAGTTTCCTGTCGTTGGCAGTGGCCATTGTGTTGTTGACGCTGGTTGTTCCTCAATTTAACTTCATCTCCGGAAAGGAGATTGTCATCAACCCGCTAAAAAATTCGCTCATTGTCTTCATCTTTACGGGCATCACGCTATTTGTCGGCCTCTTTGCCGGAACATACCCCGCGTTTTTCCTCTCCAGCTTCAAGCCGTCATCGGTATTAAAAGGTAACTTCATCGGTAATATCAGTGGCCAGGTGCTACGAAAAGGATTGGTGGTATTTCAGTTTGCCATCGCGTTTTTGATCATGGTAGGAACGTATGTTGTATACTCCCAGCTGAACTACATGCTTACTAAAAACATGGGCTTTGATCGCGAACAGACCCTGGTGCTCACAATGCCCCGGGACAGCGTGGGCGATCGTAGTATCAAAAATGAAATGGCCCGTCTGGCCGGTGTTACCAGCGTCACGCGGTTTAACGAAATACCCGGTAAAATGGTCAATACGACCAATCTCTGGTATGAAGGCGTAAAAGATAATCAGGCGGAAAACCTATATCTTTTTAGCGGCGATGCTGACCTGTTAAAGACCCTGGGCATAAAACTAAAAGCCGGAAGTTATTTTGGTGACGACACCCAGCAATTCGGCAAGGAATTCGTGATCAACGAGACTGCCCTGGAACACTTTGGCTGGAAGCCGGAGGAAGCCATTGGCAAGCTCATGGAGTTTGGTGAACGCGGAAGTGAACCGGGAAAGGTCATTGGTGTGATCGAGGATTTCCATTTCAAGCACCTCCATGACGTTATCGATCCGCTCGTATTATATCTCAATCCACATTATGAAGGCCGATACATGGCGTTAAAAGTCAACACCAACGACATGCAGGCCATGGTGACGGCGATCGAACAGAAATGGAAAAACCTTCTTCCGCAATATGAATTCGAGTACCAATTCCTGGATGAGAGTTTCGATAAGCTCTTTGACCAGGAAAAACGACTCGGACAGCTATTCGGAATATTTTCTGCACTGGCCATCTTTATATCCTGCCTCGGCCTGTTCGGATTGGCCTCCTTTACGATGGAACAAAGCCGCAAAGCCGTTGCCGTGCGTAAAGTATTGGGTGCCTCGGTACTGAATATTGTCGTGATGATGTCAAAGAGCTTTTTGAAGCTGGTGTTGTTGGGCATGTTACTGGCCGCTCCGCTGGCTTATTTTGCTGCTATGAAATGGTTACAAGGCTTTGCCTACAATGTAGGCTTCACCTGGATCGTATATGTATACGCCGCCTTCGTAGCCATGTTTGTTGCCTTTGCGACGGTGAGCTATCACTCGTTCAAAACCGCGCGAACGAATCCGGTAAATGCGTTGAAAGCACAATAGCTTTTCAATAATATAGATGCTTTATGACAGCCCCTGGTTCATGAAAGATCAGGGGCTGTCTTTTTAAGGCGCTATGTCAGGAGTGTTTCTGGCAGTCCGTCATGGCACAGGCCCCAGGCGTCGATCTGCTGGTTATTAAAAGCGTTTCGTACCGCGGGTTGCAATAATTCCCGCCGCGCTTTTTTCCAGCCATCGATACGTTCCTGTCCATAGCCTTTGATCATACGGTCGTTGTTCAGACCGCATTGTTTGCCCCAGTGGAATGTATAGGGTATGCCTGCCTCGTCCAGTCTGCGCCAGGCTTCTTCAATAAATTTCAGCATGCGTTGCGACCATACACAGTCGAGCTCCAGCACACAGGTTTGGGGCGCAAAATGCGTGAAGCCCAGTGTGGCCGCTGTAGACTTCACAAAACGCAGGGCGTAGACGCCGGCAAAGGGACCAAACCGATTGTCCCCGTTGAGCTCGAGCATAAGGTTCAGTACACGGTTGACTTCTTCCATGGGCATGCCCATGGCCGTGCTGATAAGCTTGCCGCGAAGCTCGGTGTCGCCGAAGATCTCCCCACGTGTTCCGACAACGTTGTGAAAGGTTTTATAGGACGCTTTTACCACGTTGTTGACGATCATCGGGACCGAGGCCGGTATGGCGTCCGACACCAGTCCAATGAAGGCTGGGGCATCATCGCCTGGTCCGAAGCCCGAAGTTGTGTCGGGGGGCGAGTATTGATCCGTATACGCTCTTTTGTACATCGTTGTGACGTATGCCCCATTGGCCATGTCGTGCGGATTAAACGTGATCTGAAAATGATGGGGAATCTCGCTTCCATGGGGCAAGAAGCTCGCGTTCGCGAAATCGAGCGTCTCCAACATGGGGCGTAACGCCGGGCTTGTTTCGCGCTGCCGGTAGCATTCCAATAGGTACAATGGTTCTGTTTCAAGCAATACACCGTGGATGAAGCCAAAGCTGCCAAAGCTTACCACCGCGGCATTGAACAGGTCGTCGTTAAGAATGTACTTCGCTTTAAGTTTCTCCGCAAAAACCGGTTTCGTTACGCGATGGCTGGCGCGCTCGATATACACATTATGCTCCGGTACCTGGGGATCCGGACCGGTAATGATGTGCAAGCCCACCACAAACTCCTGAATTGCGCCGAACCCGAAGGCCGATCCGTGTGTTCCGGTAGACATCGCACCGACGATCGTCTGACCGTTACTTGCACCGGAAGTTTTCAACGAGCGCCCTTTCCGTTTCAGGTACAGGTTAAGCTCATGAATAGATACACCGCATTGTACGAAAATAAGGTCCTGGTTCGTGTCGGTGTAGGCGTCGTCCACGAGGGACGATCCCAGGGAAAACCGCAAGTTAAGTCCCTTGGTGTTGTACATCCTTCCTTTATGGCACGTCGCAATACGCGACCATGTCCAGCCACCGCCCAGCGCGCGTAATGTTATTCCCTGACCGATCACTTCACCGATCTGCCCCTGTATCGCTTCCGACATTCTGGTATAGCTGGTGAGGACATCATCGTCCGCGCTATTCCACATATCATAGAGGTTGTCGATCTCTTCCGTGAACGTGAGGTGACGGTTCTCCCAGATCTTGCTTCCGGTTTCTACTATTTTCGGCATAGTATTGTGGATTAGTAATTCATTACTCGATCACAGTATCACCGCCAGGTTGGCACGGTTTGGCGCATTGCCATTCTACTTTCATCGGGCTCCATATTCCCAGCGTGGCCACGGTAATGACGGAATAACCAAAATTAGAGGTGACTCTTACTCGGTGGAAGCCCACGGGAGGATCGGGTGCGGCGCAGTTAGGCGGGTTTAGGCCGTTTCTGGGTTTGACCGCCAGTCCCCAAAAGAGGTTATGCATCGTGGCCGACTTCGTTTCAGTCGACGCGCTATTCTTGGAGGTAATCGTGTAGTGATAACACGACTGAAGGGTCGATGCTATTACGAGGAATAACATTATCCCGCAGACATTTCTGCACGTGGACTTAGGATGAGGGGTGTTTGTTAGCATGGTATAAACGATTAAGTGAAGGCAATAAAAAAGCCCATCATTCTACCGCTGGGGCAGCACGATGGGCTTCTAAATCAAATGTAATCCGGCTTGCGCTTATTTACAATCTTTGGCCGGGAGGATTAATCCCCTATTTTAATTGTCGGTAGTAGCAACTACTATATCTCAAAGCCGTTTAAGCCTGTCTTGGCAATCCGCTTTATTCCTTGTTCCATACTTCTGCGATATAAGTAGGAAGCTCGCGGATTGAATCTTCCAGCTTTTGCATGCATTGCTTTTTGCGGGCTTCATCTTCCAGACTATGAGCATAGTTATGAAGCAAATAGGCCGTTAATAACCGGTTGTACGGATCAAGGTTATTGTTTCCGATCATCGCCAAAAGTCTTTGCTCTAATTGATCTTTGTCGCCGGTGTCTGCCAAGGCACGTCCGATACGCCCGATGGAGCCCCAATAATGATTATCGCTCACATTCTCGACTCGCAGCGACGTGCCCACCAAAAGGTCGATAGCATCGATATCCAGCAATTCCAATTCTTTCAAATACGTTTTGCGGCCAGCCCAGGCATAGCTGCCATCAGACGCACGCACAAACCGGTCGTTCATGATGTCCAGGTGTGAGCGAAGAAATATATCCCAGCTGGCGGTCTCCGCGGCCAATGTACAGATGGTCATAGCGTGCCTTCTGGGGCTCGAGTCCATGCTGCACGTACCCACCACCTGCCGGGAGCGCTTCAACTGAAGGGCCACGCTCTTCGAACCGTACCGGCTGATATAGAATTCTATATTTTCATTGGAGGCGCCTGATTTCATCACTTCCTCCGTGGCATCGCTCAATAACCGCTGACCGTACGGATCCTGTTGCATCCGCTTATCCAGGTCGAGTATCCGCAGGCTATCCCACTCCGCATGGTCATTCCAAAATCTATCGGCCGCTTGAGCATATTCTTCCGCTGCTAGCGCATTCCGATCAGGGTACGTTGGTCTGTTGGGAAAGTCTAATGCCCATTTTACATATTTCTGTGTTTTCGGCCCCTCTTCGCGCGCCTGATCACGGTCCGATCCGTCTATAAATATCTGCGCGGAAGTGTCGATCATGCAATCAACATATTGCACCAGCCGTGCGTACTCATGCGGCAGCGTGTAGTGCTGAAGCTTCTCAATAAAAACTGCCTTCTTACCGCCATCCTCCAATACCCAACCAGAGGCCACGTTATTAACCTTGCTATAATCTACAGTAATATAGGACTGGTTATCCCAACCATATGGCAACGCCGAGTATTTGATTATCCTTTTCCCGTCATCGGCGTACATGTATTTCATAATCCAGACTTTTTCCGATATCGCCTTTTTATATTTTTTGCGATAGGCTTCCAGGGTTATACCCTGTTTAATCTGCGACTGTGCTTCCTTCGAATCGACACTCACAAAGTAGGCAAAACCTTGGGGAAATGAGTAATACGGGTGTGCGAGGTCACAGGAGCGGAATTTAACATGAAGGGAGTCTACAATTGCACCCAGGCGATGCATCGTAGCTTCGTTGTAAATGAGGCCATTTTGATAGGTCTGGAATTCACTTCCCTGACCGTAGGTGTAAGCCAGCAGCAGAAACGATGCGAGCAATAGCAGTATGTACTTCTTCATTGGGCTGTGTTTGGGGTTATAATAAGGGTGCTTCAAAAAAGTAACTGAACTTATGATGCAAAAACCGTGACAGTTTCATAAAACGTTCCCAAAAAAAAATCCCAGGGGTATTTAAGACATCCAACATCTTCATGTATAGGCACGACCGCGAAATAAGGCGCGCGTGCAGGCCGATATTTAAAGCGAATGGCGCTATATTTAACCATAGCCATCCAGAATTCCTCCCATCCAATTCTGGAGACACTGTTTATTAGTTATTTAATCAACCTTAATTTCATTTCGTTATGAGAAACATTTCAGTCTTCTTCTCTCTATTCGTCTTTGCTCTCCTTTCATCTTGTACCGAACAAGAAAGCACCGTTAGCAGACCTGAAACAGTTCAGGTTTCTATCAACGCCGGCGAGGCCACCTTACCGGAGGAATCCTATTTCCTAATCACCGTTAACGACGATACAGGCAATCCCGTGCTTACCGATCACGTGATGACGGCAGAAACCCCCTTGAACCTCCCGGCAGGCCATTACACTATCAGTGATTTCACTGTTATGAATGACGACCAGGTTTTAATGGCTGCCCCAAAGCGGGGATCGCGCCTTGCCCGATCCGTGGGCCGTGCCCTGGGTTATGAATTTGATGTAAAGCCGGGAGCCAGTGCCGCACTGACGATCGATGTCTTACAGGCTGCATCCCAAAACGTAGCCGATTTTGGCTATACAGCTTTTAAGTTGCCTTTCTTCGCGCTCACCATGCGCACCCGGCTGGTGGACTTCTTTGATTTCTCACTGACCGGCACAGGGCTTATCTATGTCTCCTGGGGCGACGGGATTATTGAGCAATATGATCTCGCTTCGACCGCTAACTACCCGACACACGGTTATGCCGTAGCCGGTATATACATTATTACCGTTGTCGGTGACGTCGATCAAATCACAGACTTCTATTCATTTTATGGCAATGGGCCGATTTCGGCCATTAACTTTTCCCATGCGACCGCCCTGCGCGATGTACGGCTGGGTCTTACGGCCGGACCGACTCGTGTCAATCTCTCAAATTGTCCGAACCTGGAAGTTGTGAATATGCCGGGCATCCCTCAACTGGCGACGTTGCTGTTGCCGACGTCACACCAGATCCGCTTCATCAGCATAAGCGGACCTAATGCTTTAAACACCGCTGACATAGACGCTATCACGGACAATATCTACGCAAACACTGTAGCCAAAAACATTACCGGTGGCTATTTTACCTACCTGGATAACTGGTCGTCCCCGACAGGACCTCCTATAGGTCCACCGTCGCCAGCCACCACTGTCAAGCTCACTGATTTGCAGAATACGTATGGTTGGACGCTTGATCCGACACCGTAGCATATTATCGACAAGGGTGGGAAAATAAAAAGGCTCATCGCGGGTGTTTTGATTTAAGAACAGCGGCGATGAGCATTTAAAGAACGGGCCATACTGGCTGCTCCTTAGAAATTCGTCCAGGGAATAGTCACTAAAAGTGAAACAGGCATTATTTTTTAACGCCAGTCCAGTAACTTGGTGATATCAACCTCCCATGCCAATGAAAACGATCATCATTCTTTACTGCCTTGCGATTTCCGCTTTTTCCGTTTCCGCACAGGTAAAACTGAAAGCGGGAGACAAAGCTCCTGACTTTTCCGGCCAGGACCAGGACGGAAACCAAGTGACTCTCAAACAATACACGGGCAAAAAGGTAATTCTCTACTTCTACCCCAAAGACAATACCCCCGGTTGCACGGCGGAAGCCTGTAACCTGCGAGACAACAAAGACCTGCTGGCAAAGGAAGGGTATGAAGTGATCGGTGTGAGCACGGATGATCAAACATCGCACAAGGATTTTAAGGCGAAATATTCGCTTCCCTTTCCCTTGATTGCCGACACCGACAAGTCCATCAACCAGAAGTACGGTGTGTGGGTTGAAAAGGAGCGGGATGGAAAAAAGGTGTGGGGCACAGCGCGCACAACTTTTATCATTGACGAGAAAGGTACGATCAACGAAGTGATCGATAAAGTAGAAACAAAAGATCATGCATCGCAGATACTGAAACTCTGAAACCATTAACCTTGAAACGTATGATACGCCACATTTTAATTCAAACAATCAAAGGCTCTGTACTTCTGTTTGCTCTACTGGCTTGTGTATCGTTTACGGTTGTGCTGCATCATGGATGGGCCAACTACGACCAGACAAAAACACTGAATTTTAAGGGGGAGATTCTCGAGTCAAGTTATGAGAATCCGCACGGAATGCTGAAGTTGAAGGTTGACGACAAGGTTTGGAACGTGGTCCTGGCGCCGCCCAGCCGCATGGAAGCCCGCGGCCTGAAGAGCGATATGCTCAACAAGGGTACGATGGCGACAGTTGTCGGCTATCCACACAAAAAAGTGAAAGATGAAATGCGGGCCGAACGGATCACTATATCCGACAAGACCACGGAATTACGATAAGGAATGCAGACCGATGTGTTTGAATGGCTGGAAGCTTCGCAGCTCGCTGTTTTTATCCGTCAGTCGCCGCTGTTGTTTCCGATCATTGAGATTGTCCACATCTTCGGATTCGTTTTCCTGGTGGGCAGTGCATTTATATTCGACATGCGTTTACTCGATCTATCCAGACGGCTCGCCGTAAAGGACGTTGCCGGTTATGTGCTTCCATGGTCGCGTCGCAGCATGCTGCTTGTGGTTCCGTCAGGCCTGCTCTTATTCATCACTCAGGCAACAGCGCTGAGCGCCAACAACATATTCGGGTATAAGCTCATTCTCATTGCGGCAGCGATTGTCAATGCCGCTATCTTCCATCGTTATACGCTTGCACGTTGCGAACAGGCCGCGTCAACGCCACCCGCCGCGAAAGCCGCCGCTGTAATCTCCCTCCTGCTCTGGACATCCGTGATTACCTGTGGACGACTAATTGCCTATTTTTGAGCGCCTCGCGTCTTTCAAATGAAGGCCGTAATGCTCAAATCCCTGCCCCTACTGAGCTGCTCCGGACGCGACTATCAAATCACTTTCCCGTAAACCTCGGCAATAAATCTACAGCCATCGCCGGCATCTTTATTTTGTACCGATATCCGCCAGGAAAAACATCCTCTTCCTTCAGAAACTCGTGTCCTTTTTTGCTGATCCAAAAGGTTTGCGTGGCCCGCTGTCCTTTAAAATCACTTTCAGTATACAGTTTCCAGCAGTCTATCTTTTGGTTGTCGTACGTCCTGATCTCTTCACTCCCTATTACGGTGTATTTGACGTAGTTGGGGTTACCCAAGCCCGCATCATAAAAATTAATAACAAAGATTTTTCCAGCCGCCAACGGTAGCATCTCAAATGTCTCTATATCCAGGTTCCAATTAAAACAGGGGTCTGTATAGCTCATCACAAAGTTCTTTTGTGTGTTCGCAGCCACTGTATCCGCACCGGTAACTTTGTCAGCACTCCAATTAAATGATTTGTTTTTCCCGCCGACTGTTTCTGAGTGGTAAACGGGTGAAAAATCACTAACTCTGTTAACAGAATAAACCGATCGATAGCTTGCGGTATCGCTGCCATACCAATTTTGAGTGGTTACAAAAACGCTTTCACCATTGCTTTTTTGTACCTGCGTATTGCGCAGCCAAAACCAGTAACGCAATGTTTTGGGTGACTGCGGCATTTGGAAGTAAACCAAATATTGGCGCATACCCGGTTTAAGGGCTGACGTATTCAGTCGCTTATCTTTTAACCTGATGGTATCAACCTGTGCCACCGCACTTTCCATTCGCACGGATATCAATAAAATGGTCAGTAAGGCTGTCGTGCACGCAAATTTCAATTTCGCTATTTTCATACTTTAGTTGATTTAGTGTGTCGATAGCAAAACTCTTGTATCCGGGCGATTTGTGTATGTTGTTTCAATACATTGGATATTATTTTTAACAGTTTGTCCCAATGTCTCAAAAGCGCTACATCCGCCAAACCGTTGAATAAAACTGGCGACGGGTTTAAAAAAACAATGGCCTTGCAAAAAGCTTTGTATTTTTAGCGCATGCAACTCTTTAAGAACAAGCCTACACTGGTGCAGCTGCAATGGATCGTCTGGATATTTGTTTTCCTGGTGATCGCCATATCACTCATGCAAATGGACCCTTTTGCACAGGCTGTTATCTATGCCGCCTTAAATACTTGCTTCTATGCAGCCATTGTTTATGGCAATATTTCCTTGTTATATCCGCTGTATCAAAAAGGGCGTGTGTTTTTATACATAGTCGCCGTTATCGGACTACTGCTGGCGACGGGCGCATTACGAATCGTGATTAGCGTGCACGTTTACAATCTATGGTTTGCTCAACAGCCCGAGCACCTGAGTCTGAAGATCTTTTACAATTCTGTATTTGGCGGCTTAATGGTATTTATGCTAAGCTTCGTTTTCAGGATAGCGATTGCTTACTTCACCCTGAAACAGCAGTCGGAAGAAATGATAGCCCAGCGTAAGCAAGCAGAATTGAACCTGTTAAAGTCGCAGGTGCAGCCGCACTTTCTGTTCAACACGCTCAATAATATCTATTACGAGGCGTACCTCGAAGCACCGCGCACGGCCAGGCTCATTGAAAGGCTAAGCGACATTATGCGGTACTTTGTGGATGAAAGCCCCAAGCAAAAAGTCAGGCTGGTGACCGAAGCTCAGTTTTTGGAAAATTACATAGCCCTTGAGAAAATACGGATTCGCCACGAGATCGACATCAGCTTCATCACCCGGTACGATGCAGACGTTACCGTGCCGCCCATGTTACTGATGACGTTTGTCGAGAATATTTTCAAACACGGCATTGACAAGAGCAGCAGCCACAATAAAATGGAAATTTCGCTGATCCAGGAGGACCAACGGCTCACGTTCACGACGATTAATTCGTTACCCGAGCAGCCACAAAACTCACCCTCTACCGGCTTTGGCATTTCCAACCTGCGTCAACGCCTGGAGCTGCTTTACGGCAACAATTTTCAATTACAGACGTCGACCGTGGGCATGCTTTTCAAAGCGTCCTTAAACATTCCGTTACTATGACCCTAAAGTGTATCATTGTCGACGACGAGCCAAACGCCGTCAATCTATTAGAAGTCTTAATAGCGCAAACAACACAATGGACATTGTTGGCTAAATGTTACAATGCGCTAGAGGCCATGGCCTTTTTAAAGAATAACGCAGTAGACTTTATTTTTCTGGACATTACCATGCCTCATCTATCCGGCATGGAGCTTGCCGGTCTATTGCCTCCCGAAACGAAGATAGTGTTTACAACGGCCTATGCCGAGTATGCCGCGGAGAGTTATGGCTATGCTACCATAGATTACCTGCTCAAACCAATTACCCTGAAACGTTTTCTAGCGGCCACGCAAAAAATTGAGGCTGCCTTTACTAAAACAACGTCGCCCGCGGCAATAAGTGCTCACAAAGCCGATGCCGACTATTTCTTTGTCAAGTCGGGCAAGACACTGCAAAAGATACTCCTGAAAGAGGTACTTTATTTCGAGGGTGAAAAAGAATACGTCAGACTGGTAACCTCCACGGAAGACTTGCTGATCTACCGCCGTCTGAAAGATATCGACGAGCAACTGGCGTCTCCCTTTGTACGGGTGCATAACTCCTACATTGTGAATACAGAGCTGATCAACAAAGTGCAGGACAACCACATTTACATCGGCAATAAACAAATCCCGATTAGCGATAAGTTTAGGGATCGGTTTATGGAGATTGTAAAGAAGAGGATATTCTAACTCTATTTTCCGGATGTAGCGATCATAAAAAGCACACGTGCCTTTTTGCGACCTACTATCACTATTTCCGAGCTCTTGGCTAACTCAAGACAGGGGCGCAAATGTTCATGCTCTTTGGCGCCAATCGGAAGCGTGACAATACTTTCCTGGTCTACGCCCGCCAGTTTTGCCCGTTTATGGCCGATGTATAGCTGTTCATGATCTTATCGATAACTGGCAATTAGTAGGCATACTTGATTTGCTGATCATACCCCACCAGGTTAATCCAGACAAACTTCGCTTCTTTGATTTGCACAGGCGCAATTTCCAGCATTTTTCGTTCGCGAAAAAGGGCTCTCCGTGTATCGTTTGTATCTACAAACAACATGAGATCTACGACATGTTCACCTTTTGCATTTTTATAATGCCTGCCATTCCATAGTAACTTCGTGCTCGTCCGATTACTCTCACCTCCACCGTAGGAATGAATGAGCGAAAGCTTATTTTGAATGACCTTGACATCGCTCAGACAATCACAACTGCGGATAAATACGGTTTTCCCATCGAATGTGCTCGCATACGTGATGTTATTATAGGATTGAAAGGGATCCTTCAGAATCAGCTTATCAGAAAATTTCAACGGCGCAACCTGATTGATTTTCTGCTCATCGATTACGAGCGGACACACAAAGCCGTCTATTTCCTGGTCCTCGTTTTCAGACATCTGTTGTTGGAGGGGCACACAGCCAGAACAGATTGCAAACAAAATCCATACGTTAAAATTTCTGCATCGCAGATCCGTTAAAACGGATAATAAAGGTCTACCTGACATAATCTATCCGACAAAATCGCTATATATTCTGACATAAAAAAAGCCCGCTGACGCGTGACCGTCGCGGATGCTGCGCCGTGAAGGAAAGACCATGTTTAAACGCCATTTTTTGCTGTTTTAAGCGAAAAAAACACTCCCCCGCACTTCCTGCTTCTGCTCTTTGTTTTAGTCGTACCTTTACTTTTATATTGACCACGAGGGCCCGATGAGAAGCGGAAAAGTTTACCTCTTAGCGTGTTTTCTAACCCTGTTGCCCGGCTTGCTTGCCGGACAATCCAACTTCACGGACAGCTTAGAACAAAAGCTCGCAAACGTTACAGGGGAATCACGGGTTGATATTCTCAACCTGCTTACCTACGAATTCATCACCATTGACACGGAAAAAGTACTCGCCTACAACACCGAGGCGCTGGGCCTGAGTAAAAAAATCGGCTACCTGAAAGGTGAAGCACGCGCACGTACATACCTGGGTGTCCACGAATATCTGTCAGGCCAGCTTCCTGAAGGCCATCGCGATCTGAATACCGGGCTGCTTTTGGCCAAACGAGCAGGCGACAAAGCGCTTTATGGTTATACGTTGCTGCAGCTCGGCAACTGCAGCCTCGAAGAGGTGGAGATGGATTCGGCGCTTCGTTTCTTTAACCAAAGCCGGGCGATCTTCCAGGACAGCACCGATCCGCGCACGCTCTCGAAGATTTATCGAAACCTCGGTGCATTGTATGGTCAACGGTACCAGACGGACTCGCAGCTCTACTACTTCGACCGTGCTATCCGCATACGCCGGATGCTCCCGAACAAGACGCTGCTCGTAGAAGCGCTGGTCGCCAAGATCAAAGCGAAAATAGACCTGAACGAATTTTCCGACGCGCAAAACCTGTTGCGCGAAGCCGACGGTTTTGTGAGCAACCGCCCTGAAGATGAGGAGAACCTGAACGACCTGCGTCACATCAGGGCGCTTACGCTTTTTCAACGAGGGAAATATACCCAGGCCGATATCCTCTTCGATTCGGCGCGGAATTACTTTCTAAAAAAATCGTTGCTACGAAAGTATGTCACCCTGCTGATCGATCTGGGCAAAGTCTTTACGGCTCGCGGCGAATACGAGTTGGCGCTTAGCAACCTGTATGATGCGTTGAGGTTAAGCCAGGTTCGTCACTTCGATGCGGAATCCGTGATCATTCGCATCCAGATCGGCTGGATCTATCAGCAGTTAGGCAACACATCGCAGGCATTACACATGGCCGACGATGCCATCGTGCTCTATCCGAGAAAATTATTGCTGGCCGAGCGTGCCAATGTGCTTACGCTGAAAGGCGTCCTGCTCACAGACATGAACAAGTTCGACGAAGCGCGCAAATGTCTCGATTCTGTTCTAAGAATTTATTCCGGTGTGGGAAGCATCCGGGGGAAAAGTGAAACCCTGAGCCGGCTTGGCTCATTGGAAAGCAAACAGAAAAATTACCCCGCTGCTATCCGTTATTATCAGGAAGCGGTGGCACTGGCGACGCAGGTGGAGTATAACTACGGGCTTGCCTGGTCGTACTGGCGATTAGGCGATGCCTACTACCGGCTACGCAACTTCGATAACGCGATCGCGTCGTTGGAGCAGTCGCAGATGTATGCCGACGGTGCTCCTGAGATTCTCGTGCTCAACTATACCACACGCAGAGACCTGCTGATGGCACAAAAACGGTATCAGGAGGCACTGCAATATTCGCTGCTGGCCTCGCAGCTCCGCGATTCCATTCACAAAGTCGACGTGGCCCGAAGATTTGTAAACCTGGAGAAGATCGAAGAAATCGAGCAACACGAACGCAACATCCAGGTCTTGCAAAAAGACAAGGAGCTTGCTGAAAACAAATTATCGCTCCAGGAGGCTCAGCTCAAACAACAGTCCACGCTCATCATCGGCGGTCTCGCCGGCATGGCTCTGCTTGGCGGATTGGTGTTGATGTATTATCGCTTCAACGTTTCTATCACCGCAAAAAATGCCAGCATCGTTGCGCAGGCCGATAAGCTGCATGACACACATCGGGAATTGAAAAAGTTGTACCAGGAAGTTTCCGAACAGAAAGAAGAGATTCAGGTGCAGGCCGATAGACTGGCCGAGTCCAACCGCGCGATCTCCGACGTCAACCGGAACCTGGAAAAAGTTGTCGAAGAAAAAACGGCACAGCTTAAGCGCACCAACAGCGAGCTGATCAAACACAACAACGAACTACTCCAGTTCTCATACACCGTATCGCATAACTTACGCGGTCCGGTGGCGAGGTTGCTGGGGCTTGCAGAACTGGCAAGGATCGATAAGCAGTTGATCGAAACAACACAACTGGTCGAGTTTATCGGGCGAACGGCTTCCGATCTCGATCTGATCATCAACGACCTAAGCAAGATACTCGAACTGCGCAACGAGCCACATCAGTTTCTGGAAACGGTGCCGTTAGAAAAGGAATGGAGCCAGAGCAAAAGCCTGTTACAAGATAGCCTTACCGGCCAGGAAGAGATCATCGCCAACTTCGGTGCATTGCCGGAGATCCGTACCGTGCGAGCGATGCTGCAAAGTATTTTTTACAATTTGTTGAGCAACGCGATCAAATACCGTTCACCCCAACGGGCGTTGCGCGTCATTGCCTCGAGCTGGCGCGAGAATGGAAATGCTGTCTTCGAGATCGCCGACAACGGGCTGGGCTTTAACGTCGCGCGGCACAATGAAAACCTGTTCAAGCTTTATAAACGTTTTCACACCCACGTGGAGGGCCGGGGCATAGGTCTTTACCTCATCAAATCACAAGTCGACGTGCTTCACGGCTCCATCGAAGTAACGTCGGAGCCGGATAAAGGCTCGGTATTTCGCGTTGTACTGCCCATACCGGATGATCGGGAGGTGAAAAGCTGAAGTTGATTTGAGACACTCCCTTTCACAATCCCAAAAGCCACCATCAAATTCGCTCCCCAGGATATCCATGAAACTATCCGATATGAAAGCACGAAGTCATCGGTGAGCATAACCAATAGCGGAAGCTCTATGCGAAGTGTAACGGCGGCAAGGCAGGTGGCGTAGCTGTAGAGCATCAATTTTTTATGTTGGCTAACGTTGCCTGAACGAATGTCCGTATACCCTTTGATCGTGAAAAAGATCCAGGCTGCGATTCCGAATGCAAACCCAAAAAACGCGATAACACCTCCCTCGGCAAAGAAAACAATGTAGGTTGCCCCGAAACCACTGAGCCATACCGCGAGCACATATACCTTCCCAATGGCACGGTGAATAGTACTGTATTTTCGCCGCAGCGCTTCAATGAACTGTAGCCACCCAATCAGCAATGCAAGTCCACCGAACATGATATGTAAGTAGAAGAAGATATTCCAGATTTGGTTGTTCAGAAGCGCATCCGTTTTCACAGTCAGAATCCCAACCCTTTGGCCATCCAAAAACTTGAGCGGGTACAAGCCAATCAGCAGGATGAGCAATATGAGCGGTAAACTGAGTGCCACTTTTGCGATTGATCTGACGGAAGCAGTATTCATTTGCAATTTGTTATGACACAAATAGAATACTACTATTCCATTAAAACGTCCCGATCCATAAGGTGGGAACAAGTGAATTGCAGGGACTTGCTTCGAGGTATCTCACTGATTTTCAGACTCCCTGTAAAGTGGAACGCGTCCTCGGGACAAAGTTAAATGTCCTTTATCTCAATATGCTGCTTCCGGAGATAGTCTGTAGGTGATTGACCTGTAGCGTTCCTGAAATTCCTGTAAAAGGCCGTCTTGGAGTTAAACCCGCATTCAAAGGCCAACGCCAGAAGGGTGTATTTTCGATTTTCGGGCAAGGCTACTTGCCTTTTAAATTCGTCGACGCGTAAAGTGTTGATAAAGTCATAGAATGTTTTGCCCTCAGCCGAATTGATCACCTGCGATAAATGGTTTGAATGTACTTCCAGTTTACCGGCAAGTTCAGCTAACGTGAGTTCCGGGTTAAGAAACAGCTTGTGCTCGGTCATCACCTGCTTGAGTTTCAGGTGTATCTCAGTCACCAACTGCTGCGACAATGCGGACCTCAGGTATTTTCCCTTCTCTTCAATCGGTGTGAAAGAAACACTTTGCATTTCATTTGAGCTATCCGGTTCAGTCACCACGCTTCCATCGGCTGAAAGTGGAAAAAATCCTTCCGTAAATACGCCTACCTGCTTCACGCCAAAGTAACCCAACACCATAACAAACAGCGCAACCATCGAAAAGATGATTACATCATCGCCATAAAAGACAGCAACCCAGATCAGTCCAATCCCATAGATCAGATAACGAAGCCATACTAGATTGATCTTTTCAACTTTCGAAAAACGATCGCGCAAAGTCTGCTTGTGTTTTCTTAATATCCAAAGGGACAGTGAAACATAAACAACACCAGAGATCACAATCATTATCTTATGGAGGCCGAGCATCCACTCATAGCCGCGTCCTTTGTTGAAAAATACAACAAGTCTTTCTGCATGCGGCAAAAGAAAAAACGGAATCAACAGAATGCAGAACAAAAGAAAAGGAAGAAAATGCCATCCCCACTTTCGGGTGAGTCCGGACTGTAAACCGGTGATCGATGCTGTATAAAGAAATAGCATTGGACCATGTGCTAACGGAAACGGAAGATAGATGATTAAGTAAGGCTGGTAATATGGATCAACCGTTAATGCTATGTAGAAAAGTATTAAGTGAATTCCGATGATCAGCAGCCAGTACGCCAGTAACTGATCAGCTTGGGTTTTGCCACGCTTTGTAAAGAGTATGAGCGTCAGAAAGAATGCAAGTGATATTGCGGCTACGTAGAACACTGTCCTAAGGTATTTTTACTTCTCAAATCTCGATAATTCCGGCGACGCCTCAAAATCCTCCCTTGAAAGCATCACGTTACCGACATGGTGGGAAAACAGATCCAAAACCATTTTCACTCTGGCTGATTATGAGAGTATATAAAAAATCAAACACCTTGACATAAAAAAATCCATATCAATGCATGGATTATGTTTGTGGAAAATAGCCTGGAAGAGACTATCAAACATCGCGGGACTTGATAGCATTGTGGTTACCACGACCGATCTCATGAGAGAAGCGTTTAAGAAATTCTTTCTTTGAGTCATTGTACCTGCCAACCACACCTATCTTATGCATGCAATAAATATAAATCCAGGCCAGGTCAAGCTGATACCTCAAAAAACCGGCCCGGGCGCTGTCAGGATACATATGATGGTTATTATGCCATTCGCCAGAAAAAATTCCGGGGCGGGTCTGATTGATTGACAAATTACTCCTATCAAAGTCAACTCCATCAACATGCTTGACCTGTCCGCTACCATGGCCCGTATAATTAAATGCACGTACGAGCACATACCAGAAGAACGCCCCTGTAAACAACGCACATGCGAGACCCGGACCACCGATAAGTGAGAATGTTGTAAACCAGAATGCCCAGTTCACTAACAACAGCAGGACGGTGTAGTGTGGATTGGCAACAGATCCCCATTTGAGGTATTTTTTATAACCATTGATCACGATTCCAGTATGGCTGATGAAGTTGGAAACCTTTTTGTATTCGCTTTCATTCAAGTCCTTAGCAATAGCCTGGTGATTAACATCTGACAGCATGCAGTACATTATGCCTGCGTGCGAATTGTAAGGATCGCCGGGATTATCCGACTTTACATGATGAACGTGATGAGAGATTACATAAACCTCCTCGGGGAATGTTCTCACCACCAAGTTCTGGGTAATGAATCGCCATACAGGACTTGTAAAGGTGTAGGCACGATGTGTGCTATACCGGTGATACCAGATAGTTCCGTGCGTGCTCATGACAATCATGGCATAAATAACCGAGGCGGCGACAAGAAGCCATGAAAAGTAATCCACCAGGAAAAAATAAACAAAGGGAAGCATGGCCACAGCAGTAGCCCAATTAATAAATGGAATCCAATTCTTTTTCGATCTGAATACGTTCGTCCGTTTAAATGCTTCAGTCCAGAGCTGCCTGGTTGAAGGCTCCACAAGATTGCCGTCGTCATCTGCCCACTTATAGGATGGAACCTGTAATACCCTATCAATAAATGCCATGCTGAATATCCTCCTTCTCCTTACCAATTTTACGGTGCACTGTAACCGTTCCTGACCAGGCAATTTAAACTATGTTTGTTAATAACGCCATCGCTACCACACATATTGCGTTTAACCGTATTTTCATCCAAACTGCATCTGTAGATATTATAAAAATATCGAGCCAACTCCTAACGGCAGGTATTTTCATTCCTCCGACGCTTCCAACAACGTATTAAGGCTCGATGTGTTTTTTACACAGTCGACTCAGTTTAACGTTTTTCTCCATCACTGGCATGAAAACATCTTGCCTCTCCAGCAGCCAGGGGAGGCCAAAACGCGAATATCCAGGATAGCTTTCTTTAGCATGGGACCGCCAGCATCTACTTTCCTCCTGGTTTTAGACAACGGTCGGTTTAACAGACTCGGCTGATTCCGATTGAAAGTTGGAACTGATGCCTGCCGTAAATAAAGTACAGAATGATTAATGTTTTCCACAGTCTCCCAAAAGTCGGGGCTTTCAACACAAGCCAAGTATAGCGATAAACCGCCAATGACATCAGCCCTGGCAACTCCTAATACATATCCATTAGGCCATTGTTTACAATTTCCATCGTCTATGCGTCCACAACCAGCCGTAAGGTTCTTCTTTGATATTCTCTGACAACAAGTCAACATACTTTTGTGTTATTTCGCCATCATTTGTGGACTCTGCGCTGGAACATATTGGTACGCAGGCTATCTTATAACTTCCTTTAGAAAGTTGCGTAATATTAAGGTAAATGACTGCCGATCGACTTGCACGTGCCGATTTCTCCATGCCGGAAAAGACGTACGCTTCCTGGTTCAATAAAGTAAACTTGTATTTTTCTTCCTTAAAAGGAGGGCACTGGTCTGTTAGAAACAGATAGACGGAAGGAGGCGATGTCTTCGATAGAATATGACGTATAACTTTTGTATCACGTATTAACTTCAGGCCAAAACGAGTCCGGAGTTGGCTCATCACTGTATTCATTGTTGCCGATCCAAAAGGCGTGTAAACAGCATATACCTCCTGATGAGTTTTATGTGGGATAAAATTGAGCATCTCCCAATTTCCACAATGCCCGAGGCAGGCAATGACGTTTCTTCCAGCGTCTGTGTATCGATTTATTAATTCCAAATTCTCAAACACCAGTTTCTTATCGAGCACCTCCGCAGGAACGGAAACGCTTTTAATGATCTCGGCAAAATGCGCCGCCAAGCAAGCATAGAACTTTTTTACAATAGCATGAATTTCACCATATCGTTTATCTGGAAAGGACCGTGCTACGTTTTGAATAACTACTCCCTTTCTGTAGCCAATAATGTAGTAAGCAAGAAAAAAAGTAAAAGAGGCCATTGCGTACAAGAATGTCATTGGAAGTAGGCTTAGCGCATACATTGCAGCGTAAACACTTCGATGTGCAACAATCCCCAAGGCTTTTTTTACTTTCATTGTTTTAATTTAATTTTCAAACCAAGTGACACGTACGGAGAAACGGAGAAATAATAATCATTATTTGATGCGAATACTCCCTTTAAGGTCCTATCTATAAAAGAGGCGGGACGGTATAGGTTCAGCCCTACCATACCGGTCATTGATAGCCCTGATTTTCCAAATTTTACTTCCGGACGGAAACCCGTAACGATGTATTGATGCGAGAATATTACATCTTTTCCATTCCTTTTTAACAAGGCGACCTGCCCGTTCATTTCAATAGCATACGATAGTTTAAACATGTCATTGAAGCCATACCCTGCCGACACCTCCAAGCCTTCGACCAGCTCAACGTTTACATCAAGTTTTCCTTTAAGCCTCCAGTTAAGGTAAATTGCGGGAAATATCATGGGATATCCCAGAGAGCTATTTACAGACACACCTCCACCAATATCCAGGTTCGGTTTCAGGTGTCGGATGAAGACAACACCTCCGCTTCCGAGCACATTTTTGAAACTGATTTTGGAGAAATCAGTTGATGGAGTAAATATGCCCATCCCAAGACTTGCTCTCATGGACCATTTTTCGTTCAACGGACGCAAATGATAAACGCCTACCTGGATATTCATGATTTCGGAAACCATGGGTTCCGTGAAGTTTTTATTTTTCAAAGAAACGTATGCCCCGCCGAAGCCAATGCCCCAGGCAGTCGGACGTTTGTTGCTATCTAACTTCATAGACAGTGGTATATTAACCGATCCCTGGTAGACAACGGCGGAGCCTTTTGAATCACCGATTTTTTCTTTTGGTTTGTCGCCCGGCGGCAGGTAATAGTAGCCAGAACTTCCCATGTACTCTGTCCTGAAGGACACTGTCTGCGTCTTTCCTTCCAGACAAAAGAGTGTTGCCAACGTGGCTAATAATAATGATGTTAACTTCATGTGATTTTAAGTTTTTATTTAAGCGTGCAGATTACTTTTGAGTAAAGGAATAATGAATCGGGCTGAACAGAAAGCAATAGATGGTAGACTTCAGAATCGGCTGGCTGAAGTGTAAATTGGCTAAAATGAAATGGTCTTAAATTTGGCTACTGAGGTAGCCGCCTGAGAAATAGCGGAAAGAATCGATTGCATAAAACGCACGATTCATGGCATTGTATTACCTGTCTTAAAGTCAGAAAAGGAACGACGAAGGATTGGGAGGAGTATATCAAGTTCAGCGTCAGTCTACAATCCCGTCCATCCATTTCAGGAAGTCCGGGACACGTACGCGGCTTACCAGAACCTCATGCGGACATTGAGGTGAAAATGAAAGTTTCAGGCGACTATTAAAGTATTTGGTAACATTTTCAATAGCCTTCACATTTCCGATACAGTTACGCGATACACGAAAAAACAAACGGCTATCAAGCTGTTGCTCTAATTGGTCTAACGTATAGTTAATGATATATCGCTTATCGTTGAATGTATGGAGAAAAACGACCCCGTCTTCGCTATAAAAATGGCCGATATCTGCCGTTTCTATATAATGATAGTTTTCTCCTTTTGATATCAGAAAACGATTTTTGGCTTTGGTAGATAATATCTGTTCAAAATTCTGCCGGCTGATTTTGTCAGCGTGATTATGAAATATCTTTTCAAACTTAGTTAGCGCGGCCTCTAATTCCTTTTCGTCAAAAGGTTTTAACAGGTAATCGACGCTATTCAGTTTAAACGCTTTGATGGCATGTTCGTCGTAAGCGGTAGTAAATATAACTGGCGTTTTTACGTCTACATGATTGAATATCTCAAAGCAGCTGCCATCTGCGAGACGAATGTCCATTAGAATCAGGTCAACAGAAAATGCTTTCAGGAAACCGATCGTATCTATGACTGTCTTGGTTTGCTTTTCCAATAGATAATCGGGCCGTAAATTTGTTATCATCCTTTTCAGCTCCTGGTATGCAAACCGCTCATCTTCCACTATAAGGTATTTCATGGCTGTATGTAGGGGATTTTTACAATAAACATATTTCCTGCATGCTCAACAATAACATCTTTTGCATACAGCTTATATTGCTTACGGATGTATTTCAGTCCGATTCCCCCTTTATCTGCGTCGTTTGATGGCTGAATGTTGTTTTCAGTCGTAACATAGTCGTTATCGATGGTGATTTTTATATTCAATCGTGATTCTTCGGTAGCGATATTGTGTTTAAAGGCATTCTCCAGTAGCAATTGCAGGGTAAGAGGAATAATCTTGTTCCTTTCGCAACCGGCTATTTTGTTTATTGTGAAAGTGAAGGAGTTTTCAAACCTCATCCTCATCAGGAACATATAAGCATCCAGGGCATCTAATTCTTCCGCAACAGAAACCACTGGCTGCCGGGTAAGCGAAAGCACATATCGATAAGTCTTTGAGAGCGCTTTTGTAAACTTATTGGCATTATCCGAATTTACATATATTAAAGAAGACAATACATTCAGTGAATTAAACAGAAAATGCGGGTTTATTTGTGCTCTTAACGTTTCGTGCTGAAATAGCAAAACTTCGCGTTTCGCTTTTTCGGAATCGGCTATGGCCTTTTGTTCTGACTGAAAGTAGTAGATCAGCTCAAACACTAACAGAATAGGGATGTTTGCAGCCAATCCAAGGGCAAACTTGATAAGGACTGAAGGCATGCCTTCTCTGGAAATATTGACTATGTCGTATATGATGTAATTAAACATCCACAGGAGCATCAAGGTGATCAGAATTATCCCTGTCGTGCTGGCCAGGATTCGATAGAATATATTTTTTGAGTAGGGTAAATACCTATTCAAGAATATCAATAGACCGTAGTCTGCTATACACATCGTAAAGATTACTACATAATGGGCAGACAATTGAATATGGAAGTTATTCCGTATGTCTTCTTTCATCAGAATAACGCTGAATAGCATCTGGCACAAAGCATAAATCACTGTTGAAGCGAAGAATATTAGCAGGTTTTTTGCGCTTATTTTTTTAATTTGCCCCATGTCTCAAAAATAAGGCTTCGCAAAGAGATAAAGCTGAATGTCTTGCGCTTTCTGATGAAGTTCATTTTTTCGATGATGAATTTAATCGAGAAGACGCCGTCACTAATTTTTAGTATTGTTCTTCGGATCATCTTCCGATCACGTCTATAGCACATACATATCACATGTTAACCACATGTTGGATCAGATCTGACACGATGAAAAGAAACGTTTTGCGTTGTTTTATAGCGACGACCACAGGGGACGGATGTTCGTGGCGGATCGAAACAGTGTCTCTGCAAACGCCTTCAAAGACGACCTTCCTTCGAGTCTGCCACAGGGTTCTTCTATAGATGTTCCACGGATGAACCACGGATGATCTACCACTTTTCAGGGTAGAACATCCCTGGATCAAGGGAACATCCCGGTCGTTGTGAGCGTGACGCTGACGGGCACTATGCGGCATTTTTAAGATTTTTTTTCAAAACCTTTAAAACAACACGTATGGCATTTCTCAGAGACATCACGTTTACCGGGCGATCTGACTGCTTACAAAATGAAAGGCTCCGACAAGATCATCTTTGCCGCATAGGCGGCCCGCCGAATGCACTGGAAGAACAATTTGGCCTATTTCATCCAACTCGACTGTCACAGAATTGCGAGTTCCATGGTGTGATATATTGCCAATATCGCATCCTCGTTTTTTAGACATAAAAAAAGGGAAAACTTTTCAGTTTTCCCTTTGGGTGGAACCGGAGGGAGTCGAACCCTCGTCCAGAGAAGATGAATCCCGGGTCTTCTACATGCTTATTTGCTTTTTATTGTCGGGAGCGTCAAGGCAGGCAACAGCCTAAAACACCCCTTAGTCACTGTGTCTTAGCCGTGCTTAGTAACGTGGCACGGAGCGGATTTGCATAACGACACCGCGGATCAGCACCTGCAAAACGGTAGCGCTGGGCGATGATGGCTTTCCCGATCTTATCGGGACGAGGCGTAATTTAGCTTAGCTAAATTAGGCAGCCATGGCGTAGTTAGACTCGCCAAGTATGATTTAGGACCATCTTTCAAGGCTCTCATCCTATGAGCCTGCATGCTTATACACGGTCTCAAGCATCCTGTCAAAACCGGTCGGCCCCATTTGTGTTGTATTCAAAGAACGGAAAACGGGGGGTGCAAAGATAACAAAAGTATTCACTCTGCGGTTCCGGCGGAGAAGGAAGTGCTGCGCGAAGGCATTTTCCAAAAGTTTAAGGCTTGTGTTTTCAAGTTCAGACTTCTCATTCTATCTTGCGGACCGCATGGAGAATTTTGTTGTTTCGGCACGGAAATACCGCCCCACGGGGTTTGACGAAGTGGTTGGCCAAGAGCACATTACCACAACGCTCAAGAATGCCATTGATAATAACAAGCTCGCTCAGGCACTGCTGTTTTGCGGTCCCCGGGGGGTGGGTAAAACCACCTGCGCGCGGATTGTGGCCCGCCTCATCAACGGCTTTGAAGAGCGCACGGAGAACAACTCCCTGAATATCTTCGAGCTGGATGCCGCGTCCAACAACTCTGTGGAAGACATCCGGAACCTGATCGACCAGGTTCGCTACCCTCCTCAATTCGGCAAATTTAAGGTGTACATCATCGATGAGGTGCACATGCTTTCGAACGCGGCCTTTAACGCGTTCCTGAAGACGCTGGAGGAGCCGCCGTCGTATGCCATCTTTATCCTGGCCACAACGGAAAAACACAAGGTTATCCCGACGATTCTGTCGCGATGCCAGATCTTCGATTTCAATCGTATTCAAATCAGCGATATTGCCAATCACCTCAAGAAGATTGCCACACACGAGGGCATTCCGGCAGAGGATGAGGCGCTGCACCTGATCAGCCAGAAAGCCGACGGCGCCCTGCGCGACGCGCTCTCCATCTTCGACTTGATGGTGACCTACGCAGCGGGCAAAGGGGTGACCTTCAAGAGCACGCTGGCGAACCTCCACATCCTGGACTACGACTATTACTTCCAGGTAGTAGATGCGTTGCTGACACAGAATCATACACAGCCCCTTATGCTGCTGGACGAGATCCTGAGAAAGGGTTTTGACGGCCATAATTTTATCGTGGGCCTGAGCGAGCACCTGCGCAACCTGCTGGTGTCGCAAGATGCCCGCACGGTGAACCTCATGGAGGTACCCGACAGCGTGAAAAAGAAATACGCCCAACAGGCGCAGATTTCTCCGCCGTCGCTGTTGCTGACGTGGTTGAACCTGGCCAACCAGTGCGACATTCACTATAAAGGCAGCAAGAGCCAGCGCTTGACAGTGGAACTGGCCCTGATGAAGATGGCACATGTGGGTGCTGTATTGAAGGCTGATCAGCTCTCTGGGAATGGACTTACCGATGCGGTAGGCTTAAAAAAAAAATTAGTGTAGAGTCTGAAGAAGGCTCTCCGGGCATTGCAAACGCAGCTCCCGCAGTTCTTACGGCTACTTCGACGGCCGCTCCGACCATCGCTCCTGCTATTTCTACTCCTGCTGCACAGCCTGCAGCGCCTGTCAATACGGCACCGCCCGCGACGGAAAGCACTGAGGACGCCGGCGGCATTAACATCCCTACGCTCAAGCCAAACTATGCCGAGAAGTCGCGCTTTCAGTCGGGTCCGAAAACCACGGTGAAGCTAACTAGCTTGCTGAAGGTGGAGCCGAAGAAAGACGCCGCTGCGAACGATGTGCCGGTGGAAGCCGATCAGCCTTTTACCCCGGAGCAACTCCAGGCCGCTTGGAATGAATTTGCCGAGCAACGCAAAAATCTACCCGCCGAGTATCAGCTGCTGACGCAACCTTACGACTTTACGCATCCCGTAATCACCGTACACCTTCATCACCTGGTGCAGGAGACAATGCTGAATAACATCCGACTGCAGCTGTCGGCGTTTATTCGCGAACGGCTTAAAAACAATTCCATTCAGATCGTAACCAAGATCGTGGAAATTGACGAGTCCAAGCGCGTATTCTATACGCCGCGGGAGAAGTTCGATCACTTGCTGGAGAAAAATCCTGTCTTGCGCGAGATGAAAGATCGCCTGGGGCTGGACACCGACTTCTAAGCCGGGGTTTCTATTCGACCTCCACGTATGCCTTATTTTTTGAAGAAGTCCTCGTAGGTAAGCACTTGCTTTTCGCCGTGGCTTTTGAACACGTTCAGGTGGTATAACAGCACGACTGTCGTCAGTAAGAAGATGAGCAGGTAGCCGATGCTGAGGAAGATAAAATCATACACGCCGCCTTTGTTGTAGGCTACGATGTCGTATCCAAACATGGCCACACCTGTAATAATGCTCCCCACCATATACCATGCGCCGGCCTGCTCAAACAGCAATGCGCGAATGGCCAATACAGCTGCATATAGCAGTACGCAGGCTGCTACCGCCAAATAGAGGCCAACCCAACGCGAGTATACCAGCGCAGGTGTAAAGAGTGTGAACATGGCAAACGATACGTTTAATATCACCACAATATACGGTATGAGCTGGTGACTGAGCTTTTCCAGCAGTGCATGCAGGAACAGGGCCGCCCAGGCAATGCCTGAATAGAGCGTGAGGTATTCCATACGCACGACCCACGCCCACGGTATAGACGGGAAGAAGGCTGTTACCGGATATACATTCGAGAACCATGCACGTGCGCCCCAGCTAAGACATAGGAAAGCAAAGTATAGTACGACGCGTTGCCGACGGACCATGAACAATATCAAAAAGCTAAGAGCAAGCGTAAACAATACCGCCGACTCAATGACCGAAGCGGTAATGGCATAGAAGGCATGATCGCGGATATTTGTAGACAAGCCCAGCATGATGGGGTCTTTTATACCACCTTTATAGTGATGAAAGTTGGCAATCTGTAACACAAGGACCAGCGTATCGGCAGGATCCATGGAGATGACGCCGGCCTGGTGTATCCATTGGGGTACCGCCGTTTCCCCTTTGTCAGACACAACACCCGCCGACGCTATCTCGAGGCCGTTGGCCCAGAGGGTATAGCAGCTGTAGAGCTGCGGCACTTCTACGGCAAGTTGGTGAATGGTGTCCGGCAACAGGACTTTGAGCTGATAGGTGGCATAGCCCTGGCCTTTTCCGGTGGGTGTGGTTTCGTTCCAAAGTTCGGGCAGAAAGTGTATCTGGCCTTTCCTGGCGCGGGTTTCCCGGGGCGTTACTAGCTCATTGGGATAGTGCGTCCAATAGCCTGTCAGCGCAAGGTTATGCTCCTGGAAATTCCAATGACGGGCATCAAGCACGCCGCCCTCTGCCCGGACGGTAAATTGTGCCTGGGCACTATACACCATGGCCATGCATGCTATGACTAAGCAAATGATACGATCCCTCATACAGACAGGTATAAATTAATTAAACATGTAATGAGGGAAAGCTGAAGCATTGGGAATTCTTCAGCAAAACAGGTTTTAATCGAGACAAAGGTAGAAAAGAAAAGTGTTCTAGCACGGTGAACACTTTAAAAAGATGTCACCTTTCCCGCTAATACCGGAATTATCCGGGTGCAATGGGTAATATCTGTTGCGAATCATCTTTACTATATTAGTTGCGGTGATAACTACTGGTCTTCGTCAACGAAAAGGCCCCAGCCATCGCCTTCTTTTTTGGCCTGGTGAAAGGTTTTGATCCAGGCGCGAAACAACAAACGAAACGTCTCAATCTCTTTGCGAAGTAACACCAGGTACTCTTCGGGAAGGACTTCCTCGAAGATTAACGAGGCTGCCTGTGCTTGCAGGCTACGGGCGTGAATCTTGACGATGGTCGCGTTCTCCATCTTGAGGATGAAGTCGTCGACCGCTTCGGCGCTGGCGATCTTGGCGGGTATAACAATGGAGTCTTCGAGCATAATGTTGCTGTGGATCATCTTTACCTCTTCGTCGTCAATGGAATCTATGATGCGGCGCGTCATGTCGCGTATCTCTTCCGCTTTTTGGAAGATGGGCAATGCCTCCATGCGCCTCCGTTCTTTCTCGGGGTCGAACTCAGCGTCGCCGTCTTCGGTATCATCGTCTTCCCACATAGGCTCGTTGATCGCGGTTATCAAAATATACTCTTACGACGCGACCGCGACGTACGGGGAGCTGACCCGAACAGCATGCCAAAGATACCGCGCACCACCTCGCGACCTACTTGTTTGGCCACGGGCGATGAAATAACTTCTTCAAACGTTGATTTCTCGCGTCGCTGGGATGTTGTGCGGCGTACCGGTGCCTCCGCGCGCCCGGCAGCTTTCTTTTCTTCGGCGTCGTCCTGTAACTCCTGCATGCGTTCGTTTAGCATCTCGAATGCACTCTGTGGATCGACGGAGTCTTTATACTTTTTATACAGATCAGACTGGGTCAGTACCTGATTGTATTCATCTGTCGTCAGCGGCCCCATGAAGGATGCCGGCGGTGACAAGTGTGCCACGACAGTCTCTGTCGGTATGCCTTTTTCGTTCAGTACGGTAATGAAAGCCTGGCCAATGCCCAACTGCGTGAACTGTTGTTCCATATCGTAGAAAGCCGATTTTGGAAAGGTCTTGATCGTTTCTCGTAAGGCCTTGGCATCGTTGGGGGTAAACGCACGGATGACGTGTTGTACGCGGTTGCCAAGCTGCGCCAGTACGGAAGGTGGTATATCTTGTGTTACCTGCGTGCAGAAGAATACACCAACCCCTTTGGAACGAATGAGGCGGATGATCTGGTCGATCTGGTCCAGGAACACTTTAGGAGCGTCTTTAAACAGCAAGTGCGCTTCGTCGAGGAAAAATACCAGCTTGGGCTTGTCGAGATCGCCGGCCTCGGGCATGCGCTGGTATATTTCTACCAGTAACGCCAGCAGAAAGGTAGAGAATATAGCAGGCTGATGTTGTACATCCGATACGTTCAGTAAGCTAATAACGCCCTGGCCGTCTACCTTTTCGAAAAGGTCCTCGATATCGAACGACGTTTCACCAAAGAGCTGGTCGATGCCTTGCTGCTCGAGCGCAACAATCTTACGCAAGATGGTGCTCGCGGTAGCCGAAGAGATCTTGCCGTAGTCACTTTTGATCTCCGCTGCGCCAGGGCCTTCTGTCAGGTGGTTGAGTACCTTCTTCAGGTCTTTGAAATCGACGATGGGCAATGATTTATCATCGGCATACTTAAAGAGGATGTTCAATACCCCTGACTGTGTTTCGTTCAGCTCGAGGATCTTGCTGAGCAAGGCCGGGCCGAACTCCGTCACCGTGGCACGCATCTGCGCGCCTAGCTTGCCGCTAAGCGAATATATTTCTACGGGGAAACCTGTGGGTGTATAGTGGATGCCGATGGCCTGTGTGCGCTCGGTGATCTTATCGGTTACGATGCCTTCCTTGGCCATGCCGGAAAGGTCCCCTTTCATATCGGGCATAAACACCGACACCCCGGCGGCAGAGAGCTGCTCGGCCATGAGCTGGAGCGTGCGGGTCTTACCAGAACCAGTGGCACCTGTTACCAGGCCGTGACGGTTCATCATACGCAACGGCAGGTTTACTTTGGCGGCTGCTACGACCTCGCTTTGATAGACACCCGCGCCGAGGCAAATAGACGGCAAATTGGTGGCGTACGCTTTGGTGATCGTTTCAATGAATTTCTCCTGAGACATGGGACGGACAAGTTTTACGCAATTTAAAACTATCGGATCAGGCAAAAAGAAAAAGGCCTGGAGTTTTCAGGCCTTTCCCATGGTTATGGAGGGGATACGCTATTTAGGATCCATGTAGTTCTGGAACGTGTAAGCGAACCCGAAGTTGAACAGCTGACTGACCTGCGCCCCGCTGTCCTGGTCGAAGTCATAGAGCAGAATTCCGCCCAAACCTACCGTGATGAAGCGATTTACTTTGGCGTTGAACATGAGGTCAAGGCGGTGGTCAATGGTCTTCATTTTAAGGGTTTCGTAGTTGGCATACATGAGGTAGCGCCATTTGAAATTGATGTTGGTGGCAATTTCTTTGTCAAACTCGGCCTGCAGTTGGAATGCCAGCCATTCAAAGCGGGTGGTCTCTCCAACTTCGACGCCATAGGGCGCCACGGAGTCCACCGCAACAAATCGGCCGTCGTTGTGTCGTACGATGGTAACACGCGGTGCGAAAGGCGAGATACGCACCTTGAAGTAAGGCACGGGATGATATTCAACACCCCAGGCTGAGGTGGCAAACGCCGGGGCAAGGAAGTCAGAAATAAGGGATGCCTGCTCGAGTCCGGCCGCATCTTTGTCGTATTTATAGCCGGGCGCGAATTGCGACTGGAAGTTAAGAGAGGTGAAGATGTCCCAGTACTTGCTGATACTATAGCCGTACTTGGTATCAACGAAGATGCGGTCTACGGTCTTACGATAGCCCTGGCCGGCGTTTTTAACGAAGCCGTGCAGCAGGTCGATCTCGTTGTCCCACGTATTACGCCCGTCTCTGTAGCCGGCTTTATAATTGAATGCGGTGTTTAGCCCGATGGAGTTTACGCCGCCGGCTTTCCAGTTGGAAGAGAAGGAGGCCTGATTTAAGTTCGCGTTGAAGACAAGCTTCTTTTTCCAGGGCGAAAGGCTGTCAGGCTTTACGATCTGACCGACCACCGGCCCGGCCAAAAGGAAACAAAAAATAACAAGGGTCAGGAATAGGCGTGCAACATCGTCCTTTTTCATACTGCATGGGTTTTGATCGAAAAATATCAATTAAAACCGTATCGGAAAAACTCAGATGTTGTTTAGTTTGATCTCGTCCAGCGCAACTTCTGTCAGCGGTTTTGTGATAAACTTTATGACGTGGTTGTTGTTTACGATCTTATCAATGTCACGCTTGTTGTCAGAGCTCGACAGGATGATAACCTTGCATTTGTTGCGTACCAGCTCGTTGAATTTTTCGAACTCGTACAGGAATACAAAGCCATCTACGATCGGCATGTTAATGTCGAGAAAGATCAGGCTTGGCAGGTTATCGGGAACGTTTTGATTTTCACGCAAGTAGTCTAATGCTGCCTTTCCGGATCCTTTCACTTCAACACGCTTGGCAAACTTGGTGATCTCAATGATACGTTTACTGATAAAGTTATCAGTGTCGTTATCATCCACAAGCATTACCAGGTCTATGGCTTTAATATCTGTTTGCATCAATGGTCAGGTAAATCTGTCTACACATCCTTTAATATAACACGAATCACAAAAATATCCTTTTTTGCAATATTTGAGAACCCGCGACACAATTTCCAGAAAAGACGTAATAAATAGCGGCAAAAAGTTAAAAAAAGGTTTATCATTTTTGCTGGATTCGCAGCTTCTCTCCCACCGAAAGGGAGAAGTCTTTCTTGTTGTTCCACTCCGTCAGCTCCTTAATGGTCACACCATACTTACGGGCTATCCCGTATAAAGTATCGGTTGCTTTTACCTCATGGATCACCTCCGTCACCGGCTTATTGGTTGTTTCAACACGCTCCGGTATGGCGGGTGCAGGTGTATTTTCAACCGCGGGCGCCGTCTCTTTCAGGCGTAATACCATACCAGGCTTGATGCTTTCCTGTAAGTTAAGGTTATTAAGGTTCACCAGGTCCATCACACCGATGTTGTATTGACGCGCAATGGCATACAAGGTCTCTTTGGGTTGTACTATGTGTGTATCGGGCACAGTTATAACCATTATCGGTTCGGTCACAACCGGTTTCACTGCCGCACTATCAACCGGTGCCGATACTTCGATACGTTCAGGCAATAGGACTTTGGCTGAATCGATAGCCTCTGCAGCCGTTTCAACTGTATCCGCAAGCGTTTCCGACACGCTGTCTGCCGGCGGTGGCACAGCGGTTACTGATGCTGGTGTAGTAGCCGGTGTAGGCATTGTTACCACCGTTACAGGAGTAGTCGTAGTTACGATCGGCACCTGTGTCTTACCTTCGTTGGGGTCTACACCCCATGCAAATGTTTGCGATTTATCTATTTCAATAGGTCTTGTATCGGCAGGCACCTTATCGCCGTCTTTAGGCTTGCGGGCCGATAGCCAAAGGGTCATGCCAGGCTTGACGTCGCGGTCGGACTCAATGCGATTATAGCGTTTAAGCTTTTTTATCTGTACACCATACTGCTGGCTGACACTCCACAGATTATCACCGGCCACCACGGTATGATACGCCTTGTCCGCGCGAGCGCGTTTCTTACCCAGCAGGTATGTCTGACCGGCCGTGAGTGTACCCGAGTTTTCCAGGTCGTTCCACTTCACAAATGTACCTACCGCTACGCCTGCACGCGCAGCCAGTTGGGTCGCGCCCTCACCTTGCCGGGCCTCGATAACAGGGATTCCATTGACCTTCCTGCGACTCTCTTTTTGGGCAGAAACCGATGTACTGTTTTTGGCTGTCTCACCAGCTTTTGAGGTAATGGTATTATCCGGTAACCGGATTTCTCCGGTATTTCCCTTCACTGGAATGACGATGACGTAGGTACGATCACTCGGAATGTCGCCAGATTTCGTCCATTTATTATATAGTTTCAGTTCTTCCTCGTCGATCGATACTTCCCTGGCAAAGTCGCTCAACGACTTTTTGTTCTGACTCTCGTAGGTCATGGCTTTGATCTGTCCATCGCCTTTGACCATGTCTTCAAACGCTACTTTGTGGGCCAGGTATTTCTTGACGTACCAATACGTCTTGCTGGTGATCTCCATACTCCGGGCTCCGGGCTGGCTATCTTTCTCGCTGCGCATCACCGCGCCGGCACCCATTTGGTATGCTTGCAGCGCATAAATCCAATTGTTGAAATAAGCGTTGTTCTTTTTGAAATAGCGTGCAGCGGCACGACTGGACGACGCAATGTTCATGCGTTCATCGATCTGCTTGTCTACACGTAAGCCCATCTCCATGGCGGTGAAGTCCTTGAACTGCCAGAAACCAACGGCATTGGATACCGACACAGCATCTGCGATCAGTGCGCTCTCTTGCAACGCCAGGTATTTAAAATCGTCGGGGACATTTTCTTCAGCAAAGATCTTCTCGATGATCGGGAAGTATGTCTTAGCACGTTCCACCTTGATGTTGTGATGCCGGGGCGATTGGGTAAGCGCATCTACATCTTTTTGTATTTCACGGCGGGCATCGTCGCGAATGGTCAGCGTGATGCCGGCGAACGCCATCTTGTGCGGGACCTGAGGTGTCGGTGTCGTCTGCGCCGCTACGGTATACGATACCGCAAAAAATAGCGCGAAGAGTAATCGCATCATAGTCAAGAAGAGATTAAAAAGTTTTACAAAGATACTTTTCTCAACAACATAATACCATCCCGAACCGGAAGAAGTACGTTCTCTACCCGTGGATCGGCGTGAATCTTTCGATTAAACTCCTGTATGGCGCGGGTATCCTTGTCCGTTTTTTCATCCAGCACCTTGCCATCGCGCAGTACATTGTCCGCCAGAATAAACCCGCCGGGGCGTATCTTGTCGATTACAAGGTCGTAGTACTTGCTGTAACGCTCTTTGTCAGCATCGATAAACACCAGGTCGAAGACTTCATCTATGCCAGGAATGAGCGTGCCGGCATCGCCGATTCTGTAATCAATGGCTTCTTGTAAGCCTGCATCGGCGATGTATTTGCGTACGCGGCCTTCCAGCTCTTCGTTAATGTCGAGCGTTATAAGCTTGCCCTGGGGAGCAAGGCCCTCTGCCAGGCAGAGCGCCGAGTAGCCGGTATAGGTTCCGATCTCGAGTATGCGTCTGGGGTGGATCATGGCGCTGATCATCGCCAGCAGCCGTCCCTGCAAGTGTCCGGACAGCATGCGGGGCATCATGACCTGCGCATGGGTGTCGCGGTTGATGCGACTCAACAACGGGCTTTCTTCGCTGGTGTGTTGCTCGGCGTACCGCTGGATGGCTTCGTTCAGGATATTCATGTGTCTGGCTTTCGTGGTGGCGGCCTATGCAGGAAGCATTGTCAGGTAGCTGAGCCGCTTCTCGTTAAATACATGTTGCGCTACCTCCTGCAGTTTTAACGACGTGGTGCGGTCAATCATATCAAACACCTCTTCTAATTTGGGCACGCGGTTGTAGAGCAGTACGCTGCGGCCCATCATCAGCATGAGGTTGAGGTTGTTCTCTTCCGACATGGCCAGCTGGCCTTTGATTTGTTCTTTGGCTGAAACCAACTGTGCCTTCGACAGCGGCTTTTCGCGGAATTTTTCCAGTTCTTTTTTTACTAACGATATACATTTGTCCAACTGGCGGGGCTCGGTGCCAAAGAAGATGGCAAACATGCCGGTGTCAGAGTAGGCAGTATAGTGCGCATCGACGCCATACACCAGGCCGTAGCGCTCGCGCAACGACAGGTTGAGTCGTGAGTTCATGCCGGGGCCGCCCAGAATGTTTGTCAACACGTAGAGCGGTATGCGGTTGTCGTGATGAATCGGATACGCGTCGCTGCCGATGGCGCACTTCGCTTGCTTTACGATACGTCGCAGCTCCTGCTGCGCGGGCTTGTAATTGGTAAACTTTTTACGACGGCCAGTGCCTCCCGTTGACTTAAAGCCTGCGATGTATTTGTGCGCCAGACGCTCGACCTCCTCCAGCGTGATGTTACCCACACATGAGAAAACCACGCGCTTGGTATGCAGGTGCTCACGAAAAAACGACACAAAGTCTTTCTTCCGGAACTTACGAATGGTCTCTTCGCGGCCCAGGATGTTCATGCCCATGGGGTGATTCTTATAGATCACCGCTTCGAACTCGTCTTGCAAGGAGTCTTCGGGACTGTCGTGATACATGGCCATTTCTTCAAGAATGACGCCTTTCTCTTTTTCGAGCTCCTTCTCAGGAAACACGGAGCGGAAGGCGATGTCGCTTAGTACATCTACGGCACGCTCGAAATACTCGCGGCGTGCAGAAGCGTAGAAGGCAATTTTCTCTTTGTCAGTATAGGCATTGAGCTCGCCGCCGACGGCATCGAGGCTGGTGATGATGTCAAGGGTGTTTCGCTTCTTAGTGCCCTTAAAGGCCATATGCTCCCAGAAATGGGCGATACCCTGGTTGTCTATGTTTTCATCGCGGCTTCCGATGTCCAGGATCAGTCCACAATGAACGATGGCTGTCGACACAATCTGCTGGTGTACTACGCGGATTCCGTTCGACAGGGTAAATACGTTGCAATCTCTCATAATGCTATTCGGTGCGAATTTAATCGTTTTATGCAGCCTTCCACAGAAATGGCCGCAATGGCTTATAACCCGTCCCAGTCGCGGACAGTTCCGCCCGGCTACGGGCGACGCAGGGGTATTACTACCCCGTTTCCGCCCTGATTTGCGGGAAATTACTGGCATATCCTTTGAATCCCTGGCTGTTATGGAAACCTATAAAGTAAAGACCTGCTTTACCATTACGTTTACGGACGAGCAGTACACCCGCGCCAAATATTATGTGGATGACATGAAACGCCACCCCAACCGCATGTTCTGGCGGGGCAAAGAGGGCAAGAGCGACGACGAATTGATTATCGAGCAGATCGCCCACCGCATTCTGTCGGGCTTTTACCACGACGACCCCATGGCGGCCGCCAGGCACATTATGCGTATGGATAGCTCTGTACAGCTGAAATAGCCTGTCAGAGGCTGTCCAGCACCTTCTTAATGAGGGGATCAATGACCTTGTTGGGGTCTTTGGCGAACTTGTTTTTGACGCGGTTTGCGATGATGGCGTTTACGCTAAGGGTCTCGTGCCCAAGCAACCGGGCCATGGCATAGTAGCCGGCGGTCTCCATTTCAAAGTTGGTGAGCCAAAAGTCGCTGGCCTTGTGGTGGTAGTAATACAAGTCCTCCAGCAGACGCGGGTATTTAATGGGGGCACGTAAAATACGTCCCTGAGGCGCGTAAAAGCCCGGGGTCGTTACCGTATTGCCGATAATCATGTCGCCTCCAAACTGTTGTTGTAGTGTTTCTGACCCCCGGACAACGTAGGGCTGGAACGGCAGACCTATCTTTTCCTGAATGTCACGGGCATAAACCTGCTCCTGCTCATCCATGGCGAGGTTATAAAAATGCATGAGGCTGTCGAAGCCTACAGCATAACTGGTCACCAGGTGCGAGCCCACAGGGATATCTTCTTGTAATGCCCCCGAGGTGCCGATGCGAATGATACGCAGTTTTTTTCGCCGGCTTTTGGGCTCGCGCGTTTTAAGGTCTATGTTGACGAGTGCATCGAGCTCTGTGAATAATATCTCAATGTTGTCGGTGCCCATGCCCGTGCTGATGACCGTCACTTTCTTTCCCTTATAGGTGCCGACGTGCGTGATGAACTCGCGTTTGTTCATTTCGAATTCGACCTCGTCGAAATGTTCACTGACACGGTATACGCGGCCGGGATCTCCTACCGTAATGATGGTCTCGGACAGGTGTTTAGGCAGCAGGTTAAGATGGTATACGCTACCATCGTCATTAAGAATCAAATCAGTCTCTGAAATCCTGGCCATACCTATACGTGCTAGCGTCAGCCTCCTATTTTTTGCGCGGGGTTTCCAAATACAGTTTCGCCTGCTTTGACTGGCGCTACCACCACCGAACCGGCGCCTACACGCGCACCTTTGCCGATAGTGACACCTCCTGCAACGGTTACACCGGCACCGATGAAGGCTTCTTCTTCTACCTCGGTTCCAGCACCCAACACGGTACCTGCCCCTATCTGTACGAAGTCACCCACCTTTACCTCGGGACCAATAATAGAGCCCGCGTGTATAAGGCAATGGTTGCCGATGCTGCTGCCCGCACCAATCTTCGCACCCTGGTCAATGAAGTTACCGTGGCCCATGTCAGCGGAGGTCGCGATGATGCTTGTATTGTGTATACCGTTGACGGGCTGCACGTGGCGTACCTCTTGCAACATCTTGACGACGTTCTTACGGAGCTTGTTGTCGTCGAGCGCGACAAAGGCATCACATTTTTTGCCGATAAGTTTCAAATACCCATCATCGTCGGTGGCGCCCAGCACAGTAACATTGTCAATCTCGGTGTTGTGTAATTTCTTATTGTCATCCAGGAAACAATACACGACATTTCCATTTCCATCAAATATCTCACGGGCCGCACGCCCCAGTTGGGTTGCACCAAAAATAATAACCGGATTTTCCATAATAACAGATCAGATAGCAAAGGTAGGCGGATCGCTATACTTACCAAACGGTTACTTTGAACTTTGTGTGAAGCGAAAGATTCTTGCGATCCCTACGTTGCCGGCACATACCAGTAGCACCAGGAATGGTAGAAAACCCACGCGGTAGCGTGACAGTGTGCCAAAGTTGGGTGTTGATAAGGTCAGAAAAACACATAACAGCACGGTATATACAACGATTGAAAGCACCAGTAAGCGATGTGGTGATACAGGCAACGTTCGCAGATGCCGTAAGGACATGAATATCAATACGGCGAGAAGCATATTTTCGATCGCGACCAAAACCTGAAAGAATGTATGGGCCTCCCATAACCAGGGCCGGAATAAACCGGTGAGTAGCGCCGCCGGACTGTAACGCAACACACTGCCGGGCGTAGGTTTTAAGGCCGGGAAGTGTGCCACGTCGTTTGTAGCCGACAACAGCTGAAAGGCTTTGTAGTTTTCGGTAATGACCGATAGGAACCGCTCGGGATAAAAATTGGGGTGCAGTTGGCTCAGCACGATGGCAGGAATAATAAACAGCGCAGCCCACACCAATACTTTGCTTATTGCACCTGCCCACGACATCCGTGGCAGCAAGAAGCAGCGCATGATTAGCGCCGCGCAGGCGACGGGCAGAAAAACGGCCAGATAATAATATTTCAGGCTCCACAAAATCCAAAGCGACAACACCGCTAGGCCCATCGTTAGCACAGACAGCCTTTGCCGCAACCATACCTGCAGGCTTGTTGCCACCAGAAAATACAAGGCAGCCATGGCCAGGCTCTCCTTAATCAGGCCAGAGGTCCAGAGTACGACGGTGGGCCAATACAACAAGGCCAGCACGACAGCGGCGCGCGCGGTAGGCCAATGGCGGCTGACAAGGGTGGTGAGGTGCCAGGCGCTCCAGAACGAGATCATGGAAAAGTACCACGCTACAGCCAAATATTGATCGTGTGTCAACAGACAAAACAGACTGGCCACCTTGCCGAAGAACAAAGCGCGCGGCTGTTGATACTGCAACTGCGACCAGACGTCAAACGATTCATCGCCGCCCCACAAAAAACGTAGGTACGTGAAGAAATCCGCACGCGCGGTATGCGCCAGTGTGACACCATCCTGAAAATATTCCCACGTATCGCCACCCCGATAGTAGTAAGTATAGATCCATCCAAGCGTTGCGCCGGCTGCCATCTTTAACATCCAGGCCGGCCAGAAGTATTTTTTGATCGTAAGGTCCGCGCGCTTCCACAGCAAAAAGGCGAGTGCCAGAAGCACCACGGCGTGGGCGGCGGTTATGATCATTCTCTACGCGTTGGGTTTAACAGCGAAAATCCGATGTTGCAATCTAAGCATCTTCGCTTTAAACAGAAATTATTATGCAGCGCCAGCAACGCTTGAGAGTCAAAGGCCGATCCACATCGCATGCCAACGGCCGTCCAGCGTGACACGATGTGATTTTCTTCGGGATTAACTGCCTGTAAAAGCCCCATTGCCCTGTCGACGGCATCATCCTCGTCGTGCAGACGTCTGTAGGCGGCCACCAGGGGCGCCACGGTATTGATGATGATGTTCTCGACGCTGGCCAGTCCAACGGCTGGCACGGGCGCATCGCCCGCGGGCTTGCCCGGCAAGTAATGATGTTGCCAGTATACAGATTGTTGTACACTAAAAAGCTTCTTGAGCGCGCGGACGTCCTCACGCTCGAGCATTTGCGAGAACAAATGTTTATGGGTAAACAACAGCGCTGCGAACTGCGCAATCCGCACGGTAGGAAAGTTGGCCGGCCGCAGGCGTAAGAACCTCCACTGCGCGCGGGCCAGTTGTCGTGGCGCCAGGCTGTACTTTGCCGCCAATACGTTGTACTCGCGCCGGAGGCACGCCAAATATTCGTCGTTGGGCTGACGGTCGGTTAAGAAACCAGCTTGCCCGAGCAATAGCGCTTCAATCTGCTCCAGCGAGTGGCTCTGTTTAAGAATGACTTTGTAGGGCAACCCTTGGGCCAGCTGCTCAAACGGCTCATGATTAACTTTAAAACCGAAGTTTCGCGCCAACAGTTGGTAGCAGGTCTCGTCCCAATCGCCGTTGTTCCGCTCGAGGCGTTGTACTACATCCTTTGCTTTGAGCTCCAGGCGATCGACTACCGTTCTGTCTAACATATTCAGCACGGTAAGGGAAGGCACACGCGGCAATGCGGGAGCACACGGAATGGGTTCCTGACTATTGATTAGCTTGCGATATCGCCAAACAACATCGTCTTCCACTCGCCTGCCCAACTCGAGCGTGGGCAGGTGTGTACCATCATGACGCTGCACAGGTTTATCCTCCCGCCACACAACGTGCAGCACAACATTGTTATAGGCAGCATCTTCGTCGTGCCGATGGCTACGCCAGCCCGATGCATGTATATGTATCTCGACCGCTCCCACCCAGTCAATCGGTCCGATGCGTACACGCGCCTGCTGAAAGTCCGGCCCTGCATGATGATTTAGATAACCCGGGTGTATCACCTGGATTGCTTCGCCCTGCGTGGTATAAAGTTCCTGTTTATTAAAATACTGATACTGCCACAGGTAGTGGATAAAAGATTCCGACATCGTGTTATAGGTTAAGACAACTTACAACACCAAGTTGCAATTTTACTTTCGGTTTTTCAACCGTTTCCCCAAAATTTATCTCTTCGGCAGTCGCAAGCAATCTATCAACACATCGATGTTATCATCATGCAGCAGCAAATCGACAGGAAGCTGCTCGGTGGCTTGCTGTGGCATATAGGATACTTCAGCGGAAGCAGGGTCTTGTACAACAACAAATCCACCTTTGTCCCGTGCCGCTTTAAGCCCCTGTACACCATCGGCATTAGCACCTGACAACAAAATACACATCAACGATTTACCATATACGTCCGCCGCCGACTCGAAGGTAACGTCAATGCTGGGGCGGCAGAAGTTTACCTTTTCCGACACGTCAAGCGACAGCGTATGGTCCTTTTCGATCAGCACGTGATAATCGGCAGGGGCGACATATACCACGTTGGGCCGTATAAGATCTTTCTCATCTACTTCCTTCACCTCAAATTCCGTGCGATGCGACAACAGCTCGATCAACGTTGTGTCTTCAGAAGACTTCCGGTGAAATACCACTACTACGGCTATTGGTATGTCCATTTTTAGGTATGGCAGAATCTGCAACACCATGGACAGGCTTCCTGCGGAGCCGCCAATGACGACAATATCAAACGGACCTGCCATATATTATTCACCTAATTTTACGCCAGATTTTTTCTTTGTTCGCCACCTGCCTGTACTTGTGACTGATAGAAGAAAACTTCAAGGTCTCTTTTGAACCCAGGGCGAGAAAACCCAACGGCTCGAGACTATCGTCAAATAATTTTAATGCCCGCTCCTGTAGCTCCTTGTCGAAATAGATCATCACATTGCGACACAAGATAAGTTGAAATTCGTTAAAGGAGCTATCAGAAACCAGGTTGTGGTTCGCTAGAATAATCTTCTTTCCCAGTTGCTCGTCAAATTTGGCCGCGTTGTATTGCGCGGTATAGTACGACGAGAAATCATTCTTGCCGCCCGAGAGTATATAATTCTCGGAGTATTGCTTCATCTGATTCATGGGGAAAACACCGGCACGTACTTTTTCCAACACGGCGGGGTTGATATCGGTGGCGTACAGCAACGACTTTTGCAGCAACCGGGCCTCTTGCAACAAGATAGCCATCGAGTATACCTCTTCCCCCGTCGAGCAGCCGGCATGCCAGATACGAATCAGCGGACTGGTTGCCAATACCGGGAGTATCTCTTCCCGCAGCGTGCGGTAGAACTGCGTGTCGCGAAACATTTCGGTAACGTTTACCGTGATCTCCTCCACGAAGTGTTTAAAGTATACATCGTCGCTGCGCAAGCGGTAACGAAACTCGGCAAAGCTCAAGAACTTGTCGTTGGCGACAAGCCTGTTGATACGACGCTTGAGCGACGCGCGGGAGTAATTCACAAAGTCGTACCCATGCACCTCTACCAGGTCGTGTAGTACGATCTCAATTTCGTTGTCGGATAAATCTAGCGAAGTTTCTTGGTTCATGTCTGCGTTATGGTAGATAACGTTGTAACAAGGTAAGTAGCTCATCGACATTGATGGGTTTGGAAATGTATGCGTTCGCACCCGCCTGTATACACTTCTCACGGTCGCCGGCCATGGCTTGTGCCGTGACGGCGATGACAGGGATGTCACTGCGCGTACCCTTCCGGATGCGCGACAGCGTCTCGTAACCATCCATTTCGGGCATCATCATATCCAGCAGCACGATGCCAATACCCGGCTGGGCTTCCAGCAAGCTTACTCCTTCCGTGGCGCGGGTGGTCGTCACACAGGTGAAGCCACGCGATTTCAATACTGCCGTTAGTGCAAAGATGTTGCGGCTGTCGTCATCGATCAGGATTATCTTCGGAGGTGTGGTCGTTGTCATCCAGGATTATTTACGTCCTTTTTCATACAGCCATACCCGCAGCAGTGATAGCAGCTGATCAATATCGACAGGCTTACTAATATAGTCCGATGCACCGGCATTGATACATTTAATACGGTCGCCAGTCATAGCTTTAGCCGTCACGGCAAGCACCGGTATATCCTTTAACAGCGGATCTCTCCGAATGGCACTGATCGACTCGTAGCCATCCATCTCCGGCATCATCATATCCATCAACACAATGTCGGTATCGGGATGAGCGTGTAGCTGGCGCAGGGCATCCTTACCATCTACAGCGGTGATAACGTTCATTTGGTATTGCTCCAGCGCTTTGGTGAGCGAGAAGATATTGCGCATGTCGTCGTCAGCAACAAGTACGGTCTTATTGCGCAGTACTTCATCAAGCGCGCCCAACTTGTGATACCTGGATGGCGCCGCCTTCTCCTTGTCCTCTTTCTCCATCAGGTGGAGGAAGAGCGACACTTCGTCAAGGATGCGTTTATAAGAATTCGCGGTCTTCACGACGATCGAGTCCGCATATTGTTTAATGCGCAGCTGTTCGGGTTGAGACAAGCTCTTACCGGTAAAGATGATGATCGGCAGGTTTTCCAGGCCGGGAGTTTTCTTCACCTCCTCGAGTGTTTCATAAGCTTTCTGATCTGGTATGCCCATGTCGAGGATAACGCAGTCGGTGCGCTGGTCGCGCAGAGACTGCACGGCGTCGTGAACATCGTTCTTGATTTCCAGATTGAGGTCGAACGTTTCGAGGAAGTAGGCAAGCGCCTTGGCATGCTTGGGATTCTCCTCCACAATGAGCACTTTCTTCGGATGGTGTGTCAATACGTATTCGATCTTCTGGAACACGTCTCCCATCTTTTCAAAGGCCACCGGCTTGTTTATAAAGTCGACGGCACCTTTCATGAGGCTTTCGCGTTTCACTTCGTGCGACGACATGATATGCACGGGTATGTGCCGCGTACGGGTGTCTTCCTTTAGCTCGCTCATAACCTCCCAGCCGCTCTTGATGGGCAGTTGGATGTCCAACAGGATGCCAACAGGCAGCAACTCCTTCGCGAGAGACAGGCCTTCGTCGCCGCGTACAGCTACTACACCTTTGTACCCACGAGTGCGCGTATAGTCCAACAGGGCTTTGGCGAAGTTCACATCGTCTTCCACAATGAGGATAGATTTTTCACCCTGACGCAGGCTGTCACGGTCGTCCGGGATGCTCTCGGGTATACTTTCGCTGATGTATAGTTTCTTCGGCGGCGCCGCCCCCTCTCTTACCAGTGCTGGCACGGGCTCGTCGCGGTAGCTTTCTTGTTTGGTGCGTTTAATGGCCGCCGCGCGGGTGGACGGTATGACCACCGTAAACTCACTGCCCTTTCCCTCTTCGCTGCGCAGTTGAATCTCACCACCCAGTAACTTGGCCAGCTCCCGGCTGATAGAAAGGCCCAGACCTGTTCCACCATATTTGCGGCGGGTAGAACCGTCTGCTTGCTGAAAGGCTTCAAAGACCATTTGCTGTTTGTCGGCGGCAATGCCAATGCCCGTGTCACGTACGACAAACTTCCACCACGCAGGATCTTCCGCCGTGGCACCGATTTCGAGTGTTACCGAACCCTGTGCGGTAAATTTGATAGCATTGGAAATGAGATTGCGCAGGATTTGCTCCAGGCGCAGTTTGTCACTTTCGAGCACCTCGGGCAACACCGGCTGCAGGTGTGTAATAAACTCAATCTTCTTGTCTTGTGCTACCGCGGTAAACAGTGCGTTCATATCACTCACTACCTCGTTGATCGAGAGAGGCTCGTATTCCAGCTGCATCTTGCCGGACTCGATCTTGGAGAGGTCGAGGATCTCGTCGATCAGCGACAGCAATCCGTTGCCCGAGCTTTGAATAACCCGTGCATACTCCACCTGGTCTGTGGAAAGGTTTCGGTCCTGATTCTCTGACAATAACCGCGATAGCAGAAGGATGGAGTTGAGCGGCGTACGCAGCTCGTGCGACATGTTGGCCAGAAACTCCGATTTATAGCGGGCACTTTGCGTGAGTTGTTCGGCTTTTGTCTGAATCTCGACGTTGCGCTCGGTGATCAACTGGTTTCGTTCTTCCAGTAAGCGGCTGCGCTCTTCCAGCTCCTGGTTGGCCTGGCGCAACTCTTCTTGTTGTACTTTCAACTCTTCCTCTGACGCTTGCAGTTTTTCAGCTTGCACTTCCAGCTCACTGTTCAGGTTTTCAAGCTCGGAATGTTGTGTACGCAACTCTTCCGACTGTGCCTGGGTTTCTTCCAGCAGCTCCTGCAGACGCTTTCTGTTCTGTGCACTGCTGATGGCAACGCCTATGTTATGCGCGCTGGCTTTCAGGAACTCAATATCGCGCTCGGAGAACGACCGCAAAGTAGCCAGCTCGACGGCACCCTTAATATTGTAACCATCTAACAGCGGTATGGAAATGATATGGCTGGGCCTGGCCTCACCGGCCACAAAGCTTATGCTGATATTGCCTTCCGGTATATCTTTCAGTTCGAGCACTTTCCCATTCATAATGGACTGCCCCACCAATCCCTCGCCCACTTTCAGGCGTTGCCGCAGCTTATCGGGCAGGTAAGCGAAGCTGGCACTGGCCTCCAGCTCATCGCGCTCGCGCAGGTAAAGCACGCCTGCATGGCTCTGTGTATAGGTAGCCAGGTATTCGATCACCTGACGTGTAAGCGCTTCCAACGTTTTGTCGCCCAGCATTGTGTCGTTCAAGCCGGCTAGTCCCGTTTGCTTCCATTCGTTGTCCGACAATTGATTGAAGGATGTCGCCAGCGCGCCAGCCATTTTATTAAGGGAAACTGCTACGCTGCCCAGCGAATCACTCTGTTGGTCAGTGACACGAATGTCGTAGTTACCTTGTGCGACCTTATCAGCAATACCCTGAATGATCTGAATACGACGGGAAATATCCCCATCTTTCTCCACCAGTTCCTGCTGTAGCGCAATGCGTTGCTCGAAATCGCCATTTACGCGTGTGTAAAACATCACGGTGATCAGCAAGGCTATAATGGCGGCGGCCACAATCAGCCATGGCGTGAAAGACGAGAAGCGATCCATTTCGGAGGTACGCGTTTTCAGTAGGTCGCGTTCCAGCTCTTCCATCCGCTCTATCAGCGCCCGGATCTTGTCCATAGATTCTCGCCCCGATTGGAGGTTTTCCTTTTTTATGGGTTCGTCGTTGCGTTTAGCCGATACACTCAGTTCAAGCAAGCGAAAGCGTTCAGTAATAAGCGCGTCAAGTTCTTCCAGGTTTTGCTGTTGTTCAGGGTTGTCAGCCGTCAGCATCTTGACACGGCTGAAAGCGCTCTTCGCACGTACTTCGGAGTCGCGGTAGGGTTCAAGAAAACGATCGTCTCCGGCAAGCAAGTAGCCACGTTGGCCTGTTTCTGCATCAACCATGGCCGAGCGAATGCCATCCATTTCGATGATAATCTGGTGGGTGTGATTCACCCACTCCGTGCTGGTCAGGAGATTTTGAATACTAATGAAGGAAGCCGTCGAAGAAACGATCAGGATGACGAGCGAAGCGCCAAATCCGATCAGCAGGTTTCTTTTGTAATTATCTCTCATGGAAACGTCGAGTTCAGATAAGTATAGGTTGCGTTGAGCGTATTCTTACTAAGATGCTATGTAGTAAACTGCTGCAAGGCTTCTACCGGCTTCGTTTGCCGCACCGGAAAAACCATGATAAAACAAGTACCCAGAGACTCAATGCTGCGTGCTGCAATTAAGCCGTGATGCCGGTCGACCACCTTCTTGACAATGGCCAGTCCGATGCCGGTGCCTTCATACCGCTCGGAGGTGTTCAGACGCTGGAAGATCTCAAAGATCTTTTCGGCGTAGTCTTCGCTAAAGCCGATGCCATTGTCTTGTACTGCGATGCGACAATAATCACCATCGGGCACGGCCGGCGCATCGATCGCTTTGTCAGCAATATACTCGGCCGTGATCTCGATCTGGCAGGGCACATCCTTGCGCGCAAACTTCAGCGCATTGCTGATCAGGTTTTGAAACACTTGCCGGATCTGCACCGGAATTACTTCCAGCGTAGGCAGCGGCCCCGCTGTAATCGATGCACCTTTTGCCTTAATGACAACCTCCAGGTCAGTCAACAAGCGTTCGACTACCCCGTTCAGGTCTACGATGCTAAAGGAAGTTTCTCCCTTGATGTTGGAGTAATCGAGCACGTCGGCAATAAGTTTGCGCAGGCGCTCAGCAGAGAGGTTGATCTTTTCCAGATAGCCTTGGGCCTGGGGTGATGGCGGAGTATACTTTTCATTCAGCAGGTTGCTAAAGACCTGGATTTTACGCAGCGGCTCCTGCAGGTCGTGCGAGGCAATAAAAGCAAACTGTTGCAGTTCGTAATTGCTCTCCTCCAGTTTCTGATTCGTGCGCACAAGCTCGGTCGTACGCTCCTGCACCCGTTTTTCTAAAAGTTGGGCAGCAATCTTTTGCTCGTGGATGTCCGTCAGGATACCAACCCATTTAGAAGCGATGCCGTGGTGCTGGACAGGGGTTAAATACAGCACGTAAAACCGAAAGGCCTCAAGGCCTAGCTTTTTTACCTTTACTTCGTGCACTTGCTGGTGCTGAGTTCGAATGGCCGATTTAACGTATTGGCACATGTCTCCCTCCTCGCATTGGGGAAATTTATCCCTATCTGCCGAGAATTGATACCAGTTTTGGTTAACAAATTCCACATTACCATCGAAATCCGTAGTAAAAGCAACTTGCGGAATCGACTCTAAAATCGACTCTAACTCGGCTACGTTGTCTTTCAGGCGGCTTTCGGCCCGCTTTCGGAATTCAATCTCGTCGCGAAGCTCCCGGTCCATCTCTTGCAGACGGCGGGTTTGTTCGGCAAGCCTGTAGAAAGTCTTGATCTTGAGCAGCAGAATATCCGGATCGAAAGGCTTGGTAACGTAATCAATACCGCCCGAGGCGTAGCCTTTCGTAATAAACTTTTTGTGAATATTGACGGCTGAGAGAAAGATGATAGGGATATCTTTCGATTTGCTATAGCCGGAAACCGCCTCGGCCACCTCAAAGCCATCCATGTCGGGCATTTGCACGTCGAGGATGATGAGGGAATATGTATTCTTCAGGATTTTTTTAAGAGCTTCCTCGCCAGAGTTGGCTGTATCGACATCAAACTTATGAAGATTCAGCAGCGTCTTTAACGAAAATACATTTTCCTGATTGTCATCGACAATGAGCACCATAGTATCAAAAATAGCACGAAGTCCGGATCTGCCTACAGCTTTTCAACTGGCTGCAGTCCCCTTCTTCAGGTTCATCACAATCCTGCGCGAATACAAAAATCATTCCCACCTAAAAACAGAGCGAGTGTGAGCGCGAAAGCGAACACACTCACGCTCACTCTTTCCTCACACAAAACGTTTTGTGGTTAATGGTACATGAATTTTGATGAATGTTTTTTGTAAGTATCCGGTGCTATTTCCCGAGGATGCTGTCGAGCAGGCGGTGCATATCCTGCTGTACTTGCTGCGCTTCCGCACGGGCGCGGGTTGTAAAGTCCTTGTCGCCCGAAGCATAGATAATGGCCCGCGAAGAGTTCACCAACAGCCCGCATTGCTTATTCATACCGTGGCGTGAGGTCATTTCGAGGTCCCCTCCTTGGGCGCCAATGCCAGGCACCAGGAAGAAATGATCGGGTGCCAACGCACGGATGCCCTGGATCTTGTCCGCTTGCGTGGCGCCTACTACATACATCAGCTGGTCGGGCGAGCCCCACTGCTGCGACCGCAGCAACACCTCCTCGTATAACTTACGGCCATTGGCCGACTCAATCATTTGAAAGTCATTGGCACCGGTATTGGATGTGTGCGCCAGCAGAATAACCCACTTGCCCGCAAATTCCAGGAACGGCTTTACAGAATCCTCGCCCATGTACGGCGCTACCGTAATAGAGTCGAAGTTCATCTGACTAAAGAACGCCTGTGCGTATAGCGAAGAAGTATTGCCGATGTCACCACGTTTGGCATCGGCAATCGTAAAGACGTCTTTCGGAATATACTCCAAAGTTTTCTGCAGACTCTCCCACCCTTTCAGTCCCAGCGCCTCGTAAAAGGCAATATTGGGTTTATACGCTACCGCGAAGTCGTGCGTGGCGTCAATGATCTGGCGATTGAACTCAAAGACAGGGTCTTTCTCCGCCAGCAAGTGACGGGGTATTTTTTTGAGGTCGGTGTCGAGGCCTACACACAGGTAGGAGCTTTTCTTCCGGATCTGCTCAAAGAGCTGTTGCCTGTTCATGAAGAAGGATTAGCGAAGATCAACAACGCTTACGTCCGGATGCTTTTTCGCATCGAAAGTAAAGAAGGAGTCTTCTACTTTGACATTGGGTGTAAACTTGGTGATCGTGTATTTGTAGCGGTTGCCACCTTTGTCAAACAGCGTAAAGCTTTGAATGATCTTATCCTTTTTGTTGATGAACATCTTCACCTTGAAATATTGAGCGTCTTTCTTCTCAGGAACAAGGTCGATCTCTTCGCACATCACACCGTTTTCTACCTTGTCTTGCAGATAGAGGTATTTGAAGCCTTTTTTGTAGATCTCGTGCATTTTGGAAGGATTCACGTCTTCCGAATTAGGATCATAGTTGTCAATGTTGACCTCTTTAGCTTCCGGCAGGTACGTCCAGATGGTCGCGCCATTGTTAATGACTTCCTGTTCAGGCAGCGCCAGGCGGAATTTGTTGCCTTTTACCGTGATTTTGCCTTTAAACTCTTCGCTGATCCTTTCAACGTCGTTGGTGAGTGTGTAGGAAATATTGGCCTCAAAGGACGGGATGGTCTTGTACTTTTTGCTCATGGCGTCGAGTGTCTCCAACGCCTTCGGATCGTACTGGGCGGATACGGTTACTGCCAAAATCATCGCCAAGAAGGCTAAAATCGTGTTTTTCATTCGGTTATTCGCTTAAATAATGCTGCAAAGTTAAGATTGACGGTGTCTTTCTTTTAACGATGTCAATAATTGTTCCAAACTTCCCTCGTCTACAATCAACACCTCCCGGGCCTTGCTGCCCTCAAAGGGTCCAACAATACCGGCCGCCTCAAGCTGGTCGATAAGGCGCCCAGCCCGGTTGTACCCCAGTTTGAGCTTGCGCTGGATAAGCGATGTACTGCCCTGCTGGTGCATGACAATCAGACGAGCTGCGTCTTCAAAGAGCGCATCGCGGTCAGACAGGTCCACATCCGCCACACCACCTTCGTCGTCGCCCTCGTATTCGGGTAACATGTACGCGGAGTCATAACCCCGCTGAGAACCAATAAATTCTACAACCCGTTCGATCTCGGGCGTATCGACAAATGGGCACTGCAGACGGATCACATCCGAACCTGTCGACAACAGCATGTCGCCTTGTCCCACAAGTTGGTCAGCGCCACCTGCATCAAGAATGGTGCGTGAGTCTACCTTGGATGTTACGCGGAATGACAAGCGTGCCGGGAAGTTGGCCTTGATCACACCGGTAATAACGTTTACCGACGGGCGCTGCGTTGCCACCACCAGGTGGATGCCAATGGCACGCGCCAGTTGGGCCAGGCGGGCAATCGGAGTTTCTACCTCTTTACCCGCTGTCATCATCAAGTCGGCCAGCTCGTCAATGACGAGTACGATATAGGGCAAGAAGCGGTGTCCTTCTTTGGGGTTGAGTTTCCGCGCAATGAACTTGGCGTTGTATTCCTTCAGGTTGCGCGTGCCGGCATCTTTGAGAATCTCGTACCGGTTCTCCATTTCTATACACAGCGAGTTGAGTGTATGCACTACCTTCTTGGTATCGGTAATGATGGCTTCCTCGCTGTTAGGCAGTTTGGCCAGGTAGTGTCGTTCAATCTTGCTGAACAGCGACATCTCCACCTTTTTAGGATCGACCAGCACAAACTTGAGCTGCGACGGGTGCCGCTTGTACAGCAGAGATGCCAGGATGATATTCAGACCGACCGACTTACCCTGGCCCGTGGCACCCGCTACCAGCAAGTGCGGCATTTTGGCCAGGTCGATCACCAGTACCTCGTTGGAAATGGTTTTGCCCATGACCACAGGCAGCTCCTTATCGGTTTTGGCAAATGCCGCAGAGGCAAATACCGAGCGAACGCTAACCATCTCGCGATTCTTATTCGGCACCTCGATACCGATCGTTCCCTTGCCAGGGATGGGCGCAATGATCCGAATACCCAGCGCCGACAAGCTGAGCGCAATGTCGTCTTCCAGGTTTTTGATTCGTGAGATCTTGATACCTGCATCGGGTACGATCTCGTAGAGTGTTACGGTCGGACCGATGGTAGCTTTGATGCTTTGAATGCCGATCTTGAAGTTTACCAGCGTGGCGACAATCCTGTCTTTGTTCTGATTGAGCTCTTCCTGGCTTACGCCGGCTTTACCAGTGTCGTATTCGTTCAGCAGCTCGAGCGTCGGGAATTTATAGTTGCTCAGGTCGAGGGTCGGATCATATTCGCCTTGCTCTTCCACCAGCCGCTCGGCCAGCTCGTCTGTTTCGAGGGTCTCTTCAATGATAAATTCCGGCTCGTTTTTCTTTACCGGCGGGGGTTCGGGGCGCTCTATTTCGAGCGTCAGCTCTTTGGGTTTATTCATCGCCGGTGCTACCGGGGGCGGTTTCACCAGGACAATCGGTTCAGCCTTCTCTTCTTTCTTACGCTCCGGCCAGTTGTCCTTGTCATCGGTGTACTCAGGCGCCAACGGCCCCTCGGCTACCACCTCCTCTTTTTCGCCATCGTCAGGCAAGATGGCATCATTGCCGATCGGCTTAGGATCTTTGAGTTGGAAGAGCGGAATGGCCGTTACATTAAAATAGAATATAATAAAGACAAACAATGAAAGGATCAGCAGCAGGAAGGTGCCCCAGCCAAACATGCTGTCACTCAACACGGCCATTTGATATCCAAAGCCGCCACCCAGAAAGCTCCACTCACTTACGCCATCGTTGATCATCGTCATGTAGCCAAGCAACAGGCAAAGCCACAGGCCCGAGAAGATGGAGAAGATCGTGAACGAAAATATGCGGACCAACTCGCGGTTGAAGATGATCTTGAAGCCCACCAGAAATGCCAGTGGCGGGATAAAGAAACCTGCAACGCCAAACCAGCGGAAGATAAAATAATGTGATGCTATGGCGCCCCACAGCCCCAGCCAGTTGGCCACTTCACGACCGGACTCTACCAGCGCCGAATCCTGCGTCGCTTCGACTACGCTCTGATCGGCCTTGCCCGTGAAGAGATAGGAGAACATGGACAGGAACAAAAAGATACCCACGATCATGAGGAAAAAGCCGATGGCGAGCTTAAACCGCGGATCTTTCAAAAACGCAAACGAAAAGCGGGACTTCGCAGCTTTTCCCTTCTTCTCCTTTTCCGGTTTCTTAAAGTTATTTGACTTATAGGTGTTTTGTGCCATCCGCTTTAAAAATAGGTCAAAACTAACAAAAATGTATGGATGTGCGCCCGTTCAATTTTACCGAAGCTCAGTGCAGGGCCTTTTTCCGAAGGTGCTTGTTAATGCTCTTCGCAAATGACGGTCCCTCATAGATAAAGCCAGTATACACCTGCACAAGGTCCGCACCTGCGTGGAGCTTTTCGGCGGCGTCTTCCGGCGACATGATCCCGCCCACACCTATGATCGGAAAGGATTTACCCAGTTGATTGCGCAAGTATGCGATCACTTCCGTCGAGCGTTTGGCCAGCGGTTTGCCGCTCAAACCCCCGTTGCCGATGGCGGTCACTTCCGTGGACGCAGTGCGCAGGCCTTCGCGCGAGATGGTGGTGTTCGTGGCAATGACACCGTCGGTGTTAGTTTCTTGTAAAATGGCGATGATGTCGTCTAACTGGCTTTGCGTCAGGTCAGGGGCAATCTTGAGCAACACGGGTTTATACGTTGGCTTGCTGCGGCTCAGGCCGATAACATATTGCAGCAGCTTGCGCAGGGGCTCCTTCTCTTGCAGCTCACGCAGGCCGGGCGTATTGGGCGAGCTTACGTTGATCACGAAGTAATCGACGTACGGGTACAATGCTTCAAAGCAGTACCCGTAATCGTTCAAAGCTTCTTCGTTGGGGGTGACTTTGTTCTTGCCGATGTTACCGCCGATGAGCACCTCGGATTTACGCGTCCGGAGGCGTTGCGCTGCAGCAGCAACCCCCTCGTTGTTAAAGCCCATACGGTTGATCAATGCCTGGTCCTGGGGTAGGCGAAACAGCCTGGGGGCATCGTTGCCGGCTTGCGGTTTGGGCGTAAGGGTGCCGATCTCTACAAAGCCAAAGCCCAGGCTGGCCATTGTATCCGTCAGGCGGGCATCTTTATCTAACCCCGCGGCGAGGCCAACAGGATTTTTAAATCTCAATCCAAAAAGTACACGTTCCAGTGTTGGATCCTCTATTGTAAAAAGAGCCCGCAGCAGGCGGTTGAACCCGGGAATCCTACCTTTCATCTGCAAAACAGAAAATACCATGTGATGAATGCGTTCTGGATCAATGAGAAAAAGTAGCGGGCGGACCAGGGTTTTATACATGCCGCAAAGATAAAGGGATAATGGATACGGGCGAAAATAGTATACCGATATTCTTAAATGTAGTATGTTCGCAGCTTAAATAATCAAACTCTATCTATGAAAAAAGTTTTTATCACAGCTTTGTTTGCATGCCTTGCTATGCTGCTGGCGAACACCTCGAGCTATGCACAGCAGAGTACTAAGAACCGCCTGGGTTTCCTCCTGGGGCTGGCATCGGGTGATATCGATCAGGTTGGCATTGGTGGCATCGGAGAGTTCAAAGTATCAAAGAAGGTAACAATTTCTCCTCAGCTGCTTTTCTATTTTCCGGAAGATCATGGCAACTGGCGTCATAGCTTTATGGAAATAAACTTCAACGCCAACTACTATTTCTACAACAAAGACATTTTTGAATTCTACGGGTTGGGTGGCTTGAACTTCACTCGTTTCCACTGGGAGTGGGACGGTGCGGGTCGCAACGATGACGATGGCGACAGCGACATGGAAGTAGGCCTTAACCTGGGGGGTGGTATCAACTTCGAGATCGGAAAGAATGTCGTTCCTTTCTCTGAGCTTCGTGTAACGGTAGGCGAATTCAACCAGTTCGTAATTTCGGGTGGTCTGAAATTCAACCTGTAAGCCATTATCGGATCGATATAAAAAAGTCCCGGTCAGTTGGCCGGGACTTTTTTTATTCATCGCTTTCGCTTCGGAAATTTTTTCAAGGCCTTGTACACTGCCGCATCGAGTGTCTTGTTGTCACTCATTTGCATCATGACCGTGCCGGAGCTTTTCCAAAACTCTTTGCCCGTGCGGGTGTCGTTCATGGTGATCTCGAGAATGCCTTCCTTCATGTCACGCGACCAACTGCGCGACTGGTCTACATCGGCGCCCGTAGAGGCTGGCGTTTCTCCCAGCGGACCTACGTTGCCGGATTGCGTTACCTGAAACGTGCCGGCTACATAATCTACCCGGAAGCGTGCCGCCAGGGAATCGTCCAGGTGCTTATAACCCTTTGCTTCAAGCTCGGCCACAATGGCGCGCTTCATTTGCGCCAGCAGCGTGTCTTCGCTCACGCGGCGTTCGTCTTTGGGCGTCATGATCTCTCCCTTCATGACAACAAAACTTTCGTAAGGAGCAAAATTGACGTTGGGCGGTGTGACAATTTTAAAGGATTGTGCAGCAGCGGACAGGGCCGTGAGCAATAAGAACGCAGGCAGGATACACTTTTTCATATACATTATTAATAAGAACTATCACTTAGGGGAAGTTACAAAATATTCATGCCTGTCTACCGGAGCTTTAGCGCAGGTTGGCCGCAGTTTCGGGCCTCAAGACCTGGGGTGGAATTCCTGGATAACCTGGCGGAGGTAATCGCGGTCCAGGTGCGTGTAAATCTCGGTGGTGGTAATAGATTCATGTCCAAGCATTTCCTGGACGGCCCGCAGGTCGGCGCCACCCTCGAGCAGGTGGGTGGCGAACGAGTGCCTAAAAGTGTGGGGACTGATCGCCTTGCCCAGGCCAATCGCTTTGGCGAGGTTTTTAATGATCGTAAACATCATCACCCGCGAAAGCTTACGGCCGTGGCGATTTAAGAACACATAGACACTGTCAGCCGCTTTGGGCTCTTTGTGGGGCGGGAAGCCGCGGATTTTCTCCAGATAGAGCGTTGTGTGCTTCATGGCGTCCCGGCCAATCGGCACCAGGCGCTCCTTGTTGCCTTTACCCACCACACGAATGAACCCCGTGTCGAAATACAGGTTATTTATTTTCAGGCCCACCAGCTCGCTTACGCGAAGCCCTGAGCTGTATAACACTTCGAGCATGGCGCGGTTACGGCCGCCTTCCGGGGTAGACAAGTCAATGGCCCCCAACAACTTTTCAATCTCGTGATAGGCCAGCGTGTCGGGCAGCTTGCGACCCAGGCGAGGGCCCTCGATGAGGGCCGTGGGGTCATCCTCCATCAGGCCTTCGTGCAGCATGTAGCGGTAGAAGGCTTTGATACCGGAAAGAATACGGGCCTGGCTGTGCGCGCTCATGCCCAGGTCGTGTACATATTCGAGGAAGTCGCGAAGCAGCGCCGGGGTTACTTTCAGGGGCGAGCACTGCGGGTCGCGCAGCGTCACAAACTGACGCAGCATGTTGATGTCGTGCAGGTAAGCGGCCAGGGAGTTCTCCGACAGCGAACGCTCAATCTTGAGGTAGTGGCCGAAGTGCTTTATATGGAGATCCCAATTCATGCTTCAATATTAATGGAAAGAAGTTTTTTATTATCACACACGCCTTTAACTTTCGCTTCTCACCCTGAAACGCAAGACAGGAACATGAAGATACAGATCATAAACGGCCCCAATCTAAATTTGTTAGGTAAACGTGAGCCTGGCGTCTACGGCAACCAGTCGTTCGAAGATTTCTTCGCGACACTCCGCCAACGCTACCCGGCATTTGAGTTGCACTACTATCAATCCAATGTAGAAGGTGAGCTTGTCAACAAACTGCACGAGCGGGGCTTTGACTTTGACGGTATCATTATCAACGCGGGAGCCTATACCCACACCTCCGTTGCCTTGCACGATGCTATCGGCGCCATTCGCACGCCGGTCGTGGAGGTGCATATCTCCAATGTCTATGCCCGCGAAGAATTCCGGCATAAAAGCCTGATTACGTCAAAGTGCGCGGGCATGCTGACCGGCTTCGGCATGGAAGGATATGCCCTCGCGCTCGAATATTTTAAACACAAATCACCGGCATTATGATCTCCTTCTATCCCGGCCCCTCGCGCGTGCACCGCGAACTACCGACGTATGTGCGCGACGCCTATGCGCAAGGTATCATGAGCATCAACCACCGCAGCGATGCGTTTGTGGACATGTCGAAACGCACCATCGGGTTGCTCAAACAGAAGCTTGGGATCCCGAAGAATTATACCATCTTCTTTACGTCGTCGGCCACAGAGTGTTGGGAGATCCTGGCACAGTCGATCGTAACAGACAAAAGCTACCACCTTTACAACGGTTCCTTCGGACAAAAGTGGTTTGACTACACTAAACGCATCCGTCCGCTGGCCGAGCCGATACCCTTCCATGTAAACGAGCCGCTCGATCCCACACGCCTGATCTTCGACCTGAAGGACGGCCTGCTCTGTCTAACCCACAACGAGACATCCAACGGTACGCAAGTACACAACCACATCATCAAAGCCATCAAACGCAACAATCCCTCCTACCTCGTGGCAGTTGATGCCACTTCCTCGATGGCGGGAGTGCAATTGGATTTTAAATCGGCCGACATTTGGTACGCCTCGGTACAAAAGTGTTTTGGTCTGCCGGCCGGGTTGGGTGTCATGGTGTGTTCCCCGCAAGCATTAGAGCGCGCCCGAACCATTGGTGAGCGCGCGCATTATAACAGCCTGCTCTTTATGATGGACATGATGGAGAAATGGCAAACGTCGTATACCCCCAATGTGTTGGGAATTTACCTGCTTATGCGCGTGATGGAAAAGGCCCCGCCGATCAAAGCGGTGCATGAGACTACCCTGGCACGCTACGAGCAGTGGCGTGATTTTCTAAAAAAGCGCAAAACCATACAGCACTTTGTGGAGGCCGAATCCGTGCACTCGCATACAGTCGTGCCAGTGCAGGCGGACCCTAAAGTGATGGACACTATTAAACGCTCGGCCCGCAAGGCGGGGTTGCTGCTGGGCGAAGGATATGGCGAATTTAAGGCCTCCTCGTTCCGCATTGCCAATTTCCCGGCACTGAACCAAAAAGAGGTCCGCACATTAATGACGTTCTTGCAGGATTACTAGTTATAAAGACAGGGGCCTCCCCCAGTTGCAATCGTTTTCTAAATGACGATTTATGACATGGGTAATAGACGCAGGAAAATTATCCTCCGGGGGGTTATAATTCTTCGAAAATCTTTGGACCTTTGTTTAGTAACGCGGTAACATGGCAAGAACATCCAGAAGTCTTATGCGGGTAGTGCTGATGGCCTTGCTAATTCAGATTCTGGCGCCTGTATTCCTGCCCATTGTTACCCTGGCCGCCGATATTCAAAATGACCATGTCGTCCTGCATGCGCATCACAGCCCGATCGTTATTCCGCAACTGCTGAAAGAAAAAGAAGATGACGAGACCGGGTTTAGCCACGACATCTGGGTTACGGACTATATTACGATCATTGACTTCAGCGATCATACACGGATCCTGACACAATCACATGAAAGCAGGTTTGTGCCTTGCTCGTTCTCCGAACACATCGATCTTCATCCCCCGCTCTATACGCTTTTTGGCGTCTATATAATCTGAGCTTCATCTCGTTGACGGGCTTCACGGCCCGTGGTTAACCCTGTTGCCTTGTGGCGCGGGGCGCGTACCTGAACGCACCTTTGCGGAGACTCTATCCGCATCGTCTAAAAAACAACCTACACAACACGCTAACGCTGCGATATGAAGAACCAGGTGCCCTTTAGTGCCCGGATGCGGGAAGAAAAGACGTTGATCATCGCCTGTCATGATAGCCAGGAAGAGACCGCGCACGAATTTCACGAAAATGTATTTATCCTCAGCTCACCCGGCAACGTGGTGAGACGTCATAACTACCGGCAGCAGGAAGAGCTGCGGTACTTTGTTGAAGATGAAGGCTGCCGCCAGATCGTAGTGGTGGGTCACCTCCACGACGTGGCGGTGCAGCACATTCTGCAAGATTTGTCAGACAACTCGCCCTATGCGGCATTGGTCTTTAACGGCAACACGCCCCTGGGAGTGCCGGCCGAAGATTGTATGGATGCCGCCGTATATGAGCAGGCACTGGTGGAGCTCAACACCATTCAGCAATGCAACTTGTTGATGGAGTATCATTTCATCCAGGCCCTGATCAAAGCCAGACGCCTGACTATCATCGGAGTAGTAACGGGTGGGGCGCACGGTGAACCGGCCCAGGTATTCCACAATGGAATTTCTTACAACAATCTTATTTCGTTAAATTAACTTTAGGCGGGTAAATGATATTGCCCGTAACTAAATAACTTAACGTTCTGACATGAAGAAATTTCTCTTCGCTGCCGTTGCATGGGCAGCGTTACCGGCTATTGCAGTGTGGGGCCAGGTACAACAGGCTACAACACCGCAAGAACCCGCCAGGCCCCCGCTGGAAGAGCTTCGGCTTAAACTGAATGATGACGGTCGTCATTACCTGAAGCTCACGTTCCTCAACCAGCTGTGGCTTCGTTACAACGACAGCAACCCCGGCACGGCAGTACTGGGTGACGCTTCTCCCGAGACCTTCGACATCGGTCTGCGCAGGACGCGCATTCAGTTCTATGGGCAACTGACAGACCACGTGTCGTTCTATTCACAATTCGGTCAGAACAATTTCAACTACCTGGCAGGTCAAAACGCCACCAACAGTGGCAACCGCAAATTCCAGGTATTCTTTCACGACTTCCTGGGGGAGTATAAAATTTGGAAAGACAATGACCACCTGAAGCTCGGCGGTGGTCTGACCATCGCCAACGGTTTGTCACGCTTTAGTCAACCCAGCATCGGCACGATCATGACACTTGATGTGCCGATTTTTGCACAAGCCACCGTAGATCAGACCGACGAGTTCGCGCGTAAGCTGAGTATCTATGCGCGCGGTCAACTCGGCAAGTTTGACTACCGCGTGGTATTGAGCGATCCCTTCCCCATCACCAGCAACGGTTCGCCGGCGCCGGCGATAGGGCCTGCAGCCACTTTCGCACAAGTCGGTCACCACAAACAATATCAGGGTTTCTTTATGTGGAACTTCTTTGATAAAGAAGCACACACCACACCCTATATGACGGGCACCTACCTCGGTAAAAAGAAAGTGCTCAACCTCGAGGCCGGCTTCATTACGCAGAAGAATGCCCTGTGGACCAGTGCCGACGGCGGTATCACGACAAACTACGAAGACATGACTCTGTTGTCCGCAGCGGTGTTTTACGACGCACCGCTTAACACGGAAAAGGGAACAGCCCTATCGGCTTACGCCGGATACTTCGACATGGACTACGGCACCAACTACCTGCGGTATAACGGCAGCATGAACCCTGCCAACGGACTGGTTACTGCGAATGTACCGGGCGCCAGCCAGGGCAATGCGTTCCCGATGTTTGGCACTGGCCAGGTAATCTATACACAGATCGGATACCTGCTAAAGAAAGACCTGCTGGGCGAAGGCAACGGTACACTGATGCCATACGCATCGTTGATGAGCGCAGACTACGACCGCCTGAGCGACCGCATGGACGTATGGGATATCGGCGTGAACTGGCTCATCAAAGGTCACACGAGCAAGATCACGCTCGATTACCAGAGTCGACCCACTTATCGCATCGAGGCTGGTAACGAATATGTAAAGAGCAGCACGCGCGGACAGATACTTCTACAATACCAGATCTTCTTTTAAAAGATCATAACGATATGTCTTGCGAGGAGCCCGTCTTGTCATGACAACGTTGCACCGGCCAGGCTGCACTTCGCCGGGGCGCCAGGTTAGAGTTAGGTTTGCAGACGAAAACGCCGGGTTTCCCCGGCGTTTCGATTTATATACCTTTCATATACATAATATTACACTAATCTTACAGTAACCTGGACAATCACCACCGAAGCCAGTAAAAGCAATACTATATAATAATCATGCTAAACTGCTGAAATTCTTACACCGGCCACGGGCCGCAAACAATTTCGGCTATCATTGCAGCATAAAAACCTTTTAACAAAAACACGTATGAAAAAATTTTTACTGATTGGCGCTATGGCCTTCGCCGCTGGTTTTTCGTATGGCCAAACCATCATTCCCAAAGTAGGTCTTACCCTTTCTAAATGGTCGGGTGATGATGTAGAAGATGCAAAATTTAAACCCGGCTTTACGATCGGCGCCGGCTTAAACATGCCCCTCGGTTCTGGTATGATCTCTCTCCAACCGGAGATCAACTACATTCAAAAAGGTGGAAAATTTGAAGAAGGCGACTTTTCTGACAAGTACACCGTGAACTACCTGGAAGTACCAGTGCTGGTTAAAGCTACTTTTGGTGAGGGTACGAAATTCTATGTCAACGCAGGTCCCTCAGTAGCATTTGGCTTGGGTGGCAAAAACAAGTGGGAAGAAGGTGATGAGGAAGGCGAATCCGACATCAAATTCGGCGACGAAGACGAAAACAGCGATGACTTCTACATCGAGAAAGGCACAGACATCGGTCTTCAACTTGGTGCGGGTGTGATCATTGCTGAAAAAGTAATGATCGACGTTCGCTACGGCCTGGGTCTCACGGATCTGTATGATGACTCTAGCGTAAAGAACAATGTGCTTCAGTTTACTGTAGGCATTCCGCTGTCTATCGGCGGCAAATAATTCCTGCTAAAACATTTATATTAAAACGCCTCAGCTTGCTGGGGCGTTTTGTTTATTTGCCGTTGGCTTTAACTTTTAGCTATACACATGAAGAAAATTTTACTAATCGGCGCACTTGTCGTTGCATTCCAGACTACGTATGCACAGGTCACCCTGATCCCGAAGGCCGGACTGACTTCCTCCGACATTAAGACTAAAATTGATGAACCGCGAGGTGGTAGTGACGTTGGCTTTAGCGCCAGCGATGCCCAAACCAAGCTCGGCTTTACCGTAGGTGTCGGCATCAACATTCCGATTACAAAAGCACTCTCGTTCCAGCCGGAGGTAAGCTTTATTCAAAAAGGCCGTTCAGCCGTCGTACATGTAGACGCCGTTACGGTGGGCGACATCGTCATCGGACACTATGACGCTGAGTCGAAGCTTACACTGAACTACCTGGAAATCCCAGTGTTGGCAAAGTATACTGTTAGCCTTGCGAAAGGCGCTACACAGCTCTTTGTCGTAGCGGGACCATCATTCGCCCTCGGTGTAGGAGGAAAGCTTAAACAAGAGACTACGTACAGTGATCGTGGAGTTATAACAACAACATCGAACGAGGCCAACGTAAAGTTCGGCTCTAAAACATTCTCCACCGACGAGTACGGAGTCGAAAGACGAGGCGACATTGGCCTTCAAACCGGCCTGGGCGCTCTCCTTTTTAAAAAGATCATGATTGACGTTCGTTATACCTTTGGTATGACAAAGCTCTGGGATTTTGAAGATATCGACATCAGTACCAAGAACCGGGTACTCCAATTCACTGTGGGCGTGCCATTCACGCTGAAAAAATAACAACGTATTCGTACGACCTTTTCCTTACGAAGGGCTCATCGCAGGACGATGAGCCTTTTTTATATCCCCAAACCGTTTTTTGATTAGTTTTGCACGAAAACGACAGCGTTCATGCTCAACTTGAAAGAAATCTTCTCGGTGACCCTCATCCTCTTCTCTGTCATCGACATTTTGGGGTCTATCCCCTTCATCATTACCATTCGCAAACGCGAAGGGAGGATCCACGCCGAAAAAGCTACCATCATCTCGGCTGTATTGATGATCAGTTTTCTTTTCGTTGGGCAGTCCATCCTGAGACTGTTTGGCTTGGATGTTGCATCGTTTGCTGTAGCCGGTGCCATCATCATCTTTATTGTGGCACTTGAAATGATCCTGGGCATCACGCTTATCAAAGACGATCCCGACGCCAAAGGCTCTGGCTCTATTGTGCCGCTGGCCTTTCCGCTGATCGCCGGCGCCGGTACACTTACAACCATCCTTTCGCTACGCGCGGTCTATCAGGAGTGGAACATCCTCATAGGGATCGTCCTCAACCTGGGCTTTATATACCTCGTGCTCCGTTCATCCGTGTGGCTGGAGCGTGTTATTGGTAAGTCGGGCTTTGCCGTGTTACGCCGGGTATTTGGTGTCATTCTGTTGGCTATTGCCGTGAAAATCTTTAAAACCCACGCGCTGTCATTATGATTCGTATTTATACTGACGGCGCAGCCCAAGGCAATCCGGGCCCGGGAGGTTATGGTGTCGTCATGAAATTTAAAGACGCCGTCAAAGAACTTGCCGAAGGCTTTCGCCTGACCACTAACAACCGTATGGAGCTGTTGGCGGTTATCAAAGGTCTCGAAGCCATCAAAAAAGACGGCATTGCCGTAACCATCTACTCAGACTCCAAGTATGTTGTAGACTCCGTCGAGAAAGGCTGGATTTGGACCTGGCAAAAAAAGAACTTTGACAAGAAAGCCAATCCCGACCTGTGGCAACGATACATCCCCTTGCACATGAAATTCAAACCGAAGTTTGTCTGGATCCGAGGCCATGCCGGCCATCCCGAAAACGAGCGATGCGACTTCCTGGCCGTACAAGCCGCCAGCAAAGGTCCGCTATTGATCGACGACGTATACGAGCGCACCAGCGGCGCCCGCTAAGCTTCCTCTTCCACTAAGGTGATGCCGAGTGTACTCAGCTCCGCCAAAATAGGATTATAAAACTCCGGTGTGATCGGTATCAACACCCCGCGCGCGGCGATCTTGCCTTGCAACAGCAGCCGGGCCGCAATGGCTAACGGCAGGCCTACCGTTTGGGCCATGGCCGTGCGCACCGAGTCTTCACCCGTCGCCACAAGCGATGCCTGAATTGTTTTTTTCACGCCCCCCTGCGTATACCCAAAGCGATGCCACATCACAATGAAATCTTTATCCGCAGGCTGCAACGTCCACTTCTTACTCAGAATATGCTCCAGAATTTGGGCGGGTGTACCGGTCGCCAGCCCCACGGGCTGCTCCTCCAGTAATCCCGACCACTGCAGTCGCGTCAACGCTGCTCCATGCGGCACCAAGGCAAAACGTCGCATCAACTTATCCTCGACCGAAACACCGGCATCACTCTCCAAAAAGGCATCGATAAAAGCACGGTGCGTTAACTTCTCTACGCCGTGCATAGCATACGTGTCATCACAACATCCTAATTGCACCAACACATCCCACGCTGAACAAAATCCTTCCTTGCGTAACGTGCCGCGTAGTAAGGTGCTTACACCTTCCAGTCCATACGTATCGCGGTAGCTCAGCGAATCACGGTTGGCATATCCTTCATACGCGCCATACCCGGGCACGTGCACTGCCGTGATCCGCTTGAAGAGCTGCTGGTAGGGAATATACTTATACTGACCATCGTGCAGGTAACGCGCTGTGGTCTGGCCCGCCATCACGACGTTGCGTGGGTTCCAGGTAAATTTATACCGCCAGGGATTATCAATATCGGTGTCGGGTGCGATCAGCCCCCCAGTAAACGACTCAAAGGAAGTGAGCTCGCCACCGTTGGCTTTAATACGGTCAATGACCTGCATCGCGCTCATGTGATCAATCCCCGGATCAAGCCCGCATTCGTTCAGAAAGAGCAGGCCCTTGCCCAACGTTTCCGGATGTAAGGCCTTCATCTCGGGAGATATATAGCTGGCGGTAAGCAGGTGTTTGCCTTCTTGTAAACAATAGCGGGCAACCACCGGATGCAGCATAGCGGGCAGCAGTGAGATCACCACATCTGCCTGCGCGATGGCTTCGCGACTGGCCCGCTCTTCGCCCGCATCAAACCGTAACGCCCGTCCTACCGGAGAACCTTCGAGACGTTCGGCGGCAGCCTGGACAGACAGGTCGCCTACCAGCACACTCCACTCCCGCCGACTGGCTTCATTCAATAAATAAGAAATCAGCGCAGAAGAAGACCGGCCCGCACCCAGAATCAAGACTGTTTTCATGAGAGGTTGTTTGAGATCTCAATTATAGTAAATTACAAGAACTGTCGGACACCGTGACTCCCACCAAAAAAAGAAGCCGCGTTTTAACAACCTTACAGCGACCATATAGTGACCTTTCGCCATACCAAAGCCATAGCAAAGCAAGGGGCCGCGACAAAGCTATTCCAACGCTGGCGCCGGCAAGCTATCACGAACAAGCCAGATATTGTCATTCCCACAGCTTTCCCTAGCTTTGATTACAGTAATGCCATAAAATATAACATGGGTAATTTCACCATTCTGGACACTCTTGAAGACCTCGAACCCGGCGACCAGCAGCTCGTACAAGCTGCCGTCAAAGCGTCGGCACAGGCCTATGCACCATATTCGCAATTCCATGTAGGTGCTGCTTTACTGCTCGACAATGGTGTCATAGTGACAGGCGCAAACCATGAAAACGCCGCATACCCCTCTTGTATGTGTGCAGAACGGGTGGCAATTTATGCCGCTGCGGCGCAGTATCCGGGCATGTCTATCCGCAAGCTGGCGGTAATAGCATTGCGCGGCGGGGTCGCACCATTAGTGTCAGCGTCGTCCTGCGGACCCTGCCGGCAGGTCATGCTGGAGTTCGAGCACCGGCAAAACACACCAATGGAGGTTGTGTTCCAGGCGCCCGACAACCGGTGGGTGAAGACCTCCACGGCAGCCTCGCTCCTGCCCTTTGCCTTTTCGAAGGATAATCTCTAAAAATCTGCCTGTGATCCTACATCGCCATAAATTGGTAAATTTTGGGGTTTAGCGTATTTTAGTTTACTTGCTCGCCATGAAGTTTCTGCGTGATAAATCTCTCCGCCAGATCGGTCTCTATCTGCTTCTGCTGATCACTGCGCTTTTTATCGCCGAGTACTTCATTCTCCGGCAGAAGATCAATACACTGGATGAAGTCGAACAAAAGCTTGACTTTACCCGCAGCACCCAACTATCCAGTCAGCAGATCTCACTGCTCATACAACGCTTCCGCGCACAAGACACAACAACAGCCATCGACATCCAGGCACGCCTCGTACAACAAGACGCGCAGTTGGAAATATTGGGCAACGGTGGCCGCATCAGCCGCACCGACGTCATCCTGAAGCCACTGGCACGCCTGCCCCGCATCTCGTATGACAACCTGATACGGTATTGGAATCAATACAAAGAAACTGTCACGACCTTACTTCCCGTGCGAAAGGCTGCTTCGGCAGCAACAACAATCACACCCGCTGCTGTGCCCGCGCCGATCGTTACGGACGATACAACACAATTCAGTGACAGCACACAAGCCGAGACCATCGTCCCCGAACCTGTGGCAGTAGCCGTCGCCGGGCCTGTTTTTGTACTACCGGATCCTGCCGTGGCCGCCGAGGCGCGCCTACGGCAAGAAAGCCTGGCCATTACGTTGGGCCATTGGTATGACAATCTCTTCAACGACCTCGAAGACGAAGTGGCCCGCGATAAACGCGCCGTGGAGAACTGGGTAACGATCATCATTCTATTCAACATCGCACTGTTGATCGCGCTGTACTATTGCTTCGACCGCTTTGTGTTGCGCACGATTCGCCAGTTGACCGAGACTTCCGCACGGCACGAACAAGTGTACAACTTACCACCCAACGAGATCGGCAAAATGGCAAGCCAGATCAACGAAACGCTCGAGAGCCTTAAAGACGCCACCAACTTCGTCACGGCCATTGGCCAGGGCGACCTGTCGATGGACTATCGCGAGTCGCTTGACACTGGCTACAACCGCGGCAAGAACAAGCTAGCCGACTCGCTGATCGACATGCAGGTAAAGCTCAAGAACCTGAACGAAGAAGAGCGCAAGCGTCAGTGGGCCAATGAAGGGCTAACCAAGTTTGTAGACATTCTGCGTTCGTCGAGTGATAACATCCGCGTGCTGGGTGATCAGATCATCGCATCACTGGTGCAATACACGCGCTCGAACCAGGGCGGCCTGTACATTCTCAACGACGAAGAAGAGAACAATGTGTACCTCGAACTGGTGTCGCTCTTCGCCTTTGACATCAAGAAACACGAGACCCGGCGTATCAAACCGGGTGAAGGTCTGCTGGGGCAGACCTTTCTTGAAAAAGACACAAATTATTACACGAGCTTCCCTGACGAATACGTGCGTATCACCTCCGGGTTAGGCGATGCCAACCCCCGGGCTATTTTGATCGTGCCGCTGAAGATAGACACGAAAGTATACGGTGTTGTCGAGCTCGCATCCTTCCACGAATACCAGCCGCACGAGATTGCCTTCGTCGAGCGCCTGGGCGAGACCATCGCTTCAACGATCGCCTCGGTACAGTCGGCACAAAAGAATAAACACCTTATTGAGCAGTTCCAGCAGCAGACAGAAGAGATGCGCGCACAGGAAGAGGAGATGCGCCAGAATATGGAGGAGCTGCAAGCCACCCAGGAAGAGATAGCACGCAAGGAGCAAGGGTATATCGCCCGCATTCAATCGCTCGAAGAAGAACGGAAAGGCCTTGTTTCGCCAGCCGAAGCGTTGGAAGAGGCAGCCCGCACGTTCCGCACACGGGAGGCCGACTACGTGCAGACCATTGAGTCGCTCAAAACAACAGTTGCCAGGAAGCCCGTGCGCAGCGACGATTGGCAGGTAGCCGAAGAGGTTGAAAAGACCTTCCGGGTAAACCTGGAAGCCCTGCAAATCACGCAAGAAGAACTTAACCGGAAAGTAAAATAAACACGTGTATGCCGTGTGTCAGACGGCCCACCGGCCTGTCTTTGCCGTCGGATATAGCTTGTAGATACACACTTCCAGGGGAGCTTTTTAAAGTTTTTAAATGCCTTTTTTTCAACTAATTAGATTGAATTACTTAATTTCATTACTGTAAGAAAAACGCGGCCTTCGGGTGCTTTTGAACGCGTGTAAGATTTCACTGTCAAATTCACCCCCCGGTACGTAATAGCACTTAATTTTGGGTTCCTTTATAAAGACCTGTACATGCTCGATATCGACATTGCCGACCTAAAAAAGATTTCAGAGCTTATTTACCAGAAGTACAACTATGACTTCCGGAATTATGCCATGTCGTCGTTCAAACGACGTGTGCTCCGGATCATGGAATTGAAGAAACTTTCGGTAGACGCACTTCTGAAAAAAATAACCGAACAACCAGCCTTTATCAACGAGTTCCTCGACGAGCTCACGGTAAATGTTACTGAAATGTTTCGTGACCCGAGCTTCTGGCGCATTATGCGGGAGGAGATCATTCCCGCCATCCAGCTCAATCACAAGCAATTCAAGATCTGGCACGCAGGCTGTTCGTCGGGCGAAGAAGTCGTTTCCATGTGCATTATGCTCAAAGAGATGGGCATTCTGCAAGATGTGACGCTGATTGCTACCGACCTGGATGTAAACATTCTGGAGCGCGCCAAGCAAGCCACCTACCCTGCCAAGAACATGGAGCTGAATGAGAAAAACTACATCCGGTTCCAGGGCACCAAAAGCTTCAAGGATTATTACCGCGAAGAGAATGGCAACGCCATCTTCAACAAAGACCTTTTCATGAACGTCTCCTTCCGCCGCCACGATCTGGTGCTGGGAGAGATCTTCAATAAATTCGATCTGGTATTATGCCGGAACGTCATGATCTATTTCAACCAGAACTTGCAGAACGAAGTACTGAAGAAGTTCCACGAGAGCTTGTTCAAGTACGGCTACCTGGCAATTGGTTCGAAAGAGTCATTGATCTGGTGTGATTACGCCAGCCGATTCATTGTCGTAAACAATGAGGAGAAGATATATAAGAAAATAAAAGATTAAGCGAGCTGCACTTTGACGAATGAGTAAGTTCAACCTAAATAACAGCTATAAGGCCGTTGTTATCGGTGGGTCAGCAGGCAGCTTCCAGGGCGTGGTCAAGATCCTGTCGCAGTTACCGAAGGGATTCCCATTGCCCATCATTATGTGTCTACACCGGCTCAAACACGTGCGTAACGGTTTCGTGGAAGCGCTCTCTATCAAGAGCGTGGTACAGGTGACCGAGCCGCACGATAAAGAAAATATAAAGAAAGGAAGCGTGTACCTGGCCCCGGCCAATTACCATATGTCCGTCGAACTGGGACTTCATTTTGCTCTCTCTACCGAAGAGATGATCAACAACTCCCGGCCAGCGATTGACATCACGCTCGGCACCAGCGCCTTTGTTTACAAAGACAAGCTGGTCGGTATCCTGCTTTCGGGCGCCAATAAAGACGGCGCGCTGGGCATGAAACACATACACGATCGCGGCGGCCTGACCATCGTACAGGAGCCGACAGAGTGTATGATCGATACCATGCCGAAAGCCGCCCTGGCGGTGACCAAGATTGACCACACATTGAAAGTGGACCAGATTGTAGAGTTTTTAAAGGAACTAGATAAACAATACCGATGACAGGCTTATTTAACGATCGATATTACCTCAATGTCATCCTGGCAATGTTCTTTATGGCTGGGATTGTCATTTCTCTGTACCTGATCTACTCGCTTCCTGCCGACTTGCGCCTGACCGACGGTTATCAGTCCGCTTTCACGGGCATCTACCTGACCATCGGCGCAACGTTTCTGCTGGGAGCCCTTACGCTTAGCGGATCGCTACGCTATAAGAAAGAGCTGATCGTCATGCGTGACCGTGTGATCGATGCCGCCCAGGCCAAACGCGACGAAGCCGACCAATCCGGTAAAACGTCGATCAGCCTCGACGCCGTAAAAAGCAGCCTGCAGCAAGCACGTAACCAAAAGGATATACTCAACAGCGGTCTGCAAGCCATCTGCAAACAGCTGGAAGCCGGCCAGGGCGCATTATACCTCACACGCGAAGAAGACGGTAAACGCACCGTCGAGCTGCAAAACGGCTATGCGCTCTCCGTAGGAGAAAGCACCGTGATCAAGTTTGAATTTGGCGAAGGCCTTGTAGGCCAGGCCGCCGCCAGCGCCCGTACACTCTACGTGGACGATGTACCGACCGGCTATATCAAGATCATTTCTGGTCTTGGCAGCGCCTCTCCCCGCTATTTATTGATCGTTCCTATAAAACAACAAGCGCAAGTACTCGGAATCATGGAGATTGCCTCCTTTACGAATGTCACGGAAGACCAGCGTAAGTTCGTGGAAGAAGCCGCGCAGTTGGTGGCCGATAAAATTTCAACAAAAGCATAGTACCAGCGCCGAACACGATATGATGAAAAGCATAAACATCACCACCAGAATTACCATTCTTATTCTCATGGTGTCGCTCGTGGCCGTCGCCTCGATCAGTTTTTTCAGCTATGATTACCACCAGAAGGCGAACGAGGAAAAATACTCGGCTACACTTGCTTCCCTGGTGGATAACCGCTCAGCGTACCTCAACTCCTTCTTCGACAAGGCTGCTTTGGCCGTTCGCATCTTACAAAGCTCCGATCGCCTGAAGAGTGGCGGCAGTGGCGGAGCAAGTGCAGCACCGGCCGACGATCCGTTTGCGGCCATGATGGCCTCCGCCCCCCCGAGCCCTTCTGCTGAACCCGATACTACCGGTGCACTGGAAGAGCCTGCTCCCAGTGGTGGTACCCTGACCGACTACCTCAACGACCAGAAGTCGATTCTCGATGTAGCCCAGATCACCATCACATCTGAAAAAGGTGCCGTCGTAGCTTCTACCGACCCGACCGTCAAAGGAAACTTTATCGACCAGGATGGCCACATCTTTGAAAAAGCTAAAAGCGACATTTATTTCTCGGAAGTTACGCGTGACAAGCGTACCAAGAAATTTTATTCTTACGTAGCCGGACCAGTAACAGACGCCAGCGGCGCACAGCAGCTCATCATCGTTACTATCGATCTGACACACCCCTATCGCGTACTGAAAAACTACCACGGTCTGGGCACCAGCGGCGAGCTGCTGTTGGGTCGTCTCTACCCTGGCACGGGCAAAGTGGCCATCGTCAGCCCCCAACGCAACGACACATCGTCAGCCATCATCCCGCTAGACACTACCATCCAGTTTATGAAGGGCTTTGCCCAGCTGGTAGACGGTAAGTCTATTCCCAATGAAAGCGACGACCAAAACGGCAAATCTGTACTCCAGGTAGGTCGCAAGCTGTCACACGGCGGCTTCGCACTGATTGGCAAAATCGACGTACAGGAAGTACACAGCCACGACGGCAAGCTTACCAGCTTATTCTTCTATGCCGGTCTGTGTATCGTGGCACTGGCAGTATTCCTGTCGATGATGTTCTCACGCTCGCTCATGCGCCCGCTGCACTCTATGCGTACTACGATCGGCCTGGTGGCGCAGGGTGTACTGCCGGAGACAACCGAACAACGCAATAGCGACGAGTTTGGCCAGATGGGTAACAAGGTAGACGAGCTTGTACAGACCCTGCGTGGTAATGCTGACTTTGCCAGACGCATTGGTGAAGGCAAATACGACACGGAGTTTACACCCGCCAGCGAAAACGACATTCTGGGTAAGTCGCTCATCGAAATGCGCGACAACCTGATTGAGAACGAGCGTCAGGATAAAGAGCGTAACTGGATCGTGCGCGGTGTCGCCGAAATCAGTGAGATCCTGCGTATGCACGACTCGATCGACGAGCTCGGTGACGACGTGATCAAGTTCATTCTCGAAAAGATCGGTGCGATACAAGGCGCCTTCTATGTCGTAAACGACGAGACAACGCCCGCCCTGATCGAAATGCGTGCGAGTTATGCGTATAACCGCAAGAAATATCTCAAATCGAAATTCAAGTTCGCCGAAGGCCTGGTAGGCCAGTCCGCCGCCGAAAAAGATACCGTATTGCGTACCGAAATACCGGACGAATATGTGACTATCACCTCGGGCATCCTCGGCGACCAACGCCCGCACTGTATTCTCATTGTACCGTTGATCACCAACGAAGAAGTGTACGGTGTACTCGAATTTGCCGGCTTTCGCCGCTTCGACCCTTCGCAGGTGAAATTCGTACAAGAGCTTTCGCTCATCCTGGCCCGTACCATCTTTAACATCAAGGTGAACGAGCGTACGCGCAGGCTGCTGGCCGAGTCGCAGGAGATGAGTAACGAGCTCAAAGAAAAGCAGGAAGTACTGCGCCAGAACGCTGAAGAAATGCAGGCTACGCAGGAAGAGCTGCAACGCTCCAACCAGAAACTGGAAGAACAGATCGAAGAAGTAAACCGCACACAGAGCCGCATGCAGCTGTTGCTGGAAAACGCTTCCGAGGTTATCACCATCTATGAAGAGGACGAAAGCATCCGCTATATCTCACCGTCGGTAGAGACCATCCTGGGCTACGGCCAGAAAGAGATGATCAGCAAGAGCGACATCGACAAAGTACACCCGGACTACCGCGATACATTCCGCGACCTCTTCCGCAAGATGAAAGAGCAGCCCGATGAGCGGGTCACCATTCAGTACGAATACCGCGCGAAAGACGGCAGCTTTATCTGGCTGGAGTCTGCTGGGACCAACTGTATGTCGAACCCGGCCATTCACGGCTTCATCCTCAACTCGCGTGACATTACTGAACGCCGCCGTGCAGAGCAAGAGCAGCGTATGCGTTCTAAAATGCAGGCCCTCTCGGAAAACTCACTCGACCTTATCACCCGTCTCGAAGGCGACTTGATATCGTATATCAACCCGGTTATCCAGGAGTATACTGGCAAACAGCCATCATTCTTCCTCAACCGCAAAGTGCAGGAAACCGAGCTGGACAGCGCCGTACTGGAAGGCTGGCTCAAGGTAGTTGAGCAGGTAAATGCAACCAACGAAAAGGCCGACACCGAAATGGACTTCCCGTCAGAAATGGGCAAGCGCATTATGCAGGTGAACGCCATTCCGGAATTCGACGAGTCGAACAAGCTCGAATCCGTACTGGTAGTATCCCACGATATTACCGAGCGGAAAATGATCGAGCTCGAGATCCAGAACAAAAACAAGAAGATCACCGAAAGTATCAACTACGCAAAGCGTATTCAGACGGCGATCCTGCCCAACAGCAAAGTGATCAGTAAGGCGTTACCCGACTCGTTCATCTTGTATAAACCCCGCGATGTGGTATCGGGTGACTTCCCATGGTTCGTACAGATTAAAGACGAGCTCTTTATCGCGGCCGTAGACTGTACCGGTCACGGCGTACCGGGCGCGTTGTTGTCGTTGATCGGCTACTTCTTGCTGAACGACATCGTACGCAGCCGTAAAATTACCGAGCCGGGTAAGATCCTCGACCTATTGGACGAAGGGGTTACGACAACCCTCCGCCAGGACGAAGACTCCACGACAAAAGACGGTATGGATATCGCGCTTTGTAAGATTAACATGGAGACCCGCGAAGTGGAATATGCCGGTGCTCACCGCCCCCTATACGTCATGAAAAATGGCGCGATGGAGGAGGTAAAAGGCAATAAGTTCCCGATCGGCGGCGGTATCTATAAGAACCAGACTAACTTTACCAATACAAAGATCGAGCTTAGCGCAGGCGATTCGATTTACTTCAGCTCCGATGGATTCCCCGATCAGTTCGGTGGTGCCGAAGGACGCAAGTTCGGACCGAAGCGTACCCGCGAGATTGTTGAACGCGTCCACACCGGGTCTATGAACGACGCCGTCGGTATATTTGACGAGGAGTGGGAGAACTGGCGTGGCGATCATAAACAAACGGACGACGTGTTACTGATCGGTATTAAATTCTAATGTTTGACATCGGAATTCCGGGGTTTTATAAGGCCCCTGAAGGTCTGGTAAGAAATAAATTTTAACTTAGTGAACCTCAATTTTAATCAAATCTTCTGACGCATGAAATTCATTTATGACCTGCACCGCACCATGATGTCACAGAAACTCATTCTGGTCTATCAGGGTGACTTTACCCAGGAGAGCACCAAGTCCATACTATCGATGGCCGAGCGAAATCTCGATTCTTCCGGGGAAGAGTCTAGCATCAAGCGCAAGGTATTTAATGTAATGGTCGAAGCTCTCCAGAATATTGTTAAACACAGCGACGAACTGGTCGACGGACAAATACGCAGCCATGCAGCGATCTTCCTGATCGGCAAAGAGGCAAACCAGTATTCGATCATGTCGGGCAACCCGATTCGCAAGGAAAATGTTTCCAAGCTGCAGGCTGCGCTCGAGCGTATCAACGGCCTGGAAAAAGAAGGCTTGAAAGATTTGTACAAAGAGATTATTAAGAATACGACCATCTCTGAAAAAGGTGGTGCAGGATTGGGGTTCGTCGATATGGCCAGAAAGTCAGGAGAGAAACTGGAATTCGAATTTCCGGAAATGTCTGCCGAATACTGCTTTTTCTGTCTGAAAGTAAACGTGCCGCGTGACAGCGAATAATTTATTGAATTATAGAACAATCTAAATAGACTTATACCATGGAAATTTTGAATCTGGAAGGAACAGAAGACACTCCAAAAATAATCCTCGATAAGAAAAACGGAATCTTTGAGATTTCCGGCCGTTCGCTCCCTGAAGATTCTGCTGAATTCTATCGCCCTGTGCTGGAGTGGATCGCCAAGTATGGCGCTGAGCCACACGCAACGACTGAGTTCGTATTCAAGCTGGAATACTTCAACACGGCTTCTTCGAAGCTGATCCTGGATGTGCTCTCTGCCCTCGAAGACATCAAGGGGATGCGCATCGTATGGTACTTCCATGAAGACGACGAAGACATGGAGGAAGCTGGCCAGGAGTTCTCCGAGCTGGTAGAGATTCCGTTCGAGTTTAAGACTTATTAATGGCTACCGTGGGGGTACAAAAACCCACTGTATGGTAATCGGTTATCAGTCGTGAAAGAGCCCCTTTAACCGGGTTGCGGGAGGCTGATAACCGATATTTTTTTATACTTTATAAAATTGCTTTCCAACCATGAGTGAAGAAATACTCAAAGCTCTCACCCAACTTTTTGCGATTATCACAAAACAGGATGGCGGCGCTACTGAAGGCGAGCGGCAATACGTTATAAACTTCTTCCAGACTGAACTTGACCAGGATTCTGTAAAAGAGTACCTGGACCTCTACGATCAATTCTCTGGCTACGGTGGTAAAGCAGATGACGAGGACGGAAAGAAGAAGCTGACCTCTGTAAAAGATTCCGTAAAGACCCTGGGAATCTGTAAGAAGATCAACAAGACGCTGACGCAAAAGCAGAAGGTCGTTGTACTGATCAAGTTGTTGGAGCTGGTCAGCACCGACAAGAACTTTACCGACCAACGGATGGAGATCATCAATACCGTCTCCACCGTATTTAATATCGTGCAGGAAGAATACGACCTTATCGAAAGCTTCGTGCGCACGGAAGACCCCACTACACTCAACTTTGCAGATATACTATTGCTGAACTCCGCCGCCCGCGGCGAAGAAGGCAAAATCTATAAACACGTACACGGCCACATCGGCGGTTCGCTCATCTTTATGCGCGTGCGCGGCGTGGAAATGTACTTCACCAAATACCTGGGCGAAGAGTCGAACGTATTGAACGGTTTCATGATGCAGCCCAACCGTGTATACCTGTTCTCCCACGGCAGTACCATCAAGACCCAGGGCGGCGACGCGTTGTACTACAGCGACCTCGTAGCCAACTACAACGAAGAGCTGAAGACCACCAAATTATCTTTTAATGTCACCATCGACGAGCTGAAGTTCGCCAACGGTGGCATTGGTCTGCGCAACGTGCGCATCTCCGAAGGCCCCGGTAAGCTCATCGGTATCATGGGCGCCTCCGGTGCCGGTAAAACAACCCTGCTCAACGTCATGGCTGGCCTCGTGCAGCCTACCACGGGGCAGATCCTCATCAACGGCTTCGACATCAATACCCAAAAAGACCGAATCCATGGGGTCATCGGGTACGTGTCGCAGGACGACTTGCTCATCGAGGAGCTGACCGTATACCAGAACTTGTACTACAACGCCAAGCTGTGCTTTGCCGACTTCACCGAAGAGCAACTCCACAAGCGCGTAATGGAAGTGTTGGAAAACCTCGGCCTCGACCAGCGCAAAGATCTGCGCGTGGGAAATCCGTTGGACAAGACCATCAGCGGTGGTCAACGGAAACGTCTGAATATCGCCCTGGAACTGATCCGCGAGCCGGCCATCCTTTTCCTCGACGAGCCCACCTCGGGCCTCTCCTCGCGCGACTCGGAAAACGTCATCGACTTGCTCAAAGAATTGTCACTGAAAGGCAAGCTGATCTTTGTCGTAATTCACCAGCCTTCATCCGACATCTATAAGATGTTCGACAAGATGATCATCATGGACACCGGTGGCTACCCGGCGTACTATGGCACGCCGGTGGAAGCCGTAACCTACTTCAAGAAGTCAACGCACCAGGTAGACAGCAACCGGGGCCAATGCGAGACCTGCGGTAACGTAAATCCCGAGCAGATTTTCAACATCATCGAGGCCAAAGTGGTCGACGAATACGGACAGCCTACCAACAAACGCAAGATCACCCCGCCGCAATGGTATGACCTCTACAAAGAACGCTTTAAGATCAACAAGGTCGAAGACGTCCGCGAAGAGCCACCGCACTCGCTGACACTTCCCAACAAGCTACGCCAGACGTTTGTCTTCGCCACACGTGATACGTTGTCGAAGCTCAGCAACAAACAATATTTGTTAATCAACCTCCTCGAGGCGCCGCTGCTGGCCATCATTCTGGCCTTCATCATCAAGTACCGCAGCGCACCGGGTGGCAAAGAATACATCTTCCGCTTCAACGACAACTTCCCTGCCTTCATGCTCATGAGCATTATTGTGGCGTTGTTTATGGGGCTTACGGTCAGTGCCGAAGAGATCATCCGCGACCGGAAGATCCTGCGCCGCGAGTCATTCCTGAACTTGAGCTGGAACAGCTATCTCATGTCGAAAGTGTGGATCCTCTTTACCCTGTCGGCTATTCAAACTTTCCTGTTTGTACTTATCGGAAACCTCATCCTGGAGATCGAGTGGCGTATGCTCCTTCCCTTCTGGTTTGTGTTGTTCACGACCTCCTGCTTTGCCAGCGTGCTGGGCCTTAACATCTCGTCGGCCTTTAACTCGGCCGTTACCGTGTATGTCATGATTCCGCTGCTGCTCATTCCCCAAATGATCCTAAGCGGCCTGCTGTTCAGTTTTGACAAGCTCAACGACCTGATCAGCACCAAAGGCAAAGTACCCATCGTGGCCGATATGATGGCCTCGCGGTGGGCCTACGAGGCCCTCGCCGTGTACCAGTTCAAAGATAACTCGTACGAGAAGCCATATTATGCCTTCGAGAAAATCGAATCCCAGGCAGACTTCCGTTCCTCGTTCCTCGTAGACGAGCTTGACAAGAAGCGTCGCGACATTGCCGGCAACCTCGATGAGAAGGCCGACTCGATCCGTCAGAAGCTGCAAAGCGACCTGACCATTATCGAGACCACGCTGCGCAAGGACTACTTCAAGAAAGGATTGGAGAAAGAGCTCGCTACCGACTGGACGTTAAAAGACTTCACACCGGCATTTAATAAGAAGCTGGAAGACTTCTTTATCGCCTACAAGAAGTTCTACCAGGAGGCGTATAACAAAGCCGTGGCAGCCCGTGAGAATGTGATCCTCAATTTGGAGAAAGATCCCAGCTACAAGCTGAACGACTACAAGAACGACTACTACAACGAAAGCCTGGCTGACCTGGTGAAGAATGTCAACGAAAAGAACCGGATCATCGAGTTCAACGGTGAGCTTATCCAGCAGATCAACCCGGTGTTCCTGCCGCCGGCACCAAAGAGCCCTTTAGACTACCGGGCACAGTTTTTCGCACCGGAGAAGGAGTTCCTGGGTATTTCGTTCAGCACCTATTGGTTCGACTTGCTGATTATTTGGGTCATGGCTGCTATGCTGTATGTCACCCTGTACTTTGAGCTGCTGCGTAAGTTCATCGAATCCTTCGACAAGATCGAGGGTAAACTGGCACTGCTGAAGGCAAAAAAGAAATAAAGCATGCAGGTAACATTTTGGCTGGGAATGCTTAATTTTTAAATTTGTAAACTGATAAATTTATATCATTTAATAACTCTGTATGAGACTACTACCTATCGGGCTCTGTCTGGCAATCCTACTTTCGGCTTGCGGATCCGGTAAGAAGACCGATGAACAAGCCTTCCTGGAAGGTCTTGACTCGGCTAAAACCGAAGGGCCTACAATATCTGAAGAAGTCATTGGCGACATCCTCCAGCAGATTCCCAGTCCGTTGGAAATCTCTGTGCTTCTGAAAGAGTCTGGCAAGAAGTATAATGCTTCTTACCTGAACTCGCCGGACAACACATCGAAGTACAACACCAACTACAAGAAGGCCCTCAACCTCGGCCTGTACGGTACTGACCTGGGTTACACCAACATCTACGAGCAGAACCAGGACGGTGTAAAGTACATGGCTTCTATCAAAACACTGGCGGATGGTCTGAGCATTGGTCAATTCTTCGACGTTGAGACTATCGGTCGTCTGGCTACCAACAGCAAGAACCTCGATTCTCTGCTGCTGATCACCACCCAGAACTTCAACACGATCAACCATTATTTACAATCGCAGGGCCGTGCGAACCTCAGCGTACTGTTCCTGACAGGTGGCTGGCTGGAAGCGCTTCACATTACCTGCGCTACTGCTTCAGCAAACCCTGACAACCAGCAACTGAAAGAGACCATCGGTGAGCAGAAAATCATCCTGGAAAGCATCATGCTCCTCCTCTCCTTCTACAAGGAGTCGGATCAAAATATGGCATCATTGTTGACTGACATGGAAGAGCTGAAAAAAGTGTACGACAAAGTCAAGATCACGTACACGTACAAGGAGTCTACTATGGAAGTCGTAAATGGTGTAGCGATTATCAAAGATAATAGCACGAGCACGATTGAAATCACACCTGAAGATATCGCCAGCATCAGCGCGGTTACCTCTTCCATCAGATCTAAGATTATATCATAAGCTAAGAATAAGAAATACAGGCGTCCTATGAAAAAGTTAATGTTTATTGTTCTATCCGTTTTCGTTCTGAGTACCTTGGAAGTTATCGGACAGTGCAACTCGGAAGCCCTGAGCAACCAGTGTATTCCCAAACTGGCCGAAGGATTTAACTTTCTGAAAAGCTATAAAATCGAAAAAGGAGGAAAGGACTTCGTGGAGTATTCATATGTGTTCACCAAAGGCACACAATATATGATCAACATCTGCGCCGCGACCCAGCCTACGGATGGCATTGTGGTAAGCCTTTTCGACTCCAACCGGAACAAAGTAGCGACCAGCAAGATCAACGGCCAGTTCGTATCGGCGATTGCATATCCTTGTAACACCACCGGTATCTACTACATCCAGTATACCTTCGACGGTTCAGCATCCTACTGCGGTGGCAGCGCGCTCGGCTTCAAACGCTGATCGCTTTCCCTCCGAAACGATAACACGAAAAAGTCTTCCGATGAGGAAGGCTTTTTTTATTTCCGTATTTTTCGTGAGCCATGCAGCACGAAGTCTCCTTCACCACCCGCGCCCGTTACCACAAGCTCGGGACCATTACCGAACAGACCCAACACGTGTGGTTTGTCCTGCACGGCTACGGCCAGCTAGCCCAATACTTCGTCCGTAAGTTTCGCCCGGCAGAAGCGGCCGGCATCTGTGTCATCGCTCCAGAAGCCCTCTCCCGCTTTTACCTGGAAGATGTTACCGCGCGCATGCAAAGCGGCAACAACCGCGTAGGCGCCTCGTGGATGACGCGCGAGAATCGCCTCATGGACATCGATAATTATATACAGTACCTGAACGCTGTCTACCAACAAGAGATCCCCCCTGATCATTCGTTACAAATAACCATTCTCGGATTTTCACAAGGCGCCGCGACGGCTACGCGCTGGGCAATAAATGGCCAGGTACCGTTTCACCGGCTCATTCTCTGGGCGGGAATCTTCCCTCCCGATATGGACCTGGAAACAGGAAGAGAAGTATTAAAAGACAAGGAGGTTGTATCGGTGCACGGCACATCCGACCCATTTCTTACCGACGCCCGCTTTGCCGAAATGGAAACACTCTCGGCCCGGCTACACGTTACGCCTCGCAGGCTAACCTTCGACGGTGGGCACGATATACACGAAGGCACTCTGCCTCAACTTTTTTAACCACGCTTCACTTGCGTACTGCTGGCCTGTGCCGTAGGGAACACGGTAATATCTGCCAGTACCACGTGTGCCGGCGCCTGCAATACATAAAGAATAATATCGGCAATATCAGCACCCTGCAGCGGCGTCATCCCTTGATAGGGCGCCGACGCTTTCGATTCATCGCCTTTAAAGCGCACAAGCGAGAACTCTGTTTCCACCAGGCCTGGGTTAATAGACGTCACTTTAATACCGTAAGCATTTAAGTCCATCCGCATGCCGCGGGTCAACGCATCGACCGCAAACTTGCTTGCGCAGTATACATTACCGTTCGGATAGACTTCTTTCCCGGCAATAGACCCCAGGTTGATAATGTGCCCCGACTGACGGCTCGTCATCACGGGAATCACTTCTTTCGATACATACAGCAAGCCCTTTACATTGATGTCGATCATGGCATCCCAGTCGGCCAGGCTACCGGTTTGTATCGGATCAAGGCCGTGTGCATTGCCGGCATTGTTCACCAGCACATCGATATTCTTCCATTCGGCCGGCAGCGATGCAATCGCGCGCTGTACCTCGGCATGCTCGCGCACATCAAAGGACAACGTCGTTACTTTTGTTTGCACGGCCAGCTCCTGTTGTAACGTTTCCAACCGCTCGCGGCGGCGGCCACAGAGAATGATATCGAAGTGGTGGGCGGCCAGCAACCGGGCCGTGGCCTCGCCAATGCCGGATGTCGCACCCGTGATGAGGGCTATTCTTTTCTGCATATGCAAAGACTAAACTATTGGAACAGGAAATATACCGTAACGGAATTGGTGGTTACGCTTTTCAACGGTTGCCCGTACATATTATCCTTGTTGTCGAGGATGTTGAACAGGCCGTGTGAAAAACGGATCTCCGGCGAGAACTTGAATAACGGGTAGTATAGATCGAAACCAAAACCACCCTCCAGGCTCAGGTTGCTGTTGGCAATCTCCAGCGATTCTCCGTTTTTACCATTCTTCTTACCCGACGCTTCGATCGCCGGCGTAACGCCGCCAATCATATACATCCGGATGTTGCCCCGACGTTGCGATTTATACTTCAACAATATCGGAAACTCAACCATGGTACTTTCGAGCAATAAATCTTCCCGTGGGGTCTTATCGGTATAGAGGTAGCTCACCTTATTTTCATAAAACCCTACTTTGGGCGTGAGCCGTATGTCTACCTGGTCGTCGAGGCGGTAGTTAACAATAAAGCCCAGCGAAAAACCACCCGACCATCCGGGTATAACCGAATGCACCGAGTCAAACTGCTGGGAAACAAACCGGTCGGAATATTTTACCTTGAATGTAGAGCTATGAATCCCGATGAGGAAGCCATAGGTAAGCTTACGGTTGTCGTAATTAGGATTGTTGCGCGACGCCCAACGCGACCGCTTGCCCATGGTTGTTTGTGCTGCAGCACCGCCCCACAATAACAGTAGGACAAGGACAACGCCTACTTTGTGCCTGTGTATATAGAGCTTATTCCAAATGTGAGAGATCTGCATTGTGTCTGTTTAAATCCGAGGGTGGTTAAGATACGAACAAAGTCTCCTCCATCCGGAAAAGCCGCTACAGACTCAGGCAGGTAAGTATAGGCGGACTTATCACTCGAAACCACGCTCCCTATTTTAGGCAAAACGAACTGAAAGTAAAAATGGTATACCTGCTTGAAGGGAAATTTACGGGGACGCGAGAACTCCAGCACCACGATCTGGCCGTTTGGCCGTAATACGCGGTGGATCTCCTGTAATCCCCGTTCCAGGTTTTCAAAATTGCGCACACCAAACGCCACGGTGACAGCATCGAACGATGCGTCTTCAAAAGGCAGGTTTTCAGAATCGCCCTTCAGCAACGTGATCTTCTGATCTAGTTTACGATCGCGCAGCTTTTTGCGACCTACTTCCAGCATACCTTCGGAAATGTCGACCCCTGTGATCTTTTCGGGGTTGAGGTCCAGCGCCTGAATAGCAAAATCGCCGGTACCGGTGGCCACGTCGAGGATGTGGCGGGGCTTTTGGGCCTTAAGCAGGTTCACGGCCTTGCGGCGCCATGCACGGTCGATGCCCATGCTGAGAAAATGATTCAAAAAGTCGTACCGGTGGCTGATGTTGTCAAACATCCTGGCCACCTGCTCCTTTTTGCCGGTGTTTTGTTCTTTGTATGGAACGACTGTCATAGCGGTGATCCCTCGCCGCGAAGGTAGGGGGTTTTTACGGGAATCACAGCAGGCCGCCGGGCGCTTATTTCAGCACCGTAAACTCCACGCGGCGGTTCAACTCACGGCCCTCCTCCTCGTCGTCGTTGCTGGCCAGCGGCTTAGACTTGCCATAACCCGTCGCTTTGATACGGCGTGCATCAACGCCCTTTTTGGTCAGGTAGTCTTTAACAGCCTCGGCGCGCTTGCGCGACAGGAACAGGTTGTAAGCCTTGGTGCCGACAGCGTCGGTATGGCCGCCAATCTCTACCTGCATATCCGGGTTCGAGCGCATCATCGCTTCAAGCTTGTTCAGCTCGGTGTATGATTCCGTTTCGAATGTGGCTTTGTCAAAATCAAAGTACAGATTACGCAGAATGGATGTCGCACCAACGCTGATCTTGCGCAGCTGAATGGTCCGCCCCACAGTCTTTTCATCGGTCGATGCACCGGCAATGCGAACCTTCTCGTTCACGAAGATGTAACCATCAGCATCCACCGACAGGCGATAATCTTTCGGTTGCTGGCTTTTCACAGAAAAGGTATACACACCGTTACCATTGTCCGTCAAAGGAACAATGACGTTGTCTTTCGCTCCCACCAATTTTACTTTGGCATTCAGCGGCGTCTTGTTTTCTGAATCGACTACCGTCACCTCGTATTTCAGCGGAATCGTTTCTTTCTTCACCGGTGCTACTTTCGGCTCGGTCTTAACAGGCTCTTTCGTCGGCTCTGTTTTTACCGGCTCCTTCGTCGGCGGAGTTTTGCTCGGATCCGTCTTCGTAGGATCGTTGGTTGTTACCGGAGGAGTCTTCGTCGGATCAGGTATTGGGGTAGTCGTCGGGGTATTGTTTGCGATAGTGGTTGGATCGATCGTCGGATCTTTAATCGCATCGGGTTCCTTAACCGTGGTCGGCGAAGTCTTCGATGCCAGGTTCTTCAAGCCATCGGGGATGGTGATCACATAAATATCGAGGTAGCCCATACCGTCTTCCCGTATTGAAGAGTAGTACGCCCGCTTACCGTCTTTCGACGCCACAAAGAACACATCGTCGTCCGGCGTGTTGATGGGATAGCCAAGGTTTTCAGGTTCGCTCCATTCGTTCGCAGCAGGATCAAACGTCGCCCGGAATACATCAAATCCGCCCATGCCCTTGCGGCCACGGCTACTGAAATATAGAGTGACTCCGTCGTAGTCGATGAACGGACCGTCATCATCAAGCTCGGTGTTGATCTTCGGACCGAGGTTCTTTACATTTGACCAGGCACCCTTGCTGTCTTTGGTCGCACGGTATATATCCAGTCCGCCATAGCCACCGGGGCGGTTACTGGAGAAATATAGCGTCTTCTCATCGGCAGACATGGAGATAGATTTTTCTTCGAAGCTCGAGTTGATGATACCCGGTAGCGGCGCAGGTGGGCTCCATACGCCGTTGGCGCGCTCACTGAAATAGATGTCGCCACCACCGTCGTCTTTAAAAATGAACAGTGTGTTACCATTCGCGGAAAGCGAAAGGTTGGAGTCATGGTACGGCGTGTTCACCGGCTCGCCAATGTTTTTTGCAAACGCCCACTTACCGTCTTTCTTTGTAGAAAAGAAAATATCCTCCCAGGGTTTGTTATCGTCAAACACGTTCTGATTCAAGTTGTCTTCACGGCGACGGGTGGTGAAAACTATTTCGTCCTCTGTTTCACTAAAAACCGGAGCATAGTCTTCATATTCAGAGTTGATCTCACGGCCGATGTTGACAATCGAAAAGTTCTGCGGGTTGGAGACAAACTCTTTACCGTTCTGACATTCATAGAGGGCCCGGTCTACGGTCGCCATGTCTACTTTGTCTTTGCCCTGGTAGTTGGATTTTTTGCCGAGTTTGTCCTTATAGAGATTGTAATAATAAATCGCCATGTCGAAGTTCTCACCATACTGGTAGCTTTTGCCGATAAGGTATTCGATGTCAAATCGGTACGCTGGGTCCTGGCGCATAACGCGCTTGAAGTATTTCACAGCCAGATTTTTGCCGATAGTCAACAGCTGTAAACGGCCGGCTTCAAAGTTGGCTTTGATAAAGGTGGTATCCAGGTCGGCTGCGGTGACCATCAGGCCACGAGCATCGTCGATCGCTTTCGTTTCAGCAATCATGCCCTCTGCAACTTCCATATACTCCCGTGCCGTTTCCTTAGGATCTTGCTGACTAAAACCGGGGATAAAAAGCACCAATAAAAAAGCTAAAAAAATCAGTACACTTCGGATACTGGACATCGCTAAAAAATTTTTGACCTTAAAGGTATGATAAAAATGTACCCCAAGATACTAAAAAATGGGGATTATAAACAGAAAACATAAATCATAAACTACACGGTTCTTACATTATTAGTAATTTGCCCTTCAATTATTACTTTAACAGATGAAGATTAATTCCGCCACGTTTATTTCCAGTTATGCCGATATCCGCAAATGCCCTGCTCCTGACAAACCGGAATTTGCCTTCATCGGCCGCTCGAACGTAGGAAAATCTTCCCTTATCAACGCACTCACGAATCAGAAAAAGCTGGCAAAGACCTCCGTTAAACCTGGTAAAACACAAACAATCAATCACTTCCTGATTAACGAATCCTGGTACCTGGTCGACTTACCCGGCTATGGATACGCCAGTGTAAGCAAAAGTACCCGCGAGGGTTTTGGCCGCATGATCGAAGACTACGTCGCCAAGCGCGAAAACATTTCGTGTCTGTTTGTGCTGATAGATTCCCGGTTGGAGCCCCAAAAAAACGACCTGAGCTTTATCAATTGGGCAGGCGGAAAGGGCATACCGCTCGCCATTATTTTCACGAAGTCCGATAAATTGAATAAAAACGACCTCAATAAAAACATTCGGAAGTTTGAAAAGGCGTTGTTGGAAGAGTGGGACGAAACGCCTCCCCTACTGGTGACCTCTGCTGAAACCAAATTGGGCCGCGAAGAGGTGCTCAACTTTATTCAGGAAGCCATTGACCGCATACCGGAAGCAACTCCGGAGGAGTAGTGTGCAAAGCGCCGGCTCGACGTGTGGACTTTTCAATCCTTTCGTTAGCTTTGCCGCCTAGACTCTGAAAACTCCCGTATGACTTTAGCCGAATTAGCGACCATCTCCGGAAAAGGAGGACTGTACAAAGTACTGGCCCCAACCAAATCTGGTGTCATCCTCGAATCATTGGACGAAACAAAGACCAAGTTGGTCGCAAACGCCAACCACCGTCTGTCCTTGCTCAATGAGATCTCGATCTATACTACCACCAAAGAAGGCACCGTAGCGCTGGAAGGCGTGCTGAAAAAGATCCATACGGAATACGGCGCTGACCCCGGCGTAGACAACAATGCCGACGGAACGGAGCTCAAGGCCTTCCTAAAATCAGTGCTGCCCGAGTTCGACGAAAGCCGTGTATATGTTTCGGACATCAAGAAGCTCATCAAGTGGTATGAGCTGATTCAGAAATTCGCACCGGAGATCCTGACCGCCACCGAAACAAGCACCGAAGAAAAAGCGGCTTCTTAAGACGCTTCTTCCATCTCGCCCGCTTTCTCGACCATCTTTTGCGACCCTACGTAGAAGGCCGTACGCTGGTGCAATGTCTCCGGCGTAAGGCTGAGTATACGTTCACGCCCATTCGTGGCGGCGCCACCGGCTTGCTCGGCTACAAACGCCAGCGCATTACACTCATAGATCAGGCGCAGCTTGCCCTTCGGATCTTTGGCCGTCGCGGGATAGATATAAATACCTCCTTTTAACATGTTGCGATGAAAGTCTGCCACCAGCGAACCAATGTACCGTGCGGTGTAGCGTTGGTCTTTGCAATATTGTAAATAGGCTTTCATAGGCTCCGAAAAAGAATTGGCGGAGCCTTCGTTAACCGAATATATCTTTCCGTCCATGGGCATGCGCATGTCGGGATGTGACAGAAAATATTCACCCAGCGTAGGCTCATATGTAAAGCCATTCACACCATGGCCGGTCGTATAAACCAGCATGGTGGAAGAGCCATAAAGCACATAGCCGGCCGCCACTTGCTCATCACCCGTCTGCAAAACGTCTTCTTCCTGTATGGGTGTTCCCACCGGGGTCTTCCGACGGTAGATGGAGAAGATCGTACCGATCGAAACATTTACATCAATATTAGAAGAACCATCGAGGGGATCAATGGCAATGACATACTTGCCGTCGTTACTTAGATCGATAAAAGTATCCATTTCTTCCGACACCAGCGCGCCGGCCTCTCCTCCTTTTGTCAGTGCCCGCGTAAAGCGAATGTTGGCCAGCACGTCGAGCTTCTGCTGGTCGTCGCCGGCGGTGTTTTGCGAACCCACCGCGCCCATAATGTCGATCAGGCCCGCTTTGTTTACCTCGCGGTTCACAACTTTAGAGGCCAGCGCGATGTCGCGCAACAGTTGCGAAAGCTCGCCGCTGGCGTAGGCAAACTGGTCCTGGTTATTTTTGATGAACCGGTCAAGGGTCGTGCCGATTGAAACTGCAATTCTTGAAGATTCAATGCTTGGTGTGTTAGCATTATTAGGTGATCTTTGCATGCCTTATTTTTTACGTAAAGGTAATTACGCAAACGATTTAGTTGATCAGAATGGAGGTTTTTAAATTTGGTGGGGCATCCTTAAAAGATGCCGCCGGGATTCGCAACGTCGCTAACATCATCGCTTCAAAGGCAGCCAGCAACCTGGTTGTCGTAGTCTCGGCCATGGGTAAAACCACCAACGCCCTGGAGCGGGCCGTGGCGCTGGCGCAAAAGAACCAGGATCCGTCATCCGAGCTTGGCCCCCTGCACGACTACCACCTTCAGGTAATGCGTGAGCTTTTCCCCGAAAACCACCCTGTATTTGCCGCCGTCGACGCGCTTTTCACCACGCTTCGCAAAGAGCTGAACAGCCCCGGCGAATATGACCAAGTCTACGACCAGGTGGTATCCGGTGGCGAAGTGATCTCCTCCGTCATCGTACACCACTTCCTCCTCAGCCAGTCATGCCCGTCGCATTGGCTCGACGCGCGCACGTGCATTGCCACCGACCGCACCTTCCGCGAAGGCAAGATCGATTGGACCCGGACCGAAGGCAACATTGCCAACCTGCCCCCGATCCTGGCCGACCACGTCATCATCACCCAGGGCTTCATCGGCCGCTCTTCCGACGGCCTAACCCTCACACTGGGCCGCGAAGGCTCTGACTTCTCTGCTGCCATCTTCGCCTCGTGCCTGCATGCCGCCGCCGTCACCATTTGGAAAGACGTACCCGGCGTGATGAACGCCGACCCGAAGCGCCTGCCCGCCGCAGTGGTGTTTGAAGAATTACCCTTTCAGGAAGCCGCCGAAATGACCTACTACGGCGCCAACGTCATTCACCCGAAGACCATTAAGCCCCTGGCGAATGCCAACATCCCCCTGCTGGTAAAAAACTTCACCGACCCATCACTGCCCGGCACACGCATTCACGCCTGCAAGATCGAGAACCTGCCCCCACTGATTGTATTCAAAGACAACCAGTGCCTGGTATCGTGCCGTGTAACGGACTATACCTTCATCAACGAGCAGCAGCTAAGCCTGATCTTTAACGCGCTCTCAGAACTCGACCTGCGCGTAAACGTCATACAAAACTCCGCGATCTCATTCTCCTTCTGCCTCGACTTCCGCGAAAGCAAGATTCTTAGCCTGATCCGCAAGCTGCAAGAACACTTCGAAGTATACTACAATACTGGCTTGACCCTGATCACCGTAAAAAACTACGACAAGCAAACATTCGATACCTATCGCAATAAACCAAACGTGCTATTGGAACAATCATCCCGTTCTACCCTGCAGGTATTAATACGTTAATAACCCGACGTTTGCGACCCCGCAGGGTGCCGTCTCCAGACTGGCGCGGCCAACAGGTGGCGTGGTTGTGATACCGGTTAAAAATAAACAGGAATCGACCGCATCATATCCCAGCCCTTTTAGCACTGACTTATCTCTGGCTATACTCTGACTATACACTGACTCAACTCTGAGACATCCCTTCTTTCAGCCCCAAATCAACGGCCCCACGAAACTACCCCTCCAGATCCTTCTTCAACTCCTCTATAAATACATCCATCGACCTATCCAGGATATCAAAAACCTCCTGAAACCCTGCTTCCCCGCCGTAATAAGGATCCGGCACCTCATGCCCCTTTCCATGCGGATCAAAATTGCGCATCAACTGCACCTTGGCTTCATAGCCCCTGGAGCCTTCCACCCGCAAAATGTTTTGATGATTGCTGTTGTCCATCGCCAGGATATAATCGTAGTCCGAAAAGTCGGCGTTGCACAACTGCCGTCCCACGTGGCTGATCGCAACGCCGTTTTTTACAGCATTGGCAATCGTGCGATGATCCGGCGAGCTGCCAATGTGGTAATTGGCGGTGCCGCACGAATCGGCCTCCACGTGTTGTTCCAAGGCTGTCCCTTTGATCTTATGTTTAAAAATGGCCTCGGCCAGGGGCGAGCGGCAAATATTGCCCAAGCAAACAAACAATACTTTTTTACGTTTCATCGTGCTATTTAGCGGCCACGTCGACTGGCAGGGCCGATCTATGTAAAAATAATGCACCTCCGGTTACAAAAGGCTCACACGTGGTATTTATATACGCATAGCACACTTTTAGTACTGCCTTTTGGTTTGAAAAGCCCGCCCTCAAAAGCGGGCTTTTCTCTTTTTGTATTAATTTCCTTCCTGGTTCGTCTGTAACCCAGTTTAGCACCGCAAACTCCGCAAAACCCCAAAACCGTATGGAATTTATCGAGGTCCACGCCCAATATGCTCCCGCCGTTGCCCTTATCCGCCTGCAGCGTCCCAAAGAGCTCAATGCGCTCAATTTACAACTCATGCAAGAATTGCGCGACAGCTTCCAGCAATTGGATCGCGACGATGCTGTGCGCGCGATTGTACTCACCGGCAACGACCAGGCCTTCGCCGCTGGCGCCGACATTCGTCAAATGGCCGACAAGACTGCTGTTGATATGCTCATCACCGACCAGTTCAGTACGTGGGACCAGATCCGCAAAACACACAAGCCCCTTATCGCCGCCGTGTCCGGCTTTGCATTGGGTGGCGGCTGTGAGCTGGCCATGACCTGTGATATGATCATTGCGTCAGAGACCGCGCGCTTCGGTCAACCCGAAATCAAGATCGGTGTCATGCCCGGCGCCGGCGGAACACAACGTCTCACCAAAGCCATCGGCAAAGCCAAAGCCATGGAGCTCGTGCTCACGGGCCGATTCTTATCGGCAGAAGAAGCATTGTTCTATAGATTGATAAATAAGATAGTGCCTGTGGAAATGTATTTGCACGAGGCCGTGAAGCTGGCCGGCGAGATAGCCGCAATGGCCCCTGTGGCCGCGCGACTGGCAAAAGAGGCCGTCAATCGTTCGTTTGAAACACATCTCGATGAAGGTCTGCATTTCGAACGCAAAAACTTTTATCTCACGTTTGCCTCTGAAGATCAGAAGGAAGGTATGCAGGCTTTTATAGAAAAGCGGGCGCCCTCTTATCGGGGAAAATAAGGCTGTTATTTAATCACTTCCTTGAGCATCTTCCGGGTCCTGCGATTGGGTACAAAGCGGTAGACGGTATTGAAACGAAGGTTGCCCGTATTCAACGAAGTGGCTAACGCATCGCGATTAGACGACACGCGCGCTACCTGGTGCACAAACGTAAAGCTTAACGCCCACTTCGCAGAATTATACCCGGCAAAGAGCCGCGCCAGCGAGTTGGGACTAAACGATTCGGAATGCTCGGTACCATGATCGGTATAGATCAGGTTCTTACCATAGTCCAGGCTTACGTTGGTCGAGCCAGTAATAAAGAAGTGTTTTTTAAAAACAAAGGTGTACGCATACCCAATGCTTGGTCCCGTTTCGACAAAGCTGACACGATCTACATAAATATTTGCCACGTCGTTCATCGCCGACGGTATGAAACTACTATCAGCTTTGCCGCGGCCGACGTAGATTTCCCATCCTACTAGTAGTGAACCGGCGGACCGTTTTTGCCATTCGTTTTGTAAAAACGACGCGCGGTACGAAAAGCGGCGATGATTAAACAGATATAATGCCGACGCACCTACCATCTGTACAAGCATATCGGGACGTTGGTAATAGGTACCATCATCCTTGCGGAGCGATTCATCGTTCAGGTAAAAGCCGCGATAAAATTGTCCGAAGAGGTCGACAACGATTTTTCGGCCGTAATTGTGCACCTGCAGGTCCAGGTAGCGTGTCTTCCCGCGATTGCCGGTGGGATTCAGGAAGGGGAAGCCATAGGCCAGGTTGAGCGTTGCCCACTTGTACGTGGCCCCAACGCCCATGTTAAGGGTGGTATTGGGGCGGTATCGCACACTTAGTCCCTCGTCCAGCGAACGGAGGTCGAATGAGGTGTATTTACGCGAAAAGTAGAAGCGCCCCGTGATATACTGTGCATACGACACGTAGTACGTCGGGTCATTCTCGGTCTGAGGTTGGGTCTGAGCATCCGCCCACAGCGAACCGCACAGGTAGAACAGCAGGAGTAGTCTTTTTTTCAAGTATCAGGCATGTTATCGGGGCCGGCTATACCGGTAAAAAAACCATACCCCAACAGTAGTCATTCACCCCAAAACGGCGTTTTTCACAACAATTCGTCGTTCACCCCAACCTTTGCGGGGGCATTGACGATTAAATCTTTTACCTTCAACCCAACAATTCCCGGCTTATGGTACTGCTGCAGCAACTCAACGCCCCCTGCCCCTACTACCTCAACGACGATCGGAAGAACACGCTCCTCACCTTGGGCATTTCACTCGTACTGGTCGCAACCATGATCGCCTTCGATCCCGCATGCCGGCAAGCGGGAAACAAGGTATTGATCGTCGGCACGGTGGTATTCCTGGTGCTCTTCAGTCACATTGTATTATTGCCCAAGCTTTTACCAGCCCCCTTTGACGCCATGCAGTGGACACTCGGCAAGTACCTCGTGTTTACAGTCTGGCAGCTCGTCCTCTGCGGCCCCGCCATTGCCATCGTCAAACATGTATTGCATCTGCACCATGAGCCCATCGGTCTGGGTGATGCAATTCTCGCCACGTATCCGCGCATTGTTACGTTTGGCATCATCCCCGTCGGTGTCGGCACGATGATCCTCCGAACATATGTCTTAAAAGAAAATCTACGCTGCGCCATCCGCGCCAATCAAGAGCTGGAACGCATCCGCACGTTGAAAGAAGAGCGAAAAGAAGAAACGAACCTGGCTACGGAATCTCACCACGTCACCCTTTCTTCTGATACACGCGAGACACTTACACTAAACCTGCCCGATCTTTTATATGTAGAGGCGGATGACAATTACTCCACTGTTGTTTGGAAGAACGGCAACGGCGTAGAGAAGAAGATCTTACGGATCAACCTGAAGAATATGGAAACGCAGCTCAATAACTCGTTTGCATTGCGTTGCCACCGCTCTTTCATTGTAAACATCTACGCCATCGATCATATCAGTGGCAACACCAATGGGTATAAGCTCAGCATCCGCGACACAGACTTCTCGGTGCCGGTGTCACGGTCCAAAGGCAAGGAAGTGATCGGCAAGCTCAAGCAGCTGCGCGACATGATCGAGTTGTATTAGCCCCCGGACGCTTTACCGTTCACCCCACGCGTTGTTACCCGCAACGTATTCCGCTCCGTTCACGCCATTCACGCGCTCAGACATACATTATCGTGCACCATTTTCGTCTAAAAAAGCACGATAACTAAATCCCTTAAGCGCTTCTATGAAACCAACCAAGCTATCCTTCCTTATTTTGTTAGCCGTGGCCTGTACGTGCCTCACCTTCCCATTGGCAGCACAGTCTACGCAAACGATTCGGGGCAAAATCTCCGACGGCGTGAGCAACACGGTGTTGATCGGCGTAAGCATAACCGTTCTCACTGCCGATCAGAAAACCTTTGGCGCCGTGACGGATGCCAACGGCCAGTTCCGCATAGACAAAGTTCCCGTCGGCCGACACACAGTGCGCATTACATACATCGGTTATGAAGAACAATCCATTCCCAACACCATTGTCACTGCCGGCAAGGAAGTAATCCTGAACATAGCCCTCACCGAAAGCGTAAACCAACTGAACGAGATTGTTATTACCGGCACCACCCGCGAAGACAAGACCGCCACCAACAACGACATGGCCGTGGTAAGCGCCCGATCCTTTGATGTCGACGACACCAAACGCTATGCCGGCGCCATCGGCGACCCCTCACGCATGGCAGCCAACTTCGCCGGCGTAGTCGGTGGTAACGACTCGCGCAACGATATCGTCGTACGCGGCAACTCTCCCTCCGGCATGCTGTGGCAACTCGAAGGCTTAAACATTCCCAATCCCAATCACTTTGGTGCGTTGGTCGCTACGGGTGGCCCGGTGAGCATGTTGAACAACAACAACCTCGATAAATCTGATTTCATGACGGGTGCCTTTACGGCCCAGTATGGCAACGCCACAGCCGGTGTATTCGACCTGCGCTTACGCGATGGCAACAATGAAAAACGCGAGCTCCTGGGGCAGATAGGCTTCAACGGTTTTGAATTAGGTGCCGAAGGACCGATCGGCAAGAACGGCGCATCCTATATAGCGAACTATCGCTATTCAACGCTCGGTGTATTCCAGTCGTTAGGCATCGAATTCGGCACAGGCTCCAGCACACCACTCTACCAGGATCTGAACTTTAAAGTTACCCTGCCCACACGCCATGGCGGTAAATGGTCCGTCTTTGGTCTGGGTGGCGTAAGCGAAATCGATCTGCTTGGCAGTGAAGCCGACCTCGACGGCGATGCCGATCTATACGGTAGCGAGAACATCGACTCATACCCGCGGTACCGTACCGGTATCGCCGGCATCAGCTACGAGAAGAGTCTGACCGAGCGCACCTTTATTCGCTTTACCGCCGGTGCCAGTGCCACACAGGAAAAATTTCACGCAGACTCGCTGGTGCGAAACGCAGAAAATGAAGTCAGCGAACGGTACCTCCGTGCGCAGGCCGACATGAACACACAGAAGTACTCTTTTAATGTGCTCGCCCGGACCAAGATCAATGCCCGCAACAGCATTGTATCAGGCTTCTACATCGACGCCCAACACGTTGATCTCTTCTTGCGCAACGCATACGCCAACATAGGCCGCGACACGGTACGCATGAACGCACAGGACAACACCACATTATACCAGGCCTTTAGCAACTGGAAGCACCGCTTCGGCACCAACCTGTCAATGAACCTCGGCATACACGCCCAATATTATTCGCTCAACGAGCAAGCCGCCGTAGAGCCTCGCGCCAGCGTACAATACATCATCAACCCACGGCACACCGTCAGCCTGGGTTATGGCCTGCACAACCAGGCACAGAACATCACCACCAGCTTTACACAGACACGTACAACAGCGGGCGAAATACGTCTAACAAACAAAGACCTGGACTTCACAACCAGCCAGCATCTGGTACTGACATACGATTGGAATGTGACAGAGCACCTGCGCGTTAAAGCCGAAGGCTACTATCAATCCCTGCGTAACGTACCCGTCGAAAGCAAGTCAAGCTCCTACTCGGCGATCAACGCCGGCATGAGCTTCGCAGCAGAGGAAGAAGACAGTCTAGTCAATAACGGCAAAGGACACAACTATGGCATAGAGCTTACTGTAGAGCGATTCTTTCACCGTAACTATTATTTCCTGTTCACCACGTCGTTGTTTGATTCCAAATATGAAGGTAGCGACGGCGTCGAACGTAACACAGCCTTTAACACACGGTATGTAATAAATGCCCTGGCAGGCAAAGAATGGCGCGTAGGTAAAAACAAAAATTTCTTCTCGCTCAACCTCAAGCTGACAGCCATCGGCGGCAAATACCTGGTACCGATTAATTTCGAAAAATCACAGCAGATGGGTCGCACGATATACCGCCCCGAATTGGCCTACAGCGAGCAACAAGATCCGTACTTCCGTACCGACCTGCGCCTCTCCTACCGCAAAGAATATACAAGGAGCACGCTGGAAATATCGATGGACCTCCAAAACCTGACGAACAACAAAAACATATTCGATCAGAGCTATAATCCGCGTACGAACACTGTCGTGACGCAGTATCAACAAGCATTTTTCCCGGTACCCTTTCTACGGTACACATTTTAACCAGTGTGAGTGTGGAATGTGAGAGCGATGGTATTTTGTCTTTTCTTCGCTCTCGCCCTCCACACTCACACTGTTTTATGGCATTTGCGGTTGATCCTCTGCCTCCACATCTTCCTTCGGAAACTTTTCACCCCAGCCTTTACGAATGGTATTACGGGCCGATACCTTCTTGGGCAAGCTTACTTCTTCATGCAAGGGTACCGCCGGCGTGCCGGCTTTCTTCCGGATCCTCATATTCAACAGCTCGATCCCTAACGCAAACGTCATGGAGAAGTATATATACCCGCGCGGCACATGCACATGCAGTCCTTCTACAACAAGCAACGTACCGATCATGAGCAAAAAAGCCAATGCCAGCAGCTTCATCGTGGGATGTTTATTGATAAAGTCGCTAATAACGCGCGCAAAAAATAACATGATACCGAGCGCTATCACGACGGCAATGATAATGATCACAATATTCTCCACCAGGCCAATGGCCGTGAGGATCGAGTCAAAAGAAAAGATGAGGTCGATGAGTATGATTTGTACAATGGCGCCGCGAAAGGTCATGATCTTGTTTTTTCGGGCGGAAGAATTTGTCCCCTCCAGCTTGCCATGCAGCTCGGAAACACTTTTACCGATGAGAAATAACCCACCGGCTATAAGAATGAGATCGCGGTAACTGAAGTTTAATGTACCGAGCGTTAACACAGGTTCCTGTAGCCCGATAAGCCAGCTCACGCCCAGTAGCAACACGATGCGCGCGCCCAATGCCAGGCCGATGCCCGTAAGGCGGGCCTTGTTTTGTAGCTCAGGAGGTAGCTTACCGGTGAGAATGGAAATGAAAACGACGTTGTCGATTCCCAGTATGATTTCCAGGAATGTAAGCGTTAACAGGCTGACAAGTCCTTCGGCAGTGAAAAGATGTTCCATGGGCAAAAAGTGTTATCTCCTCCACGTAAAAGATCAAGCCGACGCCACCGCCGGCTATGACATAACAACGAAAAAGAAGCGCCCATATTTTTGAGCAAGATCCTCCACAACAACTACTCCCACCATTTTACCTTCGGGTACGGTCCACCGATCGCAATCGGCTCGCCAATGCGCGGCGTCGCAATCGGCAATCCGTCTGCTGCTGCCTTCGCTGTCACGCGCTCGATCGGCTCATTCCAGGGGTGCAACGCCAGTCTGAACTTACTCCAATGCACCGGCATCAGCACCTTCGCTTGCAGATCCTTCGCCGCCAGCACGGTCTCCTCCGGCATCATGTGTATAAAGGGCCATTGTTTATCATATTGTCCCGACTCCAGCAACGCCAGGTCAAAGGGGCCAAACTTATCACCGATATTCTTAAACGAAGCGTCATACCCCGAGTCGCCTCCCAGAAAGATCTTGTGTGTGGACGTCTTCAACACAAACGAAGACCACAACGTCTTGTTCCGTATAAAGCCTCTTCCGGAGAAGTGGCGCGCAGGCGTAGCCGTCAACTCAATACCCGGCAACGCGGTTGCCTGCTCCCACCAATCCAATTCGTGGATCTTGCTTTCCGGCACACCCCAATAGGCCAGATGGCTGCCAACACCCAGGGAAGTGTAAATGGCTTTGGTACGCATGTGTATTTTTTTAATCGTGCCGTAATCCAGGTGATCGTAGTGATCGTGTGTAATGATCATGAGGTCGATGTCGGGGAAATCGTCGGCACTATAGATTTCGGTGCCGGGAAATTGTTCGGAACCTGCATACTGCACCGGCGATGCGCGTTTGCTGAAGACCGGATCGACCAGGATGTTCTTTCCGTCGATGCGCAGGAAGTACGATGAGTGCCCGAACCAAACGAGGACTGGCTCCTGTCCGTTGAGCGCACGCAAATCCGTCTTGACGACGGGCAGGACGTGATCCGGCTCGCGCAGCGAGTCAGTCGCGAAGAAGAACTTACGGATCATGTCGACATACGAAACGTCGTCGGCCATCATGGCTGTGGGCAGGATGTTTTCAAAGTGATCTTTCTTGTATTGCGGCGAGCGTTCGATCCGGGCCAGTCGCTCACCCGACGGCAACTTGCCAAACGACGGTTGCTGCATAAACAGAAATACTACCACCACCAGGGCCACCACGACAAAGAACGTTATCATCATAATCTTCCGAAAAAGTTTCATACCCTTAAGTCGGTCGTAACAACGGTTTATTGTACCCCGGGCCGGTATAAAAAGAAAAGGCAATGCTCATAATGAACATTGCCTTTCCAAAACGGTGTCGGTAACGATTACCGCACGTTGATACCAAACCCTACCGTGAGGGCATTGTATTTTTGCAGGGTGTAGTCCGCATGCAGGGTGATCACCGCCAGCTTCAGACGAAAACCGGCCGTGGCACGAGGGCCGGAAGTTTTGAAGTCGATGTTGACCGGGTTGATCTCACGTCTGGCAGTTTCGTAAACACCATTGTCGTCCAGGTCCCACTTACCTTTCACGCCAATGTTAGACTTTACGATGTTGTAGCCAATACCACCGTACAGCGTCACCACCGAAAATTTCTTGGAGATAACGCCTTGGATCGTGGTCGCGTTCATCACCATTTCAGCATTCGGGTCTTCCGTCATAATGTCGTCCGGTGTGTAGGCATACTTCAACTTGAGGTGTGTATAGCCTACGAAGGCCGACAGATCGAACGGAATTACTTTAAAGCCCGGCAGGTATTGTTTGATGTCGTGCATCACGCCGATACCAAACATGTTGGCGCTGCCGTCGTCACCCAGATCAACCTCGGGCATAAAACGAATCTTCAGATCGGTGTTCTTCGGCAGACCGATGCCCAGGTGTACCATGGGAGTGGGTACCCAGTTTTTGCCGATCTCACCTTTCAGGTCAAGGCCCTCCGGGCCGTCAAATGTGTATGTACTACCGTCGTCTTGTGTCACCCTATAAACAGGTGTCTCATCGGGACCAACAAGGGTAGGCGCCTCGTTGGGATGGCCGGTTACGCCTTGCTCCAGCTCTACATTGTTCATACCCGACACACTGTAAAACAATTCTTTGTCAGGAATGCGCATCGCACTGACAGTGATCGTCAGGTCGATACCGATCAGCTTATGGGGCTTGGCCGTATTGTACCAGCCGGAGTTCAGGCCCAGCGCAAAGCTCTTCATAAAGGGCCCGATGTAGCCACCGACAAGCTTCTCGCCGTCTTCCGCGTTTTCACGGATCAGTTTGTCAATGTCGTCCTGAGCATAGGTAGCCGTTGTCGCGGTGAACGCCAACATACCTGCCAATGCCGCCAATCGTAAAAATTTCATGATGGTTAGGGAGTTTTAAATTAGGAAGCTTAAACAATGCACATTCATTCGAAATTACCCATTTAGGTAAACTCCCTGACAACCAGCATGTAAAAAAATGATGAATATAGCGCTGCATGTAAGGTTTTAACGCAAATCGTACTCAACAACACTTATGGTATCAGGCATCGTGTTAATTTTGCGCAGACATGATTGTACTGTATAATCTGGCGATTTTCCTGTTAGGCGTAGGGGTACGCGTGGCGGCGCTCTTTCATCCCAAAGCCAAAGCCTTTGCCCAGGGGCGTAAACGGGGCTTTCGCGAACTGGCGGCACGCTTTCAACACCAGCCGGGATTCGTGGTTTGGATCCACTGTGCGTCCCTCGGTGAGTTTGAGCAGGGCCGGCCCCTCATTGAAGCATTGAAAGAACGCTTTCCCGATGTACGCGTACTGTTGACATTTTTCTCACCCTCGGGCTATGAGGTGCGCAAAAACTATGACAAGGCCGACTACGTGTGCTACATGCCCCTCGATACAGCAGCCAATGCACGTCGTTTTATATCCCTGGTAAAACCCGACCTGGCCATCTTTGTCAAGTATGAATTCTGGCATCATTTCGCACGCACCCTACACAAAAACAACATCCCGTTGCTGTCGGTGTCGGCTATCTTCCGCCAGGATCAACTGTTTTTTCAATCATACGGCGGGTTCTATCGCAATATCCTGAAACAATTCTCCTCCTTTTTTGTACAAAACGACGAGTCTGTTCGACTGCTGCAAAGCATCGGCATTCATAATGTCCGGCGCGCCGGCGACACCCGGTTCGACCGCGTGTACCAGGTCGTGCAACAGGCAGAAGAGATCGCCATTGCCAAAAGCTTTAAAGCCGATCAAAAAGTGTTGGTCGTCGGCAGCTCCTGGACGGAAGACCTGGACGTACTGATTCCCTTCATCAATGAAGACCGGCTAAAGTTTATCATTGCGCCACACGAGATCAGCGAATCTTCCCTCATAATCCTGGAGCGGTCACTGCAGGTGCGCTCCGTGCGGTACTCACGGGCAGCCCAGACGCCCGACCTGGACGAAGCCCGGGTGTTAATCATCGACAATGTCGGCATGCTGTCTCGTTTGTATCGCTATGGCGAGTTTGCGTATGTGGGAGGCGCGTTTGGCAAAGGCCTTCACAACATACTGGAAGCCGCGTGTTATGGTGTGCCGATCTTCTTTGGCAATCGTAACTATGAAAAGTTTCAGGAGGCCGTCGACCTCATAAACCGCGGCGGCGCCTTTGAGGTGTCCGACTACCCCGACTTCAAAGCCAAATACGAAATGCTCAACATACCCGAGAATTTTCTGCTGGCCTGCGAAGTGACGCGGCAATATGTAGAAGAAAACCTGGGCGCTACGCGCATGATCATCGATTACGTCGTCACCACTTCCAAGCTTCGTCCCGCATGAGTACCCAGCGGCTCACGGGTACCGTCATGCGCTCCACAGGCTCGTTCTACGACGTGCTCGCACCCGACGGCCGGCACTATAACTGTCGCGTGCGCGGTAAGATCCGCCTGGAAGGCATCAAAGAAACAAACCCCGTTGCGGTGGGCGACCACGTGGCTTTCGACCCCGAGCACGAAATCGGCTCCATTACCGAAATACTTCCCCGCACCAACCACATTCTGCGAACGTCTGTTAAAAAGACCGGACACTCGCACATACTGGCAGCCAATGTAGACCAGGCGTTGCTGGTGGTCACGCTGGCCATGCCACGCACATCGCTGGGATTTATCGACCGCTTTCTGGTCAGCGCCGAAGCGTATCGCATCCCACAGGTGATTGTCTTTAACAAGAAAGACCTGCTCCTGCCAGAGGAGTCGGAATTGACACAACAGCTGATTGCCTTATATACTTCATTGGGTGTAACGTGTTTCTCTGTATCGGCACGCGAGGAGTCAACCGATGCCGTACGACACATGCTACTAGATAAGATCACCTTGATTGCCGGTCACTCCGGCGTCGGCAAGTCTACGTTGCTGAACAAGCTCGCGCCACACATCGAGCAAACCGTAGGCGACATATCGTCCTCTTCCGAAAAGGGTACACACACCACCACCTTCGCCGAAATGTTTCAACTCGACGAGCGCACCTTTGTGATCGACACTCCGGGTGTAAAGGAATGGGGCCTCGTGGATATTCAACGACAGGAGCTTTCGGATTATTTCCCCGAAATGCGCGACCGTCGGCTGGGCTGTAAATTCGGCGCGCGCTGCATCCACGTAAGCGAGCCTAAGTGTGCCGTGCTCGACGCCGTACAAAGCGGCGCCATCGCACCGAGCCGCTATCAGAATTATCTTGGCATGTTACTGGGCGAGGACAATCGAAAATAATCAGCCGGGATGATGCTGCGCGCGATTCCTGCTGCGCAAGCGCATGTACCGAAACACCAGCCCTACGTCCAGCACTTTCAAACACTGCTTCATTTCATAGCCAATACGCTGGTGCAGTGCCCGCTGCTCCGCACGCGTGCGATTCATCTCCAGTATTTTCTCACAGACACGATAGGTCGTATACCGCTGGCGATCATCGCGTGTAAATTGCTTTTTAGCCAACGAGCCCATCACCACCCGCTTGCGCACAAGCACGTGGGGTATATAACAAAATCGAAAGGCCCGGGCCCCACGCATCCACAGATCAAAATCTTCATAGGACAATGACTCGTCATACCCGCCGAGGCTGTCGATCAGCAGTCGGGTGAACATCATGGACGGCGAACAAATGAAATACCGTGTAATCAATGGTAAGTATACGTCGCCCTGTGGCACCTTGGCATGCGGAAAGCGCTGAGAATGCAAATGCAGCAGCCTGCCAGCGTCGTCGATCCACTCGGCATCGGTAAAGTTCAGGCCATAGGTCACGCCCTGCGCTTGCAGCGCTTTTACCCCTTCGGCCACACGCCCGGGTAACAGCACGTCGTCCGCGGCCAGGTCAATGATGTAATCACCGGTAGCATGCGCCAAACCCCGGTTAAAAGCTCGGCAGTTGCCTATATTTTCCGGCAGTGGTATAAAGACTGCTTCGGGCATGGACCGCAGCTTCTCGCGGATAATGGCAACGCTGTTGTCCCGACTCGCATCGTCCACCACGATCAGCTCGATATTGTCATAGGTTTGTTGCAGGACCGAGTCGATCGCCTCTTCTACAAACCGGGCGTGGTTGTAGCACAAACAGATGATGGAAACACGCGCGGACTGCATCACGACAACAATTTGGTAAATGTAAACTTAGACGAAGGCATTCCTCCCAACCGGAGCTTAAATTCCAATAGCCCAAAGTTGGGCGCATCACCTACGGCTGAAGTGCCCAGGTCCAGCAACGCAATACCCTGCCGAACGCAGTACTCATACATGCCGTCGATAAGCATCACCACGGGGCTAAGCACATCGTATGCCGGGTCGTGGTCGGAATAAAAATTATAGAGTACGTTCTCCCGTACCCGCACAGACAGTGCGCCCGCGATGAGTTTCTTATCCTGGTACACACCAAACAATACATAGGCCTCCGGGAAACGTGTTGCGGCTTTCAATACATCTTCCCGGGAGAGCGAAAGCGTATACCCTTTCTTATGACGACAGGCAGCGATGAAGGCATAGAGCTCCGGCAATTGTTCCGCAGGTAACGCTTTAACCTTCAACCCGGCCGCCGCCGCCTGCCGTAGCTTACGCCGCTCCCACGCATGCAACGACCGCTCTGCGGACGTCCGCACATCGATCAGCGCCGTCACTTCGGCGTGCATAACCCGGTATCCCTGGTTGATGAGGAATGTGTGCAGTAACGCCGAAGTGTGCAGCCAATATTCTTGCGGTGCGCACTTCAGCGTTAGTTGTGTAACGCCTTCGGCACGCAGGCTGGACTCAATAAAAGAAATAAAATCAAACAGCTGTGTCGGCGATACCCGCGAGGAACATTCGATGCCACCGTACGGCGCCCGCAACGGGCTCTTGCCTACACCCTTGTCAATACACACCTGAAACACCGCCAGCAGTTGGCGGCGCTTCTCGTGCAGCATAAAAAAGCTACACCACACCTGACCACCTTGCAGGGCCACATGTCCCGGTTGATTATAAAGGGATATCGTAAAGTCAGGATGATAGCCTACAGGCCATGCACCCGCTGAAAATATGACAGGGCTCAATACGGAATACCGATCTTTTTATAAATAAAGTGCATCAGCCATGCCGGACCGATTAGCAGAAACTGTATATCTTTTAGGAACGACGGTTTTTTGCCTTCGATCTTATGACCGTAAAACTGCCCGATCCAGGCCAGCACAAATATACCTATACACACCGCCCACAGCGGCCCTACGTTTAGTCGTATGATTACGTTTACCAGCGCCAGGCAGGCAGCACTGAACAACATCATGCCGATACTCAGGGGAATCGACAGCGTCACGTAATAAACAATCACGGGAATAAGCAGCACAGTCCCCCAATGTGCGTAGACGTTGCCTTCGCCGAGGAATTGCTGCACGGGCGCCGCGGGAATGGAGGCGATCAGCCCTACAATACTAAAAAAAATTAACGGCACACAAATCCAGTGAATCGTTTTGTTGGTGGCGTCCTGATGACTCTCGCCATATTCGGTAAATAGATAATCGATCTTGCGCATACACAAAGGGGTTTAGAGCAGAGGTAATTTACTCAAAAACGAACGTAAAACATACCGGTCTTTCAGGCGCTAACCTTGGTACGTACACGCTGCCAGTCTTTGATTTGCCAAAACACTTTACCCGTCGTCAGGTGATTGCCCGCCTGGTCGTGGATCTTTACTTCGCAGGGTATCACCACCGACTCCTGCGTGCGTAACGGTTCATAGACCTGCTCTTGCAACCAGGCTTCCGAAATTTCAAACACCGCCGTAGCGTCCATCTTGCCTTGATAATGATAGTCCATTTCCAGGCGTTGCATAATGATGCGGTACTTGCGGCTGTCGAGGCGGCTTACCAGCAGAAACCCCGTCGTAAATTCAGAAACAGTCGCCAACGCACAGGCATGCAATCCGCGAATGTGGTTCTGGTTACGGCGCCGGTATGGCAGCCGTGTTTTGAGATGGTAATCACCAATGTCAATGACCTGAAAACCGTGAGGTCTGTTAAAGGGTATCATCCGGTCCAACGACTTGTTCAGCAGCCAGCGGTAAAAGCCGGAGTGCTGGGCTTTGGCGACAATCTTATTCGGGTCAAACATAGCAGTAGCGTTTCTGTGGTTAGCCAAGGTATGTAATTTCTCCTTACCTTACTTCTATGAAAAAGAAAGTCCTCGTACTGGGCGCGGGCTTGGTCGGCAATGCCATTGCCATCGACCTGGCCAAGACCTATAATGTCACCTCGGCCGACGTCCGGCCCGAAGCCCTCGGCGCACTGGCACAACACGGCATAAAAACCTGCCAGGCCGACCTGAGCGACCTCGACCTGCTCCACGCGCTGGTACAACCATTCGACCTGGTGGTCGGCGCCGTACCCGGCTTCATGGGTTTTCAAACCGCACGCACCGTGATCGAAGCCGGCAGGAACATGGTCGACATCTCATTCTTTCCCGAAGATCCCTTCCTCCTCGACGACCTCGCCCGCCATCAAAACGTTACCATCGTCACCGACTGCGGCGTCGCCCCCGGCATGGGCAATATCATCCTGGGTTATCACCGCCCGCGCATGCAGGTACAATCTTACGAATGCCTCGTCGGCGGCCTGCCCATCGTGCGCGAGTGGCCCTATGAATATAAGGCCGTATTCTCCCCCATCGACGTCATCGAAGAATATACCCGCCCGGCGCGCTATGTACAAAACGGCGCCATCGTCGTGCGCGAGGCCCTGTCCGATGCCGAGCTTATTCACTTCCCCGGCGTCGGCACCCTCGAGTCCTGGAACAGCGACGGCCTGCGCACACTCATCCATACCATGCAGGGCATCCCCGACATGATCGAAAAGACCTTGCGTTATCCCGGCTGCATTGAGTACCTGCGTATGCTCCGCGACAGCGGATTTTTCTCCAAGGAAGAGATCGACGTAAACGGCATGCGCGTACGCCCCCTCGATGTAACGGCCCAGCTGCTGTTCCCCCTGTGGAAGCTCAAACCCGGCGAAGAGGAGTTTACCGTCATGCGCATTCGCGTGAAGGGCATCGAGGACGGGCTCTCCGTGACGTATGAATATAACTTATTGGACCGCACCGACCGGGCTACCGGCACATTGTCCATGGCGCGCACTACGGGGTATACCTGTACGGCCGCAGTGCAATTAGTATTAGATGGCAAGTTTACCCGTCGCGGCATTTCCCCGCCGGAGTATTTAGGGGAAGAGGAATACAACTTTAAATATATACGTGACCATTTAGCAGCGCGAGGGGTGCATTATGCGCTTACGGTGAAGGAATAAAAAAAGCCGGTTCTGTTATATACAGAGCCGGCCTTTACTATTTACAGACAGGTTTTACTCCTGTACAATCACAATCTTCCTTGTACTCTTCACTCCACGATTCTCGACCTTCAACACATACATCCCTGGCGCAACCCCCTTCACATCTACCAGCGTACGCACACCTTGCAGCGACGCCGCACGCATAGTGCTACCCGCCAATGAAGTAAGCGTCACAGAACCCTTCATCACTTCCGCATTCTTCGACACAATCACCAGGTTCCCATCGCGCACCGGATTAGGATACGTCATTACACCAGCCTGCAGATTCTTCTCCGTACTTGTCGGGCTGTTAGACGGCAACTCATTCACATAGGTATTCACCGTTTCATTCGTCACCACAGGCTCATTAAAGTCAAAGTATATAGCGGCTTTATTACGCACCTGGGTACCATCTGCCATAGAGCTCACGGGCTTAATGCGGTATTGAATATAGCCATGGCTGTTAGGCTCGTCTGTGGTACTGTCAGGCAGCAGAATGTTCTCAAAGTGAAAAGTCAACGTGCGACTATCGAGTACGTATGTTGCCGGATGGCTGGTACGTATAATCTCCAGACTGGTGAGGTTGAGCTTTGGATCGAGCTCGTCTGTTATCCGTACGGTAAAAGCTGTGTCCGTGCCGGTGTTCTGAAAACGAATAGTATAGTTCAGCGGCGTTCCCATTTCGACATACCGTTGCTCCAGGATGCCCTCGCCCACGAGCTTGTCGTTGGGATCGAAGGAACCTCGCACAATCTGTTCGAGTGTGTAGCTGTTATCACGGGTTTCTGTCTCTCCCGGCAGCGTGGGTACGCTCACGGTGGTATGAAGCACCTTGCCCAGCGGCGTATTGGCCGGCACCCGGAAAACGAGTGTCACAGCCTTGTAATAGGTCTTCTCAACCTCCACGTCCCAATACAGCGTATTACCGTCATGCTGTGCAGGCTCCAAGTCACTGCTCAGGTATTCCAGGCTGGGATCATATTCAAATGTGACCCGCTGTTGGATCGCGACATTACTACGGTTCGAAATATAAAGATTGTAACGCAGCTCAAAACCGGGCCGGGCGTTGCCGCTGCTGACAAAGGCAGACACCTCGCGAATGGGTTTTACCATAATGCCAATATCAAAGATACGACCATCGTCAGCCGGCGAGGTAAAAGTATGAGACGTCGGCGTACCGGCGCTCATCCACCAGTCAGGTTGCACCCAGTTCATCGTGTTTTCGCCCGCCTCGGAAGGGAACAAAAACGTACCGTCTTCATTTGTCACCGCATAGGCGTCGCGCGGCATAAGGTGAATAAATTGATTGGGTACACCCGCTTCATTCCCACCTTGCACACCATCGCCGTTTTCATCGTGATAAACGATTCCGTGCACGTACGTCGGATCAGTAGTGATGGAGTACGGTATCTTCACCAACGTCAACGGACCATTGTAATTGTTCGCGTCTAATGTCTCAACCGTACACCAAACGTTGCCCAACGCGTCTACCTGTACATCGCGCACGCAATTTCCCGTCAGCCCGTCTGCCGTAGTGTAACGACGGAAAAATCCTTTCTTACGGGTCACCAGTCCTTGTCTTGTACCAAAATACAAGGTGCCATCGAGCCCTTCCGCCATGGCATATACTGGAATCTCATCGAGGTAAGGAGAGTGCAAATAACCAAACCAGCTATAATCATCCTCATTGGCATCGAACACGACACCCCGCTCATGCGTTATGTATATCGCATTATTTCGGGTCACCACAATGTCATATAAGATACTGTTCCAAAGGGAAGTATCAATCTCCCATGTGTTATTTTTGCTCTTGACGATGTAATTGTAGTTCAGGATATAATATACGCCGCGAGCATCCCGCACAATATCTTCTGTCGTTGACCGAAGGCCGTCGTCCCAGCCATACGTAGTGGTCGTCCCGGTAGGGTCGATCTTTTTAAGCTCAGCATTATTGGCGCTCAGCCAGAGATCGTCTCCAACACGCTGTACCATACCGCCCCAGTCGAACCGGTTCTCGTAAGAATATGTCCACGATTGGTCGGGATGACGTACGCCCACCGCATCTTTGGTCAGAAACCACACGTTTCCCTGGGTATCCTTCGAAATCTGCTTGACAGAATCTGCCGGGAGGCCGTTGCTTTTCTGAATCACTTCCCAGACGCCACCCGAAAACTTGCAAGCACCTTCGCCGGTGGCAACCCAAACATCGTTGCCATCCAAAAACAGTTTCCCATTTCCAATCTTTTCGTCCGGCAGCGGATACGACCGAAACGTCAGTTCCTGGGCACCGGCCAGCCCACACAGGAGCACGCCTGCCAACAACAGGTAGAATTTACGCATAGATATAGACAGTTATAACGAATGAGTCTCTTTCAACGAGGGTCTCGACACTACGCCTTTGGCGCCAGCCGGCTCTTCCTATAGCCATAGCTAAAGTAGATCACCAAACCGATCGCCATCCATACAAAAAACCATTCCCAGGAAACCGCCGGGATTTCAATTAATAGGTACGCGCAGCACAGCATGCCCAGCACCGGTATAAGTGAATAGCTTTTTACGACCGTCAGCACTGTGATGACAGTTGCCACAAGCACATATGTCAGGAAAAGCGCCTCTTGCAGGCTGGCCGTTGGGTCCGCCAGGTCCGTCTGGATGCGTTCGAGGAACAAGTATATAAACGCCACGAACAGCACCGGCACAATAAACCGACCGTTGACATAGGGCAGTTTAAAGCCCGACCGCGTCGCACTGTCCAGGCGCGGCAGCATCAGCACGCCGCCCGATACCAGCACAAAGGCAAACAGGGTACCAATACTGGTCAGGTCGGTCATAAGCGAGCTTTGCATAAAAAGCGACGGGATGGCTACCAGGAAACCGGTCACGATCGTCGAAAAGTGCGGTGTTTGGTAGCGTGGATGCACTCTGGCAAAGGCTTTCGGCAGCAAGCCGTCGCGGCTCATGCTCATCCAGATACGGGGCTGGCCCAATGCGAAGACCAGCAACACACTGGTGGTCGCCACGACTGCGCTAATGGCGATGATATAGCTGATCCACTCCTGCCCTACGCGCTCAAACACAAAGGCCAGCGGATCGTTTACGTTCAATTCAGAATAATGCACCATGCCCGTCAGGGCCAGCGCCACTAAAATGTACAATACGGTGCAGATCACCAGCGAGTAGATCATCCCCCGCGGCAGATCCCGTTTGGGATCCTTACATTCTTCGGCGGTGGTGGAGATCGCATCGAAGCCGATATACGCATAAAACACAGCCGACACCCCCTTCAATACCCCCGCAAAACCGTTCGGCAGGAACGGCGACCAATACGATGGCTTGGCATAAATGAATCCAAAGACGATGACAAACAGCACGACGGCAATCTTAAAGATCACCATATAATTGGCGCTCTTCTTACTTTCCTTGATCCCTATATAAGTGAGCCAGGTGATGAGAACGATGATGATACCGGCCGGCAGGTTCACAAAGATCGTTTTGCCGGCAATGACTGGCGCGGTCTCGTACGCGGTGATGACCGACTGCATAGCAGGCGTCATGGCGACACCGCTGCTCAGCTGCTGCTTCGTGGTTTCGTAGGCGAGCTTGGCCGTGGTGGGGTCGATAGTCAACCAACCTGGCAGGTGGATGCCGGCAGCTTCAAGCAGGTGGTTGAAATAGCTGCTCCACGAAATAGACACCACAATATTGCCAATGGCGTATTCCAGAATCAGAGCCCAGCCGATAATCCAGGCGATGATCTCGCCGAAGGAAACATACGCATAGGTATAGGCGCTGCCGGAAATCGGCACACGGCTCGCAAACTCAGCATAACAGAGGGCAGAAAATCCACAGGTGATGGCGGTAAAGACAAATAACAACGATATACCCGGCCCCCCGTTGGAGGCCGCCGTGCCGATCGTTGAAAATATACCCGCTCCGACTACGGCAGCAATGCCCATAAAAGTCAGATCGCGCACCGACAACACTCTACGCAGACCTTTGCCGCCATGGCCGTCGTCGACACCCCGTTCGGCGTCCTGCGCAATAGTCGTCAGCGACTTTTTGCGGAATAAAGATTTTGACATTCAGTTCAGTTTAGGGTTAAGTAGGGCTCAAAATAGCAAAAATTGATCAGCATTACAGGTTTGCCCGTTTCCGAACATTTTGCAACGCTGCCCATTAAATCCGAAAGTTACCGGCGGTAGGATAGGTGTCAGTATTTTTACTTTATTTTAAGGCGTGATAATTTTTTTAAGCTTTAATCGTATTTTTTAATGCAGTCGTCCTCCGAACATGTAAAAGACACACCCGCAGACCCCTCAGGTTTTAAGACCACTATTTCGAACGAAGAACTCAACCAGCTACAGCTCAAAGCCTTTCACGAAAAGGTACAGGTCGTTACCGACCCGGCCGCGCTGCCCGCGGTAGCGAAAGAAATTCAAAAACACACCGTAGTGGGCTTCGATACCGAAACCCGCCCCAGTTTTAAGCGCGGGCAGGTATTTAAGGTAGCCCTCATTCAGCTGGCCATTCCCGGCAAAGTATTTCTCATCCGCACGCATCATGCTGGCGTCACACCCGAAATTGCTGCCATCTTTGAAAACCCCGGCATCATCAAAGCCGGCGTAGCCATACATGACGACATTAAAGGTCTGCAAAAATTTGCCCCTTTTACCCCCCAGTCGTTTGTAGACCTATCGATCGTAGCCCGCAAAGCCGGCTACCAGGTAGAAAGTGTAAAAAAACTCACCGGCCTCCTCTTGGGCTTCCGCATTTCTAAAAGCGCCCAGACCTCCAACTGGGAGGCCCCTACCCTCACCGAAAAACAGATCGAGTACGCCGCCACCGACGCCTGGGTCTGTCTGGAGATTTACCGCAAATTGGTCGAAGCCAGCGGCAAAGGCCCCGTCGTACAATAGACCAGAAGGTCAATAATACGAATCCATTAAAACTTCGGCTTTCAAAGTCGGGCGGACTCCCTATTATAAGAGTGAGGGTGAGTGTGAGAGCGAAGGAAACAGCGCGAGCATGTTCGCTCCCGCTCTCACACTCGCTCTGTTTCATACAGGAGGGTGCAGGAAAGTCCTGCCGCAATCCGCCGTATCTTGCGGCGTAACCTGGAACCGCCTATGACACGTCTGATCTTTTTCCTCTGCCTGCTGGCCACCGCCACCCAGGCGCAAAAGCTCGCCATTACAACACCGACCTGCGAATACCAGCACAACCCCCTGGGCCTGGACGCACCAACGCCCCGCTTCAGCTGGGTGCTCACCACCACCCGCCGCAACGTACTACAAACAGGCTATGAGCTCGTCGTGAGCCGCGACGCCGGTTTTCGCGACGTAATCTGGAAAACCGGCCGGGTAAAGAGCGACCAATCGGTGCTCGTATCTTACCGCGGCCCCGCCCTCACCGCCGGCGAGAAATACCATTGGCGCGTGCGCGTATGGGACAACGGTGGCAACGCCAGCGCGTGGAGTACCACCCAGTCGTTCGAAATGGGCCTCTTACAACCCGGTGACTGGACGGCCGCCTGGATCGAGCCCGACCTGCCCGGCGACGCCGTCAACAAACCTGCGCCCATGATGCGGCGCGAGTTCACCCTGGGCAAGCCCGTGGCTACCGCCCGGCTCTACATCACGGCCCACGGCCTGTACGAAGCGCATATCAATGGTCAGCGTGTAGGCGATGCGTATCTCACGCCCGGCTGGACAAGCTATAACAAGCGGCTTCAATACCAGGTATACGACGTCACCCCGCTACTCAAGACCGGCGTCAATGCCACGGGGGTACTACTCGGCGATGGCTGGTACCGGGGAAACCTGGCTTGGGCCGACACAAAAAACATCTACGGCTCCACACTCGGATTGCTCTATGAGCTCCGCGTGACCTACACCGACGGCACACGCCAGGTCATTACATCCGACAAACAATGGAAAAGCAACACCGGCCCGATCGTGCGGGCGGGAATCTACTATGGTGAAGCCTACGACGCCCGCCTCGAAAAGACCGGATGGACCCAGACCGGCTACACCGACGCGGGTTGGCAGGGTGTAAAAGTTGCCGAGGGTGGGAAAGACAACCTGGTGGCCACCTGCGGTCCGCCCGTACGCAAGCACGAAACCTTCCGCGCACAAAAGATCCTCCACACACCAAAGGGCGAAACGGTCGTGGACTTCGGCCAGAACCTCGTCGGATGGATCACCCTGAAAGTATCGGGCAAAGCCGGCGACCGCATCACCATCCGCCACGCCGAAGTGCTCGATCGCGAAGGCAACTTCTATACCGACAACCTCCGCGCCGCACAAGCCGAAGTGGTGTATACGCTGAAAGGCGGCGGCCAGGAAGTATATGAGCCACGGTTCAGTTTCTTCGGTTTCCGCTATATAAAGGTGGAAGGCTATCCCGGCACACTGACAACCGAGAATATCTCCGCCACCGCGTTGTATTCCGACATGCCCTCCACCGGCAGCTTTTCTACTTCCCATCCGCTCATCAACCAACTCCAGCACAACATCCGCTGGGGCCAGAACGGCAACTTCGTGGACGTCCCCACCGACTGCCCGCAACGCGACGAGCGGTTGGGTTGGACCGGCGATGCCCAGGTATTCGCCCGCACCGCCGCCTTCAACCGGCAGGTAGCCGGTTTCTTTAACAAGTGGATGCACGACGTAGCCGCCGACCAGCAAGCCGACGGACGCATTCCCTTTGTGATCCCCAACGTATTGGGTCCGAACGACGCTGCCTCCACAGGCTGGGCCGATGTTGTCACCATCATTCCCTGGACAATGTACCAGGCTTATGGCGACACAACCTTCCTCCGGCAACAATACCCATCCATGAAAGCGTGGGTAGACTATATGGAACGCAACAGTCAACACGACCTGTGGAATACCGGTTTCCATTTCGGCGACTGGCTGTTCTATCGCCCGTTCGATGACAACGACGGCACCTCCGCCGTCACCGACAAATACCTCATCGCACAATGCTTCCGCGCCAACTCCGTGCAGCTGATGATCAACGCCGCGACCATACTCGGACGACAAGACGACGCACAAGCCTATAGCAGTCAGCTGAAGAAAATTAAGGACGCTTTCCTGCGTGAATATGCAACGCCCTCGGGACGATTGGTCTCCGGCACGCAGACCGCGTATGTACTGGCATTACAATTCGATATGCTGCCCGAAAACCTGCGCGCACAGGCCGCAGACCGCCTGGTGGCCAACGTCCGGCAATACGGCAACCACCTCACTACTGGCTTCCTCGGCACGCCCTACCTTTGTCATGTTTTATCACAGACCGGCCACACCGATGTAGCGTACGACTTGCTCCTGCAGGAGACATACCCTTCGTGGTTGTATCCGGTGAAAATGGGTGCCACAACCATTTGGGAACGTTGGGACGGCCAGCGTCCGGATGGCACCTTTCAAACACCCGGCATGAACTCGTTTAACCACTACGCCTATGGCGCCATCGGCGACTGGATGTATCGTCGCATCACCGGTATACGCAATGCCGCACCGGGCTACAAACACATCACCATCGCGCCCGAGCCGGGCGGCAACGTACAACAAGCCGCCGCCGAGCTGGTGACACCGCATGGTATCGTCAGCTCCGCCTGGAAAAAAGCCGGTGCCGCGTTTACACTGGACGTTACCATACCCGCAAACACCACGGCCGAAGTCGTGCTGCCAGGCGCCGCGGGCAAGAAAGTGATCGAGACCAGGACGGCGCTTGAGCAAACCGGCTTCGCGCAGAAAACTGCCGGCAGCGATATTACCGTCACGCTGGGCTCGGGCACCTACCACTTTCAATATGAATAATACATTGATTATTCTGAGTAACATTCCGGAGTGGTTTCCGTTGGTAAGGGCTGAACATCCCGCATGAACCCTACCGTCCAGATTCTTCAGAAAGAAACACTGTCCAACAACTGGTACACGCTTTACAAATACACCTACAGCATCACCGGCCGCGACGGCCAGCCGCTTACACAAAGCCGCGAAGCCTACGACCGCGGTAACGGCGCGACTATTCTGCTGTATAACAAAACAGCGAATACCGTGATCCTCACCCGGCAGTTTCGCTTACCGACGTTTGTGAATGGAAATGCAACGGGCATGATGGTGGAGACCTGCGCAGGCTTGCTCGATCTGGATAACCCGGAGGACTGCATTCGCCGCGAGACAGAAGAAGAGACCGGCTATCGTATCAGCGATGTACGGAAGGTGTTTGAAGTATACATGTCGCCCGGGTCTGTGACCGAGATACTCTACTTCTTTGTGGGCGAGTACTCACTTGATCAGAAAGTGAATGACGGGGGTGGCGTGGACGAGCATGAGAACATCGACGTGATGGAACTGGACTTTTCAGAAGCATACGACATGATTGGCCGCGGCGAAATCAAGGATGCGAAGACCATTATGCTGTTGCAGCACGCCCGCATTGAAAATCTGTTGACCTATCGCACCAAATAAGAAAGGGCACCACGCGGTGCCCTTTCGAAAAATATAAAACCACTGTAAACTAGATGGCAATCTCTTTCACCACGACGTCGAAATCGCTCGATACAGCGGTGTTCGTGTCGATGTTGTTGCCGGCGCCTGACAGTTGCAGTTTGCCGGTAACGCGACCCGTAGAGCGGTCGAACGAGAAGCTCGTTACAGTCAGTTTGTTGTTGCTGGCGTTACTGTCCATCGTAAAGCCATCAGCATTGGTCACCTGCATATACGGCTCTGACGGGTTTTGAACGTCACCGTTTTTCAACACGAAGTACAACATCGCCGCACCGTTTTCGCCGTCGTTACGGAAAATATTTACATCGATATCGCCGTTGTCACGCACGATATAGTAGGAGTCGGAATTGCCTACAGCTGCACTGGGCGACTGCGCAAATTGAAATGCGGTACCACCAATCGTACCTTTTACAAAATTACCGGCTACCTCGCTGTTGTTAGCAGCGGTGGTGGATTTGAAATCATTGGCTTCATTAGCACAATTTGTCAAAGCAACGGAGCCTGCACATACCAGGGCCACAGCGAACGAACGCATAATCATCGGTCTCTTCTTCATCGTCAGATAATTGGTTATGGTTAATAATTAAAAACTCTAATGTTGAATAGCAATCCCTGCGGTGCAGACACGAAAAGAAGTATGGCACAAACGTGTTGGCCGTTGTACGGATACAACGAACCCGGCACGGGGCACATGCGTGTATGTTTCAGACCTTATCTACGATAGAGACGTGCCCAGGGAAAAAGTGGGGCGCGTAGAGCTACAGGAATAATTCGCCTCTGGTTAGATTTGCGTGAGACGAGCGCTAAAAATCAATTCAAATAGATGTCTTTTAGTTGATTTCGTATTACAAAAGTACAGCGATCTTTCCCAAATCCGACACGGTCCGTCGGGCCGATCGGTGCGTTTAAAGACCGATTCGTCGTTTCAGTGCCCCCGCCTCTCAATCCGTATTTTCTTCGCGCTCGCTCCCACACGCACGCTGCTTCCACCGCCCCCCTTCCGCTGTTCACCTACGCGCTTCCCGGTTTTGCCTAATGCCTCTGCCCGGGCGCCAATTCGTACCGTATATTCGTACAGACAACAACAAAAACCATCATGGAAAATCCCAACCCAACCCCCCACTTTCCGGAAACCGAAAAATGGCAACAACGCGACCGCCGTCGCCGCATCGGTGGAGGCATCATCCTGCTGATCATCGGTGGCCTGCTGTTCGCCAAGGTAGCCGGGGTCGTCATGCCCGCCTGGCTCTTTACCTGGCCCATGATCCTGATTGCCATCGGTGTATTCGCCGCCTTTAAAAAAGGGTTTAGTGATATGGGATGGCTTTTCCCGATCGCCGTGGGGCTGGTGTTCCTGGCACAAAACGAAATTGAAGGGTTTTCGCCCTGGCCGTACCTGTGGCCCGTCATCCTGATTATTATTGGTCTGGGCATGATGTTCCGCAGAAAACGCCGCGGCGGCTGCGACGGGTGGTAAGGGCCACCGCCCCCAACCGGACGTTCACCTACTGGTGCCCGGCGTCGGCCTATCACCACTCGCTACAACCACACCCATACCGTATCTTTATTTAACATCCGGCCGGAAGGCCTCCAAACGAGAAAAAAATATCATCATCCCAGTATATGGAAACGCAAGACACTAGAAGCAACACCCCTGAGCCGGTAAGACCTTACCAGGACATTACAACCCCCGACCAGATGGGTCGGGTATTGGGCGGCGTTGTCATCGTCATTATCGGCGGCCTGCTGCTGGCCCGCTCCGTGGGCGCCGACCTGCCCGGCTGGCTTTTTACCTGGCCCATGATTCCTATTGCCATCGGCCTGTTCATCGGCGCCAAGCACCGCTTTCGCCATCCCGGTTGGCTGATCCCCATCGCTGTCGGCGCAGTCTTTCTGACCATCAACATGTTTTCCGAAGATGTCGACAGCAGTCAATTCTTCTGGCCCGTCATCATCATCGCCATCGGCCTGTTCATGATCATCCGGCCCAGACGCCACGGACGCTTCCGCGGTCGTGACCGCGAAACCTGGAAACGCTGGCATGAACGCCGCCACCAACGCTACCAGCAACAATTCGGTGCTGACTTTGTCGAAGAGACAGCCGAAGGCATGATCGACTCCGTCACCATCTTTGGCGGCACCAAAAAGGTAGTCATCTCCAAAGACTTCAAAGGCGGCGACGCGGTGACCGTATTCGGCGGTGTCGAGATCAATCTGACGCAAGCCGATATTCAGGGCCGCGCCGTACTCGAATTAGTACAAATCTTCGGTGGCGCCAAACTGGTCGTGCCTTCGGACTGGAAGATCCAGGCCGATGAGATGGTCAGCATCTTCGGTGGCCTGGATGACAAGCGTAACCCCGCGGCGCTGCATCCCAACGACGACAAAGTTCTGATATTGAAAGGCACCAGCATATTCGGTGGCATCGATATCAAAAGCTATTAACCATGTATTCCATTCTTCTCACCCTTCAAGTAATCCTTATGAACTGGTACATCGCTAAAATCGTATTTGGCATCACGGCCGAAAACCAAGAGAAACAACAGTTTGACGAACAGTTGCGGCTGATCGAAGCCGAGTCACAAGAAGAGGCCTTTCTGAAATCACGCATGATCGGCCTGGGCGAAGAAGACTCATTCGTCAATGATAAAAACAAGCTTATTAAGTGGGAGTTCATCAACGTGGCCGAGTTGCTGCCGCTCAAAAAACTGGAAGACGGTATGGAGGTATACTCCCGCATACACGAAATAGAAGAGGCTAACTCTTACGTTAGCTTCATCCACCAGAAGGCCATGGCCCTGCGTCTGAACGCGCTTCCTCTTTTCTGATCCTGACCACGCCCTGTGAGTACTGTAAAAATAGCGACCTATAAACTTGCCCTGGCGTATGCCAGTTGGTGGGTGCTGCTGATCACCATCGAGACGTATGCACTGATTACCACCTTTGACCTGCGATGGCAAGCCGCATTAGCAGATGCCGTAACCATTAACCTGTTGCTGGCCGCCGCCGGGCACGCCATGCACAACGCCTTGAAATATTATCAGCCCGGCGCCAAAAATTCCCTGTCGATGACCGTCTGGAGCATCGGACTTGCCGCACTTTGTGTTTTTGTACATCGGTGCTTTATGCGCTATGCCTTTGCTGACGATATCATTTACCTTGACTATATGAACGGCTCGTATATCATCCGCGGTCTGTTCAGCTGGCTCATGATCGCCCTGATGTCGCTCATGAGCTGGATGTGGTACTATATGCAGGACCAACGCGCCAGTGAGACGCGCGAGCAAGATGCGCAGAAGATGGCGCGCGAAGCCGAGCTTGCTTCCCTGCGGCAACAGCTGCAGCCGCACTTCTTGTTCAACAGCCTGAACTCCATCAGCGCCCTGGCGGGCTCACGCCCTGAAGAAGCACGCAAGATGATCCAACAGCTTTCTGACTTTCTACGCGGCACCATACGCCGCGACGATCAACAAATCGTAACCCTCGAAGAAGAGCTCAACCATTTACAATTATACCTGGATATAGAAAAAGTGCGCTTTGGCCACCGCCTGCGCACAGACGTTCAGCACGATGCTGCGTCGCTTGCCTTGCGCCTGCCATCACTTCTGCTCCAGCCCATTGTCGAAAATGCCATTAAGTTTGGCCTCTACGACACAACCGGCGAGATCACCATCCGCATCAGCGCCACTGCACGCGACGGCCAGATGTTGCTGTCGGTAGAGAATCCGTTCGATCCCACCACGGCACAACCACGCCGCGGTACAGGTTTCGGCCTGAACTCTGTCCAACGCAGACTTTATCTGCTCTACGCGCGCAACGACCTCCTGACCACCGAACAACACGAAACCGAAGAAAACCCGCGCTTCATCACCCACGTAAAAATACCGCAGACCTCATGATCAAAACCATACTCATCGACGACGAGCCCCTGGCGCGCAGCATCACCCTCGAGTACCTGCAGGCACATGCTGACATTGCCGTAGTAGCGGAATGCAACGACGGCTTTGAGGGTATCAAAGCCATCGCCCACCATAAACCCGATCTGATCTTTCTCGATATACAAATGCCCAAGATCAACGGTTTCGAAATGCTCGAGCTACTCGAACAGCCACCGGCCGTGATCTTTACTACCGCCTTTGACGAATACGCCATGAAGGCGTTCGAAGCACACGCCATCGACTACCTGCTCAAGCCGTACAGCCGCGAGCGTTTTGATAAGGCGTTGGAGAAGTGGATCCTGCAACGCGGCCACGCCGACAAAAGCACGCAACAGGCCGCCATCTTGCGCGAAGAGATTCGCCAGCCGGAAGAACGCACACGCGTGGTGGTGCGCGAAGGCGGTAACATCCGCATCATCCCGGTACAAGACATTCAGTACCTCGAAGCATACGACGACTACGTCAAGATCTATACCGCGAAGGAAATGTTCCTGAAGAAAAAGACGATGAGCTTTTACGAGCAGTCGCTGGACCAGGCACAATTTGTCCGCGTACACCGATCCTACATGATTCAGCTCACGCAGATCACCCGTATCGAGCCGCTGGAAAAAGATACACACGTCGCGCTGCTGAAAAGCGGCGTCCGTATACCGCTCAGCAAAGCGGGCTATAGCAAACTGAAATCCGTTTTGGGAATCTAAGGAATAACCGGCAGCAGCCCGGTCAGTGCGTGACCGGCTGCTGTTCTACCGCTGCGTCCACCTTCTTATGCGGACGCTTCAAGCTTATCCGCGCCAGCACTGCACTGACCAGGGTCATCACCGACGCAGTCATCATACACGCCCCGGGAAAGTTCACGATTCCTTCCGGGCCGGACGAATGCGCAAAAATCCATGTCATCAATACGGGGCCGACTATCGAAGTCAGGCTCATGAGGCTCGTGAGAGCGCCCTGCAGCTCCCCTTGCTCAGTCGCCGGCACTTGCGCCGACATAACACCCTGCAAGGCTGGGCCACAAATCCCTCCCAGGCAATACGGTATCAGAAACACAAACATCATCCATCCGTGCGTCGCCATACCAAACAAAAAGAATCCCACGGCGTAAAGCCCCAATCCGACATAGATGCTGCGCTCCTGCCCAAGTTTCGGAAGGATGAAGCGTATCAGCCCCCCTTGCACAATGCCCACCAACAGGCCGACGAATGCTAATGAATAACCAATCAGGTCCTCTCCCCAACCGAACTTTTCGATGGTATAAAACGACCATGTGCTCTGCACAGCATGGCCCGCAATGTAGATCAATACAAGAGACGCTACCAGTCCGAGGATGACTTTATACCGCATCAGAAATAGCAGCGACCCAATCGGGTTCGCCCGGGCTATTTCAAACTTCCGCCGGTTCTCCGGCTTCAGGGATTCCGGCAGTATAAAGAACCCATATAGCCAGTTCACAAAAGTCAGCACGGCCGCGCCGATAAAGGGCGCCTTCAGACCACCGTATTTGGCCAGTAAGCCGCCCAGCGCGGGCCCAATGATAAAACCCAGTCCGAAGGCCGCGCCGATCATACCGAAGTTCTGTGCCCGCTTTTCAGGCTCGCTGATATCGGCAATGTAGGCCGACGCAGTCGTGAAGCTCGCGCCCATGATGCCGGCGATGATGCGCCCGACGAACAGCCACTCAACGGTCGGCGCGAATACCAGAAAGGTATAATCCACGCCAAAACCGAACAACGAAGCCAGCAGGATCGGCCGGCGTCCGTAGCGGTCGCTCAGATTTCCCATGAGCGGTGAAAAAAAGAATTGTGGAATGGCAAACGCCGCCAATAGCCACCCCCCGAGCTCCGAAGCTTCGGCATTGCTCACCCCGGTCATATTGGTAATCAGCTTCGGCATCACCGGAATGATGATTCCAAAACCAATCACATCGATCAACAATGTCACAAAAATAAATCCGAGAGCAGCGTTTTTCTTGGAGACCATAGGGAGCACGAAATTCAGTCCGCAAATAAAGCCATTATAGGCCAGTATCTACGTACGCAAACGGGACAATTACAGGGGGGCTTTATACAGCAGGTGAGACGGGCTGATGCCCGGAACGACTTCGTCGTACACCAACGGATTGTCCAGCGTGATCTCCGTACCATCGCAGGCAAACGTACGGCACGCCAGGCAGCTCATCATGACCGGCTGGTGCACAAACACCGTACCCTGACTGGTCGGAATGATATATACATTGCCATACGCCGATCCTTCCGAGCCTGCTTGCACCAGCAGTGTTTCCAGCCACTGCATATTCTCGCGTGAAGTCTCGCAGCTGGCAGCGGCCCGCGTCATGGCATGCGTAAGACCGTCAGTGGTGTGGTCGTCGGGCGCACAACCGGCCAGGCAGGCCAGCAGGAGCAGAATCAGGTAGCGGTGCATGGGAGGGTATTTTCACCATAGACACGTGTTGCCTGCGAAAAGTTGTAACCGTTTCACGAAGCAGGCGCCCCGGTCTCCAGCAGCGCAACGCCTACTCCCAACGCACGCAGCAGGTCGATCTTCGCGACTAACGCCGGATGCGTCTGAAGGGCCACCGTGCCGCGCAGCACGCAACCGTCGGTATATTCCTGTGCGGTAATCGCTACGTCAAATTCTTTTACGACACGCATCACCTCGGGTGTAGCACCGTAGTCGTACTGCAGCGTTACCGCTGCGCGCACTTCCCGCGTGTCCACAACGGCCTGCTGCAACGCGTCTTCGGCCGCCAGTCTATACGCGCTGATCAATCCGCCTACGCCCAGTTTTATACCACCGAAATACCGCACCACCACCACCATCACGTCCGTCAGGTCGCGTGAGCGTATCTGGCCCAGGATCGGATCGCCGGCCGAATGGTTGGGCTCACCATCGTCCGCGGCGCGAAAGCGTTGTTTGTCGGGGCCCAGCATCCACGCATAGCAATGATGGCGTGCATCAAAATATTCCTTGCGAAGCGCGTCCAGGTGTTCTTTGATGGCAGCCTCTGATGACACCGGATACGCAAAGGCAAGGAATTTGCTTCCTTTCTCCTTATAGAGCCCCTGGGTGGGCTGTTGAATGGTACGGTATGAAAATGCCTGCACACCGCAAGGTACATGTTTTACGCGCGCCGACGCCGTATACACGCCGCAAAGCAGGTTTTTCCCATTCCATGCAACCTTGTACCGCCCCGTGTAGTCTTATACGCAAACATCGAAACACAACCTTTAGCATCTATGAAACATATAATCCCTTCGCTCCTGCTGATCGCTTTTGTAAGCGTAACGTCCGTTTTCGCACAGACGCGCGAAACCCGCAACACCGGCTCGTTCACCAAAGTGGCGTTTCGTGTGCCCGGTAAATTATACCTCCGTCAGGGCAACACACCCAAGGTAGAAGTGGAAGGCAAGCAGGAACTGCTTGCGGAAATTGAGACCAGCGTAGAAGGCACGCGCCTCGTGATCGGCAAACGCGGCAAATGGAACAACTGGACCTGGAAGAACGATGACCGCATTAATGTATACATCACCATGCCCACGGTAGAAGGATTGAACGTCGGTGGCTCGGGCGATCTTATTGCCGAAACCCGCATTCACAGCGAGAGCCTCGAACTGTCGGTCAGCGGCTCCGGCTCCATGAAGATCGAGATCGAAGCAACCGGCAACACCGAAGCCAGCGTATCAGGCTCGGGTGGAATCGTGGTAAAGGGTAAAGCCAAAAACTTTGAAAGCCGCGTGAGCGGATCAGGCCAGGTAGATGCCGACATACAGGTTGCGAGTCTCGCTGACTTCAGCGTGTCTGGCTCCGGCAGAATCTCGGCATCGGGCACGGCCAATGCGGTGAAGGCCAGCATCAGCGGCTCGGGTCGCGTACTGGCAGCCAACCTGGAAACCAACACGTGCGATGTGAGAATATCAGGCTCGGGCGACGCAGAGATCAATGTAAAGGAAGCGCTCAACGCCAGCATCAGCGGCAGCGGCAGCGTACTCTACAAAGGCGATCCCAAGCAGCTGAACAGTCACTCGGCTGGCAGCGGAAAAGTTCGGAAGATGTAGGTTGAGTTACACCTTCCGCATACGCCAGAGGCGACCGCACGGTCGCCTTTTTTATTGCTATAGGCATGTTATTTTATCGCTATACAAGCCTATGGATATATTCAACTTTCGCGACGAAATGGCCTTGCGCCTGTTTCTGTCCTTCCTGGTAGGTGCTGCCATTGGTATGGAACGGGAATACCGCAGCAAGGCCGCCGGCCTCCGCACGATGATCGTCATCTGCCTCGGCTCGACGATCTTTACAGAAATCTCTATCCGCATCGGCGCGGGCTCACCCGACCGCATCGCTTCAAACATCGTCACGGGTGTTGGCTTCCTGGGCGCAGGGGTCATCTTTAAAGACGGGCTCTCGATCAACGGTATCACTACCGCCACCACTATCTGGATCGCCGCCGCGCTGGGCATGGCCGTAGGGGCCGGCGAGTATGGCATCGCCATCGCCGGTTCGCTCATTGCACTCGTCGTATTGACCTTATTCGAAAAGGTAAAAATCTTCATTTCCCGTCGCCACCAGTCACGATCGTATCGCATCGCCTATTACGACGACGGCAGCTTTCGCCCCGCACTACACGACATGCTGAAGCAGCTCAAGCTTGACTTCGAGCTGGAACGCGAAAGCAAAGACGAGACTGTTGTCGTTATTACCTACGGCATCAATGGTCGCGAAGAAAAGCTCAATGCGCTAAACGATCACCTGCGGCAAGACACCCGCGTGAAGTCATACGACTACTAATAACGAACAGGCAATACGAAGCCAGTCCCGACCAAAGCCGGGACTGGTTACAAGTCACGTGGGTTTACAACCCACGCGAACTTAAATGAACTTTACACCTTCCTGGTGTAGTCGGGAGAATTTGTCGCGATCGAATACATAGTAAAAGGCGCCCTTGCGAGACGATTCCTTTTCCTTTTCTTCGAGCTTGTTGAGAATGTCCAGCGACAGGATCTTGCGCGTGAAATTCCGCTTGTCGAGCGGTGTCTCATAGATCGCCTCGTAGAGGTTCTGCAGCTGCGGCAGTGTAAACTTACCCGGAAGCAGCTCAAACCCGATCGGCTGATTCGCCACCTTCTGCTGCAAGCGCTCTTTTGCTTTGCGCAACATTTCAGTGTGATCAAACACCAGGTCTGGAATCTGGTCTAGCGGGAACCAACGTGCCTCGTGGTCGTCGTGCAAGCGCTCTTGATAATCTTTGATGTTAATGAGCGCAAAATACGCGATCGATACGACGCGGCTGGCCGGATCTCGGTCTACACCGCTGAAGCAATACAGTTGCTCCATGTAGGTCGTTTGCAACCCGGTGAGGTCATGCAGCACGCGCTGCGCCGCCTCATCGGTACTCTCGTCCTGATTGACAAAGCCACCCATCAGTGACCATTTGCCTCGATCAGGATCGATGTTCCTTTTGACGAGCAACGCCTTAAGCTGATGGCCGTCAAATCCAAAAATGATGCAGTCTACTGCCACGAGTAGCCTGTCTTGTGTGTTGTACTTTGTGATGATATCCATAACGTAGAGGGTCTTTACTATATAAATATGCTGAATTAGGAGAAACTTACCAACGGTATCGGCAAAGCATTGTCATTTTAATTGTTAAAATTTTCCGTTGGCGCCCCCGGTATCAGTATATCTACGTATCACTACCGCAACACCGCGTGCGCATTTCGATATATATAGTTTGCGCAAACCCCTGCGATACCCGCACACCATGATGACTTCAAAACAATAAAACGCACCGGGATGTTTTCACAAAATGTTCAACCGCCTCCACATCAACCTGTAAAATAAAAAAATGCATGATAAACTTGTTATACCATGCATACACAGAAAAAATATAACTACTGCTTTTACCTACGTACACCTACCTACGTAACGCAAGGCGAGGTATACTTCGCATCGAACCGGCCGCCTATTGCGCGCCGGTGATATAATGCTCCAGATGTTGGATGATGGACTTCTGCTCGTTAATGATGTTGCGCACAACGTCGCTGATCGAGATCACACCGACTAAGTCGTCGTACTCATTCACGACGGGTAAATGGCGAAACTTCTTGTCGCTCATCAACCACATACATTCCTCGATCGTCGTCTCCGGCGTAACCGTGATGACGTTTTGGGTCATGAGCTCGTTGATCAGCGTGTCCTTCGAAGATTTGCCTTTCAAAATAAGCTTGCGGGCATAATCTCGCTCGGTGAAGATCCCCACCATTTTGCCGTTTTCCACAATGACCAACCCCCCGATATTCTTCTCACACATGCGTTCAATGGCATGATAAACAGTAACTGTGGGCTCTACTGAATAGACAGCATAGCCTTTGACTTCTAGAATGTCTCGTACTTTCGCCATGTTATAAAAGTTTAGCAATCGATTGAAGATAACCGTTTTGGCTAAAAAAAACAAGCGGTTCCGGCCTCGTCTATGACGCACCGGAACCGCAACAATCGGCGAAAAGCCGCGATTTCTTATTGGATCAGCGAAAGAACCGCATCCGGGAAGATGCCCAATACAAAACTTAATACGATTAATACAAAGGTGAGCGCACGCTGTGAGCCCGATACCGGCAGCGGCGTAGCCTGCTGCGGCGCCTGGAAGTACATCGCAATGATGACGCGGAAATAATAATACACGCCTATCAGGGAGGTCACCACCGCCACGATCACCAGCGGTGTGTAGCCCTTCGCAATAGCCAGCGCGAAGACCATGTACTTCCCAAAAAATCCAGGGAAGGGCGGTATACCCGCCAGCGACAACAACGCAATCGTCAGTCCCACGGCCAGCAGCGGATTGCGCTTGAAGAGGCCATTAAAATATTCAATCGTGATCGACTCGCTGTTACCTTCCACCAGGTGCAGCACGCTAAAGGCAGCAATAGACGATACAGCATACGACGCCAGATAGTAGAAGATCACCCCCGACGACGCAGTCGGATCGGCCGTAAAGGCCAGCAAAATATAGCCTACATGCCCCACACTGGAGTATGCCAGAATCCGCTTCACGTGTGATTGGTAGACCGCCGTGATGTTCGGCAGCACCAGCGTCAACACGGTAATAACCATCAAGATAGTAGACCACGTGCTGTAGGTCCCCACCAGGCCAATCGAAAACATGCGGTAAAACGCGGCCAACGCGCCGATCTTCACAACGGTAGACATAAACGCCGTGACCGTCGTGGGCGCGCCCCCGTAAACATCAGGAGCCCAGAAGTGGAAGGGCACCGCTGAGATCTTAAACGCCAACCCCACCAGCAACAACAGCACACCCGCATAAAAGAAGGACGGTAATGCGTGGTTATGCTCGGTGATAAACAGTGCAATCGTACCAATATCAAACGATCCGGTAGCGCCGTACAGCAGGGCAATGCCCATGAGGAGGAAGCCTGTCGCGAACGAACCCATCAGGAAATACTTGAAAGCCGCCTCGATCGATAAGAGACTTTCTTTATTGCTGCCCGCCAAAACATACAGCGACAGCGACAAGATCTCGATGCCCAGGAAGAGCATCGCCATGTTATTATACGAAGCCATCAGGATGGCACCGACGATCGCGAAGATCACCAGCGACGTGCGTTCCGTACGGTGCTGGGGCTGCGCTTGAAAGTAGTCGCTTGCCATCCAGAACCAGAGGATGGACACCACCGCAATCAGCCCCGTAAAGGCCAGTGCGACATTGTCAAACACCAGCATGTGACTGAAATATGTCTCGACTTCGCCATTCCACTCCAGCGCGAGTGTAGCCGTCGCCACCAGCAGGCCGATGATGGCAATAGCCGTCAGCCACTTTTTGAAGTTGGCGATTTCGGCAAGGAGCGAAACGATACTCAGGCCACAGATAACAAGCAATGCGTTCATATTACTTTACGGATGCAGAAAGGTTCGAATAAATTTTCAGTAAGCTGGCCACCGCCGGTTCCGAGATCTCCAGCAACGGCGCCGGATAAATACCGATCACCAGGATCAGCAATACGATGGGATACAGCACCAGCTTCTCCTGGCCTGTCAGGTCGGCAAAGCCCGCCGTCACCGTGTTGGTCTCGCCCGACATGCTCTGCTGGAACGTACGCAACATATATACCGCACCCAGGATGATGGTCAGGCCCGCAACAGCGCCCAATACGCCATGGTACTGGAACACCGAGTTGATCAGCAGGAACTCGCCCACAAACCCGCTGGTAAACGGCAGTGCCACACTCCCCAGCATCACGATCACAAATACGGTAGTCAGCACCGGCGCAACAGTGCGAATACCACCCAGCGCCGACAACGTGCGTGTCTGCGTACGCTGTGAAATGATGTCAACAATATAGAACAGTGCGAACACCACGATGCCGTGGCTCAACATCTGGATCATCGCGCCCTGCACACCAATCGTGCTCAGCGTAAAGGCACCCGCCGAGATCAACCCAACGTGGGCTACCGACGAATACGCAATCAGGCGCTTAAAGTCTTTTTGAACAATGGCGATACACGACGCGTAGATAATGCCGATCACCGACAATACCACGGCCGTAAAGCCCCAGGCCTCCACACCGGCCGGCACCAGCGGCAACAACCAGCGGATCACACCGTAAATCCCCATCTTCAGCATGATACCCGACAGCAGCATCGTACCCTGTGTGGGGGCTACGGTATAGGTATCGGGCTGCCACGTGTGGAACGGGAACACCGGCATCTTAATCGCAAAGGCCACAAACATTGCCCAGAAGATCAGGCCTTGCTCATACACCGGCAGCGCACGGCCGGCGTCGTACAACGCCTGGATCGCGAAAGTGTGTGTACCCGGTGTTTGGAAGTATACATATACCAGGGCCACCAGCATAAACAGCGAGCCCGCAAGCGTATAAACGAAGAACTTAAACGTAATGCGGCCGCGGTCTTCACCACCCCAGATCAGGCAGATGAAATAGATCGGAATCAGCGCGACTTCCCAGAAGAGATAGAACAGCAAACCGTCCAGTGCGCAGAACACACCGATCAGCGCCATCTGCATCACCAGAATCAATCCATAGAACGTAGAGGCTTTTTCAATCGTACGATTAAACGACGACAGAATGATAAACGGCACCAGCAACGTAGTGAGCAGCACCAGCAGCAAGCTGATCCCATCGATCCCTACCGCAAAGTGCAGCCCGAATGCGCGGACCCAGGGTATATCGACTACATACTGCGCAAGATCCGTCTTCGGAAAAACCACTGCCAGGTACAACGACACCGCCAGCTCGACGATGGAAGCCACCAACGCCAACATCTTCGCCTGTGCCGGCTTAAACGCAAACAGTAACAGGGCGACGAGCAGCGGGAAGAATACGAGGAATATCGTTATAAACATGTCTTCTTAAATTATCATTTAGCGAATTATCCCCATGGCCAGGATCAGCACAATGCCGATCACCATCACAAATATGTAATAACCAATGCTACCGTTCTGCAGCAACCGCGCACCGCGGCTGGCCGGCACAACACTACCACCGATCAGGTTTACAATCTTATCGACACCCGGGCGCTCGACGATATCGGCGAACGTAGCCGAGATCCAATACAAAGGCTTCACGACAATCGCGTGATAAATCTCATCCACATAATACTTGTTCGCCAGTACCTTCTGCACGCCGCCAACCTGCGTATCGGCCGCCGGCACACGGTTGCCCTTTACATAGCGTATGTACGCGAAGACGATCAGTACCACCGTCAAGGCTACCACGGTACCCATCAGCGCATATTCGGTGCTGTGGCTCAGGTGATGATGCCCGCTGGTTACCGCAACTGACGGCGCAAACACCGGTGCCAGGTACGAGGCCAGCCAATGTGAGCCCCCCAGTGCTTCCGGCACGCCCATAAAACCACCCACCAGTGACAGCACCGCCAGTAGCATCAGCGGAATGGTGATGCTCATCGGTGACTCGTGAATGTGGTGCATCACGTCGTGCCCGGCACGCTCCTTACCAAAGAAGGTCAGGAAGAACATGCGGAACATATAGAACACGGTAAGCAGCGAAGCAAATAAGGCCAGCCCGTAAACGACCGGATTATGCAGATACGCTGCGGCCAAAATTTCATCTTTCGAGAAGAAGCCGGCAAACGGCGGGATACCCGAGATCGCCAATACGCCGACCAGGAAAGTCAGGAATGTAACCGGCAGGTATTTCTTCAAGCCGCCCATCTTGCGAATATCCTGTTCACCCCCGAGGGCGTGAATCACGCTACCTGCGCCGAGGAACAACAACGCCTTAAAGAATGCGTGTGTCGCCATGTGGAAAATCCCGCTCGTGAACGAGCCCAGGCCCAACGCCAGGAACATCAGCCCCAACTGGCTGACGGTCGAGTATGCCAGTACTTTCTTAATATCGTTTTGCTTCACCGCAATGGTCGCGGCAAAGATGGCCGTTAAAACACCAACGATCATCACAACCTCCAGGGTAGCCGGCGACAGCGAATAAAGCAGATTGTTACGGGCGATCATATAGATACCGGCCGTCACCATGGTCGCCGCGTGAATCAACGCCGACACCGGTGTCGGACCCGCCATCGCGTCGGGCAGCCAGGTGTACAGCGGCAACTGCGCGCTCTTACCCATGGCACCGACAAACAGCAGCATCGTGATCAACGTCAGTGTGCCCGTGTCGATCGTGGTCGCTTTCGCGAATACGTCCGTGTATTGAATACTGCCAAAGTATACAAAGATCAGGATGACCCCGAGCAGCATGCCCAGGTCACCAATCCGGTTCATGATAAAGGCTTTATTGGCGGCATTGTTATACGCCTGGTTCTTAAACCAGAAGCCGATCAGCAGGTACGAGCAAAGCCCCACCCCTTCCCAGCCGACAAACATCAGCAGGTAGTTGGCGCCCATCACGAGCAGCAACATAAAGAATACGAACAGGTTCAGGTACGAGAAGAAGCGGTTAAAGCCGGCATCATCGTGCATGTACCCGATAGAATATACGTGAATCAGGAAACCCACGCCGGTAATGATCAACAGAAACAACGACGACAGCGGATCCACCAGGAAACTGATCGACGTCGAGAAGTTGCCGGCCTTGATCCAATCGAACAACGTAACTTCCAGTACACGTTGATCCACCGGCAATCCCAGCAAATGGGTAAACAATACAATCGAAAGAATAAACGAAATCAGCACCGCGCCGCAGGCGATAAAGGCAGTCACGCCATGTGTTAGCTTGCGGACGTTCAGCGCTACGATCAGAAAGCCCAGCAGCGGGAACAACGGTACCAGGCTCACCAGCGTCTTCATACTTACCATTTTAAGCGATTCAAAATATTAATATCTGTACTGCGGGTGGCACGATACATCGTCACCAGGATGGCAAGGCCCACGGCTACTTCCGCCGCGGCAACCGCCATGATAAAAAACACAAATACCTGACCCGATGGGTCGTTGAGCCGGGCGGAGAATGCCACCAGCAAAAGATTGACGGCGTTAAGCATCAACTCGATACACATAAAAATGATGATCGCGTTTCTGCGGTACAGCACGCCGAGCACCCCAATGGTGAACAGCGTGGCAGAAAGCCAGACATAATAATCTATCGGAAGAGCATTCATCGTTGTTGTAGTAGTCTAAAATTTCGATCGATGTTACAGTATATCGTTAGCCTTTTCGGATTTGCCCAGCATCACGGCACCCACCATCGCGGCGAGCAGCAACACCGACGAAATCTCAAAGGGCAACAGGAACTCATCAAACATGACTTTGCCCAGTCGCTGCACAGACCCCAGGTCCGGGTCGGCTACCGCACTGGCCGGCAGCGCCTCCGTACCCTTCAGCGAACCCACCAGCACGATCAACAGCAGCCCTGCGCAAATCGTGGCCGCAAATTTCAGCATCGTGCTCTTGTGTGGCTCCATCTCGATGTTGAGGTTGAGCATCATGATCACATACAGGAATAACACCATGATCGCGCCGGCGTACACAATGATGTGTACAATAAACAGGAACTCGGCATTCAACAGCACATAATGCCCCGCGATCGTAAAGAAGGTAATAATCAGGTAAAGTACACTGTGTACCGGGCTCTTGGAAACAACCACCATGATGGCCGAGAGCACCGCCAAAAATGAAAGAAAGTAAAAAACGTTCAGCACTGCGAAGTTGATTTATTTGTTATGACTCAGTCGTTTCTGTTGTTTAAACTCCAGTACGTTCTGCGTTTGGCGTACCGACACGTCGATGCGCTCATCGACCTTTTCCACCAGCTTGTCTTTTCCATAAATAAACTCACCCCGGCCATAGTCCGTCGACACAATGCGGTCTGTCAAAAAGATCGCCTCTTTCGGACAAGCCTCTTCGCACAAGCCGCAGAAGATGCAGCGCAGCATATTGATCTCGTACGTGGCGGCGTATTTCTCCTCGCGATACAAGTTTTCCTCACCCTTCTTGCGTTCTGCCGCCGTCATGGTAATGGCTTCTGCCGGACACGCTACCGCGCATAGACCGCACGCCGTACAACGCTCGGCCCCCTTGTCGTCACGCTTTAACACGTGCTGCCCACGCCATATCTCAGCGATGGGGCGCTTCGTCTCCGGATAGCGCACCGTCGCACCCTTTTTGAACAAGTGGCGAATAGTGATCACCACACCGCTCAACAGCGCCGGCAGATAGATCTTCTCCGCGAAGGTCATCTTCTTATTTGAAACAAGCTTGGATCGGTTCGTTAACATGATTATACCTTGTGTCCGTTTTTTTTCGTTTTGTAGTATCTGCCTACCAGGTCCAGTTGTTGTTCTTAATCAATATCACGAGGCCGGTAATAAAGATGTTAAAGATCGACAACGGGATCAGCACTTTCCAGCCCAGGTTCATCAGCTGGTCGTAGCGGAAGCGCGGGATCGTCCAGCGAATCCACATAAAGAAGAAAATGAAGAAACACACTTTTGATATCAGCACCAGCACGCCGATAATAGAGATCGTATTGTGGTCCAGCCCCAGATCATTCATGAACGGGAAGTTGTAACCGCCGAAGTACAGCGTAGAGATCACCGCCGCCGATACAAACATGTTGATGTATTCGGCAAAGAGGTAGAAGCCCAGTTTCATCGAGCTATATTCCGTGTGATAACCCCCGATCAATTCCGTTTCACACTCCGGCAAGTCAAAGGGCGTGCGGTTACACTCGGCAAACGCACAGATGATAAAGATCAAAAATCCGAGCGGCTGGTATACCACATTCCAGAAATGCCACTCGCCGCCTACACCACCCGTTTGCTGCGCCGAGATCTCGCCCAGGCTCAACGTCCCGGTCACCAGCACCAACGCGATGATCGAAAGCCCCATGGCAATCTCATAGCTGATCATCTGCGCCGAAGCACGGATCGCACCCAGCAACGAGAACTTATTGTTAGAGGCCCAGCCCCCGATCATTATACCATATACACCGATCGACACCACGCCAAACACATACAGAATCCCGACGTTCAGGTCAGCGATCTGCAGCGCGTATACGTTGTCACCAAACACCAGCGTATCGCCCCACGGAATCAACACCCCCGCCATCATGGCCGTCATCATGGCAATACACGGTCCAAGTACGAACAGGAACCGGTTGGATACCACCGGGATAATCTCTTCTTTATAAATAAACTTCAATCCATCCGCCAGTGGCTGCAGAATCCCGAACGGACCCGCACGATCCGGACCAATGCGATCTTGCAAAAAGGCCGCAACCTTGCGCTCGGCGTACGTAGAGTACGCCGCCACGAATAGGGTTACACCAAATACAACTCCCACGAGGATCAGCTTATACATGATAAAATCCATATCCTTATGAGTTAGTAGTTTCGGGTAATTGCTTTCCTTTCTGGAACGTCAGCTGACGGTCGATGTCCAGCTTCAGCTTTTGCATATCGATCTTCTCGTAGTGGTTCTGCGAAATAACCGAGTGACGGTCAATGTGACGCGGCCCTTCGACCGTCCAGTCCTTCATGTCCTTGTGATCGTAGCGGCACTCGTTGCAGATATACTCTTTTACTTCATTGAATTGATCCTTGCGGGCCGACACACGCAGCACGTCGTCACCTTTCGTCCATAACACTACCTTGCCACAGCACTTGTCGCAATTGCGGTGCGCATCCAGGGGCTTGGTAAACCATACACGGCTCTTAAAGCGGAAGGTCTTATCCGTCAGCGCGCCTACCGGGCACACGTCGATCATGTTGCCCGAGAAGTCGTTGTCGACAGCTTTCTCAATATACGTGCTGATCTCCGAAGCATCGCCGCGGTTCAATACACCGTGCACACGCTCATTGGTCAGCTGGTCGGCTACGAACGTACAGCGGTAGCACAGAATGCAGCGCGTCATGTGCAGCTTGATCTTATCGCCGATGTCGATCTTCTCGAACGTGCGACGGTCTTCTTCATAGCGGGTCTTGCCCACGCCGTGCTCGTACGACAAGTTCTGCAGGTCGCACTCGCCGGCCTGATCACACACGGGGCAATCCAGCGGGTGGTTCAACAGCAGAAACTCTACTACACCTTTGCGTGCTTCCAGTACTTCCGGCGAAGTGATGTTTTGTACCACCATGCCATCCATGACCGGCGTGCGGCACGAGGCCACCAGCTTCGGCATAGGGCGCGGATCTTTCGCAGAGCCCTGTGTTACCTTCACCAGGCACACGCGGCACTTGCCGCCGGTATCTTTCAACGTCGAATAGTAACACATGGCCGGAGGAACCACTTCGCCACCGATCTGACGGGCGGCGTTCAAAATCGTGGTACCATCTGCCACTTCTACTTCAATGCCATCTATTGTTACTTTAGCCATGTCGCTAAACTTTTTTAATCCTGTTAAATTATACCGTCGCCAATGCCGATGCCGGTACAAACGGCTCCAGCTCGAAGTGTTTCGGGTTCTTCACCTTCTCCGGGTACCGCACGTGATACTCGAACTCCTCGCGGAAGTGGCGTATCGCGCTGGCTACCGGCCAGGCAGCCGCATCGCCCAACGGGCAAATGGTGTTTCCTTCAATCTTCTTGGCTACGTCCACCAGCAGGTCGATGTCGCCTTCGTGGCCATGACCGTGCTCAATGCGGTGCAGCACCTTCTCCATCCAACCGGTACCCTCACGGCACGGGCTGCACTGCCCGCACGACTCGTGGTGATAAAAGCGCGTGAACGTCCACAGGTTGCGCACGATGCAGGATGTCTCATCCATCACGATAAAGCCACCCGAGCCCAACATGGTACCCGACACAAATCCACCGTCTGACAACGACTCATACGTCATCAGGCGCGGCTCGCCTTTGGCGGTCTTCAGGATCAGCTCCGTCGGCAGGATCGGTACGGATGATCCACCCGCCACGACAGCCTTCATCTTACGGCCTTTCCAAATACCACCGCAGTATTGATCGGAGTATATAAATTCTTCTACCGGCAGGCCGAGCTCGATCTCATATACACCGGGCTTGTTGATGTGCCCGCTGGCCGAGATCAACTTGGTTCCCGTGCTCTTGCCGATCCCGATCTTCGCATATTCGTCGCCACCCAGGTTGACGATCGAGCAGACCGCAGCAATGGTTTCGACGTTGTTTACTACCGTAGGCGAAGCGTACAGACCCGCCACCGCCGGGAACGGCGGTTTCAGACGCGGATTGCCGCGCTTGCCTTCCAGCGACTCCAACAGCGCTGTTTCTTCACCACAGATATAGGCACCACCACCGGGCTGTACGTACAGGTCCAGCGAATAGTCGGTGCCCAGGATATTTTTACCGAGAAATCCTTTTGCATAGGCCTCTTGAATGGCTTGCTCCAGGATACGGATTACATACATATATTCACCGCGCACATAGATGTACGAGGTCTTCGCGCCCAGCGCATAGCTGGATGTGATCATGCCTTCGATCAGCACGTGCGGAATCCGCTCCATCAGGTAGCGGTCCTTAAAGGTGCCCGGCTCAGACTCGTCGGCATTGCACACCAGGTAGCGGGGCTTTTCAGACTTGCGGTCCAGGAAGCTCCACTTCATACCTGCCGGGAAACCGGCGCCACCCCGGCCGCGCAGGCCAGACTTCTTCACTTCCTCCGTCACCTCGTCGGGCGTCATGGTCTTCAGCGCCTTCTCCACGGAAGCATAGCCGCCGTGCTTCCGGTACACGTCAAAGGTATTGATGCCCGGAACATTGATGTGTTCTAAAAGTATTTGTCTTCCCATGGCTATAGCTCCTGCATGTTCGATTTCATATACGTGCTGCGGTTGCCCGAAGCGCGCAGTTTCTCTATCAGCGTATCGACCTTCTCGGTCGTCAGGTTCTCATAATAATCCGAGCCGCATTGCAGCATCGGGGCCGTACCACATGAGCCGAGGCACTCCACCGTCTTCAGTGTAAACACACCGTCGGCGGTTGTTTCGCCTTCTTTAATGCCCAGCTTCTTCTCAAAGTGCTCGACGATGTCGTCGGCGCCGCGCAGCCAGCAAGGGCCCGTACGGCAAACTTCGATCAGGCATTTACCCACCGGCTTCAGGTTATACATGGTGTAGAACGAAGCCACTTCGTATACTTCAATCGGCTTGATGTTCAGCAAAGACGCAACGTAGTCCATCGTCTCCGGGCTGAGCCAGCCGTCGAACTCCGCCTGCGCCACGTGCAGCAGCGGCAACAACGCCGACTTCTGCCTGCCCTCCGGATATCGCTTGATGATGCGCTGTGCAAGGGCCAGCGTATCGGGTGAAAATTCTACTTTGCTCATGATCCGTTAAATCGTTTCTCTCTCGGTATAAATTCTATCTGGGCCGCTTACGCATCCAGCTCGCCGGCAATGACGTTCATACTACTCATCGTAATAACCGCATCCGACAGCATCGAACCTCTGATCATCTCCGGGTATGCCTGATAATAAATGAAGCACGGGCGACGGAACTGTAACCGGAACGGCGTACGTCCACCGTCGCTGATCAGGTAAAAGCCCAGTTCGCCGTTGCCACCTTCCACGCAATGGTACACCTCTCCTTTCGGAACCTCGGTCTCGCCCATCACGATCTTGAAGTGGTAGATCAGCGCTTCCATGTCGTTATATACTTCTTCCTTCGGCGGCAGGCAGTACTCCGGCACTTTGGCGCTGTATACGCCAGCAGGTTCTTTCTTGATCTTTTCGATCGCCTGCTTAATGATGCTCAAGCTCTGCCACATTTCCTCCTGGCGCACCATGAAGCGATCATACGTATCGCCGTTGGTACCTACCGGAATGATAAAGTCAAATTCTTCGTACGACGAATATGGGTTCATGGCACGCACGTCGTAGTCCACGCCCGCAGCCCGAAGGTTGGGACCGGAGAAGCTATAGTTCAACGCACGCTCTGCCGTAATCGGGCCGCAGTTGATCGTGCGGTCCATAAAGATCCGGTTGCGTTCCAGCAGGTTTGAAAACTCCGTGAACTTCGCCGGGAAGTCCGCAACAAACTTGTTGATTTTGTCCCAGCACTTGGGGGAGAAGTCGCGCTCCAACCCGCCGATGCGACCAATGTTGGTCGTCAGACGCGCACCGCAGATCTCTTCATAAATCTCGTAAATGCGCTCGCGCATCTGGAACAGGTACAGAAAACCTGTCGTCGCGCCGGTGTCCTGACCGATGATGGTATTACAAATGATGTGGTCGGCCAAACGGGCCAGCTCCATAATGATCACGCGCATGTACTGCACACGCTTGGGAATCTCGATGCCCAGCAGCTTCTCCACCGTCATGTGCCAGCCCATGTTGTTGATGGGCGACGAGCAATAGTTGAGACGGTCGGTGATGGGCGTGATCTGATAGAACGGACGGCGTTCTGCCAGCTTTTCGAACGCGCGGTGGATGTAGCCTACGGTCGGCTCGGAGTCGATAATGATCTCGCCGTCCATCTTCAAAACGTTCTGGAAAATACCGTGTGTGGCCGGGTGCGCCGGCCCCAGGTTCAGATAAGAATATTGTTTCTCTTCTGGCTTAATAAGTGCGTCGGTGGCCGGTTGATTGTCTTGCATAATTCAGGCGTCTGCTATTCTCTTCCAAACATTGAATCGTTCTTGTCTTCGCGCGTCTGGTCTTCCAGCGGATACTCCTTGCGCATGGGGAATATGATCATATCGTCCACGTTCAGGATGCGCTTCAGGTTGGGATGCCCCTGGAAGATCACCCCGAAGTAATCGTAGGTTTCGCGCTCCAGCCAGTTGGCCGCCGAGAAGACCGTGGTCAGCGTCGGCACCACCGGGTTCGCTTCCGGCAGAAATACTTTCAGGCGTACACGGTTGTTGGTCGTCAGGCTATGCACCTGATACATCACCGCGATCTGCTGTAGATCGGGATAGTGAATGCCGCAGAGCGTCGTGAGGTATTGGAATTTGCCCTCCGGGTGGTGGTAGAGGTGCTGAATGATCTCAATGATCTTTTCGGCCTTTAGGGAGACCGTTAGAAAATCGTACGGTGTGTCAATATGAAGAATCTGGTCTTCATATTTTTCCTTCAGGATACCGATGGTTTTTTCCTGGGCAGAACCTTCCATTAATAAAATTCAGTTGTATAAGACGTACATCTCGGGTCACAGACCCAGGACTGATTATTCTATTCCGTATTTGTTCAGCATCGCCTTGTATTCAGGCGAATCGCGGCGGCGCGTCGACTCGGTTTCCACCAGGTGCTGAATCTTCAGAATGCCGTCGATGATTTGCTCCGGACGCGGGGGGCAACCGGGTACATACACGTCAACCGGTATGATGCGGTCGATACCCTGCAGCACGCTGTAGGTATCGAATATACCACCGCTCGAGGCACACGCACCCACAGAAATTACCCAGCGGGGCTCGGCCATCTGCTCGTACACCTGCCGTAAGATGGGGCCCATCTTTTTGGCAATCGTGCCCATCACCATCAACAAATCCGCCTGGCGGGGCGAGAAGCTCAAACGCTCCGACCCAAAGCGAGCCAGATCGTAATGTGACGCCATCGTGGCCATGAATTCAATACCGCAGCAAGACGTCGCGAACGGCAAGGGCCAGATCGAGTTCTTGCGGGCAAGTCCTACGACTTTATCCAGGCTGGTGGCAAAAAAACCAGCACCCTCAATGCCTTCCGGCTTGGGCGCTACGGCAATCGTTGATCCTGTTGCTGTTTCCATCACTCACTGTTTTTATTCTTCCCACTTCAAAGCACCCTTCTTCAGGAGATAGAAGAAACCTACTAGCAAAAGCGCCATGAAGGTGACCATTTCAACGAAGCCCATCAGACCGAGATGTTTGAAGTTCACAGCCCATGGGTACATGAAGATTACCTCCACGTCAAACAAAACAAAGAGAATCGCAATCAAAAAGTACTTGATGTTAAACGGTATCCGGGCGTTGCCCTTTGACTCGATACCACACTCGAATGCTTCGAGCTTCACCTTCGACTTGCGTTTAGGACCCAACAGGTGCGTGGCGGCCATCGTGACTACCACAAAGCCCAGGGCAAAAAGAAACATCAACCCGATGGGCAGATATTGTTCGATTGCTACGTTCTCCATAAGCGTGTTTGACGGGTGCAAAGTTCGTTTTTATCCCGCAAATCCCATCATGCGTTGCGCAATAATTTGAGCGTTTTGGGAGCATTCTGAGAACAAATCTTACAGGGATTCGTTCAACTGCGCGCAAATTAGAGAAGCGCGTCAAAACAACGCGCATGTAGCTATAGAACAATGATTAGTTTAGAATCATTCTATGCGATGCACACGAAGTCAGGAAAAAATATCGCGAAGATTACGTACGTAAAGACGTGTACGAGTATAGCGCATGGTGCTAGTCAGGCTTTTTTGTCGCCAATACCATGCGGATTTTATTGCGTGCGCCAATCTGCACAACATCCACGAGGTCTTGCACCGACGAGCCCGCAGGGATATGCACCACAACGGTAGGGTCCTCCTCACCGCCAGCCTCCTTCAACAAAGCTGACTCCAGCTGGCTGAATGGAACCTGGTTACGGTTGATGAAATAACGTTTGTCCTCCGTCACCGTGAGCGTGATCGGATTCCGGTTTACACTCTGCTTGGTGTCTGATTTAGGCAACGCTACCTTGATCACAGCGGGGTTGGTAACGGTTGAAATAATCAAAAAGAACAACAACAGAAAGAACATGATGTCGTTCAGGGAGGAGGTTGATACCTCGGCAGCAAACTGTTTCCGGTGGCGGATTTTCATTGCTGGGGTGTTAAGATGGAACGCATAAACTCAAATACGTCTTTCTGCATCTTCAGCGTAAACACATTCACACGCTGCTGTAAAATATGGTATGCGCAGTAGGAAATTACGCCCACGAACAGACCCGCGCCGCTGGTGATCATCTTTTCATACAGACCGCCGGCAATGATGCCGATCGTGATATTGTCGGTCTGTGAAATGTCGTAGAAGATGCGGATGATGCCGCCGATGGTTCCGATAAAGCCCAGCATCGGCGCCACACCGGCAATAATGCCCAGGTAGCCCATGTTACGCTCCATTTCCGCCACCTCGATGTTGGCGGCCGACTCCATGAGGCTCTCGATCTCTTTCATCGGCTTGCCGATGTGCTCCACCCCTACCTGGATGATCTTGCCCGTAGCCGAACCGTCTTGCGAGGCATACATCCGTGCCCCCTTGATGTCGCCGGCCTTCAAATATTGTTTTATCGACGACAGGAACTCCTTCTTCTCACGCGTCACCTGGCGCAGGTACAGCCACCGTTCAATAAAGAAATAGGTGGCGATAAATCCCAGCAGGGCAATCGGGATCATAATCACCCCGCCCTTCGTGACCATGTCAAAAAGAGAGAGGGACTCAGCTGGTGCGGGAAGTGTTTCGACCGGCGTGTCGGTCGGAGTCGTTGTCGGGGTTGTGATCTGCAGAAGGATCGAAAAGATCGTTGTCAGCATGCCGTCCTGTAAATGGTTTATTACTTAATGGTAATAGTAGCAATAATATTGTGAACGACTACCATTAATGGCGCTTTATACGCGCCCGGATTAAAAAAGAAGGCAGAAGGCCTGAAGCCTTCTGCCTGTATGTGTATTCGTGTCGATTAACCTTGTCTGGGCTTCGGAGCCGGGGCATTCATGGCCTTGAGGATCTCCTTCGCACGGGCATCGTTCGGGTCGATCGCCAACACCTTCTCCCAGAAGCCTTTCGAGGTCGAGATCTCATTGCGCAGGAAGTGATAGTACCCCAGGTACGAGTATGCTTCGATCAGGTCGTTCTTGCTTTTGTCAGCACGTGTCAGACCTACTTCAATCACTTTCTCGAAATACGGCTTCGCAGTGCCCTGAATCTTGCCGTTCGTCTCGGGGTCTTGCGCCGCGATCGAACGTGCCTGCCACAGGTAGCCTAACGTCATGGCCGGTTGCAACGTAATTAGCTTCTGGAAAACCGAGTCGGCTTGTTGAAACTGATCGGTGAAGTAATACGAACGGCCGAAGTTATAAAGCTCGGGCGACGACAGCTTTGGCTTGATCGCTTCCAGCTGTTTGTAGGCTGCTGCAGCCTCCGCATATTTCTTGCGCTTGAACTGGATATCTGCGATTTGCGACGCATACTCTTCTTTCTTCTCCAGCTCGAAAGCCTTTTGGTAGTTTTCTACGGCAACAGAGTCGTTACCTTCTTTCTGCAGGGCCTTTGCGATATATTCATAGTCGCCCGCCTGGATCTCTTCTTTTGTAGCCTTTGCAAAGTACGCATCGAATGCAGCGTGGCTAGCCGCCAGCTCACCGGATTCTACCAGGGAATAGGCTTTGTACTTAAATACCGTCGACGTTGCATCAGAACGCTTCGACAGCTCTTCGAAGATCGGGTTAGCACGCTTGTAATCCTTCGCCATGAACAGGTAGAACGCATAGCGCAGTTTGGCAGCTTCCGGTTTCTCGGTCAGGCCCAGGTAACCTTCGTAAGCCTTTACAGCTTCCGGCGCACGGCGTGACTGATAATACAGCTCACCCAGCTCCTTATATGCCAACGTATATTTAGGATCTACTTCCAACGCCTTCTTAAAGTTCTGCTCGGCCACGTCGTAGTTTTTTGAACGCAGGTACACAAGACCTACTTTATAGTGGGGCAGCGCGCGCTTCGGGTCATACGTAGCACCGTCTTCGTAGCTACTCACCGATTTACCACCGTCATTCAGCTTCAGGTAGGCGTCACCTTTCAGCACGGCAGCGTCAACGTCCTTACCTTTTACTTTCTCCAGGATGAGGAGAGCGTCTTTCGCCATCTTGTCACCCAGCAGGTAGCCTTCGGCTACGGCCTTCAATACCGCATCATCCTTCGATTTCGATACCTTCAGCGCTTCGTCAAATGCCAGCTTGGCTTCTGCTGCCTGGTTGTCCAGCATGCGCAGCTGGCCTTTGCCGGCAAAGTTCAAACCGTTCTTCGGGTCAAGCTCAGTACCTTTTTGAAAGTTGATCTCAGCTTTAGCCTTCTCGTTATTTTTAATCTGGGCGTGTCCTAAGTAATACAGCAAGGCTGCGTCCTGGGGGCTGGCTGTTACAGCAGCCTGGAGTGTCGCCACGGCTTTCGTGGGCTGATCGGTCTCAATCAAATAAGCAGCTTGCTTGATCGCGGGGTTTTCCTGTGCTACCGCTACCGAGGCCGCACAAGAAAGGAAGAACATGAGCATTTTCCCTACGTTCCATGCTCCTTTACTGACTTCTTTCATGTGTTATAAGTATAAAGTTTAGGTTTATTGTAAAACAAACACGGTGCCATACTCTAGCAACGCGCCGGTCAATTGCGGAAAAGCCCCTGCAAACTGCTAATTTAACGGTTGGCGATTGATTTCCACAATCCGGATCGGCATGGTCACCGGAACTAAGCCCGATTTTAACACAATCCGTTGACCTTTTTCCCCAGCAATAAATGCCAGGAGGCCACTTCCCAGCCCGGTACGGCCCTCCCTGCTAACGACTGTAATCTCACGGATCAGCGGATATTTGTTTTGCGCAATATAGGCCTGGAAGGGCTGGAAGCTCTCCCCCCCCGTTTGCCGCGACAGCGCCGCAATGCGCACCGTATTCAAAAAGGCATTGGCGGTAGAATCGTCGCTGTCGCTAATCCACGTACCACCTATTAATCCAATCGCATTCGGCCGCGACGCTACATGCTGAATAACCGACGGATTGTCGTTCACTGCAAAACAGTTCTTCGGTAGTGTATCGATTTTCAACGAATCCTTCAGGTATCGCAAGATGCCCGAGGTCGGTTGGTCAAAGACAATTTCGAGTGGACCAGCAGGGCCTTTTGGACTTAGCTGACTCCAATTGGCAATGTCGCCTTTCAACATTTTGCCAAGTTGTTCTACCGACAGAACACTATCGGTACGTGTCCGGTTCATCACCAGGGCAATGCCCTCGCGCGCGACCGTTACCTGGTGCGGCTTGAGCGCCTGCTGGGCCAGGGTTTCAATTTCTTCAGGAAGCAGCTTGCGGGTAATAACAACCAACCGCACACTGTCCAATAATAACTGGCGGATCGCCTCTTGTTCCGAGGCGTACGTCACCTCGATGTGCGCCCGTTGATAAAGCCCCGTAAAAGTATCGACTTCCGTGTCGAGCAGAGGCTTGAGTGACTCGTCCACGGCAATGCGAATGGAGCCGGACGTGGGCGTGTCAAGAGGTCGTCCCTTCTTGTCACGCCCCGTACAGGCTGCCAATAAACACAAGGTGATTAATAAACTATGAAATAAGATCTTCATGTTTTATTTCTGAAAAAACCGTTGGTACACCTTATACCCCCGGAATAGGCCATACGCTATCAGCAGGATACCTAAGGGCATAGCGTATTCCCCGGGAACGTGGAACACCGTCTCAGACCGGGCGATGAACATGGCACCGATCCCGATATAGGCCAGTGCCATGATTGCTCCCAAATACTTCACAACTGCCTCAAGGCCGGTTGTTTTGTACTCGTCAGATTCCATCTTCATAACTAGGTTGCCAGCTTAAACTTGATCGGCAATACGAAGCGGGATTTAACCGATCTACCATTTTGCTTACCAGGCTTCCAGGGCGGCATCAGCTGCACCACGCGCATCGCTTCCCTGTCACAGTCGGCGCTGATACCTTTTACGATCTGTGGATCGCTAATTTTTCCTTCTTTGTCGACCACAAAGCTCACGAATACCGAACCTTCAATACCCATCCGGCGCGCTGCCGCAGGATACTTCACGTTCTTCTGCAGGAACTTCATCATCTCTGCCATACCCCCGGGGTACTCCGCTTGCTGCTCTACGACGGTAAAGATCTTATCGTCGTCGTTGCCCGCATCGGCTACCACCTCTTTCACGGGCTCATCAAACACGACGTCTGTTGCGTCGCCTTCAATGTTCTCCGAACCTACTTCGTTTACTTTAATTTCTTCGATCGTAGGCATCTCCTCCTCTTCCACGATTTCCTTATCGGTCACCTTGGGCGGGAGATATTTAATAATGGTCTTTACCGGGGGCGGTATGTTCACCTGCGGCGGCGGCGGTGTGTTCTGAATCGGCGGCGGCGGTGCCAGATCGGTGTATTTTACCGTCTTCAACACGGGTATAACCTCCTCGCTTTGTGATTCGAACAGTTCTACAATTTTCGGGTACGCCAATACCAGCGCAGCCGTAATCAGTGTAATAATCGCTGCCAGCAGGACATGCTTGGAATACGAACGGCGGTTCTCGTACGCTCCGTAATCCTTGTTGCGGTATTCGAAGACGATGTCTTCCCACCGCTGCGGGGTCAATTGTTCTGCTTTCATAAATTCGATTCTTTTACCAACTCTTTATCCGTATCTGTGATCTTCACCAACGCGTAACGCTGCATGTTCGTGATGTTCATCTCGTCGAGAATGTCCACCATGTTTTTGTAGCGTGAGTCATCACCGGGCTTGATCAACAGGATCATACCGGGAATTTCGGCGGCTTGCTTCAACAATATTTTGCGGATGCCATTCGCTGAGAAGTCGGTGACTTCCACTTTTGGATCTGTGATACCGTGATACCAATAAATTTTATCATTGGCGCCCAGGATCAACGTCACGACTTTCTTCTCGTTTACTTCGGGGAGTTTGTCCTCCTCTTTTGGTTTCTCAGGCATGGTAATCTCCATCGTCTGAGGCTTACTGAACGTTGTGGTCAGCATGAAGAAAGTAAGCAACAAGAAGGCAAGATCCACCATTGGTGTCATGTCGATTTTCGTCGACATTTTCTTGGCCCGGACCTTACCGCCTTTCTTACCTCCACCACCACCTTGTTGTATTTCTGCCATTGCTTCTTTTTGAATTTAATGGTTACGAAGGTTTTTTATTCATTTCCATGTTCGTGATCAGGTTGAACCGGTTGACTTTATTGTCAATCAGTGTATTGACCACTTTCTCCACGATCGGATAGCTCGAGTCCGAGTCACCCTTGATCGCAATGCGCACCTTTTGGTTGGCCATCCGCGAAAATATGATCCAATCTTTCAACTGGTTGTTCGCCGAGTCCACCGGTATTCCCGGCTGCGTCACATTTTTACGCTCCTCTGGCCCCATATTGATAAACTCCTTCAGGTTGCCGATCGGCAGCCCAAACGTAGACATTACAGCAAAGCGGGATATCTCCTGATCGGAGAAGCTAACGCCATAACGCTCACCCATGCTTCTCAACAGCTCCTGGCGTGTGTACTTGCCGTCCAGGGTGAAATATACCTTGCCGTCTTTCGATACGGTGATCAACATGATGTCGGTCTCCGGCATTTTAATTTCCGAAACAGACGAAGGCATATCGACAGTCACAGGCTCGTCGGGACGGGCCGTCGCTGTCAGCATGAAGAATGTTACCAACAGGAACCCCAAATCCACCAATGGAGTCATGTCCATCGAAGGTGGTACTCTATGTACTTTTGATTTAGGCATACCTTGAAGTATTTAGTTAATGTTTAAAGGATTAGTGCTTTCCTTGTTGCGTGGCAGTGAAGTTCTGCACGATGCTGAAACCAGCTTCGTCGATACCGTGAGTCAGGGCGTCGATCTTGCTGGTGAACAGGTTATAGAAAATGATCGCAAGGGCGGAGGTTCCTACACCAAGGGCCGTGTTAATGAGGGCCTCAGAGATACCCGTGGCCAGACCTACCGAGTCAGGAGCACCTGCCTGCGCCATCGACGAGAAGGCCTTGATCATACCCAATACAGTACCCAGCAGACCCAACAGTGTGGCAACCGAAGCCACCGTGGCGAAAATCACCAGGTTCTTTTCCAGCATCGGCATTTCAAGCTGCGTTGTTTCTTCGATATCCTTCTGGATCATCGTAACCTTCTTCTCCAGTTCGATGTTGTTGTTGTTTGACAGCTCATTGTATTTCAACAAGCCGGCTTTCACCACGTTGGCTACAGAACCTTTTTGTTTGTCGCACTCAGCAACAGCCTGCGTGATGCTGCCACCGGCTACCAACAGACGAATGCGCTGAATGAAAGCCTTTACGTTACCCTTGCCCTTAGCGCGGCTGAGTGTAAAAGCACGCTCGATAGCAAATGTGAAAACCATCAACAAAAGCGCGATAGCGAGCGGCACCAGATAGCCACCTTTATAGAAAATGCCCAGGAAGTTTCCTTCTACCGGGTGATTGGTCGGATCTCCACCTACGAAGTTGTCAGGATTTCCAAGTACAAAGTGCCAGATGAGAATCCCAATGATAATCTCGATAAAGATCACAGCCGCCGCAAATCCAGACTTCAGGCTCTCAGATAAGGATGAAGAAGATGATTGTTGAGTTTTCATAGTTTAAAGTAAATTGTTGATAGTTTAAAGTTTAGGAAAAATTTGCGCTATTATATTAATTCTTGAGCGTTTAAATAGTCACTGATCATATTAAATATTCTTCAATTTTGATCTGAATTGCGTTTTTCGGCCATATTCCGCTGTCTCAGCCACGATACTACAAGGGGAATGGTCGTTATTAAAATCATGCCTGCCACAATAAGCTCCAGGTGATCGATGATCGCCGGAAACCGTTTTCCAAGCAAGTGTCCCGCCAGCACCATGACAACTATCCATACCGCAGCCCCTACAAAGTTGAAAAAAAAGAATTTTCCAAAGGCTATACGCACCATGCCCGCCAAGATCGGAACAAACGTTCGCACTACCGGCAGGAAGCGACCCAGTACAAAGGCCATCATACCATACTTCTGATAGAACTCCTGAGCCATGTCTAAATATCTCTTCTTATAGAAGAAATTTTCTCGCCTGTTTTTTAAGTACTGCTGGGACCACCGCCCGAACCCATACCCTACCGTTGTGCCAGCCGTCGCCACGACGACCAACATAACGATTAACAGCCATATGGACATCTCAAATTGCGACTCGCACAATATTCCCGCGATAAACAGCAATGAATCTCCCGGCAAAAAAAAACCAAAGAACAATCCTGTCTCGGCGAAGATGATGAAGAGCAACAAGGCGACTCCTCCAAACCGAATAATGGCCTCCGGATTAAACAAGTCTACAAAAGGCAAAATAGCTGAAATCATAGCGGCCGGGCTAAAACTCGCTTAGCCTAATCGTTTAAAGCGTAAGATTATTGAGCTGGGACGGGGATCTGTCAAACCGAAAGATCTCCCCGGCAATAGGTCATGATCATGATACGGTAAACGTACAGCATTACGGAGCATTGTCCGTAGCCGTCACGTAAAATATACTCCGTTCAAAATGACTTACGGTCAGGGCCTTGCTTAGCGCAAGGGCTGCGTTCGATAAGTCGCATGCAAAGGGTGGGAACAAACCGGAAGTGAGCGGGAACTTCGACAACACCTGGTCGCAGGGGTGCGACGAGAAATGGTTGCGAAGGGTGATCTCATGAAACGAAAGAACACTTTTCAGCGGCATATCCCCGGTGTCGGTGGGCTGCTGAGACAAGGCGCCTTGCGAATAAACAAAGATAAAAACGAGCATCAGAGCCTCTAAAAAGAGCCCCGCTACAGGTTTAAATTTTGCCAGATCACTTTTCATGGTTCGGGCAAATGTAATCGAAAATTTTCCAGGAAACGGTCGTTAACCCAATTAAATGTTACGAACGGTTGCCTTTTTGAACGTTTTTCGCTGTTTACAGGTACTTTCCGAAAACGTATGCGGTAATCTTATATAACCTTCCAAAACACCCGGATCCCCTGGTTTTCAATATTTTACTAAAAAATGTAACCCACTAAAACTCTATCGGCCGATAGGAGAAAATTACATACGCACGTTTTTACACAGAAGATGCTTTTGTGGCCGCCAACACGAGAATCAGCGTGAGTGTGAGAGCGAGCGCGGGCTGCTGGCGCTAGTCCGAGGCCCGCCCCGGGCCGACTTGTCGGGGCCGAGACCCTGCGCAACACACAAAACACTCCGCGTAGGCCACATCCCGAACTAACCGTTATATTTGCCCCCTTAATTATTAAAAACAAACTAGAATCTTATGACAACTGAACAGTTGAAAGATTTGAAGGCTCGTGTTAGCGCCTTGAGGAGGTATCTTTGACTACGATCGTAAGGCGCTCGAAGTAAAAGACGAAGAACTCATCACGCAACAGGCCGACTTCTGGAACAATCCCAAGCAGGCGGAAGTGATGTTAAAAAATATCCGCATCAAAAAGGTCTGGACCGATGCCTTCGAAAACGTGTCGAAGCTCATGGACGACCTGGAAGTGCTGCAGGAATTCCACCTGGCCGGCGACGTGGGCGAAGAAGAACTCGATCGCGAGTACGACAAAGCCGCCCGTGCCGTCGAAGAGCTGGAATTCAAAAAAATGCTGAGTAAGGAAGAAGACCAGCTCAGTGCCGTCGTCGAGATCAATCCCGGCGCCGGTGGTACCGAAAGTAACGATTGGGCCGACATGCTCAACCGTATGTATATCATGTGGGGCGAAAAGGCCGGCTATACCGTATCGCAGATCGACTACCAAAGCGGCGAAGTGGCCGGTATCAAATCTGCCACGCTCGAGATTGAAGGCCCCTTTGCCTATGGCAAGCTCAAGGCCGAGATCGGCGTACACCGCCTGGTGCGCATCTCACCTTACGACTCCAACCAGCGACGTCACACCTCGTTTGCTTCGGTTTTTGTTTACCCCAAGGTAGACGACTCGATCCAGATAGAAGTTAACCCGGCCGACGTCGAGATCCAGACATCACGCTCGGGTGGTGCCGGCGGTCAGAACGTTAACAAGGTAGAGACCAAAGTACAGCTCACGCACAAACCCTCGGGCATCGTGATCGTATGCCAGGTAGAACGCTCACAGCATGCCAACCGCGAACGCGCCATGCAGATGCTGAAGTCAAAGTTATACCAGGTGGAGATGGAGAAGCGCCACGCTGAACGCGACAAGATCGAAGCCGGCAAGATGAAGATCGACTTCGGCTCGCAGATCCGGAACTACGTGCTCCATCCCTATAAACTTGTGAAAGATGCCCGCACCGGCATGGAGCGTCACGACGCACAGAATGTACTCGACGGCGACCTCGATGATTTTATAAAAGCATTCCTTCTCGGTGCACAAGAAACCAGCGTTGAACAATAGTTCTTCCGCGGTCCCCGACCGCTCTTCTATTATTGAGCCTCCCGCCGCCGTCTCCACGCCGGAGTCGGCGGCAGGCCTGGGCACACCCCGGGTCTACACGCGCCAGTTCTGGCTGGTCTGCCTTAGCTCACTGCTATTTTTCTCCAGCTTCAACATGATCATCCCCGAGCTCCCCGCCTACCTCACGGAGCTGGGCGGCGCCGATTACAAAGGATTGATCATCTCGCTTTTCGCACTCACCGCCATGATCTCGCGCCCGTTCAGCGGTCGCCTGGCCGACACCCTCGGACGTGTTCCGGTCATGGTCGTCGGCTCGGTGGTCTGTTGTCTGTGCAGTCTGGTATATCCCGTACTTACTTCCATCGCGGGCTTTATGTTGCTGCGCCTCGTGCACGGCTTTTCCACAGGCTTCACGCCTACAGGGCAGACGGCCTATCTCTCCGATATTATTCCCGCGCACCGGCGTGGCGAAGCCATGGGTTTACTGGGCACGGCAGGTTCTGTCGGCTCGGCCGCAGGCCCTGCACTGGGCGGCACACTCGCCAATCACTTCGGGTTGAACGTGATGTTCTATTGCTCGTCCCTGTTTGCCATCCTCTCGATTATAATCCTGATGGGCATTCGCGACACCGTGGCTAAAAAGCATCGCTTCCACCCACGCCTGCTAAAGGTGCGCCGTGTTGATCTGTTTGAGCCGCGTGTGATTATGCCCGCGATTATTATGACGCTGGTGGCATATGCCTATGGAGCTGTCATTACATTACTCCCAGACTTAGCCGCGCAGTTTGAAATACGGAACAAAGGGCTGCTATTTTCGTATTTAACAGTAGCATCGCTGCTGGTTCGGTTGCTGGGGGGCAAAGCCTCCGACCGTTTTGGCCGCCGGCCCGTGTTGCGTGTATCAGCAACTTTTATCGCTATTGCTATGCTTATCATCGCCTTCGCCGACACACGCTACATGTTGGTGGTCGGTGTTGTGGTCTATGGTTTAGCCCAGGGCATCACTTCGCCTACCCTGCTGGCGTGGACATCCGACCTGGCGCATCCTACCCACCGCGGCCGGGGCATGGCCTCCCTGTATATATCGATGGAGCTGGGCATTTTGCTCGGAGCGTTGGCATCCGGGTGGCTATACGGCAACGAACCAGCCAACACGACGCTCACCTTTTGCGTATGCAGTGCCATAGCCGCCATGGCATGGATATTTATAAACTTTAATCGTACTCGAAAAAAACCGTAAAGAACTATGAAAGCATTCCTGTTTGACATGAACGGTACCATGATTGACGACATGCACTTTCACCTCGACATCTGGTACGATGTGCTGACAAACGACCTGGGCGCGGGGCTGACCCGCGAGGAAGTACGCAGCCACATGTATGGCAAGAACGATGAGCTGCTGGCACGTGTATTCGGCGTAGGCCGTTTTACCGCCGACGAAGTTGCCGCCATTTCCCAACGCAAAGAAGAAAAATACCAGGCCATCTATAAACCACACCTCACCCTGCTGCCCGGCCTCCACGACTTTCTCGAAAGCGCTCACCGCGCCAATATCCCCATGGCCATCGCCTCGGCGGCCATTCCCTTCAACATCGACTTTGTACTCGACAACCTGGACATCCGTAAATACTTTAAAGCGGTGGTCAGCGCACATGACGTGTTCGAAAGCAAACCCCACCCCGAAGTATTTGAAAAAGCGGCGTCGCTCCTCGGCGTCGAGCCGCTGTCGTGCATCGTCTTTGAAGATGCCCCCAAAGGTGTAGAGGCCGCGTTGCGTGCCGGCATGAAAAGCGTCGTCCTCACGACGATGCACAGCCAGGAGGAGTTCGCAGACCTCGGCAACATCATCACCTTCGCAAAAGATTATAAAGACCAGAACGTCATACGGCTCGTGGTGTAATAACGCAGCCCGTAGATTATTAAAAAGGCGTGGAAGCAATTGCCTCCACGCCTTTTTAATAGTATCGGTGCTGGATTAATCCAATACTACTTTTACCATCACGTCTTCTTTCTTCTTTTTATAGGCTTCGAACACCAGTGTGTTCAGCGCAGTGCCCAGCATGCGGCTCGGCCTGAATTGGTGCAGCGCCATGCCTTCTACGTCGCGGGTGTCCAGAATCTGTGTCTTCTTTACCTCGCCGGTCTTGTCGTTCAGCTTGTAGCACATCAGGAAGCCACCTGCACCGTCCATGTGGCGAGCCGGCAATTCGTCTTTCGGCAAATTAAGGTTCTTCTCGTTGTCCAGGAACAGGAAGTAGTGACTACCCGCACCCGACAGGTAGCGGTACGACATACCTCCCTGACCGGCAGTTCCTTGCTGACGCTTCGGAATCTTTTTCATCCAGGCCAATTTGCCCGAAGCATCCACCTTGGATACCAGCACATCGTTGTAGTGATAAACATAGTACGTCGTGGTCATGTTGCCCGAGCGTGAGTAGTGTACTGTGTAATAGTCTTGTTCACCTACCATCAGCACGCTGCCGTCGTCCTGTACGTTCACCTCTTTCAACACCATGTTGGTAGCTTCGGCCTCGTCGTCGTCTTCCTTCTTCTCGTTCTTACGACGGGTCTTGTTGCTGACATATTCGTTCAGAATCTCTACCGGGATCTCGATCGTTTTCATATCCGTCACGCGGCCGTCCGTGTTGAACTTAAACAGGATCATGCCGTCTACGCTGCTGGCCGCATTGCCTTTATTATAATACCCGGCACCGATCATCGGGCCTTGCGCCGTCTCATACAACCAGAAGCGCTGGATGAACTTGTCGGCCAGGTCTACTTTGCTCGAGGTGATCTTGCCGGTACCGGCAGCGATCTTCATGATCTCGATCTTGTAGTTAGGATTGTCCTCATTGTCTTTCTTATCGGTGGAGTCGTCATTGTAAACCCGGGCGACCATGTATACGTTGCCTGCGGCATCCACCGAGTAGTCAAGATTGTCCATTTTCTTTTCGGTATACGGCATCGTCACCTTGTTGCCCCACTTCTCTTTCAACGAGGGGTCGAACACGTGCATACCAATGATGTCGTAGCTCTTGCTGTCGCGTTTCTTTTCAGGCACCAGGCGGTACTGAATGATCAGCGCGCTGTTGTCATACGAAAAGAAGAAGCTGAACTTGTCGGCAGTGCCCACGCTCATAAAGCCGGTCTTTACCATCGTGCCGGCGATCTTGTCCGCCACAGTAATAATTTTCTTCGCCTCACCTTTAAAAGAACCCGCCGCAAAGTCGATCTCGCGGGCAAACAGTTGTTCTGTCTTGTCTTCCCACAACGAATAGAACACATAGTAACGATCCTTAAACTGCAGAACCGACTCCAGCATGAAGTCCTTCGGGAGGTCATCGTACGCGCGTACCTTCAGAAACTTCAGCGTCTTGGCGCTCATTTTCTGAATAATGATCTCTTTCTTGTCGACCTTCACGGTCATGATCTCACCGTTCTCAGTAAAGTAATATTTGCTTTGTGCATCAACCACGTCGTAGGGATCGCCGACGGTGATCTTCGCTTGCGAAAAGGCCGTAAAAGACCAAATGCTAAGTAGAAAAACGAATACGCGTAATCGTAACATGAGGGATAGTTGGTAAAAGGGTTAGATAAGCAGTGATTTAAAAAAATATAGTATACACGCCCGCCAAAAACGGATGGCGGACAAAAGTATAAAAAAGCCTCACAGCGCCGCCTAACGCCGCTCCCGACACCTAATGTCCACTCGTAGAGAGAACCCGAAAAATAATCGAAACCGTTGTCGATACAGCGATTCAGTCTGTTTTCTTACATCGATGTAACGGCGTCGATGTCAATGCCGTCCTACTAAAAGCCGGATCGGAAGATACTGGCGCATGCTGCACCGCGGAGAAAGCAGAAATTCAAGAATTGTTGCCTGTGATCTTACAGGAAACAAAGCAGATGCTAAAAACGACGCCGGCTTGGAAAACCACGCGTTGTATAAATCGGTGGGATAAGTAAAGAGTTGTAAAAAGCACAGGTCTTGCCCCGAAGCTTGCCGGCAGGCAAGCAGGCGGGACGAAGACCTGCGCCCGTAATCTAACCTCTATCAATAGTTTACGGTGCAACAACAATGCGTCGTACCCGCGTGCGGTTGCCCTCTTTCAGGGTTACCGTATAGATACCCGCCGGAAGATTTTTCACCAGCGTAGTTTCTTTTACTTCGCTGCTAAACACCGTGCTGCCATCGGCCACACTGCGAATCTCCACGTGCGACGGCTTACCCACCTTCAGGGTGATCTGACCCACCGAAGGATTCGGGTATACCGAAAGCTCTTGCTCGGTAGCCTGTATCTCTCCCGGTACGTGCGCCGCGGCCGCCAGACGGGCCACGCCCACAACGCCCCAGTTGAAAGACTCCCAACCCTGAATGGTCGGACGGGTACAGGTCATTGCCTGCTCGCCGTTCTCAGACGATACATACAAACCATTGTTGCCACGCAACGAGATGGTGTTGTCGGCATTGACAATCCAGTCAAAACGCTCCCAGTCGCTGATGGTCAGACGGCTGCACGTCATGGCCTGCACGCCATTTTCAGACGATACATATTTGCTCATGCTCCGCAGGGCAACTTTGCCATTGCCGGCGTCCTCGACAGTGAAGTTCTCCCACGCATCGGCTACAGGCCGTGTACACTGCATGGCTTGTGTGCCGTTTTCACCGCTCACGTATTGACCGTTAAAGCCACGCAGCCAGATGGTCTGCCCAATCGGTGCTGTAGGCGTCGGGTTGTTGGTGTCACCTACCACGCGGATCCAGTTCAGGTTAAAGCCCGCACCAGTTATTGCGAGTCCAAGCTCTTGTTGACCCGCCGGCAGCTGCACGGTGTGCGACAGTGTCTGCCAGGTTTGCCAGCCGCCCGTTGCCGGAATCGACAACGTACCATAGGTAGCACTACCACCAAAACGCTCCAGGCGCAGTGCGCCGCCGCCATTCAGGCTGGCCACGCGGTATTCGATGGTATACGTACCAGCAGCCGGTACGTTGATGCGGTACCCCAGCCAGTCCCCTACTTCGGTCCAGCCTACATATTGGCCACCGCCGGTGTCGGTTGTAACATCCACCTGAATACCCTGGGCGGCGCAGAAGCCTTCTGCCTGAAGCGTCGCGGGCACCGTTGTATAAGCACCGCTACACACCGTCGACAACGGCGTGCGACGCGGATCGACCGCGGCCAGCGGACCATTGTTGATAACCGTATTGGCAAACTTGATGTTGTTCAAAACGCCGCTCATGGCCGATACACCCGACGTCAGGTACGGTGGGCCGACGATGCGACGCAGCGCGGCGTTGGGGCCGGAGCTCGTGCGTTTATACGTCCAGTGCGCATAGCCAATGCCGTTGGCATTCAGCTTGTCTACGTTCTGACGCAGCCACTCGTCGCTGTCCTCACCGGTCTCTCCCACCCACACCGGCACGTTGTGACGCGTGCGAAACTCGACCAGGTTGATGAGGCGATTGATCTGGTTGGGATTGCCATCGCGAATATTGTCGTCGCCAGGCGGAATCCAGTACCGGTGCGCATTGTACACCAGGTTCGAGCGATTGGTGAACGTAAACGGCTCGAGGTAGTCGTAGTTGTTACCAAAACCATTGCCTTCGATCATGATCAAATGGGTATCACCCAGGCCACGGATCGAGTTGACAAGACGGTTTTTAAGCGCGTGGATCATTTGGTTCTGCGGCACGGCGTTCGGCTCGTTGATCAGATCCCAGAATGCTACCGTGTTGTTGTTGATGTAGCGGCTTACGATCTTCTCCCACAGACGCACGGTCATGTTTTGAAAGATCGCACGGTTCCACAGGTCGTTCTCCACCAACAAGTCGGCGATGTTTGCGTCTTTACCCTGGCCACCCGGCGCGGCGTGCAGGTCGACAATTACATACATACCACGGGCGGCGCACCAGTTGAGCGTGTTCTCCAACGTGCGGAAGCCTTCCAGGTTCGGATCGACAAACAGCTCGTTGTTGTTATACCAGGTCGTGAGAGAGTTCACATACGTCTGGTAGTTGCCGGGATTGCGGATTACGTTGTGGCGTACCGTACGCTGTGCCGGTGTCAGGAATAGATCATAGTGCATCGGCAACCGCACGCAGTTGAAACCCTGGTCAGCAATCCAGTTGATATCGGCCGGCGTGATGAAGTTGTCGCGCCACGCCTGGTAGAACGCTTCCACTTGCGCTTCACTCTGTCCCTGGTCGTACAGACGTTTTTTAAAGGACCCTTGGGTGCCGCCGCCTTCGGGGTTCATCATGTACCCTTCTTGTAAAAGCCAGCCGCCCAGGCCGACACCTTTCAGGATTACTTCTTGTCCCGCTTCGTTGACGATGCGGGTACCATCCGCCCGTAGGCGGCTTAGCTGCGCATTTGCCTGCGCCAGGCTCGTGAGTACCAGTAGTAGTAGCACCCACACGCGTTTTTGTAAAAACATGGCCATCATAGAATGTTTATTTTAATTTACGAGGCGAATATGACGCATCGTGGCAAGAAACCGTCCCGCTAATCTTTTAGCCGCCGCGACCGAACGGTGCTCCTGTGCGAGAAAGAAAAGTGTCAATATTGATATAGTATATACCGACCATCGCACCGGGTGATGATCAATCTTTTGGACTAATCGTTATATTTGCCGTTATAACGCTATACCTGGTGTACGCTTTTTCAATAAATCCGTTAAACGGAAGAAGCCTTCCGGAGAATCTATAGCAGTGGTAAAAAAAGACCGAGTAGTCGGTTATTTATACCGGATTAATCCGGTATACACGGGCAAAAAAGGCGATCCGGAATTTTCAGGGTATCGCCGCGGTTGAAAAGGCTTTAAGCTGTCCCTGCAGAGGAACCCGCATCCGGCGTCACTTTCAATCGCTTACTCGATATCCATTCGGTTCATCAGGCCGCTCTTAACTGTACGGCAACAGTATAGTAACTGCACGGCAACTTCCTTTATATTCAAGAGATAACCTACTGATATAGTACAAATCACCCACTCTATACCCAGACTTATAGAGGTCTGGGTCATCTTTTGCTTGTGAATACATTGTGCGTAAATTGTGTCTTCTTATTATTGGCAGTATATAGGAAGTAGCTATCTTGTTCGTAGAAGTATGGCCCAAAGTCGTTGCGACCCTGACGACGTTAGCTAGTTATTTCGTTAACCAACATACCCAAACAATATGGCATTCTTAGAAGAACTGCAATTCACCGGTAGTCTCGGTGACCTCTCTTTTTACCGCATGCGCGGTACAGACAAGATCGTGGTGCGGCGTAAAGGCGGCGCCTCAAAAGAGACGATCAAAAAATCACCAAAATTTGCCCTTCCACGACTGTACATGAGCGAATTTGGCGGCTGCTCCACCATGGGCAAAGAAGTCCGTTTTATGATGCACCCGATGCGCGCCCTGGCGGACTATAATTTCAGTGGGTTCATCAACAAATCGCTCAAACTTATTCAAAAACAAGACTCCACCAGCAAATTAGGCCAACGTGCGATCGAGCTTTCGAAACACCCCAAATTACTGGAAGGTTTTCAACTTAACAAATATACTACATTCGACTCCATGGTGCGTAGCACACTGAACTGGTCGATCGATGTGGAAAAAGGTTCTGCGAAAGTCGAGATCCCGGCCCTGGTACGCGATATCAATTTCTTTCCCAATAACCGCCATTCGAAGTTTAACATCACGATCTCCCTGGGCGTTGTACCGGATTTTAAGTTCAATCAGGCGACCGGCAAATTTACAGCGCCGAAGTGGTATGATACAATGTATGGATGTGATTATACCTCATCGGAGTGGCATTCGGCTTTAAAGGGCTCACCGGCCACTACGCTGGAGCTGTCGCTGGACCAGCTGCCGCCGGAAGGCGGGTATAGCCTGATGTTGGGAATTGGGATTTGTTTTGGGGATTCGCTGGATGATGGCGAGGTGAAACAGATCAAACGCGCCGGGGCGGCGAAGATTTTGGGGATTGTCACCGGCAAAGCACAGGACGCTGATCTTGCCATGGATGACACAATAAATGATAATGCTCAGGATGTTACGTCGGCAGACATACGCCCCGACCCTGTTGAGACCGCACCCCAACGAGCCACGACCTCGCAACGCCCAACCCTGCGTCATCTCCGGGTTACTCCTCCGCTAACGAGCGATCCGGGGCCAATACATCCGTTACGCGAAGAGACGCAACTTCCTGCGGTACAATCCTATATGTATCACTATGCGGTGACGGGTGTTACGTCCACAAATTTGAACGCGGGCATTACGTATTCGTACACGATAACGTCTGACGTTGGAGAATACCCATTGTACTCCGTCAACGCGGCAAAAGTGCTTGTGACGCCGGGGGCCGTAACCTCTGTATAAAAAAACCACTGTACGCTATGGCATACAGTGGTTTTGCACAAAGGACTTCGGCCCCGACAATCAATAGAAACTAGTTAGCAAACGCATGCGTTTTGCTCAGCTGGATTTTTGTTTTCAGCGTACCGATTGATACTTCGTAATCGCCGGCCTCTACGGTCCAGCGCAGGTCTTTATTGACAAATGCCAGGTCGCGGGCCTTTACGGTAAATGTTACCTTCTGGCTTTGGCCCGGGGTCAGCAGGATCTTGTCAAAACCACGCAGGCGTTTTACATCGGGCGTCATCGACGCATAGAGATCGGAAGTAAACAGTTGAATAACTTCTTTACCCGCGCGGGCGCCTGTATTCTTCACCGTAACAGAAACCGTAAACGACTCCTCCGGATTCAAAACAGCTTTGTCTACTTGCAGGTCGCTATACTCAAAGGTGGTATAGCTCAAGCCAAAGCCAAACGGGTATTGAATCGCGAAGTCCGACTCGTAGTCATACATGCCTTGCATCTTGTTCTGCTCTTCCGACGGTTTGTGGTCGTACGTCACCAGCGTGTTGGCGTACATGGGGTAGGTATAGGGCAGCTTGCCGCTGGGGTTTATTTCTCCGAAGAGAATGGCGGCCAATGCGTCTCCGCCAAAGTTGCCGGGCAGGTAGGTTTGCACCACGGCCTGAACATCCTTCTCAAAGGCGCTGATCAGCCGCGGGCGACCTTCGTTCAATACCAGGATCACCGGCTTGCCCGTCTTCACCAGGGCTTGGGCCAGCGCCACCTGGTTGGCGGAAAGCGACAGGTCGTGCAGGTCGCCGGGCTTTTCGGTATAGGAGTTTTCCCCCGCGCACAAGATCACGTAGTCGACACCCGCCGCCGCTTGTACCGCGGCGTCGATGTTAACATCTTTCTCTTGCCAATATTTGCCGTCATCTTTATAGGAAACACCTGGAACAAACTTCACGGCATCAGAGCCGGCTTTTTTCTGCAGCGCTTCGAGGATGGTGTTATACCGGTCGGCGAACTCACTTACCTTTTCGCCTTGCCAGGAGTACGACCAGCCGCCGTTCAGTGACCGCATCGAATTGGCGTTGGGGCCGGTCACCAGGAGCTTTGCGCCCTTCTTCAAGGGCAGGATGTTGTTGGTGTTCTTTAACAAGGTAATTGATTCGCCCGCGGCGTCATATGCACTTTGCTCAAAGGCCTTGCTACCGAACTCCGGGTAATTTTTGAACGATGTGACAGGCGTCTTAAACAAGTCGAGCTCAAATTTCAGCGTCAGGATGCGGCGTACCGCATCGTCTATACGCGTCATGGGCACTTGTCCTTCCTTGACGAGCTCAACCAGGTAGTCGCAGAAACGGAAGTTATAGGGAATCATCGACATATCGATGCCGGCGTTTATGGCCAGCTTTACAGCCTCTTTGGGAGTAGCCGCCACTTTATCGCGTTCGTGCAGGTTGTCGATATCTTTCCAGTCGGTCACCACCACACCTTTAAAGCCAAGCTCTTCCTTGAGCAGCTTCGTGAGGATGTCGTGGTTAGCGTGCACGGAAATACCGTTGATGATACCGGAGTTGATCATGATCGATTTGGCGCCGGCATCGATAGCCGCTTTAAACGACGGCAGGTGGCGTTCGCGCAGCTCTGTTTCAGGAATAAAGGCCGGCGTGCGGTCTTTACCCGACTGCGGCACCTGGTAGCCCAGGAAGTGTTTCAGGCAAGAGGCGACGCGGCGGCTACCCGCAACGTTGTTGTCTTCGCCTTCCAGGCCGTCGACCATCTCTTTGCCGAGGGCCGACACCAGGTATACATCCTCGCCGAAGGTCTCCCACAGACGGGGAAAGCGCGCGTCGCGGCCCATGTCCAGCACGGGTGCAAACGCCCACGGAATGGACGATGCCCGGGTTTCATAGGCACAGATCTCTGCACCCCGGCGCACCAGCGCACGGTTCCACATCGCGGCCTGGCCGATCTGCTGCGGGAAGAACGTGGCACCCGCGGTATAGGTCGCGCCGTGCACAGCATCGATGCCATACAGCAGGGGGATCTTCAACCGTGTTTCCTTCGTGGCTACATTTTGCAGCTGGCTGATGATTTCATACCACTTCTCCGGCGTACGCGCCCGGTTGTTGGCGGTGTTTAATACAGAGCCTACGTGATACTGCACCAGCGCCTTTTTCACCAGGGCGGGGTCGAGCTGTAGCGGCTCGTCGCTGACGTATTCATTCGGACCTTTGGTAATCACGTCCAGGGTGACTTGTGCCATCTGGCCGACTTTTTCCTCTAACGTCATCTTCGCCAGGAGTGCTTCTACCGTGTCCTGGATGGTGCGCGGTCGAACGGGGGCTTGTGCCTGGAACACAAACAAAAGCATCACCGAAAGGCCGGTGATGCTGAGCATTTTTCGCTTACTGTACAAATACATGTTGGGTGTTGATTGGGGATTGATCGGTTAATTAAAAAAACTACTTACTCTGCCGCAGGCCGCGTCGCTGTCATGGTAAACTCCAGCGTGCCGCCTTTGACAATATCTTCATGGGTTATAAACGGTGTGGTGAGTGCCTGGCCATTGAGGGTAATCCGGCTGGCGTATTTGTTGGCCGGGCCGTTGTTCACAGCACGGATGGTAAAGGGCTTGCCACCTTCGGGGCGCAGCGTTACTTCATCGAATAACGGACGCCCCAGGGTATAGCGCGGGTCACCCGGCGCAACCTGGTAAATGCCCATGGCGCTCATGACATACCAGGCCGACATCGCCCCGCAGTCTTCGTTGCCCGACAGGCCGTTTTCGTTATTGAAATATAGCGTGGTGAGGATTTTGTCCACCAGCTCCTGCGTCTTCCACGGTTGGCCTACGTAATTATAGAAGTAGGTAATGTGGTGGCTTGGCTCATTGCCGTGCGCATACTGGCCGATAAGGCCGGAAATATCATCCGACTTATGTTCACCTTCAATCTCCGACGTGATCGAGAACAGGCTGTCCAGTTTTTTAATAAAAAGCTCCTTGCCGCCCTGCAGCGCAACCAGTCCCTCGACATCGTGGGGTACAAACCACGACCACTGCCACGCATTGCCTTCTACATATTCACTCTTGCCGTGGTGGGAGAACCGCGGGCTAAACGGTTTCTTCCAGGACTTGTCGGAATTCACACCGCGCATGAAGCCGGTGCTTTTGTCGAAATATTTCGCATAGCGTTTACCGCGCTCCGTATATTTTTCATAATCGGCTGTTTTGCCCAGCGCTTTGGCCATTTGAGCAATACACCAGTCGTTGTACGCATACTCCAACGCCTTGGCCACCGACTCGTTCTCTTTGTCACACGGTATAAAGCCGAGTGTCTCGTTGTAATATTTTGCCAGCGGCATGACCGCCCGTTGCACGTCCTTGCCGGGGAAGAAGACACCCGTGGTGTCATACGTCGAGGCTTGTACAATGGCCGCATAGGCCTTCTCGGCGTCGAAGTTGCGATAGCCTTTCATGTAGGCATCGACGATTACCGGCACCGCGTGGTAGCCGATCATCGTACCTGTCTCGTTCGACGACAGTTCCCACATGGCCAGCGTACCGCTCTCGTCGTACTTCTGTAACAGGGCGCGAACCCAGGCCTCGTTGCGTGGACCATTCACGAGGGTCATCAACGGATGGAATGCACGGAAGGTATCCCACAGTGAAAAGACAGTGTGGTCTTCCTGGCCCGCAGGGGCCTGGTGAAGCTTCCGGTCCATGCCGCGGTAACGGCCGTCGACGTCGGTGTATAGGTTGGGGCTAATGGCGGTGTGGTACAGTGCCGTATAAAAGATCTTGCGTTGATCGTTGGTGCCGCCTTTTATGTCAATGCGGTTGAGCCACTCCTCCCATTGCTGACGGGCGTTGTCTTTCACCGCGTCGAAGTTCCAGTCGGCAATTTCTTTCATCACGTTGTTCTTCGCACCCTCGTAGTCCACGGCGGAGATTCCCACCTTGACGAGCAGCGGCTTGCCGGCAAGCTTATTAAAGTGCAGCAGAGCTTTGATAGCCTTCGTGGGAAGGTCATCTATCCCACCGGGCGGCAGCGGCTCCGTAATGATTTCTATCTCGAAGGGCTCCGAAAAGACAGCATGAAAATATACACGCTGCTCTTTCGCCCAGCCGCGGGTGATCTTGACGCCGCGCAGCTCGTGGTCGTTGACCTTGATGAGGCGGTTCATAAGATTTTGTTGTGTTTGCAGGTGATGGCTGAGGTCAAGCATTACGCCCGGTATGCTGTCGGCGGGAAAAGTATAGCGGTGCATGCCGGCATGGGCGGTGGCTGTCAATTCGGCTTTCACCCCATAGTCAGCCAGTTGCACCGTATAGTACCCGGGGGTCGCGCTTTCGGAGCCGGCGGTCTTAAATGACCGGTAGCCCGGCTTCGTCGCATCGCCTTGCTCCAGCAGATAGTCGTAGTCTCCCGTAACAGGTTGGAAGAGTATATCGCCGTAGTCGCCAATGCCCGTGCCGCTCAGGTGCGTATGCGAGAAACCCAGGATCACACTGTCCGAAGCATGATAGCCGGAGCAGGCATCCCACCCTTGCAGACGCGTGTCGGGGCTGAGCTGCACCATGCCATACGGCACCGTGGCCCCGGGAAAAGTATGTCCATGACCGCCCGTGCCAATGAACGGGTTGACCAGGTCGGTCTTTTGCACGGCGGAAGGTGACGGCGGTGTGTCCTTTGTACTGCAAGCAGACAAGACCGCGGCGCACGCAAACATTGCTACGATTCTTCTATACATGGCTATTGTAATTTATAGAATTAAAAAAAACAGCCGGCCACAGAGAGGGGCCGGCTGTTGTGATTAGTGTGCCAGCTTGGCGGCTAGCAGGTCGTACAGCTGTTTTTCTTCCACGGGCTTCTTCCCCGCGTAGAAGTTCGTTGCCGGTGTTTTCACCGACTGCTGGAAGAAGGAAAAATACTGGGGACCTTCCGGGTATACCAGCTTCACACGAAGCACGGGTACCTCCGCCCACTTCACCATGATTTGACCGGAGTCCGGCAGTTTGTTGACCAGCGTAACAATCTCCGTCAGGGCTGCCGCGTCGGTAATCTCCACCGTCTTCTGCGGTGCTTCGTTGGCACCTTCTGCCGAGATGGAAGCATATTGTTCCAATACAATTTTCTCGGGGACGGCGACCTTGAAGGTGGTCACATACGCGAGGGCTGTCACCGCAGTGGTGTCAGCTTTGGCATCGGGCACAGCCTCGGGTGCGGTAGCATCGGCCGGCACAGTAGCCGTCGTATCGGCCGAAGCCGCTTCGTTTTTGGTACCGCCGCCACAGGCGGCCAGCATCAATGCCACCAGGGCACCGGGAAATAATTTGGTAAGCGTCATGATCTGTTTCATTTTTTGCGGTCCAAATGTAATGAAATACCGCAACCTGCCACCCCGCCGCCGTCAGCGGGCACAGTAATTTATGCATCCAACGGGTATGAAAGCTTTACTGTGGACCTTACAGATCACCGTAGCCGTTATTTTATTAGTATCGGGCTACACGAAACTTTTCCTGCCGCACGAACAGGTGGCGGAAGCCGCCGAGTGGACGGGTGCCTACACGGAAGTGTTTGTGCGCTACATCGGCATGATCGACATCCTGGGCGGCCTTGGCCTGATCCTTCCGGGCCTGCTGGCCATCTACCCCCGCATCACAGGGTATACCGCCATCGGCATAGCCGTGCTCATGATTGCGGCCATGGTGTTACACATCGACCGCTATGAGTTCGGGGCCATCTGGGTAAATATCTTTATCCTGCTTGCCAGCGTCATCATCGCCTATGGGCGGTTATGGCATGCTTCCACCAGCGTCCCGCGGCGTCACGCTACTCCACTTTAGAGAAGCGCGCACCGAAGAAGAAGATCACGATATAGCAGATGATCGGTAGATAATAGGACACCGCCACGTCGTGGTCGGCAATCAACCCCATCAGCGGAGGAAACAACGCACCGCCTACTACACCCATCACGATAAACGATGCACCGCGCTCGGTATGTTTGCCCAGGTTCTTGAGCCCCAGGCTAAAGATGGTCGGGAACATGATGCTCATAAAGAAATTCATCATCATCAGTGCGCCAAAGGAAATCCAGCCTGCGCTCTGCGCTACAATCACCGCCATGATAATATTACCGACCGCTGCGGCGGCCAACAATATGTTCGGAGTGATATACCGCATCAGGAATACGCCGATGAAACGACCGATCATCATCAAAAACATACTCATACCAAAGAAGTACGAGGCACGCTCGTCTGTCATACCGGGCATCTTCTCTGCGCCGTATACTATAAAGAATGCCCAGGTACCTCCTTGCGCTGCCACGTTGAAGAACTGTGCGATGACCGCCCATACAAAGTGTTTGTGTTGAAAGAGCGTCTTGCTCGAGCGCTGAATATGACGCAGGTCTTCCGCACCGTCTGCTTCGGCGTGCGGATCCGCCAGGGGTGGAACTTTTACGAGGGAGAACGAGAACGCTACTAATAGAATGAACGCGCCGATGATGGCATAGAGCACTTTGACCGATGTCAGGTCGTTTAGTTCCCCGTGGCCTACACGCAGAATGAAGTATCCTCCGATAAAGGGACCGATGATGGCGCCGACGCCGTTAAACGCCTGTGCAAAGTTGATACGCTGATCACTTGTCCGCTGGTCGCCAAGGGCAGCCATGAACGGGTGGGCGACTGTTTCGAGTGTTGCCAGACCACAGGCCAGCACAAACAATGCGCCGCGGAAGGCTGCAAACGACTCGGCATTGGCAGACGGTATAAAGAGGAATGCTCCGATGGCGTACAGTGCCAGGCCCAACAACACGCCGTTCTTATAACCAAAGCGTTTCATGAACAGGCCGGCGGGGATACCCATGACGGCGTATGCGCCAAAGATCGAGAACTGTACCAGGCCCGACTCGGCCTTGGAAATATGCAATACCTTTTGGAAGTGGCGATTCAATACATCGCCCATGGTGATCGCAATGCCCCACAACATAAAGAGAGACGTGACGAAAATAAAAACGACCAGATATTCCTTCCTGGTAAAAGCCGGCTTCGCCGAAGTCGTACCCGCGTTGTTCGGGCGTTGGGATGCTACGTCCACTGTCTCCATGTTGTTGTTTAAGGTTTGGCAAAAGACCGCACTTCCGTGCAAACGGCAGCGGTGGCAATCGTTTGAAACGCCTAAATTATTGTTTATATCGGTTTCAACCGCATTTTCTACCGAAATAACGCAATCGTTTACACGAAAATTGGGTTTTCGATGCTAAAAGGTTAAACAATGAGGGTTAGAAACGAGGGGAAGGCGAAAAGTATATTATTTATTGCCACCCGGCGAACGTCGACTCATCCGCCGCACAGCAGTCTCTCCGGTGGCGCGGTTCGCAGGAGCCTTGCCTGCCATCTTCCTCAAAAGCCCCGAAACCGCATACGCACTGGCAAACCCGACCGCCACACAAGCCTGCTTAACAGACAACCCCTTCCCCAACAACTTCCTGGCGGCAATGATGCGCACCGCCACCAGATATTGATGCGGCGTGCGCCCATAGAAAGCTTTGAACAGTCGGATGAAATGAAGTCTGGAGTTGAATGTCTTGCCGGCGATATCATTCAAGTCGATGGCAGCCGAAAAGTGACGATCAATAAACGCCTTCGCTTGCACGATCTGCCGGATCACCGTGTCATCCGGATAGACCTCGGCGCGAATCTTCAGTATTTGCTGATGATAGAAGGTTGTGGTTGGCGCTGCCTGCATACACTATAGCTGCTTCTATACTACTGATTTATACAACTCTAATCCTCAGCACAGGAGACGATGCCCGGTTTATTTAATTGGAGCCCGTCGAAATGCACTTTTACCGACAACGACCAGGCATCGAGCCCGTGCTTGAGAATAAGAGCAATGTTTGTGTCGTTTGAGATTCGTGATGAAGGTATACTTGTGATGACCTCCAGACGAGATTCTCAAATATACGGATATAGACGTTAGCAAGTCTGTTAACAAACCATTATAAATCGAAAAATTTGCTGTGAACCTGATTTTTCAGAGGGGAAATTCCGTTCAACGTATCATTAACGTCGGTGAACAACAGCATGTATACCTGAAAAATAAGGTATCCAACATTTCCCCAATCCTACACACAACGCCCCGGCACAGCGTGCTTACTACCCTGAAAAAGGTAGATAATGCGAGTAGAGGAAAATTTACCCCATCAATTATAAATCCTTTTTTGGTTCTATGCGTTAGAGACGACCGCGCTTCCTAAACGGGCCCTCCCTGGTTTTATCATTTCCCGGACCGATTTCTACGGGGAGCATATTGAACTTCTTTTTAAACGCGGTCATAAAGTTCTTGGCGTATCTATAGCCCACCTCTTCGGCTACTTCTTCTATCGTCATGGTGCCTTGTATCAATAATTGGCGTGCATGCTCCATGCGCAGGTCGAGTAGATAGGAAAAGATCGTGGTACCAAACAATTCACGAAAACCTTTCTTGAGCTTAAATTCATTGAGCCCTACCTGGCGGGCCAGCTCACGCAGCGAATGTTGATGCGTGAGGTGTTGTTCCACGACGCGTTTGACTTCGTAGAGCTTGTCGACGTCGTCGAGCCGCACGGTCAGGCTCTTGAACGGTTTTTCGGGGGTGATCTGTTTGAGCAACAGTACGAGCAGATCGAGCACCTTACTCTCCAGTAACATGCGTTTGAGCAGCCCATTGTACCGGCAGGTACGGATCTTATACAGCACGATCTTCATGGACGGCGTCAGGGGCATGGTATATACCTGTCTTGCAGCAGCACCTTGTGTGATGAGCCAGTCTGCGAGTGTGCCCGCAAAGGGCGCAATGACCTGTTGCATAAAAGACTCCGACAACAGGATGGTGACGATGGAGTACGCAGCCTGGTGGCGCGTGATCTGGATAGGCCGTTCGGTATACGATCGGTAGAAATAACAGATGTCATGCTCCGGAAAAAAAGTGAGCTCATACATGGCCGGCGTCGTATAGGCACGCAGATGTACGGGGTGAGGAAAGAATACCTCACCACTTACGATGTGCACGCCGCGAAACCGCGTGTGTACAGCATTCACTTCCAGGAACGGATGCCGGATCACCAGTTCGCTTTCTTCCACGATACGCTCGAGCGTGGGATCCCCAGCGTATTGCTGCTCCCAGATAACATCTCGGTGCGGGTGTCCGGAAAGTTGTATACGCAATGCATTCACAGAAAATGATTCAACGTAATTAATGAGTATACACGATGCGTTGTGCGAAACGGCTCCCGCACGATGGCGTTGTTAAAAAATATCGCGTGCATACTTATTGCATGGTAAACCGATACTTTTGCCCTGGTTAATATACTTTACTATTCACGCCAGTATATGGGTAAATACTCCCCCCACGAAAAAGAGCAGGAAGCAACTCAGGACGAAATACGGAGTGTGGCAATGACTGCGGCGGTTCTAATCACGCTGATACTAGCCGTCGTCGGTTTGCTGGCTACAGTCATCTGGGGCATCACGCGGCTCTTCTAAAGAACCGCGCGCATACCCATTACCCTTGCCCTATCGCAAGGTAAAATTGTTGTCGTACCGGTAACATTTACGGCTTTTATCAAAGCCGATCTCCGCGCCCATGTCGCGCAGCTTTTGCAGGTCATTAAAGAATGTGCGGCGGGATATACCCATTTTCGAAGCGATGAAGTCGGCTGTGCCGCTACCGCTATGAATATAATAGTCGACGCGCTTCAATCTTTTTAGTTGTTCTGTAAAATTCATAAGCTCCTATAGATACAATTGGGAAAACACGGCGATTTTATATGTTGCAGGTCTCTCCGCTGGCTGCCAAACGGATTAATATTTCTGCTAAAAGGATTAATACCCTCTGGCTAAAAATAATGACAAAGGCCGGTAAAAACTTACACCCCAGTCACGTTTATTATGACACGCCTATACCCGTATTTAACCATTTATACCATCTATAGCGACTCATGCAGTATAAAATATCTCTACGCACCGACCATTCTTACTTCCGGAAATCGCCCTGCCTGCCATCATGACGACGTGCCATCACGAATACCCATAAACGAAGATAGCATGCCATCAGGGCATGCTATCTTGCTTTGTCAACGAAACAAGGTTATCGGTATGTACCTTTTGCGGGCTTACTGGTTGCTACAGGTAGCTAAGCCACCACTGGTCTTTGTGCGTTGACTTATACCGGTCGTACCACAGGCATAACGGGAATAGCGCCAGCACAACACCGATCCATACCAGGTAGGTAACACCCAGCGAGAAGCCATAACCTTTCAGGTTTGGCGAGTCGGTTACCCAAGTAGTAAAGGTCATATCGGAGAAGTCATAGCCTGTGGCCAGCGCGGCGGCAACGGCCAGCAGGTGAATGAGATACAAGTGCAGGATATAATAAAACATCGGCACCCGGCCCAGTGCGATCATATACTGTGCTATGCGGCCTTTATACTTTTCGGCAAATGCTAAAAAGAGCATGGCCGGCCCGAGGGTTGCCAGTATATATAACAATGACGGCGGATACTTGGCTACGTTCATAAACGACAGGAACGTGTGCAGACCGTCGGCTTGGGTCGTCCAGGGCACTGGGTCGCCATAGACATTGGTCCACCGCAATACGACAAACAATACAATGGCGGCGATGCCGGCCGTTGCCAGTAAGCGATGGCGCTTGTCGGCATCTGCGCCAGCCTGGAATTGTGTGCCGAGGGCATAGCCCAGCAGCATGATGCCGATCCACGGGATAACGGGATAACCGATGTACAGGAAGAAAGCCGGGAACGCAAAGCCGCGCGCTTCGTGTAACAACGCCCACCCCACGGCGTCGGCACCTTCACCGGCCACGTGTACTGCGTCGAGCGCGTTGTGGCCGACGATCAGGAGAATACCGGCAGCAATTATAGCCCGCAAGGGCAGGTGAATAAACGCAGCCAGCGAAATCATGCCGATCGCCAGCGCCCAGATGACCGTGCACAGGATCAGCTGGAAATGTATATTAAAGAGCCACGCAAAATTGATGACGGTGACTTCCAGCACGATCAGCCACAGCCCGCGCTTGAGCAGGAAGGCCGAGAGCTCGCGTTTACCGCGACGGCTGCCAACCAGAAACGCGGAGGTGCCGGCGAGAAAAACGAAGACGGGCGCACAGAAGTGCGTGATCCAGCGTGTGAAAAACACCACGCCGTCGGTTTTGCTGATGTCGACGGGGTTATATAGAAACGCGTCGGCATGAAAGTAGTCACGCACGTGGTCCAGGGCCATGAGGATCATGACAAGGCCACGCAACAGGTCGATCGATTCAATACGGGAGGCGCGACCGGTCAACGGAACGGCGGCGACAGAAGCGGAACGGGTAATCACAGGAGTCAGGTCGTTAAGAAATAAGGGGCGAAACTACCCGTTCAAACGGCTTCAGGCCAACCCGGTTCCTGCTTTTTTGAGAAAATTTATGGATGCTCGACCAGGCAGTTGATCTTCACCAACTTACCGGCCATGCACGTGGTCATACCGTCCACAGCTTCGTAGGTAATGGTCACTTTTTTACCGGCGCCAAAGATGAAGTTGCTCAGCGGGTCGCCCGTAGTACCTTCCGCGGGGATCTGCGGCAGCAGGCGCGCGCCGTCGCTCAGTTCAAAGACATACTTGCATCCGTCCAGTCCCTCCAGGTCTACAACGGTAGCGTCCACACCGCCTTCACAGGCAGGAGCAGAAGTTTGTTGTTTACAAGCGGTAAAAGTGAGGGCAGTTACAAAAAGTATTACTACGGCGGTGCGTATAAAGGTCATGCGTTTGTTGTTAGTTGGCCCTTAGACACCCTACCGGCCGGAAAGGTTGGAACTCACTATAGATCCACCACGGCAGCATTCCAGTTTCGATCGAATCCGCGAAAGCTCTGTTCACCCGTCTCCGATTCGCTAAATGCACGAACCCATTGCGAGTAGCCCTCCACACCTTCAAATGCCTCCAGCATCCCCGCCACAACCAGAAGGTTTTCCATGGGAAAGTCCACAGGAATCACCTCTTTCACCGACGTTGGCAACGTCGGCAACACTATATGACGATCGGCGCCAGGGGCCGTGTGTACAAGCCAGCTGGTGGAGAAATTCTCGTCGGCCCACCCTAACGCCACTATCGCCCGATCATATTCTTTATCGGATGAAGAGAAGCTGATGTCGGACGCCTTTTCGGACATCACAACAAATTCTGGGTCAATCATGGTAAAGTCATACTTCGCCGACTTATTGTAATTCTGATAGTGAATGTTGTTGTGGCTAATAGACGTATGGGATCCAAATCTTGCAAAGGCCGGAACATCGGGATAATAAATCCAGGGGGCCGTTTCTTTACCCCCATACCCCAACCAACAGTACTGAGCATAGTTATCGCGCACAGGGAATCCCCAAAGCTCTACGTTGTAATCGTCAATGCCTTCTGGAATAGTGGCCGCTTCAGCAGACAGACGGCCCTCCAACGCGTGAACATCGACATCGAGCGTCTGTCCGGGCTGTAGGTTTTCGAATACCGCAAACTGCATGGGATTCGGATACTGTTTCAGGACGTATACCAATCCCGGTAGGTGCCCCAGGGGAACCGTCACCACTGCCGGCGTAGACCACGATCTTTCCGCTGTGCCTGCATTGGCGGACATAACGAACTGTTCCCCCGTCGGATTTAGCAAGTTAAGCGTTACATTACCCTGCGAGGGTTTTTCCTGGTCGTGCGTATCGACAAATTCTCGCGCGGGCCACGAAGCGCCGCGGGGTATGTCCGTGTACGAAAACGCCTGGACCCTTATCCCCGCGGAAGGATATGCCTGGATGTATATTTCCGTAAACGTGCAGGTTTCGATCGCGTCGACATCGTCGGAAAATAATGCCACAGACTTACCAGCGTACAGCTCAGTCGTTGCCAGCACATTCCCTTCGGCGTCGGAAGCAAGTAAGAACCCCCGATCATAATTGGAGTTCAATAACTGATAATCGGTAGGAACCTTCCAAGTAACCAGTAGCTGGCGGGAACCTTCGTCATCGCTACAAGCAAGCAACAGATAGAGTAGAATACACGGTATGATACCAACCATGCGTCGACGGATGCGGTGTACGCAGATAAAAGCTTTCATAGATCATTGCAAAAGGTGGCAAATTCCGTGCCCGTTCCACGTCTAATGCCCGGAATACTCCCGTATTACTCATAAATAAGTATATATACTGAACCGGCAAGGCGATATATCATAACCGTTTTTGAAAAACTTCGGGTTCGTCGAACATTTCCTTCTATCGGCAACAGCACAAATCTTTGAGAACTCCTTGTCGCAATGTGCCAAACGGTCGGATTTTGAGGTATGACGCAGAAAAAAAGCTGTCAATGGCACACCGCAAGTTTGCGAAGAACGGGGATCGCTCCCGGTACATTGTACGGCAGAACTTTTCACCGAGAATTAGCGCGCGAAGGTTCGAAACATTTTGCATATTACCCCCTGAATTAAAGACGACGCCGAGGATACCAGACGGGTCGGCTAAGACGTTATCCATCACGATTCGTCCTTTTCCAGAGTACAGTATTGCGATGGGATTTAGTGGGAAGAGTATATACGAAAGACATACCGTACAGCATTATGAACACACTATACCTGACTGAGACACAGGATACACCCCAGGTGACCTTAAACAAAAATGACGGCGTTTTTGAACTGGTGGGCCGTTCACTGCCGGAAGATTCGGTTGAATTTTATGCCCCCGTTTTACAATGGATCCGCGAATACGCCAAGGCTCCTAACCCGGCCACAGCCTTTCATTTTAAACTCGAGTATTTCAACACCTCTTCATCCAAGCTCATCCTGGACCTGCTGCACGAGCTAAAACACATCAAAAATATTACCGTATTCTGGCATTATCACCAGGAGGACGAGTCCATGGACGAAGCAGGCCACGAATATGCCGAGCAGGTAGAAATACCGTTTGAATTTAAGGTGCTGCAATAACGGACAGTTCCGACATACCACAGGAGGCCGCCCGCGGCCTTTTTTCATTTCTAAACACTTATAATTCAGGTATTTCAGAGGAAATTTGTTATTTACTTAACAAAACTAAAACTAATCCATTACTTTTACGTTCGTTAAGGTAATTAAGACCGGAATATGAGTAATCAATCACTCGGCGAATTTGAGGAATTGGTGTTGCTGATGGTAGCGGCGCTTCACGACGAAGCATACGGTGTTTCGATCCTGGAAAATCTGGAGGGCAAGCTCTCAAAGAAGCTCAACATCAGCGCAGTGCACGTAGCCTTGAAGCGAATCGAAGACAAAGGATTTGTCAAGTCGCGTTTTGGCGGTATCACCAACGACCGCGGCGGCCGGCGCAAGAAGTTTTACGTGATCACCGCCTTGGGCAAACGGATGCTCGATGATCAGTATGCCCTGCGCACGGCTATTTATCAACAGATTCCGAAAATATCCTTTAGCTGATGAAGCTGCCCCCGCCACAACGACCTTTGAAATTTCTACGCTGGTTTTGCCGCGAAGATTATCTGGAAGAGGTCGAGGGTGATCTTATTGAAGTATTCGAGAAACAGGCCGCAGTTTCGCTCCGCCAGGCGCGACGCATCTTTACCTGGAGTGTATTGCGGTATTTCCGACCCCGGTTTATTAAAAATTTCCGACCACTTTATTCTACCAACGTCATGTCTATCCTACGGCACAACCTCCTGATCACACTCCGCAGTTTCAGTCGGCACAAAAGCTCTTTTCTGATCAATCTCACGGGCCTTTCCACGGGACTGGCATGCGTACTTTTAATCTATCTCTGGGTAAATGACGAGCTGCACGTAAACCAGTTCCACGAAAACAAAACACGCCTCTATAAAGTACTCGAAAACCGTGTGCAAGCTGACCGCATCTGGACGGCCGAAAGCTCGTCAGGCCCTACTGCCGATGCCCTGGCAGCGGATATGCCCGAGGTAGAGTACGCAATAACCACCACGCACATCGATGCGCATACGATGTCCGTTGACGAGCGCCCTTTCAAAGCCGCCGGCCTCTATGCGGGGAAGGATTATTTTAAGATCTTTACTTTCCACCTGTTGCACGGACGAAAAAGCGACCTACTGAAAGAAAAAAATAACATCGTGTTGTCGGAGTCGCTTGCGCGGAAGTTGTTTAACCGCGCGGACGAGACAGTGTTAGGAAAGATCGTCGAGATCGACCACGCCAGACAATATACCATTTCGGGTATATATGAAGATCAGCCCCATCAGGCTACAGAAAAACCAGACTTTGTACGATCGTTTGAAGAGTTTCGCGCCGACCATCCTGACTGGGTCTCTACCTGGTTTAGTACAGGCGCGAACACGTATGTGATGTTGAAAGAAGGCGTCGATGTCAATGCCTTTAATGCCAAGATCGCCACATATGTGCAGAAAAAGACCAACGGTGAGGTTAAACACCGCACCATGTTTCTGAAACTTTATACCGAAAAATACCTGTATGGCCGCTATGAGAACGGCGTCGAGGCCGGTGGGCGTATTACGTATGTCAGGCTCTTCTCGGCCATTGCAATCTTTATACTCGTTATCGCGTGTATCAACTTCATGAATTTATCCACCGCACGGGCTGCGCGCCGGCTGAAAGAGATCGGCATTAAAAAAGCGATTGGCGCCCGTCGGAATACGCTCGTGTGGCAGCATCTGGGCGAGTCCATGTTGCTGAGCCTCGTGTCTATGCTAATAGCCATTGGGTTGGTTGTGTTGCTGCTGCCTTACTTTAACGTCACTACCGAAAAACAGCTGACACTGCCCTTCAACCTCGTCTTTGTCGGACGAATGCTGGGTGTTATTGTCTTCACCGGTCTGCTGGCCGGCAGTTACCCGGCACTGTATTTATCGGGCTTCAATCCGGCGGCAATCCTGAAGGGCAAGCTCACCAGTGCCACGGGCGAGCTGTGGGTACGACAGGGGCTAGTGGTTTTCCAGTTCACCTGCTCGGTGGTGTTTATTGTTGCTGTGATCGTGGTGTACCGGCAGACCCAGTATATCCAGTCGCGCAGCCTGGGGTATTCAAAGAACAATATGATTGTTTTTGAGCGCGAGGGGAAGATCGTAGAGAGCGAAAACCTGGAATCGTTCCTGGCCGCCCTGCGCGAGGTGCCGGGCATAATGAATGCATCCGCCACCTCCGCCACGCTGACCGGCCACGTCAGTGGCACATCTGGTGTAGCATGGGAGGGCAAAGACCCCAACGACCGGACCGAGTTTGAGAATGTGACGGTAGCCTACGACATGTTGGAAACGCTGGGCTTCGAACTATCAGAAGGACGTTCGTTCTCTCGCGACTTCCCGTCGGATACCGCCCGCATCATCTTCAACGAGGCCGCTATTGCTTTTATGGGATTAAAAGATCCGATTGGTAAAGTGATCAAGCTTTGGGGCGAGGACATGGAAATTGTGGGAGTAGCAAAAAACTTCCACTTCGAGTCGCTGCACGAAAATGTGCGTCCGCTATTCTTCCGGTTGAGCCCGGAAAACACATCACGCATCATGGCCAGGATCGAGCCCGGTCAGGAGCAGGCAACGGTTCAGCGCCTGCAGCAATTCTATGAAACCTATAACCCGGGCTTCACCTTCGACTTCCGTTTTCTGGATGCCGACTATCAAGGCCAATACCGCGCCGAGCAGCGGGTGGCCGTCCTCTCGCGCTACTTTGCCGGTCTGGCCATCCTGATCTCCTGCCTGGGGCTGTTTGGTCTGACAGCGTTCACGTTAGAGCGCCGCGAAAAAGAGATTGGCATTCGCAAGGTACTGGGCTCTGGCGAGCTGCGGATCGTGCTGCTGCTCTCGCGCGACATTACAAAAATGGTCTTGCTGGCCATTGTGCTGGCGCTGCCGCTAAGCTACTATCTCACAAATTCCTGGCTTAGCTCCTTTGCGTTCCGCGTCGACCTGAACGCAGCATACTTCATTCTCTCCGGCGTAGTGGCGTTGGCCATTACGTGGATCACGGTGGGCCTCCAGGCGCTTCGCGCGGCCAGGCTCAACCCGGTGCAGGCGTTGAAGCGCGAGTAAATGTGTCTTCAAACCGGCGTGATGTGTATCTTGCCGCATGGCCGGAAAGGACAACATCCAGGTATACAACCCAGCTGCCTTTACAGCGCGCTTTATGCCCTCCCGCGCGCTGCAGGCGCTGCTCAAGGGCGACTTCAACAAATTCCTGATCGTACGGGTGGAAGAAATGTACCGGCACGTGACCCGCGCCGTGCCGGCTACACGCGCTACCATCCACATCTGCCTTTACCTGACCGAAGGAGAGGCCACCATGAAGATCGGCAGCGAGCAGTATACCATACACCGGCACGAAATGCTGGTGGTACCCGCCGGGCAGGTATTTTCGTTTGGCGAGAAGGATGTCAACAAAGGCTATATCTGTTTCTTTCACGGCGACATGCTGGTCGGCAAATACGGTAAGCTCTCCCTGTTGAAAGAATTTGAGTTTCTGCAGGTATGGGGCAATCCCAGGCTGCAGCTGGACAACCAAACGGCACGTTTTGTCCTTCACCTGTTCAAACGCCTGCACCAGGAATATACCGAGCACGCGCTGCAGCACGTCAATGTGCTGCAACCCTATCTCATCACACTACTCTGTGAAGTTAACCGGGTGTATATACCGGCCGTGGTCCAGGAACAGACGGCGGCGGTAACGCTGGCCAACAAGTTCCGCGCGTTGCTCTTCGCCAATGTATGTACCCTGCACCGCGTGTCTGACTATGCCGCCGCGCTGCACGTCTCCCCCAACCATCTCAACAAGTCTGTCAAGGCCGCCACCCAAAAGTCGCCTACCAAGTGGATCGACGAGGCCATCGTACTCGAAGCCAAAGTGCTGCTCAGCCAAAGCCCGCTCTCGGTCAGCGAAGTAGCGCTCGCCGTAGGATTGGACGATGCCTCCTATTTCGCACGCTTATTCCGCAAGCACACCGGCACCACGCCGACGGCATTCCGTAAGAGGATTGAAAAGTCCTGACGTTTCCGCTGTCTGTCCTAGCGGCGCGAGGCTTTGATCCGGAGATTTGCGACGTTATGTACACATCGCTACTTTTTCTGCACTCGCTCACACGCTGGTTTGTTTTGGCCAGCTTGCTCTATGCCCTATACCGCGGCCTGCGCGGCTGGCAACAGCCCATACCATTCGACGGCTGGGACAATACATTGCGCCACAGCACCGCTACGATCGCACACATACAATTGATGATCGGCTATACGCTATATTTTAACAGCCCGGTGATTCAATACTTCCGTGATCATGCAAACGAAACCGACTTGCCTTATGAGTTCCGGTTCTTTGGATTAATTCATATCCTCCTGATGACGGTCGCCGTCGTGCTGATCACCATCGGATCCGCGATGGCCAAGCGGCAGCAGACAGATCATGGTAAATTTAAAACCATGGCCATCTGGTTCTTGCTGGGGTTGATCGTGATCCTCGTGGCCGTGCCGTGGCCTTTTTCGCCGTTGGCCAACCGTCCCTATATACGTCATTTCTAACTCCTTTGTATGTTTTCATTATTGACCACCAAGATTGGCCGGCTGCGCCTGATCGGTATACTGGAAGGCATTTCGTTGCTTGTTCTGATCGGCATCGCCGTGCCGTTAAAACATGCTTTGGATGAGCCGTTGCTCGTCAGGATCATGGGACCCGTACATGGGCTGCTTTTTTTGATGTTCGTGATCAACACCTTGAGTGTGGGAATCGATTACCGGTGGAAGTTTTCAACAACAACATGGAAAGTGCTGGTAGCGTGCCTGATACCCTTCGGAACGTTTTACATCGACCGACGCATTCTGTCGAAGATAACACCCCGATGAAACAGTGTGAGCCTGAGAGCGAATATAACCCTATAACCTCTGCCGTTACGTTTGCGTATACTGGCATGTGAACCTCGAGCGTTTCATTCCTACCGACCGTTTGAAGCCTTTTGTAAAGGCTTACCTGGTCATCGCCAGCGAGCACGGCATGGACAATCGCATTTTGCCGGACACGGCCCTGGTCATGGCATTACGCTTTCAGGGTACTATTGCCTTTACCGATCGTATCCAGCGCGAGAATATGCCGGCCACGGCGTTGACGGGATTACGCCATGCTGCGCGCATGGTGCACTATGCGCAGCAGACGGCAATGCTGCTGGTGCAATTTCACGACGGTGGTGCAGCAGCATTCTTCCGGCAGCCGCTGCATGTGTTGTCCGATCAAAGTGTAGCCTTAAGCGACCTCCTGCCCCCCGACGCCGTAACAGCGTTGGAGGATCAACTCTGTGCGGCGGCCTCGCATGCGGAGCGCGTCGCCCTCACTGAGCAATTCTTACTCTCCTTGTTGCAAAAGCCTGAACAAGATGACATCGTACGCGAGGCGTTGCGACAGATCCGCGCCGCCCAGGGCACTGCGCGCATCGGCGATATAATAAAAGAGCTTCCCCTGAGTCGCGATGCCTTTGAAAAACGCTTTCGGCGTTTGGTGGGCACCTCGCCAAAACAATTCTCCATTGTCGTCCGCCTACGCCATGTGATCGATACATACGTTGACCACGACAGTCTGACCGACGCAGCCTATCGCGCCGGGTATTTCGATCAGGCACACTTCATCAAAGACTTTACCGCCTTTACCGGACAGACTCCCGGCGCATTCTTCGCCACCAAAAAATTCTGGTAACGAACATCACTGATTTTTTACAATGGCCGCCGTCTCCCCGACGGTAGTTTTGATGCCATAAACAAAAACAATTCCGGTATATGAAAACGATCATCCGCACAGCGACTTTGTGGGGCGTGATATGCCTTGCGCATTTTTCACTGTTCGCCCAAAAAACTTCCCCTTCGTCCACAACAAAACCAACTAACACGATGAAAGAATATGTATTGATCATGCGGATCAACCCCGCACCCCTCGCTCCTGACGACCTGACCGACGTGCGTGCAAAGTGGAAAAAAATTGTCGACGACTGGACAGCCCGCGAAATTTTTGTTACCAGCAACCAGATCGTACAAGAGGGTGTCGTGGTGAGCGGTCGTGAAGGTACAGCGCGTCCGGGCTCTGTTGCCAGCGATGGTCTGCGCATTGTCAGCACCATCAACATCCGCGCCGCCTCGCTGGAGGAAGCCGCGGCGCTTGCCAGGATAGTTCCCTTACTTGAGTACGGTGGCACCGTAGAGATACGGGAAAAACTGAATTAACGAAGTACCGGGCGCGGGTTTGGTTGTTCGCTCCCGCGCCCACACTCACACTGGTTTTTTCCGTACTTTGCGGAAAACCTATTGTATGAAATATCCAGGATTATGCATTTTACTGTTGAGCTTCGTAATCGTACTCCCGCCGACCGCACAGGCGCAGGAGAACTGGGGCTCGTATGTACACGCCGTGCCCGTAAAGGCCTATGCCGGCAAGAAGTTCCGTGTACAGGTTTCAGCGCTGATTGAAGGCGTAGAGGATGACGCCAGCGCCGCCCTGTGGGCCCGGGTATACCGCACCAACGATGAATACGGCTTCTTTAAGATTGACAACGATAACCCCATGCGTTCCCGCGAATGGAAATCGTATTTCCTCGAAGGCACCTTCGATCCCGACGCCGACACACTGATGGCCGGCCTGATCGTACAATACAATGGCACCTTTTACTTCGACGATTTCCAGATATCGGTAGAGTCCGGCCGTAACAAGTGGCGCACCATTTATCAAAACGACTTCGAAGGAAAAGCCCCCCTCTTAAAACCCGGTATCGGTGAAGCCAAGCAGGGTATCAACACCCTGTACAGCCAGGCGGTGACTCCCACGCAGGGACGCAAAGGCCACCAGGCAATTGTTGTCACAGGCAAAGATGTTCCAAACTATGGATCCAGTCCCACGGCTGGCAAATACGCCGATGTCAATGGCATTAAACTATACTACGAAGTGTACGGAACCGGCGCTCCGCTTGTCGTGCTACACGGCAACGGCGGCTCTATTGCCAATGCTGCGACGCATTATCCGGAGCTGATCAAAAAATACAAAGTCATCGCCGTCGACAGCCGGGCACACGGCAAATCCACCGACACCGACGCCCCCCTTACCTATGAACAGATGGCAGCCGATGTCAACGCGCTCCTGGACCAACTCCAGATCGACTCGACCTTTATTTGGGGGCAAAGCGACGGCGCCATTCTGGGCCTCATCCTGGCAATGGACTATCCGCGCAAAGTAAAACGCGTGCTGGCATACGGCTCCAACGTGCAACCTGATAGTTCCGCTATATTTTATTGGGGTATTCAGGCGATCGAAAAAAGCCTTCGCGAAGGAACAGGCCACGAAAAGAAACTGAACAAGCTGATGATTGATTATCCGCATATTCCATATGCGCGGTTGAAGACGATCCAGGCGCCCGTGCTGGTGATGGCCGGCGATCGGGATATAATCCGACCCGAGCATACGCTGAAGATATTTCAGTCTATTCCGAAATCACAACTTTGTATTCTACCGGGCAGCACGCATGGCGGGTCGTGGGAGAAGCGTGAGCTGTTCTTGGATTTATTGAACACATTCTTCCTGGAGCCATTTACAATGCCGGATACGAAGAGTTGGTTTTAAATACTAAAATTATTTAAAAAAAGGGGCCCATCTTCACGTAAAGACGGGCCCCTTTTTTAAATAAGGGTCACGTCATTCTTTCAAGAAGGTATACGTAAACGTCTCACCCCCATACACAACCCGGAGTATATGCAGCCCCGGCCGTAAGCGCTGAACATCGATCGACGTCTCACTTCCCGCTGCTTGCTGCGACAACCTCAAAATCCCCGTGGCATCCCGAATTGTAATCGCCGCATCTTCCGGCACGCCCTTTACCTTCAGCACCGTCGTTGCCGGATTCGGAAACACCTGAATCAACGACTGCCCCGCCGCTTCCTGACGCAAAGCGCTACCGGCATTTAACGTCGTAGCATGATCCACCAGCTTGACGTAGTCATGCGTGAGCTGATACCCCGTACTGCTGGCATTCTTCCCGGCCACTGTAAAACGTATCTTCTGCTGCCCGGTATAAAACGTGAGATTAGCAACCAGGACTTCCTTATACACTGTGGTGGCGCTGTAGAGATCGAAGACGGTTCCATACGCAGCACCATCCTTGTAAACCTGGCAAGTCCCCTGATCAGGCCCCGCGCGGAAGCCCAGGTATACATCATAGTTTTTCATGCCAGTATGGGCGTATGTATACTCTACAAAGTCGCCCACACCATCGGCCGATACACGTACCAGGTTGCCACCACTGGCTTGCGCCTGGGCGACGACCGTGTTCGAAGCACCACTGGACCAACGGCTTGTCGTCTCCGCTTCGTAGCGCGTCGACACCTGACCCACCGGCGTAAATTCGATATAATTGAGATTAAAACTACCACCGGCAATTTCCAATCGCAATACTTTATTGCTGCCGCCGGCTATACTGATGTTGTTCAACGCAAGCGTCTCCCACGTTTCCCAGGCACCGGTGTTGTTCGGCGTGACGGTGCCCAGCGTTACGCCATCCAGCTTTACCGTAATGTTTTTGCCGGCATTGCTGCTGGCGCTGGCTGAACGTATACCGATATTGTAGCTGCCGGCAGCGACCGAGCCAATGGTATATTCCAGCCACTCTCCGTTTATAGTATAGCCTACGACATAGCCGCCGCCGATATCGGTCGTGGTACCGAGGTCTACGTCGGTGCTGCGGTAGCTATTCCCATTGTTGCCAAGGTCGGAGTCGTGGTAGGCTACGTCCTGGGCGCCGATGTCAAAATCTTCGGTTTGAATGCGGCCAGGTATGGTGTGCGTAGCGTACGGCGTTTGTGTGCCGATGCCGCCCGCACCGCCGGGTTGGTTGTGGTTTTGTAATTCAAAAAGCCAGTTCTGCATAAAGCGTCCCTGATTCTCACCCGACATCAGGTTCCAGTTCCAGTCAAAGTATTGAGGCTTCCAGAAGTTGTCGAAGATCCATCCTTGCCAGCTGATCCAGGGGTGAGCGTCGATATAATTCCGAAAGGGTGTACCCCAGCCGCCGGTCGTACCAAACGTCACGCCGTCGGAATAGTTGGGATCCTGGTTCCAGCCAAACTCCGTCAGCATCACGGGGATGGTATTGGCCGCATTGCCAAACTTGGTGTTCAGGTTCGTCGCCGTGGCCGCACCCTGATTGGGATAAATGTGGTATACATAGACCAGGTTGCCACCGGTGAGTGGATTGGTCACGGCGCTGTTTACACGTGTGCTCCACTGCGGACTGCCTACCAGGATGAGGTTGTTCGGGGCCACTGCGCGAATGCTGTCGATCACGGGCTGGATATAGTTTTTCCACGACGTCCAGTTGTCGGGGTTGACCGGCTCGTTGAAGATCTCGAAGATCACGTTTGGGGTATTGGCATAGCGCGGCGCCACGTACTTCCAGAAGTCCATCACAAATTGTTGCTTCACACCACCCGAACCGTTGACATCGTAATTGCTGACCAGGTGCAGGTCGACAATAACATATTGGTTGAGGGCGATCGCTTGCTGCACATACGGGTCGATGTGCGTGGCAAAGCTGGTAGCGGGGTCTTTTACCTTGGCCGTGGTGACGGGCAGTCGCAACACACGCGAATACCAACCCCGGCTGCCATCGGCCTGCCAGGCGATCATTTCGCTCAGGGGTTTGTTGTTGCAGGTGGTGCACTCGTTGTGGTGCTCGCTCGGTAATACGGATACGCCCCGCAACGTGACGGGGTTTCCGGCCGGGTCTTTGATCTGGTTGCCGTCGACGTGCAGCCAGGGCTTTTGCGCCTGGGCGCTTACTACGCTTGCCATCAGGGCAAGCGCAAACAGGCATGCATGAAGTGTGTACAGTCGTCTGGTCATCGTACTGAATATTTAGTGAAACAAAGAGTGTTGGTAGCGCCGGGCAACGCGTCTATAAGCGGCCGCGGCGACTCATTAAAAGTAAGGCAGGGCGCGACCGCGGCGGGGAGAAAAACCGGTATTAAAGGTGGAAAAACCTTCCAATTTACCTCGCTATTGCATTTCCAGGGAAGTAGGGACAGACTGACCTATGTTGCGGTACGCAGAGGGCAACACACCAAACTGTTTCTTAAAGGCTTTGCTGAAATACTTCGCATCCGCAAAACCCACCTGCGTGGCGACCTCGTGCACGGCATACTGTTCTGTTGCCAGTAATTGCACCGCACGCTTCATGCGGATGTCACGAATGAACTGGTTGCCCGACACCCCCAACAGGCTTTGCAATTTGCGGTACAAATTGGTCTGGCTGAGGGCGAGCTCGCGGCAGAATTTCTCAATATCGAAGTCGGGGTTGTCGATGTGTCGCTCGACAACCGCCACCGCTCTTTGCAGGAAGTCGTCGTCGAGCGTAGCGGGTGCTGTCGGGTTGGTGATGAAGTCGCGGTAATATCTGCGCTTTTGATTCTCGCGCAACGTGAGAATGTTGACGAGCTTCGCCAGCAGTACGTGCGGTTGAAAGGGTTTGACAATGTAGTCGTCCGCCAGGGCCTCGCGGAAGGCCCTGAGCTGCAGGGCTTCGTCGCCACGGGCTGTGAGCAGCACGACGGGGATATGGCTCGTCAGTATATCGTGCTTGATGCGCGTACACAACGTGACACCGTCCATGACCGGCATCATGACGTCGGTAAGGATGATGTCGGGTAGCAGGTTACGCGCCTGCACCAGACCTTCCTCGCCATGGTGAGCCTCCTCCACCTGGAAGGCATTTTCAAAATGCAGGCGGATAAACCGACGAATGTCTGGATTGTCTTCTACGACCAGTAGCACGGGAAGCGTTCCGGCAGGAGCACCCGGTATGGCAGTCAATAGGCCTTCCGGGGTGATCGTTGCCTCGGACGGCTCCACGAGACGATCTTGCGGGGCATATTCGTGCCGGTCAAACGCTGCCGCGTCGACCGGTAGCCATACCGCGAAGGTTGTACAATTGTCACCCGTGTTGGCGAGTACGATATCGCCCTTGTGCAAGCGCGCCAACTGGCGCGCCAGGGAAAGCCCGAGGCCGGTACCCGGTGTACTATGCTCGTCATGCTCGATGCGGAAGAAGGGGTCGAAGATCTTTTCACGATAACTTTCGGGTATCGCGCGGCCGCTATTGGTTATAGCGATGTGCGCGTAGGACTGGCGTTTCCGGGTGCCTCGGGGGTCGGTATCATGTAACCGTAACGTCAGCGTAATATGTCCCTGATCGGGTGTATGTTTGAAAGCGTTGGAGAGTACGTTGAGCAAGATCTTCTCCAGTTTGTCGGCATCGAAGTAATATTCTTCGTGCGCCGGCGCCGTCACGGTAAATTGGATGTTGCGTTTCTCCGAATCGAATTGAAATGTCTCGCAAAGGCTGCGGACAAATGCCCCGAGATCGCCCTTTGTGACCGCCAGCTTCATAAAACCCGCGTCGAGCTTATAGATGTGCATCAACTGATTAATCAGCTTGAGCAGGCGCTGACTATTCTTCTGCACCAACTGCAACATCTGGTGATTACGCGAGCCTTCTTCTGTCGACGCCATCACCTGGCTGAGCGGTCCCAGCATGAGTGTGAGCGGCGTACGAAACTCGTGCGAGATGTTGGCATAAAAGCGCAACTTGATCTGATCCATCTCCAACTGATTACGGACACGCAGGCGCTGGATCACGATCAGGCGCAGCGCGAAGATCGCTCCTGCCAGGAGCAATACATATACCGCACGCGCCCACCACGTTTGCCAAAACGGTGGCGTAATGATGATGCGCAGGGAGCTGCCCTCCGTATTCCAGACGCCATCGCTGTTGGTGGCTTTTATATGCAGGGTATACTCGCCCGGATCCAGGTTGGTATAGGTAGCCTTGCGTTGCGTGCCGGTCTCATTCCAGACTTTATCAAAGCCTTCCAGCGTATAGGCGTATTGATTTTTACCCGGTGCGGTATAGTCGAGGGCAACAAATTCAAACGAGAAGACGGACTGATCGTACGACAGCGTCACCACCTGAGCTTCCGGCAAGGGTTGTGCCAGGGGGGCATCCTTCTCACGAAAGCTGACGGGTTTGTTAAAGACCTGCAACTCGGTGAAATACACCGGGGGATGCACAGGACTATCGGTCAGGCTATCGGGGTGAAAATAACTGAGTCCATTGATACCACCGAAGTACAGCCTGCCGGCGGGGTTCTTCCACGACGACTGCCGATTGAAAGCATTGTGTTGTGTACCCTCGGCTATTTCATAATTGCGAAAGGTTTTAGTGTCAGGATCAAACCGGGAGATGCCCTTGTTGGTGCCTAGCCACAGACGGCCGTGGTGATCCTCCTCGATCGACTGCACCACATCGTTGGCCAATCCGTCGCGGGTAGTATAATTTTCAAACTGACCGGTATCACGATCCAGGCGGTTAAGCCCACCTTGCGTACCCACCCACAAGTTACCACGCGCATCCTCATAGATCACATTGACAATGTTGTTGCCCATGCTGCCATGGTGCGGGCGACTATCAGCAAAGTGTGTGAAGTCATCGGTCACGCGGTTGTAGCGGTTAAGGCCACCTCCTTCGGTGCCAATCCAAAGATCGCCGCGACGATCCTGGTAGATCGCAAAGATCAGCGTGTGGCTGATGCTTTTGTCGTTGCCCGCTTCGGGCAGATATTGTTTCCACGCGTTTATGCGCGGATCATATACTACCAGGCCCTCGCCCCAGGTGCCCATCCAAATCTTACCCGTGATAGCGTCCTCGCCGATTACAGCAACGTGTTTGACATCGACGGTAAAGGGCGGCGTGTAGAAAGTGCGTGAGTCCGTGCGGAGCACAGAAGCCTTTCCGTAAAAGCACCCAGCCCACAGTTGACCGGCATGATCTTCAAACAAGCACAAGGGGTAGTTGCTGCCGATGCTTTGTTTGTCATCCGGGCGGTGGCGCAGGTGGGTGACCTGTTGATGCCGATCGTAGACGGTCAGGCCGTCGCCGTCGGTACCGAGGTATAGCGTTTCACGTGGGTCTTCGTACACCGAAAGGATATTACCGGCGGGCAAATGGTGAAAGCGTGGTGGCGTGCTGTTGTAGTAATTTACACCACCACTAAAAGTACCTACCCAAATGTCGCCCTGACGGTCGCGGTAGAGCGTATAGATGGAGCCGTTATTGAGGTCTTCGGGGTTAGGGCCTTCGTGGATATAATGCAGGTTATGACGATTTGTATCGAGTATATTAATACCTCCGTTCTGCGTGCCTACCCATAAGTTGCCGCGCGTGTCTTCCACGATAGATAAGACATCATTGTTGTTGAGGCCTGCTGTCGACGTGGTAGCGCGAATGGCGACGAAGGTATTCGTGCGACGGTCATAGCGGTTAAGTCCACCTTCGGTGGTGCCGATCCAAAGGTCTTGCCGCCGGTCTAAGTAGAGTTTCTTGAGCTTATCGGAGGTGAGGATGTGCACATACCGTTCGAAGATGCCTGTCGCGGGGTCAAGTTTATTCAGGCCGGCATTCCACGTCGCAACCCACAGTGAACCACCTGGGTCTTCCAATATATCTTCGATCTGGTCACTACTAATGGAGCGGCCGTTGCGCGGATCATGGCGGTACGTATAGAAAGTATTTTGTTCGGGATCAAAGCGGTTGAGCCCGCCACCACCGGTACCGATCCAGAGCCGTTGGTGCCTGTCTTGCGTAATGGCCCGTATATTACTCGAACTGATGCCCGCGGGGTTTTGCGGATCGGGTAAGAACCGGGTGAAGTCGTCGGTAGTACGGTTATATAGATTCAGTCCTTCGTCGGTGCCGATCCACAGACGATGCTGATTGTCCTCATACAGCGCGCGAATATAATTGTGCGAAAGGCTGCGCGGGTTGGCGGGATCGTGGCGGTAGACAGTGATCGTATGGCCATCGTAATGATTGAGGCCGTCGCGCGTACCGAACCACATAAACCCCTTGTGGTCTTGTAAGATGCAGGTGACGTTGCTTTGCGAAAGCCCTTCGCTGCGCCCGATGTGACGGAAGTGATACGATTGCTGCGCCCAACCCCACGCCGGTAACAGCAGGTAAAACAAGGCCAGGAGCCTGGAAATCGGTTTACGGTAACACAGCACGGCAAGATCGGTTTAACTGGAATCGCGGTCCGTGGAATTACGGGAATTTACAGGAGAAATACCAGTTTCAATCGTTTGAAATGCCGCTAACCGATACCAGCGGCTCAGGTGGCGCCTACGCGATTGGAATAAAAAGCCCGATTAACGATTTTCCAACCACGCCAAAAATCCACTGGTCTTCTCTTTCCCAATCAACAGCTTATCCGGCGTAGGCACAGCCAGTTTCACAAACAGCTTCCGCGCAAAGTAGTGCTCCACTTCTTTAATAGCGCTAAAGTTCACCAAGTACTGCCGGTTAAGCCGATAAAACTGATTCGCCGAAAGCGACGCCTGCAGCTGATCCAACGACTGATCAATTGTAAACTCTTGACCTTGAAAGGTAACGATGGTCGACAGCTCGTTGCGGATGTAAAGGAAGGCGATCTGATCCGTCTGGACCGTGGTATATTTGTTACTCTTAAATACCAGGAAACTTTTCTTTCCTTCGTCTACGCCGATCTTTTTCAGCAGGCCTTCGAGGTCGAGCTGGCCGTGTTGTTGAAAGAAGTTGCGGAAGCTTTCTACCTTCTCGAAGGCCAGTTGGAGGTCCTGACGGGAGAAGGGTTTCAGAAGGTAGTCGATGCCGTTGGCTTTGATGGCGTCCATGGTATATTCGCCGAAGGCAGTACAAAAGACGACGGGGCATTGTACGCGCACGGCTTTGAAGATCTCGAAGCACAACCCATCGGCCAGCTGAATGTCCATGAAGATCAATTCAGGTTGGGAATTGTGTGTGAGGTAGTCGATAGCGCGCTCGACGCTCTGCAGCTGCCCCACAACAACAGCGTTGGGCCGCAGTGCAGTGATGAGCGCTGCCAGCGACTTGGCCGCTTTGAGCTCGTCTTCAACGATGAGGATTTTCATGCACGACAGGAAGTTTGATTCGGAAAGTAGTATCGGTAGCCTGGATCTCTATCTTTTGATTTAACAGGTGCATATACCGCTGATTGATATTTTCCAGGCCTACGCCCGTAGACGACTCGGGTGCACGCTTGCGCTGCAAGCCGTTTTCGACGACCAGCCAATCCCCCTCCGAGTAGACGCTAATCTGCAAGGGCTTGTCCAGTGACACGACGTTGTGTTTGATACAGTTCTCCACCAGCAATTGGAGTGTGAACGGCGGCACGAGCGAGGCCCGGTGCTCATCGGCAATACGCATCTCCAGGTCTATTCCTTCTTCAAAGCGGGCTTTGAGCAGGAACATATAGGCCTGCAATATTTCCAATTCTTCGGACAGGCGAATGAGATCCAGTTTCCGGTTCTCTAAGGTAAAGCGATAGAAATCCGACAGCTTCAGGATAAAGTCGCCGGCATGCTGGTCGCCGGTTTCGACCATATACTTTAATGTATTCAGGCTGTTGAACAGGAAGTGCGGGTTTACCTGCTGGCGCAACAACTCGTACTGAGCACCAAGGTTGTCCATTTTAATGCGCTCCAACTCGGTACCTACTTGCTGGTTCTGGTAACTTTGCTGCACCATGTGCAGGAACATATAGAAGGTCAGGTTGACCAGGATGCCACGGATTTCGATCATCAGCATCATGGAGCCAAAGTGCAGGTGCGACAATAAATATTGCTGTGCACATGCGAGCAGGAACATCACCACCATGCCCACTCCCAGGCTTTTGATCAACCGCATAGCAGAGAAGCCGTGGGCCACGTCGCTCGACGTGTACGCCGGCATGGTCGCGATGTTGTAATACCATATAAAGATGGCAAACAGGGCCGTGATGACGGCGTTGATCAGCGCCTCGTAGGGATTAAAATGATGCTCGGCAAACTTGGGCACCGACGTCAGTATACCCAGGCAGATGGAGCTGAGCCAGATAACTTTGTGCGATATCTTAAAAGACTTTGTATTCATTCGGATGGTTGTACCTGCGGTGCCGTAGGCCCGGACCTGCAAATATTTGCTAAAAATACCGTACAGAGCACCATTATTCAACATGCGCGGGGCCGGATCCGGCAATATCAACGGCGAATCCGGCGTGGATTACCGCCAACCGGACAGGTCTGGAGCAGGCCAGCTTGCCGCAGGTCGTTGTCTAACTCACCCCCCGATTTGCCTACCCCACGGGAATTCTATCAACCTGGGCAGCGCCGGCGCGTTCTCTTTGCAGCACCAACGCAATAAGCGACGGTAACAGAACCAAAAAAATACAATTTAACTTATACACTTTATGGAAACCATTAAACATTATTCACTCTCTTCGGGTATCACCCCCATTGAAAACGTACTCTATACCGGCAAGACCCACACCACTGGCGGCCGTGACGGTGCAGCACACAGCGACGACGGTCACCTGGACATTAAACTGTCACCTCCCGGCAGCAAAGGCCTGGGCACAAACCCCGAGCAGTTATTCGCCGCCGGCTGGTCCGCTTGTTTTATCGGTGCCATCGGCCACGCCGCCCGTACCCTGCACATCGCCTTACCAAAAGACGTTGCCGTCGACGCAGAAGTAGACCTCGGCACCGCCAACAATGCATTCTTCCTGCAAGCACGATTATACGTAAGCCTGCCCGGCCTGGAAACAGAAACTGCCGTACAACTGATCGAAGCTGCTCACCAAACATGTCCTTACTCTAAAGCTACACGCGGCAACATCGCCGTAACCATCGAATTAGTATAACGGACGCCGAAAAGTATATTAACCATCACAAACCTGCTACCATGATCCGTCACGCAATATTCCTTGGACTTTTGTTAAGCCTATCTTTGACCACGCTCGCCCAAACCGACCTCAAACCCGGCCACTGGCGCGCCACACTGCAACGCAAAGACGGCCGCACCATACCGTTCCTATTCGAAGTCGTTCGCCAATCAAACAAAACCAGCCTCTACATTGTAAACGGCACCGAGCGCATCAAAACCGAAGACCCGGTATTCACGCAAGACTCGGTGGTCATCCGAATGCCGGTGTTTGAGTCGTACTTCAAAGCCCGTGTAACACAACGCGAGAGCCTACGCGGCGTTTGGGTGTCAGGGAGTGCGACGGGAGAAACGACGATGCCGTTTACGGCATCAGCCGGCGGCAGTCGCTTTCCCGTAGCCACGGCAGCACTGCGTCCAGCCCAGGGGAAATGGAAGATCGAGTTCACCCGTGCCAACCAAACAAAACGTCACGCTATCGGCGACTTCACGCAACAGGGCAATGCCCTGGCTGGTTCGGTGCTAACACCTTCAGCCGACTATCGCTACCTCGACGGTGTTGTCTCCGGCGACTCGCTGTTCCTCTCGACCTTCGACGGCAGTCACGCGTTACTGCTGCGCGCCAAGATCAACTCTGACCACATGGCCGGTGTGTTTTACAACGGTGACGCTGTTGCCGAAACCTGGCTGGCGGTAAAAGATGCCAACGTAGCGCTTACGCCACACGTGACCACTGTCAAGAAAGGCAATGACGGCAAGCTGGCCTTCAGCTTCCGGGACCTGGACGGTAACACGGTATCGCTGCCCAGCAACCGCTTCAAAGGTAAAGTAGTGATCGTCCAGATCATAGGCTCGTGGTGCCCGAACTGTATGGACGAGATGGCGTTCTTAAGCGACTACTACAAACGCAACCGCGATCGCGGTGTCGAGATCGTAGCCCTTGCGTATGAGCTAAGCACCGACCCGGTCCGCTCACAAAAGAGCCTGCGTAAGTTCCAAACAAAGTTTGATGTACAATACCCGCTGCTGATCACCGGCGCTACTGCGAACGACCCGCAACGCACACAAAAAACATTACCCCAATTAACCGACCTGAAGACATTTCCCACCACCATCATGCTCGACAAAAACGGCGTGGTGCGCGACATTCAAACTTCTTTCTACGGTCCCGGCGCGGGCGAATACCACACCCGGTATAAAGCAACCTTTGAAGCCGCCATCAACGCGTTGCTAAACGAGACGCTGTAATTCCGTTCCCATGAAACGCATCACCCGCTCACGTTCTAAAACCCTGCTCCTGGCAGGTCCGTTGATAGCGGTTACAATCCTCCTGCTGCAATTCACCACGCCGGAGATTGTCAACCCACCGGTTACCGGCCCGTTCGCCGGCCCCGATTCTGTCACGACTATCTTTCAACATGCCTGCTACGATTGTCATTCCAACGAAAGCAACGTCCGCTGGTACGACAAGATCGCCCCGATATCCTGGAAGGTGGCCGCCGATGTTGCCGAAGCCCGCGCACACCTCAACTTTTCGCAGTGGGACAGTCTCTCCCACGGCGAGCAGCTCAGTAAACTGTGGTATATCGTCAACATGGTCGACCAGGGCCGCATGCCGCTGCCAAGCTATACAGCGGTACACCCCTCGGCCCGCGTAACCGATGAGGAGATCAATACGCTTAAACGCTATGTGACTGCATTGACCAGTCAGCCGAAACCGGCCGTGATAAAGCCGGTAGCGCATACTACTGCCACACGCTCCGCGAAGTCAGCCGCGCCAACATCAATCAATGGCATTGCCTACTTTGACGACTACAAAAGCTGGAAAGTGATTGCGTCTACTAACCGGTTCGACAACGGCACCATGCGATTGATCTATGGCAACGACATTGCCGTCAAGGCCCTCGAAAAGAATGCCATTAATCCGTGGCCGGACGGTGCGAAGATTGTGAAGGTCGTATGGGATAAGCAGCCGGTGGACAGCGTTGGAAATGTACATGCGGGCAAGTTTAACAACGTGCAGCTAATGATTCACGACAGCAAGAAATTCCGGGAAACCGGCGGCTGGGGCTTTGCACGGTTCAACACACCGCAACTGATTCCGTATGGCAGGGCGATGACGTTCGCGGTCGAGTGTTACGAGTGCCACAAGCTGGCGTCTTCGAATGGTTTTGTGTTCGACATTCCTACGAAAGAATAATCCGGATATAGTATGCGATATTTACTAAAGATGAGAACTATACTTTTTCTTTTTCCCTTCCTTTTGTTACAGGCATGCAACTCTTCGGACAGGCCGGTGTTGGCCCCCGAAGCTATTTATGCGGAACCCGGTATGGCGATTATTACCACATTATTTAATACAGAGGCACAGACAACGTCAGTGCTGTATGGCAATGCGCTGGCGGTGGCTGCTGCACACGATGCTGTAGGAGTACATCAGCCAGGGGAAGAGTACCGGTTAGTGACCTGGCGACAAAAAGGAAACCCGCTGTGGTTTGGTGGAAATATCAATGATAGTATTCAAGTGGTGGAACGCGTACGTGCGGTAGCTCTCGGCAGCGCGGTGGATATGCGGTATGATGTGGTAATGGGGAATATGACCGAAGCTTTCGAGAAACGGGTACAATTCATTCTGACATTGAGGGGACTAGAATTTCCGTCAGTAGAACAAAACTGACATAGCACGCTTGCGGCGTGAGGCGGCCGTCCAAGACTGCAACCATTACAGCCTTGGACTGGCGCGATCACCCTTGCCTATGGTGCAGCAATCTCTAACACACGACGCCCCTCAATCTCGCCTTTCTTCATATCGTCAAAGATCGTATTGATATCCTCCAATCGCGACGCATCCACCGTAGCTTTAACTTTTCCTTCGATCGCGAACTCAAGCGCCTCCTGCAAGTCCTTACGCGTACCTACAATGGAGCCCCGAATGGTATGACGGTTCAGGACGGTTTGGAAGATAGGAAGCTCGAAGCTGCCTGGCGGCAGGCCGTTGAGCGCCAGCGTGCCCTTGCGGCGCATAACAGACAGCCCTTGCTTGAAAGCTATGGTTGACACCGCGGTTACCAGCACGCCATGTACGCCGCCTTGCGTTTCCTTTTTGATATATTCGCCAGGGTCCTGCTGACGCGCATTGACAACGATGTCCGCACCTAGCTTTTTCGCCAGCGACAGCTTGTCATCTGCTATATCGATCGCAGCAACGTGCATGCCCATAGCCTTGGCGTACTGTACGGCGACGTGGCCCAGTCCTCCGATGCCCGAAATAGCCACCCATTGTCCGGGTTTAACTTCAGTCTCTTTTAGTCCTTTGTATACTGTTACTCCCGCACACAGGATGGGCGCCATCTCGGTAAAATTAATCCCCGCAGGCAGGTGCCCCACATACCGGGCATCTGCCACCACGTATTCGGCATAGCTTCCGTCAACACTATAACCTCCATTCTGCTGACTTTCACATAACGTTTCCCAGCCGGTAATACAATGTTCACAGTGACCGCAGGCGCTGTAGAGCCAGGGCACGCCGACAATGTCTCCTTCCTTTATATAGTCGACGCCCTCTCCTACCGCGGCGACGTACCCTAATCCTTCGTGACCCGGTATAAGCGGCAGCTTGGGCTTAACCGGCCAGTCGCCACTGGCGGCATGCAGATCCGTATGACACACGCCGCTGGTGATGATCTTTACCAGGATCTCATTTCTACCGGGACGTTTCACCGGCATTTCTTCGATGGTAAGGGGTTGGCCGAATTCCCGTACGACGGCGGCCTTCATTTTGTTTGGTAGCATAGACAATAGCAGTTAAATTACTCGTAGCTCGTACGTCGAGCGCGTGATGCTAAAGTAACGCCTGTTGAAAACAACAGGCTTGCGAATCGTCAGTACGCGGAATGACTTTAATCAGGATATCCCCTCATCACTACACCAAATCCTCACGAATACACCTTCAAGATCCTCCCGTTCACTGCGCCCTCCACACTCAAAACATAAGCATTCACCAACTTGTCCATCGGCACCAAATTATACCCAGGAAAGAATGCCCCATACCGCTCGCGGCTATCCTCCACCAACCCGGGGCTCACGACATTCACCCGTCGCTCCTCTGTCATTTCCTGCGCAGCACCCAATACAAAACTATTCACCGCCCCATTGATCATCGCCACACATGTGCCATTGCGCGCCGGGTGTTGGGCAGCAATGCCTGACGTGAGTGTAAACGAACCTCCTCTATTTAGATATTGCATACCTGTCAACACCAGGTCTACCTGTCCCAACAACTTCCCTTGAATGCCCGGCATCATCATCTCCGTTGTCATCGTAGCAAAGGGACCGTAATAGCCGGTGCCCGCGGTACAGATACAAGCATCGATTACGCCCACGCGCTCGAACATCGCGACGATAGAGGCATGCTGTGCGATATCCACGGATATCGCACCACTGTTTCTGCCGGCAACAACAACCTCGTGTCCACGTGCCCCAAAAGTGGTGACGACTTTTTTTCCGATGGTGCCACTACCACCGATCACTAAGATCTTCATGTGTTTTTTATACAAAGGTCGCGGTAGCGGTAGCAGCAGGGTTAGCCGTAATGGCTCATTCGATAACAATTTTGGCTCGCCAGGAAGCGGGGGTGGCGCCGTATTCGGTTTTAAAGAGGCGGATGAAGTACGAGGTGTTGTCAAAGCCACAGGCGTCGGCGACCGTGGCAATGGGCTGGTCAGTGTTTTCCAGCAGCATGCGGGCATGTTTCAGGCGCTGCTGATTGATCCATGTACGCGGCGCACACTGGTGACGTTGCTGGAAGTCGCGCTTAAACTTGGCGAGGCTGCAGTTGGAAAGCGCGGCCAGCTCAGCAATGGTAACGGGCTGGAGTAAGTATTGCTGGACGATGAAGTCGATATCGCCCGGCTCCTGGCTGGCGGCGGTATAAATAAACTCCTGCACTTTAGTGCCATGGGGACCGGACAACAACAGCAGTAAGATTTCCTGTTGTTTGAGTGGCAACAGCTGGTCCGCGTGAGCTGGACGTTGTTGGAAGAATTTATAGAAGCCTTCCTTAAAGCCGTCGATCCAGCCTGTGGCCGGAAAGACGACGCAATGATCGTTGGTAGGCGTATAACCTTTGCGTCCGTGATGGGTGAAGCCTTGCAGTAATTTAGTAGAGAGGAATAACATCATGGCTTCAAAGTCCACGCCTTCTTCAATATACTCTGCCATGACATAAATGCCTTTTCGCAGCAGCACCACATCGCCCGGCGAGGCGGTAACGGTTTGATCCGGCAAGTGCAGCAGCTTCATACCTTTAAGCACAAAGATCAGCGTATGCTCCGTCATGAGCACCGTGCGCTGGCCGGGCTTGCGTTCACGCTTCAGCTTGGCAAACACCTCGTGCTTTCCCGTCAGGAAGGAATTATCCTGGGCAGCTTCGGCCGGCGTCGGTGGAAAGCGATACAGCATCGGGGCAAAGGTCGGAATATTTTGGCCAAGTTACCGACCATTGCCTACAGAAAGCGGGGAGATCGTTCGTGGAATCTACCAATCTAGCACCTGATAACCAATACTTTACAACAATAACCAGTTATCCGACCCATCACATTCTACAAACATGAAACATATCAATTACTTTCACGTTTGTAGAACAAGCATGGCACAAACATCTCCGCCCAAATGGCCCAACCGCTTCCTGGAGTGGTACTGCAATCCCGCCCTGCTGGAAGAAATCCAGGGCGATGCCTATGAAATGTATTTCCGCACGCGGAAGATGCACAGCCGTACGCTGGCGAACCTCCAGTTTACCTGGAACGTCCTCCGCTTCTTCCGCTGGTCTAATATTAAACGTTCACGAACCTCTTCCCCCTCCTCGCTTATGATGCTACACAATTACTTCTCGGTATTTAAACGGGGCTTCATTAAACAAAAAGGATATTCCTTCCTCAACATTTTCGGATTGGGGATTGGGATTGCTTGCTTTATCCTGATCAGCCTCTATATCCGCGACGAGTATAGTTTTGATCGGATGCACAGCAAGGCGGATCGCATCTATCGCATACATGAGATTTTCGAGTCGGACGGCATTGGGGAGCGCTCAGCGAGTCAGCCATTTCCTGTGGGCGAAGCGTTGTTGAACGACTACGGTGCACAGATCGAGCAAGCCGTGCGTTTCTACAACTTTCAAGCCCCCACACTAGCCGTGGCGACGATCGACGACAAAAACAAAAAAGAATTTAACGAAACGCGATTATTTTTTACGGAACCTTCCTTCTTTGATGTCTTCGACTTTCCATTGGTCAAAGGTAATCGTAATACGGCCCTAGACGATACGCACACCATGGTGCTGACCGAAAGCGCGGCGCGCAAATATTTCGGAGATGAAGACCCCGTTGGAAAGTATCTGAAATTCCAGGGCAACACCAACCTGCTAATCACCGGCGTACTAAAAGATATCCCACCCAACACGCACTTCCAATTCGATTTCCTCGTATCCTTTGAAACGCTCAAGTCATTTTACGAGGGACACTTGCCCCAGAGCTGGTATTGGAATCCGTGCTGGACGTACCTGCTCTTAAAAGACCCCGGTTCCGTACACACGCTGCATGCTGCGATGCCGGCCTTTGTACAAAAATATTTCCCCGACATGGTGCGTAACGACGTTACGATGGAATTCATGGCGCTGCCAGACATTCACCTGCACTCGCACATGGACTATGAGATCCAGCCCAATAGCCGCGAGTCTACCATCTATATCTTCGGTTCCATTGCCGTGTTTGTATTGCTAATCGCCTGTATCAACTTCATTAACCTCAGTACGGCACGCGCAGCGAAGCGCGCCAAAGAAGTGGGCATGCGTAAAACGCTGGGCAGTCCACGCGGCCAATTGGTCACGCAGTTCCTGATGGAATCGATCTTGTTGTGTTTGTTGGGAGCTATGTTCGCCGTGGTACTGGTCGTTATTGCGCTGCCCTTCTTTAATGCCTTTGCCGAAAAAGCAATTCCCACGCACACGCTGCTGGAGTCCTTCTATCTGGCGTTGTTCTTGGGTCTGCCGCTGGGCGTCGGCATACTGGCCGGCCTGTACCCGGCCGTGGTATTATCATCGTTTTTACCGATCACCGCGCTGAAGGCCAACGTAAGCCGGGAGAAGGGTGCTATATTTCGCAAGGCACTGGTAACTTTACAATTTACATTGTCGATCATGCTGCTGATCGGCACCGGTGTAGCGATTGATCAACTCAACATGCTGCAAAAAAGTGACACCGGCTTTGCACGCGAGAATGTGATCATGGTACCCGTCATGCTCACGCCTGTCGCCGAAAAGTATGAAGCCCTGCGCACCGAGTTCCGTCGAAACGCGAATGTCATCAGTGTTACTGCGATGGAAGAAATACTCGGCTCTAAACATCAGGTGGGTAATTTTATATTCGAGGGGATGCCCGAGTCTAAACCGTTTCCCCGGATGAATGTGCGGCACGACTTTCTTAAAACATTCGATATACCCATCGTCGCAGGCCGCGACTATTCGGAAGAGGTCGGCACCGACGACACGCTCTCATTGCTGGTCAACGAGACGCTGGTGAAACAAATGGGATGGGGCTCCAACGAAGCAGCTGTCGGCAAGAAATTCGGAACCCGCCCCAACCGTACCATCATTGGCGTGGTAAAAGATTTCAACTTTGCTTCGCGGCATCAGTCCATCCGCCCCCTGGTCATGGACCTGAATCTCAACAGCAAGGCGTTTGAGATCTTTATGAAATACATGGCCGTACGCATCACCGGCAACGATGTCCCAGGGACCATTGCCTCCCTGGAACAACAATGGAAAGCCCAAATACCCGGCTGGCCGTTCGAGTATTTCTTTCTCGACAACAACCTGGAAAAATTATACCACGCCGAAAGCAAAATGAGCACGATTACGCTGATCTTTTCAGGCCTCTCGATGCTCGTAGCGTGCCTGGGTTTGTTTGGCTTGTCCACCTTTACCGCCGAGCAGCGTAAAAAAGAAATGAGCATCCGCAAGGTCATGGGCAGCTCCAACACACAGATTTTCCTGCTGTTCTCAAAGCGGTTCTTCAGTCTCATCTTGCTGGCCAACGTCCTGGCATTTCCCCTGGCGTGGTTCCTGCTGAAGCAATGGCTGGCAGGATTTGCCTACCAGGTAAACATTGATTTTAGTCTATTTGTATTGGCCGGAGGCGCGGCGGCAGCGATTGCCTTTGTCACCATCGGCTACCAGGCCTGGCGTGCCGCGCACAGCAACCCGGCCGAAGTATTAAAGAATGAATAAGCCCTGAAGTTTATACGATCATGAAAGGAACCTACATCGGCGAACTCGAAGAACTGATCCTCCTAACCGTCGGCATCCTCTACAAGCAAGCCTACGGCGTAGCCGTCATGGACGAGATCGAACGCCAAACCGGCCGCAGCCTCAACATCAGCGCCGTCCATGCCGTCCTCAAACGCCTTGAAGAAAAAGGTCTCGTCACTTCCCAAATGAGCGACCCCACCCAGGAACGCGGTGGCCGGAGGAAACGCATCTTCTTTCTGACCGCCACCGGCAAAAGGGAACTGGAAGAAGCGAATGCACTGCGAAACCAGTTGTTTAATCAGATTCCGAAAGTAGCGCTGCAGTTTAAACTGGCGTAGCGTCAAGGATTAACTCAACTTAAAATGAATCGGCAGCACAAACTTAGTTTTTACCGGCTTCCCCCGAAACACGGCAGGCTCCCAGGCGCTTAACTTCTCCATCCGCTTGACCGTCTTTTCTTCAAAATTATAGCCGGTATTGTTCAGCGGCTTAAACTCTGTCAGCTTTCCGGTTTTGTCGACCACGAATTGTATGTATATACGCGCTTCCCTTCGGTTAATCTGCGCTGCGCCCGGATATTTGATATATTTTGTCAGCTCTTGTACAAACCTCTGGTAACCGCCCTCCGGCATCGCTGCCTTATCATAGGTGCCATAGATCGTGTCTTTCTCGGCAAGCCTCACAGTATATTGCTCAGACAACACGCTGTCAGCATAGTATTCGTACACGTTGCATTCGGCCAATTGCTGGGTATAGATACCATTGCCATTCGTTAACACGGGTGTACCCGCATCATCCCAAATTTGCCCATAAAACATTTTCGCGTCATGCGAAATGATCCTCCTATACAGCTTGCCACCGTTATAAACGTCAATGTCGCACCGCATACTTTTAAATTCCTCTTTGAACTTGTACGGATTACAATCACCCTTCACAAACTCGACCATTTTGAGGGCCAGATCCGGATGCTCACCCACATTGACACGTCCCTTTGCAAGGACTGTATCACGGCGCATGTCGATGAAAACCACCGCTGCCCCATCCTTCTCCAGCGTCCGGGAATACGTTGTCGGCTTTTCCGAAACTGCCTGAAAAAATTTATCATAATAGATCGTTTGCTGTGCAGAAACAGCACAAGACCACGGCATCAACGCCAAAAAGAAGATTTTTTTATACATCATCATAGAGTAATTTTTCAAAGATAGAACTTTACTAAAACATCGGTAGTGGCGCTATGGTCGACTGAATATCTTTTGCGAGATGCTATACACCTCTTCCGCATTGTTCGCATGATAATAGCGTCCACCCGTAAGTCTGGCCATTGTTTTAAAGTCGGTATCGGTAAAGGTATCCTCTATATATATTGGGATTTCCTTGCTCATCCCGCCCAAGGGGAACAAGTCCCCGGGTGCCAATGCCGCGGAATCTTCCGATTTTTTCTGTCCATAGACCGATACCATTGACAACACGCTTAGAAAGAGCAGAAAACAACGTCTCATAGCCGCTAAGATCGCAAAAAAAATATATTTCCATCCCTGTGACCAACAGAAAAATCCGGAGTATATTGTTACCATACCCTACCCATTACACCTATGCTCAAAAACTACTTCGTTGCCGCTATCCGCAACCTGTACAAAAACAAGGGGTTTTCCATTATCAATATTCTGGGACTCTCCATTGGCCTGGCCTCGTTTATGGTGATCGCGCTCTATGTATACCACGAGAGCAGCTTTGACCGCTATCACAAGAATGCAAACCGCATTTACCGCATCGTTGAGAACTTAAAGACCGAAAATGAACTGTTATTCCAGGCCGCGAGCTCGCCGCCGATGGGACCGGCCATGCAACGTGATTTTCCGGAAGTAGAGTCCTATGTGCGATTTGTGGGCGGTGACATGGTGGTACGACGCGGCGATGTGGTTTTTATAGAATCTACATGCCTCCTTGCTGACTCTACGGTCTTTCAGGTATTTAGCTGGCCATTGATTGCCGGCGATGCACGCACCGCGCTCACGGAACCAAAGAGTGTAGTATTAACCCGTGAGACTGCTATACGTTACTTCGGGAACGATGATCCCATCGGCCAAACATTGGACGTAGACGGCGACATGTGTAAAGTCACGGGTGTGATGGAAGATGTACCGGAAAACTCGCATTTTCCATTCACCTTGCTGATGTCGTTTAGCACGTGGAGTATCGATAATAAAGGCGCCGAACGCACTGCCTGGTTCTGGAACAGTTTTAACACCTATCTTTTATTGCGCGAAGGTGCCGACGTCACCGGCCTGCGCGCCAAGATGAAAGACTTCATCGACCGCAACGTCGAAAAGGGCGCCATGTATTATGAAGACCTCCCGTTGCAGGCGCTAACCGACATCTATATGAAAGAAACCCCTCGCTCGTGGGAAAGAGGCAAACGCGGCAGCCTAAGCAACCTGTATATCCTCTCGTTCATCGGGCTGTTTATTCTGCTGATTGCCTGCTTCAATTATGTAAACCTGGCCACGGCGCGTGCGTCAAGGCGGTTGAAAGAAGTAGGACTACGCAAAGTCTTGGGAGCTCATCGCCGCTCACTGATCGCACAATTTCTCAGCGAGTCCCTGATTGTGAGCTTGCTTGCCACCGTCCTGGGCGTGGGCATCGGTTGGGCAGCGCTGCCGTTATTCAATACCCTGCTGGATACCACACTGAGCCTGTCCATGGTACCGACGTATTATATTGTTGGAGGTCTCGCTGCGTTGACCGTATTGCTGGGTATTGTTTCGGGCATATATCCGGCGTTGATCATTTCGGGGTTCTCGCCGCTGGAAATCTTTCGCCCTTCGCTGCGCGGTTTCTTCAGCCACCAGTTTTTCCGCCGCGTGCTGGTATCGGTACAGTTTGTCATTTCAATTACGCTGATCGCGGGTACGTTGCTGGTGTTTAGTCAGCTCGAGCTGGTCCGTACCCGCAGCCTGGGCTTTCACAAGGATGCCACGTTGCTGGTGCGCCTGAATGGCAACAATGACGTACGCGAACGCATAGACGTCGTAAAAGATCAGTTTTCGAAACTTCCCGGCGTTGTTTCGGTTACCGCGTCCAACCGCGTTCCAGGTGAAGCCACGACCAACCTGTTCGGACAATTGGAAACCAAAGAAGGGAACCTATCCCCTACCAACATCAACACCAACTTTATCGACCACGACTTCCTGCCGGCGTATGGTATACCGATGGTAACCGGTCGTAACTTCTCGCGCGACTTCCCGGCCGACGACACTATCGCGTTTATCGTCAACGAAACAGCCATGAAAGATTTTGGCTGGACCTTGCAGACTGCCCTTGGCAAACGGATCGAGCACAGTGGCAAGAAGGGCACGGTCATCGGCGTATGCAAAGACTTTCACTACCGCTCCTTACACCAAACCATCGAGCCATTGCTGCTCACCCTGCGACGCCAGGCATATAACACGATCTCCCTGAAGGTCCAGTCGGAAAATACCCCGGCGCTGGTATCGGACGTCGAGAAATTGTGGAAGCAGATCGCACCCGCCTATCCATTCACTTACTCCTTCCTGGAGGAAGACTATAATAACTTATACCAGGCAGATGCACAGCTGGGAAAAGTAGCCGGCGTATTTAGTGGCCTGGCTATCTTTGTAGGCTGCCTGGGCTTGTTTGGCCTGACATCATTTGCCGTCGCCCGCCGTGTGAAAGAAATGAGCATCCGCAAAGTGTTGGGCGCCTCTGTGAGCCAAATCATCCTGATCCTCTCGCGCGAATTTATTGCACTGATTGCGATTGCCTTTGCAGTCTCCATCCCGATCACGTATTATCTGGTATCACGTTGGCTCATCAACTTCACCGAGCGCATCGATATAGGTCCCATGAGCTTTATTATCGCCGGCGTATCGGTATTGGCGTTAGCTTGGTGTACGGTAAGCTTTCTCTCCTTCCGCGCAGCCACCGCTAATCCCAGCGACGCGTTGCGACAGGAGTAGATCTGTGGGCCAGAGGGTGCCGTGTTACGTTGAAGACCGGTGCGGCATCCTTTTTTCAAAAAGTCCGAATAGTAGTATATTTCCAGAATTCCGGAAATATATTCCCGGATTCCCCAACATATGGATCCTACGCTGCCGGTCATTCAATCGTATGTGCCCACCGGGCCGCTGAAGGAGCTTGTATATGCTATCCTATACGTGCGCGGGCTGGGCACCGGATTGGCGTTGCAGCGGGTGTATCAAAATATTATTATTAACGTAGGCGGCAATTTCCACACCTCCAGTCCCTTTGAAGACGACACACCGACAGAGAACAAGGCAACGGTTTGGATCAACGGAAAGCATGAGACGCCATTCTATCTCGGCCACAACGGCACACCAGAGTTTTATATTCTGGCGGTAAAACAGGGCATGCTTCCATTTTTCACCTCCGTGCCCGTCCGTGACACAAACGAAACGGCACTACCGGCAGAAGTGTGGGGCCCGACATCAATCATCGCGTTGCAGCAAGAACTGCAAATGTCTAATGACGTGGCCTCCAACTTTGCCGCCATCGAACGCCATTTTACACATGAAGTCCCAGAGCCCTCCGCCGGGGTGCTAAAAAAAATAGCCTTTCTGGCAGACGCGCTGCCGACCCATACAGTAACACAACTATGCCATGTCACCGGCTATACCCGAAAACGCCTTTGGCAGGAAGTATTAAAACACTTTGGCTCGTCGATAAAGGAAATGCAAGGCATTATCCGGTTTGACAATCATCTAAAGGCCATATCAGAAAATACCCAAAAAAACTTCAGCGCACTGCATACTTTCTACGACCAGGCACATTTCATTCATGACTTCAAAAGCCGCACACGGCTAACGCCTAACCAATATCGGCTACTGTGTAACCACTATACCCAAATCCGCCGTCACCCGAATTTTATTCCAATTAACAAGGAAACATTTTTACAATTTTACTATACGGGGGTGCTTTAGCTTTGCCTGAACAAAAAACACTGTCATGCAAAAATTACTCTTAACCTTCTTTTTTCTTTATACTATGAGCACAGCCATCTCCTCCACCGCACAAAGTTTCGAAGGCGTCTGGATTCCCGTCAAACAAGAGCTGAACGGACAACCCTTGCCGGCGGATCCCCAGAGCAAACTCACGATACAGGGTGGCACGTATACCTTTGAAACCGCACATGCCACCGACCAGGGCGAAGCAACCTACGGCGATGGAAAAATGGACATTTATAGCCGCGAAGGCGCGAACAAAGGAAAACATTTTAAAGCCATCTATACGTTGGAGGAAAACCAGTTAACCGTTTGCTACAACCTTGCCGGCGACCGTTACCCCGAAAACTTTGAAACACAAGGCAATGCGCTGTTTTTCTTGTGCGTGTTTCAGCGACAACAGTAAAATTCGCTATTTTGCCACATGCTCGAAAATGTTGTATTTGTTCTCAGTTGCCTGGGTATCGTACAAGCGCTCTTCCTGTGTGCCTACCTCTTTTCCCTGCGCGACAAAAGAGGCAATATCTTCCTGGCATGGCTACTGGTGGCACTGATCCTTCTAACCAGCAAGTCCGTGATCGATAACTACGCCTGGCTACCGTCATGGCTACGCGTACTGGGTATTTCCGGCAAACTACTGGCAGGCCCATTCCTCTGGCTATACGGCCAGGCATTATTCGAGAAGAAAGATTTCGACCGTCGCGCGCATCTACACGTCATTCCCTTCGCGCTAGTCGCATTATTATGTTGGATCATCCCAAACGGCGCCGACCTGTTCTCCTACGCCATCGCAACGTTGATCTTTCTGCACCTGGCCCTATACCTCACCCTCTGCTGGCACTACATCGCCACACGTCTGCAAGACGCCCGGTTAAAGCCATGGTACCGGAACATCACGATCGGCGTCACCTGCATCTGGGCAGTCTATGCGGGAATCTTTACGGGCATTATTCCGGTCTATATCCTGGGTGCAGTATTCTTCTCCTTCCTGATCTATATTTTTTCGTTTCTCCTGTTAAAGCGACACGTCTTTGCATTAGAGAAATACAGCAGTTCGCCGATAAGCCAAGGCACGGCAAGGCAACTGCTGCAACAAGTGAAAGATCTATTTGAAACGCAGCAAGTATACCTCGAGAGCACCATTACGCTGAAGAGCATCGCCAACAGTTTGTCAACGAGTCCCCGCGAGCTGTCGCAGGTTATCAACGAGGGAGCACAGATGAACTTCTCAGAATTTGTAAATCACTACCGGATTGCAAAAGCGAAAGCACTCCTCACGGACCCGCAGTATGGGCAAGAAAAGATTGAGACCATTGCCTACGACTGCGGCTTTGGCACGGTGACCGCCTTCAACATAGCCTTCAAATCGACTACGCAAATGACGCCGTCGCAGTATCGCAAGTCAGTTTGATCACAAGACTGAAAGTTATTGGGGCGCTTACTAAGATACTATTTAAAAAAACAATAAAAATGACCCGCTTTCCCACAGAATAAAAATACCGAGCCCAAACAGTACGAGCGGCGTAATAATATTCCCAAACCGATCCAGGTAGCTGGCAACCACGGGATGGCGGGCCAGATAACGCGCCGCCATACACCATACATAGGTCATCATAGCAAAGACAACAACCATATACACCTTCGCTACTACCGTCATGGTTGTGAGCAAGGGTACATATACGCCGATATTGTCACCTCCGTTGGCGATGGTTACGCCGGCGATGGCGATGATACCCGCGCCGGTCCGCAGGGGGACTTCATCGTTCCAATTCCCCTGCTGCTGCACATTCTTCAGGGCCAGGTATATTGGAAATAACCCCAGCAGTCCGATATACTTCTGATCAATTAAACTTCCAATCGCCGCGCCGACAAAAGACACCAGCACCAGGGTGCCAATGCCCAGGTATTGCCCCAGCACGATATCGATAGGCTTTTGTTTGCGCCGACCATAGAACAACATCAGGATAAAGATGTCATCGATGTTCGTCGAAACAAAAGCCAATAGAGATGTTATGATGTTTTCGAGCATGAATGGCCGTTACAACCATTGGGCAAACACCTTTTCAAACGCCGGCGCCGCCTTGTCAACATTCTCCCAGCTGTCGTTGTCCACCGTGGGATCGTCGTGACCGAAAGGCCCACGATGTGAACCAAATATCTTGATCAGGTCGGCGGTAATCCAGAGGCCCGCCATGTTGTGAGACCACTGATAGGCCGTACGGCGCAAACCGGGTTTATCTATGAGGTGGCTATCCCACAGGCCGCGCGGCAGTGCAGCCTTCAGTAGGTCCGAACCCAGTGCCTGACGGCTTTTTACTTTCGCCAGCAGGTCTGCGTGTTGCGCGAAGCGTATTTCGTCCAGCAGGCCGCGGGTGGCCGCCCAGCCGAGGAAGAGATGTGTGCTGACCACGGGATATTCTTGCAGTGCCAGCGACGACATCACCCTGACTACGAAGCCCAGTCCATCATCAGATTCTATTTCTACGACAACATCCGCAGCAGCGTCTACCACGCGGTGCCAATACGCCACCGTAGGATCGTTGTCGCTCATAAAGGCAGGCTCATAGCCATCCGGATCGCCGAGCAATTTAATAACATCGGCTTCTGTACCTTTCTTGACGTCGATACCAAACACCGGCTCGCCGATCTTCTCGCGGATCCACGCGTACGACAGATACGGTATAAACGAGCGTGCGCTCTTGCTGATGGGCGGATATTTTTCATTGCGTACGTTGTGCGAGAAAACCAGTTCAATACCGACCTTCGGCGCCGAAACGTTCACGCTATCGGAAGAAGTATGCTTGGGCGCTTTTTTACCAAGCGTGTTGGTTACCCAGTCGATCAGCGCCTCGTCATCGGCCCGGCGCCCCATCATGTCGACGAGCTTGCGCACATGAGGCCCAAGTTTTTCGTAGTCAGCAGTAGGCTGACGGTGGGCGGCTTCAGCCGCGGGCGCAGCGCTAGCTGTGTCACCGGCAAGCCAGGCTCCAAAATCGAAGTCTGCCGCTTTGGGAGTCTTTATCTTGCGGCTTTTGATCCAGGCAGCCAGGCTAGCACGCCCTTCAATCTCTTCGTCATCGAGGTCGTAGACATCTGTTTCGCCTTTCGACCACAATACCAGAAATTCTTCCAGGCTGTTGCCAATTGTATGATGCTCACCTTCCGAGCCCAGAAACACCACGGCCGGTGGCGCGCCCGTTACATCCGTGTTTAATAACACTACCATCGAGCCATCCGCCAATTCCAAGAATGAAAATCCATGGGTATTCAGACGCTCAGCTGCGGCAGGCTCCCACTGCGGCGGAATTTCGCGCGGGCCGAAGGTATCGAACCAGCCCAGGCTTCCGTGAGGCTGTGTGCCAATAAAGGTCATCAAATCAATAAATAGAGTTGGTACTGTGGGCTTAACGGCTTCTTGCCGGATCTCGTATGTTGACATAAAATACTGTTCAATCTTTTATTATGGGGCCTCAATATCCGGACAATCATGATACTTGTCAAACTCTGTCCCCAAACAATGCAACCTGGTGCAATTAACCAAAAAGACCGGTCCGTTAATTTCCTCGCCTGTACCACGAGCCCCACCGTAGTGTGCTACCATTTATCCGCAAAAACAACATTTTTTCGTACAATATACTTTGCATATTCCCGCGGTGTTGTAAATTGTGTATGCTATAACATTGTTCGAATTGCCGTAACAGTTATCGTGTGTCAGTATAAACGTTATACCCATAACCATTGTAGTATTTATGAAGACCGAACCAATTTTTTTACCCAAAGGACTCCCTCCAGTTCACCTGCTGTTGTTCACACGACCCGAACCGTAGGCTAAACACTGTTTCCTTAAAAGGCCTTCTCTATTTTTTAATTTCATACCGGAAGCCCCTCTGGTCCGATGTTGTATTGCGCCTTTCGCAATGCAACCGACAGGCCGGAAGCAACCTATCCTAGCCAATGAAAATAAACCGAGACCGGCATCATCGCGAAAAGCAGTGATATCACAACGGAGAACACGACCCCACTCACCACAATCAGCTTGTCATACTTTGCATGCTTTAACCCCAGTGACTGAAAGGAGCTTTGAAACCCATGCAACAAATGCCAAAAGAGCGAAAAGCATCCGAGCAAATAAATTATCACCTCGACTGGATTTTGAAACGTGACCAAAATCATCTGGTACAATGGCAACTCCTCGCCTGTCATAAATTGATGCTTTCGGTTCGGAATCCAAAAGTTAGATGTATGGATCACTAAAAAAAGCAGGATCAGCGTCCCGAGCAAGGTCATACTTCGGCTATACCAACGGCTTTGCTGGGGCGGTGTCACAACGTGATATCGCACCGCGCCCCGTGCCGTCCGGTTTTGCTTCCACAACAATAAGCCTTGTGCAATATGGAACAAAAAGCCGAGCACCAGTACAATCTCCAGTGTCCGGATAATGGGATTGGTCGCCATAAAATGCGCCCAGTGCGTGAAGGTGGCGCCGCGGTCATCGATAAAGATCATGGCATTAATAGCGGCATGCACCACTAAAAAGCTGATCAGGAATAGCCCCGTCAGCGCCATCACGATTTTCTTGCCAATAGAGCTTGTTAAAGCGCGGGAAAACCAGTTCATAATTCATACGTTTTAAAGAGAACAATCGAATTTCCTATATTGGACGTTCCGGGGCAACTATTTTTACGCCGATCTACTTCACCCGGCGCAAGGGCAATGGGGTACCTGCGGCAAGCGATGGGGTATTTGACAAAAAATTCCACGCGTTTGCAAAAAATGGGCTGCATTGCCAGACATTCCCAACGTGGTGCAGGCTACTTCGGGGCGTGTGACGGGGGTGTTGTCGAAGTCGGATAAGAATAGTCCTTCGGGGAATGGAACGGTAGTATATATTAATACGAGCCTATCGCTTCAAACGGTACTCGATAGGGTGGAGAAGGCAGGTGGAAAGATTTTAACGGGGAAGATTGCTATACCGGCGGGGTTTATTGCGATGATATTGGATTCGGAGGGGAATAAGGTTGGGCTTCATGCGGAGGTGTAGTTCCGCTGCCGCAAACACAGCGATGACGACTTTATTGTGTTGAACTAACCGTTCTACCATTTCTATATAGAAACGAGACTGTCGTGTTGGGGCAGCCTCGTTTTTCCTACCATTGCCAGAGCATAATTTATTGCTAATTTTGTTTGAATTGCCGCCCATGAAAACATCTGTCTTGCTCCTGTTTATCATACTAAGCATCCACTTTACACACGCTCAGTTGCAGGAAAAGAGGATTGCCTATCTATCAAAAGACCGCAAGGTGGTTTATGGTTCGAACGGCGCTGCCTTTTATCGCACGATACAAGAAGCTGGCGAAGGCTTTATCTTGCGCGAGTATTACATGCCTTCCGGCAAGGTGCGGCTGATTGCCGAATGCCTCGAATATGAACCCGATATCATCTATCACGGAAAGGTAAAACACTACTACGAAAGCGGTACGCTACAGAAAGAAGGGCAATACGACGACGATTATGCTACCGGCGTCTTTGTGGAGTATTATGAAACAGGGGGCATACGCCAACGTAAGGAGTATCAGTCCGGTGACAAAGAGCTCATTCTTCAATATTATACCCCTGACGGTCAGGAGCAATTATCAAATGGCAACGGACTTATCAGTACCGTCGTTGAAACCGGCGAGACTTCTAACTCGGAGATCAAGGATTATATATTGGTGAACAGCTACCGTGTAAAAGCGGGTGATACCGTATATACGGTAGTAGAAAAGCCTGCCGAGTATCCGGGCGGTATGAAAGCGATGATGCAATATCTTCAAAGCACGGTCAGATATCCTGCCGATGCCCGGCAGAGCGGCATACAAGGGAGCGTCTTTACCTCGTTTGACGTCGACAAAAAAGGCAAGATTTCTGACTTGACAACGGTAAAAGGTGTAAGTCCGGATATTGATGCCGAAGCCTTCCGCGTCATCACCGCCATGCCCCCATGGCAACCCGCCCGCGTACGGGGCAAAGCTGTAAAAAGCCGTTTTGTCCTGCCGATTAAATTCAAGCTCTCGACCGGCAGCAGACGCTAGAAGACAGTGTGCGTGTGGGAGCGAGGGCGAATACGGGCGCTCTATCGCTAACCGAAGTTAAAATTATATCCCACAGTCACGGTAAGATCGTGCGTAGACGCACGCTCCGAACTGTTTCTCAGCTGATTCAATACATTCAGCATAAGCGCATGCCGCTTGAGCACATTGTACACGGCGTTACACCGGATGTTTAGTACTCGGGTATCCCACGCATTATCGGTCTTGCTCGCATTGTACGATATGCTGGTGCCGGTCGTAAGCTTTTTCTTGAATAGCTTCGCGTTTGCTCCCACGGTAGGCCCCAGTGTAATAAAGTCGTTTCTACCGATGGTGTTATAGGTAACGTTAAAGGCAGCTAAAACATTAAATCCCTGGGCAAGCTGCATAAAGTTATATTGTACGGAGCCATTGTAAAACCGTGAGCCGTTGCCGTTGCGTACAACACCGCCCTGTTTGTCGCCGGTCTCCTGGAAGCTGACGTCAAACGTCAACATGCGCATGACTGCATCGGTTTGTTTCAGGGTGTAGCTCAGTGTGCCGCTGGCATTTTGCGATGTCTGTGTGTAGTCCAGTGTATCCAGCTGCTGGAAGTTGTCGAGTTGATTGATGGTCTGGAACTGCGGCCGGATACGCATGAAGGTCTGAAAGTTGGAGTAGTTCAGCACAGCCGATATTTTAGTCGTCGGTATATATGAAACATTCAGGGCGCCGATGGCCCGGGTCGAAGAACCGGACTTATTACCATCCAGGTTGTCACGCTGAAAGCCTGCATTCATGGCGATCTGTACTTTTCCGTTGAACAACGGCTGGGCTGCATTGACGGTGATATTCTCCAGATCATTGTTGATATAATAGGCGCCCAGGGTCTGGTACCCGGGATCAACACGTTCGTACCCCACGCCGAGGACAGTGTTCTGCAAGGTGTATTGCAGCGCTGTTTTGAATGCATTGTAAAATCCTGTCGAAGCCTTACTATCAACAAGCGGACCGAGGATTCCTCTGCCCGTAGCATCTTCCGCGCGAATGTCGCGCGTGAGGGCGCTGGTAGCATACTCCACCGACAGGTCGAGGTTCTTCACGACCTCCAGGCCTCCGTTTACGCTGACTACCGTATTTTCCATGGGATAGATACCGAGGCTATCCGGGGCATTCCGGAGGGAGTGTGGGTCGTCCCACGCCCGGAAGACGATCAGGCCGGCGCGGTATTTCCCTTGCTGAAATTGCAGGCGCGCTCCAAATCCCTTGCGTTCATACGCCGCAGGCACAGTGTGATTGGCCGTATCATATTCATTTGCCTTCTGCAACCGTCCGTGGATTACGCTGCCTTTAAAGGGCCCTTCGGGCTCGACATCCACTCCTGCTCCGCGGAACAGATAACCGTTGAGTGTATAGGGAGAGAAGGTCATAGCGATGTCGCCGATGTGGCCGGTTACGGATTTATAGGATGGGTGTATGCTGAACCGGTTAGATGGAATGGGGTAGGTGTAGTTTCCACCAAAGTCCGACAGGGTAAACGTGAACGGCAGATTGACGACATTGTACAGGTTCATGTTGATGCTTCCGTTTACAAAATAGGAAAACGGGCTTCGTCCATACCCTCCGTTACCATCATAGAATATGCCGTTGGCGGCCAGGCCTCCACTGAAGCGAATGGGCTTGCCGTTGCCGAATTGTTCTTTGAGGTTGTCTAGCCGGACCGATTGAGCTGTTGCCTGAAACACAATGCCGGGCAAAAGGATCAACAGTAGCGCAGAGAGGATGCGTAGAAGTGGTCTCAAGGTTTTTGTATTTTGATATCAACGACGATATACGATTGGAGCGCGTCGCGGTGGAACTCTTTGATTTTGATGGCGCCCTTGCGGTCGTCTTTCGTTCGGAAGAGCACGATGCGCGGAAGCTGGCTGTCGGTAAAAGGCTTGAGCCCGGTAGCCCGCGATGTGATGTTCAAATTGCGCAACGGTACATCGGTCTCCATCTGGTCGAAGTCGGCTTCGGTAAAGGTTATACCACAGCCGCACGTTTCTTGTGTATTGATGAAATGTGTGGTCTGTGCCTGTGTGAGTGCCTCGAACGTATACTGCTGTACTGAGTCGGGTGAGACAAAGCGATTGAATGCAAAGGTTGCATTCAAGCCGAAGAAGGCGATGTCCACATACTGGTCGATCGAATCGGGATCATCCTTGTGCATAACACGTCTCAGAAATGTAGAATAGAAGCTGCCCACGGTACTGTGCGCGGTGTTGACGCCCAGCATGATGTCGTGGTGCGTGCGCAAGCCGGTGTTGGGCTTCACGACAATCTCCCGGTTAATGCTTTGCGTCACTTTGCCGTTGTCGGCGGTGAGTGTTATGGTGTATGTACCGGGCTGTGCAAAATGAACGGACGTCTGCTCTGCCGTTGATTGCTGAATGTCGCCGCCGGTACTGGTCCACTTCCAGGTAAGGCCGCCGATGGTGCTGTTTATCAGCGATGCGGTGAGCGGCGCTTCGTAGTCTTCGTCCTGGAACGACGGCTCGATGGCAAAGTCCATGGCCAACGCGGGCAATACGGTAATGGTCTTGGCGATGGAATCTATTTCATCGCCGTTCTCTACTACCAGCGTGATGGTGTGTTCGCCGGGTATAGTATATTCTACTACCGGTGGATCGTGGCCGGTAAACGACGCAGGCATACCTTCCGGAAACGTCCAGTGATAGGCGGTGCCACCGATCGTGGTGTTGGTGAGCGTTACCTGCACAGGTGAAATGCTATTGGTGGCAATACTTGTTTCAAAGTCGGGCGAGAACGTACCCAGAATGCGCAGGGAAATTTCCTTCGTTTGGCGGTCATCGCCGTTCCAGGCTTCCAGGCGTACGGTGTAGGTACCGCTGGCGGTATAGCGCACAGCGCCCGGATTGTACTTGTCGGACGTCTCGGGGTCGCCGCCTTCAAAAGTCCACAGGTAGTGCTCAGCGCCGGTGGTTTTGTTCTCGAAGGTTACTTCCACGGGTATGGAATAGTCTTCGTTTACCACCTGGTAGGCAAAGCTCACCGCAGCCGGTATGGCTTCTTCGTGAAAACAGGAGGCCAGCGGCAGCAATGCCGCGAAGATATAGTATGATAGGATCTTAGAATGCATCGCGTATGATTTCATACTTTCCATTCTGCTGTTTAAACCAGGCCCGCGTGGTTTCCAGGGCTTGGGGATAATTGTTCGTAGCTACACCACCACCGGCGGTGGCTGCTACCGGGTAATCTTTGATGACCGGTGCCAGCAACTCCATGACGCGGTAGGCACACGTCATTTTCTGACGTGACTCGGCGCTCGGCGCGCCGCACTTCCGTTCATCACTGAACAGAACTTCTTCCAGGTAGTGTATGGCGCGGTAGCTGCGGGTATAGACCAGGTCGGGAAAGAGCTCATAGACAGCATCGTCGTTTACGCCAAACATGCGGACGCGGTTCAGAATCACGTCAACAGCTTGCTGATCGCCCAGGCGTGCCAGGGCGATATAGCCTGCCCAGCGGTCCTGAGCGCGCAGCGCCGGCGCTTCTTCTTCCACATAGGATTTGATTTTCAGTGCAAGATCTTGTAGTTGCAAATAGCCCACGAGCCTAAACAAGGCGCCGGGGCTGGAAGGAAGTCTTCGCACCCGGCTGCGGACAGAATCGAGCGCAGCGCGGTCAAAGTCCTGGGATTGAAAACGTGCCAGTCCGTTGTCGACCAGACGCTGAATGCCTTTGTCCTTATCCTGCCAGCCGCGGATTAAAACACTCACAACGCGCTTGCGGGTGCTCTTTTGCTTTGTCTTCGTTCCCAGTTGGCACAATAGATAATAGGCCTCTGCACGCAGCGATGAAACCGTGTCCTGCAAGTAGGCGGTCAGTGGCGCGATATACTGATCTTCTTTTTTTGCTTCAAAGGAAAGTGACGTTACCGCCTGCTTGTCGCGCATGGCCGTAAAGTGGGCATCGACTTCACGCTTTTGTGCGGAAGCCTGCAAGCCGAGGACAAGTAGTAATATGGTCGTCGTGTGTAGCAACGACAGAGAGGATATTTTTATCATAGGTAATTTTCGATAACAACACGGTTCACCCACAGGACCAGCTCCCGGTTTTGCTCCCACCATTGGCGAACGATTTGTACGTTCTTTTTCTTGATGGCTTCGTCTTCCGTCGCGGGCGGTTTGGTGAGGATCATGCCCGTAATCCGCTGAAACTCTTCGCCGGCCTGCGTGCGGCGGGTGATGTCGCTACCGTCCAGCGCCTTCAGGATGGCGGCGATGCGCCGGCTGTAGTCTAGGTTACGGTATTCCGGCCGTTGTAAGGTTGCCTCCACTTTTAGAATGACGTCTTTGTTGCCATTCCACCAGTTGCGGATCGAGGGCGCCAGCTGCGGTTCGTCTGCCGGCCGCACCAACCGATCCTTTACGCGATCTCCCGTGAGGTAGGTAATGATCTGAAAGGGCGAGATATGTCCATGCTGGGTATTGCTGTTCTGCATATAGTCGAGCATGCGCGGAACGACGCTTTCATAGTTCAGCACTACATCGAACTTTACCGAGTCTTTGATTTGCCATTCGTAGGCTACACACAGCATGTATTTACCGGGATAGGTAAATTCTTCCAGCAGGTCGTTGAGTTCGAATTTACGGGTACGCGTATCGCCGGTATGCAGGGTGGTTTTTGTTTGGGTGAACTGGTCCAACCGAAGCTGGCCCGACGCACTCATGCTATAGCGATAGGTACCGCCCAGTGCACGGTACCAGCCTTGCTCTTCAATCGCCACGTACCGACCCTTTTCATACTTCTTCAGTTGAAAAAAGAGCCAGCCAGTTTCCAGGTCGAATGTTTCCACATTGCGTTTTGCTTCCAGCGTGACCGTGAGCGGAATGGCATCACCAAAGGCAGCACGGGTATTGGACAGTTTGACCTCCAGATGCAGGTCTCCGCCCGTCAATGTCAGTGCTGACTTCAGTTCCTGCGCCAGGGCTGTTACACCCGACAGTATAACAGCCGAAAAAATACACACTACTCTTTTCATCGTTCTCTTCCCCGAAGCTTATTGATACTTTCTGCGCTGAACTCGGGATTTCCTATCTGGTTAAAAAATGTCATCCCCCCGGAGGGACTCATGAGTCCTTCTTCGGCATGATCCTCACCGGCTTTGAAAACACCAAAATTAGTGTGATCACTACGGTGGCCGATCTCATGCCTTCCCGCGATTTGAAGTCGCTTTTCACCTTTCTTCGCCGTATTCTTGAAAAACCATGCGATATTGAACTGTTCCGATCCGTCGATCGCGCCCCAATCTCCATCGGCACTGATGCTGATGGGTTGTGTAGACGTGCCAACATTAATCAGAATAAAGGGAGGATAATAGTTCGTTTTCCCCGTGGTCTCATCACCATCATGTTTGGGATGCAAGTACCGGACGCTAACGCTGGATGGCCGCTGGATACCATTGTCCTTTGCAAATTTTTCCAGTTGCACGTCAATATGGCGTTGGTTGGCATCATACCATGCCTGCGCCTTCACTTTCATGCGGCTCTCGGCAGCGTCCTGCGCCGGTTTGTTATACGTTGTGAAAGCATCCAGGTCCGCTTTGGAGGGAAGCTGTTCGGGCGTCGGATCCAACAGCGTGGCTACAAATTCTTTCGCGCTGGTAGCCGCTAGTTTGACGACACTCTTTGCCGCAGTGTAATCGGTGCATCCATCTTTCGAGAACGCCGGGTCAATGCTTGCCTTGCTCATGACCTGCGTCATATTCAGCGAACCGGGCATCTCGTAAACATAATCGTTTGTTACGTTCTTCCGCACGGTCCAGATACCCGTTCGGCCGCTCTTCAACACGCTAGCATTTTTACCCACTACTTCCGCCACGACGATATAGTTATCGCCGGCAATGGCAGACGAAACAAACTTCTTGAGACTTTTGCCTTTGTTCTCACCATCACCGGCTGTGGTCGCCCACTGCTTTTCCTGGGTTGTTAGCAGGCCATATCCTGAACCCTGCGGTAGCTTCCAGCCCGCGGCAATACCACCATCCGATATACTCGTATTGTCATTACCTTCCGGACCGTTGCGGTCAATGATTCGTTTTGCGTCGTTGGCAACATCGTCAGGATCTTCAAAACGCCACTGCACTGTAAGTGGCAACGCTGTGGCTACCCCCTGCCCTTTTTTATTCCGGATCCTAACCAATGCCTGGACATCTGTCAGAATCTCTTTGGCATTACGGTCCGGCTTGACGATGCTCAGCGCACCACCCGGCGTTAGCGTAACCGACTCGACCTCTACACCAACTTCCTTTTCATCCGAATAGCTCGTACTGAATTTTTCATCCATGCCCACGGTCAGTTTCACTTTATAGGGTGAGTCAACGATATCAATATAAGAACTATAGCTGCTGCCATTCGTCTTGCCATCCCAGGAAATCTTCACGTTCTTTCCTTTCGCAGCAATCTTCGTATCCACGTATACCGGTACCGAGCCTCCCTTAGCAAATACTTCCAGCTTGGCATACTTCCACTCGCCGGACTTGCCGGGGGTAACATCGTAGGTGATATCCAGGTTTTCTTCCGACGGGGCAAAGAATTTGTCGGTCGTCAGTTTAATATATGCGGTTTTGATTGTCACTTTGGCTTTGGCTGGACCCGCCGCCACTGTCACAACTCTTTCGTCCGGCCTTGTATCATCCATATCCACGACGGCATTCGTACCGGTACCTTCCGCACCCTGCCAGGTAACATTTTCCGCATCCAGTGCTACAGAAGGCACATCACAGACCACGCGCAACGCCAGCTCGTCTTCCGCGTCGGTTACATAAATGCATTCGCCGTCTTTATATTGAACATTGTTGTAGACAACCAGTAGGTCGAACGATGCAAATCTTTCTATTACTTTCAGACAGACAACACCTTCCAGTATCGATTCGTCCGTCAGGTCGAATACTTCATCTTTAACAGTTTGTACAAATGCCTCCAGGGTATCGTTGTCTGCCAGAATATTGTCAATGACACGCTCGATACCGGCCGCCTGTTTTTCCTGCGATTCGAAACAGTCTTTCAAAACGCCTTTACCGGAGACAAAGTCCTGAATATTGACCTGATATCCTTTTAAAAGCATAAGCACTTTCGCTGCAATTAGATCTTCGGGCTTCACCTCAGGTGGGGCGTCAACCCCGGTCGGCTGGTCGCCATCTGTTTCCACATTGGTCTTCGGGAACAGTGTCAGCATAAACGGTGGGTTGTGAATGAGGTCCCACTGGGCTTTACTGAGTGTCTCTCCACCAGCATAATCCATTAAATTATCGGTTCCGTTCATGGGCAGCCCTTCCTCGAATGTATGCAGCAACCGGAAAGCACCGTGGCCGATCTCGTGGGCGATGGTGTGGGTAAAATCACCAGCATTCTTTTTGGCGTCATCATGCATAAAGATAAATGCAGCCTGACGCTTATAGGGATTGTAACCCGACGCCTTGTCGGTCTCCGCCTTCGACACGAGGAAAGCATAGTGTGCCTCGGGGTCGAACGGCTGCCGGGCGGCATAGTCTTGCAGCACCAGGGTCATTTCCGTTGTATAGAGATAATTAACCTGATCAAAATTATCCTGCATGCCGTTTTTATCCAGGTCATAGTGGCTTGTGAGCGATGGTTGCATTTCCACACTCCATTCCACAACGGCCTGACGGTAAATCTCATTCATGCGTTTCTGAACATCTGCGACCGTGCAAGGCATGGTTTCGCCGTTGACCGGTACGATAATCAACTTACGGTATACACGCGGGTAGCTTACTACATTCAATTTGCCGCGGGCGACGGGCACGTCTTTACCATTCATTTTCCGTTTCTCATAGGCAATAACCGGATTGATTTCTCCTTCCGCATAGCCATATACCTTTACCTCATAGTGTGTCGGGGGCACTTTCTGGGTCGTGAGCGGCCCCGTATCCGAACGCACGAACATGCTATCCGGCAGCGGGTCTGCCGGGTTTATCGGCACCGCCCGTACCCGATCGGACTCTCCAAGTGGTACTGATTTCCAGGGTATATAATAATCGTCTATCGATTGCTTTACTTTTTCATAGTCGGAAGGATCCAGGGGCGTGGTGTACGCATCCAACCCGTACTGTGTTTGATTGGCCAGCTTGTCGAACCGAAGTATGTACAGGTCGTTCATCACAGCATCCTTATCGGCGCCATCAAAACGGCTCTTTATTTCGTCAAAATTCTTCTTCGCCTCTTCTACTTCTTTTTTCAGTTCCTCTTTCTTCGGATCACCTTCCGGCAGCACGTTGTAGGCATCTTTGGCTTTATCGTATGTGTCTTTGGCATTTAACAGATCTTTCGCGTCATTTTTAACTTTGTCCGCCTCCTCGCGTGGCAATTCCTTCTCAGCATTTTCCACTACTCTGTCCAGTACTTTGTCAAGATCGTCGCGATCTGTATCGGCCGTCATTCCCTGCAAGCGCGATACGATGCCCTGATACCCCTTGAAGATGTCGAGCCCTTCGTCGATGTCGATGACACTGCCCTCGCCTGTGTTGTATGACGTGATGACCGCGCCGGCGATGAGCTGTTTGTCGGTATTCACCTGAATATTTTCAAAGGTTACCTGCACCTTCGCTCTGCCTAAAAACGGTACGGTTACATAGCCGCGACCGCTGAAGGAGCCTGAGCCACTTACGTTCGAAAGCTTCACAGGGAAGCTACCAGCCGTAATGACGTCGCTCTGTTGCAACACGGTGAGCGCTGTGCGATTGGTAATCTGCGGGTCGGGCACGATGCGGCAATTCACGAAGTTGTCTGACTCGCGTGCCGGGAGGGTAACGGTGTGTATTTCGCCGAGTACAGGCTGATCTGTTTTACAAAATCCGCCGACGCGATACTCATAGGTCTTGCCGGCTTGTACGTCGTACACCAGGGCCGAGGTTGTTGCCGATTGCTGGTCAAACCACACGGCGCCGTCTTTATCTTTCTCGCGGTACGTAACCATATAGCCGGTGTGGCGGCTGTTAGGTACCCACGAAAACTCCAGGTTACCAAACGTACCGTTTCTGGCCGAAACACCCGTGGGTGCCGGACAGACATCCTGGAAGGTCAACCAGTAAATTTCGCTATAGCCCTGGTTTCGAAATACATCTGAAGCATCGACGCCATTCTGCACGCGGGCGCGCACCCGCCAGCCATACCGATGGCCGGGCAACAGCAATGGCTGTGACGGACCGTATAGCAGCGTAGTGGTACGTGTCGTCGTTTCATACAAAGGCTGCGCGGACTGAAAGGCTACTTCCGGCGCCAGGGTGTTATCCCAGAACTCCACCAGTTGAAAGTCATATTCGGTAACGAAAGCAGCGTTGGGCGAGTTGAGGTGCCGGGGTGTCCACTGGAAGATGATATTCTGCGGTTCCTTCTGCGCGATGGCTTCGCCCTTGCGCGGAACATTCAACAGCGGCGGGTCACTCAGGCTCATCCAGGCCATGCCGCAGCTGCGCGCACTGGCTACCTGGCTGGTCGAAACTTCGATGGCTTCAAAGCAGAATTGATAAAAGCCCTCCGGCAGTTTTGCCTGCATCATGTATTCTGCGCGCGAGATGCCGGCGAAGTCGAGGTTCTCCAGGTTGAAATACGGCGCCAGGTCGCTTAACGACAGGCGCAACGGCACCCCTGCTTCCAGCGATAGGATGGGAAACGCCGCATAGTCACGCGTGCGCAGCTGTACGGTCTGGCTCTCGATGCTCATGCGCAGACGCACCTGCAACACGGGCTTGTTCAGGTCGCGGTTGGTCAACACCACGACAAGCTTCTCTTGCGTCGAAGCATAGTAGTCGCTCAGTTGCAGTGTATAGGGCGGTCGCAATAATGTTGTAACCTGCACGGGTTGCTGGGCGAAGGCCGCAAGGCCCGCCAGGCAAAAGACACACAACAAGAGATTCTTCTTCATGAAAATTCTATTCACACGTTTCTTACTAGATCAGCCCTTTTACCAGGGCAGTACCGCTCGCGGCTGCTAACATTTACTGGATTACCACTTTCAACAGTGCATCTCCGTTTGTCGATTCCAACAATAACAGGTACGTACCGGCTGCGAGGTTCACCATATAAGGCAACACATATTCATTGCTGCCCTGCGCCGTACGTTCGTCCACCAGTCTATTGTCGCCCAGGGCAATTAGCCGCAACTGGATCCGCGACGACTCCTTCATCTTCACCGTTACCGTAAAGGGTCCGTTCGAAGGAACCGGCGATGCCGTGAACGTTTCGATGAACGATGTTGCCGTTGGCGGGTTGACCACAAAGGAAGTTCCCAGCACGGTAATGGTCTTGGAAAACACCGCTTCACAACCCTGGCGGTACGCCTTCATATAGAGTGTGTAAACACCTTCTTCGGAGAATGCTACTACTGCTTTATTATCTTCCCGCAGCGAGAATTGTTCGGCGAGGGGATCGGAGGTCCACCACTGTACACTGTCGGAAGGCGTACTGCTGATGTTCAGCAGCGTAACGTCGGTGGCGGAAAAGCCTTGTGTACTAACGACAAACTCGGCGTTAATATCCAATGTCTGACGCTGTACAACCAGTTCATCTTCTCCGTCACAGCCGTTCGCATCGGTGACCAATACGTGGTAGGTGCCGGCTTGTGTGATCGTGATGATGCCCGTGGTCGCGGTAAATCCGGCAGGGCCGGTCCACTGATACTGTGCTCCTTCGTCATTCAACGAAGCGTCTGCTTCGTAGTGCTGGCTGTTACAGAGGAAGCGCGTTTGCCCCAGATCAACTAAGACCGGCGCGGGATCGACGAGTGTATAGGTGTGTACGCTCTTGCAGTTATTGCCGTCGGTAATTACGACTTCGTAGGTTCCTTCCGTCAGTCCTGCCATATCTTCGGTTGTGGCCCCGGTGCTCCAGGCATACTGATATGGCGCTGTGCCGTTGGCAACGGTCAGGTCGATGGCGCCATTGTTATAGCCAAAGCATTGGGGAGCGCGCAGCACGCTGTCTACCTGTATCGGGAACGGTGATTCCACTTTGCCGGAGGCGGTGGTAGTACAACCACGGACGTCGGCCACAAACACAAAGTAGGTACCTGCCGCCAGGTTGCCGGTTTGCTGCAGGGTTGTTCCGTCCGACCACTCATACACGTAAGGCAGAGTTCCACCTTGCACGGTAGCCAGGGCGGTACCATCCGCGCCAGAGTCGCAGCTCACGGGTGTTCCGGTTATCTGTGCTGCGAGTACATCGGGTTGCACGAGGAAGAAGGGACTCGAAAGTTTTTGTACGCGGTTCTTGTCTGTGATCCGGATGCGGTATGTGCCCGAACGCAACCTTATGGCGATACTATCGTCCTGGTTAATGGGGCGTGTGCCGGCATCTTCGACAATCAACCATTCATACTGGTACGGCAGGGGGCCGGTCATCTGAACGCCGCCCTGCGCACTTGCCAGTACTTCGCCGTCGTCAAAGCCGTTACAGGTTACGTAGTGATATTCCGAGAGGGTTACCACAATCGGCGGCGGTTGGATAACGTGAAAGATTTCACTCGCCACATAACAGCCCGCGCGATGATCAGGATGTGCCAGGGTGTATTGGCTGTCGAAGGCCCTGAGGATATATGATCCATCGCCAATGCTATCCAGGTTGGCTTTATATCCTTCGGACAATGGCGCATTGTTATACAGGACATCCGACACGAGGTCTGTCGGGTTGTACCACTCGGTGGTATAGTGCTTATCCGGATACGGCGTGCCGCCGGTCAGAATCGTTTCGATGTAGCCGTCTTCATAGCCATAGCCCAGCGGATGGGTTATGGCCGAGTAGCCTATGCGCAGGGCCGCGTTGGGTTGGTGAACGACCATGGTCTTGACACCGTTCTGGTCTTTACACCGATTGGCATCGCGCAGCATGACATAGTATGTAGCGGGTGGAAGCAGCGACAGTACTGCTTCCGTTTCAACTCCCAGTGAGAGGTGAAGGGAGTCTTCCGTTCCCGCCACGACATAATCAAAAACAAAGTTCCCCACTCCCCCACGTGCCTGGAGGTTGATCTTACCATCGCTGCCACCATAACAATGCACATCCTCTGCCGCAACGACCGAAGAAACCGGCTGGGGTCGGACAAGCGCTACGTTGGCATAGTGAAACTGGCGGTTGCCGGTATAACCAAATGTACCGAGGTAGGTATCGAGCAGGGTGATTTCATATTCCTTGTCCGATTGCAGACGGCGTGGCCAGGTGAAGCTGTTTTGCGCATCGAGTGTTACGTCGATAACCTGGTCGGGCGGGTTGGTATTGCTCAAGTCGCGTACAAGAATGGTGAGCTGCTCACGGTTGCCATTCTCATCCACCAACAACGGGCGACGGAATGTAATGGTAAAGGCGCCGTCGCGCGGTCTGTCAAAACAACGATCGTGCAGCGGTGCTACGCCTACGATCTGCGGCGCAGAGATTCTACCCGAAAGCGTCAGCACGCTTGACTCGCCGCCGTTACAGTCGATGATCAGTTTAATGAAGCGATTGGCTACAGGGTTTTTCATGAACTCCTCACCTTCCAGGTCATAGCCCGAAATTTGTAACCGGTGTTTGCCCTGAAACTGCGCGGGAAAATCTTTCCAGTTGATGCCATCCAAACTATATACCCAATGGTAAAAAGAGGCCGGGTTCCAGGCGGGCGCCAGCACCGTCACGCGCGAATCGTACGGTAGAATGTTTGTATTGTCCGGGCCATATTTAATGGGAAATGAATATCCTGTAGTAGTGATCCTAAGTTGACTGGTCGTGGCACCGGGGAACAACACATACGGAACGGAGACGGTGCCGGGCACCAGAATATCGGGTAGTGGTATATCGATCGAAGCCGCCTGGGGTCGTGCAGCAATCGGTATGAAGTAACTGTTGCCATTTTCGTCGGTCCAGTTCTGGCCCAGCCAGGCATTGCCACTGGCGCTAACGTTGATCGACGTTGGTTTTTTCCACGCGCCGTCGTATATAATCGTTTGCCTTACGATCGGGTCGGGGCCAATTTCTGTATAGCCATCGTAGGCTTCCGCCAGCAGCTGCGAATTACCTTGCGGGCCTACGGCTGTAATGGTATACCGAAAGTCTGTTTTGGCAGGACTCAGGCGCAGGCCCTGCGGATCGTTCAGATCGATCGCCGGATCGTTAGCCAGGTTCTCGTTGCTGTTATTCCGCAGATCGGAATCGACCACCAGCCGCACACTGCTTTTGCTGAAGGGGATGATCTCGACGTTGACTTCCGAACGGCCATCCAGGTACGGAAACTTCCCCAGGTATTTTTGCTTGTGACACGGATAGCTGGCGGTGGTATCCAGTTGGATAAACGCCGTGCCCTCTCCAATCTTTCGACGACGGCAAGACTGCGTCCAGTTGCCTTGCCGGTGTGCCCGCGCGAAGCACTCGACGCTTTTGATCTTGTTTTTACTATCGAACGGGAGGTCGATGGCAAAGTTGTGCTGACCGCCCCCGTGCTGACCTCCATAGACTTGCCTGCGCTGGCCGCCCTGATAATTTACATAGATATCAATGCGACTTCCGCAGCCCTCGCTAAGGTCGCCGTTATACAGGGCGAACCCCCGAAGTCTGATCAGGTATTGACTCGAAAAATCACTCTGTGATACAGCCTGCGTGGTAATCAATGCTACCAGCAGAAATGCTCCAACCAGTTTTTTCATCATGATAGTATTCAACCATTAATAATTTACGACGACCCATTTTACCCGGCTCATTTCGCCGGTGCGCGTTACAACGCGAATACCATATGTGTATTCCGTGTTGATGGTGGGTGCGTTGTCTATAAGATGTTTTTCGTTTTTAACGATCTTCCACAGGGTGGCAGGCTCGCCGGCTTTCTTTTTGTAGAGCTGATATTCTTCTACGTTCTTGAGGTTGTCCGTCCAGAACAGGTCGATGATGTGTTTTTCCCGATCGACGTAGGCGTTGAAAATGTTTACCGTCAGATCGTCAGGATTGCCGGGTATCTTCAGTGTAACCGGGTGGGCCGGTTTTGATTCCAGGCGGCTGGAGTCCTGGCTAATCAACGTGTAGGTATAGGCATGTCCGCGCAGCACATCGCTGTCTGTGTACTGCCCCGGCGTTGTGGCTTTGTATTGCTGCACGGCCTGCCAGTTTTGTTCGTTATCGGTTTTGCGGTAAAGCGTGTGGGCGGCAACGTCGGCATCGCGTGCATCGGCCCACGTAAGTTTTATTTTATAGTCCACCAGCTCGTAGCGCGTAATGAGCGGCGACGTCGGGGGCACGACATCGGGCTTCAGGGCCGCCAGACGCGGTGAGAATGCCGACTGGTTATAGCGTTTGTCCAGGGCGGTAACTGCATAGAAAATCTTGCGGTTGCTCATGCGCATGCTAACGGTGTCGGTATAGGATGTACCGAAGAACACGGAGTCCGTGAGGGACGTAAGCTCCGCATTTTTTACATAGGCGCGAAACACCTTGTAGCCCAGCAGGTCTTTTTCAGCGTTTGGCGTCCACGACACTTTCACCACGCCGGCCGAGTCGATCATCACCTTCAGGCCTGTGGGCGGCGCGGGTGCGATGCTGTCCACCGGTTGTACCAACACGGGCATAGACGTGCGTGATTCACCTTCGCGCGCATCGGCGGTAATGGTGAAGTAGTTTGTTTCGAATAATTTATCATAGCGCACCGAGCGCTGGCCCGGGGCAATGGCTTTTATCACTGGAAAGAAGGGCCCCCGCTCCGTCTGCGACTGATTTATTGTGAACCCTTTAATCAATGCGTTGCCGGCGCCTTCAAACTCCCAGCTCAGTTCTACACTACCAGCCTCGGTCATCAAAGCCCGACTGATGTGCGGAACGTATGCCAGCAATTTCTTACCGACGCCGGAGACTTCTGCCGAAGGGGGACCTGTCTCTCCAAAGGGTGTAACACCCACTACACGATAATAGTATGTAACGTTTCGCATACCCACGGTGTCGATGTAGTGCACGCGCGAGGGCATATTCTTTGTAGGCGGCTCGCCGATTTGCGCCACGGGACGCTCGGTAACACGATAAAAGTTTCGTCCGTCAGAAGAACGTTCGATGAAATAAGCGTTGTAATAATCTTTCAGTCCGTCGTAGTCCCAACTTAACATGGCGTTCTTGTCGGTAAAGGCCACGTTTAGGTCTGACACAGCCGGCAGCGGCCGATGATTTTCCAGGCCTATAAATACACCCGTCGAGTCGATCGGCATTTGTCCGTTGGGGGCAGCCGAGGTAATGCGATACAGGTATTTTTCGTTGGTCTTTACGTCGGTGTCGACAAGCCCCCACCCCGCCAGCAGCGCGGCGTCGAAGCTGCGGTCGGCGGCGTATAGGGACAACGTAAAGCGCTGCTCTGACTCTTGGGACTGGTTGACGGCAGACAGTATACCCTTCTGATCTGTACCCGACACCTCGAAGCTTTCACCATAGAGGGCCTGGGCAATGATGGCGGCGTATTCGTCGCGGTTTACGGCGGCTTCCCACGACGCCTGCGGCGCCGGTTTAAACACACCGAGCTTTTTCGGTTCGGGGGTTTTCAGCATGGCCTTGTCCCGAATTACCGTAAAGCGTGTTACTTCAAACCCGTAGCGGTTTGACAGTTTCCATGCTTGTGCGTTCGTCACGCCCCAGCGGATCAGGATTTGTCGCGGTTGTGCCCGGCCGACTGCACGCACGGCGGCCACCCGCTGTGCAAACGAAGGTGTACACAGCAGGGCCAGCAAGAGAAGAACTATTATCTTAGAGAGGGGACGCATGTTGTTACTTGATCGGATTAAAGTACGAGAACACTCCCGATGAACCTTTGCTACCGTCGGGCAGCATATACTGGAAGTGTACCTTGTAGGGCCCATAGCGCATCATGGGATAGGTGCCCATAATGATATAGGCGTATTGGCTTTGCTGCGATGTGCCCAGGAATCTGTTCACGATCTGTGCCTGCAGGTCGATGAAGTCGCGCTGGTAGGTGCGCGTGAGGTCGTAGGTATACGGCATACGCGTGGCCGGGTGTGGACTCGACTCATCGCTCAGTGCGTTTACATAGAACTGCTGCACCGGCAGAGCACGGCGCGGGTATAAGCCCAGCTCGGTTGTATCGCGGTTGGTCAGCACAATGTTTTGCGCCACCGGATAGTATCTGTACAACAGCGGGTAAATATCCTGACGGTAATGCTCGTCGTCGGGAATGGCGTTGACAATTACCAGCGGCGACTCATGCGTATAACTTGTACCGGTAATCTCATGCACATCGAACGGCTCGTAGCTGGCCATGAGGGGCTGCAGGTTGATGACATCCGACGAAACCTTGCCTACATACGGCTCGCGAATCGACAGGCCTTTTACCTTGTCGGCAAAGCGCGTGTGCTTGCTGGTGTGGAACGAGTAGTCGATCAGGCTTTTGCCTAAGCCTACCTGCAACACGTCGGCCGCCTGGTTGTTTTTAACGGTCAGGTCGCCGTCTTCTGTTTGAATGCGTTGCTCGGGTGTTGCACCAGGCTGCTGTGCCTTGCCCGGGTCGGTCGGCACGGCGACAAGGCCCATGAAATAGGTATTCGACAATTCCAGTGTGGGGATGGTAAAGTCAATGCGCTTCTCAGCAACGTTATAGACTACCGTCTGTTTACCATATACTTTGCCGGTTTGGCCCATGCGGATTTCGTAGTTCCAATCGGTCGGGAACAGATAGGACTGACCACGTTTCAGCTGGATATACCCCGCCGGGCTTTCATCGCGGTAATAGTTACGTTGGTCCACCACCGGGTAGGCATACTCGACGTTGGACAACGGAATGTTGTCGGGTGCTGTACCGGTCACAAAGGTTACCTCTTTTGACTCGACGGCTTTCTGGCCCTGGTCCATTACTTGTTGCCACGTTTCACCGCGTTGTATTTCAAAGCTTACCCGCACACGTGCTTTCAGCTCTTTCTGCGGCGGCAGTACTTCGGTAGAATAGAAGGTGGCAATGTCCTGGTTGTTATTCCACACCAGCTTGCCGGGCACAGCCTGACCGTTTTCGGTTACGGTAAATTCTTCCAGGCGGATGCGATAGGTCTTCGTGCCCTCGTCGTCGTCGATGTAGAATGGTTGCTCCATGCGCATGTTAAAAGCTGCCTGTGGCGCGGCGAATACGTCTACTGCTTTAGATTGATCCACCGGTTTGAGGTCGGAGATTACGTTCAGTACCAGCGGGCTGCCCGAATCGTTTACAATATGGCAATCGTCACCCAGTGATATCTTCAGGCGGAAGCTACCGCTGACCAATCCTCCCAGCACATCCACACGCACGGCCAGGTAGCCTTTAAAGGCGGTGGGATTGGGCAACTTGGCTTGCAGCAGCACGGCGGCGCCGCCACTCATGACCGAGAACTTTTTCTTGATACCAAACAGGCGAATCGATACGCCCACTTCACCCTGTAAATACGCATAAGCCTGCCCGTTGGCATACCAGCCGCTGATACCGATGGGGTCGTTTGACCCTTCGCAATGAGCGGAGCCATAGTCGCGCAGCATGATATCGAAACCGGCTCCTGCTTCAAAGTTTGCGTAGAGTATCAGGAAGTTGATGTCGCCGGTGGAGACGCTAAAGTCTGTACCGAATGCAAAGCCGCGGCCATCGGCCAGTGCGTTGAGGTCACGCATGTAGTCGAGCTTTTTAAGTTCGATGCCGAGGATGTCGGCCACCATGCTGGGTGGCGGGGGTGCGTCCAGCACTTTGCTGCCCGCCATGAAGTAGGCACCGGTCTTCATGCTCATGCTGCCAAGGCCAAATTGTATGCCCATGCGGTCGACGGGCGTACCCATGTGTACGTACCACTCGCCCTGACCGATGTGCATAACCGACCAGCCGGCGCGGTTGTTGGCACCGGTGCCGCGTAACAAACCGCCGGCTACGTTTACATATACATCAAACGTAGAGTGGAATGTTTTTTCCGAAAAATCCATGAGCATGCCGACGTGTGCCGATATCATGCCGCTGGAACCGATCTTGTTCAAATCGCCCATGATTGCCTGGGCAGCACGCGAGGGCTCTTCCATCTTCATGCGGTCCAGCTGTTTGGCTAGCAACGGGTTGTCTTTCAGATACGCTTCTTCATATTTTGCCAGCGTCTCTTTTTGTTCGTTGACAAACTCTTCTATATTTTCCGTACCGGGTATCTTACCCATGAACTTGGCGTCGCCAAAGATGCCGATGTAGTTGATACCAAAATTTTTATTGAAGCCTATTTCGAATGAGGCTTCGCCATCGATCAGGCTGCGGGTGGCGATGTTAAACAATACAGCGGCTTTAATGCCGAAGTAGGTCTTGGCATCGGGCACGTAGCTCATGTTATTGGCTATGCTTCGCTTCATGTGGTACGACGCACCGCCACCAAAGCCGTGGATGCGCAACGGGCCCACCACGGGTATACCGTCGCCATACGACACCGAGCCGTCTACAAACCAATAGCGGAATTCTTTCGAGCCGAACATGGCCCGAGCCTTTACTTCTACATTAATCGGAATAAAGGTTGCCTGCAACTGACCAGCCACGCCATTGCCGTATATCGGATCGTCTTCCATGATGACGATCGAGCCGTCGATTTTCAGCGTGCCGCTGATCGTGGCGTGTATAGTAATGGCGCTAATGCCGATACCATCGTACTTCCACGACTGGTTGCCGTGCTCATCGCGCCGCAACGCGCTCTTTACCTGTAGCCGGGTGGTGGCGCCAAACTGCGACTCCATGAGGTTCAGTTTGATGGTAAAGCCCAGTGCTGCCTTGCCGTTCTGCGCGGTAACAGCAATATTTTCCAGCGACACGGGAAAGCTGGCAAACTTTACTTCGCCGGCATAGCCAAAGTATTCTACTTCGAGGTAGGGCGCTTCGGTCATGATGTGCAGGGAGCGAAATTCAAGGCCATCAAATTTTCCGAGGGAGCTGCCACCACCGTCGCTGCTGCTGATGCCCATGCTCATCCGCCCGTGCAGCATGGCTTCCGGGCGGAAGTGATCGTCTTTGAGGTGAAGCTGTACCCACGAGTTGGGATCTATCTCGACTTTGGCTTTCCATAACGTGAAGTCGAGTTTGTTGCGTGTTTCTACCCGCAGCATGTAGTCGTCGGGCATCATGACAGCCGTGTAGGCAAACAGATCGTCTTCGGCTACGGGCAGGCCGATCAATCCTTTAAAGGATGCACCGGTAAGGTTGTTTGCCTCCAGGGCAATGCCGATTTCATCCACGGAGAATTTCCATCCCGATGCCGTTCCATTCTCAATGGGCAGTACACTTTTCTCCGCGAAATAACCCGACAATCCGTTGTTGTCGATCAGCATGTTCATGCCTGTAAACGAAATGCGTTTGCCAGGATCTGCGCTATCTTCAAACTGCTTCGGCAACGTGATGCCTACCGTTTTTGCGTATACACCACGCCAAAGCTCGGGACTGCCCGGCGTCATGTAATTCGTCTCGTAGTTGCGCGGGTAAATTATATTGGGACTGTTGCGTATATCGCTCAGGTCGAGCACTGCGCCGCGAAGCTGAAAGACGATGTCGTTTAAGTACGGTATTTGAAAATCGGGAAGGTTCAACTCGATGAGCATATCGCTCCAGTCGGCTACCACCGTGGCAAACGACCCTTTTACGCGTTTGTTGGGATCTTCAATACGCTCGCCTGTTGCGTTTACGGGAATCAGAAGGCTTCGGGGAAACTCCACATCCGCGGCAATGCCCAACTCTTTAAAACCATTGCAATCAAAGGTCAGGTATGTGCGCGAGCCCGTGGAAGCGGACCCGGCCAGGTTATTCTCTCCTTTTAATAAGAGTGCACTGCTGCCACCGTTGATGCGCACGGGTATATCGCCCAGCAACACCAATTTCGCATCGCCTACGATTCCCCCATCATACGAGAGCTTGATACCTTCCAGGCCAAAAAAGAGCTCTTTCGGTTCTTGTGGTATTTCGATGCGGGCAAAGGCGGTGAGCTCGGCATATGTCGCCTGAAACTTTACCTGGCTGATCGCGATAATAATGTTCCGGCCATTGACCTCCTTTTTCATTCCCAGCGGAAGCTGAAACAATCCATCGGGGCGAAGCTCACCGACAAAGTTGTTGATGTCGATCAGCTTTTCGATCACGTCCTGTGCGCGCTGCTTCAACGACTCGGCTGCGGTTTGCTGGCCTACATAGTGCTGAAGATATTCCTGTGTCAGCTCGCTGGTATGGTTGTCGAACAGAAATTCTTGTGACAACAACTGATTGAGTTGTGGAAAATTTCTGATATCGCCAACGGACGGGACGGGCGCATCGGCGGCGGTGGAATCCGTAGGATCGGTGGATGCAACGCTATACGCGGGAAGAGAACAAACAACCAACGCAAGGCAAAGCCCTAACAGATACAAGATCCTGCGTTTCGCGGGAGAAGTTAAACACATAATGAGAGGTAAAGACCTGCTTTTCTACGTCACAAAGATGGGATATGGACGGTACGGTTTGTGGCGCGGCGGTACTACAAATGGTCTACAGAAGTGTCTGAAACGCCGTTGCTTAAAATTGTAGATGCATTTTTGAATTGAATTGAGGGTTTTGTAGACACCCTGTCGCCGAACGTCATTCTGAGCGGAGAGACTGCACGGGGTTAATTCTTGACACTGCGTAGGATTTGTAGCCCACGGCAACCACCGCCACCGCCGTAACCAGTAACGAGGCCAGCAAAAAGATTCCGCAGGGCAGGTTAATGCGATACGCATAGCCCGACAACCACCGCGTCATCGTAAACCACGCAAACGGAAGGGCTACCAGCACCGCCGCGCCCAGTAATTTCAGGTAATAGGAAAGCATTAAGGCAACGACCTGGCCGGTCGAACTCCCGAGCACTTTGCGAATCGATACTTCGCGCTTGCGCTGATCGGTGTGAAAAGACGCCAGCCCGAACAGCCCCAAACACGCCACGGCTACGGCCAACAGTGAAAAGGCTGTGGATACTTTAATAAGATTGGCTTCTGAGGCATAGCTATTGTTGAGGGTATGGTCCAAAAAGAAATATTCGAATGGACGGCCGGGTAGAAATTTTTGCCACAGCGCCTCTAGCGCGGCAAGCGACTGCTGCTGTGTACCGGGCTTGATGCGCACGGCAAGGTATTTCAGGCTAAGGTCAAAGGCCGTGGGGGCATTGTTTAACTGAAGTACGAGCGGCGCAATCGGTTGTTGTTTTGAGGTGAAGTTAAAATCCTGTACGACGCCAATGATCTGCGCACGAAAACGGCCTACCTGGCAGAACCGGCCGATGGCTTCTTCGGGCGTCCATTTAAATCTTTTTACGAGTGTTTCATTCACTACAACGGACACGGTATCGTCAGCGCGATTGTCGAGGATGTAATCCCGCCCGGCCAGCAGCGGAATTTGGAAGGTTTTTGTAAAGTCGTGCCGCACCTTGAGACGCGGAAAGAGCTGTGATTTCTCCATGCCTTCAAACCTATAACTTCCCCCCTGGTGCTTGGCTCCCACTATTTCCTCTACGGCCGTAACGGACTCGATAGACGACTGCCGCAGAGCCTCTTCTACCATAGTTTGATAGTGTTGCGCGATGGGTGTGCGAATGACCGGAATCATCACGACATTGTCTTTTGCAAACCCGAGTGATCCACCCCTCAAAAAGTTGACTTGCTTCACAGCCACGCCGGTAACAATAATCAATACAATGGAGATGACGAACTGAAACGTTACCAGTACTTCGCGAAGCGATATTCCCTTCCCAAGTGTCTTACCGGCTTTCATGGCTTTTGCCGGCTGAAAGGAGCTGAGGATCCACGCGGGATGTATGGACGACAACCAGGCCACCATCGCTCCTGTTATAAACAATCCTCCCAGCAGCAGCGGATCCAGTATGTTGAACGTCAGCTTCTTTCCGGTGAAATGGTTGAAGTATGGTAAAGCGAATACGATCAGGGCCACAGCCATGGCAACGGACAGTATACCGATCATGGCCGATTCAATCATGAACTGCCCGATGAGCTGGGCTCGTGATGCGCCGATGGTTTTGCGCAGGCTTACTTCTTTGGCACGCCGTACCGACTGCGCGGTGGAAAGGTTCATGAAATTGATACACGCTATCAGCAACACGAATAAGGCGATGCCGGCGAGAATATAAATATCGTCTGCGTTTCCATTGGCTTCTATTTCAAATTCGAGGTGTGATTTCAGGTGAATGTCTGTTAGCGCCTGCAAGCGTAAGCTTACTTCGTCGCGAAAACTTTCGGGAAGGTGTTTCTTTACGAATGCCGGCAGGTGTGCTTCGAGGACTTTCGGTTGAACGTTATCGTTTACTAACACGTACGTCCAGCATGGATTCCAGTGCCAGCTCTGCGGATAGTCTCCTTCATAAAAGCTCTTGAGTGTTGAAAACGATGCTATAAAATCGGGGTGCATGTGGGCATTATAGGGCGCATCCTGGTATACTCCAGTCACGATCAGGCTCTCGCGGTTCTGAAACAGCAGCAGCTTTCCCAGCGGTGCCTCCTCTCCAAAATACCTGCGGGCGGTGGATGCCGACAGCATAACCGCATGGGAGTTGTTCAGGGCTGTGCTGCTATTTCCTGCGAGCATGATCAGGTCGAAAACACGGCTATAGGTTGAATCGGCAAAGAAAAAATTACGCTCATTGAAGACCCGATCGGTCGGCTCGTGGGCTACGGTGAGTATCGGCGATTGAAAATTATACAACCGCACGACTTCCTCTACCAGGTTATCATAGTCGAGCCTTAATGCATCGGCCATGGGAAAGGGAATGCTGGCGGAGCGTTCACTCACCACACCTCCTGTTGCAAAAAACTCGTTTACACGATAAATGCGTTTTGCCTTTTGATGAAACCGATCGTAGCTCACTTCGTAGCGCACGTACAAATAGATGAGTGCGCCACAGGCAAGACCGACGGCCAACCCCGCCATATTGATGAGGGAATAAAATTGCCGTTTACTGAAATTGCGCCAGGCGGCGGTTAGGTAGTTTTTTAGCATCTTCTGTCAGAATGGTATACTATTCAAGTATACGGGGTGTACCCTACTGCTATTGCCTTCAGGCGACGTTTACCCGGTAACGGCCTGGTATTGGATGCCAACCATCGACGAATGGGTTGGCCTGCCTGTTCCTATCATTCGTCGACCGTTGCATTCAATTCGTCCTTCGTTGTCACGCTTTGATGGCCGGTGGTGCGCCGGGTGCCACAAACCGATCGTAAATACTATCTTTGAATCAGATCTATGCTTGACAAAATTCCTTCCATCACAGGCCGTATCGTGGTCCCCCGGATTGTATGGCACAGCCTTTTTTGGGTCGCCGTCCTGGTATATGGTCTTGTGGAAAACTGGACCGGTTCAGAAAACAAAGATGCGATCCTGGAGGTGTACCTCACCAAGCTACCCGTACAAATCCTCATTGCCTATTTCGTCACCTACTTCCTGCTGCCACGATTTTTGATGCGGGGGAAATACATTCCGTTTATTGTCATCCTACTCGTCTCTGCTTACATCGTATCGATCGGGAATTCGTATTACAGGGCGTTCTACGCCGAACCGAAATATCCCACCTATTATAGAAGTCATACGGTGCACTCGGCGACCATGTATCTTTCCTTTTCGAAATTCCTGATGTACATCACGTCCTTCTACACACCGGCTGTCATCATGGGCCTGATCAAGCTCGTGCGGATACAACACAAAAAAGAACGACAACGCGAGGCGATCGAAAAGCAGATGTTGTTAGCCGAAATGACATTCCTGAAAAACCAGTTGAATCCGCACTTCCTCTTCAACACGTTGAACAACCTGTATATGCTCACGCTAAAGGCATCGCCGCAGGCGCCCGAGGTCGTCGCGAGGCTATCCGAAACGCTCGATTACATGCTATACCGGTGTAGCGACCATGCTGTGCCGGTACAGGGTGAAGTACAACTGATCGAGAACTACCTGGCCCTCGAAAGGCTACGGATAAACGATGATGTAAGCATAAAATTCAACGCGCCTGCTAACTCCGGTACTGCTACAGTAGCCCCTTTGATTATGCTTTCACTTGTCGAAAATGCTTTTAAGCACGGTGTGAGCAGAGGCATCGGAAAGGCTACTATCGATATCGACCTGCAAGTGATTGAATCGAAACTGACCTTTTCGGTGAGCAATACCAAGGCTGCTGCCCTGGGCGACAACACTCCACCCGGTATTGGCTTAAAAAATATCCGCCGGCAGCTGGAGCTTATGTATTCCGGGAAACACACCTTATCGATCGACGATAACACAAATCAGTACAAGGTCGAGTTACAGATCATACTACACTAAAACCGAGACGGATGGATACAGTAAAATGCCTGGTAGTGGATGACGAGCCCCTTGCCCGCGAGTTGGTAGAGAGTCATCTGGCCAAGCTCGATCAGTTCGAGCATACGGCGTCATGTAACAACGCGCTGGCAGCCTTTAGCATTCTCAATAGCCAGGACATCGACCTGATGTTCCTCGACATCCAAATGCCTATGATCACGGGCCTCGACTTTATCCGGAATTTAAAAAGCCCGCCGAAAGTCATCATCACTTCTGCCTTTCGTCACTACGCCATTGATGGGTTTGATCTTGACGTGGTTGACTACTTACTAAAACCCATTACATTTGAACGATTTCTCAAGGCTATTGAAAAGTATCTGCAATTGGCACGTCCGGTGAAGGTCATTGAGCGGGTGCCCGAAAAACCGGCGCTGGATTTTGTCTACTTGCGATCGAACAAAAAGCACCATAAGGTGGATGTAGCGGAGATCTTGTATATCGAAAGTAATAAGGATTATATCACGGTGCACATGACGGGGCGGGAGCTGGTTGTGAAGCAGCCTATTTCGGAAGTGGAAGGTATGCTCGATGAAAAAAGGTTTCTTCGGATACATCGTTCTTATCTGGTGAACGTTGATAAGATCACGGCTTTTACTGCCAGTGATATTGAGATTAATGCGGTGGAATTGCCGATTGGGACGAATTATAAGAAGGTTATTGCGGCGGCTTTAAACATTAAAGAATAACGGTAAAAAATGTCATAGCTTTGGGTATGCAAGTAATCCAGGCCAATCTGGCGATACCGGTACTTCCGCTGGAACCGGACGAGATCACCGGCAACAAACAGTTCAGGGTGTATAATTACGAGGGTAACTTTCCCAATCCGGCGGAGTTTCTGATTCCTCATCGCAAGGATCACTACCTGCTTGTCTTTGTCAAGCGTGGCACGGGCCGTCATTGGGTAGACATGACGCCGTATGTGCTCAAAAAGAATGCTGTGTACTTTTTACGCCCGGGCCAGATCATTGTCAAAGAGGAAGCAAAACAAGTATGGAGTACGGGCGTAGCTTTTACTCCCGAATTCTTGTCGTTGCAAAACGCTTCTATAAGCACGCTGCCGCTCATTCAGGATTATCATAACAGGCATGCGCTGCAGCTCGCTCCTGCCGATGCGCTTATAGTAGAGGATACATTGCAAAAGATCCACACAGAATATCTGCACCCCGGTGAGTGGCAACAGCGAATGCTGGCCGCACACCTTACGGTACTGCTTACCTATTTAAGTCGTCTGTATACCGAGCAATTTCAGGAAGACGATACCGTGACAATCGACAAACAACTATTTGCGCAGTTCCAGGCAAAGATCAATGAGCGTTTTCAACAGCTGCACGAAGTGAGCGATTATGCGTCGCTCCTGAATATTTCCGCCGGACACCTGAGCGAGGTAGTAAAGAACCAGAGTGGTAAGCCGGCGATCAAACACATCCACGACCGCCTGGTAATGGAGGCGCGGCGCATGCTGGTGCACACCAACCACCCGCTGAAAGAGATTGCCTTCGACCTGGGCTTTTCAGACGCATCTTACTTCAATCGATTTTTTAAGCGGGAAACCGGTGTGACACCCGCGGGCTACCGGACCAACATCCGGAAAATGTACCATTAACACCGACGAATGTGTCACTGCCGGGTTGGCAGAGCCTTGTACTTTTGTACTGTTACAAACTCAAATTATGAAAACAGTACTGATAACAGGGGCAAACAAAAGCATTGGCCTCGAAACCGCCAGACAACTGCTGCAGCAAGGATATTATGTATACCTGGGCTGCCGCGATCTGCAGAAAGGCCAACAAGCAGTTGACCAGCTAAAATCCGAAGGGCTGCAGCACACAGAACCGATCATCATTGACGTCGATACCCTGGACTCTATCCAGGAAGCACGCAAAATATTGGGAACCAAAACGAAGTCATTGGATGTACTGATCAACAACGCGGGCATTAGCGGCAGCTTTCCGCAAACGTCGCTGAATACCGATCCCAAGGTCTTTAGACAAGTTTTTGAGACTAACTTCTTTGGTGTGATTAATACCACCCAGGCTTTCATTGACCTGCTACGGCAGTCACCGGAGCCTCGTATTGTGAACGTTACCTCGGGTTTGGGCTCTCTGACACTTCACAACGATCCAACCTGGAAATATTACCACGTGAAGGGCGCTGCTTATACGTCTTCCAAAGCCGCGCTCAATGCGTATACTATTGTATTGGCTTATGACTTGCGCGATACCGCCTTTAAGGTAAACGTGGTAGACCCGGGTTATACAGCGACGGACTTTAACCATCACTCCGGGACGGGCACTGTGCCGGATGCAGCTATCCGCGTGGTGAAAGCCGCTACGCTTGAGCCAGACGGCCCAACGGGGCAGTTCTTTAGTGATGACAATTCGCCGGAAACGGGTATCAGCCCCTGGTAATATCGGTTTGGCCTATTTATTTTGACAATACCCAGGCACGGAATATATTTGCTGCTGATTTTCACAGCGCTCACGAGTACGTGATTACAGCAGCATCTTATGATAAGCAACCTACAAAAAGCCGTCGTTGACCTATTCTATGGCGTTAACCGAGCAAAGAAAAATTATCAACGACTAAATCCTTCGGAGAAAGTACTTGCTGCCGACGGCGCAAAAGGAATTAAAACGCAAGGCGATAAAGAGATCGAGACCGGCGCACAATGGATTGGGGCCAAAAGAGCCGTGGTGATGCTCACGGACCAAAGAATAAAATGCGGAGACTGGAATATTTTGTTGGATACGATCAAGACTGCGAATCTTTTAAAAATCGGTTCTCTATTCGGACAAGGGCAAATACTAAAGATCCAGACTAACGACAGTCAGTATTATCAATTCGGTATGCAATTTAATCCGGAGTGGATAAACCAGGATGTTCTTCCTCTGGCGATCGAAGAAGCAAAATTGAAGGTCTCCACTTTTAGTTGGATTGTAAGGGGGTTGGCATTGGGATATATTGTTTATCGGTTGTTGCGGGCATTTGACATAGTCTAATTTTTTGCGCCCCGCTGCGTATCAGCGTTTAATAAACTTTCCCCCGTATACAATCTTACCCGCCGGGTCCTGAAACTGGTAGAGGTATAAACCCGGACGAAGCGCGGGAAGATTAATAACATCGAGGACATCCAGCAGTCTCTGGCTATGCACAGCGCTGCCCATGTTATCGAATATTGTGATTGTAAATCCAGCACCCTCGGAGAGTATAGTAAGTGGCTCGCCCGCAGAAACGGGGTTGGGAAAAAGAATCGCCTTTCCTTTTGTCTCGATGTTTAGAGTCGACGGATCGGACAAGATCGCAGTACCGTCTTGTAATACAACCTCTGCTTGATACTGCATGGTGCCCGCGATGAGCTGATCGTCAAACCATTGAAAGTCCAGGGAACTACCCGGCACCTGGGTGGCTAATACCTGCTCCTGATCTGTCGTCTTATAGATCGTAATGTGATCGATGTTGACAACTGTGCCGAGGTCGAGCCGAATCTTTACGTGCTCGGCATCGTATCGGGTCGCTTCAAAGAGATTGATGTAGCATTGTACACCCTGTAGGGTGTAGTCTATCGTTTGACTTTTCAGAGATGTCGTGTTGCCCAACACAGGAGCCACGGCAAAGAACTTCCCCGCAGATGTTTTGGTAAGTATGACAAGGGTGTCGGTTGTAATGAGGAGCTTTTCAAGATATCGTTCGCCCATGGTATAGAGTTCGTATTGCTGCGCGCCACGAATTGGGTTCCACGTCAGGGCAAAGTCGTTATTGCAATGGAAGGCTACCTTCATTCGCGGCTGGGGAGATATTGTAAATTCATCGGATATAAAGTCTTCGGCGCCCACGGTCATCTTTAACCGCGCGGTGCCCAACGTATCGGGCACATGCCATGAGAAGTCACCCTGGAGAATAACATTTTGTTGTATAACATTCCAGTCGCCGTGATTTATCTGTAACGATAGGGTGCCCGCGAGTGTGCTATTCCCTTTCCAGAAAATTTTTATATTCTTATCCGACTGCAGGATTTCCTCTGCCACAGGATAATCCCATTCAAATGTCTTTTCTTTTTCCCACCAGTATGCTATGGCGACCGGCTGGCCGGCCGTGAGTAGCGGCGCGGTAATGACTAGGTCGTATGACCCTTCGGGGGGGGCGGCGAGCGTGATGTACTCCACCGTGTTGAGAGAATCCTTTTTCCTTTTGGCGGGAGCCGCCAGTGAGTCGGCGTGAGGATATGAATTTAGTACCCAGGGATACCATATATTATCCGCGCGCGACAGGTAAGCATCTATGTTGTTTAGGAGGGCCTGGGGGCTGCCGGGTTTTGCGGCGGGATCACTCCACGTGACTGCGATTTGCAGTGTCGTGGTATTTGGTGGAACGGTAATGGATATGGTATGTTGTTGCCGGCTATCGAGTGTTATCGTGTGGGTTTGTTTCGCATAAATAGTTTGCAATGCCTGGTAGGTGTTAATACTTCCGTAGCCATAGGTGAAGTCGATTCCTCTCGGGCCTGTGTCGTCGGCGCTGGCAAGGAGAATCGCTTTGAGGGCGGCGGCTGATGGGTGGGTGTTGTAGACGTCGTAATATGCTTGCTGTAACAAGGCCGTTATGCCCGTGGCGAGTGCGCAGGCATCGGACGTTCCGTCCTGACCGAAGGCAGTGAGCTCGGGTTTGAGGCGGCCGTCGTATGCCGGGCCGCGCGAGTTTAATACGTTTACGGTAAGGGTCGTATCCACGGCGTTTAGGGTGAGCGGGTTCTTGGCTTGTTTAAAATTTCCGGAAAGGTTAGCCAGGTTCATGCCGCTGTAGATTCCGTGGTCGGGCGACTGTGCACCCAGATTTCCCACGGAGAACAAATGCATAAGCTCCGGATTTACCATCATTTGCTGATCGTATGCGGCGGCTTCGTTTCCGTAGTAGTTTTCAATGTCCACGCCATAGGAGTGATTCTGCAGGCGGATGTTGTATTCGGTAAAGATCGCATCGGGATCCGGAAGTAGATTTTCAAAGTTCGCGGATGTAATGCGCGCCGCCGGTGCTACTCCCTTCCCGGTTGGGCCGGTGTTTTCACCACCTGCGATGAGCGTTGCCATGGTTGTGGCATGCTGCGACATGGAGGATGATGTCAATGGTGTTTCGAACGAGCGGTCTGCAAGGTCGATATCGGCCGTATCAAAGCGTTGTTCTTTGATCGAGACAGAGATACTTTCTCCACGCAAGTCCGGGAAAACTCTATGCGCTTTCTCTATTCTATTATAAGCTTGATCGGCGTAGTCGGTTCCTGCTTCAGTCTTCGGCATTTGCTGAATATCCACAAAGACAACGTTTGCATCTGCCTCCATCGCTTTCGCCACTGCATAGCGAGTCTTTATTCGAAATGTGTTTGTTGCCGGATAATGATACAGCAGCCTGGCATTGGCAGCATATTTCTGTTTAAAGACCGCGCTGTCTTTACACGTGACCGAAAAGATGATTTCCTGATTACCAATACGCGTACTCTGGTTGATGAATTTTGGCGACAGCTTAGGCTGAGCATATAATGAATTGATATTTAACGCTAAAAAAATCAAATACAGACAAATATTGCAGCGACTCATAGTGAATAAATATAATACATAACTACCAACCTTACATATCCGGTATTAGCAAATCATAAATACCTCATATATCCGGTATCCAATATATATAACAGATCAAAAATTATATACTTTCGATAATTCGACAAAGAGTCATGGTGATTATTTTCATAAGTGACAGATTAATGATACTTTCAATTGCGCTCTAGAGTCGGCGCATTATTCGTTAACCTAAATTTTAAACCAATGAAAAAGTATCTTTCAATTACCCCATTATTACTGGCCCTGCTAATCACCGTTGACTCCTGCCAGGAGTCTGAAAACGAAGCTCCGCTAAAAAAAAGCGAAGTATCCAAAGAGGTGCTGGCTAAGCTTGTCGAGCTCGGCTTTGATGTTACCGATAAAGCTCCTTTTAAGTTTGAAGACGGTTACCTGGTCGAGGGTGATATTTACCTGACCCAGGCAGACCTGGCCGAGATGAAACCCGGCCAGTCGCTGCCCACCGCAGAGCAATACAGTACCAACAACCTGGTAAGCGGCAGCCGTAACATATCGGTTTATATCGGTACAAACTTTAGTTCTACCTATGTAACGGCGTTGAATACAGCCATTGCGCGCTATAATGCAGAAGGTTTGAGACTTACCTTCTCCAGGACAACCAGCAGCAATGGTGCTACGATCCGCATCACACGTTTGTCGTCGTCACAGGAAAACAGTGGTGTGCTGGGCTCGGCTGGTTTCCCGACGTCTTCGGGAAATCCGTACAGCGCCATTCAAATGAGTGGTATTCTGCAAAGCACCTATGGACTGTCTGCCAATGGCATCGCCACCATCCTTGCGCATGAGATGGGCCACTGCATTGGTTTACGTCACACAGATTATTTCAACCGTGCGATCAGCTGCGGCGGCTCGGCTTCTAATGAAGGCACTGCCGGTGTGGGTGCTAACCACATCCCCAATACGCCGACAGGCGCGACGGCGGCAGCCAGATCATACATGCTGGCCTGTACCGATGGCAGCGACAGACCATTCAACCCGGCCGATAAAATCGCGCTGCAGTATCTCTATTAATTAAACATTGCCGACTTTTCAGAGCCTATGGAAAGCGCCACGAGTAATTCGTGGTGCTTTCCTATTTTTTTATGGGGATTTAGGGTATCCGCGAGTTTCATTTACTATTATTGTATTGGCTGCACTTGTGTGAATTGTGATTGCTGTTGCGCCGGCCGGCTGATTATCCTGAATAAGTCAAAATATGATAGCATACATCGGAAACAACTATTTTGCGTACACCTTGGCACTAGCCTGGGTGGCCTTCTTTATCTTGACGATTATCGACATATTTAGCGGATCCTTCAGAGAGCAGTCTAACCGGATCCTGTGGCTTCTCTTCGTCCTGTTTATTCCCGGGTTGGGTGTACTTCTCTACTGGGCCTGGGGGCGCACGACGAAAGTACCGAGATAACGGTACTTCAATCCAGCGCGGCGGCCTTCCAATCGCCAAAGATATTTTCCAGCGTATAGACGTTGACCTCTGCTGCTGTAAGCTGGTGCGACCAGGGAGCGCGCGTCGTCGGGCTGGCGCCGGCACCAGTAGACTTATATTCGGCATAAAATGATGTGCCCTCCGCATCTGGCTTACTCCAGTTATGCCAGCCTTCCGGCAAAATGCTCGCGCTCAGGTTACACTCGATAAAAACAGTTTTTGCATAGGGGCGCCAGGGCCGGCCGAGGTAAAGCTTTGTTGTTTCAGGCGATGTCGTGATGGTGCAATTTCTGAACACAAAGCCAAAACGCTGTCGCTGTGGCGTAGAGGCTGCCGTGATGTACGAGTTTTTCTTTCCATGAATATGGCATCCATCAAATACTACGGTGGCTGAGCCGAAGATAAAATCGGTGGTACCTTCTATGTAACAGTTTTGATAGTATTGACGACTGTTGTCGACACCGGCATATAGCGTGTCCTGGTTGGCGACTATCTTGCAGTTTACGAACACACAGCGGTCTGCCTCCACGTGTAACGCGACGGCCTGCCCTACCCCGGTACCCGCCGAGTTCTCGAACGTGATGTTCTCCGCCCGGAAATCGTTTCCTTGCACCAACACCGTGTACGAGGTGAAGGTATTGATCTCACCTTTGCCGGAATAGTCATTCCAGATAATGATGGTATGCTCTTTATCCTCGCCCTTTAACATGATGTTTGTCTTCCAGGAAGGTATCACCAGCTTTTCGTTATAGGTACCTTTCTTTACCAGGATTACGATGCGGGTTTGCGAATGATTGGCCGAGGCGTTGACGGCCTCCTGGATGGTACGAAAATTGCCGGTGCCGTCCTGTGCTACGCTCACCACTTGTTGTTGCGCATGCAGCAATAGAACCGCAATCAGCATTCCGAATACCAGCACGAGCTTTCGCATGCCAGCCGTCAGCATCGTGTTACGGAATAACATCTTTCACCAGCTCGTTAAGATAGCATTCTATATACGTATACGTCGAGTCCGCAGCTGTCGTTATTGCGTCCAAAGGATCGGTGGCATTGAGGCGATGTTTTTTCTCCCACGCATCGGGCAGTCCGTCGGCGTCGGTATCTTTACATGCGGGCGCTGATTGCAACACCGGCCATCCGTCTACATCACGTTGCGAGTCAATAATACCGTCGTGGGCCTGGCCGAAGGTGGCTGTACCGGTTTTCACTTCTTGTACAATGCGTTTATCCACCGCATCACGCTTCAGGCTGGCGCCGGCGTATTTTATCACATCGGCGAACGCCGCCTGTGCGGATTGTACTTTGATAGCCTCCACCTCAAATGGAGTCCCGACGCGTGTTGAGTCGGGATGCTCGGCTTTTACACCGCCCTTCCAATTGTCGGCCGATACCGTTTCGTTTCCGTGATAGACGTTGCCCTCAACATAAAAGCGACCATAGGGCGCACTGGGATTGAGCATCCAGTTGCTCTTTGGTTTGGTGGCGGGTCCTGCTTTATAGTAGTTATTTACTACGTTGTATTTACCACGCTCGCCCCCGTAGGTGTTGTTGCCGCCCCAGTTGTAAATAACGTTGTTTCGAAAATCAACAAGCTCGTCGGGGGGATTAGGCGTTGTAGACGATCCGCTGAACCGCGGCAGACGGCTGGTATGGTGTGCCAGCAAATTGTGATGAAACGATGCACCCATTCCGCCCCAAATGCCGCCGTAGCCATGCTCGCCTTTCGTATGCACCGACTTATTGAGGCTTTCGGATATAATGCACCATTGCAGCGTAAAGTTACGATTTCGATAGAACGAAGCACATTCGTCGGTCGCCCAGCTAACAGAGCAGTGATCGATGATAATATGCTCCGAATACTTTGCACCTCCAAAAGCATCGGTTTCCTGACCCGCCAGATCGCCCAGCCGGAAGCGAAGGAAACGAATGATGACGTTGTTGGCCTGGATGGATACAGACTGATTTTGAATGCAAATGCCATCGCCGGGCGCCGACTGACCAGCGATGGTCACCTCACCATGATGAATGGTGATGGGTGACTTCAATTCGATATTGCCTGAGACGGCAAATACAATGATCCGCTTTTCTTTTGCCTTGACGGCTTCGCGAAAGCTGCCAGGCCCGTCATCTTGCAATGTTGTAACGATATAGATCTTCCCACCACGCCCGCCGCTGGTAAACTTTCCAAAACCGTCTGCCCCAGGAAACGCCAGTGTCTTTTGCTGCGCCAAAGCGGCACTATACGTTAGCACGACCAAGGCTACGATGACCATTTTTAGAACCTTCATATATTCTCTCTTCAATAGTACAGGAAAGAGGTGTGTTTTACAAACACACCTCTTTTCCATGATTTAGTCCCTCCAGCGTGGATCTCCCACCTCTCTATCGATCAACGCCTGATTGCTAATGGTGAAGTCTCCCGTAGCGGCATTGGCAAAGCCTGGATCCAACGTGGTGTGGGTTCCAGATATATCAGTCTTCGCGCCGGCAACATATGCCTCTGTATAAAAACCTGCGGCATTAAAATAATTATTATTGCTACAAGTAGGTTGTGATGAACCGGATTGGTTCGTATAGTATCCGTCTGTCGCGGCGATTAGCGTATTGCGAATCTCCAGTGTATTGGTCGCGAAGCGTACGTACACGATCCGGTCCTGTGTATTGGATACGCCGTAGAGCGTGCAGTGATCAATCAATACCGCAGACGTTTTTCCGGTGCCGGAAAGTCCGGCCGCAGCATCGAGCCGAACAAAGTCCCTGCCTGGCGCACAGTAGTTGAATGTGCTGTTGGTTAGCGTCAGGTTAGCTACATACGCCGCACGGAAGTCAATGAAATCTGCCGACACCGTTAGGATGTCACTCACGATGCAATTATCAAAAGTAATACCCGGAATTTCAGTCACTACCGACGAGGAACCCGAGGCAAGCGATTTAGTATAGTCATGTATTTCACATCCCTTTACTGTCAGTGTACCATAGGTGCCCGAAGCACTGTAAACGAATGCATAGTCCAGTGATGTTTCGGGGCTGCCTTCTGTCGTGAGATACTTTCCATCCATACTCAGGTCGGTCACGATTACGTTACCACTACCCGGCTGCAATGCAAACTGCGTATGCACCACAGGCTTGTCGTATGGATAAAGCCCCCGGATAGCGATGGCCTTGTCGATATTGATTACGCCTGTATACGCTTTGTACTCACCCGGATATAGCACCAGCACATCGCCGGAGGCCGCGGCCGCGACGACTGCGCTCAAATCATCTTCCGGGTGCACCGGCGTGCCATCCACTAATGTTTCAAATGTTATCTGCCCACGTTGTTTGGTGGCATTATAGAGTGTAGCAGTATAGCGGGTCGCCTCCGACAACCCGGTTACCGTGACCGCTCCGGCCGCCACTTCGGCTTCGGTTATATCGTGCCGTATGTCGCCAGGTTTGACCAGGATGTGCGTTGCCATACTGTTGGCGGGCCATCGCAATCTGGCGCTATTTTGATCGATCGCACCATTTTCAATTGGCAGAAAGATATTTTCCATGGCTGTCGCTATGGAAATTCCCGCCCATTTTGAATCTGACGCGCCGATGGCACTTACCGCCTTAACACGGGCAGAGTAGCGCGTCTCGCTGTCGAATGTTTCCAGTAAAGGCAGTTCGTTCGGTTCCACTGTTACTGTGCGGATAATAGATCCAAAGGACAGGCTGTCCTGACTGAATTCCACGACATAATGATCAACGTCCGAACGCGTTTTCCACGCCAGCTCGATAGAGGTTAAATTTCGTATTTTGGCAGTCAGCTCGGTGGGCGTATAGGCCCTATCTAAGTCCAGCTCCTCCATGACCGGGTCTGCGAGGTCACCGCATGCCATACACGCGCAGGCAAAGAGACTCGAAAAAAGAGCCTTCTGTATATATCTGTTTTTCATATACTGCGTGATTGGATTAATAATTGTAATCATTTACCAGTTTACCATTGCTCCCATCGAGAAAAATCTGCCAGATGGGCCAGTACTGTCGGGTATTCGGATCGCCGGTGTAGAGCGACTCAATCTTGGTATCTGCCAGTTCGGTCCAGTCCTTCAGCGTATAGCCCGACGGGGCACTGCCTGACTCGCCGCGATTTAATCCATACACCACCAGCGTTTCCTTATCTGCTGCGTATGTGAAATACAACGCGCCAGGTACATCTGCATAGTCACCTGTTTTATCCTGGAGTGCATGCATGTCGGCTTTTGCTTCGTCGAGCTTCGTTTTCAGCAGGTTCCAACGAATCAGGGCCTGCTTGCGCTCCATTTCGCCGGCGAACTCAAACTTATGCTCTTCTACCAGGGCTTTAAACATATCCTCTTTTGTATTCAGCGCGTTGATGTAGGCATCTACCTTTGTTGGCCAGTCACTTGCAACAAAGGCGCGTTGACGAATCTGCTTCAGGTAGGGCGCGGCGGCAGCGGGACCATCCAATTCATTGGCTGTTTCAGCAGCCATGAACAATATCTCAGCATAGCGCATGTAGAGCTTGTTCACGCCGTCGTCGTTCGTGGATGTAACGTGGCGGCCCATCCATTCGTAACGGTATTTGCCAAAGAACCATGTATTGAGGTTTACCAATTCCTGCCTGGCAAATTTGGTGTCTTTGTCTGCCGTTCCGTATTGATACGGGACACAGGTAATGTCACGTCGTGTGTCTTTGAGGTCATAATCGTAAAACAGCGAGGGCACGGGACCAGCCTGCCCACCACGCGCCTGGTCGGTATGCTGATCTGCGCTCAGGTGGCGTACAGCAAAGGTAAACAGCATCCGTCCCCGGCCATCTGCAAACGGCAGCTCCCACAGTGTTTCGCCGCCAGCGGTTACGTTGTCCTGGTTGTTTTTCTTGAACACTGTCTCAAACAGCGGCTCCAACATGGCCGTACCGCTGTTGATCACGTCCTCGCACTCCTGGCGCGCGATGGGGTATAACGTGGAGACGGAAAGTGCCGGGTCGGTGCTTCTGTGAATACCATCCGGATATTGCGAATAGCCACTGGCCGCCAGACAAAGGCGGGCGCGGAGTCCTTTCACAAAGGCTTTGTTGATGCGCTCGACACTGGATGTAGCAGTAGTTTCATTGGGCCAGGGCACCAGCGTTGCGGCTTCTTCCAGGTCGGCGAGAAGCTGCTTATAGATCACGTCGCGGCTTGACTTCGGCAGGTATATGGTTTCCGTGGTGATCGGCTCAAAGCGTGCTACCACGTCGCCCCATGTTTTGACCAGGTCTGCGTATATAATCGCCCGCAATGTTAATGACTCACCCAATAGATAGCCCAATTCGGTACCGGGCAGCGGATCGCCATATAAACGAAGACCGCGAATACATAGATTTGCCCGTTCGATGCCGGCGTACATCATGGCCCATGCATTGTTCTCTGTGTTCATGTTGGTATTATTAGGTTTGGCATTATATACCGCCAGGTCGGCATTCTCACCCGCTGTCTGGGACGAGTTATACCACTCCACATCGGTGTTCATGCCATACCAGGGCAGGAAACGGCCGCGGTAGGAGTTCGTTTCGCCTAAGGGAACCTTGATGCCATCCACGGCCCCCCTGGCCAGGTCAGGATCTGAAAAGATGACCGACTCTCCAAGAGATGATTTCGTGGGTGTTTCCAGGTAATCGCTACACGATGTGCCCACGAGCCCGACGATCGCCACGGAAATGGTATAGAGTGTTTTTTGTATCATTGATTTCATGGCTTAGAAGTTAAGGTTCAAACCAAAAACGAGCTGTCTGCTGCGGGGATACGCGGAGTAGTCAACGCCGGGTGTAACCGCGTAATTCCTTCGTGTCGACACTTCGGGATCAAATCCGCTGTAGTTGGTGAGTATAAACACATTGTAGGCCGTGGCGAAAAGGCGCAAGCTTTGAATGTGCACGCGACTGGTGAACGACGAGGGAACGGTATAGCCCAGTGTCAGCGTATTCAGTCGCAGAAACGAGCCATCTTCTACCGCCCAGTCGCTGAACACATAGCGGGCCATGTAGGGTGACCACATCGTGGTATTGGCATTGAGGGCTGCCAGCGCCGTTGGATCTGTTACACGACTGCCGGTATTCGGGTCGATGTTCGTCCAGCGCTTGCCATCGGCCATGATCGCGCTGAGATTTCTGTACTGATAGCGTGGTGTGGACGATGTATATTCAATCTTATTGGCGTTGTAAATGTCATTGCCATAGCTCCAGCTGACGGCGGCCGACAAATCAAATCCGTAGGCATAACCGTTCAGGATGATACCGCCGGTGTGCTTGGGGTTAGCGTTACCGATAATTACGCGATCTTCGGCTTTCACGGCGCCATCGCCGGTGTTGTCTTTCAATTTCATCATGCCCGGGGCAGCCGCGCCGACAACGTCGGTTGCCGTTACCACGCCCTCTTTGGGAATCCAGGCTTTTTTGGTGACATCGTAACCTTCAAAATCAGACACTTCGTACCGACCGTCGGACAGGTAGCCGTACATCATGCCCACGGGCTGTCCTGTCTCCACCATATAGTCGTCGCCGATCTCGGTCGAGGCCCAGTTTGTATTCCGGCCAAAGTTATTCATCATTTCCAGTGACTTGACCTTGTTCCGGTTGAAGCTTACGTTGACGCTTACATCGAACCCATAATTTTGTTTCTCTACTACGATGTATTTCATCGAGGCCTCAAGTCCTTTATTTTCGGTTTCGCCCAGGTTTCGGTACTGGCTGGTGTAGCCCGTTCCCGGCACGGGAAACTCTACCAGCAGGCCTGTCGTGTTGTTCAGGTATACATCGAATGTACCCGTGACACGCCCCTGCAGGGTGCTGAAGTCCAACCCGATGTTGCGGGTATTTGTCTCTTCCCAACGCAGATCAGGATTGGCCAGTATTTTTGACGGAGCCCAATAACTCGTGAAACCGCTCATCCATGTATTGACGCTTGATTCGAAAGTTTGCGCCGTCTGCCCAACCGGAATATTATTATTACCGGCTATTCCATAGCTCACCCGGAGCTTCAACTGATCGAGCCAGCCACTGGTACCCGCCATAAACTCTTCGCTTGAGATTTTCCAGGCGGCGGCGGCAGAAGGAAAGTATCCCCAACTGTTGTCACCGAGAAAGCGGCTGGATCCGTCAGCACGGTATGTGGCCGAGAGCAGATACTTGCCTTTAAATTCATAGTTGGCACGACCGAAGAGCGAAAACAGGTTGTCATCGGGACTTAAAAAGTTGTTCGTACTCTGCGACTTTCCTTGTGTGGTGAGCTTAAATGCCTGGCTGGCGTTGAACAATGTCGGGAAGCCATGTACGACGGAGGCAAAGGCTGAGTTCTTTGTATGGATCATTTCCTGGCCTACTAACAGATTCAGGTTATGATCCTGCCCGAGCAGGCCTTTGAAGTTATAGTTCAGGGTGTTGGCATTTCTAAACCGTTGCTGCTCGGTCTGCGTCATAATAACAGCCGGATGATTTTGGTTTTCGCTGGTGGGCGTATTTTGCACGTAATACGTCGTCAACCCATAAAACCTGTTGTCGCGGGTGCGTACATTATCCAAGCCAATTTCTGACCGGAACTGCAGGTTATCAATTATATTCCACGATACGCTGCCCACCATATTATAGTTTTTGCGGTTTTGCTCACGATCGTTGTCGTTGGTAGCGACGATGGGATTGATCATATAACTGGCTATTTCTTCGTTGGTGTCGTCGGTTGTGATACCACCTAACGGAATAGGCGCATAGGTTACGGCATGCTTCAGGCGGGAGTCAGACGCAGAAGCTTCGTTTTGTTCGTTCGTACCGCCGCCATTAATTTTTGTATCTGAATAGCGCAGGGAAAACATGATTTCGACAGGCTCTACGGGCTTGCTATTAAACTTCATGGTGAGGTTATTCCGCTGGAAGTCGGAGCCGATCATGATCGCCTTTTCGTCGTATAACGCATAGTTGGCGGAGTAAGAGAATTTATCGCCGCCGCCGCGTACGCTGAGATCGTGGCTAAAGACGTGACCGGTACGACCGTACACCTGCTCTTGCCAATTGTTACCTTTCATGCCGTTAAACAAGTCGCGGTCGGCCCACGTGCCGAAGTAATCTTCGTACGACGCCAGGCCTTTCGGATCATTTTTCAGTACCGCATATTCGTATTGCCATTTAACATAGTCTTCTACGGGCAGTACGTCCAACGTTTTGGCGATGCGCTTGGCGCCGTAAAAGGTATTGTAGCTCACGGAGACTTTACCGGGCTTGCCGCTCTTAGTAGTTATAATGATTACGCCGTTGGCCCCACGTGATCCGTAGATGGCGGTGGAAGAGGCGTCTTTCAACACATCAATCGATTGGATGTCGGAAGGAGAAATGTCTGAGATAGCATTAACCTGAAACCCATCGACAATATAAAGCGGACTATTATCCTGTGTAATGGAACCCCCTCCGCGCACCCTGATTCGAATGTTAGCATCAGGAGAGCCTTCTGCGGAGGACACTTGCACACCTGCCAGGCGCCCCGTTAACGTCTCGGCTACATTTGAAACAGGAACTTTACGCAGGGCATCGCCGGTGACGGAAACAATAGAGCCTGTCAGATCGGATTTCTTGGCGGTACCGTAACCGATAACGACTACTTCGTCTAACTGACTAACGTCGTGGTCCAGCACAACGTCCAGGAAGGTTTGATTGCCGACCTCTACGTCTTTTACGGCCATGCCGATGAAGGTAAATGTCAGCACTGCGCCGGGTGACACGGAGAGGGAAAACTTGCCGTCGACGTCGGAAGTCGTGCCGTTGCTGGTGCCTTTTTCAAAGATCGAAACGCCGGGCATTTGCACGCCGTCGGTGTCTTTGACCGTTCCCGTCACGACCTTGTTCTGTGCGTTGCCGTGCAAGGTTACGACAAGGCACAACAGGATAAGACCGGAACCCCTCGACACCCATCGCTTAACATGTGGATATGGATTCATATAGGTTAGATTGGTTGAAAATTGGGTGAAATACGCATCATTATGCGCAATCGATTGCATATTTACGATTCCGATCAGACATTTCAAACAAACAATTACTATTTATGCAAACGATCGATAAACGTATATTTGGCCTATTCAGTCGCTCTTTTGATCCTGATACCTCTTTGTAATAGTGTGTGTGCGGAACCACGGGTATTTATGCGCAACCGATTACGCAGTCTGCCAAATATGTATTCCCGGCTTAACGCTCGCGCGGCAGCGGGCCCTGGATGGAGGAATTCCCTGCGTATGGGCGCGCAATATGACAGGGTTTCGACACGGGTCTGCCCCTTCGGGCGGGTTACAACGACAACCTGTGCTGGCAATCTTGGGATTAGTATGATATAATAGCCGGCTACGGATCAAATTACTGACTGTCGTTCCAGAAACGACTTGCTGGATTTCTCCTGCTGGAGCAATAGCTCCCCTAATTTGATTCTTCCTTCGGGGCCGTTTTGTACGATGTAGCTCAATTCTGGAAGCGTCAAGAGCTTTACGTTGACCATGCGTATATTTTCTATGCTTAACTGAACCCTGGAAGGAATGGTGGCTGATGGCAGTCCGATGAGTACGCCTATGCGCCCCTCCTCGTTGACAAGTTCTTCGGGTACGCCGTTACAGTCGTAGAGCTCAGTCGAAATATAGGTATACTCTTCGATGATGCCTACAATGTTTGGATTGCTGGCGGCTTGTTGCGCCATCTGATATAACACCTGGAACTGCCAGGAACTTTGGAACGCCTGGAAATCTTCGATCACCTCGTCGCACTCCAGGTAAAATTCACAGCCTATCCCGTTGTATGCCTGGTTGTTTGGATTAGCATCGAAGTCGCTGTAGGGATCACTCAATCCGTCGCTGGCGACGATGGTGCCTTGTGGTGTATCTATTTTTATAAAAGCCTGCCGGATGGAAGGCCAGGCAGGTCCGCCCATAAAGGCAGGGTTAATGAAATGCGCCACTACGTCTTCATGCACCTTGCCAATCCCGGCCCAAAATTCATTCCGTAACTTTACCGAGCGATCAAAGTGTTCTTCGTAGTTCATAATAGTCAATCGTAGCTATCCAAATCTACTTCAATTCTGTCGACTTAGCCACAGCCGGTCCGTGATTTTAGGTTCAGTTTTATTCTCGTTAATCCATTACCTCCTTATCCAAGATTTAGCTAAATCAATCCAAGATTTGGCTAAATCTGCGTTGGTACACTGCGCGATCTTTGTGTTGTAAAAAAACACAAACATGAAAGTATTTGTCACAGGAGCTACAGGCTTCATTGGTTCTGCCCTTGTTAGGGAATTAACAGATGCCGGCCATCAGGTATTGGGACTGGCGCGGTCAGAGGCTTCTGCTCAGGCGCTTCTCGCGGCAGGCGCCCAGGTTCACCGGGGCGATCTTGAAAATCTGGAAAGTTTAAAAAGAGGAGCCGCCACCGCAGATGGCGTGATCCATGCTGGTTTCGTTCATGATTTTTCTCGATTCAAAGAGGTGTGCGAGATAGATCGCCGCGCGATTGAAGCCATCGGCTCGGTGCTCGTTGGCTCGAACCGGCCATTCATTGTTACTTCTGGCACAGCGCTGGTCAGCCCAGGCCGCCTGGCCACCGAAAATATGGTCAGCGCACACGATCGGGAAAAGTTCCCGCGTGTTTCCGAAGATACAGGGCTGGCCTTCGTAGCGCAGGGTGTACGTGCTATGGTCATGAGGCTCTCTCCTTCCGTCCATGGTGAAGGCGACGTCCATGGTTTCGTGCCGATGTTCATCAACACGGCACGTGCAAAGGGTGTGGCTGCCTATATTGGCGAAGGCCTAAACTGCTGGAATGCCGTCCACCGTCTGGATGCTGTCCGACTCTACCGGTTAGCACTGGAGCGCGGCGAGGCAGGTGCGCGGTATCATGCTGTCGGCGACGAAGCGATTACGCTCAAAGCCATCACGGAGGCAATAGGCGCAAAACTCAACATGCCAGTGGCGTCTATCGCTCCGGAGCAAGCATCTGCTCACTTTGGAACGTTTGCTCATTTTGTCGGCATAGACTGTCCCGCCTCGAGCAAGATTACGCAGCAGCAATTAGGATGGCAGCCATCGCACGCGTCGCTTGCCGACGACCTGACTGGGAAAATTTACGTCAAATAATTGCGTTACCTTGTGGTAGCATGAACAAACAGGTCATACGCGTCAGGTCCATCAGCGAATTCCATGAACTTTTCAGGCTGCAAAAACCTGAGCATCCGCTTATCACGATCATCGACCTGGAGGCGCTGGGGCCGCCGGTGGAGGGTTCCTATAGTAGGGTGTTCGATTTTTATTCAATCTCCTTAAAGAAGAACTTTTACCTAAAAATGTTGTATGGACAACAGCCGCATGACTTTGACGAGGGTGTGCTGCATTTTATGGCACCGGGTCAGGTGCTAACAATACAGGTTGAAAAAGATTACGTACACAGCCCTTCCGGATGGATGATCTTATTCCATCCGGATCTGTTGTGGAATACACCGTTGGCCAAAACGATCAAACAATATGAATATTTCGGCTATGCAGCAAACGAGGCCTTGCATCTTTCCGACAAAGAAGAGACGATGATCACTGCCATTGCCAAAAGTATGCAACAAGAGTATCACAGTGCGATCGACAAGTTTAGCCAAAGCGTGATCATTGCACAGCTGGAGTTACTGCTAACCTATGGAGATCGATTTTATCAGCGCCAATTCATTACGCGCAAGATGTCCGGCCACGATATACTCAACCGACTGGAGGAATTGCTCGACCACCATTTTAATAGCGGTGCACTGATAGAAAAAGGGTTACCGACCGTTGTCGACATTGCCGAATCGCTACACATTACGCCCGACTATTTGAGCAGCCTGCTAAAATCACTGACCGGGCAAAGTACACAACAGCATTTGCACAATAAACTGATTGAATTGGCCAAAGAAAAACTATCTACCACTGACTTATCGATCAGTGAAATTGCCTATCAGCTGGGCTTCGAACACCTGGCTTCCTTCAGCAAACTTTTCAAGACAAAGACCAACCTCTCACCGTTGGAGTTTCGAAGATCGTTTAACTGAGCTAACTTCATTTTGCTCCCTGATTCTCCTCTAGCCACGCAACTAAATTTATTAGTCACGGTTCCGACGCTATGGAATTAACTTAAGTGAAAAAGCATTACGCGATTTCTGTGAAACTTTGCAGAAAATAAACTGAAATGGGATTATCAAATTTAGGCATTTTCCATACCGCAATCGGTATCATTGCCATTGGTGCAGCGTTAGTATCGTATGTTAAGTATCGAAAAATAAATCTCGCAGGTAAAAGTGGGATTATTTATTTCGTCGGAACGGTCATCACGTCTGTAACGGCGCTGGGTTTGAGCAAACATAGAGGCTTTAACCCAGGACATCTGTTTTCGTTGCTGGTACTTGTGCTCGTACTGGTAGCTTTGTTTCTTTACGCACAAAAGAAAGGAAACACTAAAGCACGCTATTTTGAGACCTTTTGCCTCTCGTTCAGCTTTTTCCTTTCTTTGGTTCCCACTGTAAACGAAACATTCACCCGGGTTCCAGTCGGCAACCCGTTAGCCAAAGATGCAAGCGACCCATTGATTGGTAAGACCTTGCTTGTCCTTCTCGTTCTATTTGTGGCTGGGGCTGTTTACCAGCTAATACAACAAAGAAAAATCAACAAAGGCTGACGCGCACTCCGCTCTGCCTATGGAAGGCAAACGTAAGATTACGTCGTATACCAAAAATTTTTACAGGGCTCATTGACAATAGCACATCCGTGAGCCTGCTGTATTAAAAAATATTTCAGAATTTTAACTTAAGTTAAAATCAGGCCGCGGGTGATTGACGAAATTCGTTCTGTTTTGCCCGCTATTTACAAACTGATACGACAATCAAATGGATAACAAAAATGAAACCTTATCCCAGTATCTGAGAAATTTCGCAGCAATGGCAGAGGAGGACATCAACAAGGGTCTGCCATTCTGGAAATCCCGGAAAATCAACAAAGGCGACTTCTTCAACATGCAAAGCATGGTTTGCAGCGACCTGGGACTGGTGGTGAAGGGAATATTCCGTATTTATTATCATGACCAGGATAAGCAAGAGGATAAAAACCTCTTCTTCTTTTCAGAAAATCAATTTGTTGTGTCCTTCCGGAGTTTCATTTCACGCAATCCTTGCTGGTACTTTATAGAAGCCATGGAAGATTCTGAAATCGTATCCATTTCGTATAACGATCTGAATGGCCTTTACGACTCCAATCCCAACTGGAGTAAATTTGGTAGGTTGCTAGCCGAGTTATTCTTTTCCTACGCGCAAACACGTACCGAAGAATTTGTTTTCTTTTCGCATGAACAGCGTTACATCCGGTTATTAGAAGAACATCCGAATATCGTAGAGCGCATTCCGGCCTATCATATTTCATCTTACCTGGGCATCACTAATCCTTCACTGAGCCGGATCAGGAAGCGTATACAGCGTTAGAGTTACGCCGCTATTGCGTTTTAGGGACACTCGTATATAAAGGTTTGTGTAAATGTGTATTCTCCCGACGCATTTTTGTTAGTATTCGTCCGCTTTGTCGGGTAGCCATTTTCATTGTACTCATACGTCATGGTTCGGGCGTATTGCGCGGGATTGCCTTCGTTGAGGACATAGTCCAGGGGATTATTCTTGCTTAGGGCCGTCAGAATTGGCTCGGGATCGTAGTTGTTCCACGCGAAATTATTCATCAGGAACTTCCAGTTTACGATGCCGGCATACGGGGTGGGTTTATTGTCGTATGCCTCTACGCTCACTGTCGAGCCGGTACCTGCCGGACTGGTTGTAATTTCGTAGTACAAGCCGGTGACATTGTCCTGATCGTTGTAATAAATATGCAGGTCCCATTCCAGGTCGCCATTGACATGGCCGGTTTGCTCCCTTACCCGTTCCAGACGGCCATGGGCATCATAGAAGAAAAAGAGTGTCATATAGTCCTGACTTATTTCATTGTCGATGCTAATGGATACCGAGACGGTTGTAGGTTTCGCGTCGATCAGCTTGCCGCCGCCATATTCGTACCCCTGCGTGACGTCTTGCGTGGCCGACGAAGGAACGGTGGCATATTTTACGATGTTGTCAGAAATATCGCCAACGTGGCTTAAGGTTCCGTAGACATTGAATCGATTGATGCGCGTGATCTGGCCCTGGACATTGTATTCATATGTCCACGATTTCTCGTTGCCGGATAACGTCGTTGCTTCGCCGGTAAGCGCGCACACGGCACCCGCCGGTGTGGGGGTAGAATCTTTATCGTCCTTACAAGCGGCCGAAAAAAGGGCCAGTAGTGTAAAAAATAATACGCAAGATTGAGGGATTTTCATAGGGTCTTTGTCTTGGGGTACAAAACCCTAAAGCACGGGCATGTGCCTACCTTACGCAATGCCCTATTTGGGTATACAAGCCTGATTTCAGTATTTTGTGGTGTAACGGCCTCCCCTCTTATGACGACCAGCGACGAATCGTCGGCGACGATCATGTCATTCCTAAGGCAGATGGAAGGTACACTGTCGCCTATCTGGAGCGTGGTAAAATACTGGGCGCTCAAGACTCTCCAGATGGAAAGTACTCGCCGATTTTCCAATCGACAAGCTCTATGCCCTCTATCACCTTAACAAGTGACCGAAGCGGCAGGAGGTAAGTATTTGATTTCCAACACAAACCCTTGCCATTGAGGGATGTCGATGGCTTTTTGGGAAGTCTCTGATTTCAGCAACGTCACGGAAAATATACAGTATATTCCTGCCACTCGAAATTGGAAATTGCCAGGGGATGGATAACTTGTTGGAAATATTTTTTTTACCAGCAACAAATAAGAGAAATGGCAAACCACATCATTACCATTACAGGAATTGAGAGCAACAATGATCTGATACTGTCGGACGACGGATTAACCACGACAGAGGCCGGCGATACCGTAACATGGCTGATCAACGGCAATTCCGGCGTAGCCTCGATTACCGCCATCACCGAAATTGATGGAGTTGATGTATTCACCCCTAACCCCACCCCCCTGAATTCCACTTGCTGGGAGGGAAGCATTAATCCCGTTCCACCTGCCAGCGAAGTGACCGAAACCTATACCATCAATTACCTGAAAGTAGGCGACGCTACCATTTACACCTCCGACCCAAAAATCAGGGTAAATCCATAGCCAACTGCCATGCCCAGCAGAAGGATTGCGTACTCTTTTTTGTTTTTTCTCTCTTGTCTCGTTTGTTATGACGTTTCCGGTCAGAGTCAAAAATAGCGGACAGTCTGGCGAAGATTTACAAAAAAGGTACCCTGCAAGACACTGCAAAGTTAGAATTACTGAGGCACCTCGCGTTTAACGAGGTCAAAGACCTCAAACTGGCGCTACACTATGCTGAAGAGCTCATCAGCCAATCCGCTGCAACAGGCAACCACCTGTACCTGTTCAGAGGTTTTTTTCTGAAGGGCAATACCAAGAAGCTACTGGGCGATCTGGAAGAATCGTTGGAGGCCTATCTCAGAAGTATAGATGCCGCCCGTAAAGCTCAGAATTTTCAGGGTGAAGCAAATGCCTATGGGGCAATCGCCGGCATTTACAGTAGCGCCAGTAATCATCGTAACGCGATGATTTATTTCAACAAGGCTATTTCGATACTACGGCAATCGGATGATTCTGTTTCGTTGGCATCTGCCATCTTAAATGCCGGCGATGAATTCCTCACCATCAAGATTTATGACTCTGCATTACTGTACTTCAGGGAAGCAGAGATCATTTTCCAAAAGACCGACTACTTAATCGGAAAGGCCTATAGTTCGGGCAATATTGGTATGGTGCTCGCCAGTATGGGAGAAGACAACCTGGCCGAACAGAAAATAAAAGAGGCAACCCATATATTGGAGGAATTAGGAGACTATTATCCCGTTTGTGTCTATCTCCTTTCGATGTCGGATATACATCACCAAAAAGGTGATCAACCAGCAGCGTTGCATTACGCTACGAGAAGCCTGCTACTTGCCAAGCAATACGGGCTGAAAGAACAAATCAGTGAATCCAGTCTAAAGCTTTCAGAATTGTATATGCACGCCGGCAACGCCGACGAGTCTTTCAGGCACTACAAAAATCACATTGTTTACCGGGACAGCGTCAATAATCTGGAAGCCGTACAGAACATGGCGGATCTGCGCACGGAATATGAAATTTCTCAAAAGCAACTGGAGTTATTTGAGAAAGAAGAAATGCTGGCCAGAGAAAAATGGATTCGGAATGCGCTCATCGCTGCATTTTTCGTTATGATTTTTTTAGCGGCGCTAACGTATCGGAATTTCAAAAATCAACAACGAACGAATCAAAAAGTTACCGAGCAAAAAGAAGAGATCGAACGTAAAAACAAAGACTTAATCTCGCTAAACGAAGAAAAGAACAACTTGATTAGCATTGTGGCGCATGATTTAAAAAGTCCCGTCAACCAGATCAAAGGCATGATTTCATTGGTCAAGATGACCTGCAAGGTCGATGAAGAATCTGCTACTTACTTTGATATGATGGAGCAAAGTAGCGTACGTCTTAGCGATATGATCAACAAAATTCTGAATGTTGAAGCGATCGAGGCAACACAGCTGAATGTAATCCTCGAGCCGGTTAATTTTTCAGACGTCGTAAGGGCGAACGTGAATCGATCCATTGTGGAAGTAAGCCGAAAACAAATACAGATCCAGACCTCCCTCCCGGAAAATATCATAGTAAATTCCGACCTGCGCTATACCGACCAGGTTATTGATAATCTACTTTCGAATGCCATCAAATTTTCGCCACCGGGAAAGAATATCTATATTACAATTACCCATCACGACACGACGGCATTGTGCGAGATTCGGGACGAAGGGCCTGGCATAAGTGAAAGTGATAAGAAGAAGTTATTCAAAAAGTATCAGAAATTGAGTGCTACGCCAACGAGTAACGAATCGTCCACCGGCCTGGGGCTATCGATCGTAAAGAAATTTGTCGATGCAATGGGCGGGGAGATTTGGTGTGAAAGCGAGCCAGGAGACGGCGCAAGTTTTTTTGTCAGGCTCCTCACCTATCCCCGTCAGTGATTCTTGCCCATTAACTCGCCATTGAACAATTGGATGCCAATAGATAAGCCGAAATTAGGTTATGTTTGTTGACATTTTATCAGTTGTTACATAAAGGTTAGTGGCTAACAAGTTACGGTTGTCGCCTCTCCAACGGAATGGGGAATGCAACACTGGAAGAAAATCAAAAGTGAAGGTTCTGCTTCACGATCCTTAAAATCCTAAAAGCTATACCGTTCCGGCGTGTCCATCTACGTTCGGCCTCTGGATTTGCTGACCAGTTGAATGTACATGTGAACTACCTGAATCGGGCGATCAATTGGACGACCGTGTTATAATCGATACCTGAGGTCACGGACACTCTTGAAATTCACTGTAATAGTAACTCTGGAAACAAAAAAACGCAAATCTTATGATTTAGCGGCCTTTTAAAGAGGATTGGAAACTCCAGTGTCGCCGTCCCTGTTCCCTTAAGATCCAACATTGCCTGTGCGGACTTCTCCGGCTCTCTTGTAATTGGCTATAATAACCGCTTTTGATGTAACATGACTTTCTGTTAATGTAAATGCTGCCGGGATCGCGCCGCTTTCGAACAGCTTTTTTCCTCCACCAAGAATCAAGGGATAAATTTTGAGCCGGAGATCGTCCACCATGTCATGCTTAAGCAGCAGTTGAACGAGCTTACCACTACCCCAAACTTGAAGGTCAGAACCCTCCGAATTCTTAAGCTTTTTGATGTCATCCAGGCTTTTGAGGAAATTGGTATTTTTCCAATCTGATTTTTCTATAGTCTCCGACAGGACGTATTTGGCGCCATCATTGATACCTGGCCAAAAGTCAGCATGTTGAGGCCAGTAGGACGCAAAAATCTCAAATGTTTTTCTACCCAAAATATAATCTGCAGGTTTCAACTCTTCTGCCAAGATATTGGTAAAAACCTCGTCACCATAAGATGCAGTCCAGCCGCCATAGTTGAAGCCTCCTGATGTATCTTCTCCGGGACCGCCGGGTGCTTGCATTACACATCTATTGCAATCATCGATAAAACAATTATTCTTCTCATATACTTTTTTTAATTGAAATTTGTGACCCTAAACTTTAATGCCATTACCAGGTACATAATCACTCTTGAAAGATTTGATTTGTTGCCCGTTTGACAATACAAAATTAGAATTCACTTCAGCATTTGACGCGGTGTAAAAGCGACAACTTAGGGGATGAATTGTGACAAGATCTGTTTATAAGCAAAAGACATGCTACGGAGGAATGACGGATACTTTCACGCATGGATACTTACCATGGAAGTCTTAACGCATGTTTCTATATTCATTTTAACCAATCGAAGCCATTTGACATCAATTGGATTACTGATAGCAAACAAAAGCCCTCAGACATTTAAGGTCTGATGATTCTCATACCGCCGCCTGGGGGCGGACGCATGCCTCCCATCGGGTTGAACTGTTTATTGAGGGAATAGATGAGCGTTAGCATATAGTAGCGACCGAGAGAATTGGTGACCTGTCTTTGGAAGTAGTTCGCGTCGGCTGTCTGGGATACGCTGGTGCTCTGGTCGAGCACGTTGTTGACGGATAGTTTGAGCTCGCCGCTTTTGGCTTTAAGGATATAGCGGGATATGGATATATTGAGAAAGGGTATTGTCTGGCTGTAATCGCTGGTTTTGCTTTCGTAGGTAAGATACTCGAGGGACGAGCTCAGCAAATACATGTTATCGAGCAGGTGAAGGTTTCCTTCGGTGGTGTAGGTATTGTTATAATACAGCTGGTTGGATGCGGCGTCGAACTCATAGATTGTGGACTGACGGCTGATGTTTGCGCTGAGACTTATATCGAACATTTCCTTAAAGCGGTAATCGTAGCGAAAGCGTCCGCCGAGCGTGTTTTGGGCGATGGTGCTTTGAAGATCGTCGATGACATTCACGCCCTTCTGCTGCGAAGCCATGGCCGTTATGCTGAAGCGGCTGTTGAGCTTTTGGATGGGGAAGCCGAAGGTTGCATTTCCGCTCAGATGCAGTGTGTTGTTTACGTTTACGGGTTTTGATATACGAACACTCTCTTCTGTATACGATTGCGAGTTAGTGATGGCATTTTTTGTATACGTAATATCCGCGAAGCCGAAGAAGTTTACGAACGATGCCGGGTTGAACATTATGTAGTTGATGCGTGCGTTATGCGCATAGGCCGGTCGCAGGCCGGGGTTACCCACGGAAAGGTTCAGCGGATCGCTATTATCCACCACGGGCTGAAGCTGCTGTATGGTCGGCTCCGTTACCGACGTTTCATAGTCGAAGCGCAAGTGCCGTGTAGATGTGAAGTCGTAATTAAACCGCACTACGGGTAGCACGTTGCGGTACGACTTGGATATCGTAGCGTCGGACAGCATCAGCTCGCCATCGAGAAATGTTTGCTGCACGCCCGCCCCTACGGTTACTGTATAGTTAGACCGGTTGATACGAAAGTTGAGTCCGCCGCGGTGATATTGGTAATTACTCTTATACAAGTTACTCAAACTATCGTTGAATACGGGCTCACCACTGTTTATGTCGTATACGTTTTTCTCTACGTCGTTCTCGTTGGCGCGGTAGCTGTAGTTCGCTTCCAGGTATTTACGACCGCCCAACGGTTCCGTGTACGACAATGTACCGCTGTAGGTAAGGGTGTTGGTGGCCTGGTCGTTGGTTTGCAACGTCTGCACACCGCCCTCCGACTGTGTATAATAGTTGGTAAGGGCATCGATGCTCCCCTTGCGATCCGTTTCTGTTACGTTCAGCTGCGCGTTTACCGACAAGGTACGTCCTTTCTTTGCAAAACGATGTCGCCATAACAGTGAGTTGTTTGCCGTCAGTGACGCGCCGTCGGCAATGGTTCGTTTTTCGTTGTCATTCAAAAGGCTTCCTCCCGTGGCCAGGTTCTCGCTCGCACTGGTTTCGTCCGTATCGGTTTCGTTGTATGTCACATTCGTTGTGAACTTGAGCGAATTCAGGGAGTCGATCTTATGGTCAATAATAGCGTTCAGCCGGTGGTTGGTGTTCGTATTGTTCTGGCGGCTGTTCTGGTTGAAGGTGAGGTCGCCGCTGGGTGCGAAGTTGATACGTTCGGTAGTCTGCCGGAGGTTGTGATTCAGGTGATTATAGAAGTAGCTGGTGCTTAGCTCGGTCTTTTTGGTAAGGTTCTTATTGTAGTTTATTCCACCGGCATAGTTCGTCATGATGCCGCTGTTGCGTCCTCCCTGGTTGAGCGATACGCCGGACTGATTATTGGAGCCGATGGTCATGCGCACAATGCCCCCGCCACCTGCTGCCATTTGCTGTGAACCGCCGGTAAAGCTCATATAGTCGTCTATGCCGAAGCCCTGTTCGTTTATATTGTTGGCCATGCCCAGAAACGACAGTTGCTCCTGCTTTCGGAAGCGGTTGAGGCTTGCCCTCGCCTGGTAGCAGTCGTTTGTTCCGACACCGCCCATGAGGGTACCGAAGGCGCCATTCCGTTTTTCTTCTTTGAGCTCGAGGTTTATGGTTTTTTCACGCTGACCGTCGTCCACGCCGGAGAATACGGCCTGGTCGGATTTTTTATCGAACACCTGCACTTTGCTGATGGCATCGGCAGGCAGATTTCGTGTGGCGAGCTTGGGGTCCGTGCCGAAGAATTCCTTGCCGTCAACCGTAATGCGTTTTACCTGCTCGCCCTGTGCGCGTATGGTTCCATCGTTGTCAAGCTCCAGGCCTGGCAGCTTTTTAAGCAAATCTTCTACAACAGCATTCTCGTTCGTTTTAAAGACTTTGGCGTTGAATTCTATCGTATCGCGCTTTACACGCACAGGCGCATCGTCTTCCACCGTTACTTCCCCTAGCTGTCGCGCCTGTGGCTGCATACGCAGATCACCGACATCCACCTGGTCGTCGGCGGGGAGCGATATCCTCTGCATGAGTGTTGCATAGCTCAGGTAGGTGATCTTGAGTATATATTCCTGGCGGGCTAGATTCCGTATTTCGAAAGCGCCGTCAGCAACGGTCATGCCGAAGTTTACGAGCGAAGAATCTTTTGCACTCAGTATCATAACTGTTGCCGATGGCAGGGCTGTGCCTGTGGTATCTTTCAGGTGCCCGGTTACCGTGAGCTTCTGGGCGATACCGATGTGACTAATAAAAAAAAGCAGGTATAGAAACCATTTCATTGTATAGGTTTTTCATTAAGCAATGGCTTGTGAAAAGGAGTAGTATTGCCGGCACGCGCCGCGGCGCGTAGACATGCTTATTGCCGGTCTTTTATCGTTATACTATCAGGGTCTGGGACCGGGACCTCTGCCCATACGCTGCATTTGCTCCCGGGATATTTTCCGAAATTCCGCTTCCGTAATGCGTTCGCCACCGGTGGGTGCTTTCAGCTCATGCTTCTTCAACGGGCGCGGCGCCACCTGCTGCGCAGTGATGACTATTTCGCCGGCATTCATATCTACTTGCAACACGCCACCAGGTAATGAATTGAAGCGCTCCGGACCGAGAAACGGCCGTAGTGCGTCTGTATACCAGGCTACAATTTCCTGTTTGCGTTCTTCACTATAATAGCCCGCCTGCCGGCATGTATAACCAAGGATTGTTTTCGTTTCGGCGCCTAATTTCCAAGGCAGTACGGACAACGAATCCTGTACCAGGTACTTCTTCCCCATAACATCCTGCTGAACGATGGAAACGGCCAATGCCTGGTCGGTATAATATTCACCTTGTGGTCTTCTGAAACGCATGCGCATGCCGCCACCGTCGGCTTCAAACTCGTCTTCATCCTCTTCCACAGGTTTATAGAGCGAAGTGGTTTCGTTGAAGAAGAGTTCTTCCTGGTGTACGTCGAATTCTGGAATTGCATCTTTCACGGCTTCACGATCGGGCGGCAGGCGGCGATGCAGGTTTATTTTTACTTCATATCGTATTACACCGGCAGGAATCTGGCCGGAAACGACGTGCGCTACGGCAAGCGATACCAGGATACTACCGATAATGATTATTTTTTTCATACCGTCCAATGTGTTTGCGTTGGCTGATTCGTTAATTCAATGATAAAACTACCGCGCGAAAGGGTTCTGCACGGTTAATAGATCTGAAAGGATTGTTAATTAAGGTTAAAGCGGCTCGTTGCGCCGGCGGATCGCATTACCTTTGTATAACCGGTGCGTCGCCGCTTTAAGGTATTACGACGGCACGATGCAACGGTTGGTATCAGATACAAAACAACGTTCACGTGCGGTGTGCCGAGTGCAGGAAAAAAACTTTGGTCATGGAACAGGGAGCGCAAAAAACATGAAGCGAAACAACAACATCGTAACCGTAACGCTGATGATCTGCAGTCTTGCGCTGCTGGTCGTGCTGCAATTTTTATGGTTGCAGAGCTCGTATGAAAAAGCATTTCATAGCCTGCGGCGCGAAAGCGGTATGATCTTCCGGACCACCGTCATGACACTTCGGGACACTACCTTTATGCGCAGCGTAGAGATTCTTCCGACAGATTCGCTGCCACATTCGGTGGGAACTGTTTTAACGACTGACTCAGCGCGGCCGGCATTCGCGTTCCGGACGAATCATCTAAAGCATCTTCGCGACAATGATGAGCGCGGCTCGGTAGAAGTCTATACGGCCATTTCACCCAACGACTCTATCAGCCCGGACATGCTTCGGCCGATTGCCGGGCGCCTCCAGACGATCCGTGGTGAAATGATGGCCGGGCAGGGCAAGAGTTTCATCGTGCGTCTGGCTGCCGACACCCTGAATATGGACACACTGCGTATGCAATATCGCCAGGCACTTGCCAACGCCAACATACACGTCCCTTTCAATATACGCTATGCTGTTGTGCCCCCCACGGAACATGGCCGGCAACCGGGCCCTTTCGTATTTGCCAAGGAGTTCGAGCTGACGCAGGAAGCCGGGCAACGGAGTGAAAACACCCTGTACGGCGATTCGCTCACGCTGGATGCCGTTCGCATCAGCCCGGTGAGCCGTTACACGGCGTCGCTGGCAAGTGTCCGTGGCGTTGTCCTGGCACAGATAACACCACAAATTCTATTCGTTCTTTTCCTGACACTACTCACGGCTACCGCATTTCTGGTAATGTTCCGGAACCTCCGGGCACAGCAACGCCTCATGGAAGCCAAGAACAACTTTATCAGCAACGTTACGCACGAACTCAAAACGCCGGTAGCCACAGTAAGTGTGGCGCTCGAGGCTTTACGGAACTTTCATGCCATCGACAACCCCACGCTCACGCAGGCATACCTGGACATTGCGCAGCACGAACTGAGCCGGCTGGCGATGATGACGGATAAGATCCTGGAAACCTCGGTGTTTGAAAGCAACGGTGTAAACTACCGCCCCGAGAACATAGACCTGGACACTGCCACACAACAGATCATTGCCTCGATGAAGATGGGGTTTGAAACACGCGGGGCTACAATACATTATATCAAAGAGGGAAACAACTTCGTGCTGCGCGGAGGCGTCATACACATCACGAATGTCATCTACAACCTCATTGACAATGCGTTGAAATACAGCCCTAAAAGTCCGATGATTACGGTGTCATTAAAAAATGCGGCAGATTCCGTAAGCCTGTCTGTAAAGGACGAGGGACTGGGTATCGCGGCGGAATACCAGAAAAAGATCTTCGAGAAATTTTTCCGCGTACCTACAGGCGATGTTCACAATACAAAGGGCTATGGACTGGGGCTCAATTATGTGGCGAGCGTAGTCCGCACCCACGGGGGTCGTATCGACGTGCAGAGCGAGCTTGGCAAAGGCAGTTGTTTTACCATTACCCTTCCGCGGCAAGGCACAACAGCCGTGACATCATGAGCAAGATCAAAATACTCTACGTGGAAGACGAGCCTTTCCTGGCGCGCATCGTAAAAGAAAGCCTGGAAAGCCGCGATTTTGAAGTAACGATGGTGGACGACGGCAAAGATGCCATACCCCGGTTCCTGTCGCTGAAGCCCGACATCTGTGTACTCGACGTTATGCTGCCCAGCAGAGACGGTTATACGCTGGCCAGGGAAATGCGCCGGCTGGCGCCATCACTACCGATCATTTTCGTTACGGCCAAGATACAGACAGAAGATCTGCTGAAAGGTTTTGAAGCCGGCGGCAATGATTATATACGCAAGCCGTTCAGCATGGAGGAGCTTATTATTCGTGTTACAAACCTGCTACAACTTACACAATCACAAAAGACCACGACACACGAGAACATTACCATTGGCCGCTACGAGTTCCTGCCACTGCGGTATGAGCTGCGGTATGAGACGACGGTAAAAAAACTCTCGCATCGCGAGTCTACCCTTCTGCAAACCCTGATCGACAACAAGAACGCCACCGTGCTCCGCAAAGATATTCTCATGAAATTGTGGGGAGACGATTCGTTTTTCAACTCGCGCAACCTGGATGTATACATTACCAAGCTGCGCGATTACCTAAAGGAAGATCCATCGGTCCAGATTATCACTATCAAGGGCATCGGTTATCATTTTGCCGCGTAGCGACGACGCGTTTGAGTTCCCTGGTACTTTATCTAACTGTTGGTATACACCATCCTGCCTCCAAATCATCGATGTTTTTAAAAATTCTGATCTGTTCATAGAATGAGTTTTGGTGACAATCCAATTATTGCTGCACTGGCGATGATAATAGGTTCCGATCTCTGGCGATACCGGTATGAAAAATAAATCCAGCCTCTTCCATCTGTTGTCGAACAGGTGCCTGCAGATAGGAAACAGTTACTTGTATATCTATTACATTTTTTGAGGCCAGTTCTAACACACTGGTAGAGCCGATGTCTCAGGCGAGTGAGACGCAATCTTTCGATTCCCTTACTCCACCTCCACCACACTGTGATCAAGAATAAACTGCCTGAGCTGGGGTTCATAAAGCTCCAATTCGTCTGATTCCACCCGGTACTGGCTGGCGGTCGCCCGAATCTTACCATTCTCATGTACAGCGATCGCATCGCGAACGGTCAATTCCACATGTGCGTCTGGTTGCTTGCCAAGCAGTGACACGAGTTCGCGCTCAATTTTTTCTTCTTGACCTGGTGCACCGCCACACAAACTGATGAATGAGTAATGACTTACCATCCCACGTTCCTTTTGCAGCAATGACTTCATCGGAGTTGCAATCTTACCAGCCCAGATGGGCGAAACGAATGTGACATGGTCGTATGCCGCCAGCGACTTTCCCAGGTCTTTTACCGTTGGCGTGCGCTTAAAGAAAATATCGAGAAAAACAGAAAATCCGTTCCTGGGTTTCACCGTTTCAATCCCGAGCTTTTCGCACTGAAGCTTTTCACTTAAGAATCGCGCCAGCTTTTCATTGTTATGCGTAAAGGAGTAGTACACGATCACGTTTTTCATAAGAGTGAGTATGGTTGTGCCGGCTAAAGTAGGTTTGGAGAACGCTACTTCCTATGACCGCGGTCAGAGAGAACTATGACGCTTGTTCGCCGTGAGCGAAATCATCACCTGTCCCGAGCACCATCATATCAAACCAGGCCTCCAGTCACGAAATTGTTCAAAAAGCATATGAAAAATATTCTCGTCCCCTGCGATTTCTCAAAGCCCGCCGAAGATGCGTTCCGGTTTGCCATCGACATAGCAAAACAGAGTGGCGGTGAAGTGCACGTGTTGTATGTAATTGATATGACATTCTTAAACGGACATCCTACCCTTTCAAACGCCTATGCCTTCAACGTGAACTTTCTGAAAGACATCGAGCGAGAATCCGATGAAAAATTTCGCGTGATTTGGTCACGCTATGCACCTTTTACAATGAAAGTAGGTTTCCGGCATGTGATCAGCTCCCTGGTTCCGGAAGTCGATAAATACATTAAAGAATACAATATCGACCTCGTCATCATGGGCACGCACGGCAAAGGCAACGCCATAGTAGGATCGAATGCCGACAAAGTGGTTCGACGCTCTCCGGTTCCCGTTTTTTCGATTCGATCCTATCCTAAACAAATCCAAAAGATCATACTTCCGGTAATGCAGGTCAAACCGGACGGCAAGTTTGTCGATGTGGTAAAGAACCTACAAGAATTCTTTGACGCGCACTTGTATATCGTCTCTATCAACACGCCGCTATACTTCAGAAATGATCCAGAGGCCATGCGGGACCTGGAAAAGTTCGCCAGTGGTGTGTTTTCGAATTATACGCTGCATATACGATCCGACTACACGGTAGAGACAGGAATAGCAAATTTCACAACGGAAATAGAAGCGGACCTGATTGCCATGGGTACACATGGTTGGAAGGGCCTTCTACACCTTGTTGTCGGCAGCGTGGCGGAAGACCTTATAAATCTCCTCAAAACACCGGTATGGACGCTTCACGTGAAATAAGTTACTGATACGGATCACTCCAACGCTTGACAAACATCAGCCTTTACATTTTCAATAGCCGTCATCTTTGGCATACAACATCAGCATATGGCACAGGATAGAACATATACTAAATTCCTGAACGAACTAGGCGATACAACGCGTTTTACGCTTCGATTCTTTCGTGAGCTTTTTAAACGCAACCAGGAGCTGGAAGAGTTTTTCCGCCAATGCTACTGGATCGGGTATAAATCGTTGCCGTTGGTAGGTATCACCGCGCTTATCATGGGCCTGGTACTGACTATTCAGTCGCGCCCAACGCTGGTCGAATTTGGCGCGCAGTCCCTATTGCCTGCGATGGTATCCGTCTCGTTAGTGCGCGAAATCTCACCGGTAATCACGGCCCTGATTTGTGCGGGCAAGATCGGTTCTGGTATTGGAGCAGAGCTTGGTTCCATGCGCGTTACCGAGCAGATCGACGCCATGGATGTCTCTGGCACAAATCCTTTCAAATACCTTGTCGTGACCCGTGTGCTCGCGACGACCATCATGCTACCGGTACTATCAAACCTTTCGAACGCCATCGGGTTGTATGGTGCCTACCTGGGCGTGAATATCCGGGGGACTGTCAGTTGGCATTTGTATTGGACACAGGTTTTCAATGCCCTGAGTTTCGGGGATGTCATCCCGTCGCTGATCAAAACATTCTTCTTCGGTTTTGCGATCGGTATCATCGGCTGTTATAAGGGATATCATTCGAGCAAAGGCACCGAAGGAGTCGGTCGATCTGCTAATTCCGCCGTGGTGGTGGCCTCCTTGCTGGTATTTATCATCGACCTTATTGCCGTGCAGGTGACGGATTTACTTGGGCTAACCTGATGCTATGAAAAACGGGCCGGTCATCGATGTGCACAACGTGCATAAGTCTTTTGGAGAAAACCATGTACTCCGGGATTTCTCCATGACGCTTGCACCAGGAGAAAACTTAGCGATCCTGGGTAAATCGGGATCTGGAAAATCTGTGCTCATTAAATGTATCGTCAGACTTATTCCTTTCGACCATGGCACCATCGAGGTGTTGGGTGAAGATGTCAATGTCCTCGACCTGGATGCACTCGATGTGCTGCGCGCGCGTGTTGGGTTTCTTTTTCAAAGCAATGCATTGTATGATTCGATGACCGTACGGGAAAACCTCGAGTTCTCACTGCGGCGCCACTGGAACGCTGACCAACGCAAAAAAGGTGCGGAGGCGGTGGTATTGGAGGCCCTGACTGATGTGGGCCTGCCGCATACGGTGAACATGATGCCTGTTGAACTCTCGGGCGGTATGCGCAAACGCATCGCACTGGCGCGCACGCTCATCCTCCGTCCATCCATTATCTTATACGACGAGCCTACAACCGGACTTGATCCCATTACCTCACGGGAGATCAGTCACCTGATCGTCAACGTGCAGCAAAAGTATAACACTGCGTCGGTGATTATCTCGCACGACATCAATTGTATCAACATTACTTCCAACCGGGTGGTTATACTCATCGACGGCACCGGCTATGCGAACGACACGTACGCAAATCTCAGGAATTCCAATGATCCCAGGATAAAAGATTTTTTTGATTAAACTATGAGAAATAAAACACTTGATAATACAAAAGTTGGAACGCTGGTTATGGCCGGTCTGGTATTCCTGGTGTTTACCCTGTACATGATCGGAAGAAACCGAAATTTATTCGGCGCCACGTTCACCATTAACGCTGTGTTAACCAATGTCAATGGACTCGTGCCCGGAAACAATGTTAGGTTCAAAGGAATTAACGTCGGAACGGTCAGCAGCATTCGGCTAAACAGCGACACGGGCATTGTAGTAATACTGAATATTGACCAGGCGATGAAGCCCTATATTAAAGAAAACGTGATGGCGTCGGTCGGCACGGACGGTCTAATGGGCGACAAGCTCATTAACCTGAACCCAATTGCCGGGCCCGCCGGACCGATCGAAGAAAACGACACCATCTCTTCGTTGACGCCGGTTGAGACCGAAGAAATGCTTCGTACGTTAAACGCAACCAATAATAACGTTGTGCGAATATCGGCCGACCTGTATGAGATCACGACACGGCTCAAAACGAGCGAAACACTATGGAGTTTGCTCTCCGACAGCGTACTCGCGCAAAATCTGAAAGGCGCCGTCGGCGACTTTAAAACCGCAGGGGCAAACACGGCCCAAATGACGCAGACTGCCAAAAATATCGTCGAGGAACTACACGCCGGTCGGGGGATCTCATACCGACTGTTCGCCGACACCAGCCTGTCCAACAAGCTTGATAATTCGCTGCGTCAGATCCAGCAAGCAAGCCTGGAGACATCGGCGATGATGGCAAACCTCCATCAGATCGTGGGGGGGCTAAAGCAGGGCGACGGCGCCGCAGGACTCGTCCTGGCGGACACACTGGCCCGCCAGAGCCTGCTGCACAGCTTGCAGAGCATCGAGCAGGGCGCAGGGCGCTTCAACGAAAACATGGAGGCGTTAAAATCCAACTTCCTTTTTCGAGGCTATTTCCGGAGGCAGCAAAAAAAACACCGAGACATCAAAGACACATCCGGCGTGGCGCAACGCAATCCCTAATAATGAAATTAGTCTGCCTGCCACACCCATGACAAATACATGTCGCCCCGGGGCTGGAGGCTCTACGTTGTTCACAGATAACTAAAGCCCTATCAACAGCATACTTGCACTAGTATGCCACCCAAGAAAATAAAAGCTGCGGTGGTCCGTGAATTGGCCACCCCTGACGACTGAAGAGATGCCCGGAGCTTACACCTGAAGCCTCAAAATAGCGTTAACGCGAAGCTAACAACAGTAGATAATGACAATCTACGGCATGCATGATCCCCGTCACGGCACATACAGGGGTAATACCCTGATATTCGATTAAAAACAATGAAAACAGAATTTCCTCCACATGCTCCGCACAGCGCACTGTATGGACTCGGTGTTGTGGGTGCGGCAATCTATTACGTCTCTCATGCCACCAGCTTTTGGCTGGGAGCACTCGGTCTTTTGAAAGCACTCGTATGGCCGGCATTTCTGGTATATGAGGCGCTAAAATCTTTGCATGCTTAATAACCCCAACAGCTATGGATCGGAAGAGAATTATCATCATCGGTGGCGGCATGGCGGGATTGTGTGCCGGCGCGTACTTGCAAATGAACGGCTACGACGTTACTATCTTTGAGAAGAACAGCACGGCGGGAGGTGTTTGCACCTCCTGGAAAAAAGGAAACTACACCATCGATCTTTGTATTCACTGGCTGGTCGGTAGCGGTCCCGCCAGCAGTTTTTATGAGCGCTGGTCGGAGCTGATCGATTTGAATGAAGTTAAATTCGTCAATCGCGACGAGTATTTCCGGGTAGAAGACGAGCACGGCAACTACATCCGTGTATTCTCCCACATTGAGCGGCTCGAGCATGAATTTCTATTACGTGCGCCGGAAGACGAAGACGAGATTCGTATGTTCACGCATGGCCTCCGGTGCCTGGCAACATTCGACATGCAAACAGAAAAGGCACCCGAATTGGCCAACCTTTGGGACAGGCTAAAGTCGTTTATACGACTGATACCGTACTTGGGAACATTTCAAAAATACATGAATTTGACCTGCCGGCAGTATAGTGAGCGTTTCAAGAATCCATTGCTAAAAAAGGTTATGCAAAATCTGCCTGGACCAGACATGGGCATCATTTTCGGCATGATCACGCTTACCTGGTTCCATAACAAAACAGCGGGGTATCCGATTGGCGGATCGTTGGCCTTTTCGGAAAGAATTCTGGAAGCTTATGTACAGCTCGGAGGCAAGATTGTTTTCAACGCCGACGTCCACAAGATATTGACAGCAAACAACACGGCCCTGGGGATTGAGTTGGTAAACGGCCAGCGACACACCGCGGACTACACCATTTCTGCAGCGGACGGTCATGCCACCATTTTTGAGATGCTGGAAGGAAGGTATACTGATGCAGAGCTCCTAAAGTTTTACCGAACAGCCAAACGCTTCCCCTCCCTGATCTTTATATCGATTGGCGTCAGAAGAAAACTGTCCAGGTTACCGAATATGACCTTAATCCCGCTACCGGAACCCATTATCGTGGATCCGGAGACATCCGTCAATGATCTGATTATCCATACGCATAATTATGACCCTACACTCGCCCCTGCAGGCAGCACATTGCTAACGTTTATGCTGGAGACATACAACTATGATTACTGGAACGACCTGCACCGGCATGATAAGCGCCGTTACGATAATGAAAAAGCAAGAATCCTGGCCGAAGTTATACAGGTATTGGAAAAAAGGGTGGGCGACGTTGCCCGGTACGTTGAAATGACCGACGTAGCCACCCCGGTTTCTTTTCGGAATTTCTCCGGTAACTGGAACGGAAGTTTTGAAGGTTGGCTCATGACCCCGGAAACAGGGCTCAAACATCTCTCTCATACGCTTCCCGGACTCCAAAATTTCTACATGTGCGGTCAATGGGTCGCTGTCGGTGGTGGACTTCCCGGTGTGTTACTTTCCGGCCGCGATACAGCGCAAATCATTTGCCATAAAGATGGACTGAGATTTGAAGCTGACAAAACTTTAGTTATTGCCTGACCCATTAGGCCTGCCAGGTAGGCGGCATGACGAGAAACTCGCTCTCCTGGCCTTTCGACGACGAGATTTTTTTATTTTTCTTTTGCGGTAAACGAGAAGAGATGGCCGTCGCCCGTGACAGGGTAGAGGACGGGAAAATTCTCACGAAGAAGCTAAGTGAGAAGATACCGGACATCTTTTTCATGGACATTCATATGCTCTGTAAAGATGGCCTCCAGTGTTTCACAGACATTAGGGCTTATAATCAATATGACGAAAGGCTCGTGATCATCTATTCCTCATTCGACGATCGGCAAAAAGGCTTGATGAGATATTGTTCAACACCAGTTGCAAACATTGTTCTTTGTCCTTTTCATTTGCTGATGTTGTGTAAACAATAACAGGAATACCGGCAAAGCGACTGTCGTTCTTAATGCATTTGATGCAAGACTTTCCATCTATCGTCGGCATATTTATATCAAAAAAATGATATCCGGCATGACAACCAGTTCATCCATAAACTCCAGTACCCCCTGACCGTGTCGGGTATTTACACATCTTGCATGTGGCTATTAACAAGGAAAAATCAGCCTGCAAATAAGAAGCCAGCCGCTTCTTGTCGTTAAGAAGTCGGCTGGCAACCGGTCCTGTCGGAGGGACGACCGGTGTTGTTTTAGAAGGCGATGGTTCCCTGGAACACAAATCCATCAAACTTACCACCTTGCAGGATATCGCCTGCAGGGTAATCTTTGTATTTCTGTGTCACATACTCACCTTTCAGTAGGATGTTGCGGGTGATAAACCAACCGCCGCCAAATGCCGTGCGTTCCTGTGATACATCTGCGCGAGTGCCTTGTGATATACCACCAGCAACGGTAGCGTTGGTCGCAGTACCGAAGACCTGTGTGCCGCTCACTTTATTATAGCGTGCGCCGACGTAGAACTTTTCTTCTTTGCCAAAGCGGTAAAGCAGGTCCACCGCCATTTGGTCGAATTTGCGTTTTTCAAGCTTGTTAAACTTCGGTGCGTCGCTCACAGAATTTGCATACTGTATTTCTCCATTTTCGACTGCACTATTTCCTTCAGCAAACTCAACCGTTCCGAACAATTCCAGTCCATGAAATTGAACAAAGGGGTTCACCACAAAGCTCGATACATTGTCTGTGAAATTCGGACTAAGGCGCCCGGAGAAAGCGTTGCCTGTTACCGTGGCCGCAGCCGGTTCCATGACAAACTGGTAGTTTGACCCCGTGCGGTCACCGCGGAACAGGGTGCTGTTTATCGAGCTAGACTTTTGCAGGTATGAGCCGGTAAGACGTACACGCGTTCTTTCCGCCAACACCTTATCGAAGCCAATTTTACCATATACGGAAGGGCTTCTTTTTTCCTGTGCCGTAACACTGCCCTGAATCTCACCATTGGTCATACCACCCATCAGCAAGATGCCGTTCTTTTGCCAGTATAGCTCCGCGCCAATTTCCGTAGCAAAGGCATCCATCGTGTTGTTTTCTATGAAGGGATTCCAGAAGGCATTACCGCCATCACTGCGACGGAAGTGCGCGTCGCCGTAGTTGATCTCCATATGACCGATTTTCAGCGTAAGATTTTTCCAGAGGTTATTCAGCAATTCACTGTTGAGAAACCCTACTTTGTCTATTTGGAAGTATCCTGCCTTCACCCACATTTCGTTGTGGTGGTGAGAGGACATATAGGAGATCAGGTTTACACGTACACCATCGGCTAATTGAAAGTCAAGGTTCAGGTTCGCTTGAGCAAGAGGAAAACCATTGCCCAGGTCATAAAGCGGCACGCCGCTTTCGTTGCTATGGCTAAGCGACTGGAAGCTTTGCGTAAAGTTTCCACCTACACGCAACTTTAGTCCGTCGTAGCCGATCGTATCGGTCTTTGATGTTTCGAATACGTTTACGCCACGTTGGTCGTAGTGGCGGAAGTATTGAATGGGGGCCTGTGCAACGGCCACCTGCACCATCGTGATGAGCAGGAACAGACCGGAGAATCTTCTCAAAAGGTCTGTGGGGCTGAAATTTTTCATACTAGTTATTGTTTAAAGGTGATAGAGGTACTATTGTATTAGCGGGAAGCCGTCGGGCTTTGGGAAAGCACCAGGTTCACGGTGACGGTCACTTCGTCACCGACCTTGATGGTGCCCATCATCGCCGTTGGGGGTTTCATATTGAATTCAGTCATTTTCAGTTTGCGGGAGAGCGATATTTCCATATCTCCGTTTGCCAGTAATTTACCCCTGGCTTCCACAGTGATGGGTTTTGTTGTGCCCGCCATGGTAAGGTTACCCGAGACCTTAATCGTCGTAAGGTTGGCTGCGTCTACGGTAATCTGGGCGTGCGACGCTGTGTAGAGAATATAGGGATGATCATCAGACTTAAATGCCTCGTAGGTTTTGTTGTCCATCATCCGTCCCTCGGAGCTTTTGATACCCGCCACCGGAATCCTGACGTTTATATCGTCCAGGTTCTTTAGCCGGCTACCTTCCGACTGGAAGTTGCCCAGACAGTTGATCTTTGTAATCTCCGACTCCCATTCATGCAAGGTCGAGGTACCTTGAATAGAGGCCTTTACGGACTTGACAGAGAGTGTATTCTGTGCATGTAGAGGATAATACAGGAAGATCGCCAACAGCACCACGAGGGTGATAATCGAATGTTTTGAGTTCATAGCGATATGCGTTAAATGTGATGCTAAAGTATAGCGGATGACTAACAACGTATCTGACGGACGTCGGCTACTGTAATGATTTTCAACACTAGTGTCCACTGACAATAATCAGGGCAGGCTGTATTTTTTCCCTTCAACGGGCTACTTATGCCACAATATGCGACAAACTACAGGCTGGGCAGATGGATACGTACGGCATCCCTGCAGCAGCCGGCATTTTGAGGACACCCGATCAACAAGCAGAAAGGCCGGCCGGTGCCGGTTTACTATATAGAATAAAAGAGCCCTCAAGGTTATCCTCGAAGGCTCTTCATGCTAAGCGGTTGACGCAGCGGTCGCGCTTCACCGTGTTGTATTCCGGACCTGGCCCAACGATTGAGCTGAATGCGCCAGCAAAAACGAAGTGCTCAGGAAAGGACCGTTCTATTTAAACTTCGCCTGCAAGGAGACTATATTAGAAACTAATCCCGTCTGGCGTGTATAGTGGCCATACCGAATCTCGATCGTATTGAACCTGCCAATTCCTAAAATCCCGTCCGCGGAATTAAAGCGAAGTCCAGTTCCTATGAAATGACTATCAAACTTCGACAGATCATAGTCACTCGTATAATGCGTCTCCGTCACCGCGTGTTGTTTATACGCGGCAAAGTAGTCCACGGCTGACTGGTTATAGTAACGATAGAACGGACTGATGGAAAAGAAGGGCGTGATCTTGATGGGTGTTTCAATTTCCGCTGTATTGCTCTTCAAGCCCCAGTCATCCTGATAGTAGCGGTAAAAAGCCCTGACCACGACGCGGTCGCCCAGAAAATAGCTCAGGCGGACGCTCGCAGGAATCTTGAACCGGCTCCCCGGGAGGTTCTCTATACTGACTGTATTATCATTAAAGTAGACTCGGTTGAATGGCAGGCTCAGGAAGCCCTTTTGATAGGCAAAGTCGAGCAAAAACAACAGCTGTAGTCTGGTGTTAACAATTTGCGACCAGGACAGAGTAGCACTATATGTATTACGTGCTTCCGTTCCACCCTTCTTCCCTGCACGTTGCTCGATCGGGTAGATTAGGGTAACAACATCCTGGAATGTTTGCAAACGAACACCCAGCTGCCGGCTCTTATCTTTCGAGTCTTTGAATGCATTTATGCCGCCGCCCAGGGAGAAATAGTCATACTCAGAGGACACCGAAAAATTAGCACCGATGGTGCTGCCTTTGGTCTCGTTTAACCGCGACCAGACGATACTGGGATAAATCCGTTGGTCACCTGAGGATGCCGACGAAACGGTAGCAGGATCAATCTTATCGGATGATGCGGACGTGTAGGTATCGATTCCCAATTCAAAAGTATAGGTGTTGACGCGATGTTTCCGATCCGTCTTAAGGAGGTGGACATCAATCGTGGTCGCAAAATCAGTAAGCTTTTCAGAGCCGACGCCTCCGGTCACCGCAGCATTGTTGCCGTCCTGGCGATAATAGCTGGAGACAAAATTTACCTCGTCGACTTTGAGTTTTCGGTCTTCATAGCGGGTAGTATCACTTCCTTGCGAAAATGCACTGAGGATTGACGCGTATAGCGCCAATATTGTTAAAGGTATTCGAAGCATATTCGTAAGATTTAGTTACAGCCGCATCCACCTCCCGGTTTTCCACCGTTCGCCCCGGCGGATCCTTCGCGGTATAGCCCAAAATTATTTTCAAACTTTTGTCCCTTGCGCATCGACAATTCCATATCGGCGTCGTTGAGGTACATTTTTTGGTATTCTTTGACGGGCTTGCAGGATGTAGCCAGTATCAGGCACACCGTTGCGACCCAGAGAACTTTTCGTTTCATAGATGGTTAATGAAGTGAGATATTTTTCGACGTGAATAATTGATTGTCGTCGTCGATGATGATGCAGGCAACGCCTTTCATCTGATTGATCATCGCTAAACCGGCACGCACTCCCATGACCGTGACGGGGGTAGCAAGCGCATCCGATAACTCCGCCATGGGGCTTATGATCGAGACGCTTTTTATACCTGCCACCGGTAATCCGGTTTTGGGATCGATGGTGTGCGAGTATCGCTTCCCTCCGATCACTACAAATTTTTCGTAGTTGCCGGAAGTAGCAATAGAACTGTCGGTTAGTGTAAGAGATGAAAAAGGAACTCTTGAATCGGGATCAGCAATGCCAACCGTCCAGGGTTTACCATCCGCTTGCGTTCCCCACACGGCGAGGTCCCCTGCTGCGTTCACCACGCCACTACCTACACCAAGGCTAACGAGAAGTTGTTTGGCACGATCCGCAGCGTAGCCTTTTCCGATGCCACCAAAGCCTATCCGCATGCCTGCGTGTTTCAGGAACACCGAGCTATTTGCCTCGTCGAGGACGATGTTTTTATAGTCAATAAGCCGGACAGACTGGCGCGCAACTGCCGGATCGGGGAGACTGGTCATGGACTGATCAAAATTCCACAGGCGCTTATCCACGGACCCATAGGTAATATCGAACGCGCCCTGCGTGAGTTCGGAAATCCGTATTGAGCGGGCGACCAGGTCATACACCTCGCGTTCAACCTTAACTGGCCGAACACCTGCCTGCTGATTGATGGCTTGTGTCTGGCTGTCGTCACGAAAGGTGGTGAGCAGGGATTCAATGCGCCTAATTTCCTGGATTGCGCGATCCAGGCAATGCTCGGCCCAGGCAGCATCCTCGGCCACGACCGCCAGGTTAAACATATTGCCCATGAGCTTACACGTCCTGCGGTGCAAGGTCTCCTGAGCTGTTAAAAGCACGTTATTTCCCATGAGCATGTGCGCGCAGTTGTCCGACAAATTCTGTACCCGATCCGTTGCTGTAGCCATTCCATTCCTGAATTACCTTACCGTCGACAGTCATTAAAAGTGTCAAAGGAAATTTACCGGTAGGATTGTACCGTTCGGCGAGCTTCTCATTATGCTCACGTTGTTTGGCATCCAGCTGATTCTTTTTTTGCCGCGGAAAGTCCGCCCGCACAAGAACCAGATTTTCGTCGGCATAGGATTGAAATTCTGGAGTTTCAAATACCTCGCGCTTCATCTTGATACACGGACCGCACCAATCCGATCCGGAAAAATTCAGTAAGATCAATTTATCGCGCTCACGCGCCAGGGTCTTAGCCTGTTCGAAGTCGTTCATCCAGATGGGTGACGTACCTAGCACAAATGCCACAACGAAAACAATTGCTTTCATAGCGAATAAAGTTTAAGATGTAAAATTTAAAAAAGGATATCGGCTCCCGAATACGGGGATACGGAAAGTAAAATGGGCTTCTTGTTAGATCTTTGGTGGCTGCCAGACGGCCTTTGCAACGGCGGGGGTCCAACCACCGCTATAGATAACCCCGGTAATGGTCATGACCAATGCACGCGACGGTATTGTATATACGCGTGTTGCGTCCGGCACGCTCTGTAAAGAAGCATTGAAGTGATGCACGCGCTTGGAAAACGGTAACTTTTGATGCGCCAGGCTTTTTTTCTTTATGTGGTCTGAGTCTAAATAGTGGAGACTAAGAAATTCAAGAAGCGTAATTTTGGGATGGTCGTGGCGGTGTTCTTTAAAATGAGTCCAAATATCAGCAGCATGGGAAAGTTCCGACAGGTTCGTCGACGGCGAAATGGTTTCCACTACGAAAACGAAGGAAAGTAATATGATTACCAGGCGTCTCACCATCTTTCGCGCTATATTCTCAGAACTATTTAACAGAAAAAATCGTCTTTTATTTTCTATTTGTATCAAAAGACGGGATATTTTTTTTTAAACGTCGTCGTCTACCCGAACGGTAATCCAGGACGAAAGGTTCATCCCAGTCCATAACCATAATACGAATAAATTTCCACTGGTGACCTCGCACGCCGGAGAATCTTAATCCATCTACAGAAACATAAACAAACATATCGGAGTGACACCTTTTTAGTTCTCTTTACTATCGGATCAAGTTGAAACTACCGGAACATCGAGAACATGCTTTTTTGAACTGGCCTGAACTCGATCCTTCAAGCTAAAAAATATGCTCAAAATAACCCCTTGTCGTCGCTGCCGAAAATCTATTGACATTGTGATTCTCATCATCGGCACAGGCCCCCGTAATGTGCGTACTTACGCTTATCAAGCAACGACTTACCACTATGACTTACTTCTATTCGAGAAACCTAAAAATACCTTTTGACGAAGCAGTTCAAAAGGCGATACAAAGTTTGCAACAACAAGGCTTTGGGGTCATAACAACCATCGATCTCAAAGAGACACTGAAGCAAAAGTTAAACATCGACTTCAGACAATACCGTATTCTCGTAGCATGCAATCCCCACTTTGCGTACAAAGCGATAAGCCTTGAATCGCATATTGGGCTTATGCTCCCCTGCAACGTCGTAGTCCAGGAACATGAAAACGGAGAAATTGAAGTGTCCGCGATTAACCCGCTCGAAACCATTGATAAAACCACCATTACTCCGCAGCTAACGGCAATCGCCGAGGAAGTAAGCAATAGCTTGCGCGCCGCAGTCGACAACCTGCATCGCACAAAAACTCAACCCGACCAACCCGATGCCTTGCCCACCGAGCGACAGTCAGAAATGGCTGCACCCGTACACGGCTGACGTAAACAAAAATACAGGTCGTACATGGCGGCACGATCAATTAAAGAACTGGACCTATCATATCTCACGTTTCATTTTCAGCCCTATATTTCTTATACAAAGAAAATACCATGGACAAACCAATAAAAACCCTGCAAGATGCACTGACCTACCAAATTCAAGGTCTTTTACAGGCAGAGCGCAAAGTTGGCGAAGCTTTTAAGACGTTCAGTCCGTACATCAGCTCCGCCGAGGTGAAGGAATTAACAGGGGCATATGTCAGGAATACCGACAATGTCACGTGCAAGCTTGACCGGGCCTTTAACTACCTCATGACTGAGCCCGTCTTCCGGAAGAATGAAATTGTCGATAAGATGATTGATGAAACCGAGTATCTGCTGACATACACGGCTCCATCCTACCTAAAGGATATCGTCATGATCGGGTGCCTGGAAAATATTAATGCTTATAAAGCCAGTGCGCTTCAAACGGCCTACCTCATGGCGATAGAACTGGAACTCGACACCGTGGCGGATTTACTACAGCAAATTCTGAGTTGGGAACTTGTGACGAGCAAGCAGCTCACTGATCTTTCCATACATGAATTCAACAAACTAAACGACTCTGTTAACGTCAAGGGCGATTTGCAGTAGTCCCCTTTACGGTGGTGCCGCTTTCCTCTTCCGCGCGTTTGTGACTGGATAGATCCATGATAGCCGTCAGCAGACAATTGCGATCGTATAAAGGAACCATGTGCGCATGGATGGATATATAAATCGGCTCACGTCCACGCGGTTGTATGTATACCTCAGTATGTCGTATAGAACGCTCCTCCCTGCCACAATATCCCTACGTTGCTCGGCATTACGGAAAATACCAAGATCTGCCGCGGTCTTGCGTATGAGCTCCTCGATGCTGTAATTTACAGCGGATGCAAAGACACTATTGCAATTTAAAATCTTGCCCGTTTCGAATTCACTGATCACAATGGCAATGGGACTTTCATAAAATACTTTCTCAAACAAAGACGTTGCTTCGTCTGAGCTTCTCTTGTACGCGCACCCGTTTGTTGAAATTATACCAGATCGCAAAGAAAGTTGACACGAGTAGGGCTCCAATGCAAATAAACAACAGTATAAGGGTACTTCGAAAAGAAGCCGCCCATTTTTCGCTGTCATAATCTTGTCTTCCTAAAAGAACTTCCTCGGTGTTTTTGATCCTCTCGATACGATGTGACACGGCATCCCGCAAATTTTCTTTGTTGTTGGATCCCATCAGGACGGAATCAACGTTGATCCAATCCCGTATCACCCGTTCCAGCGAATCGATGCTCGCCTGTTGCTCAATGTTATCCCGCGTAAAATCTTTTAGATCGTTCAATCGCGTAAACAAGATTCGCTCCGCCTGATCATCACCTTTATATTGGCCATGCTGCGGTTCTGCCCGGCCGTGTTTCAGTAGCTGGACATCTTTATACGCGGCCGAAATTGCATCAACTTTTCCTATTACGCGGTGGGTGTGGTCAACCCAATCTACAGCCTCCCGGATTTCCAGGTTGTCCCGGTAACACACGGATCCAAGAATAGCAATGGCAGTAATCAACGATATAAATAACAAGCCTAAAACGGCTTTGAAAGAAATCATAAGTAGCGATACTTAAATAGCAAGATACCATCGGGCGCGCTCGCACCCCACGACGTTTGTCACCTCCTGGAAGACATGCATGGTTAGCGGGGCTCCGCCGCAACGGCTACGGCAGATTTTTCTATTGACGGCCATAGCCCACGTCTCTTACCCCGGAGACGGAACTCCAGGTCAGCGAGCACATTCATATAATTCATGAACGCTTCATATGGCGACCTGTATGGGCTGAAGTATTGATGAACACCACCGTCCGGGCCGCCTTTTGTTGACATGTAATAAAAATGATCACTTGTCTGTAAGTGTCGATAGTCTTTAGTCAAGGCCATGTCGTCCTTTTCCATAACCAAATCCTGAAACCTATACAGTGTTTCGAAGGCGTCGCGTTGCATGTCATTGCCTAACCAGGCCGACAGGTCGCGGGCCTGGTCTGCCCACGATGACGCCCCGACACACTGTACCACCGGCCCGGCGGGCATCAAATCACACAAAGCCGAGGGAGTAGCAAACATGAACCGGCCAGATCGTTGCAGCGCTAAAATAAATTCCTGCAGGAATGTAAAAATACCCGAACTGTGCTTCTGATGCTCACCGAACGTCTCATAGTCCAGCGCCAAACAAACCAGCTTTTCATGTGCCGGAAGACGATCGATCCAAGATGCAAACTTTTTGCCGGTGAGCGGCCATTCGGCCCAGGCTTCGTCAGCGTAACGAAACGCGATATCATCGCTCATCCGATGATTTCTTGGAATAAGCGCAAACGACGCCTCCGGGTGCGTGTACAATCCATTCGGCGTTCTTCCTTGAAGGAAAGCGGGCGCACCTTCGACATACATTCCGGAAAAACCAAGTTCCGATACCAGCTTTCCGATTGCGTCGGAATAGATCAGTTCGGTATGGCGAAAAAACGTGGGATCAAAACCGATTACATCCCGGAGTAATTGTTTATGTAGACCGACCTGATGAATAAACTCCTCCTGGCTCTTAAAATAGGCTAGTGAATGATAATAGGTTTCTCCGAGGAATTCTACCGCCCCGGTATCGGCCAGTTGCCGAAAGCTCAGCAATACCTCCGGTGCATACAGCGCAAACTGCTCCAACGCTGTACCGGATATGGAGAACGTAACGCGGATATCAGGGTGCCTGGCAATGAGGTTCAACAGCAAAGTGTTTGCAGGCAGGTAACAATCTTTCGCCACCTGGCAGACAATGTCCCGGTTGAGATCATCATCAAAATACCTCTGCCCGGAACCTACGTCAAAAAACTGGAATTTCTGCAGTCGACGCGGTTGATGCACCTGAAAATACAAATTAAGATAGCGTTGATCCGAGTTCATGATAGAGCTGGTTTATGGACGTTGCTGCACGTTTCCAGATGAGTGATTTAGTTTCCCGCTTGCTGTTGCCGCGTGATGCGTTCGTCAGCACATTGTGCCTAAAAAGATTAATGATCGCATCCGGCAACGCATCGATATCCCCAATTACGGGCACGCCTGCCTGAACCGCGTCCAGTGGCGTGATGCCAAAGGGGTCTGACACTGACGGCATCACATATACCTGGGTAACGGACAACACCTGACGCATTTGTTCTGCTTTGAGGAGGCCCGTGAAATGCATCCGGGACGATATCTTCCGATACGCTGCACGCTCCATCATCTGCGGCAGCAGGTCACCTGACCCGGCAACAATAAAGTGTGCATCAGGAAAACACACCGTGTTTTCACCGATGCTGTATGGCTTTATTTCCGCGGGAACAGCAGTGATCTTTACCGCCGGATTCCACCTTTCTTCGGTGACCCGTGCCGTGTTTTGAGATGCATCAACCACAACGACCGAAGCATTGATCAATGGGATCGACTCATCACCTCGTGCTTGAGGCACGACAAAAAGAAGTTCAACCCGCTGGTCTTTCAAGGCTGTCGCCAGGCATAAACACGCCGTACCAAGTCCACCGGATATATGTGATGGAAACTCCCATCCGAACATCAAACCTCCCATGCATCGTCAGTTTAGTACGACTCACTATGTATTGCGCGTTAGTCACGCGTAAAAAACGCCAGAACGACCTTCATCGCGAACAGCATGAGTACCAGAACAGCCAGGATTACTAATCCTCTGGCGATGGGTCCGGTAATCACCCGACAGGAATAAAATACGACAACCGATACGGCGAGTGTGAGTTTCACTACCGTATCCGCTGTTTCCAGATTTTTAGTCATAATCCTCAGCGTTTTGTAATCCAAAGGAATACCGCAGCAGCCTAAGAAGCAGTGACGAACGTCATTGCTTTCGAATACATTCAGCGCGGTTCTTCATCTGATCCTTAGATGTGAACTAACTTTTCCAATTTTGCTTTGTTAATGACTTTCAGTCCGTCACCCGAGATTTCGATAAGTCCTTCATCTTTAAAGTCTGCCAACGTGCGATTCAGCGATTCCGTCGCCGTTCCCACAATGTTCGAAATATCTTTTCGGGCGATTGTAATCAGGCCGTCCTTTCGATCGCAGGCAAATCGCTCGCCCATCTTTAGCAGCGCATTTGCCACGCGTTGTCGAACAGACTGATACGCGATATCCAGCAACCGCTCCTCGATTTCCTCCAGATTGTTGGATAGCATTTTAATAAACTTCCGGGCGACATCCTTGCTTGAATAGATTAGGGTGATGAAGTCCATTTTCGGGATGATCGTCACACGAGCATCTTCGATCACTTCGGCGCTCTCGCTATAAATTTTATCCTCCAGAAGCGGCACAAATCCAAAGAAGTCGCCCTCCTTAAGAATGCCCGTGATCAATTCTTTTCCGTCGTAGTTCACCTTGTAGGTTTTCACCTGTCCTTTTTCGATAAAGTATAGATCGTTGGGCGTCTGCCCTTCCATAAAAATCAGGTCCTTCCGTTTGAAAGACCTTACGGGTCTGTTCTCGGACAGTTTCTGGAAATCCCTCAGCTCACGCGTTTTGCTGAAAAATGCGCTAACTTCGGAAGAATTGTTACCGAAGGCTGTTTTCATCAACTCGCTTTTCTTGAGCCGCATCTCAATAACCTTCAACAAATCTACGCCATCAAAAGGTTTGGTGATGTAGTCGTCTGCACCCAGATTCATACCTGCCCGAAAATCACTCTTGTCGGCTTTTGCCGTCAGAAAAATAAACGGTATACTGGCTGTCTCAACATCTTTGTTCAGGATATGCAACACGCCGTATCCGTCAAGTTCCGGCATCATAATGTCGCACAGAATCAGGTCCGGCTGTAGCCGCTGGGCAAGGTCGACACCAATCTTGCCGTCTGCCGCGTGAGTAACGTCGTACTTCGCCAGCTGTAAAATGCATGAAATGTTCTCGGCCATTTCCGCATTGTCTTCAATCAAAAGAATTTTGTAATGCATAGGAGGATAAGGTTTGGGACATTCGTGACCAACAATAGACTACACTAAAGTACTCCGGAATGCCCCGGATGACCCTGAGCCAAGTCATATAAGAAGAGTGACTTTTCTCAGGATTCGGTCCTTGATGATGCAAATCATTTATTGCGTAAATGCGTGTCATCCCATTCAAATCGGGCAGCCGATAACTTGGTACAAACAATATTCGCATGAAAAAAATACTGGTACCCTGCGACTTTTCGCCGCCCGCTACAGAGGCGTATACAGTTGCCCTGAACATTGCCGGCCGCTCTCAAGGCGAAATAGTCCTTCTTCATGTCGTTACATTACCGACCTTCTACGCGGCTGGATTCGCGGGTGAACCAGCCATATATGACACTGCCTACTATTCGCGCATGGAAACAGACATCAGCCGAGAGCTTGCTAAATTAAAGACAAAGGGAGAGCAACACCACGTTTCCGTGACGACGGACGTGCAGGTGGGCGGGCTGGTATCCTGCATAACCAAAACCGTAAAAGAGGAGAACATAGACCTCATTATGATGGGGACTTCCGGAAGTTCCGGCATCGCGGAAATCCTGATCGGCTCGAATGTCGAAAAAGTAGTTCGATTCTCCCCTGTTCCTGTGCTATCGGTTCGCACAGCCTTCGATTCGACGTCAATTCAGAATATTCTTCTTCCCTCGACGCTAGGTCTGAATCAACACGACTTCATGCGCGAACTCAAAAAACTACAACAATTCTTCAACGCTACCATCCATGTGCTACTGGTCAACACACCCGTACATTTTAGACAGAACAGGGATGCCAACCAGACGCTGACGGAGTTCGCCCATCATTATCAGCTGACCAACTATAAATTACATTTCAAAAGTTTTTACCAGGAAGAAGAAGGCATCATGACTTTTGCCCATACCGAGAAGATGGACCTGATCTCCATGCCGACCCACGCCCGAAAGGGCTTCGCACATTTGTTCAACTCCAGCGTGACAGAAAATATTGTAAACCACATAGAAAGCCCTATCTGGACATATTGCCTGAAAAAACTGGAATGATATAACAAGAAAAAAGGCGGAGATTATCCGCCCTTCTCAAAACCATGAAAACCAGTCGTATCCCTATTATTTCTGCTAGGAGACAGCTACTTTGTGTACCGGTGCGCCATTTGATTCTTTAGACTTCGGGATCGACACCCGCAGCACGCCATTTTCGTACTTGGCATCTACGTTACCCTCCTTGACATTTTCCGGTAATGCGAATGTCCGAATGAAGGAGTTGAAGGAATACTCCTGTCTCGAGTAGCCACCGTGCTTTTCACTTTTTTCTTCTTTCTTGTCGGCGCTGATTTTAAGCATATGATTCTCGATCACAACATTAAAATCTTTTCGCTCGAGTCCAGGAGCAGCAAGCTCCAGCGTAAATTCTTTAGGTGTTTCAACAATGTTTGCTGTGGGAACATTTATACCCAAACGCGATGCGAACATATCACTGTCGAGATCAAAAAAATCCCGATCAACCAGTGACGAACCAAAGAAATCGGAAAGTAATGAAGGAAGTCCTCCATTTTTTCTAAGTGTTAAGTTCATATGTGTTTATGTTTTAGTAATAACCAAAAGTACCCGTGGCCAGAAGGTAGCACGATGACAACCATCAGCAATTCGCTGGATTCTCGTCGCCGGGACCAGCGGGCGAACGTGACCGCCATCATTCATAGCCAGCAGCAGTAAGAATATATTGTACCTATGTATACTACCATCCAACATTTTTCGGGACTGACGCAGACCGGGCACAATCGGCGCGGGCGCGCTATGGGTGGACTAAACCCGAAAGCAACCCAGGCATCTCCCTCCTCAGGCGTTTACGAAAAGAGCCGATGCTGGCGTTGCTCACGATCGCATCCGCGTTATACTTTACCACGGGGTCTTACGCCGAAGGAATATCAACGATGACGCGTCCCAGGAATTAACCACATCAATGGTTTTTCTCACACTACGCGTCATCATGGCATCCCTCCTGCTGGTACATATGATTTTCACAATACCTGTAGCCCGCAACTTCTTTCACCTTGTATTTTTGAGTCGGCAGCAATTTTCCGTCTGCTTCCCGGCTGCGTTTATTCGGTAGTGTGGATTGAAGCCTATAAGCTATTCAAATGATAGAGGATAGAAGTCATGTGCCTTCATGACCTTGCTCATCGAAATTGACACGGCATGAAGGTTACTTTATAACAAAAAAACGATGATCACAGACATAAAAGCCGCCGTGGCACAGATACAACCTGGCGACAGGGTGTTTATTCAGGGAGGCGCCGCAACCCCGCATTCCCTGTTACAGGAGCTGGCTAATCAATCGAGTCGCTTGTGGGATGTTGAATTGGTCAGCATCAGCCTCCAAGGTGACGCCGTTATTGCCGACAAGCGGTATAAAAGCAACTTCCGGATAAACTCTCTTTTTGTATCCGAAAATATCCGGACCGCCGTAAATGACGGCCGAGCGGATTATGTACCGATATTCCTGAGTGAGATACCACTCTTATTCCGGAATAATGTTCTTCCGCTCGATGTGGCGCTCGTCCACGTCTCTCCCCCCGATAAGCATGGTTACTGCTCGCTCGGAACGTCTGTTGACATCGCGCTGGCGGCAGTGAGGACGGCCAGGACTATCATTGCCCAGGTCAATCCCAATATGCCGCGCTGCCACGGCGACGGATTGGTTCACAAAAGCGCATTCCACGCCATGATTGACGTGTGTGATGAACTTCCGGAGGTCGTAACTACGGCTACGGAAATTGCGGCCCGTGTTGCCAGCCATTGCGCTGCCTTGGTAGAGAACGGCGCAACCCTGCAGATCGGTATTGGCGCTATTCCCGATGCTGTCCTGGCAAGCCTCTATACGCACAAAGGGCTTGGAATTCATACCGAAATGTTCTCGGACGGTCTTATACCACTGATCGAAAACGGTATCGTGACGAACGAATACAAAAAAAAGCATCGTGGAAAAACCGTGGCTTCGTTTGTTCTCGGCAGTAGAAAGCTGTACGAATTCATCGATGACAATCCGTCGGTCATCCTGCTCGGCATCGACTACGTTAACGACACGTCCGTCATCCGCACAAACCCGAAGGTGACCGCTATCAATAGCGCCATTGAGGTTGATATTACCGGACAGGTATGCTCTGACTCCATCGGCGCCTATCATTATTCTGGTGTCGGCGGCCAAATGGACTTTATGCGTGGCGCGGCACTGTCGGAAGGTGGAAAGCCGATTATAGCGCTCGCATCGACGACCCTTAAAAATGAATCAAAAATCGTCTCCGTTCTCAAGGCTGGCGCGGGTGTGGTCACTACGCGAGCACATGCACACTATATTGTTACCGAGTATGGCGTGGCTTACCTCTACGGCAAAAATATGCGGCAGCGTGCAAAGGCGCTTATTGAAATCGCTCATCCTAACCATCGGGAAGAGCTCGAACGAAACGCCTTTGAAAGATTCCATAGCTACCAATTCGAACGATCATATTAGAATGGCCAGTGTGAGCTCCGTGACCACAGTAATCCTCAACTACGAATCCAGGCCATACCCATGGCCGCCGACCGTCTCCTGGCTGGATCTTCCATAAAAGCATCATTCGGAATATTACGGCTATCAGCAGTTATCCGGTGATTATTTTTCAACAGTAACCATCCACTAACACTGTGTACACCAGGCCCAGAGCAAAGAGACCATTTGTGCCGGAAACACCGGTCTTTCGCTCGCACAAAGAACGGAAATGTCGCCGGCACAATAATATTCAACTCATGGCAGTTGTGATTATCTTGTCTATAATCTATTACTGTTCATCATATTTCGATAATGCATTAGTAGTAAGAAAATAACATTTCACCATTCGATATTAAGCGGCCTTTAGAATCATACACATTCGTAAAAGTAAAGGTATCACCATTTTCGTTCGTTCTGGATAACGTGCTACTCTTGCTTAATACGTATTGCCAAATCCAACTTTCCTCGACCATCATCGCCCCGAGGTTATCGACCTCCCTTAGTGGATTTTTTCCCCAGTGATAGGTGTAGGTGAAATAGGAACTAACCCCATTTTGAAACCAGATAACGTTATCAAATCGATTATAACGAACGGACGCGCCACGAACCGCAACTATACGCCCGCGATGATCGTAGTTGAGATTCACCGGCTGTACATAGGGTCCGACCGGAGTAAAGAAAACGTAATTATAAGATACAATCTGACCACGACGATTAAACTTAAAATCTCTGTTCACGGACACGTATTGACCATGATCGTAAATACCGACAGAATCAATACGACCACGGGTATACGCCACGCGATATACATAGTTATTATACACATCGGTCGCAACAACTGAATCCACCGTCCCGCGCCAGTTATAGAACAGATTATAATGCCTCTCGCCAAAAACAAACTCCTTCAGCCGTCCTTTCCCAGCAGGACCGCCATGACATGGCAGGAGATGTATAACAATCTGTGCCGATGATTTCACCCCGGCGTCGCTGATAGTTCCTTCTACCATATCAGGAGCCTCAAACAATGCTTCAGAATCATTGCCAAAAACAACAAAGCGCGAAACGACGTACCTTCCAGGCGGAAGCCTGAGCGGTTCTGTCAGATATCCCGAGCCAGTCGGAACAAGCTTCAGGGAATGATCGGCTACGAATGGTTCACCACTTGCAGTTTCCAATGTCACGATCGCTGTCATGCCTGGCGATAACATAGACACGGGCGACTTGACAGACTCGTCAACAGAAGCCAGCACAAACTGGACGGTTTGGAGAGAGGTCGATTCGACGTCTTCCTGTATACACTGTTCAAACAATACGGCCATCAGGCCAATACCAATAATAAAGGCGATTCTTTTCATCCGAATTAGTTTTTAATTTATAGAAAAAATGAAACGGAACGTACAATGAATCCCGGTCGAACGACCAGTTGCGTGGAGCGTAAAACAAATAAAAAGTATACTATCTGCGCGCTACCCCTACAGGGAAGCGTCGGGCACGACACATGACAATGAGATCTACACCGATGGTTGCCGCAGAGTTGATAATTCCTTCTTCCTCGCTTCGGTCATTGTAACCCTCCAACGATTTAACCGCGTGCTGCAGCTGCTGTTTACTCTTCTCAATCAACTTACACCCAAAGAGCCTGTCCTCCAAACGTGGTACCGGCAGGCCGATCAACGATATGCAACAATATAATTTTGCTCTTCGAGATACGAGAAATACGTGCTGCAAAATCAACCGCCCACTGGGCGGGTTTGATCACCGCGTCACGTAACGCGTATTACCCGTTATCCTTGTGGTATACTGAAGTAAAATGTACTTCCTTTACCATACGTGCTTGTAAACGACACCTCACCAGAAATCAAATCCACATACCGTTTAACAATATGTAGCCCCAAGCCTGTTCCCTGGATGTTCCCAGCATTGCTCGCACGAAAAAAGCGATCAAATAGATGTTTCTGGTCATCCGCTGGTATTCCTATTCCCTCGTCGGTTACATAAAAAAACACGCGGCTGTTTTTACTCTCTGCCGAGACATGAACCTGCTTGCCGGCATCAGAGTATTTGCTGGCATTCGAAATCAGGTTATACAAGATGTTCCGTAGAGTACGGGTATCGGTCCAGATCTCATCCAGGTCCGGCGGGCAAGCGGTCGTGACGGTTTGACCGTCCTTCAAAAAAGACTGAACTTCTTCTTTGATCTCATCCAGGAACGACTGTAGGATAATGGGATCAGACTGGATTTCCACCTTCCCCTCTTCCAATTTGCCTAGCGATAAGAAGTCATTCAGAATTTGTGTGAGTTGATTAACCGATGACTTCACACGATTAATGTGTTTATCCTGCTTATCATACTCTTGCCGATCTTTGTATTGCTTGATCAGTGACACAGAACTCATGACAGTACTAAGCGGCGTACGGAATTCATGTGATGCGATGGATACGAATTTAGATTTCAATTCATTGAGTTCGCGTTCGCGCTCGAAGGAACGCCGGACCTCTTCCTCCGCCTTCTTTCGCTCACTAACCTCTTGTTCCAGCTTCACGATGGTCTGATTCAACGCATCCGTGCGCAACTCCACTTTCTTCTCGAGTTCCGCGGCATACACTATTAATTGCTCCTCGCTCTTACGGAGTGCGTCCTCCACTAACTTGCGTTGCGAAATATCGCTGATGAACGCCATGACCAGGATATCTCCCTGCACTTGCGTATAACTCAAGCTGATTTCTACCGGAAACTCAGTTCCGTCGCGACGTAATGCCATTAGGTCGCGGCCGAAGCCCATACGCCGCGGATGGGGATCGCCGTTAAATGCTTGCCGAAACTTAACATGCCCCTTTCTGTACCGCTCGGGCAACAGTGACTCCAGGGTCACGCCCGTCAACTCGCCCCGGCCAAACCCAAAGAGCTGCTCCGCTACCGGGTTAGCAAGCGCGATCTCACCAGATTCATTTACCATGATAATGCCCTCAGACATACTCTGAAATATTTCCCGGTAAGCCTCGCTAGTCACAAGTGAAAAATCCATAACAATCAGCAGGTTTCAAATTCTCCGTGGCCGATGAGGCCAGCCTGCCAAGATACAACGAAATCCATAGCGATGTCAACGGGGTAATCTTGTCCGGAATGCCGCTTATCGCAGTATTTAGGACCTTTTTATCTTTACCCGCAACAGCACTCGCGAAAATTGATCTTCGTTTTACGCTTTTTCCGGTTCCGGCTGCCGACTATAGGTCCATACTGCCTGGTGACTATGATTGACAACGTCCTCGGCTAGACTGCCGTTAAAGAGGCGCGCGATGCCTCTCCTACCATGGGTACCCATCGCAATCAGATTTCCTCCGACCGTTACTGAAAATTCGAGGATTCCCTGCTCCTCGTCACTATGATTAAAGACGTGAACAGAATAATCCCGCAGCATGTGGCGTTTGGCAAAGGCATGAAGCTTCGCCAGGGTCTCCGTATCTGAAGAAAAGTTGAAGGGCGTATTAATCCAGACAAGATAAAGATGTGCATGAAAGAAGTGTTGTAACGCCTTCACTTTCGCTACGAGCTCCTCTTGTCCCTTGTCATCGAGCGTGTTCGGAAACACGATATTTTTGATAGACCCTTTAATGAAATCCTTTACAATCAGCACGGGCACAGATGACAGGCGAACAACTTTTTCAGCATTCGAGCCGATAAAAAATTCGCGAACCCCTGAGGCCCCGTGCGATCCCATAATAATTAAATCGATTCCTCCATCCCGGGCATAGTCACGGATAGTGTGCACCATCGCCCCAAACAAAACCTGTTTTACGATCTTTACCCCGCCCTCCTGATGCTTTTCAGCCACCGCACCTAATCGCTTTTCAGCCTTTTCCTGTAGGTCCTTCAGCAACTGCGACTCAAAATCAAGTACGGGCATCAGCACCGAATCATGCAGCACAGGAAGCTCGATGACGGTCACCAGGTATAGCGTGCCTTTTGCCTTGCCTGCTACATCCACGGCAAACCGGAGTGCATGCTCAGCCGTCTTTGAAAAATCGTATGGAACCAGTATTTTCTTCATAAACATAATGTTTGTTGGCAATTCGAATGTACCGCGTCATACCCTGGGTTCGATTGAGCAAGGTCATTGAACGACGTGATTCTTATCATCCGCCGAGCGGCGGGCAAAGGTGACCTTTATAAATGGACGTACAAATAAAATTTTTAGGCGCCACTGGTACGGTAACCGGTTCGCGCTACCTGCTCGACATTGGCAATTTCAGATTACTGTTTGATTGTGGCCTTTTTCAGGGGCTAAAGGAGCTCCGCTTGCGAAACTGGGAGCCGTTTCCCGTAAAGCCCGAATCCATCGACGCTATAATTATAAGTCACGCCCATATTGATCATAGTGGGTATTTGCCGCGGCTCGTAAAGGAAGGGTTCAAAGGCCCCATATACTGCACACCTCCCACCGCCAGCCTGTTAGAGATCATGTTGCTCGACGCGGCAAAGCTGCAAGAGGAAGAAGCGCTGTTTGCGCTTAAAAAGGGATATTCGAAACATAATCCACCCAAACCGCTCTATACAACCGAAGACGCAGCCGCCGTCTTCCCCCTGATCCACGAATACGGGTATTGTGAGAAAGTGAACGTTACAAACAACATCTACTTCGCCTTCAAAGACGCCGGGCATCTCCTCGGTTCGGCCATTACCGAACTTATCATTCAGGGCGATACCCAGACCAAAAAAATCGTGTTCTCGGGCGACCTCGGCCGAAACAATGACGCGCTACTCCATCCGCCCACTACCGTCGAGACGGCAGATGTTTTACTTGTCGAATCAACCTATGGAAACAAAGATAATCCTGCGGCCGATCCAGAGGCTGATCTGGAGCGGATTGTCAAGGGCGCACTAGCCAAAAGAGGCGTAGTGCTCATACCGGCATTTGCCGTCGGACGAACACAGCTATTATTATACCATCTCCACCAGTTGATGGAGTCTGGTAGAATCCCCGACATACCGGTATATATCGACAGCCCCATGGCCATCTCCGCTACCTATCTGTACTATCGCTATCCGAAATATCATAAGGTTGAATTCAATCAAACGGAATTCGCGCAGAAACTGGAAACAAATATGTTGATGTTTGTAAAAACTTCCGAACACTCTAAAAGTCTGAATAAAATTAAAAGCAACGCCATTATCATCTCCTCCAGCGGTATGATGACAGGTGGGCGAATACTGCATCACTTATACCATCGACTACCGAACGAGCAGGATACCATCGTAGTTAGTGGCTATCAGGCAGAAGGTACGCGTGGCCGTGATCTGATCGAACAACGGCCGACCATTCGCATCTTCGGCGAAGAAGTACCGGTAAAGTGCACGATCGAAAACATGACCTCGCTTTCTGGTCATGCCGACAGGCAGGAGCTATTTAACTGGATGAGCCACTTCAAACAATCGCCTAAATTCGTCTTCGCCGTACACGGTGAAAAAGATAATATAAAGCTATACGCCAGCGAGATTACCCGTCGATTCAACTGGAATGTAATACAGCCGGTATATCTGGAATCCATCCAGCTTTTTAAAGGAATATAACATTAAATCAAAAATAAAACACAGACCGCGATTTCCCTGTATAATGATAATCATCACCGCTCAACACTGACGTTTGCCCTTCACAAAGCCACGTCGACAGCACTATCTTTATAAAAAAAATGACATTCTACTCACGCAAACTTACCATGCCTTTTGAAGACGTGCTAAATAAGGTGACAGAAAACCTCACCCGGCAGGGTTTCAGTGTCATTACTACTCTCGATATGCAAGATATATTTCGGCAGAATCTCGACCGCAACTTCCGAAAATACCGCATATTAGGTGTATATAATGCAACCCTGGCCTTAAAAGCGATCTACCTGGAATCCCATGCAGGCATTATGCTTCCATGCAATGTTGTAATCCAGGACCTCCCAGAGGGTCAGGTAGAAGTATCGGCTCTCAACCCCCTGGAGGCTATCGCCCCGGACCAACAATCGCCAGCGCTTCATGCGGTAGCGCAGGAGATCGGCATTCGGTTACGTGCATCTGTCGACTTCATTGCGCGCACGCCAGAAGCACCTAGTTTTCCTATACCGAAACGCCCGACAACAACCTAAGCTTTGTATAAAACGTTGTGCGCGCCATTGTTCTATTCAGTGATTCGGTTTGAGACGTGAGGAAGCTTCTATCTATCGCGCCGGTAAAAAAGAAATACATCCAACGCAGTGCACCATGATCACAAATGATATCGACGCCCTGATAGGTCAGAATCAACCCCCGTGTGTCTCGATACTGATTCCTGGCAATAAGAGCGACATTCGAAAGACGTACGACACCTGCAAGAAAGAAATAAAACGAGCGGAGGCCATGATAAGGTCCTATGCAATACCCGACGCAGTAAAGAAGGCCTTACTATTTAAACTGGAAGACTCGTTCACCAAAATACCGGCAGGCCCTTTCGTCGGATGGGGCGCTTTTATCTCCCCGGGCCAGTACCAGACTGTCACCTTTCCATTCGAGGTTATCGGTAAGGTCGTCGCAGGAAAGACTTTCGCGTCGCGTGATCTATTATACCTACGCCAGCACGCGATTCCCTATTATGTCCTTCACCTCGCAAAGCAAGGGGTACATCTATTTGTGGGGCATCTCAACATACTTCAGGAAATCATGGACGATCACTTCCCCATGCCGTATAGTGACTGTTTCGAATACCAGTCCGTTTCACCCGATCTTCGCGCCCGTACTCAGAACAAAGCCAACGCCGATAAGAGCGGTATTCTCAAGTCACGGCTTCAGGCCATTTTCCGCGACGCATCCGGTCAGTTAGCGGCGCGTACCGGGCTGGACGACAAAGTATTTTTGGCCGGTACACAAGACATGATTCAAACCTTCCAGGAAATGGGCGAACACATACCTATCGCCGGAAAAATCACAGGCACTTTCCATGATACCAACGTTGGATCATTATGTGACAGAGCCTGGCTGGCATTTGACCGTACGAGAAAAAAAGACATAGAAGCAGAAATAGCCAACCTAGAGCTCAAAAAAGGTAATTTTTTGGCGACAGGCATTACAGAGGCTTGGTCTGCCGTCAACAAAGGAAAGGGTTCTGTATTGCTTGTTGAAAAAGACGTACACCACCGAGGTTACCAAACCCCAGGAAAAAATACACTCTATCTACAACCACCGAAAAAACCATATTTCACAATAGATGACGTTGAAGACGAACTGATTGCTTCGATTCGCGTAAAAAATGGGGAAGTAATTCTCACAGAAAATGGGCTGCTTGAACTTTTTAATCATATTGTATTGGTAGATGATGGAGGTATCACCTGATCCGTTTTTTCGGGGAATCCATCAGGTAAAAAGGCAGCCGAGAGCTGCCCTCTTTTTTCTTCATACCATCATACGATCATCCGTTAACGCTACAGCATCGATATCTCACTCGGTGAATTGCTTCTCACGCATCGGGCTGTCGTTATGTGCCAACGCATTTTTCACCTGGGCCGTCACCGCAGTGCAGAGGTCCGAAAACTTCTCATCGATTGTGTCATTCAGCGCGTCAGCAAGGTCTCCACCTTTCCGAATGATCCTTTTACGGGTATACCGTCCCTCATCGGGTGCAAACAATACGCCCAGCACAGCGCCCGCAGCGACGCCCGCAAGCACCGCTAAAATTGCCTTTTCCTTTTTCATCTTTGTCGGGTTATCAATAAATACTCCTTATGTTACAAATCTACCGGGAGTCCTTCGCCGCGCAAATGACCCGGATCATCAACCAGCTGTGATCCTTATCGAGCATTTGAAAGCGACTAAAATCCGGCCACACCACGATCAATATCATCGTGCGCCCCATCAGTATAGGGTATTTTAGCTGAGCGCCTGAAAGCGTGAAAATCTATTTACAACAAAATATCTATATGTATGAAAACGAATGAACAACTTCGGACAGATGTTATGGATGAGATCAAATGGGACCCTCAGTTGACAAATATCGCCACCGAGATTGGCGTGGCATCGAAAGATGGTGTTATTACATTGACGGGGGAAGTCGACAGCTACTGGAAAAAGCGCGCTGCCGAAGATGCCGCGAAGCGCGTAGCGGGCGTCAAAGTCGTGGCGAGCGACATCGAAGTTAAACTTAGCAACTGGGGTAAACACAGTGACAGTGAAGTGGCGGATGCTATTCGCAATGCTTTACGCTGGAACAGTGCGATCAATGAAGACCAAATTGAAATAATGGTCGACAACGGTTGGGTCACACTCGACGGCGCGGTCGATTATGCGTTCCAGAAACGATATGCACAATCTTACATCGAAGATCTGGTGGGAGTAGCCGGCGTGACAAACAACATTACGATCAAACATCAACCCATCGATACAAAAGATATTCAGCGTAAGATCACCGCAGCTTACCACAGGAGTGCGAATATTGACGCACACACGATACACGTGCAAACGTCCGGCAGCAAGGTAACCCTGACTGGTAGCGTGCGGTCGTGGGCAGAAAAAAAAGAAGCCGAAACGGTCGCATGGTCTGCCCCGGGCGTACTCACCGTGGACAACAAAATAGAAATCGACCTGCCCGTGTATGCCTAATTCAATGCTTGGGAGAAATGGGCGGAACAACTTCCGCCCATTCATTCCCGCGTGAACAATTCAAACAACCCTGTCACAGCGTTATGAAATTCCTATCGATCATCTTCTCTTCCATACTGCTTTCGGCCTGTGCGGCCGACATCATGGTCTATTCAGATCGCGACCCCGCGTACGACCTGTCCAATTTTGGCACCTTTGACTGGGCCGAAAAAACTGATGTTGAAAACGGCAAAAACCCACTCTACTACAGTGACCTGAATGACAGGCGAATCAAGGCGGCTGTAGAAAAAGAACTTTTTTCCCGCGGATACACACGCACGACAAAAAATCCCGACCGGGTGATTCATTACCACATTGTCGTTGAAGAAGAATCGGTGTTGGCACCCGAGCCTTACGGGTACTTCTACGGACCGTACTGGATGCGTGCACGACTCCATGTTCACACGTATCGAGAAGGAACATTGATCATCGACATGCTGGATCCACAAACAAAGAATCTCGTTTGGCGGAGTTGGGCGACGGCTGCCTTGGACATGATCACTGAAAACGAAGTAGAACCGATCATCTATCGGGCGGTAGCAAAAATGTTCAAAGAATTTCCGCACTCGAGCCAATCGATACCAGCGGTCGTAGACGCATCAAAAGATCCACAAGACCGTGACTAAACACGCACTCATATGACTGGCACACTCACTGAAGATCAAATACGACACCTGCTTTACGCGCAGCTGATCGGACGCATTGGCTGCTGTGCTGACGGCCAAATATATGTTGTTCCCGTAACGTACGCCTACCACGACAACTATATCTATGCACACTCGCGGGAAGGGCAAAAAGTGCAGCTGATGCGAAAGAATAGGGCCGTTTGCTTCCAGGTCGACGCTATCGAAAATATGTGCAACTGGCGGAGCGTAATTGTCTGGGGTGAATATGAGGAACTGGCCTCCGAGACGGAGCGCGACGCCGGAATGAAGATCCTGCGAGAACGCCTGACACCATTCGCTACCGGTGAAACTGTTCGGCCACACAGTCTCCAACATCCACCGGAGATCATTGAAAAAGAACGTAAGGCCGTTGTCTATCGTATCAAGATACAAAAGACCTCCGGCCGCTTTGAAAAAGCGGCTGCGGCTGACATCGATCAGCGTAATTATTAATCTGAAGTAATTCCGAGTAACAACTACCCAGAGTGATTTGTCTTGAAAAGCCAGTCCCGCCGACTGCCAGTGTTAACCAGTGTGCTTTGCTGAGGTGTACGCTTTCCACGTCAATATCATTCCAACAATAATTAGTCCTAGTAAAATCGCGTAGGTGAAAGGATTGGCGGCTAGTTGTTTTGTTTCAGGAAAAAATACCCTGAACAGGCCTATAGTCATACCTAACCAAGCCGTGAGGGTTATAAAAATAGTCCAGTCAATTTTCCATGAATTGTGAATGCGGATAATATAAAGTCCGGTTGTAAACAGTATGATACCATTTAGATAAATCAACGAAGCAACTACTTCAGACCAGATGTGCAGGTTCACCATTTCAGATGTTGCCATGACACACAGTGTAGGTCCAATTACTTTTGCAAGTGCTCTTGAATTTTCCATAAATTCATTAGAAACATAACGTTCAGCAAAATGAGAATTCCTGAAAGATTCCCATCACTATTCGTCTACGATTTGTTTCAGCCATCCCTCCCCCCAGTAGACCAATATGCGTCTTTCCGAATTCGTAACCGCCAAAAAAAACAAGCATTTCATAGTCGCCATTGTTGCTATACTTCATTCGTGCCGATGCGCGAACATGGGCTGGCCGGGTAATACCTGCAGCTGCTCCATCTCGTGTATCCATCTATCAAGATATTCCAGGATGGTGGCCAGACCCGCGTTTACGCCATGCTCAACATACGCGCCGGACGCTGCCATTCCGAGGAGCATGCACTGTTCCAGTGGGAGTCCGCCCAGTAGTCCAAAACAATATCCAGCATTCAGGTTATCTCCACCACCCGTCAAAACCGTTGGATTAGCTACATAATGCCCGGATAATTCTATAACTTGGTCTTGATGGTAAACTATACTCCGATCGGCGGGGTGCACTAGCAAGGTATCAACCTTCATCGACTGGTATACATCTTTACCGGCTTCTAACACGGGCGGAAGCTTCGCCCGATCCTTCACGAAATCCATCCCGCGTAGCGCCGCCCAAATTCTTAGGGTTTCATTCTCATTCAATCCCACAGTGACCCGGCCATACGACGAGAAGCAGCTCATGATATCCAGTACTTCGTCGATTTGTTGTGTTGTCTTTTTGGAGGGATCGGAAAGATCAAAGAGAAACAAAAAGTCTTTGCGCTTCAGGGGCTTAATAACATCATCCAACACACCTTGCCAGATGTCGCTGGCATGCGGCAGGTTCGCCCAGTCCACGAAGGCAATAAGTGAACTATCTGTGACTGCTTTTACAATACGATCCAGACCGGCATGATCTTTAATGTAGGACCAGGTATACCCGTCAAACACTTCCAGTTCTGAAAAAATCAATTTGCCATCGGAAAACTCGATGGCATCACTGATGCCAGGGTCCAACACGCTGATCACCTCACACAAAGGAGTCATTATTGAAAATAATTCGTGTTGTTGTGGATAGCCCATGGCTCCCAGGCAGTAGCTTTTCACGCCCAACTGCCCCAGTTCCTGCGCCAGTATTGGGGCATTGCCGCCGATTTTAATACGTTGCGTATCCATCTGCACCTGACCACTCTTTCCGCATGCCATCAACAGCCGGTCTGTAAAGTCGCGAATCGTTTCAAAATACTCTGTTCGTGTATTCTGTCGCTCCTTTACGGCCTTCTTAATCTTGTCGATAAATCCATCGAATCCAACAAATACTTTTCTCTCCAGCGGGTACAGCAATTGTAATCTGATCTGCTGCTGCAGGTCTCTCAGGGACAATACATCCGTGTTTGTCATCGTATATGGGGTTATAGTTCGAGGGAAATAAGTCTAAAAGAAAGGCGGATACAATCCGCCTTTCCGCCAACTACAGACGCCTATGTGCGTCCTCAGTACTCGCTAGCAATTCGCGTGAAGCATGCTTAAAAGTAAAACGAACCTCATGATACGACGATGACTGCCATCAGCAAGATCCAGGATTGTCATCGTTTGCGTGTTAGATGAGCGCTCAGCGATCGCACAGTGGGACACGTGATGTGATAATAAGAAAGGATTGTAAGTAACACGATGCGTTTACAGAAGACAGTGGTTAACGGTCCGCACCAGGTCGTCCGCATCAAACGGCTTACGGATATACGCACAGGCGCCGAGATCCATCGCGAGTTTCAGCTCATCCTTTTCGACCTTTGCCGTAAGATATACAAAGGGTATTGAAGCCGTCAGTGGGTTTCTTTTTAACTGCCGTATTACCTCATATCCATCAATTTGTGACATCATAATATCGCACAATATAATATCCGGCATGGGATCATATGTCATCGCAAGCCCTTCCTGTCCGCTGCTGGCGGTTACTACCTTAAATCCTGACAACTCAAGAATTTCCGCGGTATTCTCACGTATTTCGGGATTGTCTTCAATAACCAGGATAGTTTTCATACATCTTCATTTTAAGAGAGTTATCCATCTGGGCCGGCTACGATTCACCGTTTCATCGTCCAGCGAGCCGATGACGGTCCGTGTGCATATTTTGACTAGGGCGTATGAGTAATGAAATCTACATTTTTTTTTAAGAGAAACGCTGCCAACAAACGAAAAAGATTACACTATTGATGACGACAATCGCCTTGCAAGTCAATCCGCCTCATGTCATGCTGGAAAGCATGGTACTATCTTACCCCCTGGTTCATATAAAATACAGTACATATTGCTATACACGCCATGCCTTTCGTCCGATGCCTCATCTCTGGATTGACTATACTCTTGCTGCTGAGTGTTGGCCCGCAAGCTGCAGCCCAAGCTCCGGCCGGCAGGTCGGATGAAAAAAAGCTGGCCGCCGGCATATCCATAGGGCAAGTCGGGGATGATCCTTCAATCAGTCTGGAGCTACTCACCCCTACCCTGCTGACAAAAAATCTACGTGCACATATCCGATTGAGCCGGACGTGGCTGGAAGCCTATAAAGCAGCCTGCGATCATTCGGCGGCATATTCCACAGCGTCCACTGGACTGATATTTACTATGCGGCTGTCGAACCAGGTCCGGGGCACCGTAGAGACTGGTTCATTTGTGGTGGCTGGAAACGCAAAATTTTCAAAAAGGCATCTGTGGTCCGGATACTATGCGGCCTGCGGGGTCGAGTTGTATTCCCTCGATGTTAAACAAAGTCACTTTGGATTTATCATGTCCGCCGGGTATGCATCTTCACGAGCGCGGGCTGGTAAACTTGAAGGGCAGCCAACGTATGGAGGCGGCGTGTTCTTTCGTGGCGGGCTACGCTATTATTTTTGACGCCCACGTACAAGCTGGCTACTCGGCAGCGCTACTTTCCAGATCGACCGCGAGATGCGCTTTATAGAACTTACGATGCAACTTCAGGTCTTTACGGTAGAGGTCTGGATAATAAGCTACCCTACCGTCCCGGGCGGTACAGGTAAAATATCGAACGTAAATTGGAATGGGCTGTTTCAACTGCACCACGTGCTTCGTTGCCTCACTGTAGTACCAATCCAGCTGAGCAGACCGATCGGAACAGTTCCCCGTAACCAGGTAGTGTGAAAAATCCACAGCCTTTTCCATGCGAATACATCCGTGGCTGAAAGCCCGCTTGCTTTTTCGGAATAGGCCCCGTGCATTAGTATCGTGCAGATAAATCCCATACGGATTATCAAATTCAAATTTTACAATCCCCAGCGCATTATCATTTCCCTCACGCTGGCGCAGCCGGACGGGAAAATTTTGTTTGTTAAATTTTGACCAGGCCAGACTATCCAGCACAACAATATTCCCATCGGCGTCCATCACGTCAAAACGGTTCTTATTTAGAAAACTGACATCCTGCTGTATCAGTGGCAAATATTCTTCGATAGCAATTTTCCGAGGTACATGCCAATACGGATACGTTACAAAGCACTCGATCGTACTCGAAAGCTCTGGAGTCGGTTTATCACGCTTACCAACGATCACCCTGGATGTCATAATAACGGAATCATGTTCAAAGACATAGGCCACAAACTCGGGAATATTGACAAGGATGTAGCGATCCGCAAAGGGCGACCGCTGCAATCGCCACCGCTCTAAATTGACTTCAATACTGTTGACTTGTTGAACAATTTCAGGTGGCACCAGAACAGAATTCGTCAAAAGCAACGATTTATCTCCAGGCATCGAATCAATTAGCATTTTTAATCCAACCTTCAGCGCCCTATATCCAGCATAGGACGGCTCAACGGTAGCAAGGGAGGTGTTCAGCGCGCCATGCGCGGCAATGTCCCCCAACAGCAAAAGGGCGAGCGAATCGGCCTTGGATCGCATGCCGCCTGTGGTACCGTATCGTAAATCGCCAACCAATAACACAAAAGCATCCGTGAGTAACGCTTCGAAACGACATACATTTTCCGATCGTACGCCCTGCTGTTTCAGCGATGCAATTTCAGAATAATGATACCACGCTGGCTGCAAACCATAGTACCGAACATTCCGGATAAATTGCAACAGTGAGTCCGCGGATTCAGTCCCGAGTTGACTGACAGTCCAAAACAAATGATCTTCTCGCTGTCCGTAAAACTGTCGAATGGTGCGTGCCGTTACGCCGTGATACGTTGGATGAAGCGTGTCCGATTCCATGCGGAGCGTACCCTGCGCCATTGTTTTTAAGCTGAGGAACGAAAATATCGCCAATAAAAAAGCCAGATGTATAGGTCTGTTGATCCACATTTTGCGGGTGATCTTGCGCCAGAAATATCCGCAGTTTTTCTTTTTTACCTTATGATGCCCGTCAGGATGACAAGTGACTTCCATCAGAAGCATAGGAAATATCAAAGGGCGGCCGTGACTGCACTCCGGATCATCGTTCAGGCAATATATCGTCATGCAATGGCCGCGCAGATTGTCACTCGTAGTGCAGCGCATCGATTGGGTTCAACCTGGCTGCCTTACGGGCTGGAAAATATCCAAAGCCGACGCCGATCATGGCAGAAAAACCAAAGCCGATCACAATGGAAGTATAGGAGGTAGGAATGAAAAAACCCGTAAACTTATAGATTAAAAAATTACCCAGCACCCCCAGGCCAATACCGACCACGCCGCCGGCAGCGCTGAGGGCCACCGCCTCGATCAGGAACTGGGTTAGAATATCACTTTCCCGCGCCCCCAACGCCAGGCGAATGCCGATTTCGCGCGTTCTCTCCGTCACAGACACCAGCATAATATTCATAATTCCGATCCCACCTACCAGCAGGGATATACTGGCGATCGCCGCCAACAGAATTGTCAGAATGCCGGTGATCTGACCGGTAATCTCCATAAGCTCCAACTGTGTCATAACCTCAAAGTCATCCGGTTCGTCCGGCAGAAGCTTATGCGACTCCCGCAGCAAGGCTATTGTCTCTTGTTTGGCATCTTCGACATGATCTTCCGCGATTGCGCTGGCCAGCATACTGTTAAAATTTACATCGCCATAAAGTCTGTTCACCACGGTGGTATAAGGTGCGACCACCATATCGTCCTGGTCCTGCCCCATAAACTGACCCTGCTCTTCCAGTAACCCTATGATCGTAAAGGGCACTGTATTGATCCGGACCTCCTGTCCGATTGGATCCAGGTTCGGAAAGAGCTCCTCACGGATCGTTTCGCCGATCAGGCATACTTTCTTCGCCGCCTTTACGTCGGCCAGTGTAAACCCTTCGCCTGAAATTACTTGTAAGGCCATAATATCAAAATGCTGATCGGATACACCGTAGACAAACGAATTTTTATTCCCCCACGGGCTGATCACCCGGACGCCCAGGCCTACAACCGGTGATACTCTATTTATCCAAACGGCATTTTGCTGCAACATCTCATAATCCTTCACCGTGATGGGCTTGCCCACGCGAACGACGATCCCTCCTCTTGGTTCCTGTTTGGCGCGAATCATGACCATGTTTACGCCAAGGCCTTCAATCTGCTTTTCGATCTCGAGCCGTGCACCTTCCCCGGCAGAGATTGTCATGATCACCGCAGCGACCCCGATAATAATCCCGAGTGTCGTAAGAAAACTTCGGTTGCGATTTTTAACGATGGCCTCCAATGCGATGTGAACGATCTTCGCGACAAAGGCAAGCGAGGTTTTTGTGCCCTTCAAAGTATTCATATCGTCTTGTTGGATGTAGGTAGGTGTACGGGGGTTCTTTGCGCAACCGTCTGGTCGGCGGCAATGATTCCATCCCGGAACGTGACAATCCGTTTGGCATATTGCGCAATATCGGGCTCATGCGTAATCATGATGATGGTCTTCCCTGCGTCGTTAAGTCGTACGAAAAGCTCGGCAATCTCAATGCTCGCCTTGCTATCCAGATTTCCGGTTGCCTCATCGGCGAGGATGATGGCGGGATCGTTGACCAGCGCACGTGCGATGGCTACGCGCTGCTGTTGACCACCCGACATCTGGTTGGGTTTATGATGCAGTCGATCGCCCAACCCAACCTGCTGTAGTGCTTTGGTAGCAATTTCCCGTGGGTTACCGAAAAGCGACGAGCGATTGTAAACCAGCGGCAACCCGACATTTTCAAGCGCAGTGGTTCGCGGCAGAAGATTATAGCTTTGAAAAATAAAACCGATCTTTTGATTCCGCACATCGGCGAGCTCATTCTTATCCAATCCGGTCACGTGAACACCGTCTAAAAAGTATTCTCCGGTAGTGGGTTTATCCAGACATCCGAGAATACTGAGCAGCGTTGATTTCCCCGAGCCTGAAGCGCCCATAATGGCCACGAACTCGCCCGGCCCAATAACTAAGTCGACGTCCTTCAGCGCATGGACTTCAATGTCCCCGTTTCGAAATATTCGAGACAATTTCTTCACTTCAATTACATTGGGGGCAGCCATATCTATTTCTTTTCTTCATTAACCCCTCCGATGATCGTAGCTCCTTCGGGCAATGCGTTTCCTCCAACAACCGACACGATTTGCGACCGTAAACCGGTGGTGATACCCAAGTTCACAAAGGCGAAATCCACTTGCTTACCGCGCACCTGAAAAAATATAGCCCCTAGCTTTGCAGGAAGTGCTTTACGAAATCCGCCAGTGCTCAACGCACCCTCGTTTTCAAGCGATGCAACAAACGCGCGTCGTACCGAATCAGGAAGTGCTTCGGCCTTCTTGCGCACGATCGGACGGATTTCCTTGCTCATCGTAACATCCGGACGAAAGCGCAACGCAGCGTTGTTTAAAATCATGACGTCACGGGCTACTTCAGTTATGAATTCCAGGTTGGCGGTCATACCCGGCAATAAAAAACCCTTGGCGTTGTCTACATCGACCACCACTTTATAATTCACGACATTGTTGATCGCAACGGGCTCCAGACGGATTTGACTCACCGTGCCATAAAATTTTTTGTCGGGATAGGTTTGTACAACGAATCGAACGGGCATGCCCTTCTGAATGTATCCGATATCGCTCTCGTCGACATCCGCCAGGATTTGCATTTTGGCGAGGTCTTCCGCGATGATAAATAACGTGGGCGTGGCAAAGCTGGCGGCTACGGTCTGCCCTTCTTCAATGGACCGGCCCGTGACAACACCGGCGATAGGTGAAGTTATCCGCGCATAGGCCAGGTTAACGCCCGCCGTTCGAACGCCCGCTTCTGCAGCCTTTTTGCTACCGAGAGCCTGCTGGTAGGTAAACTTAGAATCGTTTAGTTCCTTCTCCGTTATTACTTTGCCTTCGAACAACGCCCGGTTTCGGGTATATTCTTCATCCGCCTGTGCCAGCCTGGTATCCGCTATGGAGAAACTGGCACGTGCGTTCGCCAGCGCAGCATCAAGGAGCCGCACATCAATTTCGGCCAGCAACTGCCCTGCTCGCACGGTGTCGTTGTAATCTGCATAGATTTTCCGGATCGTGCCCGAGATTTGGGTGCCAACCTGCAGCGTATTAATGGCTTCTAATTTACCGGTACTTGTGACAGAAGATTCGATATCACCATGTTCAAGTGAGACGAACGTGTAGCTGCGCTTTTTAGCATCAATAGTCGGCTTTACATACCAAAAATATCCAGCAGCCAGGATTACTATGCCGATGACAAACCAAAAAAAATTACGGGTTTTCATGTCCAACTAATAATTGTATATCACAATACTTCGATTTATAGTCTGCAATAGACTGAAAATAACTCAGGCGCGCGCTGACGTAATCAAGCTCCGCACTATTTACTTCCAGCAAGCTTGCCCTGCCGTAGTGATACCGCTCTTTGACCAGCTTTACAGCTTTTTCGGCCAATTGGATATTGTCCCTTTGCACGGCAATACGCTCTTTTGAATAATTTAATCGCGACACCAGTTCTGCAAACCTCGCCTCGTTGTAACCGCAGGCGTGATTGAGTTCAATGCGTGCAATTCCTTCTGCAAGAAGAGACTGTTGCACACGACTTCGTGTGATCATCCCGTTAAAGAGAGGCACCTGTAACCGCAGCCCTACCGCACTTGTCAGCACCCACTGATATTGCGAAAAGCGAAAGTCGTTTTGCTGGCTTTGATATTGATACGTGCCCGTGCCGCTCAACACCGGGTAATAAGCAGCACGCGCCATACCGGTCTGCCACTGTGCTAGCAGTACCTGTTGTTCCCTTTGTCGTAAAACGCTATTGTTCGTTAGTTCACTGGCGTCGGGAATGAGCATGAGCTCGTAATCCTGCAGGTAAAGCGAATCGATCAGGCTTATTGTTGTTTCAGGAGGAACCCCCAATAACAGCTTTAACGCATTCTGCGCCGGCACTACATGATCGCGGGCATCCAATAAGTCATTCCGAAACACCGCCACACGCACGCGCGCCGACGTTTCATCAAACTCGGTCGCCACACCTCTTGCAGTTTTTTCAACGATCAGAAGGTGATTATTTTCGGCATGGTGTAGTGCCTTTTCGCGGACCCGCACAGTCTCCGTTGCCAGCAAACAGACATAATATGCTTTCTTTACATCGGCGGTAACGGTCTGGCGGATTTGCCTGAGTTGCTCCCGTTGCCAGGGGAAGTTCTGCTGCGCGTAACTCCGCGCAAAGATATTGTAACGAGAATACAGGGGTACCGTTAGATCTAAATACGCATTAAAATTATTGTCCGCACCGATCTTGGTAGCTCCACCAAGGCCGAAGCTTTCTGGGAAGAAAATAACCGGCCTGTCGATGTTGCGCGTGTAGTTTCCGGTTAGCGTAAGACGCGGCATAAAATTACCCTTTGCTTCCCGTACCTGTAAATCGGCACGCCGAACCTGATCTGACGCCACCGATATGTCAGCATTATTCCGCAACGCCAATACCACGGCGTCGTTCTCTGATAACGAAAGCGCCAATGGCGAGGTTTGTGCTTGCAAACCCGAAGCCATCAAACAAAATGCTGCCAAAAGAAAAACGAATTGTTGCATAAAGCTGGTCATCAGAATATGGATCGAAATTGAACTTATAGAAGGGATACTGAAATGATAACCATCCTCCGCAATAAGGACCTTCGTCGTTACTTCTCCCGTACTGCATCACGGGCTACGCGCGTTGGCTTGTAATACATGACTATGATCAATGTGTAAGCTGACCAATATCATTCATGCCCGGCACAGAACGTTGCACTTTCGTAGCATGGATGCACACAATTACACAGTCAAGGTCGCCTGGAACAGAGACCGCCGCGGGATGATGTGGTCGCCGGATTTTGAATCTCATGGCGGCAATGGAAATCGTATTGAAGTGGCCACGCCACCTGAATTTCCCGGGGGCGTTGCCGGGGTATGGTCACCCGAGCACCTGCTGACGGGGGCTGTCGCCAGTTGTTTTATGACAACGTTTCTGGCAATCGCCGAAAAATCAAAACTCGAATTTATATCCTTTTCCTGCCACGCAGAAGGAACACTTGATACAGTCGACGGGAAACTGCAGATTACGGAGGTGCTACTAGTTCCATCCATTTGCCTGGATTCGGCCGACGATCGCGACAAGGCGGTACGCGTACTGGAAAAGACCGAGCGGGCTTGTCCCATCACGCATTCGCTTAAAGCAACGGTAAATGTTAAGATGGTAGTAGAGACACCGTAAGTAAATCTTCCCTAGTCAGGGTTGATACGCTTTCCTCCTGTTGGATCAGTGCCCAGGATCATTGAAAACGTTTTCCAGCGCACGTTGTGATCAGCGAGCAGCTTCGCAATCCCTACAAACGGGACAAAGAGAATCATGCCCGCCACGCCCCACAGGACGCCACCCACAAAAATAGCCACCAGCATAACCAACGTGTTAACATTAAGCCGGCTGCTGACCGCTACCGGAAAAATAATATTGGCTTCCAGGTATTGTACGAATGCAAAAACTCCTACGACGCCCAATGGATACCAGACGGAGTCATAGGTAATCCAGGCCATCGCCATGGGCAACAGCGAGCCGACCAGGATACCAACGTACGGTATAAAAGTAAGAATGGAGGCTATAAATCCAAATAGCACGGCATGGGGCACGCCAAGCAACAGAAGACCGACACTGTTCAGTACACCTACAACCAGGTATACGATCGCCATACCTTTTATAAAGCGATAATATGTCTCGATTGTGAGCGTTATCATATGGCGAAGATCTTCCACGCGTGTATGCGGGAATATGCGTACTAAAATTTTCATCCAGTATCGTCGGTAGTACAGAATTAGCGCAGCGTACACTGGAACCAGAATCAACAACACAACGGACGAAGCAGACGCCGATAGCATGCGACCGATAACGCCGACGACACTACCACGCGATTGATCCGACAAGCCGGACAACCATGCTTGCTGTTCCTGGCGGGACAGCCCCAGTGTTTCCAGCCAAACCATCAGTTCGGTTATTGACGCAGTGACCTTTGCGTGAATGACTGGCCACTCGTCGAGAAATTCAACAAATTGATACACCAGCAAGCCAACCAGGAGCAAGCCAACCAGCATAAGTCCCGTCAGGCAAAGAATGATTGCCGTCATCGTATGAAGACCTCGGTCCTCGAGCCAGCGGCATAGGGGGTATAATACAAAACTAATCAGCAGCGCAAAACTGACAGGTATAAAAATACTCTTTCCGAAAAAAAGAATGACACTACCGTAAACAATGTATTGCAATACACTTACAGCCAGCGGTCGATGGGGCACGATAGTTCTCATCCGACCTGATCCTGGTGCATTCGAACGTTCTCCGGCAGAATGAGCGCCTTCAGCGCGACCAGAGATTTATTTTCAAGTGGACTATCCGCCTGGAAGATACGTGTAATATCGGTTGCCGTGGCAACGATACGTTGCGCAAGGTCCACAGAGAACAATTCTGAATGAAGCTTGTAAAAATGTACAAACTGATCAAAGGCGTAGCGTGCCGTCGTCTCCGCGCCCTGCAGCGCATCCAGGGTGGTCAGGATAAAATGCGTTTCATCCGAGACAACGGATTTGGTTTTTTCATGGTTACGGGGTAGCCAGTCGCGGCTGATGAGCATTTTTAACTCAGCCACCTCCAGCGGCTTCACATGCTGTTCAGCCGCAATGGCGTAGAAGATGGTGCCGATTTGTTCGAAGATGTCTCGATTCTCGATTTTCATATTGTTGTTTGTTAGATAGTAAGCAATTCTTTTTCTTCCGCCTGGTGAATGTTCTGTATGCCACGAATCAGCGCGTCCGGATTAAAGGAAACTGAGTCGATACCCAGCGATACCAGGAAACGGGCAAACGCAGGGTAATCACTGGGCGCCTGTCCGCACAGCCCGACTTTGACACCGTTATCGTGCGCTGTCTCCACCAGACTGGCGATCAACATTTTTACCGCCTCATTATTTTCATCGAACAGGTCACTGACAATCGCTGAGTCGCGGTCCAGGCCTAGCGTAAGCTGCGTCAGATCGTTCGAACCGATTGAGAATCCATCGAAGAGATGCGAAAATTGCTTTGCCAGCAAAACGTTGCTTGGAATCTCAGCCATCATATATACCTCCAGTCCATGCTCATGGCGGGTGAGGCCGTGCCGTTGCATCACGACCAGTACTTGTTCGGCTTCCGCCAGCGTGCGACAAAAGGGTATCATAACCTTGACATTCGAAAGCATCATATCCTGCCGTACTTTCAGGATCGCCGCGCATTCCAGCCCAAAACCTTCAGTGTACCGTTCGTGATAGTACCGACTCGCGCCCCGAAAGCCTAACATCGGGTTTTCTTCTTCGGGCTCGAACATCTTTCCACCTAACAACTTTGCGTATTCATTTGTTTTGAAATCACTCATACGCACGATCACGTCCCGGGGATAGAATGCCGCTGCCACCAGACCAATTGATTCGGCTAGCTTATCCACGAAAAATTGCTTCCGGTCTGCATAATGACGGGTGAGCGCGGCGATCTGCTTTTTCTCAGCCCCTTCCGGCAACACATCATAGCGCACCAGCGCCATGGGATGGATTTGCAACGTATTACTGATCATAAACTCCATGCGCAATAATCCAACACCCTGATTGGGGTACGATGCGTATAGCAATGCCTTTTCGGGATCGGCCAGGATGAGCATGGGCTGCGTTTTTGTAGGCGGTAGCTGGTCGAGCTTCGTCTCCTTCTCTTCCCAAAGGAGCTTTCCGATATATACCTCCCCTACGTCGCCATGGGCACAACATACGGTAATCTCCTGGCCATCTGCCAGAAACTCCGTGGCGGATGTTGTCCCGACGACCGCCGGAATACCGAGCTCCCGGGCGATGATCGATGCATGGCTGGTCCTACCGCCCTTATTTGTCACGATACAAACCGCCTTCTTTAATAGCGCATTCCAATCCGGGTTGGTAATGTCTGCTACAATGATATCGCCGGGTCGTACCTTATCTGAATCTACCAGCGAACGAACGAGGCAAACTCGTCCACTGACAATGGACCGTCCGACCGCCTTTCCCAGAAGTATTGGTGTTTGCGTAGTCTTTAATTCATATTCCTTTACGGAGACTTTCCTGGCGCGGGCCAGTACTGTTTCCGGACGTGCCTGCACGATGTAGAGCTTGTTGGTCGTCCCATCTTTCGCCCATTCAATATCCATCGGCATTTTATAGTGCTTTTCGATCGCCATTGACCAACGTCCCAATACCGCAAGCTCATCATCAGAAAGAATATACTGATCGCGCTCGGCGGGGGTCGTGGTTTTCCATTCGATCGTTTTGTCGGGCATCTCCGAATATACCAGCTTCTGTTCCTTACTGCCCAGCACCCGGTGTACGATCGCCATGCCATGACCTTCAAGCGCCGGCTTAAAGAGATAAAACTCATCCGTGTTGACAGCTCCCTGCACCACACTCTCGCCCAGACCCCACGCACCTGTTAGGTAGATCAGATTTTGGTTCCCGTTTTCAGGCTCGATCGTGAAGGCGACTCCCGCACTTCCCAGGTCTGAGCGGACCATATGCTGGATGCCAACGGAGAGCAACACCTGGAAGTCCGAAAAACCATTGTCAATGCGATATTTGATCGCACGATCATTAAAAAGCGACTCATAGCATTTTTTCACCGCCACCAATACACTGTCAATACCTTGCACATGCAAATAAGACTCATGCTGCCCGGCAAAACTGGCGCTCGGCGAATCCTCGGCCGTGGCGCTGCTTCGTACAGCAACCGAATGAATAATATCGGACATCATCAGTGCCTGATATTCCTTGCGTATGGCCTCCTCTACGGCCAATGGCAATGAAGCCTTTCGAACAAGTGCCCGGCAAGCATCACCGACATCACATAAGTTTCCCAGTGACTCACGATCCAACGTCTTTAGCGTCGCACGCAGCGCCGGCTCCAAATCGTTGACAGTCAAAAAGGAGGTATAAGCGTCCACTGTTACAGCAAAGCCATTCGGCACCGCGACTCCCAAAGGCTTCAGTGCGGCCATCATCTCACCGAGTGAAGCATTTTTACCACCTACAATGGCCACATCGGCCATCGCTACCTGATTGAGGGGTCGAATGAGCTGTTTCATGATTGGCTGCGTTTTTGGGGATTAACTGGCAGGTAAACAAACTTACGTGGTGGCAGCACCGCTATCGATGATGAACATCACCGCTTGGTGGGATAGAAATCACGCAACAACAGCATGACAAAAAACGCCAAAGGCTTTACAGCAGATTTGCTTATCCATAAGATATAGACAGGCAATAACGGATTTGTAAACTTAAGCAAAGGTCATGGCGAAGAAACCACAACAGTAAGTACAAGTAATAATATAGCCAGTCCATGTATCAAGAATATCCACCGTTTCCTATCTTCTGTCATATCTCAGCGCGAGAATAGGATTCGTATGTAGCGGCAAACAACCATCCTGATGTGTTACTTCATAGCATAAGACCACACCGGCAGCGAAAGGTCGTTTACAACATCTTCGGTTACGCTGCCTAATACCAGCCGCAGAAGGCCCTTCCACGCGTGGGTACCCATGGCAATAAGCTGAGCATCGACATCCCTGGCATATCGGGCAATGCCACTTTCGACGTTAAAATCCGCGCGAACGCTCAGCCGGTAGTAATGAAGATGATGGCGTGTTGCCAGCTGCTGCAGATCTTTCAACACCAGGTGATCGGGCCGCAGAAGCATCGGCGTATTGATATGCAGCAGATGCAGTGTGGCGTCAAACAGCTCCTGCAGTTTTTTTACTTCGGCAACCAATGCGTCATCAATGACGTCGGAACCGATGGGAAAAACAATTTGCTCTATCTTCTCAGGAGCAGTATGAATGCCAATGACCGGTACGGTTGCATGTCGCACGACCCGTTGGGTATTAGAACCAAAGAACGCACCGGCGTTTCCGCGTGTGCCCATGACGATAAGGTCGACCTCTTGGCGTTTGATGTAGTCTTTTATTTCCGCCTCCAGCGAGCTTACGACGTGTTTGAATACAACCCTTGGAAACCAGGCCGCATTTCGGGACAGCATATCTTTAAACTTCGCCTCCACCTCTAGCTCTCGTTCTTTCAGAAAGTCGAGATTGAACACATAGCTATCCGCTATAGACGGAACGCTACCCACGGCGGTAATGTCGACGACATTAAGTACATGAATCTCTCCGCCGCTGCGTTCGGCGATCATCACAGCAAACTTGAAGGCCTCTTCTGCCGGCTTCGAAAAGTCGCATGGAACTAATATTCTTTTCATATCAGGTTTGTTTTATTTCAATTCTTCACCTGCGGCGAGCGTCGTGACATCCGACGACATTCCCCTCTGTATAAACTTGAAAAACTCTTCCTTATACACTGCATATTGATCACGCAATGCATCAATCTCTTGCAACAAGCTGTCGTGTACGCGGAAATACTCGAGTTTTGTTTCGTTGTGAGTCTCCAGCGCAACCGCCAGGCTTGCTTCAAGCAGGCGAAGTTTTGTGATAAAGGAATCTATCAACTCACTCCGATAGTATAAAAATATACTTTGAAAGTGATCTATAAGTTTCTTATCCTCCTCCGCAGAGAATTCGGGAGCATACCGATCCAGCAATCGTTGAAAGAATGTAAGCTCAAGTTTCCATAAAACAGCGGCAGAAATAGCATCCAACGTCCGTCTGTGTTTTGTCAGCAGAGAAGGTTGCAGAATGTATTTGTCGGTTACAGATGTTACTGAGACCATAGCGTTTATTTTTTACCTCTTGCAAAATGGCATTTCTTTATGGGTACTGCGATGACCAATGTCGCCTTAAATCATGATTTCTGTCAATGGTAGCAAAAAAGACAATGATGAATGCGGTAGAGACCGTTATTCGATCAGACATGATTACGTTGTATCCCTCGGCAACGGCACAGAGAAATGAACGGCAAAAGAGCCGAGGTCGTAATCGAAAAGGGCGAATGGAGTAGTTTTTGAACCCCTTTATAAAAGGAACCGCTGTTTCCCAAGGAATGGCTAAATTGGCAACCATATTATTCTAAAATGTTTCGTCAGGGAAAACCAAGGGCATTTATTCATAACCTTAGATTGGCATCGATGCTTTCGTTTGTTGCCGGTGTTGTGAATATCGCAGGTGTATTGTCAATTCACACATTGACAACCAACATCACGGGACATTTTGCCTTCTTTTCAGAATACTTTGTACAAGGCGAGTATCAGATTGCATTGGAGTATGTAAGCTACATTGCCGCTTTCCTTTTAGGAGCGTTTAGTTGCGGATTTTTAGTAGAAATACTCTTGCAAAAGAAGCCGGCTATATCGCACACCATTCCGATGCTGTTGGAGACAGGGATCCTGACTATCACAGCCTTTGCGCATGCATCAATCCCCACCGAATGGCTCGCCCGTTTATTACTGTTTTCGATGGGCTTGCAGAACGCCCTTGTCACGAAAGTTTCACAGGCGACAGTACGTACCACGCACCTGACAGGCCTGTTTACAGACCTTGGCATCGAACTATCTCAGCTGTTCTTTTACTGGAATACACCCTCCACCCAAAAGTTATACAGAAGCATCTACCTGCGATTTGCCATTATAGCATTCTTCTTTTTGGGCGGGGTGATCGGTGGATTTCTGTATACGAAAATACGACTCTATACTCTCCTCCTGGCAGCAGCGGGCCTATTAACAGCGCTGGCGTATGACAGTCTTCGTTTGGGGTTTCATTATTCCATTCGGAAAATTAAATCCAAACTATAAGCCAAGGTTGATTCACATTGCCCACGAAAGGAGAGGCTGCTCCGTACTGACAACATCGATACCGAGGCATCTGCCGGGACGTGCCATTGTTGTAAATCCTGGTATCGGTGTATTCCCGCGAATTGACGGATCGACTGGATCATGCAGCAAGCGTATTATCTTTTCCTTCGAAGAACAAGGCTATTCACGACTGTCCCGATAAGTCCCAAGGTCAACGATACGATCGCCCCGGCTTTGCCTCCGCCAGTTCCGAAACCTCCGGTAATACTCGCCAGATGCACCAAACTTAGAATAATTGCAATGGCCCCAAGCGCCAGCGCCATGACGGCGCATGACCGGCCACTTCCTGTTCGGACAGATTGTCGATTTTTGACCCGCCAGCCAATAACCAGGCTTATCAGCCCTACTACTCCGCCAACAAGGGATTGGGCCCGTGCGGAAGTGAGGCCAGTAACATAGGTGGGTTTCACGTCACTATTGTCGCTTGTAGCTTCGACGCTATTTTCATGATCGGCTTGTGCAAAGGCATTCTGCAAGGCTGAAACAGAAAATGCAATAGTTACCCAGATCACTATAAGTTGAGAAATGGAATTTTTCATTCAATATGTTTTTGCTGGCAAAAAGCAAAATATGAAAAACGTAGTCTTGGAAAATTGCGACATACTACAACTTAAAATCGACAGTAGCCCGCGTATCGATTTCGTTTTGATAATTTATGTAGAGTTCTTTAGGAGTGTATCCTGAAAGTTTCTTGAATTCGTTCGTAAGATGGGATTGATCGTAATAACCGGTATCAATGGCAATCTGCGCGAGTGACTTATGCCTTTGTTCTATTTCATACAAAACTTTCTTAAAGCGGATAACATCGAAAAAATCCTTGGGGCTAAAGCCTGAAAATTCTTTAAACTTCCGCTCAAACTGTCTTCGGGATAGATTGCAGTCATGGGCAAATGACGAAATGGAGAAAAGGCTGTTGTTGTCAACCACAGATTTAATGTGTCGCACAAATGCCCTATCTTGATTTCTAATCGTTTTGACCCTTTCAAGTAGAAAGATTGAAACGAGTTGAATGCGTTGTTCATTCGTATGAGCCGATATTATTTGTTCCTCAAGGGTCCTACCCTCGATTCCCCAAAGTGTCTCACTGTCTACCTTTTCATTGCACAGATAATGTGCTGGTAGATTGAAAAGAGCTTTGAATATGTAGGGATACAGGTAAACACCAAAAAGAGTAAAGTTACTCCTGGTCCTGAATTGTCTGAATTTTTGAGTCTGTCCAAAAACTCCTGATGCGAATGTATTTCCCTCTTCCCCTCCTGAAGCGCTAATCGACAAACTCCCTTTGCAATAAAAAATTAGTTCTATACAGTTGTCGGGCAACGCACGGTGAGCGAAAGGTTCATTCATTAATTCGACTTGTGCTTCCAAACTCCAGAAGAACCTCACATATTCAGCGAGAACTCCCTGTGGTTTATGCGTTCGATAATTTATCATTTCGTCCTTAGCTTAATTCTTGCGAAAGAAATCTGACGTTTTCGAATTACACTATTGAAAAGAAACAACATTCTTTTTTGGTTTTATCTCATCATTAGCCTTAAGCGTAAGTTGATCACCTTCGTTCAAATGACCAAAAATCTCGACATTGTCCTTCATATTAATGCCAGTACGGACATCTACCCATTCCGTCTGATTATTTGTCACCCGTATCACAAAAGTTCTTTCAAGGTTGGTTACTATCGCCGAATAAGGAGCAACAAAAGATTCTTCACTCCTAAGCACCGTGAAGTTGACACTGCCATACATACCAGATTTCAGTTCCAGGTTGATATTGGGCACTTCAAACTCCCAAAGCTCTGTACGGGTATTTTGATCAATTTGATTTGACTTTCGCGACAACTTACCATGATATTTTTTTGACGGCTGCGCGTCGACCGTAAACTGCACAGATTCTGTTGCGAGTATGGCTGTGGTATAGGCTTCCGGCACCGATACGCGCAATCTTAACTTGCTAAGGTTCTCCACGACGATAAGTGGTTTCTGGCCCTTCCCCACGAGTGTACCCGGATCAACGTTTCTTTGTGTTACAATTCCGTCAAACGCGGAGCGTATCACCAGATAATTCTTTAACTGGTTGTAGGCACCGGCGCTGGATTGGGCGCCCATGTAGTTAGCGCTGTCGGTTAACATTTGGTTATGGGTCCGCTCCATTTCGTTATCAGAGATTGCACCTTTCTCTTTTGAGGCAATCACATAGCGTTTGTACGTATCGCGGCTAGTGTGGTATTTAGCGCGCGCTGCTTGCAGGTCTGCCGACGCCTTTGCATAATTTGCCGTTACTTCGGGAGCGTCCAGGATGAGCAGCACATCATTTTTTTTGACCTTATCGCCAATATCGACTTTAAGCTCTTTTACATAGCCTTCCACCTTCGCATAGATTTCTGCTCTTTCCCATGGATGGAGCTCTGCGGGAAGTTTCAGGACTTTTGAAACTGAATCTTTTTTCAAAGCGAAAACCTTAATGGAATCTGCCTGTTCCACACCTGCGGATTTACGGGAGGTTTCTTTTTTTTCCGAGCACGACAGCGCGATGGCGGCCAGGAGAAAAAATGACGCGAATCTATTCATAGTTGAAATTATTCATTAAAGTGTTTACTGTTCTCGTCATCAGGGTCAAGCGAAGCATTTGTATAGATTCGTTTGCCTTCAAAATGGTTATACACCAGGGGAAGAAAAAGCAATGTGCTGATCAGGGAGAAAAGAAGCCCGCCAATTACAGCAATTCCCAAAGGTGCTACCTGGTCTCCACCTTCTCCCAACCCCAATGACATGGGAATCATACCAGCGATCATGGACAGGCTGGTCATGATAATTGGACGCAAACGGTTAAACGCTCCTTCGCGGTATGCGTTCCGATTTCCCTCTTTCCGTAGCTGCTCTGCATTGGTAATAAAGAGAATGGCATTTGCTATCGCCACGCCAACGGCCATGATCGTTCCCATATAGGATTGGATATTCAACGTTTTGCCTGTAAGGATCAGCAGAAGAAAAGAACCTGCAATCACCGCAGGAACGATTGAGAGTGTTATCAGCGACAATCGAAAGGATTGAAAATTGGTTGCGATCAAAAGAAAGATAACAACCACAGCGATAAGCAGACCAGTTTGCAATTCGGACATCGTGGCCTTTAAAAGATCAGCTTGTCCTTTCACGATTATCTTAACTCCCTTTGGTAACGCCCCCAGGGATTTAATGGCTTTCTCTACATCGTTGATCGCCGTGCCAAGATCTTGCCGGTATATATTCGCCGTGAGTGTGATGAACCGTTGCTGGTTAAGCCGGTCGTATTCGCCGGGACTGAGCAGTGGTTTCCATTGAGCGACGTCTCGCAAAAACACTCCTGATTTTCCGGAAACCGGAATCATTTCAATCTCATCGGTTGAGTTCATACGGGACTGTGGATACTCTACCTGGACCTGGTAGGCGGTTCCCGTGGTCTTATCCAGCCAGTAGTTAGGTTGTGTGAAGCGGCTGGATGAAGTTGCTGTTACCAGGGATTTGGCGATGTCGTCTACGGAGAGTCCAAGCTGGCCTGCCTTTACGCGATCAATGTCGATCTTAACACCTGGGTAGTCGAGCGGTGTGGCAATCTGAACGTCTCTCAGATAATCAAGGCCCTTGAGCTTTGATACTAACTTCTCCGAAAGCTGCCGCGTCTGCTTCAGGTCCCTGCCGGTGATGGCGATCTCTACCGGGTTTGAAGAGCCCAGGTTGATGACCTGCTCCACCAGGTCACCCGGCTCGAACGAAATGCTGACCTTCGGCAGTTGGTCTTTAACGGCCTTTCGCAAGCGTTCCTTAAACGTCTCGATGCCTACCGACGTTCCTCTTTTCAGGTTGATGCGGATAACAGCTTCATGCGGACCGGAGGTCCACAGGTGGATCAGGTTAACGGGAAAACTCGGTGGCTGTGTTCCCACAAAGGCGGAAGTAATGTCAACCGCGTTGTCTGAAATACTATCTGCAAGCGCAAGAACTTTTTGTGTTACTTCTTCGGTACGCTCAAGCCTTGTACCCACCGGCAGCCTTACTCTTACAACAGCCTGTCCAGCATCAACTTTGGGGAATATCTCTTTTCCAATGAACGAAGAGATCACCACGATGAGAACAATACTTACGATTCCGAAAATCACGAGGTAAAATGCCGATCGATGTTGAACCCGGTCAAGCGTTTTTAAATACTGATCCCGGAACCTAACAAATCTTCGAGAAGCACCGTGATCGATCTTTTCTTTCAATATCCAGTTCGCGAAAACAGGGACAAATGTATTGGACAGAATAAAGGAGGCAATCATGGCAGATCCAACCGCCAGCGAAAGTGGGAGAAACATCGCACGCGGCACCCCGCTCATAAAGATGGAAGGAACGAATACCGCCAGGATGCATAATAATATCAATAGCTTGGGCCAGACAATCTCCTTACAGGCATCGAGGATCGCCCTGGATTTTTTCTTTCCCATTTCCTGGTGACGGTGAATGTTCTCAATGGTCACTGTGCCTTCATCGACAAGAATGCCCACGGCCAGGGCGAGACCACCCAACGTCATAATATTGATGGTCTGGTTAAAAAGGAATAGCAGAACAAGGCCGCTCAACAGCGCCAGCGGGATGGTCAGAACAATGATCAATGCGCTTCTCCTGTCGCCCAGGAAGAGTAGTACCATCAAGCCCGTTAAGATCGCACCCAATCCGCCTTCGAAGAGCAAGTTCTTCAGGGAGTTGATAACATACCCCGACTGATCAAATTCGTAGGTCACCTTGATGTCTTCCGGGATCGCAGCTTGCATATCCGGCAACGCCGCTTTTACATTATTGACGACTTCCCAGGTCGAGGCCGTAGCGCGTTTGGTCACTGGGATATATACCGATCTTTTGCCATTCACCAGTGCATAGCTTGTTGTTACATCGGAGCCAAGCTGCACACTGGCAATGTCCCGAACATATACCGCAGGGCCAGCGCCGAGCGTGATCGGAACGCTTTCCAGCTCCTTGATATTTTCAACTAGTGTATTCTGAGGAGTTAATAGTGTTTGATCGCCCACCCTAACATTACCCGCCGGGCTGATCGTGTTGGCGCTTGCGATCGCCTGAACTACCTCGTCGGGTGACAACCTGTAATTCTTTATCCGCTCCGGATCAACTTTGATCACCACTGTTTTTTGGTTCCCTCCAAAGGGCGGTGGTGCCGAAACCCCTGGAAGAGTCGAAAACATCGGTCGCACCTTGAACAACGCAAGATCTGATATTTCTCCCAGAGAATGGGTTTCGGATGTGAATACGAGTTGGCCGACAGGCACGCTGCCTGCATCAAACCGCGTAATGAAGGGAGGCACTGTTCCAGGGGGCATGAAGGCTCTCGACCGGTTTACATATCCCACGATCTCGGCTAGCGCCTGGCTCATATCAGTCCCTTCCTGAAACTGGATCTTGATGAGAGAAGCACCTTGTATCGACCTGGATTCAACGAACTTTACACCGGTTACATAAAGGAAGTGATACTCATAATACGATGTGATCAATCCCTCCATCTGATCAGGAGAAAGACCGCCATAAGGTTGAGCAACGTATATCGTGGGAAGACCTAATGTCGGGAAGATATCAACCTTCATGTTCCGGATCGTGAGCCCTGAAAAGAAAACAATCGCCAGCACAGCCACGACAACCGTGAAGGGGTTTCTCAACGCTCCTTGCAGCAAATTCATGTCTTACAAATTATAATTGGTTGATAAATACGTAAAGGTCTCCGCTGACGGCTGCCATATACAACAACGCTTTCCAGGTTTCCACATACGCTCTTTTTAGGTCAGCCTCGGATTGCACCAGTGCGTATTGCGCCTGGATTAACTCCGTGTAGTTTAGCAGACCCGAATTATAGCGGCTGAGCAAACCCTTGTAGGCATAGTTCGATGCCGTAAAGAATGCAGGGGTCTCGCGAGCGATCTTTAGTGAATTGACGAGCGTTATTTCGGCAAGCTGTTTTTGTTTGTTGAGCTGTAGGGTCGTCGCATTCAGTCGCTCCTGGTCAGCTTGGATCTGTGCCTTTTGCGAACGAATCTGGTATTGGGTTCTCGTGAATTGCAACAACGGTATGCTCAGCACAAGCCCAGCTCCATAGTTGTATCGGCTAAACGACAGACCATCTTCGGAATTAACGTAACCATCGTAACGAATGCCCGAGCCCCGTCCGTAAGCGGTGCCCCAGAGCGAAAGCTTGGGGTATAGTGAGCGTTGCAAAGAAGTTCGTTCATACTCAGAAATTTTGAGTTTACCGGCGGAGAGATTGACCAATGGATGCGAGATTGACCCCAGGGAATCAGGCAATACGGGAAGTCGTGAAAAGTAGCTGCTGTCCACCGGGAATTGTGTCACATCATTGTCACCTAATAGCTCAGAAAGTTGAAGTTGTTGTGCCTGCCAAAGTCTTTCGTAGTTCAAAAGTTCGACTTTTGCCCTGGCTAACTCGGCTTGAAACAGGGCAGTGTCTACGCCTGGACGCAGACCACTTCCCGAAAGCGATCGAACGATCCTTACATTATTTTGCGACCGCGAAAGATTTCGCCGATACACCCTTACCAGTTCATGAGTGACCAATAGGTCGAGGTATACATTCGCCGTCCTTATCTGGTGTTGGAAGACTTCATTCTGTTCATCGGCCCGCTGATAATCGAGCGAGGCTTTCGCTGAACCTACTTTCGATTTACGGTGTCCAAACGTGAACAGATCCCAATTCAACAATAATCCGCCGGCTGATCCCAAAACAGCCTCGCTGCTATTGGATACTGAAGGAGGTCCACTGATGGGAACAAAGTGTTGCGCCGTCGCCATCCCCGTAATGTTGTTGTACGTAGCATAGTTCACCTGATATCCTGCGTCAATCGAAGGTATAGCCGTACTTTTTGCATAACGCACCTGATCTTCCCTGGCAGCGGACTCAAACCGTTTTGCTTTGAGTAGCGGATAGTCGCTTTTCGCTTTCTCCAATAAATCTTTCAATGCCTGTGCCTGAGAAGCACCGACGAATAATAGCAAAATACCGATCGTTGTGACTATGATTCTTTTCATTTTTAAACAAGCCCAAGTGAAATTGTAAAATGATCAACATAAGGGGAACGACTTCCACCAGCGCCAGCTTCAAATGTTATTGAGAGGGCGAACCACACCGGTAAGCGCGATGGAAATCTCAATCGAAAAAAAGATAGCAAATGCTGGGGCAGAACCGTCCCTAATCCAAAGCTGGAAAAAAAAGTAAACAATGAGGCTATCAGTGCTGTCAGACAAAGGATAATGAGTTCCATCGACTTACGATAAAGTTCCGTCAATAGACCATCGTCCTCCGCCCTTGATCAGAAGGAAAATGCTTCCGAGGAGCATCGCCCAGTCGGTACGGCTGCCGTGCATCATTTCCCAGAAGCCATCATTGGCGAGCACTTTCCCCTTGGTGGTCGCTATTGCTACGAGCATAATGACGATCAGCGGTATGGACGTCAGACGTGTAGCCAGGCCTATCAGGATGAATGCGCCACAAAAGACCTCAAACATCCCAACGAATGGCCCAAGAAATTCTGGATCAGGAAGCCCGATTTTTTCAAAACGACCGGAACCAAGCTTATCCGGAAATAAAAACTTCTGAATTCCCTCGCTGAGGAAAACTGCACCCACCATTAGCCGTATTAAAAAGGTGCTTGATGCGTTATCGGTCGATACGATCTTCTTAAAATTCATGGATGATCTGGAAAATCACCCTGGTGGTAGATGACTTTCAAATCTATGCTCTTGACGTCTTTAAATATGGTATAATTCGCTGGAAGTATGGTATAAATGGAATGTACCAGCGAATACCTGCACTTTAACCTTATCGTCTCAGCAAATTGTCTACTTTTTAGGTTCAAACAGTTCAATCAGGTTCCCTGAGGGGTCTTGCAGGAGTGCTTGTTTACCACCCTGGCCGACCATTACTTCACTTCGAAAGGAAGCGCCCTTCCCCTTGAGCTCCGTAACAAGGCTTTCCAAATTGTCGGTTTCAAGCTGAAAACGATTCCATCCTCCTGGTGTGGGCATAGCGCCATCGTTCATCGCCTGTCCGGCTCCGCCAGCGCCTGGCTGGTTAAGAAACAGCTTTATATTGTCTTTCGAAAGCGCTGCAAATCCGGGCGCAGGGTGCATGTCAACTTTAAACCCAAGCTTTTCCGTATAGAAAGCAATAGCGTCCTTTACGTTGGTTACTATGTATCTCACATTAATGCCCATGCTCTTCCTTTATTAATTATCCATCTGAAATAGTCGCCAGAATCAATACTATAAAAGCAATGCCGAGTGGTCTTTCATAAACTCGATTGCTTACCCAAAACAGCCCCATCAACGGTTGTGCGTTGATCGATGCAACAAAGGTAGCGTGTGGCTTGTGCCAACTATGGTATAATTTGCGCGGAGTATGGTATCATTGAAAATATCTGGTTCGGAAGGCTTGCGGCGTTTCGCCAGTTGATTTCTTGAAATGCTTTACAAAATGGGATGGGTCCGTAAAGCTCAGCACAAAGGCAATTTCGCTCACAGTTTTATCGGTATGGAGAAGATATCGCTTAGCCTCTAGAAGCACCTGCTCGTTAATTAATTCACTGGCCGACTTACCGCTGGATTTTTTTAAGATAGCATTCAGGTGCTGGGGACTTATATTCAGCGCAGAGGCTACTTCATTCACTTTCAGATTGGATACTGGCTGGGTATTTTGGATCACGTGTAGAAACCTCCTGTAAACAGAATCATTTCCGACGACTATAGGCGATTCATGGAGTTGTTTATTCCTAAGTAGTTTAACCAGGGCCACCTGCAGATAGCCATGTATGAGTTCAGCTGAATTGATAGAAGGCTCTTTATATTCCTTCACCATTTCAGAGAATATAAAGTCAAGATTCGCCGTATCCGATAGATTGATTGTCACGGTTCCTGCAAAATTCCGGATGAGGTTTAAAAGTTCTCCCTGTTTGAAAAAGTCAAAGAAGTCTTCTTTAAAAAGAAGCACGAAGCCTTTTGGAATGGCCGTCATCTCCCAGTAGTGAAGCTGACCCGACAAGAAATAAACTACCGGAGGATTGATCTGAAATTTCTGCGTATCGATCCAGTGAAAGCCAGCTCCTTCAGAAAGATATATGATCTCGAAGTAAGCGTCATGCTTGTGCGGCTTTGTTCTTTTAATGACCTCTTTGAAAGGCGAAATTTTAAATAGTTGCTGCTCAAGCTTGTTCTTAATCGCTATGTTGTCAGTCTTGTTTTCCAGATGAAGCACATTTGTGTCAATTTAGTTGAAAAAGGCAACGCAACAAAGCTGATAAACCTAGGCGGCGGTGGCGTTTTTTTACTAAGAATAATCCCAGTCCTTTTGGAGTTCCTGTTACCAGCCATACTTTTTTTGTGCGCATTTTTTTAACGTTCTTAATTATTAAATTTTTGACACTGAATATAGGGCGTGGAATTAGCCGGATCAATGCTTGTCGTAGTTAAACAACGGTTGTTTGAAAAAGTAGAGTTGCATCACGAAGCGTGAGTGGTAGTGAGCTATAAGAATAGATGCCACAACGTTTGTTTTGAACGCATATATACAAGGGTTTGAAATGGCTTTCGAGCCAATTCCGTGACCTAAATTAGATCACAAACTGAGGTCACGGAATAGGTCACGGACACCCTTGAAATTCGTTGTAATTGATTACAAGCTTTGGAAGTAAAAAAGCCACAAAATCTTGTGATTCAGTGGCTTTTGAAAGGGGTTGGAAACCCTAGTGTCGGGGCGACAGGATGTTAACCCTACCCATATTATGCTATATATCAAATACTTATAAGAACGTCTGGTCTTGGGGCACAAATAGGGCACACGCTTTTTCACCCTATTACCTTCCCGAAATATGACGGTATAAATATACGAAATTGATACGATTTGAACCCTATTTATATAGCATTTTTCTGGAAAATTGTATCAAACATGACTAGAAAATATCAACGCGTATAAGTACATAGGTACTCCTGGATTTCATGTTCTGGCAGGCCCATATACGCGCAAAATTCGCCAAGCGATATTAATTGATGTTTCTCCTTCCCTAGCTTCTTACGCATTCTGGACATGATCTTACGGGCATATCGGCCGCTTTTGCCGGTGATAAGCTCTATATCTTTTGAGTATATAACTGCGCGCTTGAGTTCCATGATACTTTATCTATACTGTTGGTATACGCCATCCTGGGCGTTGTGTCGGTAAATATAGCACGTGGAAGATTTAGGAAGAATTGGCACAACATGACCTGATCCGGAACCTGCTCTTTTGAGGACCGCTCCTTTCATTATTCTTTTGTTCCGGTGGTTGCAACTACGGCCAAACCGACCTGGGCATGTAAACAGGACGGACAACGAAATAATAATGAATGGCAAGACAAGAAGGCCTGATTAAACTAACAGGCCAAATGGGAGGCGTGAGCTTCTACAAGACCGCCCAGGACGGGTTCCTGGCGCGGACAAAAGGTGGCGTGGACGGAGAGCGCATCAAGACCGATGCGGCCTTTGAGCGTACACGCGAAAACGGCGCCGAGTTCGGCAGGGCCGGCACAGCCGGCAAGCTGCTTCGCACCGCGTTCCGAGCACTTACAATCAACACATCGGATAGCCGGATGGCGAGCCGCCTGACGGCTTCGATGATGAAGGTTATTAAGGCAGATGCGACCAACTTGCGCGGTGAGCGCAATGTGATCGACGGGGAGGCAGAGCTGTTGCGTGGGTTTGAGTTTAACGAGAACGCGAAGCTGAACCGGACATTTTTTGCGCCTTATACGGCAAACATCGACCGTACTGGCGGCGGAGCGACGATAGAAATACCGGCGTTCATTCCGGCCAACATGATCGCAGCACCGCAGGGCGCTACGCACGTGCGGCTGGTCGCTGCTTGCGCCTCGATAGACTTCCAGGGCGAAGACTACGCGACAGACAACGCAACAAGCGCGGAGCAGTCATTGAGTAGCATCGCGCCACTGCCTGCACTTTCGCTGGAAATGTCGTTTGGCGAAACAGACGGGCGACCGCTCTTCCTGGCGTTTGGCGTGGAGTTCTATCAGAACGTTAACGGCGCGATGTACACCCTGAAAAACGGTGCGTACAACGCCCTGACCCTGGTGGCAGTAGACGGAGGTGTATAATGGAGCTTGAGCTGAACCGGGTATATCATCCGGAAGGAACGAACGGCCATATTCAACATGAGGGGCAGCTGGTCTGCCCCTCTATTGAGCTACCCTGGCGGGAAAACCGGCGGAGCATTTCATGTATACCGGAAGGCCGGTACGAATTGCGAAAACGGTATACGCAAAAGCGTGGTCAGCATCTCCTGGTAGTAGACGTACCTGGCCGGAGCGGAATACTTATCCACCCGGCAAACGACGCACAAAGGGACCTGCTCGGCTGCATCGCGCCGGTGACGACCATCACCGGCCCAGGACGTGGCATCCAATCGCGGGCGGCAAACGAGAAGTTGAAAGCGCTGGTAACGTCAGCCCTGGACCGGAAAGAAAAAGTTTTTATCACGATTAAATCGAAAGAACAATGAATGTAATTCAAAGAATGCAGGCACCGACGCCGAAGTTTTTCAAAGTACTGCGGAACATTGGCCTGGCTCTGGCTGCAGCAAGCGGCGCGCTGCTGGCTGCACCCGTAGCGCTACCGGCGGCTGTTGTCACCCTTGCGGGTTACCTGGCAGTGGCGGGAACGGTGGTGACCGCCGTAAGCCAGACGGCCGTCAGCAAAGAATGTGACGAAGAGAGTGAGCACGACGATGACGGGCCTTAGCGAAAGTGCCGTGGCGGGCGTGATCGGTGGAACCCTCTCCTCCATCCTGTCCACGCTTCACCTGGTGAACGCCGTTGAAACGATCGTGCTCTCGGCCATAGGAGCTATCGTAAGTTTCATGGTGTCGCTAGCGTTGGAGTGGATCAGAAAAAAGACCCGCTCGCGTTAAATGAAAAGGCCTCCCAAACGGGAGGCTTTTTTTATTTCAGAATCTTATACATCAAACTGCGCTTGGCTCGCTTAATCAAATTCAACTGCTCGTGTAGCGCGTCGTGGTGCTTTGTGAGTAGCGTCAACATATTCACAATCTTATTGAGGCTTTCAGCCTCACCGGCTACTTTCTCAGCGGCTGCTGTAATCACCTGTCGAAGATCATCGACATGGATAAACGAAATTACGGAGCCAGTTAAAAATTGGCGGAAGAAACCTCCCTCCCAAAGGCCGTAACAAAGCCAGTAACATTGTTCCTTTTCAACTGCATCGCTCGCCAAGAGTACGAAGCAATTAGGACAGGGTTTCACAAGTGGTTTACCAGCATTGTTTCCTTTGGACAGGATGAAGAAATACTCTCCAGAATATTCCCTCGTCATTCGGTGTGTTTTAATTTTCACGGATTGCGGCATTTAAATTTTGCCGCGGGCCCGCACATAATTCCAGAGAAAAGAAAAAGGAAAAAAAGAAAAGAGAAGCCGATTCACTGCCTGCGGGAGGGCGGAAGTCAAGGTTTTTGATAAAAAATAGTTTTTGAAACAGGATGGTTGTCGTTCGAAGCAGCCGGGCTCCGAAAACTATTTTTTATCAAAACCCGGAGGGCCTGACCTTGACTTCCGCCCTCCCGCAGGCACACCTTTGGCGGCTCTTTGATTTCTTTCCGTGGGATCAGGTAAATAGAAGGGCAGAGCCCCCTTTAGAAAGGGAGCTCTGAAAGGCAAAACTCGAGACGAAACACGCGGAGGATGAACACCTCCTTGCGGTAACGACGCGAAGGCCCAAAGTGAAAACTGAATGAAGCCCAACGACGAGGGGCAACGCCGACCAGCAACCACCGGGAGCCAATCGGTACACGAAAGAAGTATTTAAACATAGGCCCAGACCACGGGACCGGGCAGAAAGGTGCAAGGGCCGCCAAAAGAAAATACTACCTGGAGGAAGGGCGAGTATGTGGGTCGGGCGGAAGGTGGAGATTTTCTTTTGAGCGGGCGCCAGCGGACCCTTGTAGCTTTCTGATCCGCATGCCCGTAACTTTGGTCTGTGTTTAATGTAATTCTAACTCATTGGTTTAGAAAAGTTCTTTCAGGCTTGTTCGGATGGCAGGCGGTCTTCAAGGAAAGAAAGCTCGGGCAGATGGAGGCCGCAGACCCCATAAATCTCACGTAGTCTTTCCAGGTGTTGGGTAGTGATGGGAAAATTAGAATCGTACAATGCGTTTTCCAGAAGACTTAAAGATTTGAGGTATTCGCCTGCAGTCCATGCATTGTCGCGCTGTATGATACGATCCGTCAGCATCTCTTTGTCGAATTTGCTGACCGGGGTAGCCGCAATACCGGCATCCGTAAATGTAAATAACTCCCTGATACGCGCGACGGCTTCAGCGCGGTTGCCATCGTTCAGCCGAATGAGCGAGTTAGTCAGGCGACCATGCAAGAAGAAGTCGGAGAATGACGGCGTAAGAACTTCGGCTTGTTTCAATAACTGCCTGGCACTATGACCCATGTCGTGCATAATCAGCATGGGTGCTGGATTGGGATGACCAGCATCGATAAAAATTGTTTCTCCCGTGGAGAAATCATCATTGGCAAATGGTATATACTTTGACTGAAAGGGTATATGCCGCTTTAACAGCAACATACCAGGATGCGTCTCTAGCGCATGCTGTGCCAGTTCACCGACCGACAGAATTCGGAGCGGGAACAGCGGCCTGGCTTGAGACTTCTTCGCTTGTAATTGCTCCTGCCCAAAGTGGTAGGGTATACCCACTTCCATATCTACCAGCGGAAACTCCCGCAATAATTCTTGATACCAGCGGGGTATAACTTTACGCACGGAACTGGAGATCGAATCCAGCTCGGTGGCAGTTGTAAATCGCCCCATTTCGACTGCGTAAGGGTAGCGGGTAAAAAAGTCAGAAACGGCGTCGCGGATAGAAATCATGCTTGGAATATTCGTGCGTATGCAATATAGCAGTTTGCATAAGACAGGTGAACATCTCGTTGCTAAACCAACCCTTGCCTGCACCAAGTAAAACTCCACCTGCCATTCTTTATGAATGACATGGTTACTTAGCGGCGTCGGGACTTTAGGTACGCCGCGGTTGGTCTCTCGCGCGCCCGAGCCGGCGTGTGGGGGGCGCGGGGGGAGCCGGCGAGGTTCAAGGCGCGCACCAACAACAGGTATTGGCCCGCCTCCGCTATCCCCCCGCAAAAAATAAAGGCGGGCCAATACCGCGCGAGCACGGGTGGTTGTGTCAAAGCTGGCCTTGGCGTTAGGCGGAGCGAAGCGGCGCCATATAAATACAATCAGCGGGGACGGACAAAAGGCATGACAGGGGCGGAACGAAGTGGAGCGCCTGGCGGGCCTTTTGTGCCGGCCCCACAACCAACCGCGCGCAAGCGCTCCTTATCAACCTTGAGGCCGGCCGAAGGCGGCCCTGGGCGGGCGGGGATGTGCGGCGGAGTGGCGTTGGCGGTATTAGAGGCACAAATGGTCCATGTGGAGACTATTTTGGCGATCAACAGGAGGTTCAATGGGGCATTACCCAAACACTCGACACTCTTAACTTTCGGTCGGTCCTTAAGGGAAGCAGCAGTGCGTCTTACCCCGGTTTATGGGCACAGAATTTTATCCTCGATTCTGTAACGTAAACCCTGGAGTGATGACGATCTTTTATGCGGATGATGATCCAGACGATCACGAAGTATTTGCCATGTTGATTAGTAGCCTCCATCCAGATGTAAAACTCGTGACAGCACGGGATGGTAACGAGGCAATAGCGATATTATCGAATACGACCGAGCGTTTTGATGCAATATTCCTTGACCTGAACATGCCGCTGATGAACGGCCTGGAGTGCCTAAGGGAATTGCGCGCCATGGACCCGTATAAACGTACGCCCATCTTCCTTTATTCGACAACGTCAGAAAAGACAGAGGTTGAAATGGCACTTAGTGCGGGCGCGGACAAGCTTTTTGTGAAGGCGAATTTCCTCCACGAAATGATAGACCAGCTCAGGGAGGCGCTTGACCTCGTCTCAAATAGCTCTCTCAATACCGTGTTGGACATAAAGGTTTTGCATCGCATACCAGCGATAAGTCCTGGAGCGATGCAAAGATATTCAAACACGACAGTCACCAATGGACAGTGAAACCCACTGGTATTCAAAATGTTACCATAAATTCCGGTTCGAAGCCGGATTCAGCAAGTACCTCCTGTTACCGAGGCCGATGATGGATTCCTCGCCTCAAATCACCATGAACGTGCTACCCGACAAGCCGCAGTCAATTTTCGAGGTTTGATCGTAACAAAGCGCTCAATGATTATTAGAGAAGCAAATGTTCCACACGTTGGTAATTAAGCCAAATGATGGGCGCGTTCACATGAATCATTATTTTTGACTTTCTAAAGCGAAATTTGTAAACAGGAATCAATGCTTGGGTCTATACACACGATCTGGCTAGCGGATGATGACGAGGATGATCTGGGGCTTTTCAAGGAAGCGTTGTTGGATGTTGCTCCCGATGTCGAACTTGTTTCATTCGTGAATGGATCAGAAATCATCAATCAACTACGTTCATCGCCGACACTGCCTGACGTCGTCTTGCTCGACATCAACATGCCTAAGAAAAACGGTTTCGACTGTCTGTCCGAGATTAAAGGAGATCCAAAGCTCAGTTCCCTGGCGACAATTATGTGGTCCACTGCCGCAAATCCCAATCATGCCGAACAGGCATTTCAACTTGGGGCCAGATTATTCGTGAAAAAACCTGATACTTTTACCAGGTTAACAGCAATTACCCGAGAGATACTAACAGCTAATTTGTCCGATCCGTATACCTATGATAACGAATTCTTGATTGAATAGCCCAAGGTATCCAACACCGAAGTCTGCAAGAGTACCTGGCACAAATTAGAGCGCTACGCGTGAAGGTCACGAACTTCTGAAATTCCCTTCAACAGTCTTACATCTTGGTCACATCAATCAGCGCTCCTTGCCCGAGACAGTGTTTGACCGCTGTCATGATAGATCGGTGTTTGACAAAGGAAGTCTTCTCCCCTATTAATTTAGTAAGTTGCGTATCGACCCCGCGTAAGAGCCACAACGTCGCGTTACTGATAGCGCTCTGCGCTTTCATTAAATACGAGTTACTGCTGCTGTTTTTCGTCTCTAGCGCTTCGCCGGGTCTAACGCACTAAATCCAGATTACGCGATATGGTCGAACGCGGATTTTTCATACTAACTTTTACAGTTGGCAATCGGAATGGCGTTTATGCCCATCATTGACTTATACGCTGCCGCCCTAGTCACACCAAGCTTCGGTCGGTGCAAACTGTAAGGATGCCAGTTTATAAATTTTTGCAAATGATTTCTCGAGTTCTTTATTCGCGAAGCGTTTCGGTATGAATAAGCTATAAATGTTGGATAACCTATAATGATAGCCAGGTATGGTCCGAACCGTATGCTCAACGGCAACAAAATGACATCAAAGTAACAAATTGACACTACGTGTATAAATTACCCTTTCATGGGTCTATAACTTACTTTAAGTTTTATCACAACAGGTTCGAACAAGGGGTAAGTTCCTTATAAGGCCATATCCCCTAACTATATTGGCATGAATTTCTAAATGGGGTTCTGTAAATTTATGTCTATGCCAATACGAACAATCTGGTTAGCCGACGATGATGATGATGATTGCATAGTATTCAATGAGGCTGTAAACGAATTAACCGACCAAACAAAGGTTACTTGCATTTCTAACGGCGTCGATTTGATAAATCGTCTAATGACAGGCTTCTCCCTTCCCGATTTGCTTTTTATTGACATTAATATGCCTCTAAAAAATGGTCTGAGCTGCCTTCGAGAGATTAAGAGCGCCCCCCAGCTAAACCATCTGCCGGTCGTCATCTGGTCGACCTCAGGCGTCGACGACGATGTAACGGAAGCTTTTAGGTTAGGCGCACGGCTCTTCATTCAGAAACCTTCTTCTTTTACAAAGTTCAGAGAAATCATACAAAAGGTGCTAATCATGGATTTAGCTAAAAGTGTCGAAAGAGAATATTTTCGCCTGTACAGAAGGCCCGACTGGGTGAGGATTGTCGGAAATGAATATCGAAGGGCGCGCCCCATTGTGTAGGCAAATTCACCAATCGTAAGGCCTAAATCTATTCGAAAGCTGCAGCGGTATATCAGGTATCAACCGCATGCGATTAAAATGCGCGCGCTTCGGCCGAATCGCCAAAATACAAGTGGACGGATGCTTATTTAGCTGGGCTGGAGCACGAACTCCTGGCGAGGTGGAAAATACATGGTTCTTTTCCACTCGATTGACAAAACGCGTTTCAGGATTTCCGTTAGCGAGGCGAGATTGGTTGCCTTGACCGAATACAAATTTGCCCCTTCCCTAAAGCAATAGTCTATGTTTTTCAAGTCATCGAATGACGTGTAGGTAATGATTGGGAGATTGTCGTATCGCCTGTTCGATCTTATTTCCCGAAGGCACTGCCATCCATTTTTACAGGGCATGTGCAGGTCTAAAAAGAGCACATCGGGTATGTTCTCCTCCAATGCTTTCATAAGCATTTCCCCATCCTCCACTCTTGTCAGTGCCACTGCAATTTGAGTGTCGGCGACAGCCAGGGTAAAAAACAGAAAATCATCATCATCGTCGTCAGCAAGAAGGACGTTTGTCTCAGTAGGGGTGGCCTTGTCTCTTGGCATAAGTACGTCGGATAGCGCTGTAATATAATAAACCATGCCATTCAGGGGTTGAAAAAATCAGGGTTTTCAGGTAAAAAAACGCACTTATTAGGCCGGATGGGCAATTTTCTCTACATTGATCGCCTCGTTATACTGCATGTATGAAACCGGTCCTTTTGTTTTCAGATGATTTGCCTCAATTACTTCCAACTGTAACGGCCGCTGCTCGGCGCCTTCCCGAGCTTGAGTTTGATTTTTGCTCCGACGTAGGCCAGGTTTTGAGAAAGCTCAGATTGACCAATTTTTCGGCCATGGTTATCTACCTGGGCTCAGTCGACCAAGGTTACATGCTGCTTTTACAGCGTTTGCGGAGTGAACCTGTATACAGTAACCTTCCGGTCATAGTCTATAAGGAGATACCTGATATCGATGCGCTGACAGGTTTTCTTGGGAGCATTTGAGAAAGAAGATCGAGGCTGACCGGTGATCCATATAAACTTGAGAGACGAATGGTTACTGGCTTTGGGCGGCATGATGTGCGATGGGCGCTACGCCCGCCCTGGGCGGGTGGGATGTACGGCGGATGGCGTTGGCGTTATTAAAGGCACAAATGTTTCCATGTGGAGACTATTTGGCATCAACAGGAGGTCAAACGGGGTAGACTGTGCGCGGGCCGCGAATGCGCAAGCATCAGCTACATCGGACGGCTTGATGGATCGTAGGTGGATTGTCTGTCCGAAATTAGGAGCAACCCGAAGTTCAGTTCTTTGGCTGCGATTATTTGGTCCACTGGCTTAACTGAAAGTCGTAGGGAAGAGGCATTTTCAAACTAGGCGCTAAGTTAGCCGTGCAAAAGCCAGACAGCTTTAGCCGCCTCCGAGAAATCGTCACCAGGATATCGACAGCTAATCTGTCCGAGCCAGTCGTGTTTGATAACGATTTTGTTGTGGAATAATCCGGGATTATTCTTAGACCAAGTCCTGACGAAAGCCGTTTATTTTGTGGATATTTGATTTCACCCCTTTCCTAAATAGTTGTGTGGTGGTGTCGGCTAAAAAGGCAGGACATTACTCACATGATGGGTGATGACGTTATGACAATACTATACGCTGACGATGATCCGGAAGACCGCGAAATTTTTGCAGATGTAATAACTGAGATCAATCCGGACATTGAGGTTTTCCTTGCTTCGGATGGCATGGAAGCGATCCAGAGACTCCACGAGTTACCAGCCGTCCCTGATATGATTTTCCTTGATGTTAACATGCCTGCGATGTCAGGGATCGAATGCGTGGCAACGCTAAGGCGACTGGATCGCTTCAAGAAGGCAACGATGATTTTATATTCCACCACGTCAAGCGAACTAGAGTCTTACAAAGGGATGAAAGCCGGCGCCGACAATTTCCTTAAAAAAGCAAATACCTACACTGCAACTTTTGACATGCTAAAGAGACTTGTAGAGGCGGCCATTCCTTGCATCTAGCTACACCGTGTAAGAATCGATTTCCGTAAAGACCATTCTCGATTTAAGAACAAACTTTTCGGAGTTTGGTTTTTACTTTGCATGCTTCACAATCGGATTTCCAAAATCATACGCGTTGCCTGCTCCCCTAACAAATGTTAATTCAACTACACGAATTTTTTTATTTGCGTGTTGATAAACAAATTAGCCGCGATTGTAGTTTTGCCTCACGAATCAGTACATCGTGACATTTTATCTTGGACATAATGACTTCAATCATAATTGGCACTGGAAGTTATATTCCGGACATTCAGATACAGAACTCTGATTTTTTAAACGCGGTCTTTTTCGAAAGCAACGGTACCAGAGTTGGGAAGCGAAATGAAACCATCGTTGAAAAGTTCTCGGAGATTACCGGTATTAACGCGAGACGTTACGCGCGAGAAGATCAACTCGCCTCCGATCTTGCGTATCTTTCTGCCCAGCAAGCTATTGAGACCGCATCTATTGATAAAGAAACGCTTGATTACATCATTGTCGCTCACAATTTTGGCGATGTGGCATCAAAAAGCAATCGGGTAACTATGGTTCCCTCCCTTGGATCAAAAGTGAAGGCGTTACTCGGGATTCAAAACCCGGATTGTATCGCTTATGACCTTCCGTTCGGGTGCCCTGGGTGGATCGAAGGTTTTATTCAGGCAAACTATTTCATAAAGTCAGGTGATGCACGGCGCTGCCTCGTCATAGGGACCGAAACACTTTCGCGGGTGGTCGATCAGCACGACAGGGATTCAATGATTTTCAGCGATGGCGCCGGCGCCATAATACTTGAAGTTTCTCAAGACGACTTTCGAGGAGTGCTATCGCACAAGACTCAGACCTACGCCGTCGAACACGCTAACCTGCTAAGTATGGGGCCCTCAAACAACTTAGAATATGAAATTAGGTCCGATCTGTTCCTAAAAATGAACGGAAGAAGGGTTTACGAGTTTGCGCTGAGTTATGTGCCCTTGTTAATCAAAACTGCCCTGGACAAAGCAGGCTTACACCTGAAAGACATCAACAAAATACTTATCCATCAGGCAAATGAAAAAATGGATATTGCTATTACGGAAAGGCTCTTTAAACTTTATGATTTGAGCTCAATACCGGAAGGTGTAGTCCCGATGACAATTGATTTTCTTGGGAACAGCTCTGTCGCAACGGTACCCACATTGCTGGACTTGATTCTGAAGGGCAAACTGCAAAACCATAGGATCACTGACGGCGACAGAGTGGTATTTGCGTCCGTTGGAGCTGGCATGAATATCAATGCACTGGTATATCAGTTCTGACAATGTGCTGGTAAAAAAATGATCTGGCGAAAACAGGGTTACGTGTTTTGAAACAACACGGATGGGGCTGTTAACAATACTAATGCCATTAGCATATTTTTGTAGTCAATGAACGCAAAGGCCGCGATACGCGAGAGCGCACCAGGACTTGCAAAAAGTTGCATTCCATAAGATCGAAAGATTTCCTACGCTGACGCTGGTGAAGCCCGACGGCAAAGGTTTGATCATGCCGGGATTCCGTCCGATTGACCGACTGCGCAAGGGGATGGAAACCCTCTGCCAAACGGCGGCGGATCAATGTTAGGCATCTGCAGCCTACGACTAAAGAAGTTGACATCAACGGTCGTTTTCGGCCAGTTATCGTCAGGAACAATGACCCCCTGCTCTGCGTTGAGGGCTTTAATGACGGTCGTTGTCCAGGTTAGATACTGGCTTTGTAGTTATTTTAAATAGTGACTTCAAAGGAGGGTAATACATTATCATGATCCGGGCATGCGGAGCGTGAGCTAACGGAAGAAAAAAATTTCAGAACTCCAATCATGCCTTCCAAATTATCAATAGAGTTTCACCGGATTGTCAGAGGTCAATGGTGTGGTGAACGGAGCGGGTCTCTTGCCGAGTTGTTTTAACAGTCTTGCATGGCTTGCGATAGCCTCCCAAAATGTTTTCTTACAATGGTACGGTAATCCAAAATCCAATGCAGTGTCCTTCACGATTTGTGCAATGTTTCGGTAGTGGACATGGCAGATGTTGGGGAACAAATGGTGTTCAATCTGAAAATTGAGTCCTCCAACATACCAAGAAAACCAGCGGCTGGTGGTGGCGAAGTTAGTAGTAGTAAGAAGTTGGTGCACAGCCCAGTTATTTTCAAGCATTCTGTTTTCATCCGGAAGCGGATATTCCGTTCCTTCAATGACGTGGGCTGGCTGAAAGATAATCGCCAGGATGAACCCTGCTATGTATTGCATGATAAAAATACCGATCAGAACCTGCCACCAGTATAAATCCGTCAGCCATACTGGAAGCGCAAAAATGTATCCTACATAAAGTATTTTTGTTCCCAACAGGATCATCCATTCTTCCTTTATATCGGCATTGCTCTTCCTGGCCAAACCGTTTTTATGATAACGAATAATGCGCACGAAGTCCTTTGCCACCATCCATACAAGGGTCATTAATCCATATAGAAACCAGGCATAGATAAACTGGAACTGGTGCATGTACCTCCACTCGGAATGCGGGGATAAGCGAAGGACACCCCTTGGGCTTATGTCTTCGTCCTCCTCATGGACGTTGGTATAGGAATGGTGCAGCATGTTATGCTGGATTTTCCAGTTGAAGGCATTTGCGCCAATCAGGTTCAAGGAGTAGCCGATGGTGGTATTTACCCATTGCCGTTTTGAATACGCCCCATGATTGGCATCGTGCATTACCGACAGACCAATACCGGCCAGGCCGAGTCCCATAATAATAACAAGCCCGATCTGCCACGCCATGTCGGTTACCACCCCGGTAATGACGAGGAAATAAGGGCCAAAATAAAGTCCGAACATAAAGATGGTCTTGATTGCCATTTCAATGTTTGCATGACGGCTAATGTCATGGGTTTTAAAATAGTCGTTCACCCGTTTATTGAGCGTCGTTACAAAATCACGAGAGGTCGCTGCAAACGTTAAACTTCTGGTGGTCGCCATCGAATTCCTAATCGGTTTCGCGCAAAATTATTTTCCCGATTTCTACAAGTCAATAATTTGTGCCAAAAAATCTACGATGTGGACTCAAAATTTGTGGATGCAGTTTAGTATGCTAATGCATTTAATTGACAATCAAAATAAAAGGACTGGAAAAGAAGCCACCGTTAACCTTATGATTGAGGACTTAGGAATGGATAACGTACACATTATCCTTCATTCGATGAGAGATTCTGTTGCACGGCGAGTACAATGTGAAGCGGCACCGGCATTGACACTGGCATCGGCATCGGCGTAAATTTTTCCCTGGTGGTTACGGGACCCGGAAGTTGCATTCCAGAAATGCAGGTCATGAACAAGGCTTTCGGAACTCGGGAGTTCTTTGAGGTCGATGGTAGCCGGATTTTTAAAAGCAGCCGGGAGATCATCGACAAGTTTGCCGAGATCACTGGCATACAGGAGCATGCTACGCATAGCAGATCGACTGGCTTCGGATCGGAGTATCGGCGGCACATAAAGCCATTGAAAATTTATCCGCCGACCGGGAGACAAATGATTACATCATTGTTGCTCACAATTTTGGTGACGTTGAATACGAGACCAACCGGGTAAATATGGTTCCCCCTATTGCTCCCCAGATTAAAGCATCTCTTCAAATTCAGAATCCCGATTGCGTTGCCTAGGATATTGTCTTTGGTTGCCCCGGATGGGGCTGGAAGGATTGATCCAAGCCAATTTTTATATTCTATCGGGCCATGCGAGGCGCTGCCTGGTGATTGGTACGGAAACGCTTTACGGGATTCCATGATCCACGGGATGGAGCCACACCCCCTGACCGGTATTTGAAAATGAATGGCCGGGAGGTATATGAATTCGCACGGAACCATGTTCCCAGGTGATCCAGTTTGCACTAGATAAAGCACGGGTGCCGATCACATATATCAAGAAAGTTCTTATTCACCAAGCAAACGAAAAAATGGACAACGCCATTTTGGTGTGCCTTTTTAAAGCGTATAACATCGACACGATTCCCACGGGTATTATGCCAATGACGATGGCAAAATCGGCAACAGTTCCGTGGCTACGATACCTACCTTGTTAGATCTGCTGTTGAAGGGGGAAACTGGAAGGCCATCGCCTCCGCAAAGGAGATAGAATATTTATAGCCTCTGTCGGCGCGGGAATGAATATCAATGCGATCGTTTATCAATTTTAATGCGGCTATAAAACAAAAAAACCGACCTTGATCAAGTCGGCTTTTCTATGTTATAAAAAAGAAATTCTCAATCCATGATTCTTGTAACATTCACGGCATTCATGCCCTTTTTTCCGACTTGTTCATCATAAGTAACTTCATCGTTCTCACGGATTTCATCGACAAGACCTGACATGTGAACAAAAATGTCAGTTTTTGAATTTGACGGGGTAATAAAACCAAATCCTTTGGCTTCATTGAAAAACTTTACGATTCCTTGCATTGTATAAATTAAAAATTAAAAAAAATTCGTTTTACAGACGGGACTATGCTGTGTGTGTAGTAATTCCAGTGTGCCCTACTGGCCAAGGTAGGATTTCAACGTCCTACTCCTGGATGTATGTCTTAAGCGCCGAGTTGCTTTTTCCTTAATTTGTCGTACACGCTCACGCGTCAGATCAAATTTATCACCGATCTCTTCCAGGGTCATCGATTGTTTCCGGTTCAGGCCGAAATACAAACTTATTACTTCTGCTTCCCGCGTTGTTAATGTTGCCAGCGATCGCTGTACTTCCTGGACAAGCGATTCGGCTATCATTGCAGATTCCGGATTGGATTCATTGGCATCAGAAAGAACATCGAGTAAACTACCATCTTCTCCTTGGGAAAACGGTGCATCGACGGAAACATGGCGACCTCCTATTCTTAAACTATCCAGGATCTCCTCCGTAGTAACGCCGATAACTTCAGCCACTTCTTCGGTAGAGGGTTCGCGCTGGAACTTCTGTTCAAGCTCAGCAAATGTTTTAGAAACCTTCGTGAGTGAGCCAATGCGGTTTAATGGCAATCGTACAATTCGTGATTGTTCCGCCAAGGCCTGCATAATGGATTGGCGAATCCACCATACGGCATAGGAAATAAATTTAAATCCCCGTTTCTCATCAAACCTCCCTGCTGCTTTGATCAGTCCCAGGTTGCCTTCATTGATCAGATCCCCAAGGGTGAGACCGTTATTCTGGTATTGTTTTGCTACCGATACGACAAAGCGAAGGTTAGCTTTGGTGAGTTTTTCCAGTGCTCCTTGGTCGCCTTCACGTATTCTCCGGGCAAGTTCTACTTCAACTTCAGCGGTAATCAGATCTACCTTCCCTATTTCCTGTAAATATTTATCCAGGGATTGACTCTCCCGATTTGTAATCTGCTTACTGATCTTAAGTTGACGCATGTAAAATGGGTTGGTGAATAATAATAGTATGCCGTCTCAGCATGAAAGTGGCTGAAGCATTAATGAAAAAATAAAATTTTATGGTGGGTAATTGATAAGAAAACTCTTGATGTGGGCACAAGATAGTCATTTTCAACGACATATCTGTGATTATTTTCAAACTAACTTCTGGCCGAGTAGTCATACTAAATGGATTTACTGAGAAATTGAGCAAATCTATTGTCCAATTACTTCCTTCATTCGACTTTTGCATCCCAAATTTTTATCAAAAACTACATCGATTATGCTTGTTGTCAACAAGGTTATCTCTGTATTTAAGAAATTCGCCTGGTTCAAAAGGTTCAATGCCAGAGTCACATATGAGGTCTTAGCGAAATATATTCCTGCTGCCGACTGGCATTTTATGAATTACGGGTACATCCCGGGTGCCGCCGAAGTTGAGAGCAGTCCGCCACCATCTGGGGTAAAGGATCAGTGGCATTCCGCCAACATGTATCATTACCTGGCTTGCAAAGTACCATTGGTAGAAAAAAAAGTCCTCGAGGTAGGAAGTGGACGTGGGGGTGGCGCGGCCTATATCGTGCGCACCTTCAGTCCGGCGCAATATATTGGCCTCGATATAGCAAAAAATGCGATTGAACTGGCACGTAAACTTCACCCTTACCCCGGCTTATCGTTCGTGCAGGGTAGTGGCGAGTCACTAACGATGGAAGATAACTCCATTGATGTTGTGATCAATGTTGAGTCATGTCATGGGTACGGCGACGTGAAAAAATTCCTGCGCGAAGTTGCCCGTGTACTCAGGCCTGGCGGGTACCTTTTGCTGGTCGACTTCCGGAACTCGGTAGAGAATATGGAACTATTCTGGCAGGAATTAATTGATTCAGGTATGGTTATCGTCAGCAAAGAGGACATCAGCGCGAACGTGGTTAAAGCCATTGAATCTGAGGATGAGTCCAAGAGAAAGAAAATTGCATCGCTCGTCCCCCGGAAGTACCAAAAATTATTTTGTGATTTTGCAGGCGTTGTAGGATCAAGGTTTTACCTAACCCTGAAAAATGGTTCCAGGCCCTACTATCGGTTTGTGTTGAGGAAGGGATTCTAAAGACATGGAATAATAACAAATGCCGGCCCGGTGCGATGTGGAATACGGCGACGCCGCGGAGCGCTAAATGACTTGGTTCGATAAGAATTGTCATTTATAGCACGATTATAAATTACATCTCTGTTTCGCTTAACCATCTGGCTTAAAGAGTTGCTCTCGTACATAGTAAATCATATTCTTTCAAATAATGCCACCGTCGGAGTTAGCAAAAGCGGATATGTCTTTTGATATCTCGTCCTTCTTCCTGTCGCTTTTGTCGAGAGCCGCAGCATCTTTGAAGTCAAGATGAATCGACTCTTCGACTTCATTGTTAATTAAAGATCTGATATCGTCGAATGAGAAATCCGTTTTGTCGAAAAAGTTATTCATATTCCGCTGGTGGAATTTCCTTTAAGTTAGAACATTCAAGTGTTACCTCGTGGTAGTTGCGATGATTACCTTTTCAAGATACGATTTGTATATTAAATTCGTTTGTCGGATGTAGTGGTGAAAGCTATGAGATTAAACATTTCGCGCATGCGACTGCGTATACGCGGGCCATACATATCGTCGACCTCGCTGGCCTTGAGGTTTGTGGTGAGATGGGTTCGCATTTTGAACGCAGTGTAAAATTCGTACCGAGAGAGTATTACCTCCGCCATGACATTGCACTCATTGCCATAGTATTTTAGGGCTTGTTCGGCGCCGAGGTCGTCGAAGCAATAGGTGCGTGGACCATTGGCGTGGAACGAGAGGCGGCTGTAGCGGTGTATGACTTCATAGCCGTCCTGGATGAACTCGAAGCTGACGTCACGCGTGGGTTTCATAGTGAAGTTTCGGTCGGGGCCAGGAATCAGACGCATGAGGCTCATGAGGCTGGTTTTGCCGCAACCGATGGGGCCAGTTAGGGCAATGCCTTTGCACAGGTCTATGCCCAGCTGCGCGGCCTGAGAGGCGTCGGCAAGGAAGTATACCAGGAGGCGTCGCACCAGGTCATAGTCGGCACGGCGGATGGTGAAGTGGCGACCGAACTGTTTGCGTCCATGGTGCTCTAGGTTTACGATGAGCCACGAGAAGCTGTAGCCGCCGATAGTATCCAGTAGTTCCGCGGCGCCGGCGGGTGGCAGAGCCGCACCGGGAGCGGTTCCCCCGGAGGGGGGAACCGTGACGGGTCGGGATGAGCTGCTGGGCGGCATGGGTGGGTCAGTATGGCTCTCCGTAATTTTTGGGGCCGGTATCGAGGGGACCTGGTTTGGGTTTGGAGTGGGCTTGTCGGTTTTCATGGGCGAATTTTTTAGAGTTTTTAATCCAGTTACGGGCGGAGGCGCGCCAGTCTTGCATAGGCGAGCGGCCGCCGATTAGCCAGCCGTTGGCTTGGTAGTGGTTGCAGAATTTTTCGGCTTCGTCGGCAGTGGACTGCTGGGCGAGGAAGTATTCTTGCGCTTCCTGGACCGTGGCCGGGATGGCGTCGGCGCGGCCGCCCCCCCGCCCCCCGGAAGTTTGTTTTTTCCGACGATGATTACCGGTATCAGTTGCTTGCGGGTTCGCGTCCGTCCCCCGATCGTTAACAAAATTTGAATCTTCATTGCTTGTGCCATGTCCGTTTATATCGTTTATAGTGTTTTGAAGGTTTGTACTGTTTTTATATATGGTGCCATCACCTTTGCCAGTACCTTTGCCAGTACCCTTGCCACTACCTTTGCCACCACCCTTGCCAGTTTTAGCATAGGTACCTTTGCCAGTTTTAGCATAGGTACCTTTGCCAGTTTTAGCATAGGTACCTTTGCCACTTTTGGCATAGGTGCCGGTGTCAAATCTGTACATGACCACCGTGCTGCTGCGTTGCGGATCGTAGGATGGGTGGTACTCAAAGTAGCCCCATTCGGATAGATCCTTTAGGCAACGTGTGTAGGTGTGGGCGGAGCCAATCTTGGACATGCGCATGATGTCCGAGCGGGTAAGGATGACTGGGTTGCGAAAGAGGTTTGAGTTCCACTCGTTGAATAGCACCATGTATAGCGCCAGGTGTTGTGTTTTAGGCCTGTCGTCGTCTGCGATGCGTCTTATAGATGCCTTGAAGTGCAGGATGAAGTTCATGACTTCCTGCGTGGTTTTACTGGCACCTCATCGTCGAATTGGGTTGCGTATTCATCACGTGTAGGTGCTTTGTTTTCTTCAAGCATCCTGGCGATGTCGGCGTACGCGTAATAGTAGATGCTGCCGATCTTGGTGAACGATAGTTTGCCGCGCTCACGCAGCTGCTGCAGGGTGTTGGGAGAGATCATGAGTATGCGCCGCACGTCGCGGGATTTTAGCCACTCCCGGTAAGGGTTGTTTTTGCGCTCGCTGATAATGTCGACCAGGTCGTGGAGGAGACTTTTTTTGAAGACTTCGAGGTCTTCCAGAGTAACAATGTTTGCTGTTGCCATACGTAACTTTTAGGGTTTGACAGTGGCAAATGAAAGCGATAGCGCAATGGAAATCCATACACACAAAAGTGTGTATAGAGTGTGTATTGCTCAAAAACAGGTATAAATGATTAAAGCAAATGACAGACGGAGAGAGTTTATACCTCTTTGCGCGAAAATGAGTAGTAACTTTTTTTGAAAATATTTTACACCAGACGGTCGGCGGCGATGTAATTCTGAAAGTGCCCGGGCATTTTAGCGAGAATGGACTCCTTGGTTTTACTGGAATTGGGGCCAACACGGTCGGGCTGATGGGTATGAATTTGGTCGAATGGCGCAACTATGAAAATAAAAAAACAGCGAAGGTCGGCCCCCGCTGTCCGGTAGGATTAGGAAAAAATCCTGATCCCGTAACTATCTATTCTAAATTCATACCGCCCCTCCTATCGACGCCAGGTTCTGTTGGTGCGTGTCCCTTAGGGGGTATTTTAGTGTTGAACATGCAAGTATGTAGACCGTTTAGGTCACGTAGGCAAATGAAGAACCGGGCGGGTTATGAGAGGTCATTCTGATAAATCATTTCAAAGTATTGGTGGCGATATCATTCTGGACATACTTGAGCATTTTGGTTAAAAACGACTCGATGGCTTTCTTGACTCGCATGTCTACGCGGTAGAGCTGCTGGCGATAGCTGTCGCCCTGGTCGCCGGCATTCGCGGTTTGGAAGACGGCGGCCAGGATGTTGCCGAGAGCACGTTTGTTTTTAGCGATCACAATGCCCACACTAAGCATAATGCTGAAAAGGTAGCTGAGTTCGGCACCGGTGAGTGAAGTGAAGATCTTCGAAATAACGCTGGAGGCAGCAGGCGTCGGTGGAGTGCTGTGCGATCGCTGGATTGACTCGCAGTACCAAAGTTCAGTGTCGATCCAGGTACAAAGTGTGTCCTGTAGCGGCGGCAGCGAGGGATTGAGTGCCATGTTGGCGGCCGGTCGCATTTGCAGTAAAAGTTTCCGAAACCGGTATAGTATCATGGGGCCTCCATCGGTAATAAGCGCAGTGTTGTGCAGATCGTATTTCATGTAGGAAATACAATAGGTGACAAAATCGGGGGAATTGAAATTCAGCTCGCAGAGCAGTTGTAGTAACTGCTTGGTCGGGTTAGGTACCAACGTAGTGGCCAGATGGGATAGGCGTGCCCTTAGCTGCTGGAGGTAGGCTATGGTGCGGTAGCTGACACGGTTAGAAGGCTTGTCGACGGCGAATTGTGTAAGGGGAACCATGGCGATGGCGACCAGGTACAGGTTTATGCCGCGCTGTAGCAACTCGGTGCGTAGTGCAGAGAGGTCACCGCAAAGGTGGTGGCGGACGATTTGTTGGTAAGAAGGTGGGATCCACGCATCGTGGTCGAAGTGTTGAGGAAAGCGTGTGTGAAGGAAGTCGAGAAGATCTTCAATAGCCTGGTAGAGAATCTGGCTGAACGTTTCAGGAGCGGCCTCGAGTCGAGTATAATCCAGATGGCTGGGCGCGGCGTATTTGCGCAAGTAACCGGCTAAGGTTAAGAGGGCATGTTGATGGCTCTGGACATGGCGCCGGAGGTCGCCCGGATCGTCAAAGGCAAGAGGGCTTAATGAAAGGTTTTCTTTGATGTTCTGAACCTCCTCGTTGACAATAGCGAAGACGTCGGGGAGAAATTCATACTCCAGGTCCGGAGTGCGTTTGAAGAAGTCGGCGAGGTCTTCGAGGATTATATTTTCGAGTCGTTGCAGCTCGTATCGGGATTTTTGTTTGACTATCGTTTTCATTAACAGTATCAGTATCGGGGAGATAAAAAAATTCATAGCGAGCCCAGGCCGGTGGTGTGTGACCACTGGCAGGATTAGCGAAATAAAAAAATGGTCTGGTCCTACGGCTTGTGCGTCAGCCAAGCGAAGGCTTCTTCGTAGGATTTAAATGTCGTGACAAGGTCGCCGGCTGGTAGTGCGCGCTTCGCGGAGGCTTCGGCGAATATGTTTGGAGATAATACCCAAGCAAATTGCGATAGGCCGACGTCGACCATGGCGGGAAACCATTCGTCGGCAGTCCAACGGGCGGCTAGGTGCCAGGGTCCAACGACCTGACTATTGTCGTTCAGGATGTCTCGGAAGGCATGGCGTGCCTGGAGGTCGAGTATAATGGCGCCTGACTGCATGATGCCTTCGGTTGTTTGTGGGCCGGTCCAGTTACAGTAAAGAATGTTTGGTTGGAGTAAATGGATGATCTCAAGGTTACTCGCTTCGTGCAACGTTTTCATCGTCTCGGGGTAGATTAGTATAGTATATTGTACAAACGGGAAGTTTCCCCAAATGTTATACCAAATTGGGAAATGTATTCTAAATGTGCCGAGTTGGGAGGCGAGTTTGGGGCGTGGGTGGGGCAACCATATTTCCCCAAAAAGTATAGCTATTTGGGAAACAGCCAGATGTATATACTAAAATGCAGCTGGGTATTTCCGTGTGCGGGCACGGTATTGATGATAAAAAAGCCACCTTTCGGTGGCGGATGGGCTATTTTGATTTCTCGGAAAGAAGCCTTTCGAGTAAGGCGTTCTTCTCTCGCTCTGACTGCAGCAGTGCTTCGTAGAGTTTTCTGATTTCATCCATCAGTTGATCGTACTTGTCGAGCGGAATAAATGTCGGCTGATAATTCTGTTGTGAACCACTGGTATTATCGTAGTTATGCTGGATGTTGTACACGGCCTTCTCTTCGTCAAAATTTAAGATCGCATCTGCCGGTACACTTAGTGCTTTGGCCAGCTCCTCGATCAGCTCAGCCTCGATCACTTCCTTGTTCTCATAGTAGGAAATTTTTCTGACGGTCCAGTCTCCTCCTAACTTGTCTGCAAAGGCTTCTTGTTTATAACCCAACATTTCGCGGAAGCGCTTTAGGTTCTTGCCGTGGTGGACGGCCCTGCTCGGTTTTTGTGCATCGGTCATATCACAAATATATACTTTTAAACGATTCTGCAATAGGTTTCTTCAAATCAATTTTTAGGAAAAGTATATCCAATGCGTTGTTAAATACACACGAAGGTTGGTTAAAAGAGAACGTTGACGGGAAGAAATATACAATAGCCACTCCGTAATTTAATATCACCAACAAGGAAATGTGCGCACGTAACCGTTGGATGTTAGTTAATCACAAGTAACCAGTAAAAACATGACAGTGAACAAATCAGATTTTGGAGGCATCAGGCTACCGGCTGACATAGAAGCGGGGCTTTGTGTGGTTCGGGAGGATATCAGGATCACACAACAGGACACGAGGCGTAAGCGAAGTATAGAGCGCGATGAAAGTATGGGACCGTGCGGTTTGAGGCCGGGAGAGTTTGACCGCTCGACGGTGCAGGCTTATCTCACCCTGGTGGACGAGTATGCGCTTAGAGGAGGCGACAGCCCGGAGGAACTCACTCGGGCGGCGTTTAACGTCTATATGGGGTTGCGGAAGGAGGAATATTTTATTCGCAATGAATCGGCGACGGATGCTCGCATGAGGCTTGAAGAGACCGGTGGACGTGATAAGCCAGGGGATAATACCTATGCCGGCAAACGAAAGGAGTTCCGCAAAGAGTTGAAGGCAAAGCGGCAATAAGTTATGTGATATTAACCCCTTAAAGACATGCAATTTGAAGAATGGAAGGATGTTGTGCTCGAACCCGAGAAGGGATCGCCCCTGCACGCGCTTGGTGAAGTTTTGAAAGCCTATAAGAAAAATATCATACGACGGGGGCATCGGCCGTACGGTTTAGGCTGTGAGGAGGCAAGGCGCGAGCATGATGATAAAATGAAAGTGCTGGACTACCAATTGGGCTATGCTCTTTACACCGGATTCGCAGTGTTAAAGCTGCGGCCTAATGTATGGCAACAGTATTTGGAACTATTGCAGGAGTACGTTGTGCGGGTGGAGGCGGATTTGAGTAATTACCGCGAGGTGGCTAAAGAGGTCCATCAGGAGATTGAGGTACGGCGAGGCCAGTGGCGGGCGGCGGCTACTTCCGGAGTTTTGGACAAGGCGATGGGCGTGGACAGTAGTGTAGAATCGTGGGACGACAACGTTGATAATTATGCTTATTGAAAGTATGGAACAAGTTGTAGGTAATGAAGTGAGGGCTTTCAAACAGCGAACATTGACGGTAAGTGAGAGACACCAGGAGCGTGAAATGACGCGGGGTGTGTGGGTGCCAGAGCTGCGCTTGCAAGGGTTATGGCTTAAGCGGGCAGGCTTTGAAGCCGGTGCCCGGGTAGTGGTGGATTATGTTGATGATAAGCTGGTGATTTCACTTTCACCAGGACAGCCGGTGTGTTTGAAGGAAGCGGGGTAGACTGGCTGGTGCCATCGGAGCGGCTTTGGTTGTTGCCCGCCCACGATGGTTTTGGAGTGAATGGGGGATTAAAAGTCCCCCTTTTCTTTGATTTCGAATAATGAAATTTTATTTTTAAATTTGAAACCTTTAGAACCCGATGGTAGTTATCTCTAAGACAATACTTACCGGTTTTGTCGGTGACCATGCAGACGCGGTAGATGCGGTGAATGAGTGGTACGACAAGACAAAAGCGGCCAACTGGACGAGCCTACAGGACATTAAACAGACATTCAACTCTGTTGATTATGTGGGAAATGAGCGTTACGTTTTTAATATTAAAGGGAAAAAGTATCGAATTGTTGCCATGATTTTCTTGGATAAACGCACCCTGTTTATCCGCTTTATTGGCACCCATGCCGAGTACAATAGAATCGACTGCAAAACTGTATAACTATGCTTGCTAAAATCCGAAATGAACGCGAATACAAGTTGGTGATGAAAACCATTGAGTCGCTTTTGAGTAAGGCGACGAAGGCGGGCGGATTTCATCATTTGACGACTGAAGAGGCAACCATGTTGGGCGATCTTTCCAAACTGGCTGAAACGTATGAAGATGGGATCTTACAACTTATGCCTATTAAACCAAAGTCGCTAAAAGAGGCGGTGGAGTTTAAGATGGCAGAAAAGAAGCTTACCCAAGAGAAGCTCGCTAAGAAGTTGGGAATCGGGGCACCTAAGCTATCGCAGATATTAACAGGCAAACGTGCCCCCGATGTAGTTTTCTTGAAGGCTGTGCATAAGAAACTTAACATTGATGCCGAGTTTTTGCTAACGCACGTTTAAGATAATTTTTTCGCTAACAAAAAGGGATCGCGCGTTGCGATCCCTTTTTTATTATTGATGTGGCAATGTTTACTTACGATTCCTGGGATTGTGGTACTTCTGGCAACTCTCTACCCGGCAATTTTATGTGTCTTAAGGCTTCGTTCGCTTTTGCTTGCTTTTCGGGCGCAAGTTTGGACAGGTCGACATTATCCAGGCTACGATCATACCGCAGCTTCATTTTGGGCGGTTGTGTATTCTGCTCTTTCATACTTTAAAGTTAGTGTTTTTTCTTCTAATCAAAAATGCGCGGTAGGGCTGGTTTTTCTGGAAGGGTTCCATCGACCAATGACCGAGTAAGCCTTGTATTTCGAACAGCGTAGATAGATCATGTATATTTTGAGAAACAACTATTCTATATAACCGCGTTCGTGCGTCGGTGCTCCCTTCGAAATATACCCACCGCTGCGGGTATGCGTTAGTGTAAATATCTACGACGCCGATGATGGTCGCCAGGACTTTGTCGCGATCGCCGTTGTTGCTGATAACACGATCATTCAATAGGCTTCCATCGATCAGATCGCCGAATGCGAGTTGAACAACACGCGTGTCGTTCGTCGACATAAAGGCGATACGTTTTCTTATTGCCCCGCGAGGCCCCGTGCTTACGAAATCAAAGAGCGCGAGATCTTTACCGACAATTAAGTCGGTATATCTGTTGGCGTTCATAGGCAGCGGGTTAATTTGCTGCCGTTCTAAACTCCTTCACCCCTTTGCTGGAAGCAAGTTTAGTACGCAGTGCGCTCATATCCTGGCTCACTTTCTTTTCGACAACCTTGGCATAAATCTGCGTGGTGCGGATGGATGTGTGGCCGAGGATCTTCGACACTGTTTCTATGGGCACGCCATTGCACAGGGCTATGGTCGTGGCGAATGTATGGCGCGCGAGGTGAAAGGTTAAGTGCTTGTCTATGCCGCAGATGGTAGCGATTTCTTTTAGATAGGCATTTAGTTTCTGGTTGGATAGACGTGCGAAAATTGTACCCGTGGTAGCGGCGCGTGGATCGTCTTTGTATTTCTGTATAATCTCCAGGGCCTTGGGCAAGATGGGGAAACGGACTGACTGGTGCGTTTTCTTGCGTTCGGTGATGATCCAATACTCTCCGTCTATGCCCCTGGTGATGTTTTGCGAGGTAAGGCTCATGACATCACAGTAAGCGAGACCGGTGTATATGCTAAAGACGAAGAGATCGCGCGCCCAGGCTAAACGCTCGATGGGAAACTCCTTCTGTTCAAGCGCGTCGATCTCCTCCTCATTCAAGAATTGCCGGTCTTTTCGGATGAACTTTCCCTGGAATTTCGCGAATGGGTCTCGTTCCAGCCATTCGTTCTTAATGGCAACATTGACCATTTTGCGGAGGCGCTCGATATGTTTGAGGACAGTGTTGTGCTTGCAGGGCTTGTGATGATCTTTCGGACGATGCGCGAGCAGGAATATTTCGAAGTCGACCAGGAAGGTGTATGAAAGACGAGACAACGGCACGTCTGTTGCCTTAAAGTTTTGCGCTACGAACATCTCCAGGTACTTCTGGGTGGTCATGTAATTCTTCATGGTGCCCCATTCGAGTGTGTGTTTGAGGTGATTGTTGTGGTAGTCGACGAGTTCGCGCAATGTCCGCTCTTTTTGGACCACACCATAGAAGGCATCACGGACCGCCTTGGCGCTAATTTCCTTTTTCTGATATTTTAACTCGTTGTAGTGGTTGGTGAGCTCGGCGCGCACCTGGTCGAGAAAGTTGTTGAAGGCACGACCTTCGTCGCGGGTAGTCTTAGCCCGGCCTGTTTGAGGATCCCATTTTTGAATGTCGAAGTCGCGACGGAGTGAGATGTCAACTGATTCTGCACCGACGGTGAGGCGCGCATAGACCGGAGCGGAGTCGTTTTTTGCTTTGTCTTTTTTGATGATAAAACGGATGCGCAGGAGATTTGAAGAACTCATGGATTTTTGGTTTGAAATGATGCGCGTTGATCATTTGCCGTCCTTCTGTGCCCCAAGCTACCGCAAGGCAGCCAGGGCACAAATAGGGCACAGAACCATTGAGTTTATAAGTGCTTGTTTGAGGGATTAAAAATGAAAAAACCCTTAAATTATAGCATTTAAGGGGCCTTGACTTTGTTTGATGCTGTACTAGTCGACCCTACAGTACAATTTTCGAACCACTTCCTACATGACTTAAAGCTAATAGCGAACTTAAAAAACTGAATACCAAATTGTTACATGCTAAATTACGTATGAATAGGCATGATATTCATGGTATTAAGCGTCAAGTGCGATGCAACCAGGCAGTACAATTTTCGAACCATCGGGAACTCGAAATCGGGTAAGGTCTCTTATGCGGACGGACTTCTGTGCTGCCGGTTGGAAATGCTATAAAACGACTACCCGTAGTATTTTGCAGGCCTCCACTCGGGCAATACGGCTAAAAGCGGCGGTGCCAGAGATTTAAATGGGCCAGAGCCCCATACAACCTTACCATCTAACCTTGCATGTCAAAATCGGGTATCCTCAACGGCATCGGTATCCAGCCGCGATAGGGATCGAAACAGAAAGCCCGAAGCGCGCGGCCGGCAGCAGGCCGGACTTGGCGAGTAGAGTCCCTACCTATCGCAAGCATCGTCACAAGCCGACCATCTAAGGGAATCATGTCACCAGCTCGTTTGTGCTACATAATTCTTTCTGTATATTCGTGAGAGCCCATCTATGGCCTCGCTGCAAAGTGAGGCATAGATGGGCTTTTTTCCCCCCTTGCCAAACCTTACCATGAATTTTAAACCATTATCTCTCGTCCTCCTGCTGCCGATTCTCCTGCAGTCAGAACGGGATAAAAACGCGCTCGAACGAGAGAAAAATGAACTACTCACCAAACGGTTTTCTGAGATAACAGCGCCAACGTTTGCGACGGGAAAGTGTAAATACGGGGTTAAAAAAAAATCACATAATATTCAGTAGGGGACCAACTGCGCAAAAAGACTGCGTAGTCGTTGACGAAGTTTATATTTTAAGCAATGACGTCTATGGATACACAACACCCCCTTTATCATTTCAGAGAATTCAACGAGCAAATTTTCGCGACCTACAAGGAATTCGCGCTTCAAAGCCTAATCGACAACAAATTCGACGGACAGGACACGGCGGTTTTTCTTTCCGATATACTCAGACGAAAACGACCGCTCCATGCCATCCCTTACTCTTATTTTAAGATCCACGACGAGTTTAACTTTATCTCAAATGATCTTAAATACGTCACAGGCATCCTCTACATTTTACGACCATTTATCGTAAACACACAGGCAAGTGGTGGTACATACCATCAGACATTAGAGGACAGGAGGTATCTCGAATACGCAAACTTCGGTCTTCAAATCATCTACAATTTCTGGGATCGGATAGGGGACCTATTACATCTTTACTTCGACACGAGTTTCCCAATAACCAACGTTATTTTTGGAAAGATTTTGTCACAGATCAAAGACCCGTACAACAGCGATCCTAGCCATATTCTCAATGACCCCATCTATAAACAGCTAAAGGATTTGTATGACACTGATTTAAAGGCAATCTTAAAGGAGCGAAACAACGCCGTTCACCACTTTCAGCTTGAGGCGCAGCACTATTGGGGAAATTTGGAGTACCGGAATGACCCTAGAAATGTGGACCTTAACACAACAAAACAACGATACCCGGATTTTTTTAAAAAGCACCTGGAGCTATTCTTCCAAGGGTTCGAATTAGCCCTAAAACTGATCGATCAACTCCCGGATCGGGTCCTAGTATTCTCTAGCAAAGTATTGGAAGCTAACGGAAAATACCGGGTGGAGTCCGCTAGAGTTTTTGAGGGAGCCAATTTAATAACGGCCTTTGACATGAATGCAACCTACTCGGAAGAGGATATCATTGACGTGGTCGCAGACCATGTTAAGCCTGTCAGCAAAAGGCTAATTATCGTCTATGATGAACCACAATGATAGGTAAGCGACCGTGCTGCGTCGGGTTCGCCGCAGCTGGCCCGCTATCCATTATCGACAAACTACGCCAAGATAAATGCTATGATTAATATCATTAACGTTCCAAAGCATCATTGGAACTACTTCCTAGCAATCGAACGTGACCTCGAACAAGTATCACGCTACATCGAGTTCACACAGGACAACCTGGGAACGTATTCAATTGAATTGGCGCACATCCTGCTTTCAGCATCGTCCGAAGTGGACGTAGTGATGAAACAACTTTGTGAATTGGTCGCCCCTGAACGACCAGCTGAGACGATAGACCATTATCGTCCAACAATCAGAGCACAACTGGCCAATTTGATTGCTGAGCCAGTGTACATCAGCCGATACGGGTTAGAATTTAAGCCGTGGGAAATTTGGAGCAACGACGTTAACCCGGACTGGTGGCGCAGTTACAACAAGGTTAAGCATCAACGTAACATTCATTTTAACAAAGCAAATCTCCAGAACACGATCAATGCAGTCGGCGCGCTATTGCTAACCACCTTGTACTACTATACACAAGTATTCAGCCTATCCGAAAAAAAGAAAGTGAATATTCAATATACTACTTACTCGCTTGAACCGCAGAATTCTTTCCTAACAGCGAACAGTGCTTACTATTATAAAAGTCTAAGCGCATAGGGGCCCGGACCGTGTAAATTTTGCTAAGCGCAGCGACTGGCCTGACTTTATAGTGCGCATAAATCAGTGACTCCATCACCCATTTCACACGCGGAAAGGTAAACGCGTCGTACCAAGACAACTGCTTCCAAAAGATTGGTGCAAACGCGGCCGAATCGGAAGCGCAAGAGCCGCCGATATTTTAAAATAAGGTCAGACATCCACTTCCAAAAAAGAAAATCATACTATATTTACCTATGAGCCCATCAAAGCGCCAGCTAAAACTGGCACTCTGGTGGTTTTTTTTTACAGCACCTCTCCCCTACCCTTACATGTACCTCATTTCTCATAACCATTTTTGAACGGTATCGGACTGACTACTCGATTCAGCCCAGCCGTTACCCGATGTCCATCAGTGGTGACGATCTCATTGTTCGAAATGGCTATACAACGGGTGTATTGCTCTAACATCCGGTATAGATGATATTCATGAGGCCGTTCTCGGGCATCCTGTAACGCCCAACCGTTCTGCTCCTGGCCGGTATTATTACAGATTAAGCACGCGTCCAGCTTTCACGAGTTTGGGTAATGGCCCTGCCGCTGTCGGATGGTGAGCTGATGTCAACACAAAGTACGTATCCATCTTTCAAGGCGACGCCATTCCAATATTCCGGGGAGTAGTAGTCGGTCATTGAATCGCTTTAATTTTCGTGGTAGCCGTAGATTTTCCACCCGGCGGCCCGTAGGGCTTCGCACAGGTTTACCTTTGCCTCGCGTTTGCTGTAATAGTCCAGTGAAGTGAAGTACTTCGATTTGCTTGCTTTCGCTTCCATGTTTTGATGATTTAGATTGAACATCTTTTGAATGCTCGATCTAACCGGTCATTTGGCGTGCGCGGCACGCGGGAAGCTATAGCGGATGCACCAAAACGCGTGGTACGTTAATAGTGGCGCCTGGACGAAGGCGTAAACGGTTCATGCACTGCGCGTATTGGTGGACGCAAGCCAAAGGACCGAGTATTGCGGTAAAAAAATGGGCGAATGCTAAATCATGCGAATTAATTTTCCTGGGAGTATTTCCTATGAAGGGGCCTCAAAAACTCATGGCCTGCTTTCACCATGCGGTTACATAATTCGTTTGCGGCCATGTGCTGGCCATGGTCATACAGGAACTGAATCAATTCGATGACGTCGTTTTCCTCGGCGGATGTGACAAGATGCGCCAGGCTTGTAGCCAGTAGGATAACTCCCATGTGTTTCGCTGTGGCGCTTGTATTCCCCCTGCCTATAAGCGTGAGTAGGTTTTCGATCAGATAATGACTGAGATAAAGCTCTCCTTCCATCTTGCAGGACTGCACCGCCAGATCCGTATTGGCATCATTCAGCTCAGGGACGAAGACTAGCAAAACGATAAGACCAGCCAACACCCTTCGCTCCGATTCGGTTGCGGGGCGAGCGTATTTCGCTGCCAATAAGCGCCATAATTCAAAAATAGCGCGCTCGACCTTGCCCGCATCTTCTTCGCTCAATCCGACGAGGTAATCTTTCTGCCGAGATACAAAATTTACAAGGTCCAAGGTGTTTTCGTGGTCGTTCGCATTAATGAGTCGGGCAAGCATTCCGTTCTCGCCGAGGTCCTCTATGCCCCAAAAATAGTATGCGACGATGTGCCGAATGGTGCCATGTTCGTAACGGCCGTTGACGTGGGCGTTCGTATCAATGGCACGCTGATAGTGCGGTCGAAATAGCTCATATACCGTCAAATCCGAAAGCGGATTGCTATAAGTATAACCGCCCATAAAGGCAAGCCACGTATATTCATCCGCATTATAATAAGCCTTTACTTTATCCGTTATCCAATGCTTGTCGAGATAATAAAACAAGCTGAAATACCAACCCGTCAATATGCTGGCATCAATCACACCCACCTGAAGGGCGTGCTCAAAAATTTCTATCATCGCCGGCTCCCACCGCGGCTGATCACTTTCCGCCGGTAGTGTTCTTGCCCGGCGCAACGAATAGTCAAGCGCGGCGCGCAAGACTTTTCCTCCGGTAGAGTTAAGCGAATAGGTGGGATAATCTACATTGGGGCCCTTCAATTCTTCGCTCTTGCCCAGGTTCGATGCCAATGTTTTTACAATCGCGTTTGCCTCGGGAAGCAACGACACATCGAAGGCGCGCTCATCAGATTGCATACCAGCTGTTAATAGATTTCCGACGGCGCCTGTCACCCAATCCGCCGAAGCCCCCCACCCATCGTTTTCCAGCCGTAAATCCCCTGACAAAAACTGTCGATCGATCAGATATTTCGTGAAAAAAGCCAGCACGTTCTCCCAGTTAAACGAACGACCGGCTTGCCAGGCATCACGAAACCCAAGCGCGATGTGATACGCATAGAGATAGTATGTACCCAGGTAATGGTCGATTTCATCGGCAAACTTTTCGGGTGCTTCCTTGATGGCAGAACCCAGCACGCTAGCGAGTCCGTCGATTGACGGGCCGTCCCATCGGTCTGTAGGCTTGAAATTCTGGATGAAACTCGCAATGTCAGCGTTGCTTTGCCGTAGCAGATCTTCCCGGGTGAGCGGCGACTCGGAGCCACCCCGCATAACGATTTTGCCCTCGTTCTCAAAATGTTCGTATGTGATATTCGCTGATTGCGACAGTTCCCTGTAATACTCCGAAAACGGAGGTGTATTTCGCAATGCAGCATACCAGCGCATTTTCCAGTAGTTGCGATAATTTTCCGTGTGCTCCTTGCCTTCGTCCTGGCGGCCACGCTCAATGATTGCCCGGAGCTTTTCAATCTCACCGGCGGTCAACGCATGCTGCACCTTATGCAATAGTTCGTACAGGTCTTTTTCATATTCATACCGTGAGAAAAGAAACATCGGATCGTTGTCTCCGACCATATCCCAAAACAAGGCTTTACAGTCAGCCCATTTCTCGCCCACTACAAAAAGAACTACTCGACGGAAGTAAGGCAACCGGTACTTAGCATCAAACGCAAATGTCTTTAACAACGATAGTCCGGCAACTGGGTCGTATATAACTTTCTCGGTGACCAAGTCCTTAAAAATGAAAGAAAATGTCTCCGTAACTTTCTCCCCTGTATATGACCGATTCTGTGCCTTGCTTATTGCTTCGTCAAAGGTGACACGGTAAGTACCAATCTCAAGCCACCTTGCAAGTTGCTTTAGCTCGGAATCGTTCGCCTCGCTGTCTTCGTAGGAAATGCCAACATCTTTTAGCAGCGCGATCACGGCGTCGCGCAATTCTCCGTCATTTAACTCCCCGAATCCCGTAATACGTTGTTGCGGGAAGGTGTTATCCGGAGCATCTTCGATCGATATGGATAGTAATAAATCCAAATTGTCCAGATCGATTCGCAACGTATATTCTAAAGCGCCCACCCGCACCCTAGCAGGAATACCGTTCGGAAAATCCACACGTAGCTTCTTAATACTGTCAGCCAGCGTAATAATAACCCGGTCTGAACAATGCGCTGCAATTTTTGACGTGAGCTTGCGCTTTACCAGTGCGTCCGCCAGATAATGCATGTAGACGCGAGAACCGTAGCTGCCGACGTCTTCAGAATCATCTTTCTCCGAATTCCTGCGCTGGAGCGAAAAGAGATGCATTAGGATTATCTCAGCTTTGCCGGCATCCTGGGCGGTGGGTTGTTCCGGTAGAAATTTGGGGAGCAAGTTTTCTGTGATTGCCTGGCTCTGCATCATCGTGTCGAACTTGCCGCTAAGCCACGCTGGAACGTATTCCAACGTAGACGCCGGAATACTCTCATTCGGAAGATTAACAAGAATCCGAATAAGGAAAGACCATGTACGAAAATTATCCACCGGTTTTACGGACACAGCGTTTACGATGGCGATGAGATCATTGGCGAGCTCCATGCCATTCCCGTCTCTGATTTGCTGAGAGAGTTTCTGCAGGTATAACAAGGGCGTCCACAATGGAAACTGAACGCCCTGCGCAACGGTTACTGGAGCGGGGTTGCGATTCGGATCAAACGCGCCCTGTATGGCGAGAATCTTGAACCAGACTGGGCTTTCGAGTCGTTGATAAAAATACTGCTCGTAGCTGGTATCAGATCGAACGAGGTCTAAAGCAAATGCAACTTGATGCTGTGTGGGATTCTTAGACTTACATATTAAGTCTAAATGGTTGGTGTTGTCTATGTAAGAATCTCTAAGCCCGGTCAGGCTTGCCACCGTTTGCGGATTCCGGACCGCTTGTGCCAGCTTTTTATCTTCGTCCTTCAGCAGTATACGTTTCTCATGATCCGGTACAGCCGGGAGCCGGCTGCCATATTCACGGAAAAATTTTCCAAGTTCTACATAATAGCCTATGGCTAAATTTGTGAAGACGGATTCCAAGTCGGGATGGATCCTACCGTTCTCGCCCTGACGGCTAAAATCCGTGTGATTATTCGTGATAAAGACGCAGTTCGTAAGGCCATTGAATGAAATATAGTCAGTCAAGCTTAGAAAAATATATGCGTCACCAATGCTGTTCCTCTGGCCGAACGGCGCGAGCTTTTTTTCTGCCATTTCTACCGCTCGCAGTTTGTGATCGGTTGTGATCGGGATCTTAATGGCATAATGTTCGAAGATGGTTTCCACCCGTTTAATCGATTCCTCAGCGCGCTCGGCCAATTTCTCGGGCGTCATAAGCATTCGGAACGATTCAGGTGGAAGATACTTTTTGGCGCGGTTAAAAAAAGACTTCCATTCTTTCTCCATGATCTGTATTTTATTTGCCCTGTTTCGCTCCCATTCTTCAATGATAATATTGGGCAACAGGATCGTCACGTGGCCGCCCTCGATCCAATATTCCAGGGAATCAAAGTAACTATCTCCATCACGAACCTCATTAAGCGAGTTCAGCCAGATGTCGGAGTCAAGGGAAAGGTATAGCATGATCAAAAAACGTTAATTTATTACTTAAAACTTGAAGACCAAAGATGCAGGCGCGGAAGGTTTCTACAGATCCCCTATTTGATCGCGAATGAATCTCAAAAATTCCGCAACATCATCGGTATAGCTGTTGAAATCTTTCCCGCAATTCCCTTTTTAAAGGGGCTTATAAATGCCAGCGCCTATGTCACTAAATGACATTTTTGCTTTTTGAAGCATGAAATCTAGAACTGGAATACAGTCGTAGAATCAACAAACTGTAAATTTGTCAGCGCTTTTACGAACATTTTTCTGAACCCAGCAACTTCGTGAGCGACATCCACGGCGGCCGCCTCTAAACAGACGTCTTTCCGCTCCAAGAATTTGACGTTTTGCTTTCTCCGTAGTGCCATTAAAATAACGATCGTAGTTGCCTCCGAGGGAATAATTCTTTACAGACACAATAATGCAAGCGGTGTCAAAGACAATGAGCAAATCACATATTTCCTTGTTGTCTTTGAGAATATCCAACGGACCAGGAAAACACCAATAATTAAGAAAGGATGCAAAAGCGAATTGATTCACGAATTTTTCACCGATTTCGCCCTTTCTCCGTGCTGTTAGGTTCTTCCATATCGTGTCAGATCAGTCTGTGGTAGTGTAATTTAGATTGGTGAAGTTCGAGCCACTCGGCTTAACCACCTCACGTTTCATATCTATCATATTAACAACGAATTACGAGCTAAAAATAAAGACGAACCCGAGCAAATCTTACTTGTCCTGAATTGTCGGAGGGGCAGGATCACAGGCTTGAAGTGCCTTGCGGGGTTAAACTTCGAAATTCATTGAAAATCTGCAAGAGCGATTTTCGAACCGTCAACAAAGTTCACCGGTCGGCGAGGCTTTATTATGCTAGGGCGACTGAAAATCTCATAAGACAACATAGGTCCAATACGGTATAAGAAACAGCGAGCCTCATTTAAATAAGACATCTAGATTGCCAGTAGGTATAATAGAAGTTGTAAAAAAATACCGCCCCACGCTCCATAACTAAGATGTTTGGACTCAGATGACTCAGTATCGTAGATGAACGCAATCTCCTCGACGTAGACCCAGCTCCAATGAGTGCCGTGTTCGGAATAAGTCGCAGAATATGAAGACGGGTAAAAAAACTGATAAGCAATACATTAAGTAAAATATCGCGGCCAGTTTACTCTACAAAATTTTCCCTGCATCCCAAATCTCTACGTCAAGTAGCCGAGTGGTTACATCGAAGACCTAGTCATCCACGCAAGAATCCTCCTGACAGTGTAAAAATATTGAAGCGACGGTCATTTATCAAATAGAATGTTTGGCGATAGACATTGCACGAAATTAAATTCGGATTTCAACCTTATACCAAATCCATATTACGGGTCTTAACTATAAAGCCTATGTTAAATCTGAGTTAAGTCAACAAAAATTATCCAAACTGATCATTTAGAATATACATCATGCTTTCAGGATAACGCCACAACGACCGGAAACACTGCTCAATCTTTAAAACCATAAACTAGAAGAACAAAAATCCTCAAACCAGGAAGAATGTCGGCTGAAAACGAAATCAAAAAACAAATTACAAGCATATAGATCTCCAAAAGAATCCAGCCACTCTAAAAACCGAACGAACTCACGAATCGCGGTTACAAGTCAAAAAATATTGAAACCTGGAATCAAGACAAACACCAAATCTAACGAGCATAATTCCAATTGCTTCAAAAGCACAATACAACTAACATACATGAAAAGCATCATACCATGAAACAATCTCTACTTCCGGCGTCCCTAAAAATAAGGGAGTGGTTCTATTCCCTGTTCATCCGTCAGAACTTTTTTTTTTTAAAAACACCTTTCCTCGTCTGCATTGCGACAGCGACAGGCTCTAGCCTTTTTGCCTTTAATAGCGACGAAAGGAACACCGTTGAGATCACCACCGCGCTGAGTGTCAATAACACCGATAAGCCAACAATCGACACAACTGATAAACTGTCCATTAGCGGGAAGGTAACCGACTCTCACTCAGGCGAACCGCTACCCGCGGTAAATGTAATTGTGAAGGGATCACAGACTGGAGTCACTACGGATGCAAACGGAGTCTACTCCTTGACGGTAGACAATGACAATGAAATATTGATTTTTTCATTCATAGGTTTTAAGACATACGAAATAGCCGTTAATGGACGAATTCGTATTGACGTCTCGTTGGAATCTGATGTACGTGAATTAAAAGAAGTTGTGATAAACGCAGGATACTACGATGTGACTGAAAAAGAAAAAACCGGAAGCATAGTCAGGATATCTGAAAAAACCATTTCGAGACAGCCAATTGCAAATCCTCTTCTAGCTCTGCAAGGTCAAGTTTCAGGGCTATATGTAGAACAAGCTAATGGTATACCGGGATCAAATGTAAGTCTTCAAATCAGAGGGAAAAATAGTCTCCAGAATGGAACAACTCCACTGATAGTAATCGACGGAGTTCCATTCACCTCCGAAACGATGTCAGACATACGTTCAAGTTCATCATTCTACGCAACTGTTGGAGCAAGTCCGCTAAACAACATCAATCCTGCGGACATCTTAAGCATCGAAATACTTAAAGATGCAGACGCAACCGCCATTTACGGCTCAAGGGGTGCAAATGGAGTAATCCTGATAACGACGAAAAAAGGAAAACCAGGAAATACAAAAATTGATATCAATTTCAACTCTGGTATAAGCAACGTGGCACATTACGAAGACCTGTTGAATACCCAACAATACCTAGCTGTCAGGAGAAAGGCCTTTAAAAATGACGAACTCACCATTGAACCGTACAATTTTGATGTTAATGGTCAATGGGACACCACTAGGAATACTAACTGGCAAAAAAAATTCATTGGGGGAAATGCAAAAATGACGAATCTACAGGTGGCCGCATCAGGAGGAACGGAGATGACTCAATACAATGTCAGCGGATCATTTCAGCGGCAAACAACAGTATTTCCAGGTGAGAATACCACGGGACGTGGCGCAATACATTTGTCCGTCAACAACCGGTCAAAAGACAGCAAACTAAACATGCATTTCACAACCGACTATATTAATAGTAGATCAGATTATGTAGGAAGTGATTTTACGGCAACAGCAATGACGCTGGCCCCCAATGCGCCCAGGCTGTACAACGAAGACGGAACTTTGAATTGGGAGAACTCAACATGGGAGAATCCCCTTTCGGCCCTCGAAGCAGGATTTGATTCAAGAGTGACTAATTTTCTTGCCAACGGAATAGTATCGTATGATATCCTAAACGGATTGAAAATTAAAGTTTCAGGCGGTCTCAATCAATTGCAAAACACCGATAAGAGAACTCTTCCATCAACAATATATGATCCAGCCTACATGGTCACATCCGCTGAATCTCAGGTCATTTTAACAAGCTCAGAAAATAAATCATGGATCGTAGAACCACAAGCCATATACGACCGGCAAATATTCTCTGGAAGAGACAAAATTCAGTTACTGCTAGGTGGATCATTCCAAAGCCAAGACAAGACAAGTCAAACAACCACGTACACCGGATATCCATCGAATAACCTGTTAGGTGATTTTAATTCAGCTGCATCAGTAGAAGTATCTGCGTATAATCCATCTGAATATAGATATGCGGCAATATTTGGAAGGGTCAATTACAACTACAAAGAAAAATACATACTTAACCTAACCGGAAGAAGAGATGGGTCAAGCCGATTTGGTCCTGGAAAACAATTTACCAATTTCGGCGCGGCCGGATTCGCATGGATTTTTTCATCTGAAAATTTCATGAAATGGAATTTCATGAGTTTCGGAAAGATTAGATCGAGTTTTGGAGTAACAGGGAATGATCAGATAGGAGACTACAAATTCCTAAACACCTACTCGTCACTAGGTGGATCTGCATATCAAGATATATCCGCACTGATTCCTACACGCCTCTTTAATCCGGACTATGCATGGGAAACAACAAACAAATTCGAAATAGCATTAGAGACAGGATTTTTAAACGACAGAATATTCCTGATAGCTTCATATTATAGCAATAGATCATCAAATCAGCTTGTTGATTACAAGGTCCCTATAACAACAGGATTTCACTCCATCATTAGGAATTTTCCTGCTAAAATAGAAAACTCGGGGTTTGAGTTTGATCTTAACACAGTTAACGTGAACAAAAAAATCAGATGGACAACTTCATTCAATATTTCGTTTACCAGAAACAAGCTAATTGAATTCACTAATCTCGAATCATCAAGTTACGCAAATATATATGTCGTAGGTAAATCCCTTTCGCTAATCAAGCGATTCGCCTATCAAGGTATTGATGCCACCACAGGAATTTATCAGTTTGAAGACAAAAACAGCGACGGTGATATTACCGCCGCCGACATGGAGAAAGCAGTCGAAATATATCCTAAATACTACGGCGGACTTAACAATTCGATCTCATATAAAGGATTCAACCTGGATATTTTCTTACAGTTCGTTAAAAAAAATGCATCCAGTCATCTGTCATCATTCTTTGCACCAGGAAATCCTGCTAACCAGCCGTCGGACATCCTTGGCGCATGGACCCCGGAGAATCCAACAGCAACCACTCAACGATATACCGTAATAAACAGCGATGCTAACAACGCATATAATAACTTTCTATCAAGCGATCAAACAATTGTCGATGCATCCTTCGTCAGAATAAAAAACGTTTCAATTTCATACACCTTATCACCTAAATGGATCAATGGTATAGGCTGCAGGGTTTATATACAGGGACAAAACCTGATCACCTTCACCAAATACAAAGGACTTGATCCAGAAACCGCAACGTCGAGCATTCTTCCTCCATTAAGAACGATAGTTTTCGGTATAAATATTACACTATAAAGTAAAATCTTATGAAGGTAAAAATATTATCCCTACTTCTTGCATTACAAGCTATTTTATCTTGCCAGGAATTTGTAGAAGTTGGTGTACCGGAAAATCAACTTATCAGCTCGACTGTATTCGAAGACGAAACAACGGCACAATCAGCGATTGCCGCAGTCTACGCCCGACTTGCAAACAACTCTGGAAACGTTTCGAGTGTGACATTTTTATCAGCGTTTAGTTCGGACGAAACAGTTTGTACGTCCATAGGAACAGATAGCGATATGTCACAATATTATAACAATTCACTGCAAGATACGAATGCCCGACTACAAGAACTATGGGACTTCAACTACATAACAATCTATTATACAAATTCCATACTGCAAGGAATTGAAACCTCACGCCGCCTATCAACGTCTCTCAAGAATCAACTAAGAGGTGAAGCCCTTTTTATAAGAGCTTTCTGTCATTTCTACCTCGCAAATCTCTTTGGTGACATTCCATATATTAAAACCACGGATATTAGTGTTACCGCCATGCCGTCAAAAAACACAAGAACAGAAATATACTCACAAATGATAGCTGACCTATCAGATTCGAAATCACTACTGGCAGGAGATTTAAGCGTATCAAATAGCGAAAAAACACGAGTAAATAAATTTGTATCAGCTGCCCTATTATCACGAGTATACCTATTTAATGAGGATTGGGTTAATGCTGAAGCTCAGTCAACTGAAGTCATTAACGAAACTTCATTATATAGCCTAGAAACTGAATTGGATAACGTATTCAAAAGAAATAGCAGTGAAGCCATTCTTCAATTGCCGCCTTCCGGACGCGCAAAATACACGAACGACGCCAATATGTTTTTAAACACGCCATTTTCTTACCTCTCAGAGGAATTAATGGATTCTTTTGATCCCACCGACCAAAGACTGACGAAATGGACGATTCAACGTAACATCGGTGGACTAGAACAGTACTCGCCTTACAAATACAAGGACACGCCGACAAATACAGGCACCGTAAACGAGTATTCCATGGTCCTAAGACTAGCTGAGCTATACCTGATCAGAGCGGAGGCCAGAGCACATCAGAATAAAATTCTCGGAGCCGGCGGAGCGGAAGAAGACATAAATCCGATACGTTTGAGAGCCGGACTGGAAGGAATTGAAATTAGTACAGTTGGGGAATTCCTGGCCGAAATAGGACAGGAAAGACGCCGGGAATTATTCACCGAATGGGGACATCGTTGGCTTGACCTGAAGCGAACGAAAACGGTCGACGAAATTCTTTCAGCAGTCAAGCCTGGATGGAACGAAACCGACGAAATATATCCGATACCTAGAGCCGAGGTACTTCTTAATCCGAATCTTAACTAAATATAAAGACAGCATTGACAGTAATGAGAAAACTTATCTTACGCACGCTGATTACAATGAATATTGTAGCAGTGTGCCATTTCGGATTAAGCCAAAATTTAACAGATCGCGAACATCTGCCGACGATAGGACATGAGATGCCGAATTTTAAATTAGCAAAGGTGACTCATTTTTCATCAAGTACCGCGACGCTGTCGGACTTCCGAGGGAAATGGCTATTCCTTGATTTCTGGTTTACCAAATGCACTGTGTGCATCAACGACCTTCCAAAGGTAAACGAGATTCAAACCCGATTTAGAGACAAGATTAACTACGTGATGGTGGGCGCAAATGACAAAAAATATAATCGGGGAATCGAAACCCTTTATGAGAAACTACGAACACATTACGACCTACAACTGATCTCGGCCTATGACTCTGTGATAGCCTCCAGATGGAAAATCACGTCAATGCCTCATATCTTTGTTATCAATCCACAGGGTGTACTGAAATTCATAACCGATGGAAGGGATCTTTCCGTTGATAAAGTAAAAGATTTGATTGACGGCAAAGATATTCATTTATACTCTACCGGATTACCCATTAAACGTTTCACAGGTGAAGGCATAAAGCCGGAGAAGGTAGTTTATCGATCAGTAATAACCAGATGGGATGGTGAAGCTCAACAGGTATATCAGCTATTAGAGGAACCTGTTAATTTGGTAGCACGCTCGCAGCTGGAAAGCCTTAACGTATCAATGATTCCGTTGGAATGGTTGTATTTCTATGCCTACTTGGGACGCCTTGCACCAACAAGCCCGGACGATTCCATCTACGGTCTTATTTATCCCAAACCGATCATAAACCTGCGGGATACAAGCCAATTTCAATACGACTATTCGATCGACGTCGGAAAAGGAACATACAACTATGGGCTATTGATTCCCGCTTCCCAGGCGAACACGGCTAAAGTAATGGAAATCATGCAGCGGGACCTTCGTGACGCGTTTGGATATGAGGTGCATCTTGAAACGCGATCAATGCCAGCGTGGGTGTTCAGAGCAAACGACCAGGCTAAAAAACGTCTGAAAACGAAAGGCACCAAGCGACACCTGGATGGAGCAAGTCCAATTGCAGGGTTTAAGGCTGTTAATCACTCTATCCACGAGGTATTATCGTACATAACGCGATTTGTAGACAACCAAGGTACCCCGTACTTTGATGACACCGGAATTACCGACAACATAGACATAACTGTCAATGCATTCATGAAAAACGCGCAAGAAGTAAAAAAAGCACTTCAAGAAAATGGGATTACTATGGATAAAGAAGAAAGAAAATTCAAGGTGCTTGTGATCACCGATCGGCATGTAGACGATCATAATAATTGAACAACTCGGTCGCGACCCCAGAGTCAACACGCAAAAAAAGAGAGGAGGCATCTCTCAATTTCTAAGATACCCCCTCAACAATGTTCACTACTCCCTAGTTCGTTCTGAATGCGGGGAGACATTGGGTCGACACATCTGTGTTTTTGTAAGTCATAAATCCAGGAGCACCTGTATTTGGATGAGTTACGGTGCAACGAACTGATCCGGTAAGAGGACAAGTCTGCGTTACAGCAACTACACATGCGTTTGTAGTACTGGAAGCTGAATAGTAAAAAACAGGAACGACAAGTGAACTTGCATAGACTGCAGCACCTGCCAAAGTGATGGCACATGTGGCCAACATAATTCTAACCTTTTTCATAACTTGTTGATTTTTATTCCGCCTACTCTTTTAATGGTTTTCGGCATCCCCATTTTATGCGGCGTCTATATTCGCCCATAATGTTTTGTAAACCCAATCCTATACTTAACAACTTTATTGCCATAAATAACCAATAGATTGTTGTTTTCACCAACCATAAAGCTCTGCATTTTTTCGTTGTCAAGATGCGGCACGTAGAAACTAGCCATATATCTCTTTGTTTCCAGGTCGTAGAGATCGACAGGCGATCCATTGTCGAAAATGTCCCTGAACTCCAGATTGCCCATCAGATTCGAGTGAACCATTAGTAGTTTATTCCAGACCTGTGTATTAATGTTTACAATCGCGGCTGTAGAGGCCAGCGTATATTTCCCCTCTGATATCTCTATTGGATTTATTTTAACCTTACTAATCGAGTCGATAGTGCGCCCGGAACCAATAACAGAAAGCATCGAATCTAAAAGAATATATTGATTTCTATAAGCATAAGTAAATACAGAACACTTAAGATCTTTGCTATATCTAAGAAACCCCACATTGCTAAAATATTCGTCGATCTGACCTTCGAGAACAGACGGCGCAAGACGTAAGATTGAAGAATCCGTCTTTATAATGCCAAGCATTTTCTTTGGCGAGTTTCGTCCTATCTCACCGGCCGTGATTTGAACCACGAAGGTATTATTAGATATCGGAACAGCGAAATCAAAATAGTCGCTGCCCAACTTTAACGGCTCTGCCTTCCAATAGCCGATCCGGCCTTTCATAATACATGGAACAGCACCATCTTGAATTATGAAATTCAGTGAATCAATTTTTATAATCGCATTTTTAGTAAATCTAGTCGCTCCCGTATCAATATCAAGCGCGATCTCTGAGAGAAAGATCAGTGAACTATCATATTCAAATATCCGATCTACCTGGCCCTTTCTGGCTAGATATATTTTATCAGATAGTATCCCGGCGAGATAATAGTCGTTAAAGCTGAGTTCGCTTTCCGCCTCTTTACTGATCGATATCCCTGGAGTTAGTCTAACAAATTCCTGAGTATACCTGATATCTTTTGCAGATGCATAAAATAACACCGCCATAATCAGACATCCGACTCCTGCAAGGCTTAATATCGTGATGATAATTCGATTCATGTGACTGAGGGATTGTTTCTGAATGATACAAACTCCTTATTATGTATGAATATGGAGATTACAGCCAGAATGGTGAAAACCACATTGAACAGAAGATGCGGTTTCCAACCCATATTTGATAGTATTCCTCCGCATGAACATGGTACCTCCGGAGCAAAGTTCAGTATAACCAATATATATAACGTGAACAGAAACATAATAAAAAATGAACCATACAAACCGTATAGCCTAAATCGAGGGATGAGTAGCAAAATAGAAATTGCGATCTCAATGACAGGCACAAGCCATGCCAATATAGGCGCATAGGCGGACACCAAGAACGATTTTCCCATTTGCCCTACGAACTCTTTATATTGTATTAGCTTGCTACCAGCCGCATATAAAAAAAGTAATACGAACAGGAAAATGACTATTTCGATAAATAAGGCTCTTCTTTTCATAACGTTGGTGGTACGTCGTATTAACGATATAAATATCACTCATAGGAATTGATATCTCCAAATGAAAATCAATTCAAAAAACAAAAGGCTTGAAGTTATATTTCGGTCTTGGGAAAAAATAATCCGGTAAACGTAAATTTTATTCAATTTGGGGAAATCCTAATATGACTCTGGATTGCTATAATCAAATATTTAAAAGAAATCGTGTCGTTTGAAGTTGCAAAAGAAATGATCTATTCCAAATCATCCAACTTAGGAAAATTAGTCCGCAGATTTACGACGCCTTAATATGTTTTCAGAATGACATGATTGAAGATTATAATTTTGATAAGGACGAGCCAAAATATGATGCTCAATTATTCTAAGTCAAGCGTACTCAGGCTACTTCGATAATAGAATTCCTATGTAGCATTACAAAAGTTTAAAAGAAAGTACTATTCGACAGTATTTTTGTTAAGTTGTTTTATTTATCGATCGCTATCACTTTCGAAAAACAAATCCTTTCATATAAATTCCGGGTTTATATTTGAAGATAAAATTGAAGATATCTTTAAAACGAATGGATTTTTCCCAACCGGAATTACCCGAATAAATCACAAGAAATTTGATTTAATAAATACAAAAAATAGTAAAGTCTATAACTTACAGTTTGAACCGTAGGTTATGTAATTACGATGGAAAGGCTTTGGTGAAGGAAGAGAAGAGAGAGCATTTAATCAAACAAAAGACGTGCATTAAAACATTCAGCACTTTGTCGTCTCGCGATATCCGGTTATAAAAACGAAACTCTCGTATTATAAATTCTAATCAACTTTCTGCATATTTATCACAACTTTTAGTGACATACCGTTCATATTTGCAGAATATTTTTCAGTCAGTCCACAATTTAAGCCCTAGCATTAATGAAGTCGCTATTCATCATTGCAATACTATTCACGAATGCCGCTTTTGCGCAGCTTACTGGGAACGTCGTGTCCATAGCAGACGGCGACACTTTCACGCTTTTAACCTCTGAGAATGAACAGATACGCATTCGTCTACATGGCATTGACTGCCCAGAAAAGAAGCAAGACTTTGGAGCAAAAGCAAAGCAGTTCCTCTCTGACATGATTTTTCAGAAATCTGTCAATGTGAGGGAGATGGATGTCGACCGTTATGGCCGAACGATCGGAATGGTAACGATCGATGGAATCAATGTAAACGAAGCGCTCTTGAAGGCGGGATTAGCTTGGCACTACAAAAAGTATGACCAGAATCCAACATGGGCGCGACTCGACGAAGAGGCCAGTCAAGCAAAAAGGGGATTGTGGTCGCAACCGAGTTCCATCGCCCCGTGGGAGTATAGAACTGCAAAAAAAAGACAATAAATAGAAAAAAAATATTAGCTCTGCATTTTCAATAACTAAAAGGGAAATATTATCATGACTACCTGGAAGAAATGTATTGACGGATACCATACTGCGTTGTCGATTTTAATAGAGTATGAAAAGGATGGTCTTAAATCCGCTAAACCCGAAACTAGCCTTCAGAACATGGGTTTGCACATATTGGAAAAATTCAGAATCAACATAGAGAATTGCATTTTCTTTTATCCTCAAACTGAAAAAAGTGAATTAAACTTCTTGTCGCTTGGATTGATCCTCAGGGGAATGGTGTCCGATATTATTAACTATCGATACCTTGTGAAAATTAATGAAATTGCCGGTCCAGACGCAGTGCAAGATGAGACTAATATTTTGGATCTGTCGTTTATTAAGGAGTATAAAGCCATGGTAAGAAGCGAAATAGAAATGGCTAAAGGCGATGATGAAGTTAATAAAAGGATTGAGCAAAGCGGTACAAGCTAACTTTGCTGATTTTTATAAAGGAACGGAGCTAAAAAGGGAGGCTGACTTTCGGAGAGCCTCAACTTCGAGTGCGGTGCGTGAGTATCTTGAAAAAAACGGCATCGATCCAACGCTAAATTATAATACTGAGGCTGGTAAGATGCATTTTGTAAAGGATCAACACACAGAACGGATTCAAATATCGTACAAATACCTTTCGCAATTTCAGCACTTCTCAGGTAGAGCCTACAATTTTTACAAAAATCCAGACTATGTCCCATTCAATCCAGTCCTGTCTCTAATGCTTCTTTTTTTATCGACGATCGTGATACATGATATAAGTGCTCACCTAACACCGGGTGTTCCGCAACTGGAACTGCTTGTAAAGCTTGCCGCGGAATTAGCCGGGTAACCAGCTTTCAGCGAATCAGATGATTCCCGGTAGGGTGGGTCAGATGATACCGGTACAGTCAGCGAATCACCGAAACGCACCAAAAATTGTATCGAATATCAATTCTAAACTAGCGAAGTCTCCTGGACTATCAGCCAATAGCTTTTTCCTAAAGGACTCATGAACCAACTGCTTATCGGAAATATATCCCTGATATCTGCTCTCCTTTTCATTGAAATTGGTCCAACGAATAGGGATTAAAGAACCATTTTTTGTAAGTACATCGACACCTAAGTACATTTCTATACCGCACGCCTTTCCATTTATGTCATCCGTGAAACTCCTGATGGGCCAATTGTCGGATGCTTTTGGTCAAAGCAAGATCAGGGGATTTCCGACGCCAGAAAATGAGGTGAAGTAATTCCTACGCAATTACCAATGGCAGCGTCATCGTTTTGGATTGCTGCCAATAACCCGTTAAACAGCTTTGCGAGAGTGTAAGCTAAAACGTAAAATCCGTATCGGAGTTGACAAACGTCAGGCTGATGATGTCGTATTGCTAAAATTCTGAATAACTTCCGTCTTCGTGAAGGTTGCTTAGAAATTCTGAAAGCGATTTGTTTACAACGTACCAATAGTACTGTTCTTCATTGAGATATCCCTTTACGGTTTTTATAATGACTCTTTGTAATGGATGAAGTTGCTTTACAAGTTCAGCCAAATCACCTTCGTACATATCATAATCGTTCCCGAATCTCTTTCTCCTGGAACTTTTAAAATCATTGATCTGTATTATCTCCCAATCGATCCCCAGATAACCGCATAAGAATTTATAGTTTCTGTAGATAGATTCCGCTACAACCAGTTGATCCGATTCAACCCCTAAAAAAATATCCCTGCCCCAATGATCTTCAAAAAAATCTTTTTGCTGTTGAACATTCGAAAAGAAGAATACCAGCTCATCGTCAAAGCGCCTTCCAAAATAGTCGTAATAAAAGGCATACTTAAAGAGATCGGCGCCCCTTTGCCCTTCAAACTTAGCAGTTTTCAATATTCGATAACTGAACTGGCCTTGTGCGAGATACTCCTGAAAATTACGTTTTATGCAATTTCTTGCACCCACAAAATAGAGTTCTTTATTTGTTATGTCGGCTATGAAAAGAAATACTGGAACCTGGAACCTGAACCAATAGTTTGAAGTCGCAATATCAACATCAGAAATTGTATAGTAATCCGCTTTTGTCCATATAATCTCTTGCCGTGATTTAAGCTGGATTAGCGCGAGTTCACCTGTTAATTCATTATTATCGCTGACTAATTCTAAGTAACAATCAATTCCATAGTCGCGTTCTGTTACCTGTCTTATAATCCAATTTTTCGGCAACTTCTCGGAGAAAATCACAAAAGATTCTGTCTCCGATACATGTTGAGGTACACGCTGTGGCATTTTCATAACGGATGCTGCTATATGGACTTATACTAATTTACCAAGATATATTAAAATACCAATACTTATTAAATCTATCAGGTCTATTTTTATTGTTTGATTGTTAGATATTTGAAGTAATTCAAATATTGTTCGTGACATTTCATTCAGCTAGTCGAGTCACAGTGGCTTCACCTCAGCAATAGTCTTCTTAGAAACCTTACGTGGGTCGATAACAATTTCGTTTTCGCGGCGACATAGAATGTAACCGAAGATGTCAACTTTGATCACTTGACCGGTAATCAAGAAGCCATGAATTTTGTCATCCCCAGTTGCAAAGTTATGGGTAATTCTCTCGTCCAAACTCCAGCAATATCCGCATCCGTCGAGGTCAACTGGTCTTTCCCGCATACCTCTGTAGACTCTGAATTCCGAAGGCAGTTCGGGATATTTCGTTTTTGCTTCGTCACAAAGTAGAGGAGTTTCTATAGTTTTAAGCATATCTGTGATCATTTGTTTTGTCAAATATCTGTAGGGTCTCGCATTAGTGTGTACTGTCAAATACAAACCTGAAAATAACTTACGATCAAGATAATTTCGCTCGAAACATAGTTTCAAAAAATGCTCACTTCCGTAATTTCCGATACCTGTATCAAAGACGTGTACAGCTCGGCCGAGTCGCGCCCGAAGCTCTTCGTTTTCGTCTGTCAAACGACGTACAAAATCATTCTTACTAAAGTGCGGTTTAATACCGCCGACCCTGCAACAATCTTCGTAAATCTCACTAAGAGTTTTTATGTCCTTTGTCCATTCCACAGAAAACGCCATTTTCTGTCAACAAATGTAACTTCAATCTGCTGGATTTATTATTCACCTAAAATTGATGAACGATATCAATTTAAATTAGAATTGTTTACGAATTGTACATATTGATAAAAATATGAAACAGTCGTCTTTGAGAGTCGCGCCGTTGCAAGTCCGTTACGCATACTTTGGCATACTCGTAAGTTAAATCGTTAATATTTAATTCCGTGGTGTCTAGCCTTGATTTGAAAACCTGGTGATTAATGTACTCTTGATAGTTCCTCCACAGGCCGTGGAAATCTTTGGCCTTTGCAAATATGACGGCAAAGTTGTGTCTATTTCCGGCTGTATCGTAACGATTTAGTAGCTTATGGATGTGCTCTTCAATGATTTTATTTTCCGGTCCACAGGAGTCGATGATGAAACACTCCACGATGGACATGATGATTCCATTATTATTTGGGTCTCTGATCGCAATGTCGAGTTCTCCCGGGATACTGCTGTTATTGCCGCCACCAGATCGGCCGTGAAGAGTCTGATCCGAAATATTGTATCCCTTTGCCCGCAATAGGTCAGCAAGATCTGTATTCAGGTCATTTTCTTTGTAATTCCTTCCCTTTCGTCCCTGAAGGTTAATACAGAAGGAGATAATGTCTTTTAAAAGTTGATCGGGATCGGCTGTCACGGTAGTTGTTAATTCTTTGATAGCATTTATCCGGAGTTCAATCCGATGAAAGAAATCAGTGGTTGACAATGCTCTACATTCTATAGAGTTCTTGTCTTCAAGTAATCTAGTTCTCTCCTGAATAAGAAACGGAAGGTCCTCAGTAGTACCAGTAAGAACGCTGAATATTTTAGAGATGAATTCTTTTGACAACAACCTGCCATATTCGTTGAGAAGCAGGTCCCGATGGTGGATATTAAAAGGATAAACTTGTTCGGCTGTCTGAATGTAATTCTCCATGTCAACGACTTTGTTCCGAAAGAAAGTCATCTTCGCTTCTTCAGTAGCCTTGATTCCAAGTTCGCCGTAAAACCTCTGGATATATTTAGTATCCATTTCTTTAATGTTTTTCTTTACCCTTTCCTCCATTTTCGATGCCGAAAATTCGTAAAGCTCGTCTTCCAGTTCAAATTCGGTCTGTAGAGGAATCTTGATAAGAGCCTTTAAGGAAATTTCAATTTCAATGATTGCGTACAGGAGATGCTTCTTTAAAACCATGAGAACGTATCGCGAACTTCTCGAATCTTTTGTATTTGACGCACTTAATCTCTTTTCGAACAAATGTGCGTCGATAGCAATTTGTTTAAGTATTGATATGCTATGATTTGCAAAGAATTCAAGGTCGTCGGAATTATCCGAGTTTCTAAGTTTTTCCTTTATTGTATTTTTAAATCTTAGATGCACGTCTTCGATAATACGGCTAAATAGTTCGCCTCTGAAATCCCAAGGTGGACAAATGTCGATGTTGATAAGATCCTCTTCGCCTGGAGCATTTGAAACTTCGACCGTTATTTTCCTATTTTTGTTGTCTATCCGAATTTTAACTGTATCACCCTCTTTATAACGTGGGCTCGTTTTAAGAAAATCTTCCACCTCTTTAATAACCTCGTTTCGGTCGCCTACTTTTACAGGTTTTGAAAAAAAGGACGCTTCTAGCTGATTAAGACCCTTCCTAGCATTATATATTTTAAGATTGGGTCTAAGATCGCCTGAAACTATGCGACGATAAATCTCAAATGATGACACGGTACCTTTAATTTTTAAATCACAATACAGATCGGGTTTGGTTGTTTATAAAGCAACCCTACTAGGGGAAAAATCCGTTCCGTCCAATGCTCGGATTTCCTGTAAATTCTTGCACGTTCAATTTTCTATGCAACTCAGGCGCAGGTCTTTTGTTGTCAAAGATGATAATTTGACAGTCTTTGGGTGTACGAGAAAGGTCTTTGAAGAACGCAGACTGAATTGCGTTAGCGAGTTCACTTTTCGTCTCAGATGTTTTTTCTTCGAAAGTTGTCAAAGGAGAGTCGAGGATAACTAATTTATGAAGAGGGCGTTCCTTTGCCATACAATAATCAAGTAGACCTAGAACGCACGCCGCAAATGAAATCGACCTTTTACCTTTTCCAAAGCTTCGACGCTCTTTACCCGATATAACGATGTCAAAAGTGGTGTAGTGTGGATTGAAAACCACTGAAAGATTTGTATCGTAGTTCCACAACCGCAACCGTTCTTCGATAAATTTGGATAAGTCGATTAAATAAAAGTAATCTATTACGGTTAGTTCCTCTTCTTTTTCCTTCGCTTGAAGATGTCTTTGCAGACGATCAAGTTCCTTGTAGTATCCTTGAACTTCATCATCAATAAATTCAATTTTATTGGCGATTTTTTGTTGTGCTAGCAACTCGGTGAGTATTCCTTTCGTATCCTCGATCCTCGGTTGCATTTGATCGGACAAATTCGTCAGGTAAGTAATGGTTTCATCGATGCCCAAGAGTTCATCCTCCAAATCCAGCTGTTTGCGAATAACATCAATAATGGTTGATTCTAATCCGTGGCGTTTATCGCTTAATTTCTGAATTTCAGTTTTACCAGCTTGGCGAAAATCATCCACTTCCCGCATGTGAGTGAATGCCGCTTCATTGATTTTAGAGCTACAAACTGGGCAAGCGGTGTCGCCAAGTTGAGACGATAATATGTCAGCTTCGAGAATAAATTCCAATCGCTCAAAATCACTCTTGTATTGCTGACTCAATACCTTAAATCGTCGGGAAAGTTCGTTGGTATAGGCAAGTTCCGTTAATGTCCCTGTTTTTTTGCTTTGAAATAAATAGATCTCATTTGTTATTCGGTCAAGCTCAACGAGATCAATTTCGAGTTTCGAATTAAGGCTCGTCAGTGAATCCGGATTACCGCCAGTGGCGCTATTTAATGTATCGACAGCAAGTTTCCTCTCCACTGTATACGCATTTATTCGACTCAATGCAAACTCAATCTTGCTGGTTATTTTCTTCTCTTTTATAACCTTGTCTTCTTTAGGCTTTACGTTGTTGAAGTCTTCTCCACTAAGAAGCACTTTAAGTGTGGATTGATCACGGGTATAGCTGCTGTAATCTCCGGAAAAATAGAATGGAGAGGATTGTCGTATGATCTCTTCCTCGTCGATCCACAGTAGATTTCTGAGGCTTGCAAATGATAAATTCTCGGTTTTGCCTTTACTTTTGCTTCGAAGAACCTTTTTGTTTTCCAATCCCGATAAATGCATCAGGAATGAGGATATGTGTGAGGCGCCTGAGACATCGCCCTTTGTTTTAAATTCTTTGCTTACTGCATCCGATTTAAAGAACACATCTAAACCACAATACTTTGCGTAGACAATATTTTTGCCAAACGCTCTGTAAAGGGTTGTAACAAAATCGTCATCGAATGCTCTAATCTCTACCATAGCAAACTCGTATCCCGCACTTTCAGGTATATTCTTCGGAAGTTCAGATTTACCGAAGAGGTAGTGGATGAGCGCGAAGATGTAAGATTTGCCTGTATCGGATGCGCCGGTCACAACATTACAGCCGGGCTTAAAGACTATTTCCGCTGGCTTCTTATTTGGTCCACCAACACTAATTTTTGAAATATAGAATCCGGCCATGGGTTAATTTGTAAGATTATCGTCTGATGCGAACTCGCCACCCCAGGTTAGTAAAGAAGTATTTAATGTGCGAGATATTTCCTGGGTCGACATGTCACCGAATGTGGACATCGTCCAGGACACGCGTTCAGTTAAGTCGGTAAAGTACTTCGACGCAAAATATTTCAGAAAATATGTACCAGCATCACTAATAGAATAGGTGAAGCCAGAAGAATCATTTCGAAATTCAATCAGTTGTTTAGATAGTAGAAACGTCAAGCCTTTTTTTATGAGTTCTCTACGTGAATATATCTGAATACCACGATTACTTATCGGCGCATGTAGGCTTGGAGGGCCTTGAAAATCTTTAGTGTTTAACGCTATAAAGTCGTAATACATCAACCTCTCCACATCAAGGGATTTTTTACTTTTATTTAAGATTACAAGTGATCGCAATCCCACCTCCATTGCGGTGTTGTATAGTCGTGGCTTCGTTATTTGATTGTCCATCGTACTTTATTTTCATTTGCCATGTGATGGCACATTCCTGCACGGTCTGGCATTCTTAACTCTAAACACATTGTTAGCGGATTGCTTGAGAAATCAGCTTTACTAACAGCCTGGATCGACTTTGTTAGCCTTTCTGACCCCGGATGGCTGGTCATGAATGTCAACTCATTTTTGATGATAAAGAATGCATCAGACTTCAATTCGTCAAATGGTGATACTTCGTATTGAGAAAAATTCTCCCGGCTAAAGACTTCGAGTGATTCGGCACAATAAAAACTTTTACGTTGGTCGTAAAAGTGACTATGTAAATCTTCGTTTAGATTTTTTAGACTTTCTGCGTCTTTTATTTCAGTATTTAGCGTTTCGGAGTACACTTTGTATAATTCACCAACATAAACAAGTTCGCGGGGTTCGATTGTTTCCGCTGGTTCTGGGACAACTTCCCGGAAACGTTTAAGACCGCCACCGAAAGTAGCGGCATGGTATATTGTATTAGAATGTTCGGCAATTACGGTCAGTATATCAACGTCTTCTATAATTGAAAAGTCGAACTTCTTAACATACTCCAGAAAGTCACCTGTCAATTCCACCGGCACATTTGTGATTTTCCCCTTACATTGTTTCTCCCAATTCTTAATAAGCTCGTCGTTTATTTCTTGAGGGTTCTCCAGTAAATTGGTTAGCGATGGACCTGGACCATGTGGTGAGACAATAAAATATTTTTTCGGAATGCTATACGCACTTTGGAACGTATGGTAACAGAGCTTACCAAGCTCTACTAGAATGTGGGAAGGAGCAAGTGTTGAAACGTAGTGCTTACACTGATACATTTCAAATTCCGTATCATTAATGTACCCGATGACATCACGACCTTTATCGCCGGCGCCGCCAATATTGCGCACCTTGCGATATTTTCTCGTTAAATGCCCCCAAACCCATTGCCTCACAAAATCTTCGAATTCGTCAGGAGACATCACTCTCACTCGGTCTAACTTATTGATCGGCGCTCCCGTAAGCATTTGTAGCGTTGAAAGTCGCTTTTCAGGAAATACGGGCTCAGTTACATCCGAAATTTCTATGTCCGGTATCATTTTCGATAGAGCTTATCAAAGCTAATTTGGGGAAAAAACGCGTCATATCTATAGTACTTTTTTACTACGTCAGTTTGATTAACCCTTCGGATATTTTACATCTGCCTGAAAATTAACACATTACCAAAATGATATTTTCCGGATTACCTAAAATTTCTTCCGTCTGGAAATATTTTACCCTGTATAACGTCTCGCTGCGCACTGCCGGGCTTGACGTCTTTTACAGACTCCCCCTTGTCAGCCCTTGACAGTGGGCCGAGATTAACTGATGACTCAGTCTTTGGCACGAGCTCTCCGAGCAGCCGATTGAGGTTACTGCACTTTTTAGCGATGACGTGGATGACTTGGCCCTCGCGTTGCAGGGTGCCCTCGATCATAAGCAACCTCGACAGAAGGATTTCCTTCCGGTACTTATCAAAAAGGCTCTGCCAGACAACCAAGTTTGCGATCCCTGTCTCGTCCTGTATGGTAATAAAGCAAACACCGCTTGCTGTACCCGGGCGCTGCCGAACCAGGACAAGCCCAGCCACCGTTACTTTATCGCCATTGGCTAGGCTGGGAAGTACTGAGACGGGTGTGATTCGTAATAGGTCCAGCTCTTTGCGAATAAAACTTAGCGGGTGAGCCTTTAAAGACAGGGACATTGACACATAGTCGTGTACGACATGCTCGGAGACCGTCATCTTTGGAAGCTTGACATCATTGCTCTCTACGTTATGGGAAGACCTGCCATGGAACATTTCCTGTGGCTGGTCCTTTACGGTAAGTGCCCACAATGCTTGCCGACGGTCCAAGCCCAACGAGTTAAACGCATCGGCGTCCGCCAGCCGCTCCAGGCAGGCCGCGGGGATGCCAGCGATGCGAAGATCATCTACCGTGGCAAAAGATATTTTACGGGCCTTTATGAGCGCCTCAGCATCTTCCTGCCGCATGCCCGTGACTTGCCGGAAGCCCAGGCGTACGGCGTGATACTTTTCATCCCGTTCCTCCATCACATTATCCCATTGAGAATAATTAACATCCACAGGGCGGACTTCGACGCCATGCTGACGCGCGTCGATGACGATTTCGGCGGGTTGATAGAAGCCCATGGGCATGCTATTGAGCAGTGCTGTGGCAAAGACATCAGGAAGATGGCATTTGATCCAGGCAGAAACGTACACCAACAGTGCGAATGATGCAGCGTGGCTTTCCGGGAAACCGTAGGAACCGAAGCCTTCGAGTTGTTTAAATACACGCTGGGCATATTCCTTCGTGTAGCCCTTGGCCGTCATACCGGTGATGAGTTTTTGCTCGAAATGCTTGACCATGCCATGTACCTTGAAAGTTGCCATGCTACGGCGGAGCTGGTCGGCTTCGGCCGGCGTAAAGCCTGCCGCCACGATGGCAATCTTCATGGCTTGCTCCTGGAAGAGGGGCACCCCAAGCGTACGGCCGAGAATGCCGCGTATTTCTTCCGATGGGAATTCTACAGGCTCTTCACCATTCCGGCGCCTTAAGTACGGGTGAACCATGTCTCCCTGTATCGGCCCCGGCCGAACAATGGCTACTTCGATCACCAGGTCATAAAACTCCTTTGGACGAAGGCGCGGCAACATCGATTGTTGGGCACGACTCTCAATCTGAAACACGCCAATGGTGTCAGCGTTGCTAATCATTTCATAGACAGCGGGATCATCCTGTGGAACATTCGCCAGCGTCAGCTCGCGATTATAGTGACGCTTGGTGAGGTCGAACGCTTTTCGAATGCACGTAAGCATACCCAAGGCGAGTACATCGATTTTAAGAAAGCCCAGCGCGTCGATGTCGTCTTTGTTCCATTCGATGTTCGTACGGTTTTCCATACGGGCATTGAGGATAGGGCACAAATCTGTGAGTTTACCGTCGGTAATAACGAAACCACCGGTGTGCTGTCCGAGTTGCCGAGGAAACCCCATGTACTGCGCGGTGAGCTCCAAGGTTTTTCGTAAGATGAAGTCGTCTGGATTGAGTCCAGCATCTTTAATTCTTTTTACATCGAACCACTCATTACTATGGCCCCAGATCATTTTCGAAAGACGTTCGATTGTATCAACAGAAAGCCCCATGGCTTTGCCGACATCACGGATGGCACCCTTTTGATGTACCTGCGTAACGGTGGCCACGATACCCGCGCGGTCACGACCATATTTGCTATAGATGTACTGCATCACTTCCTCGCGCCGTTCGTGCTCGAAATCTACATCGATGTCCGGTGGCTCGTTGCGGGCAGAAGATATAAAGCGTTCGAAAAGCAAATCGAACTTAGTCGGGTCGACTGATGTAATCCCCAGGCAATAGCATACGGTTGAGTTTGCCGCTGATCCACGGCCCTGGCAGAGAATTTCTTTCGACCGCGCAAAGCGTACGATATCCTCGACAGTAAGAAAATATTCCGCATAGTTCATTTCCTCAATGAAGGTCATTTCATGCTCGATATTGCTCCGGATTCTATCCGGGATATTCTCACCGTACATTCTTTTGGCTCCTTCCCAAGCCAGGTGCCGTAGTTGTTCGATTGATGTACGGCCGCTTGTATTGACTTCTTTCGGATAGCGGTATTTTATTTCATCCAGTGAGAAGGTGCAGGCATCGGCTACTTCCTGAGCGCGCCAGATGGCGGCTGGGTATCGGAGGAAAAGCCTGATCATTTCGTCCACCGGCTTCATGTATTTTTCTGCATTTGGATGCAGCCGGAATCCGGCGGTCTGGATGGTACATTTCTCACGGATGCACGTCAGCATGTCGTGGAGTTCACGACGCGTTTTCTCGTGGTAGTGTACATCGTTGGTGGCTACTACCGGGGTTTTGGTGGATGCGGAGAGTTGAAAAATGCGGTAGAGAAATATGGAATCGTGTCCATCGTAGGCCCGAACCGCAGACAGGTACACGTGCTGGCCGAACTGCGCACGGTACTCCTGTACAGCGGCCTTGAAATCGGCTTCCAGGTCCAACGCCTCATTGACTTTAGTGGACGGCGGCACGATGATAAACTTCATGCCCTCAGCATGCGCGTATACATCCGACCTATACAGGTGACATTTTCCTTTCTCCGTTCGCAAGTTCCCGAGCGAGAGCAAACCAGAGAGCCGGTTATATGCATGAATGTTTGTCGGAAACGCGAGCAAGCTCGGCCCGTCCTGCAAGTCGAGCCTGCAAGCGGGGATAAATTTTATTCCCGCTTTCTTTGCCGCAGCATGTCCACGCACAATACCGGCCAGCGTATTGCGGTCAGTCATGGCAATGGCGGAATAGCCAAGCGCTACAGCTTGTTGCACCATTTCTTCCGGGTGTGACGCACCACGCAGGAAACTGAAATTAGTCGTCACCTGCAACGCGCAATAACAATCAGGTCTCATAGGCCGCCTCCCTTCCCCACTTTATTCAGTCCACACGCTACGGACGATTCCAGGCGTGAGACTATATGTTACATCTAATCCTGTAGTGCATTCAAATCCGTTGTGTCGATACCATCTTTCGCCTGGCCGCTACCTGTGCCGTGCTCCACCCGCGCCGGGTACAGGATACGACGAATGAGCTCAATGACTTCATTAAAGAACCAGTTGTACCCGTAGTGTCCGTCGCGCATAGCCGGTTCAAAAATGCGCTCAGGAATCGGTGCCTTTCCAAACTCCAGGAGCGCTGCCCGTATTTGTTCAAGTTGCTTTTCGGTAGCCACCACCTCAAATTTGTAGTTCAGATAGGAAGGCAAATCACTTTTTAAGCTATCGAGAAAGGATTTGCGTTCCTCTTTCAATAGCGATTTAATATGCCGGATTTCCTCCGATTCGGTGTCCGGCGGCACATACCGTGTGCCTGTAATTGTTCGCGTTTGTGCCCCCATGTTCAAAGTCGTTCGGATCAAAAGTAAAAGGAAAGACTAATTTAATTAGTTTAACAAACTAAAATTTTTAGCTTTTTTCTTATACCTTCGTTTTTGAATTAAATTCAATCAATGGCGAGGCGGTGTTTTCTCGCACACCGTAGAAAATATCGAAACGACTATGCAAGTGTCTGAAGAACGGACTACCGAGACGTCGTGAAAATTCAGAACTTAGGAAAAAATCTTAACTCAAAACTTAGTAATACAATGAAAGAAGAACTGATCAAAAGACTTATTGCATTTCGAGATGCCATCATTAAAAATGGAAATACCAATGACGCTCACCGCTTTATCGGTGAAGCAAGCGAAGCCGTTCTTAGGGGCGCGTTAGATGGTATAAGCGGCGACGATCAGGACCGCGTTTTTGATCTGATAACAGAAATTGATGCGCTGGAGAATATGAATGAATTTAATCGCAATGCGTTCGAGTCTACAGTTGAGTTGATTGAAAATACTTTGTACGAGAAGGACTAGCGGCGTCTTTGACTGATAATGATACAAGACGGCCACATCTATCAAAACAATCCGGCCAAAGGGGAAGTCATTGGCGTCGCTGACAAGTGTATTTACTGTGAGACCTCCATAGGCTTAACTACTGAGCACGTATTCCCTCATGCCTTAAACGGTACAATGAAGCTACGAAGCGCCTCATGTAAATCTTGCTCCGCTGTTACCTCGCGCAGTGAACTGGAGGTGCTGCGAAAGAGTTTTCTGATGATGCGGAAATTTTTCAAGTTCCGTTCGAGGAAACAGAAATGGAGCAATATCAATGAAACATTCGCTTTTTTGGCATTTCCTATCCAGGAACCGCCGGCGCATATTACTAAAAATGAGAGCTATACAAGTGGCGTGAATATTGGCTCGATTCAGTTCGTTGCGCTTAGTAGGTCCGGAGCATCTATCGATAACAAGCATCAGGTACAGATTAACACCCATTTTGAGCGGATGTTGGCAAAAATTGCCTTAGGCTTCTCAGTGGCCAAATATGGCCTCCCTGCCTTTGCAAAAATCTATATACGCGATATAATCCTTGGCAAAGCGGATGATAGCGGCAGATGGGTAGGTACGGATGAACTGGTGAAGCTGCCTGTAGAATTGAATGCTATTCACACGGCCGGAGTTTTCGAACAATCTTTGGAGGTTACTGTTAGAATCAGACTCTTTTCCATGTTCAAAGAATCACCTGAATATACCGTTGTTGTCGGAGTGCTAAAAACAGACTACCTGACTCTCAACGAAAATATGGGTGACCAATAATATCGTACTGGTTATCGGCTTCGGGGTCGATATTTTTAAATGTGAAATTCTGAAACCTAAACCGGCCACTCAGGTATTCGGAAACCCTATTTAATGTAATCGCTTTGTAGTCTCCGTTGAACATGTAAAAGGTAGGCGTATTAATGAAAAAGACCGGTTCCACTTCATATCCTGTAAAATCCAAATGAGGACGGTTGTAAATGATCCGAAAATGCCCCGTGACGACTTCCAGATTGTTTGCTACCCAATCGGCCTTCTTTCGAATCTTCGCTTCATAGTCATTGATAAATTTAGAGTTATCAGCCCGGTATCCGACCGCCTCAAAACGAGCACGATTGTATTTTGAGTCGGCTGCAAAAATCTTCTTCAATCGTTCGTTCACGATTATAAAATCCATTTCACCGGCAACTGCATTGTTTATATTAATATTGTTGGCGCCGGGTCGCTTAAAGGATTTTATATTTCGTACGTACAGGAGACCTTCAACCTTTATCTTTGACTCAATTACATCTTCCAATATTTTATCGTGTTCGTTACTCATTCTACTCATGAACTGCTCCATGCATCGGTTTTGCCGCCATTCTTGGGGTAACGCGTTCCAGTGAACAACATTTGTACCCAACACAACCATGGACTCAATTAACTTTTCCTTTCCTATCAATGCCCAATCCGCACCACCGATGTTGTAAATCAAGATCGGTCTAAACATATACCGATTTAAGTTATAAGGTTTACAAACAAGGTCTTCCAAGGACATCTTATTAGCTCTCGAAAGTGTAAGACCATCATAAAACTGGCTGGCCTGCCCAATCGAAATTCTAAATTCTGTTGCTAAATTCTGAGGTAATACATCAGGCTGTATCGGCTGCGAGCCGTCGGCACTGAAATGCCCTTTGATCAACTCAATTTGGCCTAACGCGTAGTCATAATCAATTCCGAAGCAGCTTTCTATCGCTGCTCGAAGCTTGTGAACACCTCGTTCGTCAAACGTTGCATTTTCATAGTCCTGCTCTAACTGTGGGAATAGCGCTTTGTACAATTCACCATAATGCCGTTGAATATCAAAGGCCAATTCTCCTTCGTCAAACCATATCGTGTGGAAGCTTCCAATCATTTCATGCAGAGCAATCGAATCGGCGAGATCATACAGCCAACGACCCAAATAGAGCAAATCTTGCAACTTAGCGTCCATTCGATAGATTTCCGTAGGGGTCGGAAATTCACCCCAAGCCAAATTAATCTCGCATCCTTGCTCCAGGATATTCTTGAGTATTCTTCTATACATGGCAAACTCATTACGACTAACCGTATGCAGTTCTGTGATCCCGTCTTGTATTTTTGAGTTGAGCTTCAGTGATTCTTCATGTAGAAATAATATATATCTAAAAAAAGTAAATGATGTTTCCTCATACACTAAACTTTTGAATTTATCCGCAACGAGAGAAAATGCGTCGCGAAGTACAGCATTTACCACATCATGATTTACGATTTCATTCGTACCATACTTTTCAGAAATAATTCGAGAGATCTGAGGCCAATAGCGTTCATGGGGCGCCTCCGAATATCTAACAACTACGTGCCCGTCAATATATGCTCTCATTATATAGTCTTTCATACTTAGGATACTTAAAGATAATCATTCTTGGTATTTTATTTCACTTAGATAGATCATCTCGGTATATGTACGCATGCAGAGAATCTCTCATCAGTTTTAATGCTCAAAGGTCGGGCTGTCCGGCGGCCTCTGCAATGGGAATGAGGCATAAAACGGCCGCCTCCCCAAAGGGTCCCCTCCAATTTATACTCATTCCCATTGCTTCACGCGCTTATCCCGCCGCACTGCCCGGGCGCCGCAAAGCCCGGGGAGTTGGACATTAAAACTAATGTTCAACTAAAATCAAAAATCATGAGAACGCTATCAAAAGTGAAGGCTGCTAATGGTTTAGACCGTAAAGCCGATCGTCAGAACAATCTTCGTAATGGATCAAAGCAAGAACTTGTCACGGAGGAAACACTATCCAAAGTTGACCTTGACAGAATTTCTAAGAGCACGACAAATTACATGTTCCGTAAGGCGAAAGAGCTTACGAAGGTATCGCTAGCAGAGCTCGTTGCTTCGGTTAGGAAGTTTGGCATTATTCAACCAGTTCTATTGCGACCAGACCCAGATAAAGAAGGGTACTATAAGTTAATTTCAGGAGAGCGGCGTTTTCAAGCAAGCGTTTTGCTGGGTCTCGACACCATACCTGCATATATCCGAAACGTGTCCGAAGACGAAGCGCTTCAAATGCAGATTACAGAAAACATACAACGAAAGGACGTTCACTCACTTGATGAAGCGGTAGGATACAAAACACTGCTTGAAAAGGATACGACATTAAATACAAAAGCGCTTGCCAGCACCTTCGGAAAAACTCAATCTTACATCGCGCAACGGATCAAACTAAACGATTTGATAGATGAGGCACGAAAGGATTTCTACGAAGAAAAAATGAACATCGCGCACGCGTTAATGATAGCAAGGCTAACACCTGAGGGCCAGAGGCAGATTGTCGAACGATATAGCGATTACGAAGGCGGATATGGACGGGTTAACGACCTTGCGAACTTCATTGAACGAAACGTTATGAATTGCATTTCAAAGGCGGCGTTTGATATAAACGACCCGTTGTTATACGCAAAAGCAGGATCGTGCATAACTTGTCCGTTGCGATCAGGCGCGTCGCCGCAGTTATTCGGCGATATAAGCGAAAAAGATCGTTGTTTCGACCGGGCTTGTTTCAAGATTAAGACGGAAAATTACTTGGCGACAACAGTCACCCAGGCCATTGAGTCGGAGCCAGATACTATCTTCCTGCAAGCCTATCGACAAGAGCCAGCTGAGAATATCGCCAGCATCCTTGCTGGGCATAAAATAAAGGTCTTATGTGAATATGATGACTTCAGTACCAGCGGCCAGGGAAAGAAGCTCAAAGGATTATGGGTATCAGGGGATAGCGCTGGCAAGATACAGTCCGTTGTTCTGAAGCGACCGGATAAAGCCGACGAGAACGATCCGGCGACACAGATCGCGAAGATCACAGCCCGGATAGCACGCGGTAAAGAACTCGATCAGGAGAAGGTGTACGCGCGAGTTCTGAAAAGCCTAGAAGGCCATAAGACGCAGCAGAACGTTGTCGACCTTCCGCTAATGCGTAGCGAAGAAGCACTACTTTGGTATGTGATTTACAACAAGGCCGGATATTCACTCACCCGAAAGCTTGACGAGGTGTTAAAGCTTGATCCCGAAGATCCAGAAACGTTCATCCAGACGTTAATCGCGTTATCATCAGAGCAAAAAGCTTTTATGCTTCGCGGAGTGATGCTCGACCAGTTTGGAGGAAATTATCCACGGAGCGTCCATGCCCACATCATCCAGCATATCGCTAGCGACTATGGCGACATTGACCTGGCGGCTTTCAACCGGGAACAGTTGGAAATTCAAAACAAGAGGGAGGCGCGGCAGTTGGAGAAGATCAAGGTCTTAAGGATGCAGCTATCGGAAAAAACAGAAACAGAGAAGAAGGTTAAACAAGCCAAAGCCATGAAAACACGTAAAGGGGCGAAAAACGCAAAACAAAACGACAAGGCAAAAGTTAGGTGACGAGAAGGGGCTTTGCCCCTTTTTTTATTCGCGTATTTATAGCTCTTACTCTGGGCTGTGATTTATAGAGGTTTGATTGGACTGCTTACAACCGCCTTCTCCTCGTGGCGGCTTTGTGCGCAGTATCCCAAGAAAAAGAAACACGCTATTAAGATAAGTGCAATCGAAACAAGCCTTAAAAGGCCTTCACCGAACTGCGTCATCCATGACTTTTCATAGCTGGAGAAAACTTCAATACCTGTCATCGTTCGGCGGTTAAACCGGCGGCGATTAATCCAATATCGAATTGCAAACCCCGTTGTGAACGTGATGATCGCAAGAGCCATGTACATTGTAGCCATCGGATATAATTAAGAAGTATTAAGATAGCAAAAATCTTAACTGTTGCGCGACATCGATTAGGAGATAATGCATCATTTTTTCCCTCAAAGCTCGGCCTTTCCCGGCGCCTCGCCGGCCTTGGCAAGCGGCATAAACTGGCGCCTCCCGCTTTGTCAAGCGGGGCCCTCCATTTATACCGCGCCAACGCCGGCTTCACCCGCCATCCCCACGCACGTCCCGGGTCCGGTAAAGGCCGGTGAGTTGGACATAAAAAATGTTCAACTAAAACGATACTATCATGAAAGATCACATTTCATTATCGACAACACCTGGTATGGAAGATTGCGCAGCGCTTAGTGACGAAGACTACATGGACAACGCGCGACTTGAAGCCCGTACCTATCAGCGGCAACTGATACGTTTCTATGGTATGAACCCCGCCGGAACAGCGTTTCGGATTACGCGTTGTGCGCACGACTTTGGAACATATTTGGATCTTGAGTTTCATTACGACGACGAAAATCAGCGACATGTTTCCTACATGGCAGCATTAGACGAAGGATGCCTTTATTGGGATGACAAGGCCATACATGAACTTAAGCACGATGGGTACTCATTACTACAGATCGTCAAGGTAAAAGGGCGAAGAGATTTCGAGCACTCGAACAATGATGGACCAACCGGCCACGGCGATGATTGTTACAGCGACGCTGATCCGGGATTGTAAGAATGGGGCAAACGCCCCTTTTTTTATTCGCAAACGCGAGCGATCGGAATAGGCGTATAAACTTCACTATTTTTTGTGCTTAAGGTCGGGCTTGTTGGTCGACCTCTTCCAGGGGACCGAAGGTGCATAAACGGCAACCTCCCCTTAGGGTCCCCTCCATTTATACACCCGGCCCCTGGCTTCACGCTGCCAGCCAGCCGCACATCCCGGTCGACCAAAAGCCCGGGATGAAGTGAAACAAAAAATATGTTTCACTTAAACAACATCAATTATGAAAAGCAATTATGAAGAAAAGAAGCAAGCACGTATCGAACGCTACAAGGCTTTGGCAGGAAAAAATGAGCAGGCCAGCCAAGAACATGTAGAGAAGGCTTTCAAAATGGCCAAGGTAATTCCACCAGGACAACCAATACTGATAGGGCATCATTCGGAAAAGGGGGACCGTCGCTATCGGGCTAAGATTGACAACGTGCATCGTAAGGGACTCGCCCTGGAGCAGAAGGCGCAGTGGTACACGGAGAAGGCGGCAGCTGCCGAGGCAAATACAGCGATAAGTTCGGATGATCCACAGGCGATTGAAAAGCTAAAAGCAAAATTGGAAGCAATGGAAAGCTATCAGGCTGTAATGAAGGCGTGTAACGCGATTATTCGAAATAAGAAACTCAGTCATGAAGATAAGCTGGGTAAGCTCAGAGAGCACAATATTCAAGACGGCCTTGCGCAGCAACTGTTAAACGGTGACTTCTGCGGGAGGCTCGGTTTTCCTACTTACAAGCTAACCAATAATAACGCAAATATGACGACAGTACGCAAGCGAATTAAGGCCCTGGAAGCGACGGCTTCGCTGGAAGCGAAAGAACAATGGTTCGGTGATATTCGAATATTTACCAATACCGCTGAGAACAGGCTGCAGATTTTCTTCCCAGGGAAGCCAGAAGAAGACGTACGTAAACGGCTAAAACGGCATGGATTTGTATGGAGCCCAAGCCAACAGGCGTGGCAGCGCAAGCTTTCGTCGAACGCATTTTTCTCTGCACGGTTGCTTCTTGATGCGATAAAGAAGGAGTAGCAAAAGGGGCATACGCCCCTTTTTTTGTTCGTTTCTCATTATCGCTTTCTATCCCCGAACGCCATATACAGTCTCAACGTGCTTGGCTAGCTTGAGAAATAGTTTATAAATCGATACTGCTGTGGCGGTGTCGACTTCAGACATTTTTTTGTAGAGGCTGGTCGCTGAAACAAATTCTCGCTGCTTGCTTCGGAAGATGGCAGCCAAATCACGAATCAACTCTTTCATGTCAACATCTTCCATAACTTCAGTTTCATCAAAGACACGGAGCAAAAAAGAAATCTGTTTGACAGAGAGATTGAACTTTGTTTTAAGCCTTCCCGGCTTTTGCTGACGCACGCCTTTATAAACAAGATGTGGGTTTTGTTGCGCGCTCGGCGCATCCGCTGCTGGTGCAGAAGGCGTCGGTAGCTCATGCACAGACTCCCAGAATTGGATTTCCTGACGCAGCCAATCCATTGTGTAGGCCTTAAGCTGCGGGTTCTGCGTATCAAAGATAACGTCAGGAAATTGAACGGTCTGCGAAACATCCCGAAGAATTTCACGCAACACATCAATCTTCTTTGCCGCCGTAGATAGATGTTCTATGCGACGGCGAATCGCTACACCAACATAGTTAAGGTATGCTATGGAATTAAAATTTAGCGTAAACAAGATATGGTGGACATCCTTGTCTACAATAGTGTTCCGGCGTAACTCGTAGAGGCGAATGAGTTCGAACTTTAGCTTTTTGATAAATGTCTTCCGACGATATGTTAGATCGTTATCGGTGGGTTTGTTGATGAACTTAATAAGTGGCGCAAGCGTGATGTCAACGAGTTCCTTTGAAATCGAGAGCGCTCGAAAATTGACTTGAAGCTCATCGAAGCCTTCGTTCACTTCGTGTGCCACCAAGTAATAGTAATCTACCGATAGCCAATGGTCGGGCGGTAAAGCATCTGCAAAGAACGTATTCATGAAGTCCAACAAATCGTCAAGCGCTTCATAAAGTGAGTGCAAAAGCGCCTTGCTGTCAGTGCGCTTCGTGCGCATAGGTAATCGATTATTTGTCGCATGATCGGCAAGCCTACCTGCTAACTCTACAAGTTTTTGTTGGTGATACACAATGTATTCTCGCTGGTTGGCCATGTCTGGGTAACGTAGCGCACCTGCAAAAATCCGTTTCTTGGCGTCCTTCACTGACTGCGCGAGTTCATTGTTAAATCCCTTATAAAGGATTTCGGTAAGCGGATAGCTGTCATGCAGAAAGCGGATAACATCCTTTCGAATGATGCCGTCAAGTTCAAGCATTTCGTTTTTGAAGCCGGGGGTTGGCATAATTTTGTCCTTTTGTTTTTGGAATAGTTTAAACGCAAGTAGCAGGGTGTAAACAAACCAAGTTCAAGACATAGTCATGGAGACATGTCCTGAAAAACCGTTAGACTAACAACAGGTAAATGAACTAATGAATCTGGCTAAGCCAGTCATGCGCATAACGGTAAGACCGAAAAAAACGTACAGAATCAAATTGTTCTCCGGCCCGTTTGGCGGAAACACGGGCAAATATGTCCTTGGAAAGAACCCAGGCAAAGTGCTTCAGGCCGGCGTTCGTCATAGCCGGGAACCAGTGGTGAATGGTCCAATCTATGGCACCTTCCCATTGTCCTTCAACGTCGAGGTTATCATTCAACACCTTACTGGCTCCATGGTGCTTAAACGCCTCCAAAATAAGGGCTCCGTTGTATCTAATTGACTCTACTGACTGGTGATTATGCCATTTGCAAATAAGAATCTTTGTGTCGCGTTCATAACTGATCGTTAAATGATCATTCGTAGATAGGAGCTCCATACATTCAACCTTAACAGGTCCGATAACAAAATGCCACCGTAGACATACCTAATAGAAGTAACGATCGACTATTTAGACACGCAAAATAACAGCCCTATGCTGCCGTCCGTGGCGCCATTTCTCTTTTTTATATATCTAATAAATACCAGAAAACTTGCTTTGCTTCAACAGTCTGCCTAGCGGTTAAAAGGTTGTGCAAAGCACAATATTTTTGCATCGCTTCTATTTATCCCAACAAAATGGCCTAATAATAGTATAAGAACGCTTAACGGATAAAATATTGTACAAGATGTTATTTTAGGAAGAAATCCACATAAAAAAATGCCAGATTCTTTCGAAAAAAGCAAGCGAGTCTGATGTAAACGGTCGGCGAAGCGACCACAACGGCTGCGGCTACCGGGTATACTGAACTGGATATAGGTATCGTTGTCCGCCAGGAATACCTATTTAAAAGTAGTCCCTTTTGATCGCTAATCTGACGAAATTCATTCGGACTGGCCGATCCTGGGGCGGCATCAAGGGCGACCCTCTCCTCGGGGTTGTCGCCAAAAGGCCTTTCGAGAAACCTACCTCATTTCACCGTGTGCGGGCACTGTCATGACCCTTGACATAAGCTGCAACGGTAGGGCGTAACCCACAAAGTCTTAAGATTCCAGGGATTATTTTGCAAAATCTTTTTGGCGCTATTGACCCATTCGACCGCATTTTTAGGGGTGGCATAAGGGGGGACAAGATTTAGTGTCACCCCCGTGCCACTTTATTGGTCCCATTGCATTGTTGTCCTTTGTCCTACGACAGACAGACACACTCACACAAATCGTTTATGGAAGTTAGTATAGCAACTACTGATGATCTGCAAGCTTTGAAAAAAGAGCTTGTCGGGGAAATAAGGACGCTTTTAGGACTGGGATATGGCGGGCTCTATCGGCGATGGCTTAAGACGGAGGAAGTAATGAAACTCCTGGAACTTTCAGCCAGTACGTTACAAACGCTCAGACGCAACGGCACACTACCGTTTTCGCGCGTTGGTGCAATCATCTTCTACGATGCTAAAGATATTGAGAGGATGATTGAGGCGAGAAAAATTCGAAGAAGGGAACTGATTAATAGTAGAAGTTCAGCTCCAAAGAAACGACCTCAAAAAAAGCAGAATGTATGATAGGCACCGTCCGCACCCCCCTTTGGCCGCGTAAGCGGCCAAAGCAAGATGTACACTTGCTAGCGCAAGTGTCATCTTGCTCGCTCGCCTGCGGCGGCTCGGGGGGCTGCCTCGGAACTCGGCGCCCCTAGACTTTAACAATTCAGCGTGTATGAGCATAAGAACAAACCAAAAAACGGAACAACTAACCTGTAAGATAGGATTGCGCGTATCGCAGGATTTCTTCGAGAAACTCGAAGGTTGGACAAAACATTCCAACTGCAGAACAGTGAGTGAGATGGCTAGAAAGATCCTATATGAAGAGCGAATTGTTTGGTATACGAGGGATTCGCAAATGGATGCAACGGCAGCCGAACTTGCCGGAATCCGTCGGGAATTGCGTGCGATCGGCGTGAATATCAACCAGGTCACAAAGTACTTCCACAGCACTCGAATACCATCACAGAAGGTACACGATGCCTTGAAAATACTGGATGAATTTAAGGTAATAAGCACCAAGGTCGACGCCTTATTGACCGCTATTTCGAATTTCTCGGATCAATGGTCGCCAAGGTGATAACGGGTAAGCACATAGCTGAACTCATTGGCTATAACGAGCAAAAGGTAAAACGAGGTGTTGCCGAGTGCCTACTGGCCAGTGGGTTCCTCAAAGATGAAAACAGGCTGACGCGATCCGAAAAGGTCGCCCGTTTCACACGCCTACATGAACGAAATAGGCGGACAAAAACCAATGCGTTGCATATACCAATTTCGTTTAGCCCAGAGGAAAAATTGAGCAAAGAAACGCTGTCTAGCATTGCTTCAGCGTATATGGATAAAATTGGATTTGGTGAGCAGCCGTTTTTGGTTTACCTACATCGAGACACAAACATCCAACATTTGCACATCGTTTCGACGCTGATCCAAGAGGACGGCAGACGCATTCCCGTGCACAACATTGGTCGCAATCAGTCGGCTCGTGCACGCCGTGAGCTTGAAGTGGAATACAGCTTGGTTAAGGCGGACGCACGCGGCAGGCTAAAGCGAATGCTTAGAGAGCCTCGGAAGCACGCTATAAAAAAGCTGGTGGACCAGGTTATTGTTTTGCCCAGCGTTAGGACGCTGGACGATTTTGTAAGGACGCTCAAACAGAAGAAGATCGACGTACGGTTACATACGAACGCTGAGGGCAGGACATTCGGAATTACATTCCAAGATCCAAAGACCAGTGCGCTTTTCAAAGGCAGTGAGCTGGGAAAAGCCTACAGCGTTAATGCGATACTGACGCGTATCGGCAATAAAGAAAACCATCGGGTTGGCGACAAACAGCTGCCATCTTCGATCGTGTTTGGTGACCGCGAGTGGAGAAATAGCGAGGGCACATCCAATACACAACAAAGCGGTTCGCTGTTCGAAAATCTCGTTGGCGACGGCTATGGCGGGAAATCGCCAGAGGTAACGTTAAGCGTCTCAAAGCGGAAGAAAAGGAAGAAGAAAAGACGGAGAATTTAAAACACATCATTATGGGAACTGGAGAAAATGAACAGGCTCTGCGGAAGATCATTGATATGATCCGTATGAGTAGCATGCTGATACTTGGCGTCCACTTTTACGTCTATTGTCACCAAACACTTGCGGCTTGGGGATACACAATGGAGTTTTTCGATAAGATTATGCTGAACCTCCATGGTACGGGCATATTCAACTCAATCTGGAACGGGAAGCTTTTTGCTTTGGGCCTTTTGGTGGTATCGCTGATCGGCGCGAAGGGAAAAAAAGACGAAGAAATCAATGCCCGCTCCACGGTATTTTACATTGTTTTCGGCTTATCGCTTTACTTGACTGCGCACTATTGGCTTTTGCTTTCGGATATGACGCAGGGAGCAATCCTGTCGTTCGGTACCACTGCCCTTGGATATATTCTAATTCTGACAGGTGGAACCTGGCTTTCACGGTTGATCAAAGTCAAGCTTGGAAAGGATGTGTTCAATAGAGAAAATGAGACATTTCCGCAGGAAGAACGCAAGATCGAGAATGAGTTTTCAATCAATTTGCCTGCACGCTACACATTAAAAGGATCGACACGTAACTCTTACATATCGATCATCAATCCCTTCCGGGGCCTCATTGTAATGGGCGGACCAGGTTCCGGCTGACGCCCAATACGGAGGTGAACCGGCAAATCATATTTTGTTATACGCCATGTGATTACACAGCACATCGCGAAAGGCTTTACCATGTTCGTGTACGATTTCAAGTTCCCGGACCTGACGTTAATTGCCTACAACACGCTCATTAGAAACGCTGGATGTTATGCAAAACCGCCCAAATTCTATGTCATCGACTTTGAGCATATCTATCATCGGTGCAATCCGCTCGACCCGATGACTATGCACGACATTACAGACGCGTCTGAATCAAGTCGAACAATCTTGCTCGGCTTGAACCGCGACTGGATAAAAAAACAAGGAGACTTCTTTGTGGAAAGTCCGATTAACTTTCTAACGGCTGTGATCTGGTTTTTGCGCAAATACAACAACGGCATTTACTGTACGCTGCCGCATGTAATAGAACTCATGCAACTCGAATATAAAGTCATGTTTCCATTATTGAGTACGGAACCGGAAATACAAGTACTAATGAATCCATTCGAAAGCGCCTATCGGCACGAAGCCTGGGAACAGTTGGAGGGCCAGATCGCGAGCGCTAAGATCGGGATGGCCAGACTGTCTTCGCCACAGTTGTACTATGTCCTGAGCGGCAACGATTTTACACTGGACATAAACAACCCCGACGCGCCCAAGATCGTCTGCGCTGGCAATAACCCGCAAAAACAACAAATATTTGGGGCGGTGCTATCGCTATTCGTGTCCCGTATGCTTCGCTTGGTTAACGCCAAGGGCAAGTTGAAAAGTAGCCTGATCTTCGATGAGTATCCCACCATATTTGCAAATATCGACAATACGATTGCAACTGCACGTGGAAATTTGTGTGCGACGACCTTGGGTATTCAGGATTACTCGCAGCTTAAGCGAGACTATGGAAAGGAATCCGCCGAAGTAGTTTTTAACATCGTTGGCAATATCATATCAGGACAAGCAACGGGCGATACGGCAAAGCTCCTTTCAGAACGCTTTGGAAAGATCGTACAGAAACGCGAAAGCATTTCTATCAATAGAACGGATACATCAATCAGCAGATCGACTCAGCTGGATGCTGCAATACCACCGGCAAGGATAAGTTCACTAAGCTCAGGAGAGTTTGTTGGAATGGTTGCGGATAACCCTGATCAGAAGATTGAGCTCAAAGTTTTTCATGCTGAAATTCAAAATGATCATGTCGCTTTGAAAAACGAAATGGACCAGTACGTGCCTCTCCCTGAGGTGCGAAATGTCTCTACAGAAGAAATTCAAAAGAACTACATGCGTGTGAAAGAAGACATTCGACGGATTGTGTCGGAAGAACTTCGAAACGCTGCATAACATTAATACTATGACAGTCAAAGAATATTCTCAACAACTTCAAGAAGGACTTAAGAACGAAGGACTGACGCCGGAAGCGACAGATCTGGTCGCGTTAAGCAAAACGGTAATGGCGTTGCGTGACGCGCTTGCTAACCTTAAAGCCTTCGTTCGGTCGTACAAATTTAAATCCACCACCGAAGAAATCGATTTTTTCAAGGAGATCAAGCCGCTCTTTCATAGCCAATTAATATACCACAAAATTGTTTTTAAGGTTCAGCTTCATCGCAGCTATCAAGGCGACGCAGAAACCTGCTTCTATGAGGGATATTTAAAGCGCTTTGAACGATTCGTTCGTAAAAACGAGCCATTTATGCAATACTGCATGAGTGGACATACAAGCCACGACCGTCTCTATTTCACAAGAACGATCGGCACCATGTCAAACTTAGACAAGGACGAAACATTTACTACTGGCTTCGATGCAAAGCTTGCTCGGTTATTGGCCTACCAGCTAGTTCGAGAATATTTACATTCCGCAATCCTTAAAAAGGTTAAAACAACTGCCCCTGACTCTCCGCTATTAGCCTGGAACGAGTCGAAGGTTTCCGCGATAGAATTGGCCTATGGACTACATGCCTCTGGAGCTTTTGGGGATGTTACCATAAAACAAGTCGTAACCGGACTGGAAAAGATTACCGGGTTAGACCTTTCTAACTATGCGCGAATTTTTTCAGACATACGTCTGCGTAAAACGAATGTTAAACCATTTCTTGACCGGATGTCCAATGGATTCATGCGGCATATCGAGGAGCTAGATTAGAAGTAATATAATATGACAATCAGAGTTTCCAGAAGTTGAGGCTAACAACCCGAATCAAACTTACATCATCCCGCTGTTTTCTTTTCATCGAATGAACGCAACTTGGAATCGAATAATCTAACACCCAACCGTTCTGACTTGGACCAATTGGAATACTGAATTTCTTTATCTATATTGAGGTATGAGCCCATCATGACTGTCTTACCTGAGACAGTATGATGGGCTTTTTTCTTTTATCAGGTCCATGTACCTAAATTCTGCAACGAATCATACCAACCGTGACGTTTGAAATTTTCGGATTAAGTAAGATTTCTCTTGACTACATCTTCTCAGTTGATGATGTAGCAGTCAAGGATGCAAATGTGAAATTTGACGACGATACTAATCAAGCTTTCAAGGTATTAATCGAGGAATGGCTTTTCTAATTTATTGTTTTCGAAAACTTTTCACATTAAGTTTTTATAACCCCGGCAGCTGAGTTACCGGCTGGTATACTCGTCAAAGTTTTGGTCTTATTGGTGGCATAATTTAAAAATGTGGCCTTCTTCGATTTTTTTTCTATAGACTGGTATCACTACTACATCAGAACCAATGAGTAAAAATAAACTCCTTACAGTAATTGTATTGTTAAGCTTCATGCGCTTGCACGCGCAAGAATACAACTACAAGCCAGTGCCCGTTAATGACGGCCTTTTTAACCTAGATTGCTTTTTTAAAGATTCATTAAATGGATGGATCGTTGGCAGCTATGGAAAGACTATGCATACCACTGACGGCGGAAGATCTTGGAAGAGATACAATGTGGACGAAATTGCTTTAAAAAGCGTTACGTTCGACCATCACACAAATCAATGGTGGGCAACAGGTGAAGATGGTGCCATTTTGAAGTTTAGCGAAGATGCACATAAATGGATTAAAATGGATGGTGTAGCTTCTGAGACTACATTGTGGATGGTCAGATTTTCTGACTTACATAGAATGGGTGCTGCTATTACAGGGTCTGGCGCTCTTTTGAGATACGATTACGATAGAGGTGAGTGGGTCGATTCAGGAACGTCATCAGATAATTCTCTTTATGGTATCAATTTCGATAGAAATGAGAACAAAGTTGTTATCTGTGGTGAAATGGGAACTTTGTTAATGTCCAGCGATACATTACTGAAAAAGTGGAAGAATGTTCTGCCGGCAGGTGCCCCGAAATACCTCACGAGTAAAACCTTTTATTCGTGTATGCTTGCAAACAGCGAAAATATTTGGGCCGGTTCTGCAGACGGAAACATTGTTAGGGTAAACTTGTCCACGGGCGATTATACTGTAGTGAAGGTTGGAGAAAGCAGCATAACAAGCATGTGGTGCGATGCTGGATCTCGAACAGCCGTAGCTACTAATAGTATAGGTGAAATATTTTATACTGCAGACCGAGGTAATAGCTGGACGTTGAGCCACAAAACAAAAACAAAAAGTCATTTAAACTCAACGTACTTTTTTGATGATGAAAAGCACGGTTTTGTTTGCGGACAATACAATTCACTTCTGGCGACGAAGGACGGTGGCAAGACTTGGAAAGAGATCAATCCGTTTAGGTCTTTTCATGAAGCTGCAAGCGATCCGTCCGGCAATATTTTTTTTACCGAGAATGATGGAATGTCATCTATAAATCCAGGAAACAAAGATCCGAAAATTATTTCTCCAGCGGGCTTGAAACATAAAATCTACGGAATAAAGGTGACAAAGAACAAAATATGGTCATGCGGCGAAAAATCGGCAGTTTTTTCCTGTCGCTATGATGGGGCCCAATGGAAAACTGAACATTCTGAAGAAAGAGGTACTGATCTATATTCAATATATTATGACGATAAGCATGATGTTGGGATAGCAGTCGGTGCGAAATCTAAAGTATTAGTAAAGCAGAAAGGAAAGAATACATGGAAACAGATGGAATTGGAATCTACAAAGCAATCTTTATTGACCTTAAACAAGGTTCTTTGTTTAGAAAATCGGTGTTGGATATTAGGTGATAAGGGTCGTCTTTATTTGAGTGATAATTTAGGAACGACATGGCGCAGGGATGAAAGTATTGCTGCAGATAGGGATCTGAATTCAATTGCATTTAGTTCCAAAGGAACGATCGGTTACATAACAACTACTTCAAAATTATCAGAACCACAGCTTTTAAAGTCAACGGATTCTGGAGCGCACTGGTTTGTAGATAATTCTCTTGGCTTTATTGATAATATTAGTAGGATCATTTTTGCAAATGATAGCACAATATTTTTGGGGTCCACAGAGGGCGATATCTTCAGGTCGAATGATGCCGGAGGAACGTGGTTCAAGAATCTCCCTTCGGTTGCAAATGACAATTTGTGTGGGCTTGCAATTGACGCTAATGGAGCACTGCATGCCGTTGGTCATAATGGAATATATTTCAAGACAGAAAAAAGAGATGATACTCCTGTTATAAAGAAATTCGAAGTGATTCCTTTCAATGACGGGTATCGAGCGATTGTCATGGTTGGAGATAAAGAGTCTAGCACTGAAAATATTGCCATTAAGATCAGACTAGACGGTGAATTTGCAGCAGGTACCGACAAGAGTTATCGATCGGTGGATATAGCGTATACAGGAATTGACTCTCTAAAATACTGGCCAAAGGCAATCTTTAAGCCAGATTCTTACTGCACATTTAAATTGATCGTTTCTGACGGATGGAATATCGTACGCAAGGACACTACAATATTTGTAGGTGAATCCGTTCTCGCGGAGATTGGGCATTTCATGCGCTGGGATCAGATTCCCCGAACGTTCGATGAATTTATGGATTTTATGAAAGTGAACGTCGCCGTTTTGCTAGTCCTATACACGGTTGGTATCCTGGCAATTTTTTTCTTTGCTCCAATCCAGATATTTCACTGGAGTGAGTTTCTCGCTTCATCAAGGTTGCCGTATAGTGATCAACTTGCACCATGGCTCGTATTTTCCTTGGCTGCCAATAAGAAAGTGCTAGCGGCGTTCGTCGATAAGTACGGACAGAAGGCAATACAGATGTTTGAAAGTGCTACTGATGTATCAAGTCGACCGTTTTGGATTCCTGCACCTTTTGAGGTCAACGGACGTCCCTACTATACATTTAATCCCCTTTCAACTGATGCGAACTACATTCCTGGTCTTTCAGAGTTGAAATCTGAGAACTTGGACAATCGAATTATTATTTCAATCGAAGGACAGGGAGGAGTGGGTAAATCATCGCTGGCATTCCAAATCGCTCGATGGGCATCTGAAGTGAATACAAAAAAGCGATTGTTAACCAATCGATCAATTCCTGTGTTTCTAAATAGAGTGGATAGAAACGTAGACGAGCTTTGTCGGGCGAGAGTTGAATTTATCACTGATAGAAAGCAGGTGTCAGAAGCCTTCGTTCATGAACTGTTAAGACAAAGATTTATCATCGTTGTCATAGACGGGCTCTCGGAAATGAGCGATTATAAGAAAACGTATATTGATCCTGAGGCTGGTGGAAGAAATAGCCATCTGGTTGTAGTTACGTCAAGAAAAGCGCTGAACCTGCCATCCATCTATAGAGTTGTTCCTGTTGGTTTGAAACTTGATTTTTTAGATACTCTTCTCGATGGATTTATAACTCAATATGTTGGAGCATTCCATTTCGCGAACGAGCGCGAGGTTTTGCGGACCAGAATAAAGAATATTATTCTTGATATGAGTTCGGCGGGAAAGGAAACTACCGTTCCATTGCTCTTACTTCGACTTGCCGTAAAAAAGGCTGAACGATTGATCGATGATCAAAAATCAATCGACGAACACTTTCCCACATCATTCAGTATGCTCATCGACGATTATATCGAAGAGATATTCAGAAATGAGGATGACCTTACTGATTTGCTAAAAGATTTACGTCGCGCCGCCTGTACGTCAATAGGATTTAGAACCAGCATTGCAGACTCCTTGCCGCAATTGGGCACAGTCGCGTTTCGACCATTATGGGTTCCCGAAAGTTGGTATCTGAATAAACTTTCAAAAACAGCACTCCTTAAGTTTTTAACAGGCGGCTTAATGATCGTGTCTGGGTCTCGTGATGACAGGTCATTGAAATTCAGCTATGATCCTATCGCAGAATATCTGGCTATAAAAGAGTTGTTTATCAAATACAGGGATGGAGAGTTGCCAAATGATGACTTCCAAAAGATAATGAAAGCTATGGAAATGGCAAATCTTAACATGTATGAAAACCTTATTTTGCTCAAAGACTTTCTTAAGCATAGACCGATGGAGCAAACCGGATCACTTGGGAATGCGGTGGTAGATGATTAAAGTCTTGATATGTTGTACTATCTAGCGGAGAGATATTGATTGCCTGAGTTTTTGAATGCATTGGCAAAAAGATACTCGCATGTTTTGTTAGGAGCGACGTATTAGTCCTTTTGCTTCTAAAAAACATGGATCAACAGAGTGAGTGAGTGAGTGAGTGCCCTACAGTTCCCTGATCCCCCTAAAGAACCTCTCTAGCCTCAAAAACACGTCCAAAACTGCGCGTCGGTATATCACCCACCCAACTACGTGGGAATAGCGTTGTAAGGTAATAAGTCTTCAATATTGTTGATTGCCGTTTTGGCAGCTCTTCGAGCACGTGTGCAGGCCACTGTATGGGCTCCATGCCATTGACCTTAATGGTACAGCGACTTGTAGACCATCGCTATGCGTTTTGCCGATTCATGCGAGCCGCGAACAAGAAGTACTTCCCGCTCAGTGCTATCGGGCTGACCCATTCTCGACCCTGTTGTGATCCCTTTTCAGGAGACCATCGGTGGTAAACAGTGTTAACTGCTTCCATCTCTTGAGCCTTAACTGCGAAAGCAGAAGGATTCCACGCGGATAATCTGTTTTATGTTTTTTGTGAATCTGATCAATATTAATACCCTTCCAAAGTTACATATCGTCCTTAGTATACATGTCGCGAGAACAATTCGGGAAGGACACGGGGGATGGTTAAAGACTCCTTGGAGAAAAGACCAACAGCATAACAGCAACTTAATGCAAATGTTTATCAATCCAAATGATGATTTTTTGGACAGATGGGATCTTTACCACTTATCTGATTGTTCGATTTCATTTATAAATACAACGTTTGATATTTTTCGTTCGTAATGTGGTTCCACCTTGTGAACAAACGGGCTTAGACTTTTAGAATTTAGCATCAGCAACAAACAGAAAGGCTTATGCTAAACTCAATAACGTGGCAAACTTTTGCCCTTATCCTGCTGGCGCTGATGGCGGGATACTACTTGATATCAGTGATCGTATTTTATCGGGGTGACCTTGTGGCGCTGGTAAAGGGCCGACTTTCCCTGCCCTCCGGCAAATCAAAGTTATCCCAAACAAACAGTCTTGCGGTAGTATCCTCGACGCCATCGCTTCCTGCTCTTATGGGTGACATCCAGATTGAAGTCGCTCGCGAGGAAGTCCCTGAGTCTATCGATTCGGAGGACCTATTGTTCGAAACAGATGAAAACGAGCTTCCCGAAACCTTCTTACCGTTACTGCAAAAGGCATCGCCTTCCGACAACCTTTTGATTGGAAGCGTCGCTGACTTATTGCAGGAACTGAAAACGTTATTCAAAATGCTCCAGGAGTACAACTCCTCGAAAGAAGAGGGTTGCAGCCTGGTACAGTCGCTATTGACGAAATATCCACACCTGGCCGAGTCAAGTTTTAAGGATTCGATTACCGAGTACATCTGTGACGTATCGCGAAAAGATCTGTCCTTTGAATTACAGTACCAGGACGTTACAGCACTATGGCAGTATCGAACAGTTGAGGATTCCGCATAACAACTAGCCATACACATTCGAATTAAAATCACACACACACTCACACCCACACTTTTTTATGAAAAAGCTCAATTTCAAACCCACCTGGCAGAAGGCAAAGGCTTTTACTGCTGCCCTCATTGTCTACACAAGCACGTATCTGTACACCTACGCGCAGGACGGAAATTCGGGTATCAACCAGGCAAACACACTTGTGCGCGGTTACTTCGACACGGGCTGTACTCTCATGTATGCCATCGGCGCGGTCGTCGGACTGATCGGCGCGGTGAAGGTCTATCAAAAATGGAACTCGGGGGATCAGGATACCAGCCGCGTGGCGGCCAGTTGGTTCGGCTCCTGCATATTCCTGGTAGTGGTCGCTACGGTTTTAAAAAGCTTCTTCGGCATTTAACGTTTTGTATATGGCACGCCAATTCCAGACTATCCAAATTCAGAATAGGCCCTACCAAGTGGATGACAGGCGCCAGTTATTCCGAAGCGTCGACGATCCGAAAGTAATTATTCCTTTTGACCGTACGTTCGTTGCCAATCACGAAGTCTATATTGCCTTCGAGCGTGCAACGGGCAAGCCATACTCGGGTACAGTAACCAGAGAGAGCTTTAAAGACCCTGCGTTAAAAATTGAAGTCGTTCCACAGCGATTGGTATTTCCGAATGATGAGCAAAGCACGGAGGTCGGCTGGCCACGAGACCCGATGATTAATATTTACGGGACCGTATTCAAGCTTGATTACAATGCTCGCAGGCTAGAAGAAGTAGGAAGGCCAGAGAACATTATGTCGTTTGATGATATGCTTTTGGTGCGCAGTGACCAGCTTTCATTTTGGTACGATCAGGGCAAAAAGACAATCTTCAAAGGGTCGGTGCTGGAGCTTGGAAACAATCCTGACATCATCAAGGTACAGATTCAGCCCTTTTACCGGGTTGTAAATCTTACGCCGATCAAGGAGGATAACATGCAAACGCTGATGGAAATCGCCCGGTCTCTAAAGGAGAACTCAGTACCAGGTTCAAAAGCGGATGCCGTTGAAAAGACAGCGGAAGCGGAACACAGGAAACGCAAACGTCGCGGCATATAACGATTACTTTTTTATTTATGGCTAACAGCGTATATCGAATCAACAAGGGCATCAATAAGCCTATCGAGTTCAAGGGACTGAAAGCGCAATACATCTGGTACCTAGGCGGTGGCGTCCTGGGTCTGCTCATCGTGTTTGCCGTTCTCTACATCGCCGGCGTAAACATGTTCGTATGCGTAGGACTTATCGCCATTCTCGGAGTTATTCTTTTTATGACCATCTACCGATTAAGTAACACGTATGGCGAGCATGGTCTTACAAAAAGGTTCGCTCGTTCCAGCATTCCGCAGCGATTGGTAAACCGTTCGCGCCAGTCTTTTTTAACGCTTAAGAAATAAGTCATGTCAAAGCCAATAGCACTTCAGGATGTATTTCCCATATATAAAGTCGAGAAGGATTGCCTACTTTCCAAGCAAGGGGACATTACAGTCGCGTTCCAGGCCTTTCTGCCAGAGATCTTCACCTTATCCAATGCAGACTACGAAGCTTTCCATCAGACCTTAATCAAAGCGTTGAAGGTGCTGCCAAAGAACACTGTATTTCATAAACAAGATTGGTTTATGGTCGACAAGTTTGTTGGAGAGTTTGAGCAACGCGATTTGTCTTTCCTGTCACTGGCCAGTGAGCGCTTCTTTAACGAAAGGCAGTTCCTGGGACATAGCTGCTACATTATGCTGACCCTCAAGGCCAGTGGGCGCAAAATAGCTTCATCGGCGTATTCGAGTCTGTTTAAGCGGAATGTCGTACCTCCGGAAACGCTAAACCCGGCCCGAACGGCTGACTTTTTAGAAGTCGCCGGACAATTTATTCGTATCCTATCCGACAGCGGTTTTGTCAGCTTTAAACGGCTCACCGCAGCTGACTTGGTTGGAGATGCCCAGCGTGCCGGGCTGCTGGAGCGGTATTGTACCCTGGCAGGGGAAAACGAAACGCCTACAATCAAAGACGTACATCTCCAGGATGAAATTCGGGTAGGTGATCAGCTATGCCAGCTTTACACACTGGCCGACACGGAAGACCTACCAACGTTCTGTGGACCAAGAACAACCTACGACAAGTATTCCAGCGATAAGACCAAGTTTAGTGTCGGGTTCAGTTCTCCCTTGGGCCAACTGTTGCCTTGCAACCATATCTATAACCAATACATATTCATCGAGGATACAGCCAAGACGATCAAAGACCTGGAGAGTAAGCGTCTTCGGTTGCAGTCGCTGTCTGCCTATTCCCGGGAGAACGCCATCAGCCGGGATGCCACCAATGACTTTTTGAACGAGGCTATTGGTGAGCAACGCCAACCCGTGAAAGCACACTTCAACGTCTTGGTTTGGACGGAGAACCGCTCGGAATTGAAAGATATAAAAACGATGGTCTCGTCCGCGCTTGCGCAGATGGACGCATCCAGCAAGATCGAATCGGACGGTGCCCCGCAGATATTCTGGGCGGGCATCCCGGGCAATGCAGGCGACTTCCCAATGAATGATGCCTTCGACACGTTTGTGGAACAAGCAAGTTGCTTTCTGAATCTGGAAACGAGTTACCGCACTTCATTAAGTCCCGTCGGTATTCGTTTAGGTGACCGGGTAACGGGCCGGCCTTTGCAGGTTGATATTTCCGACGAACCTGTCAAACGCGGCATTACGACCAATCGAAACAAATTTATCCTTGGGCCCAGTGGGAGCGGCAAGAGCTTCTTCACAAATCACATGGTTCGTGGATATTATGAGCAGGGTAGCCACATCGTAATTGTCGACGTTGGACATTCTTATCGGGGCCAATGTGATCTGGTAGGTGGGTATTACTTCACCTATAGCGAGACTAATCCGATCAAGTTCAATCCCTTTTACATTGACAGTGGCGGGCTGGATACTGAGAAGAAGGAGTCGATCAAAACCTTACTACTGGCACTTTGGAAAAAGGACGATGAAACGTTCAATCGGTCGGAGTATGTCGCTTTGTCGATTTCACTCCAGCTCTACTTCGAGCGGCTTGAAAAAGACTCAGCAATCTTTCCATGCTTTAATACCTATTATGAATTCCTGCGAGACGAGTATGTACACATATTGACAGCGGACAAGGTGAAAGAGAAGAACTTCGACATTGAAAACTTTCTCTACGTATTACGCCCGTACTACAAAGGTGGCGAGTTCAGCTACCTGCTTAATGCAACCGAGAATCTGGACTTGCTTCAGCAGCGATTCATTGTATTCGAGTTAGATAATATCAAGGATCATCCCATACTCTTTCCAGTGGTGACCATCATAATAATGGAGGTCTTCATCAGCAAGATGCGGAAACTATCGGGCATCCGAAAAATGATCCTCATCGAAGAGGCGTGGAAAGCAATCGCGCGCGAGGGCATGGCTGAATACATCAAGTACCTTTTCAAAACGGTCCGCAAGTTCTATGGTGAAGCCATTGTGGTTACACAAGAAGTCGAGGACATTATTAGTTCGCCCGTTGTCAAACAGGCCATCATTAATAACTCGGACTGCAAGATTTTGCTTGACCAAAGCAAATACACGAACAAATTCGACCAGATCCAGGAACTTTTAGGGCTTACAGAGAAAGAAAAAACACTGGTGCTCTCCATGAACAAAGCGAACGACACCCGACGAAAGTATAAGGAAGTCTTTATAAGCCTCGGCGGCGTATTGTCAAAGGTCTATGCAACGGAGGTATCCCTGGAAGAATACCTGGCATACACCACGGAGGAATCTGAAAAGATGAAGGTGCGCTTGTACACCGAGCGAATGGGAGGCGATATCACCAAGGGTATTCGCGCTCTGGCAAACGATATGCGTGCGGCAGCTTAAACTGGAATCAACATGAGAATACGTAATATTTTCGTTTCCCTCTTACTTGCCATCTCGTTGGTTATGGCAACTGCTCCCGCTCAGGAGGTTAAAGCCATTATTCCGATTGCTAAGATTATCAAGGAGGCTATCAAGAAGGTCATTAAAGCCGTTGATCTCATGATTCAACGCTTGCAGAACAAAACGATCTGGCTGCAGAATGCGCAACGCGAACTAGAGAATGCCCTATCAAAATTGAAGCTGAAAGAAATCGCTGAGTGGTCTGATAAGCATCGGGAGTTATATCGGAAGTATTACGACGAGTTATGGACGATAAAGAATACGCTTGCCACGTATCAGCGCATTAAGCAAATCATCGAGCGACAGGTTAAGATGGTTGAGCTCTACCGCGTATCCTGGGAACGTGTAAGCAAGGATAAGAATTTCACCGAGGCTGAAATCGACTATATGTATCGGGTTCTTACAGGAATGCTGCGTGAAAGCGTTCGGAACGTCGATCAGCTTTTGCTGCTGGTCGATTCTTACAAGGTTCAAATGACGGATGCCCAGCGATTGCGGATCATAACCGAAACAGCGGATCGAATTGAAAAAAACTTCATTGACCTGCTGGAATTTAACATGCAAACCGGCCAGCTAAGTATCAGCCGGGAAAGAAGTCAGGCAGAAATCAGTAGGATAAAGAAACTATACGGAATATGAAACGTGTGATCACCGCGCTGTTTGTCATGCAATCGCTGGGCGCGTTTGCGCAGACACCGAATTTCAATGAGATGTTTAAGCAAAAGAAAACACAGATACGGTACTTGGTTGCGCAGATCGCTGCATTGCAGGTATACCTGGAGAAGTTAAAAAAAGGATATGAAATTGTAGATAAAGGGCTCAATACCATCGGTAGTATTAAGGATGGAAAGTTTTCCATGGATAAGGATTATTTGAATTCGCTCAAGGCGGTAAGCCCGGTCATTGCCAATTCCCCGCTTCTCGACCAAATCGTATACTTCAACTCGAAGACGCTTTCCGGCTTACGTGATTTGGAAGAAGAGATCATCGAGGATGAGAATTTTTCGGAAAGCGAGCGGGACTATGTGTCGGGTATCCGTAAGCGATCAATCACGCAAAGCAAGGCGCGGCTTGATGAGCTCGAATGGCTTATAACACCTGGCCAATCCGAAATGACCGACGACGAGCGTTTGGGGCACCTGGAGCAAATACATGCGCAGTGTAAGCGCAGCTTTTTGTTCGCGGGTGATTTGATCCAGAGTACAAGACTGCTTGCCAGGCAACGGGCCAAAGAAAGAGGCACTATCGAAGTTTTGCGAAAGCTTCACGGTGTTTCCCTTTAGCCTGTCACTCCACACTCACACACCACACATACACACATTATGAAACGTCTGTTTTTCTATATATGCCTGGCGGCAGTCCTTTGTCTCCCAAAACCACTGAGAGCTCAAACGCAGGAGGCGACCCAGCTTATCCTCAACTATGAGAAGCTTCTTCAACTGGAAGAAATACTGGACAAAATGTACAAAGGCTACAAAATTTTGTCTGCCGGATACAATACCATTAAGGATATCGCGGAAGGAAACTTCAATCTACACAAGGTCTTTTTGGATGGATTATTTGCTGTTAACCCTTCCATTAAGAACTACCGAAAAGTAGCCTACATCGTCGAGTACCAGCAGCGCCTTGTCAAGGAATACAAAAAGGCATACGAGCGATTTAGTAACGATCCTAACCTTACAGCAAAAGAACTGCAATATATCCAGCGGGTCTTTGAACATCTGGTTAAAGAAAGCCTCAATAATCTGGAGGAGCTTGTGATGGTCGTCACGGCCAGCAGGCTTAGGATGAATGACGAAGAACGTTTTCAGGCAATCGACCGAATTTATAGCCAAATGGAAAACAAGCTGGTATTTCTTAAAGTCTTCAACGGAAATACACAAGCGATTGCGATCGGGCGGGCCAAAGACGCTGGCGATATTTCAACGTTGCGAAAACTGTATGGAGTCACTAAGTAAACTGATCCACGTTATGAAACCGATAAAAAAGAAATTGGTTCTGGCACTTGCGCTGTTTACACCTACGTCCATGTTCGCCCAGGGTCCAGCAGAAGGAATACACAGTATTCAAGCAATTATGGATGACGTCTACAGTCAGACAATGCCGCTGTGTTCTCAACTCATTGATGTGGGCCGTGGCCTGGCGGCGTTCGCTGCGATTTGGTACATCGGTTCCCGGGTCTGGCGCCAAATTGCCAATGCCGAGCCGATTGACTTTTACCCCCTGTTGCGACCATTCGTTATTGGTATAGCGATCGCCATGTTTCCGCAAGTCATCCAGATGATGAATGCTGTATTGCAGCCGACCGTTCGCGGAACAGAGCTTATGATTGAAAACTCAAACAAGACCATTGAAGTGCTCTTGCAGCGGAAAGAAGATGCCATTAAGAAAACTCACTTGTATTCTATTTATGGACACGAGGGAGAATGGTATGAGTATGCTTATGCCGAAGGCGATGAGGATTATTTCGACCCTATCAATACTGGTTTGACATTTGTTCTCAACAAGGCAGCCTACAACATGAAGAACGCGATCAAGCAGTGGATGGCTGAGGTGCTGCAAGTGCTATACGAAGCGGCCGCACTTTGCATCAATACAGTGCGTATATTCTATTTGATAGTGCTTGCCATTATCGGACCGATCGTGTTTGGACTGGCGGTATTTGATGGATTTCAAAATTCGCTCATTGCCTGGTTCGGACGCTATATCAACGTGTTTCTTTGGCTGCCAGTGGCCAATATTTTTTCAAGCATCTTGGGTCGGCTACAAGAGAGCATGATCAAACTCGACATTGATCAAATAGAGCAGCATGGCGATACGGTTTTTGGTCTCTACGACACCGCGTACCTGATTTTCCTCATCATCGGAATTATCGGCTACCTGTTCGTTCCTTCTATTGCTAACTATATCGTTCACGCCGGTGACAACAAACATGTAGCAAGGACCACAAGTTTTGCGTACGGAGCAGCAAAGTCGCTATTCAGTAGCGGTTCCGACGATAAAAATCGCGAACGCGGTAGCGGGTCGGGCAGCTCTGGTGTAACTGGTGGGCTGGTGCCCGGGGGCACAGAAGCGCATCATTCCGGACCAGCGGCAAGGTCTGGCAGCAGTGAATCTCATTCAAATGGTGCAGAGCGCAGCGATAGCGCGAATACCAACTGGAAACGTGATCGGTTGTCAGGCTGATGTAGCAGGCAAACTACGAAGACATAAAATCACACACACTCAAACTTCACACCCACACTCATGTTCAGGCAACTCACGAACATTGACACGGCTTTTAAGCTGAGTCGGATTATAACCATCGTAGTTATTCAGGCACTTGCTTGCCTTTGCGGCTACGTTGTCTATCAAAGCTATCGCTTCGCGGCAGAGGCACGCGAGACAATTTACATTCTCTCAAACGGAAAGGTCCTGGAGGCATGGGGTGCCGAGCGCAAGGATAACATTCCAGTCGAAGCAAAGGACCATATCCATACTTTTCACTATTCGTTTTTCACCCTTGATCCGGACGAAAAGATGATCCAGCAGGGTGTTACCAAGGCGCTCTATTTGGCCGACGCCAGTGCCAAACAGCAATATGACAACCTAAAGGAGAACCGCTACTACTCGAACATTATCAGCGGCAATATCAGCCAGGAGCTACAAACCGATAGCATCCGTATCGATGTCAATCAGTATCCATACCGTTTTGTCTATCACGGCACCTTGAAAATTATCAGGGCGACCTCCATTGTCATGCGCACCCTTGTCACGGAAGGGTACCTGCGAAATGTCAGCAGGACTGAGCACAACTCCCACGGCTTTTTGATTGAGCGCTGGAATACGACTGAAAACAGGGACATCAAAACTATTAACCGATAACTATGAAAGAGCAAGAAGTTAAAAAGAAACAACAAGGCCCCCTGCTACCGAAATCACCGATTGATCGATGGCCCCGGCAGATAGCAACCTTGCTTACGAGGCAAAGCGAGCGACTGACCAGAAGAGAGAAAAAAGTCATGCTGGTAGTGTTCGGGCTACTCGCCGCGGCGGCATCAACGGCACTCGTGGTTTCGCCTGTATTTCGGGCTTCCTCAGATGAAGGTGCCTGGCATATCCAGTCGAATAGCGTGACTACTCCGCTCGTTGAGCTTCCGCCCGTGCCAGATCAAACTGAGGCCTCTACCGCTCGATCCCCTGCGCTTCGTGCACTGGACAGTCTATACGCCCGTGACCCCAAGCGCTTTATCCAGATCATCGAGCAGCGACTGGCCAAACAGGATTCATTAAGGAACATACGCTAGGTAACATCAACAACACTCACACACTCACTACCAATTATGACACACCCAACTGAAAGATTTTTAAGACAACGTCGCTTTATAATGGCACTGCCACTGCTGGTGACACCCTTCCTGCTGTTGCTTTTCTGGGCGTTAGGCGGCGGCCAAGGGGCTACCGCGCAAGTCGCCCAGGAAACCTCCGGCCTTAATCTGGAACTTCCCGGCGCACACTTTGGCAAAAATGAAACCGACCTCTGGGACAAGTTCTCCCTATACGAACAGGCTAAACGTGATTCTATCAAATATGAAGAGGCACGCAGGGCTGATCCGTATTACGCGATCCAATCATTAGTGCCGAACGATTCAGTGCCGAAGGCTGATGGAAAGCTCATGACCTCGCTTGGCAAAAAAGATCACCTCAAAGCCATGCAAGAGCAGGAAGCGCTGATCAATAAAAAAATTGAACAGCTTACCCAGTATGTTAACAATCCAACTTCAGCAGAGGTGCAACAAAAGACAATGCAGCCGGTCGTACGGGAGGAAACATCCGTATCCGGGCCAGATCAGGTGGCCATAGATCGATTGGAAAAAATGATGACTATCATGTCGAGCAGCAACACTGAGGATACAGAGATGACACAGATCGACCAGATGCTCGACAAGATTATTAAGATACAGCATCCGGAAGCAGCCATTGGCGGGATGAGTGGTGCACAAGCGCATGCCGCTGGCAATCCAACCGCCAGCAATGTATCGCGAGCGCAAGAGGATGAGCAAGTCGAACATTTCGAGGCTGGCGCTTGGCAGCAGGTCGGACAGGGCGATGACTCTACAAGGTCCATCGAAAGCTTTGTTGAGTCGGTATATCCCTCAAATGCTTTTTACGGACTCGATGACGAGGTGCTTGTCGATCCTCTTGCATCGAATGCGATAGAGGCAGTAGTCCATGAAACAAAGACGCTCGTAGCAGGCTCGACATTAAAAATGCGTTTGATGGCCGATATAACGATTGGGGGGCGGCTTCTGAAAAAGAACGCCTTTGTCTACGGCATTTGTGCAATACAAGGCGAGCGGCTTGTCGTCAATATTAAATCCGTTTCCATTGACAACTCGATCCATCCTACTGCACTGTCGGTTTACGACATGGACGGTATGGAGGGAATTTATATTCCGGGCGCGATTAGTCGGGATGCAGCCAAACAAGCGGCCAGCCAGTCCGTGCAGGACGTAGACTTATTCACGATGAATTCCTCATTGGGTGCTCAGGCGGCTGTCGCAGGCGTGGAAGCGGCAAAAGGTCTTTTCAGCAAAAAGGCAAAACTTATAAAAGTCACCGTTAAGGCTGGCTATAAAATCTTCCTGAAGGACGCTAGCACTCAAACAATGTAACGACGTCACTCTATCCGAGTGTGCTGTAACTATCAACATATTCTCTAAACATTTTAACAATTAAACATTATGAAAACAACAATGATGTTCACGATGCTCTGTTTCCTGGCGGGACTCTATGTACGATTCCTTTTGTGGTTCACTGACCTGGGTGACTTATTCTATTAACCGAAGGGCGAACTGCGAGCGATTTTCTTTAACCATAACAACTAAACTCATGGCATCGAAAAGTAACAGATCGATTATAGCAATTCTTATGGTAAGCCTCTGCTCTGTGTTAGCAGGGGCAAGCCATGCCCAATCAATCGCATATTCGTCGATTGATGTAACGATGCGGAAAACGACAAGTATTGTCTTTCCGGTCGGTATCAAGTCCGGTGATCGGGGGAGCAATGATATTCTGGTTCAGAAGGCCAAGGGCGCACGAAATGTGCTGAAGGTGAAAGCCGGAAGAAAAAACTTCCAGGAAACCAATCTAACCGTTATCACGGATGACGGTTCATTGCATCATTATCTGGTTCGGTTCTCGGACCAACCCAGGAAATATGTCTTTTTTTCCGATAGCCTGGAACAGCGTGCTGTTGTACACCCGCTGGTTCATTTGACTGAGGCAAATCTGCATGTCGTGGAAGAGATAAGCAAATCGATTGTAGCCTCGAATAATGGTCGTAACGTAACCTCGACCCGCAAGAATCAAATGCGCCTGGCATTGAAGGGTATTTACATCGAAGGCCAAACTATGTTCTATCACTTGCAGATCGTGAACAAGTCGAATATCCCCTACGATATTGATTTATTACAATTCATAATCAAGGACAAGCAGAATGTCAAACGTATGGCTTCCCAAGAGGCAATAGAGCGACCTGTATTTGTGTATGGCGATCCAGCCGTGGTAGCAGGAAAGGCAACTCTTGACCTCGTGTATGCGCTTCCCAAGTTCACTATTCCGGACGCTAAAGATCTGGTAATCCAGCTTATGGAAAGTCGGGGCGGCAGGCATTTGGAGGTTCGCGTTAAAAACAAATCGATCATTCGGGCAAAGGTCATTGAAGCGCCAACATTGTAACCCAAATTGTTATGGCACTCGCACACACCAAAAAAGACGTTTTTTTTGAATCGATGGCCATGAACTTGTCTTTTATCGGCATCGAGCGATTTCCCAAAGATCAACTGCGGGAAGCCGTACAGAAAGGCGAGCGGGATATTCAATTTCAGGGTGTTCGCCAGGCAAGCGAGTATGGTTCACCACAGCAGATGAATTATACGGTGTTACTGAAAAAATACGATGAGCCAAATTTCTATCATCCTTACGCGATCGATGCTTCCATTGCTGGACAGCCTACAAGGACCCGACGCTTCGATTTATCAGAGGTGCCGCTGCGAATCGAGAATATCCAAAACCTGCTGAACGGGCGCCAAGTTGAGAAGCATCGTTTCAATGCGCTGGCTCGAACGGTCGACGCCTACTGGTACAAGCTTGACTTTAGCATGCGTGGACGCAAGAACGAGTATCCGTTACTGGAAATGTCGGCTTCGGAGTTTTTCAATCGCCAGCATGGCAAGAAATGGAATAAGGACGGAGCGGTAATCGATACGATACAGAAGTTTCCGCTCCGGGAAAATCTTCTGGTCGATCAGCGGTTAAGACTTGCACGTGAAATTGCTCAAGGTGATGCGGCTCCGGTGACAGTACTCAAAAACGGATCGGTATTGAGTGCGTATATGCAGTTTGGCGAGCGTCCTGATAAGCTCGATCTGCTGATTTCTAAGGCTGGAAAGCTTCTTAAGGTCAGCCCAGACCTGCGCGAGCTGTCAGTTATACCTGAGCAAGGCGAGCAACACCGACACAGCAAGGGTCGATCACGGTAAAAAGGCCATATCCTCCGATGGGGAGAGCGTTAAAGCGCCGGTCCGGTCAAAAGGTTAACGATCGAAAAAACAAACGCACACTCAAAACAACACACACTATGGAAAAGGAAAATTTGGAGTTTTTGAAAGAACGCCTGTATTTCTTGGGGTTCGGCGAGCGGCTCAATAAAGGATTAGAGGATAAGATGAAATCGGGTGCCACGGAATTTAAGCTTGGTATAGACGGCGGGGTAGAAACGATGGGCAAGAAGAAAACGATTGACTACGTGCTTGATTTTGCGAAGTCCAGCAAACAAGACCGATACTTCCTTAATAACTATACCGCTACACTGAAAAACGAGAACAAAGAGGTCGAAGCAAAGCAAAAGGTCTTTTTGAACTATGGTTCCGGTCTCTCGTCGCGCGAAGCATTCAATCTGCTCGAAGGGCGTTCGGTACATAAGACGCTAAAAAACAAGAAAGGGGAATCGTATGAAGCATGGGTAAAAATTGACTTTAACACCCAGGATAAATACGGAAACAATAAGCTACAACCGTTTACCAAAGGTTGGAACTACGACCTGAGTCACCAGCTCCATAAACATCCCATTAAAGAATTACAAGATAGCGCACAGAAGGACGAACTCATGCGGAAAATGAATAAAGGCGACTTGGCGGAAGTCAATTTTGTAATTAATAGCCAGGACGTCAAACGGCATATCGCTGCGAATCCCGCCGGGCGAAATATACTGGTGTATGATGAGAACTTTCAACTGTTAACCAAACAGAAGGAGGCTAAAGAGGTGCAGGAATCGAAGCCTGACCGAAGCGCAGGGATCATGTTCAATGAAAGTCGTGTTGAAGCGTCCGCCAGCAAGGAAAAAACAAAAGGAACGGCTGTTGATAAAACGGAAGCCTCAGAAGGTACTGCTAACACAAAACGAAAGGCCGGCCGAAGTGTGTAGCAGCGTATAACGTTTATGAAAGGACAGGCAACTCAACATACGTTGTCTGTCCACTTTTGCTGTTAACGACTGGAGGAAGGTTGCATGGCAATTCGGCTTTCATCCGGGAATAGAAAGGTAGTTCAACCCCGGGACCCGCGCAAGGGCAATGCAAGTGCCCGACAGGGTGTTCGACTTTACGTTGTGTCGGGCACCCTTGCGCGGGTCCCGGGGCTGAACTGTATGTGCACTATTCCGGAGTAAAAGCAGGCAGGCTTAAAAAAAGCCGAATTGCCATGCAACTACCTACAGTCAAGACCTACACACCAAAAGTAAAAAAAGAAGGCTACCAATTTTATGTACTGAGCAAGGGGTATAACGCCGGAAGACCAGCACATAAGCCCAACGTGAATTCCTTCGTCGTAAGTTGCCAGTCACAAGCTCATTGTGACCACTTCTACAGCTTATGTTACGCACTTTGGAAGGGGAAATACTTTCACCCGCACCTCTGCGGTTCCGTTGTTCAATTTATACGCATTCGCGAGTTTAAGCGTGTTGTGCAACTCGCAATGGATAATCTGAACGGCAAGGAAGACTCATTGCCTGCGGTAGTTGCTGCACTGAAGAAGATCGAGCATACAGAACTGGTCATACATCAACAACTGGCGACCATCGCCCAGATGAAGAAGTTACTCGTAAGTCGAATGTTGGCAGGTTCCCACCAAAACACGCCTTCCCAGTAATAATGCCTACAAAATAAATAGGGATATGCTGCATTTGTATCATATCTCATTCAAAGATTTTTTACGACCAACACTTTTAAAAATCCTTCCTATTTACGTATTTCGTATCGCTTAAAAGGTATACAGGTTTCGACTTCCCAACGTTGCACTCCATTCCAGGAGGTCGCGTCTTGTTTATCCAATAAGTGACTCCCCGCAAGAGACTGAAAGAAAAACGACGCTACCAACTGGTGTGATTTGCACTATTTGGCAAATTTTAACATATGCGTAATGAAAGAACTTGCGGAGTTTGTAATGTATTATCCAGCGCCGATCATAATCGGCTTAGCAACGCTCTACGGCATATACCGGTGGGCGGATGCGATTGACCATATTACCATTGAACGGAATGGGCGCCGACGAAAGAAGAAGCGTGATGGTACATAATGACTTCATTATATACCATCATCGATTTTCTTAGCGCGATAAATCTATGAAACATCGCATTTACTCCAGGCGATGCTCGCACGGTAATGTTATTGCGTTTTCATTTGTTGTTGCAGTTCGACGAGAATAGTATTCAACTGCATTGCCATTGCGTTAAGCACACTTAAGACCTCGTTCCTGTCGCGTTGGTCGCTGTCAAAGCGGATAAAATCTTCTGGTATCAAAAGACCGAAGTAGGCATTGGCCTGATCAAGTGCGCATGTGACTCGTGTCCTGAACAAGTCGGGAACATCTAGGTCTATTAACGTTAAGGCGATTTCATCAAAATGGTCTCTGTACTGTTGCAGCGTCCACCGTTGGTCTGTATCTGGGTAGAATGCAAGCAACGCCCTGCGTAATCGCGCTACGTCTCGTGAATTTAAGGTTATCTGCTGTGCAGGTTGGTTTTGGTTGATGCGGAGATCTTTTTTGGACGTACCAAAGATTCCGGTCAAAATGTTAAATAATATTTCCATACTTATACTTACTGCAACGGGGGCGTTTTGCTCAAATTTTAGCAGAAAAAAATGAAAATATTTTTCAAAGTAAATGGAATGAACGTTTTTATAGCAGTCAATGCTATTTTCCGACTATCGAATAGATTTCATGCATCGAAGGTACCGCTGTGGGTTGCGCTATTAAAACATCGTTTCCCTCGATTCTAACAAGTTGGACTTTCTCCAGTGTCCGAAGACATTAAATCAAAGTTGATCGTGAAATTGCCAAATTCCAGGCAAGCATGTCAATCGGCATTTGTTTGCGGGATTTTAGTATCTGCAATAGCTTTCTAAACATTTGGTGTAATTGCTTGTAAGCAACAAGTCGAAGGTAACGAATATATCCGTGAGACTATATCAGGGGTAACATAAAATAGGAAGAACGCGCAACCATTCTCACTCCCATAGGCCAAAGATAGTCCCGTTCCGATCCCGTTTGCAAGGGTATACAAGTGGCGGTCCTCTGTGCCAATATTTTCAGCGGAGGACCGCCACCCTTGCAAACGGGATCGAAACGTGCTGGGGGCGGCCTATGGGAAGAAAATGGCTACGTGCGATCTTTATTGCCTCAGGAGGCTTTTCGCTTAGCGAATTTCTTCGCGGGTGTTTTTCGCTTGGGAGCGTAGGCAACCTCGTACGGCTCTTTGCTGTTGACGTAGTTGCGATCTTTCGGTCCAGGTTTGGATGCCTTCTTCGCAGTTTTCTTGGCCACCTTCTTGACTGCTTTTTTCGCAGTTTTCTTGGCCGCCTTCTTTGCAGTTTTCTTAGCTGTTTTTGCCATAGCTATTGTGTTTTTCGGAATATGGGTAAAATAGCGTGCCACAGAGATTGAGCATAGCTACTACTTCAGTTCCCTCCTAAGCTTCTTTGCGGCTTTCTTCAGCGCGGGATAGTTTGATTGCTCCGCTTTCTTTTCCTTCAAGCTTTTATTGATTTGCTGGAAGACGTCATGAATAGCTTGTCTGTTTCTGGATCTTGCTGCATCCGTCATCCGAGCTCCATATTGGCCGGCGACATCAGCATGCATTTCTTCAGCAATCGCTTTTTTTACATCCTCAGATGCTGTGGTAAAATCTTTCGAATACGCTCGAACATACTTCACGAATTTCTTTAGTTTTTTGTCGTCGGACATTAATTCAAGAAACTCAATGTCTCTTTTAGACATAGTCGCTTTCCGCAAAACGAATTCAACTAGATATGTCCCACATGTCTTTACGGCATCCCAGGCGAATCCGCCGATCGCAGCGGCAGCTAAAAATTCGAAAATATTTGTCGGTTCTACCAGGGAAGGCATCCTGTTTATTTGGCCACGCTCCAAAAGCTGTTCCTCGTAATATTTACGATAGTCATATCCGTAGCGGCATGCATCAGCGGCGTGGAGAAGCACCTTCTTGTAGTTGTCCGCGTCAAACTCTGTTTTACATTTAGCGCACGTCAATGTTTCTCCTTTTGTGTCATTTACTGTTGCGCACTCCAGGCAGACGAAAAATTCCATATCGATATAGTTAGGTAGCTCCGGGTTTATCCGGACTAAATGCTGTAAACGGCCGGCATGGAAATTTGTTATGTTCAGAAAAGACCTGACATGAGCCTATTAAAATATAAACAAAAACGCTCTTTTGACGCTACACCGGAGCCAACCGGTGGCAAAGCCGCCAGCGAAAGACTTCGGTTTGTTATACAGAAACACGCAGCATCGCACCTTCACTATGATTTCCGCCTGGAAATGGAAGGCGTCCTTAAGAGTTGGGCCGTGCCGAAAGGGCCAAGCATGGACCCGGCAGTAAAACGTCTGGCGATGATGGTTGAAGATCATCCGTACGACTATCGGACCTTTGAGGGTGTCATACCCGAAAGGAACTATGGTGCCGGCACGGTAATCGTTTGGGACGAGGGTTACTATGAGCCGGCAGAGGGTGACTATTCAATGAAAGCTGATGCCGATAAGAACCTTCGCCACCAGCTGTATTCCGGCAAGTTAAAGATCGTTCTGCATGGCAAGAAACTCAAAGGGCTTTTCGCGGTTGTGAAGGCAAAGGGACGTGGGGAAAATGGTTGGCTGCTCATGAAGATGGATGATAAATATGCTACGAACGAAGACATACTGAAGAAGGACAAGTCAGTATTGTCGCGTAAGACTGTTGAACAGATGCAAGCAAAACCGACTAATGTGTATGGCCAGGTTGAAAAGAAGGAAAAAGCGCAAAAGACGTTGAGCGCGGCGAAGGTCACTGCGCCACGCAAGACAAATAAGCCGCATAAGGCGGCCGCATCAACCACAAAAGAAAAAAAGGTGATTGCTAAAGCAACGCACCCTATGAAGGTGGCGGCGCGTACCCCGAAAGCTTCGCGCAAGCAAAAGGCAACAACGCATAAAGCGCTCGATGACGCTTCCTACGCACCTTTTTTCAAGGAGTTAAGTCCCATGCTCGCCACACGTGTCGATAAGCCGTTCGATGAGCCTGGATGGATCTATGAGGTCAAGTGGGATGGCTACCGTGCGGTGGCATTCATGAACGATAAACAAGTAGAGCTCAAATCCCGAAACGATAAGTCATTCAACGAAAAGTTCTATCCCATTTACCAGGCCCTGCAAGATTGGGGGATCAACGCTATTGTAGATGGCGAGGTGGTTGTGGTTAAAGATAGCGGTGCTTCGGATTTTGGCTCACTTCAGAACTGGAGAAGCGAGGCCGATGGCCAACTTCTGTATTATGTATTCGACTTGCTCTGGCTGGAAGGAAAAGATTTGCGTCATCTGCCGCTCACGACCAGGCGGGAAGTGCTCAAGGCGCTTTCACCCAAGGAAGGGCATATTCAGATCAGTGATGCCTTCGAGGTTAGCGGGACCGAGTTCTACAACGCAGCCAAGGAAATGGGCCTTGAAGGAATGATTGCCAAGAAGGCAGACAGTCCCTATGTCAGCGGCGAACGAACTTACCATTGGCTTAAAATCAAGGCAGACGAGCGCCAGGAAATGGTCATTGGTGGATATACACGGAATGAAGGGTCGAGCAAGCTTTTCTCCTCGTTGCTGGTCGGAGTCTACCAGGGAAAGCGCTTGGTGTATACCGGCAAGGTTGGTACAGGGTTCAACGATAAACAGCAACGCGAAATGGTCAAGGCCTTCGAGCCATTGATCACCGACAAAGCGCCCTTTGATGAAGAGCCTGACTATAATAAGCCCTCTCGCTTCAATCCGCGCCCCGCAAAGGCATCGGCCGTTTGGCTTAAGCCCAAGTTAGTCTGCGAGGTTAGCTATGCTGAAATGACCTCGGATGGCGTTATGAGGCATCCATCCTTTGAAGGTCTGCGTACGGATAAGAAAGCAAAAGACGTAGTACGGGAAATTGCTTCCAATACAAAGCACGTCGTAGAGAAGGAGACGGTAGCATCGAAGGCCCTGGTAAAGCCCTCGAAGAAAGGTGAGCGAAAGACGTTACTAAATCCTACCGATGAAACCCAGGTCCGGCCCGTCGCTGAGCACGAAATCAAGTTCACCAACCTAAGCAAACTTTACTGGCCGGAGGACAAAGTCACCAAGCGCGATATGCTGAACTATTACTACCAGGTAGCGCCTTATATTCTTCCTTATTTGATCGACCGTCCGCAAAGTCTGAACCGGTTTCCGAATGGCATTCACGGAAAGAGCTTCTATCAAAAGGATGTCACCGGCAAGGTGCCGGATTGGGTGGAAACGTATTTGTATCACAGCAGCGAAGAGGCAGACGTAGACAAACATTTTATGATCCCCAAATCCGAGGCCGATGTACTCTTGATGGCCGCGATGGGTTGTATCGAGCTCAATCCATGGAGCAGCCGCATTCAGAAACCGGATCATCCGGATTGGTGCATCATTGATCTTGACCCGGACACCGGTAACACGTTCGAGCAAGTTATCCAGGCAGCACAGGTAACAAAGCAGGTATTGGATGGCGCCGGAATTGTGTCGTATTGCAAAACGAGCGGCTCCACGGGCTTGCATATCTATATCCCCCTTGGTGCAGTATACACCTACGAGCAGTCGAAGGAATTTGCGCGGGTGATCGTTACCCACGTCCATCAGCAGCTCCCGAAGTTTACCAGCATTGAGCGGCCCACCAGCCGAAGGAAGGGCAAGTTATATTTGGACTTTCTGCAAAATCGTCCAAAGGCAACGCTCGCCGCACCATATTCGTTAAGACCAAAACCCGGCGCAACGGTGTCCATGCCGCTTCATTGGGACGAAGTTAAAAAGGGCCTGAAGATGAAAGACTTCACCATTCATAACGCCATGGCCCGTATCAAGGAGGTGGGCGATATATTTAAGCCGGTCATGGGAAAGAAAGGGATCGATCTTTCAGGTGTCAAATAGCGTCGGTCTTCAGCAAGCGCCTATGACACAAACGCCTAGTGATTTGTAAACACGTCTACACGGTATTGAAAAACATCATGAAGCTCCGCGTCGGTCAATAGCCGAAATCTTAACGTACCTACCTCGTTGTAAGCGAATTTTTCCGTGGGTATGTCCAGTTTAAGGGCGTGCTTAACTTCGTATGTCTCCATATCTGGCGACATAAATTTGTGTAATCAGTGCGATCTTGTCGCGTTCCGCTTGCAGAAGTGCTTCATACAACCTTCGATTTTCCGCCGCCAGGGCATCTTTTTTCTCGAGATTTCAATTAACTTATCTATCAGATTGATATCCGATTGGTTATGCTGACCAGGATTGCTGGTATTGTCATAGTTATTCTGAATATTGTATACTTTTTTCATTTTGCTCATTTTTTGGTAGGGTTAATAAACCATCGCCTCTGTCTCTTTTAAATAGTTCCGATCTCTATCGAGCAAACAGATGTCAGATTAAACCTCCAATCCCCGCGTGTAGTTTTTCGCTTATCGAATTTCTTCGCGTGTGTTTTCCGCTTTGGAGTGTAGGCAACCTCGTAGGACTGTTTGCGTTAACAGCAAGCCTCTACGGCACAAACGCCTGGTGATTGGTAAACGCGTCTACACGGTATTGAAAAACATCATGAAGCTCCGTGTCCGTTAACCGCCGAAATCTTGACTGACCTGCCTCGTTGCATACGATGAACACGGCCAGCTCGGCCCGGCAATTTTCCAGCAGGTCGTCGAGTATAGTAGGGCTATGCGTGCTGATCAAAAACTGGTTGGTTGTAGAGAGTCGTATTTGCGACGTCAAATCACCGAGCATACTTGGGAAGATTCGGGTTTCGGGGCAATCGAAAAGCAGAACCGTATTTTCGTTCGACTCGATGGCGGCCTGGTAGAAGATCATCCGCTGAAGGGTAGTTCCGAGCGAATTGAAGGATACTCTCTCGCCCACGCTTTTCTCTCTTCGATAAAATTCAAGCGGTCCGCGAAGCGTTAATTCAAGGTCGACATTGCCCACCAGGCGATTTACAAGCCGCCGGAAGTCTTCATTCGTTTCGACGATGCTTAACAGGTTGCAACCAAACGGTGCGGCTAACCTTTTCCCTGAACTGTTGCGATGTTTGAATTCATACGGATAGGTGTATGGCACCACGGGAGGCTTCATAAAGGCTGCCGTGTCCCGAAGTTCTATTTTTAGCCGTTGACCAACCGAATAGATGAAATCTGACTTACCGGCCTTTTCAAGACGCACCCTCGCCAAGAGTTGATCGTCACCAACTTCAACCAGACAATCGAACAGGTTGCTAACTATGCAGATTCCAGATTCGCTCTCGCCGTAATGAAAAAGATCGTAAATGTACTCCGTTCTCACGACCTGGTTAAGATATTCATTATTGAATTGCCTCAAAAAAGGCAATGCCGACAGCAACAAGGCCTCCAAGAGATTGGACTTTCCGCTGCCGGGTGTGCCTATAAAAAGGTTTATCCGTTTCAAATTAGTCAGTTGACAATTCCGGATGGATTTGAAATTATCAATGACGATATGATCTAGAAATGAGTCCATAAATAACTGTTTTAATCGTTTAGCCAGTCGGGCGGTTTTAGTGTAAGGCGCAGCGCGCGTAGCGCCTGGCTCAAATAGTTTTCTACCGCGCGAGTGGAAATGGTCATTCGCTCGCCGATTTCTTTAATGGTCAAGTAGTCGTGGCGGCTCAGGCGAAAAATTGCCTGGCACTTTGGGGGCAACGTGCGAATTGTTAGTTCTATCACTAATTCCATGTCATGGATGTTAGTGGCGGTTTGAACATTGTTCGCATGTTTGACAGCGTACTTGATAAGTTCAAGTGCATACCGCTGCCTGATAGCCACCGCTCTGCTATGCGTCATGAGCTTAAGCTTACATGCTCCGTAAAGGTACGCCTCTAGGGGTGCGTCAATTTCAAGGCGATAGCGCCGGGTCCAGATCGAAACAAATATTTCCTGGACAATATCTTTAGCTGCGGCACGTTCGGGCAAGCGTCTGTATACATACTTGAGCATACGAGCAAAATACCGGGAATAGATCGTAGTAAAAGCGGCGTTATCGTCACGACAAAGCCGCTCGACAAGTTCGAAGTCGGTCTCCATACAGGCAACAAGTGTTCAGACAGCCTAGCTGGCTTCGAAGTCTTCGATCTTTCCCTGGAAGTATTTAGCACCTAACTCTCTTTTGAGTTTCAGTAGGCCGCGTAGCTCCGGGTAGGCAGCGCGAGCGGACGGATCATATTCTGTCCATAGTTGCGCACAACTCTCGGCTTGCTCAAAGTCTCCTATGTCGGAATACCAGAACGTGAGTCTAAGTAAGACGTGTGCATAGGCGCTTGCGAGAGCCAGATCTGCCTCCTTGAATCTTCCCACAAGTAGAGCACATCGTTCGTATAAACTGATCACCTCCCGAGTAGATACATTCTTAGGTACATCCGTTCGCTGAGTGCATATTTCAGCAAGGACTTTATATACTGTTATCAACGCCGGATAGGCTTCAGCCAAATCTGGTGATAACGGATAGGCTGTCAATGGCCGTTCGTATTTCAAGACGAACTGCTCAGCAGCTTTCTCTTTTTCTTCACCGTCGAGTGACGTGATTAAGTCGGCGGTACGTTGTAGCTGGGTAGGAATATAGTCAAAGAACAGCTTCACCGGCACTTCATCCCAGACATCTCGAAACACACCACTTGCTCGAACATCAGGTGAGCAATAGTATGGCAGATTTCCTTCAATTTCCGGCCACAGTAGCCCAAAAGGAAACAGTACTAAACCTTGCGTATCATCCTCGTCATAATATCCGTAGCAGCCCAATAGTGGGAACCATGCCACGACACCGTACATCCCAAGCGCTGCGGGCCAAGATAAGATCGGGCAAATACCCACCGTGCAGTAAGCCCCGGTGCCCGGCAATATTTCGGACCGCGGAGGGATTACCACTGTCACGACCCGAACGTCTGGGAAGCTGGCAAGTATGAACGTTCCGACTGCTGTCTCTATCGAGCGCTGACCGCCCCTTAGCGCGTCTAGCAAATCAATGGGCAAAACTTGTGAATATTCCTTTACCATTCCTCTTCGCTCATATTTTTTCCACACTCATGAAGGTCTCGCAGAAAGCGGCACAAGTCGAGTACATCAATTGCCATATCATCGAATTCATTCGGCAGGTGGCCGTGTTGGTTTAGAATATATATGTGGTATATTTCCATCAACGAATAAAGCTTTCTCCGCAGTGGGCCGGTTCGAACGAAACTTTCGACAGATTCTACCCACTCCTCGCGCATCTTTATTTCCGGCGATATTTCCTTATCTCTTTTATTTTTTAAATCCTGTTTCATGGGCGCTTGTATTTATTGTTTGCCAAAAGAGATTAGACGTTTCAATGCCATCGTGAAGCGCGCCGACCATGATGAGGGATTCGTACCCCGGCGAATGAAACCTTGTTCCGTGGGGTTGAACTTTAATAGGTTAAGATGATGAAGTGGTTCATCGTAGCTTCGAAGGTCACTGGGCAGGCCCATAAGTCTGCTGGCAACAGCCACCTTTTTGAGGATGAACAAGGCTGCGTTTCGGCTGCCACTGGCGAGGAAGTGCTTTACGTCCCGCACTGTCCGGAATTTGCCAGCATTATCCCGCAAACCTCGGAATATTAATTCAGCCGCTTCCTCAGACAGGATTGGAGAACGCGTCTTGTCGAGAAGAAAAAGGTAAACCGGTTCCCAATATGTATTAAAAATAGTTCTGTAAGCACCCGTGTCACCGCCGGCGGCGGCCCTCACTAAGGCGTCATCTATGTCTATTGCTAACTTAGGCTCGTTCTGCTGCATAGCGAATTTCATGTTTCATAGTGGGTAACATTGTCTGACGTTCCAGCAGCATCTGGATGAGTGCTGCGCAAATAACAAGAGCCACCCTCGCGAAAAGATGGTTAGCCTGTGACGAAATTCGATTTGCTGGGTATTTATAATTCGAACTATATATAACTGTAGCCAACATTGCAGCTACAGACATTAATAATTGATAATTCATGGATAATGTGATGTAGTGGATTGATTTAGAAACAACAATATGCTTTCTGTCCGGCAGATCGCCGGGTATCTAAAAGGAGGGGAATGGCACATTGGACCGCCGTGCGCGAGGCAGATCGGCGGCGGAGAAAAATTAAAACTAACAAATGCGGGACTCCATTTAACCGCTTTGAGGATTGAAGACATTCCTGAGTCGGTCAATAGAGTACCCGCACTTAATAACTTGATTATAAGCGTCTTGTATTGCATTGTCTTGTGTTACCGTGGGTCTTCAATCCTCAGTAGCCAAGACTGTAAAAATCATTTGTCTTTGAACAAATATAGTCAAATAATTATACAACACAAATATGACATAATACTTATGATCGGCGAGGTCGACATTCACCTCGTGAGAATGAAGAACAAAGAATTTGCAGTCGCATTCGGAAGAAACATTAAGAAATTAAGGGAGGAGCGTGGATGGGCTCAAGAAGACCTTGCGGCCGCAGCGAATATCGAAACCACTCAGGTTTCCAGAGTAGAGAATGCAAAGCAATCACCAACGTTAGATACGATTTTGGACCTTTCGACAGCACTTGGAAAGTATCCGCATGAGTCACTTAATGTGGGAGTCCGCCTTCAATTAAATAATGATTTTCAGTCAAGGAAAAAGAAGGCAAAACCAAAAACTAAGGAGCTTATATTGAAGTTGATGGATACAGACTTCTTTCTATCGCCGCGCTCAGTCGGAGAAACTGTTAAATATTGTGGTAAGCAGTTCCATATAAAACTTTTGAATCCAGCAGTATCCGCCATCCTCAAAGAATTGGTAGATAAGAAAAAGCTTGCAAGGACTCAGGACGGTACAAGCCGTAGCTTTCTGTATAAAAAGAAGGCAAAATGATTATCGATAAGACTCAATTTTCTTGAGACTAGCGGTTTGAACGATATCTTCCATCTGCCGAATTCGTTCAATGAGCGTCTTCGCCTCTTCCTCTGTTATAAAGTAATCACGCTTGTACCGAGCTTCTACATAGCCCCTAACCAGTAAGTCAAAAATGCGTGATTCCTGTTTGTCGTCTGGTGGATTGCAAAACAGGCGATAAAGAGATCTTGACAGTGGTTTCGATAGCTTTCTGAGAGTTTTTATGTGATGGAGTTTGGGCTTATAGCCGGTAAACACCAGAAGAATTGTTGCATAAAACCGTTCTGCCGCTTGGTGTAATTGAAAAGCTGTATCGTTAAGCTTCTCGTTGCGCGACAAAGCATCACGGAATCCGAATTCAGCAAATCGCAGGAATCGGGCCCCGCTTTGAAACCATTCGTCATAATGCTCTTGAGCAACTGCCCGCTTCTCAGCAGGCGTCAACTCTTTGGGTTCGACAAATTCGCTTTTACCAGTATCATATAGTAATACACCCTCCCTGAGAATATCGACAAAGAAGTATTGACCATACGCCAAGCCATCATTTACGTATTTTATGTCGTGAATTATAGAATTTACAGGTGTACGAAACCCCCGGCATAGCTGTTCTACTTTATTAGTTAAAATATATTCCGCTAGCGGCCGTTCACTTGTCACGACTAAAAAATCGTAATCACTCAGATATTCATAAACGATGTTGTTTTCAACGTATCGTTCTTCGACCCATTTATCTGTCGCATAACTACCGAACAGTATAATCTTTTCTGGATTAAACGCTTCTTTTATTATTTCGGCGATGGCAAGAATTTCCTGCTTTTTTCCTTCTGGCAAATGGTCTAACGATGTCTTCATTCAATGTTATAAACGCCCCAAAATAGCGAAAATAACCAGAAAAAATCTCTTACGTAGCGCTTTTTGATACCGGTAACTCATACACAAACCTGGGAACACAAGCATCTGTCAGCCTCAACTATTACAAATGCCCCATCGAACCCGTGGCGTCTGATTCATCATTCGGCGCAAAGGTCTTGTTATGTACTGACCTTCGGGAAAAGCTTCCGGCATAAACGGGCACCTGCCTACGGCCTACCTTCCCATTTATTCCGGAAGCTTTTTCCTCACGCTCATGCCATCGCCCGTGGCTGGTCAGTACATAACCCGGCCGGGCATCGAAAGATGTTCAACTAACTCATAAAGCGTATGGAAACGAATAGTAAACAATCGGAGATGTTCGAGGTGAAAAAAGTCTCCAAGAGAAAAAGAAAAAAGGTAATGACAGAAGCTCACAAAGCGATTGTCAAAATGTACAACGATACGCCGACGATGGTTGTAAATCGCCCGCCGAAGTCTCAGCAGAAAGGCGCATCAGACTTACCACTATTCCGGCCACGAAACCAAACCCAAATGTTTTAGCGGGCCGACCCGCTTCGTCTTTTTTCTGAGCCGCGCTCCTTTTATTGTTCGCTGGTCGTAATTCAGAGCTAAATTCTTTTGGCCTAGTTTTTTTATCGAAGGCATCACAGCTTTGTGTATACGTGTTACGGCAGCAATGACTATTGTTTGACACGCTGCTTCGTTTTCAATCGTTTCTATCGTTACCATTAAAACAAAAAAATCAAACATAGTCAATCCATGAATTTTCAATAGCTTGGCGAGCGTTTTTAAGGTTAGATTGTGTTTACCAGTTTCAACACGCCAGTATTGAGCGCGAGGAAAATTAGTTGTGAATGCGAAGCTCTCGTAACTGGTGAAGCCAGCGAGAATTCTGAGGTACTTAAAAACCTTACCTGCTGTTGCCGATAATTCCCTGCCAAATGTCTCCTTTTGTATTTCGTTCATATTGCTATCATTTATTATTTAACGTGTCGCCTGAATATTTTCTTTTACATCGTGCGGATATAACACATAAATGATACGATGCTGAATACCGGGTATAAGAATTTATATATACTAAATTTAGTAATTGGAATTATTTTACTTTTTTGTATATTCGATCTGTGAGTACAAAGAATAATAGGATACTTAACGTCAAACATAGGTTTGAAGAAAAGATTCGAATTGTCGGTGCGCGGATTAGAACTATCCGTGAGAAGAAAGAGCTTTATCAAAAGCCAGTGGCCGATGAAGCCCTCATAAGCGTCAACTCTCTATCGTTGATTGAAAACGGAAAACTGAATCCTAGTATCGGGACTTTGTTTGCATTGGCGGAAGCATTAGATGCAGAAGTAGAAGATTTCTTTAAAGATACTTCGCTGGATCGAAAGCGGTCAAAGGTCGACAAAAGGCAGTAAATGACAGGATTTGAATCTGTAACAAAGCCGTTATTCTTTGGTGATCAGTAAGTGGAAGTAGATAGCGTTAATCGACGGCAAATTACCCATCGGTATTGATAAGCCCGAACGCTGAGCTTTAAGTTAGCGTAGTCTTTGTAACACCCAATTCAATTTTCGGGTGGAGACTATGGAAAAATTGAAGCCGGAGAAGTTGATAGAAATGCTGAAATCGAAGGGTATCGATATGTCCGTTGAAGAGGCAACCTCCGTATTGGAGTATCTTCGGAAGCTAGCCAACATCGTTGTTGTGGAATTTATGAACAAAGACAAACCACGTAAATAAAAACACTTGAATAAGTTATCAATTAAAATCGCTGATCTATACGTCCGTGTCAGCACAGATGACCAGGCGAGAGGTTACTCGCCAGCGGCACAGGAGGAATTGCTGCGCAAATATTGTACACTGAATAATATCACTATCCGCCGGGTTATGAAGGAAGACCACTCGGCCAAGACGTTCAACAGACCTGAGTGGAAAAAATACTTGGTTGAACTGAAGAGAAGCAAGAACCAAGTTGATGCTGTGCTCTTCCTCAAATGGGATAGGTTCAGCCGTAATGCAGGCGATGCTTATCAGATGATCAATACACTGCGGAAGTTGGGTGTCGAGCCACAAGCCATTGAGCAACCGCTTGACCTTTCAATCCCGGAGAATAAGATGATGCTCGCTTTCTATCTGGCGGCTCCAGAGGTTGAAAATGATCGGCGAGCACTAAATGTCTTTTATGGAATGCGCCGTGCAAGAAAAGAAGGTCGGTACGTATCCACTGCCCCGTATGGATACGCCAACAAGGCAGATGAATCGGGCAAAATGAAATTTATAGCGCCGCTTGAAAGTGAAGCTAAAATCGTTAGGTGGGCATTTACAAAATTATCAGAGGGCATATTGAATACTGAGCAGGTCTATCGCGAAGCTCGCAAGCTTGGCTTTACTGGTGCAAAAAGCCTGTTTTGGTTTGTCTTGAGAAATCCAGTTTACTGCGGTAAGATTCTAGTACCAAAGTATCAGGATGAAGAAGCATTTTTAGTCACGGGGAAACATGAGCCAATAATAACTGACACATTATTTTATAAAGTTCAGGATGTCCTAGATGGCCGCAAGCGCGGGCAATATGCGTTGAAAGTTGTCTCGGATACATCACTTCCATTGCGTGGTTTCGTACTTTGTCCTGTCTGTAATAAGTTATTAACGGGCAGTTCTTCCAAAGGAAGAAGTAAACACTATGCTTACTATCATTGCTATGGCGGCTGCACTTGCAGATTCAAAGCTGAGGTAGTCAATGAAGCATTCGAAGCTGAGTTGGATAAATTTTCACCACGACCTGAGTATACAGATATTTTTAAGATCCTAATACTCGAAGCGTGGCATGAACAAAATGGTAATGCGCACACAGAGCGCAAATTAATCAGCACTCAGATCAAGGATTTGGAAGTCAAGCTTTCATATACCCGCGAGTTACTAGCATCACAGAAAATTGGTGTGGATGACTTTAAGGCTATGAAGGCCGACTACACTGCACAAATGGAACGTTTGGAGACGAGGCTTTCGCTAGTAGAGAATGACAACTTGGACATTGATGAACTACTTACAGAAAGCATACAGATGCTTCTTGGCCTGCGCGAACTTTATCGTCGGGCTGGGATTGAAAGGAAGCGTGAGATAATTGGTTCGATGTATCCGGAAAAACTAAGTTTCGACGGAAGCATAGTTCGAACCGCACGAGTCAACGAAATTGCGTCTCATATCTATCACATTAATAACGAGTTAGGAGCAAAAAAAATAAGGACAAGCCCGAGCAAATCGGACTTGTCCTGTATGGTCGGGGCGACAGGATTCGAACCTACGACCTCCACGTCCCGAACGTGGCGCGCTACCGGGCTGCGCTACGCCCCGATGATATTTGGAATGGGATGCAAAAATAGAAATTCTGCCCAAATCAACCACAAAATACGATTTTCTTCCGAAAAAAAGTTGTTCCAACACCCCCAGAGCATCTCTCTCAACCGGCACATCCCTATAGCCCCCGAACCTCCATTTCGGCCCGTTAAACGAAACCCTCGCCCGCCACGACATTATTACCATTGTAAGATTTGCCCCAAAATGCCAAAAGCCACTACGCCGCAAACTGCTAGGTTTGTAGCCACAATACGTTTATAAAAGGATTTAGCATCTCCCCCAACGTTTCATTTAACCAAACAAATACATGAAAATCACAAAACTCCTCTTCTTGGCTGTTGCCGTATTCTTTTTATCCTGTGGCGACGACAAAGACGAAGATCCCGTTCCTACCGGCGATCTGGCCGGCAGCTGGAATGTTACTGCTATTGACTATGCCGGAACGTCCTCCACGGTTGTTATGGGCATCGAATCGAAGGCTACCTTCACCGGCACAGGAAAAGACATGAATCTGACAGTTACATTCACGGAAGACCCCAACAAATTTACCAGCGAGGGCGACTACGTAATCGCATTGAAAACGACCGTCCAGGGTCAAACTATAAATACAGACTATCCTGTCACAGGTTTTATGACCGATGGCACATGGTCAGTAAGTGGCAAAACATTGATTGTCGAGGGTGATGGTGGTAAGCAAGAAGCTACGATCATAGAGCAGACTGCTTCAACCCTGAAGATGAAATGGGACCATACTCAAACGACAACTACCACCGAGAGTGGAATAGAAGTTGTGAGCTCTATGGTCATTAAAGGCACCTATACCTTTACGAGAAAGTAATTAGCGCATAGGCGCAACATATATTCGGCCCCGGAAAGCAAATATGTTTTCCGGGGCTTTTTATTTCTTACTGCCCCCGATTATTTATCGCAGACTATTGATCCGTTCCGACGCCTCGGCCTCCTGCATCGCCGATACAATAACCCAATGCACATCCGGAATGTGCAACGGTGCATAGGCAAACAACGTATCGGCTCCCCGCGTATCCAGACCACGATGCGTACCGGTAACGCCCTGCAGTGACTGCCGCACGGCTTCCAGTTTTAACTGTTCCAACAGAATATTGGTGCCCGTACGTTGCACCTGGCGAACAACGGCTTCGCCATAGCCGGCCTTACGCAAGCTACTCAGGTAATCATCCGGATGTTCGATCAGGCCCCGGGCGATAGACCGGGCTTTAAAATCCTCCCCTATAATGAATGTCTCGCCGGTTTGGCCCAGACCATCGTCACGCCATTTGTTGTCGCCGGTCAAAATCTGGTTGATCTTGTTGATCGGCATCTGGAATACCAAGATCCCGACTTTCGTAACGCCGTCGTACAACGGGCAGGCTATGAACGAGGCGGGTGCATTGTAGGATGGCGCATACGCTTCAAAGTCGATCAACCGCACAAACTCGCGGTTGGAGCTGGCAATCGCCTGCTGCACCACGCGGGCAAAGTTGGTCTTGCTATACGGTCCTGTGAGCAAGCTGGTGCCAAAGTCAACTTCTTTGAACACGCTATAGACAATGTTGCCTGTGACTGGATCAATCAGAAAAATGTCATAATACCCAAATTTCTCCAGGTAGTTCAGAATAACAGCATGATAGGTGGCATGCACCCGACCATAATCGCTGCCATCGCCGGCGTTGTGCAGACGGGACTTTTGACCCGTAGGATGCGGGTTGGCAGCGATGTATACCTGCTGCAATGCCAGCGCGGCGGAGTCTTCGGGAAGGAAGTCGCGTACATCGGCTTGTTGCCCCACGTCGCTTATACGCGGAATGAATTCCTGGTCGTAGTAAGCCTGTACGGATTCCCGGCATGCGGCACGCTGCTCCTCACCCACCGCAGATCCCAACTGATCAAACGCCTGACGAAAAGCTTTGACGGCCTCGACCATCATCTTGTCTTCCGCAAATGTCAGGATCTGATTCCGGATGATGTCAAAATAGTATTCAATGTTGCGCTTTTTGGTCGCGTTGATCGAGCGGAGCTGCTCGAACTTTGAGCCATGGTTGAGCTCCGTGAGCTGTTGGAACAACAGGTTATACTTGCGGCTGATCTCCTCTTGCGTAGCCTGTAGCTCTTCCTGATTCTGACGCAGCTCTTCTTCCTGCGAGCGCATGTGCTCGGCCTGCTGCTGCGACTCGCCCAACAACCGGCGTGTGGTCTCGGCGGTGCGAAATGACGACACCGTATGGGCCACGTTCTCGCCGATCTTTTCCGCAAAGGCAATTTCATGCGGCCGAAACGGTGTGAACGACGCCAGCTCTACAATGCCCACCACCGTTTCATTCATCTTCAGCGGCACCATGAGGATATGCCGCGGGTTAGCCTCGCCCAGCCCGGAGGTGATACGCACAAATCTGTCCGGCACGTCGGTGAGGTGAATGGTGTTCCCTTCCAGGTACGCCTGCCCGATGATGCCCTCTCCCGGTGCGATCTGTTGGGTCAGATGCTTGGTGCGATTATAGGCATAGCAAGCCTGCAGCACGAGTGACTCCTGTCCCATGGCGTCGGAATCGACGACAAAAATGGCGCCTTGCGTAGCATGCACCGTGCGCACAAGGTTCACGACAACATCCTGGCACAACGCCGGCAAATCCTTGCCGGCACGCAGCACCTCCACAAAGCGGCTCAGTCCCTCCGTAGCCCAGTGACGTTGCTCTTCTTCCTGGCGGTTAGCAACCAGGTTGTCACGTATGGCCAGCAAGGCAAGCCCCAGCGCATCGGTTGCCTGCTGTTGTCCGGTATGGGCTTCGATCTTTCCGGCACTCAACTCGCCGGCGAAGGCCGTGTGCTGCGCCAGGTTGCCGTCGACGGCTTGCAAGGAGGTAATCAACGGTTGGAAGAGCGGCGTTTGAAGCGATGCCAAGGGGGTCACCTCGCCTGTCGCGAGACGGCGAATTGCCGCGTGTACGGATGCGAGGTCCCGCGCAACCCGCTGGATATATACTACGCCGGCAATCATAGCTGCCAGCAATACCGTGAGAAAAAGCAGCCAGCACACGATAGCGGTGGCAGAAAGCGACACACGGAACGACCACACGGCGTATGCCGTACCCATAAACGCTAGCAGCAACGGTAAAATAAAACGAGAAAGAAACGGACGTAGAAGCGTCTGTCTGCTGGAGGGTTCCATGATGTTTAGGTATAGTACGAGTTTTTACAAAATATGAAATTTCCAGCAATACCAGCCTATACCTGCTATAACTATTTCGGTTACTGCACCCCATAAAAAAAGCCCGGCGGTGAGGCCGGGCTTTTACGTTGTTTTTATAGCACCTTAATATACCACCTTGCTCAGGCTGGTAATGACAGCCGCCAGGCGAACGGATTCAAAGATGCGTTCCTCCTTGCTGCCGAGCTCGATGAGCGACGCTTCGTGCGATGTTACGCACATTTCGCAACCATTCACCGCGCTTACGGCCAGGCTGATGAGCTCAAAGAACTCTTTGCCCACCACCGGACGTGCCATGATGTTCATCTTGATACGCGCCGGTATTTCGTTGTACTTCTCCTTGTTCATGAAGTGACGGAAGCGGTAGAACACGTTGTTCGCGCTCAGCAACGAGGCACATGCTACCGCTTCGGCAACCTCTTCCGGTTTGGCACCTTCCTGACGGGCATTACCGTCGAAGAATGTACGCAGCACAGCGTTGTTAGCATTGACCGCCAGGGCTACGCCCAGCAGTGCCACTTCTTTTTTGGAGAGATATTCGCTTTCGAAAGAATTCTTAAAGTTGATCTTGAGATCGGCCAGATACCGTGACTTGGCGCCTTCGAGCAGATCAAGTGTATCGGTAGTGTAGTCCTTCTCCAGCTTTAAGAAGTCCAGGAACTCCTGGGTTGATTCTGAGTATGTCAGCGTAGTTTCCATGATCGATGATCCTTATTGGAAATTATGCTTTAATGGTCTCAGCACCTTTTTCCCAGTTGCAAGGACACAGCTCGTCAGTTTGCAGAGCGTCCAGCACACGAACAACTTCTTTTACGTTACGGCCTACGTTGAGGTCGTATACGCTTACCCAGCGAATGATACCTTGAGGGTCGATGATGAACGTAGCGCGGTAAGCGATCTTCTCGTTGGTATCGAGGATGCCCAGCTCTTCCGCCAGTGACTTCGAGGTATCGGCCAGCATTGGGAATTTCAGGTCACGCAGATCGTCGTGGTTTTTTCTCCACGCCAGGTGCACGAATTCAGAGTCGGTAGAAGCGCCGATCAGGCTTGCATTACGGTCGCGAAATTCACCAAAGTTCTTGTTGAACTCGGCAATCTCCGTCGGACACACGAATGTGAAATCTTTCGGCCACCAGAACATAACAGTCCACCGTCCTTCTTCATTCACGAAGTCTTCCGACGTGATGTCGAAAAACTCTTTTCCTTTTTCGATCGATACAACCGCAGCCTTCTTGAATGCGGGGAAAGGCTGACCTACTGATAAGATTCCTTTTGTCATATTGTGGTTTAAAGTTTTAATTTCTTACTGGCCGCAAAAATATATCAAACTCTATTATAAACAATATCGATATTCCCTATTTAATTATTAGTTTTGTCTATTACAACGTTTTAATCCCACACGCAAACGAATGAACCTACAGCAATTAGAATATATTCTGGCGTTGGATATTCATCGTAACCACGTGAAGGCTGCTGAGCATTGTCATGTCACGCAACCAACGCTTAGTATGATGGTCAAAAAACTCGAAGACGAGCTGGGGGTAAAAATCTTTGACAAAAGTCAGCCGTTGAAGCCAACATCGTCGGGTGAGATCATCATTACACGCGCACGTCTCATCTTACAAGAAATTAAAAACCTGAAGGAATTTATCAGTAATGAAAAGGATTCGATCGAAGGCGAATTCCGGTTGGGGGTAATCCCTACGTTGGCTCCTTACCTCCTGCCCCGTTTCCTCAACGAGTTTCTGCAAAAACATCCGGGCACATCGTTCACCGTCATGGAGATGCAGACCGAAGAAATCATTCGCATGCTGAAAACCAACCGGCTGGACGTGGCCATCCTGGTCACCCCGCTGGACGACAAAGAAATTCGGGAGGTGCCCGTCTTTTACGAGCCGATCTTGCTGTATACCTCGGAGAGCCTTGCCTACTTCCAGCAAGAAAAAGTGAACCTCAAGACACTCACCTACGACAACCTGCTGATGCTGGAAGAGGGACATTGTTTCCGCGGACAAGTGGAAAACCTCTGCTCCGCCAAAAGCAAAAAGGCGCACAACCAGCTGAACTACCAGAGCGGTTCGTTCGAAACGTTGAAGAACATGGTCGACAACAACTATGGCTACACGCTGATTCCCGAGCTGGCTGTCGGCCGTGGAAACAAACACGTCAAGCACTTCACGTCGCCCGAGCCGGTACGCGAGGTGAGCCTCGCCGTGCACAACGGGTTCGTCAAAGAGCGCCTGCTGGAAAAATTACGGGAAGCAATCCTGAAAGCCATTCCCGCGCACTTCAAGAAAAACGAAAAATTCGTCCGCGTCCGCTGGAAATGACATTCAGAAAGGTACCCTTATCGCGACCTTTTAGTGACCATACAGCTATCCCAGAGCCATTCCTACGCTATTCCCAAGACACTGGCTTCATCGTCTTTTTTAATTCTCCGGAATCTGTTAATCTCGTTGTAACCTTTCGTTACCCTTCCGGTAACTACCACGAAAACTGACAAAAGCGCACCGGATGACGGATGAAATGCTCATGAAGGCCGTCAAAGACGGCGATCTCCAACAGGCGTCGCTACTCTTTGAGCGGTACAATAAACGCATATTCAATTTCCTGGCCTACATGGCCGGCGACCGCGTGCTGGCGGAAGACCTGACACAGAACGTATTTCTGCGCGTGATCCGGTACCGAAACAGCTATCGCGACGGCGCCCGGTTCGAGGGCTGGATCTTCCAGATCTCGCGCAACGTGCTGGCAGACCACTACCAGGGACAAAAGCGCCAACGCAGTCAGTTCATCGACGTGGAGAATATGAGCGACACGCTATCCGATAACACCGACGCTGCCGAGCAGGATGACAAAGAGCATCTGCTGCAACGGGCCATGACCCGCCTCACGGAAGAGCAGCGGCAGCTCCTGGTACTGACACGGTTTCAACACCGTAAGTACGAAGAGGTGGCGCAGATCATGAACACGACGGTGGCCAACATCAAGGTGAAGGTACACCGCGCCATCGGTCAACTGCGTGAGCACTATTTTACATTGGAAAAGATCTAGCATACGATAATCGACGCAACGGAATGACTATGAAAACGAACGACTGGGATAGCTTGCTGATCGACTATATCGACCAGAATCTTTCGGCGCAGGATCGCGAGAAAGTAGAAGCGGCGCTGCGCACCGACGCGACCGTACGCCTGCAATACGAACAACTGCGCGAGGTGCTGCAAACCATGGACCATGCCGGAGAACAAGAACCACCGGCCCGGATGACGACATCGTTTAACACATTGCTGCAGGAAGAAATCCGCGCCGCGCGACAACCGCGCACCATTTCCCTCACGCCTGCACTGTACCGTGTCGCCGCGGCCGTAGCGCTCTTGCTGGTAGGGGGTGGTGTCGGCTTCTGGATCAGCCGTCACCAACAGCAGCAGGCCGAGCTGGAAGCCATGCAACGCGAAATGAAGGCCACCCAGGAAATGCTCCTGAGCATGTTGGGCAACGACCTCTCTGCCAGCCAGCGTCTGCAGGGTGCCACGGTAGCGCTGCGCATGGACCGCGCCGACAACGAGCTCGTCACCGTACTGGTTCGCACATTGACTGACGACCCGAACACCAACGTGCGCCTCGCCGCCCTGGACGCACTTGGCAAATTCAGTGACGAAAGACCCGTACGCCAGGCGCTGATCAAAGCCCTTTCCACACAGACAGACCCACTTGTACAGATTGAATTGATCCGGATGCTGGTCGATATGAAGGAAAAAACCATCCTGAAAGAACTACACCGCATTAGTACCGATGAACAACTCTTAAACGAAGTAAAAGACGAAGCCCATGCAGGCATTCTGCGGCTCTCGTAACCTTAATACCAGCATGCATGCTCACCACACACGCACCCCACACGACACAACAAACTATAGCTAATAAGAATCATATCACCATGAAAAAAATACATCTAACATTTTTACTCAGTATACTTTTCGCACACGTTCTTTTGGCGCAGGGCCCGGAATACAAACTTGCCAAAAGCACCGGCAAGCTGGAGATCAAAGAATTGAACAATGTACTCTTCGAGTCAACCAACGGCAATGAGATCATCTTCACGAGCGCCAAGGACAACGACGATGTTGATGAACGAGCCAAGGGGCTGCGTTCGATCAGTGCCTCGGGCCTGGAAGACAATACGGGTATCGGCCTGTCAGTGGTCGAAAAAGGCAACATCATCGAAGTACGCCAGCTTCGCAAAACCGAAGGACCGGCTGTCGTGATCAAGGTGCCCAAGGGCGTTGTGATATCCTATGCCCACACGTCGCCCTATGGAAAAGAGGTCACTTTCAAGTCTATTGAGAGTGAGATCGAAGTATCCACCGTACACTCCGGCGTGGTCCTCGAGAACGTCAGCGGCCCGATGACCGTGAAGACAGTACACGGCGACATCGAATGTACGATGGGGCAGACGATGAAAAGCCCTGTCTCGATTGTCTCTGTGCACGGCCATGTCGACGTCAACTTGCCGTTGGCTACCAAAGCTTCCTTGAAAATGAAAACCGTCTACGGCGAAATCTTTGTCGACCCTGCCTTTAAGATGGAAGTAGAACGTACCAACAGCGACATGGTGGCCTATAGCAGCAACGATGTGAACGGCAAGATCAATGGAGGAGGTATAGATATTACCTTGTCCTCTACCCACAACAACGTATACCTGCGGAAGCGCTAAGCCACGATACCTCAACCGCCAACGACATGAAACATATCATCATCTTCCTGGCAGGAGCTTTGCTCCTGCCCCTGGGAAGCTACGCCCAAACAACGTTGCAGCGTTCCTTCCCCATACAAGCCGGCCAGACGATTGCACTGGAATTTGACCATCCCAGACTAATCAAAGTAAGCACGTGGGAAAAGAACGAAGTCTCCATACAGGGCACTGTCAGCATCAACCACGGCGAGCACGACGACGCCTTCGTACTCGACCAAAAAACGAATGGCAATACTGTGACCATCCGCAATGAAATACGTGACCTGAACAAACTGCCGAGATTTTATACCATCGTACAGGCAGGTAAGACAACAACTTTCAACACCAAAGACGACCTGCGGAAATACCAGGCCGAGCACCCAGGCAAATTTGAACGCATGTCAGAGGGGGTAGACATCGAGATTGTACTGGAGATCAAAGTACCCCGGGGAATTCCGACGCAAGTAACATCCGTATACGGCATGGTGGAAGTGCGTTCATTCCAGGGACCGATTAGCGTCTCATCGACGTATGGCGGCGTGGACGCTGCGTTGACCGAGAAAACAACAGGGCAAATCAAAGCCGAAACAAACTACGGCGAGATTTTCTCCAACCTCGATACAAAATTAACCGGCAACCCCAACGACCCCGAAGCATTCCACTTGTTGGTGGCAGGCAACGCGGGCTCCGGCCCGACCTACAGCTTTCATTCGCGGTATGGCAATGTCTACCTGCGCAAGGCTAATTAGGACGACTTACACGACATTCTCTTTACATACATACATTTCCGCTTGTATGGAGCCGGCGCTTTTTTGCACCGGCTTTTTCTTTTTTTGAAACCCTGAAACACAACATTCCGTAGAAGATTAAAATAAATCCTACTAATTCGATAGACTTTATTGTTTATCTCAGATTAGTCGCTACATTTGAGCAAGAATTTATACAGAAGGGGGAAGAGACAGGCTCGACGATCCTCTAGCAACTTTCCGAAAGGAATAAGTGCTAACCTGCCCGAAAAGAATATCGGTACTATAAATGAACGCCAACATGAAAACGTTACAACGAGCCTCCAGCAGGCGAATGCCGCTCCAGCGGCCACATCTTCACAGCACGCACGCAGCAGATCGCTGTTGTTGCTAGTGCGATAACTCCCTTTTATACGTAAGAAAATTTATCCGGTACACCCGTCGGGATGGCGGTATGTATACGCTTTTGCCACTACCTGTAAACATAGGTAAACGGATAAATATTGTCCAAAAATCAACACGCTAACATCGAACAAATTATGTCAACCTATAAAAAATTCACTTTCCAGGGATCATTAACAGCCGAACAAATCACGTTCTTTCAGGAGAATGGATTTATTCATTTTGAACAATACGCTTCACGCGAAACGGTTGATGACATCATCACTTCCACCGAACGGGTTCAAGAGCAATGGGTACGCGACAACGTGCAAAAAATAAACGGCGTTCCTATTAAATATGGGAAAGACGAACATGGCAATACCATTGTACAACGCTTTGCCTTCACCAACCAACACAGCGACGCCGTAAACCAGTTTGCCTCACATCCCAACCTGGATGCACTCAAAGTATTGATGCCTGCCGGTGCGCGTTTGGGACTGGAAGAAAAAGATGGCGTTGTTTTTAATCATTACGTCAACACCGAAGGCAGCAACTTCTTCCACATGGGCTGGCACACCGACAGTGCCCGCGACATTTTCTATGGCAAGAAGGTAGCGCCCATGCTGAATATCGGCTTCTACCTCGACGACTCTACCGAAGCGCAAGGCGGCCTCCGGATCTTGCCCGGCACACACAAACAAGGGTTGTGGGACCTGTTCTTCCGCAAAAAGTATTACCTCAACAATAACGAGGATCATAAAGAGGTGCTGGTAGAAGCGAAGGCCGGCGACCTCGTCATCCACGACGGCCGCATCTGGCACCGGGTAGCGCCCTCTCCTAACATCGGCGCCGCCAGCCGCCGCCGGGTAATGTATATACCGATGATCGTCGGCAAATACCAACCGAAGCACGCGCAAAGCTCCACGCCCTTGTACTTGCACCTGTTACCCCTGGTCGGCAGTAAAAAGCATAAAAATCTTATACCGGCCTTTACCCGAGCATAAACGATACCACACCACCACACCCAGTTTTAAAACCAGTATACACACAACCAAACGTATTTTATGTATCAACTTTCAGAAAAGCCCCTGGGCATTTTGTACGGACACGAAGATCACTATAATCCTTTATTACAAGAGATTCGGCGACGCGGATTACCTTTTACCCGGATCGATCCGTCCGACCACGTGTATGAGCTGGCACAACCGGAAGTGTCGTATAGCCTGCTCGTAAATGATATGAGCGCTCCGCCCTATCACTTGTCGGATAATTCCGGGATCGCGCAAACGATCGAATACCTGCGACACATTGAGAAGCCTTACGCTTCGTTGAATAGCAGTCGTATTGTGAATGGATCACGTGCCGCGGAGATCTTTTCATCGCGTACACGCCAGCTGGGTGCAATCGCCGCTGCGGGTCTGCCGTTTCCCCGCACCCATGTTGTCAGCAGCATCGGGCAGCTACTGAAGGTTTCCAGCCATTTGTCGTTCCCCATTTTAGTAAAGGGCAACCGGCCGCACACACCGGTACTGCGTTTTAAAAGCGAGGAAGCACTGATTCATGCCTACCTGGAAGACAAACTGCTGGGCACGGGCGAACATACATGGCTGATACAAGAATGTATTCCATTAAAAGGAAATCACATTGTTCGTGTCGAAACGCTGAATGGACGGTTTTTATACGCTGTCAAACTATACATCACAGGCAATGACCAGTCGGGGTGGCCGCTGCAAGCAAAGGTAGAAGTGTTCACGCCGGACCCCGAATTGATTGCTGCCGCTGAAACGTTGGCCCGCACGGCACTGATTGACTTTGGCGCAGTAGAGTACCTCACCGATCGGCGTACGAACGATATACTCTTCTTCAGTATCCGTCCACACACGACCAGTTTCAGCACACCGCCGACGGCGCTGCACACGAAACCATTCGAGCAAATCGCCGATTACCTGGAAGGACGACTGTCGAAAGTAAAAGAAATCGAGTTGGCTCTTTAACCTCCCTGTGGCCGGCGTAGCTCCGCCGGCAAAACCTGTCCCGTCATGGGGCAGGTTTTTTATTTTTATTTTTTTTCGAAAAGACTTGCTTGTTACGGACAGATGTACATACATTTGTCTATAGAATTAGTAGATATAAAGTAAATCAATTCCCACCAGATTGATTTTATAGCGAAGAAGGGAGAGAACAGGCTCTATGAACTTCTGGCAACCAGTCTCCACCAGGACCAGGTGCTCAAGCCTGCCAACATAAAACATTGGACCTATAAAATCAGCGTGTGATGAAAACACTGAACACTTCCTTTTTTACGATTTCCACAGACCCTCTACAAGTCGCGTCCAGGCGGCCTCCTGTCTGTTGTTGTTGCTGCATGTGTTAACCCGGCGTTCTGCGAGGGTTACGTCTTATCCTTTGATAAGCTTCTGACTATATATGGCTTCCGGGTGCACCGGTCTTAATGATTTTTTGGTGGAATTTCCTTAAGACATGGTGCACACCGTAGCCACCAATTCCAATCCCAACACCACTAAACTTTGCAACATGAAATCTTCCATTATCATATCGCTAGCGCTTCTCGTGGCGGCTTCTGTTTCCGCACAAGAGGCGCCTAAAAATAAAGTGATCATCACCGGCGTACGCTTCACATACCCCCTGGTCGAGCATTGGATCAAGGGCTATACAGCCGATCATCCCGGCGCCAATGTTGTGATCGAGACCCGTACCACGACAGACCCCAGCAAATACGACCTGCTGATCGAAGCGTACGAACCTGAAAAAGCCGTGAAGGAAAGCCGCGACTATCTCTACATCGGCCGCTATGCCTTGCTGCCCGTAGCCAACGCCACGTCGGCATTCACCCAGGCATATAAAGACAAAGGCCTTACAAAACCCCTCATCAAGCAATTATACTTTAATGATATCCTGGCCGACAAAGACAAACAGCAGGACATCAAGGCACCCTACACGGTGTATACCCGCCTGCAAAAGGCCGGCGCACCAGTAACCTTCGCACGGTACTTTGGCTTTGAGCAGTCGAACATCACCGGCAAGGCCATCGCCGGTGCCGACGAACACTTGCTCAAAGCCCTGCTCAAAGACAGCACAGGATTATCCTATAGTGTACCGGGATTGCTCTACGACCGGCAGACCCGTCAGCCCGTAACCGGCCTTGCCGTGCTGCCGGTGGACCTCGACGATAACGGAAAGGTTCAGGACAGTGAAAAGATCTTCGGCAATCTGGATGCCGTGCTCACACGCCTGGAAGAAGGCGACACACGCAACGTGCCGGTGGAATACCTGCACCTGTCGCTCAGCAAGGTAAACACCAATGCCGAGGCGCTAAAATTCCTGCTGTGGGTGATCGAGCACGGTCAGGAGGATTTGCATGAATACGGCTACCTCAAGCCAGAACCTAAACGCTTCGACACCGAAAAGGAAAAATTCGAACAACGCGCCGCGGCCAGATAACCCTTTCACCATACGCCCATCCAAAACAAACCATAGGCTCATGCACATGAGCTGACACACTATCCTTTTGCCTACTTATGAAAAAAATTTTACTGACGGTCGCCGTCACAGTGTTTCTTATTGCCCATGCTTTCGCGCAGGACCGCCTGACCGGCGCGGTGCACGATGACGCCGGGGGCACACTGCCCGGTGCCACCATCTTGCAAAAAGGTACATCCAATCACGCCGTGTCGGATGTAGACGGAAAATTCACCCTGGCACTACCCAAAGACTATCCGGTTACATTGGTGGTGAACATGGTCGGCTATAAAGCGCAGGACATCGAGGTATACGAAGCGCCGGAAGAGCCGCTCGACATCACGCTGCAGATCGATGGCATATTGGACGAAGTCGTCGTCGTCGGATACGGCGAACAGAAACGTAAAGATATTACAGGCTCCGTGGCTTCTGTCCCCACGGAGCTGAAAGCACAACCGGTAGCATCCGTGGAGCGCCTGTTGCAAGGCTCGGTGGCCGGTGCCGTGGTCACCCAAACTTCCGGGCAGCCTGGAGGTGGTGTAAGTGTGCAGATCCGTGGGAACAACTCCATCACTGCCGGCAGCGAGCCCTTGTATGTAATCGACGGATTTCCAATCAACAATGACTACGATCTCAACGATGCCGGAGTAACGAACGGATCGAAGATCAACCCGCTCTCCTCCATCAATACAGCCGACATTGAAACGATCGATGTACTGAAAGATGCTTCCGCCACTGCCATCTATGGTTCACGTGGCGCGAACGGTGTGGTCATCATTACGACCAAGCGGGCCAATAAAAACGAGTCGCTGGTGACGTACAGCAACTACTATGGCGTGCAAAAAGTCATTCGGACGCTGCCCTTATTAAACGGCGCACAATGGTGGGAGCTTCGCCGCGAAGCGGCAGCCAACAGCGGCAAGCTCGGCACCTTGAAGACCAACAACGCAAACGCCGTGAAAGATGCCATCACCAATGGCTATGTACTCGACACACTGGGCGAAGGCACCGACTGGCAAGCCGCGGCTTTCCGCGATGCTCCCATACAGAATCACAGCCTGTCGATCCTCACCGGCAACGACAAAACCAGCGTCTCCATTTCGGGTAACTACTTTAAACAAGACGGTGTTTTAATCAATACGGCCTTCCAGCGTGTATCCGCGCGGATAAATATCGATCACGAATATAATGACCGGCTGAAGCTCATTACCTACATCACGGGCAGCGCGGTAAAAGCCGATGTGGCGCCGGAGGCCGTGGTACCCGCTTTGCTGCAAACGCCGCCATCGTTGCCCATCTTCAACAATAAAGGCAACTATATCGTCAAAAGCGTTTTTGAGTCCAGCCTGGCAAACCCTATCAACTCGCTCGAAAACCAGTTGAACCAAACGAAAACCAATCGCGTACTGGCCAACATCGCAGCCGAGTATAAACTCGCGGATGGCCTTACGGCAAAAGTGTTGTTCGGTGCTGACATCGTCGACAATAAGCAAGATCGCTATCAGCCCAGCACTACTTCCGAAGGACAAGCTGCCAACGGCATCGCAACGGTCGGTTCTGTCTTTACCACAAACTGGCTAAACGAAAATACGCTTTCCTATACCCGAACATTTAACAACGAACATAGCCTGAGCGCGATCATCGGCGCCACGGCACAGGCATCCAAGTCAGAGCTCACCGTGACAGAATCGTCCGGATTCGAGTTTGACGACCTTGCCACCAACAGCCTCGGCGACGCCTCACTGTTTCGCCAGCCGAGGTCACTGACAACAGAATGGAAACTGGCCTCCTTCCTTGGACGCGTCAACTACGGTTATCGCGACAAATACCTGGCGACTGTAACCGTGCGCTCGGACGGCTCTTCACGGTTCGGCGCCAACAACAAGTGGGGTATATTTCCATCTGTAGCCCTGGGATGGAATATATCGGAAGAAAGCTTTTTCCATATAGACGCCATCAATACCCTCAAGCTGCGCGCCAGCGCAGGCATTACGGGTAACCAGTCCATCCCCCCCTACTCGTCAATAGCCAAGCTCGGCCCTTTCCGTTATAATTTTTCCAATACTACGGGCATCGGCTATGCACCCATCTCCGCCAATAATCCCGAACTAGGCTGGGAGAAAACAGTACAAATCGACATTGGTACAGATATCGGTTTTCTCAAAAACCGCATCACGCTGGCGGCCGATGTATACCTCAAGCGCACGTCCGATCTACTGCTCAGCGCGCCGGTATCCGGTACGTCGGGTTTAGCGGTGCAATCAGGAGGTCAGGCCTCGACAGTCTACCAAAACATAGGCGAAGTCCAGAACAAAGGTTTTGAGCTCGCGCTAAACATTCAGACAGTAGCACAACGGAGCTTCCAGTGGAATACAACACTCGTCTATGCCACCAATCACAACGAAGTACTGTCCCTCGGCCCGGGCCTCGACCAGTTTATTCCCGTCATCAGCCAACCCTCTATTGTTAAAAAAGGATATGCTATCGGCTCTTTTATTGTCTATGAAACCGACGGTCTGATACAACCGGGCGAAGACGGACCAAATGCACTCACACCCCAACAGCAAAAAAGTGTGGGCGGCCAGAAATATAAAGATCAAGGCATCAAAGATGGTAAGATCACACAAGCAGACGACCGCGTCGTCGTCGACAACCAAATCGATTTTACAGCCGCGCTGACCAATACATTCAACTACCAGACACCGTTTGGTGCGTTTGATCTCACGGTATTGTTCCAGGGACAGGTCGGTGGCAAGATCTATAATCAGAACCAGGGCCAGCTTGAATTGGGCACGGGGTATATCAACGCTTCCACTGTCGTGTTGAACCGTTACACCGAAACAAACACCAACACCGATGTAAAAGCTGCCTTTCAGGACCCCGCCATTACCATTTCCGATCGATTTATTGAAAGTGCCACCTACCTGCGGCTGAAGAACGTCAGCCTGGGCTATACGCTGCCTTCGGCGTGGACCGACCGCATCAAGGCGCGGAACGTACGCATCTACTTCTCGCTGCAGAACTACAAGACCTGGACAAATTACTCGGGCTACGATCCGGAAGTAAGTATGTCAGGCCAGGCCCTGATCAACAAGGGCATTGACTTCGGCGTGTACCCCAACAGCAAAACTGCCCTCGGAGGTATATCATTAACCTTCTAACATCCGGCACGATAACATACTTGTGATATGAAACCATTTATCCTGAAAATATTCACCTTCCTGTCCGCGCTTACACTGTTTGTGGTCCTATCCTCCTGCAGCGACTTTCTGGAGGAAGATCCCAAATCGAATATCATTGAAGATGACTTCTACAAAAAACAAAAAGATGCCGTCAACGCGGTAACGGCCGTCTATCAACTGCTGAACTCAGGGGGCAGCACCGTACAAACCCCTTACAATACTTTGTTCAATACCGGCATGAACTTCGCCGGCGACGACGAAGATCCAGGACCGGGTGCCACCAATGCCGACGTACGGTCGCTTTCGGTACTGGGCCACTCCGCCAGCAACCTGCGCATTTTTGAAATTTGGCAACAGCATTATGCGGCCATACGCAAAGCCAATATTGTACTGGACAGGGTACCGCGCATCGTTGACGCCGACTTTGACGAAGCCCTCAGGGCCCGGCTGCTGGCAGAAACTAAATTTCTGCGTGCATTGTATTACTTCAATCTGGTGCGACTGTATGGCGATGTGCCGCTCGTTACTGCATACCAAAAGGACGGCATAACCGCGGCCGATTTTGCTATCGCCCGTACGCCCTCCACGGAAGTATATGCGCAGATCGAAAAGGATCTGCAGGAAGCCGCCGACGTATTGCCGATCTCGTATACCTCACCAAACGTAGGCCGGGCAACACGTGGAGCAGCACTGGCACTACTCGCAAAAGTATACCTTACCAAAGCGTCATTGCCCCTGAACATCGCCGGACACTATGCCGACGCGGTGCAGACAGCAGAATATGTATTGTCGGCAGCCGACGGCGGCACCGGCACATACCAAGGCGAGGCTACAGCGACGTATAACCTTTTTACAAACTACGCACAGGTATTCTTACCCGCGTTTAAAAATGGCGTCGAGCACATCTTCTCTGCGCAGTTCAAATCAAATTCCCAGGAACAGGGCAACAACCAGAACCCGCGCTCCATCCTCACAAACATACCGGGTTTGGTCGGCTCATACGCAGACATGGTACGATTCTACAAAAAAGGTGACGATAATTTCTTTAGCATCTACAAGCTCTATACGCCTGGCGACAAACGCCGCGACGTAACCTTCGTGCGCAAATATAAGAGCCCTCAAACCGGTGCCATTTATTCGCTCCCGATTGCCAACCCCAACGTCGCGAACGATTCCACGCCGTTCTTTAACAAAACCTGGGACCCAGGTTCGCTTGCACCCACCAACCAGTCTGCTGCCAACGTCGCGATCATACGCTATTCCGATGTCCTGCTGATACACGCCGAGGCCGAGAACGAGCTGAACGGCCCGACCGCGAAAGCCTATAAATCGCTCAACCGTGTACGCGTCCGCGCGGGCCTCGACCCGCTCGTAGAGGGAAGCCTGACCAAAGACGAATTCCGCGAGGCTGTATACCTCGATCGCCGACTGGAATTTGTATTCGAATACCAACGGTGGTTCGACCTGATCCGGCAAAAAGATGCCGCCGGCCAATCGACATTTGTGACAAACCTGCATGCCGTACAGAAAACGAATGCCGCCGACTATCACCGGCTGTTCCCCATACCGCAAGCAGAAGTTGACATCAACTACCTCATACAAGGACACCAAAACCCAGGATTTGAATAATTACTCCCAACCCTTAAACCCCGATTTCCATGTATACTACATTCTTTCAACACGCCAGACTTGCCGCGGTCACACTGCTCCTCTCCGGAGGCGCGATCGGTCAGGCCAGTGCACAGTCAAGCCCCACGCCGGCCTACCAGGGTAAAGCCGGTCGCAATATTACCGAAACACAGCCCTGGTGGCCAGCGCGCGTACAGGCTCCCGCCAACGCACCCAACGTCGTGTGGATCTTACTCGACGACGTAGGCTACGGCGCCATCAGCACGTTTGGAGGCCTGATCAAAACCCCTACGCTCGACAGTCTTGCCAACCATGGTCTGCGTTATACGAACTTCCACACCACGGCCATTTGCTCACCTACACGCGCCGCACTGCTGACAGGACGTAACTCTCATTCCGTGCACATGGGCCTCTTCCCGCAGACCGCCATCGGCACACCGGGTTACGACGGCTATATGCCGTTTGAGAAAGCTACCATCGCCGAGATTCTGCGCGAGAACGGCTACAATACCTACGCCGTTGGCAAGTGGCACCTCACGCCACAGACCGACGCGACGGCGGTAGGCCCATTCAACCGCTGGCCTACCGGACGCGGCTTCGATCACTACTACGGCTTCCTGGGAGGGTCTACCGACCAATGGCATCCCACCACGTGGGACGATACCCGTAAAGTAGAACCGCCGCTCGACGGAAAACACTTCAACACCCGCATCGCCGACAAGGCTATCGGCTATATCGCCGAACAAAAGTCCATCGCGCCCGACAAGCCATTCTTTTTATACTATGCGCCCGGCGCCGGCCACGCACCACACCAGGTGGCGAAACAATGGTCGGATCTGTACAAGGGCAAGTTCGATGCGGGCTGGGATAAGTATCGCGAGGACGTATTGGCCCGCCAGATCAAGCTGGGTGTCGTACCGAAAGGCACCGTACTACCACCCCGCAACCCGGGTATAAAAGATTGGAGCACATTGCCGCCGGCCGAGCAGAAACTATACGCCCGCTTCATGGAAGTATACGCAGGCTTACTGACACAAACCGACTATGAGATCGGTCGTGTAGTGGACTTCATCCGGAAGACTGGTCAACTGGACAATACCATCATCATCGTTTCTGTCGGCGACAACGGTGCCAGCAAAGAAGGTACGTTTGTCGGCGTCATCAATACCAACGACCCTGCACAAACCGAAGCGCAACGCCTGCAGCAAAACCTGGCCGACATCAACCTGATCGGCACAGAGGCCTCACGCCCTAACTACCCGCTGGGATGGGCCATGGCCGGCAACACGCCATTCCGTCAGTGGAAACAAGACGCCAACACAGAAGGCGGCACACGCAACCCGCTCATTGTATTCTATCCGAAGGGAATTAAAGAGAAGGGCGGCATTCGCAATCAGTATGGCCACGTAATCGACATTCTGCCGACCACCGTGGAGCTGATCGGCGCGCAAGTGCCCGGCATCATCAACGGCTACCGCCAGGAGCCTGTAGAAGGTACAAGCCTGGCCTATAGCATCAACAATGCCAACGCACCGTCACGGCACACGACGCAACATTATGAGATCATGGGCTCACGCTCACTCTACAAAGATGGATGGAAGGCCGGTACCTTGCATAAAAAGGGAGACGACTTCAACAACGACGTTTGGGAACTGTACAACCTGAACGAAGACTTCAACGAGCTTTCCAACCTTGCCAGCAAAAATCCGGAGAAGCTACAGGAATTGAAGGAGCTGTTCGAAAGCGAAGCGGCTAAATTCAACATCTATCCACTCAAAGACGGTACGGAGAAGCAACTCGACTACACGCATTTGTATCGTGGCAACGACCGCCAGCAGATCACCCTCTACCCCGAAGCACCACAGGTGTTTGGTGTGGCCAGTGCGTTGAACGCCAACAAACCTTATAGCATTACGGCTAACGCCGAGATCGGCAAAGGCACCGAAGGCGTGCTATTCGCGCAGGGTGGTCGCTTTGGCGGCGTGAGCCTGTTCATCAAAGACGGCAAGCTGCAGGCTGCCAACAACAGCGGCGACAACATTGTGCATCTGGTCTCGAGCAAGCCCGTACCGGCCGGCAAGGCGTCGCTTAAATATGTCTTTGATTTTCACCCGGGTAAAACGCCCACCGAGGCCACCGGCACGCAGACACTGTACATCAACGATGTAAAAGTAGCAGAAGCCAGCATTACGAAGTTACCTGCGTCCATTCGCAGCCAGGACGAGATCAATGTAGGCGAAGACCTCATCACGCAGGTATCCGACCGCTACAAAGGTCCCTTTGCCTTTACCGGCAAGATCGGCAGCATCGTACTGGAGACTTATACCGACCAATCCTTGTCCCGCGGCAGCCACTAACCTTAACACAACAGTCATGACACTGAATGACATCATTCTGTTGGGAAAAAAGATCTTGATTGGAATCATCGTAACCATGATTCCTTTCCTGATCCTTTTCGGCGGCCTTTGGTTTACGCAAAAATTACTCCAGCAACCGTCTGACCCAGAACCGAAGACAGTATCACATTCTTCACCCTAATCCCAACGCGTTATGAAAATGGAACCCTATATCGCCAACCGGATTTTCCGGAACGTGCTATTAAGCTTATTCATTTATGTATTGCCCATCGTACTCATGTTCCTGACCTTTTACATCACGGGTCAGCGGCCCTGGGAAAATCGGACTCACCACCCGGCAGCTACTGTTAAATAAATCATACTATAATCCTGCATTATGATCAAATTCATAGAAGCTATCTTTCAAAACCTCAGCACCTGGGGCCTACCCGTGCTGGTGCTGCTACTCGGTGTGGTCGAATTTTCGCTCGGCCTCTATAAACGGAAATGGAACAAGAACGAACGTATCCTCGACATTGTGTGCTTTACGGTACCCAAGCTTGTAGTGCGCCCACTGGTGGCCTACTTCGGCCTGAAATTCCTACCCGTACTTCTTCCCGGTTTCAAGGCGGCCTTTGAGTGGGTACCGTTCTGGTGGGGATTTTTTATTCTTTGTATAGCCGACGATCTGACGCAATACTGGTATCACCGGCTGCACCACGAAGTGCCATTCCTGTGGCGCTTTCACCGCACGCATCACTCGGCACCGTATATGGGTATGGCCATGGCCAGCCGTCAGAATATCATCTACACCATCTTCTTTTCGCAAACATACCTCACAACCGCATTGGTCTATATTGGATTAGGATATCCGGCATTGTTTGTCAAAGGCATCAAGTCCATCATTACCACGTTGGCCCACTCGAGCATTCCCTGGGACAAACCTTTCTACGAAAAGAAGTGGCTGCACCCCATCGCCTGGGTGTTGGAGCGGCTTATCTCTACACCCGCCACGCACCATGCGCACCACGCCGACAGCAACGACGACGGTATTGGTCACTACAAAGGCAACTTTGGCAATATGTTCTTTTTGTGGGATGTCATTTTCGGTACAGGACTCATTACCCGTAAGTATCCCAACTCCTATGGCATCCAGCATTACCAGGAAGAAGAATGGTATGCGCAGTTCATGTGGCCAATTTTCAAATCGAAGAAAGAAGGCAGCGAGCTTTCTCACAATGGCCCCATGGTACAGCAAGATCCCGTGGAACCTGTAGCCGCTGCGACCACGACAAGGCCTGAGCCCATCTCCGTAAAAACATCTCTGGAGTTAACCTAAACTGTAGCACACCCACACGCGAGCAAGGCAGGTATTTCCGGGCGAGGAAATACCTGCTCTCTTTTATCACACACGACCGTAACCCCCAACCCTCAACATGAAAACATTCTCCTATACACATGCAGCGAAGCCGTTCGCATTGGCAGCGCTCCTACTGGCATCGCTGCCCGCCACAGGCCAACAAACACCCGCGGAATGGAAAGGCAAAATCAGCAAGTCCACGCGAGACTCACAGCCCTATAAAATCGACTATATCAAAAAAGCTCCTACGGGATCGCCGAACATTGTCTGGATCATTCTGGATGACGTCGGTTATGGCGCGACCAGCGCCTTCGGTGGACTCATCCGTACACCCAACCTCGACTCACTCGCCAGCCAGGGCTTACGGTATACAAACTTCCACACCGCGGGCATTTGCTCGCCTACACGCGCCGCATTGTTGACGGGCCGCAATCACCACTCCGTAGGCATGGGGCTGTTCCCGCACTTCTATCTTTCTGCCGACTACCCCGGCTACAACGGCCACATACTTCCTACCAAGGGCACGGTTGCCGAAGTGCTTCGCGAGAACGGCTATAACACCTACCAGCTTGGAAAATGGCATCTCACACCCGATGACGAAGCCACCGACCTGGGCCCCTTCGACCGTTGGCCTTCCGGTAAAGGCTTCGACCACAACTTTGGCTTTCTGGGCGGCGCCACCGACCAGTATAAACCCGACCTGGTAGAAGACAACCAACACATCGCCCCCGACGGTCGCCACCTCAATGCCCTGTTGGCAGACAAAGCTATCAGCTACCTCACACGGCAGCAAAAGCTCGCGCCCACCAAACCCTTCTTCCTCTACTTTGCCACCGGTGCCGGCCACGCGCCGCACCAGGTAGATAAAGAATGGTCTGACAAATACAAAGGACAGTTCGACGAAGGCTGGGATGTATACCGCGAAAAAGTAATCGCCAATCAAAAGAAGCTGGGCGTTATCCCCGCCAACGCGAAACTGCCGCCACGCGACTCCTACCTGAAAGCATGGAAAGACCTGCCGGCTGATGAAAAGAGGCTATACGCCCGATTTATGGAAGTCTATGCCGGCTTCCTGGAATATACCGATTATGAGATCGGCCGCCTGCTGCGACACCTGCGGCAATCAGGACAACTGCAGAATACCGCAGTCTTTGTCATGATTGGCGACAACGGTGGCAGCAAAGAAGGGCTGGAATATGGCGTCACGACGAAGTCGATCCGGTTCGGTGCCGACGCCACCACGCGGGAAGAATATCGCAAATTTGTACTCAGCGAATACGACAAGATCGGTGGCAAGGACGTGGCAACAGTGGCGAACTATCCACTGGGCTGGGCGCAGGCCACCAATACTCCCTTCCGTCTTTGGAAGAGCGATGCCAATGCCGAAGGCGGCACACACAATCCGCTGATTGTATACTATCCGAAGGGTATTCAGGAAAAAGGTGGCATTCGCAATCAATATGCACACTTAATTGATTTGTTCCCGACGGCATTGGAGCTGACGGCACTTTCGCAACCGGAAGTACTGAAGGGCTATAAGCAAGACCCGATCCATGGTACCAGCCTGGCGTATTCGTTCAACGATGCCAAAGCTCCCGCCCGTCACACGCAGCAATACTATTGCATCTTCGGCAACCGCGCCATCTATAAAGATGGATGGAAAGCAGCCGCGGCCCACCGTCCAAATTCACTCGACCTGTTTACGTATGCCGGCGAGCCCAAGACCACAATCGAAAATAATCCGGACGCGGAAGTATGGGAACTGTTCAACATTACCGAGGACTTCAACGAACAAAACAACCTGGCCAAAAAACATCCGGAAAAATTACAGGAGCTTAAAGCCTTGTTTGATGCAGAAGCGACCCGGTATAACATCTACCCGCTCATCGACATCGAGCACGCCGCCACACGTTACCGCCAGGCAAATCCGCCGAAAACGACTACCTCTACAAACAAATAACGGGCATGAAACTACGCATCTTACTCTTCGAGCTCATCGTCATCGGTCTCTCCCTGACGGCGTTCACGTTAATCCCCGCGCAACAGAAAAGCGGAACACACGAAGTAGACCCCGCGGTAAAAGCGGAAGTATACCGGGTACTCGACACCTATCTGGCCACCTTCAACGCACGCGACCTGAAGGGATGGGAAGCTACCTATCACTTTCCGCACTACCGGCTGGCAAGCGGTACCATGAACGTGCTCGACAAGGCCGGTCTTCGCGATCCTACCAAAGTATTTGCAGCGCTGGAGAAAGAGGGCTGGCACCACAGCGTATGGGAACACCGTAACATTATACAGGCGTCGGATACAAAAGTACATATCGACACACAATTCACCCGCCTCCGCAAGGACGGATCGAAATTGGGTGTGTACGAATCACTCTATGTATTAACCAAAGAAGATGGCCGCTGGGGAGTAAAGCTACGCTCCAGCTATGCCGAATAAATATTGCACGCATGAAAAAGAACGTTAATGCTCAACATCGAGCAACCCGAAACCACTGGCTCCAACTTTTTACCTACCTGTTTGCCGCGGGCCTGCTGCTCCTGACCAGCCACGCCGGTGCACAGGACAAGAGCAAAAAGAAGTATAATGTATTGTTCATCGCCGTTGACGATCTCAACAACGACCTGGGCTGCTATGGTAACACCTACGTCAAATCGCCGAATATCGACCGACTGGCCAAACGCGGTGTGCGGTTTGATCGCGCCTATACCCAGTTTCCGTTGTGTAGTCCCAGCCGCTCATCGCTGTTGACCGGCAGACGGCCGGATGTTACCGGCATCTACGAATTACAAACACACTTTCGGAAGAATATACCCGACGTGGTCACACTGCCGCAATTGTTTAAGGACAACAAGTACACCAGCATCCGCATCGGCAAGATCTTTCACTATGGTGTACCCGGACAAATCGGTACAAACGGGTTAGACGATTCGATCTCCTGGAGCAACCGTATCAACCCAAAGGGTCGGGACAAAGTGGCCGAAGAGACGATCACGAACGTAACCGCTGATCGCCATTTGGGTAGTGCGCTATCGTGGCGCATCGATCCGGGCACAGACGAAGAGCAGACCGACGGACTGATTGCGCAGGAAGCGGTCAAGGTACTGGAGACAAAAAAGAACGAGCCCTTCTTTCTGGCGGTCGGATTCTTCCGTCCGCATACACCGTATGTAGCGCCAAAGAAATACTTTGACTTGTACCATCCGGCCGACGTGCCACTGGCGAAAGAAGAACCGAACGACCTCGATGATATACCCGAAGCCGCGCTATTCACGAAACCGCCGCATTGGGGCGTTGACGAAGCAAACCGCCGGAATGCGCAATGTGCCTACTACGCGGCCGTATCGTTTATGGATGCCCAGGTCGGCAAGCTGCTGGACGCACTGGATCGCCTCAAGCTGTCGGACAACACGATCGTGGTACTGTGGAGCGACCACGGCTATAACCTGGGTCAGCACGGCCAATGGATGAAACAAAGCCTCTTCGAAAACTCCGCCCGCGTACCGCTGATCATCTCCGTGCCCGGCGGCGTAAAAGGACAAGCATCGCCGCGCACCGTAGAATTGGTGGACCTCTACCCCACATTGGCCGAGTTGACAGGTCTTACACCGCCCACAGGACTGCAAGGCCAATCCCTCACACCACTACTGAAGAAGCCCGACGCTACCTGGACAAAACCCGCCTATACCCAGGTGCGACGCAACGACATCATGGGCCGCAGCGTGCGTACCGAACGCTGGCGCTACACGGAGTGGGACGAAGGCCGTGCCGGCGCGGAACTGTACGATCACGAGGACGATCCCAATGAATTTACAAACCTGGCCAACGACGAACGTTACACCGACACCCGCCAGGAGCTGACACGTCTACTGGATAAAAATGCCCCATCAGGCACACATTAATGACGGCACGCTATCATTTCCTACTAAAGATACTTTTGGTCATGTTGTTGTTTGTAACCGGTCTCGCGCTCTTGCTGTCCTCCGCATACCCGCGGTAGACGGCAAGACCGGACCGCGTGACCGCCCGGCCCGGACACTGGCAAATAAGTATTTTCTTATGCATCTTTAGCAAACAGATTTCGCATGATTACTATGGATCGCATAAAACTCTGCTATATCTTTCTATTCCTTGCACTAACCGTTCGTGCACGCGCCCAACAACAAGCCCTCGTCTTCCAATCCGACTTCGGTTTAAAAGACGCCGCTGTAGCCGAAATGAAAGGCGTCGCCTTCAGCGTCTCTCCCAACCTCAAGATGTTTGACATTACGCACGAGATACCCGCCTATAATATCTGGGAAGGCGCGTACCGCCTATACCAGGCCGCGCCCTATTGGCCCGCCGGCACCGTCTTTGTATCGATCGTCGACCCGGGCGTGGGCTCCGAGCGCAAATCCGTCGTCCTAAAAACAAAATCCGGACACTACTTTGTTACACCCGACAATGGTACCCTTACGCTGGTGGCCGAGCAGTTGGGCATTCAGGAAGTCCGTCAAATCGACGAGACCCGCAACCGCCTGAAAGACTCCGGCAAGTCCTATACATTCCACGGCAGGGATGTCTATGCCTATACCGGCGCCCGACTCGCGGCAGGCGTCATCACCTTCGAACAAACGGGATCGGCATTGCCTGCGCAGGTCACACGCCTCGATTACCAAAAACCGGTGTTCGCCGATCGTGAGGTGCGCGGCAACATCCCCGTACTCGACATTCAATACGGCAACGTCTGGACCAACGTCGACCAGGCCACCTTTCAAAAATTAGGCGCGGCATCCGGCGACAAGCTCGTCGTTACCATCCGTCACGGACAGCAGACCGTCATCACGGAAACGGTCGTCCTGGGCAACACCTTTTCCGACGTGCCCGTGAGCAAGCCGATCGCATATTTCAACAGTCTTTTAAACTTCTCCCTGGGAATCAATCAGGGCAACTTTTCGGACCATTACAAAGTTTACAGTGGCGCCGATTGGAGTATTGCCATTAAAAAAGCGCAGTAGCGGCAGGCACGGCATTTTTATATCACCCTGCGTCACAGAAAAACGACCGCACAAAGATTTACGGCGTGCACAGTCGGCGGGCTAACGTAGATTTAACCCGGCCGCACCACGAACGACGATTTTGCGCACGAATTTGCAGTACTATGAACATTTCTGAACTAAGCTTGAAGCGCCCCGTTTTGGCCATTGTCATGAACATTGCGATCGTGGTCTTTGGCGCGATTGGCTTTAGTTTCCTGGGTGTACGCGACTATCCCGCGATCGATCCGCCCAACATCAGCGTGCGCACCTCGTACTCGGGCGCCAATGCCGATATCATCGAGTCGCAGATCACCGAGCCGCTCGAGAAATCGATCAACGGCATTGCCGGCATTAAAAACATTTCGTCAAGCTCCAGTCAGGGTACCAGCAGCATCAACATCGAGTTTAACCTCGACGTCGACCTGGAAGCCGCCGCCAACGACGTCCGCGACAAAGTATCGCAAGCCACACGGCAACTACCGCAGGACCTCGACGCTCCCCCGGAAGTATCGAAAGCCGACGCCAGCTCGGACTATATCATTTCGCTGGCTGTGCAAAGTGGCACCCGCAATCAGCTCGAGCTGACGGAATATGCCACCAACGTGCTTGTTGAACGTCTCCAAACCATACCCGGTGTCAGTAGCACACGCATCCTGGGCGAAAAGAAATATGCCATGCGCATCTGGCTCGATCCAAACAAGCTCAGCGCCTATGGACTCACTCCGCTGGACGTGCAGCAAGCCCTGAACCGCGAGAACGTCGAGCTGCCTTCGGGCAAGATCTATGGCAGCAGCACCGAGCTGACCGTACGCACCTTTGGTCGTTTATTCACGGAAGAAGACTTTAACAATGTACGCATCCGCTCCGAAGCCAACCGTTCCATCCGACTCAAAGATGTTGGTGAGGCTGTGCTCGGCCCGGAGAATGAAGAGACCATTCTTAAAGGCAAGCTCATTCCCATGGTGAACGTAGCGTTGATCCCGCTTCCGGGCGCCAACTATGTTGAGATCGCCGATGAGTTCTATAAACGCATGGAGAAAATCCAGAAGGAAGTCCCCGACGACATTAAGCTGAACGTCTCCACCGACCAGACCGTTTTTATCACACGCTCTATCCTGGAAGTACAAGAGACGCTTATTCTCTCCTTCATTCTGGTGGTGCTCATTGTATACCTCTTCTTCCGCGACTTCATCATTGCCATTCGCCCGCTGATCGACATTCCCGTGTCGCTTATTGCCACGTTCTTTATCATGTACGTCTGCGGGTTCTCGATCAACGTCCTCACCATGCTCGGCATCGTACTGGCTACCGGGCTGGTCGTGGACGACGGCATTGTTGTGACAGAGAACATCTATAAGAAATTGGAAGGCGGCATGAATAAATACAAAGCCGCGCTGGAAGGATCACGTGAGATCTACTTCGCTGTTATTTCGACCTCCATTACCCTGGCCGTCGTGTTCTTGCCCATTGTATTCTTACAGGGCTTTGTCGGCCGGTTATTCCGGGAGTTTGGCTTTGTCGTGGCAGGAGCGGTATTGGTCTCTTGCTTTGTATCGCTGACGCTTACACCGGTACTCAGCGTAAAACTGACGCGCGACCACCGGAAGAAGTCCAAATTCTATCATGTCACCGAGAAGTTCTTCGTCTGGATGGAGGATGGCTATCGCGATACCCTGGCGAGGTTTATGCGCGCGCGTTGGGTCTCGTTCCTGATCATCGCGTTGTGCGTGGGAGCGTCTATCCTGATCGGTCAGGGACTTTCCTCGGAGCTTGCACCGATGGAAGACCGGAGCCAGTTCCGGTTGCAAATCTCTGCTCCCGAAGGAGCGTCGTTCGACTTTATGGAAACGTATATCGATGAAGTTGCAACATTTCTCATGGACTCCGTTCCCGAAGCACGGGTCATGTATTCTTTGGCCGGAGGCTCGCCTTCCGGTGGTGGTGGCGTCAACAGCGGCTTTGTACGGGTGTTCCTCGACGATCCCGGCGAGCGCACACGCTCCCAACAAGAGATCGTCGATATGGTCAATCGCAACGTGCGCCGCTTTCCGGAAGGCAAGATCGCCGTGCTGCAAGAACAAACCATTTCCACCAACCGGCGTGCCGGACAACCTGTACAGTTCGTGATTCAGAACAACGACTTTGAAAAGCTCAAGGCAGCGCTGCCCCGTTTTCTCGACGCCGCCAACGACCACCCTGTGCTGCAAGGCGCCGACACCGATCTGAAATTTAACAAACCCGAGCTGCGCATTGTCATCAACCGGCTCAAAGCAACCGAAATGGGTATCAGCGTCGAAGACATTTCCGAAACACTACGGCTGGCCTACAGCAATCTGCGCTTCGGATACTTCACACGCGAAGGCAAACAATACCAGGTCATCGGCCAGGTAGACCGCATCAACCGCGACGATCCCAACGACCTCAAAGCCCTATACGTGCGCACCCTGGCCGGTCAGCTGGTATCCCTCGACAACGTCGTGACGATGGAAGAATCCAGCACCCCACCGTCACTCTACCACTTCAACCGGTATAAATCCGCCACGATCTCTGCAGGCCTTGCCCCTGGCAAAACCATCGGCGACGGTGTAGACGCCATGGAAGAAATCGCCGCCGGGACATTGGACGACAGCTTCACGACGTCCCTCAGTGGCAACTCACGTGACTATGCCGAAAGCTCCAGCAATACAGCTTTTGCCTTTGTGCTGGCCCTGGGCCTGATATACCTCGTATTGGCCGCGCAGTTCGAAAGCTTCATTGATCCGTTTGTTATCATGCTCACGGTGCCGCTGGCGGTAACCGGTGCGTTCCTCGCGCTGTTCCTCTTCGGGCAAACCCTCAACATATTCTCCCAAATCGGCATCATCATGCTGATCGGCCTGGTGACCAAAAACGGCATCCTCATCGTGGAGTTTGCCAACCAGAAACGCGAAGAGGGCATGGAAAAGATCGAAGCCGTGGTCGAAGCCTCCAAGCTTCGCTTACGTCCCATCCTCATGACCAGTCTCGCGATGGCCTTGGGATCATTGCCGCTGGCGTTGTCGCTGGGTGCTGCGTCCAGCAGTCGCGTGCCCCTCGGGCTTGTGATCGTCAGTGGTGTGATCTTTTCACTGGTTCTTACCCTGTTCGTGATCCCCGCGGTATATACTTTCTTTTCGCGTAGGCGCAAGCACAATCCTGCATTGGACGAGCTGGAAGACGTTCCGGCCGAACCCGCCGCCGTTCATTCCTAATTGAAATCACAATTTCAAAGGCATGTTTTGCTTTTTACCAAAGTCGTATTACATTTGTCTACATAATTAGTAGATAATCAATTCCACCAGTTGATCTTCTATATGCTGCACGCTGTCTTTCCCGGCAGTGGCGGCCTATACTTAAAAGAAGTCAAGTGATGGAACAACACCTGCGTCCTTTTACGGCGTTACGCCATACCGATCCTGTCGGGATACTTCTGCCCTACTGCTATACCGACCATTATTTCCGAAGCTTTTGCTGTTGCCTTCCGGCGACCTTGCCTTCACATTCTATTTATTTCTCACCCCTCTGTAATCTATAGCATATGAAACTATTCCCATTCATCCTTATACTGGCGCTAAGCCTTACAACCGCTTACGCCCAACAAGAAACCGGCACCGTAACACTTCGCGGTACACGCCTGACCTATCCGCTTGTACAACGGTGGATCGACGCCTTCCAGAAGGAATACCCGGGCATTCACGTCGCGATCACACCGGATATTGCTGCCGACAGCCTGGACTTTACCATCGCCGCCTATAGCATCGTGGGAAAGGACCTGGGCGAGCGCACGGGAGTAGCCGTAGCCCGCTACGTACAGCTGCCCGTAGCCAACAGCAAACGCCCGGACCTGGCTGCCTGGCAGGCGCGGGGCTTTACCGAAGCCGACTTTAAGAATCTATACTTCACGCCGCAAGCGCCTAATTTTTTTGCCTCGGCGTCTGCATCACAACCTGTCAATCCCATTACACTCTATACCCGCGATAAGCCCGCCTGCGCCGCGGTGACTTTTGCCAAACACTATGACAATGATCCCAAAAACATTCAGGGTAAAGGTGTAAAAGGAGACGACCGCGACCTGGCCAAAGCTGTTCAAGAGGATGTCTACGGCGTCTCGTTTAACAACCTCGGCTTTGTATACGATGTTCAAACACGCCGTGTAACGCCCGGACTCGCCGTCATTCCCCTCGATCTCAATGAGAATGGCCACGTCGATGCCGACGAAAATATATATGCTACCGTAGATGATGTCATCGCCTATGTAGAGCGCACCAGCCATCCGCGGTTTGTTAACGAGAACATCAATTTCCTGTATGCTAAAAACAGCAAGAATACGGCCGCCAGCACCTTTCTGACCTGGGTACTCACCAAAGGTCAGCAATACAATCACGAACTCGGATTCCTCGGATTGAGCACAGCATCCATTCCGGCCTGCGAGGGCGCCGATGCCCTGATGAAACAACGCAAAGCAAAAAGCGTAGCGCCCTAATATACTTTTTACCATCAACGCCACGCACATGAAACCCCGTACGATGTTCCGCACAGTCATTCTCTCGCTGACGACCGCATGCTTCTTCTCGCTCTCCCCCATCACGCCTCCGGGCAGTGACATGATTGTCGTAAAAGGCGGCCTGTTGAATACAACGGATCCTGTGACGCATACCGCGCGCCAGGTAACACTCAAGCCTTTCCAGCTGGATAAAGACCTGGTCACGGTCGATCAATTCGAGGCTTTTGTAAAAGCGACACAGTATGTTACCGAAGCCGAGAAATTCGGCAATGCCGGTGTCTTTGATTTTCAGGAGAAAGGCTGGGTGCTGATAGACGGGGCTAATTTCCGCTATCCGTTTGGCCGTAACCAACCGCGCGCGGCGGGTAACCATCCCGTGACACAGGTATCCTGGAACGACGCCCATGCCTACGCCCGCTGGAAAGGCAAGCGACTGCCTACACAGTGGGAATGGGAGCACGCCGCCCGCAATGGCGAACAGAGCCAACAGGAATATACCTGGGGCAACGACCTGGTGGTAAACGGTATCTATAAGGCCAACACGTGGCAAGGCAGCTTCCCCAGCTATAACACTGGCGAAGACGGCTACACCGGCACATCGCCCGTGAGTATATTTGGCCGCAACAAGCTCGGCCTGGGCGACATGGGTGGCAATGTCTGGCAATGGTGCCAGGATAGCATCGAGCCAACACCGGAAGAGGCCGCGACAGATCCGGCCCTGCGCCGCGTAACGCGCGGCGGCTCTTTTCTCTGCGACCCGATGGTATGCCACGGCTTCCGGGTGCTGGGGCGTTCCTCTTCTACGCCTGAATCGTCCATGGTGCACATCGGCTTCCGTTGTGCGAAAGATATTTAGTAATTAAACACCTATTCATGTCAGCAGATCTTTGGACTACGTTGAACTTTGCGGCCCTCGCCATCCCGGCATTTTTTATTTTTACGGGCCTGGAATATGCAGCGGCGCTTCGCCAAAAGAAGCCGCACCTTTTTAAGTTCGATAGCTCCGTGGCCAACATCAGCATCGGCGTGGCCGAGCGGCTTCTCAACCTGTTTCTCACCGCCAGCTTCTACGGGCTCTTCCAGTATGTATATACGCACTTTGCCGTGTGGTCCATCCCCAACACGTGGTGGGTATGGGTGATCATGCTGCTGGCCACGGACCTGGTGTGGTACTGGTACCATCGCTTCGGACATGAGATCAATCTTTTCTGGGCGGCGCACATCGTGCACCATCAGAGCGAAGAGTTTAATTATACCGTATCCGCGCGCATCACAACCCTGCAGGCGCTGATCCGCAATCTCTTCTGGTGTGTGTTGCCCCTGGCCGGCTTTCATCCGGACATGGTCATTGCCACCCTCATCATCCACGGCACGTATTCTTTCTTCACGCACACCCAGATCATCGGCAAGCTCGGTTGGTTGGAGTACATCCTGATCACGCCTTCGCACCACCGCGTGCACCACGCATCGAACGAAAAGTATCTCAACAAGAACTATGGCGACCTGTTTGTTTTCTGGGACAAGCTGTTCGGCACATTTCAACGGGAGGAAGAGGAACCGACCTATGGACTTACACACCCGCTGAAGAGCTATAGCTTTATATGGCAGCATGTGCATTACTTCCTGGAACTGGGGTTGGCTGTGCGCCGCACACCGGGTCTTCTCCGTAAACTGAAGATCATCTTTGGTAATCCGGAGCTGCTGGACCAGAACCTGCGGACTGAGCTCGAGCAAAAATTCCTGCCGCATAAAGAAGAAACCACACCGCGCATACGGCATAAAGCGTATGTACTGATCCAGGTGGTGCTGGTCATCATCATGGCCTTTATACTGACATTGTTTTATTGGCACCTGGATACACCCGATGTATTGACCGGGGTATTGTTTGTTGCGATCACATTGATCAACTGCGGAGCACTTTTAGAGCAGCGGCACTGGATCTATTATTTGGAGCAGGTACGTCTGGTATTGCTGGCGGGCTACCTGGCCTATGCGTTTGATCAGCCGGGATGGCTGGCAGCAGGGGTCATCGTCAGTACCCTTACGCTCTGGCCGGCCTGGCCCGCGCGGAAGTGGTTTTTGGAGTTTATTTATGGGTAAAAGTGGGAACAACTGCCAGGATGTCTCAGAGTATAGTCAGACATGAGTCAGTGTATTCTCAGAGATAAGTCAGTGCAAAAGGACTGACTTATCTCCCGGAAACAGCCGTTACGTATCCTTCGTATGCTTCCTCCACCTGCCTTTCCAGGCCCCCAAATCCGGGTCTATGGGTGCATTATGGCCAATTTCAAATAAAATATTCAATCTCTATTGACTTAATAGGGAATACCTCTACTTTTGGTAAAAAATACCAATACTATAGACATTACAGTACTTTACATGAAACCACCACTCCACCACCTTTTCATGTTGTTGGCCTTTGTTTTAGCAAGTGCCTCGCTGCACGCGCAAAACACTGTTATTCAGGGCAAAATCACGGATGAAGAAACGCAGGAAGGCCTTGCCGGCGTGAATATTCTGATCAAAGGCACTGTCCTCGGAACCGTGTCCGATGCCAACGGCAAGTTCACCCTTACCGCTAAAGCTCAGCCTCCCTTCACCCTGGTCGCTTCCTTCGTCGGCTACAGAACACAAGAGATCGCCGTCAATAATACCGCCGAAGCCATTAACATCACCCTGGCACCCAGCGCCCTGTTGGGGGAAGAAGTCGTGATCACGGCATCACGCGTGGAAGAGTCTCAACTGAAGTCGCCTGTGGCGATTGAAAAGATGGACATCCGTGCCATTCGCGAATCACCCGCACCCAGCTTTTATGATGCCCTGGAAAACGTCAAGGGCGTTCAGATGACGACATCGAGTATCACCTTTAAGGTACCCAATACCCGCGGGTTCAATATTCCCAACAACTTTCGTTTTGTCCAGCTGGCGGACGGTATCGACATGCAGGCCGCAACGCTGGGCGTGCCGCTGGGCAATGCCATCGGTCCCACGGAGCTCGACATCGAAAGTGTAGAGATCACACCGGGTGCTGCTTCGGCCCTGTACGGCATGAACGCTATTAACGGTATGGCTAACCTCATTACCAAAAGCCCCTTTTTATACCAGGGACTGAGTGTATACCAAAAGACGGGTGTCAACCACGTAGACGGCATCGACTACGACCCGAGCCTGCTGACCGAAACGGCGGTTCGGTACGCACATGCGTTCAACAACAAATTTGCCTTTAAGATCAACGGTAGCTACTTGCGTGCAACTGACTGGCGCGGCAATACCCAAACCGATCAGAACCCGAACACTACACCGAGCACAGGCAACCCTGCCTATCCGGAACTGAACATAGCCGATCATCCGGCCTACGATGCCTGGAATAAATACGGTGACGACAGCGGCAGCAACAGCGTGACTGTTACGGGTATTAACTATAATGGAGCCCCTAACCAGTCGTTTGTCGTACGTCGTACCGGCTACTGGGAAAAGGACCTGGTCCCCGGAAAAGTTGACAACTTTAAACTTGACGCCGCCCTTCACTATCGCATCGGAAGCAACGCCGAGCTTTCCTATACCTATCGGTTTGGTGTAATGGACGGATTGTTTCAGCGCGGTAACAAGATCCAGCTGGACAACACCCGCGTGCAAAACCACAAATTGGAACTCAAAGGTGCTAACTATTTGGTGCGTTCGTATGTATCCATCGAAAATACAGGCGACTCTTACAACCTGAAGCCGCTGTCCGATAACCTCGATCTGAATCACCTGTCGAACAAAGACTGGTCGGCCAAATTCAAGTCTGAGCTGCAGGCAGCGCTGACCGCCGAAGTGGGGCTGGCGGAGGCCATGCGTCGCGCACGGGCCGCCGCCGATGCGGGTCGCGCAGAGCCGGGCACAGCGGAGTTCAATGCACTGAAAGCACAGATCATTGGTAGTAACAATTGGGACCACATCAGCTCCGCTCCCACCGGAACGGCAACCGGTGGTGCCAAGCTGTACCAGATGAGCCGCACGTACCATACAGACCTGCAGTGGGATCTTTCGAATAAGATTCAAATCTTTGACTTGTTGGTAGGCGCTGACTTCCGCCTGTATGAGATCATTCCCGATGGAAACAACTTCGTAGACTTTGACCGCCCGATAGCCGAGCGTAATACGCCAACCAATCCCGACGCGGCGCAAGACGACCAGAAGTTTGGTAACAATGTACACTATACCAAGTATGGCTTCTTTACACAGGTGACCAAAAAGCTCTTTAACGAAAAGCTGAAGCTGTTTGGTGCCCTTCGTGTAGACCACAACCTGGAGTTCGATCCGAAGATCAACCCGCGCGTCGCGGTGGTATATACCCTGGCGGAAAAACACAACTTCCGTGCTTCGTTCCAGAACGGATTCCGGTTCCCTTCACTGTTCGAAGCGCTATCGTTTGTGAACAACGGCAACGTACGCCGCGTGGGCGGATTGCCCTATATCAACGAAGGTCTGAACTACCTCGACAACTCGTACACGCTGGCGTCGATCAATGCCTTTAACGCAGCCGTGAACGCGGACGTCAAGAGTGGTTTGAGCACCAACGACGCGGCGCTGAAAAACCGCGGCGTACTGGAAGTGACCAACCTGTCAGCCACGCGGCCGGAGCGTATCAATTCGTTTGAGGTTGGCTACAAGAGCCTGTTGTTTAACAACAAGCTTGTGGTCGACATCGATGCTTACACGAATCAGTACGACGGATTTCTCGGGCAGGTAGAAGTGGCAGTGCCCTACCTACCCAATCCGGAAAATCCCAGCTATCCTGGCCAACAGGTAACGGTTGGGTCGGACGACGCCGTGATCGCCATGATCCAGGCCAACCGGGGTGCCCGTCAGACGCGCTATCGCGTATACACCAACGCCAGGCAGAAGTATAATAATTATGGTTCGTCGCTGGGCATTACCTACAACTTCTTCCAGAAATTTACGGTGGGAAGCAATGTGAGCTACAACAACATTTCGAAAAACAAAGAGAAAGACGTGTTTGTGACCGGCTTTAACACACCGAACTGGGCTACCAATATCTCGCTGGGCAACCGCGAGGTGGTCAAAAACCTGGGCTTTAATGTGGTGTGGCGCTGGCAGGAGTCTTTCCAGTGGGAAAGCCCGCTGGCCAACGGCGAGATCGCTGCCTATAACACGTTCGATGCGCAGGTAACGTATAAGTTACCCGACCTGTTTACATCGGTGAAACTTGGCGGTACCAACATTTTCAACAACCGCTACATCCAATACGCGGCAGGTCCGACGATCGGTGCATTGTACTACGTATCCATTACGTTGGATGGGCTACTGAAATAACAAAGAACCGCGCGGAAGGATCGAACGTCTTCACCGTCCGCAAGCGGTCACGGCTTGCTGCATATCCCAGGTGCGGCAAGCCGTTTTTTTTTGCGGACCGGATGAGGCAACCGGACCCCGGAAGACGCCAACCGTTGCCTGTATTTGTTTCGCGGGGATACGTCTGTTACCGCAATTCCTTCCTGATCTTTTGCCGATCGGTAAATTATTTTATCTTGCCGCGATTTTTTCCTTACCTAATTCCTGCATGGCACTATTCGATAAGCATCTCTACGTTAAGAAATCCTCTATACCCAACGCGGGCAAAGGCCTTTTTACCAAAAAAACGATTCCCAAAGGAGCCCGTATCGTGGAATACAAAGGCGTCATCTCCAGCTGGAAAGACGTAAAGGACGAAGACGGAAAGAACGGCTATATATTCTTTGTAAACCGGAAACACGTCATCAACGCCCTGCCCACCCTGAAGGCCCTGGCCCGCTATGCGAACGATGCCAACGGACTGACCAGAGTGAAAGGCCTTACCAACAACGCCGAATACGAGACCGAAGGCACAAAGGCCTATATCCTCGCGAAGCGCGAAATTCCGGCGAAGTCCGAAATCTTTGTCGACTACGGCAACGACTATTGGAAGGTAATCCGCGCAAACATCAAGATGTGGGAACGCGAGGCAAAGCGTGCCGCTGAAAAACTTGAGCGACAAAAAGCAAAAGAAGAAGCCAAAGCCAAGAAAGCTGCCAACACTGGAAAAGCTGCTACCAAAAAGTCAGCTACTAAGAAATCGACAACCAAAAAGGCTGCCCCGGCCAAAAAGAAACAGGCTGCAAAGAAGCGCGCGTAAAACCGCGCTTCCACGCTTCCCCTACTGCTCGCTCACGAGCCGGATGCGGGTGGGGTGGCTTAGCTTGAAGTCGCTTGTTTTGCGTTTCCGGCCCAGCGCCGGGTTGACGTATCCTTTTTTGTACTCTTTCACACGGGCCTCAAATTCTACCCGTACCCCCTCCGATAGCCGTACCTGCTCAAATCCCTTTGTATAACTAAACCACACGTGATCGGCCACTACCAGGCCGGTCGCCATGTCGGTGATCTGTACCAACAAAATGGTATCTTCGCTGTAGCCAGTATAGCTTATTTTTTTACCCAGGCGGCTGAAGGTGCCCTGAAATTTTTTCCGGTTGCCGGCTTCGGCGGCCAGTTTGGTACGCATAGACGTTTAAGATGAACGCTTCAGGCTCGGCAGTGCAAGCTTGTATTTTACCGCCAACAGCCGGAAAGCCAGGATAAAGATACTGGAAATGATCAGATTGGTATTGCGTTCTACTCCAAACCGGTAAAGGGCCAGGTATAATACGGCGCCCGCCAGGCAGGCCGTGGCGTAGATCTCCTTCCGGAAAAGCACGGGTATTTGGTTGATCAGCGTGTCGCGCATGACACCCCCCATCACAGCGCTGAACATGCCCATGATGGCGGCGATCTCTGGCCGCACGCCCAGGCTCAAGGCCTTTTCTACGCCCAGGATTGTAAAGAATGATATCCCAACACTATCAAAGAACAGGAACGTACGACGCAGTTGAATGAGGAAGCTAAAGAAAAAGTATCCGACCAGCACGCCGGCGAATATCGCATACAGAAAATTAATGTCGCCAATCCACACCAGCGGGTATGCCCCCAACATGATATCACGCAGCGTACCGCCCCCGATGGCAGTAATAAAGCCGGTAAAGCCTGCCCCAAAGAGGTCGTCGTGGTTGTCGCGGATGGCCAGGGAGCCGGAGATGGCAAAAAAGAAAGTACCAATCAACTCCAGCGAATATTGTAGGGCGGTCATACACGCGAAGATACGGCTTTCCAGGGGGCAATAAAAAGCCCGGAATCGTGTACGGATCCCGGGCTTGGTGTAAGGGGACTGTTATATTATTGCTTTAGTAGCTTACAGGTTTTGACACCATCCGCCGACTCGAGGCGGATGATGTGTACTCCTTTGGGCAGACTGCGTACATCGACCTGTGTCGTATATACACCTTTAGCCCTGGACTCGCCTTTCAATACGGTTTGTTTGGCGCCCAGCGCCTGTACGATCACCAGGTTTACCATGCCAGGTATCTCGACCCCAAATTGTATTGTTACCTCATCCACGGCGCTATTCGGGTACACCCGGAGATCTGACAGCGACGCTTGATTTTCCTCCTGACGGGCAACAGCAGCTTCTTCCTGTGCAGCCAGGCCGGCGGCGTTAAAGTTTTGCAGGCCGTAACCATACGGCAGTAGCGGGTTGCCGTACGTTGTCGGAACCGGTGCGCCGCTATCTATTATACTGCGGATCTGTGCACGTTCGGCGTCGGTAGCCCCCAGGTCGTACGGCAGCTCCCAGCGTTCGCGCTGATCGTTGATGTTATCGGTGCCGATCTGTGTCGTGGCGCGGGGTAATTGGAAAGGCAACTTGCCCGAAGGGTTATAGTCACCAAAGCAAAGCTCGGCCGTGGCTTGCCCGATGCCGTTGCCACCCCGGTATACCATCATCACGGCGTCGGACAACTGCAGTACGTCGGTCAGTACGTAGGGACGCGGTGAGATCACCACCGCCACAACCGGAATGCCGCGATTCTTAAAGCCACGGATCACCGCCAGCTGCTCCTCGGGCACCACCGGGTTCTTGTCCGCCCACACGGTGCCGTGCGTATAGTTGCCTTCGCCGATCACCACAACGGCCACTTTACCCGCCGAAGCATTGTTCAACACGACGTTGGCGCCGGTGCTGGCAGCGCGGTCCTGGAATGCCTTGTAATAGTTCTTCGCTTGCGGGTTGTCGTAATAGATCGACTGCCAGATCACGTTCGGGTCTACATCGTTGTTCACCCAGGTGGCATGCGGGCCCCCCACGATGATATTTTCTCCGGCACGTACCTGCAACGGCAATACACCGTTGTTTTTTAGTAATGTGATCGACTTGCGGGCAGCATTCAACGCAATAGCATGGTGTTTTGCATTTGTCCACGTGGCCGTGCTGTCGCCGTAGGGATTCTCAAACAGGCCCAGGCGGAACTTCATGTCGAGTACGTGGCGTACGGCGGCATCCAGGCGCGGCAGGCCAATGGCGGCAACCAGCTGATTCACGTCGGTGAATTCCGAAGGAGCGCCGCCCAGTACGTCGATGCCGGCGCCCATACTTTCAACGGACTGCGCGGTGTTTGCTGCCAGCCAGTCCGTTACGATAAACCCCTGGAAGTTGATCTCGTTGCGCAGGTATTTAATAATGCGTTTGCTCGAATTGGCACCTTTGCCCGAGGGATCAAGAAACGGTGCTGTGTTATATCCCGGCATGACCGAAGCAGCGTTTGCTTCCACGATCGCGTGCCAGGGTTTCATGTGATACTTGATCGTCACGGCGTCATACTGCAAAGCATTCTCCCCGCCGGCACCTTGCCCGGGCCAGTGTTTCACCGTGATCAGCATCGAATGCGGGTTAATCTCCGGGCCTCCCTGCATACCTACCACCAGGGCGCGCGCCAGGGCGGCAGCTTCGTCGGCATTCTCGCCGGCGCCTTCCTGGAAGCGGGGGTATAATACTTTGGTATTGACTTCCGCCAGCGGGGCCAATGTGCCTGTGAAGCCTTTCGACTTGTGCTCCACGCGCTGCAGGTTGCCTACCTGGTATACCAGGTTCATATCGCGGGTGGCGGCCATGCCAAGCTGTGTCGGGAAAATAGTCTTCCAGCCGTGGATCTTATCACCGGCAAAGGCAATGGGTATACCCAACCGGGTGGCGGATGCACGGTATTGTAAGGTACGCATGCCATCTTCTACACCGTAGGAGAAGGAGAAACCGTCCAGTGGTTGCTGGTCGCTGTAGAAGCATTGTTTGTATTTCTCTTCCAGGGTAAGGCGTCCCATCAGATCGTTCAGGCGCTGGTCGATGGTTAAGCGCCAATCTTCGTACGGTTCGATCGTACCGTTCTTGTTGGCATCGCGCGCGCCATTGACAATATTTATACCATCGGGCGCTTGTTCGAGCTGCGGCAGGTATACACTGAAGGAGCGTGTGTTCGATCGCTTCTCACCCTGGGGCGTCGTCGCGACGACATACCACTTGTACGTCCAGCGATCTGTCAGGGGCGTGGGCATCGCCAGCGATGTTGTCGTTATCTGTGCCACGCGGGTGTAGCGGTCGAGGAAATTGCCCGAGGCATACCAATCGTAATCGGTGCGGGATATATTCACGTAAACGTCATAGCGGGTGGCGCCGCTCACGGCCTGCCAGGTAAAAGTAGGACGGCGTGTTGTGGTGATCATGGCCCGATCCGCGGGAGCCATCAGCGAAAAATCAAACGTTTCGGCTGGGCGTACGATGACCTGCACATCATCCGTGGCTGTGGCTTGTGTATTGTCGGTTATCAACAGGCGGAACGTATAGGTACCGGCTACCAGGCCACACGCTGTAACAACCGCGCTGGTAGCGTTGGTCAACGTAGCGGTCGACGGGCCGCTCACTTGCGACCAGGCATAGGATGCGATGGGCCCATTGGGCGAAGTGCTGCCGGAGCCATTCAACAATGCGCACGCCACCGGCAAAGTGATGCGTTGCGTATAGCCGGCGTCGGCTTCCGGGCGGTTGCCACCACCAGGGTTATTTACTTTCACCAGGCGGACGCCGATTTGCATGCCGGGGTATACCATGGCAGTAAGCGAACCATTCACTACACGAATCGTGTCGTTGCGCTGGTTGACCGTCCACAGCTGTAATTGATCTTCGCCGCGGTAGTCATTCGGTTTTACCGTGATAATTGTACCCGAATGATAGGAAAGTGTCGCTTCACGCGGATTGTTCTGCGTGATGAGCTGGCCGACGCCGTTCAGGTCGGAAGGGGTAAAGCCAAGATCGAGGTACTGAACGTACGGAATGTGCAGGGGCACCGTTACAGGATTGTTCGGAGACTGCGCGTATACTTCCAGCTCATAGATGGAGTACCCATAGCCCGTACCACGGGCAGTACCGTAGATGCGTACATAGCGGCCGCTGGCGGCGAGGCCCATGTGGTCGTTCGTCAGGTCTGTGTTACCGGCTACGGTACGTACAGTTTCCCAGGGTCCACCCGAAGCGGTTGCTGTTTGGATCAGGTAATCCTTCCCCAACGCGGTTTCCCAGACGATCCGGACGCGGCTGAAAGTATATATTGCGCCGAGGTCGACGGTGATCGAGGTCGGGTCTGCGGCCTGGCTGGACCACCGTGTGACGGGATCACCATCGACTGCGTATTCCGGAAGCGTGGCACCGTTCTCGATGGAGGTAGCGACTACGCCTTTATTCCAGGCAAGGTTGGAAGAAGTAGTGCCCGGGCTTACGATTACGGTTACCGTATCAGAACCGGTTTGACCGCCATTGTCGGTTACGGTTAAGCGAAACACATACGTACCCGCCACAAGATTTGTGGCTGTCAGTGTAGCGGTTGCGGCGCCTGCCAGTGCCGCTGTATTGGGGCCGCTTACTTGTGTCCAGGCGTATGTTGCTACGGTGCCATCGGCGTCGGAGCCGGAGCCATTCAGTACAATGCGGTTTACCGGCAGTGCGATCGTTTTATCTTCGCCGGCATTGGCGACCGGTGCGGCGTTGCCGCCGCTGTCGGTACTATATACTTCCAGTTCATAGATTGAATAACCCCACACTGTACCGCGGGCAGTGCCCAGGATCCGGATATAACGGCCACGGCCAGTGAGACCTGTGATGTCGTTAAACAACGCAGTGTTGCCGGTAATGGATTTTATATCCGACCATTGATTTTCATCGGGGCTGGTCTGAATTTTGAAGTCTTTCCCGTAGGCTGCTTCCCAGGTGATCTTCACGCGACGAATGTCATAGGTAGCGCCAAGGTCAATGGAGACCCATTGCGGGTCAATGCCTTGTGCACTGGCCCAACGCGAAGTGGCGTTACCATCGTTTACCGCGAAAGCGGGTGTACCGACCGCTTGCTCGGAGAGCGCTTTGGCCGGTTTCATAAAGGCGAGGTTCTGGCTGGATGCTGTCCACGAAAGCAACAGCATGACCATGACGTTTAGTAATGATCGAGTTTTCATAGGGTTTTGTTTACCAGGGCGTGGCGTAAAAGTACAGTCCTCTTGTTCGCCAATCATTTTTCCATCGGGCAGTCGACGGGAACAAGAGATGAAGTCAACATCAATACGCTCGGGCGAAGCCGTGTTGTGTAAGTGTATTATATAATAGACTTATCGGTCTATACTTTATGCTACTTTAGGCCATTCTCTAAACTGAAGACAATTTGTTTTTATTTCACCGGGGACTACGGCAGTCTATTGACTGCCGTGGACCACCGTAAAGAGAAAGGGCTTCGATTACCGAAGCCCTTCTAAAAGATTTACAAACAACATGCTGTTGGCAGCGCTTACTCTACCAGTACTTTCTTCATAACAATACGGTTATTCACCTGGACCTTCATCAAATACACACCCTTGGAAGCTCGCGAAAGGTCAACCACTTCACGATGTATTTTCATCTTCATATCTTGAAGTATCAAGCCATGAAGATTAAAAACCTGAATATATCCAGGAGCAGAAGTTTCCGGCACGGACACCGTAGTCAGACCGTTAGCCGCAGGATTCGGGTAGATCGACACCCAATCATCAGCATCAGCATCTTCTAATTGAATCTCCGGCGCTCCCTGACGCCCCGTAGGTCCGGTAGACACGGCGTTATTCAGTACCAGGCTACCAAAGGCCGAGGTATTCTGATAGTTGTCGATTGTGCCGTTCCAGACGGTTTGTGTCTCGCGGGTGCCACCGTTGTCATCGTCATCATTGCCGATATCAAAACCAAGGGTTACCCCGGCTGCCGGCGTTACGTTTAACTGAGACCAGGGAATGCTGAGCTCGACGCTATAACCGCCGCTGCTGGCGGCCCAGGCGTGTTGCACGCCGGTGACACTGATTTTTGTCAACAGTGACGACGCGTTGTAGCCTTTGATGAATTGGTTGTCGCGACCGTCGTACGTGGTCAATTTATTGTTGTTGGCATCGATGTATACCTCTACGGCATCGTTTTCCCACGGATCGCTGCTATCGTTGAACAGCGCGGCATCTTGTACACGCACGCCGACGTAGAGATTGTTATTGTCCCACAGCACGCCAAACGCTACGGTGTTGTTACCCGTGCCAATCACGTTCTTGGTTACCGCGCGCGTTACGTTCCAACCGGATTCACTCAGATTGCCATCTACCGTGATCGCACCCGGGGCGCGACGCGCAGTAATGACGCCCGGCGGATCGGTAGTCGTATTCGTTATCGTAATGGTGCTGGTAGCCGTTCGGTTACCGTCCTGGGTCGTTACCGTAATGACGGCACTGCCGGCCGTAACCGCCGTTACCAATCCCGTGGTATTGACAGTCGCCACGGCGGTGTTGGAAGAGCTCCAGGTTACAGTCTTGTTGGTAGCATTCGCCGGCGCCACCGTGGCCGTCAGTTGTTGTGTCGCACCTACGGCGATGCTGGCCGTTGTTGGCGATACCGTCACACTTGTTACGGGTACATTGCCGGTCGATACGGTCACTTGCACCTGGTCAGATCCGGTGAGTACACCGTCACTCACTGTGAGTTGAAATACATACGTACCGCCATTGACAAGACCAGACACCGTTGCGGTGGCTGATGTAGCATTCGTCAGTGTCGTCGCCGCGCCACTGACCTGTGTCCAGCTATAGGTGATTGCTCCGCCCTCCGGGTCGGAGCCTGTACCGGGCAACGTAGTGGTGGTCGTACCGGCAGCGAGTGATTTATCCGTACCGGCGTTGGCTACAGGCGGTTGGTTTACAGGACCACCGCAGCTGGTCAGGAATACCGTTCCGAAAACGCCTGGGTTTTGCCACGCGGTGGTGGTGGTGGCAAAGGAGGCCATTTGTGAATCGCGTGTCCCGCCGTTGTCGTCATCGTCGATCTGTATATCGAGTCCGATGGTATTGCCCAACGCAGGAGTTACACCAATGGTAGACCACGGAATGGCCACTTCCAGGATATACCCCGCTCCTGCGGCATACATGGTAAAGTTTATCCCCGTCGTGTTGGTGACCGAGTTACCCCCTACCTTTACAGCGGTGTCGTTCCACCGGAAGCCCAGTTGAAAGTCATTGGCGCCGTCGTAGGATGTTCCCTTGCTGTTGTTACCATCGATAAAGATCTCGACCACATCGTCTTCCCACCAGTTGCTCCCGGAGTCGTTCAGACGGGTAGCATCGTTTACTTCTACGAGAAAGTAGAGGTTGGTGCTGTTATACAGCGCGCGCCAACGGCCTGAGTAATCGCCAGGAGTGCCACCGAGAATGGTATTCGCGATGTTTCTAATCGGGGCAGCCGACCAGGCGGCCTCGATCGTCTGATTAATGGTAGGAGCTGTGCCTGTTACCAGTGCCACCACCGGGGAGGTACACGGCGGATTCTCGTTGTCGGCGATGGTGATCGTGGCCGTGGTACTTCCACCCAGGTTATAGCCTGTGCCCGGCTGCAGGGTAAGCGTCAGCGTTTCCGGACCTTCGAAGCTGCTGTCGTCGGTCGGTGTAATAGTGATCGTTTGCGACGGTGAAGCAGCCGTCAGGGTTACCGTGCCTGTCAGTGATGGATTTGCTATATAGTCACCACTGGAAGCTGTGCCGCTGATAGTATACGCAACGGTTATAGTTGACGATATACCCGATGTACCGATCGTAAACGTACCGGTATTACCGCCCTCGCCGGCAGCCGCGTCCGCCGAGGTGATGTTGATGGCAGGCGTTACCGTGACGGTAGACGTTTTGGTAAAGTTACCATCAACCGATCGGGCCGTGATCACGGCAGTTCCTACGCCAACTCCCGTCACGGTACCAATGCCGGTGCCCGCTTCCACCACGGTTGCCACGGCAGTGTTAGACGATGTCCACGTAATACCCTTTTGCGTTGCGTTCGATGGTGTATAGGTCACGTTCAGGTTTGCCGTCTTGCCTTGCGGTACCGATACCGTCGTCGGCGCCAGGTCGATGCCGGTCAGCGCGACGTTACCGGGTATCAGGTTAATGATGAATGCCGTGTTGTGGTTCTTCACTTCACCTGACTCCAGTCGGTTAAAGGTGATATTGTTGAAGGTTACATCGCCCGATGCCTGCGCCAGAATACCATAGCCACCCCACGCATCCTGTGCAGGCTGATCCACAAAGGCATCGAGACCTGTACCGTCGATCTTCGTGCTGAAGAACTTCATGTTGCGGATGTTGCCGTAAAGCTGAATGGCATGGCGCTGTGAATTGATGATCTGGGTATTGTAGAACTCGACGTCATAGATGCCCTGCTGGGTGAACAACTCGATGGCGCCGCGTTTCTGATTCCAGAGATCGTAGCTGGTACCACAGCTTACGATGTAGTTGTCGGTAGCTACGATCGGCACGCCATTCTGTTCAAAGGTGTGGCCGCCGAAGTCGTTGGTAAAACGAATGGCAGAGCCGCCGACACCGTCCTTAATAATACACCGGTAGATCTGGTGGCCTGTGCCGCCAAAGATAGCGATGCCACCGGCACGCCAGACGTTCTCGATGGTATTATACCGGAAGATGTTATTGCGTTCCTGAGGAGCACCCAACGCGTTGTTTGGCCACATGGCGAGGCCATCGTCGCCACTGTTGCGGACGCTGCTATATTCCACTACCGAGTTGTTAGTACCCTGACAGAAGTTTACGCCGTCGGCGTAGTTGTTGCGAATGCGCGCGCGTGAAATAATCAGGTCGGTCGTGATGTCGATCGGATACGGCGGGTCATAGCCGGCAACCCAAAACCCGCATTCGAAGTGTTCTATCCATACGTCGTGAATCCGTGATCCCGTGCCATAGGTTCCCATAAAGCCTTTATAAATTTTATAAGGCTCCCCGTGTACGTTGGAGTATTTAGGGTTGACCTCACCGTAGTGAAAGCGGTCATTGTTCGCTGTATTGAGCGAGAAGTCGGAAATCTCCACGCCACTGGACCGCGCCAGGATGCCACCGGTGAATTGCAGGTCCGTGGAGAAAAATACTTCCGTATACCAAACGCCCGCACCCTGGATCTTCATATTGGTTACATTCAGGTCGAGGCGGTCGGCGAGCATAAACCGGCCTTGCGGTATATAGACGGACTTGCCCTGTGCTTTGGCAGCGTTGATACACGCATAGAAAGCGGGAAGGTCATCCGTCTGATCGTCGGGAGTAGCGCCGTAAGCCGTCACAGACAATGAGTTCATCGGCGCAGCGAGTGCTGTGGGAACATCTTCCAACTCCAGAAAGTCCACACCGTAGGTAAGCGCGTCGCCATTCTCTTTGACGATGCGCACCGTGCTGCCGGCCTGAATCTTCGACGGTAGGCGGAAGTGTATTTCATCAAAGCGCATAAAGGTCTTGCCGCCGGGTTCCTGCACGGGTTCCGTCTCGCTGCCATGGAAGTATTGATAGGCCCAGCGAGAGGTTAGGTTAATCGTGCGTACAAAGGAGCCGTTAACATACAGGGACAAGGCGCCGTTCTGGCCCGTGCCGGCAGCGTTGTCGGGCATCGTGAACCGCAGGTTTACACCTTGCGTAATGCCGGTGGTGGTCCACTCTACGTAGGCGCCATTGCTGGCCAGGCTTACGTACTTCTGGTTAGAGGCTTCGGAAGCGATCTGTGTATAGTCGTAGTTTGTCGTCTGCTGTAGGGTGGCGCTGCCGCCGCGGGTGGCGTCTTCGGACTCGTAGCGGGTATACGGGAGCTGCGCTCCGCGCGGGATGCCGTCGCTCTGAGCGGTGGCGTACAAGGTCAGGAAAACTAAAAGGACCATGAGGTATCCGGCAACGGTGTTGCGGATAATGTGCTGTCGTAATTTGTTCATGTGTCGTCGGTTGTCGTTACAAAACGTGCATATTTTTCAGGACATACCCCTGATGTTCCGGGTATTCCGTAGCAATCCTAATCAGCGTAGCTTACTAGAAAACGTGTGCAACACTACGTGAACCCTATGCGCCAAAAAAATGGCACGGTACACGATGTCGGGTGGTTGACATCAAGCGATGCGGATCATACCGTCAACACTTCCACAGAACAACAAGTAGAACTTCTTTCATTAGCATACAGGGGTTAAATCTTATTAACACTACAGAGTTATACAAAATCCTGCACGAACTCAATGCGCGATCGGCCTGCTACACTATAGCTCTGCAAACGGGGTGTGCCACTATATTGAAAAACCGCCTGGTCTTGCAGGTTTGCACGACTGATCACTTTCGTAGGGCCTATCATGGTTCGCGAATTGTCGCGCAGGGAAACACAACAAACCTCCTTGCTCGTAAGCCTGCTGAAGTCAAGCAGGCAATCACCTTTCACCAGGTGTATAACAATCTTCTTGCAAACGCCGTGAAACCGGAGCATGCCCGATCCCATTACGGTAAACTCGACAGTCTTCTTCGAGTAGATCATACCGGAGAGATCAAATATTCCCTTGACGGTAAACTCTACATCACCAAAATTACCGATCATTAACGAGTCGTTTTTGTGGTGACCATCAAACTCGTACCGGCGAGTCTGCATTTGCCTGAGCGATTGTTTTGGGTTTCTCATCCACTACATCCTTTAAAGTATCAAATTACAAGCACGCTGTCCCTATCCGCCACTGGTTGGGAATGCTGCTCCGTAGAGCAGGCATTCCGTTGGCCAGCGGTCTTACTATCCTATCAACAAATAACCACTAATTCGGTGCCGGTACGATCGTGACTGTCCTGGCGTCTGTCGCGGCATCTACCGCCAATGTTATGATATACGTTCCCGGATTTATTACCCGGTAGTTAGGATGCTCGCCTCCCACCTCTTTTGCGTTAACGATATCTCCGTTATCGATGGCTACGCCTTCAGCCGTTGCTCCGAGATAATCGATCTGCAGACCTCCCCAGGTAGCATCTTGCAGGAAAATGAACTCCCGGCCTTCCAGCAGGTCGACCGTCCACTCCCATGTATACACCGTACCGTCTTTTTCCGGGGTGTGCAGGTCGTACCCGTCAACGCCCACTTCCCAGGCGGCCGTGTCTTTCGGTGCCGTCAGGTAAGCATTGCCGAAGAGACCCATCTGGGTTTCTGAATAATCTTTCAGCACGAAGCCCGTCTTGATCTTCTTCTCGGTCCAGGTGTTAGTCGCAGCGTTGTATTTCAGGCGCACCGTATAGAGGCCTTCGCCTTTGTTCGGAATGTTGGATACCAACAGGCCGACGTTGTTGATACCTGTCGCCCAGGCCTCCGCATAATCCGGTACACCGAGACTGGAGAGCGTAACAACACTCAAGTCGTTGTATACATGCCAGCCATTATTGAACCTGTAGCGATAGCCCGCGGCGTCGCGCAGCGCGATATTCTTACCTTCAAAAACGGTCGAATCCTTTGAGATCGATTTCAAGGGCAGTCCTGTGCCGGCAGCCCAGTTCAGGGGCGTGGCGTCGCCAATCATATCGGCCTTAACCTTCATCAGCACAAACAAGTCGGTGGTGACGTTGGCAAAGGCGTAGTACAACCCTTCTTCAGCAACCTTGATAGCCGGCGCATCGGCCGTCAGTGTGCCGAAGATCACTTTGTCTTTGATCAATACGTTACCGGCTACTTTGCCACTGTCGAGCGTGCCGCCGCCGGGTGCTCCGAACGTTGTCGCTACTTCATCGATCACCTCCATGAAAGAGATCGTGCTGTTGGCACCGATGTACAGGAACTTGCCGTAGATCCCTTCCATATTATCCACCTTGGCACCCTGGGCAGGATCGAGCACCGCGCGCGCCATACGGGCGTTGAGATCTGCATCGCTGGCGGCAACAGTATTCGTACCATATATATAAAATCCGTCCTTCTTCGGTTCCAGTGGTTCGGGCTCTTCTTCCGAATCGTCGCTGCCGCAAGAGAAAAGGAATACAGGCAGGATCAACAGCAGCATCCACTGCAGGGTAATAAATCTTTTCATAGGTAGTCTGTTTTAGTGTTATTCTTTAGGTTATGTATTGGTCGTTTGTACCGGTTAGGGTAATTGTTTCAGCAGGTCTTTCGCTGCCTCGGGTTGAAGCGATACCAGGAAACCATATACCCGTTCCAGCTTTTGCAGCGCGTCCGTGTCGTTCTTATGGGCGGCTATTTTCTTCTGATAATAATCGTAGATCAGCTCCAGCTCTTCTTCGCCGTACGGCACACCCGTAAATTCCTGGATCATTGTCAGACAGCGGAGGCCGTCTTCCCGCGTGGGCTCTATCACAGTGCCTTCGCCGTAGTCGTTCCATGTAACGAGTTGGAGGTGTTTTGCTTCGAACTCGGTAGCCTTCGCCAAGGTGGCACGTAGCGTAGCGCCATCGTTGAAGGGTATGTTGCCGTAACTCGTTCCTGTTCCACCTTCTTCGTAATAGTCATTAAAGCGTGGGTACGCCGAGCCGATGAGCACGTCCAGGAAGGGTGACTTACGGTAAAAAGTCTCCATGACACGCAGGTCGGTAGTAAAATCCACCCAGCCGAACTCACCCCTGTCGGTGTCGCCGGTATAGGCTCCGTGGTCCCACAGCGGTAAGAAGGCCGGTGCTGTCGGCAGTCCCTGGAAGATTTCCGTCCACTGTGTAGGCTGGCGGAAGTAGCGTGGGCCAAACGTGAGCAGCAGCGGAGCATCGTCGATGGAGATATATTCTTTCTTCTGGAAATAGTTGGTTTGCATGTATTCCATGTCTTCCTGGGCCGCCGTAACGGCCGGTTTGCCCATTTGAGACGCGACGTTTTCAGCCGTATATTCTTCATAGACGATCGCGAATTGCAGGCCGGCATCGTCGAGACGGTCGATTACAGCGTTGGAGCCTAGCAGGTTGGGGCGATAGTCATAGACCGAATGTGAGCCATACCAGTCGATGAGGATGCCGTCTATGCCGGTGTACTTCATCAATAATAAGTGATAGTCGATCACGTCAGGGTCTTTGGAATCGTACGGACCGATGAGTGGATAGTAGTGTGAGGCAATTTGGCGCTTGCCGGTTTCGTCGACAATGTCGGGATTGCGATTGGTCATGCGCCAGTGGCTGCCCCAGTAACCGGAGATGTCTTTGCTTTGGTACCAGGGCATGTAGTGCATGTATACTTTTGTGGGATTGGTTTTAGTGACGGGTTTAGGGTCGGTGTTGGGGGTTGAGTTTTCGGAGGCACAGGAAAACATAGTCGCCCATGAGAATGCGACAATGAGGATAGGGATTATATATCTGATCTTCTTTTTCATCCTATTTGACCTGTGTTATTCTTTTTACCTTTCTGCCACGCCAGTCTGAAGACTGGCACCATGCTGGGTCCGAGTCTCCGCCCGGGGCGGGCTAAGACTCGAACCAGATTTGTCTTATTCATTTCCTTAGTCCCGCCTAATAGCCAGTGCTGGGTTCTACGGCTTTGTTGTTGTCTACTTCGGATAGTGGTACCGGGTAGTAGTAGTCTTTTTCCTGGTAGACGATCTCTCCTCCTGTTATGCGTTTGTCGTTGTATTTTAGTACTTCTTCTTTTACGATCTTCCAGCGGACGATGTCGTACCAGCGGTGGCCTTCGGCGAAGAGCTCGCGGAAGCGTTCTTCGCGGATGGAATCGCGAAGCTGGGTGCCGGCCAGGCCGGTATAGTCGACGGAGGGTTCCGGCGTATTGGGGTCGAAGTTGTAGGCGCGGCGGCGCACTTTGTTCATGTACTCCGCGGCAACCGCATTTTGGCTTTCGTGGTTCATGACCTCTGCGTACATCAGGTATACATCGGCCAGGCGCATCATGTGGTAGTTGATGCCGCTGTTACGGTTGGTATTGATGACGGAGTAGTCTTTCGGGGAGTACTTCCTGAAGCTGTGGCCGGTATAGTTAAATTCGCTCGCGCCGACGGGCTTCACCTTGCCTTCCAGGTCGGCTGCCGAATCCGTGGGGGCATAGGTACAGATCTTCAACCGTGGGTCGCTGCCGAAGCGCGCAATGTTTACACCATGCGGTGTGCAGTTGCTCCAACCGCGACCGGGAGGGGCTATCACCAGTGCAATACCTGAACCAAGACCATTCTCCCAGATATTCTGCTGCATGTCGACGGTATAGTTTATCTCCCATAGCGACTCTTCACTAAACTCTTCTTTTCCCTGAAAGAGACCATCGTATCGTTTAAAGCGCACCAGCGCATACCGTGGGTTGGCTAGCACCTCTTCAAAGTAGGTCCGGGCATTGGGATAGTCTTCCCTGTAGAGATATACCTGTCCGAGGAATGCTTTGACGGCGTACTTAGAGACACGCGCAATATTGTTGTCATCCCAGGTATCCGGCAGGCCGGCTTCGGCGGCCTTCATGTCGGCCAGGATCTGTTGATACACCTTCCCTACCGTAGCCCGCGGGTTCATGACGTCGTCGCGCGACTCAGCCACCTTGAGGATCAACGGTACGGCCAGCCGTGCGCTGTCGTCGCTGTAGGAGGCTTCGCCCCAGAGGCGGACCATGTGGAAGTACGCGAAGGCGCGCAGAAAGTGCGTCTCGGCGACGATCTCGTTCAGCCGTTTGGTTTGATCGGTCGTAAGACCTTTGGCGGCAAAGACGGGAGCATTTTCGAGGATGTCATTCGCGCGGGCCACGATGCGATAGAAGCCACGCCACGCGATGTATACATTGCCGTCGGGCGAAGTTACTTCGTTCCGGTTCTGGGCATTCCAATAATCGGACTCGTGCGGCAACGCCAACAGTGTCTGGATATAAAATGTCTGGCCGAACAAATCGAGATTCTTGACGGCATCGTACGTTGAATTCAGGGCGAGGTCGAAGTTCGACACGCGGCTGTAGAAGTTATCGGCGCTCAACTCGTTCTCGTTCTTAACATCGAGGAAGTCGTCGGAGCAGCTGCCCAACAGAGCGATGGTCAGCGTGAGGATCAGGATATAAAATCGTGTTTTCATCGTTGTCCGCGGGTTAGAATTGTACTTCGAGTCCACCGCCATACGTGCGCACCATGGGATAGCGTCCATAGTCTACACCGCGGCCCAGGTTGGAGCCGGCCACCTCAGGGTCCATGCCACTATAGCGGGTAAAGGTTAAAATATTGTTGGCGTTGATGTACGCGCGTACCTTTCGCAGTTTCAAGCGCGTGAGCAGTTGTGCCGGCACGTTGAAGCCCAGTTGAACATTGCGCAGCTTGAGATAAGAACCATCTTCCACGAAGTAGGACGACGGACGGCTAAAGTTACCGTTGGGATCGCTGGCGATGTTGCGGGGGTTGCCCGTGTGATGTTCGGGGGTCCAGGCTTCGTAGATGTCGGTGGTGGTGTTGCTGTCGCCAAAGAAGTTGCGCGTATAGGCTTTGCTGGCATTGAAGATGTCGACCCCTTGCACCCCCTGGAACTGCAGTGACAAGTCGACCAGCCGGTTGTAGGAAACACCGATGTTAAAGGCATACGTCATCTTTGGCCAGGGATTGCCGATAAACACGCGGTCGTACTCCGCGGTCACTTCGCCATCGGGCTTACCGTTGGGACCGCTGATGTCTTTATACATAAAGTCACCGGGGCCTGTGCCGGCCTCCTGATACAGTCCGTCATCGGCGTAGGTATTGATGGCATATACGTCCGCCGCGGAGTTCAGCATCTGCCGCACGACATAACCGTAGAAGCTTGAGATCGGATGTCCCGCTTGTGTACGCGTCATGCCTCCCATCTGTAAGCCCGCGCTACCGCCTGTGATGTATTCGTCACCGCGCAGGCTCTTCATTTCGTTTTTCATGAAGGATACATTACCATTCAGGCTCAGCTCAAACTTCCGGATGGGATGTGTATAACCCAGGTCGATGTCGACACCGGTATTGCGCATGGTGCCAATATTGATTGCGGGATTCACGGGATCGAAGTTGTGCGTGGCAATGCCTACGGATGGCGGAACCGGCACGCCATACAGCAAGTCCTTTGTATCTTTAATGTAATAGTCCAGACTTAGCGAAAAGCGATTGGATAAAGCCTTCAGGTCGATCGCGATATTTTTCATATTCACTTCTTCCCACTTCACATCCTTGTTTGGCAGCCGGCTGATGTAGTACCCCACTACTTTGTTCTTTCCTTCTTTGTCAAATGCGTAGCTCGAAAATTGAGACGTATAGGTTTTCAGGTAAATAAAACTGTCAATATTGTCGGAGCCCAGCTTGCCCACACTGCCGCGCAGCTTCAGGTTGGTGATGAAAGGAACGTTCTGGAAAAAGGGCTCTTGCGAAATGCGCCAACCCGCCGAGACCGACGGAAATACGCCCCAGATATTTGTCGGGCCGAACTTCGGCGCCGAAGCATCGCGGCGTACGTTTACTTCCAATAAGTAGCGATCGTCATAGTTATAGCTGACACGTCCGAACTGAGAGAGCTGCCGGGCGCGTGCGATCGTCTGCCGATCCGTGATGTTAATGGCGCCGCCGGTCAGGTTAAGACTTCTTGCGACATCCACGGGAAAGTTAGTTCCCAGTGCGTTAAAATGTTGCCCGTCATATTTATAGGCTTCATAGCCGCCCATGAGCTTTATGTTGTGCCGGCCAAAGCTTTTATCATAGGTCGCTACCACGTTGCCTGTCAACGTCAGATCGCTCGCGGTGCCGTAGGTGAGCGAAGCCAGCGTATTGCTAAAGGAGCCATAGCTAAAGGCTTCGTCAAATTTCTCGGCCAGATAACCCAAGTAGTTTATTCCCAACGCAGCGCGTATCTGCAAACCTTTCAGCGGCCGTGCGTCGAGGTACAAATTGCCGTCGACACGATTCGACTTGCGTTGCTCATGTTGCTGATATTGTGTCGCCACGGGGTTCGGCCCCTGGAAGTATACCGGTGCACGTCCCCAGCCACCCCACTGATTTTCAGGATCACGCACCGGCATGATGGGGATCGAACGATATGGAATACCTCCGTTGTAGTTCTCATCGAAGTTGCTGATTGGATTCTCTTCCACGCGTGATAACAACATACTTTCTCCCAACGTAAGCCAGGGCATCAGCTTCAGATCAGAATTGAGGCGGATGCTGTAACGCTTAAAGGAGTTATCGATCAGGATACCCTTTTCGTTGTCATGGCCAAACGACAGGTAAAAACTGGAGTTTTCGTCACCTTTCGAGATGGCCAGGTCGTACGATTGTAATACGCCGCTGCCGTTATAAAATTCTTTGATCCAATCGGTGTCCGCGTTGTAGTTGTCCCACGACTCATCGGGTGTGCGGCCAGCATTCATACGCGCTACTTTAGCATACTTCACAAAGTCGGCGCTACCGAGCAACGTGGGCAGGTTAATCGCCTGGCGTTTGCTGATGGAGCTCTTCGCGACAACTTGTAAGGCGCCTTTACCACGTTTCGTCGTGACCAGTATCACACCGTGTGCGGCCTTCGCACCGTAGATGGCCGAAGCAGCAGCATCTTTCAGGATTTCGATAGACTCTATGTCGTCCACATCGAACTGATTGCCGGGATCCATGCGTACGCCGTCGACAATCCACAACGGATCGGTGTTGGAGATTGACCCCACGCCACGAATGTGAATGCTCGGCTTGTCGCCAGGAGCGCCGCCATTGCGCGCCACGGTCACACCGGCCACCATGCCTTGCAACGCCTGGTCAAGACGCAGCTGGGTTTTATTTTGCATCGCGGCCACTTCCACCGATGCTACTGCGCCTGACACATTGGAACGTTTCTGCTCGCCATATCCCACGACGACGACTTCTTCCAACCCGATGATGTCTTCGGTCAGCGTAACATTGATGACACCTTGCGCCTTGATGGCGATCTCCTCACGCAAATAACCAATAGTACTAAAGACCACTATGGCCGAGTCGGCAACGTCGAGCGTGTAGCGCCCTTCTGCATCGCTCATGGTGCCATTGGTTGTACCGCGCTGGTAGATACTGACTCCGGGTATCGGCTCATGTTGGGCATTGATTACCTGGCCGGAGAGGCTGCGCTGCTGCGCCGTGGCCGGCTGCCACAACAACAGCATTGCGAAGAGCATCCAGGGGACGACGGCGATGTTTATCGTATACTGTAAAATTCTTTTCATTGGGTTAGGTTTAGGTTGGGCGGATACAGTTGGGGTCCGGTCAGGGTAGCTCGTGCAGGCGGACGGCTGCGCCACCGCCCGCGGCGAGCTTGAGCTTCAGCACCGTGCCGGCATCCACCGTTTGGCGCACGATGTCGAGCGGCAGCGGGTTGGTGTTCCAGTCGGCATTCGCGCCGTCCTGGTAAATCTCGGCCTCGTATTTCTTGCCGGGCGTGAGGAAGTTTAACGGTACGTCCAGGGTACGAGCCTGCTCATTGGTGATGGAGCCAACGTACCAATCGTTGCTGTTGCGATCTTTGCGCGCGGTAGTCACGTATTCACCAATGACAGCCTGCGGCACGCGGGTCTCTTCCCAATCGGCGGGCACGTCTTCAATGAATTTGAATGCGGGATTGCCTTCATAGTTCTCCGGCAGATCAGCGGCCATCTGCATCGGGCTATAAATCACGACGTAAAGTGCGAGCTGTTTGGCTAACGTGGTGTGTACCCGGAATGTACCCGTCGTCTTAAAGTGAATGTCAAAAATGCCGGGTGTATAATCTAACGGTCCGCCCAGGCAACGGGTGAAGGGTAAGATCGTAGGATGTGACGGCGGGTTGCCATCGCTCCACGCTTCGTACTCTGTACCCCGTGCACCTTCGCGCGTCATCATGTTCGGATAGGTGCGGCGCAAGCCGGTATCTTTTACGGGCTCGTGTACATCTATCATTACTTTATAGCGTGCGGCGGTTTCCATGACCTTGTGGTAGTGACGCACCATAAATTGACTCTGGTGACGTTCGCCGCCGGGGCGTTTGTTTACATAGCCGGTCTTGAGCCGGTGGATGTCATACTGGCCGCAAAACTTAAAGGCATCTTCGAGCTGATCTTCATAATTCCGAATGTTGCCACCCGTTTCGTGATGTGCGATCAATCCGATGTTGTGCGCTTTGGCATAGGCACTGATCGCATCGATATCATAATCCGGGTAAGGCTTGGTGAAGTTGAATTTGCCTTCCACCGTCCAGTCGCCCTCCCACCCTTCGTTCCAGCCTTCGGCTAACACGGCCGACAGTTTATGCTTCGCCGCGAAGTCGATGAGCGCCTTCATGTTTTCGGTAGTAGCGCCGTGGTTGGGGCCTCCCTCCCAGGTATATTTCTTCATGTGCATGCCCCACCACATGCCGTTGTATTTGCCGGGCTTGATCCACGATACGTCGCCGAGCTTATTCGGCTCGTTCAGGTTGAGAATGAGATACGATGTGACCAAATCGCCGGGCTTCTGAACAATTTGCAGCGTGCGCCACGGTGTGGTCATTGGCGCGCGTATCTTTACGCGGTCGCCGTCAGCCCATGCGACTAAGTCGGCTTTCAATACATTATTGGCTTGACGCGTCAACGTCATGGAAGCATAGTCGATCAACGCGGCCTCGTGAATGCTGATGGCCAGCGCGGGGCCTTCCATTGTCAGCGGCGTATGCACTGTCTCGCGCAGCTCGCTGATCTTATTCTTTTTGAACAGGCATTCCGAATCGATGTCGGTATGATTGGCCGGAATCCACCAGGCGTCCAGGTCTTGTACCAGCGCGAATTCGGTGAGTTCGTCCGTGATCACAAAGTCCGTGAGCTTCTCTTGTCTGGGAATATCATAGCGAAAGCCAAGGCCATCGTCATACACACGAAACTCTACCCGTACCGTACGCTTCAAGCCACCTTTTTCTTGCAGGGTTACGGTTAGTGCGTTGTAGTGATTGCGAATGTTTTTGACTTCGCCCCAGGGCTGGGTCCAGGTCTGATCAAAGGAGCTCTTTTTTACATCGGTAATGGTAAAGTCGCCGCTCAGTGCCGGTTGGTCTTTCAGCACAAACCCGAGCCGCGAGGGTGCTACGACTACTTGTTTGTTGCGGTGGACCGTGTAGGTTGCGATGCCGTCTTTGACCTGAACTTGCACCTGCAAGTTGCGGTTGGGCGATGTGACTTCGGCAGGCTGGTCCTTGCCTTTGCCGGTTGCGAGGCCGGCGACGAGCAGCAGGGCTGCGAGCGGAGCAAAAAAGAGCTTCATAGCGGTTAGGGTAGAAAGAGTTTTGTTTTCGCAAACGATGCAAAACGGGTTGCTATCGATTGCGTAACAAAGCACGGTGTCTCCTGGCGCAGGTAGAATTCTCCCAGTGAAAATGTAAATTATATTTTGGTGGATGTGGCGGTAAGGAACTCGCTGCCAGTATGTTGGGAAATGCTGGACGTCGGAAAAATATAAACGGATTATAAGTGAATATTACCTGTTTTCCTGGGAGGCGCGACTTAAGCGGGTGTCTATATATAATACGACATGCTATTGAAATAGCATTTTAATTGACCTAAAGGGTAATAAAAGAACCATCTCACTATGACGTTACCTCTACGCCAGTCTGGAGACTGGCGGCAGTCTCAGGCACAAGTTCCGCGCCTACGCTTACGCTTGGCACTTAAACTTGCGCCAGCAAAGGGGACGGCTTAAGTAGGGCTTTAGTAGGGCTTAAGTAGGGCTTAAGCACGGGTGCCATTTTCGGATAGGCGGCTGGTTCTATTGGGTTCAAATGAAGCGCCGTGCGACGGGCACTTCATGAAAAAAGGCCGACCGTTTGCGGTCGACCTTTCTATTGCAACTGAAACTCAAACTTTCTTACCAGCCCTGATTCTGCCACAAGGTTTCTTTGCTCACCGCAATTTCATCCGGCGGAATGGGCCACACGTGGTGGATGGTCGGATTGAAGGTTCGTCCTTCGTAGATCACTTTGGGGTTGCCTTTATCGTCTTTGGCAAAGGCATGATACAGCGGTTGTGCGTATTTGCTCTGGGCATCGCCCCAGCGTACGAGGTCGAAGTGACGGTCGGTCCATTCACCGGCCAGCTCGCAGCGGCGCTCGTGCTTCAGGTCGTCCAGGGTGGCGCCGTTGATAGGGTCCAGATCGGCGCGGTCGCGTACTTCATTGATTTCGGCGTCGCCGCTCTTACCTTGTTTGATCTTGGCTTCGGCGCTCATCAGCAACACATCTGCGTACCGTATGAGCGGCACATTCAGCGCCGTAGTAGGTTTGTCGGCATTGGTGTTTACATAGCGCGTGTCGACTGAGCCTCCGGCTTTCGGGTAGCCGAAAGGCTCCATGAATTTACGGAATTGCAATCCCGTACGGTTGCTCGAGCTCACGACGTATTTGCCCTGGTTGAAAACAACCGTATCGCCGAAGTATGCGAACTTGTCGCCGGTTTTGAGAATGGTCGCTTCGCGACGCTCGTCGCCGGACTCATATTCTTCATACAGGTCCTGTGTAGGATAGAATACACCCCAACCGTTGTATGCACCCCAGCCTTTGTCTTCCAACAATACCCCCGGAAAGATTGAACCCAGCCCGGTATCTTTTGCACTGGACGTAACGGACCAGATATATTCCGGCGAAAAGTTGTTGGCGATGCTAAACACATCCGAGAATTTCTCCAGCAGGTCGTGCTTGCCACTCTTAATCACCATGTCGGCATACAGCTCGGCATTGGCCCAGTCGCCGGCATACAGGTAGGTACGCACCAGGTATGCCCAGGCAGCGGTCTTGTGCGGACGGCCATAGTCGGAAGGCTTGTACTCATCAAAATAGGGCAACAGCTCGGCCGCGGCCTTCAGGTCTCCGGCGATGTAATCGTAGTTTACGTTTACATTGGCCGGACGGCGAACGTATGGATCACTCGGATTTTCGCGATCAATGATCGGAACACCGGCTCGGTGGTCACCATAGTGATAGGCGAGCTCGAGGTGCATAACGGCATGGTGAAAATGTGCTTCACCCAGAATACGGTTTTTCAGCTTTTCGTCCATGTTAATAGCCGGCACGTTGCGCAGAACGTCGTTGCAACGCTTCATGGTGCGATAGTGAAGTCCCCAGATGTTTTTGGTCTCGCTTTCGTTACCGGTGACTTTAAACGCCTTCACGTTTTCTGAAAAGGCGCGTGGCTTAGTGCCGATATCGTCACTGCCATTGCTCAGCCAGAAAAACCCACGGCCGTACATATCGTCATTGGAGTACTCGGCGTACACAGCGTTGATACCAGAAATGGCGTCGGTCTCGTTCGCCCAAAAGCTGCCAGCCACAGGCGACCCTTGCGGTGTAACATCCAGCATGTCGTCGCATGACGTAACGCCCAGCACACCCGCCAGAAGCGATAGGTAGAATATTTTTTTCATACGAATTAGAATTTAAGATTGATACCTGCCAGAAAAACTCTCGAAAGCGGATACATACCTGTATCGACACCCAGGTTGGTAATGCCTACCTCCGGGTCCATGCCCGAGTAGTCGGTAATGGTAAACACGTTCTGTGCCGTTACGTACAGTCGCACCTTGATTTTATCGAGCACCTCGTTTTGCAGCGTGTAGCCCAGGGTTACGTTCTTCAACCGCAGGAACGATCCGTCTTCGATAAAGAAGTCAGAGATACGTGTCCAGTTGTTATTCGGATCCTTCATTGACAGTCGGGGGATGGTGGCGTCAGGATTCTCCGGGCTCCAGGCGTTTCTCGACTCTGACAGCAAGTTGTAACCATAGCCTGCATTCAGACCCAGCGCGCGAGCCGAGTTGAAAATGCTGTTGCCGTGTACACCCTGGAAGAACAGGTTCAGGTCAAAACCTTTGTACCCCACGTTGGCATTCAGACTATAGGTTAGGCTCGGCATGGGATTACCCAACACCACACGATCGGCATTGTCGATGACGCCGTCGGTGTTACTGTCCATAAATTTAAAGTCACCGGCTACGGCCGAAGGCTGATACCGCTTGCCATCGGCGTTCACATAGTTGACCGCTTCCTCGTTAGACTTAAAAATGCCGGCGGTTTTATAGCCGTAAAAAGATCCGTAAGCACTACCAACCTGGTTGATGTTGGCTTGCGGCATGGTCCGCACAGCGGTACCTATATTCAGAAATTTATTATCATCGGTAATAAACTCGATCTTGTTCCTGACGTGCGAAACATTCGCCGTGACGTCATAGGTCAGCGCACCCTGGTTCTTACGGTAAGTGATGCCCAGTTCGAAACCTCTGTTTACCACTTCACCGCCATTGATCCATTGGCCATCGGGTGCACCGGCGGCGCCGGGCAGTACCTTTTTAAACAACATATCGGAGTTCGTCTTCTTGAAAAAGTCCAACGATCCCGAGAGCTGTCCTTCCAGGAGACCGAAATCAAGCCCAACGTTTTGTTGTTCCGAGCTTTCCCACACCAGGTCGGGGTTTGATATAGCCGTCTCGGCGTAGCCATACGTAAGCTGCGGGTCCTGACCAAGCCATGCACGGGTGCGCGTCAGACCGATGGCAAACGGGTATGCATCCAGGCTGCCCAGGTTTCCGTTTACTCCCCAGCTGGCACGCAGCTTCAGGTCGCTGAGAACATTCACATCTTGCAGGAAAGACTCTTCCATAACATTCCAGCCGACAGATACCGATGGATAGGTCTCCCAACGATTGGCTGAAATCAGTTTCGATGTGCCGTCGCGACGAATCACGGCGGTCAGCAGGTACTTGCCTTTATAGTTATAATTCGCGCGTGCCAGGTAGGAGAAGAGAATTTGCTCCGTTCCTCCCGAGCTCATCACCTGAATATCCTTGGCGTTGAGCAGATAGCGATACTGGTTATCTTCTTTATCAAAACCTGTTCCCTTCACACTGAAGGATTCGTTCTTGTCATGCTGATAGGTAATACCCGCCAGGATGGAAAAGCGGTGCTCTTCGCGCACCGTCTTTTCATATGACAGGGTTTGCTCCGACAGGAAAATGTCATCGTTATTGGATGTCTGGTAAAGCTCGTTGAAGTCAAAAATCTTGCCCGTCTCGAGTACCTTTACATTAAATTGTTTGGTATCCTGGCGGTTCTGTGTCAGCGCCCAGTTGCTTCTAAACTTTAATCCCTTGATAATGTCTATTTCCAGGTAAGGATTAATGAGCAGCGAAGATGTAGGGTTGTCGACATCCAGGCGTTTGAGGTATGCTACCGGGTTGATCAGGTCGCCATAAGCATTGGCATACTCGTCCGGTACACCGCCAAATTTACCGGAACCATCTTCGCGGTATACAGTGGCATTTGCCGGATAGTACAGCGCGGCCATAATAGCACCGGTATACGCACTCGACGTATTGCCCGTCTGGCCATTCCGAAATGAATACGACAGGTTCTCGCCGATACGTACGCCTTTCAGAATCTCATACGACGAATTGATCCGACCCGTATAACGTTGTGCCTCGGTGTTGAGTAGGATCCCCTCGTTACGACGGTAGCTGCCAGCTATGAAATAGTTTGACTTCTGATTGCCGCCGTCGACAGAGACATCCAGGTTGTTGATGACACCCGTTTGGAAGATCTCATCCATCCAGTTTGTTTTGGTAATGCGCGATCCGGGATTGAGCGTGGCGTCAAACGCCGGGATCCGATCCTGGCCGGCATTGTCTGTTGCCAGGTTGGCGGCGTCGGCACGTTCGGCTGCATTGAGCGCTTCCAGCTTTTTGGCTACCTGCTGAAAACCCTGCTGGTAGTTGACTTCTACGTGGCTGCCCGATTTGCCTTTCTTCGTTGTAATCAAAATGACGCCGGCCGCTGCCCGTGCGCCATAGATCGCTGCCGAGGCCGCATCTTTGAGTACGCTGATAGATTCTATTTCGTTAGGGTTGATCATGTTGATGCTTCCCGAATAGATTACGCCGTCCAGAATGAGCAGCGGGTTTTCAGCGTTTAAGGAACCAATGCCGCGAATTTTGATGTCAGGCGTCGACGTCGGGTCACCACCGTTATTCATGACCGTCACCCCGGGTACAGTGCCTTGCATTAATTCCGCAGCAGTATTATAGTTACGGCTGGATACTTCGCGCGTGCTGACCGTAGACACGGCGCCCAACACTTCTGATCTTCTTGCTGAGCCATAGCCCACCACCACGATATCCTGCAGTTGCGTGGCATCCGAGGTCAGCTTGATTTCAAAAATCACCTTGCTGCCAACGGCCTCTTCATATACAGTAAAACCAATAAACGACACCACCAGTACGCCGTCATCGGGCACCCTAAGCGCGAACGAGCCATCCGCGTCGGTGGTGGTACCAATCGAGGTACCTTTCACCATCACGCTGGCGCCGGGCAGTGCCTCGCCGGCATCCGACGTTACTTTCCCCCGAATGTCAACGTCCTGGGCTACGTGTACTTTTTTCCGGATCACAATATTCTTATTGGCTACGGCATACTCCAATCCGGCCGGTGCCAATAAACTATTGAGGATGTATTTAAGCTCGCGGTCGCGAACGGAAAGTGTGACTTTATCCGGGCTGGTAACGTCGACGCTTTTATAGGTAAAATTGACTTTTGCGAGCAGCTGGATCTTTTTCAGCACTTGTTGCAACGATTCGTCTTTCACATTCAGCGAAAGACGTTGATCCAATACATTCTGGCCGGAGACACTATGCGCTTGTGCTGCTGAAAGCAGGACAGTGGCAAGGATAAAAACTCCGCTGGTCACTCTCATTATTTTTAACCAATGATCATGTTGTAGAAATGTTAATTTCATATTTTTAGAAGGTTATTCTGTTCAACAGGATAATTAAAGGGGAATGGCGGAATGGGATTTGCAAGGTTTCTTCCGTTATTTCCCTACTTATGCTTCGCGCTGCACGTCCGGCGCACAGCGTTCTATGTAGTGCGCATACTACCCGTAGTCGTGTCGTTGCTGTAGGATTGTTTTCATATAGAACCGTTCGTTTAAGTTTCCTCAGTTACACCCGCTTCCGGAAATCCAATAGACATGGCCGTCCCGCGTGGCGGTGGCGTTTAACAACAGGCAGAGCAGATCCACCACTTCTTTTTCTGTCATCGACTCCAGCGTCGTGGAAATACGACATGCGCCCGACGCCGGATCCTTTACCCGAATATCGACGCCATAGAAACGGCTAACCGTCTGCAACACATCCTGAACGGGTTGATCCTCAAAAACAAGCTTACTCCGTCTCCAGCCGGTATAGCGATCGAAATCCGTAAAGGTCCACGACCCCAAATTATCCTTCTTTGCCATGGCGATTTGCCCGCGCGTCAATGTATCCGCGTTCTGCTGATACTGCACGGCTACCTTGCCGGTAACAACGGCCACCTCCGTCGGTTGACCGGTATAATGCCGCACATTAAAAGAAGTGCCCAATACGGTTGTCGTCAGCTCGCCGGCGTGCACGATGAAGGGTTGCTTCGGATTGTGTGCTACTTCGAAGAAAGCTTCGCCTTCCAGGTATACTTCGCGGGTATCCCCTTTGAATGCCTGTGGGGCGCGGAATTTCGTGCCTGCATTTAACCATATGTGTGAGCCGTCAGCCAGCATCACATCGGTGTGCTCACCATGCGCCGTAACGTACTCGACATAATGTACTTCCGTATCAAACGTCTTCTGGGTATACAGCACGACACCGGCTACGGCTATCAGGAGCACGGCCGCTGCAACTTTCCAGTACGGCGACCACAACGGAACAGTCGTTTGTTTCGAAATACCATTCTTTATTTCAGCAAGCTCGCGGTCGATGTCTGCCGGCGACGCATCGTCCGGTACTTCCCGCGCATCATCCAGGGATTTGTACCACGCGTGGTAAATCATGTGACCTTCCGGCGAATCTTTGCCGGACAAAAAATCTTTGAGCTTCTTTCGTATACTTGACATGTAGCGTAAATGCCGTTATACCAGAAAGCCGTTTAATGCAGCGCGACGGGTAGGTCGTTACGACATTATCTTTATGTTATCGAAATGAAGTCAGGAAGACTTATGCAAGGGAAGTTTACTCCAGGAATAGCACGGCCACGAAGATGTACAGATCTTTCAGGCTGATTCGCAGCTCTTTGAGGGCATGTGAGATATGATACTTAGCAGTGTCGGGTGAGATGTTGAGTTTGTCAGCAATCTCCTGAATAGTATAGTGTTCAAACCGGCTGAGCTTAAAAACTTCGCGGCATTTATCCGGCAACGCGTTGATGCTTTTATTCAGATGATAGTCAAGCTCTTCGGCGTCCAGTTGCTCGCGGGTCATGTCGGTGATTCGGTCCTCAAAGCGGGCAAGTTGCTGCAGGTAGCCGTGCTTGACTTTTAAAGACCGGATGTGGTCCAGCACTTCGTACTTGACAGCGATAAATAAATACGAGGAGACGCTCCGGGTAATAACAAGGCTAGTGCGTTTGTGCCAAAGGTCTGTAAATACCTCCTGTACCAGCTCTTCCGCCACCGCGCGGGATTGTATCCGATTGTACGCCGCGGCGATCAGCTTATTTCGATAGCGTATGTACAGGCAATCGAATGCACCCTCCTGACCTTGCTTCAGCAAATCCAAAAGATCCTCGTCGGTCAATTCCCCGTAATCCTGATAAAGGGCCATACACTGATTTGGGAGGTAAGTTATGGCGGCAACGTATATAGGAGACTAACGGGCTGTTAACCTTTTGTTAATTACATCAAATCGCCTCAATCTGCATAATCCTCCGCTCGAACTCTTCATTCGGCACCAACGACTTGCTTTTCACCCGTGCCTTGTAGTTGTAGATCGTGTTAATAGAGTAATCCAGGATCTTGGCAATCTTTTCCGTATCGTGAATGCCCATGCGGATCAAGGCAAAGATCCGCAGCTCGGTATTCAACAACTGGCCTTCTTTCAATACGATGCGATCTTCTTCTTTAAAGAAAGAATTGAACGTCGTCACAAAATCCGGGAAGAGTTTTAAGAAGATTTTATCAAAGCTGAAGTAAAGGTCCTCGCGTTCTTTCTTCAAATTGATATTGTTCACCACAAACCGGATGTCGTCGTACTTCTTCGCCATCAGTTTGTTATCAATCGCTTGTTTGAACGCTTCGATCTTGACGAGATACTCCGAGTTGATATTAAAATAGAATCCGATGTATTCCTCTTTGATCTTGTTGGCCTCCATCAGGTGGTTGTTAACCTCCTGCAAAAGTTTGTTTGATTCCTGGAGGCTGGCGTTTGCTTCTTTAATGCTCTTGTCCGCCTCCTGAATCTTTTTAAACTGTTTGTAGATGATCACGGCAAAGACCACTGTAATAATCGAAAGCACGGTGATGACCAGGGCGTATGCAAACAAAAGTTTGCGTTGACGATCCACCGTATCCAGTTTGTTGCCTTCAATGATTGGGAAGATCGCCGCCACCTGGATCTTGCGGTGGCGTGCGCCGTAAAAGTTCGCGTCGTCCATGGCGTGCTTTACGTAGGCGTAGGCGCGCACGACGTCGCCATCTTTATATAAGAGCTCGGCCAGGTTGAGAATGGCCAGGGTTTCTTTTGTAGACGACCGGTTATCGGCCATCGAAGCACGAATCAACATAAGCTTGGCATCTTCAATGCGGCCTTGCTGTTGATAAATGTAGCCCAGCGTGCTGGCGGCGATGGCCAGGGAAGCGTCGGTGAGGGTGAAGGCGGAGAGCATCCGTTCGAGGTCGGCCGACGCTGCCGGGAAGTTATTCATGCGCAGATGCTTCATAGAACGCAAATGGAGATACTCGCTGGAGCGGGTGCCGAGGTAGTGCAAGGCAGAGTCGACGTATTGGTTTCCGAGTTGCGTGTAGCGTTCGGTGAAGTATTGATCGCGGTTGAAATCTACCAGGTCGTAGTACGTTCGCGCGAGGACAGAATACAACTCGGTGCGGATGGTGTCGGGCAGCTGCCGTTCGCGTATGGCGTGCAGGGTGTCGAGCGCCTCGTTAAACATACCCGACGACAACAGGATAAACGCCAGTTTGATCCGGCCATAGGCAATGCGGGTGGGATCTTTTAGCCGGTAGGCCTCATGCTGCATGTTGCGGGCATAGGTAAAGGCCGAGTCATAAATAAATGTTTTGTACTCATTATAAATGCGGTCATATAAGAAAAAGAGGTTTTCCGGACGAGTGCGCCGTTTTTCGATCATGAGGGCGTCAATGCGAGCCTTCTTTTGCTGAATGTACCGATCCCGGTCGGCCAGCACCTGATCCAGGTCGTTTAACGCTTCCGAAACGGGCGTTTCCGCCTGCGTCACAGACATTCCGAATACCAAAAAAAGCAAGAGCAACAGCCAGCGGATCATCTCCATTCGATCTTATACGTCCAAGCCATTAAAATAATAATTTTATCGTTACCGATAACGATTTCTGGTTATTGAAATGGATATAAAACGGAGAGATCATGGAAGTGTGCGCGTATAAAATGATAAGGTTTGTGCGTTGCTAATCGTGTTTGCAAACGTCGCCGTTGCCAACGTATATACCTTTGTGCCCCGGCAGTCTGGAGACTGCGTACAGGTTCAGGCACAAGAGCCGCGCTGCGCGCTTACTCTTGCGCCAGCAATGGGCTCCCGATTAATCCGGTACATAAAAATATTTACTCCAATATATTTTATATATACCTAACCAATCAGTATATTTCTTATACAATACTTCACTGCGTCTTTACAACGTTGCCGGTAGCGAACATTAGCTTTTACCGAAAGAGCGGGCAGGTATTGTGAGGGGGAATTTTGACTTTAATCTTGCGTATATGTTAACCGTACTGTCCTATGCCGTACTGGGTATATTTTTATACCTGAGCGTTTGCACTTTGTACTTCGTCGTCATTGCGATTGCCAATGGCGTACAGAAGGAGCCTGATTACACTACTATTTCGTCCAAACGAAAGGTGGCTGTATTCATTCCCTGTTATAAAGAAGACACGATCATCCTGGACACCGCGCGGGCAGCGATCAGCCATCCCTATCCCACCGCCGACTTCGATGTATTCGTGATTGCCGACTCCATGCGACCGGAAACCATCGAGCGTCTGCGTGCCTTACCCGTACATGTGATCGAGGTAAGGTTCGACGTGAGCTCGAAGTCCAGGTCGCTCCATGCCGCACTAAATTGTGTGGACGACGCACGTTACGACATTGCTTTTGTGCTGGACGCCGACAACATCATGTCGCCCGGCACGCTGGAGAAAGTAAATCACGCCTTTGCCCGGGGTGCACGCGCGGTGCAATGCCGGCGCATTGCCAAGAACCTGAACACGCCGGTGGCCTTGCTGGAGTGTATTAACGAGGAGCTGAATAACGTCATCTTCCGGCAGGGCCAACGGTCGCTCGGACTCTCCGCCACCTGTGCCGGATCCGGCATGGCATTCGAGTTCGGCCTGCTGAAAGCCATCTTCAATCAGGAGGTTATCCTGCACGACACCGGCGAAGACAAAGAGATCGACCTGCAATTGCTCAAAATGCACGTGCCGGTAGAGTACATCGCCGAGGCCTATATCTATGATGAAAAGGCTTCGGACGTGCAGACATTAAAAAAACAACGGCTACGCTGGATAGAAGTTCATCTAAAGCACATGGGGCGCTTCCTGGACCGCGACATGCGGGCATTGCCCATCGACCGCCACCTGCTGAACAAGATCATGCACTACCTGATCTTGCCGCGCTCCTTCTTTATAGCGCTGATCCTGTTGGTCGTGGTCATGGGATTGGCAGGTCCGAACGTTGGCCCGGCCTTGTGGACTCCGGGCATGAAGTGGTGGACGGCTGTCATCGGCCTGTATGCCATTGCCACATTCTCTTTCGTACCGGCCAGGTATATGACTAAAGACACGCTCATGTCCCTGTCCCGCCTGCCCGGCATTATTACCTCTATGGTGGTGAATTTGTTCCGGGTGCGACTGGGGCGGAAGGAGTTTCTGCACACAGAAAAGAAATTTATTCGTTCCCGAAGTCTATAGTGCTCTCTCGTGGTTAGCCGTTTAAGAGACGGTTAACCACCTCGTATTGAGGAATTCACTACCCAGGATGCCCGATTTATCAGCGAGAGTGCTGTAGAAATTTGTCGCCAGAATGTAAATTGGCAATGGCACAGTTTTATTTCCCGTGCTTGCGACGTGGCAACAATGTATCAGCCTTGGAAGCTCAAAAAATACCTGGTCAAGCTGTTGAAGGTAGTCGGATGGATTACACTTTCCATCGTGGTGCTGCTTATTGCCGTCGCCCTGCTGCTGCGCGTGCCCGCCGTGCAAAACCGGATCGTGCAAGCTGCCGTCGGTTTTCTGCATGATAAGATCGGCACGGAAGTCCGCCTGGACTATATCAGCCTGCAATTTCCCAAGAAGATCGTGCTGGAAGGACTCTATGTGGAAGACCAGCAACGCGACACCTTATTATATGCCGGCAAGCTGGGAGTCGATACCGATCTGTGGGGTCTTACCCAAAAGACGATCGAGCTCCACCAGGTACAACTCGATGGCATCGTTGCCAACATCCGGCGTACCCTGCCCGACAGCGCCTTTAACTTCGACTACATCATTGCCGCCTTTACTTCTCCCGATACCACGACCACGGTCGAAACGGACACGACCGCCGCGCCGTGGGTCTTTGCGGTGGAAGATGTGGCCCTCACCAACACCCGGGCGACGTATGCAGACGCCGTGTCGGGTATGGACCTGGCGTTAAAAACCGCCTCGTTGGAGGTAAGCATGGACGAGTTTGACCTCGAGCAGATGATCTTTCGGGCAGCCTCCATTGCGATCGAAGACACCCGCGGACATTTTATCCAACATGAACGGGCACCGTCGCCTGCTACTGCAACGATGTCCGCGCCGACGGATACAACGCAAAAGTCGGTTACGCTCGGATTTGAATCGATCTCTCTCAAAGGTATCCATGCCCGCTACGAAGACCTCAACGCCGGTCAGGCCCTGCAAGCAGACATCGCCGACGCAGCCGTGGCGGTAAACACCTTCGACCTCGACAATCAAATCATCCTGCTGGATGAATTTACGCTGCGTCAATCGTTCATCTCGTATCATCAGCTTACGATCGACTCATCGCGTTTGGTGTCTCGGGATATTGTATCTGTTGCCTCCACGGATACGACCCAGACTAAGCCCTGGCAGTTCGGCATTGAGAATCTTCAGCTTGCCAACAACATTCTCCAATACGACAACTTCAACCAACCGCTGCAGCCGCAGGGCGTGGACTTCAACCACTTCTGGCTAACCCAATTCAACCTGGAGGGGGAAGACCTGACGATGAAAGGCGCGGCCCTCTCCGGTACCATCGAAGCACTTTCCTTCCGCGACAAAAGTGGGTTTGCGTTGACCGGATTTGAAAGTCGCTTCGCCATGACCGACCACACCGTACGCGTCGAAAACTTTCACCTGACCTCTCCCCGCACGAACATCAACCTGGAAGCACAAGCTGCTTTTACTTCCTTCGAGACACTCTCCACCACGTATCCCGATGCTTCCCTGAAGGTCGCGCTTACAAACACATCGATCGCGTTGGAAGACATTCGTTTTTTACTGCCCGCGGTGCTCGATAGCCTGCCCATCAACATCGATCCGCGCGCGATCATACGCACCGATTTGGTCTGCTCGGGCAAAGTCAACGATTTAAATGTTCAACAGCTTACGATACGCGCCTTATCCAACACTATTCTTGTGGCCAACGGCACTGTCAAGGGTCTACCCGACGTGCAGCAAACACAGCTTGCATTAAAGCTTACCAAACTACATACGACGCGGGCAGATATTAATACCGTGGTAGCCGACTCGGTGCTCCCGAAGTCCATCACCTTACCGGAGTGGCTGGATCTGACGGGCAACTTCAGCGGCTCGCTCATGGCGCCCATAGCGAAAGCCACACTCAAGACGGATATGGGCTCACTGGATACCGATGTCAAGCTGAACCTTGACTCGATGGCCAAAGAGAATTACCGTGGTAGCGTCAGCCTGAATAAATTCAACCTGGGCAAGCTGCTGCAGCAGGACTCGACGATGGGTATACTCGATCTGGACGCCAGTGCCCAGGGCCGTGGCTTAACGCTGGAAGACCTCGATGCTGCGCTCAAGCTCACGATACACGAGTTCGAATATAGCGACTATACCTATAAAGATTTTCGCCTGGACGGCACGTTGAGGAAATACTTTTTCTCTGGCACCGCTTTGCTACACGATCCTAACCTAGACGTTAGCCTTAAAGGTGACCTGGACTACCAGGGCAATATACCCCGTTATAAGCTCAACCTCGAGCTCAAGAATGCCGACCTCCAGGCCATACACCTATCGCAGCGGCCGCTCCGCACACGCGGCACCCTGACGGTGGATGTAGCCACGGCCGATTTTAAAGTAATAAACGGTGATATCGGCATCCGCAAGTTTGCCGTTTTTAACGGCAGTAAACTCTATGCCGTCGATTCACTCTTGTTTGCCTCGATCGATCAAAAGGGTCAAAGTGAGATTACGCTTCGCTCGGATATAATTTCTGGAGATTTCAAGGGTACCATTAACCTGGTCAGCATGCCCGAAGTAGTAACGCGACACATCAATCAATACTTTTCGTTGCGCGATACAACCTATAAAAAACCTGTTGCACCGCAGGACTTTGAATTTTCGCTGGTGATCAAAAACACGGACCTGCTGACGGAGATCATTTTTCCGGAACTGGAACCATTCGTACCGGGTGAAATTGCCGGCGAGTTTGATAGTCGCAACGACAAGCTGGACTTACGGGTACACTTATCAAAAATAAAATATAGCGGTTTGGCACTCGACTCCATCGGTCTGGTGGTCAAATCCAATAAACAATCCCTGGACTATACCTTCCGTCTTAAAAAAATCAGCATGGACACGCTGCGGGTGGAAGAGATCAAACTGGCCGGCAACGTGCAGCACGACTCCATCCGTACACGGCTGATCATCCTCGATTCGCTGCAAAAAGAGAAGTATCTCCTGGGCGGTGTTTTTAATAGTTTTGAGGATGCTTTTCAGTTCCGGTTTTTGCCCGGGCAGGTCATGCTGAACTACCAGGAATGGAAGACACCAATGTATAATACCTTGCGCTTCACGGGCGCCGGCGTTATGCCCAACAACTTTTACATTGCCCATGGTGAGGAACGCATTCTGCTGGTCAAGCAAGATGACCGTGACTCGACGCTCTCTGTAGTGTTTAACCAGGTAGACCTCAGCAACATCACGAGTATTATCGAAGGCACAACGCCTATAGCAGGCGTCATTGATGGCGACGTGACGCTCAGCGCAGCGGCGGGTGGTTCTTTTAACTCGACTGCGTATATACACGATCTGAAAATTTTGGAACGCGGGTGGGGCGATCTGGCACTGCAATTGGGCAAGGCCGCGAACGGTCCTTTGAATCTGGACCTGCGCATGGAAGGTAAGGACATCGATGTGGTTGCCGCGGGATACTTCGTTTCAAACATCCCGAAGCCGGAGATACATTTTACGACGACACTCAACAAGCTCGACCTCGCATCGGTTGAGCCGTTTACATTCGGGCACGTTAGAAACTTAAAAGGGCAACTCACCGGGGCGGTCAAGATCGATGGCGCGGCGGCAGCGCCTAAGATCGACGGCGAGCTTCGTTTCCGCGAGGCGGAATTTATCCCCACCGTAGGTGGCAGCAAATTCTTATTGAAGGATGAAGCCATCAAACTTACCGGCACGGGGCTTACGCTAAACGACTTCACCATTCGCGACGTACAAAACAACACAGCGCGTTTTGACGGTACGATAAAGACAGCCGGTTTCGCAGAGTTCGACCTCAACCTGCGTGTGAATGCACAAAACTTCCAGTTGCTCAATACGAAGGCCATCGACAATGACCTGTTTTATGGCAACGTCCGGATCAATACCAAGGCCATTATTACCGGCACATCCAACTTACCCAAAATTCAAATGGAGGCCAGCCTGGCGAAAGATAGCGAGTTTACCTATGTCGTGCCGCAGTCCGAAAAAGGCGTGTTGGAGCAAGAAGGTATTGTTAGGTTTGTGGACCGTGATGCGGTAAAAGATCCTTTCTTAAGCTCGCTCAAACTGGAGGACACCGTCAAGACTACCTTCCAGGGCATTGACCTGACGGCTAATATCGAGTTGAAAGATACGGAGACCTTTAATATCGTGATCGACCCGATCACGGGTGATAAGTTGAGCGTGAAGGGGAACGCTACGTTAACGCTCGATATCAATCCCTCAGGTGATATGCAGCTTTCGGGTCGGTATGAAGTAACGGAAGGGAGCTATAATCTTTCCTTCTACAAACTTGTAAAGCGTGAGTTCAAAATTGAAAAAGGCAGCTATATCATGTGGACGGGCGATGTCATGGAGGCGGACCTGAACCTACGCGCAATCTATGAAGTGGAGACGTCTCCGATCGACCTGGTAGCGGCGCAAGTGGAAGGCGTACAGCAGGACCTGCGGTACCGTCAGCGCTTGCCGTTTCTGGTATATCTCAACATCAAAGGGGATCTGTTGACGCCCGATATCAGCTTTGAGCTGGATATGCCCCAGGAAGACCAGGATGCACTTGGCGGTGACATTTATGCGCGCATCAAAGACATCAATACCCGCGAATCTGACCTCAACAAACAAGTCTTTGCATTGCTGGTATTAAAACGATTTATTTCAGAGAATCCCCTCGAAACACAAGGAGGCTCGGACGTGGCTTCCTCCGCACGCCGTAGTGTGAGTAAGCTGCTGACGGAGCAACTTAACCGCCTTTCCGACAATGTAAAAGGAGTACAACTAACCGTTGATTTAAAATCATACGAAGATTACTCCAGTGGCCAGGCACAGGGCCAGACACAGTTACAATTGGGGCTTTCGAAAACACTGTTCGACGAGCGTTTAGTAGTGAAAGTTTCGGGTAACGTGGACGTGGAGGGGCAGACGGCTAACCAAAACTCCGCAGCCGACTATATTGGAGACCTGGCGCTGGAATATAAACTGACAGCCGATGGTCGCCTGCGTGTGACGGGTTTCCGCAACAGCAACTACGATATGATCGACGGCGAGCTGATCGAGACCGGCGCCGGCTTTATTTATATAAAAGACTATGATGCCTTCCGCGAGCTCTTTAAATCAAATGCCACGGAAAATGAGTAAGCGTCTTCTCACCGTCTTTCCGTGTGTATCGTCGGGATTGTATATCCCCTTTCTGTTGTTCATTGCGATATTACTACCCGGTTGCACAGCCACCCGGTATCTACCACCAGGAGAGACATTTTACAATGGCGCTGAGATAGACTTCCAAATGCCACAGGGCCCCGTGCGCCGACGCGGTATGCTGGAAACGGAAATGCAGGAGTATATTGTACCCAAACCCAACGATAAGATTTTAGGTGCCCGGCCCTGGGTATGGCTTTATTATGTGGCAGGCACACCAAAAAAGGAAAAAGGCATCCGAAACTTTCTAAAAAAGAAGATTGGCCAGGCACCGGTATTATTAAAAGACGCCACCCCCGACCGCACGGCCAAGCTACTGGCAAGTTATCTGAATAACGAAGGCTACTTTGAATCAAAGGTTGTCCCAGAAGTAAAAAAGGGCAAAACGCAAAGTACTGTCATCTATCACACCGAGCTGCACAGGGCGTATCGGTTGCGAACCATCGTTTACCCAAAAGGTAGGGATAGTACCTATGCTGCCGTGCTGCGCACATTGCGTGAGAAATCCATTCTTCGCCCCAACATCCGCTACGACCTGGAACGCCTGCAAGCGGAGCAGGAACGTATAGAAGAGGAAGTAGAGAACGTTGGTTTCTTTTATTTTGACGACCGCTATCTGATTTTTGAAGCCGACAGTACCGTGGGCGAGAAAAAAGTAGATCTGACATTGCGTTTGGAAAAAGATATACCGCAGCGCGCGCGAAAGATATATCGGCTGGATAAGATCAATGTTTTTCCCAACTATGTGCTCTCCACCGATACGCTGCCGGGCAAGGGGTTCGACACGACGATGGTGAACAATTACCACTACATCGACAACAAGCATGCTTTCCGTCCACGCATTATTACCGACGTTATCAATCTAAAGAAAGGGGAGCTATACAGCCGCGAAGCGCGCGAGTTTTCGCTTAGCCACTTGATGGGGCTGGGTACTTTTAAGTTTGTAAATATTAAATTTTCCGAATCGCCCCGAACGGACTCTGCCATGCTGGATGCGCAAATTCTTATGACGCCGCTGAAGAAAAAATCCTTGCGGGCGGAAATACAGGCAACATCAAAATCCAACAATTTTGTGGGGCCGGGCGTAGCCTTTACGTTTACAGACCGGAACTTCCTGCGCGGCGCTGAGTTGTTTCAGCTTAAGCTCACCTCAGCCTATGAAGTGCAGATCAGCAAACAAGTATCGGAGCCCGTGAACTCACTGGAGTTGGGACTGGAGTCCACGCTAACGATACCTCGTTTTATCTCGCCTATCAAGATCGATTATAAATCCAGCCGGTACCTGCCGAAGACACAAATTAAGGCGGCGTTTAACATACAGAACCGGGTACGTTACTATCGATTAAGCTCCATTAACCTGGGATATGGGTATAACTGGCGGGAGTCAGCCTCCAAAAGCCACGAGTTGTTCCCCGTCGACATCGCGTATGTGCAAACCCATAAGACTGATGAATTCGATTCATTGTTAACATTAAATACCGTGCTTGCCAGTTCGTTCGTGAATCAGTTCATTGTCGGCACACGTTATTCCTATACACTCAATACGCAGCTTTCCCAGGAGGTGTCTCAAAAGTACGAGCGCCGTAGGTTCCGCGAACATAACTTCTATTTCAATGGCAACATTGACGTAGCGGGTAACCTGCTCAACACCGTGCAACGCACCGCCGGGATAGATCCTGGACTGGAACAAGGTGGTAGGAAAGTTCACACCCTGTTTAATTCTCCCTACTCTCAGTATGTGCGTGGTGACATCGACTTTCGTTATTACTGGCAGTGGGCCCGTCATAGTAAGCTGGCCACCCGTGCAGTTGCAGGCGTTGGCTATGCCTATGGGAACTCGCGAACCATGCCCTATATCAAACAATTTGCGATTGGCGGCTCGAACAGTATCCGGGCATTTCCCGCACGCTCGATCGGCCCCGGCTCGTACATGTTAGATCTCGACAAGGCATTCTTTATCGACCAGCGCGGCGACATTAAACTGGAAGCAAATGCCGAGTACCGCTTTGATATCATCAAGTCTTTCAAAGGTGCGGTGTTTGTCGATGCGGGTAACATCTGGCTGATGCGGCCAGATCCCAAAGACGATACGACACGACGCGTAGGCGGAGAGTTTCAGCGCAAATCGTTTATAAACGAGATCGCCGTCGGTACCGGCCTCGGCTTCCGCATGGACTTTAGCTTTTTTGTATTGCGTCTGGATATAGCGTTCCCGCTTCGCAAGGCTATTCAATTACCTGAAGAGATCGAAGGCGTACGGATCGATGACGAAGACCGCGCCCGTCAGCGGTGGAAGTGGGTGATTAACGATATTGATTTTACCCGACCGGGCTGGCGAAGCGACAACCTGATCTTTAATATCGCGATCGGGTATCCGTTCTGATCAGGGCTTTTTGCGCAAGGTCGAGTCGCGTACGATCAATTCGTGGCGCAGTACAATGGTATTCAGACTTGCACCTTCCAGTCGGTCGAGGCGGCGTATCAACGTGGAGGCTGCCAGCTCACCCATCTCCTCTCCCGGGTAATTCACCGTCGTTAAATTGGGCTCGACGACTTTTGATATCGGATCGTTGTTAAACCCGGCGACAATAATTTGCTCCGGTATCTTTATACCTGCTTGCTTTAAGGCTTGCAGACAGCTTACGGCAGACGAGTCGTTGGCCGAGAAGACACCGTCGGGTAACGGGTTCATTGCCAGAATGGCCCGCGCGGCTTCGGCACCGGCTAGTTCACTCAGATTGCCTGCCAGCACCAGGCTTTCGTCAAAAGCAAGGTTATTATCACGCAGTGCCTGCTGGTAGCCGCGCAACCGGTCGGCATACACTGCGCCTTTCGATCGTGCCGTCAGGTGTACAATCCGTGTACCGCCCTGGCGTATCAGGTGTGTCGTAACTTCGTACGCTGCCTTGTAATTATCAATGACAAGGCTGGTACACTGCGGATGGTCGAGCACACGATCGAAAAAGATGAGCGGTATATTTTTATCGAGGAATAAATTGAAATGCGAGAGACTTTCACTGTCATAGGCCACCGATACAAGCAGGCCGTCGACACGGCTGTTGTATAGTGTGCGCACGTTGGTCTCTTCTTTTTTCACCGACTCGGCCGACTGGCTGATGATCAGGTTATACCCTGCGGCATTGGCTACCTTTTCCATACCCGCAATGACCACCGACATGAAGTAGCTATTCAAACGCGGCACAATCACACCAATGGTATTGGTGCGGGAGCGGCGCAGGTTACTCGCAAACATGTTTTGTTGATAGCCCATCTCACGTGCCTTGTCGAGAATACGCTTACGTGTATCCTTGCGAATGGCAGGATGGTCTTTCAGACCACGGCTGACGGTGGCCGGCGAAAGGCTTAGCGCTGCCGCAATGTCGTATATCGTGATTTCTTTATGGGGTCCGCTCATGGGTAATGTCGCACTGCGTAGTTAACGAGAAGTCATGAAGGAAAAAAGGCCGGGCGATCAACTTAGCCTGAAAAGCCAAAAAAGCCACCCCAATGACTTGTACAGGGCTGGATCTGTTAAATCGGTTTCATACCATAAAACTGCCACTAAATAGCTTCTGCAAACCTTCCTTAAAATAATTCATGCAATCGGTTGCATTATCTTTTTCAATCTGGCAAATTCGTTTGCATGAAGCTCACCTACGCTATTCTTCAGAAAGGCATTACCCTATTTTGCATGATCCTGTGCTTGCCATTGGGGGCGCAGGACAACTATGTTCAATCGGAAAGTGTATCCGGTGGCTTTCCGCTATTTGCTTCAGGAACTGCTGCTTCGCTTTACGTCCACGATGCCGATCATGCCGGTGTATTGCTGGCGGCCGAAGCATGGGTACAGGATTTATACCAGGTAACAGGCATGCGGCCTTCGCTGACAACCGGTACCACACCTACCGGGAAATATATCGTGGTTGCCGGCACGATTGGAAAAAGCCCCTGGATCGACGACCTGGTGCAACGTGGTAAACTTGATGTTACTGGCATCGCGGGGCAATGGGAGTCGTTTGTCGTACAGGTAATCGAGAAACCTTTTCACGGTGTAGACCAGGCGTTGGTGATTGCCGGGAGCGACAAACGCGGTACGATTTTCGGCATTTACGACCTCTCCAAACAGATGGGCGTATCACCCTGGTATTGGTGGGCTGACGTACCCATTGTCAAACGCACTGCGCTTTACATCACCCCCGGCAGGCATATACAAGGACCGCCGGCCGTACAATACCGTGGTATATTTCTGAACGACGAAGAACCTGCGCTGGGCCGCTGGGCCGTAGAAAAATATGGTGGTTTTACGCATGCGTTCTACGAGCGCCTCTTTGAGTTGATCCTGCGCATGAAGGGCAACTACCTGTGGCCGGCCATGTGGTGGGCCAGCTTTAACAGCGACGATCCGCTCAATCCTACGCTCGCCGATCGCTACGGCATTGTGATGGGCACGACCCACCACGAGCCCATGATGCGGGCGCACGCCGAATGGAGAAAAGGCGGCCAGGGGCCCTGGAACTACGAAACAAATGCTCCCACCCTCCGGCAATTCTGGACCGACGGGATTACGCGCATGGGCGCCCGCGAAAGCATCGTGTCCATGGGCATGCGCGGTGACGGCGACATGGCCATGAGTGCGTCCACCAACATTGCTCTGCTGGAAAAGATCGTACGCGACCAGCGGCACATCATACAAAGCGTAACGGGCAAGGATGCAGCCCAAACACCCCAACTGTGGGCACTCTATAAAGAAGTACAAGACTATTACGACAAGGGCATGCGTGTACCCGACGACATCACACTGTTGCTATGCGACGACAACTGGGGGAATTTGCGCAAGCTACCCCCCGTTGGCGATAGCCTGCGGGCCGGCGGATATGGTATCTATTATCACTTCGACTACGTCGGCGGACCACGCAACTACAAGTGGCTTAATACCAATCAACTCGAACGCACCTGGGAGCAAATGCACCTGGCCTATCGCTTTGGCGCCACCAAGCTTTGGATCGTAAACGTCGGCGATCTGAAACCGATGGAGCTTCCCACGGAATTCTTCCTCGACTACGCGTGGAATCCTGAAGCCTGGAATAACACTACACTGGGCGACTACACCCGTCAATGGGCAGCCCGCCAATTCGGTTCAACCTACGCCGCGGAAATTGCCAGCTTACTGGATACCTATACGAAATACAATGCCCGCCGCAAACCCGAGCTCCTCTCACCTGAAACGTACAGTCTGGTAAACTATCGCGAGGCCGAACGCATCGAGGCAGACTATAGCGCACTTACGCAGCGTGCCAAAGCACTGGCCGGGCAACTACCCGCTATGCATCAGGATGCGTATTATCAACTCGTGCTCCATCCCATTCAGGCGAGCTCTATTCTAAACGCGCTGCACATTACCACGGCCCGCAATCATCGCTACGCTGCACAAGGTCGCGCCGCCACCAACGATCTGGCTGATCGCGTGAAGACCTTATTTGCTGACGACTCTGCTTGTTCGTATTACTACAACCGTGTACTCGCCGGTGGCAAGTGGAATCACATGATGGATCAGACACACATCAGTTATACCGACTGGCAACAACCCGATCGCGACGTGCTGCCTTTCTTAAAACGCATCACCTTGCCGCCGAGCGCGGCACTGGGCATTGCGATAGAAGGCGACTCTGCCTGGTGGCCACAGGAAAAACGCCAGGCCGTGTTACCCATATTTGATTCGTACCAACAACCGGCCTACGCCATCGACATCTTTAACCGCGGTGGCGCGCCGTTTGACTATACCGTCGAACCCGGCGCGAAGTATATTCGGGTGTCGGAACCGCTCGGCACGATTGACAAGGAAAAACGCATTTGGATCAGCATCGACTGGCAACATGCGCCGAAAGGTCTACACCGCATTCCGATTACTATTAAAGGGACGGAGCACACTACGGTCGTCGTACAGGCAATCGTACAAAAACAATCCCTGCCCAAAGGCGAGAAGGCCGAGGGCTTTGTCGAGCGCCAGGGGTATATTTCGATGGAAGCTGCCCACTTCACCCGCGCGGTGGCGGGCAAAGGTGTACACTGGCAGGTTATCAACAATCTCGGCCGAACCGATGCCGGCGTCATTACCCTGCCGGTGACAGCATTGGCCTCCATCCCCGGCCAATCCGATACGCCCTATTTAGAGTATACGTTTCACACCACACAGCGCGGCGCCGTGACGGTATCGACCTACTTATCCCCCACCCTCAACTTTCTTAACACCGATGGGCTTCGCTACGCAATATCCCTTGACAACGAACCTCCACAGTTGGTCAACCTACATGCAAACTTCACGCAAGCCTCGTGGGAGCAAGCTGTACGCGATAACATCCTGATCCGCACTTCCACCCATACGCTTACACCCGGCCAGCACGCATTGAAATTCTGGCGTGTCGATGCTGGCGTCGTATTACAAAAGATCGTGATCGGCAACCATGTACCCGGTTCCTATCTCGGTCCACCCGAGAGCTTTCGTTTTCCCAATGTCACCAACAAGTAACCCTAATCGATATGACTATACCCTCCACATTCCTACCCCTTGCGCTTTTAGCGGGCAGTTTATCTTTCGCACACGCGCAAACACCTCCAACCGATGACAGGGGTTTGAAAGATCACTTCCGTGATTATTATCCTATCGGGGTGGCGGTGTCACCCCGCAGCCTGCAGGGTCCCGAGGCTGCGATGATCCTGAAACACTTCAACAGCCTCACGCCGGAGAATGCAATGAAGATGGGGCCGATCCATCCTGAGGAGAACCGCTATGATTGGACGGGTGCCGACGCCATCGTGCGCTTTGCCCAGGAACATGGATTGAAAGTGCGAGGGCATGCGCTTTGCTGGCACGAACAAACTCCGGCGTGGCTATTTACAGGCGCCGACGGCAAGACGGTAACGCGCGAAGTATTGTTGCAACGCTTGCGCGAGCATATCACTGCCGTGGTGAGCCGGTACCGCGGCAAGATTTATGCCTGGGACGTTGTAAACGAAGCCATTGCGGACGACAGCACCAAGTTCCTGCGCGAGTCTCCCTGGTACACCCTCTGCGGTGAAGACTTTATTGCCAAAGCTTTCGAATATGCCCACGCCGCCGACCCCGAGGCGCTACTCTTTTACAACGACTACAACACCGAGCGCCCCGAGAAACGGGAACGCGTGTACCGCTTGCTTAAAAAACTGAAAGACGCCGGCGTACCGATACACGGTGTAGGGTTGCAGGGGCATTGGTCTATTTTCGAGCCATCCGAAAAAGAGCTGCGCTCCGCCCTCGACCGATTCTCCTCGCTCTCGCTGGCCATCCAGTTTACGGAATTGGATGTATCCATTTACCGGTGGGAGAAATTCCCCCGGGCGCGTCGTGCTGACGAGTCGGAAGCGTTCACGCCGGCACTGGAGGCGCAGCAACGGCAACAATACACCCGCGTGTTTAACATTTTCCGGCAGTATAAAAACGCCATCACCGGCGTTACCTTCTGGAATGTGTCTGACCGACGCACCTGGCTGGACGAGTACCCGGTAAAAGGACGCAAGAACTATCCACTCTTATTTGATCAACAACTTCAACCCAAGAACGTGTACTACGACGTGATCGGTACCGTCGCACGATAAGAACAATTCACGAATAACAATTACCTTTATCACATGATGCTTGAACAGACGATGCGCTGGTATGGTCCGAAGGACCCTGTCAGCCTTGCCGACATACGCCAGGCCGGTTGTACCGGCGTGGTCACGGCATTGCACCACATTCCCGTTGGCGACGTATGGACCGTTGCCGAGATTGAAAAACGCAAGGCCGAGATCGAACAGGCCGGCATGACCTGGACGGTTATTGAAAGCCTGCCGGTGCACGAGGACATCAAACGCCAGACCGGTCCGTATCAACAATACATCGATCAATACAAAGAAAGCTTGCAAAACGTCGGCCGCTGCGGCCTGCGCGTTGTGACCTATAACTTTATGCCTGTGCTCGACTGGATGCGGACGGACATTGCCTACCCCATGCCCGACGGCAGCAAAGCCCTATACTTCGAGCGTGCAGCCTTTATTGCCTTCGACCTATTCCTCCTCAAGCGTGCCGGAGCGGAGAAAGATTATACCGATGCCGAGCATGCAACCGCTCGTCAGCGTTTTGAAAGCATGACCGAAGCGGAGCGTGAAAAGCTTTTCCACAATGCCACGCTTGGACTACCCGGCAGCGACGATCCGTTCACCGCACCGGAGATCCTGGCGGCCCTCGAAAAATACAAAGGAATCGATGCGACCAGGCTACGTGAGCACCTCCTTCATTTCCTAAAAGAAGTGACACCGGTTGCCGAGCGCGCAGGGGTACAGTTGGCCATACACCCCGACGACCCGCCGTATCCCATCTTAGGCCTGCCGCGTATCATGAGTACCGAGCAAGACGCTGCGACGTTATTGGCGGCTGTCCCCTCGACTGCCAACGGCTTGTGTTTCTGCACAGGGTCGTACGGCGCACGCGCCGACAACGATCTGCCGGGCATGGTGCGCCGTCTGGGCGACCGTATTCACTTCCTACACCTGCGCAGCACACAGCGCGACTACAAAGGCGACTTCTACGAAGCCAACCACCTGGAGGGTGACGCCAACATGCCCGAAGTCATGCGTGAGATCGTATTGCTACAACAACGCCGCGGAGTATCACTGCCGATGCGTCCCGATCATGGCCACCAAATGCTGGACGACCTGAAGAAAAAAACATATCCCGGCTACTCAGCCATTGGCCGCTTACGTGGCCTGGCCGAGCTGCGCGGCCTGGAAGCCGGCATCCGGCTCCTTATTCATAAATGACCTTATTTCCATGAGCATCACGATTCAGAACACACACCTCACCGTCAGCATCCACGAGAAAGGCGCCGAATTATACAGTATTCGCCATCGCCAGCATGACATGGAGTATATGTGGAACGGCGACCCGGCCTTTTGGGGCAAGACGTCACCCGTGTTATTTCCGATTGTCGGAACGTTAAAAAACAACACCTATTATTATAACGACAAGGCCTATACGCTCTCGCGCCACGGCTTTGCCCGGGACCATGTCTTTGAGGTGGAGGAACAAACCGGCGACAGCGCCGTATTCTTGTTGCGCAGCCGGGAAGACATGCTCACCCGCTATCCGTTTCCGTTCGAGCTGCGCATACGGTATATGTTACTGGAAGATGCATTACAGGTAGCCTATACGGTAACAAACGCGGGTCCAACTACGATGTATTTTTCGCTGGGCGCACACCCGGCCTTCCGGGTACCGCTGGTGGCAGGCACGCAGTACGAGGATCATTACCTTGCTTTTACCTTGACGGAAGACGCCCCCCGCTGGCCTATCAGCACACAGGGCTTACTGGAAACCACACCACAGCCATTTCTACAAAACACAAACCGTATTACGTTGCAGCATAAACTGTTTGAAAACGATGCAATTGTGTTGAAAGATCTACGGTCGGATGTCATCTCGCTGCGATCCGACAAACATGCACATGGATTGGATTTTACCTATACCGAATTTCCCTATATGGGGCTCTGGGCTGCGCCCGGCGCGGACTTTGTCTGCATCGAGCCGTGGTGCGGCATTGCCGACAGCGTGGACCACAATCAGCAGCTTACCGTCAAAGAAGGCATCGAACAACTCGAAGCCGGCAGGGAGTGGTCACGCCGTTGGACGGCACGCTTTTATTGAGCGGCCGGTTGCTGGCTGCCCGCCAATAACATCAGCTCATGCTCCACGCGTTCGCGATCCTTCCAGAAATTGCGGCTATAGACCGTTTTATAGCTCCAGTTTTTCTGTTGTAACAGCGCAGGCGTATAGACGTGCGCATCTTTCGCCGACAAGCTCTGCTGGTACCGAACGTCGTCTGTCAGCACGATGCCGGTATATTGATCCTGCTGGCGGATGCTGACATCCGAGAAGGGTAAAGCATTGATCTGGAAAGCGATATCATTCAGGCGCTCGGCACTCCACTGGCGCAGCCGATCTTTGAGATACCAAGGGCTTGCCTCTTCCGATACTGGGTAATGGTTCTGCGGCACAAAGCGGCCCTGGTCCACCTCGCGGGCGAATACCAGGTATTGTTGCAGCAATTTGGGGCCTTCGTTCCTGGCCTCCTCGGTCTTGAGCTGCTCCGGCCAAATGCTGGTCACCAGTATGATTCGCTCGCGTGCACGCGTGACCGCTACATTCAGTCGGTTCTCGCCGCCGGCTTGCGTCAGGCTACCAAACTGCATCATCATCTTGCCTTTCTTATCCGGCGCATAGCCTACCGAGAAAATAATAATGTCTTTCTCGTCTCCCTGTACGTTCTCGATGTTCTTTACAAACACCGATGCTGGCATTGCCCGGCCTTCCCGTTGCAGGGCGGCTTCCAGCAAGTCGAGGATCAGCGTTTGCTGCGGCGCATTAAACGTCACCACGCCAATCTCTTTGTTGGCCTGTTGCTGTAGCAGCGCCATGACCTGCTCCACGACGGCGTTGGCCTCCACCGGATTTACCTGGTTCTCCCACACGCCGTCTACTTTTACATACGCTATAGCAGGCTGGTTGCGATTGATATAGTTTCTATCGGGCAAGAGCTGCAGACGGTTGCCATAAAAATGACGGTTGGAGAAGTCGATCAGCTCCAACGAACGGCTGCGGTAGTGGCCCTGCAGGTGTACGGTGTGCATGTAACGTCCGGCCAGCTCCAACACAGAGTCTACTTCCAGATCAGGGGTCTCACGGTCGTCTTCCCATCGCACCTGGTAAAGCTCGTTGGGGCGAAGCTGCTGGTCATCGCCGGCTACTACTATTTGCTTGCCCCGGTACATCGCTGGAATGCTGCGCTCAGCAAAACACTGCGACGCTTCATCAAAGATCACCACATCAAACAGTTCCTGCATGGGGAAGATGGCGGACACCGATTCTGGTGACGCCATCCAGCAGGGTATCAATTGAAATAGCTCATCCTCGTAGGTGGAGATCACCTTCCGCATGGGCCAGATCTTTTTCTTCTTGGAGACCTGGTGGTGCAGGTCGCGATACGTCACGCGATTGTTCAACCGGTTCGTTACAATACCTTCGTATACCCGCTCGCGCGCACGGACCACCAATATCTGCTCACTCAGTTTTTGTTTCTCGGCGACCAGGGCTTGCAGCTCTGTTTCCAACTGGTACATCTGCAACGACGACACGGCGCGCAGCACCGGGAATTTCGTTTCAATGTGATCGATCCAGGCCAGGCCCAGGCTATTGCGGAAGAGCGCTTCCAGGCGCGGGGCGTCCCACTCCTGGGTGGCTTCAAACAGTTTATTGACCACCTCGCGCTCGTGCGATACCAATTCATCTTTGAGCTTATCGTAGTCGCAGAGGTTATCAAAGTCGTTGCGCAGTGCGCTGGTCATCGGCGCCGCGAGCGACGGGTCCAGGACCAACTGCCGCAGCTGGTACGGCGAAAGGTACTCCAGCCAGGCTGCCCGTTTCTTCGGCACATCACTTACCACCCGCAGCAATTGCCGCATCAGGTCGACAAACTCCGCACGGGTATACTTGTGGACGTTTACTACCTCGCGCAGTTCGCGCAAGCTGTTAAAGACCAGCTTGGCGCGAATGGCCAATTTCTTTTTCTCAAACCACTTCTTGAGAGCAACCCGGTCGTATCCCACCGGCAGATTGATCAGCCACGTTTTGGTTTTCAGCGACGTTAAGTGATGCTCCAGGTTCAGCCGGCTATCGATTCGTTTCTCCAGCACGTTCAGCCCCGTCGCATTGTAGGCCAGGCCATTGGCTACCAGCACCCGTTTTACCAGGAACTTGTTTTCCGAAAAAAGCTCCCAACGCGCCAGTCGTATCAGGTTGCCACGGGCATCCATGCGCTGTTGCAATGCTTCCTGGAAGATGCCCAATTGATCACTGGGCACGGTCGTCTCGGGAGCTTCGTCGTGGTAGCAGTTCATGCTCACACGCTCCATGTTCGACAGCCATAACATGCTGGTCTCGTCGTCGCTTTCGGGCATCATGGACTGGAAGTACTGGTATACTTCGTCATCTTTCAGCACGGTGATCATACCCATGATATCGTCTTCGCGCACGCGCAGCGACGCGCAGTCTTCGAGGTTCATGGCGATGCCCAGCAAGCGGTACAGCTCTTGTGAAAGTTGTTTCTGGTAGGCGACGACGTCGTAGACGGTTTGCTCGATCGTGCGCTCGTCACCGGGTCTGTAGCCGGCAAACGACTTGCGTTCACGCCACAGGTAATCGTCGCCTTCAAACCACGCGGCGTAGTTTGTATAAAGCTTCAGCTTGCGCACAAAGACATCGAGGTCTTCAAAGCGGAAGTTTGGATACTCCCGTCGCAGGGTGACAGACGGCGCATGCGGGTCAGACAACAAATACAGCGACTTCACCGAAAGACCACACTCGGTGTCGCTAAACAAGGCTGCTTTAAAGTCGTCCAGCTCCTCCGTAATCTGATCGATGCGGCGGCTGGCCTGATAAAACCGGCGCTCCTGCTGAATAACATCGACACCCCGGTTTAACGTTTTATAGGTATCGATGTGATCGATCTGCCGAGCAACCTTCGAATACAAATCCTGGCGATCGTTGCGAAAATCGTGAATCAACCCGAGGAAGTCGCCGAGCTCGGCATCCGCCATGCGCTTATAGACCACATCCAATGCCGCACGCTTTTGGCAGACCAGCAAAGCACGTTTGCCCGCGGCCATGGCATCGGCCAGCAGGTTGCAGATCATCTGCGACTTGCCAGTACCCGGAGGGCCCTGTACCACAATCGAGCGGCCATGCTTCACGGCTTTGATCGCCGCCTCCTGGTACGCATCGAGTACAAAAGGCGTGTATAAATTCTCTTCGCGTACACGCGGCGCTTCTGCCACTGAAGACTTGCCGGCAAAGAAATCTTCCAGGTCGGCAATGCTGTCCTTCTCCAATAGGGTAAGGTAGTCGGGCACAAGCTGTGATCCTGCTTGTGGAAATATCCCGAGCACCGCTTCAGGATATAGTTTGAGCTCGCCGTTGCCGTGCGTCGCTTCGAATTCTTCCTTCTTAAATTCCTGGAATGTAATCAGCTCGTCGCGGAAGTTATCGGAGTTAAAGTTGAGTTCGATCTTGTCGCGCAGCAACTGGTATAGCTGCGTGCGGAACACGGTACTGTCGGTATCAAAATCATCGAAAGTGGCCTCCACCAGGTTCTCGTCGAGGGTTACTTTATTATAGTAGGCATACGCCAGCAGGAAAGATTTGTTAAAGGTTATACCGGCATCGGCGCGGGGCTCTAATACCCAATGTGCACCTTGCTGCACCAGGGACACCGGGAAATATAGCAAAGGACAGCGCACGTTGGTGCCATCGGAAAATTTACCGTGCACAAAGGGCCAGCCAACGTGCAGGTCGTTCGAGCCGCGCTCTTCGTACAGGAACTGGTCGATGCGCTGTAGCTTCTTGAGCTTTTTACTGGCCTCGTTGTTAGCCTCCATCCGGCTGTCGAGCACCTGGGCGATCTTACGGCCACGTCCGCTCATGAGCGAACGGATGATCTCGAACGAGCGGTCTCCGGCCAGGAAGCTGAGGGTATGAAGGTCCATCAGCTGCTCGGCATGCAGCCGCAGGAGCAATAATGAACGGCTATTTCCCGACAGGTTGGTAAGCCTGCGTAAGTAGGTTTGAAGAATATGCTTCGTGTTCTCTGGCATGTGTCGTGTCATCGGGGCAGCCCCCTGCGCTGTAAGCTATAAGTAACTAAATACTATCGTTTATCGTTCCGTGTCCGGTGTCGGGTGATGGTATATTTGGAACTCCAAATATGGTGCGATTTTCTGAATGGTCTTGGTGTCAAGGACCTGTATCTTAGCAAGATCTGAAAGGGCCATGAGTTCTCCATGCTGAAATCGATAAGCCACAAGGGCGTGGGCGGCAGACTTCGATAAATACGGATGAGCGGCAAGCTCATTTTCGTCCGCGCTGTTGATATCGATCCGCCGCGGCCGGAAATTTTCTGACACAAACGATGCCTGTACCAGGCGTCCCGCAACGGCCGAATCGAGGGTATAAATTTCCCCAACTTGCGTAATAGACACGAAGCCGCCCAGTTTTTCACGGTACGCCACAATCCGCAGCGCCCGCTTGTCGCCGATGCCAAAGATCTTTTTCAACTGCGCTGTATCCGCCAGGTTCAGGTCGAAAGGCTCGGCCTTCCGGGTTGCCACAGACGGGTAGGGTTGCCAGGTCTTCCGGGGCAACGCACGTTCGACCGGAAGCTGGATGAAGGGTTCCAGCCGGCGGTACAGCGCCGTATCCATGCCGTAAATCCGCAACAGGTCTTTGCGGCTACGAAAAATTCCTCCCGCCTCGCGATACCGTACCACGCGTTTTGCCAGCTGCGGTGAAAACCCTACGCTTTGCAGTTCTTGCACTGAAAGTTTGTTGGGATCAAAACGAAACGGTTCCCCATTTATTTCGCTGGTTGCCGGGGCGGTCGTCGCGAGCGTATCCATTACTACCTCATCCCAACAGGCTAGCAAGCTGTCAAGAACATGCGTAGCATCCTGATCTTCCGCGGCCGGATGGGATGGTGCATACAGTACCCCTGAAAATATAAACCCCAGTATCACTGCTGCCAACAGAACAAAGCCACTAGCCTGCGCGCGGGAGAAACCAAGAGCGGAACGGAAGCCGTGTTTCAGATGTTTCATGGCAACTAACGGTGAAAGGACAGTGTTTTTAAATTGGCAGGCAGCCCGGACACAAAAAATCTCGTCTTGTGAACACTGCCTGACCGGCGCCAGAAGCGTACACGGACACCTGACGGAAATATAATCCACCAACGTCAAAACCGAAAGCGTGCTGGCCCCGTAAAAGACTGATCTGATGATAGTTCACTCTATTTATACACATTCTAAATTAAATAACGGGTGACAATTATCATGCTTGATCTTCAATCAGGTTTTACTTTTGTACTTCGAAATGACACAGAATTTTAAAGCTTTAGTGCTGACCTACAAAACCGCTCCGGTTGCCGTGCGCGAGCAGGTTTCGTTGAATGAGGCAGGGGTCAAGCAGTTTTTGAATTTCATTCGTGACTATGCGGTAACGACGGACGTGCTGGTGGTTTCCACCTGCAACCGCACAGAAATCTATTACGTGTCCGAAAAGGACTATTCCACGGAAATTTTCAGAGGACTTGCCCTTATTAAACAAATAGACGCTGGTTTTGAGCAACACTTCAGCCAACTGGAAGGGTTGAATGCGGTGAGCCACCTGTTTGAAGTAGCGATCGGCCTGGATGCCCAGGTGGTAGGCGACTTACAAATTTCTGGTCAGGTGAAAAATGCCTATCAGTGGAGCGCCGACGAAAACATGGCGGGGCCTTTTCTGCACCGCCTCATGCACACCATCTTCTTCCTGAACAAGCGCGTTGTACAGGAAACATCTTTCCGCGACGGAGCCGCTTCTATTTCTTACGCTGCCAAAGAGCTGGCCGAAGATGTAACGATGTCCCTGCGCGAGCCCAAAGTGCTGGTACTGGGCGTCGGCGAGATCGGTCAGGACTTCTGCCTGAACCTGGTCAACTCGCGCCTGCAAAACGTCATGATCCTGAACCGCACGACGGACAAAGCTGAAAAGCTGGCGCAAAAATGTGGTTTCCGCGCGGGCCCGATCGATCTCCTGCAGGAGGAGCTGACCAAGGCCGACGTGATTATAAGCTCTGTCTCAGGCAACGAGCCGCTCGTAACCCGCGAGCTTTTGAAAGACATCAAAATTCTGTCGCATAAATTCTTTATCGACCTGTCCATGCCCCGCAGCATAGAGCCTTCGATCGAAGAAATACCCGGTGCGATTGTATACAACCTGGACGATATCCAGGAGAAAACAAACGAAGCCGTTGAAAAACGGAAAGCTTCTATCCCCCGCATTCGCGAAATGATCCGCGGGACCATTGCCGAGTTCGAAGATTGGTCCAAGGAAATGATCGTCTCTCCGACGATTCAGAAGCTGAAGAACACGCTCGAAAAAATCCGCCAGGAAGAACTGGTTCGCTACATGAAAAATGCGAAGCCGGAAGAAGCCGAAAAACTGGAAGAGATGAGCCGCTCGCTGATGCAGAAGATACTGAAGTATCCTGTGCTTCAACTGAAGGCTGCCTGCAAACGTGGCGATGCCGAATCGCTGACCGAAATGCTGCACGAGCTCTTTAACCTGGAACGCGTAACCGAAAAGAAATAACCTTGGACGCTGTAGCAACAGAACTGCTCCAGCTGGTTCATGTCTTCGCGGATCGCCTCCGCGAGGTTCCCGAACACGACTTTACGCACAAACCCCTCCCGACGAAGTGGAGTAAAAAAGAAACACTCGGTCATCTCTGTGACTCGGCACACAACAACCTGCGCCGTTTTATTTGCGCCCAATACGAAAACATTCCCCCTAACATTGTCTATGATCAGGACCAGTGGGTGGCCTTGCAGGGCTACCAGGAAGTGCCACAAGAAGAGCTGATCCTGCTATGGAAGTTGCTGAACGACCGCATGGCGCATCTCATCAGCACCATGTCCCCAACACGCTACGCACTGACCTGCAATACGGGCAAAAATACACCTACCCTTCATACACTCGAATGGCTGGCGAGCGATTATATACGCCATCTCAAACACCATTTGAACCAGATCTTCCCCGGTGCGTTATAACAGGATATGCAGATGCCCACCGTCCCGGAAATATACCATTGGTTGGAGGAGGTAAAAGACCCCGAGATCCCCGTCTTATCGCTGGTCGACCTGGGGGTGATCACGTCCGTCGCCATACACGACGGGAAGGTGCAAATCGAAATGACGCCTACGTTTGTGGGGTGTCCTGCGCTCGATTTAATGCAGCAGGAAATTACCGAAGCCCTGGCGCACCACAACGTACACGATGTACACATTGTGATACAATATCATGCACCGTGGTCGTCCGATCGCATTACCGAAAAGGGCAGACGCGCATTACAAGCGTTTGGCCTGGCCCCGCCGGTGTCGGGGGTGGTCACCGACCTCGATATACTGGAAAAATCTACCTGCCCGCGCTGCCAGGGTAGCAATACCGAGCTCCGAAATTTGTTTGGTGCTACACGTTGTCGTTCCATTCATTACTGTTACGATTGCAGAGAGGCATTTGAACAGTTTAAAACCTTATAAATCAGGGCCCTGAATCGTTCAAAAAAGCACGAAATCATACTTATCTACCAAAACGCACTCATCCTCAACAACATTTTCTTTCTTTGCATCGTATCTCACCCTGAGCCCACTATAACGAGTTATGAGATCTCTCTTTTCTGGTATCATGATTACCGGCTGCGTGCTGACACTGCTGAATTGCGGTGACCGGAACGCACCGCGCCAGCAAACCACCTTTACCCGGTTGGATTCGCTGACGGATTATTACCTGGGGCTTCAAGATAGCATGTTACTGGCGTGGAATATCATGATCCATGATGACAATCAGAAGGTAAAGGCCATGCACAACCTACTCCACGAGCTGACAGTGTCCGCATCGGCCGATCCCGAGCAACTCGAAGGCTACGAGCAACGCCTGGAGCAGTTGCTGCGCCTGCGCTATACGCAAAAAACCATGGCCAACGCCGATGTGGTGGAAGAATACGACTTCGCCTCTAACTCGCTCGTCACCGAGCTTATTACCACGGCCGAGTCGCAACCACAATTTCAGTATAATTCCACGCTGCAAAAACTAGCCGACGAAATCCGCATGGCCGACCAACGCGTATACATTTATCGCGATGAATACGACGCCATTGTGGCTGCCTACAACAGATTCCTGGAAGAAAATCGCGAAGACATTCGCGCCATAGACATCCAGCCCACCATCGAAAAGAAACCCCTCTTTCAGATGGTAGCCGACGAAAAAGAATAATCTCCCGTTTAACGACGCAATAAGATTTTACCATTCCGGCTTACGCCAGTCTTTTCTGTTGCCATCCGTAACCTGTATACGTAAACCCCTGCCGGTAGCACGTTGCCCACTAAATCACGACCGTCCCACCGCAGGCGATTAACACCGATGTGGAAATCGGCAAATGCCTCGCGTGGAAAGAGCGCTACCTGTTTGCCGTTGACGTCGATGATTTCCAATGAAATATCGCCGGGCAACCTCTGCCCTGACAGTACCACGCGGAAGTATACATCGCCATAAGACGGGTTAGGATAAGGCTCGGAAACCGTTAGCGCCTCGTCGCTGGTGACGGTAAAGCTCAGCAAATAAGGGTCAGCGCCACTGCTATTGCCGCGCGCATCTGTGCCCTCTACCTGCAAGGTATAATTACCGTCGGGCAGATTGCGGGGTGTTACCTGTAGCGTGAAATCTGTTGTTGCCGTAGCGGGTTGCCACGTGACCGAATCGCTTTGCAGGGTGACTTGCACCGGCGTGCAAGGCTCATTGCTGCACGGATACGTCAGGAACATGCGGATTCCATCGGTGTTGGTTTTTAGAATGGTGTGGTTCTCGTCCCATATCCGCACCGCGATCAGGGGATTGGCCGAGACAAAGTCGCCGTTCTCGACATAGCGGCCATCGATGGTCACGGCCAGCACCGGGTTAAATTGATCCTGCAGTACGTCGAGGTAACGGGGCAGCGCCAGCAGGTTGTTCTCGTAATACTGCTCCGGCAGAATACGCGGGTTTACAAACACGTTGACGTCGTTCAGGCCCTGGCGATTGGCCGTGGGGATGCTAACGATAAAATGTGTCGTGTCACCCGGCGCGGGCGGAGCAATCTTCATCGTCGCCTTTTGTGAGAATCGCTGGTCCTGGTTGAACAGCTCGTATTGCACCGTGAGCGAGTCGCCAAAGGTTTTGTCGCTGATGTTGACAAAGCTATACGAACCGGGCCAGGCGTCGCCCTCCTTTACCGCGTGCGGAATAGCGTCGCCGTGGTATACCAACAGCCCTTCGGGGGCGGGCGTATAGAGCACCAGCCACTGTTGCAATTGTACGGGCGTCAGGTCTACATCGTCGCGCGTGCGGTATACAATGCGCAGGTACGGGTATTCGTGGGCGTCTATGCCGGAGAGGTCCTGGTTGGCCGTCAGGTCAGTCCACAGCGAGACTGCTTCTCCATTGACCTTCACCCCAAGAATGTCGGCCACTGCGGCATCGCCTGCGTCCAGCGCAGCAGGATCGAACACAAAGGAGTTCCAGGCAACCGCGGGGCCAATGAGCGCCGTTTGCATATTGCCCGATGTATAGCCGCCGGTGATGGTACCGTTTACTTCCAATGCTTGCTGGTTGGCGGGTGATCCCGTTACCCGGTATACTTTGGCCGTACCCGGCGCCAGGCCTTTGCGCCCGATAGCGATCATCGGCTCTCCCAACTGATAGGCCTCCACCTGTGCCAGTGACAACCCGAGCTCGCCGAGCTTGGCCTTCGCCGCCGCGGGCCACAGCTGGTACAACGGATCGCCCATGGTATATAACAGCACGGAATCGCCCGCGGGAATATTGTCGATGTATCTGATCAGGTCGCCTTTGTTGTCGGTGACCATATCGTAATACACAAAACTGTTGATCACCCAGGGCTCCCGGCCACATGCACGACCGGCACGGTTGCGCCAGGTAAAGGGCACGCCGAGGTACGGCACGGTAGAGCGCCGATCGAACGCTATGAGGTTGAGTGTATTCATCCGGCAGTAAAACCCTTGTGTAAAAAGATTATACTCCGCGCCACCGATCTTTACACTAACGGTTTGTGCCGTGCCGCCGGGGTAATTGCCACCCATGTTCCGCACTGTAAAAGGCGTAATCGTTTTACGGAAGCCCAACCGGCGCGCTACGGCATCCGGCACAAGACCTTCCGCCGCGTTTTCCAGGTACTGGGGAAAATCTACCTGTGCCCATCCTTCCGGGCCGTTTTTAATATACGTAAAGGAGGAAGTGGTCCACGTATCGTTCTCGCCGGCCAGCGGCTCGGCCAGTTTTGTACGCCAATAATATACCAGCGTGTCGGCGGCCAGCATCGGTAAGACCTGTCGCGCCAACACCGTGCCTTCTATCGTAAATTGTTTTTTATAGGGGCTGTTAAATGTGTAGGCAGTGTCTACTTCTACAACAAAGGACCGCTTGCCCGAGAGCAGGTCCGTTGCCTGCCACGACAGGTCGACCGCGGCAGTATGCACAATCGAAAAGTTGCCGGGAAAAAGATTGTGTGTTCCATTTAACGGGATCAGCCACTCGATCGATGCTGTGTTGTTGTTTTCATTCAGCTCCGGCAGCACATTCTCCGGGTCTATGGTGACTTCAAAGCGGTTGTTGCCACCACCCGACTCACGGCCCTTGCGCACCACCAACGTGAGGGTGTCGCTGTATAACGTGGACGGGTATAAGGAATCATAGACAATAACGGAATTGTCTTGCAGGTAGCGTTTTACTTCCATGCGGATCGTGTCTTGTTGCGCACGGCCAAAGTTGCGCACAATCATACGCACGGCAAAAGAATCTGTCTGCGCGGTGACCGGACCTCCGTCAAAAGACGAGACGAAGAAGTTATTATTGTTGATCTCCAGATCGGGCTTCGGCGCACCGAACAGCGGCACTGCCGGATCCCCCAGTAATACCATCTGCTGCACCTGGGTGGTATTGCCTATATAATCACCGGCGTACTCGATATACCGACGGCAGGCTTCGCGCTGGATGTCGCCGATGCCTTTGTGAATATACGTCGAGTCGCCAAAGCCTACCTCGTAGATTTTCTGAGTGTAAAACCGCAGGTTCGATACAAAGCCATACGAGCTGTGTGCGATAAAACCAGTAGCGCCCTTATTGGGAGCCATGACCCAGTCTTCGCCAAACAATTTTGAATATAAAAAGAAGGCACCAGCGTTACAGCCGTTCATGAGCAACATGGGATACTTACCGGCGTTGTTATAGCCCATGATGGGATCGGTCACAAAACCGATGTCAAAGTCGAGTGTGCTCGGCGACGAGTGTCCGAAGAAAGTCACCAGCCCCAAGCCCTTGTTTACTTCGTTGGCAATGTTAATCAGCTCAATATCGACCGAACGCTTGGCAATGGAGGATACGCGCCCACCGAGATAATACTTCTCGGCGATCTTGGCAAAATCCTGCATGAACGCGCGAAAGAGCGCGGGCTCGCCTTCTTCAATGCCCCCGCTGAGGTGCAAAAGGTGTTTGCGTGTCAGGTCATCGAAGGGGCGCGCTTCGGTCTCTATCACTTTGTTGAGATACGCCGCGACATCGTCGGGTTTCATGGCCGTCAGGCGTCCCGTGGCAACAGCGTTACTGTGCGTGGTCCCGCCAAGTCCCACGGTATAATACGCGTCTGAACCTGGCATACCGGCGGAGGGTACCAGGTCTTTAAAGAGAATAAAGGGGGTAGGACCCCGATTGTACCGGTAGCTTGCATCCAACCCCTTGCCGATGAGAAACAGATACCGGGGCAGGTGGCGTAGCGCGAGGTACTTCATAAACTGAAAGATGGCCCGCGGCGACTTCTCACCGTAATTGAACTGGTTATATAGTTGCTCGACGTTGACCACTATCGTGTCGTATCCGCCGCCTTCCGACGACGCGCGATAGCCACCATAGGCTTTTACCGGGTCGGCATAACCACCGGCCGGTGTGCGGAGCAAAGGATGGCTGATGATGACAAAATTATTCGAGGTCGGTATGATCTCCCGAAACGACACCGCCCGCAGCGACGCGGTAGACGTAAGCGTCGTCGCCAGTAGCTGACGCGATTGGATCGTACCCGGCACAGCGGCTTTTACGGTAGTGCCCGCTGTCGTTGTACTGATGATATTAACATTATCCGGATCGGTAATATCGAATAGCCGCGTGCCGGCAACAGCGCTTTGTACCTCTATATTAGAGACACCTGAACTTTTGCTTGCCAATCGAAAAATCTTCTCCGTAGCATTGCCGGCGTCCATGGATTGTGGGTAACGCAGTCGGACATACGATACGCACATGCGGTCTGACGCGGTGACGCCAATAACCCGCACCCGCACCGTAAGGGCGTTTGACACGATATCATTCCAATCGATATCTGTTGTAAACTTATAGGCATTAAAGGCCGAGAAGGTCACCGTCGTTAGCAAGCGTCCACCAGCATAAATCTCGGCCCGGTGGTCCATCATACCTCGTCCGACCAGCAATACTTCGAGCTGCGGCAGCCCGGAGGCAGTTGCCATGTTTTGAATGCCCGTCAGGGTATAGTCTGCCGACTGTCCCATGTTTATTTGCGAGCCGGTCCAGCCCTCCCCCTGATCAAAATAGGAATTCTGCAAATCGGAGTCGAAATTGGTGCCCGTCGAATAGAAGTTGGTATTCACCAACAGCTTTTCATCGATGTGATGCTCGTCGGGCGGCAGTCCAGGATCGGCAGGAGTGAGTTGGCGCATGCGCTTGCCCACCAACGTACCATAGGTCAGGAAGTATGCGGATGTGTCACTGAAAATATTGTAGTACGCGTGAGGCTGCAGGGTGGCAGGCTTATACAAGCTGGCATCGAGCTTACCATCGTTGCGCTGACCGTAAAACTCGACGTAGTCGGATGCATTGAACTGGCCGTCGGCTTCGCCGGCGACGTACAGGGATTGCTCCATGCCGCGGTGGAAAAGTTGGAGCGTGCGCGGGTCAATGGCGCCTACAGGGATGCCTGCAGCCTGCAAGGCGGTGTAGTCCATGCGATAGATCCCGTCTTTGCCGACCAAAATCCGGTAATAAGGTCGACTAAAATTGATCCACTCGTTGCCGATCTGACCAGACGCCGACACTACTATAAAAGTCAAAAGCACACCCAATACCGCAATACTCTTTCTCATGCAACTCCTAAAATAGCCATGTGCTGGCGTAAACGAAAATGAATACGTTGTAAAGCCAAAACGTAAGTAAAAAACGCTGCCCGCAGCGTAACTCCGCTTTACAGGCCTGGGGAGCACGCCGACGCTGGCATTGCGACTGCCGAAACAGGGCTGCCGGGGCTGAAATTCTGTACGGTTTTATCAGAATTCCTGTACGCTTCTGGACAATTTTTATTGAATTATGAAGCCTCTCGAAGGGCATCAAAAAAAAATTTATTCGAAATTAGCTCAAAAATGAGCTTTTTTAAGTTTTCGTTGCAAGTACTTGGCCATACATAGTACCCTTGCGTTAATAATACCATAGTAAACAACAGGATGTATGAACCTTGAAAACACGCAAGTACAAATGAGAAAAGGAATACTGGAGTACTGCATCCTTCACATCATTTCGCGCGGCGAAGTGTATGCGTCAGACATGCTCGATGAGCTTACAGCCGCGCGGATCATAGTTGTAGAGGGAACACTTTATCCCCTCCTCACCCGGCTCAAAAATGCCGGACTACTGGAGTACAAATGGATCGAGTCGAAGTCGGGGCCGCCGCGCAAGTATTATACGCTGACGGACCGAGGCAGCAAGTTCCTGGAAAAGCTGACAGAAACCTGGGACGACCTTGTCCACTCTACGCAAACCATCACCAACAAATCTACTAATATCTCACGCCCCGAGACCATATGAAAAAGAACATCAGCATAAACATCAGCGGCATCATTTTCCACATCGAAGAAGATGGTTACGACAACCTGCGCAAATACCTGGACTCGATTACCAAGTATTTCTCTTCGTTCGAAGACAGCAGCGAAATCATGGCCGATATTGAAGGGCGCATTGCCGAGATATTTCTCTCCAAGTTGAACGAAGGCAAGCAGGTGATTACGGCAGAAGATGTAACGTTCCTGATGACTACCATGGGTAGCGTGAGCGACTTCAAAGCCGCCGAAGAACAAGATGCCCCGCAGGCTAAAAATACGTCGGCGTCAACCGGCCCTGCGACAGACGATAGCTACGCTGGCACCGGCCCGCGAGCAACTTCCGCACCGCGACCGCTCATGCGCGATCAGCGCCGCAAGATACTGGGCGGGGTGTGTACCGGGTTGGGAAACTACTTTAATATTGACCCCCTCTGGATCCGGTTGTTGTTTGCCGTGGTGACCTTTGCCTATGGCTTGAGTGTGGTGATCTATCTCGTGTTGTGGATCATCCTGCCGGGCTCCTATACGCTTGAGGAACCACAGGTGGATAAAAAGATGTTCCGCGATCCCGATAGCAAAGTGCTGGCCGGCGTATCGGGCGGGATCGCGTCATACCTGGGTATCGACATCCTGATCGTTCGTGTTCTCTTTATAGTATTCACGATTACCGGCGGCCTGGGGTTCGTGGTCTATATTGTCTTGTGGATTGCCGTGCCCGAGGCAAAAAGCCTGACGGAACGTATGCAGATGCAGGGCGAGCCGGTAACGCTCTCGAACATTGAGTCGACCATAAAAAAAAATCTAAAGGAAGATCCTGATAAGGAAGAAAGCGCCGCGGCCAAAATACTGCTGTTGCCCTTCCGCTTGCTGGCCATGCTGTTGCTGGCATTGGCAAAAGTAATTGGCCCACTGGTAGAAGTGTTGCGTGTAGCCGTCGGCATCGTTATTATCCTGTTGGGCGTAGCCCTGGCTTTCGCAACACTACTCACCGCTGGCATTACGCTGGGCTACCTGTCTACCGCGACATTTGCCAGCGAGCACTTTACGCTGCCGGTAGAGGCCATGACGCGAGCCTTCCCAGGTTGGATTGTGATCGCCGGGTTTGTGGCCTGCTTCATTCCCTGCATCTTTATCATCTTGCTGGGTGCCTCGGCCGTCTCTAAACGCATCACCTTTGGTGGCGCCGCTGGCTGGACCTTGTTCGTATTGTTCTTTGTCAGCATAGTTGCGCTGACGCTGGGTGTACCGAAGCTGATCTTCGACTTCAAGGAAGAAGGCACACACCGTGTGGAGACGGTATATCCCATCACGGCGAAACGTGCAGTGTTCCGTATGAACGAAACGGGCATGGACGATTACGACGAGATCTGGTTGTCGCTGCAAGGCTACAATGGTAAAGAGATCAAACTGGTGCAGGAATTTGAGGCACAAGGCAGCAGCCGCAAAGCGGCGATTGAAAACGCACAGATGGTTGACTACAACGTGGTGGTGGAAGATTCGATCTTCACATTCGACTCGAATATCACCTTTCGGGACGATGCTATCTTCCGTGCACAGCGCCTCAAGATGACCTTGTTCATTCCATACGACTATCCGTTCACGATGACAGAGGACGTAGCACGTTTTATCACGCAATTCATCGAAAGCGAAGCGCTTGACAATGAGACCTGGCGCATGACGCCCGACGGCCTCTCATGCCTGAGCTGCCCGGCGCCGGTAGCAGCCCCCGCAGCAGATGCCACCGATACCGAGTTTGATGACGAGATCAACCAGGTGGAAATCGATGGTCTATTTGACCTGGAAATCACCCGGGGTGACAAATACACACTGGAAATCGACGGCTCGGAAAGTGAAAAAGCGAAATACCGTGTCGAGCATCACGGCAGCACCGTCGTGATCGATTACGACAACAACCACGAGTTTAGGGCCGAAGATCTATTGAAAGAAGTGAAGATACGCCTGACGCTGCCCGCCCTGGAAAGCTTGAGTGCACAAGGCAAAGGCGAAGTACGCTTTACCGGCTTCCGCTCGGAGCATCTGAATATTGAGTTCAGCGGTAAGATCAGCGGCCACGGCGAAATGGAGGCACTGGATCTGACGCTGGATCTTTCCGGCGCCTGCGACCTGGACCTGAAAGGCAACGGCGATACCATGCACGCCGACCTCAGCGGACTGTCGTCGCTGGAAGCGTACCGCTTTACGACGAAAGATGCCTCCGTGGAGGTTAGCGGGGCGTCGTCTGCCAAGGTGAACGTGACCGAGAATCTGCAAATAGAGAAAGATTTTGTCAGTAAGGTGGAATACCGCGGCAACCCGCATGTGACGCAGGATGAATAAAAAATAAACAGGCCGTGCAACCCCCGGCAGTAAAGTTGCATCTTCGTTGTGTACCACTTAAATGGAACTCAAGATCTACCGCGCAAAAGAAGATGAGCTTATCCGGGGGTGTTTAAAGCGTGATGCCAGCGCGCAAAAACACCTGTACGAAACCTTTGCGCCGAAAATGTACGCGCTCTGCTACCGGTACGTCAAGGACTCCATGGAGGCCGAAGACGTACTGGTAACGGCTTTTATGAAGGTTTTTGATAAAATCGGGCAATTCAAACAAGAAGGTAGCTTTGAAGGATGGATTCGCCGCATTGTCGTGAATGAAGCCCTCACCCACCTGCGTCGCAACCGGTCGATGTACCTTGAAACCGACCTGGAGCATGCCTCGCACGAACCCGATTATCACAATCTGTCCGACCACCTCGAAACCGAAGATCTGCTAAACCTCATCCACGAGCTGCCCACGGGGTACCGCATCGTATTTAACCTGTATGCGGTGGATGGATATTCACATAAAGAGATTGCCGAACAGCTCGGCATTGCCGAGAACACCTCGAAGTCACAATTAAGCCGCGCACGGGTATACTTGCAAAAGAGATTGACGGAGCACGCGTGGCCGTCTGACCAAAAAGCCAGCAATCATGAATCAACAACCTGACAAATTATTTCGCGATAAGCTGTCCGGTCTTTCACGGCCGGTGCCCCCGGCTGCCTGGGACCGTATCAGCCAGGGGCTGCAGCCTCCCGCACGGCGGGTAGCTCCCTGGAAGATGGCCGCATCGATCCTGCTGCCGCTGGCAGCCGGCGCGGCGATCTATTTATACTGGCACCATGACACCACCATCGGCCCGGTGGCCGATCAGGGTCACACGCCGTACGTACAAACACCTGTACCGACTGCGGTTGACACGGCCTCCACGAAGACAATAGCGCACGTGGAAATTCCCGCGCCGGCTCCTGCACAACGCGATACCTATACGGCTAATACCGCAACAACACCCAAGCGCATCGTGACGCCGACGCACCCCACGGGGGAGACTTCGGTATCTGTACCGGCACCGGATAAAGCGATACCCGCACAAACCGAAGCACCCCTGATCGCCGATGTACAGACACCCGCAACGACGGTTGATAAAACATCTGCTGTCACTACACCGCCCAATACGGCTGTAGTATCGGAACGCAGCATGACATTAGTATTTAACGCACGTGAGACAGAAGCATACCTCGATAAAAATAGTTTAGATGAAGCAACCGAAGACGGTAAAGATGCATCTACGTTTAAGAAGCTGTTACAGAAAGCACGCGACCTGAAAACCAACCAGGACCCGATCGGCGATCTGCGGCTGAAAAAGAATGAGATTCTGGCGCTGAATTTCAAGAATGATAAACGTGGACAAAACAAGTAACGAGTGTATGAAAACAACAGCCCTATGCGTACTGGCCTGCGTGCTTTCTATCGTAGCACAGGCCCAGCAGCCCGAACAAAAGAACGACACCATTATTGTAGAGCTTGCCAAAACCAGCCGCGTGATCTTCACCATCCGCGACCGCAGCGACATCCAACAGCTGAAGCACTACAATTTCAATCAGCTCTTTCACGATGTCCTCACCAAGCTCGAAGCGAACGATACCTCCGCGCTGGTGCGGAACGATACGGTAAAATCGACCGACAGTGAAGAAGTATACTGGACACGCAAAGGCGACGGCCGCTACGACGAGGATGGCAATCCGCGCGACGGTGGCACGTATAGCGACGGTGAAACCTACAACGACGGCGAGCATGAGCACGTCGACATTCACATCGATATGCATGGCCGCCGCTGGGGCCGCACCTGGCAGTCGACAAACTTCGATATAGGCATTAACAACTATATCGCTAACGGAAGCTTCTCGGACGCGAGCAACGAAAAGTATGGGGTTCGTCCGTGGGGCTCGTGGTACGTCGGTGTGTGGTCTACACAGCGATCGCGCATGGCCCGTAATTTCTTTCTCGAATGGGCTCTTGGCCTAAGCTGGTATAACTTTAAATTCCAGGACGACGACGTACTCATTACGGAAACGGATCAAGGCGTGACGTTTACGGCCGCCGATATACCCGATGCCAACTACAAGAAAAGTAAACTATCCGCATCGTATGTTATGGCATCGCTCATACCCATGTTTGACTTCGACGACAACGATCAGCGTAGACGTGTCTGGGAGGGTGGCAGCGCCTTTCGCATCGGTATCGGCCCCTATATTGGCTATCGCATCGGCAGCCACTCCAAACTGGTGTACTCGGTGGATGGCGATCGTGAGAAGGAAAAAGAACGCAATAACTTTTACCTCAACAATCTGCGTTATGGCGCGCGGTTACAGCTCGGCTTTCATTCAACAGACCTGTTCTTCAACTACGACATCAACAAGCTCTTTACCGATCGTAAAGGTCCCGACCTGAACGCGTTCAGCTTCGGTGTGATCTTTTAAAATCCTTATACCCATACGTGTACAAACGCCCCGGCCATACACCCTGTGCCGGGGCGTTGCGTTTTTAACTAACAGTCGTTACCTGCTCGTATTCTATTTTTTCGGTTGTTTCTTTCTATGCAACCCCGCAAATCCCTACTTTTAAGAGTTGATATTGTATATCTTTGACATGACATGAGTGACGCTACCACAAACTTATCCAGGAAAGAGCAAGTGATTCGGAAAGCTGCCGAGCTTTTCAAAGATAAAGGCTACGCCGCAGCCTCGATGCGCGACCTCGCGCAGCTGCTGGGCATTGAAGCGGCCAGCCTCTACTCACACATCAAATCAAAAGAAGAGATCCTGCGCAGCCTGTGCTTCGACATGGCATCTGAATTCAGGAAATCATTGGACGAAGTTGAAAAGCAAAAGGCATCTGCCAGCGAAAAGCTTCGCAACGGTATTATTGGTCACATTCAGGTGATGGCCAAAGACCTGACGGCGTCGGCTGTCTTTATGAACGAGCACCGCCACTTGAGCCAGCCGTATCTGCGCGACTTCTTGCTGATGCGTATCAATTACATTAATCGCTTCAAAAGCATAATTGAACAAGGTGTGCAAACGGGCGAGTTCAAAGACTCTATTGACAAAAAGCTGGCAGTCATGACCCTGTTCTCGTCGTTGAACTGGATGCCCATGTGGTACGACCCGGGATCAGCCATCGACCCTTCGCAACTCGGCTATCAACTAGCCGACATGCTCATCAACGGCCTCAAAAAGAACTAACCTGCCTGCCGGCAGGCAAGGCCTTCTTTCACTAACAACCGTTTGCCGCAATCGTTTTAAAGTTGTAAATAGTAAGAAATTACAGCTTTATGTACGGAGGAGGAATCACTTTTGATGGCGCCGGTGCCGACACGCTGGCGTCGGAAGACCCCGTGCGGTTGCAGGCTTTTGAGGCCCGTATTGAACGCGGTGAAAAGATCGAGCCTACAGACTGGATGCCGGCCTTGTACCGGCGCCAGCTGATACGCATGATCGAACAACATGCGCACAGCGAGATTATCGGCGCCCTGCCTGAAGGCACCTGGATTACGCGTGCACCCGGCTTTAAGCGCAAGCTGTCGCTCATGGCCAAGGTTCAGGATGAAGTGGGCCATGCCCAGTTGCTGTACAGCGCCGCCGAGACCCTCGGCAAGACCCGCGAGGAGATGATTACCGACCTGATCAGCGGCAAGTCCAAGTATTCGAACATCTTTAATTACCCGGCTTACACCTGGGCCGACGCTTGCTTTATTTCATGGCTCGTCGATGCGGGCGCCATTGTGAACCAGCTGGCCAATGCCAAAGGCAGCTACGGCCCCTACTGCCGGGCGCTGGAGCGCATCTGTGCAGAGGAATCATTTCACTTGAAATATGGTCACCACTGTGTCATCTACCTGGCGGCCGGCACACAACAACAGCGCGCCATGTTCCAGGAGGCCCTGAATCGCTGGTGGCCACCCATGATGCATTTCTTTGGTCCGGCCGATAAGATCTCCGATCATACCCGCATTCTCATGAAGTGGAAAGTAAAAATGGCCACCAACGACGCCATGCGCAACCAGTTTCTGGACATGTATGTGCCGAAGATCCGCGAGCTCGGATTTACCATACCCGACCCTATGCTGGCCAAGAACCCCGAGACGGGTGTGTGGGACTATACCGAACCGGACTGGGAAGAATTTAAGCGCGTGATTCAGGGCGATGGGCCTTGCAACCGCGAGCGATTGGACGTACGACGAATAGCTGAAGCACGTGGTCGCTGGGTACGCGAAGCACTGCGCTCACCACGCGCGGTATATAGCATGCCGCTTGCTTAATTTCGTCGGAAGGGCAGAAAGGTGTCGCTGATGAGGAGGATCTCTTTCCAGACCGCCATCAGGGCATCGTAGGGAGAGTTGTAACAGCTCTTGAGGTATATCAGGGTGCTACTGTCTTCGGGCAGCTCGTTGTTGAACCACTTCAGAATGTCGTCGGCCAGCAACAGCAATTCATTCGAATGATATTTCGGATAATACCGATACATCATATCCAACGCCCAAAGAAAGTCCAGATATTTCATAGCTGTGTTTCACAAACACGTATTCAAGTTACTGAAAGTTTCAGAAAAGTGCCATGAAATCAGACCCGATAAAATCACTCGACCCACGCGTCGGTCGGCTTCCCCAAACCGACAACCCAACCAAGCAACCGTTGGATCAATTCAGCACCTTTGAAGTCTTTGTGCAGCCGGCGCCCGGCAAACCATTCCGCCATGAAGGCCCTGTACATGCACCCGGTCTTGAAATGGCCTACGTACTTGCCAAAGAAGCTTTCACCCGCCGCTTCACGTGTTCATCACTCTTTGTTGCCGACACGCACGACGTCCATGTCTTCGCACCCGACGAGCAGGCGCTCCCCACCGATGACGCTGCCAGCAAAGCCATGACGCCATCCACCTTCGAGATATTTCAACTCACCAAACGTGGCAAACAATCGGTGCAGACCGGTGCGATCGAAGCCGCATCGCCGCAACAAGCACTTGCCCTCGCGCATCAGCAATGCACGGCCATGCCCTATGCCTTCTGGGCAATTGACCGTCGCGCCATTCGCTTTACCGCTTCAGAAGAGCAAGATTTCTGGCAAACCTTGCCCGATAAAAAATTCCGCGATGCCGCCGCTTATAAAGGTGGTGAGAAACTACAACGTTTTCTCGACGCCTCGCGCTAACCCATCCGCATACCATGACTGCCCTGAAAGAACTTCTGTATAAGATCGCCGACGACCAGCTCATCATCGGTCACCGCAATTCAGAATGGACCGGATTCGGTCCTTTGTTGGAAGAAGACATTGCATTCTCCTCGATGGCCCAGGACAAAGTGGGCCAAAGCTATGCACTCTATCAGCTGCTGAACACGCTGGGTGAGCCGCCGCCCGATACCGTGGCCTTTATGCGCGAGGCGTCGTTGTTTCGTAATTGCCAGTTGGTCGAATTGCCGAACGGTGAATATGACTTCAGCCTCGTTCGCCACTTCTTATTTGATACGGCGGAAGCGCTGCGCTTCGAGATGCTCATACAGTCTTCGCATATCCCCCTGGCGGACTTAGCGCGAAAGATCCGTGGCGAGCTGCGGTACCACACCCTGCACGCCAACACGTGGATCCGCCAGTTGGGCTCAGCCACCGAAGAAAGTATTACACGGCTGCAACAGTCGCTGGAATTTGCCCTCCCCTATGCCCTGGGAATCTTTGAACCTTCGCCTTACGAAGATGCGCTTATCGATCAACGCATCTTTGCCGGCGAGCAAGCGCTGTATACACGCTGGCAGGAAGTAGTGGAAGATGTACTTCGGCCCACGCAGCTATCGCTTCCCGCCTGGGGAAGTATAACGCCGCGCCTGGGCGGCCGGCAAGGTCAGCACACCGAGCACCTGACCTCCCTACTGGATGAGATGTCAGAGGTGTTTCGCATTGACCCGGCAGCGGAGTGGTAGGTCTTACCCCAGACTGGTTGGCTTCACGCCAAACGTGCGTTTAAAAGCGGTCGAGAAGTGATTGGCATTTTTATACCCTACGAGGTTGGCCACCTGGTGTACATACATTTTCTGATCGGCCAGCAAGTACCGCGCATGCTCCATTCGGCGCGTGTGGATATGGTCAAAGACCGTTGTTTGAAACAACTCTTTAAAGCCCTTCTTCAATTTGAATTCATTCAGTCCGAACGTACGCGAAAGGGAGCGTAGCGACAGGTCGCTGGCAAAGTGTATATCGAGATGTTCGCGCAACGCATAAAACGTGTCGCGGTCTGCGGGGCGCAAAGTAGGTGTGCGCGGAGTGTTACGCATAACGCTGCCGGCGAATTGTGTCAGCTGCAAGGCCACCAGTTCCAGGATCTTCGCTTCGATCATTAGTTTTCCCAGGGTGCCACGCAGCGGGTTGTTGCAAATATGTTGGATCACCTGCGACATTTCCAGTTTCAACTCGGCGTCGCCTTGTACCACCTGTTCTTTCTTTAGCAGCCGTTCTTTCAGCTGGGCCATCCAACGCTCCTGGTCGCAGAGCAAGCCGGTATAATAGGCGCGATCAATCGAGAGGTGTAAGACGTTTACTTTGCCTGGTATCGTCAAGGTATAGGCGGTCTCACACGAATGTACGACGTGGTGGCGGCGTGTTTGCAGGCCTGTAGAGAAACCGCTACCCGGCAGGTATAGCCCAATATTACCGTCCAGCGCGGCACAGACGTTCAGGCTGTGGAGCATGTGCTCGTCTTCAAATTGAAAACCCACGGTGCTTGTCAGGTCCGCCTGAATGTTGGTCAGGCGGTAATGATCGCCCACCAGCAGACGCTCTTCCCAGCGGCCCCATGTATGGTCGCTCGCGACGCGACGGATAAAACCAAATTCATCCGTCTGCGGTGCTGTGCGCAGGCAGGAAAGAACATCATTATACGAAAGGGTCTGTTGTGCGGTGATCATGGGTGTTTCGTGTAGTCTGTCAACGTAGGAAATGCTCCGTATAACGGAGCATCACAGGCAAGGTTGGGCAAACTCCATCATTATGTAGGAGCCGTAAGAACCTGTATAGCAACATTGTAAAAGCATTTAACCAGGATATTCCGTTTCGCGGAGGGATCGCTCCCGCTGTCGTACAACAGCGAGCCCCTCGCCCCGTATATCTTGCAACCCATTAAAAAACACATACAGACATTATGTTTCGCAAGATCATCAAGATTGCCGGCATCATCCTCGGCGTCATCGTTGTTGTCATCGCAGGTTTTTTCACAAAGGCCTATATCAGCGTAGAAGGGCGCCGTAACGCACAGTACACCCTGGACGTGCAGCAAGTACCGATCTCGACCGACTCCGCCATTCTCGCGCATGGCGCACGACTGGCCAAAGCCAAAGGTTGCACCGAGTGCCACGGTGTCGACCTGGGGGGCAAAGTTTTTATAGACGATCCCGCACTCGGCCGCATCGTTGCCGTGAACCTGACCAAGGGCAAAGGCGGCTTATCCGGTTATACAAAGACGGACTGGATACGCGCCTTAAAGCACGGTGTAAACCGCGAAGGCAAACCACTGCTCATTATGCCCTCGGAAGAATTTACGTTACTGACCGAGCAAGACATGGGCGCTATTATTTCTTACTGCGCACAAGTGGCGCCGGTGGACCGTGAGTTCCCAGAAAGCAGCAGCCTGGGACCGCTCGGCTATCTGCTGACCGATCTGGGTAAGCTCTCCCTGTTCCCGGTCGAGAAGATCGACCACAACCGCCCACTGGTAAAAGAAGTAAAAGCGGAAGTATCACTGGCATATGGTAAATACCTGTCGACTTCCTGCCAGGGATGCCACCGCGAAAATATGAAAGGTGGGGATCCGATTGCGCCTGGGTTCCCGCCGGTGATGGACATCTCCTCGAGCGGACGTCCGGGTAAATGGAATGACGAGCAGTTCATCGCCACACTGCGCAGCGGTACAACACCCGAAGGCCATACGCTGAACCCGGCGGAAATGCCGTGGACGATGGCTAAGGAGTTTACAGATCTCGAGCTCAAAGCCTTGCACCTGTATCTCAACAGCTTGTAAGAACGTCTATGGCATTCCGGTACAAAACCATTGATAACCCGGTGACCGGCCAAAGCATAACGTTCTTGCAAACGCGACGCGATACCAACGGCACCCTGCTGGAAATGGAAGCAACCTACGCACCAGGGTCACACGAGCCTCCTTCGCATTATCACCCCGCGCAGCAAGAATATTTTCAAATACAGGCCGGTGAGCTTACGGTACGGGTACACGGCGTCGAAAAAGTATTGCGCGCAGGCGACAGTCTGCACATTTCCGCGAACGTACCACACGCCATGTGGAATGCCGGAACCATCGAAACGATTGTCAACTGGAAAGTACTGCCGGCCATGCAAACCGAGTATATGCTGGAGACCATCACCGGTCTGGCGCGCGACGGAAAGACCAATGCCACCGGCATGCCTTCATTGCTCCAGACTGCATTGATGCTCGGGCATTTCTCCCGTGAGCTCCGGCTCACAAAGCCACCCTATGCCGTACAGTGGATCGTATTTAAAATAATAGGCAGTATCGCCCGCCTGCGCGGCCTTCGCCCTTTTTACACACACTACCTCGACTGAGTAAGCCGCCTGATAGGACGTGTTTTACAGCGGTTGAACCTGCTCCCAAGGGCCCCTACGCCTGGCCCCGGAGCGGGTTCTTTTTTTTGCCTCCGGTGTGTTATCTTTACCCAACGACCGAACACCCTTGGCAAGCGACGACGAAAAAAAATTCATCGACCTGATCAACCAGCACCAGGGGCTCATTCATAAGATTTGTTTTATGTATGAGCACGACCCTGAGGTTCGCAATGACCTGTTCCAGGAAATTGTGTTGCAGCTCTGGCGGTCGTTCCCGTCGTTCCGCGGCGAAGCCAAGATCACCACCTGGATGTATCGCATCGCCCTGAACACTGCCATCTCCGGCTTCCGCAAGCAAACGCGTTTGCCCCGCACCGAGACCATGCAGGAGGTACATATGAACATCTCCGACGCCTGGACTGGCGACGACCGTGAAGAAGACTTTCAAAAGCTGCAATGGGCCATCCGGCAGCTCTCAGAGATAGAGCGCGCCATGATTATGATGGCCCTGGAAGAAATACCCTACGATGAGATCGCAGAAACCATCGGCATCACCCAAAACAACGTGCGGGTACGCATGAACCGCATCCGCGAAAAACTCCGAAAATTTATGCTCCCGTAACATGGAAGAACTGGATGAACTAAAAAGTCTATGGCGCCACAACGACGCGTCCTTCCAACCGAAGAACGAAGCGGAAATTGCGCGCATGCTCACGGGAAGTAGCCGCTCCATCGTCGACAAGCTTAAACGCAGCGTATGGTTTGAGCTGATCGTCACGCTGGTAACGGGCGTCGTATTGCTGTCATACGCCCTCACGCTGTCAAGCGGCGCACTGAAGTGGACATCGGTAGCCATCCTGGCTGTCTTTACGGTATACACGATCTACTACATCAAAAAGATCACCATGCTCAACCGTTTCAACCCGGCTACCGAAAACCTGCGTGAAACACTCGAACGCCTCACCGACAACCTGTCGAGCTATCTAAAAGTATATAAAAGCAGCTATACGATCTTGTATCCGATGTACTTCGGCCTGGGATTGCTGTTTGGCGCCCTGGAACGCGGCATGGATAAATTCATTGAGCTGCTGGTACAACCCCGCACGTTGGTATACCTGGCCATCCTGGCAGGCGTCTTTTTCTTTTGCAGCACGTGGCTGGCCAACTGGTACCTCAAAAAACTATACGGCAACCACCTCGAAAAACTAAAAGGCCTGCTACACGATCTGCAAGAGAAATAAGCAAGACAGGGCGGCCGTTCAGGGTGCGCCAATAATAGCAATCAGATCTTCGACGAGATCAGAAGCATCGATCGTGGAATCGTTCGAGGCAATGATAATAATAGTTTCAGTTTCGGGAAAGCTACACGTTACCGCTGAAAAGATTCCGTTACCCCCATCGTGCCAGTATAGCTGGCCCAATGTGCCGCTGTCGACGACCCATCCATAGCTATAATAGCCTGATCCTTCATCTTCCTTCACGTATGGAGTCAGATACTTCGTTAATGCGCTTTCATCCAGGACCTTCTTTTCGTTTAGTGCTCTTATCCAATGATACATTTCTTCCACTGTCGTGAGGATGCCTCCATTTGCCCTCAGATGCCAGCCAGGCCCATCGTTCATCCAGGGCTTTTCGGTGGGTTTTCCATCAAGGTCCCCGTTCCGGTAACCCACTGCTAGTTGGTCCTGGAAAGAATTATTCTTGAGCAGGATGTACCCGGTTGCCTCCAGGCCTGCCTGGTTAAATAAATGAGCTCTCAAGAACGATTCATATGTTTGCCCGCTAACATCTTCGAGGACGATTCCCAGCAGGCTGTAGCCCACATTCGAATAAGAATAGCCGGACCCTGGCGCGAATTTTAGTTTAGACGCTAACGCCAGATCCAGAAATTCATTTCTACCGATGAGATCGTAGTCGTCTCCCAGGAAATCTTCAAAACCCGCGGAATGCGTCAGCAGCTGATGTAGCGTGATATTGGCTTTACCTTCCGGGACGTTTGTAAAAAAATCTGACAGCTTCTGCTCTACCGTTAGAAGCCCGAGTGTTTCGGCTTTCACTATGGCAGCACCCGTAAATTGCTTCGTGAGCGATCCGAAATCGAAAATGGTTTCGGGAGTATTGGCAATTTGCTTCTCCTTATCAGAAAAGCCATATCCATCACGCAACAACAGATCACCTTTATGCGCTACCAGTATACTTCCCGAAAAACCTTGTTGCTCGTAATGCTCCATTTGATCCTCGAGCTTCTGACGAAGCGAGCGGGGTTCGTCGTCCCGGCAGCTCATGGCACAGATACCGAAAGCCAGAATAATCAGTTTTTTCATCTTCAACTATGTTCGTTATACTAATGTTTCAATGTGTAAACGGAGAAACTATAGCCGGCAAAAGTACCAAGACCGTTCTCGATGTTCGTGGCGATCTGGACAGGCTCCGACAAGTTGCCCTCTTCTTCCAGCTCGTGTTGAAAATCGGATGTTCGTAAATACTCGTAATACTCCCGGGCAATGGACTTTAACACAAATTTTATATTCTGATCTTTTTTCAGATCGATCAGCATAGGTATTATGAAAAACTTCAGTGTAACCAATTCTCCATTAAACCCTTCATCGCTGAAGTAAATGTATTTTAATCCATCGATCTGCTGCGGGCCGCCAACAATATCAACATCCGTATTACCGCTTGTGTTCACTTTGAGTTCTTCCACCAACACCTCATTCAGGCTTCCCTGAAGGTCGTCATCGGTGCAGCCACTGCTGCAGTTCTGTACGAGAATCTCAAGCGAATAGAAGTTTGCCGTTTCGTGTGGATCGGCCAGCGATATCTCCGCAGGATATCCATATTCGCCGGAGTTGACGTATTGAATCGTTTCTGACATGCGGGCACTGGATATGCTCACAGGCTCCGGAATGCGACTTGTGGCTGAAAAGCTTTGCTCGCCCTTCGTTGTTTCAAAACTATAACTATTCTGTTCTACGGGTATGGTATTGCTCCTGTAGGCTCCTTGCTGATCGGCTGTAATTTCCTCAACAAACTCACCGTTCTTCAGAATTCGTATTGCAAGGTCCCTATTTCGCTGAATCGTTTCTGTCTGCAGCACCGGGATGGTATTGAAGACATCGATTTTTAACGGGCTTCCTGGCCGAAAGAAGGAGTATATTACGAGTCCAGACCCGTTATCGGGGAGCCGGGGATCAACCGTCGTTTCGCATGAAAGCAAAATGACAAGAAGTAAAAACATCAGGCTACGCATTTTCTAGAATTTAAACTGGTAACTAACATTTGGAATTAAAGGAAAAATCGAAAGTTGCCGGAATTTCTTATTCAACCGATTCTCATCATTAAGTTCAATATAGATCGGGTTGAGTCGATTGTACGAATTATACAAACCAACTACCCACTTTCTTTCGCCCCAGCGTGTTGCTTTCTTAAAGCTGATACTGAGATCGAGTCTATGATAATCTTTCATCCTCGACGAGTTCCGACCAGGATAATGTTTTATATAATCTTCATAACCTGCCTGATTCGAATCCCAGATAGCCTTCGGGTACGTGGAGGTTGGCAGCGTAACGGCATTGCCGGTGCTGTACACCCACACTGCGCCAATGTCTATTCTACTATTCACGGCAACATTGTATACAACAGACACATTATGCCTTCTGTCATAGCGATAAGGAAAGGGCTTCCCAAAATTCAGATTATCAAATTCTCTGATGGACTTAGACCATGTATACGAAAGCCACCCGGTAAAACGCCCGGATTTCTTTTGAACAAAAAACTCCGCACCATAACTTTTACCCGATCCGAACTCAACCTTATTCTCCCATCTACTATCGATATCCAGAAAGCCCGCGCCATCCTTATATTCGATCAGATTGTTCATCCACTTGTAATACCCTTCCACAGAGATTTCGATGTACCTGTAACCGGATGACAATCCTAACGCTACCTGGTCTGACAACTGAGGCTTAACCCGCTCCGTAGAAGGCACCCACAGGTCAGTGGGCAGCCCTATTCCTGAATTCACGAGGAGATGAATGTATTGCGCCATCCGGGAGTAAGACGCTTTTACCGAAAGCGCGGAGCCGAGCCTCTGGCTGAGTGTTACACGGGGTTGCCAGGAAGTATAGGTCTTTGACCCCGCACGTGCGGCAGAATAGTGAACGCCGATATTTGCCCGTGTAGCATTCGACAGCGACACTTCGTCCTCAGCATATACATACATCTCATCGAGGCCAATTTTTGTAGACCCGAACGTTGTATCCGCCTGGATATGAGACCGGAAGTTTGAGACACCGGGTCGCAAGGCGTGATGAACAAGATTGGCTCCGAATTTTATCAGGTGATCGTTATTCAGAAAATAGTCGAAATCCATCTTCAACCCGACATCACGGATGTTTGAGTAGTATTCGTTGTCCCTGTAAATATCAGGCGTATTCAGATCGTCCGCGTATTGGTAGTTGACCCTCGTACCAAGCTCAAACTGATACCGGGTATAGGTAGCCGTCAGGTTGCTAAAAAGCCGATCGGTGTATTGATGGTTCCACCGTAAGGCCGATGTTATGTTTCCCCACTGTATTTCCGCATGCTCATCCTCCTTCACCCCTTCGTTATCGTAACTGTATTCATCATATAACTTGTCCCGTCCCGAATAAAAGCTTGCGTAGACCCTGTCCTTAGGTGACATGATGTGATTCACTTTTGCATTTACATCCCAGAAACTGCCACCAACAACCCTGTCGCTGCCTGATAGTTTCGCGAGTGGAACAGCAAAGGCATCGATGTACGTCCGCCTGGCTGACAGCATGAACGAAGTTTTTCCTTTGTTGATGGGGCCGCTCACCGTGATCTTCGAAGCTACCAGTCCGATCGCACCTTCGCCTTCCAATTCGTGAAGATTCCCTTCCTTCATCTGAATGTCCACGATTGACGAGAGACGGCCTCCGTACCTGGCGGGGAAGCCGCCTTTAATTAACTCTACGCTATTAATAGCATCTGCATTGAAGACAGAGAAAAATCCAAAAAGATGATTTGCATTGTAAACAGGTACTCCATCCAGCAGGATCAGGTTTTGATCCGGACCGCCGCCACGCACGTGGAAGCCTGCAGTACCTTCTGTGCCGGCCTGCACACCCGGCAGCAGCTGCAATGTTTTCAACATGTCTGTCTCTCCCATGAATACGGGCAGCTTCTTAACCTGATCTGGCGAGAGTCTAACGGTACTCATTTCAGCCAGCTCGCGGGCATCCGCTCCGGATATGAGCACTTCAGTCAATATATTGTTTTCCCTGGAAAGCGTAATTACAAATCCGTCCTCTGCCTGACTTACAGCCAGTTTCTGATAGGCATATCCAACAAAACTGACAGCAATCGAATCACCTGATGTGTCCAGACTAAAAAAACCAAACGTATTGGTAGCAACACCTTTACCGCTCGTAACGTCCACGACATTAGCACCCACCAGGCTTTCTCCGGACTCGGCATCACGCACAAATCCGCTTACATTTTTCGTTGTGTTACTACGCTTTCTAAAGATCAATAGATCACCTCTGCGTACGACCTCAATTCCATACTGGGCAAGAAGCTTTTCCAGTTGCATCGGGTCGCTTAGGTTGACATTTTCACGTACCGTTAGTGCAATATTGACCAGTCTCCCCGAATAAGAGAATTTAAATTGCGTATGTGTTTCGAGATAAGAGATCAGGTCACTGAAACGCTCTATTCTTACCTCTTTACTTTGCGAATACACGAACGACGTTACGACCGAGAAGGAAACAAAAAATAAATATCTAGTCGCCCTTACCATAGATGTATATTTTATTTGCGTCGCGTTTCCATTCAACGTCAAACGTTTCCTCGATGATCACGAGAATATCATCGATTGTTTCGTATTGAATTTCTGCAGTCAGGGTCATGGAGGCGATAGCGGGGGAAACCTCCACCTTTTTAGTAAAGAGCTTCGAAAGTATCTCAGCAACTTCTTTAAGCGATTTCATTCTTAAGATCAACGTCTTTGAATACCATGCAAAGTCATTGGCATTCCATTCTACCCGTGACAGCCCGCCGGTTGGAGAAATAGTCCCTTTTTCCCCGGCCGCTAAAGTCAGAAATTTGTTATTCGCGTGAAGCTGCACATTTCCGGAACGCACTGTAATTTCAGCAAGCTCGTCTCTATAGCGCACATTGAAGGAAGTGCCCACGACGATCACCTCATGGTGTCGCAGGGTTATGATAAAAGGCTTCCCTTCGTCCTTTTGTATATTGAAGAATGCTTCTCCTTGCAGCGACACGCGCCTGTTTTTTCCACCAAAATCATCTGCTACTTCCAACCGGCTCGTGTAATTTAATGTTACGGATGATCCGTCCGTTAAACCTATAGCAAGTTTTTCATGATCACTCGTCCTAAACCCGCTATTGGTGTTCAGCCACGCTACTATCCCCATGATGATCAACACGGATGCTGCCGCCAACCAGTAAACGTTTTGCCTGATGCGTTTTTTACGAGTATCGCCATCCACCGTCAGGAGTATTTCTTTCCAGGATGTTTCTTTCTCCTCCTCGGAAATGAATTTTTTCAGCGGCATTTCCATTTCAAGTATTTTTCTTTCAAAGTCGATATCGTCCTTATCTTCAGCCATAACCGTTAGGAGTTTTTGTTCAGAGATTCTAAAAACAACACTTTATGAGGAGCCAGTTTTTCCTTGAGCTTTTGCAAGCCGGCACTGATATGTTTCTCAACCGTTTTTACCGAAACGTTAAGCGTTTCCGCTATTTCATCATACGTGAGACCATCTTGCTTACTGAGTATAAATACTTCCCGGCATTTATCCGGTAAACCAAGGATAGCAGATTCTAATAAATACTTGGGGAAATGCTGATCATGTATGGGATCATTCTGGTTAACGGGGATTTCCGGCACGGCTCTCACAAATTTCTTGGTATCTCGTAAATAAGTAATCGATTTGTTTTTTATCGCATGAAATGCAAAGACTTCAAATGAATCGATATGACCAATCCTTTCCTTCCATATATCTGCAAAGAAATTTTGGACAATGTCTTTTGACTGCTCCTTATCTTTGGTAATGGTATAAGAATATTTTACCAAAGGGATAAAATGACACTCAAACAATCTCCTGAAATCTGCTATTCTTTCCATACAATTCAGACATAAGACCCATGAAGATCGCTTCTCCCTACTCTTTTTGTCGAAAAAATTTCGATTACGCTCAAACTCACCAAAATTGCCTATTTGTGATGAACTGAAGCCCAAAAAGTGGTGAATCAATGATATTTAACACGACGACCACACCAACGAAAAGGCCTGTGCTTTGCAGCACAGGCCTAAATTCCCTCTAAAATCTTAACTTGTATTTCGGAATACCAGGTCTCACCGCCGGATTGCCCGCAACCGCTCCTCCGCATTGGCAGCATATTCATCAAGCCCCTGCCGCCACGCTTCCTCGGCGTACGCCTTCAACAACCGGTACGAGTTTGTATTCACCTGGATCGCTTCCGACAGAATGGTATAGGGGCGCGTATCCTTCGGATTATGGCGACGGTAATAATCCGCTGCCGCCAGAATCCCCTCCTCATAGTACGGGTTATACCGGGCCAGTACGGCATAGTGCTGGCGTGCCTTGGTAGTGTCGCCGTTTGATTCGCTTAGCAGCGCAGTATAGAATATCTTTTCCAGCGGGCGTCGGTAGTCGAACGTAACGCCTTTATTGATCTGGCCGGCCAGCGCACGCAGCTCGCGGCGGGCGGCGAGCATGCGAAGCTCAAAATGCTGCACGTCGTCATATAACAGTGCGTCGGTCAGCTCCAATCCGGCAATGCGTTGAAAGAGTTTTATAGCGGGTATAAATTCCTCCGCCTGGTAATAACGGCGGCTCCTGTCCAACAGGGCTTGCGCCTTATAGTTTGCATTCTCAAACGTATTGGCCAGCCTGTCGAACAGGGCGGAGTCTGGCAGGTCTAAGCGGTACCGGCAGAACTGGTACTTCTCAGCGTCGTTTAGTTCCAGGGCGTATTGTACCGGCAACATCAGGATCTTCTGGATGCTGGCGGCAATGGCGCGCTGGTTCTCGTCCGGGCCGGTTGACACCACGTACCACGCGGCTAACGCTTCGGGACTGCGCGCTTCGGTCAATGCAATGGCATTGTAAAACTTGGCGTCCTTGTAATCGTAGGTATCGGCATACGTAAAATAGCTGGAAGCACGCTCCGGGTCGCCTTGATCCAGTGCCCACAGGCCCATAATGTAGTTAAACTTGCCCTGATGAGCCTGGCTGAGGTAAACCTGCTCGGCCAACAACTGCAGCGCCCGCGCCACATTGCCCTGGTGGTAAAACCCATACGACAGTGTTGCCTTTAACGCTTCACTATACGAAGCATTTACCGAATCGGCCGCGAGGCGATAGGCGTCGTTCAGGAACGTAGTGTCCAGCGACCGCACGTGGTATAATATATAGTTATTCAACAGCGTCGCCGTTTGAAGATTCAGCATCGTATTCGCCAGGGGGCGAATGTCTTGCCGCAGGGTGTCGCGGTAGAGTGATGCGAGCGCCAGCGCATTGGCCAGCGTGCTGGGCGCCCCGGCACCAAACGCGCTAAGCGTAGAATCGGTTTTAAAGAATGGAATGCGCTCGGCAGCGACCAGGGCAAAGAAGTTGGTCTCCGCGGCATCTTTGGACACGGTTTTTTCTTTCGCCCGGCTCAGGTATACCAGCGACGAATCGATGTTGTGTGTGGCGGTATACGCACGCCCCAGGTTGTTTAAGATCGGTCCGGAGTTGGGAAGCTGCCGGCGTGCGAGCCGTAAGGACTCAATGGCCCCAAATGTATCGCCTTGCCACGAAAGCAAGTTGGCGGCATTTGCCAGCGAGTACGGCGTGGGATTCACCAGATTGGCAGCAGCGTAGTGCTGCTGCGCGCCTTCAAAGTCCAGCTGTGCTGCCTTCATTGTGCCCAGCGCATAGTGGGCACGGTTGCTGTACGGAGCATAGTGGCTGGACTGCTCGTAAAACGACTGGGCATACTGCTCGTTGCCCAGCTGTGCGTACAAGTCACCCGTGGCATTGTAAAAACCCGCCATGCCATTGTATATATACGCATGCCAGTCGGACACAAAGACAAATCCGAGCATGGCGATGGTTCCGGCCAGCCGGTAGGTGAAATACGGCATGCGGTTAGGCATGTACAGTACCTTGTACACCTGCATGCTGCGGGCCATCATCAGAATAAAGTTCGAGAAGATATAGGTCACAAAAATGACCCCATACGCAGTGTGGCTAAAAATGATTGCATCGCATACGATCTCCAGTGCCGGGCCGTTGGTATTGCCCAGCAGCTGACCCACGGTAGCAAAACAGATCGCGCCCAGCGCGAGATAGAAATACGCACCGGCAGGCCGGAACGCGATGATGCCCGCATAGATCGGCTCGCGGTGGCGAAAGCCCCAGATCCCCAGCACCGCCGACACGGTCAATAGCAGGTACAGGTTGATGTATACAAAATTCCAATCGATCAGCTCCAACCGGTACATACACGTGATGACCAGGTTGGCAAAATAGATCAGGCTGATGATACAGAAATGGCGCAGGCTTTTGGAAGAGCCGCGGCTGGTGATGAACAGGAACCCTGCAAAGATTTCGTGGGCTACGAGTATAATAAATAACACCGACAGCACCAGCGCGGGTGCATAGGCCGTTACCGCCAGGTGATGAAACGGTTGCTCCACCGACGACAGCATAGCAACCAAACCACCCAGTACTGCCGTGATGGTGGCAAACACCAGCAATCGCAGGCCTGGCGAGACATGGGCAGCAAACCGTGCAAAGTAAAATGCCGGCACGGTATATACTATCAGCACAACAACGATGGGGATGCGATTATACTGCCCCACTAGTCCCAGTACTTCCAGTCGCAGCGCGACCAGCAGTAAAATAAAAATACCCATGGCCACCAGGAACCAGAAACGTTCCATTGTACTGATAACGGTGATCAACACAGTCAGGCCCATGGCCAGCACGGCCAGGAAAATGTACGACGCCGTCGTGTTAGGGGTCAGCACGCTGCCGTTGAAGTAGTCAAAGACAACGTAGCTCTCGGCGGGCACCTGCAGTTGAAACGGTCCCAGGCGGAAAATATGGACATTAGTCTCGACGACCTTTTGCTCTTGTACATTGTCCCACGTCAGTATGCCGTCCAGGCCCTGAAAGTAGGAGAACCACAAAAAGATCAGCGAGGCAAAGAAAAGCAAGGCGGCTCCATACCAGAAGCGACGTTCGCCCTGGGGCCATAGTTTCCAGAAAAAGCGGGATTGCATGTAGCGGGGTTATTCCAGTACCTTCGGTACGCGGAAGTAATCGGAGTCTTTCTTGGGTGCGTTGCGCAAGGCACGCTCGTGGCTGAGGTGTTCTTTTACTTCGTCCTCGCGCAATACGTTAATCTCATGGCTCATGGTGGTGAGCGGTTCGACGCCTTCCGTATCGACTTCTTTCAGTTTCTCTACCCAGTCAACGATGGCCGTCATATCCTGCATCATCTTGGCAGCGTCTTTCTCATCAAATTCGAGACGGGACAGGTGAGCGATTTTATCCAATAGTGCGCGGTCGATCTTCATAGTTGTGAACGTTTGTGGGCTGCTGAGCCGTGGTCTTTCCCTGTAGCTGCTGTCGCAATTCGGCGGCAATAACGGCAAATGTTCGTTCACGAAGCGTGCCGATGTCTTCTACCGTCAGACCGGTTGTTTCGATCGGCTCGTGAAAGATCACGTGCAGCGGATGCCACCGCAGCAGGAATTGATCCGGCGGCAAAATTATCCAATTGTATGGAATCGTGACAGGCACGATGGGAATTTGTTTCTCGATGGCCACCCGGAACGCGCCATCCTTAAAACGCGCCAGAACAGGCTCCTTGAGCGTGATAATCCCGCCTTCCGGAAAGATTACCAAGCTTTTACCTTCGTCTATTGCCTCCAGCGACCGTTTTACGGAGGTATACCGGCTGCGCATGCTCTGGCGGTCTACCGTGATGTGCAGGCGCTCGTACATGTAGCCAAACACGGGTATTTTGGTAATACCACTCTTGCCCACAAAAATTGCATTCAGGTGGTTGAGGCCCATGGCGGGAATGTCGATGTACGAAAAATGGTTGGGACAGAAAACATACTGGCGTTTCGGGTCCAGTGGCTGCCGGTACACCACCCGGTAGGGCATGCCAATAAAAAGAAACATCAGCCGCGCCCACCAGCGGTTAAAGACACCCACCAGCCGGAACGTACGGGGAAATAATATCGGAATTGCCAGCAATGGGCAAACGAGCGCGAACAGCACTGAAAAAATCAGTACACCATATACGGTATGTGCCCACCGGACTACTTTCATACGTACTTACGAAGATAACACATTCAGGCCATTTGAATGATACATCGCTCCGTCCGCAGCATCTCTGTCGCCTGACTGAGGTCGACGGTGGACTTGGCATCGTCCATTTCCTCTTTCATCTTCTGGCGGATCTCTTTCATGCGCATCGCCTCGATAAACCGACGCACCTGTTCGCCATCCTCCAGGATCAGCGGTGGTACCGTTACGGGCTTGTCGTTGTCACCTTTGGCCACCATGGTGAAGTACGACGAGTTGGTATGCTTGACCGTACCCTGTTTGACATTCTGCGATTCTACGCGTATACCCACGATCATCGACGAGTTGCCCACATAGTTTACCGACGCGTGCAGGGATACAAGCTCGCCTACCTCTACGGGTTGTAAGAACTCCACCTTGTCGACGGTAACGGTCACACAATACGTGCCCGCGTGGCGGCTGGCGCAGGCGTAGGCCGCCTTGTCCATGAGTGAAAGTAAAATTCCGCCGTGAATCTTGCCGCCAAAGTTGGCGTACGCGGGGATCATCAGTTCGGTAATCGTAGTTTGAGAAACCCGTACAGCTTTGCCTGTCATAGTCACAAATGATTCGGTAAGTATAGCAATGAAGTTATTAAATTCTTATGGTATACGGCGCATTGCCCAACGCAGCCGGATGAACAGGGCCGTCGCGGTGAGCGTAAGGCCTACCACCAGCCCCCACCAGATGCCGACCGGTCCGACGCCGGCGCGAAAGCCCAGCCAGTACCCTAACGGTAACCCGATGGCCCAGTACGACAGGAAGATAAACAGCGACGGGATCTTTACATCTTGCAAACCCCGCAATGCCGAAGCGCACACGACTTGCATGCCATCGGAAAGTTGAAATACGCCCGCGATGATCAGCAACGTAGCCGCCAGTGGCACGACGTCGGCGTCGTGTACATACCAGGTGGGCAGGACCTCGTGGAACACCACAAAGATCACCGCGCAGATACTCATAAACGCCATCGCCATGGCAATCAGCGTGTACGTCGCCCGGCGCATATTGATGCCGTCCCGGCGCCCGAGGTAATAGCCCACGCGCACGGTGGCCGCGGCGCCCAATCCGGCAGTAGTCATATAGCTGAGCGATGCCAGGTTGAGGGCGATTTGGTGTGCGGCTTGCACACGGGCACCGAACCACCCCATCATGACCAGCGAAAAGTCAAACGCAGCCGCCTCGAAAATAAACTGCACACCGCTGGGTATGCCAATGCCCAGCAGCCGGCGGAATAGCGGCTGTGAATACCCGCCTGTGCCAAAGCCGGCGCGAAAGCTGCGAAAGAAAGGCAGCGCATATACCAGTGCCGCCATGGCCAACGCCATAAATGCCCGCGACGTGAACGTAGCCCACGCCGCACCGGTAAGGCCCAGCGCCGGCATACCGAAGTGCCCATAAATAAAAACATAATTGAGCAACACATTCAGCGCGTTGGCCGCCACCATGACGATGAGGGCCACACGTGTGTTGGACATGCCTTCCGCAAATTGTTTGAAAGTCTGGAAAATCATGATGGGCACCAGCGACCAGGCCACAATGTCGAGGAAAGGCAACGCTTGCGCTACTACGACATTGGATTGCCCCATATAATACAAGACATTTTTACCAATGGACACCACGCCCACCAGTACGAGCGCATTCAGCACATTCACCACCAGGCCGTGTCGCAGTACCGCCACGATGGTAGTCTTGTCGCCGGCACCGTGCGCGGCGGCTACGAGTGGCGTCATGGCAAACGACACGCCAATGCCAAACAACATAAAGACGTTAAAGACAACCAGCGCGAGTCCGGCGGCGGCAAGTGACGCTGCGCCCAGGTGACCGACCATCATGGTGTCGGTTACGCCCATGAGTACGTGCCCGAGGTTACTCAGCATCACTGGCAACGCCAGGATAAGGTTTTCCCGGAAATGCGTGCGTAAGGTCATGCCAGTCCCTTTGTGCGGGCCAGTGCCAGCAGACCGACCATGCTCATACTGTCGGTTATCTCACTGCGCATAACCATATCAACAGCTTCTTTTAGCGGCAACCGGCGCACTTGCAAATCGGCTTCACTTTCTTCCAATGCCCGGGGACCGGTCTCCAGCTCTTCGGCCAGGAAAATAAATCCTCCTTCGTCGGTCACGGAATTCGACGTGTGTACTTTCACCAACAACGACCACTTGCGGGCGATGAGCCCCGTTTCTTCCCGTAGCTCGCGTTGCGCGGCGACGAGCGGGTCTTCACCGGCTGGAGCGCCCCCTTCGGGAATCTCCCAATGAAATTCTTCCAGCGTGTAACGGAACTGTCCAACCAGCCACGTGTAACCCTCGGCGTCCAACGCCACAACGCCAATGGCAATATTCTTAAAATGTACCTTGCCATAAATGCCGCGACCACCGCCGGGGTTTATGACCTGGTACTCGGTTACGTTAATCCACGGGTTGTCATATTTTTCTGCGCCCGACAACGTTGTCCAGGGGTTTGCACGCTTCTCTGCCATAAAAAACTCGTAGCCGGCAATATATCACATTTTTTCTGCGCCCGACTTTCCTTATTTTTACCCCGCTCATGTTACTTGCCTCCTTTTCCGACGACCATATTGAAGCTGGCTGCGATGAAGCCGGACGCGGCTGCCTGGCAGGGCCGGTCGTGGCGGCCGCCGTCGTGCTCCCAAAAAAATACAAACATCCGCTGCTAAACGATTCCAAACAGCTTAGCAAAGCCGAACGCGAACTATTGCGCATCGATGTGCAACGCGATGCTCTGGCGTGGGCTGTCGCAGAAATCAGCAACGAAGAAATCGACACCATCAACATTCTGAATGCGTCGTTCAAAGCCATGCACCACGCCATCGCACGGCTCACGGTTACGCCTACGTTACTGCTCATTGACGGCAACCGGTTTGTGCCGTACCTGGACATCCGTCACGAATGCATTATTAAAGGCGACGGCAAATATTTGGCCATCGCGGCGGCCTCGATTCTGGCTAAAACTTATCGCGACGACCTCATGACATCCCTGGCTGCGCACTATCCCGGTTATAGCTGGGAGACCAATGCCGGCTATCCCACCGATGCACATCGCAATGGCATTCGCGCGCAGGGCATCACACCCTACCACCGCAAATCCTTTACACTTCTTCCCGAGCAGCTCGAGTTGTTTTAAGGCCATCCGCGCCGGTCACCACTTTCCGGTGAGGACCAGTCTGAACCGTGGAGGCCCTTGATCAACCTTTCATCCTGAAAACAATTTCTCTGCCCACCCGGATACTTCTATATTGAATGCCAACAACCCTCGTCATGAAAAGAATTTTACTGATACTGCTGATGCTTCCCGCTGTGCACACACACGCACAAACGGTTCCACCGGCGTATGCCGAAGCCATCAAACTACTTGACTTTTGGTTTGATGCGCAGACCGATTACGACAGGCTGCCCGGCATTTCAGTAGGCATTGTAAAAGATCAGGAGCTGCTTTGGAGCAAAGGCTATGGCAAAGCGGATATAGCCAAAAAGACCCCTGCCGACCCCAATACACTTTATAGCATCTGTTCTATTTCCAAGTTGTTTACCTCTGTGGCGGTGTTGCAATTGCGCGACGCCGGCAAGCTGCGCCTCGATGACGAAGTGGCGTCGCTCCTGCCGTGGTTCTCCATTAAACAAGCACATCCCGGCAGCGCGCCCATCACCGTACGCACCTTGCTTACCCACTCTTCAGGCTTACCCCGCGAGATTGATTTTCCGTATTGGACCGAAAACAACTTTCCTTCGAAAGAACAGATCGTCGAGAAGATAAAACAACAGCAAACACTTTATCCGGCGTCGACATATTTTCAATATAGTAACCTCGGCATTTCGTTGCTGGGCTATATTGTTGAACAGGTAAGTGGTATGTCGTATACACAATACGTGGAAGAACATATTCTGCGGCCGCTCAAGTTGCTTCATACACATACAACATTTCCTACAGGGGAAACAGAAAAGATCGCGAGTGGTTATAGTGAATTAAGCCGCAAGGGGGAGCGCCGGCCGATACCGCGGTTTGACACCAAAGGCATTACGCCTGCGGCGGGGTATACTTCTACCGTAGAAGACCTGGCACGCTTTGCGTCGTGGCAGTTCCGGCTGTTGGAAAAAAATGACGGCACCGAGATATTGCGCGCTTCCACCCTCAAGGAAATGCAGCAGGTGCAATACATGGATCCCAATTGGAAAACAAGCTGGGGTCTTGGTTTCAAGATCACCCACACCGACAACAAAACCTTTGTAAGCCACAGCGGTTATTGTCCAGGCTACCAAAGTCTCATCATCCTCAGTCCGCAAGACAAGCTTGCGTTTATTGTATTGATCAATGCCATCGGCACCGATCCGAATAAATACTTTGAAGGTATGCGTGCCATGCTGACCAAAGCATGCGAAGACAAACCCACCGACAAAGTGGATACTACGTTGGTGCCGTTCTGCGGACTTTACGGCGGCCAGCCGTGGGGCTCGGAGGTTGCGGTATCGACCTGGGGTGATAAGCTTGCCACCATGTTCCTGCCGTCAGATAATCCGAAGCAATCGCTGATCTTATGGAAACGTACACAGGACAATACATTCCGCCGCATTCGCGACGACGGCGAGCTGGGCGAGGAATTATATTTTGAACGCGATAAAGACGGACGGATCCAAAAGCTGTGGTGGAATAGCAATTACCGGTATCGGCTCAAGTAAGCTATCTTTGCACCATGTGTCTGGCATTCTTTGCGGTGGGCATCCACCCAACCTATAAACTTGTTGTCGCCACCAACCGCGACGAGTTCTATCAACGCAAAACGGAAGACGCCCACTTCTGGGCAGATCATCCCACGCTTGTCGGCGGCCGCGACCTGGAGGGGGGTGGCACGTGGATGGGCATGACACGCAGCGGGCGCATCAGTCTGCTGACCAACTACCGCGACCCGCTGCACATCGACCCGCAAGCGCCCACGCGTGGCGCATTGGTGTCCGACTACCTCATCGGCACCGAATCACCCGACGCCTACCTGCAACACATCGCGCAGAACGGCAAACGGTATAATGGCTTTAATCTGGTGATGGGCCACCCCGATCAGCTTTGGTATTACTCAAACTATAAAGAAGGCGTGGACAAATTGCCTCCGGGATTCTACGGCCTCAGCAACCACCTACTGGAAACACCGTGGCCAAAAGTCGTACGCGGCAAAGAAAAGATCAAGTCTTTATTGCTCCAGCAGACCCTCCACCCCGACGAGCTGTTCACGGCACTCTATGACGAACACCGCGCGCCGAAAGACGCATTGCCCGATACAGGCCTTACGCTCGACCGCGAGGAAGCCCTGTCATCGATGTTCATCAAGACCGGTAGTTATGGCACCCGGTGCTCGACGGTGGTATTAGTCGACCACCACAACCACGTGCGATATACCGAACGTGTATATGACCTGAGGACGTTCGCCTACCGGCAAAACGATTTTACATTTACGATCGATCCGAGGGAATAATTTACAATTTTGTAACCATATCCTGCGTACATTAATGCCGCTAACTGCCGGGCAGTTACCACTTTGCAATGTCAATAGATGAAAAAAAAGGATAAGACCCCGGCCCTGTTGAAATTTGTGCGTTGGGCATACCCGCGTGTTGAGAAAATTGCGCCCGGCCTTGCCCACCGCTACTTTGTGCGATTGTTCTTCCAGCCCGTGCGGTATCCCTTGCCGGAAAAAGAAAAGAAGGCCGAGTCGTTTGCGCAGCCATTCTCGTTTGAAGCCGCTCACAAACGTATTCAGGCATATGCCTGGGGACCGGCGAATAGTCCGTATGTGTTGCTGGTGCACGGGTGGTCCGGCCGCGCCACACAATTCCGGCGTTTTGTAAAACCCTTGCTGGCCAAAGGGTATTGCGTCATTGGCTTTGACGGGCCCGCACACGGCCGCTCTCAAGGATCAAAAACCCACATCGTCGAATTTGAGGAAACGCTTCAAAAGATCGTTGCGTTGAAAGGCGTACCTGACACCGTCATCGCCCACTCCTTTGGCGGCGGTGCGGTGCTGATGGCCGCCATGCACGGGTTGCCCATCAAAAAGCTTATTAACATCTCCAGCCCCACCATCGGCGACGAGATCATCAACACGTATCTGCGCGCCATCCAGGGCTCGCCTGCTACCGGTACTTTCTTTAAGGAATATGTGCTGCGTGCCTATGGCAAGCCCTTCGACGAATTCACCGCACTGCATTTTATCCGCCACCTGCCTACACCGCTGTCGCTGATGTTGGTGCATGACGCCAACGACCGGGAGGTATCGCTGGCACATGCGGAGGCGCTCATACGGGAATACCCGTCGGCCAAACTGTTGCGCACGGAGGGCCTCGGCCACACCCGCATTCTAAAAGACAACGAAGTGATCCATGCCTGTGAAACTTTTATCACCACTCCGTCGTCTCACTAAAAATATGACTTGTAATTCTGCCGTTAAATCGTCAACTAATATCCAGCATGAAGATCATTGAAACCAGCCACCTGTCCAGGATGTATAAAATGGGCAGTAACATCGTAAACGCTCTACAGGATGTGACCATTTCCATCGACAAAGGCGAATATGTGGCGTTTATGGGGCCATCTGGTTCCGGGAAGTCAACCCTGATGAACATTGTGGGATGTCTCGATACCCCCTCCAGCGGCACCTATCGCCTCAACAACCACCTGGTAAGCGAAATGACCGAAAACCAGCTGGCCGAGGTTCGCAATAAAGAGATCGGCTTTGTGTTTCAAACCTTCAACCTGCTGCCGCGCGCGTCGGCACTGGAAAACGTGGCCCTGCCGCTGATCTATGCGGGCTATGGCAAAGCCGAACGCGAAGAACGCGCCATGGCCACCCTCGAAAGCGTAAACCTGGCCGACCGCTACCATCACAAACCTAATGAGCTCTCCGGCGGTCAGCGTCAGCGCGTCGCCATCGCCCGGGCCCTTGTCAACAACCCGTCTATCATTCTCGCCGACGAGCCCACGGGTAACCTCGATACCAAAACGTCGTACGACATCATGGACCTGTTCCAGGAGCTACACGACCAGGGCAACACCATCATCATGGTAACACACGAAGACGACATTGCCCACTATGCCCACCGCATCATACGCCTGCGCGACGGGCTCATTGAATGGGATAAAAAGAACGATGCCATCAACCGCCGGCCGGCCGTCGCCCACGCATGAAAATCTATACCAAAACGGGCGACCAGGGCACTACCGCCCTGTTCGGTGGAAAGCGCGTTTCCAAAGACGACCTCCGCATTGATACCTATGGCACCATCGACGAGCTGAATTCGTGGATCGGCCTCGTCCGCGACCAGGAAGTAAACCAGCCACGCCACGCCACACTCGTCGAAATACAAGACCGCCTTTTTACCATCGGCTCCATTCTGGCCACCGAGCCCGGCAACACCAAAGTAAAGATCCCCGCACTGTCGGAAGCTGACACACAGCAACTGGAAAAAGAAATCGACACGATGGAGGCGGGACTTCCGCCACTGCGTTTTTTTGTACTGCCCGGTGGGCATCAGGCCGTTTCGTTTTGCCACCTGGCCCGTACGGTATGCCGTCGCGCCGAGCGCCTGGCCATCAGTTTGCACCACACAGAAGGTGTACCTTCGGAAGTAATAAAGTACCTGAACAGGCTTTCGGACTATCTCTTCGTATTGTCACGTCAGATGACGCAGAACCTGAACGCGCCCGAAACACCCTGGAAACCCCGCATGTAAGATCAATGCGGAATAGACGGCGGAAACAGCAATATACCGCACGTAAAGTTCAGCACGCTGAGGATGGCGTCAATCAGAAAGATCCCCAACATGGGCCCCTTCCATACCGGCCACAGGTAGCGTTCCCCCCGCGCCTGACGAATGGCCAGCTGCAGGTTAAAATAAAACTGGCTGCCGTGCGCCACACCAAAGATCATCAGCGGTATCACCACCTGCAGGGGAACATCCCACAGCTCGGGATGCAGCACTAATAACAGCGAATACAACGCCAGCGCCAGATTCATGCCGCCGAGAAACCGCAGGGAGTGAATTAACACCGCAAAAGAAGCTTCATACCGGTCTCGCCAGGGCACCAACAGCCGCGCTGCACGCTGCGGCCGGATGCTGAAAAACCAAAACGCAATAGCAAACCAAACGGTATTGAGGGCCAGAACAATCATTAAAAAAAGGTCCATGCCGGTATAGTGTGGGGTAATGGTAAGGGACAAAGAAACGCAAATCCCAAATCATTTTTGGGGAAATGTTATGTTTACCTCTACAATTGCTATTTTACAAGCCTTGGATCAAGCAACACAATACACGTATAACCCAGCCCTATATACCTGTAAACAAGGTTGGCCCGGTACCCCCATCGACGGGACAGGCCGGTTCATGAACCATGAATACCCCTATATACCAGCCTTATCGAATGTATTAAAATGGAAGTTTGGTCCTAAACCGCAACAGCAGGAGAAGCAAGCTGACACGTTCCGGCTTAAGACTCACCACGACACCCATTTCATACATGATACAACTGACTGCATCGTATGGCTTGGACATGCCTCTTTTTTTATACGACTGGGCGGTATAAACATCCTGATCGACCCGATATTTTACGATATACCCCTCACGCACCGCTATACGCCCGCTCCGGTTGTGCCCGAAATGTTACCGCCCCTGGACTACCTGCTCATCTCGCATGACCACCGCGACCATTGTCAGGAAGAGTCTATCCGGCGCATCCGGGCCTTGCATCCGTCAGCCGCCATTCTCACAGGCTTGCAGATGGAAAAGCTGTTGCGGCCCTGGGCCGGGCGAGGCCCTATCCAGATGGCAGGGTGGTATCAACAGTATCTGACAAGTCCCACCGTGCATATATACTTTCTGCCGGCGCGCCATTGGGCAAAGCGCGGCATCCGCGACACGAACAAAAGGCTCTGGGGTGCGTATGTATTACAAAGCGAGCATCATACAATATACTTTAGCGGCGATACGGGCTATGGCAGTCACTTTGCCGATGCGCGGGCGGTTTTTCCGGGCATTGATATTGCGATCATCGGTGTAGGGGCGTACAAGCCGGAATGGTTTATGCACCCGGTGCATATTTCGCCAGGCGATGCGGTGCGGGCGTTTCATGATTTGGGGGCGAAGGTGTTGGTGCCGATGCACTATGGAACGTTTAATCTGAGTGATGAGCCAATTGGGGAACCTGTGCGGGTGTTGAGGGAGTTGGAGAAGGAAGGGGAAATACAGGGGACGTTGAAAGTTCTGGATCTGGGAGAGAATTATACAGTATGACTATATGAAAAAAGAAATACGCGTACGTTGCTGGATTGATCTCGATGGTGAAAAATTCTTTGGCCCCGGGCGGGCCGAGTTGTTAGAGCTTATTCAGGAGTCCGGCTCGATTGCGCAGGCGGCCCGGCAAATGGGCATGTCTTACAAGAAGGCCTGGGTCATGGTGGATGAGATGAATACCCGTGGACGCAAGCCGTTTGTGGTGACGCAAAAAGGCGGCCAGCAAGGCGGCTATGCCGAGGTGACGGAAACTGGCCGCAAAGTGGTGGCGGCCTACCAGAAAATGAACAAACAAGTGCAAGCCGTCGTTGACAAAAACAAGGACCTACTTAAACTTCTATAGGCATTGCCCCACGGTTATCTACTCCAGCACGCGCCGTATATAGTTGATCTGACCTGTATGATACGCCAGGTGTGCCAATAAGTGTAACAGGAAATATCCCGTCGTCATCTCAAAACCTAAAACATCCTCCGGATATCGCGCCTCCAAATCGTCGCTTTTTAGCTTTTGCAACGTACTGGTTACATGTCCATGTGTCGTACGTACCATGCCCAGTAGTTCCGGAAGCGGCAGGTTACGACGAGAGAACTCCCTGGGCCGATCGCGGATATAGTCTATGCCGCCGAGGTTTTTGCCGATATAGGTAGTGAGGTTTCCGACCAGGTGCAGCCCGAGGTTGCCGGCGGGGTTTGCAATCTGTCCGGTAACCCGCCACAGGTTTTCTTCCTGGCGAAACGTGGAGAGCTCTGTTTCAAGTCGCCGCAGGTCGCGGTCGTATAAATTAATCAGGTTTTCGAGCATAGCGATACGATCAATAATTGGTCTACCGACTTGAAATATACCAACCGCAGCCCTTCCCTCCTCAAAAAAGTCGGAAAATTGCAAGAATTGGTCGCCGCATCGCAACTGCCACCGGGCATAAACTTTATTATCTTTGTCGGTACATCGGTCTCCTCATGCCTCAGATCATCACACTTTACATTGTCTTATTATTTATCATCCTGGCGTTGGTCATGCTGGCCCAGCGCCTGAAGATTTCGTACCCCATCGTCCTGGTGCTCGGCGGACTGGCCATCAGCTTTGTTCCCGCCCTGCCCGAGATCTCCATTGATCCTGAAATCATCTTCCTCATCTTCCTGCCGCCGCTGCTCTTCGAAGCTGCCTGGCAAACCTCCTGGAAGGACTTCTGGAAATGGCGGCGCGTAATCGGCTCGTTCGCTTTCGGCATTGTGATCCTCACCGCGGGTGTAGTCGCCGTTGTTTCGGCTAACATCATCCCTGGCTTTACCCTCGCGCTGGGCTTCCTCCTGGGCGGCATCATCTCGCCACCCGATGCCGTGTCGGCCACCACTATCATGCGTGGTGTGCAGGTGCCCAAAAGGCTGGTCTCCATCATTGAAGGTGAAAGTCTGCTGAACGACGCCTCCAGCTTGGTAGTCTTTCGATTTGCCCTCGCGGCAGTAGCGTCCGGTACGTTTGTCTGGCAACAGGCGGCCGTCAGTTTTGTCGTAGTCATTGTCATGGGCACCATTACCGGCCTGCTCATTGCGCTCATCTTCTACGCCATCATCCGCTGGCTGCCCACCACGCCCAGCATGGACACAGTGCTAACGCTGATTGCGCCGTACACCATGTACATAACAGCGGAACATTTCCATGTGTCCGGTGTCCTGGCCGTGGTCAGCGGTGGTTTATTCCTCTCGAGCCGCCGGTACGAGATCATGAACCACATCAGTCGCCTGCAGGGAGTCAATGTGTGGAGTACACTTGGGTTTGTACTCAACGGCCTGGTCTTTATGTTCATCGGATTGGAGTTGCCCGTCATCGTCGAAGGTCTCGGCCCCGACGCACTGCCCAGCGCCATTCTATACGGACTCATCATTTCGGCTGTGATCATCATCACCCGCATCCTCTCCTGCCTCGGCGCCTCTGTCTTTACCGTGTTCATCAGCCGGTTTATTACCACCGCCGACAGCAGCCCGGGTTGGCGTATGCCGCTGGTTTTTGGTTGGGCCGGGATGCGTGGTGTGGTGTCGCTCGCATCGGCCTTGTCTATACCGTTATTGCTCAACAACGGTCAGGCTTTTCCCCAACGCAACATGATCCTCTTCATCACCTTCATGGTGATCCTCATCACGTTGGTGGTCCAAGGATTAACATTACCCGCCGTCATCCGTTTCCTGCATATCCCCGACCGGGACACCGTTATTACAGCGTCGGAACAAGAAGCTATCATCCAACGGAAGCTGAACGAAAAGACCCTCGCACTACTGAACGAACAATATACTTCGGATCTTACGCGGAATATACCGCTGCAAAATCTGCGGATAAATATCGAGAATGAGCTGCGTTTGTTGACAACGCAGGTGACACCGGAAATTGATGCGTTACCGGAAAGCGGGCATCGGTATCATACCATTGTTACCGAGCTGATCCAGCATAAGCGCGAGCTATTACACAAGATCAATCGGAAGGAGGAGTTTGATGAAGAGCTGGTGCGAAAGTATCTGACACAGCTGGATCTGGAAGAAGAGAAATTACGGCAGCGGTTTGGCCTGGAGATCCGAAACTAACATCGGGCACATAGACGCCTACTACCTATATTCAACATCATAGCAATCTGTAAGCGTAAAAAGCTTACCTTTTCGTTGAAAAAAAGTTCAATACTAAAGTCTCTGTACGCAACCTTTGTATGTCGATGTATATCAGCGGTTCCGGCGCATTTGATTCCTGGCTTAAAAAAGCAAAAAATGGAGATGAAACCGTTTGGAACGACTTGTACCGGGATTCAAAATCCATGATCAAAGACTTTGCAAAGCGGAATAAAGTTCCCAGCGAGTTAGTAAAGGACATCATGCAAGATAGTACGATTGCCTTCTACGAGAATATCATGGACGGAAAGTTGAAACAGCTTACCTGCAAACCAACATCCTATCTATATTCCGTTTTTCGCAACCACTGGCTGGCGCATTGCAGAAAAAACGGAACTGATTTAAACAGTCAGTTCGACATAGACGAGCTTGCAGACGAACTTACAGATGTAGACAGCCTTCCGACCATCAACTATGAGAAACACTTACAACTGGCCATCAAAAAGCTTGGTAACAAGTGTCGCCAGCTCCTGGAGCTTGTCGTGTATGCCGACGTGAATATGACGGAGGTTGCGCAGCGCCTTGGATATAAAGACGCCCATGTAGCGAGCAATCAGAAATATCGGTGTTTAAAAGAATTAAAAAAACTCGCCACTGGGTAAAATAATGTACCTAACCTTACCGTAAAGATTGTATGATCACCGAAGAAAATGAGACCGAGTGGATAGACCGTTTCCTGTCGGGAACGTTAGACGAAGCCTCGATCCGTATGGTGAAGCAACGCATGGAAGAGGAAGAAGGTTTCCGAGAAAAGGTGGCCTTACAACAGTCGCTAAACGAACAAATACGGCTGCACAATCGCCTGGAAATGAAGAAAAGACTAGCGGCGATTTCCGACGAGGGAAATTACCGGTGGATCTGGTGGGCGGCCGCTTCTGTGCTGATTCTGATCGCGGCCTATGGCGCCGGTAAATACTTGTTGGACAATCAACCGAAACAGCCGCTTGCAGCAACAACCTATATTGTGCCAGTACAAGAAATTGATAGCACAGCGTTGGGCTTCGGCAAAAACGCCGTTATACTGGACTCGCTGGTCATGCAGGTGATCATAGCACCCGCCAGCACCGCAAGCTACACCTTCTCGGATACGTTAATACTTTATTTACCCCAGCCATCCGGGAGCCCGACACAATGGACAGTATATTACCGCCCCGCAGACCAACGATATTTTCTAAAGGCCGATACGGTCGTATATCAACTTGAGAAGGGATTCAATCGTCCCCGTGAGCTTATAAAGGCCTCATTTTGAGTTGAGGGGTGCGGACTGCCAGATCATCCAGCCGGTTATGATATTGTCCTTGCTTTCCAGGATAATCCTATTCTGCCGGTACAAATGCATTTCATACCCTTGCGAAAAGACAAACGTTACATCTGCCGGCCTGTATTTCTTTAGCCATTCGCGAACGGTCTTTCCCTTCCACCGGTCTGCCGAAACCATGGAACCCGATGCCACGAGCTCCAGTTGCTGACTGGCCGTTTCAATTTTCACATACGAGAATCCCAATTCCTGGTAGTGATGCACGCTGACAGGATCCGGAAAAGGCAATGTAACGACAGGCTTAAACGCAGCCGGGCTTACCGGCCGATGATTGCCAAATGCAGTGGCCGGAGGAAGCGGCCTGGCTTTTGATGGCTGCGGCGCTGACGAAAAATAATCCTGAATCCATTCCTCCAGTCCCTCCCACCAGGAACGCTTGAGTTGTTGAAACAAGGCATAATTATAGTCTGACTGAAATGCACTGCCCTGCCTTGCTTTCTCAAAATCCAGGCCGGCGGCATCGAGCTGTTCATTACGCACGTAGGCAATACCCCGAACCAGGTAAGCATTGGCCGGCAACTCTCCTTCAGTGTACCGCTGCAATAGATCGATCGTACCGATCGATGCGGAGGGAACATTTTGCAGGGACTGCACCGTCGCTAAGTTTATATGGGCGGAAGCATATGTGTTATCCAGGTGGATTGCCTGCTGAAAATTTTCCTGTGCATGGCTCAAAAGTGCTTCGCGCGCAGTGGCATCCACCCTATCTCCACGTGTATGGATATTTAAAAGTCGGTTCACAGGATCCAGCTCAAACGGGTAGGCAAAGGCGGCCTGTTCGTCAACGAAATGCGTTGCTGCCTGTTGAAGATAACAGACACCGAGGTTATTATACATTTGCTGCGAAGGGAATTGGGTCAGCAGATATTTATAGCATCGCGCGGCTGAGGTATAGTCACCCTTTACAACTAAAAAACGCGCTGTCTCGACAAGGGGTGCCATGCGGGCAATCGCCGTTGCTTTTTCGCCAGCGATCGCTATACGATCTTGCCGCGACGGATAGCCCGGAACCTTCTCAGGCAGGTGATACGCCTGGTATATCTTTTCATAAAGCGCCGCAATAACCCGGTAGGTAGGATAGCCTGCTAAAAATCCCTGAAAGGCGCCGTGATAGTCGGCCTGTGACTCTATCATCGCGGTCTCCTTTTGCCGGTCTGTGGACACCTCGGCGAGGGGTTTGATCAGAAGCTGCGAGAAGCTCTCGGAAGATGTATGCCGAAGATAGTAGTGCGCCAGCTCGTGGCCCAGCACGCAGGCAAGCGCTGCGAGCGAGTCCGCACCAAAGCCACGACATAGGTCGTACACAGTCTCGTCGATCTCAACTACTCCGCCTACATACCGGGCGATCACGCGCTTTTTACTTTGTGTGGGAACCATGACAAGCGGTGGTTTCGGCATACTTCCCCCAAAGGAAGCAGCCACGGCGGTATAGACATTTCGGGCTGTAACAAATTTAAAATGCGACTCCGAAAGTCCCTGACCGGCAGCCTGGCCACCCATCAGTAGCAATATTATTCCCACCCACCGCGCTGACATTTTGCTTCTGTGTTTACACCATACATTATTGATCACTTCCCGATCATAACAAAGCCACCCCACAACGCCGGATGCGGATAGCGGCTGCGTATCCTTTGCTGCGCTTTCTGCAGTGCATGATGTTTTTCCAACCCTTTTAGCCAATATTCGTAGAAGTACGTCATCAGCTCGCCTGTAACCTGGTCGTTTACTTTCCATAAACTCATTAAGACTGCATCTGCCCCGGCAATGGTAAGGGCACGTTGCAAGCCATATACTCCCTCGCCGGATCTGATTTCTCCCAGTCCCGTCTCGCAGGCACTGAGCACTACCAATTCTGTTCCTGTCAAATCCAACCCGACTGCCTCGTAGGCCGTTACAACACCATCGTCGCCGGATAACGGCAGGCTACCCTTCTTTTCAAGTGTTTGCCTGGCACCGGCAAACAACAGTCCCGCCCGGAGCATAGGGTTATTGTCAGGATTTTTCTCAAAATATCCGTGGGTAGCGATGTGCAATACCTGCGGTGAAGAGATCGTCTTTAATGCTTCCTCACTGGCAGCAGTCTCCATGAATACTGTTGACTTTTTCCGCTTCTTTTTCAGCAGACGGGCAATACTTTCCACTTCCGCTTTAGTGGCCGGCAAGGGCGAACAATTATAGTCGCGCTCGCCTGTGTCTGCTACCAGTTCTCTCGGCAACGCAGCGTCTGTCACGGCAGCGACCCGATTTTGTTGCTCCGATTTTTTATCAAACGTTGGATAGCCGAAGAGAACGTACTCCTGCGAATTTACTTCGACTGGAGCCGGTAACAAACTTCTTAAACTGGGCACCATCCGAATGCTTTTCTCCTGCCCTGCATACATGCCGGTTTGCCTGTTGAGCAATGCCTCAAGGCTTACCAAATGATAGATCCCGTCTGCCGACACATAGACCGTCTTAACCCCGGCTAGTTTGTCTGCAACAGGCTTCCAGAACCATGTATAGGGATCGGCTTCGTAGGTTTGATTCCGAATGTCATCATGGTACGCCGGAAGGTATTTCGCTTCCATATCATTACCATTTTCCAGGAGTACGAGCGCGGGATCGTTTGCACCGGGTAGAATGATTAGGATTGCGTAAGCAACTGTATCCGAAAAATCGCGATTGGCTGTAAAGTCATATTTCAAAAAACGAATTATCTCGACTGCCGCTTCTCCCGGCCGCAACGCTTGCCCGATCTGACGCCAGTCGGTTTTTAACGATCTTGTGACGCGGGTAAAGGCCCCCGATCGCAACGCAATGTATTTTTCCAAGGAATCTGCTTTTGACTCGAGTGTCGCCAGCACTACTCCCGATTTCAAACGTTGTTCCGGTGATTGATTATAAGCATTTGCAATAGCTTTGCGCGCATCCTGCCAACGATGGTAAAAACCAGAGAAGGCCGGGTCTCTCTGAACTTGCCGTTGTATGCGGTGAAGATCAAAGAGCAACAGCGACTTTGTAAACAGTTGGATCTCGAGTGCATCTGCATAGTCCCCATACTGCACGGCAAAATTACGCGACAGATCAAAGTTTCGCCGAAGAGAAGCGTACATGCTATTTTTCTCTTTTTCCGACATAATCGGAAACATTTCGCGAATGCGCTTGTATCGAATCTCACGTGCCAGTCGAAAATGATTACGGGCGTCTTCCGTTGCACCTTGCGCCGCCCGCAACCTGCCCTGGTTATCGTGTGTAATGGCTATGTAGGGGTGTAACTCACTCACTTTCTCACGGTATATTTTTTGCGCTTGTTCAAAAAGCGGATCCGCTTCTGCATATTGGCCCTGCAAAAAATAATTGTATCCCAGGGAATTCAGGGTTAACGCGTACTGTGGGTGGCTTTCTCCCAACACCCGCTTCATACCCTCCACCGCCTGAAGATACAACGCCTCTGCTTCGCTATATTTTTCGAGGCTTTGATAATTATTGGCGGCATCCCGCAGGGTATAGACGTAGTCGGGAGTGTTCTCTCCGAATTGCTCACGGGTCAGCTCGATAAGCCCACCATAGAGCTCATAGGCTTCCTGTGGTTTTTTCATCATATCGTACAACACTGCCAGGTTTGCAAGCGATATGATATAGTCCGGATGCCGCCGCCCGAGCTTTTCTGCCCGGATTTCCAGTGCCCGCAGAAGCATTTTCTCGGCTTGTGCATAACGCCCTGTATTGGCGTAGAATGTAGCTGTGTTGCTGAGGGCAAGGCCATAGGACGCGTGATTTTCTCCAAACACCTCTTTTTTGAGCGCGAGAATCTTCAGGTACACTGGTTCGGCCTCTGTATGTTTACCGGCGGCATTATAGGATGCAGCAAGGTCCGTCAGGTGAATCAGGTATAAACTCGTGTTGGTATCCCGGTATCGCTCCGAAATTTGGAGGGCAGCCTGAATGGATCTTTCCGCCTTCTCATACTCACCACCTTTCATATATACCGATCCCAGCGCATCCATGCAGTTGGCATACTCCAGGCTGTCCATCGCAGAAAGCTGCTCGCGGTGCAACGCGATAGCTCCCTGAAGGATATTTTCTGCTTTTGCATAGTTCCCTATTTCGCGGCTGATATTCCCCCACTCCAGCAATATATTCCGATAAAAGGCAGTCTGCTGTTTGCGCGGTTCCGTTGTTGTCGCAATCTGCTCGAAGATCTCTTCCGCCGCCTGCAGGTGGCCCAGTGCCCGGTTCGAAAGGGCCAGGAGCCGGAGAGCTTGTGTATATAATGTGTCGGACGGGCGTTCATGTGCCCTGGCCACCAGATGTTCTGCTATAGTTTTCGCCTTATCGTAACCGCCAGCATTATATACACTATCAAACTGAGAAAAAGTGTATGTTTTGTTTTTATTAATAATATCTGGCTGCGCCTGCGCCAAAGCGGCCGTGACATTTTCGAACAAGGCGCTTATTACCAGTATGCGAACCGCAACAGCATATATTTTCATGGTACAGATAAAGGAGACGAATCAGTATCAAAATATAACGTTTTCCTCATCCATCAGCACGCAGAAAAAAAAATTCCTCAAAATGGTGATATCCCGCCCGGGAGATCATATACACCTGTAATTAAACCCACAAAGTTATGCATGTGAATTTTATGAAGTATGTCGGGCTGGTCCTGCTGTTGACCTGCGTCTGCCTGGAGAGTCAAGCACAAGTGTCCATTGCCAGGGTATGGGACCAAACCCTGGGCGGAACTGCCGATGACCGGCTATTCTGTCAAGTTGCTACGCCCGATGGCGGGTATTTGCTGGCCGGTGAATCGCGGTCGAATCCGCCGGGCGACAAATCAGAATTTGGTCGGGGTGCTGAAGATTATTGGCTGGTAAAAACAGACGGTAGCGGCACGAAACTATGGGATAAAACATATGGCGGCGGCAACATGGATATCTTACGCGCACTGGTTGCTGCACCGGACGGTGGGTATTTGTTGTGCGGCTATTCCACGTCGGGCGCCGGTTGGGACAAAACCCATGCGAACCTGGGTGGACGGGATTTCTGGGTCGTCAAAGTAGACGCCAATGGAAACAAGCTCTGGGACAAAACGTTGGGTAGTAGCGGCAGTGATATACTCTACGCCGCCACGATCACTGCCGACGGTGGCTTCTTGCTGGTCGGGGAGACCGATGCCGGCTCCGTTCGATCTACGGATTATCTGGCTATCAAATTGAATGCGTTGGGTACCACGGTATGGTCCAGAACATATGGCGGCAATGGTATTGATATTCCTTCGGCTGTACACCTTACATCCACAGGAGGCTTTTTGATCTCCGGCTATTCGGATTCCAATATCTCTGGCGAGAAAAGCCAGAACAGAAAAGGCAGCTTCGACTACTGGGTTGTCCGCATCATGTCTACGGGTACCAAAATGTGGGATCGGACGATCGGCGGCAGTGGCCTCGAGTTTTTACGGGCGGCTTGCATCACCCCGGCAGACGAGCTCATTATCGGTGGTATGTCGATGTCACCTGTCTCAAGTGACCGTACCACTGCTATTGGTGGTAGCGACTTCTGGATTGTCAAGCTCAATACCTCGGGCACCAAAGTTTGGGATAAATCATTTGGTGGCACCGGGTCGGATGAGTGCCGCTCGATTTCTAACACCCAGGATGGCGGATTTCTATTGGCCGGCACGTCCAGCTCAGGCGCTTCGGGTAATAAAACAGAGCCCAATCTGGGAGGTAACGATTATTGGGCGGTAAAGACCGATGCAAACGGCAACCTGGAATGGGACAAGACGCTGGGTGGCACCAGCGACGACAACGCTCAGGTGGGCATACAAACCACCGACAATGCATTTCTACTGGGAGGCTGGTCTGCATCCACTATATCGGCCACAAAGTCCGTGAACAGCAAGGGGCTGGCCGATTTCTGGATCATCCAGATCCAAGAAGATACCTGCTCAGCCTTAGTCCTCGGTCCGGACTCGCTGTCGACGGCCCAGGTATTGGCGACCTATTCACAGGCGCTTGCCGCCACCGGTGGACATACCCCTTATGCTTACTCGCTGCTTACAGGCACATTGCCTCCGGGTATTTCCTGGGACGCCGTCACGGGCATACTAACCGGTGTACCCGATAGTGCGGCAAGCTACCCCCTGGTATTTATAGTGACCGATTCTCTTGCCTGTACCGACACTACAGCCTATATATTGGAGGTACAACCCGACACGGACAGCCTCGGTCGCACCGGAAATCGCTCCCGCATAAACGCCACCCACGCTATACCGAACCTATCGCTTTATCCCAACCCGGTGGATGAATCCTTCACGATTCAATGGAGAAGCAGCGCTTCCAAACAGAAAAATATCATCCGGATTTATAACGACCACGGGCGAAAAGTATTCGAGCATTCTGCGCTGGATTCCAGTGGAGAGAATCAGCCGACACGTTACCCGGTATCTCATCTACCTCCTGGTATATATACAGTTGTTATTCAGAACGAAGGAAAACAACAAACACTAAGAATGATCAAACGCTGATAACGCTGTGCTTTCTGCTACTGGTAGCGATCGCCGGTAATCCTCCGCGGCAGCAAGGACCTCTTGCTTGCTCCGCGGAGCTCCGGCGGCAGCATGGCCCCTAACAAATACACCATGAAAAAAAAGAATGATTTCAAACAAAATGCCCAGGACATTACTTCCAAGGCTGCCGTCACCAAAAATCGCTTTAAGCAAAACAGTACGAGCATGGGCACATCAAAAGCTGTCAATACGGCCAAAAAGTTTGCGGTGAACAAACAGGACATGCTGGGAGGAGATCCCAATAATCCCAAAAAGCAAAAAAGAGGTCCTACGTTAACACCTTAACCCTAACAAATCACTGTATGACGCTTCTATATCCAATCACCCGCCGGCAATGGTTGAAGAACCGGGAGAAAGGGCTATCGAATTACACGCTTCACGAGGTAACGAAAGCTGTAAAAAGAATAAACAAAAAGCTCACATTCTTAAACAAGAGTCACGATTCATTTCTGACTGACAGTGATGTGGTCAATACGACGATCAAACGAAATGTATATAAGAACGCCGTATTGCTACGATGCATCCTCTCAATTCTGTTCGTGCTTCTCGTGCTGGCGGAATCGTTCATCAACTACGAGAACATGGAAATATTCATTATGCCCGGAGAAATTGGACTTCGGGCCCTGCTCATGCGAACGGTCACTGCCTTTATACTGACAGTGGTCAGCATCGTTTCGATGCACATGGTATTTGAAAATGCCTTTCACCACTGGCTCGAAAGCGACAAGATCAAATACAACTTTCCGGATACCCTGGAGATTTCCGTGAGCTCGAAGGTCACCCATCACGACAGCAGCCGGATTGCTTTTCTGATTATCTGCACAGCCGTCATGCTGGGTTGCCTGTGGACAATTTACATCTTCGCCGAAAAAAGGGCCGCCGTCATCGAGGCTATCTCCCTGAGCCGTACTAACACTACAGGCGTATCACCACTAACACTGGTGTCACTGATACTTCCGTTCATCGGCGGCATGACGATGTTTGTCATCAAACGAAACCACAACATTGTAGCTGCCTATAACGCCATGACGCGGTATCGGATCAGACTGGACCTAGACAAAAAACGGAAAAATCATTTGATCGATATTTTCTCCATACGGCGGGCCAAAACTTTGAATGAAGAGATTGCCCTGACATTCCGAAGAGTGAACAGATTCAAAAATTACCTGGAGGCCATTAACCACACCCTGCAACGAAAGAATAATAAGGAGCATCCTTACCAGGTCCACGGACTAGCGCACACGGAGGATCAGAACATATTAAAGATCTTCATTCTAAAAAGATTAGAGCCCGAGACGCTACGATTGAATGGTGAGGCACATTCCTCAAATACCTGATTCAGTATGAAAATAAAACACCTTGCGCTGAACATACTCTTACTCTTAACGCTCAGCGGCTGCCCAAAGCTTCAACCTGAAAAAAAGAATATTGTTTGTCTGATCGATTTCTCGAGCAGCATCAATAGAGAACGTGTATTAGCATACGCAGACGGCATCAAAATGATCCTGTCATCGATGGGCCCGAACGACAAACTCATGGTATACCCCATCGACGCCGGCTCATTGACGGACCGCGTCACCATCATGTTTGAGGATTTTCAGAACGCAGACGGCGAATATGGAATGACCTTCAAAAATTTACAGATCCCAGATTCCGTACGTCCACCATTCAAAAAGAAGGGAGAAGATGGTATCACGGCAACGGCCACCATGCCCAGGCGAGTGAAGGGATATTTAAAGGTTATCTCACCGCTTATTGAAAACAGGCTGGACTCTTTGCGGAGGGTCAGAAGAAAATACAATCGCGAATCTGATCTCCTGTCGGCGATCTACAGCGTAAAAGACGATTTCGTCAAAGAACAAGAGGAATCCTGGATGCCCGGAGAGCGGACAATCAATTACCTGGTCATTTTTTCCGACCTCGTCCAGGAAAGCGACATGGTCAATTTCAACAGCAAACGCATGTTGGAAAAAAGTGACTACAATGCCATACTCCAAAAGCTCAGGACAAATAACCTCCTCTGTAATCTGCAAGGGGCAAAGATACTGGTGTACGATGGCCACTCCAACGTGTCTCAGAACGCCATGGCCAAAATAAGAATTCGCGAATTCTGGGAATGCTACTTTGCTGACACCACGGTCAATGCATATGCTCATTCCATGAAATATCAAAATAGCAGCTCGATGGATGAGCTACTCCATGTTTTAAGAAATTATTGACCTACAAAAACCATGAAGGAAATACTACGAAATATCGCCAGACCCTACCTATTTTTACTACAGGAAGGCAGCTTGGCAACCCTCCTGGCACTGCTATTAAGTGCAACGTTATATGGCTATTATTACCAGATTCCCGCGAAAGATTTCCTTTCGCTGACAACCGACTATATCTCTAAACTACACGACCCCGTTGTGGTACTTTTCCGAATCGCATCATTTCTTTCCATATTCACGTTGTTACACGTTGCCTTCTCAAAAAGTTTTCTCCGCTTTGCAAACAATACGTTTTTCAATTGGTTGTCGTTTGTTACGCTTTTATATTTTTTATTCTCGACATCGGCTACCGCTTTTTACATTTTTGTCGGCATCGGCGTAATTCTATTGACCTATAAATATCTCATTACCGGAGGAGACTTTGTCTATGATTTTTCGAGCACGCCATTTGGTGACGCCCGCTGGAGCAGGCCGAGTGAGTTACGGGACGCTGCGCTTGTCCAGGAAGATGGTCTTATACTGGGGCGCGATCCAGAAACCGGAGAGGTGATAGGATTCAAAGGTGAAGGTCATATTCTGACCGTAGCGAAAACGGGTGCCGGAAAAGGAGTGGGTGTCATCGTACCGAACTTGTTGCAGTACAGTGGCAGCGTGATCGTGGTCGACCCCAAGGGTGAGAATTTTATCCGATCGGTGTACGCACGCGTGAACCGATTCGGTCAGGAAGTTTGCCTGATCGATCCTTTCGGAGAAGTATATAAGCAAATTCAACGGCAGCTGAAGAGAATCGAGCGGATCGAAAAAGATGGAAACATGACTAAAAACCTGCAGGATATAAAAACATTTTATACCAACCTGCAGGACAAAGTTAATCCACCCATAGAAGGAAAAGCTGCGCCAGGGGTGTATAATAAGGGATTAAATCCACTGCAACTGATCGAGAATCTTGTTGCCACCAACAACTACGCGGAAGTATTTGACCAGGCTAATGTGATTGCCAACATGCTTGTCATGAAAGCAGGCGAACGAGATCCTCACTGGGATGAAAAAGCCAAGATGATCATAAAAAATGTCATCGTTTTTCTCTGCTTGCACGAGCGCTGCCACCACGAACCCAAAACATTGGTTACTGTACGAGATTTAATCTTTGAAATATTTGAAGATGACGAAAGCATGGCGGGTTTCAAGAATGCCTGTCTTACAGGAGAGTCATCGAAATACCTGAGCAAAATTGGCTCGGAGATCTCCCTCATGGCGGGCGAGGAGCGCATGTCTGTTCTATCGACTACATTGCGTCACCTGGAATTTCTGGACTCCCCCCTGGTTTATGACAATGTGAGCAGAGCCGATGTAGACCTGACGGCGATTAAAAAAAATAAACAGTCTATCTACCTCGTTCTACCTGCGAACAAACTCGATGCCTACAGCCGCTTAATGAGGCTGTGGGTGTCTTCTCTTATTAACGCAATATCGATTAGCCCGGAACCGCCGGTAGAACGGATTCTGATGATCGTCGATGAAATGGCACAACTCGGAAAAATGGAACCGTTGCTGCAAGCCGTAAGCCTACTCCGCGGGTATGGACTTAATCTGTGGATGTTCTTTCAGGACATATCCCAGCTCACCAGCATCTATGGCAACAACCAATGGAAGACCTTCTCTTCCAACGCCCGTGTGCAACAGTTCTTTGGCATTTCCGACGCCGACACGGCCGAATACATTTCCAGGCTTTCCGGCATGACCACGGTGATCACACGAACTGAAAGCATAAATTCCGATGGTGGTGGATTGGGGGGTAATGGCACATCGCATTCCTACGCAGCACAGGAAAGAAGACTGTTATATCCAGACAAGCTATACCGAACCAATTTACAATTTTTATTTGTCGAAGGACTTTTTCCCATCAAAGCCCGTAAGATCAAATTCTTCTCCGACGGGTTATTTCAACCCGGAGAACATTTGCCGTTTCCCATGCGTGAAGAATTGAAGTCGTTTTTCTAATCCCGGCCCCGCCTGCCATGAGCGACGAATGGATTTGGGCATGATCGGTACGCACAAAAAGCTTACCTTGGGAACCATATCACACTTTATGAAGAAGCTTCTTGCGCTATGTGCCATGACCCTCTGGGGAATCCAAGCCTTTGCACAATCCCAGGCCGAAATTCTGTTGGAAGGAACGCAACTGTACAGATCTGAAATGGCTTCCTGGGTTGGAACCGATCTTTTCTTAGCAAAGTATGGCGAACAAAAGGAAAATACCGGCGGCTATCTTTCCTACCTGGCCGGCGAAAAGGCCGTCTGTATATTCTTCTCGAAAGACGCGACGCCCAAAGCGATCGCTACATTTACATTCGACAGTTCCTACAACGCCCAGACAGCCGTTGTCGATGGTCAGGAGCGGGCATTAACCAGGCATGAGCACGATCTGGTGACGATCCGTCAGATCGCGATTCGTGCGTATACGTCTGATACTATGTTCCATTCGTATAAAAACATGAACCCTAATTTCATCCCGATAAGTGACAAGCAAGGAAAAAGGGTATATGTTTTAACAGCTCCTCAGGAACAGGGCATCATCGTCTTCGGCAATGATTACCTGCTGACGTTTGACAATACCAATACCCTAAAACAGAAACGACCGCTACACAAGAACCTGATCCCGATAAAATACGATCAGCAAGACGGTAAATTAGTCCTGGCCACGATGCATACCCATCTGCCTGAAACAGGCGATCTGATCACCCCCACCGACGTCTGCACCCTACTGCTTTATGCACCACACATACCCTGGGGGCAACATTTTGTTATAGGCTCCCAGCATGTTTCCATATGGGACTGCAAAGACAAGGACTTAATCATCATGAAAAAAGAAGCCTGGGATAAAATAATGGCTACTGAAAAACAGAAAGCCGGAATACCGAAATAAATGGATAACACATTCCTTGCTACCATCCCCGTCCTTCCCACGACTGACATCGATCGAGATGTTCGCTGGTATCAGGAAAGATGGGCGTCAGTAGTCTGGGCATCGCTCTGCCCCCCAGGGATCGCTGAGAGCCTGGTATAAATTCCATTGAACAACATGGTATAAGCCATCTTCGAGGATCACAACGCTTATTTCTACCGCGTCGCGTTCTTTCACGTCCATACGTTCCGGAAGCAACGCCGTATCGAGTCCGACGTACGGGAAAAGTAAAAATTTGAATTGAGAGGACTGGTCTCTCAAGATTGAGCGATTGACTTGGATCAATTGCCGATAATCCTGAAAGAGGTGCTCACACAGTGCGCGGTCTTCGTGTTCTTTGCTCATTCGATCAAGTATAGCTACTCCGCTGTCCAGTACTGCCAACAACTGTTTGGCATACTGATATGCCTCCCGCATCTCTGCATGTTGCGTTCGCTCGAAGAATGACTGGCAATTTTCGATCTGATATCGATATCGCTGCACCCTCTCCTTTTTTACATCCATAGCGTCTTCAGCCAAACTGCTGAGAAACGCAGCGACTTCACGCGTCCGCATTGTTTCCTTCCGCTGCCACCAGTAGGCAAAACCAACTGCCATCATTAACAAGACATAAACTAAAAACAAGAAAATAGAAGTCGCTCTCATGGGAATATCGTTTTAACGCTTCAAAACCCTAATTTATTGCTCTGGCCTCAAGTACTATTGGTTTTCGGAATAGTCATGAATACTATCGCTATTTGCATTTTTCGATTTAACGTTTATATCTTTGTAACCAGAAGCATTTGTCTAAAGTAGATCCCCCGCATCAGGCTTCGTGTGTTAACGGTCATTTAGAATTCTTCTTTTTTTCAGGCATTTAATTACCAGACATGGCATTTTCTTGCACAGCCTTTACAAGTTATTGTCAATTATTATTTCAAGGCTAGAGATTTTTCAATTCAAAAAACAATGTTTACGATTAAACGACAGACCATTACCACGGAGTGGTGGGGTGGCTCTATTAGCTGGTTGGATAATACCATTCTCGATGGTACCAACTGGACGCTTTATGGGCTTGACGGTAGCGTCAGTCGAACAGGCTTCACACTCTCCCATGCCTTTGACCGTTGTATTACCTCGCAGGATGGTCAATATGTATTTGTATACGGGAACCTCAGCACCAAAGGTGTACTCTTGAAACTTGGCGAATTTCTTCGGGAGATAAATCGCCCTTATTACCATGCGGCCACGTATGAATATCCCGCAGCATTTTATACATCGCCGACAGGAAAAACCTACCTCATCCATTGCCCGATACGCTACGATCAACTTGACTTCGAAGACGTCGAATCGGGAGAGATCGTAACCAATATTCCTGGAAGAACGCCGGTCGATATATTTCACTCACGCCTGGAAGTAAGTCCTGACAATAAGTTTCTCATGGTAAGAGGTTGGGTTTGGCATCCGCTGGATGTGTGCTGTCTGTATGATATTGATGCCTGTTTGGCGGACCCGAACATGTTGGACAAGGGTGGTATATCGACAGCAGAAGGACCTCTGGAGAAAAGTATCGGCGCGTTTGTCAACGAGCACGAGGTGTTGTTAGGAGCATTAGAATCTGATGATGATTTACCTTTGCATCACATCGCCACGTGGGATTTTATAGCGCAAACAGTAAAGAACCCCGTTAAGGTCTCGGGAGAGTTTGGCAATATTGTTGGCGTTCAGAATGGCATTGCCTGGGATTTTTATAAATACCCCAAGATTATTGACATCCAGACCGGAGTGGTGCTGGATACAATGGAGGATGTGGCAACAGGGGAACAGGTGTCCTCTATCATCCGTTATTTAAAGTACGTTCCTCCAATTGTATATAACCGCGAATTGAATCTGGTGGCGATGGGGACCTCTGGGAATCAGATTGATGTGTTTTCGATAACTGAATCTACTAATGTCGGCTAATACGCAGTATCAGCCTCTTTTTGCCTGCCTCCCCTACGGTCCGGCTATCTCATCGGAAGTTAATTCCCCAAATAATCCGTAAAAAAAGCTAATGCTTCTCTAACGGAAACGCAAAAATCCTTAAATTGTACAGATCGGCCACAGTGTACCTGCGTTCGAGCTCCGGCTGCTATAGGACAACCTGAATGTGGCCAATGGAAAAACCTGTTAAGACCCATGACAAGTAAAACACAAAAAGAAGCATTCCTGCACTACGAAGCAGACAACTATTTTAACCGGAACAGAGGCGTTTCTTATGTACCGGAAAAGGATGTGGTAATCAACCTGCTAAAAGAATATAATTATACACCGCAGCGTGTACTGGAAATCGGCTGCAACACCGGCTATCGCCTTGACGCTATCCGCAGCCAGTTTGGTTCATTTGTGGCCGGCATCGAGCCTTCGCAAGAAGCCATTGACAAGGGTAAGCAACAATATCCGGAGGTACAATTTGTAAGAGGTACCGCCGATGACCTGTCGACCTTTTCCAACGCAGCCTTCGACCTCATTGTGATCGGGTTTGTGCTCTATGTGGTAGACCGTGAGATGCTGCTGAAGTCCATTGCCGAAACAGACCGGGTGCTGAAAGATGGCGGCTCGCTGATGATCATCGACTTCTTTACCGAACGACCGGTCCGTAACGCCTACCAGCACATTCAGGAGATGGAGGCGTATGCATATAAGCAAAACTACGACGAGATTTTCACGGCCACGCAGATGTATCAGTTGCTGGACAAGCGTAGTCTGAGCCATATAAGCAAGAACTACGACGCTACAGGCGATTATTATAACAAGTACTCCATCACGACCCTGCGCAAAGACTTGCAAGCAGCGTATAAATAAGAAACATCAGTAACGGGCTACATCGTTTGGATACTGCTCTCATGCGGATCAGGTAGTTATTTTCTTCCACCGGCAGAAACTCATATATCGAATGCCTGCAGCATCCTCTGCAGGCATTCGATTTTATACCGCGACGGTCAGAAAGTCAAAGCAGGATAGTCATATTTTTAAGATTACCCGATCTCCATTCCCTATACTGCTGAATACTATTTCAGGAAGCTAGTTATAAACCTTATACGCTTTTCCTGTTTGTGCACCGGCCACGCTTTTCACATAGGATTGAGCCACACGATGCATGGACACGGGGATTCTTCCTTGAAAATAAGGAAAGTAGCCCGGGGATTCTTCTACTACATCCGGCCCCACAGAATTGATCCGCACGCCGTTCTCTAATTCGATCGATGCTCCCCGCACAAAGCCATCGATAGCAGCATTCACGGCACTCAGTGAAGTTCCCAGCACCACGGGGTCATCGCCCAAACTCCCCGAAGTCAACGTGAACGACCCTTTTGGATTAATATAGTGCTGACCTATTAACACCAAATTCACCTGGCCCATTAATTTGCTGTTCACACTTACTCTGAAGTCGGCATCGGTCATTTTGTTTAACGGCCCAAAGTGACCATCCCCCGCTACACACACGACCGCGTCAAAAGAACCTGCCTTTTCATACATCTGCTTTATGGAATCAGGATCATTCAGGTTGACCTGCAGATCGCCACTTTTTGATCCTGCTTTTAAAATTTCATGACCTTGTTCCAATGCTTTTACAACATGCTTACCGATAGTCCCAGAAGCGCCAATGATGATAATTTTCATACTTACTCTCTTTTTTGTTTAGCAAAACTATCCCAATAGTGTACTTTTGGCAAGTAGTTACCTTTCTGTCTAGTAATGACAAAAAGGTAGTAATTTCGAATTCGTGGAAATGGAACAGGAAAAAAGTCAAAAAGAAATTCACCATGCAGATGACTGCCCGATCACAGCCACCATTGATGTGATTGGCGGCAAATGGAAGCCTCCTATTATCTGGCTTTTATTGAAAGGACCCATGCGGTTTGGCGACATTCATAAAACAATGCCGGGCATGGCATTGAAAGTATTGTCAAGAAGTCTCAAGGAACTGGAAGCCGACGGAATAATTATTCGCACAGCATTTCCGGAAATTCCACCCAGGGTAGTGTATTCCTTAAGTGATAAAGGCGAATCGCTACGTGAAATTATGCACCTTCTGTCACAATGGAGCCGCGAGCATATTATGAAGCTGGATGAGGTAGCTTGATAGAAGATATAGTATGGCAAAACAAAAAAGGCTTGTCAAACGACAAGCCTTTTGGTACCGAAGGGGGGACTCGAACCCCCATGTCTTGCGACACACGCCCCTGAAACGTGCGTGTCTACCAATTCCACCACTTCGGTATAATCGTTATGTGCGTCTATGTTTTTACAACGTGCAGTCCTACCTGTTTCCCTATGTGATCCAGCGGACTAGCCGGGTGCCCAGGACTGGACTCGAACCAGCACACCGGTTAAGGCACTACCCCCTCAAAGTAGCGTGTCTACCAATTTCACCACCTGGGCATTTTGTGTGGATAGTACGAATTTACAGTGTGTGTGCGTGTTGGGGCGACAAAAGTAGCAAAGCTTCGCAGATTATCAAAGCTATTCTAAAAAACGACTCACAAAACTTCCGGCAAAAACTGAAAAAATTCCCAAAACCAGGGTCGCCGCCACATACACCAGGGCCGTTGGCGCCATTTTCTGCTCCCACAGGCTAAAATTTTCCCAGGCAAAGGCCGAAAAGGTTGTAAAGCCTCCACAGAAACCGACACCCAAAAACAGTCGCCAGGGTTCGGAGAATCCGGTCTTCCGCATCGCCAGCCCATACAACAAGCCAATGGCAAACGAGCCGATCACATTCACCACCAGGGTGCCATACGGGAACACGGCGTTCAGCCGCGCGTCGACCGACCGCACCGTAACGTACCGGGCCACACTGCCCATCGCGCCGCCTAGCGCCACCGTCAGAATTTTGTACAGGTCCATATCCGTGTTGAAAAATGCTGCCGGAAAGATAGCATTTTTATTCGGGCACTTTATGGCCGCCGGACACAGCCTCGACAATCACGCGTTGCAGGAACTCCTCCAACGTGAGGTTGTGAATGATCAATAACTTGGTCAGCGTTCGCAGTGTAAGGTTGTGTCTGCCGGTCTCCACGCGCCAATACTGCGCCCGTGGGAACTCATGATCGAACGCAAAGCTTTCATAGCTTGTATATCCTTTTTCTTTTCGCAGGCCAACAAACACGCGGGCCACACTTTCGGCAAACTGTCGTAGTAGTATTTCTTCGGTCACAGGGCCAAATTCAGGCCTTTACACCGTAAAAATTACATCTTTAAAAGTCCTTCATTTAAAGACCTTCATTGCCGGAACATCTTTTCAGGACCATCGTTTCCGAAACATCATATACTATCCCGATGAATAGTCTCTAATCGCGCTAATGCTTCAACAATCGTTCTAAGATCTCCGCCTTTCGTTCACGGCTCAACGGCAGTCGCTTCGAGCCGATAATAACTTCATTCCCGTCGATGGCAGCGATGGCTTTCACCGATGCTATATAGGATTTATGAATACGCATAAACGCCGGCGTCGGCAGAATCTCTTCGATATTCTTCATACGAAGCAACGTCATAAACGATTTTTCTGCCGTATGAATCACGATATAATTCTCCATGCCCTCGACATATAGAATCGAATCGAAATGAATTTTCTCATAGCGATAGTCGCACTTCACAAAGAAGTAATCCTCACGGACAGGCGTTGTGTTTTGCGGCGCTTGCGCGCGCAGTGTAAAAAAATCACGGGCCTTGTTGGCGGCTTTTAGAAAACGATCGAACGGAAACGGCTTTACCAGATAATCCATGACATCCAGCTCATATCCTTGTAGCGCGAAGTTAGGATAGGCCGTGGTCATAATGACCATCGGACGCCTGGTGAGCGACTTTAAAAAATCAATACCGGTAAGTCGCGGCATCTGGATATCGAGAAACATCAGGTCGACCTGTGCCGACGACAACACCCGATTTGCATCCAATGCGTTTTCACAGGCGGCAACAACTTCCAGGAAGTCGACCTCCCGGATATAGCTCAACAGTCCTTCCCGCGCCAGCGGCTCATCTTCTACGACGATGGTTTTTATTTTGCTCATGCCAGCGGAATCGTTAACGTCACGGTATAACTATCGTGCTCGCGGCTCACCACGAATGTATGATCGGGATACAACAACTCCAATCGCCGCTTCACATTTCGGATCCCGATACCGCCGACCTCCGCGGGTGGAAGGGGCTCATACGTATTGTAAAATGATGCACGAAACCGTGTATCCTCCCGCCACAAGATGACACGAATTATATTCTCGCGATCGGTATAGTTGGATACAAACTTAAAGGCATTTTCCAGGAATGCGATAAGCACCAACGGCGCGATATGAAAGCCGTGCAAGTCGCCCTCGGTGCGATAGTCCAGCGTCACCCGGTCTCCTTTGCGCAGCTTCTCCAGCGCCATATAGTTTTCCAGGTACTCACGTTCCTGCTCGATCGGAATGGTATCTTCCGAGCAGTCGTATAGCTGAAAGCGTAGCAGGTCGCTGAGCTTGATGAGCGTTTCCGACGCCAGGTCGGGATTTTTCTTGATCAGGAAGTATACGCTGTTAATGGCATTAAATAGAAAGTGTGGATTGACTTGCGCCTTCAGGTATTGTAACTCGGCTTCCACCTGCTTGCGGCGCACTGTCGCTGTGTTGCGATCGGCGCGGAAGCGTCCTAGCAATTGCCGTAGGCCCGTGGCGATTACCAACACGGTGATGTTGGAGATGATGGCATAGCCCATGACCATCGAAAGCTGAAGGGGATACGTTGTGCCCAATACGTGCATCGTCTGAATGAGTGAGAACGCAAGCCCGACCGACGCGGCGATTACGATCATGACGAAAAGTAGCAGGGCTGGCACGTACCGTCGGCGATTATAGAACCGTGGCCCTACCCAGTATGAAATACTATAAAAGCAAGCCGCATTGAACAATAAGTACACGGCTGTCACCAGGCCCACGCTAAAGAGGTTCTGGTACATGGATTGGTACATCGATACCCAAAAGATGTAATAGACAGTCCAAAACAGGAGGTGGTGGAATTTTAGCCGATCAAGCCAAAACCAGAAGCGTTCGGTATTCATGCACTGATAAAGTAACACAACCCTACGGGTTTTCAGCAAGTTTCCTTGACAAAGTGGGCAAAGTCATTGACCAACTGCGGCCTCATCCCTTCCCGGTCGTCATTTTTATCGACGACCAGCTCTTAAAGGGCAGGATAGGCACCGCCCTGCAGATGGTCAGCAGGGCGGTACGGTTGGTCAAGAAAAATTTCAAATCGTTCAGCACCGCAGTTTCTTTGTCTCATCAACAAAAAACAATACCGATATGAAACATATTTTCTCCTTACCTCTCATTGCCCTGCTCGCCGGACTCTTGTTTGCCCACTGTATGGCGTATGCTGAACACCCTACATTTGTCGTCGAAGTAAAAGGAACTGGCACTCCGCTTATTCTTATACACGGATTTTCGTGCACCGGCGACGTCTGGAAAGAAACCGTAGCACACTACCAGGACCGTTACGAATGTCATATCATAACACTTGCCGGCTTCGGCAGTACGCCCCCGGCTTTACAACCAGGTTTTCTGGAGGGCGTTAAGAATGATTTACTGGCCTATATCAAAACAAAGAAACTAAAGTCGTCGGTCATTATGGGACACAGTATGGGGGGCGTACTTTCATTTTGGGCCGCGGCCAGCGCGCCCGGTACCTTCAGCAAGGTCATTGCCGTTGATGGTGTTCCTTTCCTTCCTGCGCTGCAATACCCCGGCGCGACGGCAGCCACCGCGAAGCCCTACGCCGAAGGCGCTCAAAAAGCCATGGCCATACAGACTCGCGAACAATACAAGACTTACAGTCATAGTGCCCTTCAAGCCATGATCACCAGCCCCGAACGACTCGAACAGGTCAGCGCCATATCATCCCAGTCCGATATTCCCACGCAAGCCCAGGTTTGGTATGAGCTCATGACCACCGACCTGCGTGAAACCGTCGCTGCGATTGATTGTCCTGTACTATTATTGGGTACCTGGATAGCCTACCAGAACTACGGCACAACGCGGGAAAGCGCATTGAAGGCATACCAGGAACAAATCGCTAAGATTCCCAATTCCACCCTGGAGATAAACGACAAGGCCAAACATTTTATCTTCTATGATGACCCAGCGTGGTTCTTTGAGAAAGCGGATGCGTTCCTAAATAAGAAATAGTCTTATTACCCCATCGGAGAAATTCAAATCCTTCTGATCCTTTACCGGGCGGAAGGATTTCTTTTTTGGGCATACGTCGAACGGACCGCTCTTATCAAACGTTTTGCAGCTATCTGAAAAAAATATTCCGATCACCTGGGTGATCCGCCCCAAAACCGAGTATTAAGCCTTACCATGGATGAACAAAAAACAGTCACTGGCCTAAAGGAACGCAACAATGCAGCCTACAACCTGCTGTACACGTTCTATTACCCCACGATCGAAAAATTCGTCATCCGCAACAGCGGTACGGCGGCCGACGCCGAAGACGTTTTCCAGGAAACCATTATCGTGCTGCTGGATAAAGTCCCCAAAGAAGATTTTATCCTCACCTCATCCATAAAGACCTATATCCACGCCGTCGCCTCCAACCTGTGGCTCAAACGCTTGCGCCAGGCCAAACGTGCGGCCAAACTCCAACTGGACTACGAGCTGCACGACATGAGCCTGGCCGAGTGGGAAGAAAAAGAAGCCGGCAAGGCCTCGGGCAATATCATCCAACGTATTTTCGAACGCATGACCCGCCACTGCGTGATCTTCCTCACGAAGACATTCCTTAGCGGGGCCTCCCGCGAAAAGCTCATCGACGAGATGGGCTATAAAAACCCGCACACGTTTGACAACCAAAAGTATAAATGCCTGGAACAGGCGCGCAAAAAAATACCAGCCGACCGGGTGATGGAGTAACCTCGGCGGGTATAATGGATCAAACACATTGAACATTATACCATGAAACTTCAGCAAAACCAACTGGCCCCGAACTTCCGCGTAACGGATGTCTTCGGCCGTGTACTCGACTCCAAAAAATTCGCCGGCAAAAAAGTATACCTCGCCTTCGAACGAAACGCCGGCTGCCCCGTCTGCAACCTCCGCACCCACACTCTCCTTAAACAAGCCGACCACTTCGCCGCCAACAACACCATCGTCATACTGGTTTACGAGTCAACCGCCGCCAAGATGAAAGAATACCTCGGCCCCAACACCTACCCCTTTTACTTCGTAGCCGATCCCGACAACCTTTTATATAACCAATACGGCGTCGAGCGCTCCATGCTCAAAATCATGCGCGGCCTCTTCCACGGTCTGCTCCGTAAAGTACGCGAAGGCACCAGACTGTTCGACACCCCCATGAAGCAAGACGGCCACACGGACCGCGTGCCGGCGGAGTTTGTTATTCGCGAAAACGGTACGCTGGTCACGGCGCATTACGGCCGTTTTTTAGGTGACCATTTGCCACTTCCTACGCTCCAGACACAGTTGGTGTAATCTACAAAACTCGTCACCGAGACATCGTGACGATCCTTCCTAACTCGGAGGTCAATCTGATAACGTCATCCTAGAGAGGACAGATCTATACCTTTGAAATTGAAATGCCATCAAACAAAAATCGATGCGGCCCGATGATCTTCGCGGTTGGTACGGCAGCAAATTTCTCTTTGACTCCAAACCCGTAATTAGTAGCATAAAAATCAAAGGAACACGTATCTATCATGCAATTAACCACCTCGATTGGAGGATGGCCATAACCTTCATGTAGCCCATTTGAAACCACCACCATCACTTTATTTGAAACTTTGCTTATAGCATTCCAAACATCGTCACTGAAATAGTTCTCATCACCGCTGCCGTGGTGAGGTATCTGGATAAGCAAATTTGTTGTCTCTAAAATATTCGTCAAAATTTCTTCCTTCCAAATCCTATCTATAATATCAATGTGCGTATCCGCAGTGAGAATAATAAGAGTGTCTTTAAATCTTATAACTAGCGCTATTGAAAGTATATTTATTAAATCTCCGTCATCATACTTCCTTTGCAAACTCGGGTGATTTTTTGTTTTATTAGCAAAAGCAGAAAGTTCTTCCGACTTAGGAGCAACAGCCCGAATGGAAACCCCGCCATCGAATATCGCAGAAAAATCGGTCCCCAACCAATTTAAGTTTTCAATTACGTTCCTTCTACGCAAATCATTTATACGTAAAAGAAGCTTATACAATTTTGAACTCAGGTATTTTTCATCAGACCCTTCGACGCTCTTAACGTGCTTATTATTAAGATGCCTATATTCGTCCAACAAAAGAAATGGGCATACAAGACTTTTAATGCTTACTCCATGTTCATCGCAATAATTCAACACTTCCATTAATCCCACACAATGATCCCAATGGGGGTGAGAAACAGTAATGAAATCGATTTGTTTTATAGAGTTTCGCCGCAAAAAATCTACAGCATGATTATGACAGGTATAGTATTCAATAACACTTTCAGGGTCGTTAGAATAGATATATTTCAGCCCAAAATCAACCAACCCAATATTTTCACCGCCATCGGATCCTAGTTCTATAAAAATACAATCTCCTTGGGAGACATCATTAAACGTGATATAATTCATTCTTTAACGGGAGAGGATCTATCAACCATTTTTTAATAGATCACTCAATTTAACGCTAATTTTTGTTTTTGAATCTGCAAACGCAATATCTTTTTCTGATAAAGGGGCAACCTTCATATCCAATGGCTTGCCATTCTCAAACGCCACAGTTAAATCCAACCATACGCCTTCTCTTGGGTCTACCTGCTTTTTTAGTAATTCAGCCTTACTAAGAGCAAACCTTTTCTCTTCTTCATCAAAATTATCGGGATTAAAGGCTCGAACAAAAACTTTATTCTCTCCTACGGTATCCACGATACCCATAAATCGCATTTCTATTGTTGCCATCTTCTTCTCACCTCTCATTTCCCCGCTTAAATAGCCACGCAAACCTAACCTAAGCATACGTGCCAGGCCTCTATCTTCTTTAACATCAACGACACCCTGCATCAAAAGATCGTAATATCTCCTAAGAGTTTCGTCAACTTGTCTGGTATCACTCTTGAGTAAGCTGAAATACGTATATATATACGCGGTCGAAACATCCTCTCCAATCAGCTTCGTTTCATTTTTATCAATATTTTTTGATTCACGGTCAGGCAATAATGCTACAGTTATAGTTTCATCAGATGTATACGTTTTCGGTGCATCTCGATTAACCACTTCCCATGCCAAATTTACACTACTTAGATCATGGAAATACTTACGCTTCCTGTGGTGTGCAAATGCCTCTTCGACTATCCAAAACGGAACATCATTTTGCGAGTCTGGACCACATGTTGCCAACAAATAATCTTTGACAAGTTTTGTCGAAAGACTTTCCTTAAAGTTATCTAGTGCCCTATTTAAAGAATTGTATATAAATTCTTGCTCATGGCCGCCTTCCGTTACAATTTGTATCTGTTTATTTAGATTTTCATCGTGTACAAGCAGATTGCGCTCGTTTACCAATATTTTTTTAGACGCTTCCCAAGCGGCACTTATTTTCGAGGAATCACTATTTATCGTAGCTCCTGTGTCAAGCCAATGATTAACGCGGCTTTTAAATAAACTAATAGTTTGTACTTCTGGATCATAAAAACCAATCTCGTCAGCAACCCTAGCCGACTTGGGAGCCTTTGTATCAAGTAGAAGGATTACAAGTTTAGGAGCGTTGCCATTCCACTTATAATCACGATATCGATGAAAGCGCATCGTGTAATCGTAGTGTTCACGCCCTATGCTTGATAGTTCCATAATTGAAGATCAAAAGCCTTTTACCCTGGTTTTACGGTAGGCGTCCCATGTTAACAAAAAATCCTTAATGAAAATTCTTTAAAATAACAAAAAAAAACCCTAATTTCAAACTCTATCGGAATAATATAAAACCGCAACAATCTATTAGTCAATCGTTTGCGACCCGAGTGCTTGCAATATCTTAAGGCTATAAAACCATACCAATGCAGCCGAATCCGCAAGAGGGCAATCCCCCAACAACTATTTATACCTCAAATGAATATTATGTAATTTGATGGCCTCAAGTAAAGATAGAGGGTTCATTACAATGGCAATGAACAAAAAGGCTAAAAATATTACCTATCCCTCACTACCCTAAAACTTTTAAAAATACAGGAAACGTCTCGATTACTTGTCCCTATTATCGCATGATCATGGTGATTGGTACAGATAAAATTGTAGTTGCACCAAAACATTACTTGATATTATTGACGACACCGAACATATAGCAACAAATCAAAAGAGCCAAATGACTTTGATATTCTCCAACCTAAAGCAATAAACGCAACGCACGACAGCGCTATCTGTATACGCTATTATAATTATATATATAATCCATCCAGGTTCAGCCAAAGTAACCAAGGTGATAATTTTATCCCAAAGGGTTCTTAATATAGACTTCTCAGAAGCTTTCAATAAATCCGACTTTGTGCACGAGGCATATCTATTTAATTCACCTAACTCTATTGGGCGGTGATGATATAATTTATGACGCGTACTTAACCGTCTCTACGACACCCGAAAATCGAAGCGGTATACGTTAACCAGAAAAATACAGTGCAGTTTATTCATACGATCACAGGTTCATTTCGTAAGGTAAACGTAACCATCCCTATGAGTCCGGGGAATTCCGGAGGCATAAGAAATCCAGCAAAAAAAGGACTATAGCACCATACATCGTTTTGTTCGAAAGGGACGGCCGCCTTCTATTCCGATGCTCTATAAAATCGCAAAAACTCTTAACGTCTCGGGTCGCGAATTGCGCTACGAAAGTCGACCAAATTAATATTGTTATAGTTGATTAGCTTTGTAAGCTGAGCAGTATCCAAACCCTGCTCTCTTCATCCTCTTGAATAACTTGCGCATATACGGTACCGACCCGCCGGTAAATAAAAAAGACGACCGTCGTGCGATCGTCTTTTTATTGGAGAGCCGAGAATGGGAATTGAACCCACGACCTGCTGATTACGAATCAGCTGCTCTACCCCTGAGCTACCTCGGCAAGTGTCAGGGCAGGCCTCAAAATTAAATGTTCGAAGGCAACTACAAAATTCCTAATTCATTAAATTGTCGCAGGTATGCTATCCAAAAAATGTAAATACGCCATCCACGCCCTTGTGCACATGGCGAAAGAGCCTGAAGCCAAGTTTCTGATCAAAGACATCTCTGACGCGTGCAATATTCCCAAGAAATTCCTCGAAGCCATCCTGCTCGACCTCAAGCGCGCCGGCGTTTTAGGCAGCAAACAGGGTAAAGGCGGCGGATACTTCCTGCGGCAGGATCCTGCCACGGTAGACCTGGCCGAGATCGTGCGCCTCTTCGACGGGGCTATTGCCCTCGTGTCCTGTGCCACGCACAAGTTCTATGAACCCTGCGCCGAATGTGAGGACGAAGAGACCTGCAGCATTCACGATGCCTTCAAACAAATCCGGAATGCTACCGTCGAAATGCTGAAATCAGAGACCCTGGACTCCCTGGCCAAAAAAGAAGCGAAACTGAAAGCCAAGAAAAAACGTTTGGTTTAAATCTATTTGTTTAATAGGGATTAAAAGTAACTTTAGCCCCTCGAACGAAATTATTGTTTCACTTAAATAACAACCCATTATGTCACTCCGATTAGGCGACCTGGCTCCCGATTTCACAGCCGAAACGACCGAAGGAACAATCAACTTCCACGAATGGCTCGGCAACAGCTGGGGTATTCTGTTCTCCCACCCTGCCGACTTCACGCCCGTGTGTACGACCGAGCTTGGCGCAATGTCCAAGTTGACCGGCGAATTCTCTAAACGTAACGTTAAGGTACTGGCCATCAGCGCCGACCCCCTGGAATCCCACAAAAAATGGATCCATGATATCAACGAAACGCAAAACACGACCGTAAACTATCCCCTCATTGCCGACCCCGAGTTTAAGGTCGCCAACCTGTATGGCATGGTACATCCGAACGTCGACAAGTTTACCGTGCGCTCGGTATTTGTGATCGGTCCCGACAAAAAAATCAAGCTGATGCTGACGTATCCGGCCTCCACCGGCCGCAACTTCGACGAGATCCTGCGTGTTGTCGACAGCCTCCAGCTCACTGCCGGCTACAGCGTCGCGACTCCCGCCAACTGGAAACAAGGCGACGACGTGATCATTACCGCGGCTGTAAAAGACGAAGACATCGAAGCGAAATTCCCCAAGGGCCACAAGCGTATTAAGCCTTACCTGAGAACAACGCCTCAACCCAATATTTAAGCTTAATGGTTTTTATTGACCGCCCAAGCTTCCGGAATACCCTTCCGGAAGCTTTTTTTATGCCAAAACATACATCAAGGCTCCTGCTTCAACCATCCTTTTTTTAAGCCGCCTACAACACTTTGGGCGCTTGTCCCGTATTCAGAGATGGCGAACCGCAAACTGCCTTCGGCAGACATACGAGGGTTTGCAAACAATCGGAAATGTCTGGAGCCATGGGGGTATTTGGCACGACGGTTGTCTTAGAGAAGCAAAACAGGAAGCTATGGAAAATAAGATCAATCTGGCGCCGGTCCGTAACTCGTATCTGCAGCACTTTTTAGTGGCACAGGATAATCTGGCTAAGCTGACACAAGAAGAACGGACACAAAAACGGCACTTTAAAAGAAAAAGGCACGCAGACGACCGGTATGCCTGATCGGCCAACGTTTGCCTTGGCGCGGTAGGCGGCTTTGCCGCCCCGCCAGTCATGAAGGTTTACGAGAACGTCGCGCTGGCGTGAACACACGCAGTGTCATGGCGGCTTTGCCACCTGTCGTAAATTTGCCATCTTCGCCGGCAGGCCGAAAGGCAAAGTATACACGACATGCACATCCGCACAGCAGAAATAGACGACCTGAACCGGCTTAAGGTTCTATACAAAGAGGTTGCCCGCCACGAAGGCGGCATCGCTCGCCTGGAAAGCGAGATCACCGAAGACTATATTCAGAACATCCTCACCAAAAGCTTCGCCACGGGCCTCGCCCTGGTCGCCGTACATCCGGAAGATGCCGAGCAACTGGTAGGTTCCATTCACGCCTACAAACCGGGCATCCACGTGTTCGACCACGTCTTGTCAGAGCTCACCCTTGTCGTGCACCCACAGTTCCAGGGACGCAAGATCGGGCGCACACTTTTTACCATTTTCCTGGAAGAGGTCGGACGCAACCGTCCCGATATTGGCCGCATCGAGCTCATTACGCGCGAGAGCAATGACAAAGCCATCGCCCTCTACCAATCGCTTGGCTTCCGCATCGAAGGCCGCCTGGAAATGCGTATTCGCACCACGGGCCGCGCATACGAAGCCGACATCCCCATGGGCTGGCAAAATCCAAACTTTGAATTTTAAGAGAAGACGTTCCGGGAGGAATCAGACACCCAGGTCGCTGCCGTCGGCAATGAGGAGCAACAGTTCCTTTACCTCTTCGGCTTTGGCATGCTCGCCCATCTTGTCAAACGACATGATCAGGTTACGAAACACCCGGCGGATAATTTCCAGGTTCGGGCACGGTTCGAAGAACGAGGTCTGCGGTGTGAGGTGCAGCTCGCTGATATAGTTCTCGATGTCTTGCCGCGAAAAGATCAGCCCCTTGTTAAAGGCATTGATGTAGAACTGTGTATGACGCTCGTCTTTGTAGGTAAGCACAAACAGGTTAGGCAGATTGACACCGTATACCGGCAGCTTCAGCTTTTGTGCCACCAGCAGGTAAATCACACACAAGGTGATGGGATTACCTTTACGGGATTCCAACACGACATTGATCAGGGAGTTGCCAGGCGAGTGGAAGTTCTTGGTATTCGCGCCAAACTTGATCTTATTAAACAGCACACTGTTCACCACCTTCACCTGGTCGAATGGGTATAGGTCGGGTTTGAACTCCAGCCACGTTTCATAATACAGCTGCTCCAGCTCTTGCTTCAGCTTGATCAGCTCCAGGTCGGGATATTGGTAGGTTGCGACCAGCCACATGCCTGTCAGCAGATCTTGCTCGGGGCTGGTGTACCATTCTCTGATCCTTTCTTTTAAGAGCTCGTATTGCAAGGTGTGTATCAGCTCCTCAATGCGCCGCTGTACCTGCGGACTGAAGTTGCTTTCCCACTCCTGCTCCAGGAAGGGTATGATACTGGTGCCGAGCGAACGTATTTTGTCCTCTACGTGCGATACGATTTGGGTATCCTCATCGTCCAGCAGCGACACCAACGCCTTTAATTCTGTTTCTTTTAATTCCATTCGCTATGATACTTTGCTAAAGTAAAAACTTTTTGTGGGATATTAAACAACCTGCGTTCCCACCTTTTTGCCGCCAACGGTGTCTATGCCGTTGGAATTTCTGGCATGAATATTTCATTAAACATTCACATAAACTAATTATTACGACTATGAAGTCACGCATTTTGTTTGTTGCCCTTGTGTTGTTCAGCACAGTTGCCTTTGCTCAACAGGAGCTCTTCCGGGGTGAGCATTTCATTGAAGTTTCCGGCAACGCCCAACAGGAGATCGAGCCCAATGAAATTTACGTTCGCATCAGCCTCCTTGAATTTGAAGAAAACCGCGCCAAAGTAGCCCTTGAAAAACTCGATAAAGATTTTCTCGACGCCCTCAAAAATGCCGGCATCGACAAGAAACGTCTCGAACTCGCCACCGTCGGCGCTGACCTTGGCAAGCTGGGCCGCAAAGACAAAGACTCTTTCCGCGAGAAAGTGTACCAGTTGAAGCTCACCAGCGGCACCGAGCTGACAACCCTTGTTGAAAAACTCGGCGCTGTAAAAGTGAACGATATCGCGGTGACAAGAGTGAGCCACTCTGAACTGGAGAAACTGCGCCTCGACCTGAAAATTAAAGCACTGCAGGCGGCCCGCGATAAAGCCGACGCGCTGGCAAAATCGATTGGCGCCAGCATTGGCGCACCCCTCATGATCCGCGAATTCGAGAACAACCCGTTCCCGATGTCTGAAGTTGCCAACGTCATGGTGCGTACACAAGCCTACGACGGCAGCGGCGCGCAAGAGCCTACCGCCTTCCGTAAGATTACGATTCAGGCACAGGTAACAGCACAGTTCCTGATCAAGTAATCACACAACATTGTTCGTAAAAAGTCCACGGCACGAGATGCTACTCAGGCCGTGGACTTTTTATTTACCGGCAAAGGCAGGCTTGCGTTTTTCCAAAAATGCCTGCACCCCTTCTTTATGATCGGCCGTAGCCCCGGCAATCTCCTGGCAATACGCTTCATACTCCAACATATCGTCTAGCGTAGCCGTTGCCGACTTCTGCAACATCTTTTTTATCAACCCGATGGCCTTCGTCGGCGCCGTCGCATAATAATCTGTATAAATCTTCACAGCAGCATCCAACTGATCCGCCGGCACAGCGCGATTGAGCAGTCCCCAGGCGGCGGCATCTTTCGCACTCACTTTCGACCCGAGCGTGCACAGCTCAAACGCCCTGGCCATTCCCACCAGCCGGGGCAGAAAATACGATGAGCCCGAATCAGGCACCAAGCCGATATTGATAAACACTTCCGTCAGCACGGCATCCTCCGCCGCCACAATCACATCGCACGCCAGCGCCAGCGAGCAGCCGGCGCCTGCGGCGACACCATTCAACCGACAGACTATGGGTTTCGGCAATTGACGCATCGCCCGGATGATGGGATTATAGCGTTTGTGTAGTGATTCCTGAAACGAGCGATTGGGGGTAGCGGCCGAAGCCTTCAAATCCTGCCCCGAGCAAAAAGCCTTGCCGGCGCCGGTCAGCACCACGACACGCGCCGCGGCATCTTTCGCGACAGCCTTCAGTGCATCTTGCAACTCGTAGGTGATCTCGTCGTTCAGGGCATTGTATACGTCGGGACGATTCAACGTAATGGTGGCTACGCCGTTCTCAACGGTATAGCGCAAAGTCGTAAAATCCATACAGGGTTAGCGTTGGTATACGCCGAAGATACCTAAAACAGAAACACCATACCAGCGAAGCTGGTCAGTAATCCTGCAATGCCTCCGACAGTCACCTCGCGCATCGAATGTGCCTGCAATTGCAGTCGCGCCGACATCACCAGCCCGGTAATGACCAGCGAACAGATGAGGGGATAGAACAGCGAACCGTCTTCCGTCAGCCGGTTCAGCGCCAGCATGATGCCCGTAAAGCCCCACGCTGCCAGGCTGTGCATGCTCACCTTCCAGAAAAGTGTCAGCAAAGTGCCGACTACTATCAGCGCATCGATGATGAGCATAAACCGAAACAGGTTATCGTCCAACCGGATACCCGTGCGGGTATAAAACATATAGGTAAGGGTGCCGTACAGTGCCGTGGTAAACAAGAACGGTATAACACGCTCGCGCCGGGTATGCATCAGCACGCTGTCGATCGTACCCATCGACCGGAAGATGCCCATGGCCAATGCGGGCATGGCGAACGTAATGCTAAAAATGATCAGGACAAATTTACCATGTCCCTCTTCGCGCAGGGGCGATAATGCCAAGGGCAGCGTCCAGGCAAAGAGCGCAAACAAATACGTCGCCATCAGCAACGGATGGAACAAAAACGATACTACACGTGCAGCCGTATTCACTGAAGAGAAAGGTTATATGAAAAAATAAAAGACTTGCGGCGCAACGGAGGCGTTACAGCTCCTTCCGCAGGCGGGCCACTGGAATATTGAGCTGTTCCCGATATTTAGCCACCGTGCGGCGCGCGATGTTATAGCCTTTGTCATTGAGAATCTTTTCGAGTTTGTCATCGGAATAAGGCTTGTCCTTATCCTCGCTTTCGATAATATCTTTGATGATTTGCTTCACCTCGCGGCTGCTCACCTCCTCGCCCGAGTCGGTAGCGATACCTTCAGAGAAGAAGTATTTTAGCGGGAAGATTCCGAAGTCGGTCTGCACAGCCTTGCTGCTGGCCACCCGCGACACCGTCGAGATGTCCATGTTGATCATGCTCGCGATGTCTTTCAGGATCATCGGCTTGAGCTTCGTCTCGTCGCCTTCCAGGAAGAAGTCGTATTGAAAGTCTATAATTGCCCGCATCGTACGCAGCAACGTTTGCTGGCGTTGCTTGATGGCGTCGATAAACCATTTGGCAGCGTCGAGCTTTTGCTTGACAAACGATACGGCCTCCTTGAGCTTCTTGTCCTTTTTATCGCTCTTGTCGTAAGCCTTGAACATATCGGTATACGACCGGCTGATGCGCAGCTCCGGGGCGTTGCGCGAGTTCAGGGCCAGCTCCAGCTTGCCGTTGGTATTCGTCAGAATATAGTCGGGAATAATAAACTGATTCTTCACCATCGACGGCGCGCTGCTGCCTCCCGGCTTCGGGTTGAGCTTTACGATCAGGTCGATCGCGTCGCGTACAAACTCTTCGTCTTCAGTATCGAGCTTGCGCTGGATCTTCTGGTAGTGCTTCTTGGTAAACTCCTCGTAACACTCTTCGATAATCTTCTTGGCCACTGCCACGTCAATATCGTGACCGTTGTCCATGCGATCCAATTGCAGCAACAGGCACTCCTGCAGGTTGCGCGCGGCAATGCCGGGAGGGTCGAAGGTCTGAATCTTTTTCAGCACGTTCTCCACCTCGTCGACTGTTGTCTCGATGGCCTGCGAGAAGGCGAGGTCGTTGGCGATCGCTTCCAGGTCGCGGCGAATATAGCCGTCGCCCTCGATGCTGCCCACGAGCTGTTTGCCAATGGCGTATTGTTTTTCATCCAGGCCCAGAAACTCGAGCTGGTCCATTAGCTGCTCGTGCAACGATGTCGACATGGGCAGCGGCATTTCGCGGTCTTCGTCGTCATCGCCGTCGCCCTGCATTTTATACCCGCTGTAATCGTCGTCGCGCAGGTAGTCTTTTATATCGACATCGTCCTCGGCGCTGGCTGTATTCTCACTCTCCGGGTAATCCTCCTCATTGTTGGTAGGCTCTTCGGCCCGCTCAGGCTCGTTGTCCTCGCCCTCTTCCAGGGCGGGGTTGATCTCCAACTCTTCCTCAATGCGCGTTTCCAGCTCAGCCGTAGGCACCTGCAGCAGTTTGATAAACTGTATTTGCTGCGGCGACAGCTTTTGTTGTAACGATTGATTTAGTCCCAGTTTCTGCATCGATGGAAGTTTTTTGACCGTCTGATCAAATACCATGCAAATTATAAAAAATGCCGTAACCGCGAAAAAAACCGTGTAGAACGCGCCCCCCGTCCACGGGCTATACTCCCTCGACATTCAGATGACCATAGTTTTCAAAACTGCAAGTTTTTGTCGTTTTTTGCGGCCATTGTGTACCGTGACACGTTACCGGGAGAACATGCATACTTCTTCCCCCGGCACTGGTCCGCGGTTTACACACTTCTGCAAGATTTATGAAGAGAACAAAGATCAAAGCGCTGCTCGCCACCGAACCCACCGGCCAAACAGTACTTGTGCAAGGGTGGGTACGGACGTTCCGTAACAACCAATTCATCGCCCTCAACGACGGGTCGACCATCAACAATATACAGGCAGTCGTGGCGCTGAATTCCCTCGACGACACCACCCTGAAACGCATTACCACGGGTGCCTGCCTCTCCATCACGGGCGAGCTGATACCGTCGCCGGCGAAGGGACAAAGCGTAGAGCTGAAGGTCACCGCCCTGGAAGTACTGGGCGACAGCGACGCGGAAAAATTCCCCCTGCAGCCTAAAAAGCACTCACTGGAGTTCCTCCGCGAGATCGCGCACTTGCGTTCGCGTACCAATACGTTTGGTGCCGTTATGCGCATGCGCCACGCCATGGCCTTTGCCGTGCACCAGTTCTTTCACGAACGCGGCTTCTTTTATATCCATACCCCGATCATTACCGGCTCTGACGCCGAAGGTGCCGGCGCGATGTTCCGCGTCACTACCCTCGACGCCAACAAACCGCCGCGCGACGAGCAAGGCAATGTAAATTTTAAAGAAGACTTTTTCGGTCGCGAGACAAACCTGACCGTATCCGGTCAGCTCGAAGGCGAGACCTATGCGCTGGCCCTGGGCGACATCTATACCTTCGGCCCGACTTTCCGCGCCGAAAATTCCAATACCACACGCCACCTGGCGGAGTTCTGGATGATCGAGCCTGAAATGGCCTTCTACGACCTGCAAGACAACATGCAGCTGGCCGAGGAGTTTTTACAGTACCTGGTGCGTTATGCCCTTCAGCACTGTGCCGACGACCTGGAGTTCCTCCACAAACGCGCACAGGAAGAAGAGGCCACCAAACCACAGGAACAACGCAGCGAGCTGGGCTTGCTCGACCGCCTGCGCTTTGTAGCCGACAACGACTTCCAACGACTGTCATACACGGAGGCCATCGACATCCTGAAAAACTCCACCCCGAACAAGAAAAAGAAATTTCAATACCTGGTAGAAGAGTGGGGCGTAGATCTACAGTCGGAGCACGAGCGCTTCCTTGTAGAGAAACACTTTAAGAAACCGGTCATTCTCTACAACTACCCGAAAGACATCAAGGCATTTTACATGCGCCAGAACGAAGACGGCAAGACCGTGGCCGCGATGGACGTGCTCTTCCCGGGCATTGGCGAGATCATCGGTGGCTCGCAACGCGAAGAGCGTTATGAGCGCCTGTTGAACCGCGTCCATGAAATGCACCTGCCGGAAAAAGACCTGTGGTGGTACCTCGACCTGCGCAAATTTGGCTCGGCTCCCCACGCCGGCTTTGGCCTCGGCTTCGAGCGCCTCATGCTGTTCGTGACGGGCATGACCAACATCCGCGACGTCATTGCATACCCCCGCTATCCCGGCAACGCCGAGTTTTAATCATCAAGGCCTCCACCAGGCCATGGGCTGCCGGCGATTCCACCGCTGGCAGCCCTTTTCATTTCTTTAGCCAGGCAAATTCCCCGCAACATACCCCCAAGGCCTGTCAACTGCCTGTACACTGTACAAATGTCTTCGTGGTGACGTAAAAATGACCTGGAGATGACCTAGTCCTTTATACGACTAGCTTATCACTAGCATAACACTAGCGTATCACTAGCTTATCTCTAGGTTATCCTTGCTTTTGAGGGGACGCAAAACAATTGCAGAGCACCTTTTATGGGGATGCCCGCGCGCTGTCCGGGGACGGTTGGGAATACGGGAAACGTCTTACGAAGGCAGCTGACTAATGCTTAAAGGCCAGCAACGGAATTTTGACATGAAACGCCATGCGCCGGGTCAGGCTGCGATTGAAGAGCTTTTCATAAAAGCTCAGCCCATGCGTAAACATCGCCAGCACGTCAGCTTTTGAGTTTTCAATATATTGATCCAACGCAGTATCCAGGTTTGTATCCACGAGCACGATCGTCACGATCTTTTTATACTCCGACCGTGCCGCCGCTTCCTCCAACTTCTCCTCGGCCACGACCGCCTGGCGCCCCGACGACGCGATGTGCACCATGTGTATGGTGGTATTAAACTTCTCGACATACGAGATCAGCATCTTCAGCTCCTTGTCGAGGTGACGCATGTCGGTGGCGTAGATCATATTCCGGAAGCCTTTAAAGGCCGCGGCCTCCGGTACGGCCAGCACCGGCACCGCGCTGGCGCTGATCAGCGTGGTGGTATTGCTTCCCAATACAACCTTCTGCAACCCGCTGGCACCATGTGTGCCCATCACGATCAGTCCGGTGTGTTGCTTACGGGCTTCCTTCCGCACGGTATCGGTAAACGACGACGATGATACCACCACCCTGCAGCGGATCGGGTCGGGAAACTTCACCTGCTTCGACAGGCTATGGGCGAATGCTTCCAGATCTTCCTGTGCCGTTTCCACCAGCTCTTTTTCCAACGCCTTCGCCCGCTGGCGCATGGCAGTGCGTGTCGGCGACAGCATGGTCATAACGTGCAGCAGCGTGAGGGTTCCTCCCAACTTATTGACAATCTTTACGGCATACTGTACCGAGGCTTTCGATAGTGCTGACAGATCTGTAGGAACCAGGATATTGACCATGTGCAAAAAGGGTTACGTGCCTCCTAAAATAATGTTTTTTACCCACCTGATTAAACCTTAATTTTCTGCGCATCATGAAAAAGGTACACTGCCACCTCTCGAACCGCGAAATACCCGCTTCCCAGGCAATCAAAGGTACCGACGTACGCCCGGGCATCCGCGACCTGATCAAAAAAGACCATCCTACCTTTACCGACGATGCCTATGTGTCGCTGGACGAGCTGCTGCATTATCGCAAGCGTTACCTCGAGAAGATGCTGAAGGACGAAGTGGGCGAGCTGTCACACCTCGAGCAGGCGGTGCTCAACAGCATCAACCAGGACGAATTGCTCTCGTCCAATATCGAGCCCGTACTGGAGAAAGAAGCTTCTGTCGGCGAGCGCATTGCCGACCATATTGCCGAGTTCGGCGGCAGCTGGACGTTCATCATTCTGTTCTTCTCCTTTATCGCGGTGTGGATGGGTACGAATATATTTATACTCTTCAGGAAGCCATTCGATCCTTATCCATTTATTCTGCTCAATTTGATCCTCTCCTGCCTGGCCGCTATTCAGGCGCCTATCATCATGATGAGTCAGAACCGCCAGGAGACAAAAGACCGCCTGCGGTCGGAGCATGACTATAAGATCAACCTCAAGGCAGAGCTGGAAATACGCCTGCTGCACGAAAAGATAGACCACCTCATTTTACAACAAAACCAACGCCTGCTGGAGATTCAGCAGATACAGGTAGACCTGATGGACGATATTCTCGACAAGCTCAACCACCGGGGCAGTGGAGACAAGAACTGATACGTATGAAACGAACTTTTGCCAGCGATAATTACTCCGGCGTACACCCCGACATCTTTACAGCCTTACAACGGGCCAACCAGGGGCACACGCCCAGCTATGGCGCCGACGAATATACCGCCCGGGCCACAGCCCTTTTCCGCCAGCACTTTACACCCGACACCGAAGTGTTCTTTGCCTACAACGGTACGGGTGCAAACGTCATTGGCCTGAGCGCTATCACCCGCTCCTTCGAAGCGATCATCTGCTCGGACCTGGCACACATCAACGTAGACGAATCGACCGCACCGGAAAAATTTCTGGGGTGTAAGCTGGTGACGATTCCCACCGAAGACGGCAAGATCTACCCGCACGATGTGGAGCATCGCATTCAGCGGGTGGACGATCAACACCATCCGCAGGCGCGGGTCATTTCGATCTCGCAGTCGACCGAGTATGGTACGGTCTATTCGGTGGAAGAAATACAGGCGCTCGCGGCTGTCGCGCGCAAACACGATCTATACCTGCACATGGATGGTTCGCGGCTGGCGAACGCCGCCGTGAGCCTGGGTAAATCCTTTCGGGAATTTACCGTCGATGCGGGCGTCGACGTACTGTCGTTTGGCGGTACGAAGAATGGGTTGATGTTTGGCGAAGCTGTATTGTTCTTTCAGCCGGCGCTGGCCAAACACTTCAAATACATCCGCAAGCAGAGCATGCAGCTTCACTCGAAGATGCGTTTTATCGGCGCCCAGTTTGAAGCCTTGTTGAGCGGTGATCTTTGGAAAAAAAGCGCGGGGCATGCCAATGCGATGGCGCGACTGCTGGAGCAGGAGCTGCGCAGCATACCGGGTGTTACCATTACACGACCGGTGCAAGCCAACGGCATTTTTGCCACGCTGCCTCCGGCCATTATTCCGGCTTTACAGGAAGAGATCTATTTTTATGTGTGGAATGAAAAGACGTCGGAGATACGCCTGATGTGCTCGTTCGATACGCAAGAAGAAGATGTACGGCACTTTGGTGCCAGTGTACGGCGGCTGATCGGCGCCGTTACCGCTTCACGAATTTGAAAGTACCCGTATGACGCGAGTTCTTGTCGCGCAGGGCCAGGAGGTAATATCCTACCGGGAAATCTTTTACGCGCACCCGCAGGGTGTGCTCGTCGACCACTTCGGTCTCGATCGACATTTCGTTGCCGATAATGTTATGCAGGGTCACACGGATGTCGTGCGCATTGGCATGGTCAATCTTTACGTTGACGTATTCAACAGCCGGGTTGGGGAACAAATGGATCGACTTGAAAAAGTCGGGGGTTTCGGATTGTACCCGAAGCGAGTCACCGTCCTGGGCAAACACCTGCAACGAGGCTGCCAGAAGTATGATCCAGACGGTTAGAATTCTCTTCAAATACATAATGTAATTAGTCCTCCTGTCCTTACGACAAATATCACACCAGAGTTGATTATTTATCGATTCAGTAGTTAGACGCATCAAAAGCTTAAAAAGTTTGAGATTTCTGACAGTTTTTCACAATAATTTTTCCTTAAACATGTTAAGCCTGTCAAATTTTAGGAAACACTACGGCCACCACCTGGCATTGGCTATTGATTCCTTGCAGTTCCAGCCCGGCGCCTATTGGGTCAAAGGCGAGAACGGCGCGGGTAAAACTACCTTTTTTAAGGCGCTGGCGGGCCTGTTGCCCTGTCAGGGTACCGTACAATTCGACGACGGCACTTCCCTGCACGCTCACCCGGTAGCGTACCGGCGGCGGGTGCACTATGCAGAGGCAGAACCCCTGTATCCAGGCTTTTTGACCGGCAAGGACCTCTTGCGGTTTGTCGGCAAGGCCCGGCAGGCGCCGGAAAGCCAGCAACAGGAGCTGGTAGAGGCATTTGCCATGAACCAATATTTCGAAACGCCCTGCGAGACGTATTCCAGCGGCATGATGAAAAAACTTTCGCTGGCGCTCGCTTTCCTCGGCACGCCCACGGTGATCCTGTTAGACGAGCCGCTCATCACGCTGGACGAGCAAGCCCGCCGCAGGTTGTTCGACCGCATTCGCACCGCGGCCGAGCGCCAGGGTGTAACATTCCTCATCTCGTCTCACCAGCTGTGGGAGCCGGAGCTGTTGCCCGTACAGGGTGTGTGCCAGGTAGCAAACCAAACGGTAGTGGCGATATGAACGTAGTGCACGCTATACTGGCGCGGGTGTTTGTGATCCCCTTCTATCAGGCGAACGCCACGTTTATCCTTTTCATCGCCGTGATGGCCGGAGGCTTCATGAGCAAGGTGGAACATGTGGCACTGGCGTCATTCTTTGTCAGTACACCGCTCAGCCTGCTGGTGCCGATCACTCTCTGGGCGCTCTATACCATAAAAGTTTTACGCTTTAACCAGGCCTTGCTGCTGCGCGCGGAGAATACGTTTATGCAGCATTACTGTCTGCTGCCCATACGTAGTCAGTGGCTGGGTTGGCTGAGTGCCGTCGCCGCACAGTTGCTGCCGGTCATTGCGTATGGTATATTTCTGGGGTCGATGGCTATCCGGCAAAAGGCGTGGATGTCCCTCGTGGTAGTGGTGCTGGCGCTGATGGTGTTGATCCTTTTCACCGTGGCGTTATTATACCGCGCACGGCTCTACTTCCAGCGTCAACATACGCCCAGCGGTCTGCGGCGTTGGTTGGATAAGACCTTTGTACGTCCTTATCCCCTATTCTTCATTGAATGGATTGTTCGTCGGCAGCCCCTGCTGTTGTTCGGCACGAAGGCTTTGGGGTGTCTGCTGCTGTTCGGCATCACCTATCTCTATACGGACGAGACATACGACAGCCGTCTCCTGATCATGGGCATTACGGCGGTGGCAGCGGCCAACTTGCAGTTGGTTTGGGAACTGCTGCAATTCGAGCATGTACACTTTTCTATTGTGCGGCAATTGCCATTGCCGTTTGGGCGACGGATCCTGTATACTTCCGTTACGTTATGCGCGCTGCTGTTGCCGGAGGTCGGTCTTATTATCACCTACTTGCCGGCTAACCTGGCGGTGACGGAGGCCATGGCGGGTGTGGTATATCTGCTGGCGGGGGCTATACTGTTTTATGGCTTCCTGCATTGGCGTGATCGTGCGCCGGAGCAGCTTGGGGGGATAGCTTTTGCGTGGGTGATTGGGTCGGTGGTGCTGACGTTGTTTCATGTGCCGGCGTTGGTGCTTGCGGCAGTGAATTTGTTTTTGGGGTTATACGGTTGGATGAAGTACTTCTATCGGTTTGAGCAGCGAGCGGGGAACTAACATGCCCCTACTAACATGCCCCTGCGGGGGCACTCGCCAGTCTGGAGACTGGCAACAGTTTCAGGCACAAGTACCGCACCTCCGCTAACGCTCGGTGCTAATACTTGCGCCAGCTTGCGGTCACCTGCCTCTAAACGTCTAACCGTACTCCATTCAGGATGACGGTGTCGACGAGGTTGCTGCCGAAGGCGTAGGGTATAAAGGCGAGTGATGGGATTGGGTGGGTGATGAAGACGTTGGCTACTTTGCCGACGGTGATGCTGCCGTGCGTTGCGCTAAGCTCTATGGCATGTGCGGTGTTGATGGTAGCGGCGTTGATTGCCTCCCCGGGGGTCATTTTCATTTTGATGCACGCCAGTGAAAGCATCAGGGGCATGTTGCCGCTGGGGGCGCTGCCGGGATTGTAGTCGGAGGCAATGGCGAGGGGCAGTCCGGCGCCGATCAGCTGGCGCGCGGGGGGAAAGGGAAGATTCAGAAAGAAAGCAGCGCCGGGCAGCGCGGTAGGCATGACGTTACTTCCCTGCAGGGCGGCGATTTCCTCTTCTCCTATATTTTCCAGGTGGTCGACGCTCAATGCGCCGGCTTGTACGCCTGCCTGTACGCCGCCGGAGCGGTGTAGCTGGTTGGCATGTACGCGCGGCTTGAGTCCCACTTGTTTACCGGCTTCAAAGATGCGTAGGGTATCGTCGGGTGTAAAAAATCCCTGCTCGCAAAACACGTCTATATAATCGGCCAGTCTTGCTTCCGCGACAGCGGGGATCATTTCCTCGATCACCTGCCGCACATAGTCCTCTTTCGTCATGCCGGCGGGCACGGCGTGTGCTCCCAGGAAGGTAGTCTTCACGGTAAGCGGTGTCTCCTGTCCGATGCGACGGGCGACGCGCAGCATCTTCAGCTCGTCTTGTACGGTGAGCCCATAGCCACTCTTGATCTCCACGGCGCCGGTACCGGTACGCATGATCTCGTGCGCGCGGGGTAATGCCCGGGCGAGCAATTCGTCTTCGCTGGTTTGCTGCAGGGTGCGGGCGGAGTTCAGGATACCGCCACCTTTCGCAGCGATGTCGGCGTAGGTGGCACCTTTGATTTTGAGCACAAACTCCTCCTCCCGGCTGGCGGCAAATACCAGGTGTGTATGCGAGTCGACAAAGGCGGGGAATACAAAACGACCCGAGGCATTGATGACTTCTGCGCCGGGCACGGCGGGGAGCTGTTCCATGGAGCCGAAGCCGGCAATCTTGCCGTCGGCCAGCCAGAGCCAGGCGTCGGCCAGTACGGGGAGCGTATCCATGGCAGCGCCTTTTACGGGCGCTATGCCAGGCTCGCGGACCTGCACCAGGCCTTTGATATGGGTAATGAGGATGGCGGCCATGCTGTGGCCGGGCTTATTTTCCGAAGGATTCTACCTTGTAGTCGAGGTTCGTGCCGAATACCGGGAAGCTGATCTTCAGCAACGCATAGTACGAACGGCCCTGAATGCTGGGGCGGTAGCCGGTCTCGATGCCATATGCCCAGCTGAACTGGCGGTTAAAGCGACCATCGATGCCCATGCGGAAACCAAAGATCTTTGTCTTGACCGGGTCTACCAGGTATGTCATGGTCGGGCCGATCGGTTCGCCGTTGGGGCCTTTGTTGGTATAGACCAGGTCGTCGAGGCGCATGGAGGGCGACAGGAGTATGTCCGCATAGGCGGTAAAGATCAGGTCGTCGATACCTTCTTCAAACTTGTCAAAGTTTACGGCTACGTTTTTGATCCAGCTCATCGAGCCACCCACGTAACCACCCACCGTCGCGATGTTGGTGAAGGGGTGTACCTCAATGGCTTCGCCGCGGTCGTTAAATTCGGTATCGGGCAGGGGTACGCCTTCGGCTGTTTTCAGGTCGGCGTTTGTCAGGCCTTGTTTGTCGAGTACACGTTCCAGGTCGGTGGAGCTATCCCAGATGATCGCGCCCACGCGCACACCATAGATCTTACGCACCTTGCACGGTACGTCGGCGCTGAGGGGCACACGGGCGGCCCATTTGTCGCCGCGGTAGCTCTTTTTGTACAAGAACATCTTGGTCTTCGAGCTCTGTTCAAAGTCCTTTACGTGGTACGTGCCGCCCAGCTCGAAGTAGTTGTATACCTCGGCGCGGTTGTCCACGCTGCTTTGTTTCGCGGCCAGGTCGCGCGAAAAGTCGAAGAACTGCTGACTATAGGTCTTGCGAAAGTGGGCGTGGAAATCTGCTTTGTCTTTATAGTAGTACGCAGCCTCCATACCAAAGCCGGCGTTGACGTTGGTTACGAAGAGCTCGCCATACAGGGGTTGGATGCCTATAAAAAGCTTGTTGACCGAATACGGTTCGTCATACAGCTCTTCGTAGGTAACGGCCGTTTTATCCTTTCGTTCACCCTGCGCAAAAAGATGACCTGTGCAGGCCACAAACGCAGTCATGATTAGTAAAAAGCGATAGTTCATAAACCGGGTAGATTAGGGTAATTTTCAGTAAAAATAGTCAATCCAGGGAAAAAAATACTTCCCCCTGAATACCGCCCTGGCAACAGAGGTAAGAGTTTGGTCCAAAAAATCAATTATCCTTTGGCGCCGAGCGTCTTTTTCAAGGCTTCCAGCTCCTGGAGCTTCATCTGGGTATCCGTTTCACGGTGCTTGCGGTCGGTAATATCTTCGAACATGCCCAGCACCCCCGTTACCTCGCCATGCTGGTTGGTAATAACCACCTTGCTGGTCAGCACCCACGATTCCGTGCCCGCGCTGTTTACGTTCCGTTCTTCCTGGTCCATGCGCGACTTGCGGCTTTCGATCACGGTCAGGTCATCTTTGCGATAGGCGTCGGCGTGGTCTTTCCAGGGCATGTCAAAGTCGGTCAGGCCCACCAGCTCGCGCGGCGACCGAACACCGGCCACTTGCGCAAAGATGCGGTTGGCACCCTGAAAGCGCAGGTCTTTATCTTTCCAGAAGATAGCGCGGGGTATATTGTCAATGACAGCTTGCAGTGTCTGCTGGGTAGACTGCATCTCTTCCACCATGGTATTTATCTTCATGGTATTGTATGCCACCGTCACCAGGTCCGAGCACGACTTCAGAAACTCGATATCTTCTTCCGTCCACTCTTTCGCTTCGCCTTGCTGCTCGCAGCTAATGATACCGGCAATACGGCCTTCGTTAAAGAAAGGCACATTCAATACCGATGCGACACCATTGGGGCGCAGGTAGCCGGCGTGAAGCTCGCGTGTAGCCGCGTGGCTGGCGACGTCTTTTATTGCCAGCACTTCTTCGCTTGTAATGGCTTCAAAGAATCCGGGATAATCTTTGGCCAACCATTCCGCGCCGGTCGAGAAGCTGCGATTGGAAAGTGTATAGAGCTTGTCGGACGTGAGTTTGTTACGGGTATTGTTGAACGACCAGATGCCGCAGCGTGACACGTGTATTTGCGTGGCGATGGTCGACGTAATCTTTTCGATGGCGGCATTCCAGTTGCCCGACTGCACGTCGTTGTTTTTGGTCAGCTCCATTTGTGCGCGGCGGTTCTTTTGGCTGATCTCGTTCCGATGTTTTTCGCCGTCCAGCATGTTCTGGATGTGTTTTTCTTTGCGGCGCATCTCCTCCTGGGTGGCTTCGAGCTCTTCCATGTTCTGGCGCATCTCTTCCTCCTGGGCGCGCATCTCTTCCGCTTGCTGCTGGGTCTTCTCCAACAGCTCGCGCGTGCTTTCATTGATGCGTACAGTCGAGATCGTCGACGCAATCGTCTCGGCCAGCTTTTCTACCAGGCCGATCTCGTAATCTTCATATTTGCCAAAGGTCGCGAGCTCCAGCACACCGTAGATTTGCTCGTTTACTTTGAGGGGCATCAGCAGCAAAGCATTGGGGTTCGAGCCGCCGAGGCCCGAGGTGATGGAGATATATTCTTCGGGTACTTCCAGCAAATAAATCTTCTGTCCTTCCAGGTAGCTCTGTCCGACGAGCCCTTCGCCTATTCCTACTTTTTTATGCAGGTATTTTTTGCGTTCGAACGCATAGCAGGCTACCAGCTCCAGATATTTATCCTGTTCGTTTTCTTCGTTGAGCACGAACATGCCGCCCTGGTTGCTTTTGGTATACTTCACCACAAACCGGATGATGTTATCGTACAGCTCAGTCGTTGATATATTGGTCGTCCGCAGAATTTCTCCTACCTGTGCGATACCGGTATTCGACCAGTTTCGGCGGCGGTCTTCTTCGGCGTTGCGGCGCAATTTGTCGCGCATGGAGATCATGGTCGTGCCGAGGTTGTCGGCCTCTTTCAGGCCCAGCTCGACACCATAATTACCCGACGAGATCGCTTCGATAAAGGTCATCACCGCTGCCTTCTCGTCGTTCTGTTGCAACAGGCGTTCTGTATTGACCGCCACCAACGCGTCCGAGCTGCGCTGCAGTTTGTACAGCAGCAGGCACAAGCCCAGAACACCCAAACCGACCAGCGGAATAGAGATCCACGCCAGGGTGTTGATGTACGAAGCGTCAGATTTTACGGATTTGTTGACATGTGTAATAAGTTGGTCCATTTTTGACTGAAAGGCCTCGTACTCGCGGTCGAATTTTTCATCGAGCGCGGGGCCCACATTGTCTACCGAGGGGGGTGTTGCGATGATCGCGCCGGTGCTGTCTGTCTGGACCGGAGCGGCCGCCTGGGGCTTATGGTTGATCCTTTCCTGCGCCGAAGCCATCAGGTTTTCGAGGATAATAATGCCTTCTTTCAGAATGGCTTTTGTGTCTTCGTCGTCGTGAATTTCGAACAGGCCCAGCTCGGTTTCCTTGCCATCGTAGGCGCCCTGTAATATGTCACGTGACGTCGTAAACGCCTTGTGCACGTCTTTTTCATAGTTTACAGAAGCGTCGCCGGCCAGCAGCTCTTCGAACCACAGGTGTGCCTTGGTGACACGGTTCTTGAGGTTGTCGCCCAGCGAGATGTAGGGAAGGTTACGTTCGTACGTGTTGATGGTATCGCGCTCCACGTAGGCGATCAACAACGTGATCAGTACCCCCGCGACGGCAAAGCCGACGGAGTACTTCAGGGCTCGGTTTTTCATGAAGTTGGTTAAAAAATTTCCGGTTAGAGGTGAGGGCCTCATCAGTGAAAAGTTAGCAATATTTCTGCTCTCATCCCAATGTGGCCAATGCCCGGCGGCTTGCTTCGAGTATCCTGGAAATTAGTTTTTCATCAATTGCTGCAGAAATGAACATGGCTTCGTACTGCGAAGGCGCCAGGTAGATCCCTTGTTGCAACATGGCCTGGAAATACGTGGCGAATTTTTGCGTATCGACGGTCTTGGCCGTTTCAAAGTCGATCACATGCTTGTCGGTAAAGAAAAGTGTAAACATAGAACCCACCTGATTAATGGTCGCTTTTACACCGGCTTCTTTTATCTGTTGTGTCAACCCTTGTACCAACGCGGTAGTCATCCGTTCGATGTGCTGGTACACTTCGGGGTGCCCCTGCAGGTAACGCAACATGGCCAGGCCCGCGGCCATGGCCAGGGGGTTGCCCGACAAGGTGCCTGCCTGGTATACCGGACCCACCGGCGATACAAAGTCCATGATCTCTTTCCGGCCGCCATACGCCCCTACAGGCAAACCACCCCCGATGATCTTACCCAGCGTGGTCATATCGGGTGTTACGCCGTACAGCTCCTGCGCACCGCCGGGTGCCAGGCGGAAGCCTGTCATGACTTCGTCAAAGATGAGCACGATGTTGTGACGGTCGCACAAGGCGCGCAGTCCCTGCAGGTAGCCTGCCTGCGGTGCCACGCACCCCATATTGCCGACTACCGGCTCTAATATAATCGCGGCCACCTGGCCTTTGTTTTCTTCTACGCGTTCTTCGATGGCTTCCAGGTCGTTGAAGGGGGCGAGCAGCGTATCGCGCGCGGTGCCCTTGGTAACGCCGGGGCTATCGGGTGTGCCGAAGGTCAGGGCGCCACTGCCGGCAGCGATCAGGAACGAGTCGCCGTGGCCGTGGTAGCAGCCTTCCATTTTAATGATCTTGTCGCGTCCGGTAAACCCGCGGGCTACCCGCACGGCCGACATGGTGGCCTCGGTGCCCGAGTTCACCATGCGCACTTTCTCCACGGACGGCACCAGCGCACAGATCAGCTCCGCCATCTCCACCTCGCGCAGCGTCGGCGCACCAAACGACGGCGAGTATGCCAGTGCGGCCTTGACGGCCTCCTCCACGATGGGGTGCGCATGCCCGAGGATCATCGGCCCCCACGAGTTGATCATGTCTACGTATTCGTGGCCATCTTCGTCGTACAGATAAGCGCCTTTGGCTCGCTGCATAAAGAGCGGGTTGCCGCCTACCGCGCGAAAAGCACGGACAGGGGAGTTTACACCGCCGGGTATACTTTGTTTGGCGCGTTCAAAAATGGATGTGCTCTTGGAAATATCGTGCATCGCTGCGAAGATTATCGTTTGTCTACTACAGTAGCCTTACCGTGACGGAACCGGATGAACGGCACCAGCTGGTTGTCGTGGCTGAACTGGTAATTATAGCCTGTGGTCAGGCTGCCCGGCACAAACGCCTGGCGGCTGAGGCCATCCTGAAAATATACACCGTTGTCGCGCAGCTGCAGACCGGCGAAAAGCATGAACTCATAGCCCATGCGCGCATAAGCCGACGGCGTGCGGCCGTGCGTATGAACGTACTTGTGAAAGAAAGCCCGGTAGTGCACCGCGTCGGGTTGCGCATAGTTCGGCGCTTCCAGCACGATGGGCAGGATGTTGTATTTTTCGAGGTCGACCGTAGGTTGGTCCAGCCATGACTCCGATCCTATCACCAGCACCGAGTCGCCGCGCGTCTCGACACCGCTCAATACCTTGGTATAGATCAGGGCTTCGTCGGTTGCGACAAAGATGCTGCCCAGGCTGTCTTTCTTCAGTGTGAACTGCTTGGGATATTTAAACTCGTCGTATTCTGTGGGCGTGGCCAGTGTGGTCAGGATCTTGGCGACACCCTCGCGGGCAATGCGCTGCGACGACAAAATCTTCACGCCGTCCTGCCGTGCCTGCTGAATAAAGTTGGCCGCCAGCACCGAGTCGCGGCGCGACGTGCCGTAGTATACAATACAGTTTTTCTTGCGCGCATGAGCTGCCACAAAGGCACCGGCCTTTTGGCCCAGCGTTTCTTCCGAGGGCTGAAACAGGTAGCCGTACGGGTTGTTGCTGATCAGGTCGCTGCTGTTGGCCAACGGGTTAAACAGGTTGATCTTTTGTTGTTGCGAAAACTCTTTCAAGAGGGGGTTCTCTTCGTGAAAGAAGGGGCCGACCAGCAAGTCGGTGCTTTTCAACTCAGGCAACGCCAGTGCCGTACGCAGCTTGGTCGTGCTGCGCTCGGTGTCGTACGCGCGCAGACTGATCTTCACGCCCTGTTTGGCCAGCGTATCGACGGCCTGCTTCATGCCTTCGTAAAAGTCGAGTACGATCTGATTCTTTTTGCGGCCTGGAGACGGCTCGAGTGTCTGCACCATAAAAGGCATCAACACCGAAACCGTATAGATATCCTTCTTATAGCTTTTGGGAGCTTCCGGAATATACTCTGTTTTCTTCAGGTGCAACTGGTCCACGAGCGCTTCCAGCTGCGTGCGGCTTTCGGGATCGGTCAGGTCCTTTGCCAACGCCGCGGCCAGCAACTTGCCGATGGTCTCGTCTTTGGGATACTCCTCGCGCATCATGCGCAGGGTCTCTGCGTCCTGAAGGTCCGACAGCGCTTTGGTTTTTAGCGCCTCGACATCGGGTTGCAGCTTTTTATCCTTTATCTGTGCCAGCAACTTCATGCCCTGGAAGTAGTCTTTGCCGTCGAAGTATATTTTGGCAAGCCAGAAGTTCACCTCGTCGATCTTCTCCCAGGTAGCGTGTTGCGTCTTGAGCTGGTTGAACTGGTCTTTGGCTACGGCCGGAAAGCCTTGCTTGTAGGCGGCCAGGCCGTAGTAGAAAGAAGCATATTGAGCATACGGGTTACGTTGGTCGTACGGTATCAGCGGCTTGAAGCTCTCCATGGCCAGGTTGTATTTTCCTTCACGGAAAAGCTGCTTGGCGTTAAAGAACTGTTTATTGTAATCCAGCTGCGCGTATACCGATGTCGTTAAAACGAAAAGGACCAGACAGAAACTATAGGCTCTTATTCTCATGCGTTAGAATACGGGTTGTTATGTTCTTATTCCCACTCGATGGTCGCGGGTGGCTTCGAGCTGATGTCGTACACCACGCGGTTCACTCCTTTTACCTTGTTGATGATGTCGCTCGACACGGTGGCCAGGAACTCGTACGGCAAGTGGGCCCAGTCGGCCGTCATGCCATCGGTGCTGGTCACGGCCCGCAGGCTCACCACACGCTCGTAGGTACGTTCATCCCCCATCACGCCCACCGACTGTACCGGCAGCAACATGGCGCCGGCTTGCCATACTTTGTCGTACAGGCCGTGCTCGCGCAGGCCGCCGATAAAGACGCTGTCCACCTCTTGCAGAATGCGGACTTTGTCGGCCGTGATATCGCCCAGGATGCGGATGCCCAGTCCCGGTCCGGGGAACGGATGGCGCCCCAGAATGGTCGGATCGATGCCGAGCGTTTTGCCCACCAGCCGTACCTCGTCTTTGAACAAGGTATTGAGGGGCTCCACGATCTTCAGTTTCATCTTCGCCGGCAGGCCGCCCACGTTGTGGTGCGACTTGATGGTGACCGAAGGACCTTTCACGGATACCGATTCGATGATGTCGGGGTAGATGGTACCTTGCCCCAGCCATTTCACATCGGTCAGCGCGTGTGACTCTTCGTCAAATACATCTATAAAAGTCTTGCCAATGGCTTTGCGTTTTGCTTCGGGGTCGGTTAACCCCGCCAGGGCCGTATAGAATTTCTCTTTGGCGTCGACGCCTTTAATGTTCAGGCCCATGTGCTTGTACGAATCGAGCACCTGCTCGAACTCACCCTTGCGCAGCAGACCGTTGTCCACAAAAATACAGTGGAGATTTTTTCCGATGGCTTTGTGGACCAGAATGGCGGCGACGGTCGAGTCGACGCCCCCGGAGAGCGCCATGACCACCCGGTCATTGCCGAGCTTTTTCTGCAGGTCGGCCACGGTGGCTTCCACGAACTGATCAGACGTCCAATCCTGTGCACAGCCGCAGATGTGTACCACAAAATTGCGCAGCAGCTCTTTGCCTTGCAGGGTGTGTGTTACTTCGGGGTGGAACTGGATGCCGTAGGTGTCGGTGCCTTTTACACGATAGGCGGCAACCTTCACCGAAGGCGTGCTGGCGATGATCTCGAACGAGTCGGGTACCGACGCGATCGTGTCGCCGTGTGACATCCACACCTGGGTGTCGAGTGAAATTTCTTTTAGCAGCGCGTTGTGGTGATCCACGGTCGACAGCTTGGCGCGGCCGTATTCGCGGATGGTCGAGGGCAGCACGTTGCCGCCTGTTTTGTGGGCGATCAACTGGGCACCATAACACACCCCCAGCACGGGCACCTTGCCTTCAAACAGGCTCATGTCAATGTCGGGGCTGCCGGCATCGCGCACGGAGCAGGGGCTGCCGGACAGAATAACACCCTTAATATCAGGCGTTAAGGTGGGAATTTTGTTAAAGGGGTGGATTTCGCAGTAGACATTCAGTTCGCGCACGCGGCGGGCAATGAGCTGGGTGTACTGGGAGCCGAAATCGAGGATCAGTATCTGTTGCGACATGGGTGCAAAGATAAACCGACTTTTCGCCTCCAAAAGTGCGGACGCCGAATAAACGCAAGTTCTTGTCTGTACTAGCGGTTCATGAGAAATATGCCGATCTGAAAGCCCACCGCCGAATAGCTGGAATAATTGTAGTCGTCACTTTTATTGGTGGCATAATCGAAGTGCACGGCGGCCATCGCGCCCATGGAGCGTCGCTTGCCAAACCGCGCCAGGATACCAGCCTCCGGCCGTGCCAGAAAGCCCCAACCTTTATCGGAATCTTCGTAAATGTTGTAGGCCATGATGTATTGGTTGTGCAGGGCACCCAGGCCAATGCCGGCGTACGGAAAGAACAGCCCCTGCCCGCCCAGCTCCCAATTGTACTGACCACTGGCGGCGAAGCTGTATTGGTTGAGCTTTTTGAAATAGTCGGTGGTGATGGCGCCGTTGCCATTCTGAAAGGTTTCCGTGGGCGCATATTCCTCGAAATATGCCCAGGCGAAATCGACGCCTGCAGAAAAGCGGCTTTCGCCGATCATAAACCGGTAGCCGGCCTTGCCGCCACGGCCGCTGGTTTTACTCACCCAGTCGGTGTTGGCCAGCGGGGTATTGACGTCGAGGTTCAAATAAAAATAGTTTTCCTGCGCCAGCAGGGCACACGCGGGCAGAAGTATAAACAGTACGGTCAGGAGCTTCTTCATCTGGCAAAATAATTAATGGAGGTAGGGCGATTGTCTGACGGCGGTCCTGATCGCATCGATGGACTGTTGCTCATAATTTACCGAGTTGACGACGTCCCCCATGTAGGCATTCCAAACGATCTTTACCTGGTTGTTGGCATTTCGGTTTTTAAGGTCGATCATCTCCACCACCAGCGTAGCGGTGTTTTGCGCATAGGTCTGCACAACCGGGTAGTAATAATACCCGCCGTAGCCGTAATAATTCGAGTAGTAGTTCGGGTAATATACCTGCTGGAACAAGTTGAGGTTTTCGATGATGTAGATGTTCATACCGACGTCCGGGTCTTGATCGCGGTCCACGTACTCGAAACCCAGGGAGTCCATTTGATGGCGTACCGCATTGATCACACTGCGCGGGTACGGCTGCGCCGTGGTAAAGGTCCAGATCGTGTCACGGGAGGTATTGGAAACATACCCGATGGTGTCTTTCGGAATAGTATAATATTTATAGGTTCCGAATGCTGCGTCGGGATCATAATTGGTCGAGACCACGAGCTGATCGAGCAGGCGCAAATTGTCGGGCTCAGGCTCGCAACTCCAGAGGGTCGGTATCACGGCCAGGAAAAAGAGGTATCGTTTCATGATGTTCATAGGCTTAGACGGCCGCTCCGTTTATTATCCCCGGCCGCTATACTTAGTAAACGTACGCAGCCGCCGGTGCAGTATAACAGGGGCACACCCTATAGACACCGTCTGATGCCGTTAGGTTTAAAGCCAACCCGTTAAAAGATCACGCCAACAACAGGCCGGCGCCGAAGAGCAGCACAAAGAGGAGTGTGGAAATGGCCATCTGCTTCAGGAATGGATCCAGCGCGGTAGAAGGCTTGTGGGTTACGGCCAGGCCATTGCGCACAAACAGCGGCACACTGACCAGGAACAGAAACTGCGTGGGCGACTGATAGTGAAATACCGTGTATAACACGGCACACAGCACGCCGCCGACCAACAGGCACCAATGATAGGCCACGGCCTTCTCGCGGCCAATGCGCACCGGAATGGAATATTTGCCTGCTTTGCGGTCGGACTCGATGTCGCGGATATTATTGACATTCAACACGGCAATGGAAAACAAACCGCAGCTGAGCGCCGGCAAAATTTCATACGGCGTGATGGCCTTTGTAAACAGGTAGTACGACCCCATCACGCCCACCAATCCAAAAAAGATCAATACCGACAGGTCGCCCAGGCCGATGTAGCCATACGGCTTGCGGCCCACCGTGTAGGCAATAGCGGCGCCAATGCTCAACAGTCCCAGTCCCAGGAAAAACAAGATGGCGCTCCAAGCCAGGCCAAACGAAAAGAATAAAAGCGAAACACCGCTGGTGAGGCTTAGCAGCACAAAAATGACGACGGCGGTGCGCATCTGGCCGGCCGTGATGCGGCCGCTTTGTACGGCACGCGCGGGACCCTTGCGGTCGGCGCCGTCGGCGCCGTGTATAGAGTCGCCATAGTCATTGGCGAGGTTGGACAGAATCTGTAAGAAGATGGTTGTGAGTACGCACAGCAGAAAAATACCCCATTGAAAGGCGCCCGCAGCAGAGGCCAGAAAACCACCCATGGCAATGCTCGATAAAGCCAGCGGCAGGGTACGCAGGCGAAAGGCCTGTAACCAGACTTTTGTATTCATAGCAGCGTAAAAGTAGGGGATTAGATCGAAATCTTGCTAACGATCTGCTCGTCGAGCGGATTGACTTTCGAGGGGTAGAAAGAAACGACGTTTCCTTCGCGGTCGATCAGGTATTTGCAAAAATTCCACGACGGGGCATGGCCCGACCGGTCCTGTAACCATCTGTATAGCGCGTGCTGATCGCGGCCTTTGACGGAGATCTTTTCAAACATCTGGAATTTTACGCCGTAATTCTTCTGGCAGAAGGTGGCGATGTCGCCATTGGAGCCGGGCTCCTGCCACAGGAAATTATTGGCGGGAAAACCCAGCACGGCTACTTTGTCGCCAAACTGTTCGTGTAGTTTTTCCAGGTCGCCATACTGCGGCGTAAATCCGCATTTAGAGGCGGTATTGACGATGAGCATGTACTTGCCTTTATAGCGGGCGAGGTCGATCTCTTCGCCGTCCAGGGCCCGCATCTTAAAGTCATAGATCGAGCCTTCGACAGCTTCACGCTTTTTTGCCGACAACAGCTTCGAGGAAAAGAATGCCACCAGGCCCATCGTAACAGCTATCCAGGCTGTAACTTTAATTAATCTCATCGATAATTTGTTTGTCCAACGGGTTGACCCCCGAAGCAAAGAACTTCACGGTGCCATCAGGCTTCACCAGGTATTTGCTAAAGTTCCAGCCGGGTTCGCTGCCGGTCTTTTCCTTAAGCCACTTATAGAGGGAGTGTTGGTCGGCGCCTTTCACCGATATCTTTTCAAACATCTGGAATTTCACACCGTAGTTCTTTTGGCAGAACGAAGCGATATCGGCATTGCTACCGGGTTCTTGCGCGCCAAAGTTATTGGCAGGAAAACCGAGTATTGTCACCTTGTTGCCGAATTGCTCGTGCAGTTTTTCCAGGTCGCCATACTGCGGGGTATATCCACACTTGGAGGCCACGTTTACAATCAGCAGGGTTTTGCCTTTATACTGGGCAAAATCGACCAGCTCACCTTCCAGCGAGTTAATCTTAAAATCATAAATAGAAGTCGCCATGGGTTGAATCAGAAGGAGGATTGCCAGGATGATTGTTTTCATAACGATCGTTTGGTTAGTGTATCCAAGTAAGGAAACGGCAAAACTAGCCGTTTTATTCCACTTTTTCCCGGAAATAGTGATGAATTAACGCCGGCAGGTATAGCTGGCAACAGGAAAGGCCGGTACAAACGGTGACGGAGCCTATACTATATATAAAGAAAAAAAGCCAGGCATGTGAGGCCTGGCTTTTGCAAAGAGTGAAAGATGTATTAGTTGGCTAAACGAACGTTAACCGCATTAATTCCTTTTTTACCTTGCTGAAGCTCGAATGTTACCGCGTCTTTCTCACGGATTGAATCTACCAGCAGGCCAGAAATGTGCACAAAATACTCTTGGCCGGTTGCTGTTTCTTTGATGAAGCCGAAACCTTTGGCTTCATTAAAAAATTTTACTACTCCTTCTTTCATTGAAAATGTTAAAATATTCTAGTACAAAGGTAGCAGAATAAATTTAAAGCGGGCGACCCCCCCTCCGATTTGCCGGTTTTGGCGCCAGACGGTAGTGTCAGAATATTTCCGTATTTTTGTGATCATTATCTCAAGTTTTATACAAAAAGCGCGATTTAAACGCAAATTCACACAAAGAGGCCAGTCTGCCGACGCCGTCACCCCGCCTCTTACAGGCACAAGAAAATCTATGACATTTGAAAATTTAAAGCTGATTGAGCCCCTGTTACGGGCTTTGAAGACCGAAGGCTATACCATTCCCACGCCCATTCAAGCGCAGGCCATCCCCATCTTGCTGGAGCGAAAAGACCTGCTGGGATGCGCCCAAACCGGCACCGGTAAGACAGCAGCCTTTGCGCTGCCCATTTTACAGAACCTGCACGAAGACGAACTATATGTAAAAGGCCCCGAGGGCATTAAAACCCTGATCCTTACGCCTACGCGCGAGCTGGCCATCCAGATCGGCGAGAGCTTTACCGCCTATGGTCGTCACCTGCGCCTGCGCCACACGGTTATCTTTGGTGGTGTGTCGCAACACTCCCAAACCACTGCCCTGCGCAATGGCGTGGATATCCTGATCGCCACACCCGGCCGTTTGCTGGATCTCATGAACCAGCGCTTCGTTAAGCTCGACAACATCAAGATGTTTGTTCTCGACGAGGCTGACCGCATGTTGGACATGGGCTTTATTCACGACGTAAAAAAGATCATCGCCCGCATTCCGGCGAAGCGCCAGACGCTGTTCTTCTCGGCCACCATGCCGGCGGAGATCGCCAAACTGGCCAACACCATCCTGACAAACCCTGTAAAGGTCGAAGTGACACCCGTGTCGTCTACGGCCAACACCATACAGCAGTCCCTGTACTTTGTCGACAAGAAAGACAAGCGCAAGCTGTTGAAGCATATCCTGGATGACCACACCATCGGCACGGCCCTGGTGTTTACCCGCACCAAACACGGCGCTGACCGCGTGGCGCGTGACCTGAATGATTCGGGCATTCGCGCGGAAGCCATCCACGGAGACAAATCACAAGGTTCACGCCAGCGCGCGCTGAGCAACTTCAAAGCCCGCAAGACGCGCATCCTGGTAGCGACTGATATCGCTGCCCGCGGGATTGACGTCGACGAGCTCACACACGTGATCAACTTTGAGTTGCCCAACGTACCGGAGACCTACGTACACCGCATTGGCCGTACCGGCCGCGCGGGCGCCAGTGGTATTTCGCTGTCGTTCTGCGACGAAGAAGAAAAGGAATACCTGCAAGACATTCATAAGCTGATCGCCAAGACCATTCCGGTGGTGGAGGATCACCCCTACCCGCTACAGCGCGACGGCATGCCGAAAATTGTACCGTCGGTGCAACCCGGCAGACAACGCCAGGGCAACAAACAACAGCGTCCGGATGGCCGCCGTCAGAACTCCCGCAACGGAGGCCAAAGCACTTCCGGCAGTCGTTCACCCCGACAGGTCACTGCGACTACCGTTCCGTCGGAAGGAGCCGGCAACGTGGCCGAAAATACCAGCGAAACAGGGGCTGCAGAAGGCAATGGCCGCAATGGCCGTCGCCGCGGAAACCGTCGTAACCGTGGTCGCAATAAGCAAGGCGAGGGACAAGGACAGGGCCAGCCGCAAGCACACCAGGCACAAGTCCGTCCGGAAGGACAGTCACAGCAAAACAGCCAACCGCGTCAGCCCCGCGCGCCGCGCCCGGAGAAACAACGTACGCCCCGTACCGAGCAGCAACGCAGTGCTCCCCGCAAGGATGCCCCCCGCGGCGAGGACGGCTTTGAAAAGCTGGATTGGGGAGACGACCTGAAATGGGGCAGCGAGCGTATGGACCTGGATTAGCAGGACAACAGTCATAAATAAAAAGGCAGCCTCTTCGGGTTGCCTTTTTATTTATTGCTTCCTTTATCGCTTCTGCGACATCCTTTATTGTGCCGGTGCCGGGTGATTGCTGCTGAACGAATCGCGGAACATCTTCCAGCCTTTTGCCGTCTTTTTCCAAAGCACCAGAAACTTGCCGTCGTCAAACATCATCTGGTTTGCACCAAACGATTGCCACAGGCCCTCCTCTACTACATAGCCGTCTCCCAAGCCGTACACCCCGGTGGTTATGAACTTGCCGTTTCGCAGACCGATGTCGTGATATGCGGTGCGGAAGAACCGGCGGGCAGCGTCCGTGCCGCAAAGTGCCGGCAAGCCGGGCGCCATGATGCAGCAGTCATCGGCATAACGCTCGATAAATAACGACGAGTCGCCTTTCACAAAGGCCTGAAAATACACCTCATTGCTGGCCGCGATGGCTTTACGCGCCTCATCCAACGGCGTCAGGGAACCCGCATGCGATTCTTTTGACCAGGATTCTTTACAGCCCTGCAACATAAAGACGATGCCCATTGCCACGGCAATGCCCGTCAGCAGGGTTACAAGCTGATTCGTTTTCATACTGTGTGATCTCATGGTATCTGTGTTATATCTGATACAAAGATCACCCGGCGGATACGCCTAAAATTGTAAAAAAACGAAACACTACACCCAGCCTGCAGCCCGAGTTGATGTGTTACGCCCTTTCAGGGCTGTCCGTTCTCCACTGAATTATATACCCAGGCCTGCAGCCTGGGCTGGTGTGTTACGCCCCTTCAGGGCTGCCGTTCGAATGAATTATACACTTCGTTATTGCAAACCCGGGGTGCTGGCTTCAGCGCCCTGCAGCACCTCCAGGTAGTGGGGGTTGTACATGATGCCCAGGATGTTACCAAATGGGTCGATCACCGACGCGGTCACAAAACCTTCGCCGCGCTCTATGATGGGCTCGTATTCTTTGGCGCCTTTTGACAAGAGATGCTCGAGTGTACCTTTTACATCATCCACGTGCCATGACATGATTGCGCCACCGGGACCAGCCTGTGCGGCCTTGGGTCTGTATTTGCCGTCAATCAACCCAAATTCGTGCTGATAGTCCCCGATACGCCACTCCGAATATCCCGGGCGGTTAAAGTACGGTTCAACACCGAACAGTGCCGTGTACCATCTCTTCGCGGCGTGGTGGTCATCGGCATAGAAGCTGATATTGGAAAAGCCGCGTAATCTCGCTGTCGTACTCATGATGCATTACGGTTTAAGTGGAACATGCCGATGTTCACTCAAAACTAGTGCCTGTGGAAGACGCTACCGCTGGCAGATTTCCTTATAATCGCAATACATACATGTCTTCAGCTCTTCGGTCTGATCAAAGGGAACGGCAGGATCGAACATTTCTTCCAGCAACATGAGGAGTTGTTCCTCAAATTCGGGCAGCAGGCTCGTGACATCTTCCAGGCGTTGGCGACCGAGGAAGAGGCCATATTCAAAATCGTCTTTGAAAATCTCACGGCGGTTGATCAGGCCCGGTTGGAGCGCCCGGGGCTCACCTGCGTGACGGGGATGGCGTTGCGCATATACCCATGCGTAGAGCATGGCCTGGAAGGCAGCTTTGTTTCGCCTGGGGCTACGCTGAAATAACGCCGGTATACTTTCGAAGCGGTTTTCATCCTTGCCGGTTTTGTAGTCGATGATGCGCACGGTGTCGTCCTTGCGGTCTACACGGTCGATCTTGCCGCCCATGACAATGCTCAGGGACTTGTCGCGTTGTTTCACAGCGATGGTGGTCGTGAAGTTATTGGCTTCGATCAGCTCGATCACAAACGGCACACTGCGCGCGTCGTGGCGCAGCACCTTGCTGGCAAACCGCTTCACCATTTCTTTTACAACCAGCTGACGCCCTTCGTATTCAAAAGGTTTTTCGTCGGGCAGGAAGAAGTGCTCACGGAAGGCCCGCTCGATAAAATACTCCAGCTTGTCGTCCAGGTTGACGAAGTCCCCGGCCTGTACGCGCCAGGGTCCCGACGGCGGGCGAAGCGCGGTATAAAACAGCTCCATCACACGGTGCAATATATTTCCAAAGATCCGCGCATCGGCCTCCTCCTCTACTTCATCGGGCTCGCGCAGCTCCTGCAGGTGCCTGAAATAAAACTGCAGGCGGCACTCGATGTATGTATTCAGGGTAGAGGGTGTCAGCGCCTTGCCGAAATAACGCTCCAGCTTGGCCAACACGTCAGCTTTCTTGTCGATCGTGATGGGCTGTACGGGGTGAATTTGCACAGGGTTGTACAACACCTGCCGGGAGAAGGGCCAACCGGTTTCGTATATGAGCTGGTAGAGATACCGGCTCATTTCGCGTGTACCCAGTACGTCGGGCTCGGTGTTGTAGTATAAATCCACGATGGACGCACGTTGCAGCAACCGGTAGAACAAATAGGCGTACATGGCGTCCTGATGCTCGGCCGTGGGCAACCGGTAGGCCTTGCGGATGTTATGCGGAATATACGATCCCTGCCGGGCCGCGGCGGGCCACAGGCCTTCGTTTAACGACAACACGATCACGCGATCAAAGTCGAGATTACGTGTTTCGAGTACGCCCATGATCTGCAGGCCGCGCAGGGGCTCTCCTGTAAAGGGAACCTTCTCCGCGCGGGCGATCTGCCGGAACATCCGCTGCAGCATGCGCAGGTTCATGGGCTCGCTTGCCGCCAGATCTTTAACCCGCGCCAGGATGCGGTGGAAATGGAATGCAAACTCTTTCTCCATCAGCCCCTCCTGGCCACCGGAAGTAGCGAGCACCTCGATGACATTCAGCAGATAAGGCAGGAAGTCTTCCAGGTCTACGTGCTGAAAGATCACCCGGGCCAGCGCATGTTTTTCAAAGAACGACGGCGCCAGGTATACCTGGTTGTGTTTTAATATATACTCCCGCCATTCGTTGCCCTCGTCGCCCACTCGCCCTTTCAGGTAGGGGTGATTCAGCAGCGCCAGGACGTAGCGGAAATAAAATTCAGCCTTGCGTTGGTGCAGGTGCAAATCGAACAGCAAGTCGATCAGCGTATAATACGGTGTACTGACCAGCGGGAAACCCATGGTCACGTTGATGGTCTGCAACGACGGCGGCAAGGCATAGAGCACCGGCAACAGCAAACTTTCATCGGGCAATACCACCACGGTGCGCGCGGCATCCATGCCCGGTTGCTTCAGCGCGGCTTCGAGGCGTTGTGCCAGCAGCTTCGGCTGACCGGCCTTTTGCGGCACGCCCAATACGGTGATCTCTTTGGCGGTGCCGAGATACGCGCCCGGTTGTTCGGGGAAGGTGGCTCCCAGTACCGCGTGCGCCCGATACTGCCGGAAAAAGGCGCCTGCCTCGCGGTGACGCGGCTGTACATAAAAAGCATCTTCATCCCAAAACACGCGTGCCTTGCGATGGAGTACAAACCAGGCTATGATCGCTTCTTCCGCGGAGGTCAAGGCGTTAAAGCCGGCAAAGATATACTGTCGTCCGGCGGGCGGTGTCAACGTCTTGCCTATACTTTCGGCGACGGCGCGGTGGATCATGCCGCCATAGGCAATGCCTTCGGTCTCGAGCTGTTGCCGGAACGCTGTATAAATAGTATACAGGCTTCGCCACAGCTCCAGAAAGCGCCGTTTGCTGTCGGCTGTGCCGAACTCGACAGACTGCCAGAAGTCGGTCAGGAATTTCTTTTGTTCTTCCGTCAGGTAATCGAAATATTCATCGATCTCCTTTTGGTTGCTCATGTCGCGGAACAGGCTGGCGGCGGGCACGAGGTATTTGTCCAGCTCGTCAAAGTCGCGCAGCAGCATTTCGCCCCAGAAGTAAAAAAAGTCGAGGTCCTCGTCGGAGCCGGTCACCTGCTTGAAGGTGCGGTACAGCTTCACCACGAGCGAAAGCTTATCGGCTTCCACCAATTCAGAGAAGGAGCCAATGAAGGCTTCCACGTGCACCACGTCGGGTGCCCAGCGTGGGGAGTCCAGTGCTTCGCCCAGCGCCCTGCGGAAATAGAGCGCCGCCCGGCGGTTGGGGAATACAACGGTGAGGTTATTCCAATCGGGATATTCCCGTACAATCGTTTCTGCCAGTTCCTGGATAAAGGTCTTCATGAATTATGCGTGTACCTCCTCGCAGCGTTTTTCGTGTACATATACCAGGAAGCCCGTTGTGTCTTCCACGCCCATCGCCTGCAGTATTTGAAGATATTCTTGTACCTGTCGCCGGTCGTCCTCCTTGGGCTTGCCCGTTTTATAGTCGACAACAAACGCTTTATTATCGTGCAACGTGACCCGGTCAATACGTCGCTCGCTGCCATCGGGCATGATCAACGCTGCTTCGGTCTTGAGTGTGGCATCGGCTGCAAACGCAGGCTGCAACACCGGCGAGGATACAATCCACCGCATCGCGTCCGCCACAAGCTCCAGCTCGTCTTCGGCCAGGAGTCCCTCCCGCAACGCTTGCCCTGCCACAGCCGTTATATCGTCCGCGGTGCGCACGCGCGACATAAGCGTATGCAGAAATATACCATAGTTGATCTTCCGGCGTTTCTCGGTCTCTTCAAAAAACTCTTTGCCATCGGTCCGTACGGCCAGCCGCTCGCGCCAGGGGGAAACGGAATAGCCCCGCAGCATCACGCCCCCATCGGGTGTGACGCTCTTTTGTGGTGGCGGTGTAATCGTGCCGGCCTGTAGCGACAGGGTATCTTCCGTCCAGAGGCCGGACAGGTACTCGCTTTGCTCGATCGCCAGCTTGGTGAGGCGGCCGACATTCGTCAGCTTGTCCGATTTGGTCAGCGGCGCGTGCACGATCAGGCCTTCTTCCGCACGCGTAAAGGCAACATACAGCAAGTTCAGGTTGTCGAGGTAGATGCGCTTGCGCTCCTCGGTATAATACTCCTTAAAGACAGTGCTTTCGAGCTTGCTGGAATACTTGAGTGGAAAATAGCCGGCACCGTTAAACGGAGCATCGTCGGAACGGCACCACAATACAGGCGACTTCATGGGCGGGTGATTCAGCTCCCAGTCCAGGAAGGGTATAATGACATAGGCAAATTGCAGGCCCTTCGACTTGTGGATGGTAATGATCTGCGCGGCGTCCACGCCCCCGGCCACCTGGATCGACTTCTTCCATTTATTTTCATTCCACCACTCCAGGAACGACGCGAGGTCGTTCTTCTCGCGCTCGGCAAACTCCAGGATCACATCCTGAAACCCTTGCAGGTAGGCAATCTCCGTCGGCAACTTGCCCAGGTTAAAAATATGAATGAGTGTTTCCACCAGCTCCACCAACGGCAGGGCCGCCAGCACATCCTGTTGCTGCGCAAAGGCGGCCGGCACCTGGGTCGCAAAAGCTTTGGTTTTACTATCGGAGAACAGGCGGTGATAGTTGGGAAACGCCTGCGTGGGCCACAGCTTCTGGTATTCAAACGCCAGCTGCGCGCGGGCGATCTGGTTCTTGGGGTTGTCGAGCAGTCGCAGGGCGTTGATCAACACCAGCACGCACGTAGCCTGGTCGAGGCGCAACGATTCGTTCGATACCACGTCGTACTTGCACGTGCTTTTGGCCTGCGGCGATGCCCGGTACTGCATAAAATACTGGGCAATGGCTTGTCCCTCGCTGTTGTCGCGTACCAGAAAAGCGATATCGCGCAGCGCGACGCCGCGGCCTTGCAGATCTTCCACCAGTCCCGGCAGCTGCTCCAGCGACACGGACTGGAAATCAAAGCGACCGCCATTTTCTTCCCCCGGGGCTTTTTCTTCCTGGCGGAAAAAGCGCATGTTGACATAGCCCGGGTGTTGCCGGAAGATCTTCTGCGCTGCGTCGATGTAGGCCTGCTGCGGAAAGGCTGTGCCCGTCTCGCGGCTTACGATGGCCGCCGAGGCTTCGAACAGGGCGTTGTTTATTTGTACGATGTTGGTGGCGCTGCGGTAGTTGGTATCGAGATGGTATATATCCGTCATGAGTATACCAATATCTTCCCGGGCGCGTTCCTGTAAAATATTCAGGTCGCCGCCGCGCCAGCGGTAGATGGATTGTTTGATATCTCCAACCAGCAGGCTGCGATAATTTTGGGCGATACCGTTGCGTACCAGTGGCAGCACGTTGCTCCATTGCAGCCCGGAAGTGTCCTGAAACTCATCTACTAAAAAATGGCGGAAGAACGAGCCCACCTTTTCGTATACAAACGACGTATCCTGACCTTGCATCACGCCTTGCAAAAACTGCGGGGCATCCGACAGCAGCATGACGTTATTCTCGCGCAGGTATTCGCGCAGTGTTTTGGTAATGTCGGACAGCAGTCCGAAGGCGTACAGGTTGCGCAAAACCTGTTCCGCTGAAAAATAGGCCACGCTCTCCTGTTCGATGTGATCGGTCAGCGCCTGCAGCCGCGGGATCCACGCCTGCTCGGCGCGGGCGATGATCACGTCTTTGGAGGGTGACTTGGCGCCGGGCCAGGCGGCGCTGCTGAGCAATGCATCGCGCACGCGGCTGCCGGGCGGTTTGATCTCCGCCTCCAGGCCGGCAATATACGTGTAGACACTGCCGGCGGCACCCCATTTAAAATCCGCCGCCACGAGCTGCAGGCTTTGAAACTCCTGCATCAGCGCGCGGGCTTCCCCCAGCACGTGCTGCTCAAATTGTTTTACCTCCTTTTGAAGAGATTGCTTCAGGTTATTAAAGAAACGTTTGTCTTCGGTGGCCCGGAGCACATCCTCTTCGATAGCCTTAAACTCCTCGCGAAAAATCTCGCGCGAGAAATCCAACAGTGAGGAGCGGATGTCCCAATCGCGCCCGTCCTCGAGGCGTTCGAGCGAGAACTCCAGCACCCAGCCCCGCAGCTCTTCATCGTCGGTCAGCTTGTCCAGTACCCGGTCAATCACCTCCTCCAGCACCAGGTCGTTGTCAACCTCCAGCCGGAAATTGCCCAGCAACCCCGTTTCGCGCGTGAACGATCGGATCACGCGCTGGAAGAACGCATCGATGGTGCTCACCGCAAATTGCGAATATTGATGCAGAATAAGAGACAGTACCTCGCGGCTGCGGTCGCGGAACCCGCTGTCTGTAAAGGCCTTTCCATCCAGCGCAATCTCCTGGCGGATTTCGGCGGCCAGGTCCAGGCTGCGGTCGTGCCCAAAATCATCGAGGTACCGGATGATCCGGTCCTTCATTTCCTGGGTACTCTTATTGGTAAAGGTCATCGCCAGGATGTACCGGAAGTACTCGGGAAAACGCAACGCCAGCTTGAGGTATTCCTTGGCCAGCGTTCGGGTCTTGCCCGAGCCCGCCGAGGAACGGTAAATGTGAAAGGTCTTATCGGTCACAGTGCCAAGTAAGGAAATATTTGAATACCCCGTATAAAAAATATCCCCCACAAGAGCATTCTTTTCCAGTCACCCCGGCGGGGTTTCCGGTATGTACGAATACCACGTTCGGTTCATAGTTCTCCCGCCCCACATACGCAAAGCAATCCCGAAACGTGTATCTTACCGGTTCGAAATTCCCTTACGGGTAAACGTCTATGCTGCGAAGTTTGTATTTTCTGGTGCCGAAGATCCTCTACTCGTTTCCCGTGCAGTTGCTCTTCAACAATATCAAACGCAATTTGGTATTGCTACTTTGTTGGATCGTGCTGTTTGCGATGATCACCGGCAACTTTGGCAAATACCTCGGCATTCCCTACCTGTTTCTCGATCCGGAATATCTCAATCGTGTAAACTTCACCAGCTTCTTTATTATGGGGCTCGTCACGGCGGGGTTCACCACAGCGTTCCATATCACCTGTTATATCAACGACGGCCACCGGTTCTCGTTCGTCGGCACGTTGTCGCGGCCGTTTACCAAATTTGCCATCAACAACAGCATCATTCCCGCCATTTTCCTGGGCACCTATATCTACCAGATTGTCGGCTTCCAGATCAACAACGAATACTCTACCCCCGGTAGCCTGGCGTGGAACCTGGCGGGACTTCTCATCGGCTACGTGGTCATGACCCTGATCTTCTTTGCGTACTTCCGATTCACCAACAAAGACATTTTTAAATATGTCATCTGCCGCATCGACGAGAAGATCAAACAAAACGTGAAGGTTACGCGCGCCAGCGCGATGAAGAAACTCGACATTGCCCGCAAGAAACAAGAGCGTGTCGACTACTATATAGACAGCAACTTCCGGGTGCGCCCGGTCGAGAACACGGTATTTTACGACAAGGCCACGATCGTGCAAGTATTCGATCAGAATCATTTTAACCTGGTGGTGATCGAGCTGCTCATCTTTGCGCTGGTATTGGTGCTGGGCCTCTTCAAGGACTACGCCGCGTTTCAGCTTCCCGCAGCGTCGAGCTTTATCATCCTGCTGACCATCTTTGTGATGATGGCGGGCGCCTTCTCGTATTGGTTCGGCGGGTGGGCGGCCACGGCGGCACTGGCCATTTTTCTGGTGGTGAACCACCTGGTGGGCGAAGACTATTTCAGCAAACGCTACGAGGCCTTTGGCATCGAGTATAACCGGCCGCCGGTTCCCTATACCGTGGCTGCGCTGCGCGCCCTGAACGACTCCACCCACATCGAGCGCGACCGCCGCGCCACCTATAGCATGCTCGAAAACTGGCGGCACAAATTTCCCGAAGGGCACAAACCCAAAATGATATTCCTCTGCGCCAGTGGTGGTGGCAAGCGTGCCGCGTTGTGGACGCTGACGGCGCTGCAGGCGGCCGACAGTATTACACAGGGGCGCGTGATGGACCACGCCATGCTGATCACGGGCGCCTCGGGCGGTCTCATTGGCGCCAGCTACTACCGCGAGCTGAAGCTGCGCAGTAAACTGGGCGAGAACATCAACCCCAACGCTGCCAGCCATCGTCAGAAGATTTCTACGGACAACCTCAACCCACTCATCTTTAGCCTGCTGGCCAACGACCTGTTTGTGGGCTTTACCAAGTTTGAATACAACGGCAACCTCTACTACCGCGACCGCGGCTATACCTTTGAAGAGCAGCTGAACCAAATCACCGAAGGGCTGATGAACAAACCCATCAGCGCCTACGACAGTGTGGAGCAGCAGGCGCTCATCCCGATGATGATCCTGACGCCGACGATCGTCAACGATGGCCGCAAACTATACATTGCGTCGCGTCCCGTATCGTTTATGAACAGCGACATCGCCAACTTCCCCGCCTATACGTCGTCGAAGATCAGTGGCGTCGATTTCCAGACACTTTTTGAAGCACACGGCGGCTCGCACCTGCGGTTCCTCTCGGCGTTGCGCATGAGCGCGACCTTTCCGTATATCACCCCCAATACCACGCTGCCGACCGAGCCGTCCATCAAGATCATGGATGCGGGCATCTCCGATAACTTTGGCGTGTCGGACGCGGTGCGGTTTGTCTTTGCCTTTAAAGAATGGATTGCCGAGAATACCTCGGGCATCGTCTTCGTCTCCATTCGTGACTCTCCTAAAATGGCGACGATCATGCCCAAGACAGGTCAGACACTGGTGGACGACTTTACGCAGCCCATCAGCTCGGTGTACAACAACTTTGAAAACTTCCAGGACATTACCAGCGACATGCTGATCGGTCATGCCCGCACGTGGTTCCAGGGGTCGATCGACCGCATTGACATTGAATACCAGTCGGAAAGCTATACACCCATTCTGCAAAAGATGGACAGCATCCGCCAGAACAACTCGCGGGCATCGCTCAGCTGGCGGTTGACAACGCGCGAGAAATTCGGGATCGAGTATACCATCAACTCGCCGTCCAACCAGGACCAGCTGGCCAAGCTGGCGGCACTGGTGGGCACCCCCCTGCATGCCATCGCCCGGTCTACGGCGGCACGGCAGGAATCTGTATCTTCGCGCCCATGACCGCGAACAGTCAACTACAACAGACCCTCGAACTCATCCAACTGGAGCGCCAGGCGGACCTGGAATATTACCGGCAGAAGGTATTACTCCGGTCCATCAGCCAGCGCACGAAAGAGGGCACCACGTGGTACCCCCTCCGCTTTCAACGCCACTACATCGGCACCGGCGAGCGGCTCATTGTAGAAGTAGAGCGCACTAACCACCTCGACCAGCCCCATGCCTTCCAGAGCGGCAAGTCAGTCAGCGTTTTCTCCAATGTAGGCGGCAAGCCCGAAAAGAATCACGTGAACGGCGTGGTGAACTTTGTGCGCGACAACCTCATGACGATTACGCTCAACAGTGACGACACACCCGAATGGCTCGAAGACGGGCTGCTGGGCGTCGACGTGATGTTTGACGAAATGAGCTATCGCGAAATGGAATTCGCCTTGCGGGAAGTGATGAAGGCGGAAGACAATCGCGTGGCCTGGCTGCGCGAAGTCCTGTTGGGAGAAAAGCCTGCGGGCACGCGTGCGCTGCCGGCGGTTGCCGCGATTGAAGCACCGCTGAACGACAGCCAGCGCGAGGCCCTGCACACGGTACTGGCCTCCACGGATGTAGCCTTTGTGCACGGCCCGCCCGGCACGGGTAAAACAACGACCCTGGTACAGGCCATCATCGCCACCATTCAGGAAGAAAAACAAGTACTGGTCTGCGCCCCCAGCAACGCGGCGGTCGACTTACTGGCCGACAAGCTGGGGCAACAAGGCCTCACCGTCCTGCGCATCGGCCACCCGGCGCGGGTTACCGAGCAGGCGATGAGCAAGACACTCGATGCGCGCATTGCGGCACACGCCCAGTACAGCGACTTGCGCGACCTGCGCAAGCGTATGGAACAAGTGCGCGGCAAAGCCTTCAAGTTTAAACGCCACTTCGGTCACCACGAGCGCGAAGAGCGCCGCATGCTGTTGCAGGAAGCCAAGCTGCTGAAAGCGGATGCCGACCTGTTGGAGTTTTACATCGTCAACGACCTGTTACAAAACAGCGACGCGATCTGCTGTACACTGGTGGGCTCATCCCATCCCACCCTCCGCGGCAAGAAATTCAAGACGGTCTTTATCGACGAGGCAGGGCAGTCGCTGGAGCCCGCCTGCTGGATCCCCCTGCTGCGCGCACAGCGCGCCATCTTTGCCGGCGACCATTTGCAACTGCCGCCCACGATCAAGTCGGCCGACGCCGCGAAACGCGGGCTGGCCAAGACGCTGTTTGAAAAAGGTATTGCCCGTCATCCGAAACAGGTTTCCATGCTGACGGTACAGTACCGCATGCACGAAGACATCATGCAGTTTTCGTCGCGGTACTTTTATAAGAACGAGCTGATAGCACACGACTCGGTGCGCCATGCGCTGCTGCGCCCCAATCAGGCCCCCATACTTTTCATTGATACAGCAGGCTGCGGCTATACCGAGAAACAAGACCCGGAGACGTTAAGCCGGTCCAACGAAGAAGAAGCACAACTCCTGATCCGTCAGGTAGAACAGCTGGTGGAAGAAGTCGGGGTTGACGAGTGGCTACAAGAAAACATCACGTTCGGGATCATCACACCTTACCGGGCACAAGTAGATTACCTCGTAAAACTGGCGGGGGCGTCTGCTATATTAGAGCCATTGTCCGGGCGAATCGCCATCAACACGGTCGACGCGTTTCAGGGGCAGGAACGCGATGTGATCGCCATCAGCTTTGTGCGGAGCAACGACAAAAGCGAAGTAGGTTTCCTGGGAGACATTCGCCGTACCAACGTGGCCATGACCCGTGCGCGGCGCAAGCTGATCATGATCGGCGACTCCGCTACGCTGGGTGCACACCCGTTCTACTCCGAGCTGATCGACTATGTGCAGGGTAAAGAATACTATAAAAGCGCATTTGAAATCCTGTATTGATTATGTCGTTTGCTGATAAGATCCTTACCTTCTATCGTTCCCTGGCATTGCCTACCCTGCCGGCCGGTGTCGAGGCCATGAACCCCTACCAGGATTCCACCGCCTATGACCTGAGCGAGCAGTTCTATCGTCGGTTCTATAGCGACGATAAACCACGCCGCATCATCATGGGCATCAACCCCGGGCGCTTTGGCGGCGGGCTGACGGGCGTGCCGTTTACCGATCCCCTTAAACTGGAGCAACGGTTTGGCATCCAGAACGATCTGAAAAAGAAAGTGGAGCTTTCGGCCGACTTTATCTATACCATGATCGATGCCTATGGTGGCCCGAAAAAATTCTATAGCCGCTATTACATCAACTCGGTGTGCCCGCTGGGATTTATGCGGGACGGCAAGAACCTCAACTACTACGATATACGCGAATTACAAGACGCCATCGAGCCCTTTGTTGTCGACAGTATCAAACGCCAACTGGACTTTGGCATCGACCGCAAGGCGGCCTACTGCCTGGGCGAGGGTAAAAACTTTGCGTACCTCGAAAAGCTCAACGGTCAGCATGGATTTTTTAAAGAAATTGTGCCGCTGTCGCACCCGCGGTTCATCATGCAATACAAGCGAAAACACATCCCGGCGTACGTGGCCGACTATTTGAAAAAATTGAAATAGCCTCCCCCGCTAATGAGTCCGATTTGTTACGCCCCTTCAGGGCTCCGTCTTCCTTTACACGGTGAACCCAGGGCTTTAGCCTGGGCTATTCTGTCTCGCCCTTTCAGGGTTATCTGGTGACCGCTGCCGGACACCCCCGTTCAGTTTTGACATCGCCGGAGACCCCGATGCTGTAAAAATCACATAAAAAGGCTGCTTTGGGGCGTGGCATTGATCTTGAAATGCAGATTCTGTTATGCTGAAGAACTATATCAAAATTGCGATCCGCTCCCTGCTTAAGTTCAAGGGGTATACGGCCATTAACCTGCTGGGCCTGGCGTTGGGGCTGACGGCGGGTATACTCATTTTGCTCTATGTGCTGGATGAGCTTTCGTTTGACAAGTTTCATGCAAACCTCGACCGCCTCTACCGGGTCGAGACGTTGTTCGCGACGACCGAAAGCGTCGGCAAAAAATCCTATGATGCCAACGGTTGGCCCATCGGGGCCATCTTGCGCAAAGATTATCCGGAGGTGGAGTCGGTAGTGTATGCCAAAGACGCATCGGGCCTGCTGATCGTCCACGACAACCAGCAGATCCAGCAAAAGCTATACTTCGCCTCGCCCGAATTTTTCCACATCTTTTCTTTTCCCCTGATGAAGGGCGATCCGAAACGGGCCCTGGAAGCGCCCTACTCGATCGTGATCAGCGAGGCGATGGAAAAAAAATACTTTCCGGGCGGCGATGCGCTCAACAAAACCCTGACACTCGCCGACACCCTGACGTTCGCGGTGACCGGGGTGATGAAAGACATCCCCGGCAATTCACACCTGCAAGCCGACATGGTGCTGTCGTTCGCGACCTATCCGCTGCTGAACAGCCAGTTTTCCTACGAAGACGGCTGGGGCAACATCAACGTTAAAAATTATCTGTTACTTAAGCCGGGGGTTGATGCCGAAGCGTTTCAGCGAAAGGCCGCCGGCCTTTATCAGGAACACGCGGGAGAAGAATTTAAAAACTGGGGCATTACGGCCAGCATACTTTTCCAACCGCTGCGCACGTTGTACCTCACGTCCCACAGCAATAGCATGGGTCCGCTGGGCAGCCTCGACCGGCTTTACCTTGTATCGGGCATTGCCGCCTTTGTCATCCTGCTGGCCTGCATCAACTTCATCAACCTGACCACCGCCCGGTCGGTATACCGCGCCAAAGAAGCGGGGCTGCGCAAAGTTGTCGGTTCCACACGTTCCAATTTGATCTTTCAATTCTTGAGTGAATCTTTATTGCTTACGTGCTGCGCCTTGCTGATCGCGCTGCTGCTTACCAGCGCGATCCTGCCGGCCTTTAATGTATTACTCGACAAACATTATACGCTTGCTGCCCTGGCATCCCCCGCCGTCATCTTCTGCATTATCCTGCTGGTACTGGTGGTCGCGACGCTGTCAGGCTATTATCCGGCCCTCGTGCTATCGGGGTTGCGTCCGGCAGACGTATTGAAAGGCAAAATGCAATACTCCGTGCGGGGCGTGCAACTGCGGCGGTCATTGGTGGTATTCCAATTTGTGATCTCTGTTACGTTGGTCTTGGGCACGCTCATTGTCATGGACCAGCTTCGCTACATGCAGGAACAGTCGCTGGGCTTTACGACCGAAGAGGTGCTGATCATCGACGCGAGCGTGGTGCGCACGCCGAACCGTGACGTATTCCAAACCTTTGGTGACAAACTTCGCGCGCAGGCGGCGGTGAGCGAGGTGAGCTTTGCCAACGCCCTGCCCGGACGCCGCGGCTGGGCGGGCCAGGTAGCCTGGGCTGCCGAAGGGCGCAGCGAAGACGCGGTGACCGTCGAGTATATCGCCGTGGACGAGCACTATGCCGCGGCGCTGGGACTTCAGGTCATCGCGGGAAATTATTTCGACCTGGCGCGTACCGCCGCCTTGAAAGACGGATTGATACTAAATGAACGCGCCGTCGCCCAGTTCGGCTGGGCATCGCCTGCAGACGCTATTGGCAAACGTATTGCTTCCCCCTCGGGCTACCCGGCGGGCGAAGTAGTGGGTGTGGTGCGTGACTATCACCAGGCCGGGCTTCAACAGGCCATTGGTCCGATCGTCATGGATTACAACCCGCACGCCAGCGACCTATACGCCATCCGCTTCCGGTCGGACGACGCGTCACAACTCACAACGACCCTGCGGACGCTCTGGGATGAGCAATTCCCCGGCTATACCTTCCACTACTCCTTCCTGCACGAAAGCTTCGAACGCCAATACGAGTCCGAGCAAAAACTGGCGCAGGTGTTTGGATTATTCTCGGGTGTCACGGTCCTGATTGCCGTCAGTGGATTACTCGGCCTGGTGTCGTTTATGGTCGTCTCGCGCACGAAAGAGATCGGCGTACGCAAGGTGCTGGGGGCCGGTGTCTGGAACATTACGCGCTTGTTGTCGCGCGAATTCCTCGCGTTGGTCTTGCTGGCCAACGTCATCGCTATACCGTTGGTGTGGTTCCTCGGACAACGCTGGCTGGAGGGCTTTGCTACGCGCGTGCCGCTGCATCCGGCAGTCTTCGTGATCACGTTGATCATTGTCGCTGGCATCACCATCGTCACCATCAGCTTTCAAACCCTTCGCGCGGCGCTGTCAAATCCGGTGGACGCGCTGCGGCACGAATGAAAGTATATACTTCATACTACAATATACTTAATAATACAACCCTAATCTGTATCGCTATGTTTCTTCACAACTTCCGGCTTGCCTTCCGGACCCTTTTTCGTGACAGGATATATGCCGGCATCAACGTCGGCGGATTGGCCCTCGGCATTGCGGCATCCGTGCTGATGCTGCTGTGGGTTCAGGATGAACTGAGCTTCGATAATTTTCACAAAAACGGTCCCCACATTTACCACGTCAACGCCAACTTTGTCAACAGTGGTAACAAGATGACGTGGGAAACAACACCCGGTCCGATTGGTACGCGTGGCAAACAAGAAATTCCCGCCATCTACGAAACGGTGCGCCTGAACCGGGATTGGAACACCACCCTGTTTACCTGCGCGGGTCGTGAATTTACCGACGAGCGCGGCACGTATGTGGACGAGCTTTTTTTCGACATGTTCGACTTCCCGCTGATCAAAGGCAATCCGCAGAAACCCTTCCCCACCACCCAGTCCATGGTCCTGACGGAATCCATGGCGAAGAAACTATTTGGCGCCGAAGATCCGCTCGGCAAAACGGTACGCCTGGATGACAAAGATGAATTTACGGTGAGTGGTATTGTAGCCGACTTCCCGGCCAACTCCACCATTCAAGCGTCGGTGCTCTACCCGTTCGCACGGCTGGTGGAACGCTACGAGGCCAATGACTACTGGAAGTCATTAGAGACCGACTGGGGTAACTATAGCTACCATACCTACCTGCTTCTGAACCCGGCTGCCGCGCCGGAAAAGGTGGGCGAGCAACTCACCGCCATTCACGCCAAGGCACAAGACGGCGCCAACGTGCACTATACGCTGCAGCCGCTGACACAACTGCACCTCTACACCCGCGACGGCCAGGAGGCCGGCATGCAGACGGTCAAGATCTTTTCGCTGACGGCCATCGCCATCCTGCTGATCGCGTGTATCAATTATGTAAACCTGGCCACGGCCCGGTCTACGAAACGGGCGAAGGAAGTAGGTGTACGCAAGACGACCGGTGCAGACCGCGGCCGCCTGGTGCGCCAGTTCCTGACGGAATCCGCCGTATTGTCGATGCTGGCCGTAGCCCTGGCATTCTTTATCATGCAGCTTACCATTCCGTTTTACAATATGCTTTCGGGCAAAGAGCTTTCCGTACGCTTGGACAACCCGCAGGTGATGATGCTCACGGGGAGTGTACTGGTCATCACCTGGCTGTTATCGGGGTTTTATCCCGCCTGGGTATTGTCGGCGTTTAAGCCGATCGATGTGATCCGTGGTAAACTTGCTATCAGCGGTGGCAACTCCACTTTCCGCAAAGTACTGGTGGTAACGCAATTCGCCCTGTCGGCGATCATCATTACCGGCACGCTGGTCGTCGGCAACCAGCTGCACTATATCCGTACAAAATCGCTCGGCTTCAACAAAGAGAATGTACTGACGTTTGCCCTGGGCGGCGACATGTTCAACAACAAAGAGGGCGTGCGCAACGAACTGAAAGAAGACCCCGCCATCACCGCCGTCACCTTCTCGAACCAGAACATCATGTCGATCGGCGCGTCCACAGGCGACACCGACTGGGAAGGGAAAGATCCTAAAGAAGGATTTATAGTACACCCCGTGGGCGTGGACGAAAACTTCTTTGGCACACTCAACCTCGAGCTTGTACAAGGCCGCGGCTTCACCGGCGCACCGGCAGACTCCGCGCACATCATCCTCAATGAGACAACGGTAAAGAATGCCGGCATCACCGATCCGATCGGCAAGACCTTTACCTTGTGGGAGAAGAAGGCCACCATCATTGGCGTGGTCAAAGACTTTCACCACACCTCCATCCGCAAAAAGATCGAACCCACGGTATTCTTTCACACCAAAAGCTGGGTGTGGCTCGTCTATGTCAAAACCACCGACCCCGCACGCGCGGTGGCCAGCGCCTCAACGGTTTGGAAGAAATACAATTCCAAGTATCCTTTTAACTACGAGTTTATGGATGCGGAGTTTGACAACATGTACCGCAGCGAAGCCCGCATGGAGAAATTATTCTATGCGTTTTCGATCATCGCGATCTGCATTTCGTGTCTCGGGTTGTTTGGCCTGGTAACCTTCACGGCGTCGCAGCGCATCAAAGAGATCAGCATCCGCAAGGTATTGGGCGCGTCCGTACAGCAGATCGTGACATTGCTTTCGCGCGACTTCATCCGCCTGATCGTCATTGCCTTTGTGCTGGCCGCGCCGATATCGTGGTATGCCATGGACCGCTGGCTGTCCAACTTTGCCTATCACACCGACTTGCCGTGGCAAGCCTTTGCTGTGACGGGCGTGGCCGTGCTGGCGTTGGCGTTCCTGACGACGAGCGTTCAGGTACTCCGCGCGGCGTTGAGCAATCCTGCCAACTCGTTGCGTAACAACGAATAGCATTAATCCGTGTGAGTGTGTTCGCTCTCGCGCTCACACTCACACGGATTTGTGGTCATCCGGCGAATGTCGTTACTTCGGGCTTTCATTTTTGTCACCATGAAACGCACCGACCACATCCTGGCCCTCACCACCACCCTGCTACGCGCACCCGAAGCCGACGTCGATCGCCTCCTGGCTATCGTGGAGAATCTCTACTCGCTGCAAGCGCTACGCAAACCCGGTGCCGTGTCGATCGGCTTCGAACAAGGTGACACCGAAGAACCCTTCACGACCTGGCTCCGCCGCCTGCGCAGCGAGCAGATCCAACGCGTGCACGTGTCCTATCACGCCTTCGACGAACGCGAAGACATGCCCGCCCACATGGCCGCGGCCTTTGCGGGCACCCCCGACTTGCTGCTACGCGTAAAGACCGCGCAGCAAATCCATGCGTACGCACTCACCACCTACTTCGGTCCGCAATACGAACTCACACCGCAGCAATTCATCACCCTGCTGGATAGTCAAGCCGACAAAGCACACCACTGGGACCGTGCCGCCGAGCTTATCCTCGAATCCAACGGCATGAATAACCACAGCCTGTTCGAGCCCGAAGAAACTGCTGAATATTTACTATCACCCGAAGGCCACCACGTCTTTGAACAGCTCGCGCCCGACCTGGTAAAAGAACTACAGATTGAATGTACCGTGCGCCAGCAGCCCTTCATCATTCCCGATGATCTCCAATCGCTGTTCGTAAAATACGACTACTCCTTCTTCGACGAAGACCGCGAATATGTATACCTCTATCCCCTGGGCGACGTTTCCGCGCAAGAGGTTATTGACCTGGTCAACGCCCAACCCTTCGGCCTGCTGACCTGGGAGACACTAAACGCGTCCTTACAAGAATACGACCCGACGGCTGCCATCGTAGAACCCGAACGGTGGGAGCAGAAACTGCGCGCGATGTCGGACGAAGACCTCGAGCAGATCGTGACTCCGCTCTGCCGCGCCATTTGCACCTTGTGCGAAGCCGGTGGGGTCAAGCCCGTTATCCCCGAAGCATTGTCTGAAAGCTTTGGTCCTGATGAAGAGGAGCAGAAACGTGCGGCCGCGCGATCAAACGACAAAGACCGCTGGAATTTGCAAAGCACACAAAACCCGTGGGAGCACTATGCCTTCCGTCCGGTAGAAAACGCGCCTGCTTTTACGGCGGCAGCACTTGCGGATACGGAGAAGACATTTGTACAAGCGCTTGAAGCGATCCATCAATTTGCCACGCGCATCGACTCGCCGTTCCAGGATTTGTTCCGCATCAACCTGCGGCTGATGCAAATGCCGTTGCCTGCGGGAAGCTTTGGTGTAGCGCAGGTTGAGCAACTGGCCGGGCAGCTTTCACAGGCAGAATTTCCACAGGAAGTGGTGGAGAGCGTACGCCTGTCAGCGTGGGTCGTAGCGTTCTGTACGGAATTGAGCTGGGACGCCGCCCGCTCGCGGGGCATGCTGGCGGTGAAATTCGCCGATGTGTTTGGGGGCATGGGGTCGTGGAATGATCAGTACATTGAAGAGGATCATGAGACATTTCAGAAAGTGTCGTCGGAGTTGTTTGAGGCGTTGAAGCGGTATTTGGCTTCGTTGTTGTGATGGGAAGTGGCGTTGGAGACTTGTGATGGATATCGTAGGTCGGTGGAGGTGGGGGGCGTGTATGGTTGCGTAGGTTACGACGTGACCGTTGGCAGTCGGAGACTGCCCCCATACTGGGCACAAGTACCGCACCTGCGCTAACGCTCGGTGCTAATACTTGCGCCAGCAATCGAATCTGACGCGACGCTTCGTGCCAGCTATAGATAAAGTAAAAAGTTTTATCAGAACCCATAGGGGTATGGCGCGGGCTGGGTGTCTCAGGAGAAACAACACAATACCCGCATGAAAATCCTTACACGTCTCTCCCTGCCCCTTCTCCTGGCGGGCGCGCTGGTCCTGCCGGCTGCTGGTCAGGAAGAAATACAAAAAGACCTGCATTCTTTTAACAAGGTCATCGCGTCGCCGAAAGTGAACCTGATCCTGGAAGAAGGCGACCACGAAAGCATCCGCCTGGTATACCAGGGTGTATCGGCTGACAAGATCAACATTCGCGAACATGGCAGAACCCTGCACATCTACCTCGACGATGCCAAGATCACCGAAAAAATGGATCGCGTGCGTCGCCATAACAAACACAGCTATTACCGCGACGCCACCATTACGGCCTACGTTACGTACCGTTCCCTTCGCCACGTCGAGATCCGCGGCGCACAGGAGCTAACCTGCAAGAGTCCGCTGCATGCCGACAAATTCGTACTGAAAGCGTACGGCCAGAATGAGATTCGGCTCGCATCGATTGAAACAAAAGATCTGCGTACCAGCCTGTATGGCGAGAATGATCTGAAGATCCGCGGCGGCATTGCCGAGTTTCAGAAATACCGGCTCTTTGGCGACAACAAGATCGACACGCAGCCGCTGCGCAGCTATTCCACTACTACCAATATTTACGGCGAAAGCAAAGTGAAGGTGAGCGCGCAGGATGAGCTACGAATCAATTCGTTTGGAGAAGCGCGCGTGACGTATGATGGAACCGCGGAAGTAAGCAAGGGGTTGATGTTCGGGCATACGGAGATCCATCATTTGAAGTATTAAGAGTTTTTTGGAGAGGGATTATAAAACAGTGTGAGGGTGAATGCGAGAGCGGACATCCTTACGCTGTTTTTTTTTGTGGGTGACGGGAGCTGGGGTGTTTGTGGTTGCCACGGGTTACGACGTTGCCGTTAGGGGGTCGGGAGACCCCCTGCCATACTAGGCACATTCCGATAGCTATCGGAACGCCCTTCGGTCGGAAGACTTGCGCCAGCAAATCATCAGGACTATTGCCGCGCGTCGAATTGTTACGCCCCTTCAGGGCTTGTTTGTCATCTGTTGTCTGCCCCAGGCCTCCGCTGCCGCGCCGGCCTGGGCTATTCTATTACGCCCTTTCAGGGCTGGCTTGGCTACTTCGTTGGCATGGCCAGCTTTTCGCGGGCGAACCTTACCATGATGTCGTAGACTTTGTCGACGGCTTTTGATCGCAGGCCACTGGCGATAACGTGGGCGCCGGCTTCGGGAACGGGTACTGCTTCTTTTAAATTGTCGGGGGTTGCCAGCTGGGCGTTCATTTCCAGCATGGCGCTCACTTTTACCTCGGGGTCTTGTTCCGCTTCGTTTTTGTAGTAGTAGAGCGTGAGGGAGGGTTGGTGGACTTTTTCAAATGTTTCCTGTGTCATGGTGGTTTCGATCATCTCCTGCAGCTCGGTGGTTGCTTCCAGACGGTATTTCATGTACCAGTATTGGGCACGTTCGGGCGGTACGATCGGCGGGGGTGTTTCGCCGTATTTGCCGCCCATGACGGCGCGGACGATGTACAGTCCCCAGTGATTGTTCAGCAAGAACGCCGCATCATTCTTTATGGCGATGTTGGGTGAGAGGTGGATCAGCGCCTGTACGTCCGCTGGAAATTCCGCGGCCAGCTTCAGGGCCAGTGTGCTGCCGGTGGAGCAGCCGACGAGAATCACCTTGTCGCCCAGTTGCTTACCGATGGCCAGGGCCTGTTTGGCGCTGGTCCAGAGACGGTCGGCGGTCATATTGATCAGGGCCTCTGTGGTGTCCAGGCCGTGGTCGGCCAGGCGGGCCAGGTACAGGTTACAACCCATTGTGCTGGCAAACCGTTTGTGTACCGGGTCGCCTTCCATCTGGCTGGCGGTGAAGCCGTGCAGGTACACGACTGCATAGGGCGTCTTTTTGTGCGTGCTGTCGTTCCAGATGATCCGCGCTTCGTTGTTCGGGCGCAGTTTGTGCGCGGCTTCGTTTGCGGTCACATAGTGCTCCAATGCCGTGGCTTCGGCCGGTACGGTCGGCAGTGTTGGGTCATACACCGGGGTGGCGGGTGCCGGGCCGAGAAAATACAGGGCCACGATAATCAGCACCGGCGCGGTGAGCCTGATAAAACGTTTGGAGATCATAGGAATATTTGTCTAAAGATATTCTTTTTCCTGACATGCGTCATCGTGCCACACGTTTGCGTACACGCTCCATCCCATCGGGAAATATATACCCCGACAAACGTCATCTTCTTTCGATGGGTGACCGACATCTTCGTTGGCATCGTCACCTATGTCCACGGCGTGTGACCGGTAGCGGTAACGTGTAGAGAAGTATATACAGGTTGTAACCCTTCACGATCGGTCTATCTGCCGTTGCCGATGGAGACAGTACACGTTGCGAGTAGTGTAACGTTATACTGTTATAATATTTATCTATAATTTTTCGGTTGCGACAGAACTTTCACGAGTATAGTTCCGTACTTAGTAGTGCGTACTTTTTATACCGGAAGGAACAAGCGATCCTTCCTCCAAAGAAATGCACGGCCTTCTCCTAAACTGCCAAACTTTCTTTACAACGCATGCGCTGTGCACCACATAAATACTAACGAACTATGGAATGGGCAACATTATATATCACCGGCAAGTCCGACTTCAGCCATGAAGTCCGGAAGCGGCTGGACCATGCCCGCATAAAATATATGACGGGTTACATGGGCACCGGCAATGGCAAACATGACATGTACTGGGTCGACGAGCGCGAAGACATCCGCGACGTCAAAGAGGCGATCGGCGGCAAGCTGATCTGGAAACACCGTTTGCGCTTCTATACAAACCTGGAAGCGTTCATGGAAGGCCGGACCCGCCAATCGGCTTCGGAGTTTTCACCCGAGGAGCTTGACCTGATCCACTCCATGCAGGAGCTGGAGGCCGCACACTAGATTTGTTACGCCCTTTCAGGGCTGTATCAGAAACCAAACTTGAGGCCCTGTTTCAGGGCCTTTTCATATTTCCTCCTATCAAATCTGTATAGATACGGCGCTTTATGGGCGCCGCCTGTTTTTCGTTCGTTCAGACGTTCCAGGATCCCAAACGCCAGCATCTTCTTCTGAAAATTCCGCCGGTCCAAAGACATGTCCAGGATCGTTTCATACAACCGCTGCAGCTCCGGCATGGTAAACCGCGCCGGCAACAGGTTCAAGCCGACCGGGTAGTCGTTCAGGCGCATGCGCAGCGTCTCCAAAGCCTTTTCCAGAATAGCGTTGTGATCGTAAATAAGGTCCGGCACGGTGTGGATGTCGCACCAGTGACACTCGTCGGTCAGCAGATCGGGCTGGGGCGTCACCTGCGAAAACTCCACGAGGGCGTAGTAGCCCACCGAGATGAAGCGGTCGTGCATCCAGCTGCCGGGTGGCATAGACCGGGGCCATAAAAACTGCTCTTTATGGCGTTCGCGCGCCGGATCGCCAAATGTGTGAAACTGCTGCAGGTAGATGTCTTGCAGGCCGGTGCGCTCCCGCAGAATACGGGCGGCGGCTGTATCGAGTGAGTCCTCCTTGCGCACAAAGCCGCCCGGCAGGCACCATTGGCCGTTTTCCTTCCATTTTAACAGCAACACCTTCAGCTGGTCGTCATGAAAACCCATGATGACACAGTCAATCGAGAGATGCCGCAAATACACCTCGTGCCCCTTTTCCACGAACTCATTCAGCTCCATGCCGCTAAAATAAATACTCCAATGTGTATTTCATACGCAACAAAGAAATAGGTATCATTGTGTTACTACGACACAATAACCCAATCATGACACGTACCCACGCTCTACTGTTTTTGTGCGTCCTGCCGCCACTGTTGCTGGCAGGTGCCTCTGCCTGGCGGACCCTACCCGATCCGCCGCCGTACCGCGACCTCAATAAAAACGGTAAAATGGATGTCTACGAAGACGCTTCCCAGTCCGTCGAGAAACGCGTAGACGACCTGCTGCGCCAGATGACGCTGGAAGAAAAAGCCGGACTGCTCTTTATCAACGGTGCACGCATCAACGACGACGGCTCCCTAGACGACCGTCCCGGCCAGGGCCCTTTTGCCTTCGCACCACAAGCGGCCAGGCTGATCCTCGAACACCGCATGAACCACATCAACGTCTGGGCTGTGCCGGGCAAACGTGCGCTGGCGACGTGGTACAACAATATTCAAAAACTCGCCGAAGAAAAGACCCGCCTGGGCATTCCGGTGACGGTGGCGTCTGATCCCCGTAACGCCTTTAGCGAAGCGCTGTTCGCGGTCGCGGCCAACGACTTTTCACAATGGCCAGAACAACTGGGCTTTGCCGCCATCGGCGACGAGGCACTCATGCGCCAACACGGCGACATGGCGCGGCAAGAGTACCTGGCGGTGGGCATCCGCGAAGCATTACACCCCATGGCCGACCTGGCCACCGAGCCGCGCTGGCCGCGGGTCAGCGGTACGTTCGGGGAAGATGCGCAGTTATCGTCGCGCCTGGTAAAAGCTTACATCCTCGGCTTTCAAGGCACCACGCTGGGTCCGGAGGGCGTTGCCTGTATGACGAAACACTTCACGGGGGGTGGTCCGCAGAAAGAAGGACTGGACCCGCACTTTGAATTCCAGAAAGGACAAGTATATCCCGGCAACAACTTTCAGTATCACCTCATTCCGTTCGAAGGCGCGTTCGCCGCACACACGGCGGCCATCATGCCGTACTACGGCGTGCCCAAAGGTCAGACGAAAGAAGATGTAGCCTTTGCCTATAACAAAGAGATCATCACCGGGCTGCTCCGCGAAAAGTATAAATACGACGGTGTGGTGTGCACCGACTGGGGACTGGTGACCGATGCCCACATGGGGCCGGTTGTATGGCCCGCCCGCGCCTGGGGCGCCGAGCAGCTGAGTGAAGAAGAACGTGTACTGAAAATTATCGACGCGGGCGTAGACCAGTTCGGCGGCGAGCAATGCACACACCATGTGGTAAACCTGGTGATGCATGGCAAGCTGCCGATGGCGCGCGTGGATGTTTCGGCACGACGCCTGCTGCGCCAGAAGTTTGTCCTGGGATTATTCGACAATCCGTATGTCGATGTAGAGAAAGCCGTGCAGACTGTGGGGAAAGAAGAATTTAAACAAGCGGGCGCAGTAGCCCAGCGCCGGTCGATCACCTTGCTCAAGAACGATAAAGTAAAAGGGCGCAAAACATTACCCTTAGCCATCGGCAAGCTGAAGCTCTATGTACGCAACGTGGATCGCGAAACAGCGGCCCGCTATGGTACCGTGGTGAATCGCCCGGAAGAAGCAGACATCGCGATCATCCGCCTGCGTACGCCGTGGTATGCCGTAAAGACAGACAACCCCATGGCCAAACTCTTCCACCATGGCGACCTCGACTTTAAAGGCGCCGAAAAAGACAGCATCCTGGCACTGCTCAAACACGTGCCGACGGTAGTCGACCTATACATCGACCGGCCGGCGGTCATTCCCGAAATCAACGCCGCGGCCCGCGCGCTGGTGGCGAACTATGGCGCCAGCGATGCCGCCTTGCTGGATGTACTCTTTGGCAAAGCACGTCCGGAAGGAAAACTTCCCTTCGAGCTGCCTTCATCCATGGAGGCCGTGCGCCAACAGAAAGAAGACCTTCCACACGATTCGGCCAAGCCGCTTTATCCTTTTGGCTTCGGCCTCCAATATTAATCTAAGTTAACCAGTCATGTACCCATGAGAAATCTCTTTGCGTCTTCGCGGAAACTATTTTCCGCCCTCCTTACTTTTATCTGCCTCGTGGCGGTAACCGGCGCCTGCAAACGGCAGCCGGACGAGCCCACGCGTGTACTCGTATTTTCGAAGACCACGGTCTTCCGGCACGAGTCGATCGGCGCCGGCATCGAAACCATTCGCAAACTCGGAAAGCAGCATAACTTTGTTGTCGATACCACCGAGAACAGCGCAGCCTTTCACGAAGAAAACCTGAAACGTTACAAGGCCGTCATCTTCCTCAGCACCACGGGCGACGTGCTCAACGCCGAGCAGCAAAACAACTTCGAGCGTTACATCCAGGCCGGCGGCGGCTACCTGGGGATCCATGCTGCCTCCGATACTGAATACGACTGGCCCTGGTACGGCAAGCTGGTCGGTGCATACTTCACCAGTCACCCCAACGCACCGAACGTACGCAACGCCGTCTTTCATGTAGTCGATAAGAACAACCCCGCCACCGATTCACTGCCCGACCCGTGGCAACGCGACGACGAGTTCTATAACTTCAAAGACATCAACCCCGATATAAAAGTACTGCTGACGATCGACGAGAAATCGTACGAAGGCGGCACCAACGGCGACAACCACCCCATGGCCTGGTATCATAATTACGACGGCGGTCGCGCGTTCTATACCGCCCTGGGCCACACCGACGAAACATTTTCCGATCCCTTGTTCCTGCACCACCTGTGGGGCGGACTGCAATTTGTACTCGGCGGCGACGAGCCGCTCAATTACAAGGTTGCCCACACCCTGCGCATGCCCGAAGAGAACCGTTTTACCAAAGTGGTACTGGATGAGAAACTCAACGAGCCCGTGGAGCTCGCCATCCTGCCCGGCGACGACATCCTGTTTGTCGAGCGCCATGGCGCGGTAAAACTTTACAGCCAAAAAGAAAAGACGACCAAGGTCATCGCCACCATTGCCGTCAGCACCAAGTATAAAGACAAAGAAGGCAAAGAAAGCGAAGCGGAAGACGGCCTGCTGGGCGTGGTGCTCGACCCGGCCTTTGCTACTAACCATTGGGTATACCTGTACTATTCCGATCCCGGATCTACGCCCAAGAACGTGCTGGTGCGCTATGAGCTGCGCGGCGAAAAACTGATCGAAGAGTCGAAAAAAGTTCTCCTGGAAGTCGCTGTACAACGCGAGCAATGTTGCCATACCGGCGGCTCCATGGCCTTTGATGCAAACGGAAATCTATTCCTCTCTACCGGTGACAATACCAGTCCCCGTGCCACGGCTTACGCGCCGATCGACGAGCGTCCCGATCGCAGTCCGTGGGATGCACAGAAGTCATCGGCCAATACCAACGACCTGCGCGGTAAGATCCTGCGCATCCACCCGGAAGCTGACGGCACCTATACGGTACCCGACGGCAACCTGTTCCCGAAAGGCACGGCACAGACGCGCCCGGAGATTTACGTCATGGGCAACCGGAACCCTTATCGCATAGACGTCGACAAAAAGACCGGTTATCTCTACTGGGGTGATGTCGGTCCTGATGCCGGCAAAGACTCCACCACGCTTGGGCCACGCGCATACGACGAGATCGGTCAGGCCCGTGGTCCCGGCTTCTATGGCTGGCCCTATTTTGTAGGCGACAACAAAGCCTACTTCGACTATGACTTTGCCGCCAACAAAACCGGCGCGAAATTCGACCCGGCCAAGCCGCGCAACGAATCGCCCAACAATACCGGTTTGAAAGACCTGCCCGCCGCGCAGAAAGCATTCATCTGGTATCCGTACGATGCCTCACCCGAATTCCCGCTGCTCGGCACCGGCGGCCGCACGGCCATGGCCGGTCCGGTATACTATACCGAAGACTATACCAACGCACCCCGCGCTTTTCCGGAATACTACAACGGCAAGCTGTTTATTTACGAATGGATGCGCGGCTGGATCATGGCCGTGACCATGGACAAAGAAGGCAACTATGTATCGATGGAGCGTTTTATGCCGAGCCATCGCTTCAGCAATCCCATGGACATGGCGTTTAGTCCCAGTGGTGACCTGTATATACTCGAATACGGCACGGCCTGGTTCCAGGGCAACGATGACGCCCGTCTCGTGAAGATTGAATACAACGGTGGAAACCGCAAGCCGCACATCCGCATGGCGGCCGACCATACCCGTGGCGCAGTACCTTTCACTGTCAACCTCACGTCGGAAGGCACCAAAGACTATGACCACGACGACCTGACCTATCGCTGGAAGATCACCTCCGCCACTGGCCAGGAGATCGCAGCGAAAGAAGGAGCAACCTCATCTGTTACACTGGACAAAGCGGGCGTCTATAAAGCGGCCCTGACTGTTACCGATGCGAAAGGCGATACGTCTGCCGCGACCATCACCCTGGAAGCCGGAAACGATCCGCCGCAGTTGTCGTTCAACATCACCAAAGGCAACACCAGCTTCTTCTTCCCCGGCAAACCCTTCGACTACGAAGTAAAAGTGACGGACAAAGAAGATGGCAGCACCGAAGCGGGCACGATCACGGCGGATAACGTGTCCCTGTCGATCGACTACCTCGAAGGATATGATAAGATCGCGGTGGCACAAGGTCACCAGGCCGCGGATCAGGCGGCCTCTGTTGCCGTCGGCAAGCAGCTCATGGACAACAGCGATTGCAAATCGTGTCACATCGTCGACAAAAAATCCATTGGTCCACGCTACCTGGATGTCGCTGCCAAGTATAAAAATGATCCGAAAGCGCTCGACTACCTCACGAACAAAATCATCGCCGGGGGTGGCGGGGTATGGGGCGAGACGGCCATGGCCGCGCACCCGCAATTGAAAAAACCCGATGTACAAGAGATCGTGAAGTACATCCTCAGCCTGGGCAATGCGCCGGGTCCAGTCTTGCCGATCAAGGGCACGTATACACCTACGTTGCCGAAAGGCGCGCCCGGTCAGGGTGCTGTCATCCTGCGTGCCGCCTATACCGACCACGGCGCGAACGGCATTGCCCCGATCACATCGGAGAAAACCATGACCCTGCGCAGTGCCACGGTACTGGCGGGCAACGCCGACCAATGGGACAAAGTACAGAAGTATAAAATGCCCGACCCGCCGATCGAGCTGATGATCGGCACGTCCAAAGGCGCACACCTCATCTTCAAACAAGTAGACCTGACGGACATCAGCGCCATTACCTTTGTGGCCATGGCGCCGGAAAATATGCTGGGTGCTGCGGGTGGTACCGTAGAGGTACGCCTGGATTACCCGGGTGGTGAAGTGATAGGCGAATCGCCGATGATCACGCCGGTGGTCATGGAGCTTATGGGCAAGACGCCGCCTAAACCGACGATCGTTACCGCGCCCCTGAAGCCCACGCAGGGCAAACACGATCTGTATTTTATGTATAAGAATGAAAAAGCCGATCCGACGCAGGCAAGATTCATTCTGATAAACATAATTTACCATTAACTTTAACGCTGCCTGCCCCACCCTGACGGGGCAGGCAGTACTACAACCCGATACGCATGAACCTACGCACAACCCTAACAACCCTTGCGCTGGCAGCGCTGCTGCTGCCGGCGGCCCGTGCCCAAAAGCTGGCACCCGGTCCCCAGGTAATGACCTTCTTCTCGTCCATCGATGACACCGAGCAGCCGTATGGCCTGTACCTGCCACCGAACTACGATGAAACCAAAAAATACCCGCTCGTCATCATGTTGCACGGCGCCGGCTCCAACCATCGCCTGTCGCTGCGGCGCGTCTTTGGCAAGAGCAACGCCAACGGCGAGAACGACGTAGAAGCAACGCTCTATTTTCCCCAATGGAAGGACGTCGACTACATTGTTGCCAGCCCCTACGCCCGCGGCACCATGGGCTACCAGGGCGTAGCCGAGCACGATGTATACGACGTGCTGGCGGATGTAAAAAAACGCTTTAGCATCGACGAAGACCGCACCTACCTCACGGGCCTCTCCATGGGGGGCGGCGGCACGCTGTGGATCGGGCTGACACATCCCGACATCTGGGCGGCGATGTTCCCCGTCTGTCCGGCACCCCCGAAAGGCACCGACGACCTCGCCGGCAATGCGCTGAACGTACCGATGTATTTTCACCACGGCGACCAGGACAGTGCCGTGCCGGTAGCGGTATCACGCGAGTGGACGAAAAAGCTGAAAGAGCTTGGCGTCAACGTAGAGTATACGGAATACCCCGGCGTCAACCACAACAGCTGGGAGAATGCCTATAAAGAGGAGGCTGCCTTCGACTGGTTCAGGAAATATACCCGTCAGAAATTCCCGGACCGTGTACTGTACAATTCACGGAACTACAAGTATAACCACGCCTATTGGGTAACGCTCGATCAACTGACGCCCGGCGCGCTGGCCACGATCGATGCTGCGTTCACCGCTCCCAATCAACTTATTATTAAAACCACCGCATTAGGCGCCTTCACCTTACAACTGGCGGGCCACCCGAAGTTCGATGCTGCCAAGCCTTTGCAAGTAACGCTTGATGGCAAGAAGGTAAAAGTAGCCACAGCCCCTGCCCTCTCGTTCCAGCAGCAAGCGGGCAAATGGGTGACTACAAAATATGAAGCTCCGGCCGGTGTGAAGAAGTCCGGTGCGGAAGGTCCGATCAGTGCTGCCTTTAGTGAACGCCACGTGTATGTATATGGCACGGCGGGCAATCCATCCGAAGCTGAACTGAAAGCCCGCATGGACATCGCCACACAAGCGGCGAACTGGTCGGTATACCGCAATGCCTTCCTGGGCCGGATCATGGTATTTCCCCGGGTGATGTCCGACAAGGAAGTACGCCCCAGCGATTTCCAAAGCAGCAACCTTGTGCTCTTCGGTACGCGGGAAACCAATACGTTAGTAGAGAAGTATAGCGACCGGCTGCCGGTAGCGCTGAAGGCGGGTACGACCGACTATGGATTGATCTACGTACTGCCGATCGATGGGCACTATGTGGTTGTCAACTCCGGACTGCCGTGGTGGGCCATGAACAAACAGACACAATTTGCCTTCGCGCCTGTGGCAGTCGCTACCCTTGGGGAGTTTAAGGACTTTGCTTTGTTTAAAGGCAGTCCGGGTACTATTGTTTCTGACGGGTACTTTGATGCCTCCTGGAAACTACCGGAAGCTGAACGGGCGAAGCTCGAGGCGAGCGGGGTGGTGACGGTGAAGAAGTAATCGTGAAATAAATGTAAACGAAACGGGGAGTTTTTTAAAAGCTCCCCGTTTTATTTACTATTGAAATGGAATTCCAACATTGTAATTGACTTGAACGCTTATAAAGAACTATTTCACTACGACGGTACCTCTACGCCAGTCTGAAGACTGGCATTCGTCACAGGCACAAGTAACCGCACCCACGCTAACGCTCGGCGCTAAACACTTGCGCCAGCAAAGTGCCGGACTGAACGTTTTCAGAAATATCGCGGATGTTGTATATTAGAGGGAAGACCCGATAACCTAATTTCGTTGCTATATGAAAAAGTTTGTCCTAACCCTTGCCGTCTATTTTGCACTGGCGCCTTTGTTTGCCCAGTCTGGAAGTAATGTCTCCGATCGTTTCGATGTACAGGTAAATGTTGGCGCCACGTTTACCTTTATCCCCGAATTCAGAAACTATGTATTCGCCGCAAACGGCATGGTTGTTCCCGGCTACATCCATCCCTCGAATGCAAGATCGTTGTCGGTCTCCGAGGGATCTTCCAGCAGCAAATCGCGTATGGGATGGTTTGCCGGGGCAGAAGTATATTACAGGCTACCCCGAAATTATGCCATTTCCGTCGGCGCTGGTGTCAAAAAAATGCGTTTCGATTATAATACCACCGGCGTGGGACAATCGACGGAATCCGGAACCTATACGGTAAATATGGACGACATCAACGCCCGGTTCGGGAAAACGGATTTGCTGTATTTGCAGGTAACGCCGATTAACGTTTCGAAGCAATTTTTGGGGACCAAACTGACCTTACAGGCCGGACCGGTACTGGATTTTCTTCTGAACGATGAAACCGTGAACACCGTGGTGGTTTACTACACGTCGGAAGCCTATGCCGAAAACAGGCCAGACGAAGCATTTTTCGATACCATTGGCGATATGCGGAAATTTATCTGGGGCGCCAACCTCAGCGCTTCCTGGAAAGTAGCAGCGCCTGTTTCCATAAAAGTATCGGCGCAGTACTATTTCAATTCTCTGTATAAAGACAAAGCCTACGACCTGGACGTAGAAAAGGTTAGTCCTTTTGTGCTCCAGGCCGGCGTTTCATTATCGCCGTTTGCGTTTTAACGTTCACCAATCGGGATTCGATTGGGGTAGGTAGACCTATAGCGCAAAACCACTACTCCTCCGGGCATCTGCTTTATTTCTAACAACTCCAACTCCCGTTGCTTTGTAATATTCTGAAAGAGTGATTTCCCTTTCCCCACAATAATCGGGTTTACGGTGAGCTTATACTCGTCTACCAGACCGGCTTCAAGCAGTGTACTCGCCAACTGCGCACCGCCGACGATTTGGATACTTTTACCTTCCTGTTGTTTTAACTTCCGCACCTCCTCTACCACGTTGCCGTTCATGATGCGCGTATTTTCCCACTGCGGATCTTTCAGTGTGCTGGAGAAAACAATGTGCGGGGCGGTTGCCGCCAGGCGGGCATATTTCACTTCGTTCTCTGAAAAGTCCGTTACACCCAGGGCCTTTTTCCAATAGTCGCGATACCCGGCGTACATGCCGCGGCCCAACAAAAAGAGATCGACATCTTCCAGCATGTCGAACAGATCATCCCAGATTTCGGGCGTGTCTGTCGCGATCCAGTGCATATCGTTATTCTCTCCCACAACAAAACCGTCCAGGGAGATTTGCATCGATAATATCAATTTCCGCATTCTTGTAGTATGTTGTTTTGGTCGATCGCTGATCGAATTGTTACGCCCTTTCAGGGCTTTGTATTTATTGTCTGTTGTCTACCCAGGCCTCCGCTGTCGCGTTAGCCTGGGCTATTTGTGTTACGCCCTTTTAGGGCTGGCTGGACTGTCTAAACACCCTGGCATAAGTTATAGGCTGCCCGTTGTTTTTTATACTGCCTTGTATAATGTTGTGCGACAATGCCGCAGGGAAAGGCCGCCGATTTTACCAGCGTAAAATTCTGCGTTGTTGTGAGATTATGAAAGATCGGCAGTCCTTTGCCGATGGCCACGGAATCTACCAGCAGATGATAATCGTCGATCAGATCATACCGGATCAACGCGGATGCAAATTCTGCACCGCCGTATACCAGCATGTCTTTACCTGCTTGTTTTTTTAGTTTGGTGACTTCTTCTACCAACTCGCCTTTTGCCAGCGTGGTATTTTCCCAAGGCGATGTCGAGAGGGTTTTGGTAAAGACTATTTTTGGCGTTGTATTGATTTTTTCGGCGCCCTCCTCCTGCGGGTGCGATGCCCAGTATGGTATTAGTCCTTCCGCAAGCTTGCGGCCCAGCAAGATGCAGTCGACCGGGTCGGTGACGTCGCGCACGAGTTGCTTTAGCCCATCGTCCCAATCGGATGTCATCCAATCCATCTCCCCCGCCGGACCGGCGATGAAGCCGTCGATTGTGATCTGCATTTGTAATTTTAGCTTCCGCATGGTGGTATTGGTTTTTTCCTGAAACCTAATTAATCATGCCAGTTGAACCAGTGTGGGTATGAGAACGGGAGCGAAGAAAAAGTGTGTTTGCAACCATAGACCTAAACCGCTACTGCTTTCCTGCTCCGTAATCGTGCGCCAATCCACGCACTTGGCCAGCCCAGTACAACAAGCGAAATTGGGTACCAGTGCGGCGGTAGATGCCACATCACAATAGCGCCCACAATGCCCAGCACAAATCCAATCCCTGCGAGGATCATGGCGTGCTTCATCGGTTTATCCGGCGCTAGCGCTGCCGTGATATACGCACCGATGGCCACGTATAGTTGCCGGTACAGCACCACGAGGAGAATAAAGCCCGTGCCGTTGTCCGCGAAAGGCTGCTTCATGATGCCGGTGCCTTCCAGGAGGGCGTCCGTCGCGCCCGAGAGGACAAAGACCGCGACGAGTCCGGCCAACACGGCGCCAATACTTTTGAGTGTTTTCATAGGGGTAGGAGTTTATACACAAACGTACGATTCTGCACGATTCGCCGGGCGCGGCATTCGTGACAACCACGGGCGGTGTTTAGGACAAACAGGCATAGAAACCGTCTCTGGGTCGTTACGACCGAAGGGAAAGATTGACCAAAGACGGATAAACAGACGATGTGAACATTGTGTAATTAGCGGAGTATATCCTCAAACGAAAACGAAAGCCCCGCCAGGATCAGGTGGCGGCTATCGTTGGTAAGCCGGCTGTTGGTAGAGTAGCCATAACCTACCGTGGCATTTTCCAGAATATTTACCGTCACCGCACACACACCTTCGAAGCCCGCGCCTCCGCTGCGGTGATATAACAACATCATGGGCTGTATACCGATCGGCTTTTTAACCTTTACCTCGTTGCCGTCATAGCCCAACCGCTCCCACCGAAAATTACCCCCCACGCCAACAATCAAACTAAAGGTATACGAAGAAGAACTCATCGTGTGTGTTCCACCGTCGTCGCCATTGTTCAGCGAAGGCAGCGCCATCGCGGGTACCAATACGATACGTTTCAGGTGAATGTCCGCGCCACGCTCCGTGCCGATGGGTCGGATGCGGTTTCGCGTCAAGCGAACGCCCCGCGACCGCGTGGCACCGCTTCGGCGAAGCGCATGGAACGTTTCCATCTGTGTAGGGGTAAAACCCGTGGTATCCACCTTTTCAAGCTGGGCGTATGCGGCCGAAAGGCCAAACGAAAGGAACAGAACGGTAAGCAATGCCCCCAACCGGCACATCCGTAGAAACAATCCCATACGCAGTAAGTTAGATAGAGTATATTAAAAATAACAATATTTGTACCAAAATATCGTTTAGAGCGGCACCACTATATAATTTATTTCAACCTTTCACGGCCACTCCTTCTGGTATGATAAAACCCAGGCCTTCAGCCTGGGCTATTGTGTTGCGTACAGGGCTAGTCCTACTCAGCTTGTTGTTTTAACAGGTCGATGCGCCGGTAGTGGAGCTCCATTTGTTGCTGCATGCGGCGGTCGTAGTCGGTTTCTGTTTCGTACAACTTGCTTACTAACAGAAACAGCTCCAATCCCAATAAGAATGCAAACCAAATGGACCAGGCGCAGGCCGACACGCCCGACTCCGTCAGTAGATCCACCATTACGTCGAGCTCGTCCAGGAATCCGACATTAGCTTTTATATCAGCCTCGATCTGTGGACGTAGTCCCAGTAATAAACTATCCTTTTTTGCTTTCTCCCCCCGTAAGGAGACGATCATCTTGTCCATCGGTTCCAGTAAACCCGCCTTCGGATTCGGCACCTTTGTTTTCGAGATGGTCACAATCTTATTTTTGGAGCTATCATAGGAAATCTTCTGTTCGACGATGGCTACAAAGGGATTTTTTACAACATCGTCGGCTATAAATTTCCGTTCGCTTTCTTTTGACAGAATAACAGAATCCATCTCCTTTAGTTGACGCTTCAACTCCTTTGCTCTGCCCGGCAAGATTTTTTCGACTTCCGCGTCCATGCTGAACAACTTCCGTTTATCGATATCATCCTTAAATAAATGCTGATCGATAATGACCGTACCAATCAACGCCATGGCCATGGCGATCAACCCCCGGAACACCTGAAGGCCACGGTTGTCTTTGGATGATAAAATCACCTGTCGCTCAATTTGAATAATCAGGAATATCATGGCGGCCGAGCCCACCAGGCACATATACCACGTTCCTTTTAGATAGCGCTCCGTAAAAGCATAGCCGATGACCATCCATAACAAACAAATAATCAGCAATGCCGACGTATACTTTAGCAGCCGTTTCTTTGATAACTCGCTGCACGTGCTGAGAATATCATAATTGATTCCCGTCAGGAAACATCCAAACTTTAACCACCCGTTTCTCATCGTGTTAAGGATTAGGTTTCCGTCCCAGAACAGCGTTGTACGTAATGGCGGCAAATCCATTCCGGAATCCCTTTTTGTATCCCAGCACCAGGTTCTGACACAATCCTTTGCCAGTGTCCGCATCCTTGCCGATCGTCTCTACTTCCCGCATTTCCTCCTCAACAGTCTTTTTGTGCGTCACCAATTCATCGACCGTCTCCAGCATGCCACTTCGGCTGCGCGAATCAATGTGAAAGTCAATCGTACGCAGGTATCCCGTGTAGTACAACTTAACCCGGGCAATCAGCAGTTGAAGATCGTTATTGATGTACAACACATTCTCCTCCATATAACTGGTATCGGGATTAATCAATGCGTCTTCATAGCCACGCTTTTCCAGGTTCTGCTCCAGGTACAGGTACAAGGTGTGAATGTCGTTTGTCGCACGCACCAGTGGCGGCTCGACAGCGGCCTTCGAAGGCTTGTTTTTAGAAGCCTCCACAAACACATGTTCCGGCACCTCGGGCGACGCCGTCCTGGTAACCGGCTCCGGAGGCGCTATGCCGTGCAGGGCCAAAACCTTGTCGGTTTTTACTTCGTCAGCGGTACTCGTACCGTTGGAACTTCTCACAAAACTAAATAAGCTCATACTATAGATAGATTATGGGTACATGATATTGTTTATGTCCATGCTGGTGGCAGCGCTCACAGAGCGTGATCATCAGGTTGTCGGCATAGTCCCACGGCGCCTTATACTGCCGCAGCTGAACGATGTAGTGATACTGGCGGTGATGCACCTGCAGTTTTTCGTCCGCGGCGCAAACCACACAGCAATGATTGTCGCGCGCCAGAATCTCCACCCGGCGCGCAGACCAGCGCTTGTCAAACAACAGCGCACCGTACGTGCCATGCCCTTTCTCTGGCAACGCAATTCCGAGCTGTGCGATGATCTGCTCCTTGAAATCATAGTCGCCAAAACGCGACCGGGTCAGCGAGCTGTTCCGGATCTTACCGACATGAAACCGACTTTCCATATCATTTAATTTTTTGCTGATATTCTCCAATCAATTTGATAAACTCGGCAAACCGATCCATGGCGCCGGTGCGCGAGGTCATGATCGTGTCGTTCCAGCCTTGCCCGGACGTAAAGGTATACCTGGTATAATCACAAATCGACAACAGCCGATTGTCCCGAAAGCGCCGGTCGGGTTCACCATTTTTGTTCAGGTATTCCCAGCGTTGCGTTACCACGGTGGCGTCAGACGGTACGATACCACTCTCCTGAAACTGTACCTCACCGCGTGTGATCTGAATATTTTTATAGAACACGGCGCCGAGTTGCCTTCCGCGCCGAAAGATGATCCGCTCGGGAAAGAAATAGAGTTCTTTATCGGGCAGCCGGATATAGGGTACCGATACGTTTATGACCAGGTGTGGCGATGGCAGCCGGTGGGCCGATATCTCCCGTATGGGCGTACGGTGGATTACCGCGCTTTCCGTATGCCATACCCGGGCCGTGGACGCAAACTCCTGGAAACATTTGATAAACTCATCGTATAGCTCACGCAAACCGTCGTCCATCGTATAATTGACAAACATCGTTTTCCGTCGGTTGTCCAGGCGCCGCATCCACACCAGCAACGCTACGAACAAAATCGCCAGCAGGCCTCCCAGTAGATATAGCACCGGCATTTTATCGGCACGTGACTCATACCGGCGGTTGACCAGTTCACGGTCAAGGCTTCCCATACTGGCGTGTATAAACCCTGTCGAATCTGCGCCATGCCGATGGACCACCTTGACCCAATCCTGAAACGATGTATCGGTCACCGCCAGGCGTATACCCTGATACGTCATGTTCAGCGAGCGGGAATGCTTATCGGGATGTTCGCGAATATGTACTCTGCGCTTTTCGACCAAAAAGATCGTCTTATACTCCTCCGACACCACAAATCGCTCGCTGGCATAACCCAGGTAGCATACCATGGCGATCAGGCTTGCAATAAGCACGGGCTTAAAAAAAGCTACAGTATGCGCTTTTGATTCCAGCTCCTCTACAAATGCCTGTGAACTGCTATCCGTCAGGCGATTCATGGCGATATCGTCTTCCAGGTCGCGCATGTTTGCCTCAAACTCCGCCTGCTTCAAAGACCAAGTATTCGCGGCCGTAGCCTGCGTCTGGGCACGCGCCCTGCCGCCAACCTTTTGCTGGTAATAAATTCCGCCAGCGCCCAGCGTGACATACGTGCCACGGCCGTTGAACCTGATCCGTGCTCCCTTTACTCCCGCCGACATGCTCAGGCCACGGTTGGAGAAGGTAAACCGGAACGGACCAAAAGATTTTGATTTTCTGAACGACCAAGCCATATAGACAGAGGTTGGTTAGACAGTCTGGTCCTCGGTAGGAGCGCTAGGTGCTTCTGTCTTGACAACGTCTATAGCATTCTCACGATTGACTTTAGTAGTGTATCCCTCGCTGCTACGTGCAATGGGCTCGTGATTTGCGGCTTTCAGGGTAAAGCGGTAGTCGTCGACCTTATCGATCCGTTCATAACGGTCATCATTCGGTGCATTTCTTTTTACTGAGTCAATGCCGTTGATACAAGAAGCCTTAGCGGGATACGCTTCGCTCACCAAAATGATCTTACCGTTACTCGACCGAAAGCGGAAGTAGAACTGACCATCTTTACCTTTAAAGATTTCGAATTTGGGATTGCTCATAGTTGTAGTGTTTGATAGGTGATTAGGTTAAATCATTTGCACCCGCAGCCAGATCCAGTTGTCCATTTACAGCACGGTCCGCTGCAGCTGTCTTTTTTCTTTCCCGAGCAACCACACGATGAAGTAGTAGGGCAATTGGTTGTAGGAGGATTTCCGCCTGCCAGGTGTTCGCAGGCTATGCCGTCGCTGTCGTTGTCAAGCTCACCCAGGCACGATGGGTCGTTATCGAAAGCCTCCTGTGCTTCCGCTTGCGTGGCATAGTCGTCACAGGTCTTATCGGGACAGAGGGGTGTGTCCGACGACGAGCAGCGGACCAATAATACCAGCAGGGTCAGGAAGATGGAGCGATACATGAGATTGTGTTCGTTGACGATATGAAGTACGCGACGGCGGCGGGCTTTCGAACAACGTACTTTCCCAAGGTTCTCGCTCGTCTTCCTGCCCTGGCTGAGGGCTTTCCGATTGTTACTGATGTTGCCAGCAGCGGCCGTTGGCGCTGGCTGCGCGCTTGCAACGCGTACCGGCCTTCGTCAGCGCGCTACAACGCGATGAAGTCGTCTCTTTCTTCGCCGGCGCCGGGTGAGCCGGTTTTGATGAAGGGGCCGGTGTATTACTATCGTCAGACTTCTCCGACGCTGGTGCGGCTTCGTCAGCCTCGGACGTGTCGTCCACTTCCGTCGCGGGGTTACAGACGCTGCAGGCATCGTAGCCAAGCTCCAGCGCCTTCGACAACGTGATCTCGATTTTACTGGTACGCAGGTACTGACAGTATTCATCGTGATACTTCTTGCCCGTCCGGGTAACATATACCGTCTGGGCTTCTACCGGTGGGGAGGTGCAGGACAATAACCAGATACACCCGATAAACAGCGCCAGCTTTTTCATGATGTGATGACTCCTAACCGTATCAATACACTTGTGACGAAGATCTTGCGGGGGTGCGGGGCGTTGCTGCGGTTGCAGAAATGGGCGATCGCATCGCGAATGGCCAACCGGTCGACGTAGCCGAAGGCCTGGTGAATCTTGTCGACAAGGTACTCTACTTCCCATTTTTCGGTGCAAGAAAAGAAGTTCGCGTCTTGCTGCTTTTGTTTCCGGTCGTCGTAATCCGACCAGTCTTCCAGTACTTTATTCAAGTTCATAACACATAGGGGTTAACTATGCGTTAAAACTGCTTTACAGCCGTTATTCATGCCACCTTGCTTTCCGGGCCAGGCGTTATTTTTTCCAGTCGGTCGCGGATGATTTCCCCATCACCTTATCTCTTGTAATTCCCACACCTCTCCCTTTTGCACAAAGGCATACGTCTCGGTTGGAGGAAACGCCTGAATCATTACCTGGTGGCGTTTTGTATCGCTTGCCGATGTTGGGAATTCGAGCTTTGTATAGACCATTCGTATGCCCTCCGTGTACGTCACAGTAATCTCATAACGACCATCCGGCTGAGCAGAGGTAGTAGTCGTATAGCGAATTGGATGTGTATTGTAAAAAATATAGGACGATTCGCCTACATACACCTGGGGAGCAAGCATAAAGAAATTGTTTGCCGGCGTAAATTCTTTCATGGCCTGGTGTAGCCTCATCTCCACGGCGCGACGGCCGCTGATCTCTTTCTCGGGCATTACCAGCATATATTCATTCCGATAATGCGATGTTGTATTCCAGAAAAGATCATACAAAGCAGAAGCCTCGGCCGTCGTCGCAGGTGCAGTTTTCAGTTGATAGGTTAGGTCACGCAAGCGCTGATCCGCACGACGTTGCAAAGACGCAATACGTTGTTCAACTGTGTGATCGATAAATTCTGACGGAGGACGCTGGCCAATCTTTAAAAATAAACCATACGCAACCGCTACGCTTAAAACAATAAACGCCACCATTAGCGTCAAGAGACGAATGCGCGGATGGCGCATGGATTTAACGATGTTTTCTACGACAGGGAGCTTCTTTAACTGAGCCTCACCTTGAATTACCTCGTATATTTTATTGACGACAATTTCGACTCCTACCGATGCAGAAACACTCACCAGATCCGCCATCGGCGGATAACGGGCAGCAAGTTCTTCGGGAGTGATGTCGTATAAAACCGGGAGCACTACTTTCACACCCTCTTGTTGACGGCGTATCAACTGAAAAAACTCATCCATAGCCCAGGCCTTGCGCAGATACGTCGGACTTAAAATCACTACACCATACTGGCTTTCGTTTAGTCCCTGATAGATCGTTTGCGTAAGCTGGTCGCCAATACTCAGCTCCTTACCAGAATACCACACTTCCAGGCCCTTCGCCCGCAATGCTGTGTCTAACGCATTTACAATAGGAATCTTATCCTCCACCGCATGCGAGATGAAGACGTCATACCGGTATTTAGCTTTAGCCATTCCCCTTCGTATTTAGCGTTAATACTCTACTAAACAGGAATAACTCACAAACCCATTTTCCGGGTACAACGGGTACTTTTCCGAAACCTATCGAATGATTTTCAGTCTCCCCAGCACTTCCTCCCGGAAGCCATCGCTCATTTGCACCTGCTTCTTACCCAAATGAATGACATTGCCATCGAGCGACGCGATCCGATTTACATTCACCACATACGAGCGATGCGCGCGCACAAAATCCTCCTGTCCCAGCTGCTCCCAAATGTGGTTCATACTGGTGGAAAAAGTGTACTCCTTTGTTTCCGTCACAATATTACAATAGGCACGATCCGCCTGGAGGTACAAAATATCGTCGAGCTTCAGCCGGCGGAATACCTGGTTGTCTTCGCGTAGAAATACGTGATCTTTTTTAACAGGGCGTTTGGCCGCCTGCGTATTGGCATTGGTAAACGCAATATCAATGGCCCGTACCAGGTCGGCTTCGTTAAACGGCTTCGTGAGGTAGTTGGCGGGTTGTGTCTTCTTCGCGCGCTCCAGCGTCTTCTGGTCGGCAAAATCCGACAGGTAAATAACGGGAACGTCGTACTCCTGCGTCAGCACGTGCGCCGCCGAAATACCATCCATGGCACCGGCCAGCTCGATGTCCATCAACACAAGGTCGGGCCGGGCGGCCTTCACGGCCTCCAGGGCAGCTTCACCGGAATCATATATACCGGCAACTTCCAGTCCGTGCTTACGAAGCCTGGCGGCAATGTCCTCGGCAATCAGGACCTTGTCTTCCACAATGAGTACGTTTATAGCATTCATAACTTTATAGGGGTAATACAATATGGTAGGCGGTTCCGGCCTGTGTTTCTACATCGACCTTTCCCTTCAACTCTTTAATCAACATGTTCACCATCTTCAGTCCGAACGAGCCCGCCCCCTCCCGTGTCTTCTGCGGACCCATGCCCACGCCGTTGTCGCGCACATCAATCTGCACCTCCCCTGCGCGTGTTTCCTGTAAGCGGATTTCCAGCGCGGGTGCCGGATGCTTGTCAAACGCATACTTCAGCGCATTGCTCACCAGCTCGTTCAGGATCAACCCGATGGGTATCGCCTTGTCAACATCGATGGACACCGCGTCACACTGTATGTGCAGTTGTAGTCGGTCCTTCGTAAAGCCATACGTATGCACCAGGAAGTCGCCGAGCTCTTTGACGTACTCCTGCATATCGATGGTGCGGTTGTTATCGTCACGGTACAGTTTCTTATGAATAAGCGCCATGGCGTTCACGCGACTCTCGCTGCTCTTAATCGCCTGCAGCGCGTCCTCATCTTTCACATTCTGTGACTGCAGGCTCAGCACGCTCGATAATATTTGCAGGTTGTTCTTTACGCGGTGGTTCAGCTCCTTAAACAGCGTCTCTGCTTTTTTCTTGTTCCGCTGACTCGACCGGTACAACAGATATATCACGAACACCATAATGGTAACCCCTATGGCCAATCCGACGAGGCCTTTGATCCAGTTCTTCTGGTAGACCTTGTCTTTTTCAAGAGCTTGTATTTGTTCCTGCTTTCGGGCGGTTTTGTATTGAATGTTCAAGGCTTGCAAGCTCTTAACCTTCTCTTTGTTCAGCAAGCTATCTTTAACGATCAACAATTCTTCCACGACCTGTACCGCAAGGTCGTGACGGTGTGTGGCGCGGTATAATACAAATCGTTGTTCCAATAGCTGGCGCAGGTAGTCCGGCATGCCGCCCTCGCGTGCCAGTGCTTCGGCACGATCCAGCAGCTTGCGGGCTTCGTCGTAGCGTTGCTGACGCAGGTTTAACCGGATCAAACTATGCAGCCCAACGATCTGGTCAGTCCTGGCTCCGGCAGCCGTATTAATGACAAGTCCCTCCTGTAAAAATGATGTTGCCCGCACATCGTTTCCCAATGCCATGTATGTTTCTCCGAGTAGATTCAGTGTTTTTCCCAACGCTTTGGTATCACCCGCGCTACGTTTTATATTTTCAGCCTGAATCAGGCAGCTTAATGCGCTATCGTATTGCCGTAGCCGGAGAAAGGTCTCTCCTTTGTTATTGAGTAATACGGAAATATAGGCATCGATGCGGGCGGCCTTTGTAGCGTTCATTGCCTTATTGTAGCATTCGAGAGCATCCTGGTAGTCGCCGGTTTTGCCATAAACACTGCCCAGCGTATTGTAGCAAATAACCAGGTAAGCGCCCGGGGGATGACGTTCGAGGTAGTCGAGCGCCCTGAGCAGGTTCGTATCCGCTTCTTCATACAGACCGATCTCTTTATACGCCATCGCCAGATTCATCTCGACGGCCATCGCGTAGTACTGTTTGTCGTGCTTTCTGTATAAGTGAAGCGCATCGCTATAATGATAGATCGCGCTATCTTCTACGCCTTTGCGATGGAAGAATGTTCCCAGTGCATTGAGCGACGAGGCATTCAATGTGTCGTTATCGGACTTATAACACGGAGAGAGTGATAATTTGTAGTAATAAAAGGCACTGTCGCGTTCCTTGATACTATCATAATAGTAACCAATATGAGACAAATACAAAGAGGTCCTATACCGGTTACCCGCCGTTTTTTCGGTCTGCAACGCATGCCGGAGACTATTCAACTTAGTATCCTGACCACGGGCGATGGAGAGCGTGAGTAGAAATACCACACATCCTATAGATATAAAACGCATAGCGGTAGAGCACAAGGTTGGTTAGATACTACTAAAGGTAAAAAAAACGGTGAAGTCCTCAAGGACTCCACCGTATTAAAAGCCGGTTAAGGTTTGGGCGGCGGAATCACGATCGGAATGTCCTCATTATTGGGACGAACGAGTTCCTCCGTGCAGCTTACAGCAGTGATCGAAATAAATACGACAAGTAATAGATATTTAAAAGTTTTCATTTTAATGACTAGATTTTGTGGTGACTGTGTTCCAGGAGGCCGGCAGAAAAGGCATGGAAGTCCCGGGGCAGGTCTGGATAGACCTGTCATTTTAATCCCGTACGGATTCTTGCCAGTTGCCTGGAACTTTACTTAGCCATGGAGTGTGACTTGCCGGAGGTCTTTACAGTTGCTGTCCCATGGCGGGCAACACCGGTAAAGTCCTCGTCGCAAGCGTTGATCGATCGATCGCGTTAACGTAGATCAAAGGTCAGCAAACACCGTACGATAGCATAACCGTTGCTATCCCGTAATCTCCTGTTTTGTTCCTGTACACAGACCAATAACTACCGTAGTATGGATGTAAAAATTCACCACATCGAACAACTCCTCGCGGCCTTGTCACGCAAGACAAATCGGCCTCAAGACACAAAGGGATTTGATGAGATCAGTGATCTTATTGACGACAATGCTATAAGCGGTCGATACCTCTATCGGTATCTATACTTGCGCGCAAAAGAAGCGCGGGAGAGAAATACTAAAATCCTTTCGTTAAAAACTTTAAAACTCGATAAGCTCGCCAGCTACCTAATACCGGGTATTACATTCCTGGAGTGGTGCAGTCGTGCAGACCGACCGCTTACCAATGAGTTAGTGAGCTGTATCGGTAATTATTATTGCTATGTCCGGCGCAACGCCGAGGAAGGCACGCTGATGCGCTCACCCGTGCAGATATTTGAACAAGACAACAGTATCTACTTCAAGCTACGCGGGCCCCGGTGGACCTACGAAGGTGGTGCACACCTGAAAAATGGATGCCTGTTTATACTCATGCAGGCATCCGGTGGCAAGGAAATTCACCATGTTTACAAACTTGGCAAGCGCGAAAAACCGCTGGTACTACAAGGCATCTTTTCTGGTGTATCTACTGTATTTGAACCTATTGGGGGAAGAACGGTGCTGATCCGCACCGAAGAAGATTTTACGAAACTCAAAAATTCCGAGCTGGACATCGCGGATATGAAGCGCTCAGCGGACAAAGAGCAGCGGCGATTGGCGGAGTATTTTCTATCGTATGAGGCCAACAATTTAAAAATAAAGCCGGTCACAACCTTCACGCTTGACGACCTGGGCAAAGCGAAATAGTCATAGTCCTACCGTATATTTGATCTTTGGATACCCTGTATCAGGTATTATTGCAAATTTTGACGTTTTTTATCGTACTTGTCTAATACCGCCACAGACCCCGGGTGTCTTTAGTGTAGGATCTGTATGAAATAGTATACAGAACCGTTAGCTTTCTTTTCCCAAACCCCCAAAAACCTGAGTTGTCATGATACACGCAGACCCCACTCCTGCCGTCTCACGCCTGCCACTTGCTGCCCTTGGCATTGCAGCGTTGCTCGCCATCCTATTCGTTTGGCTGAAAGGCGACGGCGCAGAAACGTGTGACGACAAGGTCGTCGTCAGCCAGGAGCGCCTGCTGGACCTCCCGGACGCAAGCTCTATTATCACCTCCGCCGCAACAGAATTGTGCTACGCGCCCGCGCTGGTCAACAAACACCACCACCGTGTCGTCAATCTCCAACGCGGATCAGCGTATTTTGAAATAGCACCCGATCCGACCAAGCCATTCCTGGTAAACACCCTGGGCGTCGCCACCATCGAAGTAAAAGGCACAGGCTTTAATGTATCGGCGGATCCCGAGCAAGGCATCGCGCGCATCTCCGTCGCGCACGGCCTGGTGGTCGTGCACTTCAACGACCAGGACATCGAAATAACCCCGGGAAACCAGCTCACGCTAAACACCCATACCCAAACCACCCGCCTCGAATCCTTCGACCCGAACCGGGTAAGCTGGCCTTTTCCGAGGCTGAGCTTCAAAAACGCCACGCTGGAAGAAATCGCCCGAACCCTGGACAACCACTTCCACGCCAACATCATCATTAAAAATGACGAGCTGAAGAAATGCACCATCACCGCCGAATTTGAAAATGAGCAGGTGACCCTTGACAACATCCTCCAAACCGTGTCGCTGGCGCTCGGCACGATGAAATATGACCGGCGTGAGTCGGTCGTGATCATCCGCGGCAACCGATGTTCTAACTAAGCACCCATCAGTGTATCTTCGCGTCCACAAACACCGTGGACATGGAAGAACCCGACAAGCTCGCCCGCATCGTCGACGCCCGCATGAAGCTGAAGGCGCGCTTTGAAGAAAAGATCCGAAACACCCCTTCGGTCGCCGACACGCAGCCCCAGGGCACCGGCAACCTCAATCGCCATGGCATGCCCGAAGTGCCGGTCGGCCAAACCATCACCCAAAAGTGGCCCGTTCTCGATCTTGGCTATCAACCCGACGTAGACCTGACGCGCTGGCGCCTGATCATCGACGGCGCGGTTGAAAATCCCGTACGCCTCACGTGGGACGACTTCCTGGCCTTGCCGCAAACCGACGATACCTCCGACTTCCATTGCGTCACCACCTGGTCCAAGCTCAATATGCACTGGAAAGGCGTCCGGCTGATGGACCTGGCCGCGCTTGTTCACCCGCGTGACAAGGCTACGCATATCCTCTGCTATGGCTACGATACTTATACTACCAACCTGTCGCTGGAAGAAGCCCTCAAGCCCGATGTATTGCTAGTCCACACCTTTGAAGACAAACCGCTGGCGCAGGAACACGGCGGTCCGGTGCGCATGATCACGCCGCAGCTCTACGCCTGGAAAGGCGCGAAGTGGATCAAACGTATTCAGTTCCTTACTGCGGATCAGCCAGGCTTTTGGGAAGAACGTGGTTACTCGAACACGGCTTATCCGTGGCGGAATGACCGGTATAGCTAGGAGGACGTCTGGCTCGATTCGTAGCGATACAACATTCCGATAACAATTCTATTTGGCCTTATTTACGTCCTTGTCTCTAACTAAAATCAGTAACCAGTATGCAAACACGAGTAACTTGGCCAAAAAACCTAACGAAATAAACACACTCTTCTTAACGAATATTGTGGTAATGATTGATCCCACTTCAATCAAGAATAGGGAGAAAAACATAAAAACCAAACTTAAAACCATCAACACACTAACATACTTTAGTGACCCTCTTCTTAAAAAGAAAAGGAATATCACAAAATCAAAAAAAGCAAGAACCCAGATCGCTACATCATCATCACTTCCCGAACTGTATAATGACTTTACGCTTTTATATGTCTGCATGCTCTCGCCAAAAAAGAAGAGCCCATCCGAAAAGTAGACAAAAAGCCAAAAGAATATAGCCTGTAGCAGATAGCCAACTCTAAAAAAATAAGATATCTCATATCTATTTCAAATTCACTTTGATTTGCTCTGATAGTTTTAGACCTAAGCGAAATGTGATACCATCCTAAGAAACAATGTCTATTAAATTCATTCTACATCCCCGACATCCTTCATTTGCGGAATACCATTTTTTACTTAAATATCGCCTTCGTCCCCGTGAACTAAAAACACACTAGATATACCGTTGTATCCTGCATCTTGTTCGGTACCCATCGGGGAATCGCCGACGGGAGGGAGTTAACCTTGCGTGAATATTTTTGTAATATTTCGTTTATTATATCCGCTTTCAATTTCGCTTTTCTCGAAAAAGAACTTAAATAATTTCTCGACATCGTGACGCTTTAAGATTTCGTGACCAAGTAGGCGAATTGGGCCCGCCATGCCATTTACCTCCTCCCACACTTTGCTCGTCTCCTGATATCCAATTCTGAAATGCTTAAATTTTCCATCACCTAGTTGAAATCGGGCTTCTGCCACATATCCCTTGTCCCCGGCCATGCACTGTATATAGTCCGAGTTCTGATTCTCCAAAATGAGGATGGCATTATTTGATGGGTCCAAAGCCGCTACCAGCCGTTCAATGTCCGCCAGGGTTGTTACGTCGACGTCCTGCGGTGTCGTAAGTTTATAGTGAGTCGCTTTCATAGGGAGACTACTTCCTGGACATAATCGCCGCTCTTATAAAACTTATTAAGGCGTGTCCCGCAAAAGGGACAATATTCGATTGCTAACACTTTTTTACATTCATTGATCCCGCCGCTGTAACCTTCCGTTATCATGAAGCTTCTGTCGAAAGTCAACTGGCCTCTTTCAACAAAGCTTTGACTAAGTTTCACAATTCTGATATTCAGTCCATACTCTTTTCGCCCTGTAGCAAGAGCTTTGAACTTGTCGCAACAATACTTTTTTTCCATATTATCCTAATTCCAGAATTTCCGACGAGAAACGACGAAGATCACGACAGACTTCCTCGCATTTTTATATTGGTCGTTCATTCTTGAAGCGCTGGGGAGCTTGGGAGATGTATACAAGTTTAGTAAAAAACAACCTCAACGCTATCAGTCAGTTGGCTAAACGAGAATTTATTTTGAGAAATAGCAAACCGCCACCGCTATTTTCTGATTTTCCCCGCCAGGTGTTATCTTTCCGCATGGCCAAATACCTCCCCTCCTCCTCCAAACGTGAACCCGTCCTTTCCGCCGAAAAAGAAGCCGGCGCGCACCGCTTCACCGGGCGCGACATTGTGGTATTGAACGACACTGCCGGCAGCACTGCTATTGAACGCAAAGCCCAAAGCGCCTCGTTGCGCATGGCCAACCTGCGCGACTACAAAAGCGCCACCTCGCCCCTCACCGCCGTTTCCAAAGCCCTCGCCGAGGCCGACGGGGTCGTCTTCGATCAATTGAAAGTCGCCGTTGTCAACGCTCCCCATACCGAACAAGTACATCGCCTGACAGCTGCCCCCAGCGGCGACCGCATCTTCCTCGGCCAGGAGCGTGAGCGCTATGTCTATGCGCTCGCCAAGCGCCCCGTCAAAAAGCCCCTGACCTCCTACCTCGACGACGAGCACGCCACCTGGGGCATCCACGCCATCAACGTGCTGAAGTCGAAATATACCGGCAAGGGCGTCCGCATGGCCATCCTCGACACCGGCATTTATGCGGAGCATCCTGACTTCGAGGGACGCAAGATCCGCGCCGTCTCCTTTGTCGGCAAATCCACCAACGACCTCGACGGTCACGGCACGCATTGTGCCGGCATTGCGGCGGGACATGTGAGTCAGTCGCATGGATTCCGGTATGGTGTCGCGCCGCAGGCGCAGCTATTTGTGGCGAAGGTGCTGAAGAACAATGGCGAGGGCGAGGACAACTTTGTGCTCGCCGGCATCGAGTGGGCATTGGAGAATAAATGCAAGGTGATCTCCATGTCCCTGGGATCGGCTGTGAAGAATGGGGAAACGTATTATGAAAGCTATGAGACCGTGGCGCGACGCGCGTTGAAGTCCGGCACCTTGTTAATCGCGGCTGCCGGCAATGATAGCCGCCGTAAGCGTGGCGTAATCAAGCCTGTGAATCACCCGGCGAACTGTCCGTCGATTTTATCTGTCAGCGCCGTGGACCATCAGTACCAAGTTGCCGACTTCTCGTGTGGCGGCTCGCGCAAGAAGGGCAACCAGGTGAACATCACCGCTCCCGGTGTTGACATCATCAGTTGTACGAAGAAGGGCTACGATGTACTCTCGGGTACCTCCATGGCTACACCGTTCGTCGCAGGTATGGCGGCGTTGCTGTGGGAAAAGTATCCAAATGTTACCGGTGATGCTATTTGGAAGAAGCTGGTCGCGGGGGCGCGTGCACTGGACCTGCGGACTAGCGATGCGGGGGCGGGGATTATATTCACGTCCTAGTCCCTAATCATCGACGATGCACACAGAAGACCGCTCACAATCCGCCAACCCAATATTTGCCAGCAACGACGTTGATGGAGCGGTTGAAAATCCGGTACGCTTTACGTGGGACGACTTCCTGGCCTTGCCGCAAACCGACGACACCTCCGACTTCCATTGCGTCACCACCTGGTACAAGCTCAATATGCACTGGAAAGGCGTCCGGCTGATGGACCTGGCCGCGTTGGTACTCTAACACGGCTTATCCGTGGCGGAACGACCGGTATAGCTAACGCGTACAACTGACTCGATTGTTAAACTTGCTGTGAACCGCCAACTCACGCAGCTACTGTATTAATCAGGTTTTGCTCCGTACTTTAATGTAAGTGAAAGCTGTCCTGCGTGATAAGCCGTATGTGAAATAATTCTGCCGATAGCTTCAGCTTTCGTTTTGACACCAAACTCTTTTGTTTCTACCGTTTGTTGCCAATCACTCTCTGTTTGCTTTTCGATAATGGCTTTTAATTTATCAAAGGCGTCTTGCTGGTATTTCAGCACTTCTTCCAGGTTTGTCCATTCACCGGTATCATGCTGTGCAATAACAGTCTTCGCATGTACATTCAGGTCAGCGGCGCCGAATACATTCCTGGCAAAGAGTAACTCCACATCACCAATATGGCGGATTAAAAATCCTGCGCTGTTTTTGGTATTGATTAATTTCTTTTTCAGGTCTTCCGTCTTAATATCCGTTAATAAATTCGTGAAGCGCGTGCGCGCCTCTTTCCAGGTCTCAAGGTACAATTGTGTCGTGCTCATGCTCATGGATTGATTAAAGAATTATACAAACCCACCACGGCAAGGTTGCCATCATCACGTTGATAACAAATGACGATGGTCACGGCTGCAAATGACGTCCATCATAAAAGGAAATAAGCATCGGTGTCTGTGGCTGTACGGATCTGATAAGCCGCCCTCGCGGTGTCATCAAGCCTGTCAGTCACCCGGCGAACTGTCCGTCGATTTTATCGGTCAGCGCCGTGGACCATCAGTACCGGGTCGCCGACTTCTCGTGTGGCGGCTCGCGCAAGAAAGGCAACCAGGTGAACATCACCGCCCCCGGAGTTGACATCATCAGCTGTACGAAGAAGGGCTACGATGTACTCTCGGGCAACTCCATGGCCACGCCGTTCGTCGCGGGCATGGCTGCATTGTTGTGGGAGAAATATCCGAACGTGACCGGTGATGCTATCTGGAAGAAACTGGTCGCTGGCGCACGCGCACTGGACCTGCGGACGAGCGACGCGGGGGCGGGGATTGCGTTTTCTTGATTTCGGAGCTTCAACATTGGCACCATCGATCCTGCACATGGCGTAGGGCTTCGGCGTAATTCGTTCATAAGTCCAGGTACCGTATATAATATATCTTCATTGACCATGCTTGCCTAATAAGTTTGACCATAACTAATTTATTTCACGTATTAAGACAGTAAGTAAACATTTCACGGTTTTCAGTATCCGAAAATCCTGTTTTTGAGCCCGCCGTTTTCATCGATAAAACAACATACCTCCTGAAACATGGTTATTGGAGCAATGCTTCCATCTGTAATCCAATAACTATCCAGAAAAACATTGTTTCCCAAAAAATCAAACTGATATCCACTCACTAGGGACGATGAAAGAATAAATGCTAACGTAATGACGGAATACGAAATGCTCCTTTTAACGTAAACTTTTGTCAACATTCAGGAAACGTTAGCATTTACCTTTACACCATAATCAATGAAACAAAGTGATTCTATTACAACTAGGCGATGACTTCAACTTCATACCGCAACAGCTAGTTAAATGCAAAACGCTTTTATAGTTCTACTAATGAATCATTGGTAGCTATTGAATAATCAGGACTCGATTATCCAAACGTTTTCATTTTGCGTGCAAAAAAAACGAACTGAAAAGATATCGGAAAAACAGATGACACTCACACGCCAATCTACGTCAACGGATTTCTCTCGCTTTCTTCGTTCAACGAACGTGAAGTATAAAGAAATTGGCAACTATTACATTGTGGGGGCACCCAAGATCGTAAAAGATTGGTTGTTACACGTTTCGGCCATCAAAGATCAGCTCGAAAATCTCTTCAAGACAATAATTCCTGAGCTCCTGAAGCATAAAGTTTCCTTTGAAATTGTCCGTGACGCCTCACTTGCAGAGAAAATATTAAATGGATCATTCGGCGTGGAAAGGTCTGGCAAAATATTAACAGTTTACCCCGAAGGAAACGAACAAGCCGAACTGCTGGCGGGTAGGCTTATCGAATTAACCACAGATTTTCGATCGCCAGCAATTCCTACCGGTTCGCACCTTGGAGGAACAGTTTACGCATCACACTACACGTCAAATGCAGGAAACACAGCGGCAACACGATTCGTGGTTCCGGCTGGTACAACCTGGCCATTTAATCAATTTGCGCAACCACAACAGCCAGAATCCAGATTTCTTGTAGACAAATATTTTGTTCAAAAAGTAATAAAGCACGACACCAAAGGCCGAGTGATGAAGGCTATAAGAGCTAAGGGCCTTTCGCTTAAGCGTTGCATTATTAAAGAGGGGCTTCACGATATGTACTTTGACGCGTTTGGAAGAGATATCAAAACCCGAATTGACTGGCAATGCACACTACTAGAACGATTTGAGAAAAAATTACCGACACCTAAACTCTATGAGAGATTTGAGGTTAATGGTAACATTTATATGGCCATGGAGTTTATTGACGGGGAGCCATTACATGAAGTTTTTGACCGCATTCAAAGCAATCAAAGCTGGCCAAATCTATCAAACGCGAATAAACTGGCGCTTCTTGACTGTGTAGTACAAGTACTTGGCATTGTTAAAAAAATGCACAGCCTTGGCTATATTCACCGTGACATCAGCCCAGCCAACTTTTTGATGCGCAACGGGAAGCTTGTGATGATCGACCTAGAATTTGCGTACGACTATTATAACAATGAGCCAAGTCCACCGTTTGAATCGGGATTAAACGGGTTCACTGCACCAGAAAGGGCAGGCGACGAAAAACCTGAGTTTGCGGAAGACATCTACAGCATTGGAGCGGTACTAGTCGCCGCGTTCACAAACTTCTACCCAATTGTTGGTTTCGGCGAAAGTCATCAACAAACGAAGCAAAGTCTACGATGTCAAATCCAAAATAGCGAATTAGCAGACTTAATCTCAAGTTGTTTGATAGCCGACGCCCAAAACCGACCAACCATTGATCACCTGGTCGACTATTTTGAAAACTTCATACTTTCGGTCAAAGCAAATAAAGGAAACGATTATCGCCAGGGCGGTAATGGAATGCAGGATTTAAGCGTCACAATAGACTTCGGTATTGCCGCATTAAAAACGCCATTACTCGCTCAAGCCGGCGGCCTATGGCATTCAGCCGAAGCACTTCCCCCGGACGCCAGCTATAGGAAGGCTGGCTTAAATGTGCTTCCCGGATTACATACAGGAGTGTCTGGCATCATCTATTTTTTATCGGCTGCCAAAGACGCAGGTAAAACCCTAAGTCATCTTCGGTCTGAAATTGCTGAAAATCTTAAGCACATCATCGCGATGGCCAAACAAAATGACGGCGTGTCCGGGCTTTACTACGGCAAACACGGAATAGCGCTATCTATTGCAACTGCCATAAGAAGTGGCTTAATACAACCTGGAGAGGCAAAGAATGTAATTAAGCGATTCCTTGCGCCAAATCCCACTGACGCATCACTTGCAACCGGAGCAGCAGGGCAGGGACTTGCAATATTGCATTGCATTCAAGCAATACAAGACGACACGCTGACAAAATGGTTAGATCAACTTGTTAATTACCTGTTACAATCTCAATTGCGGTCCGGCGAGTGGAAAACGGGCAACGAAGTATTTACAGGGTTTTCCAATGGGGTCGCCGGCATCATTGTATTCCTCCTACAATACCATTCGTTCTATCCACGAACCGAAGTAGCAGATGCCGCTGCGAGAGGTTTATCATGGCTGACAAAACAAGCAAAAAGAAAAAGTGGATTACCCATATGGTATGTAGGATCACGGACTCGAAACGTAGAACCGTGGTTTGAAAATGGGTTCACTGGAATAGCATTAGCGTTCATCGAAGGCTACAAAGTCCTAAAAGCGGAAAGATATCTAAAAATGGCAGAATCCATACTCGCAAACCACCCGGCACACCTTGCAACTAATGACCTTACGTTCGGCTCGGGCATCTCGGGAATTGCCGAGGTTTATTTAGAATTGGCACACATATCACAAAGAGATGAATGGCATCAACGGGCGAATTGGCTGGCTATGCTTCTAGAATATAACAAATATACATACAATAAGCGCGCGACGTATTGGCCAATGGATGCCCGGCGTCCAATAACTGGAGATTTCTTTACAGGCTGTACCGGAGTTATTCACTTTCTGATTCGCATCCAGAATGCCGACCAAATTCCGTTTCCGTTTCTACTAAATAAACCTATATGAGCAGACTAACTGAAAACAATCGATCGCTGATAATAACCACAATCACGTTTTTATTCATGGTTCTGTTTTTATATGCTGCATTTACAAAGCTCGCCGACTATCAGACCTTTCGCGGCGAAATTGGTAAATCACCAATCATATACAACTACGCCAATATCCTCGCATGGTTTGTGCCAGCTATCGAAATTGCAGCCACGCTCCTTCTTTTCATTCCGCGAACAAGGCTGATCGGAACATACATTTCATTCTCGATCATGTTTGCCTTTTCGTTATATATTACAATGATGATGATCTTTAGCCCACACCTTCCCTGCTCATGCGGTGGTATCTTGAACCACCTGGGATGGACGGAGCACCTGGTATTCAACATTATATTTACCGGCCTGGCTGTAGTAGAATCAATTCTAATTACAAAGACCTCTGCAGTATACGAAACACATTTAACTAAGTGATCCGTGAACGCAAATACAAGAATTCTTACTCTGTGTGCATCGGCGATATCCGCCGCGATGATATTTATGTATGCAACCTCGCCCGCCAACAGTAAGGTGAAACCCGCGGGCTTTAACAGGAATATTGAACTCTTGCAAAACCTTACGATTGACCGTGAGATCGAGCTGGGAAATGACGGCTACTACATAGCCGGCAAATCGGGCGAAAGACTTTTCATCGGCACAAGAAGGAGACCCTTTATGCTCCTGGAATACAATCAGAACACTAACGAAATTAAACATGAAATCAACATTAGTCTTTCGGGTGTGGACAGCATCAGAGATCTAGCCAATTTTAAAGTAGCAATAGACTCACCCTACTTCTTCATTTCTAACGGATCAATGCCAGATATACTAAGGGGCAAGATCGACGACTGGCGTGCCGTCCACTTTCTGCGTGACAGCGGGCATTTCTTTGTGGACGCAGTGCCAATTAGCCCGAATTCATTGATCCTTCGATCACTGAGCGCAAAAACGAGAATGTTCGCATTGGGCAAGCGCACTTTAGTAGACACTCCATATTTCGATGTAAAACACGACATTCTAGAACGCCAAATCGATGGGGTTGTTGATGTTCATGGAACGATAAGCTATGATAAAAAAACTCACAGAGCTGCATATGTTTATGCGTACAGAAACCAGTTTATAGTGATGGACTCGAATCTAAACGTTCTTTTAAGGCCGCATACTATTGACACCTTTTCTCGGGCACATATAAAAATCGAAAAGATCGAATCGAAAGGAGAAAGTATAGTTGCCAGTCCACCAACGACCATAAATTCAGTGATAAGAACTGCATATGGAGTTGTCTTCGTTCAATCTAACCTTCTTTCTAACAACGAGAAGCCAGAACTTTACGAGAGCTCGTCGGTAATAGACAAATACGATATTGGTACTGGAAAATACCTGAGCAGTTTCTATGTCCCGAACTACAAAAAGGAACGCGCCTCTGACTTCATCATATTACCAAACAAAGTAATTGCGCTTTATCAAAATCACCTGATCACGTTCAAAACTTACCAAGCAACGACCTTAAAACGATCAACCACGATTAAAACCGAGGTGGATAGCTTAAGTTCTCAAACAACAAAAAGTGATATCTAAATAATTTTTATTAAACGATAACTAGGGTTTCGGCAAAAAACAAACCATGGATCCTGGTCTGTATCTCCCGAAACAATTAGCTCAGGAAAGTGTGCAACGCCTGTTAATAAAGGTTGCCGGTTAAATCAATTTAAAACAATAAATACCATGAAAACCAAAAATGTTTTTTTAGGCTTAGCAGCTCTGTTTTGTGCAGTTGGTAGCACTTTTGCTTCACTTAGCGCTGTCGTACCTCACTATGTGAATGTTAAGTACGCTGCAACGCAGATTTGGTCATGCGTAACCGTTCAGAAATGTACTGTATCAGGCACTACTCCTTGCTCGGTAACAATCCAATCATTTACTGCGCCGGTTTACGACATCAAGCAAAATGCAACTACTTGCAACACTCGAATCCTCGCAAACCGCGCACTTGATGGCACATCTACATTGCCGACGATTGACGCTGTTCGCTAGTTAACTTTAGGTACAGTTGTTAGCGATTTCGTTTCCGAAATTGCGGCACTAGCCTGATAAAAAAACAGGGCGGCGGTATTCCGCCGCCCTCGCTTTTAGCGCATCGAACACAAAAATATATGTAATGAAACCAAAAAATATCATCTTAGGATTCGCGGCACTTTTCAGCGCCGTAGGGAGCACATTAGCTTCCATGAGCATTACCCTACCTCATTACGTAAACGTGAAGTATGCCGCGACGCAGACATGGTCATGCGTAACCGTCGAAAAATGTACTGTTACAAGTATTATACCCTGCTCGGTTACAATTCAGGAATTCTATGCGCCGGTATACGACATCAAGCAAAATGCCACAACATGTAACACTCGAATTCTATCTACTCACGGTGGTACACTGTCGAATTTTTCCAGCATAGACGCCGTCCGATAAAGATATTTCGACCGCTACAATTCTTCTCCCCACTAGTTGTTTGCTCGCTCCGTCATAGGAAGAAATGATACTTCTAACACGTTGTTGACCTTAAAACCTGTACGCACTATTTCAGCCACATCTCGAGCCTTAAGAGAATTTAGTATTCTAATAGAATCCATCGTTTTATTCGATGTTTCGGAAAACAAATACATCTCTTTCAATTCAGCCGCTCCACGCGGGCCGCGAAATTCTTCATCAATTTCCTTCCTAACCACGGCAACAGACCGATCAAAGATAGCAGCAGGAATTTCCGAGGCTAACAGCCGTTCAAACTCACTTTTTGCGCTGTTTATCATCTTGCGGTAGTCCATTGGATCGGCGTCAAATACCACCTCCATTTCACTTCCAAACGAGTTATCCAAAAACCTCTCATAATCAAACTGCACTATGGGCGAGTAGGTGCCGCCCTCTTTTGTACGCAGCCGCTCAAATATCATCTCTTTAAGAACAGTGCGGATTACCCGTAAGCATAAAATAGTCTTTAGACTGTATTGTTTGCTACCGATAAAGGGATAAATAAGATGCACTACAGCTCTATTACGTCCTTCCTCGAATATAACCGTGTCATTGGGGGTTTGGGAACAATCACGTCTATACCGGAGCAAATTTCTATTTGAATCGCTCATTGCCTTTGGAAGACAAGAGAAATAACGCGTCGCCAGGTTCCTTACATTGTTGATATCGGAACAACCGGCAATAAAGAAGCAAAAGTCATTTGCGGCAGCAAACCTGTCAGTGTATAGACTAATAACCCTTTTCGCAGTTAGCCGCTCAAGCAAACTATCCTCAACTTCAGATCTGCCCCCAAAATCGATGCACGGCTGAATTCTAGCAGTTGGTAGATACCACCCAATACCTGGCTTCAACTGTCGCCTCATCTCAATCCAATTATATAGAAAAGTAGTATCATTTCGAACCGGTGCAAAACATTGAGCCACAATTCTAAACAAATCCTCCAAATCATCCTCTGGTGCAAATCCGTTTACTCCCTCTTCATCCATTTTGATATAAGGTCGGACAGAAATATTTCTTTGATTATGAATATCTGCAAGATCTGATGCCTTAAGCACTCCGATTCCTAAATCAGACACCGCTGCTACCGCATATTCAACAGCTGCTGTTGTTGGCTTATCATAAAGACTGGCGCCTCCCTTACTAAATGCGATCAGCTCGACCAGACCTGAACGAGTGACCACATTCCTACCACTATCACGCTGCATGACTACTCGAACGCCATTGCTAAGACGAAGCTCATTGAATGCTCCATTTTGTATCCATTGACCTTGTTGCATATCGTTCCGTAGGTCACAAGCATAAATTGAATTAAGAATTGAATCCACTCTTAACCGAGGATCTAAAGGAACGACGTAAGGTGAGACTGCCTTTTTCGCTAACAATAATCGTATATATTTCCTTGCGGGAACAGGTCCTCTGCTATGAGAAGGGCCCGCAACGACAAAATCCCATACATTAAGTCTACCTGTCCACTCGTCCAGATGTGCCTGCAGATCACGAGAGGTAATGGAGTCTAATATATACGGGAGTGAATCGCATTCATTTATCGAACCTAATTCAAAACTCGGGAGCATTTGATTTACCAATGCTGAAACCCGATAACTCAGATCGTCCCTTTCCACTGGCTGATAATACCTAAGAACACCGGTCTTGGCTCGTTCCATCTCTTGTTTTGAAATGCCATTGACGTGAATATCAACAAATACATTAACGATCTTCGTCAGATACTGCTTTATATCATTAGGATTCTCTACTTCAAAAAAGCTATTCAACCCGTCTACTCCCCCTTCATTGACGTTATTCTGATATACACATGATACACCAGATATTTTCTCTGAAAGCATTTCTTCGTAACGACCATTTAGGAGACTTTGAGTTAGTTCATCAAGTATTAATGTTCGGCATTTCCCGACGTCATTTTTATCAACGCTCTGCGAGGCGCGCTTAAAATACAACTTCGCCTGGTACTTTTTCAGTCCTGCGTCATAGACGTTTAGAACTCTGTTTTTTTTTATTTTTGGCGAAATCGGCCTCTGACTCGCCTCTTGCGCGCTCGTTTTAAGCAACTTTGCACCTTGAAAATCAGAAAACAACTTTGCAATTAGTATCTCCACATCACTCGGTTTGATATCACCGACGACAACTAAACCCATATTTTCGGGCCGGTACCATTTCTTGTAGTAACTGCGCAATTTGCTTATATCCGGGTTTCTCATACTTGCCACACGACCGTTCCACTCCGCATCACCATTTACGTCTGTCCCATAAACCAGTTCATTGATCGTCCGTGTGAGCCTAACTTCGGTATCCATACCACCCCGCATATATTCACCAATGACGGCTCTTGACTGTCCCACCATGCGACCAGAATCTATTTGCATGCCATCACAGAGATCGCGGATGACTCGTAAACAAACCTCCAAATTATCTGCACGCCCGGTTGGCACACTATACTCAAACAACGTATAATCCATGCCTGTAAGGGCATTCATCTCTATTCCAAACCTCAAACCACGACCTGCTAGCATAACGCGGATGCTATCTAACGGGTAATGCACTGACCCTTCAAATGCCAGGTGTTCGAGCAAATGGGAATACTCCAATTCATCGGAAGCCTCATCTGCTCTGCCGACGCGAACAATCCATCTTACTTCAACCTTTCCAGGTTTTTTTGAATTAGACTCAGTGGCATATGTCAGACCATTATCAAGTTTCCCAGTCACTAAATTATCATCAACGACCTGAAAATGTTGATTTTCCGGACCCCGCTCTTGTGCGGTAGCGAGAATCGGAAGAAGTAAAAATATAAAAAGAACACATTGGTGAAATTTCATACCCCGGAGGATTTAATTTAAATACCCAGTTGGGTAGATTGAAACCGACTTCAACTGTTGGGATTTAATAGCCGTCGTTCTGTTTCCCTAACTTGGGATTACGATCCAACTCCTCTTGAGGAATCGGGTATCGTTTAAAATCTGGTAAATAGTTGGGCCTATTCGAAAAAACTTCATCCGCCTTGCCGGTGCGTTTGACATCAAGCCAACGATGGCCCCACTCGGTAAATAGTTCCCGAACTCTTTCATTGGCAACCTCTATAGTAAGCGAATCCAGTGTCAGCAACCCGTCGGATGAATCAAGCAAAGCGAGTCCTGCGCGCCCTCTCAATACATTTAAATCTTCGATGGCGCCATCGCGCTCGCTTAGATGAAGCCTGGCCTCAGACCGGATAAGATACTGCTCTGCAAGTCTAAAAACCATACCGTATTCAGACAACGGAACAGGAGGCATAGTAGCGACTCCTCCGAAGGGAATCTTATATTTAAATGAATACCAGTATGATACACCTTCTTCCTCGATTTGACCGACCCAGTTGGACAACCTAGCGTCTTGCGCATCGAATTTTTGAATGATTTCAGGGTTCAACGCCAATGGTTGATTACTATAAATGGGTGCAGTTTGGAGAACAAGGAGATTACCCTCGTTGGTATTGATCGTCAATCCTTCGGGCATCAGTTGCCAAATCGCTTCATCGCTTTCACTTGTAAATACGAGATCTATTGACTCAACGCCGTACTGCGGATCTGAAATGATCGCCGATGAAAATTCCGACGCCTTCGACCAATTCTCTAAGTACAAATACACGCGAGCCAAAAGCGCATCAGCAGTTGCCCTATTGGGCCTAACTCTGCCATCTGACACATAACTGTCACTTAGCAACGACCTGCTAACCATTAGATCACTCACAATTTGATCATACACCTCGCTGACCGGACGCTTCGTGAGATCTGAATTTGCATCAGAGTCGATCGTTGTGACTATTGGCACATCGCCAAAAAGATTAACAAGATAGAAGTGCGCAAAAGCGCGAATAAAGTACGCCTCGCCTGTAAGCTGCTGCTTTACCTCGGTAGTTAATGAAGTGGACGCTCCTAATCCTGTCAGGGCACTATTAGAAGAGTATATTGCATTGTACATCGAGGTCCACAGAGAAAGAACGAACGGGTTTGTCGAAACAATTTGAAACCTGTTAAAAACATCCAGGTCGTTATAATCAGCATAGCATCGAAACTCATCGGCTGACAAGCCAGCTAGTGAAGCAACGCTATTTATACTTCCACTCGCGAAGTTTGCTGTATTCGAATACATAGACGCATAAATACCGGTAATCGCAGACGTAGCGGTCACGTCGTTGGAAAAAACTTTATCCTTTCCAATTAGCGACTTTGTCGGTTCAACATCGAACATACTGTCACATCCAAGTAACGAGTACGCCATTATAAAAACGACTAGATGGTATATATTATAATTTTCGATACTACGAATATAAAAGCGCATATGTTTGAGATCTAAAAACGAACATTAAAACCGATTGAAATTATCCTCAGCGGAGGAAGTGCGACCTGTGTTTCGGGATCCAATCCACCATATTTTGTGAAGGTCAAAAGATTTTGCCCCTGAAGATAAACCCTCGCCTGGCTGAAATATGTATCATCAAACCATCTTGCCGGCAAGTCATAAGAAATAGAAGCTGTTTTCAACCTAAGAAAACTTGCGTTTTCTATATTGCCATCACTACCGACAAAGAGAGCTCTTGCTATTTGTGCTTCAAAGCTTTGCGAGAATTTCTGATTTGGCGATACATTCCCTTCTTTCTCCCATCTATCCAATGCTTCTACCGGCATATTTAAGTTTCGGATACCAGCAGGACCTCCTGGCGCGTATCCGGCAAGAAATTGCCGTGAAAATTGAAATGTAAAAGATATTGAAAGAGATCCAAACCTTAGATCATTTGTTATTCCTCCGTAGAATATCCGATCAGTAGGATTGGAAAGTTTATAGTCTTCGTCGTTAAACTCCCCATCGTCGTTAAAATCTTTGACCGTGTAAAGGCCGGTAACAGGGTCAACGCCTGTATAGCTGTATAGTTCTTGCAGCGACAAAGATTCACCAACACGGTATTGTCTCGCGTAACTTGATTCCTTTAATCCCGGGAATGACAACAATCGGTTCCAGTTACGAGAAATATTAATTGATGTTGCCCAAGAAAACTTCGCAGTGCTTATCTGTCGTATTTGGATAATTGCCTCAACCCCGGAATTTTCGACTTCGGCATTAAAATTTTTAAAAACTGATGAGAAACCGGTAATAGCAGGAAGCTTGTAATCTATCAACTGGCTGGACGACCGGTTTCTGTACCAATCAAATTCGAAAAATATCCGATCATCGAAAAGTCCGAGTTCCAATGCAGCCTCAAATTTGTTTGTTTTCTCCCACGAGAAATTAGGATTGAACAACGAAGTGGGAACAAGTGTCACACTATTTTGATAGCGATATTGTGATATATTGTAGAGATCGAGGTAGCGATAATCACCAATCTGGTCATTTCCGGTAGTGCCAAAGTTTGCCCGAATTTTGCCAAGACTAAGAATCGATTTATCGTTGATAAAGGACTCATTGCTAAAAATCCAGGCAAGGCCAACGGCACCAAAATTGCCCCACCTCCTGCCCGGACCAAATCTTGATGATCCATCCCGGCGGCCGGTGAAAGTAGCAATATATCTTTCTTTCCAATTGTATGTTAACCGAAAATAGCCAGACCCAAACTTCACCCTATTACTATTGTCTGCATTAACGGAGGTATACTGAGCGGCTTGGAGGCCATCCAATAGAACATCGGATGTATATCCAAACGCATAAATAGATGTGTAATCACTCAGAGTCTCCTGCCATGTCCCTCCAAGTAAAACGCTAATGTGGTGCCCGTCAAAATCAGCGTTGTAGTCAAATTGCGGCTCAACAATCCACGACCGGCGTCTTGTGGTTCCGAATGTTGCCGCGCCGGTTACGTCACCATTAATATTTGTTGGTGGCTGAGCTGCGATAGGCTGACGAATTATTTCAGAAGCGTTTAGGTCAGTGTAACCTAAGTTGGTTTTAAATGACAACCCACGCACTATATCGTAACTCAAATTGAAATTTGATATGAAATTGCCTTGGTCCAATTTTGTCGTGTTTTGCAATGCCGCTAAAGGGTTATCAAAAGAACTTCGAGGCGCCCCAAACGCTTCAATTATCTGCCAATTAAGCGATCCATCGGGCCTATATAACTCAGGAGCATTTGGAGGTAATGTCAATGCCTGGGTGATAAATTGACTACTTTCGAATGTTTTATTTTTATTCAGCCCATAGTTGATTGACACCGATCCACGAAAACGGCCGTTTGCTGATCTATGATTTAAACTTAGATTTCCACTCAACAATGTTGAACCAAAATCATCTGAGTAAACTGATGTTTCTTTATGAAAGCTACCTGCAAGACGAAATGACGTGGTTGCGCTCCCGCTGGAAAAGCCAACTTGGACGTCATGTATTTTGGCGGTACCCCCCAGCAATTCTTTTTGCCAATTCGTATTTCTTGTGGAATCCCATGTACCGTTAACGTCATATTCATACCATGCAGGTTCTGGTATACCATCGTTACGGAGGGCTTCGCGTCTCATGGCTAAATATTGCTTCGTATTAAGCACGTCGATCCGATTTGCGATTTGACCGACACCGGAATAGTAGCCCAGATCCACGCTACCTTTATCGGCAATTTTCCCTTGCTTTGTAGTAATTAAAATTACACCGTTCGCACCGCGAGAACCATAGATGGCCGTCGCGTCGGCATCTTTTAAAATTTGAATGCTTTCGATGTTTGCAGGGCTAATTGAACTTAATGGGTCATATCCAAAAAATACAGTTGACGTTGTTTGAGAGCCCGACCGGACCGGACTAGGATCGATGGGTACGCCATCTATGACATAAAGCGGACTATTCGCAACTTCTCCTTGTGAGTTATTCCTGAGGCTATTTCTTCCTCGAATCTGGATACGGACCGAACTACCGGGCACCCCGGTCGTTGGTGTAATGTCTAGCCCTGGAACTTTTGCCTGAAGTGCTAATAGCGGACTAGTTACAGGTTGCCTTTCTATTTCTTCTGAGCCAACCTTGACGATTGAGCCCGTTTTCAATCGCTCTGTGGTTGAATAATATCCAACAACGTCTACAGCATCCAACGTCGTTATATCAGATTCCATCTGCACCGACAGATCCGTTTTTCCGTTTAGCGCGAGTTCTATTGTCCTAAATCCTATAAAGGAAAAAATCAGGGCATCCTTGCCTTCAGGCACTTCAATGGCAAATGCCCCTTGTCCATCAGTACTCGTACCAATTGTGGTCCCCTTGACAACTACGTTCACACCAGGCATTGGTGAGCCTTCACTGTCAATCACCCGCCCTTCTACGGGAACAAATGAGTATGGCGTCTTAAGTTCAACTTGACTCTGCTGTACACCGGGAACTTCAAAGACAATTATATTCTTTCCGGATTCTCGGTAGGCCAATTGTGAACCATCTAACACGCTATGGAGTAATGCGCTTACACTTTGCCTCCCGCCATCCACGGATACATCCCCATACTTGGCGACTAATTCTACAGGAAAAACAAACATAAAACCTGTCTCATTTTCCAACATCGAAAAGACAGATTGAAGGGGCACATGTTGTGCTTTGATATTCACAAATGTGTTTTCAGTAGACTGGCCGTGAACGGGATTTGCTTTCAGCATCGGCATGCCTAGGAAAGCGAGTAGTATTAGATATACAGCTAAAACACGCATAATAAAATAAAGCCTTGCTAGCCCTTTATATGTAAAGTTCTGCTTCATAGAGGTTGGATAGATTGTTAATTTCTTGAGCAGTGCTGCAACACCGCTTTTCTCAAAAAAGACGCAACTCAGTGGCCATGCGTATTAGCCACCGTAGCTAACAGGCGGTGGGATGTCAAGGCAAGAAAAGTCGGGACACAAGGTAGAATTGTCCATAGGTATAGGATTAGGTGTTAGGTGCTAAAACAGGTAGGCACAACGGAGTGACCGGCTACTGCCGGTCATGAGCGTGTGTAAAGGTTTTATGAGTATGGCCAGCACGTTGGACGGCCAGAGTTAAATGTTGTCTTTCGGGAAAGAGGCAGACGACGACCACGTGAGGCATTTTCCAACTACACATACGTTCAGAATTTTTGACGCTTATCTAGAATGATTCTCAAACTTACCGTGCGATTTAGTCACTTTGACGAAATTTAATGCGGTAAACTACTTATAAGAGTCAAATCGACCTTTTGGGTATAAGGATTTGATGACGTTTTTGTTGAACAAAATTTTACAAAACCCGTAGTAAAGCTAATTTGATTAAGGGGCCGCGGCTGGACTACCTACATCGTTCTACCTAACAGGCAACAGGAAAGCCTCTCTGTAAGGCTATTGAGAGAAAAAAGACCGAATGCTTGGGAATCTGGGCTACCGGTCGGGGTTCGTCTTCCCCAGAAAGTTAGCCAGGCGGCTTTTTTCCCGGGCGAATATTTGCTGCAGGGCTTCATGTTGGCGTAACAATGCCTGGTGCTCCTGTTGCAGGGCGGCAAACCGTTGGGTTTGCGCCTGGTTGTCGGAGACAATGATTTGCTTCTGCTGGAGCAGCTCGTCGCTACGGTGCTCGGCTTTCACTATTTTCTGCTGCAAATTGGGCATACTTAAGGGCCTAAAAAAATATGCCCGGGTGGCCTCTCCGACATCTTCATCGGCTATCCTTTGGCCATTTGGATACTTCGGTTAATCGGGCAGGGTAATTTTATCCAGTCATGACGGGAAACGCTGCGGCACGCAACGACTCCGGGTAAACATGACCAACTATTAAAAAAACACCGCTACCGATGGCAGCTCATAGCCTCATTCAGATCTTCTTGCCGTTGTACGACAATGAGGGAAATCCATTTCCACAAACCGACTATAAAAGTCTTCAGACCTTGCTAACGGACAAATTCAACGGTGTTACTGTCTATCAGCGCGCGCCTGTGAAAGGTCTATGGAAAGAAGACAACGAGCGGACTGTCCGGGATGACCTGGTGATAATGTTGCGAATATACTCGCGTGGCTTATACTAGCGAGCTGCTGCCTACTAGCGGGTGGCTGTTCTAGCTATGCGGTCCATCTAGATACGTTCACTACGCACCAAGCTTTCGATGCATGCCGCAATTGATTTTGCGAGAATTGCCGGATCTTCCACCGCCACCGGATGATCCGCAGCGATAGACGCGTCTGGCATGCCCGTCGCAGGACTGGACTGCGGTGCCTGAACAAATACCCGTCCACCATGGCGATGAATATGTTGAACCCCGACCGAGCCATCATTCCCGCCGCCGGACAAGACAACTGCTACCGCCCTTTCACCCATATCCCGCGCCAGCGATTCGAAGAAAGTGTCCACCGCCTTGTTAACCGGCGTGTTAGCCCGGGGCTCCAGAAACAGTCGACCATCCCAAACGGTCACCTCGGAATTTTCCGGCATCACGTAGATCCGCCCGGGCTGAAGCTGTTCCCCATGTTTTACCAGCGACACCGGCATCGACGTATACCCGCTCAAGATGGTGTGCAAGTTCGTTTTGTAATCCCGGGTTAGGTGCGTAACGATTACAAACGCCGCATTTATATTCGCTGGCATATTCTTTAGAAACTCCTTGAGTGCAGCTTGTCCGCCAGCAGACGCGCCAATTCCAACCACGAAAAAGGAATTTTTCATATCGTTCACTGTCATGGCGATCATTGCGCGAAAAAATCGGGCCAGGAGGCATTGAAATAGCCGGCGATTGTTCACGCTGTAAATCGAAACTGCTCACGAGAACTTATGAAAATAGCCTGCGATTGTTGATTTTGCCGTTCGTTAACACGTTCTTATGCTAAAAACTATCAAAAATGTACTACCCGGCTTCGCGCGAAGGTCTTCCCTGTGCCTGTTCACGGGAGTATTGCTCTTTGCGTCGTGCAACGACGATGGAGGAGAAAGTGCCGACGGCGATACCGAGTTCAAGCAGCGGATGCGGGACTTTGTCATCGGAATAAGCGAATACGCCAAAGCGACAGATCCGACCTTTGCTATTATCCCGCAGAACGGAATTGAACTGGTCAGCAGCAATGCGGATGGATCGGGGCAACCCCATACTGCTTACCTAAATGCTATTGATGCCAACGGACAGGAGGATCTGCTGTATGGTTATGATAATGATGATCAGAAGACGTCCACTGAAGTGCAGGCTTACCTGAAGGAGTTTCTGGATATTTCAAAAAATGCGGGCAATATGATCTTTGTAACCGACTATTGCTCGACGACTTCAAAAATGGAAGACTCGTATCTCGAAAATAAAAATTCGGGTTACGTATCGTTTGCAGCCAGCCAGCGTGAGCTGAATATCATCCCGGGATTCCCAAATCCGATCCACCAGGAAAACAATACCGTTGTAACCACTTTAACAAACGTGAAAAATTTCCTATACCTGATTAATCCTGATGGATTCGCTACGAAAACTGATTTTATCAATGCAGTAACCGCTACCAACTATGATCTGCTGATCATGGACTTGTTTTTTACCGACGGCTCAACCTTTACGGCATCTGAAATAAATGAATTAAAGAACAAGGCCAACGGCGGAAAAAGATTGGTGATCTCGTATATGTCCATTGGTGAAAGTGAAGATTACCGGTATTACTGGCAAGCAAGCTGGAACACAGCGAAGCCAGCATGGATGGATGCTGAAAATCCGGACTGGCCGGGAAATTTTAAAGTAAAGTACTGGCATGCGGAATGGCAAAGTATCATTTATGGGAACGATGAGTCCTATTTAAAGAAAATACTGAACGCGGGTTTCGATGGGGTGTATTTGGATATAATCGATGCTTTTGAATTTTATGAATAGCGTCAGCCCGAATCTTGGGCTGGCCCAGCGTCGAGTTTATCCGTTCGCGTATCGAAAAAATTCACAATCCTACCCTGCCGAATTTTCGTCAGACGATAACATCCTTTTGCTAATCGCTCACTTGAAAGTGAAACTTGATATTAGGGATTATTCTCCACGTGGGCGATGGTCTTAGCAGCGGAGAATCCGTGTATTAGAATAGAGCATAACACAATAAAGGACACGACACACCACAACTCTGCGGCATTTTCAAAAGTCGCTTCGTTTAACGCGAATGAAAGATAAAACAATGAGCCGACGCCCTTAATTCCGAAGAAGCTTATCATTGCCTTCTCCGTCCCGGGCAGCTTCGTACGCATGACGGAAAAATACGCGCACAAGGGTCTTACGATAAGGATGGACACCAGTCCGAACAACGCTAACGGCCAACTAAGAATGGATAAAATACCATACGCAATACTGCCACCAAATAAGATCAACACGATTGCCACCAGGATCCGCTCGATCTGATCCGAAAAAGCGTGTAACTTCTTATGATACTGGTGATGCATCTCAAAGTTGCGAAGCGTCACGGCGCAAACGAACACCGCTAAAAATCCATATCCATGGAGCAGTTCCGTAACGCCATATACAAGCAACGTCGCAGAAAGGGCCACGAAACCATCGGCCGGTGTAGTAAGACTTGTCTTCTTCGGCAAATGGAATAACAAGTACGCCAGCGCTTTTCCAATCAAAAAACCACTGACAAGACCGACGCCTAACTTAACAACGATGTCCATCACGACCCAATGAGTGAGTGTGTAAGCATCAAAGGTCGAGGCCGTCAAGGCTATTGCCAACCAGGTGAAAGGAAACGCCATACTGTCGTTCAGGCCGCCCTCCGCCGTCAGCGCAAAACGCACATTACTTCTCGCTTTTTCTAACGGCGGGCCAACTTGAACGTCCGACGCAAGCACGGGGTCTGTCGGCGCCAGCGCAGCGCCCAGCAGTATGGCCGAGGGAATGCTGAAGCCCAACCAAAAGTAGCCGAGCAAAGCCGTAATCAAAATACTCAACAACATCGTTATACTGACCAGTCGTAGTGGGATAGACCAGTCCTTAAAGGAAAATCGCTCATCAATCTTCAAGCCGGTGCCCATCAAGGAAACCAGCACCACCAATTCCGTGAGTCGTAACGTGATATTGACCTGCTTGGTGGGATTGGGCTCGGGCAACGACCGGACAAAAGTATAAAGCACAAAGCCCAGGACAACGTACAGCACAGCATACGAAATCTTTAATTTTTGGGTGATTGCCGGCATCCAGGCCATAGCAAGTGCCGCAGCACCCACGATGGCAAGAATAACGATGTAGTTATCCATCGATGCCTACCCTAAAAATATAATGCCACGAAACCGTTCGCGTTTACTTGCTGTTTTGACTTCGACACATTCATTGCTGGAACGATCTTTTAACGGGTAACCTCGTGAAATCAGGCAACCCTGCCTGGTCGGTTGCCAGCTACTACGGTTGGTTATTATGTGTTCCTCAATCACCAGCTATGTGGTATTTTTTAGACCCAGCCTTTTCAAAAAATCCCCCTTTAATTCTTTTGTTTGTGGTGTCACTTGCGGTCGTTATTTTCATCCGATACGCTTTGGCGTCCATCCTCTATAAATGGGCAATGTCAAACGCTGGCGCGGGTAGTAGAAACTCATTTCACAAAAAAAGATATCAAATCATGCGGGAGCTGAAATGGGCGTCCTTGTCGTCCATCGTATTCGCCGTGCTTTGCGCCCTCTCTGTGATCCTGTACCACCGGGGCTGGACGAAAATTTACACGGACGTGGATGACCATTCCATTTTATACCTTGTCCTAAGCCCCATCCTGGTGCTCGCTGCCTATGAAACATATTACTACTGGTTACACCGACTCATGCACCATCGATCAATATTTAAAATTGTCCACAGGGTACACCATGAGAGTATGGAACCTACCGTATTTAGCGCTTTCTCTTTCCATCCTTTAGAGGCTTTTTTGCAATTCATCTTCTTCCCTATCATCATTGCAGTAATGCCCCTGCATTTAGGCGCCCTGGCGACTGTATTTACAATTCTGACAGTCAGCGCCATGATAAACCACGCGGGCGTGGAAGTATATAGAAATGGATGGATCTTAAAACACATCATTGGCTCTTCCCATCACGATGTACATCACCGGGAATTTAAAGCGAATTTCGGGCTCCACCTGACCTGGTGGGACAATGCCATGAAGACGTCCAGTCAGAACAACAAACCGAAAAAGATCGAACAGCGTTGAATGGGGTTCGTTTAGCGTCGTCAATACCCCTTTTGGGTACTATGCTGGCTTCTTTATCATTGGTATATTGATCGCTTAAGTAATCAACTCATCATAAGAAGCTTAAAATATATGAAAACCCATTTGATACTTTATGCGCTCTTGCTGCTGCTGATACCAGCCTGTTCAGATTCGGATTCAGAATCGGATCCGGATCCGGAAAGCAGCCTCAGGAATAAAATTATCGACGCGAAGTGGACGGGAGAATATCGGTACAATAGCGAAGTGAATACAACTTTTTCTGTCTCCTTTAAAAAAGGTGATTCGCTGACATGGTATGAACTAAACAAACTGATTGCTGGTACCTGGTCATTGGAGTCAAACGCGATCGAAGTGAAACTGGCGGACGGGGCTTCGTTTAAAGCCTCCGTTACAGCGGATGAATTTGAGAATTTTATTACCAATGACAACGCATTTGAAATGGACAACCTTCGTACGTCGGAGGAAGTTTCCTTAGACAAGCTTCGTAACACCACGTGGACCGGGACGATGCAAAATACGACACAGCAGGTGAACCTTGAATTTGACAATGGTCCCCGTGCGGACGTATCTCTTAATATAGGTATATTCCTCGATCCCCTCAATTGTGTCGTATACGGGAACGGAATTCTCTTAACAGAAGACCTCAGTAACGATCCGGTCGTGTACATGGTCTTCCAAGATGAGTTATTGATTGGAACCGGAAACCAGAACAAAACGACTTCCTTCACAGCTCAAAAAGACGAGTGACACAGTTCCCACCGGATGGTTCCACCAACCTTGCGGAGAACAGCCGTTGTGCATAAATCTCTACGGTCAGGTCAAAACCTTGTTTAAAAATCGGTCCGAACATGTTGAACAACAGGCACGCTTTTGTCGTTAAAACTTACAAATCAGCAGACGAATGAATCCTGGGGACATGCGGCGACTGACGATCCTGGTTGCGGAAGATGATGAAGACGACTTTTACATTTTCTTGTTGGCGCTACAAGAAACGGGTCTGCCAGTGACTGTCCTGCGGGCGGAAAACGGTGACCGTCTGATGGCGATGTTACACGAGAGCGCTCCTGACATACTCTTTTTGGACATTGATATGCCTTGTAAAAATGGGCAGCAGTGCCTCTCGGAAATCAGGTCGGATAAAAGGCTTGATGCGCTTCCTGTTGTCATGTATTCATCCTTTGACGATGTGAACCATGTGGACTACTGTTTCGGGCATGGCGCTAATCTATACCTGGTGAAGCCGAATAGATTTAGCGAGTTTGTTACGACCATTAAGAACGTCCTTACACGTGACTGGACGATGCGGTTGGATCGCGCTGAGTTCCTGATACAGACTACGGTCAGCAAGATATCGCGTACGATGACTGACCCCGGCGGTGCCACACCGGCGCCCCCGTCTACTCATTCCTAAGCTTCATCAGCCACGCCGGTTCGCGCGGTACCAAACAACATGCTCTACGATATTTTTTTTAGTATGCTTGTGACATTCTGCTATTTTCTGCGAATAATGTAACAAACAAACCGCGCAACGTGAGCTTATCCGAAAAAGAGAGGTTTATCGGCATCCTTCGCGACTATCGAGGTATTCTGACCAAAATAATTCGCTCGTACTGTAAGAATCCGGACGACTGGAAGGACCTGGAACAAGAGATCATTATTCAATTATGGCGTGCGTTGAAACATTACGACGCTACGTACAAGATGTCGACGTGGATCTACCGCATTGCCCTGAATGTGGCCATCAGCCATTACCGCCGCGACCTGAAACGAAAAAACGATGGTCCGCTGGAGGAAGCACTCTTTCACGTAGACGCCGACCCTGCCCAGGAGCCGTATGCCGAACGACGAGAACTGTTGTATAGCGTCATCAACCAACTGAACGCGTTTGACAAAGCGCTGATCATCCTGTACCTGGAGGCCAACAGTCATAAAGAGATCGCCGAGATCCTGGGTATTACCGAGACGAACGTCAGTACCCGGCTGAATAGAATTAAAACCAAACTGAAATCATTATTCTCAACATCTAATCATGCGTAATATGGAACTGGATAATCTGAGAGAAATCTGGCAAGAGGAAAGCAAGGGACTCGAAGCGCGGATCGCCGTCAACGAAAGCATCATCCGTAAAATGAATCTCGACAAAGCTGTCGGCGAGTTCGATGTTCTGGTCAAACGCTCGCTGATGGGGCGAAACCTGGCGCTGGTGTATTGTTTGATATCCGTTGTCTTAGCGGCCATGGCCTATGACGACTTGGCGTATAGTGTGCCGGGACTGCTGGCGGGCGGGGCGATGCTGTGGTCGTTTATTTCCCATCTAGCCATCACGCGGCCGGAGTATGACAAACTATCGGTCGTGGCGCTACAGAAACTGGTCTGCTCGTTTCGAATTCATACGGCGGCAAATGCCGTCTATGATATCGCCATTGTATCGTGCTGGTTGGTGACGACGGTGCCGCTCGTGCTGCGCGTAACACAGGGCATTGCGGTGTATGACGATGCCCACGCTACCATAGTTTTTTTGGGAACTTCAGCCGTTATCATCGTTTTGATCGCAGTCTTTAGTCGCAGGGCGTATGGACAGTATCATGAAAAGTTACGGGAGGCGGAAGCGCAGCTGAATACCATTGTAGAGTTCGAGAAAGGTGCCCGTTGAGCGGACGGCTAATCAATAGTCGCCTCATCCTCCGCCGACAATTTCGCCATCGTGTTTTTCAAAAATTTCGTTTTGTTCTTTTTCACTTCGTTCAGAAACGGCGAACATTGATCATCGTTGGATACATGTTTTCCTCCCCAAAGGGCTATTTCAATCAACGCCGGTACTAAATCAACACCTTTTGGGCTAAGCTTGTAAAGCCCTTTTACCTTATTATCAGGATAGGGCAATTTGATGATGATTCCATTTTCCTCCAGTACCTGTAGTCGGCTCGCCAAGATATTCGTGGCTATTTTTTCTGCGGACTTTGTAAAATCCCCATACGTACGGGTTTTATAAAGCATCAAATCCCGCACAATCAACAGCGACCACCTGTCTCCGAAAATATCCAACGATGAACTGACCGGGCAATCGGAACGCTTCTCAACTGATTTCATAAAGATTCCTTTTTACTTGCAAATCGAAAGTAATAACATACTTTTGTACTTGCATTTTAAAAGTAGTAATTACGCTCTTCGCTTGCAAGGCAAAAGCAACTTTAATCCTTCAGACAAAAACTATGACAGTCTAATCGACTGAATTTCAATGAAAAAGGAGTCGACACCACCCAACATTTCATGACAAAACAAAAAATAAATAGTACAGTATGACAAAAATATTAGTAACCGGAGTAACCGGTGCGGTTGGAAAAAGCACCGTTGAACATTTGTTGAAAAAAGGAGTTCCGGCAAACCAGATTATCGGACTTTCCCGGAAAAAAGAAGGCGCGGAAGACCTCGCGGCAAAAGGCGTCGAAATTCGCCTGGGTGACTATTTTGATTATGATTCGTTGCTGCGGGCGTTTCAAGGTGTTGACAAAATAATGCTGACAAGCGCAATCGCTTTTACAGACCGGTTTACACAACATTATAATGCGATTACCGCTGCCCGCCAGGCGGGTGTCAGGCACATCGTGTATATGTCCATCATGCGTAGAGAAGGTTCGGGACGTATTATAGCGGAAGTTACGGAATCAGACCGCTTTACGGAGCAAGTGCTTAAATCGTCAGGGCTTGCGTATACCATTGTATACCACCCACCTTTTATGGACGCTTTATCGTTCTACTATGATCCGAATCCCTATCAAAATGGAATAAAGGTTCCGGCAAGCAACGGAAAAATAGCACCTGCCACCAGAAGCGAATTGGCGGAAGCCCACGCGGTAATCCTTTCCACGCCCGGGCACGAACATAAAACCTATTCATTGGGCGGCAGCGATTCGATTTCGTTTGCTGACATGGCAAACGTTCTTGCCGAAATAAAAGGACAACCTGTTCCCTTTACCACCATTCCGGCAGCAGAATATATTGATATGAAAGTTGCCCAGGGGTTCGGTCGTGTGCCTGCTGAATTTCTAACGAGCTGGGTCCTTGCCATGGAAGGCGGCGAATTCGAATATCAGTCAGGCGATCTCGAGCGGTTATTGGGTAGAAAGACAAAAACGTTCAGAGCGTACATACAATCAACGTTGGCGTAGCATACTGCCGAGCTGACTAAGCGAAGTGGCAAAGATTTATCTTCTCAGCCACTTCGCTTTCATTGTGGATCATCCATTTAAATTCCCTAATCTATTTAATTTCCCAGAACCAACTTGTGGCGACTCAGTAGCACTACTTTGTCATGGTAACATTGGTAAAAGTCAGGCAGTTAGTTATTATTGTGTATAATTTTCCCGAAAAAATAGCCTGTCTGCACGAGGGCTATTAACAGGAACAGGATTCCTCAGATCCTTATCAATCGCTTCGTCATTCCATTACCCATTCTACCCTGGGGATACCGATTCGGTACAGTGGGTGATGCAGGGAATAAAATAGCGCGCTGCTTACAGGGCAATTGTACGATTATATAATTGGTGAAAGATGGAACCCGAACACGATGTAGACAATACGTTACTGGAGAGACTCCGGAGGGAAATAGATAACAATCTGACCAACGATCAGTTTAGCGTGGAAGAGCTGGCTAAAAATATGGGCATGAGTCGCTCACAGCTTCATCGCAAACTTATTCTGGCTACCGGACAATCCGTGAGCCAGTTTATCCGGGAATACCGCCTTCAATTGGGTATGACGTTGTTAAAAGCGGGGACTTTGACGGCAGCAGAGGTAGCCGACCGCATCGGTTTCGGAAGCCCTACTTATTTCAGCAAATGTTTTAATGAATATTACGGGTATCCACCCGGTGAAGTCAAAAACAAGCTGGGGAAAATTCCTAGTGAATCCGATCGGGCTACTACGGTTAACAGATCCGGTACACGTTTGCCTACACGAAAGCCATTGCTTTTGAAAATCATTCTTGCCGGTGTTGTATTGCTGGTTATCGGAATGATCTACTTTAATGATACCGGCCGAAATGGCGTTGCGGCAGATCGCAACGATAAATCCATCGCCATACTTCCGTTTAAAAACCTGAGTGAAGATCGCCGCAATGAATATTTCAGCGAAGGTGTTATCGAGGCGATCCGCACCAGTCTTTCACAGATACGGGAACTTCGTGTTATCTCAAGAACGTCTGTCGAGCAGTATCGGGAAAGCGCCAAATCTGCCCGTGAAATTGCACAAGAGCTGGGTGTCTCCGCGTTGCTGGAGGGAAGCATTCAGCGAAGCGAAAATGAAATACGGATCGATGTTCGTCTCGTGGATGGCATTACGCAGGAACAGGTTTGGGCCAAAAGTTACGACCATGAATTAAAAGATGTTTTTGCTATCCAGGCTGAAATTGCTCAACAGGTAGCGGATGAACTGCATACCAAACTTTCTCCGGAAGAGAAATCGAAACTTTCAAAGACGGATACCGATAACCCGAAGGCCTATGACCTGTATCTGAAAGGCGTTTACGAATACAGAACGTATACGAATAAGGGCACGCACCATGCTATCGGATTATTTACTCAGGCGATCGCCCTGGATTCAAATTATGCCCGGGCGTATGCATTCCTGGCCAACAGCTATATTGGACTGGCTACTATATTTGGCGCGGAGTTAAGCGCCCTGGAGGGATTGCGAAAAGGGAAGCCGCTGATTGATAAAGCGCTGGCGTTGGATCCTGACCTTGACGAAGCCCAGATGCTCATGGGCTTCTACAAGTTATACCATGATTGGGATTTCGAGGGAGCCGAAGCGGCCTATAAAGAAGCGATAACGTCCGATCATCCTGATGCGCTGGCCCTGTATATCGATTACCTCAACTTTACATTACGCCACCAAGAGGCCATGGCGTTCGCGGAACACTTAAACGTAAAAGATCCGTACTATCCCAATAGCAGGATTATCCTGTCGTATGTATACAATAACCGGCTTGACGAGGCGCTGGAGTTTTCCGAAAGCAGGTTAAAGATGTTCAATAATTATTCTACCCTGGATTCACATGGGTTCCTGTTGCTCCGGTTGAAGCGCTACAACGAAGCAATCGTTTACTTTAATAAGGCGATCGCCTTCGAAGGAATCCGGTATCCGCGTATGCTTGGGTGGATGGGGGCTGCCTATGCCCAATCGGGCGAGCGACAGAAAGCCGTGGAAATTATAAACGAATTAAAGCAACGGTTGGCCCGGAACGAGAAGGGCTCCATTGCCTTTTTCATCGCGGTCATTTATTCCGCCCTGAACGAAAAAAGGCCGGCCCTTTTGTGGTTGAAGACCGCCTATGATTCCCATGACATGGAAATGCCCTGGCTCCTGACAGAGCCGCAATTTTATACCCTGCATGAAGAACCCGAATTTCAGCAGCTCGCAAAACAAGTAGGATTTAAATAATTAAAAAATCCTTCTCAAAAGCGGGATTTCCATCCCATTCAACATGCTTTTAAGCTTGAAAAAAAAGTTTAAAGTCTTTGCAACATGAGTTGAATCGGGATTTTTTTCAGTCCTCCATCTTTGCCGTACCGATAAGCCATTCAGAATCCATGGTCGATGGTTGACCATGGACGGTCGGCATTTTATCAACCCCCAAACCAACCACCCTATGAAAAAAACACTCTTCCTTCTCTACGGCGTTTTAGCCTACGTTATTTTCTTTGCGACATTTTGTTATTCAGTCGGTTTCGTCAGCTCGGGTATCGTGCCCAAACACATTAACAGTGCGCCCCAGTCGCCGCTGATGTTCGCCCTCCTGGTCGATGCCGGGCTTCTTTCTTTGTTTGCCCTTCAACACAGTGTTATGGCACGTCCCGCTTTTAAACAGTGGTGGACAAAAATTATCCCGGAGCCCATTGAACGGAGTACCTATGTATTGCTGGCCAGCTTATGCCTGATACTACTCTTCTGGAAATGGGAGCCAATCGGTGGAGTGATCTGGCAGGTAGACTCCGAAACAGGTAAAATACTGCTCTTATCCCTGAGCATGCTGGGTTTTGGAATCGTTTTAGTCAGCACATTCCTGATCAATCATTTCGACCTGTTTGGTTTGCGACAAGTGTGGATGTACTTCGTCGGAAAAAAATATGAGGTTCTTCACTTCAGAACGCCTTTCTTTTATAAATATGTGCGTCATCCGCTGTATCTCGGGTTCATGATTGCCTTCTGGGCAACACCTACGATGACGGCCGCACACTTATTCTTTGCCATCATGACTACGGGATACATGCTGACAGCCATTCAATTTGAAGAGCATGATTTGATCAAACATTTTGGATCCCACTACCTGGAGTACAAACGTTCTGCTCCGATGCTGATCCCTTTTACCAAGAGCGCCAAAAATAAGAAGGTCACTACCGGATCACTGGAAGAAATCAGTAAATAAAGTGCGCTGATCGCCATGTGAAGATGAAAACTATTCTGCTCATTCTGGCATTATCCTGTCCGATGGTATATTCTTTTGGCCAGGCATCCATTACAGGAAGGGTGAAAGACAGGCAGCACGATCTGCCGTTTGCCACTGTACTTTTTCTCGGACCGGATTCTTCACTCGTGAAAGGTGTCGTAACAGACCCTGCGGGAAGATTTATTTTTGAACATGTTTTGCCCGGCAACTATCTGATCGTTTCATCGATGGTGGGATACACCCGCTTTATTTCACCGGAAATTTCAGTTGCTGAAAAAGATATTGTCTTGCCGGATATCATTCTTGAGGAGTCAGCCACTGCGTTGCGTGAAATTGTTGTGCAGGCTGAGAAGCCGCTGTTCGAGCAACAGACAGACAGGCTGGTCGTGAACGTTCAGAGCAGCATTACCTTATCGGGTAACACCATCCTGGAGGTGCTTCAAAAGTCTCCGGGAGTTGTGGTGAACCGGCAAAATAACAGCATCAGCATGAGCGGAAAAACCGGTGTCCGCGTGATGATCAACGACAAATTGATGTACCTGCCGCCGGATGTTGTGGTTCAGATGCTGGATGGTATGCATGCATCCAACGTTGAACGGATCGAGCTCCTTACCACCCCTCCTGCGCGATACGATGCTGAAGGAAGCGCAGGGATCATTCGCATTGTTACGAAAGAGCATGCGGACCTTGGCACAAGCGGTTCCTTTACCCTTATCGCGGGCGCGCATTGGGCGGAAACACTGGGTGGGAGTTTTAACCTGAGCCATCGCCGCCGGAAATTTGCCGCGTTTCTGGATTACTCTGCATTAAGAAACCACAACCTGCACCGATCTCACATTGGCCGAAAAACCCTTACCAACGGATTTGTTCAAACGGTATATGATGAGAGTACACGTGAAAATGTAACGAATCAGCAAAACCTCACTATGGGTGTCGAATGGAAAATCGATACCCGTACGACATTGAGCTTGCTGGTGGCAGGCTACCGGAGAAATTGGGACTTACATGCCACCGCGCACGACATACATCACGCGGCGGCTGACTCCACTGTTATCACCGATCTGAAAATCCATGAATCCAATATCTGGCAGAGTGCGACCGGGGCACTCGGGCTGCAGAGAAAGATCAATTCGAAAAGCGAAATCCATGTTACCTTGGATTATCTCTATTACCATAACAACAATCCGTCCGATTACGATAACAAATTGTTTTATGAGCAACCTAACCTCCACGAGACTTCGCAAATCGATTTGCAAAAAAAGACGCCTATCCGGATCCTGATTGCCGGAGCGGATTATCGATATGAGGCTTCTCCTTCGCTGATGGTGGAAGCCGGTGTAAAGGGAGTCACGTCACACCTGGATAACCATGTGCAGGTTCACCGGCTGATAGACGATGTGTGGACGGTCGATCCCTTTTTTACCTCTTACTCGACCCTCCGCGAGCAAACAGGAGCAGCGTATGCTTCCACAAAATGGAAGGCAGGACACCAATGGCAGGTGAACAGCGGGATCCGGTATGAATATACGCATACAACCCTCGGCACACCAGCGGTGAAAAATCTGGTGAACAGAAAGTATGGCTATTTTTTCCCTGCCCTATCCATAAAAAAAGAACTCGCCGGTGAAAAGGACCTTCAATTTTCTTATTCCCGGAGAATCACGAGGCCTACGTATAATGACATAGCACCTTATGTATTTTTCTGGGGACCCAGTACATTTTCGTCCGGAAACACTTCCCTGTGGCCGGCCATCTCCGATGCCTGGAAAATAGGCTATCATGTAAAACAATGGATGATCTCGTTACAATACAGTCATTCCCGGAAGGAAATCATTGCCTATCAGCCGGAGAACGACAGTCAGTCACAGAACCTGATCTATCGATCGCAAAATCTGCGGTACGCCAACACGATCGGACTTACCAATTCCTATTCCTTTGCGGTTGCCGTGTGGTGGGAGGTACAAAGTAACGTGACGGCAACCTATCAAACCGCGCAGACTTCACACCTTCCGGAAAATGCCGGGTTTCATTTGTATGGACTGAATGTGAATGTGACAAACGTCTTTCATCTTCCGAAAAATTTTGCGCTGGAAATCTCCGGATTTTACCAATCCAGGTTATTGGCGGGAACAGCCGAATACCTGCCACAGGGTTCTCTCAATGCCGGCATTCAAAAGAAAATGGGCGCGAAGGGAACATGGCAATTAGCGGTGGATGATATTCTTGATACAAACTACTGGCGGATCAAAACAAACATGCAGCAGAACAACCTGGATACTAGTTTCAACTATAATTTTCACAATCAATTTATCAGGCTATCGTATTCACGGAAGTTAGGCAACAACAGATTGCGCAGCCTAACATTAAAATCAGGATCGGAAGAGGAAAGAGGGCGGGTGAATTAGTTGCCGGATTCTTGTTCTTAGCCCCTGCCGGCAGGCAGGCCTGAGGCAGGGGCAAGAACTTACACCAGAAGCCCCCGTTAGAACGGGAGCTCTGAAACTGCCAACCGGAGCCACAAGACCCGGATAGAAACCTCCCGAAAGGAGGAACGAACCACAAGCACTTTAAACGGCGCAACACGCCACAGCAGGAAGACGCCCGCCGACAGCCACCAGCCACCGACGCGGACACGAAATATATATTTAAACATGCCTATGCGTAAAGGGATCGGGGAGACAGGTGCAAGGGCTGCCAAGAAAAAATACTACCTGGGGGCCGGCGGGAAGGCCTGTGCGGAAGGTGGAGATTTTTTCTTGCGCAGGCGAAGCGGACCCTTGCGCCTGTCGGACCGCATGCCCTTAGCTTGGGGCATGTTTAGATATATATAAACACGAACCGGAATTTTGGTTGTCGGTTAGATGGACGGTGGTGCGTACCGCGAATTGTTACGCCCCTTCAGGGCTTATGTGTCGTCGGTTGTCTGTTTACCCAGGCCTTCGCTGCCGCTCCGGCCTGGGCTATTGTATTACGCCCTTACAGGGCTGATTAGACTCATCTAAACACCCTGCATAAACCATAGAAATTGCCAGCAATTTTAGTTGGGCGCTTTTTTATAGTCGGTGTGGGCTGGCGGGGTGTATGGTTATGCAGGTTACGACGTTACCGTTGGGCAGTCGGGAGACTGCCCCCATGCTGGGTCCGAGTCTCCGCCCGAGACGGGCTAAGACTTGAACCAGATATACGCCAGAGTTTAATCATTATTTAACAACGACTGTACATTTTCGCGGGTGAGGCCGGTGAAGGTGCAGAAGTCGTCGATGGTTATGAGTTGACCGGGGCGTTTGCCGACGAACTGTCGGATTTGACGATGAATGCGTCCGGCTGTTTTGTAGCAATAGCCCATGATGCGCTGGATGTCTTTGGGGGTAAGTATCACTATATTTTTTTGCATAATCCTGATAGGGCTTTGATAGGGCTTAAGTACGGCTTTAGTAGGGCGTATCCCGCCCCTGTTTTTTCCTGTCGCCAAGTACTGCGATGGCTACATTTTTTGCAAGGCTTTGGTACCCTTTTCTGGGAACCGTTGGGAATATATAGGAACATATGGGAACCGTTGGGACACTCTGGGAACTGTCGTTATGGTTTGCCTCGCGCTGCTGGTATGTTTGAACCGCCGCAGCACAAGAGGTGAACCGGCCAGCCTGTAACAGGCCGGATACATTTAACAATTTTATTTTATGGCTAAACAGAAAGGGATCATTACACGGGGCTGGTGCGGGTCGGGGCAACCGCCTTTTGTTTTTTGAACTCCTACGAGTAATTTACACGATCATGAAGAAATCCCTCGCACTTTTAAAGCCTTACGGCATCATCGGCTACCTGGCTGCTATGCTGAGTTTCGTTTCCAACGTTACAGTGGCCCAAACCTCGCTGCCGGCTGGGTGTGATAGCGTGCGGATGGCTGCTGACGTCATGCCCGTCTACAAAAGGGGAATACAAGACTTTGCCATCGAATTCCGGAAAGCCATGAAGCTCCGGGACGGGTGCCGCCCGGACAAGATCGTATTCAAGTGGATCGTGGATAAAAACGGAAAACTGTCAAACATCGAAGTGACAGCTGCTGATGCAGACGACAAATGCCGGGAAGACTACATCCACATCCTGGAGTCGATGGCCGCCTGGACGCCCGGTAGCCACAAAGGGAAACCCGTCTGCGTGCGCATGGTGATGCCGATGTACGTGGATTATAAAGTGAGCAACTGGAATGATGACTAGGGCTGGCCAAACGGTGACCGCATAATTCCAGTTTCTTCATCACTCCCCCCAACCTGATCCAACGCCTTACACAGAGATGTTCCAATCCATATAAAGAGTAGATCATCCGTGGTTCAACCGTGGAACATCTATGGAGGAACGCAGTGGCAGACTTGAAGTATCCCCGGTTTTGCGTGCCAGGGCAGCGGCTTATTTTCGTCGCCCGGGCGTCCCATCCGGCACCACCTTCGCGCCATTTCGACATCCTTACCCCCGCCCAAAACATCCTGTCTCAAACGAACGACTTTTTTTTCAAAACAATCGATCAATACTGATGCAACATGTGGTTATCATGTGATCCGGTGCATGCTTTATAGTGGACAGTACTGTGTTCTGTCTGAATGGAAATGCCGACGTATGTTACTAGGTGTCCTTTTTCAGGCCCTTAAAAACACAATACATACCCACGAGCACAATTAAAGCCATGGATATAAATTGACCGATTACACTTTCGTTCGGTAATAGTATATTTTCTGCCCCTGCCAAATACTTAAACTCGACTACATCGCCCACAGCGTGCGCCTCGCAAAATGATCTACCAACCTTTTTTAAGAAGATCTTTTTGTTATACTCCACCTTCATAAATTTTCCATTCGCGAGAAAGGATGACGGTATATCGATTACTTCCATCCAGACCACCCGACCGTGTTGCTGCACCCGGTACGCATCTAACTTGTCACCCATCAGAAAAAATGGACCGACTGATAATACGATTCCAGCCACCAGAAAAAATTTATTCATATTCTCATTTTAAATGATCGGCGGAGCAACTCATGTAGCATCTTGCGTCACTGTGGACTTTTCGATGCGTGCTTCGCAGAAGCATCGACCCCGTTTATCCTTGTCATCCATTTACCGGGTTAATGCTAGAAGGTGTGTGCCTAGTTCGAGCCAGTTTTCTACCTTTTCCGTTATGCCTGCGTTCTGGGCGATGGCCGTGTATATGTCGGCTCGTGTTTTCCCCTCTTTACGAAGGTACTGAATCGACGTCGCCCCTGCCGACTTCGAAAGCTTGTCGCCGCCTGGTCCGGTTATCAGCGGATGATGATAAAACGTCGTCTCCAGAAACTTTTCTCGGCCCAACACCCGGGCCAGGTATAACTGCGCAAGTGTAGACGGCCAAAGATCCATCCCCCGTACAATCAGGTCGACACCGAAATGCTCATCATCGATCACCGACGCCAACTGATAGGCCGGATCGCCGTCCTTCTTTCTGACCACAAAATCATTCTGCTCCCTGGGCAGCCCCTCTACAACAGGCTCTCCCAGCGTATGCACCGTCAGTGGCGCATCATTGTCCGTACGCAGACGCCAGCTAACCTCCGGCGCATCAAAGGGCACCCCACGCGTGCGACAATGGCCCGTATAGGCCCCGGTAGCATCCGCCAGCTGAATCTTACTCCGCGAGCAGTCGCATGCGAACAGCGCCTGCTTTTCCCGTAGCTCCGTCAGTGCTTTGTGGTACAACTCCATCCGGTGCACCTGCGAATACTCCCGCTCGAACTCGTCAGCATTCCGCGGCCCTTCGTGCCAGGGGATTTCCAGGAAATTGAGCGTATCAAAGATGTCCTGGATGTACGCCCGCTGCGCCCGCTGCCGGTCCAGGTCATCAATACGCAACAGAATGCGCGCCCCGTGGCGCTGGGCCAGCGTAGCGGTCAGAACAAAGGAATAAATGTTGCCCAGGTGCAGATAGCCACTGGGCGTCGGAGCAATACGTGTGCGCAAAAAAGGCCTTACAGGCGTGCCCAGAGAAAAATCCATATTTAAAGATCGAAAAAAAGCCGACTGCGATTGACTTATCAAAAACAATTTTTACATTTGCGGCCCTGGAAGTCAAACGGACCGGTAGTTCAGCTGGTTAGAATGCCGCCCTGTCACGGCGGAGGTCGCGGGTTCGAGTCCCGTCCGGTCCGCAAACCAGATATCAATTCATTCAAGAGCCTGCAAATCGTACTGAATTGCAGGCTTTTTGTTTTTAGTACGTTCAGGTAATTCATCTAAACTCAACCTGTTTGAGTGAAATCGGTGAGTTATTTGAAAGCCGCAAAAAGACTCACCAACTCTCTCGCAATGGATTGACAATCAACCTGTTCAATCTATGAACATCTTGATTTGGCGGTGGCTGTAAGCATACATTTAAACCATGCTTAAACACCATCGCTATGAAGAACAGTCGATTTGGCGTACAATTCGTTTTCAGAAAACCTAAGGGTGCAACACGATCAGTCCTCCCTATTTACCTGCGCATCAGCGCCGGCGGGCAACGCACAGAAGTTTCCACGCGTCGTTCCTGGCAGCCGGTCCGTTGGGATGCTACCACGGGCAGGGCTATGGGCACGCGGGAAGATGCGAGGACGCTCAATGCGTATCTCAGCGCCTTACAGACACGCGTGTACGATGTATACCTGCAATTGGTGAACGCCCATCAGGATGTAACAGCTGAGGCGCTAAAGGACGGCCTGAGTGGGGTGAAGAAAAGCGGACGGACGTTGATCCCGATCTTCCAGCGGCATAATGAACAACTGGCGAAGTTGGTCGGAGCGGAATTTGCACAGGCAACGTTGGCTCGATATGAAGATATCAGACGGACGACATTGGTATCGACAAACTGGATTATGAGTTTGTGACAGAGTACGAGTTCTGGCTGAAGTCGTCTCGTAAGTGTGCGCACAATACAGCGGTTAAGTATATCAGCAACCTGCGGAAGGTGGTCAACATCTGTTTGAAAAACGGCTGGCTTGTGCGTGATCCTTTTCTGGGGTACAAGATGACCAAGCGGGAGGTGGAGCGGGCCGTGCTGACGCAGAATGAAATCGACCTAACTTCTCAAAAGGTATTTCCAAAGGGAGATAACCAACTTCCCGGTATCCGTCGAGCACTATATTTCCGTTATACGTACCAATAGTTCTGTACATGTCCAGAAAAAATTCATTACCTTTTTTTGCAGCACCTAATGGCTGTTCATAAATCAAATTCCCATCCTCTTCCAGGGTGAATTTGGAATACATACCATCTTTTTTAAAATTGACCCATACAGCGCCTTTCATTTTTCGTCCAGAAATAGTAAGCTCTGATTCTATCAAACGATAGTCGGGATTAAATCCAATCTCGGGTCCTCTCCGCCGGGCGTGCTCGGAAGCTTGAAGTAACGCTTCATTTTTTATAAGCGGTGCGGTTCTACTAAGATAATCACAAGCACTGTTCCAAACATATTCGATTTGCTCGCGTCTGGTAAGAGATATAAACTCAGATCTATTAAAATAACCATGATACGCCAGATGTCCACCATAATAATGGTGGGAATCTTGTTTTACCTCTGGCACCAGCTCGTACGACCTTTCCGTAAGAAAATGAATATTTAGAAATTTAATTCTCTTACCATCATAAACCTCATTCAGTAAGCGATTACACAAATTCGCTATTTCAAAAAAATCTACCGTAAGTTCGGATATTCTCTCCGAACCGTCGCTAAACAAAAACAATGTCCTATCTATTTTCATAATCCTGATTGACTGGCAAAGTACGATGCCCTTTAGCCTTGTTTGTAAGGCTGTCGTATTGTGTACGGCATTCTTCGCCCACTTCCAGTATCTGCGCGTCCACGTCAAAGCTGACAATCAACAGAAGCAATGACATCAAAAGAAAAAGCTTATTACTCACTATTTCGTAAGATCAGAAATACGATGCATAACACGCGACGACAACATCATTTCAAACACACCTAATCCCTGTTAAGAGGTCTAGTTCAAAAGTCTCCTCTGACTCACTTCGGATATCGTAGTATTCACCTCTTAACCGATTATCGGTTAGCCCTACGATTCTAAAACCATCAAAAGCTAACCGCTCTGTTCTCCATTTCACGCCCGAAGAATCGTATGCTATTAATTCCGTGTAGTTTACAAATAAAACAATGCCTTGAAATAATACTGAACACACATCAATTACAGGAATCGATTTCACTTCAGCCCAATCAGCTGGATTGTTAGCTGAAACAAAATATCCTGCCCTCTCGATACGACACAGAGCTTATCTGTATTGGGTAAGGTATAAACCCCTGATACTCCTTTCGGAGTTATTTCGCCGAAAGAAAAAACTCCAACCCAAGATTCTCCATGTAAAGGAGTTATTTTAACGAGTACTCCGTCCTTACCTCCTTGAGTACTTGAACCTGGGTAGTAGTATATTCTTCTTCCTGGAGGAAGTTCGTCTAAAACTTCAACTTCATAATCGTGTGAAAAGCCTAAATCGATCTTCATCAAAATCTTTTTTAATAAGGTTTAAAGAATCTATGCATTATGAGTTCTGTGTTCCCTGATAGCGAAGGTCTAACACCAATTTCAAATACTCCTCGTGTTCCATTAAGGGTACCTGGCATTTGATATAGGATGTTAGTATTGCTCAGTCCATTCGGGTGCAAGCCGGCCGTTTTCGCTTTTTTGAGACTATTTCAGCACAAAAATGATCCCTCCCGAAAATGCCGTAGCTTTTGAAGACAATTCAAGGCCGTCCCATTTGCCATAGGCAATTTCGTTTTCGTGAAATGGACGCAAGGCTTTGGTGTAGCGGTATGACGCGCGGATTGCCCAGCGGGAGCTGATCGAACCAATAACCGAGCCACTCCAAAAATACCCAGACACGAATCTGTTTTGGTGTACCCTTGGCCCAATACCTTTTACGAACTCCTGCTCAGAGGATAGCTCTTGGCTAAACTGAAATCCTATGTCAAGTGCAACGGAGAGTGGGCCGTAAACTACCGGATTGACACCTACACCGACTGGTACATTAAGGTAGTCGAGGGTGACGTCCACGGGATACGAAAGCCGGGTGTTCAGAAATTTGCCACCGTGTTGGGTATAACCCAAACCAGTTTTAACATAAAAGAATTTATATAGTTTTAAATAAACAGTCAGATCAAAATCTTTTGCATTCTTACCTACAGCTTTAAACCTTGACGGCTCATAGTCAGTCGCGCTTCCTTCATTTATCTCATCTTTAAATGAGCCATATAACTCGCTTTCATTGTACCCAATGTCTAGTCCAAGGCTACAGCCTTTGGCCAGCGGGCCTGACAAATCTTGGGCCTGTATTGTGCAGAGGGTGAATAAAGGGAAAAGTAAAAAAGTAGATTTTATAAATGAATTCATCAAGGTAGTATTTCAAGTAGGTCATCAGATAACACTATGTTTTGGCATTTAAAACGCGCCGTGAGCACCTATTATTCGGCAACTATCGGAGCTTTCTCGAAGACTGGAAAGAGCACACCTTTCTTATCGAGCATCTTCTCCGGTGGAGGCAGAATACAATCTGGAATAAGCGCCGTCATTGACTCACAAAGCCTTGTGAAACTCTCGATGTCCGGGTAAGCATCAATTCCATATCCTGGAGCAAGCCGCATCCAAACTTGATATTTTCCTCCTTGCACCTGTTCAAACAGATAGACCTCACCATCCCCCACCTGTTCTGGTATTTCAGGATTATTTACTAATTCTTGGTTTGCTTTGATCAAGATACCTTCAAGATTTTTAAACATTGAATCAAACGCTGCGGATTTCGTTGAATAGGAGAATGACAGCGCGCTAAGACCCAATTTGTCCGTACCATTGCGATCTCCCCTTCTCGAAAAAGATACATCTGCTGAATCGGCATGTTTAACAACGGAAATCATACAGGTGCCCCCTATAACCGGCGAAAGGATTGTTAGTCTTCTAACAGTCTGAGACCTTTGCCGGATCGAACTATCACCAAATGACCGGATCGTCTGGGCAAAATGTTTTGCCATGATTGTGTCTGCGTGCGGATCCTTTGACAATTCACCTGGGTTAAAGAAGTTATTTGAAATGACAGCCGCCGGCTTGTGGCGGCTAGTACACGCCAATACGACAAACATTAAAATAACACTTGCTCGTTTCATTGTAACTAATTTCTAGGAATTGTAAAATCTTTTAGGCCCGTATCCTTCAAAATAGGAAGGATGTGATATGGTTCTCTTACTTCTTGATATCTGTTATAGAAATAGATATTATTCTTTGAGATCACGACATTGTATACATCTTTGCCTCGATGTAGGTCGTCTCTGGGGCTAGGTGCTTCTTCAATTCCATCTGAGTAGTGGAAATGTATTTTGCCCACCCAATCGTCAAAGGCTGTAGGATCAAAGACAATGAAACTACCAGTACCCTTGAAAACTTCTGGTCCCCTAACAACGGCGCCATTTCTTATATATAACATACTACCAGCCTCGTTGGACTCTGGATTTTTCTGTTCTTTGTAAAACCGGAGAAAGTCATCCACTGCGTATGTACGTCCGAAATTACTTAGCAGTTTGGTTCTAAACTGCTGATTAGTCATGACTGCGGCGGATCTGTCATACCATTTCATAAATTCACCCCATTTTTCCGCGTCAATGGTCACAACATTATTAGACCCATCCTCAACATGCTTTCTCTCGCCTGTTTTCGTGTTAACGAAATCAGTGTTCGCTTCTCCGCCGTCAGGATCACCGAAGACAGTGGGCGCATTTCCAAATCCAACATAAGGGGAATAAAATTGTCGCTTCGGGTCGATGGAAGTCCAGCGGCCGATTATTGGATCGTATTCTCTCAATTCAAAGTGGTTCCAGCCCGTCTCGCCGTCTTTTTCCGCATATTGGCCTTGGTAACCGAACCTGTAGGTACCCTCGTCAGACTTCTTCTCGCGCAATACGTCGCCCCAGACGCCGTAGTCTGTAGCTTGCGTCACAATACTTCCCTCGTGAATCACCGTCAAATCATCGAACCAAACTTTCGTTGCTTCGCTTCCATTGCTTACCCAAATATATACATACCCAGAAGCCGGAATCACGATTGAATCAGCCAGCATTTCGTGGGCGTCGGGTGCGTTCTCCTCGCCTGGCTCAAATCCTGCCGACGAGCTTACCTGTACCTTATGGGAAGCTACTGATGTCCAACTTTCATCAAAAACAACATAATTCAAGAACGCACGCGGCACCAAATTATTGTCTCCCGCGCCGTTCATTCCCGCCAACGCACTTTCAAGCGTTCCCTGCGGATTCAACAGCGACAGACCGTCGCGGCCTAAAACCGTAGCCAGATCGGACCCCAAAAACTCTGCAAGCAGCGGCATTGTGAGATCGTTCGTGTAGTTAACTTTCTCTTGGTATCTGACCCAAGTCTTCAAGCTTATCTTATCACCTGCGTGCACCTTTAAGGCTATTGATGGCCCGACAGCCCGGTCAGCAGCTTCGAAATTGGTCATTCCATCGACCCAGTATAGATAAGCCGATTTATCGGGGAAGGAAATCCTTCCTGGCATAGGCTGAGTGTGGTTCATTCTCGAATCGACGACCTCAGTCGTAAACAAATTCTCGAAGTACTGCATCTCCTCTACCCTGGGATTGGCGAATTCTTGGACTTCGCTGTCCTCCATTGTTGCCGCGTAGACACTGATGTTATCTCGAATTATTGCCCGGACGTTTCCAAGCTGATCTACGACTTCGTATGCCGTAGAAGCATCTTGCTGCGGATAAAACACTCCCAGTTTGCTCGCACCGTAAATAGGAATCTCGGTCAAAGACAATGTATCGATGTCACCGACCAATGGCTCGCCTTTCTGCTCGTAAACACTCACGATAGCCCCGGTAATCGTTCGAATATACCAGGTGGTGCGAACATCACCGTCGGGGTAAGTTTCGGGGAACACTACTTTCCCCAGGCGGAATCCCCGGTCATCATAGAGGTTTTTTATCTTTGGCTTCGTCTTCGCCGAGTCTGAGTAAACTAACACTACCCTGCTCATCACATCATAATCGATATATTGATTATGCCCGTCTTGCCTGTCTTCCTTAATCAAACGACCGAGGTTGTCATAGTCATATTCATCCACATAACTGCTCACCCGTTTGAGGCGATTGTCGTAACGACGATTCCCTGGCACAGCGTTGTCATATCCATATTCGTAACCAAATGTATTTAACGTGAGTGCGCTCTGATCGTAACGACGGAGGCTTCTGATGTTACCATTTGGATCGTAGTTCATTCCCGTCAACCTGTACCGATTACCCTTGAGCTGAAAACTTCCTTCGCTGAAATCCGGGACGCCCCAGTTAGCATTCAACATCTGGTAATTCTGATCATACTCGTAAAGATACATTCCCGTCAATGGCTCGTCAGAATCTGGAGACTCCGTTCGCCAAACCGCGGTACTAACAAGTCCGTTGTATAGCGGGTTAAGCTGGAAATTCGACGCCGGCGCCTGGTCGCCAGGGACGACCTGCAGATTGAACTTCCGTTCTGCATAGTTGCCATTTTTATCGACAGCGGAAACAACAATGTTGTTGTAGGTCCCTACATGAGCAAGCAGCGACGGCTCAAAAACAAGTTTTGCTTCACCTGTTCCGGTGCTAACAATCTTAACGAAGGCTGGTGCATTGGTCGTGACAATTTGCAGCTCAGCTTTATTAAGAATCGCTTCGACTTTAGGCCGGACCACCTGATAGATCACGCCATGCCCGGCATTGTTGACGTGAATTCCGTCAACGTTGTAAGTCGAGAGTATAGTAAGATCAGATGTATTTACGAGTGGGGTAAACACGTCGATTGCGCTCGCACCAAATGTCGATTTGATTGTATTGGCGAGGGTTTGGAGCACTGTTCGTTGCGGGAGCGACAGGGATGACCGGGGCTGCGTGGTTGTTATCAGCACGCGGGCGCCGGCATTTTCTGCCGCCTGCTTGAGTGTCGTCAGCCTGGACATAAATTCCTGAGGTGTAATGCCAGCCGCAATATCATTGGAAGGCAGGTTGATGATGACAAGTAAGGGATTATAGCTCAACGCCTTCGTGATATTTCGTTGGGGGTTCCCCGTAACAACGATGCTGTCGGTCGTGTAACCGAACTTTGCTAGATTGATAAGGTTCCAGCCTGCTTCGTAGCCTTGTAGGGCCTTCCCTAGGAGATTTGCCCACGAATTGCCCGCAGGGTTGGCTCCATAACCTTCGGCTGTTGATGATCCGAGTATGACGATATTTTTGCGGTTCAGCGACAAATTGCCGCCAGGGATGGCGTGTAGCGATACCTCTTTTATACCTCCGACGTTGATCACCTGGTTGGCTACTTGTGCCAGAATTGGAATCTCACCGCTATTTTCGGAGATCAGTTTATTTGAGTAAGGGGTCACCCCATCTGCACGTGTGCCTCGCACGCGATAATAATAAATCTGATTGACGCCTGCGGTCGCATCGGTATAAGAAGTGACATTGGCCGACGTTGTGGCTAAAAGCGTAAAAATGCCTCCCAGGGTCGTGCTCCGGTAAATTTCATAGGCTGATTCGTACGGTGTGTTATCTGCCCAACTCAGCTTGACACCGGCACTGCCCGCCAGCCGCTGACAGTTTTCAAGGATCGGAGCATCGAGTTCGGGAAGGCTGAATTCAGTAAAGTCCATGACATTGAGATATGCTAATACGGACCCGGTCTCCACGTTGAAATCCAGCATGAGCTCTCCCGCCCGATTCGGGCGCACCATTTTAAATGTTACAAGCGTGCTGTCGTTGTTCGCCGCATTGACCGTGCGTTTTTCGCCATCTATGGTGTATGAACCTGTTCGTTGATCGACTGCCTGCCTTGATGCGAAAATATTGATGGTATAGTAGTAAGCCGGGTTCAAACCCTTGAGCTTATACACACCGCCGGCGGCCCAGGCAAAGTAGCTATCGCGCGTTGCGGAGACAGGATAACCTTGCGGAGGTTTCTGACCAGTGTATCCCTGCGTGTTAAACGGCGTCGGGTCGTTGGCGTAGTTGTTACTTGCATTCTTAACAATCTCGAAGTCGATTGGAGACGCCTGCCCTTTTGAATCTACCATGTCGGAAAGTATTGCGCCCGTGTTTCCACCGGTCATATTATTCCAACCTAAGACATTGGTGGGTGTTAAAGGGTCGCCAAAATCGATCAGGAACCTTCGAGGCAACTCACCAGGTACAGAGACTCCGGAAGCATTACTGTACGCTGACGACGCGGCAGACAGCCGCGAAACGAGGCGGTATTCATACGATGTCCCTGAAGCCAGGAGTCCATCGACATAATTGTTGCTGTTTGCCGCGACGGTTTTCACAACCTGAAACACCGATTCACCGGTGGCACGGCGCTCAATCGTAAAACCGCTTTCATTTGATGAATTGTCCGTCCAGGAAAGGTTGGCAAAACGGCCAGAGAGCGTTGCCACAAGATTGGAAGGAGCCGCTACAACCGGCGCGCCGGTCTCGTTGATATCCATCACCCCCAGGTAGCCCAGTTGAGAGCCGGCCGCTACGCCGAACGCGAGTTCGAGCTCGCCTTGTGCGGACGGAGTCAAGTTGTAAAAGGTTATTGTCCTGTTTGTATTGCCGGCTGCATCGAGAAGATATTGCTTGCCATTGATTGTAAAGGTTGCCGTCTTGTCATGAACAGATGACACCCTCGATCCAAAAATGGTGATCGAGTAGAAGCGGTTAGGATTTAGCCCTTTTAGCTTATACGTGCCGCCAGGGCCATAGGCAAAGTAGCTATCCCTGCACGCGGATTCTGGATATCCATTAAATGACCCTACATAGCCATCAGCATTGTATACATTGAGATTGCCGAAACCATTCGAGGCAACCTTCACGATCTGCACGCCGATCGGCGAAGAATTCCCGTTGGAGTCCTTAAGATTCGCCAATGTATAGCCCTCTAGTGGGCTAGTGACGTTATTCCATCCAGGCGAATCTGTCGTGTACTGCGGGCTTCCAAAATCAATCAGATATCGCCGATCGGGAGGATTACCTGCCGTTGTAACGGATATCGGATTGCTATACGCCGAATTGATCGTGCCATATATAGCACACACGCGATATTGATAAGCTGTTCCTGTCAGTGTCGTTGCGTCAGCGAAGGACGCGGTATTGGGAGGAAGTTCGGCAATCTGACTGAACAGGGTCTCCTCCGGCATCTTACGCTCGACACGGTAACCGGTCTCATTTACCGCAAGATCACCCCACGACAAACTGACACCATTAGCTACTAGAGACGACTGCAACGTCGCGGGAGTCGCCACGATCGGGTCTGTCACTTCAACGAAGTCCAGTACGTTCATGTAACCGAGATAAGAATTCTTATCTACGCCGAAATCGAAGACAATCTCTCCATTTTGATTAGGAGCCACATGATGAAATGTAACCGTCCGTGTCGAATTGTTCATCGCGTCAAGGAGCTTCCGGATTCCGTTAATGGTAAATTGACCGGTCCTGTCATTTTTTGATGCGACGCGAGAGCCAAAGATTGTAATCGAATACCATTTGTTTACATCCAATCCGGTCAGTTTGTAGGAGCCTCCATTTCCATGAGCGAAGTAACTGTCTAAGCATGCCCTTGCCGGATAGCCAAGTGCCGAACCATTGTACCCAATCGTGTTGTAATAAACACCATCTCCGGAAAAAGTGGCGGAAGCGTCCTGAATGACTTCAAGACCAATACCGCTTACTCCACCTTGGGAATCAACCATATCGCTAAGCGCTGACCCCGTTGCGCCACTGGGCATATTGTTCCAGCCGGGTTCTTTGGTTTCAAATGCAGGGTTGCCAAAATCAACCAAAAACCTGCGATCGGGTGTGCCTGGTACGTCGAGCAATGTCGTATTGCTTAATTCTGAATCCTCGTTTTGGTTGAATGCTTGAACGCGGTACTCATAGCTGTTGCCAACCGACACCGCCAAATCGACGTATTGCGCAATATTCGCTGCGACGGTATCCAGGCGTTCAAATGCTGCACCGCCATTTTTCCTGCGGTCTATGTAAAATCCAGTTTCATTCAAGGAATTGTCTGTCCAACTGAGCACCCCTTGCCTGTTGACCACCGCCGAAGACAGCCCCGACGGCTTTAGGATTCCTGAGGCAGCTTTCTCGATCAGCGTCAGCACGTTGATATAACCAAACTGGGAGCCAGGTGCCACGCCAAAGTCCATGATAATTTCGCCTCCGGGTGTAGGCTTGATGTTATGGAAACTCACCGTCCTGTTCAAGTTGTCAGCTGCGCTCAAGGTCTTCACTTGGTTGTTAATGGTGTAGGCCCCTATGCGACTGGGGATTGTCTGGGAAGCTCGAGAGCCAAAAATGGTGAGCGTATAGTATTTCGATGCGGTGAGGCCTTTGAGTTTATACGTGCCGCCTGGACCATACGCGAAGAAACTGTCGCTGGAAGCGTCATCTGGATACGCTGTCCCGGTCGGCGGTCCATCCGGATTATAAAAATTCCCATTGCCGTAGCCGTTCGATGCGTTTTTAACGATTTCGATCTGAATGGTCGACGCGTCTCCATCCGAGTCGACCAATGACGTTGACACTGCGCCGGTAAGGCCGTTGGTCATATTGTTCCATCCTGCTTCCTCGGTTTGCGTGTCGGGATTTCCAAAATCAACATTAAATTGTCGATCATCCACAAGCATCGGCATAACCTGTTCCGCATCAGCCGAAGCGACGAGGCGATCAGGTTCAACAATGCCATTCATGAATTCTCCATTTCCGACCGCGTCAGCTTCATAATCACTGGACGCGCCTTTGCGGTCTGCTATATAGTGGTTTAACACCTCCCGAAACAGTTCTCCCGATATACTATGCTCAGCAGGCGCTGCACTCTGCTGTTCGACAGTTTCCCTGGTCATATAAGCGGGCTTAATCAACGACGCAATCGCATCCGGTATTCCCAGATATTGAAAATCCCGGTCCTGTGGCGCCTGCTGTTTTGGATTGATTGAGGACACTTTGAAGACATCGGAAAACTCGCTCTCATAATAGCTCAGGAGCAATCCAAAAACATCTTTTTTGAATTTGCTATGCGAACCCGCAGCGCCATCGTTTCCAGGGTCTTGAGAAACATCAGGGTGGTTGATCTGCGTGAGCCACCCCTGGATATTATAGACAAAGTCAATTCCTTGAAGCTCGTCTCCCAGTTCAACGCGTTTTAGTGGGCCATGCAGGTAATATTCATACCGTGCTCGCAGCTGTCTCGGACCAGAATCTGTGCGTGCCGTTTGGACCTCGATCAGGCGACCATCTTTATCGTAGTTATAAAAATGATGAAACTCTGAAAATACCTCTCTAGATCTGTCGTATGCCAGACTTGCAGAACGAAGCACGTTCCCAAGAAAATCATAAACATACGTGAGTACAAAGACTTTATCCAATGCCGCAGGCTTCTGCGCTACCCACGCTACTCGCCCCAACTCGTCATAACTATACCACGTTTGAATGTTAGCGTTACGTCTATACGACACTGCTCCCAAAACAAAATTCTGGCGATAAACCATCGAGTCCAGATTCGTCCTCTTATATATTGACGGATCCGGGGAGTCATAAACTGTCGTGACCCAGTCGGTCTTATCCTCCAAGTCAAAGGTGTCCTGGTCCACTAGCTCCAGCTGGTCGTTTACATCGGAGAAACTGAACGAACCGGTATATTCTCCAACCTGGATAACCCGACCGATTTGATCATATGCCGAGTAGGAAAACTTACCCTTATCTGATACATTCAATGAGTCGTTCAGCTTCTGTAAGCTCGTTTGGGAAAACCGAATTTTACCGTCTCTGCGCGATTTGTAATGAACTCGTCCCCCATCGGATTCGTTCGATTCAAGCAGCGTTCCTCTAAAGCTATATCGAACTGTTCGCTTGTCAATTTTGGAATATGGGACACCCGCTTTAAGTGCCTCAATGCCATTTGGCGTAATCGCCGCCCTTAATTTTCCAGCATCATCAAAGAAGTCATAAGCTATGTCACGAAATCTGTTGACAAACGACAGAGAAACCTGTCCTGAATTCTTGCGAAGGATGAGCCGGTAGAAGCCCGCGGGCCATTTTCCGTCCGACTTAGCGAAGGTTTGGCCAGCCGGCTTACGTTCATTGGAAACTATATCCTCAAAAGTGAAATTGCTATTGGCTGATGCGATGGTTACCGACTGGGGTTCTAAAAGGTAAAAATAAGTCAGCCTCCGGAAATTAGCCGAGGTCGAATCGCCACTCGATATGATGGTGGTCGGCACTTCCAGCACGTCATTCGCTTCCGTTGCGCTTTTCGCCCTCATGATCGCCTTCCCTTCTTTGTCGGTAATCGTGATCAAATACTTACCATGAGGATCACGTATGACAGTTTGAACGCCGCGCTGGAGCAGACTACTTCTTTGTGTGATTCCAGGCAATGCCAACAGGCGCTTGACCAGATAATCGTTCAACTCGTTGAATACAGGAAATGTTCCGGACAGGGATTCATGCCTAGCTCCAAAACGTAATGCTTCACCCAACCCGCCCGTTTTACGCGGCTCACCAGAGCCATCCTCGTAGAAGTCGCTACGAGCATACGGAAACTTGCTTTTCGGGACACTGGTTTCAATATCGTTATTCTCACTGTAATACCACCCGAGTGTACCTGGAATTTGATCATTCAAAGCTTCCGGGTTCAGTACATTGCCGGCCGTCACGCCATCGGGAGGCAGATCAAATTTTTTATAGTCATAAATGTCCTGCTTGGCCGACGCCATAAAGTTCTCCTTATAGGAAAATTGGTAGCCTATGGGCGCGCCGTGAGTTTGGCCAACCACTCTTTCATACCGGTCCGAAATGTCCTGAGTTGCCAATACCCGTCCATTCGATATTGATTTCGTTTGTGTCTGGATCTTGTTACCGGATTGATCAACATACACCCGGGATTCACCGACAATGACAGGCGCGGATTGCCCACCATTTGTTTCTATACGTCCGTCATAATTCCGCGTATGGATAAAATTCGTTTCTGAGTCATCCAATGAAATCTGAACATTCAGAACTACAGTTGGACCCCATGTATTCGTAACGTTATCCCGTCCCTTCAAATAATAGGTCCCATCGAGAAATTTACGATCGCCCACAACGGACTGGCCTTCGTTAAATGGCTCAATAATCTCGGGGTCACTGCTGGCGTTGTTCACCCAGTAGTAGGTGGCGTATGTAAAAATATGCGTTCTATCAGCATTCCCGAAACCGATCGTCTTGTAGCCGCGGTGGTCGGCTTGTGATAGGACGGCCGCAGGCGGCGCGTAATCCACAACAACATGCAGCGGTCCCACTGCAGGAAGCCAGCAACTTGAGGCGTTGCGCCGTAACCAGTAGTCGCCCGTTTCGTAGACCAAATAATCCTCGTAAATCGCATTCGGCAGACCCATAACCTGTCCGGTGGCCGATGTCTGCCAATAGTAGCCGAAGTCGGTTCCAGTTGAGGTAAGGACTTCTTTGTGATAGTAATTCGTCGCCCGTATTTGTGGCGTTCTTGTAGCCGTCGGAACTGTAACTTCCTTGCTTGCAGATGTCCTACAACCAGCCGCGTTGATTCCCGAAACTCCGAACGTCGTCGTTTGATTGACCGGCGAAAAAGAGACTGATGTCCCGGTTGGTGAAGACACGTGTGGGACGGAACCCCACCCATATGTTACGCCATTTTGGGGGTTGTCTACGACGAAGCTGGCGGTGCCACCGGGACAAACGATCGATGGTCCGGTGATTGTCGTCGGCGAGAGGCCTTGCGTAACGTTTACTACGATCGCATCCCATTCCCTTCCGCACATGACTTGCTCAGGTTCACTCCAAAACTCCAGGGTTATTGTATGCTGGCCTGGAGTTGTAAATGTGTGTTCAATATAGGGGCCACCAATCGGAGTCGTATTTACCCGCACATTGTCCACATAGAACGTGTACCTATTAAAGCAGCTCAGGTCGCATGTGGCTGAGAGGGCCACAGGCATGCCAGTACACGCCGGAGTCGCCATTTGGACATGACATTGGCCGACAACGCGGTTGGGCGCAATCAAAATAAAAATTGCGACGACCATCGGTCCAAAGAAGAGATATCTGAACTTATCCATATCTGAAGTAAGTATATTCATTTTACCAATCAGGGCACGTGCAAGTTGAACCAGGAGGATTACGGGTACAGCAGTTATCTAACGCCAATCCGCGGAGGTCTTGCGGTATGTCGATTTTTTGCCACGCATACGACCATTGTGTTACTTCGCCGCATGCGTTGAAATACCCGTATCTATATTGGCCATTGTAACATGTCGTACCATCGCTCAGCGGCACCCCCTGGACGCATTCGACCGTCCCCAAAGCAGCTTCACCCAAAAAGTTAGCAACTACCGTATGGCCTGTCTGTACGTTGCCAAATTTTAGCATGTGACCCAACATCTCAAGGCGGGTTCCATCACCCAAAATCAGTTCAGGATTGCTGGTGCTCACTGTCATCCCGTCGACTACTACAGATTGGAGGTAACTGTTTGCGGGGCACGCACCAGTAACGTCGAATATGATGTCGCCCCCTTGTGGCACTTGTGTACTTCCCGCGGGCAGAATTGACGCAGTTGGGCCGTTCGCCGAGGCTTGGAACGTTACAGTTTTAGGAGAAGTGCTGCCATAGTGATAATTGAAATCAGTAACCTTTACAATTCCTTCACGTCCGTCATTACCAAAAGAACGCTGGAAGCTCTCTTTAAGCGTGGAAACTAAGCGCCCCGCTTCGTCGTAACGGAATTCAGAGAAAAGGTTGTTGTTGCCAAGAATGAACGAAACGTTTCGCATGTCATCGTACACATAACTTGACATCACCGCGTCAGACGGGTGGATGCGAAAATCATCGAAGACGGTCTGAGGTCCTGACTGAACAGGCAGCGCTTCGCACCACACTTCAAGGTTTGTGTGCCCCGAACCAACGGAGATATCTGCCTCTAGGAGATACCAATCCCCTGCCTGGCCACTTACCTTCACCTTTGCGTTGAGCTCCGTTGCCGAATTATCAAACTTATATTTTATAACGGATGTCGATCTGTTGCACCAAACGCCAACATGGTACAGCTTTTTTTGCGGCGCAAATGAATAGCTGAATCCCTTGGCCTTTAAGCCACTCGCGTCTGCCTGAACACCCCATTTGCCCGTATGAGAGGTCGAAGTGCGCATAAGCCCACGCATCAGAACGTCACCACCGAATTTCTGACCATTATTGACGTCTTCTTCAGCGCCCGAAAAGGCGAACTCTTCATACTTGGCATTCGAGGCTTCTGCAAATACTTGGGAATGGTCTTTCGACATTTTAACCGCACCGAAACGCCCTTCCATATCCACTTCTTCAAGACCTGCTGAGAATACATCGGCCAATGTAAGCGCTCCTATGCGCTCCCATCCAGCTGGCGATGCACTATCGATGTTCCAGGCATTAAAAGGCGTTACTTGACTAACAGGATAAAGCCCATCAGCCTGCAAAGTTTGGTCATCGTTTCCTGTAAACACATACGCGGCATATTTTCGCCAGATGCCTGGATATGTTGTAGCGCTACTTCGATCTTGCCCAGGACCAATCACCCGAATTTCATCACTCCAGGTTTGGACCGACCCGGAAACTAGACCGAGTCGCGTCTCGTAGTTGACGGTATCTACTTTGTATACCCAAGTCTCCGAGCCCTGAGCGAGCATGTTTTTTCCACCGTATGTACCCAAGCCCATTTCACCAGTTATTCCGCCGTAGCTTTTATAAGCTGGAACAGTCTTTTGTAGGTACGCATTTCCAAAACCATCGCTGGTGACAACCTCGGTCACATTTCCTGAGTAGTAGTCAAATGCTCTGTTTATCGATTTCGTCGTGATGCCGGTTTTATAATTTATGGTTGTTGTCCCTGTTTGTAAAGAAGGGTACTTGATTTTTTGAGCGATCGATGCAACGATCTTATAGCGTGGATTTGCATCCGTGTTCGGCTGAATAATCGCCCTTGCATCCGCGAATGTCTCGGTTATGACACCTTGGTTTTTGAAAGTACCGAGCTTTCTTATAAAAGTAGTGTCAGAGAAGTTATCGTGCAGGTAATGATTAACAGTTTCATTGATTTTATTATTCTCGGCGTCATACAGGGTCGTTCGCTTCAAACTGCCCATGATGGAACTGAAGTCTCTGATTGAAGTCGTGTTCCGAGTTACTATATTTTCAACCAACACGTTACCAACTGGTGTCGGGGACCAGGAACCCGTCTGGCCCCCGTAGCTGGAGCCGGTCGCAAACTGACCTTGAAATGCGCCCGCCAGGCTAGGGTTTGATAGTATCGTTTCTGGCGAAAACACTTCAAATTCCATCCCAGTCCTGCCTGGCAGATCGGTAATGCCTTCCCGACGCTCAATCTGCTCCCTCATCGTCACCTTACCATACAAAACATTTGGCCCCGGAAGTTCGCGGGAGTTCGCGAACAGGAACCTGAACCTTTCGAAGACATCCATACGATAGCTATCTCTGTACAGATTAAACATTTCCTGTTGTTTTTGCTCGAGGCATTGATAGATTTGGGAGTTAGGGATTTTCCGCAAGGGCACTGCAAATCCAAGCGGCTCATACGTGGTCACTCCGTTCTGATACTCATAAATCGTCGACCGTGTACGACCTTCTTGAACAAGACTTATTTTCTTCACCCGTATACCGCCGCCGTAGGGTGAGAAAAAGTTTTTCGATATAATTTCTCCGCCGATAAACTGCCATTCCTTAAAGTTGATAAAACCATAACCTATGCACGTTGCGCTGTGATTCCCGTCCTCGGCGTTGTAGGGATAGGCCTCGTTGAAGCAAACGCCCTCCAGATCATCGCCACGCGGAAAACCATCAGTGACATCAAAATCAATTTCAAACGTATTAGCGTTCACTGCTTGTACCCCTCGTGTATTACTCGGATTGGTTACGTCATAGCGGTTGTTGAACTTCCATTGCATCACATAGGTTTGCTTTACCCCATTGCAATCGAAACGATTCTGAGTCGCCTGAGAGGGATTGGCAACCTCATAGCGGGCCGCAGTCACCGTACGCAGATGGATAGCGTCGCCTTGTTTAAGACCGTATTCCGCCAAGTCTTCGTACAAGTGAATTCGAGTGCGGCCATTCGGCAGTGCTTCTACGCTTTTAATTGGAATATTGGACAAGCTTTTTAAAGCATTTTTATACTTATCACTTTCATACTCAACACGCAGCTTAGATCCCAATGCTGTTGAGATTTCGGTTAGAGACCACGCGTCGACCTGCGTGGCCGAGGTAGTAGTCACCATTCGTTCTACGTTCTCAATTTCGTTTGGCGCCCAGTCAACTTTGTAGTTTCCCCATAGATCCTGATGGTTCTGCGAATACGGCGGATTTTTCGTTCGTGTGAGAATCGTCGTAATTGATTTCTCGGCCGGGAATGTACTATAGTTTAGGGGCGTTACACCGTAAGTGCCGCCGCTATAGACAACGCCATTCAAATAACAGAAATAGAACTTGTCGAGGTATTGAAACCGAAGAATATCGCCTTTTTTGATATTAAACCGCTCTGGGTAATCGATCGTCACAGTCCCTGCACCAACATAGTTCATCGTCCCACTCATCTGCTCCTCCTTGCCATATGTAAATTTGGTCGGCGGTAGTAGGGACACGCCGTTCCGGCCGTAAACGCGTATGGCTTTTAACGTAAGTTTTCCTTTTCTCTCGGCTGAAGCTGTGATACCTGAATCCCAAGCATCGGCCAGTGAATAGTAACTATTTTCAGTGTTTGGGCAGAGCGAATAGTCTGTTGTGAACACAATTTTCTTAATCGCCTTAGCCAGGAGAGCCTGGCTATTTCTTACATCAAGGCTATCAAGGACATTGCTACGGTTTACGGCATTGGTAACCGGATTTAAATTGCCCACATCGTCACACATTTCGTTTACTTTATCAGCGCCGCCACCCAAGTCCTTATTCAGCATGAGATAAATACGATCGAGCTTTAACGTGCTCACTGGATACTCCGTGGCCTGCGTATTTTCGTTGTAGCGTGGATCGTATCCGCCATCGTCTATCTCGCGGACGGTTGTTCCAGATCCTGTAATGACAATATCGTTGTTTTTCGGCACAACGCCCTTTCCGTCCGATCTAAAGCCTTTTACGAATAACGCCGTATGGGTTTGGGTACTGATGGAATTCAAGTAGTAAACATCCTTTTGACCCTTGGAAACGTTGTCAAAATTCTGGTCAATATCTTTATTAAAACCTGTTCCGGGATTTCTCCATTTGTATGAACCGCTCCACTTGCCATAGTTAAAAGTTACCCAGTAGCCGAAATCACCTTGATCGGCAAAACCGTTCGTATTCGTATCGACGTAGTCCGGCCCGGTGACAGCCGTTAGCAGCCAGGCGTAAGCATACTCCTCAGGGTTTTTGAAAAGGCTGAATTGGTGCTTGTTGGCGTCATCGATTTGGCCCGAGTATTGTTGCTCAAAGCGCGAATAGGCGGGCAGAGCGTAATGGTAGGAAACACCGCTCTCATTTGTAACCTTAAAACCACCTATTTTATCGTTCTGGTTTCTCACAAACCCTAACGCTTTACAGTCAACAAAACCCTTTTTAATTGCCGCGCTTGGAGGAACTGACAAAGGATTGCCTTGTTCGTCGCGCCACTTGTATCTGATGCTAGTGTTTGTAAACCATTCAATGTTTTTCGATCCTGGAAGAATGTTGGCCGCAGTGTCATACGCGTCGCTACCAGATTCGCCCGTTTGACGATTCGAATCAAAGGAGAATGAAAGCGGGTTTGACGAATTAGAGTTAATAGCGAATTGGTCCTGGCTTCGATCATGCTCATACCGGTTCGAAAAATCTCCGATGAAGCGGAAATGCGGCTTTTTGTTTACCGCTAAAGGATATGATTTGACCCGGACCGTCTCGCCGCTCTTCCGATTCTTCCGCAACAGTGCAGCTTTGTAATGGAACGGGCGCATTGTTCCTGCAAGGCCCTGGGCAACAACATTAAAGTTATCGTAATCAATAAAGGCACCAACCTGGCCTTCGTCGGGAACGCTTTCGGCTATCGACTTATTCGGGTCAGTCAAGTCATATACGTCATATGCCCTTGTGTTAAGTTCCGTAGAAGTTGGAAGGTTATCTGGGAAATACAGCGCTCCGCTACTCGCCACAGACTCCGTCTTGTCAATCCAATATCGCTGGTATGACCGTCCTAAACGGAGGCTTAATGACCCGGGGAGCGGAATATCGACGTCTATATCGGAGCCACTGGTGCTCACATTTCCTTTGTTGGTACTTGTTGCCCCGGCAGACACGCCTCCTGCACTAACGGAGACAGAAGACTGGCTCGTTGATATAGACGCGCCAAGCAAACTTCCTCCATAGCCTTGCTTACCTTCTTTGGGGGTATTGGAGTTAGCGGATATTCCGGCTGACATACTTCCACTGAGGTCACCGTTTTGATCCTGGCTGATGGTCGCGCTCAGTCCAATCATGGTCCCACCGCCAACAACTTTACCAATTCCGAGGGTCACTCCCGTGCTGGAAAATCTATCGCCATAGGGCGATACACCCTGCGTATGATGGATCGATTTGCTTAATTTCGAGGTGTAGTCATTAGACTGTTTTATCGCATAACGGCCGCCATAATAGTGTCCGACACCACGCCCCCTATAAGTATCGTCAGAAAAAATAAGACCCGCGCTGACGCCGACACCTGACGCTGACGAAACCGATACGCCAACCGTCACTGTAGTCGTCGACCCTCCCTGCCAAAATTCGCGCGTTGAGGTAGACACGTTATTAGCATCATCGGCAAAACCGCTGACCGAACGGTTGATGGCCCCCGGATTGAGCGAAAAACCAAGACCAACGAAGGTGGCGTCCTCATCCGGCATTATTCCCGCATGATAGGCAAGGGCTAGCGGATAGCCACCCGCCGGCCCAGGCACATCGATCAGCGGCAGTGTATAGGTGAAATCGCCTGTGTTCAGGCTTACCAAGTCCGTTGTATCGACAGGCTCAAAACTAGTAGCCTCCGGAGCGGTCGGCCCGGACGTTAATGCCCAAGAAACACTTGGTGCGATGATATTGACAAACAACTCGATTAAACAAAATACCGAGAATGCTCGCAATACAGCGGAGTTTCTAAAAAGAGTCATAAAATATGGTCGCGGAAGGCCGCTTTAATTACACGATTGATAGACCGTAGTTGTCCGAATCAAATGGAGGAGAATAACCTACACTTTCAATACATCCTGTGCTAGACACCAAAATCTATCGTAGGCGCTTCCTCCAACGCTGTTCTATTAAACCGAAAGTTTTGGTTACCAACACCGAGCCCAAAGTCACCTATGTTAAACTGAATCCAGTCTCCAGTTCCGTTACGCGGGCGCTCAAATACAAATATTAGGGTCGTGGCCTCTCCCATGCCATGCGTTCTATCCAAAGCGAAATCCGCTACCTTAATAGTATCTGCAAGTGGAGTTGTCAGGGCAACAAACTGGTCCATGTTAAAAGAAAGCGTCTGTACAAGCTCGCTGTATTTACCAGGTTCGCTATTAGCATACAACGCCTCCCCATTCTCACTGGATAATCTTAAAATAAAATAATAGTATTCAGAATATTTGCTCCGCAATGAATCAATCGCTGAAGGTGTTAACGGCTCACCATACAACTCTTCTTCAACCAAAAAATCCGTGGGCTTAAATTGAACCTCTATATTCATGGCACCGATATGAGTTGAGGCCAACAATCCATTATCCGAGTTTGAAATATACTCCTGGATTGACTCCTTCGTTGCCGGAACGCCAGAGCACGACACCAGCAGGCATAGTCCTGCGAATGCAAATATCTTAAAACCCATGATCGGAAAGAGGGCCTGGTTCATCTGTTTATTGTACCTGAGTACTCTTTATTTATACCGTCCAGAACCTCGCCTGTAATGTCCTTGCTATCGTCGGCATACGCTATATTAGCCGATTCATTAGCGGCAAAAATGATCTGATAATTATGCTCCGCACCGTAACGCTTTAAATATGCATTAACTTGGGAAATGACGTCAGCCGTCATTTTGCTATCTTCTTCCTGAGCCTTGGAATTTAATACTTCCTGATACTGTGACAGTTGATTCTGCTTTGTCTGGATGAGTTCACGAGTCAGTTCACGTTCCGTGGATGTCATGGAACGAGATTCTTTCTCGTAGGACAAAATACTTTTTTGGACATTTGAATTAAGACTATCAATATTCGCTTTCCAGGTAACGGTTTTCTGCTGAAATACGGTGCGGGCGTCGATCATGCCCCGATAACCGTTAAGCAATTTGACTGAATCGATATATACGATCTCATCAGCAGTTGTCCGAGAGAAAATCAGATATAGGGTAACACTGAAATTTAAAAGACAAAAAATTACCAGAATACGCTGCAACATACTCAACTCAGGGGCTTTAAATAGATTAACAATAAAACAAAAACGACGCCTTAAAATACGGAAATATCACTTCAATCGTGCGTTCAACCAAATATATAGACAGACGGTTGTAAAAAGAAGTCCCCTACTACATTTATTTTTTGTTACTTCTTCATCCCTGTCAAATCTCTTCGAGGCCTCCTGAATAGATATTCTAACCCAAACCTCTCTGACACCTTGCTGACCTTGTTTATTTCATTAGTATAGCCCACACGATATTTTGCCTGCGCTACAAATGCAATTCGGCGCGCAATGTTAATTCGCTTCCCTAAACCAAAATAACTACCATAGACACGATTCGGAGCAGTTTCTACACCAGGCTTGATCAAAGGACTTGTTGCCAGCACGCGTAGCGCTTCGAATTCTCCCTGCAAAAAGGCGCCTTTGCCGATATTTCCTTCGACATAGACGCGTCCCCCGAAGACATCGAGGTCCCGAATCCAACCTGTTAACTGGTCACTATGCCAACACGGTAAACTGCACCGAATCCAGCGGTGAATCTCCTGTTAAGCTGATAACCAATTTGCACGGATGCGTCCACGATTAGGAATTCACGTTTATTAAGTTGCCACATAATGCCTGGTGTAAGACGTTGACCAAACTTCCGGCTCGACAACTCTGGCGATACGCTAAATAGATCTCCCTTTAGTTTTTTGAAGAATGATAGTTTGTTGTTCACCATTGATAGCTGTGTCTCCACAGGTTTCAATGGACTGAAGTGCTCGTTTATCTGTGAATTGACTATGGCCTTGGCCTTCCGTGTGATCTCTTCCCTGTTCAATTTTTCATCACGATAACGTTGCAGCAATGCTTGATAGCTGGCCTGCTGGGACGAAACCTTCTCGAATTCTTGATTCACCGCTTTGACCGGCTCCGATTTTAGCGCCTGGTTTTCGACCTCATGAACAATTCTCGCTGAATCCAGGCTGCGGGGATCGATAAGAATATCCTTATGCTCATCAATTATGTTGGCTTGGCTTGAAATCTTGTCAATGCTGGATTCAATCGAGGGCGGGTCAGGAATGTCAACTTTGGGAATGCCTTCTGGCAGGGGCGCATTGTGTAGCTCGTTCACTGTTAAAGGAGGTATGTCTAAACCGTCGCGGTTAGGAATATTGAGCGGGGCCGTACATTGTCAAGACTTGGAATTGCGAGTGGTTGCAACCGCTCGGATACCCTTTCTATTGAATCTACATCAACCTTGCCAGCCCATTTCTCCTTGAGGTTTCCGACCCTCTCTTGCAAGCTATCCAACGGACTTTTTGCAATTCTTTCCAGCGAATCAAGCGTGTTTCTTTCTTTCCTGATTCGATCCTGGACAACATTCTCGGTACTCGTCGCAGAACCGCCCAAGGAGTCCAGGCCCTTACGCAAACCACTCTGTACCTTTTGGCCTTTTTTGATCACGGCATTACCTGTGGACGACTCACCAAGAATCGAAGCGGGAATTGAGTCTGCAACTCTTGGATGAGTTATAGAGCGAGCGATGGAATCGCCGACATGCTTAGTCGCTTTTAACTTGCTTACGTTTTGGGCATTGAGGGAAATTGCCGGCAGCAGAACCAGGCATGCAATCGTTAACCGCCGGCAAAGCATACCGCGGCATTTATTATAGCAGGCATATTCAAAATCAAACGCCAGCAAGCGAAAGACCAAAGCATAGATAGTGTTTTCGAGTGACTCGAATATAGCGGAAATTCCGGAGGTGCCAGCGCGTGGCATAAACTATAATTGTCTAATCCGTCGTCAAAAGTTTCTCTTTTAACTGGTGGCGATCTTGCATCTTCCAGAATTTGAAATACTCAAGGCAAAAACGGAAGACTAGTTTTATTCTCAGTCTAGCTACATCTCTGCGACCATCCGGAGGAGCGTTTTGGAAGTTCTAACAGGTAGGGACGTGAAAACAAAATGGTACATTTTGATATAAACGAAACGGTACATTTTTTAGGCGTCGAGGCCATCTTCATAAGTTATAAAATGTGGCCGATTCGTTACCAGATTACCTAGGTAGCGTTGACAGGCACTGTCGTATATGCATCCCTAATTCATCCCTATCGGTGGAAAATTGAACGCTCGCCCCCTCAAATTTCAATTTAAGCGGTATTTGATTAATGAAATTTAGACCATTTTGTACCGTTTCGTTTTCCCAGCCTGCGGATTACTTATCGGGCAAAATATGCGGTTCTTGATCCTGTAGAGGACGATTTTGAATCCTCCTGATCGCATAGGAAAATGTACCGTTTTGTTTTCACCCGCGTATAACGCATTCGAAATAGACAACCTTCGTAAGTCGGAGGAGTTTTCCTTAGACAAGCTTCGTAACACGACGTGGACCGGCACCATGCAAAATACGACGGAGCCTGTGACCCTTGAATTTGACAATGGCCCCAGAGCGGATATCTCGTCTAATATTGGTATATTCTTCGATCCGCTTAACTGTGTCATATACGGGAACGGAGTTTTGTTAACCGAAGACCTCAGTAACGATCCGGTCGTTTACAATGTCTTTCAGGATAAGTTATTGATTGGAACTGGATACCAGAACAAAACGACGTCCTTCACAGCCAAAAAAGATGAGTGACATGTCGCACGTTTACCTATGATAAGGCTCATTCTCTTCGCCTCAGTCAATTCACACCAAATCAGTCATAAGTCGGCAATTGAATAAATATGCAGGCTTAGGTTTTACGGCGTTCAGTTAACAGAATGATATTTTCTTTGGAACGCTAATAGTAGAGCAGAAATTGAAGACTACAAAAGAGGCCCTAAGGGAGGTAGCCAAGTAGTCATTTTCGAAGTGGAGCGCCCGCTTTAAATCCGATTGTACGCTAAATATCTGCACCATAAGCTTATATTTGAGATACTTACAGCACTGCCAGTCTTATTGAAAACTGGTGAGTATGAAGCAGGCCTCGATATAAGTGTATTGAATATCAGAAGGTTGCAGGAGTAGTTCTACTCCCGTCCGGTCCGCATCCAGAATAAAAAAGCACTGAGAGATCAGTGCTTTTTTTGCTTTTTGCCACTCCTCAGAACTAATGCAGGTTCGATTCCTAGCCGGCCTACACAGAAGAAGGCAATTCGGAAGGATTGCCTTTTTTTAATACATTTCCATCGTGGCGCAGTTGCTAACTCGTCGGGCTCATATCCGCCGAATAGGATTTAATAGTTACATTCAGATGTATTAACCATGCCAGAAAAAGGAATACGTAGCACCTATTCTCAATCACCCTTTCAAATACTAATGTATGATGATCAGGGGATGCTTTCTACCGGTACGGGCTTCTTTTATGAGCTTAGGGACGAACTGTTTTTAATTACAAATTGGCATAACTTTTCCGGACGGCATTTTTTGACAAAAGATCCACTGAGTCCACAAAAACGTTTTCCGCTCTTTATACAAACGAAGCTATCGACATATATCGACAAAGAACGGCGGCAGTTTACAGCCATCGCACATAGAATTGAAATATATACAAACTATTCTCCATGCTGGTATGAGCATCCTGAGATGGGAAGCGATTGCGATGTTGTTGCACTACCAATTAAACGACCAGGAGACTGCGCCGATAACATGCATAATGCGGCAAATAAAATTGCGAGAATAAAAATACCTGTTTTACCTGGTAACTCGGTCTTTGTTATAGGATTTCCGAAATCAATTAGCGTGGGGTTTGGCCTACCGCTCTGGAAATCTGGCTATATAGCATCTGAGCCACACTATGATATTACAATTGGAGGAAGTATCTCCCCTGTTGGCGGTTTGCAGAACGGCCGAAACATTCCTGCTTTTTTTATAGACACGCAAACAAGAGAGGGAATGTCAGGTTCTCCCGTTTTTGCTTCCTATATTGGAAGTTGGGACAGTTCCAATCCGTATACTGGTATTAACCCTGATGCACCCGACTTTTGGGATCGTGACGACGTCATATTGGGAGATAATAGAATGGAATTTATTGGTTGCTATAGTGGGCGGATCGGGGCAACAGAGGAAGGGGCCGCACTAGGATTATGTTGGAGAGAAGATGTAATTGTAAAAATATGTGAGTCAAAAAAAGTTGCAAAGCATCCCCATATTTTCTGAATATGTCGCTATGCTTGGACTGAAAGCTTAGGAAATAATTGCCCTAATAATATCACCCAGTGGTCAGCAAGCACTGGATGGTGTCCGTCATTAACGAACACTCCATATTTACGGGCTCAATTTAAGTGCGAAATTTCGCGTAATCATTAGATATTTCCACTGCGGATACCAACCAAGAGAAAAAAGGCTCGAAATTTTCTTATACCAGTGTGGATTTTTCGACTCTTATTTTAGATATACCACACTCAAAAAGGCTAAAAACCTTTACTGTGGAAATCGTTAACTAGCTAGCTTCATTGAAACCGTAACACAACGCTGATTTGCTCAATAGTAACCGTTAATGATATCACGATGCCAAACCTAACCCAAGTTTATTACCTCAAAGAGAAATACCACTGTCTTTCCGAATCCGATAAAGATGTACATAGCTTCCTGTCTCAAACGGGCGCGCGTGATTCGATAAAAAAAGCAATCAACTTGCAGCGAATGAGCCCTCGAGTGATAAATGAAGCAAAGGCCTTTTCACTTCTCGAAAGCTTTAACCCATCCGCTCCGGAAATCATTAGATACTTCGAGGAGGGTAAGCAAGAACAGGTCATTCTATTGTTTATCGATATTACCGCGTTCTCGACAACCATCGCAGGTTGGTCAACTGAAAAAATTAAAGTTTTCCTTGACGACTACTACAAAGACATCATTCCGCTCATTTACGCCCATGGCGGTCAGATCGAAAAATTGATGGGCGACGGAATTATTTGTGTTTTTGGCAAACCATTTCTAGATGTGCCTTATCCGAACCATGTAGCAAGGGCAGAGCGCTGCGCCGAATCCGTCATTAAGAAGTTCCGAGGCACTTCACAAAATGTAAAAGTGGCCATCCACGAAGGACCGGTGGCGTACTATAAAGTACCTGGCGAACACTACCAAGAATATACCATGATCGGTCCAACGATTACGCAGTTATACCGGCTGGAGAGCGTATCACAAGGAGATTCCATCAACTACTTCTCATGGTCATCTTATGATGTTATCACTTGGATATTCAACGGATTTGACCCTAAAAATGTGGCCATAGAAACGGTCACCCTTCCTAAACTACAGGGTGTTGACTATAATACTATGAAAGTTTTAAAATTTCTCGACTAGGATATTTACAGTTATGAAAACGATTTTAACCCAAATCAATAGTGACGTAAGAGATATTTTCGACCGAAAGATTGAAACATCGGATACCTATAGCGTTCCTTCCAGAGACGATCCAGGGCTTACGTTCACCGTCGGTGAGGATAAGAAAGGGAAGATTCTCAAGACATGCGTGCTTATGGCCGACATGCGAAACTCAACAAAAATATCCAAGCAGCTCAGCGGAGATAAAAAACGTTTGGGAAAGATCTATTCCGCGTTCATTCATGCCATGGCACTGGCAGCTGACGAATTCGGGTACGTCCGTAATATCATTGGCGACCGAGTCATGGTAGTTTTTGAACCTAAGGATTGTCACATCAATGCATTGAAGTGTGCGATACTAATGAACACCGTTGTCACAAAGATACTAGCCGAGCGCGTCGCAATGCCCGAATTCAAAGTCGGCATAGGTATAGATTATGGTGAAATGCTGGTGCTAAAAACCGGGCTACAGAAGAGACACGAAGAAAGGTCGGAGTATAAAAACCTTGTTTGGGTGGGTGATGCCGCTAACATTGCGTCTAAGCTTACCGACGCAGCCACCAAAGAGTTTACAGTCGAACGATACCGAGTGAAGAGTGAGAAGCGACGGTACGGCCTAGTAAGAATCTCGCCATTCCGCGCCCGCCCGCTAGCTGATGCACTGTTTCCGACAGAAGAGATTCTCACAAAGGAACAAGTAATGGAAGCTCTTTCGATAAACTTTGAAGGGACGGGATTTGGTCTTTTGACAAGAAAGATAACTAAAATAGAAAAATTACCTGACTCCCATGAAACCCTACCAAACATATTAATGACAGAAAGAGTATATGACGTATTAGCAAAAGATCATCCAGAAATGATATTCAGAAATGCTTCGTCTAAAATACATTTGTGGAACTCAAAATATAATCGGATAACTCATCCAATTAAGGACGTTGATGTAAAAGTGTATGGAGCAAGTTTGCGTTATGATATTGACAAAATAATACAATAATGGAAGATCGTTTAAAATATATATTCGCGAACGTGAATGAATGGCTTCGCTTCGCCGAGGCTAAGAACGGAGTGCTAGTAGCCTTCAATGGAGCGGCCATCTGGGGGACTTTTCAAAGTTTCGGAGCCATTTGTGAACTTCATCCCAATGCCCACGTGGGATTATGGATTTTTATTTGTGCCAGCACCATTGCGATAATCATTTCGTTGTTTTCGTTTATGCCGGCGCTTTCATTGCCCAAGAAAGAGCAACCTCCTCAAGCTCCTGACAAGGTCAACGAGTATAGTCTAGTATATTTCCATCACATCGGCCAGTTTAACCACATTGACTACCTCAAGAATGTTTACTGCCGAACGGCCGCAAAACAGCCTGAAATATTTCCGGATTTTGAGCTCGATCTAGCACACCAAATAGTTCTAAATTCTCGGACGGCCTGGAGAAAATATAAATATTTTGAGATTTCCCTTTGCGTAACGTTGATAGGAATGATTTTCCCTGTCCCCATTTTGATATTCCGTGCATTTAGCAAATGGAACGAGCAATGAATGTGGTCGATTGATACGATTTTTAGAGAGGTGGTGTCACAGAATTATATCGAAACATCGTCTATGGCAAATAAAATCAAATGCATTCAGATCCAGAAGCCTGGAAACACACGCTATCAACATGAGAAGTGCTACGCCAAAGGAACCGGCAATTGTTCAACAAAAATCTCAGGAGAACATGTCATTTCACATGTAATTCTTCGCAGTCTTGAGAAAAACGGAAAGGTAAAGATCATTGGCTTGCCTTGGCAAAAGAAGGGCCATTTTGGCCTGCTGCCGACGAACACATTAAAGTCGAATATCCTGTGTTCAACTCACAATAGTATTCTGTCGGAGTTCGACTCCGAGATGGGTAGATTTTTTAAGACGCTCATTGACAACGACCAAAATCTAATTTCAGCAAAACCAGAGAGCAATATCGCCCACTTCTGCGGTTACGATTTGGAACGATGGATGCTCAAAGTACTTTGTGGCTTTATTGCATCGAATCAAATTGCAAATTTCTCGGGTACAGTAAAAGATCTCTATGTTGACATTCTATTCAATAATATGCCATTTCCTCACAACTGGGGCTTATACATTAGTCCATTACCATTAACTCAAATAGATCATTCGTTTGGTTTCATGCCTCTCATGGAGAATGGCGATGTTTTGGGAGTGGAGTTTCTCTTAAATAATGTTCGGTTTTATCTTCTCTTAGGAACACCTGGTGGTCCAAGCTTTGGGATGTATCATCCTGCTGGAATCGAATCAGCTAACAACGGATTTAAACGGAGAATAGAAATTTATTGGCCAAACGACAGCCAGGAGAACTTACAAGGCATATATCTACATAGTACTGGCAAGACTTCAAAGGGTCCTCCGCGAGAATGGCCGGACGAATGGAAGCAATAATTATTGCTAAAAAACAATGACGCCTACGCAAATACATTCTTCCGGATGGATCTACCGAGCTTGGTCTCCGGTAAATCAAGGCTGCTGCAGTCGAAGTTGTATCCATTGTCTTTAAGGCAATTTTTTAGTTCTTTTCCCGGCAGCCATTGTGTTAAATTATGCGTAAAAAGAGCATCGATCAATTTATTCATTCTTTCTGGCAGTTGCGTGTTCGCGAAACGCTCTCTATCTCTTGCGACCTTCTCCTCAAAACTTTCCAACGCGACATCAGGAGAACTAACATTTCTCAATTTAGATCCCGAAACATCTTTGAAATATGTTTTATAGTACGCCTTCTGAATTATCGATCGGTTGTCCTTTAGAAAAGATTGATATTGTTTCTCGCCAAAAACAACCCCGTTCCGATTACTCCAGCATTCCAAAAGTTCATTTTTCAGGTAAAGATTCTCGACCTCCCAGGCATTGAGGCAAAACCGTCGCTTGTTCTTTGGATCTGGGTTAAATATTTCGGTATCGATGTTGGCGAGTTCAGAGGTCAGGTTCGCGAGCTCAACTTTTCCCTCAAAATATTTCCCCATCAGAACTTTAAACCACACATCGCCATCCTGAATTCCGACGGAACACATACCGGTTGTCTTCAAAATATCCTCAAATGTTTCGGTGAAAGAATCGCTATCATTTACATTTCCAGAGGTACCAATAGGAATAATGTTTGGCTGTTCGTCCTTAGGAAAAAATTTCGCAAAAAAATCCCGATGATCCCGTCCATTCGCCAAGTGATTTTCGATAAATATATTAAGTCGTCTTGAGAGCATCAGAGGAGAGAACGAGACTCCGTTTCGATTGAGTGCCCGGATGAGCTCAATATCATCATTAGAGCTGCTAATTTCGCGATCGTTATCGATCGTGATAATATTTAAATCAATCGCACTCAATATGGCCAATTTTTCAATCAAGACTGTCGAATGCGTAGCGACAAGTATAATGGAGTTGTTATGCGCTGAAGATATTCTTGAAATTTCGTCTACGAGCACCTGAATCATATCATCGTGCATATGTACATCTGGCTCATCGAAGCATAAAATATCAAAACGGCCCAGGCTCGCGGCATTTAATGCAAAGATGAAATTAAAAAGTGTCGACTCCCCCGTACTTAATGCCTCCGACTGAATCCTGTTGTCACGATCCCAAAGGACCAATGAAACTAGGCCAGAAGTAGTGATCTCTGACAAGTTGATCTTTATCCGTTTGTCGGCATTTCCAAGGAATCGTTCGAAGGTGTCGTTGATGGATGATTCGAGTTTTTCGATCTGTTCTTTAAATCCTTGACTGGAATAGAATTCTTTTAGTGCATTCCCTATATAAAGAGTAACGCTTTCAATCGACGTCTGCATCATTTGATGGGCGCCATTGTTTGAATCGTTTGAAAAAAGGCGAGTACTTGCGGGATAACCCGACATTTCGAATTTGGGCGCTTGGACATTCGAAGATATCAGCCGAAAGACCGCATCTACCGAGCGGCATAGCAAATTTATATGTCCGAGATAATAGCTTTCGTCATTGAGCAGGTTTTTTGCCACATTATCATTTGGCACATCCTTCAAAGACATACTAATATTTCCATCCCGGCCGTCTATTGAAAATTGAACAAGTTCAATCACCCCAAATCTATCAACAATCTTATTGAGTCCTTCTTCCGCGATCAGTTTATACTTCTCTTGGAAGTAGGAGGATTCAATTCGCGGCTTTAAGTCACCAAGGTTGCTGGCAGCCATTTGAATAAGCTTCAATATATTACTCTTGCCGGAGCCATTTCGTCCGACGAGAAGATTGATACCCTCTTTAAAAGCAAGCGGCTGATTGTTCCTGAGCCGAAGCCCAGCATACCCCTCCAGTTTATTAATTACCAATTCCATATTTGTCGTCTTGAGATCAGGAAAAATACCTTCTTGAATCATGAAGATAATATCATACAACAATGTTGGAAATTTTTTACAGCGATTTAGTTAGCCGTATTTACTTTGCATTCGGGTTATGATGTAGCCTATTTGCGGTATCAAGGCCTCGGAACAACGTATCGCCATCGGCTATAAAACGGTGCGCAAATACTTTATACGGCGGTTTTAAGGTCGTCCGGACGGCGCTTCATAGTTCATCCAACACGGCCTGCTTCCCGTCGAATGTACGCGACCATAGTCCCGATCCCATCCATATCCATTGAATATCGTCGGCCATGGTCTCTACGAAGGGCGTATCATTGCCTTTTGAAAACTCTTCAAACAGGTGCTGCATTGAGTTTCTTATTGGCGGCGGTATCCATTTTTTGCGCTTTTTTCGCAGACCAAGGTCTACCTTTTTACTTTCTGACAAGCACGTTATCACGACAAAACATGGGCGGATTTATGATAATTCTTACTCCCCCGTATATTTGCCCCTTTCCGCCTCACGATTCACCGTCCATGAAGCCTTTCGTCAATCTATTCGACTTCCGTCAGAAAATAAACTACAAAACAGAAGTCTTGTCCGGCCTGACCGTTGCCATGACGATGATACCTGAATCGCTTTCGTTTGCCATCCTGGCGGGTCTGTCGCCGTTAACCGGATTGTACGCAGCGTTTTTAATGGGGCTGGTCACAGCCGTTTTAGGTGGACGCCCCGGGATGGTATCGGGTGGTGCCGGCGCGACGGTCGTAACCCTGATCGCGCTGGTGCCGGCGCATGGTGTGGAATATGTATTTGCCGCGGTCGCGCTGGCCGGTGTGTTGCAGATCACGGTGGGGATATGCCGGCTTGGAAAATTTATTCGGTTAGTGCCGCAGCCCGTGATGTATGGGTTCGTGAATGGATTGGCGGTGATCATCTTTATGGCGCAGATCGAGCAATTCAAAATCACGTCCGCAAGCGGAACCACCTGGCTTACCGGCACGGCCCTTTGGACGATGCTGGGCCTGGTCGCGCTGACCATACTGATCGTGATCTATTTTCCGAAAATCACCAAAGCCGTGCCGGCTTCGCTGGTGGCGATCGTCGTTGTTTCCTTGATCGTCCTGGGACTGGGGATCGATACGAAGACCGTGCAAGACATCGCCCGCATCAGCGGTGGCTTCCCACCCTTCCACATACCGACTGTGCCCTTCACGTTAGCCACCCTGCAAATCATTTTCCCCTATGCGCTGGTCATGGCCGGTGTAGGATTGATCGAGAGCTTGCTGACACTGAACGTGGTGGACGAAATCACGGGCACTAAAGGCAGGGGCAACAAAGAAGCAGTAGCCCAGGGAACGGCAAACATAGTAAACGGATTTTTTACCGGCATGGGTGGTTGTGCGATGATAGCGCAGTCGTTCGTCAATCTTTCCGCAGGGTCGAGGGCACGCCTGTCGGGTATAATCGCCGCGGTCACCATTCTGCTGATCATTCTGTTTGGCGCACCGATTATCGAACGAGTGCCCATGGCCGCGTTAGTCGGCGTGATGATCATGGTGGCCATCGGTACATTTGAATGGATCAGCTTACGGATTGTCAACAAAATGCCGAAACACGACATCGTTGTGGGCGTGCTGGTGGCGCTTATTACGATCTGGCTACACAACCTGGCATTGGCCGTGTTGATCGGCGTCATCGTGGCAGCGCTGGTGTTTGCCTGGGAGAGCGCGAAACGCATCCGCGCCAGAAAGTATACCGACAGCGACGGCGTGAAACATTATGAGATTTTCGGACCGCTATTCTTCGGTTCGGTGAGTACATTCCTGGAGAAATTTGATATTCAAAATGATCCCAACGAAGTCGTGGTGGATTTTAAGGAAAGCAGGGTGGCCGATATGAGCGCCATCGAAGCGTTGAATAAGTTGACAGAGCGTTATCACAAGGCGGGCAAAACGTTGCGCTTGCGTCACTTAAGCGAAGACTGCCGAACGTTGTTGAAAAATGCAGCGTCGGTCATCGATGTGAATGTGATCGAAGATCCGGAATATAGGGTTGCGGCTGATTAAAATGATTTAAAATATGGGAGCGTTTAATACACTGGCAATTACCGCAAAATGTTCGCGTTGCAGCAATACATACCCCGCCAATCTGCAATTCAAAGCTGGAGAAGTTTGGCAGCACAGGTACAACATTCATGACGTTATACTCGATGCACCTGGAAAGAACTCCATCGGCCGAAAGAAAATAATGGCTTACGGAATAGTCGAAGACACTAAATGCCCAAGTTGCGGAAACGACAATCCGCCAGACTATGACATCCTGATAGATCACTGTGTCATCAAGGGCTATGAACCGATTCCCGATCTATCCAAGTACTTTGACGAAAACGATACTGATTATTACGTTATCGAAGATGACGAAGATAAATAGCATAAAAGCCATCGCCTCTTACCGCTGATCATAAACCGGATCCTTCCCCTCATATTTTAAATACCGGAACGATGCTTTGTTTGACGTCTCCTGTCCCGACGACGTCGCGTACATGCCGAACACGCACCCAATAAAACCTCCGGCAACCTGTGTGCTCAAAAAAGTACCGTCGACATTGTCTTTCAGCACACTCCATTTTCCGGGGCTGAGCGCGTAACGAAAACTATAGCGCTCACCTTCGGCACTGATGCGAAGCAGCACGGCGCCTGAAGGAACATTGACCTGGGCCAGCAACTCCATCGCACTCCCTTCTGCCGGGCTTTTGTAAAGCTGAACGACGTTCTTCCCATCGGCAACCGACTTACACAGGTAGTAGAAATGCCGCTCGTCCTGAAAGATCACCAACCCTGCCTTTTCGTGATCTGATTTCGCTGTAAACGTCAGCGCCGTTTCGGCACTGCCATACAGATGTTGCTGGCGCTTTCCGATAAACGAGGGGTTGCCCGTCTCCATACATGTTTCCGGTTTCAGCGTTACGGTGAGACCGTTGGCTTTCGTCAGGTTAAAGGAGGTGCTGTCCACTGTTCGCAAGAACAACAGCGACGGGTCGAGTTGACTTTCGAACGTGACAGTATACTGGAAGTTTCCACTCTGTGGACGTGCGTCTGCCTGTTTCGTCTCACCGTAGGCGACGGGATAACGGTATTGCAACTCCGGGTGGACAGGATCAACCACCGGCCAGTCGTCTATCCACTCCACGGGTGCAATAAAGGTCTCCCGCCCTGTATTGTAAAAGTTATCGCGATAGGGCCTTACGGCCAGAAATATGGCATAGGTTTTTCCATCGGGTGCTTCCACAAATTGTGCGTGGCCCGCCGACGTAATGGGATCCTTGCGATCGGCCGGTAAGTGGCGTTGCGTGAGTATCGGATTTCGCTCATAGGGTTGATACGGCCCCCAGACGTCTCTGCTTCGCAAGACTACCTCGGAATGGTTAACCGACGTGCCGCCTTCTGCGGCGTATAGGTAATACCAATCGTTTCGTTTGAGTATGTGCGGAGCTTCGATCCAAACGGGCTTTTTGGAAATATCCACACCACCATTCACCAGCATTTTCTCTTCGCCGACAACCTTGCGATGAACCGGGTCGAATTCATACATGCGGATTGTCCGATGGCCGGAATACAAGGGTTTATAGTCGGGAGCATCACTGTTGTACAGAATGTACGCCTTCGCATCATCAAAATAAAGAGAAGGATCAATTCCTTTCACTTCCGGAAGAAACGTTGGATCACTCCACGGTCCCGCGGGATCTTTTGCCGTCACAACAAAATTGCCGCCCGTGTCGATGAGGGTACAAACAACATAGTATAGCCCATCGTGGTAACTGATCGACGGAGCAAATAAACCTCTCGTCATGCGGTGGCCCATAAAATTCATTTGGGACGGCCTGCTAATGACGTTGCCGATCTGCTTCCAGTTCTTCAAATCCTTACTATGAAAAACCGGAAGTCCCGGAAAATAGGAAAAGGTAGAATTCGTCAAATAATAATCGGTCCCCACTTTTATCACACTGGGGTCCGGGTAAAATCCTGCCAGGATCGGGTTTATCAGCGTTGTCGGCTGGCTGTGGGCATAAAAAGATTGCAGCCCGCTAAAAATAATGGCAAAAACAAGAATCCTCTTCATATGTTCATTCATTACGGTATTCCCATCGCGGGAGTATGCGTGGCCTGACTTCGCAGCCGCATCACCGCAACAGACTGGTATGATCAAATATATTCCTAAACAGACGCCGCACCGTTACACGCTTGTTACAGAAATTTTTCCGTATGTAACATAAAGTTATGAAATTGGTTATCAGATCATTAAATTCATAAGAACAGTACGGTGATGTTCCGCGGGCGATGTATAACGTAACGGTTGGAGCGCGGCCAGTCACCGTCTGAAAAACTATCGAGAACATTGTTAACGTATAGTCAAATGTCCCCTGCCACCGTAACGATCGTGAAACGCCAGTGCCCCATTTTAATACTCTTCGTGTTTACATTTCTCCAGGGCTATGCACAGCCCGGAAAGTTATTTACGGTGGACGCTGAGCTCTCGAGCAGCATGGTGCACGATATTTATCAGGATCACCACCAGGTCATCTGGATGGCGACAGACAACGGGTTAAATCGCTATGACGGATCAAAATTCACCGTGTACAGAAGCAACCGGAATGACAGCACCTCGTTGCTGCACGATTTCGTCAGGTCGGTGCTGGAAGACCGGAAAGGCAGACTTTTTATAGGGCTGGTCAACGGCCTGCAGGTCTATGACCATGCATTTGACAGATTTCAGCCTATACCTTTGCTGCTGTTAAACGGCAATCCGTTTCCGGCGCACATCACATCCTTTATAGAGCGGAAAAATGGCGACATTCTTATCGGGACGACCGGTCATGGGATTTTTGCACTCCGGGCGCATGGCGGAAAATTGGTCGCGCAACAACTGGCGAACCCGATGCCGAGTTATCTGATCAAGACGCTCTATGAAGACACGCATCAAAATTTATGGATCTGCACACAAGATAAAGGTCTATTCCGGGTCGATGCACGCAACCAGCTCACGCAACCCGACATTGCCGGAGACAATGGAAATATATTTACGCTATGCGAAGACGCGCACGGAAACCTGTACGCAGGAAGCGGCACCACGGGGCTCTACACGTACGACAAAAAAACCAACACGTTCACCCCCACCCTGGCAACCGCATCACGATTACCGATCACAAAGCTAACGCTGACGCGTGCCGGCAGAATTCTGATCGGTACGGAAGGACGGGGCCTCAAAGTGTTTGACCCCGAAAAACAGGAACTCTCGAACGGCGATTTCACCGTCAGCACCATCGACCTTTCACGAACTAAAATTCACGCGTTGTGCGAGGACGCTGCCGGCAATCTGTGGATCGGAGTATTTCAAAAGGGCATCGCGTTGTTGCCCTCCAGGACAAAACGTTTTCAATACTATGGCCACCGCTCCATTCAGAATGATGTGATCGGTTCCGCGAACATCACGGCGCTACACAGAGACCGGCTGGGCATGCTGTGGGTGGGTACAGACGGCGACGGTGTGTATGGCCTGGACAGCCTCGGAAACCGAAAAGTACACTATAAACCTTCCGGCGAGGTCGGAAGTGTACCGGCGACGATCCTGGACATCTACGAAGATTCCGACCAAAACCTTTGGCTGGGATCGTACGACAATGGCTTGTGTATCGTAAACCGTGCCACGGGGCGGTGCCGGTATATCAACCAGCTGCTCACACGCGGCGACGGCCAGTTGCCCAAAGTATTTGAGATGGCCGAAGATGATGAAAAACATCTTTGGATTGCAACGATGGGGCTGGGGCTTTATTCGCTCGACTTAAAAACATCCGAAGTACGGCAGTATAGAGCGGTAGGAGCCCGGTATCGCCCCGATCTCGATGTGTTGCACAATGACTGGATCAATTCGGTTTTTGTGAGCAAGAAAGACAAGCGCGTATACATCGGCACGGCCGACGGACTGGGATGTCTTGACCTAAAAACAGGAAAGTTCAACTCGGCTTTTCATGGCGCAAGCCAGATACTTCCCGGCGTGATTGTACACACCGTGTATGAGGCCGCGGAGGGCACACTTTGGCTGGGAACCTCGGAGGGCCTCATCTCCTATCGCACAACGGATGGTCAGTTGATGAAACTGACGATGGACGATGGCTTGCCCAGCAACGTGGTTTCTGCCGTGCTGCATGACACACAGGACCACCTTTGGATCGGCACCAACTACGGACTATCGCGGGTGCATACAAAAACGCACAGCATCGTTAATTACTACCAGGACGACGGCTTACAAGGCAATGAATTTTCGGGCGCGGCGTATGCCGACGCGCACGCGTTGCTCTTCGGCGGAATCAACGGCATCACGCTTTTTAATCCGACGCAACTAACGGACGAGACGAAGAAACTGGAAGTGCGCGTGACCGGCTTCTACATTCACAACCAGGCCGTGAAAAAAGGAATGAAGTCCGGGACACGCGACATTGTAGACGCGGCGGTGATGGATGCCAGCGTGTTTGAGCTTTCGCAGAAAGACAATTCTTTCACCATTGAATTTTCCGTCATGGAATTCAACAATCCAAACCGCATCGCGTACATGTATTCCTTGCAGGGAAGCCCTGAGTGGATCGAGCTCCCGCCAGGAAAAAACACCGTTACGTTCAGTGATATGTCGCCGGGTACCTACGCGTTTCGGGTGCGGGCAAAAGACTACGGCACGTATTCGGAAGTGAAGGTCATTTCCATTATCGTCCACCCCTTCTGGTATTTCTCGTTTTGGGCAAAACTGTTATACGGATTTCTGGCGTTGGCGATTGCCTGTGTTATCGCCCACCAGATCAGGCAGCGTAAAGAGACGAAGCGTAAGATTCAAGAACATATCCACGCCAAACAGCTCAACGAAGCAAAGCTCCAGTTCTTTATTAACATAGCCCACGAGCTTCGTACGCCCATGACACTGATCCTCAGTCCGCTGAAGAAACTCATCACCAAAGACAAAGATCGTGACCGTCAACGTTCGTACGCTGCTATGGAGAGAAATTCGGATCGCATTCTGCGTCTTGTAAATCAGTTGATGGATGTTCAACGCGTTGACCGCGGTCAGATGGTGCTGACCTTCCAGGAAACAGAAATGGTGGCGTTTATCGCAGAGCTATGCCGCGCATTCGATGAACAGACACGGATGAAGGAGATTGACCTCTCCTTTACACATCATGCCAAAAGTCTTACCGCATGGGTCGATCCTTTTAATTTTGACAAAGTGATCCTGAACATTCTGGCCAATGCCCTCAAGTTCACGCCCATCGGCGGAAAGATCCATGTTACGTTGAGCACGTGTACAGAAGAACGCGCAGCTACCGGACCCCAGGAATATCTGCAGGTTGACATCGCCGACACGGGAAGCGGGATCAGAGAAGGAGAGCTGGAGAAGGTATTCGAATGCTTTTATCAGGCACGCGACAGTCACCACAGCGTTAGCTCAGGCGCCGGGATCGGCCTTCATTTGACGCGTTCCATTGTAGCGCTGCACCACGGCAGGATCTGGGCTGAAAATAATCAAAACGGCCAGGGGTGTCGATTTGTTTTCCGCGTGCCGTTGGGAAGGGCGCATTTGAATGACGGCGAGATCAAGCTCCAGGAGACGGGACAAAAACCGATGCATGCATGCGAGACGCATGCGATTTCAGTCGTGGATGCTCCAGCGGTAAAAGTGAAGTCAAAAAGTACCTATCGGGTTCTGGTGGTGGACGATGATGCCGATATCCGGCACTACATACAAACAGAAATGGCCGGCGACTACCACATGGCAACGTGCAAGAATGGAAAAGAAGCACTGTCTTATGTATTGCTACAGGCACCGGATGTCGTCATTTCCGACATCAAGATGCCTGAAATGGATGGCATCACGCTCTGCCAAAAGATCAAGCAAAATGTAAACATCAATCACATTCCCGTCATTCTGCTCACCGCCAAAATGGAAGAAGAATATACGATCGAAGGATTGGGAATCGGGGCGGATGCATACATCCAGAAACCGTTCAATGTGGAAATTCTTCGAAAGACCGTCCAGAATGTCATCCGTACCCGCGAAATCCTGCGCAACAAATTCACCGGAAATCAGCATCAGAAAGATAAGGTACAGGATATCGTCTTGGCTTCCGCGAATGAGAAGTTGCTGACGCGCATCATGGACGCGATCAACAAGAATATATCCAACCCGGAACTGAACGTAGCGATGTTATCGCGGGAAGTAGGCATCAGCCGGGTACATTTGCACCGCAAGCTCAAAGAATTGACAAGCCAGACTACGCGGGACCTGATTCGGAACCTTCGTCTTCAGCAAGCCGCCAGATTGCTTTCGGAAAAACAGATGAACATTACCGAGGTTGCTTTTTCGACGGGCTTTGTCAACATCGGACATTTCTCGAATTCGTTCAAGGATTTCTATGGTGTGCCGCCTTCGCAGTACATGGAAAATCACCTCCATGCAGCCAAAGAGAAAAAGCTTGCGGACCGAAGCGTTCCCACGTAAAAAGTAAGGGCGTCACAACGTGACGCCCGATACTAACCCGGTAAAAAAACCATTTATTTTAATGCGTCGCTGAAGGCGCCATACGCCCTTTTGCGTGCATATCCTTCTGTCCATAATCCGATGGGTTCGCCCGCTCTCCAGGACGAGCCGGTCGGGCTGTCCCGCGGGCTCCAGACGGTGATTCCGTATTGTTGCTTCGCCGGAATGATCTCGAAATACTTCTCTACCACGAATGTATACATCTCCGCCTGGGCTTTATAGTGTTCGTCCGTGGCCTTGTCTGTTTGAACGCCAACGCCGATATCCAGTTCGGAAATCTTGATCAGTTTGCCCGTTTCCGCGAGCAGCTCGAACATGGCCACAATCTTTTCTTTGTCTGCATCGGTACTGATGTGCATTTGTGTGCCGATGCCATCCACCCGTCCGCCCTGACTTTCGATATACCCGGCGTATTGGATCAACCCTTTGCACTTATCGAGGCTATACTCGAGATTGTAGTCATTGATAAATAACTTGTCAGCGGCATTACCATACTGGGCGGCAAGCTTGAACGCGTCGACAGCATAATCCTTACCCAAATAGTCCTGCCAGTAAAACTCGTCTTCGTTCAGGTCCCTTCCCACGCCGGTTTTCAGTTCATAGGGATTTCCATCATCCATGGGCTCGTTCACTACGTCCCATGCCTTTACATACTCTTTGGATACTTCCATCATGCCGGCAATCCATCGATCGAGTTCATGGTGGATAATCTCCCGCTTCTGCTCCGGCGTTTTTTCAATGATCTGCGCGCCGCCACCGTCGGGGTTGTATTTCGTGACCGTGATGTTATCGAAGTAGTAGCTCGTAGCCGTATTGCCCAGGTTAAAGGCAATGGCCGTGACGCCGGCCGTTTCTGCCGTGATCGTTATTTCCCGGACGTATGGTGCCCAGGTGGTCGTGGCGCTGATCTGACCGAAGAAATCCCAGTGCTTGTACTGATAGGGAACCACGTGCGCCTGGGTAGAAAAAGCGGCGGCGGCATCTGCGCGAACGTCCATGCTGAGGGTATATTTTTCATCCACTGCCGTAGGTTGGGGAAACGTAAAAAAGAATTGACTGTTCCAATCGTTTGCCTGTACCGCCGCGTTGGTTACTTTCAGCGCGCGACCTGCGCCGGCTGCACCGGGTGAAGAGAAACTCCTGGCTGCCTCGCCATTGGATGTATAGTTGGATTCGCTGTCGGTTTCGAAGTCGTTCCCGGACATCAGATCCCACGTGGGTCCGCCACCGCCGCTTTCATTAAACTTTTTCACGGTGACATTATCAAAGTAATAGCTTGTCGCGGTGGTTCCGAGGTTAAAGGCGATGGCCGTTACCCCCGAAGTTTCTGCGGTGATCGTTATTTCCCGGGTGAAGTTTGTCCAGCTTTCGGTAGCGTTAACCTGACCGAAGAAATCCCAGTGTTTATATTGATAGGGAACAACATGGGCCTGGGTGGAGAATGCCGCCGCGGCGTCCGCCCGAACGTCCATGCTGAGCATATACTTCTCTCCTACTGCCGTCGGCTGGGAAAACGTGACAAAAAACTGACTGTTCCAATCGTTGGGCCGCACCTCGGCGTTGGTGACTTTCAAGGCACGGCCTGTTCCATCCGCCCCGGGCGTGGAAAAGCTTCGCACGGCTTCGGCGTTTGATGTAAAGTTGGATTCATCGTCCGTCTCAAAGGTTGCGCTGGTCACGACGTCCCACGAGGGTCCGCCGCCGCCGGGGATGACAGTCGGTGCGATCGTACCGTTCAGATAGCCGGCATTCTGATTGGCATGCCAGCACAACGTATGACCGTACACCGACACGTTAGCGGCCTTCGCTGTCGAAAGCAAACCGGAGACATTGGCCAGATTGAGGCTTCCGTCATCCTGAACAACGGCGCCGTGTTTCATTTCCCAACCGGCCACGACTTCATCGAAATTCGACACAATCATGCTATAGTCTACTCCTTTTTTTGTGAAGTCGCCGACGGATATACCGGCACCCAGTTTAAAGTCGGGGTTGGCCCCGCGGTCCACGTATGACTTCAGCACATCGTATTCGCGGAGGTATTCCAGCTGTGCCAGGTTGTCCGGCTTTTTTGCGTTGAAGAATACTTTACTCTCATCGGCGCAGGAAGCCAGCGCCGAAACAGCTATCAGGGTTATCCAAAGTTTTTTCGAGCGTATCATAGCGTCTCTGTTTATCCGTATTATTCTTTATAAAAAGGCGTTAACACCTCCAGCTTGACGCCCCGGTCGCGAACGACCAACGTATCGTGGGTGACGTAACGAACCTCATCAAGTCTGTCGGGAAGTCCCAGGCCCGGGTACCGGGTTTCGACCTGGTAGCTGACGTTGTATTCCAGGTATAATGCATCCCGATCCTTGTTGCCCCAGCTCTTCTTCTCCCCTTTCTTTACAAAAGCGCCGTTTCCGGTCGCCGTAATGTTGTACACGCGCACGGAATCATTCACATCGTATGCTGCCGTCAGGGGTGCGACGGTGCACTTTTCGCTTTCATCGAAACGGAGCTTCAACGACAAATTGAGATTCAGCCCGGCGTATGATTTGTAGTCCTGCGGATAGGCAAGCTCTTGCAGCGACAACGTGCTCAGCGCACGGACTTCGTCCGCTTCCACCGTAGGTTGATGACGCGTCGCCGTGGACGTTGCCCCGTTGACGGTGATCTCATCTTTACCGCGCCGCAGATAGTTTGAATGCCACGGGTTAATGAATTTCACGAAATACAGGACGTAGTCTTTCGGTTGAACGTCCCAGTGTGCGGCATTCACGCGGTCGGGGCCTTCCACCTTGGCTGTGCCGGAAAGAATGGCATCGGCGTTGGTGACATTTACCATCCGCAGGGGAATGGCATACGTATTTCGCAGGGCATCCGGGTCGGCAAAGAATGCGTCGGTAAGCTGCACGCCGACGGCGCCCTGCAGTTTGTGATCCAGCGAAATCTGGTCTCCTGCCAGGGTATAATAGTTTGCGGGCATGGACCGAACGGGAGCGGTACGGGCGTCGTCGAAAAACAGGTTATTTGACAGGGCGTTATCCACGGTAATTTCGATGTCGATCTTTTTTCTGTTCTCATACACGCCGCCCATGGTCGCATAAATCTCGCACCGGTGTTCGTTGTCAAGGGATGTGTCATAGATATCTTCTCCGAGCACGATGGTTCTTACCGGATATTGATAGGCGAAATACACGGTACTCTTGTCATAGTCTGCGAATTCAATCTCCTGATTTTCGCACGACATCGTCAATGCCAACAGAAGCCCGCCACACACGATCGATTGTATAGTATACCATTTCATATTTTGTTCTTTATCATCTTTATGACTCCACTCGTTACCAGCCTGCATTTTGTTGCAGCAAGCTCCATTTATTGACTTCGCCATACGGAACAGGGCCGTGATACATATGCTCCTGGTAGTTTCGGGTTTCTACGTTGACGGGGGCGTAGTGCAGCGAATTGCCGGATTGGGAAATCTCGACGCCACGGATGGTTTCGTTCAACTGGCCGATGTCTACTTTCCACCGGCGAATATCCCGGAAGCGATGGTTCTCAAAACACAGCTCCAGGCGACGTTCGTTCCGGATCAGCGCTCTCATTTGTTCCTGATCATTCTTTATCGATTCGAGATAGGCGTCGCCACCGGTGATGCCGGCGCGTTGACGAATGGCCCGGATGACATCATAGGCCGAGTATGTATTCGCGCCGGTGCCGGTAGGGCCCCAGGACTCGTTCGCGGCCTCTGCATACGCCAGGAAAATCTCGGTATAGCGGATGCGCGCGGTGTAGTGCTTTTGCGTGGTGTTAAAGGCCGGATTGGGGTTGACGTCAGACCGCAGCAGCTTTCTCAGATAATAGCCGGTACGGGTCGAGAACCCTTTCTCCTGGTTCAGGGCATCGTTGTTCGTGCCGTACGTACCGGTAATGATGACATCGGCCGCCGGGCCTTGCTGGCTTTCGTTGACAACAATATATTTTGTAAGGCGCGGATCGCGATTTTGATAGGGATTGTTCGCGTCATAGCCACTGGATGCGTGCGTGATCGGATAACCATTTGCCATGGGAAACGCATCGACCAAATTCTGACTGGGGTTGACCCGGCCGTTTCCAAACAAGGACGGCGGGTAGTTGTCCCGTTCCAGGTCCAGGCTCTGTGTAACATCGCTCCGCCAGATGATCTCGGCAGGCGTTTGTCCCGATGCCAGTTGCTCCACGCCGGAATCGGCGGTATACCAGGTGCCACCGTTCGATGCCAGACCGGCGACGCCGCCAATGCCATTGAGCACCTGGGCGGAATAGTTCGCGGCGGCTTCCCAGGTAACATTGGTTCCGGCACGGTATGCCGGACTCGCCGCCAGCAGCGCCGCCTGTGCGCGGATGGCTTCGACAATCCTTCCGGATAGGCGGCCGCGCATATGCTCGCCGTTGACACGTTCATATTGGGAAGCCGTGAGGCCTTCGATGCCCGCGTATCTTTCCGGAATTTCTGCCTGGGTGAATTTCTTATAGTCATGGGGCAGCAGCGCCAGTGCCTGGTCGGCGTCTTCTAAAATCTGATCAACACATTCCTGGAAGGTGTTTCGGGGTTTGTTGAAATCAGCGGTCGGCGTTTCGGGTTCGTTGACAATGGGCACGCCGAGCAATTGTCCCTCGGGCGTCCAGCCGCCGTGGGCGAGCAGCAAATGATACATCTGCAGCGCGCGCAGTCCATAGGCTTCGCCCTTCAGACGATCGTTAAACAACCTGCGAATGGTTTCGTCGTTTGCCCAGGCTACCTGGTCCGCGTTGGCCAGGAACAGGTTGAGGTATTGTATGGCATTTTTTCGTCCCTGCCATTGCGACGTGGGGTCGTTGTTTGCCGACCATGCGCCCGAGGCCATTTGCAAAAAGGCGTTATCGATATTGTTGGAGACGGCATCATCGGTCGCCACATCGGTATCGGGCGAGGCGGAGTATGGAAGGAGAATGTAGGCATTTGCCAGAATGCCCTGGGCGTAGCCCGGCTCCTTATACATGGCATCGAGTCCACGTATATTTTCCTTGGCCGGAAAAAAGACATCCTCACAGGCGGTAACCAGCAGGAGGAGGGCCAGTAGTTTTATGGGATTTTTCATCGTGTAATTCCTGTTTTGTGAAGGGTCTAAAATGCTGCTCGCACACCGAGGTTGTAGAACCGTGTTTGAGGCGCGCTGGTGGTGTTCATCTCGAGAATCGCGCGTTCTTTGGAAAGCGTCAACAGGTTTGCGCCGCTGATGTAAACCGACATGTCTTTTACAAAAGACTTCTCCAGGATGGTATGCGGCACGGCATAGGTAATCTGAATCCGGGCAAGATTGAAGCGGTTGGTTTTGTACAGCCAGAAGTCAGAATTGCGGAAGTTGTTTATGCCGTTCTCTGTCGTCAGCCGCGGATAGGTGGCCGTTTCTTTTGTTTCTTCCGTCCATCGGTTCCGAACTTCCTCCGAATACTTTCGATTGCCATACACCCAGAAGTACGAACTATTTTTCAGGGCGTATCCGCCAACATGGACTGTGCCGAGGGCGAATAGGGTAAAACCTTTCCAGCGGGCCGTGACATTGACACCGCCGGTAAACGGGGCGCCGTTCCAATCCGCGCGTCCGAGAAAAATTTCGTCGCGCTCATCTATTTTATTGTCGTTATTCTGATCTATATACCGGATGTCGCCGGGGCGTATGGTCCCTCCGAATTTCTGTTGAGGACTGTTGTCTATTTCCGCCTGATCCCGGAACAATCCGTCACTCTGTAATCCCCAGAGGCCATCCAGGGGTTTGCCGGCACGGTTTCGATAGGCGTCTTCAAAATTCTCATCGACGCGGGTTGCTTCGCTCTTATAATACATCCCCACCAATCCCCACGAAAACCCGACGTCTCCGATTTGTTTGTTAACATTTACCGCGAAGTCAATGCCTTTGCGCTGGTGATTGTTATAATTCGCGAAGGGCATGAAGGAAGCGTCGGGAAAGCCGGTCGCAAAATAGCTTGGATAGCGCGTTGCAGGCTGAATGATCAGGCCCTCCATCGTGCTGATAAAGAACGAAGCGTTTGCCGTAATCAAATCATGCCATAACGATGTCCTGACGCTGGCGGCGATTTCTTTGCGGTTGACGAAATCCAAATCGCTGTTGCTTCCTCGCAGGGAGTTGGTTGAGCGCTCGACGGCCCCGTCATACCACCCCCACCAGGCGCCGTTTGCCTGCGTATAGTTCGCTTCCGAAAGGTTATACTCGTTGATGTCCATGTCGGTTTTTAAAACGGTTCCGGAAATGCCCACGGTGAGATCATTCACCACGGAGGACGTCGCCAGGAAGCCTTCTTTGCTCAGATTCCAGCCCACCGTCACGGAAGAGGAAAGGCCATTGCGGTTGCCTGCCGCCAGTTTTGCAGAACGAACTAACGCCATGGCCGCGCTCGCATAATACTTTTCGCGGTAATGGTAGTCAACGGCCAGCCCGAGGTTGGCATTGCCGATGCGATGATATACCTGTGAGCGGGTCTGCTGAAAGCCGGTTGCCAAAAGTTTGGCCTCCAGGTGGTGCCCGTCCCTGAGCGGCGATACATACTTGAAATAACCGGTGAAAGCAATGGTTTGCCGGTTGCTGCTTCCGGTAATATTCTGAATGCCCGACTTCCGGTCGTTGTTATACTTGGTGAGCTCGGCAATAACATCGTCGCCATTGTAATCGGACCACAGCGGTTCGTATACGGCATAGGAATTATTATACGACGACGTGTACGCGGTGGCATAGTCAACCGCGTATTGCGTGTGGAACGTGAGTCCCCTGGCGACGTTCGACAGATCGAAATTCAGTCCAGCATCGAACTGAAACTGACGGCTTGTCCATTTGCTGCTGCCCGCGGCATAATAGTCGGCAACGACATTTTGAAGATCTGTTTGGGAACCGCCCAGGAAGTATTTACCGTCGATGATAGTACTGCCGCCGCCTATCGTCCGGAGAGCGTTTAACGCATTGGGGTCAATGTATTCCAACGGAATCAACGGCGCCACGCGGTTGGGGCGTGCGGTCGCCGCGTATGTCCAGTAGTTATCGGTGTTGTTGGCGTTGTTCGGATCGCTATCGGCGGCATTGCCACTGCGTGCATTGTAGAACGTGGCGTTTGCGTTTACAAATGCGGTGATCTTCGAGGTGATATTCAGATCAATATTGCCCCGGACGTTGAAACGGTCCGTGTAATTGTTTTTAGCCTCTCCGAAATCAAACACATCGCCCTGGCGTTGATAGCCGATGTTGGTGTAGAAACGGGACCAACCATTGCCGCCGGCTAGTTCCGTGGTAACGTCGGTGCGATTGTATGCTTTTTTCAGGTAATCCGAAGAATAATAATCGACATCCGGATAACGATAGGGATTCGCGCCGGAGGCATAGTGGTAAATCTCGTCATCTGTATATTGAATGGATTGACCGTCGTTGGTGCGCGCTTCGTTGTAGAGTGTCATGTATTCGGCAGATCCAAGATATTTCGGGTAGCGTTTCGACACGTGAAAGCCGGTGTTGGCACGAACATTCACGCTTAACGGTTCTGCCTTGCCTCTCTTTGTCGCGATGTACACCACCCCTTTCGCGGCGCGGCTGCCATAGAGCAATACGGAAGATGCACTTTTCAGAAACGTGATTTGCTCGATTTCGGTAGGCATGACGTTGTTTGCATCGCGGGGAACGCCGTCTACCAACACCAGGTACTCACCCATGCCCCACATCGAATTGCCGGTCCAACCGCCGATGAGGCCTTCCATGTTGTCCAGGCTATAGGTTGTATAGTTCTTCTCCAGGAGGCTTGCCACGTTCACCGTCGACACACCGTTGGGAATATCGTTTTGCGCGACCTGACGGAAGCCGCGGTGTGTAAACGCGTCCGGTTGAGGGCCAACCAGGGTCGAGTCGGCGTTGTCACCCTCCACGTCCTGCGCGACGATGATGGAGGGGAGGCACCACGCGGCGCATAAAATGAAACTTATTCGTATATAATATTTCATGTGGTATATTTTTTATCCAGGGGCCTATGATAGCGATTACCAGCCGGGGTTCTGTGCAAACTCCGGATACAGCGACACGTCCGAGACTTTCAGCGGAAACCAGTAGTGGCGCGTGCCGAACTGCCGCGTCAGGATGGCAACCTCCCGGAAGTTGGCTACCCGCGCTTCGCGGGGATCGTTTGTCTGAAAGAAGTCGGCGTCCTCGAGCCGGTCGAATTCCTGCGAAGTCTTTACGTTGTAAGGGGGTTCGGTGAGCAGCAGCCAGCGCTGCAGGTCATTGAAGCGAAATCCTTCGAACGACAATTCCACGGCACGTTCCCGGCGCACTTCATCGATAAAGCTGGCGCGGTCGCCTGTATACGACGCGTGGACGTGTCCGGCGCCCACGCGGTCCCGGAGGGTGTTTATAGCACCTTCCGCCGTCTTCGTGAAATTTGTCGATTTGCCCGTGGCGCCTTCGAACGCCGCACAGGCTTCGGCATACATCAGGTAGATGTCCGCCAGGCGCATATAGGGCAGGTAGATGTGAAGATTGCCACTCCAATTGTAGGCGCCATCGTATTTGTTCGCGGTATGCGGAACGAGCTTTTGAATGAAATAGCCGGTACGGCTACCGTTGGTTGGCGCGCGCATGGTGCCGTTGGTATGAAGGCCGGCATAGCGCAGATATTCCATGTCGGACGGCATCGCGGCGTTGACATATTTAAATCCGTCAAAGACGATGTCGTGATAAAATCGCGGGTCACGGTCGCGGAAAGGATAGGCCGGATCAAATCCCGACGCGGGGTCATTCAGCGGCAAGCCATTCGCCATGCCGTAAAAGTTTACATAATTTGCCGTCGGTTGATGAATAATATTATCATGCTCAATCATACCCGCTACTTTCGGGCCGAATGTCTTTGTTGTATTCCAGTTGCTGCCGTTAACATCCGTGGAAGGGCCGCGGAAAATGGCCTCGGTAGAACCGGGCATGAGCCAGTTTTGCCCGGTTGTATAGAATATGTCGCTGAAACGCGACGTGGCACCGTCGGCCTTTACGTGATCATAAATGTTTTTGTAATCGAACTGCGCCAGCGAATACTGGGTTTGACCACTTTCCACCAACGCCAGCAACTGTCCGAAGGCCTCGGCGGCTTTTTTGCCGTACTCCGCGTCATAATTATATGTATTTCCCCCGCCGACAGAAGCGCCGTTGGTCATGAGCGGACTGGCCGCCCACAGATAGTTTTTGCCCAGATACCCAAGCGCCATGATTTTATTGATCCGCAGCTGATTTTTTCCGGCGGTGTTACCCCCCACAGAAGTTTTATCCCAATCGATAGGCAACAATGCAGCAGCCTTCGCGAAATCCTCGCCGGCTTTATCAGCACATTCCTGGTAGCTGAGCCGTGGTAGCATGGGACTCTGATCTGCGGGCAGGACCTGGTCGATGTAGGGAAGTCCGCCGAAGTATTCCATCATTTCAAAATGCCACCATGCCCGGAAGAAATAGAGCTGTCCGGCGATGAGGTCCTGCTCTTCCTGCGAGGCTGATACAAGCTTATCCAGATTGGCAAGACCAATGTTTACCTTGCGGATACTATACCATGCATGGGGCCATAAGGCGTGATTAAATTTGTCGGTCGACGTGGGATCTGTCGTGGGCTTGTCCAGCCACGCGCCGGGCTGGCTCAGTCGCCCCGCCTGCCACGCCCAGAAATTGCCAAGATCGACCTGGTTGGTCATGTGCCAATTTCCCTCCAGGTTAAAAACCTCATCGTCACCCCAGTTCCAGGAAGTGGTCCAATAGTTTTTTTCCTTGTCAGGAATGCAGTTATATATTTCTTCTATATACCCCTGGAAGTTGTTGAAGTTTTTAAACGCTTCACCTTCGGCTACGATCGCGTCAGCCTCTTTGTCCAGGAAATCCTGACATGACAAAAGCGCAACGGCGGTGGCGAAGAGCAGGGTGCTCGTCCGCAGTGTTTTATAGATCTTCTTCATGGGTTTTCAATCAAAGTGTAAGTCTGATACCTACGTTGTAACGCTTCACCGTGGGATACGCGCCTTGCGAACCTGCACCGGCGAAATTGGATTCCCGATCGTCGGGCATGCGCGACCAGACCCACAGGTTGTTGCCATTGAGGAATATGCGCAGGGAATTGACGCCCGTCTTGCGAAGCTGTTTCTCATTCAGGGTATAGGCAACTTCGGCATTCTTTAACCGCACATAGGATCCGTCAAACAAAAACTGGGTGCCGTTGTAATAGCTGGGGGTCGACAACCAGCGTGGTACGGGAACATCCGCATGGGGGGCTTCTTTCGACCACCAGGTGCCCCTGTCGTAAACAGTGTTAAGGCCGCTCGCAAAACTTGTCAGCGGAACTTCACGGGTAACATTGTTCACCCCATAGAACTGCGCGAAAACGCTGAAGCCTCTCCAGTCCATGCCGACCGTTGCGCTGTAGGTGTTCTGCGGAACGTCGGAATAGCCATAGGGGATCCGGTCTGAGTCGTCGACAATACCGTCGCCATTGAAGTCGATGATATAGAAGTTTCCGGGTAGTTTCTGCGCATCGTTGGTGTTGTGCTGCGGGCTTCCGTAAATCTGGTCGTACGAATTCAGGTAGCCTGCATCTACCCAGGACCGATGTTGGTTGATGGCATAGCCAGCCTGTTTCCGATAGGCCGGGTACAATTCCGGATCGTCGCGATCGATGATCTTGTTTTTGGCATGTGTCATGTTCAGGTTGGCCCACACACGCACGCCATTGGATAACGTCTTGTTGATGTTCAGCACAAGCTCGTAGCCTTGCGACTTCACGGTGCCCAGGTTGGCCGTGGGCGGCGTGCTGCCGAAATAGGAAGGAACGGCTCTGTCCACACCATTCACGAGAATGTCAATGCGCTTGTCGCGAAAGAAATCTACACTGCCCGAAAAGAGTCCGTTGAAAAATGCATAGTCCACCCCCACGTTCAGCTTCTGGACCGTTTCCCATCGCACATCGGGGTTTCCGATGGCCGCTTCACGGTACCACGGGTAGGGGCTGGTTCCTTGCGTTACGTCGAGTGACGAGTTACCGCCATAAGACCACTGCGTCATGTATAGCCAGCGGTCGCGTACGTTGTCATCGCCGATTGCGCCGAAGGACGCTCTGAACTTCAGGAGATCCAGGAATCGCAGGTTTTCCAGGAATGCTTCTTCCGAGATCATCCACCCGATTGCGCCGGAGTTGAAGAAGGCATACCGATAATCTTTGCTGAATTGTTCGGAACCGTTATAGGCGCCGTTGTATTCCGCAAAATATCTGCCATCGAAGTCGTACGTGGCCCGAAAAACCCAGTCTTCCCGATAGCGCGGCATTTCACTTCCCGTGGCTCGTTCCTGACGCATAAACATCGCCATGGCGGAGACGTTGTGTTTGTCGAAGCTTCTTGACCAGTTCGGTTGAATCTGGTAGTTCAGGTTGCGTTGGGTGTCGTTGTTGCGCACCTCGCCCCCGGACGTTGTCCACAGCACGCCCTGCATAAAATCGAAATGGTTATTCTGATCGTAATCACTCTTGTAGGTAGCGGCACCGGTGAGCGGGTTGATCCATTTTTGCTGGGCATTATTAAAAAGGTCGTTGACGCCCCGGTTCCATTCTATAAAGGCATTGTCCCAGGATATAGATCCCCGGAAGTTCAACCCCTTGGTAATGAAATGCAGATCCTGTTGAAGTATAAAGTCCGTATTAATGCGGGTGTTGGTCGTCGTCATGGCGCCGCCCAGCGCCAGGTTCGCGGCAGAATTGCTTACGTTTGATATATCGGGATAATAGCCCCAGGTACCATCCGAATACTTGGGCAGGAATACATCGGGGGCGATGTTGTATGCGCCGGCCCATTGCTGTGCCACGGCCCAGTCGGATGAATTGGATTGATTCCAGGGGCTTTTCCGAACACCGTTCGACCCGGCCAGGTTTATCTTAAAAACGGTGGTCTTCGTTAATTGAAAATCGAGGTTGCTGCGAACGTTCAGACGATTATAGCCGTAGCCGGCATCATAATTACGGCCGTTGTCCCACATTCTGAAAAGGTCGCCCTCGTGCTGAAAATCAGCAGAAGTAAAGTACTTCACAAAAGAGGTACCGCCGGATATATTCAGGTTGGCGTTGTACGCCATGGCGTACTCCCGGAAGAGTTCCTTTTGCCAGTCTACATTGGGATAACGTTCTGCCTCTTCCAGATTGGCGGGATGGCGATACTTCTCAATAAAGGGCTGGGGTCTGATGTATGACCAGGGATTGGGCGACAATCCGAGTTCATGTTCGATCGCAACATTGCGTGCCATCAGGGCGTCATATGAATCATACTTGTTCGGAAGCTTGGAGGGCACTTTCACGGTGGCGCTGCCGGTTACTTCGATCCGGGCGGGTCCTTCCTTGCCGCGTTTCGTCGTGATCAGGATGACGCCGTTCGCGCCTTTTACACCGAATACCGCTGTGGCAGAGGCGTCTTTCAATACCGAGATGGACTCCACGACATTGAGGTCCAGCCCCTGCATGGGACGCTCGACGCCATCGACCAGAATCAGCGGTTGCCGGTTGTTCCATGAACTCGCAGCCCGGATTAAAATCATCGGGTCTTCCTCGCCGGGCATCCCGCTGCTGGACATCGTGACGACGCCGGGCAGGTTTCCGGTGAGGGCAGCTCCCACATTTGAAACGCCTCCTGCGCGCCGCAATACGGCGCCACTGGTTTGCGTAATCGAACCTACTATACTTTCCTTTTTTTGCTCGCCGTATCCTACTACGACAATCTCCGACAAGGTGCCGATGTCGGCCACCATCCTGACACGCAGGATCGCTAACTGGCCGGCTTCCACTTCCTGCGAGGCGTAACCAATGGACGTGATGATCAACACCGTTTCCGAGGACGGAATTTCCAGTGAAAATGCACCGTCGGCGTCTGTGACCGTGCCGGTATTGGTGCCCTTTATGATAATGCTCACGCCGGGTATTCCTTCGTTGCTGCCGTCGTCGACCACAGTGCCTGTCAGGATCCTGCCTTGCAGAACGGCGTCGGGCCCTGCATTTTTACTGGCTGTTTCGCCTGCAATATGTTTCGTATTGGCGGCATAGACGCCTGTAGTAAAGCAACATAGGAAGCAAAAGCCCAGGACCAGACACTTTGTGAGGAAAGGGAGTGTTTCTGGTAAATCTTTTTTCATGCTGAATGCTTATTTAGGTTTTGGGTAAAATTTTGGTGATCGCGGGTGGATGCGCTTATCGTCGTTTTTTCATTTTATCGGGGGTTAGCGTTGGATGGTCCGTAACGATTCTTGAATAGCGGGCACCCGTCTGCCGGGCAACAGCAGGCCGACAAAGGCGGGGGAACTGCGTGAGGTCTCTTTTCATGATAGGTTAGGCGGTTTTAACAATCGATTGCCGCAAACGATTGCTAACCAAATATGAACCGAGAAAGGCCTATGATCTTTACGTCCACGTTACACGTTTTTTCGAGCAGGTAACATCGAAACAAGTAACTGAATATCAGAATATTAGAATAAAATAAAACGACCATGCCGGATGGCCTGCCGGCAGATAGGCATGGATAAGCCGCAATAAGCGATGCCCGGGGTAAGAAGGTCCGGTTTCCTGCTCCAATTGTCGGCGAGCAATACGGCCGGGGAGCCATCAGCGTTGAGGCGGTTGAGGAGCTATAAAACCTTCAACCAGTTGAACTTTTCTGTGACGCGCACCGGCAATCTTTGCCGCATGGAAAACAAAAACAACACCGTAAAATTACCTGAATTTGAAGACGTACAGGGTCCCGTACTGATGCTCAACATGCTGAAATTTAGAGACCGGAAGTATTATTTCGATACCTATCTGCCGGCGTTTCGGAAGGTCACAGAGACATTGGGCATTCAGGATGTAAAGCTCAGATTGGCATGCAACGTGGCCGCCAACATCATTGCCCCGGAAAACGAAGCGTGGGATGCTATTCTACTGGTAGAATACCCCAGCGCCCAAGCATTTAAAACTATTGCGGAAAGCGATGCCTACCGCGACATGGCCAATCAGCACCGGCTGACAGCAACCGCGGACCTGCATTTGTATATGACCACGCCGTTTGTGCTCTAAATGCTTATCTTGGTCAATGCACCGGTTGATCCTGTCGAATCTTGCTCTGCACATTGCACTTTCTTCTGATGAACAGAAGGAAGTGCTAGAATTTTTCCAACAGAAAACGGTGGCCAAACGCACGTTCCTGCTGCAACCGGGAGAAATTGACCGGCATGTTTACTTTGTAACCCGGGGCTGCCTGCGCATGTTTTATACCGACATGGAAGGCCTGGAGCATAACATCTGCTTTTATCCCGAAAACTGGTGGTCGTGTGATATCGTGAGTTTTTTTAAGGAGAAGCCCGCGGTGAACGCAATACAAGCACTGGAAGACAGCGAAGTATATTATATGTCATTATCCCGGCTGGAAGAGTTGTTTGTTGCAATACCAAAATTTGAACGCTTCTTCCGTATCCTTGTACAAAACGGCTTTGACCTGTACCAGAAGCGCATCACATCCAGTCTATCTAAAACGGCGGAAGAACGCTACCTCGAGTTCCGGAAAATTTATCCGGGACTGGAAAGCCGCATCGCCCAAAAACACATTGCTACCTACCTGGGCATTACGCCCGTTTTTCTGAGCATGATGCGAAAAGAAAAGCAGTTATAAACTTTCATCGCTGCGCTGTCCCACCTTTTGCTATATTTGATTTTTACAAATCGCAAAAACGATGCCGACAACCTCTTTGGACGATCTGGCCGTGCGCTTTGCCGCCGGCAGCTCACAGGTGCTGAGCGCGCTGCTGCCACCGGGTATACAGCAGGAAGTAGGACATTTTAATGTATTTAACCTTGCCAACATCGCGCCGGCGGCCAGTAACGTGTCCGAACCATTTGCCTGCCGCACGTTTCACAAGATCAGCTTTCTGACGGCACACTCTGACTTTTCCTTTAACGGCCGGACGGTGAAAATCAGGCAGCCTACCCTGCTGTTCACCACGCCGAAGACAGCTGCCCACTGGCTGCCCTACGGGCAGCAGACAGGCTACTGTAGTGTCTTTACGCCGGAGTTTTTGCACCCCACGAAAAGCGGCGCGATCCTGGACGAGCTGCCGATCTTTAAATCGCCCGAGCCACCCTTCTTTATGCTTGGGGAGGCCGATGCGGCCCGCATACAACGCATTTTTGAGCAGATGGAGGAAGAGCTTACGTCTACCTATGCCTATAAATATGATCTGCTGCGGGCGTATGCACTGGAGCTGATTCACCTGGGGCAAAAACTGCAGCCTGCCGCTATGCAGCATCCCCACCATGACGCGTTTGCGCGTACAACCGCGATGTTTGTCGAGCTGCTGGAGCTCCAGTTCCCGCTGCAAAGCCGGCATCAAAAGGTGGCCCTTCGCACAGCGAACGAATACGCCAGTCACCTGGCCGTGCACGTCAATCACCTCAACAAAGTACTGAAAGAAACCACCGGCCTGACCACCACCGAGCTGATTGCGGGGCGGCTGCTGCAAGAGGCCAAGGCACTGCTGCTGCAAACCGACTGGACCATTGCCGAGATTGCAGACAGCCTGGGCTTTTCAGATTTCGCTCACTTCGCGAAGTTTTTCAAAAGTCATACCGGGGCGCCGCCGGCAGCCTTTCGCGCGCAGACAAAAAGTTTGAATCGTACATAAAGCAGATTGATTGAAACAAACCACCCCCTCGTTGCCGGTGAGACCTTTGTGACATGAAACATCACAAAATCGCATTGGTAACCGGCGGGAGCCGGGGTATCGGCAAAGACATAGCAGTAACGCTGGCCAAGAAGGGTATTGACGTACTGCTCACCTACCACACCAACCAGGCAGAAGCCGCCGCCACGGTAACGGCCGTACAAGCCCTCGGGCGTAAAGCAGCGGCGCTACAGCTAAACACAGCCGACGTCAGCCGCTTTGATCTGTTTTTCCAGCAGGTAGCCACCACGCTGCAGGACACGTTCGGCACCGATCGCTTTGACTTCCTTATCAACAACGCTGGAACGAGCCTGCAGGCACCTGTAACAGAAACCACCGAGGAACAATTTGACGAAATGATGAACATACACCTGAAGGGTGTATACTTCCTGACGCAAAAGTCTTTACACCAGTTGAACGATGGTGGACGCATTGTGAATATCTCGTCGGCCGTATCGCGCACATCTTTTCCAGGCGTATCCGCATATGCTGCGATGAAAGGGGCCGTTGATGTATATACCCGGGCACTGGCCCTTGAGCTTGGGCCCCGGGGCATTTCGGCGAACGTAGTAGCGCCCGGCGCCATCTTCGGTGGCGGCACCATGCCCGATAGCCCGGAAGTCCGCGCGTATGTACAGAGCATCACGGCGCTGGGGCGTACCGGTCAGCCTGACGACATCAGCGGTGTAGTGGCTTTTCTATGCAGCGACGACGCGAAGTGGCTCAACGGTCAGCGCATAGAAGTCACGGGCGGCGTAGCGCTGTAACAGTTACTCCCGACGCCGTGGAATGAGAAGCGGAATGATAGCAGACGATAAAGAATTTGAGTTCTTTATCGCCTGCTTTTTTCTCTCCTGTTAGTAAAAGAATGAACATCGAACCGGGGACGGTTGATCACTTGTTTTGGTTTATAGTGGAATCAACCAGTATCATCCGCATCATTCTCCTTTTTTTAAATATTTAGCATACTCTTCCTGTATCATCCCCGAACCTACAAACTTGTCGGGTTTGCATCCATACTGTTTCAACGCAAAATTGATTGCTTCCTCTGCCGTTTGGAAACTATCAATTTTACCATACGTGAAGTCGGGGTCGGTGGCCGTGAATTCATAAACATCATTGAAATTTTCATCGCCCTCATCGATCACATCAGAATACATTACATCGTAAGTGTTTTCCCCTTTCCTTTTTATCATCAGCCATTTAATTGCAGTGTAATCATACTCACGGTAGGCACCGATCCATTGTTCGATGGCTCTGCCAAGGTTAAGAAGTGTTTGTACTTGTTCTATGTCTATATACATACTTAATAGGTCAGGCAGCCTCCATTTACCGCCAGGAACATAGAGGGAATCTTCGACGGCCCGGACTTTTCCGAACAGCCCAGGTTGGCAACAGATTTAAATTTTTGCTTGACCATCTACAAAACAGATCTTGCAGAGAAAAAGACAAGACTCTTTATGCCGCGAACTTAAAGTGTTTCAATTTATCCGCCGCCATTTTATGCTTGAGTTTGCTTGCTTTCATATAATAGTACGTAGCCCAACGAATTGATTTCCGTACACCGTCGCCAAATTCGAAACATAGGCCTAAATTATACATCGCTTTTTCATCGCCTTTTTTAGCTGCCTTTTTATACCAATGAATTGCTTTTGAATGGTCCCGTCTTACACCTTGACCATAAAAATAACAAAAACCCAAATCTCTTTGAGCTTCAATGTCACCTTGCTTCGCGGCGAGCGAATACCAGTAAACTGCTTTTTTGTAATCCAGCGGCACAAACTCCCCTTCTCTATAAAAGAACCCAATATTGTATTGTGCCTCCATTTTCCCCTTCTCCGCAGCAGTTAAATACCACTTAAAGGCTTGCGAAATATCTCTCTTCACGCCGTTGCCAAAATCATAACAAGTACCCAAATAGAATTGCGCGCGTATATTTCCACTGACCGCTGCCGTATGCCATAACGCAAAAATTTTGTCCCAAGGCTTCGTCCTCTTTTTTGACTCAAAGGCCAACTCATAACCCTCCTGAAAAAGCTTTCCAGCGTGCGCAGTACTCATTTGAGCATCCTTTTTTTTATAACTCATCACTTGTAAATAGTCACCGCAATATCCGGTATTTTGTCCGGTTTTTGCTATTTACTTAATTCCCGGGGATGGGTAAGTGGCACATTTCGTATGGTTGGCCATTAAAAAAAATTCGCGTTGCAAAATGTCCCGATGATTTTTAATCCGGGATGTACGGCAGGATTTGACGGTGCAAGGAAATTTTCCTTTTTTAAATTGTTATACCCCACAATGCTTGCTGCGGCAGCATGGGACATGGACTTGAATTGCATCGACCAATTAAGCTCACCGCCCAGTACATACAGCGGTGGCGTAATAACCCGGCGAGAGAAATAACCGTGAGATAAGTACTAGAATGAAGCGCAAATGATAAATTTGATTTCGCCAATCCGGCGGTCGCGAAATCATGATAAAAACCGTTATTTTCTGCTGTTGCCTGTGTCTGAACTATATCAGCTCCGCACAGGAGGTCAGAATCAAACTGGAGAATTGCACGTTGGAGCCAGCTGTGTTGAAGCAGATCAAAGGCTCCCTGACGTTTCAACTCGATTTCTATGCGGGCATTTTCAAGGATAAGACCAAAAACAGTTTTCGGGCGCGTGTCTTTGGCTCGAAGCGGGAATTCCTGACATACAGTAAAAGCAAAGCCGATTTCAATCCACTCCGAACAAGTGCCATCGCGTTTTACAGCCCTAGCCTTAACGAAATGATCCTTCACACGGAGGTTGACAACTTTGCGTCGACTTTCTCGCACGAGCTGAGCCATGCCATTCTCCATTATTATTGTAAAAACACAGAAACCTGGCTGGACGAAGGCATCGCCGATATGCTCGAAGACGTCATCCTGACGGATAGCGTCTACACCTTTGATAGCCGGCGGATCGAAAAGGTATTATCGGCGAAGAAACTTTTGCAGGAAGGCGCATCATTGCAAAACGTGATCGATAGTGGAGATTTCTATAACAAAACGACGAGTCACAGAAACTACACGCTGTCATGGGCAGTAGTGGCCTACCTGTATGAAACAGATACCAGGCTGTTGTTCAGCATGATTACGGCCAGCTGCAAAAATCCTGATGAGTTTATAGACATGACCTACCCGGGAGGATTATCCCTTCTCATGCCCGACGTGAAATCGTTTTTTTTTAACAACAAGCCCAGTCCTGATTAATTCTTCAGCCGCTGGATAACCTCCTTATACCTGCTGTCCAGTTCCTTCCGGACAGTTACGATATTCAGCGGCACGGTCAACGATCCCTTTTCCCAGATTCCTGATGTGTTGAGTCGGTCATCCCGATAAACCGTGTACCCCTGTCCGGCGAAAAGGTCTTTTTTAAACTCGCCGATATACTGGGCGCCATCTTTCCAGCGCACGATGCCATAGCCATGACGCTCGTTCTTTTTAAACTGCCCACGATATTGGCTTCCATCCAAAAATATCCGCGTGCCGATGCCATCGAGTTTATCATCTAGCCATTCGCCGTCATAGATCACCACACCGTTGTAAAACAGCTTGCCAGTACCATTTTTCATATTGCGCGACCACTGCCCCTCATACTTGTTTAACCCGGCTATTTCGATGCCAAATCCGGTCCTGGCGTGATCGTGAAAGCCTCCGGTGTAGTGGCGTATCAAATTACCCTCAGCATATTCTTTTATATCGCTGCGATCATCCTCCAGTCTATCGTCGACAAACACACCAGCATACACAACATCGAAGCTGCCGTCACGTGCCATTCCAGTCCCTCGCCCGTGCTTCACTCCCTTCACGAAGCTGCCAGTATAACAGGAGGCCGTATCGCCATATTCATAAAGGACCTCGACGCCCACCCCTTCAGGGTCGCCATTGCTGTAGTCGCCGACATACGTATACGTCAGAACATTGTTTTCCAGGCGCCTGTAACGCCCCTTCCCTTCTTCCTGACCGTTCACATAGTGTCCTTCATAGCTGCTCCCCCCCTCGTACGTATACTTTCCATAGCCATGGGTGATTCCTCTTTTCAGGGCGCCAACATATTCCTGCCCCCGCTTTCCATTTTTGTACCAGATGAGCGTTCCCTCACCGGTGGCGTATCCATTCACGCATGCGCCCGTCCAGGTAATGCTCTCATTCTTCGCCGGGCTGGGGTTGTATACTTTGCAGCCGTCATTTGTCTGAATCCAGACCGAGTCTTTTTTCTCCTGTGCGCTGGCTTTTCCAATTGAAACCAGGGAGAACACCACCATAAATAGGAGCTTATTCCAAATAACCATAGCAATATGGGCGCAAATTAATGGAATTTTGATGGTAAATTCTGAGAGATTTCTTCCGTCACGTCAGCGATCTTTTCTTATCTCAATTTATTAAGCTCACACCGATGATCATTAAAGCAAGTTTCGGGTTTCCCTGCACTTCTCTCCTCCCAATCTTTGCACCGAACATTAAACAAAAAAATGCAAAGATTTAAAAACAAATCCGCACTCATAACAGGCGGAACGAATGGGATAGGCTTCGCCACCGCGCAACAATTCATCCAGGAAGGCGGTAGCGTCATCATCACCGGAAGAAGTGCTGACACCGTCAATAAAGCCGTTGAAAAATTAGGGACACATGCCGCCGGCCTTGTGTCTGACGCAGGCACTATGCGAGACATACTACGGCTACAGGAACAAGTAAAACAACGAGCAAGCAGTATTGATTTACTGTTTGTTAATGCGGGTTACGGAAAGTTCGCGTCGGTTGAACATGTTGACGAAGCGCACTTTGACGAATTGTTTAATCTATTGGCAAAAGGTGTGTTTTTTACGGTGCAACAGATCCTTCCACTCATGAAAAATGGCAGCTCGATTATCTTCAACACTTCTTTCGTGACCGAAATCGGAACACCGAATTTCTCCGTGTATTCTGCCGCAAAATCGGCGGTGCAATCATTCATCAAAACCTTCGCTGCAGAGTTTACCGAAAGAGGCATTCGTGTAAACGGCATTAGTCCAGGGCATATCAAAACAAATATTTTCAATAATACCGGGTTAACGCGTGAACAAATTGACGGCGCTATTCAACATATTGTTCCTGCCATACCATTCAAAAGGCTGGGCGAGCCAGCCGAAATTGCCAACGCGGTATTATTTCTTGCTTCGGAAGAAGCCTCTTACATACACGGAACAGAATTAAGGGTAGACGCAGGCCTTTCAATTATCAGATAATAAAAACGGATTAAATGCAGGAAGAGGGTTCGCGCTGTGCCCGCCAATAAGTTCAGGAACATACGGAATACCAAACATCAATGACAGGATGACTATAGGGTAAAAGATTGACGAAAGTCATCTGAGTATTTTATACTATCTTCCGCTGCAACAACTACTATACCCGTGGCTATACCTTTTTTGTCCCTCCTGCGCGGATTCGCGCGCTCCGCACTGGTTGTATCCATCATCCTGGCCGTGACCCTGGCTTGCGCCGACCGCAAATCCGTTTCCAGTGGGCCCATTGCCGAAAGGCTCGTGGCGTGCCAGGTACTGGAAGACGGGCAACAGGGGGTTCTGACAGCGGCGCTTACGGGGAGCGACAGTTCTTCCTCGGCCATCATCGCTGCGCTGCTGCAGGTGCAGTACAAGGGGATGGGTGCCAACTATAGCGACTGGACTACCTACACTTTGTGGGACACGGTGGGTTCTCCCGAAGCCATCGCCCGGGTTGAGAAGCTGCTGGACGGACTAATGGAGTGCCAGGTAATCGATGACCAGCAGCGCCGAATTGTCCAATTGCAGATCGTTCCGGAGCACTTATACCATCCCGTCCAAGTGCTGACCAAGCTCAACTTCCTGGCGGCTTACAAAGCGTATATAGCGCCGGCGCCCATGCTTGCCTTTGCCGACTCCCTGCATCGCGCGGGGATCGTACCCGACGACCGGTACGCGGCATTGAAAGGCGACATTCGCGCCGGCAAGCTTGCGCGACACTACCAACTGCTGGACTATGTGGAGCACGGAGTCCACTTCGACCTGGCGCAGCAGTCCGGCGACCCCAGTAAATATCTTCCCGTGATTTACAGACGCGTGGCGGACATACTTCCCGAGCTGGGGTTTACCGACTTTCAATACGAAATTATTAAAGACGAGCAAAATTCCAGTCCAGACTACGTCGCCTACAACGCCGTGGTGAGTTTCAACGTGAATGGTATACCTTACCGGCACAAAAGCTTTATCGCGCCTGAACACACCGGTAAGCGCCATGGATACCTCGGTTATATCGATGAGCACGCGTTCTATCAGATCTTCAACCAGGTGCTCGCGGATCACCGGTCTCCATACCGGCTCCACCTGGTACCGGCCTTGATGCAATACTTTCCCGGAAACTATCAGTATTTCGGGATTATCGCCCTGACGCAGACGCAAACCTCTGTGATCCCCGGTGGTACCTCGTTGTTCGGAATCGTCCAGGAGGAATCGTTCGAGCATGCGCTTACAGCGGATGACATCAATCAGGCCATTCACACGTTTCGACAGACTGGGCTGCTCTCGCATCTTACGTCGGCGCAAGTAGACAGCGCGGTCGCCGATCGTCCCATGAAGATCGGGGAACTCTTGCTTTCCCTGCCCGGTGTGGTCTTTGCCTTTGATGCGGAGCTGAATAACCTGGAGCATCCTTACGAAGAAATTTTACAATCCTTCGCGCGCATTTCGCATGGTGTCTTTCATCCGACGAATATCCAGGATGATTTCGACCTGGATCACACGCACGGCGAGGTGACGTTCCAGCTCGCCGGAAAGAAATACAGCCACCGTTTCGGCATCGAAGGAGACTGGGTAGACCCTGGTTTTCTGACGTATGTGTTCGGCTTGCCCGCCGAGCTTAAACTTGCCGGCCGGTTCTACTCGTTTCCCGGTGATGGGCAAGTGGCACATTTTATTTATCTGACGCCACCCCAGGCGCTGGTACTGAAGGAAAGGTATAAACTCGACCTGAAGTAAACCTTGGGTGGGCGTCCGACGGCATTTCTCTATCAGCTGATCGCACTATAGATATAGTGTATTATTTACTAGTGAAGATCAAATTATCATCATCAAAAATTGATTTAAAATACAGGATCCATTAGTTTAGTGATTACATTACCCCAAAATATGAGATCCATCGTTAAACTTGTAATTTGTATAATCGCTTTATCCAGCTGTGCCAATGATCCCACGCCACAGAAAGACGTTGACTGGAAAAAAATTGATCTTAAAACGACCACTGATCTTCAGAAAGTCTTCTTCGTAAATAGCAGCGTTGGTTTCATTGGTGGTACCCAACGGGCAACGTTGTCAGCATTTACCAATAAAAACATTGATGGCGGCTACTTTGAATATGTGGAATCCGTACACATCAATACAGACTCTGTCAAATATTTATACAAGACATTCTCCGCCAATAATCCCGAACCAACGTTGTTTATTACCAGAGACGGGGGCAACAGCTGGACAAGTTTAGCAACCCCTTTTGTCTCCAGTATTACCGATATTTTTTTCCTCGATGAGCTGGTTGGCTATGTGGCCACCGAGTACGAAGGAGTTCATAAGACAACGGATGGTGGCAAGACCTGGAAAAGCGTTATTTCAAACATTGGTTTTTTAGGAAATCAAAGGATCGTTGAAAATCCATTTAACGAAGTTTATTTCCTTAGCAAGATGGAAGGTTTTGCTTTCAAGCAGTACAATAATATTGTTGTAAAAACTATTGACGGAGGTGCGAGCTGGACCGTCGTCTCATCTTTCGATTTAAAGTATGTGAACGGAGGCGGGTTAAAAAGTATGACTTTTCCGTTCGACAATCTTACTGGTTACGGTGTAGGAAATTCTCACCTTGTTAAAACCGTGAATGGAGGTCTGAGCTGGGATACGCTGCATTTTAAACTACCAGCGTTCCTGGACCAAAATATTCTTTCTAATATTCAGGACCTTTCTTTTTTGGACGAAAATATAGCTTTTATGATTTGCGGGGGTATTGCTTATATCAGTAGAGACGGTGCAGTAAATTGGGAACGCATTGATTTTTCCTCAGGCGATCGAATTCAGGCCATCAATGAAAATGAGTGTTATGTATTGTCTCATGGCAATCCACCAATAGCCTTTGCGAATGTTTCGAGCGGGAAATATGCATCGATGACTATAGACCGCGGTGAAACTCAGATCAACGATTGGTTTTTCGCGGATGGTAAGGGATTCGCTGTGGGACCAAATGGACTTCTCTTAAAGTATGAAAGGAATTAGCTGGGTGACGAAATTTTGAAGGATCGAAGCAGTCACTAAGCAAAACACCCCATAAACAATTTGTTTATGGGGTGTTTTTTCAAGAAGAGACTTTTGAGACGGCCACGCTGTTCGTGTATTTGCTTCGGTCGTGATAGTTTCGTATCGCGGTTCTCCTTAAAACGTATACCGTGCGCCCAACTGGACCTGGAACGGGTTGCCCGACGGCGTTATTACCCCGGCGTTGGCATTGACGTTGTAGTTAAAATTGCGGGTATCCGCATCGAATCCCGTGACAGTATAGAGGTTTTGTTTGCCCAGTGTTTTGGTGGTGCCCCAATCTTTCTTCAGCATGTTGGCGACATTAAAGATATCGGCCGACAGTTCCAGCGCCTGCGTGCGGAAAAGTTTGAAGCGTTTGCCGATGCGCAGGTCCCACACACCATAAAATCCATTTTCGCCACCGTTACGCTCGGCGATCTTGCCCGCGCTGTTGCGGATATAGTCTTTCAGGCTTCCGTCCGCTTTGGGATTGGCCAGGATGGCATTGATGGCGGTGCGATACTTTTCTGCTACGGCAGGATCGTTGGGATCGAACACATAGGCCAGGTCGTTGGAGTCGACGAAGTCGCCGTTGGGGTTTCCGGAAACTGCCAGCGAATACCGTGTGCCGCCGATGCCCGAGTAGCGAACCCCGACGCTGACGCCGTAGAAGGTGGGCAGGGTTCCGTAGAATACAACCTTGTTTCGGAACTGGTTGTCGGAGTAGGTCATGCGGCTCAGGTCGCGGGGATCGTCCTTCACCATGAGCGACAGCGTAGCGGAGTTGGCCACGTTGCCATTGTAGGAAGTATTGTCCCGGATATCGGACCAGGTATAGCTGACGGTTATCTCGCCATCTTTAAAATAGCGGAAGGTGGCGTCGGCTACGGCCGCAAAGTGGTTTACTTTACCCTCGCTGGTTAGCTCGAGCACGCGCCCTACGCGGGTTGTCTTACGACCATTCATCCAGTTGGTGGCGCCATTCGTTGTGGTGATAGACTCAGCCGGCACATACACCGCACGTCCGCCTTCGTTGCTGAGGGTAAAGAACGGGTTGTCGGCCATGTTGCGGTCGACGTACATATAGTTGTTACGCCCGAGGCTCATGAAGCCGCTGATGCCCATCTTCAAGCGATCGTTGAAAATGCGGTTGTACGACAGATTCGCTTTATAGATGACGGGCACCCTGGCGTCTTTGCCGTTGGTGTTGATGGTGGCGAGAGCGGGTACACCGGCGTCAAATAATTCGCGGCCGGGCGCGGTGGAAGGATCCTCGCGGTAGCCCGGGAAATTCGGTGCCGGCACGAGCGCTCCCTGCACATCGACGGAGAGTACCTTCGTACCATCAAACAACATGTTGTTGATCATGGCATAGTTGTTAATGTCTGAGCCGAAGATGCCCGCTCCGAGCCGCACAAAATCGCGTTGCCGCTGGTTGACATCCCAGGTGAATTGCACGCGGGGCTGTACCTGGAAGGTAGACAGTCCGTTGTCGGTGCGCAGGCCCAGTTCCTCGTATACCACGGGGTTAAAGTTGGCCTTGTCCATGTAGCTGGAATAATCGGCACGGACGCCGAGCATCATGTCGAGCCCGGGCGCCAGGCCTGTCTGCAGCTGGGCGTATAACGCGGTGTTGAGAATATTTTGCTGCACGCTGTGGTCGTCGGACAGGGCGATCTCGCGGGCATAGCGATAGGGTGTGGCGTTTGCGAAATTCTCCATGCCGGTAAAGTAAAAGCGACCGTTCATCTCGCTGCCGTAGAGCGAATTGAGGTGGCTATACATCAGGTCGGCGCCGAAGGTAAAGTTGATCTTGTCGGTTGTATAATAAACGTTGTCCACGAGCTGCACCACATGGTTGTAAAAATGCTCGGGGGAAAAACGTTGTCCGCCCAGCTGAATGGTGGTGAACACAGTCTTATCGCCGATGGTAGAGCCCACGTTCTGCACGATGGCACGCGGTATATTCGCGCCGGGCAGCTGATCGCCGGGCGAAGATTCTTCGAGGGTGTACAGGTGCTGCAGCTTCAGCTCGTTGGTGAACCGCGGGGTTACCGCACTGCGCAGAGTGGCGAGGATGCTGTTATCGATGGACTTTACATTGCCGTATACCTCAAACATATTGATGGCACTGTTGTCGTCCAGGCCGAGGTTGTTCATGTCGTACACAAAGTTGTCGCGTATGGTGAGCAGGTTGTTTTTATTGATCTGCCAGTCGACGCGTGCAAAGACGGCATCGGTACCGCGCTTTTTATCGAACGATCCGAACTGCGGCGAGTTGGCCACGCCGTATTGCTCCCGTGCAATGCCCAGGAACTGATCTAATGTAGCCTGTGTGATGTTCAACCGCGCCTCGTCAGCAGGCGACTGGATGTCGGCAATCTGCAGGGGCCGGGCATCAGCTTGGTGGTCCCATACAACAAAAAAATGTGCTTTGTCTTTTACAATCGGTCCTCCGAGGGTAAAGCCATATTGATAGGTGGAGAACTCGACATCTCTTTTATTGCCGCGGATATCGTATTTGCTGGAGAGTCCGTTTGTACGCATGTAGGTAAAGGCGCTGCCGGAGAACGTATTGGTTCCCGACTTGGTGACCGTACTGACAGTACCACCCCCACTGCGGCCATAGGTAACATCGTACTGATTGGTGACCACGTTGAACTCGCGCACCGCTTCCATGGAAATAGCGTACGGTCCACCGTTGCGGTTGGTGGTGCCGCCGGAGGTTGGGTTCTTGGCGGTCATGCCATCGATGGTAAAGTTTACGGACGATGCCAGCTGCCCCGAAATATTTCCGCCCCGGCTGAGCGGAGACAGGTCTATTAAGGTGGTAAAGTTTCTGCCGTTTACGGGTAATTTGGCAATGTCGCGGGCTGTTACAGAAGTAGATGCCCCAAAATTGCCGACTTGGTTTTGCAGGGAAGAGGCGTTTACTTCTACCGTCGCCAATGCTTCCGTTGCGGGATTCATCTTCATATCGATGTGCAGGATGTCGCTTTGGTTCAGCATATAGCCGGTGCGCTTTTCGGTGCCGAAACCGATGGACGAAATGCTGACGGAATACGGTCCGCCGAGGGGAAGCTGTTTCAGCGTAAACTCACCGTTCACGTTGGTGACGGTACCGGTAGAAAAACCGGTCGATTCATTTTTCACCAGAATGGTCGCTCCGGGCAGGGCACCTCCGGCATCATCAGTTATAACACCCGTGATGGAGGCGTTTGTTGTTTGTGCTTTTGCCGGTGGTAATACCAGTGCGCATGTTGCCAGTGCAACTAGTAGAGACAGAATACGGTGTATCATCATGATCCTTGGGGGCTTGAAGGGCCGAAAGTAGAATCATCAGATTACAGCACGGTCAGTTCTGTATTAAGAATTAGTGAAATCTGCCAACGCCTGAACAACTGTTTATTCTCTTGTACACATCGGAGTGGCTAGTGTAAATGTTTCGCAAACGCTGTCGGAAAAAATATTCCTCATTTCGCTACTACCGAAGCCATCCGTTTTGGCTGTATGGACGATAGTATACTTCGGTTAAAGATTAACGTAGGGATAACGTGTGGCCGCGACCCGAAGCGCCGAACGATGACTCAATCAGTTGTCAAAAAGTGAACCGGTAGCGCTTCCAGATCCAGGTCTACGATTTTTGCCTTTGCATTCAATGGAAAACCAAATACCTTCGGGCGAGTGCTGAGGTTCAATCCTTTTCTGGAGAACGTATCCGTCAAAAATAGTTCTACGTCATTTCCAAAAACGTTGCGCATACCAGCATATCGATCGTCGAGGATATTGAAGTAATACCTGGGGTAGCCATTCTCAAAGATAATCCATGCGCCATATTCAAAATCGGACAAGCGATATTGATGCTTTTTGCTAAATAAAACAGGTATTTTTTCGACGCTGACGATCATACTTCTTCGGGAACAATAGTTACCGTTTTAAGATATCAAAATTTTTGAACATGGCGACGTTGATTTAGCTACGAGACCACCATTGGCGAAAAAAATGGACACTTCTTATTTTGCTTCGCGGACATACCGTTGTAGAAATCCCCCCTCTCTCGAAATTATATTCTATCGAACAACGCAAAATGTCTAACAACGGAGCTTATACGAGCGCTTTTTCGCTTCGCTTGTTAAACAAAACAGGGTTGCACGGTTGCTGACAAAGGGTTCTTCTGATGTTGAGGGCACGGGTATTTCACACCCTGTTCATGGGTACGATTTTAAAGCTCATGAAGCAAAAAACACATCCGCCATGACAAATAATGCATCTGACATTCAGGACCTCACCGGCCAGGCCGCGATTGATAAATTTAAAGAGATCGTAAAGCATGAGGAGACATGCCTCTTCAGCACAAACCTGGGCACCGTGCCGATCACGACGCGCCCCATGGGCGTGCAAAAAGTTTGCGACCAGGGAAACTTCTGGTTTATGAGTCCGGGCGATAGCGACAAGAACCGGGAGATCGAAGCCGATCCGCGCGTTCAGCTCTTTATCAGCAATACCAAGAACTATGAATTTCTGTCGGTCTATGGCCATGCTACCATTTCACGCGATCAGGCAAAGATCGATGAATTTTTTAACGCCATGCACAAGGCCTGGTTTCCCGAAGGAAAAGACGATCCGAATATTACGATTATCAAAGTAACGCCGGAAGAAGGCTTTTACTGGGACACGAAAGACGGGAAGCTGGTATCGATCTTAAAAATTGCAGCCTCTGCTGTGATGGGTAAGACGTTGCAAGAAGGTGTAGAAGGTACTATCTCCGTAGGCCGATAATATTCCTCCGCCAAACGGGCTGATTTTACCGATCTATATACAAAAGCACTGAACCCGGTGCTTTTGTATTTTAAGCTTACGCCCCGGTTATCGTGACACATGTGCCAAGGTGACGCTGGTATTCGGCTTCCTCCAAGAGATAGTACGCTACATTGGCACGACTGACTTTCGTCCGTTTCATATTGTCTGCCAGTTGATTTACAACAGTGTAGTGTTGTTGGTGTAAGGGACCATTGGTTAACATGGTAGGTCGCACGATTTCCCACGTCATCTTGCTGGCGATTATCAGTTCTTCCATTCTTGTTTTGTCAGCGTATTGATCCTTCAGGAACAAGCGGATGACGGTGCGCAGAAATAAATTCAGGTAAGGTTTACTGTCGCCTGCACCAAAACCGGTGATGATGATGACAGGTTTTTTATAGTCCAGGGCTTCCGTCGCCTGGATGAGCGCAGCCGCGATTTCTGAAAAAAGCGTGGTGCCTTTTTTCTTCTTCGTTCCCACGGTGACCAGCACGGCGTCGGTGTCTCGGATAGCCGAGATGAGGTCGGCGACACTTGTCGCGCTGCCCTTTACTTTCTTGAGACGCGGATGAATGGGGATTGCTTCGGTTCTGGTCGACAATGCTGAAATATAATGTCCCCGGATGAGTCCCTGAATAACGGCCTCCAGTCCTATGCCGGCGGCGGCTCCGATAATGGCTATTTTCATTGGGCAGACTTGTTAAAAATCTCGATGGCTGTATGGGATCCGACCAATAAACTATCGTCACCCCACGTCCACGGTTCACCTTCGACGTTGAGGATCTCGGCACCGGCTTCCCTGGCAATCAACAGTCCGGCGAGCCAGTTGTGGGTATCCAGGTCTGCCTGATGAAACAGATCGATGCGACCTGCCCCGATGTACGCCAACTGTAGTCCATGCGGGCCATAATTTCTTACGACGCCGAAACGATCGAGCAACCTGACATATGCTTTCGCGGATTTCTCTTGCCAGTCGACACTGTGTTTTAGCTGATGTCCGTATTCCGCCACCACGACCATATGGCGTGGATCCTGCCTTGCGCCGGCGGCCATCCTTTTACCATTCAGAAATGCACCACTACCGTTCATGGCCCAGAAAATTTCATCGGTCAGTGGATCGTAGACAACGGCCAGGTGTGGCTGTCCATTTTTTATCAATACAATATTGATCGTCCACCCCGCGATATGCTGTACATACTGAATGGCCCCATCCATGGTATCGCACAACCAGTATTGATTGTGTTGTGCCGGTCGTTTCTGCGAATCACCATCAAATTCATTGTCATCGACCCAGGGCGTGCCCGGGAAAACTTTAGCCAAATTTCGCTGCAGTACATCCAGACATCGCACCTCCAGGGTGTGGACGGCGTCTATAAGCTCATCGAATGTCTGTGGGATTTGCGTGCGGCGGAAATCGGTTAAAAATAAATTTCCGGTGACCTTCACTGCGTCGAGCACCGTGTTAACATGTTGTTCCATTTGTGTCATCCTTAATTTGATGACGCAAAAATGGATGTTGTGGCACAGATAAGACTGGGCGAAACACGGTTATGATAGTATGGATCACGGAATGTTTGCGGCGCGCTAGTCTCTGAATTGCCGCCGGAAATGCAACGGTGTAAGTCCGGTTGCTTTTCGAAAGAGCTTTCCGAAATGAGCCGAGTCCGGATAGCCCAGATCGAACGCTATCTCCCGCACTTCTTTATCGGTGAAGTATAACAGGCGCTTGGCCTCGTAGATTATTTGCTCCTGAATGTGCTCTGATACGGATTTGCCCGTAATGTCTTTGATGGTGTCGTTTAAATGCGACGTCGTGATAGAAAGCTTTGCGGCGTATGCTGCCGGGGACTTCGTTGTTTTGAAATTGGCTTTCAGCGAGACCTGAAAGGATTGCCAAATAATATATCCGCGTTTCTCCTGACGAGCGTCTTCCGGCGAGAGAAAGGTAATCTCTCCGGCGAGGAGCGTCAGGAAAGCACTGAACATAAAATGCACAGACTTGCCTTTGTAGATATCGGTGCCCGATGAATAGACATTACACATGAGCGCCAGCAGTTCTGTTATCTGTTTAAAAAACGCGTTTTGCTTTAACGGTATGGTTAGCGGCACGCGTGTTTCGAGCAAAGTTGACAGCTCCAGCGGCAGTGTGGAAGGGTCGGCCGCGATCGCCCAGCCTTGCGCCGACTTCGCATCAATAAGTTGATGCACCTGGCCCGGGAGCAGGCGAAGGAAACCTGGACCTTTTATTTGCAGGGTTTCAAAATCGACCTGCATGGTCCATTGTCCTTTTGTCACGAGCAGTAAATGGAAGTGATTGTCCCGGTGTGGTTTGTGTATGTCCAGATCTTCCCATCGTGTGTTTTCAATCGGCGCGATAATCACACCGGAGGTTGTCTGATCGGGAAACCGATGGTTGGGGATGTTTACTTTCTTACGCGGCACGGGGTCAAAGATTATTCTTCAAACGTTAAAAATCGCATTTTTTTTGTGCCGGATTGTGGTTAACTCCTTCTTCCGGGGTTATTGGCCGAGTAAATCGGATACCTTGGCCCGAACTTTTAATCGATGCGGACAACAGTAACAACATGAAAAACATAAGCATTCTTACTATGGCACTTCTTGCCGCCGTGATGACGAGCTGCGAGGTCGTAGGCGACATCTTCTCTGCCGGGTTTTATATCGGGGGTTTTGTTGTCGTTTTGGTGGTCGGAACAATCCTGGTTCTGGTTTTGCGCAGCCGGAAATAACACATATTTTTTATTGAATGTGCAATAATTGCCCCACATGTGGGCAGCCCGGGAGTACCGGGTGGCTAAATTATTTTAGCACCCTACAAATGCCTACTTCTGGCTTTGTCAACGGCATGCATACGGGACAAGCGGCAATTTGTCAACATTGACCGTTTACGAAACTAAAACTGTAAAGTGAGCTGTCGTGCGGGGCACTATAACTGAAAAATCCACCGCACTCGCCATTAATTCCTTTTTAAGAGATTATTAATACACCGCCGGTACATTTACCCCTCAGAAACTTATAGCCAAATAAGATGAGCCGGGTAAATTTCAGTATTACAAAAACAGCATCAACACGCAGTAAAATGGCGGTGATTGCCGTTGTGGCAATGGTCTTTGCAACCCTGGCGAACGCCCAGGTAGGGACCAGCATAAAAACGGTTTATCCTACAAAAGATTGGGTCGTATCTGACTTTATCGTGACCGATGCAACCTTTGGCGCGAAGGCCGAGCCAGGCTTTGACAACCGACCAGCCTTTCAGGCTGCGATTGATGCCGCCTATACCAACGGCGGTGGCGTGGTATACATTCCGGCGGGCAATTATGAGTTCCGCAGCACGCAGACCGCCACCCGGACCGTTAGGGTACGCCAGGGCAGTGAGCAACGCATGAAAGACTTTGCGTATCACTATGTACTGAATCTCCCGTCGGGCGTGCAGCTCCGCGGCGATTGGGCGGATCCGGAATTAAATGATGGGAAAGTTCTGGGAAGTATTCTGGAAGTACGTGTTGGTAAAGACGCGCCGAATTACAACGGAACGGTTGAAAGCTGGTGGAACGACGCGCAGGCCGGCAACGCACTCCGCACGACCTATACCAGCATAGCCGACAGATTTATAGACATGAATTCGGGTACCGGCGTGACGAACCTGTCCGTTTGGTATCCTGAACAGGACATCAACGATATAAAACCCTATCCCTGGACGTTATTTCAGCCCAGCGGCGACTGCGCGACAGTTGAAAACGTAACGCTGGTAAATGCCTACAACGGTTTTTACTCCGCGCCCAGCGAGCTTCATTACGTTCTAAACAGCTACATCACCGCCCTCCATACAGGAATCGAAGTCCATGTATGCACCGACATTGGACGGATCGAGAACGTCAGCATAAACCCGAAGTACTGGGCTCATTCGGGTCTTCCGGGCGCACCCTCGCTGGAGAAGGTTGCCGGGTACACGAAAGCGAACGGCACGGGATTCAACATGCACCGCTCGGATTGGGAATACGTATCGAATCTGTCTGTATCTGATTATAAAACCGGTATGTGGGTGGGCCGGGAACCCGGCTACGACGATACCCCGAATGCACAGTTTTATGAAATTCATATCAAGAACTGTGAAACCGGTATGTATGTGCAGGCCGTCAACCCCTATGGCTTGCTAATTTCAAACGCTACATTCGGTGCGGAAAAAGATGGTAAGGCTGTTTATTTCTCAAACGACTTCAAAACCTCCGTGCAATTCAACGGTGTCGATTTCACCGGACCGGTGGTGAGCGATGGCAGCGACGGCGTTATATCGTTTGAAGGCTGTACGTTTAGCCACGACGGTGACTACGCGCTTACCATAAACAATGGCAATGTACTGCTGACGCAAAGTGAGTTTAAAAAACCGGCAGGGCACGTGTTACTGGGGACAGACGTGAATACGCTCAAATCGGTGAACTCCGGCTACAAGGGCAAATTGGAAATAAAAAACGACAGCAAGTCCGCCAACGTGGAGATCAACAGCGGCAAGAAATATTTAGTTGATCTGATCCCTAAAAATATAGTAACAGACATTCAAGTACACCCGAAACCGCCGGCTAACAACGTGCTGAAAGTCGATCTGCCGAGAGCAACCGGTATGAACAACGAGCAACCGACGGAAGATATATCGGTCCCACTACAGAAGGCCCTGAACGAAGTGAAGGCTGCCGGCGGCGGCACCATGTACCTGCCGGGAGGACGATATCTGGTGAACAGTCCGATCAAAATTCCTTCAGGTGTTGAATTGCGGGGAACGTGGGATGTACAGCACCATACGCAAAGTGGTGGTGTTGGTATCTTTACAACGTATGCCGGTGGCGCCGACGGCGAAAAAGGTGCTTCGCTGATACAGCTGGCGGAAGGTGCGGGGATCAGAGGACTCACCCTCTCGCAACTGAATCTCGCCACGGATGGTAATAGTACTGAAAATCCCAGAGTGACGCCGTTCCTGATACAGGGACAAGGTCCGGACGTATATATTGTGAATGTGACGGTAGCCGGCGGAGACAAAGGAATAGACCTTGCCTCCTACAATACCAGCAGACACTACGTTGATTATTTTGCCGGCGTGCTTGCACGGGCAGGTATATGGGTAGGCGGCGGCGCGGAAGGTGGATTTATCCGGAATATGCAGCTCAATCCGCATTACGGGTCACGACTTCCGGCGGGAGGACAGGGATATCCGAAAATATCGCTGACACGCTTTGTACAATCACATTGCAGCGCGCTTAAATTCGCCGACATTAAACATCAGACAATTTTCAACAATTTTGTTTACGGGTCATTCAATGGTATACATTTTCTGAAAGATGCCATAACCGGCAAAAATCCCGGGGAAATGACAATAGTCGGTCACGGTTCAGACGGATGCTCGTATTCTCTCTTTGTAGAAGACGCCGACAAAAAAACAAAACTAATCGCGATCAACTCCGAACTGGTGAATACGCGAACAGCAGAGCCTGTGAGGTCATACGTGCTGATGGGAGGCGAAGCGAATACCCCTAACGTTCACCCGGATGCTCAACTGATCCTGTACAACAGTGCCTTTTGGGGCAGCCCTACCGTAGGGGCTATCATCAACAACGGCACCGTGCGTTTTCAACAGGCAAACTTCCAACGGTCGGGTGCGCCCGGCATCGACAACAGAGGCGGCGCGACACATGTGTACTCCTCATACTTCGCGCAAAGAATGCCCGGGGAGGCTGCCGGGGATAACGTGTATATAAAGCAGCACGCGGCGAGTGTCTCTACAGAGCTGACCAATAACTACTATATCTCCGGGCCTCGGGAAAGTAATGCGAAGTCGGGCAAGATTTATGGATCTGATATTGTTCCCAGGAAATGATTGCGATTTTGGGATAAGCGCTCCGTTCGTCTACCGCTGCCCCGGGCACTCCACGCACGATCAACTCAAGAGAATGGAAGAAACATGTGATGGCTCTCGTCATAGTGCGTTTCTGTGACGTAATACTGGTGACTTCCGATGATGGCAAACCCTGCTTTTTGATAAAAATGAATGGCTCGGGTATTGCCAATCCAGGCGTACAACCAGATGCCCGATTGGTTATTATCTTTTGCCAGCGAGATATTAAAATTTAAAAGTTCGAGCCCTAGTTTCAAGCCGTAAAATTCTTTGAGTATATAAATCCGATCCAACAGCGCCACATTTTCTGCCCTAATAGTTGGATGCTTTGAATTTAAAACAATCTTAGAAAACCCGACCGGCTGATCGTGATACCGGATGAGGTAGTAAATATTATGTATCTCCTGGAGATCGTCCTTAATCGCATCATTACTATAATTCCGTTCCAGAAAAGAATGCATGTCTTCTGCTGAGCAGCTATCCCGGTGGGAGTCTACTACGGACACTTTGCCAATGCTGGCAATGGAAGGGTAATCTTGCACCGTCGCCTTTACAATTGAAATCATGCTTATACGTCGTGTTTTCAAATTTCGCTAACAACGATTGCGCTGGCGCGGTGCAAACGTGACAATCACGGTGGCAGAATATGACAAGTCACGCAACTTATTCAAAAATGCCGGGCCATCAATTGTCTTTTCGTCGATGTTCACCGGATACCGGCTGGAGATCGGCTTGCCCGGTATTGCCGTCATACTTCAATTGTCGGCCGGTCAGTATATCGTCGGCTATCTGCAAGCGTACATTGCCGAAAGCTTCCAAACTGTTGGCTTTTTTATTGAAATAAGCGGAGTCGCAGTGAATGGTAGTGTTGCCGTGATGGAAGATGACATTGCCCTTGAAGCGATCTATAGTGGTATCTTTGGCCCTTTTGTGGGTATAGTGGTCGGCTTGCTGAAGGTTGATTTTGATTTGAGCCATGGTGGTGGCGGGTACCAGCATTACAAACAGGATAACAGATAGTAATAGGGGCTTCATAAAAACTAGATAATTAGGTTAGACATATCTTACCCGATAGAAACAATATTCGGACCATATTCTGTTGACACACCCGTATCCCACAAAGCGTTGATGGCAGGAGTGATGTTGATGGGGGTATCAGTTGGTGCCGGAAAGGCTATCCGGATTGTATCATGCTGAGACGATAGAATCGCTATCTTTGCCAGTACCACTTTATAATCGAGAAAGGGCGTATGAAGAAAATAGGTTTTTTGTCGTTCGGGCACTGGTCTGAGCATCCATCGTATAAAACCCAGACCGCGGCCGATACGTTGCTGCAGTCCATTGATCTGGCCGTGGCGGCTGAAGAGATCGGTTTGGATGGAGCGTATTTTCGGGTACATCATTTTGCCGCGCAGCTGGCCTCTCCCTTTCCGTTGCTTGCCGCGATTGGCGCCAAAACAACGAAGATCGAGATTGGAACCGGTGTGATTGACATGCGGTATGAAAATCCGCTCTATATGGTGGAAGATGCCGGCGCGGCAGATTTAATTTCGGGCGGTCGATTGCAACTGGGCATCAGCAGGGGTTCGCCGGAGCAGGTAATTGAGGGTTGGCGTTACTTCGGGTACGCGCCGGCGGAAGGAGAAACAGACGCCGAGATGGGACGCAACAAAGCGTTGCAGTTTTTAGATAAACTAAACGGCGTTGGATTTGCGCAGCCTAACCCCTCCCCTATGTTTCCGAACCCACCGGGCTTGTTACGCCTGGAGCCTCACTCCGCGGGATTGCGGGAACGGATCTGGTGGGGAGCAGCCTCTAACGCTACCGCTATTTGGGCAGCCGAAAAAGGAATGCACCTGCAAAGCTCGACCTTGAAATTCGACGAAAGCAATAAGCCTTTCCATATACAACAAGCGGAGCAGATCAGGCTGTACAAAGAAGCCTGGAAAAAAGCAGGACATGCGCGTGCGCCAAGAGTGTCGGTAAGCCGGTCTATTTTTGCCTTGATGACAGAGCAAGATCATTATCTCTTTGGACAGGGAACCAGCCGGGTCGATAAAATCGGTATGATCGAAAATGACAAACGTGCGATTTTTGGAAGAAGCTATGTGGGCGAACCGGATCAGCTCATCGCCGAGTTGGCGCAGGACGAAGCCATCCAGGAAGCCGACACACTGCTGTTGACAATACCCAATACACTGGGAGTTGAGTACAATGTACACCTGCTGTCTTCTATTCTGAAACATGTTGCACCCGGATTAGGGTGGCGTTGACTAGAACAATGCACCCGGTCCGCAGCGACTGGATGAAAGCGGTAATAATCCCGTGGACCAGTTGCTGAAATAGAATATTCCAATAAAACCCGCGCACGCTTTACTGCGCGTGCGGGTTTTTCTGCCGGGAAAATAGCAGGACACTGATTATTAACATGACAACGGCGGTTATGCCGTGAATCAGCAAATGGGAAAGATCACTCCCGCCATTGTACGACAGGATGATGAGGAAATCACACGCCGGAACGAGAATGGCGGCGGTAAACACCCAGGCAACGGCTTTGCGCATTCGCATCCAAAGCAATGGCAAAAGTACAACTCCCGAGAAGATATCGCGGATACCTTTAATCCTTCCGTACGCTGCATCATTTGAGCTCTCAAACGGAATACCATAGCCTACCGCGCCGACGTCGGGGTGGATGATAAACCGACCTCCAATAAATATAATGCCTATGGCTATTATCAGCACACTCCAAAATGACACTGATTTTACACCCCAGGAACTCTGATCAATTTGTGTTTTCATGTTTTTTGCTTTTTAGATAAGCAAAAGTCCGCTTTTGAAAATCGCGGGTCGTTCACCTGGGTTAATAAGTGGCGGGGGACGTTTTTTTTATCGCACGGACGTGCTGGGCGTAGGAAAGGCCCTCTGCTCAATAAAGACCGCCCGGGTGAAACAGCATGAATGGCGTAATCGGTTAATTTTGTTGCCATGGAGCTTTTGATTCAAACGATTAAAAAACTGATTGCCGTTTCCGAAAAAGATGTTGCCATCATTGAAAAACTATTTCACAGAAAGCTTTTCAAAAAAGGGGAACACCTATTGTCAGCCGGGGACGTTTGCCGCTACATTGTATTTATCGAGCGTGGTTTGGTGAGATATTACATCCATAACGATGGAACGGAGCAGACACATTACTTTAATCAAGCAGGTGAATTTGTATGCGATTATCCGAGCTTCTTGCCACAAAGCCCATCCCACAACAATATTCAGGCACTCGAAGACACGACTGTATACCAGATTGGCGCGGAAGGAATTCAGCGACTCTATCGCGAAGTCGCCAACGGAGAAAAGTTCGGCCGCGTGGCGTTAGAACATGTTTTTGTAAATGTGATCAACCAGATCGTTTCGCTTTACACCGATACGCCGGAGGACCGATACCTCAAATTTCTTTCCACGTATCCGGAGTTGGTGCAGCGGATTCCCCAGTACTACATTGCCTCGTATGTCGGGGTGAAGGCGCCTTCGCTAAGCCGGATCCGGAAGCGGCTGGCCTCCGGGCAGTAGCTCATCCCAAAAAAAGAGGTCGCCCTTACACCGGGCGACCTCTGCATATTTATCCTACCCCATTAGCCTTAGGGAGCAAAATGATACAGGGCAAAACGTATAGCGGGGTCTTTTACGCTGGTAAACGTAAAGACGAGGTTTGTGTACCGGGTATACCGCCCCAGGTTTTCGACATAGAAGCCTTCGGGATCTAGCAGTACATCCGCCAGCAGGTCGTAGTACGCCTGATTCTCGGGCTTGACGGCGCTGTTCGCATCGCGGAAGCCGTTGTCGTGCAGTACGAGCCTGTCTCCCTTATCTTCAAAAATTATCAGTTGCCGGATGGTGCTATTGACCACACTCCCGGTACCGGGGAAGGCGAAGTAATTGATCGGTGTGCCATTGAACGGCAGATTGGGCCAAAGCGTAAAGTTGGCCGTGAGCCCGAGCGGTGCGGCACTGAGATACAAATCTTCAAACGCCGGCGTCGTGAGCGAGCCCAGGTCGGTATCGCCAAAGTAGAATCCCAGGTTATAGGTTAGCGTGGGGTCGAGTATATACTTTTGTCCGTCTACCGGCACGATGGGGCCGTCTACGTCGCCGATGGCGAGCACGGTGCCGTCGCTAAGGGTTGTGACAAAGCGTTGCTCGTCTTCGTTGTACGTAAACTCGGGGTGCTTCACGATGCGGCCGTTGCTGAGCTTGATCGAGTCTACAAAGATACCGGTCGGGGTAAATCCGTAACCGATCGTGTAGCCCTCGTCAAACGACGTAACGACTTCGCCATCCTCCTCGGTTTCAATCACCGAGCGGATCGAGATGACGCGAGCGTCGTACGGAAAGTCAAACGCCGAACGGGTCACATCAGAGCCTTTTGTCTCTTCCAGCGCACGGTATACCGACCGACCGGCCGTGATGCGGCCGATATTATCGTACGCGGCGGTCAGGTCTGCCAGCGACGTGGCGGTGGCCTTTTTGAAGATGACTGTGTCTTGTGTACGGTTGGTGCGGAAAATCATGTCGCCTGCATCGGTGGTGCCATAGTATAAAAACTCAAAGTCGCCTTTCAGGCCTGATCCCGTCGCGCCGGGAATCGGCGAAAAGTTGGAGTCGGACAATTTATGCAACGCACTGTTCGTCGTAAACGAAAGCTTTGTAGTAGACCCCTGCACAACGTCATAGGTAGACGGCTTCAGGGTAAGGTCCTCCTGCGAAAAATCGGACGCCGCCTGTACCACCGAGTCGGCCAGGAACCGGAACACAAACTGATAGTAGCCCGTCTCTGCTTTCGACGGTTTGTACGACACCGTCCAGCCATGCTCGCTGGCCTTCAGCTGCTCGCGCACATCGCGGATGCTTTCGGCACTGCGTTCGGCGGATGATTTATCAAACACCTGCTCTACTTTCTCGTCTTCGCAGGCCACCGCCAGCAGTAGTACGCACACTGTCAGGATCCCCGACGCGGCGCGATAAATATAGTCTGTTAATTTTTTCATGGGAAACATGGTTGATATGCTTATCACTCTCCAATTAATCGCCGGGTGGCCTGATCGACGGAGTCTTGTAACACGTACAGATCGATATCGTACGCGCTTTTATAGTAGTCCACCACGATGCGCTCTTTCTGACGGATGCGCGTGGTGCCGGTGTTACCGATGCCGTCTACCAGCGCATCCCACTCGGCGCGGCTCATGTTTAGCATGGTAGACGCCATTTCGGCAAAGTCTTCGATCTCGCTGGCCCGTGCATAGGCGGTGATAAAGCCTTCGGTACGCGAGCCCGCGGTCGTTTCATTGAACCATTGCGCCGTATAGCCCTCGGGAGAGATCGTACCATAGGCCGCTTCGTCGAACGGCTTGATCTGGTTGAGAATGTGTACATACTCGTGCTGGATGGTATGAATAAACTCTACCACCGCCGCGCGGTCTGTTTTGTCTAACAGGTCGATTTCAAACAGTGTAATACGCTTGCCGGCCTCTGCGAGGCCCAGGGTAATTGTACCGGAGGGATTTACGTTGCGTCCACCGACCAACACAATCTGACGCGGTGCGATACGTTCGACAAAACCCGCACCGGCTACTGCCGTATACGGCTCGATCCACAACTTGCGGACTACGTTCAGCGCCGGCTGTACGCTGTCGGCCAGCGGCGGGTAGAGATACCGATCCTGCTCCACCAGCGACTCCGACCAGCGGTAGATCACCTCGATGTTGTAGGGAGTAATAAAGTTGTCGTCAATCCAGGTATCGAGCGCATTGAACTCGCCGGGTGTTGTGTCGAGGTTGCTACCCGCAGAGAGATCGTCGTCGGATCCGCAGGCGGCCAGCAGCAAGCTGAAGACGATCAGCGAAAATCCGTATCGTGTGATAGTTATCTTCTTGTTCATGATTTCTGAGCTATTTTTTTATCGTCTGTTGGCTGGAATGTTGAATACTTTGGCCGACTCGGGAATCTGGATGGCGCGGCGCGCATCGTCTTTCTCGAGCGTAATGGGTGTCTCTCCTTTGCGGCGGTGTGTCACCACGAGGTTGAACCGTTTGACATCGAACCATCGGAAACCTTCGTGGTAAAACTCGCGCCGGCGAAACTCGGCGATGCCCTTTACAAAGGCCACCTGGTCTTCCGTGAGTGTATAGAAAGGTGTATACTCGCCAGCCACTACCGGGTACGTGGTCCTCATCAGGTCCGTCGTGATCACATCCGTTGCGGCGTCAAAGTCTTCCGTCTTGAGCGAAAGGAATGCCGTCAGGTCGGCCTCGGCGGCTGTAAATTGCTCCAGCATGGCATAGGCTTCCGCGCGGTTCAGCAACGCCTCGTCGTTGGTAAAATGTACCTGGCCCGCATAGGGCGTACCGGTTCCGGCGGTAACATTGGTGACCCGGAAGTACTCCACGTACTTGGGAATGTTGTTATAATTATCAATACCATAAATGGGATACGCCCAGGCCTTTCGGAAGGGGTTAGTTCTTCGGTCGCTGAACAACTCTTCCGTTTTGTCCGCGGCGAGTCCATACCGATACGACGCGAAATTGCGTCCCTGGTAGGAATAAGGCCAGGTGATCAACAGGTTGGTGCGTTCGGTCGCGGCCGAGTACAGCGCTGTGCGCTCCGCATACGTCAGTGTGGTATACGTGGCAGACACAAAATCACGAATCAGCAACGCCGGTGCACCCGTTCCCAATACCACATTGGCGTGATCGATCACGTTCACCCATTCCCCTTTATACAGGTAGAACCGTGCGGCAAATGCATGGGCTGCCTTTTGTGTAAAGTGGAACTTCGCTTCCTTGTAGTCGTTGGTCACCAGCGCGAGCCCTTCGAGCAGGTCGGCCTCAATCAGGCGATAGGTTTCAGCAATCGTCTCACGCTTGTATTGCACCATAGCGTTTTCTTCGGGAGTGGTGACGTACGGTATACCTTGCTCCGTGTCAGCGGTGGCAGGGTCGTAGCGCAGCGAAAAGACGTTCAACACCATAAAGTGCACATAGGCACGGACCAGGAGGGCTTCGCCGCGCAGCGGCGCAAGGTCGGCATCGTCGCCGTCCATGACTGCCAGCGCTGCCAGCGCGTGGTTGGCATGGGCGATGGCCTGATAGCTCTGCTCCCAAAAGCGGGTGGGGCTGTCGACATCGGTAACCGACTCATAATCTTTCCACAGATAGGCGTTGGTATTTACCTGCGTCTGTTCGCCGACGTTGCCTTTGTCGTCGGCATTGTCGGTCATGACTTCGGCAAACGCTGCGAACTGCGCGTCGGGATACGCGTTCACCAGCAGCTGCGCAACTTTCTCGCGGGTATCGATGACGGTGCGTTTATCCTGCGGTTCGTCCAGGAATTCATTGCAGGCGGCCAACATAAAAAACGCCGGCAGTATATATAGTATTTTTGATTTCATGACAATGACGTTTCGTGTTCGTTAAAAGCCAAGGTTGAGTGACAAAGTATACTGCCGGGTGATGGGCTGTGCCACGCCGCCGGAGCTATAAAATTCAGGATCGACACCATTCAGATCGTCGTCTGCGTAAATCAGCCACGGGTTCTGCACCATGGCGTTGATCGTCATGTTCTTGACATAGAAGCGGCTTAGCATGGCCTTGGGCACCATGTAACTCAGGTTTACTGTACGCAGACGGACGTACGCACCGTCTGCCACGCGTTTGTCGGAGAAATTATAGGCGTTGTACGCACGGCGTATCTCGTCATCGGTATGCTCCTGCACAAGACGTGAATCGGGAATAACCGGGACGGAGGTAAAGTTCTCGTCGCCGGCAAGCGTCCAGCGGTTGACAAAATCACGTGAGTACATCGTCAGGTCGGTGAATGCAATCGGACCGTAAAGCGCGGGCAGGCGCACTTTGTTGCCGCCCGAGGCGGTGATAAAGAAACCAAACGACCAGTTTTTATACTGGAACGTGTTCTGCAAGCTAAACGCTTTGTTGGCATCCGTCGGTCCTTCGTACTTCAGGTATGACAGCAGTCCTTTAGCCTGGCCTTCGGGCGTCGTCAGGCTGATGCCCGTATCCTGGTAATCGACGTCGAACGTCTTGTCCTCCTGGGGAATGTCGTACGACGGCAGACCGCTGCTGGTAAGGCCGGCGAAACGAATCGAGAACAGTGAGTTGCGCGGATAGCCAATGAAGCTGGCACCCGTATCGTCGACGGCGTCGAGCAACGTGGCCTTGCTTTCAAGCTTCGTGACACGCTGTTTGAACGCCGACAGGTTGATCACCGACGTCCACTGGAAATCACCGGCAATGATGTTCCGGGTCCGGATGGAAACTTCCACGCCGCGCGTCGTCATGTTCGCGTTGTTGATGAACTTGATATCTTCACCTCCCAGGCCCGATGTGCGGACGTTGTCGAAAAGATCAAAACCCTTTCGACGGTATATATCGGCGGTGATGTTGATGCGGTTATTCATGACGCCGAGGTCGAGGCCAATGTTCGCTTCATATTGTTTCTCGTACGTCAGGTCGTTGTTGCGCAGGTCTTCCAGCATGATAGACGGCTCGCGGTCGTCGGGGCTTCTGCGCCCTTGCGTCATTAGACTCCGGAATACGGCCAGGGTATTGGTCGCCGTACCGGCAATGGCCGTCAGGCCGTACGAGCCACGCAGGTTGAGGGTCGTCAGCCAACCGTAGTCTTGCAGGAAATTTTCTTCGAGCACGTTCCACTTGGCGCCAAAGGTATATGTGGGTGTCCAGCGTACTTTGCCGTTGCGAAGACCTTGTGTGTTGGAGGCCGTGAGGTTGCCTGTGAACGAAAGGAAATATTTGCCGTCGAACCCGTAGGTGAACCGGGAGAAGAAGCTGGCCGTGCGCTCACTGGTCGTACCGGCGCGGTCGCCGGGTTCACGTGGACTACCCAACGAGAAGTAGGAACCCGTTTCGCCGAGCACCTTCGAGATAATGCGCGGATCGGTGTTGGGAATGAGGCCACCCGAGTAGCTCAAGCCGTATCCTTCAAACTGTGTTTCTTCACGCTCCACAAAGCGAACCTCCTGACCGATGAACGCATCGAATTCATGCCGGGTATTGAAGGTCTCTTTAAAGGTAAGCGAGTTGCGTATATAATAGTTGCGCAGGAAATTTTCCGTGCGGAAATACAAACCGCCTTCGGGCAGCACCACTACCGGCGGGCGTGTAGGGTTGTCGGGGTCGTTCCATAAAAAGAAATTCTCATTGCGGATGACCGTAGTGCCGTCGGCACGATAAGCGCCTGCCACGTTACTGTCTTCCGTAATGTTATGCTCGCTCACGCTGTTGGCATACCGCACAGCGCCCACGAAGGCATATTGTACCTTGTCTTTGAACAACGGTATCTGGAAGTCGCTCTGGAGCTTGATATCTTGTACGCGAACCTTCGTATAGTTGTTGGCCGTTTCGTTCAGGATATTGAACGGCGCCCAGTTGAAGGTATAATACTCCAGGTCACCGTTGTTATCATACGGGCGCAACGTGCGGCTGGTATTCAGACCATAGCTATAGGGATTGATGTCGAAGTCGCGGGTAAGTGAACCATACACATCGTCGGAACTGCGGTTAAAAGAACCCGGCGCCAGCTGTTGCCGGTACGAGCCCAGCAAGGAGATGGAAAGCTGCGCCTTGCGGGGCAGGTAAAATGTATTGCGCAGGTTAAGCGCCAGACGGTCTACGTTATCCGCAATGGTCCATCCCGGATCTTTATACAAACCGATGGATGAATAGAACTGACTGTTGTCACCACCACCCGAGAGGCTGATGGTATGGTTCTGCGTAATCGACGACTTAAAGAGTGTCTTAAACCAATTGGTATTGGCCTGCTCGTATGACTGCAAAAACTGGTTGCGTGCCCACGGGTTGTTGGCAACACCGAACGTACCCGTTTCGGAATTATAGGTATTCACCTGATTGGCCATGATGCCATAAACACCGCTATACCGGTCCTGGCTGATGGTGGTGATGTCCAGCCGCCCCTTGTTCTCAAGCTCTTTCAGGATGCTGAAGTTTTCTTTGGAATCGAGAATGTCTGTATTCGCATACGTCGGCGTATGACGCGTCGTGAACTCGCCGGAGTAGCTCACCGTGAGCGGCGCCGCGCGACGGCCACGCTTGGTTTTAATAACGATGACCCCGTTCAGGGAACGCGACCCGTACAAGGCTGTCGCCGAAGCATCTTTGAGGATCTCAAAGCTTTCGATATCGTTGGGATTGAGGCCCGCTACTGACGAGCCAATGATGGTGGCGGTGTTACCCGACACGAGGTCGGCCAGCGAAAGGTTGACCAGATCTTCCTGTACCACACCATCGATTACCCACAGCGGCTTGCCGTCGCCGGTAATGGACGATGCACCACGGATCGTGATCTTCGGACCTGCGCCAAATGTGCCCGATACGTTCTGGATCGAAACGCCGGCGGCGCGGCCTTGTAACATCTGCGAAACGTCGCCTACACCCTTTACATGAATATCTTCCATCTGAATGCTTTGCGCAGCGCCGGTATACGACCGCTTCGACACGTCGCCATAACCGGTTACTACCACTTCCTCCAGGGCAGTCGTGCCGCGCATCGTGATGTTCAGCGTGGTTTGTGTGCCCACGGTGATTTCCTGCGTCTCAAAACCGACAAAGGAGATGACGAGAACGTCACTGGGATTGGCGGCCAGGGAAAACGAACCGTCTGTATCGGCCGCGGTACCCCGTGCGCTCCCCTTGATGAGTACTGATGCGCCCGGCAGGCCGGCGCCGCTCTCATCTACAATTTTTCCCGTCACCAGTTGCTGTAGGCTGACGTTGGCGGCGAACAGCGGAGTCGCCGCGATGGCCCGCCGCTTCTTGAAAATGACAGTAGAGCCGTGCACTTCGTAGTCGAGCTCATAGCGCGCGGTGATGCGATCGAGCACTTCGCTAATCGTAGAGCTGTCGAGATCGAGGCTCACGCGGTCACGTTCGGCCACCCAGTCGGTCTTATAGATAAACTTTAGATTTGTCTTACTCCGGATCTCTTTCAACACATCGCGGAAGTTTTCATCCTTCACGTGAAGATTGATCCGGACATCCTGCGAGTACACGAAGGCATGGCTTTCCGAAAGTACACTCAGGAGGAGTAGGGCGATCAATTTGATCACAATGGGGTTCTTCTTTGCCCGGCGCCGGCCGGGCAATTCAGGTAAACATTTCATCATAGGATTAGGTTAGGGTTAATGTTTTGATTTCGGAAGGGTAGGCCTGCTGTTACCGGACCTTCTTCCGTGTCTTGCTATTCTTTTTATTTTACAGTGATCGTTTTCTCGTTTACTTCAAAGGCTACGGCGCCCGTTGCCTGCATAAGCTTCAGCACTTCGGCGGCCGATTGGTATTTATCGACGTGCGCCGTAAACCGGCTGATTTTTTGCCGGCTGCTGGCGTAGTGAATTTGGACGTCGTACCACCGGCCCATTTTGGCCAGGATGTTCGCCAGGGGCTCATCTTCGAAAATGAAGAGGCCGTCTTTCCAGCTGGTATAGATCTCTGTATCTACTTCGTGCAGCGACAGCTCGCCCGACGCCACGTCCAGCACCGACTGAATGCCCGGTGTTATCTGCAGGGATTTACCCGAAGGAAGGCTCACGGCAACCTTGCCTTCCACCAGCGTGGTACGCACCTGCGCTTCATCGGGGTAGGCGGAGACATTAAACGATGTGCCCAATACGGCAATGGTTTGCGCGGGCGTTACGACCTCGAAAGGGCGCTCTTTGTTTTTGGCTACTTCAAAGTATGCTTCGCCGGTAAGCTCTACGCGCCGCACGTCGCCGATAAACTGGGTGGGGTAGCGAATGGTGCTTTCGGCATTGAGCCACACGCGTGTGCCATCTGCCAGGGTAAGCTGGAACTCGCCGCCACGCGGTATGATGAGCGTATTGATTTGCTCGACAGCGGCGGCAGCGTGATGAAAGTATGTCAACGCCGTGCCGGACGCCGCCGCGTCAACACCGCGGGGGCTAAGATTTACGGCGCTGTCGCCCAACGCGATGGACTGACCACCGGCGATCACCAGCGTGGCTTTGGCGCGGCCGGGCAACAAGGTCACCTCGGCAGTTTGTACCGGCGTGCGGGTATAATAATTCCAGAGCAGGGCGGCGGTGGCGGCCAGGAGGAATACCGCAGCGGCGCGATACAGGATTCTAAGTATACCTGATTTCTCCGGGTACAGCGGACGAACGGGTGTTACGTCCAGGGTTGATTTGAGTCGTTGCCAGGCCAGGTCGCGCTGATCGTCGGAAATTTTGACAGGCTTTTTCTGGAATGTTTCCAGCTTGTCCATCAACTCCTGATTCTGCTCGTCGGCTTCCAGCCAATGGTCCAGCGTTTGTTTTTCACGGGCATCCAACGTACCGGAAAATCTTTTCCAAAGCAGGAGAAAATTGATCTTGGGTTTATTCACCCCCTAAAAACACGTCAGTCCGCCAAAAGGGTGACAAGCGTTAAAAATATTTTTACGCGCACGTCGCCCAGCGACAGCTTGAGGGTGGCGCGTCCTCTCTTGATATGCGTTTTAACGGTATTCTCGGACACGTGGAGTATGGCAGCTGTTTCGGCAATGCTCTTGCCGTGGAAATAGCGTAGCTCGATTGTACGCCTGACTTGCTCAGGCAGTCGGCTGATGGATTTCTTGAGCGCATCGAGCAATGCCTCGCCGTCCTCGCCGTCGTCCCAGACGTTGAGCATAGCCTGCACGTAACGAATGTTGTGGGTATCGCGAACGTTCTGATGGCGGATTTCATTCAGGCACCGGTTCCTGACAGCGGCATACAGATAAGCCTGAGTCGCAAGGGAAGGATTTTGCCACCGGCCTGACTGCCAGAGATCCGTGAAAATCGTTTGTACGATGTCTTCCGCCGCGGATGTGTTCAGTACAAAGGAGTCGGCGAAAAGAACAAGGCGCTGGTAGTGCGCATCAAATATAGCTTTAAAGGCTTCTTCACCCCGACGATTTTCATCACATGTAGTGCCCGTAACGTCCATACCCGATTGCTGCTTCTTGATTTGTTACGAATAGGAAAAAAGACTGCTGGCGGTGTTGTCTGGTTAGTCAAGTAACACATTTTTCCGAAAATGTAAAAACAACGTTGATCCCGGCAAATTTGTCGATTAAAATCACGTACTTAGTAATCGTTTGCATAAAGCGATTACGGCCTAAACCCATGAACTTATTACCGCTCAAAGAAGAAGGAGTCCCTGCTGCAAGCTTCTTATTCAAGCAGGGTACAACTATAAGCGAAGGGGAGCAAATTGTGTGGAATGCGTTGCGCGAAGGAAATCGTAAGGCGCTGGATTATATTTTTGAAAAATACGTCAAGCTGCTGTACGCCTACGGCGGAAAGATCACGAAGGACCAGGGCGTTGTAGAAGATGCCATCCAGGACTTATTCGTTGAGCTCTGGCAAAAGCATGCTGTGCTGAGTGCCACGGACAACATCAAATTCTACCTGCTCAAATCACTGCGGCGAAGAATTACCCGAAGAATGGCGGTGGATCAACGTAAACTGGGCGACTATGCCCTGCAAGAGGACTATTTCCACGAAGTAGAATTTTCGATGGAATCCACCATCATTCAGCAGCAGACGTCTATTGCACAACAGGAACAATTAACCCGTGGCATTGCGAAGCTCAGCGACCGCCAGCGGGAAGCGATTTACCTGAAGTTCTACGAAAAGATGAGCTATGAGCAACTGGCGGAAGTGCTGGACATCAGCCTCACCTCCACCTACAAACTTATCGGCAAAGCGGTGGATGCCTTGCGTAAATCTGTACGCATCATTTCATAAAAGCTTCGAAACCATCCACGCCAACACCGACCAGCATCCTGGCCAGTGTTGGGTGAATATGGTGTAATTGTAATCCGTTGTGACTTATTGTTTAATAAACTTGAGCGAACGATACGCACCGTGCCAGAAGAAACGTATGACATAGACACCGGTGTGTAATCGCTCGGTGTCAATCGAGCGGGCATACGAAGTCATTATCTTTTGCCCCATGGCATTGTGCACGTGTATTGTTACGGGACGATCAATTCCTTTTATATGAAGCGCGCTATGGGCAGGGTTGGGATATACGGAAAGCGCTGCGCCATGCTCCGAACCGACGCCTGTGATGACCTCCTCTTCCAGCGGGAACAGTTGGGATTGTGGAACAATCTGACGGGCTTGTGAAGGACTCGACCACTCCAGGTGACACTCCGCTCCGCCTCCGTTTTCAAAATATTCGACCTTAATCGTGTATTTTTCTTCGGCCTCCAATTCTATATCTCCGGAGTAGGTAACACCCCAATCATCGATCCACTTGTCAATGACCAGCTGATCGTTAATCCATACCCTGCGACCATTGTCGCTCGTGACGTAGAATGTATACTTTTCCGTAAAGTGTGGTTGAACATACCCTTCCCAGCGAATGGAATACGAATCGTTCGAAACACCGTTCATAGGCGAACCCTCGCCCCAGTAGAAGCTAACAATCGGGTCCACGCGTGTACCGACGGGCGTATTAAAATTCACGCCATTGAAATAATTTCCCGTCAAGCCCGTTCCATCGCCTTCTACAATACTGGCTTGTCTTGAAAAAAGTTGCGATGTCGGAACAATCTCACGCGGTTGTAAAGCACTTGACCATTCGAACTTGATATTCGCGCCGCCATTCTCTTCAAAATACTCAATCTTGATACTGTATTTCTCACCCGCGTTCAACGTGATTTCGCCGGAGTACGTAACATCCCAGTCATTGATCCATTTATCAATCACCAGCTGATCATTAATCCAAAGCCGCCGGCCGTTGTCGCTCGTTATATAGAACGTATAGGTGCCGGTAAAGTGTGGTTGAATATAGCCTGTCCAGCGAATGGAGTTCTGGTCCTTGTTTACACCGTTCATCGGTGAAGCATCACCCCAGTTAAAGTTAATAACAGGATCTACGCGTATGCCGATGGGTGTTTCAAAATTTGTCCCATTAAAGTAGTTGCCCACAAGTCCGTCGCCCGTTCCGGTCAGGCCTCTGAGTTTTAAGGATGTTATTGTATTGTCCCAGCCGGTTGGAATCAGACAACTTGAATCGGACTTCAAAATGGTCGTATTGCCGGTAAAATTATCACCATCAAACAACTCTACTTCATACAGGGAAGAAAGTTTCAACGAAGAAATTGAATTATTCGAAATCCCCTTTTCCAGTAATTGCGCCGCGGTATAATTCCCGACAGGCAACGCCGCTTCACTTCCCGCATAGTCGCAGTCGGTGTACACGGTCGCCACGGGATCACCCTGAGGATCGACGGTAAGACCGTTTGATTCGCGCAGCAGTTGAAAAAGGTGATCGGGCCGGACGACAATGTAATTTGAATTGAGCGAATTCATGACATTCTTAAAATTACTGGGCTTCACATCGGTCCAGGGTTGTGCCTGAATGATCACGAACCTGGGCGTTGTACCGTTCCAGCCAATGGAGGCGGACGCAATGTGATCTTTCATGGCTTGCTCGCCGGTACAATAATTACACGAAAGCGGTTTACCGGGCAAACTGTCGTTATAGATACTCAGCGGACCGCCGGTATTCTGTGCGGTTACGCCCAGCAAAGAAGGTGCAAAATCAGCATACGTCTCCCCCACGCTTTGATCAATTCCCCCGTTGATACCATTCCACACAGTGATGACGCGGAAACCCGCACGTTGATTATATTCTTCCGTTTTAGCCACAAACTGGTTGAGCATACCTTGATCAGGCCAGTCGTTGGGATATGTATACCCCCACCCGGAGGGCCCTGAAATAAGATTATCATTTGGCGTAGCGGATTGATGGTAGAAATTCAAGGCGCCAGGCATGGCATCCACCATGGCGGGCGATAACGTCCACCCTATGGGAACGGCACCCCGATCGGGATTATTCCACAGCTTACGCATGAGATGTTCTACATACTGCAGGTTGTCGCCATCACTGAGAATGAACGCCACGTAAATTTTATTCTGAAGCCTGGGTTTCGGGGGAATGGGTTTCACCTGGATGGTGCGCGGCATGCCACTGTGCACGGTTAAATTGGCACAGAAGTCACTCGCCACGGTGGAAATGCCATAGACGGATGCCCGTTCGATGCCAGGGCCTTCCTCCGGCCACCAACCCATATAGCACGAACCCGGCGCCATGGAAGACAAGAAGCTATTCAGCAGCGTACTTTCCTCGGCAATGTTCGGGTCGAGCCACACGACGGCAGCGCCCAGCGCCGTGGCATACTCCCGCAGAGAGCCTTGATGCACTTCAGGATTTAATCCGATTAATACGCGATGGCCGAGGGTGGGCCAATAGTCGTCCAATAAGGTTTGATACACGTCTACCTTACTGGTAAACTGGCCGCGCAGATCCAGCAACACCGGCAAATTATAGGGAGCCGAAGACAATCTTGCTAACAACGCCGGTGAGGCGATGATTGCATTCCTGTCTTTTGCCAACATCGTTGCCAGGTTAACGGTATGGATTTGTGCCGGGTCATAGACAATCAGTCCGGATATTTCCGTGCGATACTTCGTGATCAACTCCCAGGGGTCGGCGTATTCAACCCAGTTTAGTCCCAGGGACTGCAGCCAGGTATGCGGCCCTTCCGCAAAGGCATCGCCATCGTAGACAAAGAGGCGGGGTTGCGTCAGGTTTACGATGCCTTTCAACGAAGAAAACAGGTAACGCTCGTCGGCCGGATTATTTTGCAGATAAAATAAATCCTGTGTCGGGGCGGGTACGGGAAACGAGGGTAACAGTTGATCGGCGGGCCAGGTTAGCTGTGCCTTTACCTGCCCGCCCGGGAGTTGAAGCAACAGCAAGCATACTATCAACGTACCCCAACGGAATGAGTTGGTTTTCTTACTCATCATCATATTAGAAATCGATTTTTTGAATCTCTGAATAGATTAAATAATCTACTCCTGCCAACTTAATTCCAACACGTGCATACACGTACGATTGTGCCGGCGTCAGATCCGGAATTTCCGTAGTCAGGAGAATAGCATTGGGATCTGCAATATCCCCACCGTTGAGCGACGCTTCCGCAATCTTCATATCCGAGCTTACTAAATTACCTTTGTTGATATACAGCGTCACCCGTTCAACATCTTTTTGGTTAGCGTCCGTGATGACTTTCTCCATGCCAAAAGCAGCGTTGACTGTTTTTCCCGAGTTTGTAATGGAAGCATTTTTAACCAGGTAATATGGAATCACATCGATGTCGACTTTTTTATTACCGCGTATCTCGACCAGGATGGTATCGGAATTGGTCTGATCATTGTGCGGTGCCATAAAGGGAACCGAATTGCGACGAATGAACAGCTTATAATCGCCATTAAAAAGCAACGCGGAAAAAGCGCCGTTCTGATTAACATGAACGTCAATTTTGTTTTTCTTCTCCCAGCCGGGCTCCCACAACTCCATGTACACATTGCGTGCGTCCAGGTTCAGGGGGGTGCCCTGATAGACAAGTTGACCCTCTAACTTCGATTCCGGGGCGTCGTAATTATCATACTCACACGACCCCAGCATTACAATCATGACGGATAGTACTATATATAGTTGTATCGTTTTCATAGGCGCTACGGATTTTGAACAAGTTTAGGATTACGACTTAAAATGTCACTATTGATCTCGGAGTAATAATTCCGCAACCGGAATCGATCTACGCCAATGGCCTTGCCCGGAACAACAACTTTAAAGATCCACTTGCCGTCGTTGGCATTGCCGGGATCATACACTTTATACGGCCACAAGCCATAGGGCTTTGTGCTGGATTCGTCAGCCTTGCCGGGGTTTGTTGTCAACCCTACGTTTTGGCCATCCCAAACTTTATGCGCCAGGCGCCAACGCTTCATATCCCACAACTGATGTCCTTCAAAGGCCAACTCTACTTTACGTTCGTGCACAATACGGTCGAAGGTTATTTCGCCCGGCGCCAAATCGATCGTAAAACCGGCCCGTTGTCTGACCTCGTTCATATACCCAGCGGCCACCTCGGGCTGGCCCAGCTCAAACGCCGCTTCGGCGGCATTCAGCAATACCTCGGCATACCGATAACGAACCCACCACACGGCACTGCCGATGCCGCGTTGACCTGATCCAATCGATGGATCCAAAAATTTACGGACGTAGTAGCCTGTTTGTGCGCTTTTCTCCACCTGATCGATCGGTCCGTTTTTACCAACGACCTGTTCCGCCACGCTCCGTCCAGGCAACGTAGCCTGACCACCCAACGCCCCGGAGGTGATAATAGAATTATCGGCCAGGATATACCCCGCCCAGATATCGACCACTCGTCCTTTAAACTGTGTGCCGGGCAGCATGACGGTCGCCCACAGGCGAGCATCACGATCTTCATAAAGATCGGTGATGTTATCATAGTAGACGTAGTTGCCGGGTGTACCGATCGCCAGCGGAGCAAAGGTATTGTCCAGTTTCTCAAAAGACTGCACAAGATTGAGCGTCGGGTTTAACCAACCTGAATCGCCTGGCTCCTCGGTTTGATCGATGGGTTGATTATTGGTGGTAAAGCCATGCGCTTTGTCTTTCAGCTTAAAATCCTCGACAAAAATCACTTCCGTATTATTGGACTTATCCAGGAAGAGGTTCACAAAATTCTCGCGAAGATCAGTGTTCTTTTTATAGAGCGAATACCAGCCGGTGCCAATCAACTCTTGCGCCGCCGCCAATGCCTTCTCATAATACCCATTTGCCATGCCGGCGGGAATTCCCGCTTCACCGCCGGCGGTTGCTTCCGACGGTGTCGTCACGCCATATTTGGCAATCGATGCAGCATATAACGCGGCCCGGGCTTTCATAGCCAATACAAGACCCTTGGTTGCGCGGGAGTATATTCTACCGCCGCCGACAGTCGGATCAACCAATTTATCCTTCACGTCATCCAGCTCGCTGATGACAAAATCATACACATCAGACTCTTTCGCGCGTGGAAATTGCAACGAAGTCGGGTCGCCGGAATAGTCATAGGTGAGCGGCTCTAAAATCAACGGTACACCGCCCATACGCTTCACTTCTTCAAAATATACTGCGGCACGCAACACACGAGCTTCTGCTAAAAAGGCTTGCCGGTCTTCTTCCGTAAGGGCTGCAGCGCCGGCACAGCGTTTAATAAAACTATTTAGCGCACGGATATAGCTATAATCCCAATAGCCCCAATCGCCAAAACCCCAGTCATTGTTCTGATGCCGGCCATAATCGCGGGTGGCAAACGCCTCATCAAAATTGGCAAACTCGCCCCAATTCTCGATGGTTTGATAGTCGGGAAAGCGATTGTATAAATCCCCTAATGCCAGTACCACCAGGTCACGATTCTTCCAAACCTCCTCATCGTTCAACAGATCGTTCGGTTGTTTGTTGAGAAATGCCTCGTCATTACACGACCAACTTACCATTACTACTAAAATGGAAGTCAGTATAAATATTTTTTTCATAATCAGATGCCGTTAGAATGATACGTTAACACCAATATTAACCAGTTTGTGTTGTGGGTACTGAAGCCCGTTTTCATCGGCCACCTCAGGCTCCATGCCGTATTTTCCCACATTGTCGATGGAGAACAAATTGAATGTATTGACGTATACTCTGGCTCTTTTCAATTTTACTTTCTCCAACAAAGTCACGGGCAGGGAATAACCCACCTCCATGGTGCGCAGACGTAGGTACCGGACATTGGTTACCCAAAAATCGGAAACCCGATAGTTGCTGTGGTCTCCATTCGCATACCGCATCGTAGGATATTTACCGGGAATCCAGCGGCTGTTCGGATCATAGGGGTCTTCACGCCGCCAGTGGTCTTCATACAGTTCCTGTAGCAAATTGCCGCCATTCTGAAAGGGCACCGCCATTTCCCAACGCCGGATGTTCGAGAACATCGAACCACCGGAGAAGTCAGCACGAAAATCAAAGCTCTTCCAGTTGAGTGTGATAAACAGACCGTAATTGACCGTGGGGTTATTCGTACGGGAGTAGCCGATTGGCCGCTCGTCATAACCATTGATCACACCGTCGGCATTGATATCCTGGTAGATCAGGTCACCCGGCAACAAGGTTTTATTACCCTGTCCGTCAATATCGACGGGATAACTCGCGATCTGCTCTTGTGAAGTAAACTGACCGATAGCATCAAGGCCCCAGAGCGCGTCAGCCCATCGATTGGTTGCGGCGCCGGTATTTCTATATTGATCCCAGGAATTACCCCAGTTTAATTCAGGTTTATACCCGGTTAGTTGTTTTAAGCGCGAGTACGAAACATTTGCTCCAACGGAGAAGTTAATACCGCGAACAATACCCGAATACGCCAACGATGCCTCACCGCCGACATACGCATCGCTTCGTAAATTCTCGGGCGCCAGGTCATACCCCAGCTCACGCGGCATCAACACATCTTCCTTCCGTTGAAACAGCCCCGTCCGTTTACGATAGAAGTAATCCAATGCACCCGTTATTTTTCCATTTAAAAGTCCATAGTCGATACCGACATCCGTCATGCGACTCTCCAGCCAGGAGATATTGGTGATCGGTCGCCCATCGCCTTGAACATCGTAAGCCGTTTTAACAGTCGTGGAGTTGATAACCTGACCACCGGTTCTGATCATGTCCAGAATAGCGGTGGACGCGGGGTAACGATAGCCCGTAAGATAATCGAACGGACCGATGGCAATATTGTCATCTCCCAATAGTCCAAACGAAGCGCGGAGTTTCACATCACTCAGTGTATTAGACAGCGCTGTAAAGTTCCGGTAGAAGGGTTCCTCGCTGATGCGCCATCCGGCAGAAACAGAAGGAAAGAGACCCCAGCGTTTGCCTGGCGCAAACTTCCACGACGCATCACGCCGACCGGCTACCTCCAGAAGATACTTACCCTGATAATCATACGACAGGCGTCCGACGTAACCGATGCGGGCCTCTTCATAATCGATATCATTATACGAATCCATATCGTTAAACAACAGAATCGGCAATTCATTTGTCTTGGGTACTGAATGTACCCATGTTTCTAAATTGCGTCGGTTAATGCGCTCGGCTACAAAAGTTGCCGAAAGCGTATGGCGACCGTTGAAGGTGTGCGTATAATCCAGCTGGCCCTGTACAACAGTCTCCAGTACCTTGCGGGTGCCCCGCTCCCGCCAGGGGTTGGTACTCCCGCCGGTGCGGGTATATGTATCCGTTGCCTCCTCATACGTATAGGTGTCATACGTATATTCATGCCCATTCATCAGGCGATCGGCATAGTAATAAGAGTAAACGCCCTTCGCTTTTAACCCCTTGATCGGTGTTTCATACTCGCCGGTGAAGTTGAGCTGTAATACACGCCAATCTTCTGCCCAGTACCCGGCGTCTTTCTTATTTAACCAGGCAAAATTGGTCTCGTCATTCTGAATGTGATTGGGATAGTCGGGATTATCATTGGCAAAAGGGCGTTCGAACGGACGATTGCGAAACAAGGCAAAACGCGGCAACCAATAATCATCAGTGCCGGGAATGCCCGGCTGGTCGCGGGTTTCAATACGTCCGTTGATCTGTGTACTGACCTTGAACCGGTCCGTAATTTGAGCACCGATATTGGTCTGAATATTCGTGCGCTCAAAGGTATATTGTCTGCCTAATACAGAAGATTGTTTTACCCGCCCGAGTGAAAAGTAATAGTTGATTTTATCCGAGCCACCCGTGGCGCTCATGGTAACAGAAGACTGGGGGGCGTTGCCTTTAATAATATACTTATACCAATCAAAACTCCGGTATCCCTTTTCCGTGCCAGCCTGCCATTTGCTTAGCTCCTCGCGGGACATAATATCAGCAGCAGGCTTTCCATCATTCACATCGGCTTCCACTTTGGCCGTGTACCAATCCCCCGCGTTAACCGTCTCCGGAAAGCGCGTCCAGTTCTGCCACCCGGTATAGGCATCCACACTAAAGGTATTTCCACTGCCTGTTTTTCCTTTCTTGGTCGTAACAATAACAACGCCATTGGCGGCACGCGATCCATAAACCGAAGCCGAAGCGTCTTTTAAGATCGTCAGGCTCTCGATGTCGTTGGGGGAAATATTATTGAATTGTCCCTCGTCTTTCTGAATGCCATCGATGACAAACAACGGACTGCCCATGTTACGAATCTGAATCGACGCACTCGATCCGGGACGTCCATCCACCTGTCGGAAGGACAACCCGGGAAGTTTACCGGCCAGCATCGAGCTCGTCGTGACGGCGTGTACACTTTCCAGATCTTTGCTCGTCACCGCGGATACGGACCCTGTGACAGTTTCACGCTTCTGCGTGCCGTAGCCAATCACTAAAATTTCCTGTAGGGACGCTACATCCGGAGCCATGATAATATCGATAACCGTTTTATTATTGACCGTTACTTCCTGGCGTGTATAACCGATAAACGAAAAGACCAAAATCCCCGTTGCGGCAAATTCATCCGGAATACGCAAGGTATAGTTACCATCCTGGTCGGTGACTGTACCCACTGTAGTACCTTTTATGATCACACTGACACCGGGAAGAGGGTCATTATTCTCGGCGAACACTTTGCCCGACACGGTCAATTCATATCGAACGAAATCTTCCAGGGTAGTCTCAGCAATGTTGTCTGCCTCTCCGCCCGCCACGAGCGTCAGGCTACCCGTCGATGTATGCAGCGCGAGCTCTGCTCGCTTTTTCTTCAGAATGATTTGATCACCCTTAATTTTAAAATCGACTTCGATGCCCTTCAGTAACGCGGATACAGCGGCCCGTATGGGCACATTCACAAGCTTTGCTGTAATCTTTTTAGAATCATCAATCAGGCGATGGTTATAGAAAAATCGATAGGGTGTTTTATTCTCCAACAAGGCTATAGCCTCTTTTAAAGTGGTCTGCTCAAAGGATACCGTAATACGTTCGCTTTTATGTACAGTGTCGGCTGCCTGTAGCTGGAAAAGACTGAGAGAAGCAATTAAAAAGGCCACCATACGTGTAATTACTTGAATGCCTGTGTATTGCCAATAGGGCTCGGGACTTTCATTCCGTAAAGTTTTTTTCATAACTTCGAAAGTTGATTAGTAAGATTCCATTTTTATTAATCTGGCGAGGTGCCACCTGGTAGCACCTCACGTAAGGTCGGAGGGTGCTCGAACACCTTCCGATTCTTTTTTTAGGTATGTTTCTTTCTTCCGTTATAGCATCCGGTCGGGTTTAAAGGGTTTGTATCAGTTACACAGCTTTCCGAGTATAAAAACTTTCGCGCCGTCGATTCTATAGTCAATGCCTTCAGCATCCTTAAACAGTTCGAGGACTTGTTCTAACGTTTTGTTATCGACTTTGGCAGAAAAGTGGCAGTTCAACGAGGCGCGATCTTCCACTTCGATGGTAACATTAAACCAACGCTCCAGCTCATTCACGATATCGGACAACGGTCGATCATCAAATAATAACTGGCCATCCCGCCAGGAGGTATAGTCGGCGGCTTCGTCTTTATGTTCCAGGAAAAGTGTTTTAGATTCTTTCTCAAAAACCGCTTGCTGATTCGGCATCAGGGTAAGTTTTGTCGAATCGATGGAAGATTCTATCGTGACCTTTCCCTGGATGAGGGTGGTCTCAATCGTCCTGTCTTTTCCATACGATTTTACGTTGAACGATGTACCCAACACCTTGATGCGGATGTCGGAGGTGTGAACGATGAAGGGCTTTTGTTTATTCTCAGCCACGTCGAAATACGCTTCGCCTTCCAGGTGAATTTCGCGTGTCTCTTTCCCGCGGAAACTTTTAGGATACGTTAACCTGCTCTCTGCATTCAACCATATTTTTGTTCCGTCTTCCAGGGTGACGAACGTGCGGTGGCCCCTGGCCGTGACCTCATTGACGGTAGGATTTAAAAAATAGAGCGCTGCCGTAAGCAGCACAAGCGCAACCGCTGCCGCCGCATACCAATACCGGCGGAATGCGCTTACCCCGACGCCACCCTTTCGTGGAAGATTTAACGCCCCGGCAAGGGGTGTTTCCTGTATAGCATGGCGCTCCGTTTGGTCGATTTCAGCATCGATCCTTTTCTTCAGGCTGGAGATACGTGATTGAAAAACGTCGCTTTCACGAAAATGAAATAGCAACAAAAACTGCCGTGCTTCCTGCACCTCGACTTGCTTATAGGGATGCTGCCGGATGAAATCCTCCCAAAATCTACTATTGGACTCATCTGGCGACAATACCCATTGCTGGAAATAATCATACTTAATAAAGTCGTCAGAAGAAAATGCGGAATAGTTCATTTTAGCTAGCGTTCAATCGTTGTAACTACCAGTAAAAGCGCTGTTTCCGTATTTTACCCCTTCCGTTGCTGAAATTTCTTTTTAAGGCATCCGGCAGGGTCTAAAACGAAAAAAGCACCGACTATCCGTGCTTTTTTCGTTTTCAGACAATTCCTCCAACACTGCTACAACACAATATTATGGACGGGCGCCACCGGCGCGGGAAGCTCCACGTCATCGAGCATCTCTTTCAGATCCGTCTCAATCATCCGGCTGATCTGGGTGATCGGCACATCATTGGGACTGCCCTCAAACGGATTGATGGAGCTATCGCCGACGGCATCCAGTGTTACAAACGCCCACCCCACGATGGTGGTAAAAGGAATGATAAAATGAATGGTATAGCCCTCCAGTAACGTGCCGTCGCCCAGGTGCGCGAATTCTTTCAGCAAACCGAAAGGCAGCAGGATCACAAACAAGTGCAGCAGATAGGTGGTAATAGACGAGAAGTTGCGCGGATAAGGAAAATTCTTGATCCGCTCGGCCTTGCCCTGCTGTTCGTACAAGGCTGTAATGCTGGTTTGCAACTGCAGCTGTTGAAAGTCATTGAGTACACCTTGCTGGTGCAGGGCAGCAATTGTCTCCGACTGCAGGGCAAGCGTCTGCGAGGCGCGATTCTTTTTACCGAGCAAATACTGTAGCTCTTCCGGGCTTAAAAACTCTTGCACGGCAGCTTCCAGCGGCTCGTTCCGTTCAGGAATGGAATAGGCGCCTTTCATATACTCTTTATAGCGCACCTCGTCCATGATCTCCCACGGCCGCGGGTCGCGCAGCTGGTAGCGCAGGAACGTCAGCCACGCAAAGTGCCGGTTGAACAGCAGGCGGACGGACGGATTTGTTTTACCCCCCGCGAAGTCGCGCGCCTTCACAGCAAAGGCACGGCTGTCGTTAATGATCGCGCCGTAGATCTGCCGGCCCTCCCAGAGACGATTGTAGCTGGCGTTGTTCTTAAAACCGACGATGAAGGCTACCGCAGTACCGAGCATCGCCACCGGCATCCACGAAATACCAATGAATGTCCACCCCGCGTAACAATAAAAAAGCGTGGGGACGATGGCGATGAAAAGACATTTGTAGATGTCGCGACGACTCCACATCACAAATTCTTTTAAACTATAGCGTTTGCCAATATGCATGTGTTCGGGGATTGAGGTTTTAAAATAGCGATAATCCCACCAACCACACAACAGCCCGTTCCCTGCCCCACGTGTAAACCATGCAAAAAAAGGGGAAAGCTTACCTCCGGGCCCGTCGGCGGATGAATTGGCGTACCTTTGTTGGAACCCTACCTGCCATGAGCGCGCGACTTTTCTTTACGCTCCTTCCCCCCTACGCCCTGGCGTGTGTGGCCCTGGGATTGGCCGCCGGTCCTCTCGTTACCGAGAGCCCGCTGGTACCCAATGCTTTGGTATACTTTGGCATCTATGTGCTGGCACTCAGACTCTCCCTGATCATACACGAAGCCGGTCACCTGGTGTTTGCCCGCATCGCGGGTGGCAAGCCGATGCGGCTGGTACTGGGTATGGGCATTCACGAAGTATACCGCCGTCAGTTCTTCGGGGTGGCGTTCATCGTACACAAGAATTTTCGCGGTGGTTATGCGCACGCATCGTTCACCACTGGCCACCACCTGAAACTACGCTATGCGCTCTACATCGCCGGTGGCGCACTCGGCAACCTGATCATAGCAGCAATATTCCGCATGCTATCCGGCCCACCCCTTTGGCCACACGAAACATACTTTTACGTCGACCTCTCTTCCATCATTATCATCAGTAACGTATTCCTGGCCGTCTGGAGCCTGGTACCGTTTATGACCAGCGTACAGGGACGGCGCGTCCCCACCGATGGTCTGTATTTATTAAAGCTACCATTCATTCCCCAAAAGGATGTAAAATTCAATGCAGATGCCGACGCACTCTACGATATCCACCGTCTTACTGAAGCCAAAGAATATACACAGGCGCTTACATTACTCCAGACCTACCTGGAACTACACCCTACAGAACACACGCAACAACTCACGCACGCGCACTTGCTCCTGAAGACAGGACAGTTCGACGCAAGCCTGAAGCGATCACTCACCTTACGCGACCACCTGCACGAGAAAGCTTTCAAGCCCTATACCGGCCTGCTCTACAATCTCCTGGCCTGGACCTACCTCGTCGTGGATGACATCGAACAAGCGGACATCCACTCGGCCCTGGCGGTACAGGCCATTCCCGGCGACGTAAACTTTCGCGGCACGCGCGGCGCCGTGCTGGTAGAAAAAGGTAAGATCGGCGAAGGTGTGCCCAACCTCCTCCAATCGATGGACTTTGAATTCGTCAACAGCGCCACGCTTTCCGCTGCGATTTATATGTTACTGGCGTGCCACCGCAAAGGCGACCTGATTACACGCGACAAATACCGCGCATTCCTCGAAGCCAATTATACCAACCTCGACCTGGATGAAAAACACCTGTTCGACCGCATGCTGACGCGCACGGGGCTGACGCTGCAAGCCACACCCGCTCTATAAAAAAAGGAGACGGACGTTGGCACATCCATCTCCCCTTACCCTACCAGGGTTCTACTTCCTACTTCGGTTTCGGATATACCTGATGTGTTCGCGCCCATTGTTGCCATTGGGCTGCAAGCTCTTGTACCTTCGCCGGCTGTTGTGCCGCCAGGTCATTCAATTCCGTTTGATCCTCTTTAATCTTATACAAGTGCCACGTGGTGTCCCGCGCAGTCGAGACCAGTTTCCAATCACCGTTCCGCACGTAGCGCGCATGGAAGTGCTCGTTATACAGCGTGCGGTCAGTCTTCTCCGTACCCTGTGTCAGCGCCGCAAGCAAGCTGGTGCCTTGCATCGGTGTGATCGTACGGTTGTCGTACTGCGCCGGATAGTCTGTTTTTGCCAACTGTAGAAACGTCGGCATAAAGTCCGTCAGGTGAGCCACCGTTTTATTGAACTTACCTTTTTGCGCAGCGGCGATCCCCTTCGGCCAGAAAGCGATCATCGGCGTGCGCACACCTCCTTCATACGATTCAGCCTTCGCATACTGGTACGGCGTATTCGCCACATTCGCCCACACGGGACCTATCGATGCAAAGGTCGTCTCCGGCCCCGGCAACACTTCCTTCTTCAACGGGTACACAATGGTCTCCCCCGTACGTGTCTGCCCAGGCCGGTCAAAGCCCGGACCATAACGCTCGCAGATCTCGGGACTGGCGCCATTATCGCTCAGGAACAAAATGATAGTATTATCCAGTTGATTGGTTTCACGCAACGCTTGCAAAATGCGCCCGATGCCCTGGTCCATACGATCCACCATCGCAGCATGCACCGCCATGGCGTGCGCATCCCACGGCTGACTGGGATTATCTTCCCACCGCTGTTTGTCCTTTGTCATACGCGGCGACAACGGTGCCGTCCTGGGATCGATCAAACCGAGGTCTACCATGCGCTTATACCGCGCTTCCCGAATCGCATCCCATCCGACAGTATACGTATTTTCATACTTGCGAATATCCTCCGGCAGCGCGTGCAAAGGCCAATGCGGAGCCGTATGCGCCAGGTATATAAAGAAAGGATCTTTTCCTTTTCCGTAGGAGCGGATGTAACCCGCAACTGTATCGTTGAGCGCGTCGGTATGATAATAATTCTTCGGCACCGACTCGACGGGTGTCGTGCCGTGCACCAAACTAAAAGGATCGAAGAAATTCACAACACCGAAGATGTTGCCATAATATTTCTCAAAGCCCCGGTTCGTAGGATATTGTTCGATCGGCGAAAACAGCGGATGATTCTCCTGGTGGTTCAACCACCGGTTCTGCGCTTCTTTCGTAGGCTGCTCAATGGTATTTGACACATGCCACTTACCCGACATGGCCGTACGGTAGCCTCCACGTTTGAGTGCCTCCGCCAGCGTAATCGTATTCTCCGTAATATACCCACGGTAGCCCGGCTCATGACGATCGGTCGTCATTTCACCAATACCAGCCTGGTGATTAGAAATGCCGGTAAGCAACGCCGCCCGCGAGGGGCAACAACGCGAAGCATTATAAAACGAAGTAAAGCGCACGCCCTGCTGCGCGAGATAGTCAAGATTAGGGGTTTGAATCTCACCACCATAACAACCGAGATCAGAGTACCCCAAATCATCAGCCAGAATAAGAATGATATTAGGCCGGTCGTCGGTTTCATTGGCCGCGGTGTTAGTAGTCTGTACGTTGGAGCAGCCACTGAGAAGGGCCACTGACAACGTCAGAAAGGTGATTTTTTTATACTTCATTCGTCATTTAAATTCTGGTTCGAGCCTTCCGACCGAAGGAAAAACAGCGCACTCGTGTTCGCTCTCACACTCACTCTGTCTTAGCCTCCGGGCATCTTAACCAAACCTTATTTCTTTTTGCTCTTAGCGTTAACCGCTTTAATCACTTGTATCTCCGAAGAGCTAAACGGTGTACCATCCTTCCGCAGAATATCATGGAACCACAGCTCCGGCTCATTGCCCGAAGGAATCGGCGTATCCCACGCAAAAATCGTATTCGTCTTACCCATGATGAACCCCCAGTTAATAGCACCGACATTCTTCTCTTTCAACATCGGCATGATCACCTGAAAGAGGCTGCCATTGCGGCGCGCCATATACTCGGTGCAAATCAACGGGCGGCCGTTTTTCTTCAGGTCGTCAATCAGGGCAGCATGTTTTTCGATATAACCATACTGGTGATACGTAATCACATCCGAGTTCTGAAGTTGAAACTCATTCAGCGCTGCAAACTTCGGGCCCCAGTTCCAAAGACCCACTGACAACGGCTGTGACGGATTCACCTCACGTGCCCATGCAAATACGCTTTTCAATAGCGGAAGGCTCTTTTCATGCTGCTGATTGTTGCCAGGCTCGTTATAAAGGTCCCACAGCAAAATACGGTCGTCTTTGGCGAACGTCGTCAGTATGTCTTTTACGTACTTCTCCAGCACCACGAGCGTATCCGGGTGCGTATAGATCATCGTACCCGGGTCGCGCACCCAGCCGGAGTTGTGCACACCCGGCTTCGGGTCGGGTTGCTTACCCGGTGCGTACGTATCGTTCCAGCAATCGTCAAAGAACACAAACATAGTCTTGATACCATGCCGGGACGAGATCGCCAGGTATTCATTCAGGCGTTTTTTAAAACCTTCTTTATCAGTTGTCCACAGAATGTGGTGCAGAAACACGCGCATGGTCGTGAAGCCCAGGTCGGAGGCCCACTTCAGCTCGCGGTCGATGGCAACTTTGTCGAATGTTTCTTTTTGAAACATCTCGAGCTGGTTAATGGCCGAGTTCGGCTGATAATTACAGCCACTGATCCAGCCTTGTTTGGCGTACCAGTCATTGGCTTTTTGCGCAGGCCATTTTTTGTCCTGGGCTGTGGCAGCCACCACGGCAAATACAAAGGCGAGAGCGAGGATTGTTTGAGTTTTCATGATGCTAATGGTTGTTTAGAAAAATTGGTACTACCAATATAATGATGAGCCCCGATATATCGGTAGTACCGGAGTATAGTTATTGCGTTACTTCATAATCAGGATTCTGACCGCTGATCGGGTTAGTGTCACGCTCGCTCTGGGGGAACGGGAACAGTTTGTGTTTGTCTGTCGCTGCCGCGCCGCGCGCTTGTGCCAGCGATATAAACTTGTCGTGACGCAGCAGGTCTTCACGCCGCTTGCCTTCACCGACAAACTCCCAACCGCGCTCGCGCAGGATCAGGTCGCTCAGCACGGCCTTGCTGGTAGCTTCGGCAAACGTGAGGTCGTCCAACCCGGCACGGCCACGCACCTCATTGATAAGATTCAGCGCTTCCTGCGTGGGACCATTCAGCTCGTTCAGCGCTTCTGCGCGCGTCAGCAAAATATCGGCGTAGCGAATCACCGGCACATCGTTACCGCTATGATTGCCCACGGTAGCGTTATCCCAATACTTCATGCAACGAGCGTTGTCCGGTGTCGTCATCAAATCCACGGTGGCACCAGACGTGTTGACATACGTGCGCAGAATGAGGATGGCACGGCGATCATTGTCAAAGTCATAGGTATTGACAAAGCCGGAACGCAGGCGATACTGGGTGGCAAAGTTAGCCATGCTGTTTGTCCACGTATAGTCGGGAATCTGCGGCGTCGTCTTAAAGTTCTGCGGCAGGGCACCGGCAGTATACCAGTTACCATATCCGTCGATGTTCAGGCAGGGAATCACCAGGATCATTTCCTTGTTGTCGGAATTTTTGTCCCCTTCATTCTCTACCCGGAACATATTCTCAAACTCGGGGAAGAGCGCATAATAATGGAAGCCGATCACTTCCTGACTGGCATCTGCCGCCTTTTGCCACTGCTTCGTGTTCAAAAAGAATTTCGCCAGGATCGCCCATGCCTGACCTTTATTGGCACGGCCATAAGCCGCCTCTGCACCCGGATCAGGCAAGCCAGGAATGGCTGCACGTAGCTCCTCTTCAATGAAGGTCCTCATTTCCTCGTCTGAGGCGCGCGCCAACTGCGCGGGAGAAGTACTCGTGGTACGCAGCGGTGTGCTGCCAAACAGGTAATACAATTGGGCATACGCATGGGCACGCAGTAAACGGGCTTCAGCCGTATACAACGTCTTATTGGCATCCGTAATATCCGCCGTTTCCATCTGCTCCAGCATCAGGTTCACGTCGCGGACAGTGCGATAGTAAGGAGCCCAGTTGTCATCCTGGAACGTAGCCAGGGAAGGATCCCAGGTAAAATTGATAAGTTGGGTAGCCATGAGGTTTTCGGCACCCCCGGTATTGAACCCGACGTCCGTGGTCACCTCTGCGGCATTGATGATCCAGCGTGACGGCGTTGAAAGCTGCACGTTTTTGTAGGCATCGAACAACAGCGACTTCATACCGTTGTCGGTTTGAATAACGGCCGGCGTCAACTCACTGAAAGGTTCTACCTCCAGCATATCTTCACAACCCCACTGGAGCATCGAAGAAAGCGCAACGGCAAAAAGTATAGTATGTTTTTTCATGAATGTTCTCGGTTAGAATTGAATGTTTGCCCCCAGCAGGAATGTGCGTACCATCGGGTACGAGTTGTAATCTACTTTCGCAACATCATCACCCAACGAGTTCGATGTCGGGTCAATGCCGTTGTAGTCTGTGATCACGAACAGGTTTTGCCCCACGGCATAGAACTGCACGTTCTTAATAGGACCTGTCTTGATCGATAGGTTATACGACAACCGCACCGACTGCAGGCGGAAGTACGAAGCATCTTCTACCGTCAGCGAGTTAACAACCTGCTGGCCTTGCGATGTCGGGTTCACGAAAGACGGGTATTCGTTGCTCGGGTTCTCCGGCGTCCAACGGTTCAGATAGGGATCAGCGAGTTTGTTGCGGCGGAAGGCCGTCGGGAAATAGGTATCTGCGGCGGTCGAGTTCAACAGGTAACCGCCCTGAGAACCTTCGAAGTATGCCTGCAATGAAATGGCTTTGTACGTCCAGGTACTGGTGATGCCATAGGTGTAGTCGGGAATCGACGAACCCAACACCACGCGATCATCTGCGGTAATGCTCTTGCTGCCATCTTTGTCGTAAAACTTCAGGTCACCGGGCTTTACAGCAGCCGGCCATCCGGTATAATCGTCGTTGGTCTGCCACACGCCGACTACGCGATAACCATAGTATGAACCAAGCGATTCGCCCGGCTTCGTAATAACAGAACCCGCAGGAATCGAGCCGATCGCTCCGTTCAGGATTTGTTTGTTCGGTCCGAGGTTTAACACTTCGTTTTTCACCGTCGCGATGTTTCCACCCAGGTTCCAGGTGAAATCGTCACGGCGGAAGATGTCGCCCGCCAGCGCAAGCTCAATACCCGAGTTCCGGATGCTGCCCACGTTCTCGAGACGATCGCCGTACCCGGTGCTCAAAGGTTGCGGCACCGGAAGGAGCAGCTTTGTTGTCTTGCGGTTATAGTATTCAATGGAACCCGTGATGCGATGATCGAAGAACTGGAAGTCCACGCCGATATCGGCTTGCTGGGAAGATTCCCACTGCAGGTCCGGATTTGCCAGACGGGTCGGGAAAAATATAGTATTGCGCGTATTATCAAACACGGGGCCCCCGCTGCTGGCACCATAGGTCCGCATAAACTGGTAGTTCCCGATAGCCTGGTTACCGACAGTACCATAGCTGCCGCGTAGCTTCAGCTCATCGATAAAGCCGACACTGGCCAGGAACGGCTCCTCCTGGATTTTCCAGGCAACAGCCGCCGACGGGTAATAACCGAAGCGGTTGTTATTGCCGAACCGCGAAGAGCCGTCTGCACGGAACGATGCCGTAAACAGATAGCGATTCTTAAACGAATAGTTCACCCGGCCCAGGTAAGAAGCCAATACAGCGCTTTGACGGCCGCTGCCGAGCAGGTTCAAATCGCTCGCGCCGGTGCCGATAGCGTTGTAGCTCAGGTCGGGTGTCAGGTATCCACGGCCCGTACCGTTGAACGTGTTTGTACCAAAATGCTCGTATGTAGCACCCGCCACCGCGTTGACGGAGTGATCGTCGCCGAATTTCTTATTGTAATTCAAGGTACCCTCCAGCAGGTAATAATTAGATTCACCCGTCCATACGGACGCAATACCATTCGACTGCAAGCCAATCAAGGTGCTGGGATCGATCCAACCGTTGCGACGGCTGGTATTGAGATCACCCGCCACCTTAACCTTGGCAGACAATTCGGGAAGAACAAAGTATTCGCCGAAGACCGAGCCGAATACACGGTACGTATTGCTTTTAGCATACTGACCTCTCATCAACGCCACCGGGTTATCCATGTTCGTGCCGATGGAAGGAGCGCGGAAGTAGTCGCCGTTTCCGTCGTATACCGGCACCGTAGGATCGTAGTATACAGCCGAATACATACCGCTGCCGTTCTCGTTGATTCCCAATCCGACGGAGTTGTAGTCATCTTTCAGATACGATGCATTCATCGCCATGCCAAACGCATATTTCTTATCGACTGCGTTTTCAATGTTCAGACGCGCATTATACCGCTTGGTACCCGAGTTGAGGAGAACACCTTGCTGATCAAAATATCCGAGCGACGCATAAAACTTCGTGTTGTCTTTGCCACCCGAAAAACTCAGATCGTGACTCTGAATAGGCGCCGAACGGGATACTTCCTTTTGCCAATCGGTATTCAGTACGTTGTCGTCTACACGCGCGGCACCCGCGCCACCACCGGCATCGATAATGCCATTCAACGCGTCGCGATACTCCGTGCCACTCAGCAGGTCCAATCTGTTGGAAACGCGCTGTGTACCCACTTGCACATTATAGTTGATCTTTAATGCACCGGCAGCACCTTTCTTGGTCGTGATCAGCACAACACCGTTGGTGCCACGCGATCCATAGATGGCAGTAGCCGACGCGTCCTTCAGGATCTCGATCGATTCGATATCCGCCGGATTCAAGCTGTTCAGCGGATTCCGAGGGTTGGGGTTATTCGAAATACCCGCAGCCGAAGGCGATCCCACCGGCGATATGTTGTTCACCGGCATACCATCAATAACATAGAGCGGATCGTTACCCGCCGTAATGGAGCTGATCCCACGGATCTTCACGCTCATCGCACTACCCGGCTCACCACTCTTCTGGTATACCTGTACGCCCGGCGCCCGGCCTTGCAGTGCCTGCGCCACAGACATATTGGCGCCGGGATTAAGTTGATCGTTTTTGATCGAAACCACAGAGCCCGTAAGATCCTCACGTTTTACCGTACCGTAGCCCACCACAACCATTTCTTGCAGCGTTGTGATATCAGGACTCATCGGCACATCTATCCGCGTCTGATTGGATACCACAATCTCCTCGGGGAAATATCCGACAAACGAAAAAATGAGCGTAGCGCCCGTTGGCACCGACAAGGTATATTCACCACTCACGTCGGTGGTCGTACCGGCGGCGGTTCCTTTGATCAGGACGTTTACGCCGGGCAGGGCCGTGCCGTCTACCAGTTCGGTCACTTTCCCTTTAATAATAACTTCTTGCTGTGCGGCCACTGGCATGACCAGGACGGCAAGAAGGATCAATAATAAAAAACTGCCCGGCAGCGCGAAGCGCCCCAACAGCAGATTCCTGCAAATTTTAGTAGAATAGACAGGTAGTGTTTTCTCCATAGCTTTACGTTTAATTCAACATTCTTCAGGCCTGATTCGCCGACGTATCAAAGCTAGGAGGCGTCATCGTTTGCGTTCGTATCGCACAAGGCCAATAAAGTATCAATTTGTAACACATCCCCCGAATTGATCTGATTTGGCGGTTCCGTGATTGCAATCGTTAACAAGCCCGTTGCAGGAGAATTTTCTACCTGTATTTTTGACCTGCCGCACATGAAGAAACTCTTCACATTTGTCATTTTCCTGGCCGCGTTTACGCAAACGAACGCGCAGTTCTACTATTTCCGCCGCTACCAGGTGGAACAGGGACTGTCCAACAATACGGTTTACGCCTGCCTGCAGGATAGCAAGGGCTTTATGTGGTTTGGCACCGTCGACGGCTTGAACCGTTTCGACGGTTACACCTTCAAGACCTTCCACTACGACGACCGCGATCCCTACAGCATCGGCAGCAATGCCGTGCGGTGCTTGCACGAAGACAACCAGGGCAACCTGTGGGCAGGCACCGGCAAAGGCCTGTACCGCTATGACGCCATGCTCGAACGCTTCTATCCCTTTCATACATGCCTGGGCGGCGATGTCTTGAGCATCAATAGCGACGCCGACGGCAACCTATGGTATATCTGCACGCAAAACCTCTACCGGGTGTCGCGCCACGACGGGTCCGTTACATGCTTCGAACAGTTTCGCGCCACGTCTATTGTCGTGACCGCCACCGGCGACCTATGGGTATCCGAAGCCACCAACGGCCTGCTGAAATATATACCGGCCACCAACAGCTTCGAAGTACACCCGCTCGGTGCGTACCCCGGCCGCGCAAAACAAGACGTCGTGATCGAAAAGATCATGCCCCTCAACGACGACGATTTTATCGTGGGCAGCGCCAACCAGGGTCTTTTACTGTTTAATACACGCACAGGCCAAACCACGTCGTTACAGTCTCTGCTGGGCAAAGTGGTATTTGTACGCGACATCCTGCGCGTAACCGAACGCGAGTATTGGATAGCGACCGAAAACGGCATTTATATCTATGACCATGCGTTGCAGCGGGTCACCCACCTGCAGAAAGAATACAATGACCCCTATTCGCTTTCCGACAACGCCGTATACTCGCTGTTTAAAGATCGCGAGAACGGCATCTGGGCGGGCACCTTCTTTGGCGGCGTCAGCTACGTACCCGCGACCAGCGCGCGCTTCCGGAAATATTATACCCGCCCCGGCGCCAACTCCATCCAGGGCGACGCCATTCGCGAGTTGTGCCCCGACGGACAAGGCCACCTGTGGATCGGCACCGAAGACGCCGGCCTCAACGTGCTCGACACCGCTACCGGCAAATTCACACACTACGCCCCCACCCCCGGCGACACCGCCAGCATCGGCTATCACAACATCCACGGCCTGGCCCTGGAAGGCAACCACCTCTGGATCGGTACCTTCAAACACGGCCTTGACGTCTTCGACCTCACCACACGCAAAGTCGTCAAACGCTATTTCCGTACTGCCAGGCCGGGCAAAGCAAACAGCGACTTTATATACTCCCTGCTGCGCACACGCAACGGAACTATATACGCCGGTACCGGCTCCGGACTTTTTGCATTACAACCACCGTACAAAGGCGACTTTGTTGCTACCGAGTGGTTCCCCTATGGCACGCTCATCAGCAACCTCTATGAAGACAGCCGCGGCACCGTGTGGATCAGCACCTTTCACCGCGGTGTAACCGGTTACGGCCGCACAGGCGACATGCGTGTCCTTCGGCATACCAGTGCCGCGACATCACTCCCGACCAGCCATATTAACTGTGTCTTCGAAGATAGCCACGGCCGGTTCTGGGTTGCCACCGACGCCGGCCTGGCGCACTACGACCTCACCGAAGACCGCGTCGTGACCCTCTACAACGAACACGACGGCATGCCCGGCAACATGGTCTTTCGCGTGCTGGAAGACAACAACGGCCGCCTGTGGGCCAGCACCTCCAAAGGCCTGGCGTGCATCGACCCGGTGACCCGCAAGATCCAGGTCTATACGCAGGCCGACGGCCTCCTCAGCAACCAGTTCAACCACAACTCAGCATACCGCGACGATCAGGGAGTGCTATACTTTGGTTCTGTACACGGACTCATCTCCTTCCGGCCGGAAGATTTTGTACAAAACACCTACAGACCACCGGTATACATCACCGGCATACAAGTAAACAACACCGAGCTCCCGATCTGGAAAGCGCGGTCGCCGCTCAAGAAATCCATCACCTACACTGACGAGATCATTCTGAACCACACGCAGTCGACCTTTAGCGTGGACTTCTCGGCCTTGTCATACGAGGCACCGCAGATGACACGCTACGCCTATAAAATGGAAGGCCTCGACAAAGAGTGGATACACCTGACTAATAACCGAAAAGTATACTTCACCGACCTCTCGCCCGGCGAGTATACCTTCCGCGTACGGGCCATCGCCGACGGCATTCCGCCCGACAACGCTGCCGGCACTGCCCTGCACATCGTCATCAAGCCACCCGTGTGGGCGTCGCAGAGCGCGTATATTGTTTATGTACTACTCGGAGCCTCCGCGTTGGTCTTCCTCATCATCCGCTATCAGAAACGAACCGAAGAAAAGAACAAAGCCCGCCTGAGCTTTTTCCAGAATGAAAAAGACAAAGAGCTGTACAATGCCAAGATTGAATTCTTTACCAACATTGCCCACGAGATCAAAACACCGTTAACACTGATCAGCCTGCCGCTGGAGAAGATCCTACAACAGCCCGGCCTCGATCACGAGACAAAAGCCAACCTGAAAATTATGGAGAAAAATACCAACCGTTTGATCAGCCTCTCGAACCAGCTGTTCGACTTCAGGAAAACCGAAGGGAACGTCTTTAGCCTTTCCTTTGTCAAGACCGACATCTGCAGCCTTCTCTCCGACCTGCTGCAGCAGTTCCGCCCCGCCGCCGAAGAACGCAAGATGATCCTGGACACCCGGCTGCCAAACATCTACTTCCAGGCCTACGTAGACCCAGAGGCACTCAAAAAGATCCTCAGCAACTTATTCAGCAACGCCATCAAATACGGCCGCGAGCAGATCAGCGTAAGCATCCTGCCTTTCAGCAGCTACGATGAACACTTTACCATACAAGTCACCAACGACGGCCCGCTCATACCCGAGTCGCAAAAAGAAAAGATCTTTGAGCCCTTCTTCCGCCTGCCCGGCACACAAGCCGAAGGCACAGGCATAGGCCTCGCGTTGGCACAGTCGCTCACCCGCCTGCACAAGGGCCACCTGGAGGTAAGCCTGGACAGCGGCGTAAACGCCTTCATGCTCAGGTTGCCCATCCGCCAGGAAAAAGAATTCCAGTTGTTCGACGAGTCGTTTGAAGAACTCAGCGCCACCGCTGCCCTTGAAAAACCGGCCGCGGCAGAAAAGAGTGGCCTGAGCACCATCATGCTGGTAGAAGACAACCAGGAAATACGCGACTTCCTGGTAAAAGAGCTGAGCCCCGAATACAACATTGCCACCGCCGGCAACGGCGTGGAAGCGCTGGCCAGGCTCAACGACACAACGGTACAGCTAATCATCAGCGATGTGATGATGCCCGTCATGGACGGCTTTGAATTATGCCGGCAGATCAAATCCAGGCTGGACCACTGCCACATTCCCATCATTTTGCTCACCGCCAAAAACACGCTGCAATCAAAGATCGAAGGCCTGGAAATGGGTGCCGATGCCTATATCGAAAAACCATTCTCCCAACAACACCTGAACGCCCAGATTGTCAGCCTGCTCAAAAACCGCGATCACGTCAAATCCTACTTCTCGGCATCTCCGTTGGTAAATATCAAAACGGTAGCCTATTCACGGACCGACGAAAACTTCCTGTTACGCCTAACCGACATCATCACCCGCAACATGGGCGAAGCGGAGATCAACGTAGAAATGATCGCCGCCGAAGTAAACATGAGTCGCCAGACACTATACCGCAAAGTCCGCGGCCTGACCAATCTCACTCCCCACGAGCTCATCATGGTAACAAAACTGAAGAAAGCCGCCGAGCTCCTGGTAACAGGCGACTACAAGATCTACGAAGTAGCCGAAAAAGTAGGCTACAGCGTCGCCGCCAACTTCAGCCGCGACTTCACCAAACAGTTCGGCATCAGCCCCTCCGAATACATGAGCTCAAGACAAGGAGCACCGAAGGGCATATAGTAATAGTAAAAGAATGAATTGCTGGAGCGGGTGTGAGCACCAAGCGTCGGCGTAGGTGCGTCACCTGCGTTAGTCCCCCGCCACCAAACAATAGACAAGGCAGTAACTCACAACAGAAACGGCAATTGCAAACAACGATAACAATAGCACACAACCACTACAGTCTTAATGAATCCGCGCGACAACCACTACATTGGAGCGCCATTCGTTAATTCTGCACTAAAACCTTTGCAATCTTCTCATTAATCTCACTCAAAAACGGCTCATCTCTGACAACAACATAATCACTCCGCTGCACCTCCTCATATATCGCCGGCAAATCTTCCAGATTCACCTTCTTATCCTTTATTCCCTCCAACGTCTCGCGAATCCAAAACACCTGGTTGGTGGTTGGGATGCGGTGAAAGGTCCATTCGACATAATTCTCCAATGCCGCATACACCTGTAGCACGAGCTTGTTGCGGTGCTCGGTCAAAATGGCTTCTGCGATGGCCGGCATTCCTGCGCCTACATGCGAAGGAATGCTCCGCAATCCCTGGTTTGTTATGAATCTTTTCATACATTACTAGTGTAAAGACGCCTCAATACTAATAAAATTAGTTTTAATAAACTAACATTATTAGCTATTCCTTCTTTAGAAAGTTGTAGCAACACTTAAACAGTTCAAAAATGAGGGTTTTGCATGTTGACGATTTGCTGGAATTTAATGGCGAAGTGTACGCGAACTGGCGGCTATCGGGTGCCATGGGAATCCAATACCTGAACTGCAACGGTATCATGATCATCCGCCCCATGCTGCCGCAAGAGGAAGACGTGGACGACGCCGTGCCTACGGCAGAAGCCGCCGACGCCTGGATCATCTCCATCAACCCCGATGACGTTCTGAAACTTACCGCCGCCAGCGAGGAAATGGCCTTCTACGTCGAGAAGGACCGGATTGTGTTATAAACGATTAGTGCAGAAAGAAAGAGGCTATGCCCGTGAGCACCAGGGTGACTCCCGTAATGATGCCGGCATTGTGCTCCAGCGTATGCCAGTTCATTTTTACCAGCCCGCGATATGTAAGCCGCACCCACAACACCATGCCGCTCACCGTCACAATAGTATATAACACCGCCAGCACAGCCACCAGCCACCAGCCCGTGGCGCCCGCCATGAGAAAATAGGCTTCTATTTCCAGGCACGGCGAAAAGAACATCGCAATGACAAGGCTGATCACCACCTGCCGTGGTGAAATGACCGGCTTGCTGTGCAAGTGAAAATGTTTATGACGGTGGTGCTGATACATGTAAAAGAGGCCCAGCGCGATCAGCACGCCCGGCGCAAAGAAGTGGGTGAATGGTTCGATGCTGTCGCTCAGCGCGCGCCCGGCAAGGGCAATGAGGCCGCCCAGCAACACCGTGCTCAAGGCATGGGCGAGTCCCGCCGCCAGCGTAACCGACGTCGTTTGACTCAGCGACCATTGTTCGCGACGGCTAATAGCCAGAACGGGAAGCCAATGGTTGGGAATGAGCGCGTGTAATACGCTTAAGACTAGGCTTCCGGCAATCAGTGCAATCATGTAAAAATATAGGGCTTCCCGCGTACAGCGCGCCCGGTTGTAAATCGGTGCCGCGCGGTGTTGGAGAACACAAAATTAACCACCAGTGTTCCACCGCGTGCGGCAAAGTCGATAAAGTTTTTGCTAATTTTAGATCTTTCACCTTCTAACCACGAACTATGTCTATCTGGGACAAACTTAAGGCAGAGCTCATTGACATCATCGAATGGACCGATGAGAGCCGGAACACCATGGTGTGGCGTTTTCCGCGCTACCAGAATGAGATCAAGTATGGCGCGCAGCTCACTGTACGGGAAAGCCAGGTAGCAGTCTTTGTAAACGAAGGACAGATCGCCGATGTTTTCCAGCCGGGAAGATATACGCTGCAAACACAAAACATGCCCATCCTGACAACACTGAAGGGATGGAAATATGGATTCGACAGCCCGTTCAAGGCCGAAGTATACTTTGTCAACACCAAAAACTTTACCGATCAGAAGTGGGGCACCAAAAATCCCATTATGATGCGCGACCAGGAGTTTGGCCCCATTCGCCTGCGCGCCTTCGGCTCGTTCGCACTAAAAGTAAAAGACGCCGGCAAATTTATTAAAGAGATCACCGGCACCCAGGGCCACTTTACAACGGAAGAGGTAGCCGAACAGCTCCGCAACCTCATCCTCACACGCTTTACCGACGCCGTCGGCGAAAGTAAAATTCCCGCCCTGGACCTGGCCGCAAACTACGACGAGCTCTCCAGGATCGTGACCGACAAGATCGGCACCGAGTTTTCAGACTATGGCCTGGAGCTAACCAAATTCCTGATAGAAAATATCTCGCTGCCGCCAGAAGTGGAGCAAGCGCTCGACAAACGCAGCAGCATGGGTATACTCGGTAACCTCAATGCGTATACGCAATTCCAGGCCGCCAACGCGTTGGAGTCCGCCGCCAATAATCCCGGTGGCGTGGGCAGCGACATGATGGGACTCGGTGTAGGACTTTCCATGGCCCAGCAAATGACGCAGGCGCTTAACAACGCTAACTCCCACCAGGCACAAGCGCCCAACCTCAACCAGGGACCGCCGCCCATCCCGAATGCCAACATACAATACTTTGTCGCCGTCAACGGCCAGCAGCAAGGTCCATTCAACCTGCAAGCCATCGACCAGATGGTAAAGCAAGGTCAGCTAACACGCGACATGCTCGTGTGGAAGCAGGGCATGCCCAACTGGATAAAAGCCGGTGAAGTAGGCGACCTGACAAACATCCTTGGCGCTATGCCCCCACCGCTGCCGCCACAGTAGTATTAGCAATATATCGAACCATTCTTTAACGAAGTTATACCTACTTCATGAGTGACTTTCATGAACCTACCGACCAGGTCAGCAAAGACCTCGCATGTTCGAACTGCGGCGCCACGCTGACCTATCAACCCGGTACGACACACGTAGAGTGTGCCTACTGCGGCACAAAAGCAGAGATCAACGCAGCCACAGGCATTGTAGAAACAGACCTGGAAGAATACCTGGCCAAAGTCTGGGAAGACGATGAAACGGTATCCGTGACCGTCGTGAGTTGCAACAGCTGCGGCGGCACCTCGACGCTTGCCCCCAACGTGGTATCCGACACCTGTCCGTTCTGCGCCTCCAACCTGGTGGTGAAGAACGGCACCACCTCCGCCATCCATAAGCCGCAGTATATACTGCCATTCTCGTTTGGACCCCCGTTAGCCCAGGAGCGCTTCCGCGGCTGGCTCAAGAAACTGTGGTTTGCCCCCAGCGACCTGAAAAAGTATGCCGACATCGACGGTAAGCTCAACGGCATGTACCTGCCCTATTGGACCTTCGACTGTACGACAGACTCGATCTATTCGGGCGAACGCGGTGATTATTACTACACCACAGAATCCTACACGCACCACGAAAACGGAAGATCGGAAACCCGCACCCGGCAGGTACGGCATACACGGTGGTCGTCCGCACACGGCCAGGTAAACAATACATTTGACGACCTGCTGATCGAAGGAAGCCGCTCGTTGCCCAAGAACAAATTACGCGCCCTCGAGCCGTGGGACACCCAAAAACTCCTACCGTACGACGATCAATACCTGGCAGGCTTCCGCACAGAAGTGAACGTCGTAAACATCAAGAACGCCTACACTGAAGCCCAGGGTCGCATGCAGCCCCAGATCCAGGCATCGGCCAAACAGGATATCGGCGGCGACGAGCAACAACTTCACTCCCTCGACACACGCTACCTGGACCCAAGCTTCAAACACGTACTCCTCCCGGTATGGATCAGCGCCTACCGCTACAACAACAAAGTATATCAATTCATCATCAACGCCCGCACCGGCGAAGTGCAGGGCGAACGCCCCTACAGTGCAATAAAGATTACACTATTCATCGTAGCCATTATACTCTTCATCTTATTCCTGACCACACTATAACGCAATGCGCCTGGCGCAGATCTTAGCCCGTCTCGGGCGAGACCTGTGCCCAGGCTTAGAGCTAACGGCGCCTATAAAACGGTAACACCAACCCCACATCCAGCCCCACCTGAATAGGCCGCAGCGTATAAACGCTCTCTTCGGAATACACCGACCCAAACGACTGCTCCAGGAACGGCGTCAACGTAAGCACATGATGCTGCGATAACATCACCCGATTCTCGAGCCCGGCCCGCAACGCGATCCGCATATCATTCACCGTAAAACGATGCCCCGCATGGAGCGTCCGATTCGTCACCGCCACCTGCCGGTTGACATGAAGTGCGAGTAGTATATTCCGTTCATGCCGCAGAAACATCACCTGCTGAATCACCCCCACCTGCACGCCAAGATAATGCAGTGTATTGGTCACATCATTGCGACGAACGCTGGAATAAGCATTGACTTCAATCGATTTATCGGCAATATGTTGCACCTCCACACTATCGGCAATAATATTATAATAGTTATAATCGGTATGCTCTTGCAGCATGTTCCACGAAATGCCCGTCGTCAGCATCGTACGCCGCGCCAGGGGGTAACGCACAGTAACGCTGAGCTGATAACCTGTATTACGCCACGACGCCTGATTTTTATTATTGAGACCCGTAACGTAGTAAAGATCCTTTGCGGGATCCATCTTCTTAAAGGTATAGTTCGCACCCGCTTGAAATTGAATCGACCATTTGCTCCGTGCACGTTCCGCGCGTTTCTTTTCCTCAACAGAATCGCTTTTTAAAACTTTTGTCTTCGTCTCTTCCGCACGAAGGCGGTCCAGCCCGTCAAGCGGCGTCAGGGCCAGCAGCTCGGCCTGGGGTATATTGCGTTTGCGGAATGGCATCGGCGGACCATTGAGCGCACGGGTAACACTGTCGCCTTCGGTATCGTTACCACGCCCAGCATCTTTACCGCGTCCAACGGTTTCTTCGCGCGCAACGTGTATAGCTGTGCCCGGGCGATTGGTGTGACGTGCAAGAAGCTCTCTGCCTTCATCGTTCCCTTGTCCATCGTCATTTTTCTGTTCACGCGCGGCACGCGCTGTACCCCCTCGGTGACGCAGCGGCTCATCATCTTGATTACGGCGTCGCGCGTGGTCGCGTGTGGCGCCAATAGCAACAGGGCGTTGCCGGGCAAGATCATTGCTCCTCACGGTGTACTCATATACCTCGCCGGCATCAACGCGAGGCGTACAGGCTACCTCCACGTTAGAACCCGGTATAGACCCCGTGTTATCCCCCGCGAGTACACGATGATCGTCAGTATCCGCCGACGCGCCAGTCGCCGACGTGGTACTGTCACAAGGCACTTCAACCGTATTATGAACCACAGCCGACGGCGCCGGCAAGGTCCCCTTTGAAGACGCGGCGTGTTGCACCACCGTAGCAGCACGCTGCTGCCCGACAGCATGCGTCGCCACATGGTAGGATACCAACGAGCCGAGACCGATCAATAGCAGCAGTAACAGCAGCAAACCATACATGCGGTAGTCAAATCCTCTACGGTCGAGCGCCGCTTCAATAGGGGGCCACCCACCCTCGGGTGGCGTAACTTCCAGGTCTGTGAGCGCATCCCGGAATGGTTTTTCAAAGTCATTCATATCAGATAACCCGTTTGTATGCGACATGATCCGATCCGTTAAGTTTAGACTTCATTAAATCCTTGGCACGCGAAAGCTGCGACTTGGAAGTACCTTCCGATATATTCATGAGCCCCGCAATCTCCTTATGGGTGTACCCTTCTATCACATACAGGTTGAAGATGTGCTTACAGCCCACGGGCAACGCATCGATGAGCTGCAGCAAATCCTCCTTGCGCAGCTCGCTTAAGATGTGATCGTAGTTGTTATCGTCGTAGTGCACAATGGTATCGGTCGAAATTTGTTTTTGGTGCTTTTTGTGACGGTAATAGTAGGTAATGGCCGTATTGGCCGTCACCTTGCGAACCCAGGCTCCGAGCGAATCGATCGCTTGCGACTGTTGCAACGATTTGTAAATATTGATAAAGGCCTCCTGGAATATATCCTTCGCGTCCTCGGGCGTCGCAGCATAGCGCCGGCATACACCCATTACCTTGGGGGCGTAATGTTGGTACAGCTGCTCCTGTGCTCCGCGATGACCTTGTCTACAACCGGCGATCCAATGTTCTTCCATAGCTACCAGGAAGTCCACACGGCTCGCACCGTGTGGACGTTGTATAAATACTTGAGTTTAACGGTTTCTATTTTGCATACTCCTTATTGCGGCCAGTCGGTGATGGTGATCGTCACCGTCGTTTCGCTGCATTGGCCGTCGTGACAGATCATATAAATAAAGCTCTCCTGGCCCCCGAAGTGATTGTTCGGGATGAACTTGAACATCTCCAGCGAGAAATATTGTATCGAGCCGCTATACGGTTGCTGGGGTGTAGTGATCTGAAGCTGGTTCGTGGGTACACCGTTGAGTACGTCGTTGCCGATGATATCCTGGAACGGGATGTTCAGCGCGTCATAGTTGGCCATCATCTCGAGATATTGAGCGTGCGTATAGACGATGTCGTCACCAACTGCCTGGATAGGGCCCGCCTCGCCTACGTTGATGCTGACCGTGGCTTGTGAGCAGGAACCATCGTAGCAGATCTGGTACGTGAAACTGTCAGAACCGCTATACCCATCTTCAGGGCTGTACCGGAACACTTCATTTTGCTCGTAGCGAGCGGTGCCGTGCTGGGGCGGTGTCACGATCGATACCTCGAGCTCGATGTACTGCACGCCGCCGATTTGGTCATTGCCAAAGATCGCTGACAACGGATACGTAATCTGATTACCCGGCCAGGCTTCCAGCAACGCGGCATACTCGGCAGCGGTATAGTTAAATACGTCGTTGATAGCTTGTACCGTAATGGTTTCCGGATGCACGGAGATCGACGCCACACCGTAATACAACACCTTGGGGTTCGCACGACCGGCAACGCTATAGACTACATAAACAGGTCCCGCATAGTCGGTGACAGAATAGTAAAAGAGTAGCCCGTCAATGATCTTAGCCTCACCTTGTGCCGGTTGATTAGTCACCTTCAGGGTAGCGACATCAAACTGGTCATCGCACAGGATGTCATTGGCCAGCACGTCGACAACGATCTGCGGATCGGTAGGCTTACCGTATCCCTGGTCGGGCACGGCCATGCTGTAACATTTGGTCTCGTCCGACACATAGGTAAATTCGATGGTTCCTTCATCACATTTACCGCCGGCACACACTGAATAAACTATTTGATCGGTTCCGCTGGTGAAATCCTCGTTCGGAGTATACATCAGCAGCGCACTGCTGAGAATGGATACGGTACCCTTGGTGGGCTCCTGAACAATCGAGATCGTCGAGGCACCGGTAAGTTTCGAAGCTTGTACCAGGTCAACCAGTACCGGACCGTTTACCACCATCGCGGCATCCAGGTCAACGGCCTGGTCGATCTCCTCGTCCGAGGGGATAACATCACCGCTCATTTCGTCACACGCTTGCGCCGCCAGGGCCAGCCCCACCAGGAGGAGGCTACGTCGGATTATACTTTTAACAGGAAATAACATGGTTATATGTATTATAGTGTTTATAGTGAATACGATAAATCAAAATGTGTACGTACAATACCATTGTCCTGAAGCGTGGCAAAATGGTTGGAAGTATAGGCAGAATCTTTACTTTTTTTTAGAACTTTAAGAATAAACCCCATCGCCATGTAGGGGCATTTGTATGAATCGGAAGCGCTCACCCCTTGCCCTTGTCTGCGCGATGCTTTTTACCCATTTACCGACATATGTACCATTCCTGCCGCGAATGGAACTGACTTTCCCCGGCATCGGTTAACTTTACCAGCGCGCTATGCAGTTATCTACGTTTTTGCAAGATTTGTTTACACATGGCGATGTGGCAATCGAACCCCGCATACAGCCCCTCAGTGACGAGGACGAGCAGGCCGCCGAGGCCCTGTTACGACAATCATACGCCCGCGACATACTCGACATGCCCCACACAGCACCGGCGTTTGACAGCGCCGCCGCCCGGTGGGGTGCCCTCTATTTATATCGCTCCGTGCAAGCCGCCGTCCTGCGCGACCTGGACGATGCCCTGTTAACCAACCTCCTGGCCGACTATACCGGACCACGCACCCACGCTGCCCTGTATTCCGCCGACCTGTGCCTGCGTTACCTGCGCGACCTGGCGTGGCTGGCCAAAGGACTGGCGCCCGACGATATCTTGCTAACCTACCTGCAACGCATCGCCCAACGCTGGCCCCTCTCCACGGTGGGCATGGCCGTCGACAGTACGACCGACCTCGACACGTTATGGGAGCACCCCTCCCTGCGGCAGGTGTATATAGACCGGGTAGTCCGCACCCGCGACAAGACCGCATTGGGTCACGCACGCGTACGCGAGGCGGTACACGCCTCGTTAGGGGACTATGCGGCCACGCTGTGGCCAGACGCTGAACTGAATTCTTCTATTTCTTCTTTGTATGGAGACAACCTTTGATAAAAACCACCTGGTCGACAAACTAACCGCGGTGCTCGCACACCTGAAAACGACCTTTGTGGGGAAAGACGATATCATCGATCTGATGGGTATCTGCCTGGCTGGCCGGGAAAACCTTTTCCTCCTGGGCCCGCCCGGCACCGCCAAGAGCGCCATGGTGCGGGGACTTGCAAACCTGCTGCACGGCAAGACCTTTGAGTATTTGTTAACACGCTTTACCGAACCGAACGAGCTGTTTGGTCCGTTTGACATTCGCAAGCTGCGCGAGGGCGAACTGGTGACCAACACCGAGGGCATGCTGCCCGAGGCAAACCTCATCTTCCTCGACGAGCTGCTGAACGCCAACAGCGCGATCCTGAACAGCTTGCTGTTGATTCTTAACGAACGCATCTTCCGTCGTGGTCGCGAAACGCGGGCACTGCCCGCCCTCATGATCGTCGGCGCCAGCAACCACCTGCCCGAAGACGAAGCCCTGCAGGCACTCTTCGACCGCTTCCTGTTGCGCGTTCGGTGTGATTACGTCGACCCGGCTTTGTTGAACCAGGTCTTGCAGGCCGGCTGGCAAATGGAACGCGCTGCCACCCCCGTCACGCCGATGATTGCCTACGACGAGCTGGCCGCCTTGCAAAACCTGACCAGCGAGGTAGACCTGCAACCCATTATACCGGTATACCTCGACCTGATCCGCCAGCTGCGGCAGGCAGGCGTACCGGTATCTGACCGCCGCGCGGTAAAACTGCAACGGCTGATTGCCGCCAGCGCCCTGCTGTGCAAGCGCACAACGGCGATCGTCACCGACCTGTGGGTACTGCGGTATATCTGGGATACAGAAGAGCAAATCGAATTGATTGCCGGTATGGTCGATACCGCGCTGGAAGCAGGCGCCGACGAACCTGAGCAACACCCGCGCGCGACCACGCGCACAGGCCCCGACGCCGATGCCCTATACCGCGAGGTGGCCGCTTTGTCCACCCGTTGGGATCTACCCGAGCTGCCCGCCAGCGAGCGGTCGATCATCAAAGACCGCCTGCGGTACCTCAACGGCCGCAGCGCCTGGATCGCTAACGACACGCAACGGGCCTACGTGCAGGAGCCGATCGAAGCCCTGTGGAAAAAAGTGCTGCAACACCCATGAACGAATATGTCTTCACCCTTCGCCTGACCGATGCCCCCGCGCTCGCCACGGTGCGTCACCTGCCCCAGCTACAGGCGGCCACCGATGACGCATGTGTGTGGCTCCGCATAGACGGTCCCGCCGACAAAGCCGTGTGGCAACTGCCGGCACAGCAACGCTATCTGGCGAATGCGGACGGCGTCCTTTTTCCGGTCGGCCACGTGACGCCTATCGGCAAGTTGCCAAAATTGAAATGGAAGAAGCTCACTGATTTTATGCCGCTAAAACCACCGGTATCGGCCATGCCAGGCATCGCCCAGGCACTGTATACGGTGAAATTAGTGCCATCCACAAAGGATCACGACAGCGCAGCATTATTCGTAACATTCGATGCATGGCAACACTATGTACTGGCCGCCCCTGCGGCACGCCTGGCGCGGCTACGCTTTGCCGTGTCCGAACGTCGTGAAGTATTGATCCTGGGCACACCCCTCCCACCGCTACCGGGGCTGGCATGCTGGCGGCAAAATGATCTCATATTGCCGACAGGGTGGGATTTCGAGGCACCATTCCTGGGCGAGCTGGTCACGCGCCGGCTCAACCCGCAGGGCGACGCAATCCTGTACATAGACACGGCCGGTCACTGGCAACGTATACTCCATACACAATTTGTACCCGCCTCGCGCAGCGCGGTGCGGCACACACAAACACGACTGGCGGATGTATGATATCATAGAAAATACTCTCGGTTATTTTCAATCGTCCAGAAAGTCGTTGTGGCAATGGAGTGCCGACGGCGAAGTGGTGGAGCTCCAAACGGGTGATACCATTGCCTATCGCGAAGAGCTCGTACTCCTGCTGCAATACTTCACAGACCAGGGACTACCGTCACTACAGCCTTTATTGCTTATACTTTACGCTTGCCTGGATAGGCCTGACGGCATTGAAAAAACGGAGACGGGTAAGATACTGAAGGGATGGACCGTGGTAGCCGGCCCGCCCATTGTAAAACTCATGCAGGTAATTCAGGGACTGCCGGCAGAATATCGCACCGGCGCACGCAAGGGGCTGCTGTTGCAAGAGATCTTCCGCGATGCGAGGCCGTTCGTCCCTCCCGAACATGCACGGGCCATACTGGATGAATTCCGCAGCGGCCGTTTGAATGCCCGTGTCCTGGAACAGCCCCTGTCGGCGCAGTATCAAGATATCAATCTTCGCGTTCTGCACGACGCGTCAAAGCGGTTTCCTACAACGGAATCACTGCTGCTCCGCTTGCGCACCGGCCTCGACATACTCCCCGGGGAGGCACCCGGCATCATACCCGAACTGCCGCCCGAGGATCTGCTGCTGCAACTCCTAAGCGATCCCCAAACAGAAGGCGTAGCGCGACTCACCCAACGCCTGGTGGCCGCCCTGCATATAACCATGCATACCGAAGCCGCCGGTGACCTACCCCTGGGCGGCTATGCCGACATCAGCACCCGGGGCGATTTTGACCGCTTGTTGTTAAGCGAGCTCGCATACGACGACGCCATGCTCACCGCCCGGCTGGTGAACAACGAAGCGCTCTACCTGCGCCGCGAAGAACCACCCGACAGCGTGCACCGCCAACGCGTCATCCTGCTCGACACCACGTTGCTGCTCTGGGGCTTGCCACGCGTCTTCGCCGTATCGGCCGCGCTCGCCAGCACCCGCAACCTGCCGACACACACCACCGCCCACGTCGTGGCATTGGGAGGCGAAACACATACACCGCTCACGCTCTCGACGCGCGAGGGCATTGTACATGCACTGGAACAACTGGATGGCGCGTTACACTGCGGCGCCGCCCTGGAAAATGTCATCCGGCGCGGTGGCTTTGACGACCAGGCCGACTACTTATTGATTACCGATGAAGAAGTGTTACAAGATCCTGATTTCGACACTATATATCGCACCGTCCGTGAACAGCTGCAGTTCCTGATCACCGTAAGCCGGCATGGCACATTACAATTTTATGCCCTGCGGAACGGACGACGAAAATTGCTCAACAGCGCCACCTATGACCTCGCCGGGTTGTTGTTAACACACCAAAAAGCGTCAGATTCAGGCGACGCGGAAAAACCCGCCACCTTTATACAAACACACCCGGTACCGCTATACTTTCCGCCGGTGAAGCTTCCCGCAACATCCGACCTGGTATATCAAACCGACACAGCCGTGTTCTGCGTCACGTCAACAAAACGGCTGCTCTACTGGCACCACCGCCAACACGGCGCTATCGAGCTATTACACCATATCCAGGGTAATAAGTACTTTTTCCACACCCTGGCAAACGACGAAGTCTTCCTGAGTCTACTCGTACTGGACACCACAGACAAACAACTGCATTACTATAAGTTTGATCTGAAGCACGCAACGCATGTGCATATAGACTTAACTGCGCACTTCGAGACAGGCCCTGTATTCATCGCTGCATCCTACATGTTCTTTTTAGGGAATCACGGCCTCACCGGCATCGATTGTCGACAGGCCCGGCTGGTTTCCGACAAAGAGCTGCTGGACATTCCGGAAATAGGACTGAACATCGAACACGCCCTCGGTCGCGAAACAATGTTCCGGCGTCTGAATCATCTCCGGTATAAAAACGACACATTCTCACTCCCGAAAATGCGCCACATGACCAACGTAAGTTTTACTATTCTGCAACGTGTGAGAAGCGTAGTAGTGACCTCGGGGGGATATCTTTTGATCAATGGAAAGATGTTGCGTCTGGGAACGTTGGAACTGATCCACATGCGGGGAGACGAAGCGCTGGGATCTCATTTCCCTGCAACCTCCGGGAAGTCTCGCACCATGACAGACAATCCAGCAGTGAGGTTCTTTCCTTTCCGCTGGGCACAAGGTGCCCGCGCCTATGGTGACACGCGTGGGCTACTCCACCTCGAAAGTGAAAACACCGACATACCTGCCATTACCCTGGTACTCAACCTCGGGGAAACCGTGACGTGCTGGTCGAGCGATGGTCACGTCTGTGGATCTTCCTATTTTATCCGCGACGAAAACCTGACACAACTACCGGCCGGGGAGTTTTATGAGAAGTATCTAAAACGTTTTATCGATGATATCATCCAGCACCATCGGCCTTCGTTATAACGAGCAACCGCGCCATACACCCCGTGCGGCATTGCTCCGCGGCCACGAGCCCCTGGCGTGGCTGCAAGAGATCAGCGCGTGGAACATCGATCCCGCCCTGCTGGCGTGTTATGTCATGCCCGAATCCATCCACTCCGTTGCGCCCGGCGGATTGTTTGTCATTTTCCCTCCGGATACTGTACCCGCAACCGGCCCCCGGACCGACCTGTATGGCCTCAGCGACGAACATCTTTATTTACCCATACACGCTACCCTTACACCGGCGCTGGCCAACGACGAGCTGCAGCGCATCTTGTTATGGGATGTGCAGGTGTTTCATCCCCGCACAGGACTTGTCGGATTCGAGCCAACCGACCTGCTGGACCTGGCCTCGCTGCTGGATTTTATACCCGCGCAGCCTGTCTCCTGGGCGCAGGCCCACGAAGGCAACGCCACGCCGCCGCCGCTGGTGAACATCCGCATCGTACCGGCAAAGGCTACCGATCTGCTCCAGTCCTTTCACGATACCATCGATCGCCAACCGCTCCAGGACATTCCTCCTCCCAAAAGCGAAAAGTCATCGGAGTCGTGGACTGACCGTATCAAACGAAAGCTGCTAAAGACAGCATTATCGACGATCGAAAAAATGCTGGACAAGGTGGAGCGGAGCACGTCCAAATTTCTCTCCGAAGAGGAAAAAAAGAATGCAATGCAAAAAGCCAACGAGAAGTTGGCAAATCCCGACTACAAACCGGGTTTACTAAGTCGTCTCCTTCGGCGGATGCACGAAAGCCTGGAAGACCTCGAACGCAAGCGCCGGAACGAGCTAAACCGATTGGTGCTGCTCTTTGATGAAAACATGGACGAGGCACTACGCTACGCCATACCGTTGAACAATCCCTACGCACATCGCGGCACCGTGCCGCCCTCGGCAAGCCTGCATCGACGAGACAATATGAGCTTCGATGCCAGCAGCGTCGGCGGGGGCAGAGGCGGTGACGTCTGGAATACGGACAACCACTACTATACCCTCCGTCAAAAATACCTGAACGCCGCACGCCAGGCCACTGAACGCGGCGACTTTAAAAAGGCTGCCTATATATACGCCCACCTGCTACACGACTTTTCTGCCGCGGCCAACGTACTGGAACAAGGTGGATTTTATCGCGACGCCGCCACGCTTTATCGGGATCACCTCAAAAATATACCCGCAGCAGCGGAATGTCTGGAACGTGGCGGGCTATTGTTGGATGCCGTCGAATTGTACAAAGAGCTAAAGAAACACGAAAAGGCAGGCGATCTATACCGGCAGGCGCAATTGCTGGAACACGCGGCCAACCAATATACGCACAGCGCCCAACAAGCCCTGAACAGCGGCGACTATCTCGATGCCGCGCGCATCCATCAGCAAAAGTTAGAGCAGCCCAGGCAGGCAGAAAACATTCTGTTACGCGGATGGACCGAGTCACTACAGGCAGAAGAGTGCTTACAATCCTATTTCGGCTTACTGGCACAAACCGACGAGGCCGCCGTACCACGACAATTGCAGGCCATCTATACCGAGACCCCCGAGGCCAAACGCGACACTTTCCTGCAGGTGCTCACCAACCTGGCACGTAAAAAACAACTGCGCGACGAAGCGCACGATACATCACGCCGGCTGGCTTACACCATCATAGGACAACAGGTACAGCAAGGCAAGTCCAACAACCTGACCCTGCTGGAACACTTCCACCCCGACGACAGGTTGTTATCCCAGGATACCCGCCGGTACATCAACGTGCAACAAAAACGCCTGCGCGAAGAACAAGCAGCCCTATGGAAGCTCGATCCCCAAATCCGGTGGTTCAAAGCGGTATGCCACCGTAACCAGTTTCTGATTCTGGGCATAAAGGGCGCGTACCTCCAGCTGGCCCGCGGTAATTGGCATGGCCACATCGAATACCACAGCTGGCCGGAATATATACGGCGGGACAGCCAGATCACACTCATCACCGAGCCCTATAACAGCCACCAGGTCATCTTACACAATACGCACGGCGTCGCCTTCAACGACCTGACGTTACCGAAGTCAACACATTTCGACGATGAGCTCGTCATCACCTCGCCTACCAGGCTGCCCACCGATGCTATCGGCTACACCTTTAAACCCAACGGTGAGATTGTCGCTGTTAAAAACAACAACGACAGCGTGAGCCTGATGTATTATACACCGGCGTTTGAACTAAAATACCCGAAGGAATATAAGCTGAACGAGTTTATCATGACCCAGCCGGCCCATCCAATCCTACACGCGCCCTACCGCGACCGAAAATTCTATATCGGTATTGGCAATCAATTGATCGAAATCTTCGAAGACGGCGACATCTATGTCCATCGGCTGACAGACACCATCACCCGCATCACCCTGGCGCCGGCATACGCCAACCCCTACATCATTATTTCAACACCCAGCGGCAGCATGTTATTTAAGGAACAGCTCGGCGCAGCGTTGCTCACGGCCGAAGATTATTTTGCCGCGACACTTGTCGATGCTTGCTTCATTTCCGTTGATCACTTTGTACTCGCGAGCCGCCACCAGGCAACGGTATACTACGTACTGGACGGAAAGCCCAAAGAAGTTTATACAATCGAGCCCCAAAAACCGATCATCGCACTGTTAACCACCCATAAAAAAGACCGCTTCGCCCTCGTTTACCAGGACGGCAGCATGAGCCCGCACACCGCGACCAACCAATAGCCGGCATTACTGCCGCTGCAGATAGGCCGTCGGCACATGCTCCGTGAGCCATACATTATTGTCCGAGCAAAAGAATGTATAGCCATCCACACGCATACGGGCAGCATCGACCACCAATACAACGGGCTTACCATGTCGTTGTCCTACACGACGCGCCGTTTCATCATCCGCGCTCAAGTGCACATGATGGCGGCTGCGCTTGTCCAGGCCCGTCTTCTCTATAGAAGACAGAAACGCTTCAGCGGTACCATGATAGAGTACAGTCGGCGGTTCGCTTACAGCATAGGCCAGGTCGACGGCTACCGAGTGCCCCTGGCTGGCGCGAATACGTGCCCGGTTCTCATCGTAAATAAACCGCTGCTTACTGTTGGTCGTCACAACGTGATCGAGCTCCGCCGGAGATACGGCATACCCGTTCCGGCTCAGTTGTTTTAACAAGATTCCAACATCGGTCCAACCGTGTTCATCAAGAGTAATGCCTGCGGCCTCGGGCGCATGGCGCAGCACAAGACTCAGGTATTTACTGATGCGGGTATTTTCTTTCTCCGTCATCATAAAGTCAAATTAGCATGTACTAGTTCAGGTTGCGCCCCAGCAACGCGAACTCGGCTTTATTTTCTTCCAGCCTCTTGACGTGGCTCCGGCCAAAGTGGGCCAGGAAGTACAAGTGCTGGTATACGTCTACGGTGACGGGCTCCTGCAGGGGCAACGTTGTTTTATAAAGTGTGCCTTCGCCATGGCACAGGGTATCAAGGTGATCCAGGCATATACCGAGTTGTCCGCGCATACGGCTTCGTACATCGTCGTGCGACAAGGTCTGTGTAGCCGCTGCTGCGGTATACAAGGTATGCATGCAGCGTTCCAGCGCAAGGGCTTCGAGCAGGGTATAGTGGCTCCAATCGGTTGTATGGTCAACAGCTGCATCGGCGGCGCGCTGGCGCGCTTCACGGCAAGCCATCTCGATGGAAGACAACAGGTTACCGTTGGTGTGCATAAGCTGTTCAAGCACCTCACTACAACAACGGCCACCGCCCGCCGGAAGATATTGCAGCACACCCGGCTCCTCATCGAACCAGGCGTCCAGCACAGCATATGTGCGGATCAGCTCCCGTTCAATGGTCCTAAGTATCGTTTCAATATTTTTCATGGTTTAAGGGTGGTTCTATCTATGTTTTAAAATCACTTACACAATAAAAAAGCCCGGACAATGCTGCCCGGGCTTTCTATATGAAGATTTCGTTATTAATCATTCATGTATACAACTCCGGGACGGGTCGTGCTTATCGGCACGAACACGGATCACCGCGGGATTAAATTGGAGTTGTTTCATTTTCATAAGACAAAGGTAATTAAGTTTTTGAATTGATCAACAGGAAACTGCGTATTTTCACGAAACCATGGACGCCGACCTGCACACACTATATTGTTCGGACTTCTATCAGGTAGTCGATTTCCGGTGCCGATGCACCTCGTGCATCACAACGAAACCCGAGTACGCCGATTCCTTTTGTGTCAGTTTTGTACGCAAGGGGAATTTCCTGTATAATGTCTTCCGCCGCTCCATGGACTCCTACACCGGCTGTGTGATCGTCACCAAACCCGGCACAGAACGAACCATCACACACACGCACAGTATACCCGACGAGTGCACCATCTTTCAATTCACCGGCGATTTCTTTCGCGAGCTGCTGGAGTATCATGGCAACCTGCGCTTCTTCACCGACGACGACATACATTCGCTGTTGGTTAAAACCGATGTCTCGCTTGAGTTTTTACATCACCACATCATTCGCCGGATATTAACCGGCGCCGGAAGCAAGCTCGAGATCGATCAATGTGTGTTGGACATTGTCCGCGAAGTATTACCCAAAGTGGCCGGCTCTACGCCCGACACCCGCATCGACGCGCGACTTAAAAAGAACCACCTGGAAACGATCGAATCTGCCAAAGCCTACCTGAGTACACATTTTACCGAAGACATATCCCTCACTATCCTCGCACGGCATTGCTGCGTGAGCCCCTTTCACTTCAGCCGCATCTTCAAGACCTTCACCTCATACGCGCCCCACCAGTACCTGCTGCACACCCGGCTAAAACATGCCGAAATGATGTTGCGCAATACAACGCTGCCGGTAGCCGACGCTGCCTTTGGCTCTGGCTTCAACAGCCTCGAACACTTCACCATTTCGTTTAAGGAACGGTACGGCATGCCTCCGGCTAAATTCCGCGCCACGGCTGCGGCCGCATCGATCCAGAAATAGCAAGATTCCTCAAATGCTCCTCCTCACCACCCGGTAGTTTTGTGTCATCACAAAATCACTTACTGCTATGAAAAAACATCTTTTAAATCTCCTGGATCACTCACGTGATTATACCCTGGCCGTGGCAGAAGCCATGCCGGCAAAAGAATATGCGTTTAGGCCGGTCAGCACCGTGTGGAATTTTGGCGAGCTGTTGCATCACATCGCCTATAGCATCGCCTGGTGGGAAGACAATTATATAAAAGGAGTCAAGACTGAGTGGAATCCGCCGGCAGCAACAGTGGCAAAAGCCGACATCAAAACTTATATAGAAATGATGTATAGCGATCTGGCCAATACGGTAGAAAAGACAAAATTCAACGACGATGCCCTGGCAGGATTCTATGCCACACTGGACCACATCACCCACCATCGCGGACAAGCCATTACGTACTTACGATGTGCCGGCCAGGTGCCACCGGAGTATACTTATTGATCTGCTGCGGGAGTTTTTTCGGCAAAGGCCTGCTCCATGGCAATGTGGTCAAATGCCCGCTCATTATTAGAGATCCAAACGGTGGCCACACCATTGCCAATCAGATTCGTAATGGCGCGTGCCTCTGACATAAAGCGGTCTACACCAATAAGCAAGGCAAGTCCGTCTACGGGTATAGTCTTGATTGCCTGCAACGTAGAGGCTAACACGATAAAGCCGCTGCCGGTTACGCCGGCAGCGCCCTTTGACGTCACCATCAGGATGCCGATCAACACCAGCACCTGGTCGAGCGACAGGTGCACATGGTAAGCCTGTGCTAAAAAGATGCATGCCATCGACAAGTAGATCGTCGTGCCGTCCAGGTTAAACGAATAACCCGCCGGAATCGTAAGCCCCACAACCGGCTTGGCGCAGCCCATGCGCTCAAGCTTTTCCATCAGCGAGGGCAACGCAGCCTCACTCGACGATGTGCCCAGCACAATAAGAATCTCGTGCCGTATATATTTTAGAAAATGCCAGATGTGAATACGGTACATCCATAAGATCGCGCCCAACACCCCAAAGATAAAGATTGCCATCGTCAGGTATATCGCGCCCATAAGCTTGGCCAGCGACACCAGTGTAGAAGGTCCGAACTTCCCCACGGTATACGCCATCCCCCCAAAGGCCCCGATCGGCGCCACATACATCACCAGGTGCAACGCCTTGAAAACATACTTCGACACAAGACTCAACGGGCGCAGGATCCTATCCTTGCCAGCAAATAAACCGAGCAATGAACCAAAGATGATCGCCACCACCAATACCTGCAGCGTGACGTTTTCAGAAAAGAAATGTTTCCAGCTAAAGTCTTGCGCGCCGGCCACATATTTATCGATAGACACCCCACGGGCACGCGTGGTGTCTACTCCTTCCCCCGGTTGAATCAACCAGGCCACGGCAACGCCGATCAACAACGCAAAACTGGTAACGATTTCAAAGTATAACAACGCTTTACCCCCCGTCTTGCCCACCTTCTTCAGATCGCCCATGGCAGCAATCCCCAGCGTAATGGTGAGGAAGATGATGGGATAAATAAAGAGCTTGACAAGCGCGATAAACTTCTCGCCAAGCACCCCCATCTCGATGGCGGTCGCCGGGTTAACGACGCCCAGCACAATACCCGCGGCAATGGCGAGCAATACCCAGAACGTGAGGTTCTTCAGAATGTGCTGAACTGTTTTCTTCACAATGCAAACGATGGCTGGTTAGAGGTCTTCGCGGTGAATGATACCGCCCCACTCCGCGGAATATATATACTCGCCTTTTACAAGCTGGCCGACATAATCTTCAATCCACGCTTGGAACGAATCGGCAATGATGGGCCGCTCGGGCGCATCGTGCCACATGCGAATGATCTGCCCTTTGCGTCCACCGGGCGCAGGATCAAGATCAATACAATAATGATTGCCACTGCCGTCGTACGTAATGGGGATCCACATCGGATTCCACCAGTCGCTCTTTACACCTTCCTCCGGCTCTGAGTATGTGCCATGAAAATTGCCATTGTCCAGCAGGTCTCGCCATACGCGCCACTCCTCCAAAATCCGCTCAGTCGACAGCAGCTCCTCTGTTTCAATCAACCCCTCGCCGGGCTCCTGTCCATTGTGCACCTTATAAAAATCGCGAAAAGCGGCAGGCAGCGTGACCCCCATAGCCTTCTCCAGGTTAGCAAAATCGCCTGGCAGCGCGCCAGGATTAAGCTCGTCGAGCAAATGCGCAGCATGCTCCTCCAGCCAGCGTTCGAGTTTTTGCCAAATTGCAAGCATAATAAAACGACTAGGCGACTAAAATAAGGAATCCCTCGGTGCAATGCGAAAAAGTGCCATTCTTTCCTCCAGGGTTCGCCCATATACGGCATATAACGCAATCCCACACGCATCTGGCAAATAATACCCCAACCTCACACACCGGAAAAATCAGGCCTACAACTCCGAACAATAAATCTTCTCATACGCCTCTTGATCGTACACTTCCTTTCGGATAAGCTGGCCATCATGGCTATAATATATCACCACAAAAAGTGACGCCTCCTCCACATGCTTCTCCGTAAAATACATCGGAATCTCCGCCGAGCCTACATTAACAATGTCACTATACGTGATGGGAATAACCGTTCCCCGCTGACTATGAAACACGCCATAGCGATTATCCTGGCGAACAATAGCGAGCTTCTCGGCAGGCGTATCGCGAATCAATTCGTACCCCTTGATATTGTGCAGCACAACCGTGTGCGTAGCGATGTTGTACAACATCCAATAGGATTCTTTTTTCACCAATGCGACAGAGTCGTTCCACACATTGATCTCCTTAAACTCGAAGTCGCCCAGGGGGTTGTTGTCCCACCCGATAAAGCCATAATGTCCTTCTCTATAGGCGACGAGCGCCTGGTCGTTATACGGCTGCAGGTTCTTGGCGTAAAGCGGTTTGATCAGCTTCTTCCGCACGATGTCGAACATCCCGAACTTCATCGCCCGCAGCAGCGACACTGTACCGTTGCTGGCCGAGCCGATCGCATCGTACTCGATCGGCAGCACCGGCTTGCCGTCGTCCGTCACCAGACCTTTCTTTTCTTTGCGCGACACGATAAATAACCCTTGCCCCGCATATTGAATGCGATCGTACGCACCGCTAAAAAGCTTACGGCCATCGCGGTTATAGACTGTGCGCGCCTTATTAAAATCTACCGCCAAAAAAGCAGATGAATCTTGCCCCGGCACAAACTCAACCCGTGCCGCTGCTTCGAACGGCAACACCACGCCCGACGTGATGTGCACAAAGAGGCTATCGTTCCTGACGCCGACAGCAAAAGGCCCCGCCATATAAAGTGAATCATAGCGGGCGATCGCCGCAGCCTGGCGCATCGGCAGCAGCAAATGCCAGGTATACCCCGCCCTGGCCGCGACCCAGGGCTCGTTCACAGCAACCGAGTCGTAGGGGTCGGCGGTATTGTGACGCGTATCGTAGAGTATATGCCGGGTATCCGCCGTAGTTGCCAGCGCCCCAAAGAACGCCGGGGCCAACCGTTGTTGCCGCGCCGGCACCTGAATATCGAGATGCTGACCAAGCACACCTTCGTGTGAGCCGGCGCGAAACCAAATTAATCCATTGGGCCACGGCTTGACATCATTAAAGACATCGCGCAGGCCGAGTGGCTGCTGGTCGGCAATACACGCCACTTGTTCTAACGTCGTAAGCCAGTACTTGTCATTCTTTTTTAAGATCACCACATTACCGGCTGCCTGTACGTCGTCCCACGATGCGCCGAGTAACAACCGTCCCGCCAGGGTGCGCACCGACCAGTAGTCGCCGGTGCGTATCGCCAGCAAACGACCGCTCAGCATACGGGCATCCTGAACGCACGAGTCGAGTGGTATAAATCCCGTTTTGTGCACGACACGGGTACATGCGTCGCCTTGTACCAGCAGAAATCCGGCCCCAAGATCTTCCACGCCCGAGACGGCGCCACGATAGATCATTACCCCATTTCGTGCCATAATACCGTTAGGCAGAATAAGGATGTCTTCATGTATGTTTCCACAGAGATATTCACTTTCCAGCTCGTCTATTGCAGCGTCCAGTACTTCTTTCCCGTCCTCATCCATAAAACCAAAATGACCTTTATGCAGGAAGGGAACGAGGTATCCCTGGTCGGCTATCCGCACGCGGTGGAGCGAGTCCTGCTGCAATACCCGGGGAAGTTGCTCTGCTGTCAGATCTTCGGGCAGCAGGTGATATAGCAGGTTACGGGCGCCGATGCGCTCGCGGCTATGCGGGTATTTTTCAATAAAAGCTATAAAAGGCTCGGCCGTGCCCGCCGCCGTGGCAATCTCAAAGATATTACGCTCGGCTTCGGCGCGGTAGGGCGAGAGGGGGTGGTCGTGTACAAACTGCTCGTAACTGCGCAGGTGCTGGTCGCGGGTCGAGGCCTCGTAGAGCAGCTGCTCATAGCGGCTCCGGGCCTCGGCCGCCTGGCGGGCGTCGGGGTACCGCGCGAGGTAGTGGCCAAAAGCCTGGTAGGTATTGTCCGTTACGGCCTGCTCGAAGGCGACCTCATCACGCAGGTCGCGGGCCTCCTGCTGCTGCTGCGCCGCCGGGAACGAAAGCAGAAAATCGACATAAGCCTTTTCAGTGTGAAGCTTACGCGCACGGCCGAAGGCCGCACTGTCGATCTGCCCACGCAGGCGTAGCAGAATGAGGCTGTCGAGCGGAAAACGCTTCAGGCGGTCGCGTTGCCGCGGGCTTGTATGCCGGTAGTCGGCCTGGGCCGCCAGGGTGTAGCGATAGGCGGAATCGACCTGGAATGCGGGGTTTTCGGGGGCGAAGAAGTAGCTGGCCATCACATAGTTGGCCGTGGCATTGACACTGTCGCGGTGCAGGGCCTTGCGCCCCTGCTCATAGGCACGCTCCCATTTATGCCGCGACAGGTTGCTCCAGGCCGCACGTTCGGGCGCGAATTGTGCCCAAAGGCACACAGGAGCCAGCAGGGCCAGGCATACTATAGTCAGCGGTTTGATCAATCTCCGAACGCTTCATAATGCGTAAGAGGTCAAAACTACAAAGTTCAGTGCAAAGCAAGAATTCTTCGTAACGCGATATGCGTATATTGCGGGATGTAATAAATTTTGTAAATTTTCAGGGAATGTTAACTGTCTTTCATGGCGAAACTAAAGAATATCATTAAGCAACTTTCGGAAAAGGACTTCAAAGCTATCTACGATTCACTCATTGAAAGCAATGCCGAAAAGTCGGCATACCTGCTCCGGTCTCTCCGGGAGCGGCAGCTTTCCGACAACAAAATTATGACAGAGCTGGATGTAAACGCCAACGCGTATTACACCCTCCGCTCACGCCTGAACCTGAAGATTGAAGAATACCTCATGGGCCAGCTGGAAAGCCCCCGTACAGATGTGCTGCGCAAAGTGGCCAACATCAATGAGGTCCTCTTCACCAAAAAGAAGGCCATTTCCGTTGCGACCCTTAAGAAGTTGGAAAAAGAGCTGTTGGACTATGACCTGGCCAACGAGCTGACCGTTATTTACAAGTCGCTCAAAAAGCTCAACATCAACTCACCCGACTACTTCCAGTATTCACAGCTCTACAACCGGCACGTAGCCTATATGTTGGCCGTGGACAAAGCCGAAGACCTGCTGGCCGACTACTTCAAAAAGTATGGCGACTACATGCTCAACGGCGGTGAAGTAGAAAAGCTGGGACTGGTGCTGCTCATGAAAGAAATGCAGAACGTCGCGAAACTGTACGAATCGCACCGTCTCTACGTGTACCAGAGCTGCATGTACATCTTCCACCGCCTGTTTGTAGAGGTAGACGACAACATGCACCAGGAAGGCGAGTCGATCGAAGACATTTTCGACAAAGTGCAGCGCATTTTCGAAAGCTACCACCTCGACTCCATCTACTACCACATCAACCTGGTATTCGAATTCCTGAAGCTGGAGTACTACAACCACTACAAGGTATACCGCCAGGCCGAGAAGTACTACGAAGAAGTAAACGACGCCTGCGCCAACCTCATGGTGAACTACGCCACCTTCACCTTCCCCGCGCAGTTCCTCCTCTCAAAGCTGGAGCGCCACCTGCGCACCGGCACGGAAGCCGAGCTGTATTCCGAAAACGAAAGCATCTTCCTCGACTATGAAGTCGACACGATGGACGTGCCGAAGCATATCGTATACATCGTGTACCGCGCGCTGTCGTCGTACTACATAGGCAAATTCGAAGAAGCCGCCAAGCTTATCAACGGCCTGCTCAACGACGTGAGCCTGAAGAAATATCCATACGCACAACTCGAGATCAAGTCGCTGCTTGCCCTGCAGTACACACTCATGCACGACGTGGAGCTCTTCAACCAGCTCTCGAACAGCATCCAGCGCCAGATCCGTTTGTTCGGCAAAGACAGCTGCGAAAACATCCAGCTCTTCCTGAAGATCCTCAAGATCACCACCAGTGAAGCCAAAAAGGAAAAAGCCAAAAAGATCAACGCTGTCATCCCGCGCCTCAGCGCCATCAACGTAGGCTACTTCGCCCCCACCAAGCTAATCAAGCTCGACGAGCGCTTCGTAAACCTACTGACGGAGTTCTAGCAAATGGAATAACATAAAAAAGGCGCCCCGACAAAATCGGGGCGCCTTTTTGTTTTTTCGCTTTCACACCCGATGGCTATCGGGTCCACACGCACACTGTTTCTTATATCTCCAGCTTAACAATACTCTCATGCGAGAGTGGCTTGTTCAGGTACAGCTTAACATTTTCGTACTTCTTAGACCGGTTAAAATCCTGCGGGTTGATCGACGAGGTCAACATAACGATCTTACATTTTTTCTTGGCGGTATTCGAGAGCTTCTCGAATTCATCCAGAAATTGAAAACCGTCCATGAGCGGCATATCGATATCCAGGAAGATCACATCGGGCAAAACCGAGTCGGCGACGTCCAGCTTTTCCATATTCTTCAAAAACTCGATCGCGCTTTTTGCTCCCGTATGCGTATAGATATTTTCCGTCACGGAGGCGGCCTCGATCATTTTCTGATTAATAAGATTGTCGATCTCATTATCGTCGATGAGCATGACGGTACGATATTTCTTTCCTGCCATAAGTCTTTTAATGCTTTATAAAAATAATGTATTGATGCTGATTTGCAAACAAAAGTCTAAATATCAAATTTGATTCCCTGCGCAAGCGGCAGCGTATTTCCAAAATTAATGGTATTCGTCTGACGGCGCATGTACACGCGCCACGCATCAGAACCCGACTCGCGGCCGCCGCCCGTCTCTTTCTCACCACCAAAAGCGCCCCCGATTTCCGCGCCGGAGGTGCCAATGTTTACGTTGGCAATGCCGCAGTCCGAGCCTTCGTGCGAAAGGAACCGCTCCATATCGTGCAGGCTGGTTGTCATGATGGCAGAGGAAAGCCCTTGCTTGACACCGTTCTGAATATCAATTGCTTCCTCCAGCGTAGTATACCGCATCAGGTACAAAATCGGCGCGAAAGTCTCCTGCTGTACAATCTCAAACGAAGCCTCCACTTCGGCAATCGCCGGCTTTACATAGCAGCCCGATTCGTCGTAATCTTTACCTTTCAGCACACCGCCCGGTACCACAAACGTACCGCCCTCATCCTTGATCTTTTTCAAGGCATCGCGATACGACTTCACGGCTTGTTTGTCGATCAGCGGTCCCACATGAAATGCCGGATCCAGCGGGTTGCCGATGCTCAATTGCGCGTACGCCTTTACCAGCCGCTCCTTCACTTGCTCGTATACACTGTCTTGAATGATCAGCCGGCGCGTGGTCGTGCACCGCTGCCCTGCCGTACCCACGGCACCAAAGAGTGCGCCGCGGATGGCCAGGTCGAGATTAGCATTTTCCGTGACAATGATCGCGTTGTTGCCGCCCAGCTCGAGCAACGCCCGGCCAAAGCGCTCGCTTACCGTACGGGCTACTGCGCGCCCCATGCGGGTAGAACCCGTGGCCGATACCAGCGGTACACGCTCGTCTTTCGCCAGCAACTGTCCAATAGTATAGTTACCGTTGACAAGCACCGACACACCTTCCGGCACGCCATTCTTTTCAAATACTTCCGCTACAATCTGCTGACACGCCACGCCGCACAACGGCGTCTTCTCCGAGGGTTTCCATACACACACATCGCCACACACCCACGCCAGCATACTGTTCCACGACCACACCGCCACCGGAAAGTTAAACGCTGAAATAATGCCCACGACACCAATCGGATGCCACTGTTCATACATGCGGTGGTTCGGACGCTCCGAGTGCATGGTGAGACCATGCAATTGACGCGAGAGTCCCACAGCAAAGTCGCAGATGTCGATCATCTCCTGTACCTCGCCCAGCCCCTCTTGCAAAGACTTGCCCATTTCATACGACACAAGCTTACCGAGGGGCTCTTTGTATTCGCGCAGAGCCTCGCCGATCTGGCGGACCACATCGCCCCGCTTGGGGGCCGGCCATTTACGCCAGGCTTTAAACGCCTCGTGCGCGGTGGACAGCGCCCGTTCATAAGCACGTTCGTCCGTGGTCGTTACGCTGCCAATAAGTTTACCGTCTACCGGCGAAAATGATTCTATCGCGACGCCCGCGCTGCGGAGCCACTGGGTACCCGTAGAGGTACCCGCGTTAGATTTCTTCAGGCCTAGAGACGCGAGGGATTCTTTAATACCAAAATTCTTCATGCAGGGTCTTTTTGATGAGCTGCACAAAGCTAAACGATTTCCGGCATTTACGCGGCAGCACGCCCTGCGGGGATTTTTTACCAGTCGACACCGTAAACACCCTCCTCACCACCAGGATAGATACCTTCGATCAGAATGCCGCCTTTTTTGAAGTCGAGAATGCCGTTGAGGTCTTTTACATCATCAACCGGTATTTTATCAATATAGGTAATGATAAACCCCGTGCGAAGGCCGGCTTCTTTCCATTTACCCGTAGCATTGGCCACCCGCACACCACCTTCGAGCTGCAACCCGGCCAACTCTTTATAGGGCACATCCTCCACCGTCACGCCGGCAAGATCATAATTGATCATACGTTTCTCTATCGCCTCCGTGCCCTGGTTATTGGTCAACCGCACCTTTACTTGTTTACGTTCGCCATCGCGCAGGTACTCCACCTGGATGGTCTTACCCGGACGATTGCGGGCCACCCATTCCTGCAGCTCCGACACCGCCTGGATTCCATGGCCGTCGATACCGATAATCACATCGCCCTGCTCCAGCCCCGCCGTTTCTGCCGCGCTGCCATCATTCACACGATTCACCAATACACCCTGATTGACCGCAAGCCCCATTTCCTCGGCAATGGTCGCATTCACATCCGTGATCTGAATACCCAATAGCCCGCGCTGTACCTGACCAAACTCCAACAGATCGTCCACCACCTTGCGCACCAGGCTCACGGGGATCGCAAAAGAATACCCCTGGTAACTACCCGACGAAGTAGCAATCGCTGTATTGACACCAATCAGCTCGCCGCGCAAGTTTACCAGCGCACCACCACTGTTACCGGGATTCACCGCGGCATCTGTCTGTATAAAAGATTCCACCTGCAGATTACTGCGGTCGCGCAGAATGCCGATGTTGCGTGCCTTGGCACTAACAATACCCGCCGTTACGGTGGAGTTGAGATCAAAAGGATTACCCACCGCCAACACCCACTCACCGGGCACGATGCGATCAGAGTCGCCGTACTTAATGAAAGGCAGATTGCGGCTGCGGATCTTCAGCAAGGCCAGGTCCGTCGTCGGATCCGCACCGATCAGCTTGGCATAAAACCGCTGGTTGTTATTCATGACAATCTCCATGCTGCTCGCATCTTCAATAACATGGTAGTTGGTAACAATATAACCGTCGTCGGAAATGACAACACCCGAACCGGATGATCGCGCCGGCGCGTCAAAGTAATGTTGCAGCGGATTGACACTAAACTCGCCGGGACCGTACGAAGTTTGAATATGCACTACACCCGACGTGACTTTCTTTGCCGTAGCCAGAAAGTTTAGACTGGCGGGCACACGATAGGCGGTGTCGGCCGCGTGGTTATTGGCCAGCACAAGCTGTTGGTGCTCGTCAATGGACTGATAGGGCACCACACCAAAATCGAATAAACGGATCGTCAGAATCGACCCGAACATGCCACCCACGCAGGCAGCCAAAATTACTACCAGGACAAAAATAGATCGCTTCATACCCGCCCGTTTTAGTCTGCTACTTCCGGAAAAAATGCTGTACAGAAAGGTACAGCTTCTTTTCTGGATTTCGCTCGCGGACTCGTCTGACAACAACAGTATTTTCGACGTACGACAGGCAGGCTATAAAAAAAGGCCTCCCCTTGCGGGAAGACCTTCCACCTTCTAACCTCAACTTCGCTTAGTTAACCTTGATAGTAGCTTTAAGAGCTTTCTTCTCATCCTTCGGCAGGGTGATTTCAAGAATGCCGTTTTCATACTTCGCGCTGATGTTTGCCGTGTTGACATTTTCAGGCAGTGTGAACGAGCGGCCAAAAGTACCGTACTGCGTTTCGATCGAACGGAAGTTATTATCCTTCTTCTCTTTGGTGAATTTACGCTCACCGCTGATCGTCAGAACTTTTTCATTCACGTCCAGTTTGAAGTCCTCTTTGTTCATACCAGGGGCAGCTACGCTGATCTCGAAAGCCGTCTCGTTTTCAACGATATCTACTTTCGGAACAAACGAGTACGCGGAACCACCCGCACGGCTAACAGACTCATTAAAAAACCGGTCGATCAAATGGCTGAACGCAACAGGTGCATAATCATTCAGCAGCGAGGAGTTATAACGAACGATGCTCATAGTGTTGTTTAATTTATGGGTTGTCAATTTTATTTGCTTTTGACAGACCTATAAGTGAAAAGTATACCAACACGGAAATCAGGTTATTTTAATGACATTATGTCGCTTTCAGCGGCTTTTAGCATTAAAATACAGACATATTGTCTTATTGGCAAAGAATCTTCCTGACGAAATGAGTGGAAATAATAAGAGCCCCGACAAGTCGGAGCCCTCACTGTATGCTGGTTCGGGTATTACAGTCCCTTAATGACTTTCCACATCTCATCCGCCACCAACTGATTCCCTTTATCGTTAAGATGCACCCGATCTGAAGTCAAAATCCCCGACTCCTTATTCCCTGCATTATTCTGTTTATTATACTCCAAAAACGATTTTCGCAAATCCACCAACGGCAACCCATTCTTACTCGCCAAATCGCGAATCATCTGGCTGTATAAATTCAAATCACCATCCAGCTCATTACTGGAATCTGTCCGCTCACCAATAACCGCCGGCGTACATAGCACGATCTTCGCCCCCTTCGCCTGGATCTTCTTAATAAGTGCCTCATAAAACCTCACAAACTTATCCGGATCCGTGCCCGTGCCATAAGAACGTTTATGCCAAACATCATTCACCCCTACATAGATCACCACTACGTCCGGACTCTTTGCCAGCACGTCGTCTTCCAGCCGCAGATAAAGATCATATACTTTATTACCGCCGATACCGGCCCCCACAAAGTCAAAAGCTGCCGCACTGCCCGCCTGGGTCGCCAGTTGACCAATGCGCGTGATATAGCCGCCGGGCTGAACGCCGGCTTGCGTGATGGAATCACCAAAAAAGATGACGCGTTTTGTTTTCTGAATAGACATAAAAGCGCCCAGGACAAGAATCATGGCTACGCCGGAGAGAAAGAGTTTCATAGTGCGTTGTTTAGTCCGTACAATATACAGGCTATACAACGCACCGTCAACACTTATTCTGCTAATCCTGCTCTTCTACCAGCTTGACCGAAGCCGAGTTGATGCAATAGCGCAGGCCGGTCGGCGGCGGGCCGTCGGGAAAAACGTGGCCCAGATGGCCGTCACAGACGTTGCACATCACTTCCACGCGCACCATACTGTGGCTGCGGTCAGCCTCGTATTTTATGACATTGTCTTTCACCGGCTCGTCAAAGCTCGGCCAGCCGGTACCCGACTCGAACTTGCGCCGAGAGTCAAACAGCGGAGTGTCACAGCAACGGCAGGCGTACAGGCCCGGATCGTGCGCCTCGCAATATTCGCCCGTAAAGGCAAACTCGGTTCCTTTCTGCCGCGTAATGCGGAACTGCTCGGGCGTGAGCAGTTTTTTCCATTCTTCATTGGTTTTCTCTACCCGCCGGTCGGGGGTAAGGTTGCCTTTGGCGGCATAGTTGAGTACGTCTGACCAGTTCATGCTATAGTAACGTAGATCTACCTAAAAATAGTTTAAATAACGAAGAAAGGCCGCCTTTAAAGCCCCCATTCGCATTACTACCCACCGAAGTTTTTAATTGTGTATCTTTTCACGATCTATGTATATAGGACGTCGTGCCCCGACACGACGTTTTTACCGACCGACAACCGTTTACATTTCATGAAAAAGAATAAGATTTCGATCAACGATATCGCCACCCAGTTGGGCATTTCGAAGACGACTGTGTCGTTTATCCTCAACGGCAAGGCAAAGGAAAAGCGCATCAGCGACCAGCTCGTGCAATCCGTGCTAAAATTCGTAGACGAAGTCGGCTATATTCCCAACCAGTTCGCCCAAAGCCTCCGCACCGGTAAAACCCGCATTCTGGGACTGATGGTCGAAGATATCTCCAACCCCTTTTTCGCCACCATCGCCAAACACATCGAAGACAAAGCCTATGAGCACGGCTGTAAGATCATATACTGCAGCACCGAAAACAGCAAAAAGCGCGCACGCGAGTTTCTGAAAATGTTCCACAACCTGGGTGTAGACGGTTATATCATCACGGCGCCCAGCGGCATCGAAGAAGACATCCAGGCACTGGTAAACCAGGACGCACAGATCATTTTATTCGACCGTTATTTTGCCAACATCCCTACCGGGTTTGTTATGGTCGACAACGAAGGGGGCACCTACGACGGCACGTCGCACCTGGTCTCCCAGGGCTATCGCAACATCGCCTTTATAACCCTGGCATCCGAACAGCCCCAAATGCAGGGCCGCCTGCGCGGATACCTGCGGGCCACAGAAGACCACGGCCTGCAAGAGCACGTGCACTTTATACCATTTCACAAAGACTACGACATTCTGGTAGACCGCGTAAAAGAATACCTGGCGCAGGAAAACGGACTAGACGCCGTTCTTTTCGGAACCAACTACCTGGGTATACGTGGGCTGGAGGCTATATCCAAAATGGGCAAGAAAATACCGCATGACCTGGCCGTTGTAGCGTTCGACGACAACGACCTGTTTCGCGTGAACTCGCCCTCTATCACCGCCATCAGCCAGCCCATCGAAAAAATCTCCGAGCAGATCATCACTACCCTGCTCGAGCGCATCGCCTCGGGCGAGCCCCCAGTAGGCACAGAGCCCACCGGCGTATTTCTCCCGACACAGCTGCTCATACGCGACTCGTCGGCGCGCAAAGCCTGATCTATATAGTACCCGCCCACCACGCTGCGGGCGCGGAAATTCATCACGTTACTATCACAGAATCGTGTTGCTACCAGCAGGCTGCACGTTGCAGGGATTATTTTTATAGCATGTTGATGCAAAGTGAGTCGTCGCGACGAAGAGTGCAAGAGCAACAAGCAAGTGCGCGAGAGGAAAAAATAGCGTGGCCGCGCACGTAAGGCCAGAAAAAAAACCGGCAATCATTTAAAAAATGACTGCCGGCATACCAATCAATTAACCCAATGCTCGAAATAAGCTAAATAAATCGATTTAGCAAAATATTCTGTTCAGAATTTGTCGATAAATTTTTAAGCGCAATGGCATAAGCCCCCAGGGCGATTGCCGTATTCGTCCCCACATGGGTGGTACCGATTGCGATCCGCTTGTCCAGGTTGTGGCGAACCTTACGGCCCGAAAAGGGCACTGTCACCTCATTTTGCGAATAATCCAGGAAAGCCTCGCACGATTCCGGATTTTCGAGGTCATAAACCTTCGACACCAGCCGCGGCAATACCGTCCCGTCAGCCATGGCGATCGTGCCACTCATATAAGAGACGATGCGCGGCGCCAGCAGCGGGTAAGCACCCGAAAGACCGCCGCCAATCACAATGATCCCGTCAATGAGCGTGATGGCGTTGCACAGCGACTCGGCAATAACCGCCGCCATGTTGTCAAACGCTTGCAGCGCCGCTGCCCGGTTCCCCTCCTGCTGTCCCTGGGCCACTTCGTAAATATCCTTCGGCGAGAGCGTGGTGGGTGCCCCCGTCAAATCAGAATAAAAACGCATGAGCCCGCGAATACAAGCACCTTCTTCCGCAATCAACCGCGTGTCGCGGAAGTTGCGTGTCAACCAGATCTCGCCGCCCGAAGAGTTGTCGCCCTGGCACAGCTGGCCGTTCACCACAACGCCGCCACCAAAGCCGGTGCCGAGCGTTACGCCGAGCAAGTTACTATAGGTTTTGGCAACGCCCCGCGCCTGCAACTTGTCATTGACGCGCGGCAGAATGCCGGCGATCGACTCGCCATAGGTAAAGAGGTCGCCGTCGTTAGCAATAAAAGTCGGCAACTGAAAATAGTCCTCGAGCATCGGTCCCAGCGCTACGCCACCTGCATGGCGGAAGGCAGGCAAGTTGGGCAGGCTGCCAATGACCCCGTTTTTATAGTCAGCCGGACCGGGAAAGGAAAAGCTGATCGCCACCGGGTCGGCAGGAAGTTGATCTTTGATAGCTTGAAAACCCTCGAGTATATTCTTCAGGCAAAGGTCGAGGTCATGTGCCTGCGAAGGCCGGGTGATCGGTGGTACAATCTCCTGGCCACGCTGCATCGCCGAGAACACAAAATTGGTTCCGCCGGCATCCAGCGTCAGTACGATTCTATCGTCGTGGAAAATATTCATGCGTAGTGTCTGCTTGATCGGTGATTACAGGAATGGACTACCCGCTTAGCGGCCAAAGTCATCTTGTAAACGCACGATGTCTTGCTCATCCGAAGGATTGGCGGCATCCGTATGCTGCCAGATCTCGGCAATAATGCCCCAGCCATCCAGGCCGATCAGGCGGTGACGCTGGCCTTGTTTCAGGCGGATCATAGACCCTGTCGGCAGGCTTTGATTCTCTTTTTCCTCGTCGGTCTCGCTCGTCACGACACCCACCGTACCGGCAACTACCGTCCAGATCTCGGCGCGGCGGAAATGATACTGCCACGAGAGGCGCTTGTGCGGCTCCACCAGCAAAATTTTCGGGCTCAGCTTACCACTGATGATGAGATCTTGAAGATTTACCTCCGGGAAAAACAGCTGCCGGAATGAATCTGCCTGTGTTTCATCGATCACAAAAAAACCGCCCCAGGGCCGGCTTTGATCTTCTGTTACTACCTTGAAGCCCGACTTTTCCAGGTACTTGTTCACTTCCTGGAAGATGGCTGCTCTTTCTACGTTCACCGTTTTGATGTTTTTCACGTTTCGTTCGTTTACTGGTTTGGGTTATAAAGCAGGGACTACAAAAATAATTGATAAATCGATTTAGCAAAGAGCCCAAACGAATTATTTTCCACTCATCCCCCCTGCCCTGGCAAAAAAAAGAGCTGATGCGCACGGCGCGCACCAGCCTTTCACTAAACCTAAACTAACGATTTTGTCCCTTATCATGCCGTGTATGCGCACACGCATTCCGGCCGTATCCAAACCACGCCAACCACACCGGCCGACGCTTAAACAATCAAAAAAAATTCCGCCCGCTCCTATCCATCGCATAAATACCACAACGTCATGCAACCAGCCGCAGCTGTTCGGGAAGACGTTCCCGGGGCCAATTGAGTAACCGAATATACAGCATGTCAGCCAATTAACCGGCCCACTGCTCGCCCAACCGTCGCCGACCGCGTCCACAATATAGGTTAGGTCGTTAATCGGTTTAGCAGCCCTTTTAGAAGGCCCTTTTCACATCGCAACCAGCCTCCCGAAACACCCCGTCATTTTTTTTAAACCGGGAGAAAGTGCAAATTGTCGGCCGGATTATCGATTCCGAATACGATTTAATACTATGGCATCTATCGCACCGACCTCCACGACGACGCTTTCCGACAACAAAGGCAACTACACCATTCCCCTGATCATCCTCACCACGCTGTTCTTTATGTGGGGGTTTATCACGTGCATGAACGACATTCTGATCCCTTACCTGCAAGGCATCTTTAAGCTCACGCCCGCGCAGGCCGGGTTCATCCAGTCGGCATTCTTTGGTGCCTACTTCTTTATCTCCCTTGCATACTTCCTCATCTCTGTAAACCTGGGGGATCCGCTCGCGCGCATCGGGTATAAAAACGGTATCATCATGGGTCTGGTCACTGCCGCCATCGGGTGCGCGCTGTTCTATCCGGCCGCCGAATCAAAACTCTACGGTGTCTTCCTCCTGGCGCTCTTCGTACTGGCCAGCGGCATCACCATCCTGCAAATGGCTGCGAACCCCTACGTGGCGTTGCTCGGCACCGCCGCCACATCGTCCAGCCGTCTGAACCTCACCCAGGCATTCAATTCGTTCGGCACAACCATCGCCCCCATCATCGGCACCAAGCTGATCTTCGAAAGCATGGGCGGTAAAGAACATATGACGGCCGACGCCGTAAAAACGCCTTACCTATTTCTGGCGGGCACCCTCCTGGCCATTGCCGTGCTGATCGCCTTTTCGAAACTGCCGAAGTTTACCGGCGAGACCATCGAGAAAGGTTTGGGCGTGTTAAAATTCAGACACCTCAACCTCGGCGTGATCGGCATCTTCCTGTATGTAGGCGGCGAAGTGGCCATCGGTAGTTACCTGATCAAATACTTTGGCGAGCTGATGGGCTACAACGAAATAGTCGGTGGTCCATATGTATCGTTCTATTGGGGCGGTGCGATGGTCGGCCGCTTTATCGGTGCTGTGTCACTGACCGATCGACCGATCGGCCAGAAGCTTAGTTTCATGGGGCTTGTCACCATCCTCGCAGTATCCGCAGTGTTTTATTGGAGACAAGATCTCACTGTCGCCTTTATTACGCTTGGCCTGATTGTCGGCAACTGCGTGGCGTTCCTGATTGGCCGTTCGGCACCTGCCCGTACTCTGGTGGTGTTCTCTCTGTTCGTAGTGGCCTTGTTACTGTTAACCATCTTCAGCGACGCCCAGGTAGCGATGTGGTCCGTGCTGGCCATCGGCCTCTTTAACTCCATCATGTTCCCGACCATCTTTACCCTGGCCATCAAAGACCTTGGTAAATATACCAGCCAGGGCTCGTCCCTGCTCATCATGGCCATCGTAGGCGGCGCCGTCATGACCCCGGTCATGGGCATCATCATCGGTGCCGTCGGCTACCAGCATGCCTTCGCCTTCCCGATCGTGGCATATCTCTTTATTGCATACTATGGATGGAAAGGCTACGAAGTAAAACAACGTGCGCATGGCTAGCGCACCTACCGTCGTGAACACCGGCATGGCCATAGCACCAGGCGTATTGTATGGAGTACTCGTACTCCTGCTCGCGGCGGTGGCCGTGCTGGGACTGACGGTATACCGGTTATCCTCCCAGCTGCACCGGGGCGACCCGAACCCTGAAGACCGCGCGCTGCGCCACCAGCAAATGGAAGCCAAGCTGCGCGAGCTCGAGCTCGGCTCCCTGCAGTACAAGCTCAACCCGCACCTGTTTAAGAATACCCTCAACACCATTCAGTCGCACGCGTACCAGACCTACTTTGCCCTGGACAAACTGGCCAACGTCCTCGACTATATTCTCTACGACAGCGGCCAGCGTTTTGTCTCGCTCAAAGAAGAGCTCAACTTTGCCAGCAGCCTCATCGATATCAACCGGCTTAAACTCAGCCCGCTGTTCGACCTGCGCGTAAAACAATCGATCGACACCACCGACCCGGTATACGAACAAAAGCTCGTCGCCCCGCTCATCACCGTCGACCTGATCGAAAACGCATTTAAACATGCCGACCTGCAACGCGAAGATGCGTTCATCGCCATTGTCTTCGAGCTGCGCGACCACCAGTTCCTCCTGACCGTCTCTAACAAGATCAGCCCGAAACCACCCCTGCGACAGGCGCGCGGCGGTTTTGGCAAAGAAGCACTGCAAAAGCGACTGGAGATCTTATACGGCACACACTTTACACTCGATCAGTTTGTGGAGAACGATGTCTATATTGCTCACTTGAAAATAGACCTGCGTGCCCACAAAGCTGCGATGCATACTGCTGGATGATGAGCTGCCCGCGCTTGCCTATCTGCGCGTGCTCTGCGGGCAGGTGCCCGACGTAGACGTTGTACGCGCCTTCAACGACCCGATAAAATTTTTACAGGAAAGCACCACTCTCACCTTCGATCTTTGCATTCTCGACATCGAGATGCCCGGCTTGAACGGCCTGGACGTCGCCCGTCAGCTCACGGGCAAGCTCGTAATCTTCACCACCGCCTACCGCGAGTATGCCGCCGAAGCGTTCGACCTCGACGCCATCGACTACCTGCGCAAGCCCATTCAGCAAGACCGCTTCGCCAAGGCCATCGCCAAAGCTCAGACACAGCTCGCCAGCCATACCGCCGAGCGACAATACATCCAACTCAACACCAGTAAAGGCAAAGGCCTGTTATTCTTCGATCAGGTGCAATACATCACCACGGGACTGGACAAACGCGACAAACTGGTATTGCTCGACACCGGCGAAGAGATGCTGGTCAAGAACATATCGTTTGAAAAATTATTGCAGGCGCTACCCGAAGCAGGCTTCTGCCAGATCAACAAAAAAGAGATCATCGCCATGAAGCTCGTACAGTTCTTTACGCACGACGAGATCACGACCACGATCACGGATCCCAACGGCAAACCTCGACGCTTTTCCCTGTCGGAAAATTTCCGCCCCGCTTTCCTGCGCCGCACTGGCGGCTCATCATTTCTCCAATAGATCCGGTGAGCTCTTGCCCAGGTTGCCATCGCCAACACCTTCGTCCTCATCGTCGTCGGTCTCGCTGGCATCGAGGTCCTCTTCCTCGGGTGTCTCTTCCCACGTCAGCTCTTCCCCTTGCAAACCGCGCAAATCATCGCCTTTCGGCAGGTCGTCCGCAGTTCTCTCAGGAAAAACAGCATCATCTTTTGGCATGTAGTGCATACCCTTTCCGTTCCTAATATCGTGCCTGCCCGCAACTGCCGGTCTGTCGGTACAAATTTCGGCCCGGTCATTACATTTCTCTGCCGGCGACAACGCTCATGCCCGGCAACGCGTGTACTTTTGGCGCCATGAAGAATTTACGCAACATCATCTTCTACGTCATCATCACAGGCGCCTTCTCCGCATTTCTGTACGTCGTCATGGAACAGGGCAAAAAACAAGAGCCCGCCTCCATCGTCAAGACCGAAGTCACCACGCCGGCGCCGTCAGGCTGGCAACAATTTCTCGACGCAGGACATCATAACATCACCCACCCCCTGGCCATTCTGCTCCTGCAGATCATTACCATCATTCTCGTAGCACGCTTCTTTGGATATATCTGTAAACGGATCGGACAACCCATGGTGATCGGCGAAATTGCCGCCGGTATCTTTCTTGGGCCTTCGGTGGTTGGTATGTATTTTCCCGAAGTCTCTGCCCTTCTTTTTCCCGCGCAGTCACTGCCCAACCTGCAATTCCTCAGCCAGATCGGTCTGATCCTGTTTATGTTTGTAATCGGCATGGAGCTCGACGTAGACGTACTGAAAAATAAAGCACACGAGGCGGTCGTCGTCAGCCACGTCAGCATCATTCTGCCGTTTGCACTCGGATTGGGCCTGGCCTATTTTATCTATACAGGCTATGCGCCGGAAGACATACCGTTCGTTTCCTTTGCGTTGTTCATGGGCATTGCCATGAGCATTACCGCCTTTCCGGTGTTGGCACGGATCATCCAGGAACGATCGTTGAGTAAAACCAAACTTGGCTCGCTCGCCATCACCTGCGCCGCGGCCGACGACGTAACCGCCTGGTGTATCCTGGCGACCGTCATCGCCATCGTAAAGGCAGGCAACTTCATTGGCACTGTTTATACCTTACTCATTTCCGTGGTATATGTCATCGCCATGCTCAAGCTCGTACGGCCGTTCCTGAAAAAGATCGGCGATGTATACTCGACCAAAGAGGGTCTGAGCAAACCCATCGTTGCCGTGTTCTTCCTGACATTGCTGTTATCCGCCTACGTCGCGGAGATCATCGGCATCCATGCCTTGTTCGGCGCCTTTCTCGCCGGCGTGATCATGCCGCCGAACCTCAACTTCCGCACGATCTTTATCGAAAAAGTAGAAGATGTAGCACTCGTATTGTTACTGCCGCTGTTCTTTGTCTTCACCGGGTTACGTACACAGATCGGCTTGCTCAACGACGCCGCTGCCTGGCAGCTGTGTGGCATCATCATTCTGCTGGCCGTCACCGGTAAGTTCCTGGGCAGCACACTGGCCGCAAAATTTGTGGGGCAGTCGTGGCACGACAGCCTCGGCATCGGCGCACTCATGAATACGCGCGGACTCATGGAGCTGGTCGTGCTTAACATCGGCTACGACCTCGGCATCCTCACACCGGAAGTATTTGCCATGCTGGTCATCATGGCGCTGGTCACGACCTGCATGACAGGCCCGGCGCTGGATCTCATCAACAAATTCTATCCCGACCCGACACCGCCTATACCCGGCAGCACCGACAAAGCCGGTAAGTATAAAATCCTGTTATCGTTTGGCAATCCACACCGCGGCGCTTCCATGCTGCGCCTGGTGCATGGGTTGATCAAACGCTCGGTCTCGAACGCATCCGTCACGGCGCTGCACCTTTCCCCCGCCAACGAATTGAACCAATACAACGTCGAGGAATATGAACAGGAAAGCTTCCAGCCCATCAACGCCGAAGCCGGCAAGTTGAACATGCCCGTCATCACCTGGTTCAAGCCCACCGCCGACATCGACCGCGAGATCGTCGAAACCGCCAACCTCGGTAACTTCGATCTGCTCATCATCGGCATCAGCCATTCTGTATTCGAAGGCAGCTTCCTGGGTACCGTCTTTGGCTTCACCACGCGCATCATCAACCCTGAGCGGCTCATCGGTACGCTGGCCGGCCGCGAGCGCTTTTTTGAAAAGGCCATCCTCGAAGAACGCAACCGCCGCATCCTGCGCGCCAGCAAATTGCCCGTGGGCATTTTTGTAGACAAAGGGTTTGAAAAGATCAGCAAAGTATTGATCCCGATCTTCACCACATCGGACAGCTTCCTGATCTTTTATGCGCAGAAGTTTATACACAACAGCGATGCCTCAGTCGTCATTCTCGACAAACAAGGCCTCGTCAAACAACACCACGAGCTGCGCGAAACGATCAGGCTCATCGAACAAACCGCGCCAAATCACATCGCGGTGTACGATGACAGCGCGTTGAGCGAAGAATTCATGGCCTCCTGCGACCTGCTCGTGATCAGCCTCGACAGCTGGACGACCGCCGTAGAACAAGAAAGCAAGTGGATCTCCGAGGCGCCGTCCTCGTTCATTGTAAAACCCTGATCCGGGCTGGCTATTTATATCCGTTCTTCCCTGCATGTAGACGCTTGATCCTCCGCCAATTAGCACATCTTTTGTCGCCGCCGGGCTCGGGGGCCAAAATCTCCGCATGGTACTTTCCCAAAATCTCGTAACTTAAAATACGTTTATTGGAAAGACCTGTCCGATGGGAGTTAACACAAGGATATATCTGGCAGTGGCCACCATTTCACTGCTGCTGGTGCTGGACATTACGTTCACGCAACATAATAACACCATTTTACACGAGTCCCTCGCGCTGCAGGCTGAAACCGAGCACGTCAAGCTCTATTACGATCACATCGGCCGGATGATCATTCAGGCTGCAGACCTGGGACTGCGCGGCTACGCGTTGGTGCCCGAAGATCGGCTGGGCACCCCCATGAGCCACGCCCTCGCCTGGAAAGACAGCATTTTCGATAACGTGGAGGTACCGTTGAAAAAAATGCACTACGATATGACGCAGTTTCATGCGCTGCGCGACTCCATCAACGCTTACGTCGCCTTTACCTTCTACATGCGCCAGTTGGTAGACGAGGGCCGGCGCGACGAGTTCACAAAATTGTTTCTCGAAGACCGTGGTGCCACACTGTGGTTTCAATACGAGCAATGTGAAAAAAATATCAAAGCCTTTGCCGACCTGGTGCACGCACGCGAACACAACCGCTACGAAGCCGCGCTGACGCGCAACCTGCGACTACAGATTTTATTATTTATACTTTGCGTTCCCACGTTACTGTATACGGCCTGGCGCACACGGCAGTCGTTTATGCTGGGGGAAAAGCTACGCGAGACCGAAGCCTCCCGCAACGCCATGCTACTAGACCAGAACACGTTGCTGGAGCATCAGGTAATGCTACGCACACGCGAGCTGGCCGCACAGAACGAAGAGATCATCGCACAAACGGAAGAGCTTGCCACACACCGCGACAAACTCGAAGACGAAGTCCGCGCACGTACACAGGCACTCGAACAAAACAACCGCGAGCTCATCGACCAGAATCACCAGCTGGAGCAATTTTCTTTCATTGCCGCCCACAACCTGCGCGCGCCGCTCGCCCGCATCATGGGCATCGCTATGCTCTTAGAGTTAACCGACGACAAAGAAGAACAAAAAACCTTACGAGAACAGATCCTCACTTCCGCCAACGACCTGGACGAAGTCATCAAAGACCTTAACGTCATCCTTGAGCTGCGGCGTAACACCGGCAACTTCTCCCTCGTAGACCTTCACACCTCCCTCGACCGCGCCGAAAAAATGCTCGCCCGCGAGCTCGAACAAACCCAGGCCCGCCTTGTTTACGACTTCACCGCCGCTCCCCAGCTTTACGCCGTCGCCCCCTATATTGACAGTATCCTGTTCAACCTCGTCAGCAACGCCATCAAATACCGTTCGCCCGAACGCACCGCCGCCATCCACCTCCGTACGCTACACCAGGACGACATGATCGTACTCACCGTAGAGGACAACGGCCTGGGCGTCGACTTGGAAAAACATGGCAAAGACATCTTTAATCTATATAAACGTTTCCACCGCAAAATCGACGGCAAAGGCCTGGGCCTGTACCTCGTCCGCTCTCAGGTAACCTCCATGGGCGGCAAAATCGAAATAGAAAGCACCCCGGGGCAAGGGACTACTTTTAAGATATATTTAAGAAATTCTCAAAGCACACTATAAATCTCATCCACGGCCGTAGCCTGAAAATTATCTCTTAATAATCTTCCGATGCTCCTTCCCCCACCGGATCATCTCGTGAATAATCGCTCCAAAACTCTTACAATACGGCGTCGTCCCATATTCAATCAACACAGGCGACTCATCATACACCTTCCGAACCACAAGCTTATTCTGCTCCAGCTCTTTTAATTCCTTCGATAACATCCGCGGCGTAATATCCGGAATCGCCCGTTGAATTTCTTTAAATCGATTATTCCCGGCGCAAATGGCCAGGATGATCATCATTTTCCATTTACCGCTGATCACGTACAGTGTATCTTGTACATATTTCATATCCTCGGCAGTGGCGTGTTTTGGCAGTGTACGCGGCATCGTTCAAAAAAGTTTCTACCGGTATACAACAGTATACCGGTTACAAATGTATACCAATTGCCCCGTACCTTCGCCTTACAAAAATGAAAATATCATGAAAACAGTATTCATTACCGGTACCAGTACTGGCCTGGGCCGCGCCGCGGCGCTTCATTTTGCAAACCGGGGTTGGCAGGTAGCCGCCACCATGCGTTCTCCCGAAAAAGAAACCGAGCTGCAACAGAATCCCAATATCCGCGTCATTCCCCTGGACGTCACCGATCCCGTCCAGGCACAACGGGCCGCCGCGGCCGCTATCGAGGCTTTTGGCAAGATTGACGTCGTCGTAAACAATGCTGGCCACGGTATATATGGAGCGCTGGAACTGGTATCGGAAGAATCGATCGACCATCAATATGCCGTCAACGTGCGCGGCGTGATCAACGTCATCCGCGCCTTTCTGCCGCACTTCCGTGCGAACAGCGGTGGCATGTTTATCAACATCAGCTCATACATGGGTTTTCTCTCGGCAGTGCCGCTGGGCTCGCTCTATAACATGTCGAAGTTTGCACTGGAAGGTCTCACCGAAGGATTGTATTATGAGCTGAAGCCTTACAACATACACTTGCGCCTGGTGCAGCCCGGTGGCTTCGCGTCCGACTTCACGAACAAGATCAACCTGCCCACAAGCGGCACCATACGCGATTACGACGTTGTCAATGCACGCCTGAACAAAGTCTTTGACGCTGTAAAAAACAAAAGCTACTCCCTCACACAACCGCAGGAGATTGTAGAACAAATCTATGCTGTGGCCACGGGCACCAACCAGGAATTTCGTACACCGGTAGGACAAGATACCGCGGCCATGATCGCGATGCGTAACAGCCTGCCGCTGGCAGAATACCTGGAAAAGATCGATGCCATGTATGCATGAGCGTCCATGTAGCCTGGGAATTTATAGCATAATTCAAACAAAAAACTATGAAAATCAATTCAGTCGGAACTAATGCAGGAGAAATGACAGTTATTTGCGCGTGATATAAACCCCAACGTATGAATTTTGAACAACAGATCGGGGCGCTCTTTGTAAAAGAAGAGCAGATACCCGAGGAGTTCCGCCTGGAACCGATCCACCAGCGCGAGTACCTCAGTGGTGGTGAGCTTATACCGTGGGACGGCCCCGTCAGCGAAGTATATTCGCCGGTATACATTTCCACCCCGGAGGGCCTTCAGCGCAAGCTGATCGGCACCTATCCGATCGGCGGTGAAAAAGAAGCCAACGAAGCACTCGAGGCCGCCCTGGCAGCCTACGACAACGGTCGCGGCGAGTGGCCCACCATGAGTGTAAGCGACCGAATTAAATGTCTGCAACGGTTTGTACAGAAAATGGGCGAGCAACGCACACTCGTAGTGAAGCTCATCATGTGGGAGATCGGCAAGTCCCACGCCGACTCAGCAAAAGAATTTGACCGCACGGTAGAGTATATCAACGCCACCATCGAGGAGCTGAAAGATATCGACCGTCAGTCGTCGAAGTTTGAAGTCCGCGAAGGCGTGGTGGCGCAGGTACGGCGCTCGCCGTTGGGCGTGGTGTTGTGCATGGGTCCCTTCAACTACCCGCTCAACGAAACGTTCACCACGCTCATTCCCGCCATCATCATGGGCAACACACTGTTGTTCAAGCCACCGAAACACGGCACGCTGGTACACTATCCGTTGCTGAAGGCATTCCAGGAGTCGTTTCCGAAAGGCGTTGTCAACACCGTATACGGTCGCGGCGCCAACGTAACACCGGGGCTAATGGCAAGCGGCAAGATCAACGTGCTCGCCTTCATCGGCTCCAGCAAAGTAGCCAACGACCTCAAGAAGCGCCACCCGAAGATCAACCGCCTGCGCGCCGTGCTCAGCCTCGACGCCAAGAACGCCGCCATCGTCACAAAACATGCAGACCTGCCTTTGTCCGTGAGCGAAATCATCACCGGCACACTTTCCTACAACGGTCAGCGCTGCACCGCGCTTAAAATTGTATTCGTAGAGCGCGCCATCGCCGATCAATTCCTGACTCAACTGAGCACCGCCGTATCTAAATTGACCATCGGCCTGCCATGGACCAAAGGCGTCAACATCACGCCCGTAGCGGAGCCCAACAAACCCGACTACCTGCGGGAAGTCATTGCGGATGCAGAAGCCCATGGCGCCCGCGTGGTCAACGAGAACGGTGGCGCGACAGCGCAGTCGTTTGTCTTCCCGGCCGTCGTATACCCGGTAAACAAAGACATGAAGCTATACCGCGAGGAACAGTTCGGTCCCGTCATTCCCGTGGTGCCGTACGACGACGTGGAAGAAGTCATTGAATACCTCATCGAGTCGCCCCACGGTCAGCAGGTAAGTATCTTTAGCAACGATGCCAAAGAAGTAGCCGGCCTCATCGACCCGCTGGTAAACCAGGTAAGCCGCGTCAACATTAACAGCCAAAGTCAACGGGGCCCCGACGCCTTCCCGTTTACGGGCCGCAAAGACAGCGCCGAAGGCACCCTCTCCGTACACGATGCCCTCCGCTCCTTCTCGATCCGCTCCCTGGTCGCCACCAAAATGACCGACACAAACGTAAAGCTCGTCAACGACATCGTCCGCAACCACGAGTCCAACTTCCTGAGCACCGATTATATTCTGTAGCGTTTGGAGATTATACCTTGGGAAGCCCTGCAAATGCACATCTGGCGCAAGTCTTAGCCCCGCCGCGGGGCGGAGACTTGTGCCCAGCATGGTGCCAGTCTTCAGACTGGCGTGGTGCCCGGCAACGTCTTCGAACAACAGTTTTTACACCAGAGGCTGGCAATAGTAGCCAATTGTGTTTTTCTTGTTACCATGATCCGTAACGTCACCTGCCTCCTCCTCTTAGCCACGACCCTTTCCATAGCCCACGCTCAAACCTTCCGCGCCCTCGTCCTTACCGAGCGCGGCGGCATTCACGAGCCCTACGTCGTCGCCGGCCTCGCCTGGCTCGACTCCCTGGCCGCCGTGCATCACTTCACCTTCGACGTTATCAACAACACCGAAAAGATCAACGATGCCTGCCTGGCTCAATACCAGGTTTTTATCCAACTGAACTACCCGCCCTATACCTGGACGGAAACCGCTGCGGCAGCATTTGAAAAATATATTGCCGAAGGCAACGGCGGCGGCTGGGTGGGCTTTCACCACGCCACGTTGCTGGGCGAGTTTGACGGCTACCCCATGTGGAATTGGTTTTCCGGGTTCATGGGCGGCATCCGGTGGAAGAACTATGTGGCCAAACTCGCGTCGGGACGGGTAACGGTAGAAGATAAAAAACACCCGGCCATGCAGGGCCTGCCGGCTACGTTTGTAATCGACAAGGAGGAGTGGTATACCTACGATAAAAATCCGCGACCCAATGTACATGTATTGGCCAGCGTAGACGAGTCGACGTACAACCCCAGGACTGATACGACCATGGGCGACCACCCGGTCATTTGGACCAACCCGGCCATGAAAGCACGAAATATTTATATTCTGATGGGCCACCACCCCAGCCTGTTTCGGAACCCGGCCTATAACGTGCTGGTTCGCAACGCCATCCTCTGGGCCGCCGGAAAAAAAACACGTAAATCATAAATACGTACACGTTTTTTTCAAAATGTATCGTAACATTACGAAGCCACAGACCAGGGGCAACGACCCAATAGGTCGATAACGCTAAAACGATACATGAGCAAACAATTGATTGTTGAAAGAGATATAACCATCGACGCACCGGCGGCCGATGTGTGGGATATCCTAACACTCCCCGTGTTTATTCGCGGCTGGGACGACCTGCCCGAAGACTTTGGAGACACCCCACTGCAACGCGGTACCGAGATCAAATGGACGATGAAAGATAAGTCTGTGGTACTGACCGTTACCGATTTCGAACCGCACAAACGCCTGAAGCTAAACCTATACAATTCCGATTGGGAGAACCCGGCAGAAGCCTACGACATCGCCTATACATACACCCTGCAAGAAACAGGTGGACAAACTGAGCTGCATGTAACCATTGGCGATTTTCAGGTGCTGTCAAAAGGGCAGGATTACTTCGACTCCTCCGAAGAATTTGGCGACAATGCTACACAAAAAATCAAAGAGCTTGCCGAAAACTAGCAAACCTTCCTTCCGGTAGGCAGGCCCTTTTCCCTCGCAACATATTTATTTTCTATCACCCGGGGTAATAACCTCGGGTGCGCGACTGCATGCCTTCCAAAAAATCGTCAGGCGCTGACCGGTCCCGGTCACGCGGAGGTAGCCTGGATACGTGTGCGCACCATGCTCCAATTACGCCGTATCCATTCCGGTGACGGGCGAGGCTTGGACTTGCCTACCGGAAGGCCCGTTTCGGGTGGAGGAAGTCGCGCACCATACAAATACACCGGTTACACCGTCGCGCCAGGGGTAGTAAAAGTCCATAGCAGCAACAAACTTGTATAAATCGGAACACTCGAAATATACATTAATTTATAGTATATACCGCCCATACATTATTTCGCCAAAATCAACGTTATACCCACAAAGAAAACCGTAATTGCGTTACTGCACCATTGTAAAAATTCTACCCTACTGAACTACGTTACCATGAAAAGCCAATTCACCTGTTACATACTGCTCGCTACCGCCACCGTGGCATTCGTTCGTTGCAACCATGATGATGACCAGAGCCAACAAGCAACTCCCTGCTTACCGACCACGTTACCCGGCTATACATCGACACTTACCATTTCCTACAACGCCGACAAAAAGATCTCGACCGTAAACTATGCCGAAGACGACACCCCCGGCTACCAGTTGTCCTACCTCTACGCCAACGGCAAGATTACACGCATAAACACGATGCAGGGCGGCGCGACAAAAGCTTATGATACATTTACGTATGGCAACGGCACGATCACAGAATCCCACTTTACCAAAGGCTCCAATCATTTTGAAGAAGACTCCCGTATCGTTTACTACTTGAATGGTACCCGTATCACGGCGTGGGCCGATCACAACCCGCACAACGGATTGACGCGACGCGACTCAGTCGTCTTTACCTACACCGACGAAAACATTACGCGAAAGGACAGCTATGGCCCCGGCGAGAACATCGAGAATTACTTCCTCTATACATACGACGATAAAACCAATCCTTTTAAGCTGGCGGGGCTAAACGACGAAGACGACGAATACTTCAAACCCATCAACATCAGCAAGAATAACGTCACCGGCATGGAGTTCCATGATGGGGACCACACCAATCACGACAACTTCACCTATACGTACGATGCAGATGGTCTCCCCGTTACACGGGCAATAACCTGGGGCGGAATCCTGGAAGATCCGGCCCAAACCATTTCGTACGCTTGCAACTAATTTGACCTTCACCGTAGACGGACGAAATTCAGACCTTGAATTTTGAATACGCGTGCGATTGATATTTTAAGACTGTTTTTCCACGAATGTAAGGTCTACTGGGATTTTACACGTAAAACCGTGATCCTTTGAGGCATCTTTAGGGTATTATTTTTTCATCCCAAAAGTATGTACCTGCATAAACGATTTCTTAGTTATGTTATACTGGCGGCGGTAGCCGTTACCAGTTTTCAATGTTCAGACGACGACAGCGCCCCGGCGGACCCCAAAAGCACGGACAAAAGTATTACTTCGTTTAAATTCGCCGGCCTCACTCCTGTGGTGACGGCTACCATCAACGACGCAGCTAAAACCATTGAAGCCACGGTACCCGCCGGCACCAACCTAACGGCGCTCATTCCTACCGTTGAAATTTCAGAAGACGCCGGCGTCTCCCCCACATCCGGTATAGCGCAAAATTTCACCACCCCTGTCACCTATACGGTGACAGCCGAAGACGGCAGCAAACAGGCTTATACCGTGACGGTCACAGTGGAAGAGGAAGGCGAGGTTAGTTGCTATCCCACATTGCTGCCAGGCGATGAAGCCATGATGGAGATCACGTACAACACTGACCTCACGGTGGCTACAGTTAACTACCAGGCTTATGATGAAGAAGGTGAGACAGGCTACCGGTCAGAGTTCGTGTATGCCAACGGCAAACCTAGCCGTGTAAATAATTTCAGCGGTGACGAAATGGTCAGCTATACCATTTTCACCTATGGTACCAATACCATTACCGAAATGTATTACTCCCAATACACCGACTTTGAAGCTGAGCACTACTATCTCTACCACCTCGACGGCGGCCGCATCACCAGCTGGGGTTATCATTCCATGCGAGAAGGGGGTGCACGACTTGACTCCGCGGCATTTACCTACACCAATGACAACATTACACAGATGGACGGCTACGGAGATGGTGAGGATGTGGAATGGAGCAATACATTTGAGTACGATGACAAAATCAACCCGTATGCACAGGTTGGTTTTTCAGGCGACGACGATGAGTATTTTAACAATCTTACTCTCAGCAAAAACAACGTCACGCGCGCAATAAATAAGGACGGCGATGATGAGGATGTAGTGGTTTTGTACACCTACAATGACCACAACCTTCCACAGACACGAACCCTTGGCGGCGCGCCCGTCCAGACATTTGGATACGACTGTAAATAATTAGAATATAGACTGATACAAAAGAAGGCAGCTCAATGAGCTGCCTTCTTTTGCTTTTTACCCACTGGCTACGCCTCAAATTGGCCCGTTTCACGGGTTTTCTTGTCCTTACGCGAAACAAACTGTGCACTTCCGGACGTGCCCGATGGCAGCCCTAAAAGGTAACCAACGCGTTGAAAATAAAAATAGTACGACGAACCCGCATCCCGCGCCACTTCCCAAACGTTTATGGGAGTGTATAGAATAGAAGTATATACACAACATTAGATGATAACAAAACTGATACCATTTTCAACTTTAGCAGGCAATTCCCGGAGTATACCGTTCTACGTCCGGCGCTAGCCGGCATACCGTGTTGGATCGTCAACACGCATCGACATTCTTGTCACCTCACAAATCAATGTAGTATATGATCAGACTCGCGCTGGCAGTCGGCTTTCTGGCTGTGTTCGGCCTGGTAGGATACGCTGTGATCCTATTGCTGACAAACCATTTTCAAAACAAAAAAGAAAACGAAAACAAACCTAACAACAACCATTAAGAACAAAACAAACATGAATCCTTTTACCAAACGAACCATTATTATCGGTGTAGTGGCCATCCTGGCACTCATCTTTTTCCTGACCGTCAATCCGTTTTCGTGGAACGACGCCGGTAACCGAACCGTTGTTGAGCGCACCACGGGCGAGCAGATCGTACAGTTTGCCCCCGGCATTTTCTACGCCGGCTTCTTTGCCAAAGAAAAAGAATGGCCGAACCAGATCTCGGTGACATACCAGGACCAAAACGCCCAGCTCGATATCGCAGACAACGGCATTGAGGTCGGCCAGATCATGGTCCGCTTCAGCGATGCCACCACGGCCAACGTGAAAGGTATCACCCAGTTCATTCTGCCTTCTGACGAGAAGGAGATGATCCTGATCCACAACACGCACCGCACACCGCAGTCGCTTGTCGTAAAACGATTGGCGCCCTACACCAAGGAGTGCTTGCAGTCGTCTGCACAGCTCATGAGCAGCGAAAAACACTACGGTGGTGGCCGCGCCCAAATGGCGCAGGATTTTATGGACCAGCTGAAAGAAGGTGTATACCTGTTGAAGACAGAGGAGAACATCGTATTCGACTCGCTGGAAAGAGAACCGAAGCGCGTATACCAGACGCAGATCCAATACGACAAAAAGAGCGCCGCGCCGAAACGTAAGCAGTCATCGATCAAAGAGTATGGTATCACGGTTGCCGACGCCGCCATTACCGACGTGGACTACGAAGACCAGGTGGACGAAAAGCTGAAGAAGATTATCGACGCCGTAACCAAGTCGTCTATCTCGAAGCAGGAGCTCATGACCGCCCAGCAGCAAACACTGACCGCGAAAGCAAAAGGTGAGCAAGCCCTGGTGGAGATCGAGTACCAGCAAAAGCAGGAACAGACCCGCCAGGTCGTAGAAGCTGAGACCAAGGTAAAAGTAGCGGAACAGGAAAAGCTGCAACAGCGGGTGGCCTACGATGCCTCCATCCTGGAAGCGAAAAAGATCAAAGAGCTGGCCGACGCCCAGGCGTACGCCCGCGCCAGGATCATGCGCGCCGACGGTGCCCTCGAGATGAAGCTAAAGGCACAGGTAGAAGTACAAAAGGTCTGGGCAGATGCCTTCAGTAAATATACCGGCGCGATTGTACCTCAGTTCCAAACCGGCGGTGGCACCACCACTAACGGCGCCCTGAACTTCATGGACATCATGACCGCGAAAACCGCCAAGGACTTCGCCCTCGACATGAAGAACACGAACGTTTCAGGTCAGTAACATCCGGCTGACGTATCACAAAAAGACCTCTTAAGAGCGGAGTCACCCTCCGCTCTTTTTTATGTTTACAACAATACGGCATCATAAACACTTACTTCACATGCACCGTATACGTCCATGCATACTGATCATCGATCAATACATGAACAATCTGCCGCCCACGTGTGTTGAAAGTATAATCAAAAAAATAACGATCGTTGTTATCAGAACCGCCAACAGGAACCACCACAACATCTTCCGATGAAGTGCCCTTCCGTACCGTAACATGATCCATTTCCGCACCCGCTCCTTTTCTAAACTCAAACATAACAGGCTCCCCTTTCACAACATCGACGTCAAAGGTCGATGGAATCAGCGGCATGGTCTTATAATCGTAAATATTGCTATAAATAATGGGCGCATAGAGAAAGTCATGCAGTGAAGGTTTCTCACGCAGGTAAAGGTAAGCAGTATCGAGGGGATAATGATTCCGGGCGAACAAGGCTGGCTCGGCCAGAAAATATTTGTCATTATAGTCTTTTATGAAAATACCCAGGGAAGCGTCGATCGAACCACTGGACCAGGTGGCATCACACAAGTACCACTGCCCACCTAGCTGCACGGCATTCCATGAGTGATTTGCATAGCCGTCACCGCGGACGTTTACCTGCCCCGAGCGACCATACCCGTGTACCATGACACAATGGATGCCGGCATGATGCGCCAGCTCTCGCAGCAAATAGGCATAGCCCGTACATACCGTTCGATGGTGGCGGACCAACTCGCGGAAAACCCGTTGGCTAAACGGACGCCGCCACGCTTCCAATGCTACCGGGTCATCCTTCAGTTTAAACGTTTGATGCTGATTGGTCTTAAACAGAGTGTAGTCATATTCAATATTGGTACAAACCCAGGTATAAATAGCGCGAAACTTCTCGTCATCCGTCGCCAACGGCACGGTTAGCTTGTCGGAAAGAACCTTTAGATCTGTTACCGGATGCCCCGAATAACACGCGGCGACGCTGTCGGCCCTGGCCCACTGCACCCGAGTGACATGCGCCTGCTGCGCCACCAGAGCCACGGGCACAAGCAGGCTGCATATCACAAGGAATAAGATGCGCATCAATACCGACATGAAAGTATAGCGTCAGCGTTTCGGTGCGATGGGTGCGGGTGTCTCGCTATAGGGCGCATCCGACACCAGCTCACCCATGATTACAACATCCATCTCCAGTGAAATGTCAACCGGCAGGGAAACTTTCACATCGTCAGGCGCAGTTTCGGGTACGACATAGTCGATTGAAGTATAGCCGATAAAGCTAAACGTCAACACATCACCAGCCTTAAGCTCGTAGGGAAATTCGAATCGTCCATCGGCATCCGTATTCGTACCTTGGGTTGTTCCTTTCCGGATGACCGACACGCCCGGCAGGGGCTCTCCCGTTTCATCACGCACAACGCCTTTTATCCATTGTTCCGCGCGCGCCATCGGCTCTACTCCGACAATGGGGTGCGATGCGCTCTGCGTCATTTCTACAGTAGGCATCACCGGAACAGTATTCTTAGCGCTCGCGGAACGACCGGTGAATAACAGCAGTAAGCCGAGAACGCCCGCACGCAGCAGCGTAAATCCGGGTCGAATGCTATTGGGCTCGGGAAAGGTATACGTCTTCAGCTGGTCCGCGCGGAAACGGCCGCAGGTATGGACTCGTTTCTTCGCCAGATAGTCCAGGATCTGCCGGTCGCTCATGCGGGTAAAATCAATCACGGTCTTTTGGCAAGAGCCACAAAACCCGCCTTCGGGCGTCGGGGTGAAGTTGTTCCAGGACTCCGCGCATGGCCGCGGGATGGATAAAGAAACGCTTTTTTTCATATCGTTTTTTTATACCAGGATGCGCCGCGGCGGCCGATTCCATACGGGGCATCTGTCTTTTTTTTGAAAATAGGCAGCGCCTACCGGATATTTTCGGCATCGGGCACCCTGCTGGTGTGTTTTAAGGCTTGTGAAGGCGATATTTTTTCTCCGGTTTGGAAATTTTTATCGTTCTGCCCATGTTGTCTGCCCGTTAGGCCTACATACCACCATGAAACTACTGCTACACTACCTTAGGAATTATAAGGGACTGATTGCCATTGCTTTACTTCTCGCTACAGTCAACCAGGTTTTTTCGTTGCTCGATCCCCACATCACGGGGCGTATCGTCGACCGCTTTATTGAGCGCCGCACCGCCCTGGGCCGGGCGGAATTTATTCAGGGCGTGCTCTACCTGGTAGCCCTGGCGATGGGCGCCGCAATGGTATCGCGCATTGCCAAAAATCTGCAGGATTATTTCACCAGCATCGTTGTACAAAAGTCCGGCGCCGGCATGTATGCCGACGGCTTGAAGCATTCGCTGGAGCTGCCCTACCAGACCTTTGAAGACCAACGCAGCGGCGAGACGCTGGGCATTTTGCAAAAAGTGCGTACCGACTCGGAAAAGTTTATTACCTCGTTTATCAATGTCTTATTCTCGTCCATGGTGGCCATGGTCTTTGTAATCATCTATTCGCTTACCGTGAGTGTGAAGGTGACACTGGTATATTTCGCCGCCATTCCTATTATTGCGCTCACCAGCTGGGCGCTGAGCCGCAAGATCAAAGTGGTGCAAAAAGACATCGTAAAAGAGACCACCGCGTTGGCCGGCTCTACCACGGAGTCGCTGCGGAACATCGAGCTTGTGAAGAGCCTCGGGCTGGCCAAGCAGGAAATTGAGCGACTCAACAACACGACCTACAAGATTCTCGGGTTAGAGCTTAAAAAAGTGAAGTTTGTACGCGGCATGAGTTTCTTGCAAGGCACTACGGTAAATTTTGTGCGCAGTGTCATGGTCGTGATCCTGCTCATCCTCATCTTCGACAATGAGCTGTCGGCCGGTAAATATTTTACCTTCCTGTTTTACTCGTTCTTTCTTTTCAACCCATTACAGGAATTGGGCAACGTGATCCTGGCATACCGCGAAGCGGAAGTGTCCATGGCAAACTTCCACCGCATCCTGACGCTGCCGAAAGAAGCTAAACCAGTGAATCCGATAGAAGTAGGAACGATCAACACCCTTCGATTTGATCACGTCAGTTTCCAACATCTTTCCGCCAGCACCGCGGCATTAAAAGATATATCGTTTACGGCACACGCCGGCGAGACAATTGCCTTTGTCGGTCCATCGGGATCGGGTAAAACGACACTCGTCAAATTGCTGGTAGGACTCTACCCGCCGAAGGAAGGAACCATTCTGTACAACACCGTGCCCGGCAAGGATATTAATTTAGATGCGTTGCGCGAGAAGATCGGCTTCGTCACACAAGATACACAACTGTTCTCCGGCACCATTCGCGAAAACCTGCAGTTCGTACGCCCGGGCGCAACCGACACAGAATGTATGGACGTACTACAGAAGGCCGCCTGCCAGTCGCTGCTGGCCCGGGCCGACAAGGGCCTGGATACTGTCATCGGTGAAGGCGGCGTAAAAGTCTCCGGAGGCGAAAAGCAACGTCTTTCCATTGCACGCGCCCTGCTGCGTCAACCCGACATCCTGGTATTTGACGAAGCAACCTCGTCGCTGGATTCGATCACCGAAGAAGAAATCACAGAGACAATACGCGACGTCTCCACCGTACGCGACCACATCACCATTCTGATCGCCCATCGCCTGTCGACGATCATGCACGCCGACAAGATCTTTGTACTCGAGCGCGGCAACATTATTGAATCCGGACGACATGAAGCGCTGTTACAAGAGAAAGGTTTGTATTACGCGATGTGGCGTCAGCAAATCGGCGAGAAAGATTCTGTTATAGCAGCGAAAGCCTCGCCCGTACCGCTGTCCTAAGACGTGAAATAAAAACCTGATACTATCACAAGAAAAGGCCGCCTTCGCAGGGCGGCCTTTTCTTTACTATCCAACCGTGATCCGGTTATTTCTTTTTGAGCTTAACAATGATCACACCGTTTTCTCCCCCCTTGCCATAAATCGAAGTAGCGGACTCTCCCTTCAAAACTTCGATGCTTTCAATGCTCTCAGGATTGATATCGGCCGGCATACTGTCTGCCGTCTTTTTATTGTCACCGTTTACGATGATATACAATGGCTTCTTTGAACTGGCCTCCGAACCGGGTCTCACCCGCACCACTACGCGTTGATTTTCGTTTAGCAATGTCGTGATGGAGCTCTCGGGCATGGGCTCGTCCTTGTGAGCATCAAGCTTGGTTTGCTGCGCCGGTGTTAGCAGATTTTTGATCGCGATAAGCATCGACAGCTTCATCTTCTTGATATCCGTCTCCAACGTCAGGCACTTTTCCAGCTGGGCATTGGTAGCCTTGGTGTCTACCGCGGGCACGGAGATCATCTGCTCCAGCTTAACCATGGCAGCATCGAGGTCCCATTTCTTGTTGTTGTAGACCGTGAGCTCGCTGTTGTATAACGTTTTGATCTTCTCGACCTGGTCGTTTGAAAGGCCCGCCTCTTCGCGATACTTTAGTACCAGCTCCGGCGCATACAGTTTTTGTTGGAATATATCTTGCGCCGATACGACGTGCGTCGCCGCCAGCAGGATGAGCAGGATAAGCGTTTGTTTTTTCATAACTTCTTCTTTTTATCTATAGTTTTGTTAAAAATCTTCTGACAAAGAGCTGGTGGGCGATGTCCACTCGGACAAGGTTTGTTCGGGCATATCCACGAGGGAGCCGGTTGGGGTACTCCTCTGCCCGACCTCGATCACGACATCCCTCGTTTGTGCGGTTGGTTCTTGTGCCCTTTTCCGTACCGTATATAGCACAGCCACCAGGAAGATCGTTACGGCCGCGGCAGCGGAGTAGCGGATGCCCGGTGACCACAGACGCCTGACCGGCGTGGGCTTTTCGAGCGGCGGCACGGGGCGTTGCGCATCGGCCTGTTTCATGCCGTCAAAAAAGGATTCGAGTATTTTATCGTCTTCCATGGTCTTGTACCCTGGTTCGTGAAAGCAGTTCCTTGAGTTGTTTTTTACCACGGTCGTAATGTGTTCGTACGGTCCCGAGGCTGATATCCATCACTGTGGCGATGGCTTCCAGTGTCATGTTGTGGTAGAACGCCAGCAGCAGTACCTGGGCCTGGCGCGCGGGCAGCTGTTGCAACAGCGCCTCGTAGTCGACGGGCTCCTCCGGAGGTTCATCGGCGTGTAGCCCCAGGTGGTCACCGGGCTCGTCGACAATTGCCGGGTGCTTCTCCCGCAGGCTGTCCAGGGCTGTATAGCGGATCACCGCGAACAGCCAGGTGCGGAAGCTGGATTGGTTGTTATAATGCGCACGCCCCTCCCAGATCTTCAGACATGCTGCTTGCAGTACGTCTTTGGCCTGCTCGTCGTCATACCGGCAGCACTGCCGCGCCCACAGGTAGGCTTCGCGGTGGTGATCGGCCAGGTATTGTTCAAGCAAGTGTTTTTCCATACAATTTTGTCTGTTAGTCGGCCAACAGGGCGGTTCATATGACACCCGGCGCCAATTATTTTTTTCGGACCCCGGGAATGAAAATTGCACGCTTGCCTTAAACCCCACCGCTATGCCTTCAACAAAAGCACAGACGCTAAAGGTAAAGCCTGTCGACAAAAAAACCTGGAAGGATTTTGAAGCGCTCTTTGAATCCAAAGGCGCCCCCAGCTGGTGCTGGTGCATGGTCTGGCGTATGACAAAAGAGGAATTAAAGAACAACCACTCCGCCGACCGCAAAAAGTATATCCAGAAACGCGTCACCGACAAAACACCCATCGGCCTGCTTGGCTACGTGGGCACAGCGCCGGTAGCCTGGTGCTCCATCGCGCCACGGGACAGTCATCTACGCTTAGGCGGAGACGACAACCTGGAAGATGAAGACGTGTGGTCGATCACCTGCTTCTTCATTAAAAAAGAATATCGCAAGCAAGGCCTCGTACCACAATTGATCGAGCACGCGCGCAAGTATGCTAAAAAGAACGGCGCAAAATACATCGAAGCTTATCCCGTAAAACCCAGCTCACCCAGCTACCGGTTTATGGGCTTCACGAGGACGTTTGAGGACGTCGATTTTGAATTCGTCAAGAAAGCCGGCACACGAAGAAATGTCATGATCCGAAAGGTTTGATTTCTGGAATATAGCATCCGGCGCGCGTCTTCAGGCTGGCGTATATTCACTTTCGTTCAATCAACATCAGATAAACCAGAACACTAATCAACAATACATTATACTCCATCCCGTTCCGCCCACCACCGACAACAAACCAACCTTCCGGGTAGTGGACAAATATAATCCCCATAACCAGAATGGCGATGGTAATAATAGCAGCAACCCGAACGTAGCGACGAAGCAATAAAGCCACCGCACACACCACGTGTGAAAGCTTGATAGCCCACGCCAATGGAACACCCAGCGGGGCAAAGCCTATGGCATTCAGATAGTCCTGACCAAAAGATTGTACGCCACCGTTAAACATACCGGGGATACTATGCGTGATAAGAATGATAAAGAGCGTAACGCGAAGAATAAGCGTTGAGTCGAAGAGGGTCTTGGAGGTCATCGTGATAAATTATAGGCCAGGAGTTATAACAATATACAGTCCGGCTGCATGAATATGAAATCAGATTGTATCTTTCGCGGCTATTGCCCATCAATATACCTCGTTATACGGTAGAGACAGATGTGTCGACCTCGGCTGAGAGCAACTGTTATCCCCCACGGCGACGACCTTCAACGTGGGGTTCCGCCAGTCTGGAGGCTGACCCCAGGGCGGGCACCCGATAAGATGGGGACTTAACGCAAGTCTGCGTCCGTCCCGACAAGCAGGGAGCAAACAAGCGTTCCTGCCTGCCGGTAGGGCTCGCGCCAGCAGCCGTTGCCGTTGTCCCCATGCAGGAAATCAAGAAAAATTCAGTTTTTTTCGCCAATGCTGCTAAAAGAACCCGAAAAATCCAGTGCCATGTCTTTCAACCTCCCGGATATTCAATAGATATCCAATAGTTCATTAAGTCTATTCTAATAGATATTCAATTACTATATAGCTATTGAATATCTATTAGAAATAACCTTTTCTTTAAAATTTAATTTATTTAGTATATAGTCAGATGCTGGTCTTTTTTGTACATTCGATTTAGACACCGTTGAAATTTGGGTCGTTGTCTAAAACCCTCTCGTTACCCTAAAACCAAGCAATTATGCCTTTTCTCGAAGGACCATTCGCCTTTACCGGCAAGTTGGACATGTTAAGCGCGTATCGCATGCGTGGCGTCGACAAGATCGTCGTCCGGCGCAAAGGCGGTCCGAGCCGTGAAAAAATTAAGACGGGCGCCAGCTTTGCGAACACACGCCGCACCATGTCGGAATTTGGTGGCTGCTCGCGTCACGGCAGCTATGTACGAATGGCCATGCTTCAAATCCGACATCTATCAGACTATAATTTCGGCAGCGACATCAACAGTGTGATGCGCCAGGTACAGCTGCGCGATGGCACCGGCGAATGGGGGCGTCGTCGCATTACGCTCTCCGAACATACACGCTTGCTGGAAGGTTTTTCGACTGTTCGCAAAGCGCCCAGCTTCGACTCCATCGTGCGCGCGCCGGTATACTATACGATGGATCGTGCCAATCGTTCGGCCCTCATTGATATTCCAGAGCTGCTGCGCGACATCAATTATTTTCCACAGAACAACCATGCCATGGTTCGCCTGACGGTCACACTCGGTATAGTGCCGGACATAACGTTTGATGTGCCTTCCAAGGAGTATCTGCCGCCCGATTGGTACAGCAAGCTATACCATTCGACAGCGATATCGACGGACTGGAACCCTTCACTGGAAGGAATAAAAAGTACAACGTTGGCACTGGCGATGGATTTGCTTCCACCCGATGATCGTTGGACGTTAATGCTCTCCATTGGAATCGAATATGGATCGCTTCGGGAAAATGGAAAAATCAAAGAAGTACCGCGGTTTGGCGCGGCTAAAATCATGGCGCTGCAGGGAAAAGATAAAACTTCTGATGAAGGTAACGGTGGTAACGGAACAGAAGAACATAAAATAAAAATAACGAATGACGTGATCCCGAAAAATATCGTTCAGGATCCAGACGTATCGCCGCAAGGATACCGGGATCCGGAGGTACGGTATGTGTACACAGCGAAAGAAGCTCCAACGAAGTGGCCGGTGGCCAGTGTGTATTGTTATGCCGTTCCGGCGCCTTCGCAAAACTACAATACCCAAAATGCTGTATCTTTGTCTACAACCCACATTGATTTGCCTGTCGCGACCTACATACCGTGTGATGCATTACAGCCCTACGTATCTTCTTTTATAATCTCCGAAGAGGCAGAGATAAAAGAATATAAGGTGTTACCCAGCACAAACCTGGTCATTGGTTTTCAGTACCGTGGGCGGCTGGTGCGTGTTGAGAATGCCGATGTACATTCCCTGTCTACTGCGGGCATTACGGGACTGCACGAAACGCCACGGGTATTTCGCAACGTGGCACATACCGGCACAGTGCTGGTCTATTTTAAAGAGGCCGGAGCTGCACCATTTTTTAACATGCCGCTGCATGAGCTTTTTGACGAGAGTGTGTCTCTGGACAATTTTATGCTTCGCTCGGAATTACTGGTCCTTGAACAGCAGTTGGCGGAAGCACGAACAGATCAGGAACGTATAACGCTGACGGAACGTTTTCTACTGACACGCATGCGCAACACAGCTCCCGACAAACTTGTATTAACAGCGCTCGCATTCATTCATCAGTGCCAGGGCAATCTGCGAATGACCGACCTGGCAGCGCAACTCAATATCAGTCAAAGCCCGTTGGAGAAGCGCTTCCGACAGGCGGTGGGCACGTCTCCAAAGAAATTTGCTGCGCTGGTACGATTCCAGCACATTCTGAAGACCCATCGCTAGCTGCCGTCGCTTACACACCTGGCGCATGAAGCGGGGTTTTACGATCAAGCTCATTTTAGTAAGACCTTCAAATTCTTTACGGGCGAAACACCTGACGCATTCTTTTCGGAGTCACGCTGAGAAAAACGATTTTTTACAATCCGGGGTCCTTCGCTGCAGCGACCTTTACATCGTAAAAAATCAAACATTTATGTTTACGCTAGAACAAATCAAGGCCGCGCATGCAAAGGTCAAAAGCGGCGCGGATTTTCCGCAGTATTTCGAGAACCTCAAAGCCTTCGGGCTGGCATGGTATGAGACATTTATCGCTGATGGCCACACCGTATACCACGGTACAGATGGATATGAAATTACGGCATCGGCCCGGTATGCGACGCAGGCAATTGCCAACGTCATCGATCCTCAACAATTCGAAGCTGATCTTCGGGCACACCAACAAGGTAAAACCGACTTCCCTACCTTTTGTACACAGTGTGCAGCGTTGGGAGTTAGCAAGTGGATCGTGCGCATGGATCTGCGAACCTGCACCTACTACGATCGCCACGGCAACATTGTGCTAACCGAAAAGATCCCGACGCGGTCATCGAAATAAAAGCATTTTAGACCGTTACGATAAGGCGTAGCGGCCACGCTAACGCTTCTATTCCGTTCGCAATGACTTTACAGGATTGGTACCTGCGGTTTTTAATACCTGGTAACCAATGGTACACGCCGCTACGAAGCAGGATCCGCCAAATGCCCAGAGAAATGTGGCGGCATCGAGGGGAACCTGGAATTTATAGTCTTGTAACCATTGGCGCATGCCCCACCACCCGATGGGCGTCGCGATCAGAAAGGCAATAACAATCAGCTGTATAAACTCTTTTCCGAAGAGCCAGGTGATGTGGGTCACGGTACCCCCCAGCACCTTGCGGATGCCGATCTCTTTTGTTTTTTGTGCGATCATAAACGACACCAAGCCGTAAAGTCCCAGGCAGCCGATAAAGATGGCAATGAGGGAAAAGGTTTGAATTAGCTTCAGGCTTGTTTCCTCAGCCGTATAGAACCCGGCAATGCTGTCGTCGAGGAATTCGTATTCGAACAATTGATCGGGATGTAGTTCAAGCCATTTCTCTTCGATGGTGGCCAGCACGCTGCGTGCACTCGCCAGGTCGATCTTGACGGCATAGTTACTATAGTCTTCGGTGTAGGTTGTTATCAATACCGGACTGATCTCTTCGTGAAACGATTTGTCGTGGAAGTCTTTCAGCACGCCGACAATGGCACCTTTCATCCGGCCGCCGTTGGCCGCGATATGCCGGCCGAGTGCATCTTCGGCGGAGGATAAGCCGAGCTTGCGGACCATGACTTCGTTTATCAGCATTTCTCTGACGGTGTCTGACGGTACGAGGTTCCGGCCGGCTACGAGGGTGAGGCCGAAGGTCGATAAATAGTCGGCGTCTGCCGATTTTATACTCGTGCGGAAGTTAACCTCCTCGGTGCTGTTCTCAAACCGGATCGAGTTACCCCAGTCGATGTTGGACGAAGGTGCGGCATAACAGAGTGCGACCTTTTCTACACCCGGTATACGCGCAATCTCATTCTTAAACGTGGTGGCTATTGTACGGGTGGAGTCCCTTCCTACAGCGACCATCACAATCGCTTCTTTATCAAACCCGAGATCGGATTGCCGGGCAAAGCGCATTTGATTCATAATCACCAGCATGCCGATCATCAACACCTGGGCAATAACAAACTGTGCGACGATCAACGTACGTCGTGTGTTGAATCCACCCCGGCGTTGGTGTAACAGCTTTCCCTTTAAGGCGGCGACGGGTTGGAAGCCGGCCAGCACAGCGGCAGGATAGTACCCGGCCAGGAACGTGACGCCGACGCCCACACCCAGCATAAAGAGCAGCAATGTGGGGTCGGAGAACAAGTCGATTTGTATGTGTGTTTGAAAAAAGGCATTGATATATGGGAAGAGAATATACGCCAACATCGCCGCGAAAGCAATGGCGGCAAAGGTGATCAGGGCCGTCTCGACCATGAACTGCCCGAAGAGCTGGCTTTTGGAGCTACCCAATGTCTTTCGGACCCCTACATCTTTCGACCGTCGCAATACCTGCGCCGTGGCCAGGTTAATAAAATTCACGCATGCGGTAATGATCAGAAAGGCGCCAATGATTAAGATTACCCATAGTTTGCTTTTTGCCACAGGACCGCCGTACTGTGCATTAAAGTGTACATCACGCAGGGGCTGCAATTTATAGTGATGCACGTTCTTGCTGGTAGGACGGAATTTCTTGACATACGCCGACAATACATCTTCTACCTGTGCCGTCGGAACGCCGGGTTTCAAGACGACATAACATTTCATGCCATCGCGAATACCACCCCAACCATCTGTGTCGTCGGACAACCAGGGGTCGAATGTCCGGAGCGAAGGGTATGATACGAAGATCTCACTGCGGATGTCGGTATTGGCGGGCAGGTCCTGGAGGACACCGGTGACCGTAAAAGGAAAGCGGTTTTGAAACCAAAATACCTCACCGACCGGGTCTTTCTCGCCGAACAATTTGCGGGCCATGCGCTCGGTGAGTATGGCGGTGTTGGGCTCCGTCAGAACAGTAGCAGGTCTGCCTTTTAGCAGCGGAAAATGAAAGATGTCAAAAAATGCTGCTTCGGTAAACGCGATGCCGCCCGTTTCTTTGAACTTTACAAGCTCGTTTTCCTTCCGGAGTGTAATGAGCGCATCCGATTCGGTATAGACACGGGCGATCTTCTCGGCATAAGTATAATCATTTCGGAAGTGCTCACCGAGTGGCGAGGGCACGTTGCTTTGATAAGCGACCACATCGCGGTGAAGTTCGGTAACGACACGATAGGTACGCTCCGGGTACGGATGGAAGTTGTCGACAGCGAGGTGTTGCCGGACAAACGAAAATATAAAAATGGCGCACACTACGCTCGACGCCAGTCCGGCCATATTAATGAGGGTATAGGCCTTGTTACCAAGCAGGTTTCGCCACCCGATTTTAAAATAGCTTTTGTACATACCGTATGGGGTTGTTAGTTGACGTCTTCGTGACCGGATGATGCCCGGCCGCAGGAGCAGCAAGACATCGATGATAAATTTCAAATCCGCTTTTCGTTTTCCCAGTTTTTTTACACGCCTGCCGTAGACTTCCAGCAGGTCGCCTTCGATATAGTCGAGCAGGTCCGGATGGCAGTACCAGCGAAAGAATCGCTGGAACGATGCGGGCGGCGTTGTCGTATTTTTTTTCATGTATTACCCTCCCATGCTTACTTGCCATACTGACTTGGGAATGGCACGCCAAAGCTCCTCGCGTGTATCCCGGGCGTATTGTGCTGCGCGCTTGCCCAGCGCAGTGATCTCGAAATAGCGCTTGGGGCGACCGGCGCGTTCTTCCGTCCCCTCGCCGGCATACGAGCGCAGATAGCCTTTCTCTTCCATGCGCTTCAACGCGGTATGGAGTGCGCCCATGCTGACGTTGCGCGCCATGCGCGACTCGATCTCGTCTTTGATGGCCACGCTGTAGGCGTCGTTGTTTAGCACCGCGATGGTGAGTATAACTACCTCTTCAAACTCTCCCAGCTGATATTTCTTCATGGAAAGGCATTAATATTATCTAAATGTAGGAATAACAATCGTGCCAGAGCGGAAAGGGCTTTCCAGGCGCCCGGAAAGACGGTAGGGTGTTCAGGATTGTTCGGAGTTGAACAGTTTTTGTGCGGATTTGGGCTGGAAATGACTATTTTCATCACAGAAAAATTCAATCTCATGGATGCCGCAAAAAATCAAGACTGGAAAAAACTACTGCAAACGATGAGCGCTACTATCTATACCCGAGTAGTCGAAAATATGACATATTACGACAAAGCAGCTGTTGCCGAAGATTGGTTGGGGTTTGAGGGGGCGACCCTGGAATCCATCGAGGCTAAGGAAAAATCGCTCGGCATGGCTTTTCCCCATTCATACCGGGAATTTCTCCTGACAAGCAATGGGTTCCGCCAAATATCTCTTTTTGCAGGCAATCTGTGTCCAGTCTCAGACGTGGGGTGGCTAAAAGATAAAGATCCCGAGTTTATCGAGATCATCAGCCAGTTTGATTATCCTGTGTCGGATGAAGACTACTATGTTTATGGTGAAGAACAACAGACCGAGAATCTAAAGTCAGAGTTTCTGAAGGAAACACTTCAAATCTCAGAATGGGTTGACGGCTCCGTGATCTTATTAAACCCGAACGTAAAATTCGGCGAGGAATGGGAGGCCTGGATATATGCCAATTGGTATCCAGGGGCCCATCGGTATAAATCTTTCCGGGAATTAATAGAAGGCGAATTTTATGCCACTGTCGAAATACTGGACAATCCCAATCGTGATTAAAATTTCCGCGTTATCCCTTCCACCAGCACCGAACGCATCTTTTCAATCAGCGGATACGCCGTACTGGAATTGGTAAAAATCACATATCCCATCCTGGCATCTTTATATACTTCGAACTGACAACGGAAATCGCCGTTGTTGCCACCGTGGCCGAAAACCTGACCGAACGGTGACTCGCGGACTTCCAGACTCTCGCCCATGTATACTTTGTATTTGGGCTTCTCTTCACCATCCTTTGGAGGATAAGGCGAGCGTTCGCTCAGCATGTTTGCATAGGTGGCGGGCGACAGGCCTTTTTGATTTAAGAGCTGAAGCATGAAGTGCGTAAACTCGAGGGCCTCGGTATGCATGCTAAACGCCATGCCGGGTGCCTCCGTCGGATCGTCGGAAGAAGGGATGTTGTTAAAATGACCGGTGGATACGAGCTTCATCAGGCGGTCGTTCCGGGCGAAGAAGGTGTGGTGCATGTCCAGCGGGTCCAGTACTTCTTCTGTCAACATCTGTATGGTGCTTTTGCCGGTGATGCTTTTCACAACCATCTGCAGGTATTGAAATCCTTCGCCGGAATAACCGAACTGCGTACCGGGGGTGAAGTTTATCACCAGTTTTCCATCGCGCCAGTTGGGAAAACCTGTGCGATGGGTGATTACATGGCGCGCGGTGATAAGCTTATACCGGTCGTCGTACTCGATGTCTTTGAAGGGCAGGTATTGGTAAAGTGGTTTGTCGAGGTCGATCAGGCCGCGCTCGGCGAGACGTTGTACAGCGTAGGCGAAGACGGGTTTGGTAATGGAGGCCGCTTCGAACAGGGTACTGTCGTTTAGCGGCGCCTGGGTCATGCTGTTTTTAACACCGTATACTTTGTGATAGATCACCTTGCCATCTTTTATCAGGGCCAGCGACACCCCAGGGATTTTATAGTATTGTTGATAGGTTTCGATAAAGTTATCGATGGTACGCGCCGACTGATTGTCAAACGTCGGTAGAACACCTTTGTCGGGGACCAGGTCGGGTGCTTCTGTAACGGTGGCGCTGAATGCCGGGATCTTTACGAGGCCGCTGGGTTTTACTTTTACGTTGGGTTGTGACGGCATCGAAAGGGTGTATACGTGGGCTTCTTCGGGGATGTATTTTTCGGAAAGTGCCACGGTATAACTGCCACCCGGGAGTTGTGTGGAGTAGTTTCCGAGCGAGTCAACCGATGTGACGATCCATGTCTGGGGCGATGCGGTAGCGGTGAACCGCAGCCGTGCCGGTACTTTGATCTTGTGGGTATTTACAATTTTCATCTGCCCGGTTAGGGTGCCTTCTTTTTCATTTTCTTTCATAAAAACAATATCACCGAGTGCATGGGAGTTCTGGTATTTGCCTTCGCCATCGCCCCAGGCATTCCAGCCAAAGCCGTCGGCATCTTTATCGAACACCAGCATATCAAACCCCATCGAGCGGCCGGGCTGAAGCGCATCGCCCAAATAGATCTTATATTCATACGTCCGCTTGTTGCCTTTTCGGACCATCTTTATGTCTGCTTTGTCCCACACGATTTGCTTGGTAGCGGTATCCCATTTGTTGGTGTCGATATATTTTCGTGTTTCGGAATAACTATACGCGGTAACACCCGAGCCCTCCACAAGGTGGCGGACATCGAGGCATACCTGCACACCATCCTGCGTGTTCCAGCCTACCTGCCGGGTAGTATCGACGACATAGTCGCTATCCGTGATCTCGATCGCTACATAGAGGGTCTTTTCCCCCAGATTGTAGCCGATCATAAAATAGCCGGAGAAGTCTTCCGCATTCTGGGGTTTTATATCAGATTGCGCCAGAGCCAATATGCGCCTCTTTACTCCTGTCCAGTCGCTTAGGTCGCCATCGATTTTTATATTCCTAAGGGGATATACCAGGGCGCTGGCGCCATTGTGGGCCAGCGTAACACGCGTACTTATAAGAATGAGCAACAGGCAGCAACCCAGCTGCGCCATGTTCTTCAGGCCGATGTATCTATTCTCCATAATGATTAGACCGGTAATTTGTGGAATGGTTACAAACCCGGTAAAAAATATGTAACAAATACCCAACCAATCGCCTGACTCGAGTTCCGGATACCGTTTCAGTAGATCCAGAGCGGTAGTCCGGATAATGAACGTTCAGTCGCGGACGTTGTTTGTCCGACTATGAACTACTCCACCAAAAAATGCCCTCGTCGCTGCGTGCGATCACTAACACTTGATTTATGCTGGTGTTTTACTTATTGTTGGACAATGAAATTTACAGCCTGTACTCTAGCCTATCGTTGCAACGCGTTTTATAGTATAATCCAATCCGCCCACATACTTGCTTTTGTTGCGATCCTGGCGTCTTGTACAAACACGCAAGAACGTGGTACCACGGAACAAACCGACTCAACCGGCGTAAACGAGCAGCCGGCACGAAATCCGAACAATGCAGTTGTCCCGGAAGCTCCCCGGACCGCCCCCTCGCTCACGACCATTCTGTTGCAGTTCGAGAACTTCTCCATGACGGCCGCATTCGAAGGACTCCACAACAACAAAGGTTATTTTGACGTAGTCCATAAAGACACCATCGTCGTTGATCTCGGTTTGTCCAGTCAGATATCCGGGCAGACGTATACTATCAAAACCGACTCTTCTATTCAGCACGTAGAGGTCTTTCAAAATTATGAAACCAGCCTCTTCGTGATGGGCGAGGGCCCTGTCATCACTCTTCTGGAGTGGAAGCATTATGTTGGCGACTGGGAAAAGTTAGAGATCGCAGACGGCAGTCTTAAAACAGTAGAGTATAACGATGCGGACTTTGAACAATTCCCCGATGTAACACGTGACGAAATCGTCCAGGCTGTCAAAGATGCCTTTGGCGGTAAGACAAATACGTGGACGGAGTCGGCCGCGAAGTGTACTGGCCCGCGGGGGATTCCTTGCGGTGTTTCCATCAGCCGTATTAATCTGAAAGTTGTTCTGACATATACCTCGGGTATTACGGTGGAAAGATTTATTGTCTTTGAAGTGCCGATAGGATGTTAATGACAGAACCATACGTGTATAATTATACTTTCTCACGGAGATAGTACAGGAAAAATCCCGTTTCGTTTCCGGCCACTTGCAATTGCAACGGTAATTCTGGAATTTCATATACTTATTGACGAGCCCATCTATCTGTCATCACCGGCAGATGGATGGGCTTTTATTTTTAACCCCTACATGTATGGTCAAAAAAACCTCCCCCTCCTCCTCTGTTAAGAGCGCAGCAGCCAGTAATGGCAGCGCGGTCGCGCATCCTAAGTATTGTACACTTGTATTAACACCGCCGCGGACGTTCGCCGCGGACGTAAGCGGTTTCCGGGCGGCGATGATCCTGGTGTCGGACCGGAAATGGGTCAACGGCACCAAGCTGCGGTATTATTTCTTTACCGGCAGCGATGGCTCGCCTGCTTCGTGGAAAGGCGACGCGACACAAAAGAATGTTGTCAAAGAGGCCTTTGCTACGTGGAAGAAACAGGGCATCGGCCTGGAGTTCGAAGAGGTGAGCAACAAGGAAGATGCAGAGATCCGAATCGGCTTTATGCGCGGCGACGGCTCGTGGTCGTATGTGGGCCGCGACATTATTGACGTGGCCGGTTCGCCGAATGAGCGAACCATGAACTTTGGCTGGAGCATCGCCAACGACATCGACACCGCCATTCACGAAATTGGCCACACCCTGGGCGCACCGCACGAACACCAAAACCCCAACGCCGGCATTGTATGGGACGAAGATGCGGTCTATGCCGCACTGGCAGCGCCGCCGAATAATTGGAGCCGCGAAACGACCTTTCACAACATCATTCGAAAGTTACCGGTGAACGAAGTGGAAGGGTCTACACACGATCCGAACTCGGTCATGCACTATCCTTTTGAAGCGGGCCTGATCAAAGAACCTGCTGCCTTCAAAAATGGAATTTTCCCGGCAGGTGGTCTGTCGGCGAAGGATAAAGAATTTGTCAAGAAGTTTTATCCACCCCTGGCGCCGGCGGACTATACGAAGTTGACGGTTGGCAAATCGGCGACGCTCGACATCAAGCCGGGTGAGCAGAAGAATTTCATTTTTAAACCCACGGTCAACAGGAGGTATAAGATCCAAACATTTGGCGCGCTGGATACTGTGATGGTATTGTTCGAACGACAAGGAAGCGAAGAAGTTTATATCGCAGGAGACGACGATAGCGGAACAAACCTAAACTCCAAGCTTCATTTACGACTGATTAAGGGGCGTGAGTATATTGTGCGCGTTAGATTATTCTATTCGAGTAGTGAAGGAATGGGATCGTTGATGGTGATTTAAATCTATTCTCTGGCGCGAGTCTTATGGCTACTCCATTCTGGGGGAGATCGACTCGCGCCAAATTTATATCCCGACTCGTGCGCGTGCACGTCTGATATTTTTTTTCATGATTCATCTTACTGATTATCAATGCCCCGGGGTTGGCTTCTCCTTATTTATTAATCCACAATTTTGGTAGGCATTAGAAATGTAATACTTTTGTCCCACCCATTTACCCACCACCTGGGCTCCTAACCTATTTTTTAAAACGTAACACTCATTACTTAAAGCAAGTGCAATGGAAAAATTTGTACGAAGGATTTGTATTGTCTTTTTTTTATTGGTCACGACCTCTGCCTGGGCACAGGACAAGACCGTGGAAGGGACTGTTATTGGTACCGACGGCACGCCGTTGCCCGGTGCTAACGTTATTGTGAAGGGTACTACCCGGGGTGTTCAGACGGACGCCGATGGTAAGTTCGTCCTTCAAGTCACCCCGTCGGATGTATTATTGTTTTCGTATATCGGTTATAAAAATGTCGAAGTGCCGGTAGGAAATCAGTCGACGATTACCACCACGTTACAAGATGACGAGGGCAAGCTCGAAGAAGTCGTCGTGACGGCCCTGGGCATCAGCAAGGAGAAGAAGTCGCTGGGCTATACCGTGCAAGAGGTAAAATCCAACCAGCTGAGCGAGGCGCGCGAAAACAACCTGGTGAATGCGCTGTCGGGCAAAGTTGCCGGGGTGCGTGTTACGAATAGCCAGGGGAACTTAGGTTCGTCGCGTATTGTGATCCGTGGCGAGACCTCTATCGCCGGTAACAACCAGCCGTTGTTTGTGGTCGACGGTCTGCCGGTCGATAACTCACAGCTCACGAAGTCCGACGCTTCACGTGATTTTCCGAATGCTATTTCCGATATCAACACGGAAGACATCGAGTCTATCAGTGTGTTAAAGGGCCCTAATGCCGCGGCGTTGTATGGCTCACGTGCGGCTAACGGCGTGATCATTATCAATACAAAAAAAGGACGGGGCGGCAAACGTGGCCTGGGTATAGCGGTTACATCGGGGGTTACGTTTGAGCGCCTGCTGGTATTGCCCGATTATCAGAATGTCTATGGCCAGGGAGCCGGCGGCGAGTTCTCGTATGTGGACGGCAAAGGCGGTGGTGTGAACGACGGTGTTGATGAAAGCTGGGGCCCGAAGATGGACGGCAGACTGATCCCGCAATTCTATTCCAACGGTGAGGCTGTACCATTTTTACCGCACCCCGACAACGTAAAGGATTTCTTTGTCACGGGACATACGATCAACAACGGCGTCGCTATTTCCGGGGCGAAAGAAGGTTTCGACTATCGATTCTCGTATAACAACTCCAAGCAGAAAGGTGTTGTGCCGAATACCGATCAGACCAAGAACTCGTTTAGCGTCAACGCCAGCTATACGCTGCACCCGAAGTTAGTGTTATCCACCAGTGCGAATTTTATACGGACGGAGTCGGACAACTTACCGGGCACCTTTGGCCGACGGGCTACCAGCACGATGCTGCAGTTTACCTGGTTTGGGCGGCAGGTAGATATCAACCGCCTGAAGGATTATAAAGACGCCGATGGCAACACATTTAACTGGAATAACAGCTATTACAGCAATCCGTATTGGGTAGCGTATGAAAACACTGTAGGCCAACGCCGCGATCGGTTCTTTGGTAACGTGAACCTGAACTATAAGATTGTGGAAGGTCTTACCGCCAACTTCCGCACGGGCAATGACCTCTACAACGACCGACGCAAGATCCGGATAGCCTATGGCACCAACGGTACGCCGTTTGGTTCGTACCAGGAGATTGGCTACGCGGTAAATGAAAACAACACGCAGTTTACCCTGAACTATAAAAAAGACCTTACACCGGACTTTAACCTGGATGTGCTGGGCGGTGCCAACTATCAATACCGATTCCAGGAAGAGAACAACCAGTTCGCGCCACGCCTGGCGGTGAAAGATGTCTATACGCTGAACAACTCGCGCGACCCGCTGCAGTCTACCAACTTCTATAGCCGCCAAAAGATCTATAGCTTGTTTGCTTCCGGCCAGGTGGGTTTCCGCAATTATGCGTTCCTGAACCTGACGGCGCGCAACGACTGGTCTAGTACCCTGCCTTCGAATAACAATTCGTATTTCTATCCTTCTGTTAACGCCAGTGTGGTATTGTCTGAAGCGCTGGGCTTTGCCAGCAACACGGTGTCGTTTGTAAAAGTACGAGCCGGCTGGTCTAAAGTAGGGAAGGATGCCGATCCGTATCAGCTGCTGAATACCTATCCGTTTAGCGTTCCCTTTGGCAGCAGTCCGCGCCTGACGGTTTCGGACAAATACCTGAACGCCGACCTGAAGCCGGAGACCACTACATCGACAGAAGCCGGTGTTGAAGCCAGCTTCCTCGACGACCGCATCACCGTAGACGCCAGCTACTATTTCACGCGCAGTAAGAATCAGATCCTGAACGTTGACGTGAGCCCCAGCACGGGGTATACTTCCAAACTCATCAACGCGGGCGAGATCGAGAACCGCGGTGTGGAATTGCAGCTTACCGGTGTGCCGGTCATTACGTCGGGCGGCTTTCGCTGGGAGGTGAATGTAAACTGGGCAAAGAACGTGAGCAAAGTGGTGGAGCTGGACAAAGAAGGATTTTTACAGTCATATCGTCTGGGCTCGGATGGCGTAGAGGTGCGCGCAGGTGTAGGCGAGCCTTACGGCGTGCTGTTTGGCCCGGGCTTCCTGCGTAACGATAAAGGTCAGATCGTCGTGAGCGCGGATGGCACGCCGGCGATCGATCCGAGTAACAAAGTGCTGGGCCGGTTTACACCAAATTGGATCGGCGGCATCAACAACGCCGTGTCGTATAAAGGCATTAGCCTGAGCTTCCTGGTGGATGTGCGCATGGGCGGCCAGATATACTCGGGCACACGCTCGACGGGTCTCCAAACCGGCGTGCTGGCAGAAACGCTGAACGGGCGCGATGCTGAGCACGGCGGCCTGCCCTACTACTTTGCAGGCGACGATACCGGCACGACGCCCGTGGCGCTGCCCGATCACAGCGCTTCGGCGCCGAATGGCGAGACAGTGTATCACGACGGTATATTGTTTAACGGCGTAACGGCCGACGGTAGCCCCAACACGACTATTGCGCCGGCACCGCTCTATTACAAAACGCTGGCTGTCAATGGTGAGTACAATACCTTTGATGCCACCTTTGTAAAGTTGCGCGAAGTAAAGCTCGGCTATACTATACCGTCTTCGCTCACACGCCGTGTGGGGTTGCAGTCGGCCACGGTGTCGCTCGTCGGTCGCAACCTGTGGATCATTCACAAAGACGCGCCACACATCGATCCGGAGACAGCGCTTAGCACCAGCAACGCGCAAGGCCTGGAAGACTTACAGCTGCCGACTACCCGCAGCTATGGTTTTAACATTACGTTGAACTTTTAATTGACGATCTCTATGAATACCCGATATATCAAAAACCTTATATCCCTTGTTGTTGTCGCGGCGCTGGCCGTGGCGTGTGGCGACGACCTGACGGACACCAACATTAACCCAAACGAGGCGTTGCACCCTCAACCCGACTATTTGCTAACAAACGCGATCAAGGCGTCGGTAGACACCTACTGGGGCGTTGACAACAACATGAACAGCACATTGCTCTTTGTGCAGCACTTTGCCAAGATTCAGTACACAGACCCCGACCGATACCGGTACACGAACACCAGCTTTGAATCGACCTGGAAGGGTTTCTATTCTGTCGGCCTCGCCGACCTGGCCGAGATTACCACGCTGGCGGAAGAATCCGGTAACGATAACTACAAAGGCGTGGCGCTTATTTTGCGTTCGTGGCTGTTCGCCAACCTCACCGACCTTTACGGCGCGGTTCCCTATCGACAAGCTCTTCAAATAACGGATCAACTGGCACCGGGGTACGATGGCCAGGACGTTGTATACGCGGGAATCCTGGATGATTTGAAGACTGCGGTGGAGCTTCTCGATCCAGAGGGTGACGCTATCGCCGGTGACATTCTATACAACGGCAAAATTGCCAACTGGATCAAGTTCGGCAACGCCTTACGCCTGCGTTACGCCCTGCGCATTGCCGATCAGGCGGAAGATAAAGCACGCGAGGTGATCACCGACCTGCAAGGTAAACCGATCATCAGCAGCAATGACGAACTTGCCCGCCTGGTATATTCCAGCTCGCCGAACCAGAATCCCATCGCCCTGAACTTTGAAACGCGTAACGACTACCGCGTCAGCCGCACGATGATAGAGACACTGCGTGCGCTGGGCGATCCGCGCCTGCCGGTGTTCGCCAGCCCAACGGAGACCGCAACAGCCGAAGTTTATATCGGTGTGCCGAACGGCTTGACGAACGATGCCGCCAGTGACCTTGGCCTGGCCAAAACATCGAAGCCTGGTTCTTATTTCTTACGATCGGAAGCGCCGGGAGTCGTGCTGAGCTATTCGGAAGTATTGTTCAACCAAGCCGAAGCGGTAGAACGCGAATTTATTACCGGTGATGCCGAAGCGTTGTACGAACAGGCTATTACCGCGTCGTTGCAACAGTTTGGCATTATAAACACAACGGTCATCAACGATTACCTGGACCAACCGGCGGTACAATACAACGCGGCAAATTACCGCGAGTCTATCGGCACGCAGAAGTGGATCGCCTTGTTCGGTCAGGGCACCGAGGCCTTTTGCGAGTGGCGACGCTTGGATTATCCGCAGCTAACGCCCGCGGTGAATGGTGTGCTGAGTGGAAAAATCCCCGTACGGTTTATTTATCCGGGCAGTGAGCAGTCGCTGAATGGGAAAAGTTATCGCGATGCGGTGAATGTACAGGGCACCGATGCGTTGACTACCCGGTTGTGGTTTGATAAGCAATAGGAAATACAGTCAAGTATAAAAAAGCCTGGAGTCTTCGCGACTCCAGGCTTTTTTATACATTTTATTTCATCGACCTCAGCTTGGCGATATCTTCATCCGTCCTGTTGCCATGGACCTCGATCTTTTCCAGTTCTGCTTCGATGGCGGCATACTCGGCATCGGTCAACGTAACGGATGCAGCACCGAGGTTCTCCTCTATGCGCGCGGCGTTTCGTGAGCCGGGAATGGGTACGATGAAATCTTTTTTGTGCAGCATCCACGCGAGAGAAATCTGTGCCGGGGTGGCATGTCTGGTCGCGGCGTATTGACGAATCACGTCCAGCAGCGGCTGGTTGGCGATCATGTTGTCCTTGTCAAAGCGGGTGATGACGCGGCGGGCGTCCATGCCGGTATAATTTGTCTCGGGGTCGACCTTGCCGGATAAAAATCCGTTGGCCAAAGGCGAGAAGGGCACAAAACCTATACCGAGCTCTTCACATACCGGGATAACGTCTTTCTCAAATTTGCGCTCCATGATGGAGTACTCACTTTGTATAGCCGTTAATGGCGTTACGGCATGTGCGCGTCGTATTTCTTCCGCAGTCGCCTGCGACTGCCCCCAACCTACTATTTTCCCTTCTTTGATGAACTCGCCCATGCAGTAGGCGATGTCTTCTACGGGAATGTCTTTGTTCACGCGGTGTTGATAATACAACTCGACGTGGTCTGTGCCCAGCCTCTTCAGCGAGTTCTCCAGCCGACTTCTTAATTCCTGCATCAATCGTCCCGTCGTATTGTATTCGGTGCCTTTTTCTGTCAGTAGGAATTTAGTGGCAATCACAACATTGTCGCGAAGATCTTTCAGCGCCTCTCCCACCAACTGCTCGTTGGCGCCCATGCCGTAGAGCTCGGCAGTGTCAAAGAATGTGCAACCCAGATCGTAGACGCGATGGATCAGGCGGATGGCCTCTTCCTTATCCGGCGCGGTGCCGTAGCCCATGCTGAGGCCCATGCAGCCGTAACCAATAGCTGATACTTCCAGCCCGTTTAATTTTCTCTTCTTCATATTCTTTGTAGAATGATTATGCTTACAAAGCTCTGACGAAAAGAAGGGTCACTGGTAAAGACAATCAAACCAAGAAGTATGATTTTCAAACCTTGCCGATACGGTAGCCTTTGGGTGTGATGCCGGTCATGCGTTTGAAATAGTTGTTAAAATAGGTGGGGTATTCAAATCCCAGGCTGTAGGCAATGTCGGCTATGCTGGAGTCGGTGTGTTGCAAAAGTGCCCTGGCTTCTGCTATGATCCGCTCGGCGATGACTACGGAGGTCGGTTTGCCTGTTACTGCTTTGACAGCGCGATTCAGGTAGTTGACATGTATCGACAGGCCTTCGGCAAAATCTTGTGGTGCGCGTAGCCTGAGCGGGGCATCGGCGCTTTCAATCGGGAACTGCCGTTCTAACAGTTCCATAAACAAATGGGTGATGCGCGTAACGGCATTTTCCTGCGTGGGTTCGGGGGGCAGTGGCTGAATCGTTAATGCCTCGTGTACAACCAGCTCAATACAGGCCTTGAGCAATTCTGCTTTTTGTGTATAGTCGCCGCGGTAAACGGTCAGCATGCGTTGGTACAGGCTCGCCATAAACGCAGCCTGCTCGGCATTCAGGTGTACCACGGGCATGGCGCCAAAGCGCATGAGCGGCGAGCTTTGTAACAATCGCTTACGTTCCCGGCCGGCCATAAAGGTTTCGGAAAAAACACAGGCGTAGCCTTTGCGCTCGGCGTGGTGAATGACCGAATGGGGTACCCGCGGATTGATCAGAATCAGGCACGTGTCGTTCACCTCGATCGTTTGGTCGCCGTAGGAAATCGTCATTTTGCCCGTGACGAACACGATCTTATAAAAATCACGACGGCTATGAGACTGCTGCGGGCTGCTGGAGCCGGAAAACCTGTAGACTTTAAATCCCTTTACGTTTAAATCCGACGCGTGCAATCCTGCACCTTTCGATACCGTGCCTGTAGTCATTCGGTAAAGTTAATAAAATCAATCCTCAACTATCGCTCTATCAGAATTACCATCCAGGTGTCCGGCAGGAAGATCAGCCCAGTTTCCCGATAAACTCATCCAGGTCTTCTTCTTTGGTGAGACCCAGTTTTATTTTGATGCGATAGCGGGACATTAATATACTCTTTGGGGCAACGGCCAGGCGTTGCGCTATCTCTTTGTTCGTTAAACCGATGGAGATGTACGCACAATGCTTGAGATCGAGGCGGGAGAGCGTGTCGTTGGACTTCTGTCTAAGTTGCTCGAAGAACTCCGGGCGTACCGAATCGAACTCGGCCCGGTTGGCGGCAAAGGATTCGTCTGTTTTTTTGTTTTGATCGATGATGCTGTTGATCTGCCGCACGATGGTCTGATCTTTGGTCGATGCCTCGATCTTCTTTTGCACGGTCTGTAAGAGCTCGTCTTTCTGCTCGATCTGCAAGCTGCCGGCCAGCAGGTCTTTTTGTAACCGTCCCTGACGCTCATGCATCAGTTTTTGCTCAGCCTGCAAGCGCAGGGCCTCTTCTTCTTTCAGCCGGGCTTTTAATTCTGCCTCCAGTTTCTCGAGGGCCAATTGTTTATTTTCCTGTTGCTTGAGCTGGGCCATGAGCGCGGCGTCCTCCTTTTCTACTTCCAGCAATTTCTTTTGTTGCAACGTTACCTTCAAGCGCGAGCGGAGCGACCACAACAAGAGCAGCAACACCAGCGCTATGGTAACCGACAATGCAATGTACACACGGTTGAGCCTTTCATTCAGGGCATTGGCTTGCTGGAGCGATGCCAGGGCCGCCTGATCTTTTTCAGATTGGTATTGTGTTTCCAGTTTTTTTACGATGCCCAATCGTTCGGCATCGAACAACGCTTCGTATACCCTGTGATAGTCGTGATAGTATCGAAATGCCTTTTGATAGTCGCCCTGTTTCTCGGCTACTTCCACGAGCTTTTCCAACACCTTGCTCTTGAGCCTGCTCCGCTTCACGCTGTCGGCCTCTTGTATGGCCGTCAGACCGGAAAGTAGAATCTGCTCTGCCTTCTTGAAGTTGCCCCGGCCCAGCTCATACTCGCTCAACATGCCATAGCACATGGAGGTTACCGCCGACTGCCCGGTTGCCGAAGAGGACTTCATGGCAATCCCAACATAACGATCGATCGAATCCTGAGCATGATGACCGATCGGGTACTGCTGGTACAACCCTGCGACGTGGAGCGCAACGATCGGCAGCATCTTTTGAAATACCATTTTGTCTCCATGCTTCAGGTAAACCTCCACGCCTTTACGAAAATGCAGCAACGCTGTATCCAGCAACGGTAGTTTCCGCTCATCCTTTTGAAACATGTTTAAGTAATAGCTGGCGAGCACCTGGTGGGCTGAAGCGATGTTATCCAGATCGCCGCTTTTCCGGGCAGTTTCCAGGCACAGCCTGCCATATTTACCTTGCTGCGGCAGATCTTTCCAGTTGCCGTGCGCCGTGGACAGGGCATAGTATATCGAGGATTCGTAGTTGAAAGAATTCGTACCGTCCAAGTTCCTCAGGGCTTCCATGAAGCCGCCTACAGCCTCCTGAAATTTTCCTTCTATATTTTGAAGCCAGGCTTTGCGGAACCAGGCAATTCCTAACGGCCGTTTTTGGCGGGACTGCCGCGCATAATAAAACGCACTATCGAGGGTGGCGTAGGCGGCGGGCTCGCCGTCACCGTTGTAATACCGCAACATCGACAGGATTGAATATGCAAACGATGTAGTGGCCGGGTCTTTCAATTTCCAGGCACGTTGCACGGCGTCCTGCGCAATCCCCAGCCCCTCGGCTGCGTCGGTCCTGGAATGGGCCCGCGCCAGTAGCGCCATGGTGACAATATGCTCCTGGGGCGAAAGGTCGTTGCGTAATAATGCCTGGCGTAATGAGTCTATGAGCAGGGTTTGGCCGCTGGCCGGTTGCAGTACAGTAACCAATAGCGCGACAACTACAAAAATGGACCGTATATACATTGTATACGAATGAAAGGGTTTGTTTATGGAGCACGACGATGGCATGTAGTATCTACAAACCATACACAATGATACAAAACTACACATCTACCGTCGTTATCCGGGTGTTTTAGCGGTTGTGTAGATCATTTGTAGTAGTTCAAATCCTACTACCAGATGCCACGCTCTGGCCCAAAGATGCTGAGACGGGAAAGGTCAAAATAAGAAAGCCCGCGCGCAGCGCAGGCGATTCTTTTTCATTACCGATAAAAGTGGAAATCGAGTTTTAATGGAGATTTGGCAATACCAGCAACGGCACACGCGTCCGCAATGCCATCTCACGCGTGGCACTGCCTTTCAGGAACAATTCCCAAAAGCCAGCCTTGTGGGGCACCATCACCAGCAAGTCCGCGTTCCAAGCCTTTACACCTTGCATGATGCCGTTCCCAACGCTGGGGTTATCGATCACACTATATGTATGATCTACATCTTCCAGCAGCATGTCCACAGCCAGAATCTGATCCCCGACCGCGGCCAACGCGGGTTCCTTTTTTGTCTCGACGTGAAGTATCTGAAGCTTGGCTTCAAATTTCCGGGTGAGCTCTTTCAGTAGCTCCAGATGGTTGTCCTCGCTCAGGTAGCTGTACTCGCATGCGTACAGGATCCGCTTGACACCCTGAAACGGAATGTCATTCGGTACGACCAGCAGGGGGAACTTCAGGCTTCGGATCGCGGCGGTAGTGGTGTTTCCAAAGAGCTTGTATTCCAGGAGGCTGCTATCCATGCCCATGACGACCAAATCTACGGGACGGCTGGCTACGTATTCCGCCAGTGCCTCGACGGTATCAGCTGTTTTGCTCACGCCGCTTACCTGTACCTGGTATTGGAAGGCCGTCACCAAGGCCAGCTCGCGCAGGCGATTTTCATTATTCCGAATGATCTGGTCGATAGCATCGGGAGTTACGAGCGAATTACTAACATGAACACTGGGGTGATAAACATTCAACAGCACCAGTTCAGCATTAAATGTACGGGCCAAATTGGCTCCAAATTGAAGCGCATTATTGGCGGTGGCGGAATAATCGGTAGCGACTACAATCGTTTTCATGGCGAATTGATTTAATACTTAAATAAACTACTCATGCGCAGGACTGCCCATGACACCCCTCAGCCTGGAGCCTGACATTTGTCGGCTTATTCCCGGAATCCCGAAAAAGCATACAACTTCCCCGAATTCGTGTTATCCGCAGGCGAACCGTGCACGCCAACTTTGCATCATCATTAATCGCAAAAGAAATGAACAAGACAATTTTAATTACCGGTGCAAGCAGTGGTATTGGAAAAGCAACGGCCCAACTGTTTCAATCAAAAGGATGGAATGTAATCGCTACGATGCGGAAGCCTGAAACCGATACGGAACTCGGGACACTGCCCAATGTCCTGGTGACTGCGTTGGATGTTCTGAACCTGGACTCTATTCGCACCGCCGTGGCCGAGGGTATTCGGAAATTTGGAAAAATCGATGCCTTGCTGAACAATGCAGGGTATGGTGCCTTCGGCACAATAGAGTCGTTTTCAAGAGAAAAAATCACTCGCCAGTTCGATACGAATGTGATCGGGCTGTTGGACGTTACAAAGGAGGTGCTTCCACATTTCCGTCAGAACAAAAGTGGTGTGATCATTAACATTTCTTCCATTGGTGGCAAGATGACCTTTCCATTAGGTGCTTTGTATCACGGAACAAAGTTTGCCGTGGAGGGCATTTCCGAAGCATTAAGCTACGAAGTGGAAGAGTTTGGCGGGAAAGTAAAGATCATCGAGCCGGGTGCTATTGCCACCGATTTCGCGGGGCGCTCGTTAGACTTTAGCCACGATGAGGCCCAAACAGAATACCAACGCATTGTCGGAAACGTACTCACGGGCATGCCGGCGTTCTTTGCCAACGCTTCCCCCGCCAGTGTGGTGGCCGGGGTTATCTATGAAGCTGCAACCGATGGCAGCCATCAACTGCGCTACGCGGCGGGAGAAGATGCCATAGCCATACTGGCCAGCCGTCAACAAACTGACGATGAATCTTTTATAAAAGGAATAAAAACACAGTTCGGACTTTAACCACCGAGACGAAAGTTATCTATCTTTAAGTATAGTGTCGTAGCAGGTGCTACGACACTATACTTAACCCTATCATTGTATGAGTGTATACTACCACATGCAGACGATCTCCGATCTGTTCAAATTCTTTCAATTGGATCGTCCTATTCTGCATCCGTTAATTGCCGTAGTCGATTTCAGTCAGGTGAATGAGCAAGTATACGGTGAAACTAAAGTGTCCACCGATTTCTATTCCTTGATCTGTAAGAACTACAACCGCACCAACGTAAAGTATGGTCGCAAACCGGTTGACTTTCAAGATGGAAGTTTGATCTGTTTAGCGCCCAATCAGGCCCTGGAAATGGATAATGAAACGGAAGGAACTCCTGCGCTGCGCGGATGGGGTTTGTTTTTTCATCCGGATCTGATCCGGGCTACGTCGTTGAACGACAAGATGAACGACTACAATTTCTTTTCGTACGAAGTGTCGGAGGCCCTTCATTTATCCGAGAAGGAAAAAGCTACGCTATGCGATTGTGTTCTAAAAATCGAAAACGAATTACAGGAGAACATCGACACCCACAGCCAGAACATTATCGTTTCAACCATTGAATTGCTACTGAACTATTGCACTCGGTTTTATGGAAGACAATTTATCACCCGGGAAAGCACACATAATTCCGTGGTGGCACAGATAGAAAAAATGTTACGAGAGTATTTCAAAAGAAATGACATCCACGGACAGGGCTTGCCGACTGTAAAGCATTTAGCGGAACAAGTACACCTGTCACCAAGCTATCTGAGCGACCTTCTTAAAAAAGAAACCGGTAAAAACGCACAAGACCATATACACTTTTATTTGATGGAAGAAGCCAAAAGCATTCTATTAAGTACCGATAAGTCGGTGAGTGAAATAGCCTACTCATTGGGATTCGAGTATCCTCAATATTTTAATAAGCTTTTTAAGCAAAAAACCGGGAAGACTCCGGTTGAATTTAGAAGTATGAATTAAGGCAAATTTTCGCGGCGTTGTTGACACGCCCGGTCAGTCCGAAAATACCATATCGCAAACCATGTTCAAGTTCTTGCATTTAAGCGCAAGAAACTTGAGCATGGTTTATAAAAGACGCTATCCCCGACGGCTCTACTTTACAACAGTCGCTTCCAGCTCAATTTTCAATGTTTCAAAAAGTGTTTTCACCTCAAAGAAGGTAGCGGCTTGCTTGATCCCATTGTTAGCAATCCATTCGCCGAACAGATCAAAACAGGGGAAAAATTCTTCGTGCGAAGTAGTATAGACATTCAGGCGAACAATGTTTTTACATTCATACCCGGCCTCGCGAATCACTTGTTCCAGATTCTGAATGGCCAGCTGCAATTGCGTTTTCATGTCCGCTGAGCTTGATGTGCCATCTGCGTGTACGGCTGCCTGGCCGGCGCAATACAAGGTGCTTTGAACTTGTTTTACTTCTACAGCCTGAACATAATGACGTCCATTTTGCCATTTCCAGGGGTTGATAACTCTTGTTTCCATTTTTGCTTTGCTTTAGATTTATGTCGCCATATTCATTTATGGCATATTTTCTGCAAAGCTATAAACAGCATTTGTAGCGAGACCGTGATCTACCGCACGTTTATGGTGTGCGCCAGATCACGCCTGTGAGCTCAGCCGGCTTAGCGTCTCTCGTGTAACGCCTAAATAAGCAGCCAGTTGCGTCTTGGGCACGCGTTGCAGCAGCGACGGATGTTGCCGGATCAATTGTTCGTAACGCTCCTGTGTACTGGCGGTCATCAACGACAGAATACGACGTTGGGCCGCCAGGAACCCAAAAATCGTTTTCTCCAGGAAAAAATGTTCTATTTTGGGTAGGCCTGCACACAGTGCACGATAATCTTCGAGCGACAAACAAAGTACCTCCGTATCCTCCAAACATTCCATAGACAACGTGGCCTTCGTCCGGGTGTAGTAGGCCTGAAGATCACTATCCCACCAATCCTCCATGGCGAATGCCAGTATATGCTGCTTTTCGGCATCGTCTGTATACACCAGTTTCGTAAGTCCCGACAGAAGAAAATAATTATACGGCACCATCTCCCCGCGTTGCACCATGAACTGGTGCTTTTTGAAACTTTTTCGAATGAAGTGCTTGCTTACGAAAGCGAACTCGTCAGCGGTGAGCGGTACGATCTTTTCAATATGTTCTTTTAATTTCGGATGCATGAATTTATGTCAAAATCCAACACGATAGGGGCAATTGATTCAACGGCAAGATACCTGGAAAAGTCCTTAAAAAGGAACTCAGGTAATGTCAGAAAAAAGGCTAAAATTTAGGACGCGATGTCATTTCCTCCTTTCGATACCAACGGCAACCTCGCCATGCTTCCGCCCGACAACCTGGACAACGGTGAGGGGCAAATCATTGTTGTGTTTGGCAAACACAAATACTATAACCTTTTCAACGTACAACTCACCCGCTGCGCGAATACGTCGCGTGCCACCCTCAAAGGGCCATTTGCACCGATCAATCCGCTGCAGCACGCCTGGAAGAAAACCAATCCGGACATTCTCAAATTTTACCTCGCCGTCACAAAGTTCCAGACCGTATACCAAAAGTCCGCGCACGATCTCGAAAGCCTCCAGGCACTGGTACGGAACCCTGCGCAGTACGAGTTCTATTTTCACGACAGCCGGGTGTCCGAAAAGATCACGGCACGATCGCTTCGTCGCGTGAATGTCATGAACGTCAACCTGAAAGCATCTGTAGTCGTCCGGCATGAGGGCCAGTTGACAACGGTAACGTGCAACGTCGTGGTCGGCGAGCATGCGTACGACATCGAAGCCCTCACCATTCTATTCGACTACTTTGTGGTGGTCGATAACCAATGGTATTTACCGGGCGATCCGCAGGTAATCAACGTATTGGCCTATTTTAAAACGCATGGCCCCGTGATGCGTGTCGCCAAGCCTGACTTTGAAAGCTTCCGACAACATGTATTAGCACAGATCGATCTGTATCTACCCGTTATCTACGAGCACGTCACAACACCCCCTGTCGGTCTGCTCCAACCGAAGCTGGAGGTGCAACTAAAAATTTACCTCTCCGACCTGCAGCAATACGTCACGATCACTCCGGTAATTCAATACGGTGACACCGAAATACCGATACGTTCACAAAGGCAGGTCTATACGCGCGACCAAAAAGGAAAGGAAATACACATTGCACGAGACGGTGCATTGGAAGATGAATTTATGGGGCTGCTGCTTAGACAAGGCAATCATTTTATGGAGCAGTTTGACAATCCTCTCTTATATTTCTATGTGTCACGCCATGCCTTTCTGGACCTCCACTGGTTCCTGGCCCTCATGGAAGAGTGGACCCGGCGCAACATCCAGGTTTTTGGGTTTCGGGAGCTGACCGGCAACAAATTTACACCCCACCGCATCCATGTACACGTGGATGTGATCAGCGGCTTGCATTGGTTCAACAGTCAGTTCGATATTCGCTTCGGCAATACAACGGTATCGTTGCACCAGGTACAACGGGCGCTAAAAAACAGGAGCCATTACATTTCGCTGGATGATGGGACAACCGGGATACTTCCGGAAGAATGGGTTGAAAAATTCAAAAACTATTTCCGCATCAGCGAAATTGAAAATGATAACACCCTGCGACTCAGCAAAGTGAACTACACCGCCCTGGACGAGCTCTACCATGCACATGAGCTGATGCCGGCGGTGAAAGACGAAATAGCCGGCATAGAAGAAAAGTTCAGGCAGCTGGCATCCATTACGGCTGTCCCCGCACCGGCTGCGCTGCTGGCCGAGCTGAGGCCGTACCAGGCGCACGGCTTGTCGTGGTTGAATCTTCTGGACGACATGGGGTTTGGTGGCTGTCTTGCCGACGATATGGGCCTGGGTAAATCGCTCCAGGTAATTGCCTTTGTACTTCTCCTGAAAAAGAAGAAAGGTAAACAGACACATTTGATCGTCGTCCCCACGACGCTTCTCACGGCCTGGAAAGACGAATGCGCCAAATTCGCACCTACACTCGCTGTACACATCCAACACGGCACTTCTAAAATTTCAACGATAGCGTTCGACGCCTATAATATCGTTCTGACATCGTATGGCAACATGGTCTCGGATATACTTTCACTAACAGCCTTTACGTTTGACTATATTTTTCTGGACGAGTCGCAGAACATCAAAAATCCCTCCTCGCAACGCTTTAAAGCAGCGCAGCTTCTCCACGCGAAGAATAAGATCACGCTATCAGGAACACCCTTCGAAAACAATGTATGGGACCTCTATGCCCAATTCGCGTTTGCGTGTCCCGGCTTACTGGGGAGCCGACAATACTTCCGCGACATTTTCGCGATCCCCATTGGCAAATTTAAAAGCAAACGTGCCATCGATGCCCTCAGCAAAAAAATAGCCCCGTTCATCCTCCGGAGAACCAAGCAAGAAGTTTCGCAAGAGCTCCCGGAAAAAACCGAAATGGTACTCTACTGTACGATGAGTGCCGGACAACGGGCGCTATACAGTCAAGAAGAACGGAAGTTTCGGGATAGAGTATCCGCATTTACCGACGACGATATTCCAAAGCATGCGTTAAACATCCTGAAAGGGTTAACCCGGCTGCGCCTGATCTGCAATTCACCCGCGCTGGCTAAAGACGAAGGCGCCTCCGAGGAAGCCTCCGGCAAGCTTGATACATTGATCGAGCGAATTTCGAGCCTCCATAAAAACCATAAGATCTTAGTGTTTTCGCAATTCGTCTCGATGCTGGACCTCATCCGGGAACGGTTGGAAACGGAAAACATTACGTCCACGATGCTCACCGGCAAAACCGTTAAGCGCGAAAAAATTATCGGCAACTTTCAGACAGACGACTCCATCCGGGTATTCCTCATCAGCCTCAAGGCGGGAGGAACCGGTCTGAATTTAACATCTGCCGACTATGTTTTTATCGTTGACCCTTGGTGGAATTCTGCCGTGGAGAACCAGGCGATCGACCGGCTCTATCGCATTGGCCAGACAAAAAATGTAGTGGCTGTGCGACTTGTCTGCAAGGACACTATCGAAGAAAAAATCATGACCCTGAAGCACGCGAAAGACGACATTGCAAAGGGCCTTGTCCTGACGGACGGCAATCTGTCGGCACTATCCCGCGCCGATATCTTCTCGTTGCTGACGCAAACACCGGCAGATTTACAGCAGCCTGTTGTTTCATAATTCCGCAGGCAAACGTGCTCCACCGCGACAGCGTTACGAAGCCTTTTTCTGCAGGGAGCGTGCAATGATATCAGCAATTCTAGCCGCGCGTGTTTGGGGACGCTTGGCAAATTTTAGATTCATTAACAGGAGCTTTTTTATCGATTTCGCCAATAAATTGAAATTCTTTTTTGCTTCAGGTGTTTTCTTAAAAGCCTCTTCCAGGTCCTTTGGAATGACCAGTTTCTCCACGTCATCTAAAATCGTCCAGGCACCATTCTTCTTGGACACTTCGATTGCCTCATGCCCGGCCTTTGTCATTTGCCGCTGCTGGATTAATCGTTCAACTCTTTCTTTGTTTATCTTAGACCATGTGCCTTTTGCTTTTCTTTTACTGAAGAATTGTTTGAATTGCTCATCGGAGACAGAGAGTCTTTTACCATCAATCCATCCAAAGCATAGTGCCTGCTCAACGGCTTCATCCCAATCGATGGATGGCATATTCGCTTTCTTTTTATAGAGAATAAGCCAGACAGATTCTTTCGTCTTATGGTTCTTACGCAGCCACTCTCTCCAATCTTTAAGACTTGTCGGGCAAAAGGTTTCTATCGTTGCTTTTTCCATGATTTCACGATGCTAAGGGCAGCCGAGGCACCTTGAAATTTACACAATTTGCATTAGAAGCGACCTAATTTAAGGGCAACGTTTCCTGACACATTACTTAAGTCGCTATCACCGAGTCCCTTTGCATTACTGCCGATGGTTTGGCGATACGATATACCAGGACTAAGGCGCATCCATTTGGTGAGATTTATTTCAACCTGCGCGCCGGGTTCCAGCACCACGAAGAAATCGGTATCGTGACTGTAGTTTTTATACCGTTTTTCATCTCTATCATTATCCAGGTATTGCGCAGTAAAGCCGGCGCCCGACAGCAGGTTAAAAGCGAAGTGTACTTTTTTATTGGAATTCACAACGTATTCCGTCATTAGTCCGAAATGACCGTATTGGTAACGCAGATCGGCACCGGATATAGTTTTGTTAGCCTCGGGTACACGCAAGCTTGTATTGGTGGCTGCGCCGCCGACGCCGATAAGTAGTCTTTGGTTGATAAAATAGCCGAGGTAAAGGCCACCGAGGTTTGCATATTCGCCGTTTATCGAAGTCGAGGCGTTGGTCAGTGCGCCGTAAAATCCAGACGACTGAATGGATTTGAATGAAAATACGGTCTGAGGTTGCTGTTCTGTTGTCTCTTGCTGCGCAAAAAGATTCCCGGCTGCCGTTAACAGCAGCATGATTGTAAAATGCTTCTTCATATTCTTGCTATTTGCAGTATGACAACGAACGCGCGGCGTACCCCTATGGATGGGGCAAATTAAACTTCATACGTTGATTTTCCCGGGCCCGGATTATTATATCGGCTTGCCAGAGGCTAAACACAAATAATTTCGCAGATCCCCGCTACAACTTCACTCCACTAAACGGTGTCTAAATACATAATAATCGAGCCATGAAAATTATCTATACAGTAGCTATTACAGCATCACTATCTGTAACCTGGGGCTGCAAAGACGACGCAAAAGAAAAGCAGGATTATACTTTTATAAAAGAGTATTGTGCCCAGATAACTGTCGGAGGAGTCGTCGGTGTGGATGACAAATGCTTTGAAATCGGCGACGTTGTTGTCGGCGCTAAGAAAAGCAAAGGGGTCATCACGATTAGAATAGCCGACCACCTTCCAATAAATGAAGGTCCGGCAAATAGCGCAAGCTATCAAGAATTCTTAGACATCCCCGTTGACTATTTAGTACCGAAAGAATAATCACGAGCTGCTCTTTTTTGGTAGAGAGACTGAGCATAAATACGTCTAAAGCATAAGCTCATCGTAGGGATATATAATAATTAACCCCACGCCTCGAAGACGTGGGGTCTGGGTATGCTTCGCGTACCGGATCGACTAAATTTTAGTAATGCGGAACCAGTTGATGTTCCAACCACCGGCCTGCGCATAGATGCCGACGTTGTATGTGCCAGCGTTGATGGTAACGTTGTGTGACACGGTTGTCCACGTTTGCCAGCCACCAGTTGAAGGGATATTAATAGCTCCCAGCACCGTAGTGCCGGCATTGAGGTCGAGCGAGAGGCGACCGCCGCCGTTGGTGCTGGCTACTCTGTATTCAACCCGATATGTGCCGGATGTGGGTATATTGATGCTGTTGTAAGCCAGCCAGTCTGCCGTTTCTATGGCCCCTATGTTTGAGCCTCCGCCCGAATCTGTACACGCTTCCACCTTTATGCCAGCCATAGCTGAATAATTTTCGGCCTGTATCGTACGGGTGAAGGAACCAGCGGGATACATGTAACGTACCGCGACAAGGTCGTAGTTGGTAAAGCCATTCCAGGGCAATACGAATGAGTTCATCACCGAGTTAGGATCAGTTGCCGGTGTACCGGGTACGATCGTTCCGGTAGTTTGGTCTGTATGCCAGAACCCGATATTGTGACCCATTTCGTGTGCCATGGCAAACAGCTTTTGATTGGCGGCCATGTCATTGAAGCGTGGGTTGATTTCGAGGGTACCCTTTCCGCTGCCGGAAGGCAGCGTCGCCCGGGCCACCCAGTTTGCCGCGTCATATGCGCCCACGAATACATTGATATTGGCCTCTGCCTGTGTGCCTACCCGTACCAGGCGAAGCTTTGAGCCGCCTACTCCGTTCCATTGTGCAATGGCGCCCACGACGGCATCACGCCATCCTTGCGTAAGCGCGGGCTGTATGTAGTATTTAAAGTTTGTAGCCTGGGCATTTGTCAACAGAATGTTGTGCATGCGTTGCTCTGTTCTGCCATTGGCCGATTCTTCTGTGTCAATGTATTGGTCGATCGTATTACGATCAACGATCATGTCACGGCTAACTGTAAACTGGTCGGTCGTTTTGTCGTAGGCGATGTCGCCACGTCCGACACCCGAAGCTTCTTCGAGGAATGTGTAGTACTTATCCAGTGTAGTCTCCGTGGTTAGCGCTGGGACGACTTCCTCGTTACTTTCCTGGTCGCAGGAGAAGGCAACTAGCGCAAGGCATAGTGCGGCAGCGGAGGATTTGAGCACAAATCCTGATCGTTTTGTTTTTTTCATAGGCTCAACGTTTATAAGGTTTTAATAATTATTGCGCTACAAACTTAGTCACCAATAGGTTTACGCTCAAACCTATCAAACGCTGGAATATGACACATTAACGTTTATGTGAGTTCATTAACTAGTGTGTAATCACAAACATAAACTGATCGGTTCAAAACACTCCGAGACGCGACACTTATTGATCTAATTCCCCCAATGTTCTCTTCAGATTTGTCTCTGCAATTTTATAGCCCACCTTCGACTCGATAACGTTGCTATAGGCTTGTTGCCAGATGGTTTGCGCATCCAGGACGTCTTTTCCTACAATAGTCCCTGCCTTTAACCGATCCTTGCTAAGTCGCAAATTTTCCTCTGCCTGTAGTAAAGAGAGTTCCGCCAGCTTAACACTTCGGGCGCTTTGATTCACTTGCAAAATGGATTGCTGTACTTGTACGGAAATGACTTGTCTGCTCTCCTTCAGTAAATATTCCTGTGATTGAATACGGTATTGTTGTTCTTTCACTTTTTCCGTTCGCCTGCCCCACCCGAAGATGGGTACGTTCACCGTAACCAAGCCATAATAACTTGCCATTGAATTGCTGTTGTTTTCCGGGTTTACCCCTTGCTTGCCAAACGCGCTAACGCCGCTTATCGCGAGTGATACACTGGGAAAGAGATCACCCTTATAAATCCGTTCCTGGAGTCGGGCCGATTCTAACGTCTTTTCCTGAATGCGAATTTCTGATCGAAGACTTTGTGCATGTATTGCCAGGTCTGAAGTTTGAAGCGAATCAAACGTTCCACTGATACTATCCGTCACGGTAAACTCAACGCTATCACCAAGACCGGTAAGTTGCGCCAGGTTCAGCTTCGCCAACGTAAAGGCATCATTCGCTTGTCTCAGGCTCAGCTGATTTTGATTTTGCTGAACGCGCGCTCGCAGGAGGTCATTCTTATATGTCAGGCCGGCTATATATTGGTTGTTGATGTCTGTCACCAAAGCCGTTAGCTGCTTATGACTTTGTTCTGCTAACTTGATTTGTTCTTTTGCCGAAATCACTTGCCAATACGCTACTTCCGTATTATACAATACATCGGATGTGGTCTGAATCTTACGTTCTGTTTGAATATTTACAGTGATCGCAGCTGCTTTTCGTCCCAATTGATTTTTCCCTCCCGAGTAGATCAGCTGATTAAAATTAATTCCCGGACTCACCCCATATTCGGGTAGTAGTGTATTCAGCGGCTTGCCAAAGTAGAACCCCGTAACCGAACCGTCGAGCGTGAATTTTCCATTCGCGTCAGCCTGTTTTTTTTGAGCTTCCGCTACCAGAATATTCTGATCCGCGGCTTTTACATTGTTATTCTGATGAATAGCTAGTTGTCTGAATTCCTCCAATGTTACGTTGCGCTGCGCGACAGCCAACGCTGAGGCGAGTAGCGATACTATAATGAGGGATCCGGAGAGACTCCCTTTGAATGTCAACTTCATTTGATGTTGTTTATGATATGTTATTTCGATTAAGAGTACTTTCAGTGCAGTAGAAGATCAAATAACCTCCGGCTTATACTGAATGTGTTCATCTGCATCGGGCTGGTTGATTTCCTGGTGGACCGGCTGAGGTTTTATAAACCAGAAGTAGAGCACCGGTACTACAAACAATGTCATCACCATAGAGAAGACAAGTCCTAACGCCAACACACTTCCCAGCGGTGACCACAATGGAGATTTGCTTAAAATCATCGGAACAACACCGATAGCCGCTGCAGAAGAGGTTAGGAAAATTGGTCTCATTCTTCGTTTAGCGGATGCAATGGCCGCAGCCTTCAGCGCATATCCATGTTCGCGAATTAATTCATCGGCATAATCAACCAGGATGATTCCGTTGCGCACCACAATTCCCATCAGACTTATAATGCCAATGAAAGCAGTGAAGCCCATCGGGTTGCCTGTTAAAAATAGTCCCAGCATGGCACCCAGCAAGCTCAGCGGAAATGCGGCCAGCACAATCAACACCTTACCGATGCTTTTGAATTGAAATAACAGCGTAAGGAAAATGAGCATCAGACTAATCAGTAATGACTTGCCCATATCCGGCGATGTTTCTCCGGAGGACTCCACTTCACCTCCGTAGTTGATCGAAATACCCTCGGGCAAAGTAAGTGCAGCAATTTTTGGTTTGACTTCATTGACAATCGTAGTTGCCGTGACTCCTAACTGAGCCTCAGATCGCACCGTGAGTGTACGAAGTCCATTGCGGTGAGCAATAACACCCGTATGCCACGCAGGTTGAAGCTCCACTACATCTTTGAGTGGTACCTTTGTATTGTATTGCGACGTGACGTAGATGTTTTGAAGCTTATCCAGGCTGTCCCGGTTTTTCCCGTCCAGTCGCAGAACGATGTCGATGGACTTATCATCTTCCCATAGTGTGGATACGATGTTCCCTTTTATCTCACCGCCTAATGTTTGTGTAATCGCAGCATGACTTACACCCAGGCGGCTCGCAGCATCTTCCTTAATGATGGCGCGTACACCGAAGTAATCATCCTGATAGTCCGTGCGGATCCAATTGGTTCCTTTCGCCTTTTCGACAATGGCCGCTATTTGCGCAGCGACTTTTTTCTGATCTTTCAGATTGTCTCCTACAACACGAATTTCAACCGGGGCCGGAGTTTCCTTATTGGACAACTGTCTTACCCGAACGAAGCCGTTGGGCAGAAAATTATTAAACTTCGGCAAGTATTCTTCGATGAGGTCAACGGTAGCTTGTTCACTGGTTGTGTTAATAAATATTTGCGCAAAATTCTCACGTGGTGTTTCCGGTGCATATGTAGCATGGAATCGCGGAGAAGAAGTTCCCACAAAGCTGGCGGTGGTTACAATGCGAGGATCACCTTTTATTGCTGCTTCTACTTTCTCTACAGCCCGGGCTGTTTCTGAGACGTCGGTTCCGTTTTGCATCCACAACTCCAGATTAAATTGGTTTCGCTCCGCCATCGGAAACAGTTCTTCTTGCACATTTCCACCGATAACCATGGCAAGAAAGACAGAGAACAGTCCCGTGAACATGGTTAACTTCGGCCAGCGGAAACAGAACTCAACCGCGTGGTTAAATCCCTCTTGTAAATAATCCAGTACGTTCTTCTTTACAGGGCGGTCTGCCACATGGTGCTTAAGTCCTTTTTTCAAAAAGACATAGCACATGTACGGTGTCAGCAGCAGGGCCACTAAAAATGAAGCGAATAGCGCAATAGACACTGCAATTGGCAACGACACAATGAACTCTTTGGGAAGTCCTCTCAGTACAAAGGCCAGGGGCATGAAGGCAAAAATAATAGCTGCGGTTGCCGTGAACACGGGCACCATTAACTGCGTAGCACTTTGCCATGCGGCCGTCCAGTTTGCAACACCTTCGTCGAGTTTTTCGATGTAATTATCTACGATTACAATCGCATCATCGACCACCATACCCAGTACAACAATGAGCGCAGCCAGTGACACCTGGTGAATTTCTATCCCTACTAAATTAAGGATGGCAAAGGTTATGGCAATAGATACCGGTGCAGCAATCGCGGATATCGAAGCAACGCGAAACGGTAGCAGTAACATGACAACCACAATGACAGCCGCGATGGCGATTCCAAACTCGACCATAAAGTGACTTACCCGTTCGCGCACTACCTCTGGCTGATCAACGATGGTGTTGATGCTGACATCTGCGGGTAAGGTCTTCTTTACTTCATCAATTCTCTCTTTCAGATCATCTCCTAAGTAAACAATATTATTCCCCGGCTGCATCTGCACCGTCAGCATCATTACCTTGTCACTCCCCACCTTTATAAAACTATTCACCTCTTCATAGCGTCTTTCAATACGTGCTACATCTTTCAGACGAACGACTTTGCCGTCCGGAGTGCTGAAAATAATCTGGTTACCAATAGCGGCCTCATCTTTATACCGACTGTTTGCAAAAATGGGAACATTGCTGGCCGAGAGGGTAATGTCCCCCGTGTAGTTGGTTACGTTCTGTGCTTGTAATACGGCTGACAGCGAGGCAAAATCAAATCCATATTGCTGCATCTTCTCATCGTCTACGACGATGTAGATTTGTTGACGTTGCCCGCCATATCGGTTGATCTTGGACACTTCCGGAATGGTCTTAATGCCATCCTCCAATTTGTCCAGGTAGTTTTCCATTTCAGCATAGCTTCTACCGGGCGCACTCACTGTGATCATTTGTGCCACCACGTCACCGAACTCGCTGTTGACAATCGGACCTTGCACGCCCGGCGGAAGTGTTGGACGCAATGTGCTGTTCAGACCATGCTGCAGTGTACTCCAAAACTTCTTGGGGTCTTTTACATTATCGTTTAACTCTGCGATAATGACAACCTGTCCTTCCTTGGTTTCCGAGCGCGTCTTTGCTTTTTTGATTTCTTCAAAACTGAAGAGGAATTGCTCTATTTTATCAGTCACTTGCTTTTCAACCTGGAGCTCGTCCGCGCCCGGATAAAGTGCAAAGACAATACCTTGTCGCACGGTAATTCGCGGATCTTCACTTCGAGGCATTGTGATCAACGCCACGATACCAACAACGACCAGTAATCCGGCAATCAGCAACGATAGCTGGCTATACTTCATCGAAGCCTCAATAATATTTATTCTGCGTTTTTTCATTTGTATCTGCTTATCTAATCATTGTAAATACAGGGCTGCTCAAAGTGCTACGGTTTGGCCGTCTTTCAGCTGGTTCTGTCCCTGGATGATTACCCGGTCGCCAATGTGAAGTCCTTCTGAAACAATGATCTCATTCATCGACAAACCATTGATAACAATTCTCTTTTTAATCGCTCTGTTTTTGTCGTCTACAATAAAAACGTAGGTGAACTCTTCCGGATCTCGCACTACGGCATCAGCCGGTACGGTCAACACCTCACGTTTGTGATCAGTCGAGATATTTATGTTTGCCAACATGCCGGGAAGAAGTTTTCCGTCCGCGTTCGCCAGGCGCACTTTCACTTCAAAGCTTCGTGTAGAAGCATCCGCTTGTGGGTTGAGGATGCTGATTTTTCCACTCCTTGTATCCTTGATAGCAGGAATGGAGACAGTTGCCCCGGTACCGATCGCAAGCTTACTGATTTCACTTTCCGAGACTGAAATTTTTGCATAGACCAAATCGGTCTTCACAATGGTGAAGGCCGTGATGCCGCTGGAGGCGATAGCACCTTTTTCAATTTCTTTTGCCGTAACAATGCCGGCGAATGGTGCATACAGTTTGGTATCCGCCAGTCGCTTCGCAGCAATACTCTTGTTCGCTTTTGCTTGTGACAGTGCAACCTTGGCCGTCAGATGCTCGCGGGCAGGCAAGCTCCCTTTTACATAGAGCTCATCGAGTCGGTTGAAATTATCCTGTGCTTGCTCAAGTGAAGCTTCTGCCAGAAGAACGTTGTTTTGATATTCGATGGTTTCTATGGAAGCCAGCAATTGTCCTTCCGTGACGTGTTGTCCCTCTTCCACATATACAGCCGTCACCCTGCCGGGGACGAGAAATCCCAGTGCCACCGAATTATCGGCTTCTATTGATCCACTATAGGAAAGTGTCTCTGCAATTCCATTGGCCGTTAATTGCCGCGTACTGACTTTCAAAGTCGGAACAGTTACCGCGTTGTCCTCTTTTTTTGCACAACTTGCCAGCAGGGCGACTGCCAGGATTACGAAGGACAATTGTTTAAATACATTCATAAAAATTAGTCGTTTTGTTTTTTAAATTGGGTATGGATACTAAACCGTCGAATAGAGTTTATTGTATAGTGTTCGTGAGCAGGTGGTTGGATGCTGTATGGAACAGTGACCTTGTCTGGTTAACGTTGTCCTGATAGAGGTCAAGAATGTAGGCAGCTTCCTTCGCTCTATCGACGTTTTCATTTTCGGGATGCGAGAATACATGGTAGTAGTGCACGCCATATACGCCTACTTCACGATCAAGTTCCTTTGATAGCTCCATCTGTAGCAGGCTGGCAATCCGGCCCAGGGGTGATGGCGCACCTGTTTTTTGAACAGGGTCATTACAGATCTGGATGAAGGTGCCACGTCTGTGCTGTTTCATCAGCGGAAGCACAAGTCTGGCAGACATAAACCAATACGACATACTTTCGCATTGCATCGTATCCCATGAAACATAATCCAGTTCGGTAAGCGGCAGCGAGGGATAGGTAGTGCAGGATAGAGTAATGACCAGGTCTATTCTTCCGTAATTGGATTGAATATGATCCGTGATCTCTTTTGACCTTTCGTAGTCCATCGGGTCAGTGACCAGTGTCACTAATGAACCGGTGGAAATATCGGCTACTTCATTCTTAATTTGAAGAATGGTGTCGGCATTGGACGCCGGAACAATTACCAGCGCATCACGCTGAAGGAGCTGCCGAATAATAGCAATCTCCAGTGGTTGCGTAAGGCCGGCAACGATTGAAATAATATTTTTTGATGACCTGTCCATAGTGATTGTCGTCCTTCAGGACGGCAATGCGAAAATGGAGTACACGTAACGTGTAAAGAATGTTGAAATGTACTTAAGTTATGTCTGAAAGTATTCGTTCTTGAGAAGGGACTGACAATTCTTCTTTTATAACAAACGTCTGTTGTTTACTCTTGCGATATTCGGATGGTGTAAGACCTGTTTTATTTTTAAAAAACTTACTGAAGAAAAACTGATCACTGAACTGCAATAAAACAGCAACCTGTCCGATGGAACAAGCTGGATCATTGAGCAGAATCATCGCTTCCGTGATAACCATCTCGTCAATTAAGTCTCCTGCTGTTTTGCCTGCCACCTCTTTCACCGTTTGTGTTAAGTAACGGGGAGTGATAGCAAGTTGACCGGCGTAAAATTGGACACTCCGTTCTTCCTTGTACCACTTTATTAACAACTTCATAAAGCGCGCAGTAATATCCTGTTTGCGCGTAGGTTTTGATTTTAATTCCTGATGATGATGATAGAAAACGTTTATCAATTCATAAATCACAAGGCTAAAGTTATGCTGAATAATCTCTTGTGAGAACTCATTCTTTTCCCGGGTGACGATATTGGCATAAAGCATTTTAAAAATGCCCGACAACAATGCGATCTCTTCCTTTTCCAAAACCAGGTGCGTGCTCAGATTCGGCCCCAGCAACTTAAAGGCGGAGATATATTTCTGATAGATGCCTGCCTTCAGTAGAAAATCGTTTGAGAAAGAGATACAGGCACTGGAGATAAATTCCGATGAACCGGTGAATTGACAAATCGTTCCCGGTTCAATTAAAACAAATTCACCTTCGCGTATGACATGATTTACCAGATTCAGCTTCAACGATAATTCGCCTGCGCTAACCATGCAGACAAAATATTGGTCAAATCGAAATGGATAGAAAATCGGAATCGCCTTTCTTTCGTTCTCTGTAACAGTCACCTGAAGTCCATCGATCTGTCTGGGCTGACCTAGAATGATGAGTAACTCCGAAAATGTGTGTGTACGTACTGACTGGTTGTCACCGTTTATTAGGTCCATCACCTCAGGATTAGGTTCCAACCATAAAAGACGAGGCGACCATGATTTTATTTTAACAGTCACGAATTCACGCAAACGGTTGTAATAGCACTAAATACGTGGTAATCAGATGCTGAACTCAGATTTTATTCATTTGAAAATAAGTGGCCATGTCAATTGAGGATACGTTTACGTAGTCTGCCTGGCGTAGAAGCGTCACCAATTGCCCCCGATGGTAGGTAGAATGATTAATGACATGTGCTACTGTCTCCCAAAACGGCATTTGACCTATACGACCGGTCCTGGGGTATTTGAAAATGATACTTTGTGAATAATTCCCTTCTGGAAAACTATTCACAAGCGTGCTGATATCGGCTGATGCCTTATTCCAAATTTCAAGTAATCCATCTTTAGTCCCCTTGAATTGCGTCGATAAAAATATTGGTTCAGGAATATGCGCCCAAAGATCGACCCAATACTTTTCTGCGCTGACGATATGAATTGCCGTTTGACTTATACTATTGAAACTGCTGACGATAACTTGCTCCCATTGTTCATCACTAATTTGCTGTAGCCATTCCATGGCTCTATTATCCGCCCAATGATTGTAGTCCGCTATTTGTATGAGATAATTCTTTGCCATAATCTTCTTCTTTGTTTTGATGATGGATCAAAAGTAGTTGTGAAGAAGCGGCCGGAACGATAGGTAATCGTTCAGAAAGTATGGCTACACGTTCAAATTGATAATGGATACCGTTTAAGCCTTCCAGTTTTCGAAAAAACCATGAATGAAATTACCGTGGCCAGTCGGACTGGCCACGGTAAAAAGACAGAGATAAAAATGACATTGCGAATCACAGCCTGGCGCCGCCGGTGGCGTCTATAAATTGTCCGGTGATCCAACGCGCGGTTGGCGACGCGAGAAGCGCTACTACGTCGGCGACATCTTCGGGCTGACCGACGCGCTTGAAAACGGACTGGCTTGATGCGAACGCGGTGGCGTCAGGATTGGCCAGCCAGTCCCTGGTCATGTCCGTGAGGGTATAGCCGGGGACAACGGTGTTTACGGTGATGTTGCGTGGGCCGAAGTGTGGCGCCAGGGCCAGTGTCATTGTTTCGATAGCTCCTTTTGACGCGGCATACGCCACGTGGGTGGGACCGGCAATTCTGGTAAAGCCGGTGGAGATGTTGATAATTCTTCCGTTTTCGCGTAGCAGCTCGCTGAAGCGCTGAATCAGGAAAAAAGGAGATTTTAAATTGACATCGACGATGTCATCGAAATCTGCTTCCGTGGTTTGTTCCAGGAGAAGCCCTGGAGCGATGCCGGCATTATTCACCAATATATCTACCCCCGGCGATTCTACGTTTTGTTCCAGGGCGGTTTTAAAGGTCGTCCAGATTTTGTCGGCAGCTTTTTTACCTTCCTTCAGATCGGCCTGAATGATGACGCCATCACTGCCGAGTTCACGTATGCTGTTCAGTACGCGTTGCACGGCCTCTGCATCGCTGCTGTAGTGTATGCCGATAAATGAAACACCTTGTTCTGCAAGTTTTTTTACAATCGCGGCGCCAATGCCGCGGCTTCCGCCCGTGACCAGGGCGGTTCTTCCTTTATGTTTCTTCATGATTACGATTGATACTTTATAGTAAACCGGTCGTTCCAGCTTCTGGGAAGCAAAGCTAGATTCGGAGAATGTATTTTAGCAACGTTGTATCAAAAAGTAATAGTAACCTCGAGGTAACAAGGTAACATCTCGCGACGTATTTACCTCCGTTAAAATGTCATCTTAATCCGCTATGATAACCACGATTAAGTAAGGACATTAAAAATTATCATTATTATTCTGTTCGATCAGTGCCACCATCTTTGAATTAAAGGTTGTCAGACCTGTTCCCAACTTGTTAAAAAAATCCAGATCGACAGCTTCCACACAGATAATAGCTTTTTGCAGTACCCTTTCCCCATGCGGGGTCAGTTTGATAGTCTTCGCCCTCGTATCTATCGGGTGCTCATGGCGGGTGATGAATTCCTTCTCCTCCAACGTCCGCAATACCTTTGATACCATCATCCTGTCCGCATTACCCTGATTGGCTATATCGACCTGCGTAACCTCGTTACTTTCCCTCGATAACCAGGCTAATGCACAGAGCAGCGCGAACTGGGTATGCGTCAGGTCTAAAGGATCTAAGACCCGCTTTTGTTTTCTCTGCCACAACATGGTCACTTGTCCCAGAAGATAACCCGGACTGTCTTCGGGCTTCCTAAAATGAAATTCAATTTTCTTTTTGGGCATAGTCTTTTTGTAGCGTCTGTAAAGAAGTCCGTTCAAAGTCGACCCGGTTGATCCCGAAAAAAAAACCAACCGGAATGGATATGAGTAATAATCGATATGTTTAGTTTGATTTCAGAAAGGTGATGTTGTATCCATCGGGGTCTTTGGCAATAATGATTTTCCCGAAAGGTGTTACCTGGATCGGCCCCAACAGTGTCACATTCTTTGCTAATAACTGGGCCTGCAGGTCCTCTATTTCCCCGTCGATTGCGAACCAGAGTGAGGCCCCGATACCCAGTTCTTTTCCTTCCAGGTTACCGATTGGCGTTCTAATGGCAAAACTTGCCTCACCCTTGTTGTATCTAAAAACACAGGCATGTGGGTTGGGAATTCCTGCTTCCTCAAACCCTAGTTTTGTGGTGTAAAACCCTTTCGAGGTTTCCAGATCCCTAACCTGAAGGGATGCAAATTCTAATTTTCTCATCGCGCTTATTTTTTTTGTTGTCACAAATATAATATACGTGACAACAATATGCAAATACCCCCGATACTGTCGCTACTAAGGCACTCAATCACACGAAGATAACTTTGTGACTTCGTGGCTATTGCATTCTTTAATCTTTTACTCTCTCATAATAGAGCATCACTTGCCCGGCCTTAAAAGTTTTAGTCTTCGTTAACGTGAGAATCAATCGTTCAGGGATATTCTTAAACAGAAGTAATCCGTCCTGCGCAATCACCGGATGAATACAAAGGTGATATTCATCAATCAAATCAAGCTTCGTTAACGCATTAATCAAGCTTGGACTTCCAATCAGAACATCCTTACCCGGTTGTTTCTTCAATGACCGAACTTCCTCCTCAAGGCTTTTTTTGGCAAGAACAGAATTTTCCCAGCTAAGAGACTGCCGTGTGCGTGAGAAAACAACTTTCTGAATATTGTGCAAAGCAACTGCAAATTCGTCCATTGACTTTTCTCCGCTAGGATTTTTAACCAGCCTGGGCCAGTAGTCTTCCATAAGCTCGTACGTGGTTCTTCCATAAAGAATAATATCTGATCCCCGGATTACTTCCGTGTAATGATCGTGTACGCCTTCGTCGGCGAGTCCGGAAGTATGATCACACGAACCGTTGAGCATTATATTTAAGGTCGCGACTATTTTAGCCATGTCGATTATTTTTAGTGTCTACGAATGTCGGAAGTAATGACTTTTATCATAGCGTTAAATCGCGACAATTTCCGGTGGCATTTGTGACAATTTGTTATTACTGTCGTCAATGCCCTCCAATGTCGCACTGAACTGCAAGAACACAGGCATATCCCCCAGCGTTACCTAATCTCATCAGCGAAAAACAATCTCGCACCTCCTCAAGGCGCTTGGCATCAAACTTCGCATTCCAAAAGATCTCGATTTCTTCTATCGTGAGAAACCCACGATCTGTTTTGTGAAAGGTGCACTTGAAATGCGCGAAGGGGCTTGATGTTAGCCTATCCAAGTCTCCGTGGAAATAAAACGCTTTAAAATCGTTACTTTTTAACAAGCAGATGTTTAATGGATTCATGAAACTAGCCCACGGGAAACTTCCATTTCGAACGAGTTCAATTTTCTGGCGGACAACACGTACAGCAGTCAACATTCGGGTGCTTCGGGACAGGAGGGTGATCTGAAATTTGCTACTCAGAAATATACCGGCCGATACAATACCAATATCTGGACGATGACGCTTACGGACCGTTTCAGGGGCGGGTCTGAAACATTCTCCTCCCATTTCGAAGCCGTGCGGGGCGGTGTAATCCTGTCACTGACAGATGCTAACAATACTACCAATCACTATGTAAAGCGCCAAAGATGATGTTTTTGAAATACGTTTACCGCATACCGAGCATGGCTGGCGTTTATTCGCTGCAGGAAATGGGGGCCAATGGGGGCCCGTCGCTAAAGAAATACGACCATTACGTATTGCCCGCCAGTACCTCTAGTGGAGGGGATGTAGCGTACGTAGTGATCCTGACTCGGGATGGATGAATTATCACTTTTTCGATAATTCCATTTTATGTTTTGCTCCCCATTTATGTAGTTCCTTGCAAACAGGCATCAGCTCCTTTCCGGTTTTCGTTAATTCATATTCAACTCTTGGCGGAACTTCCGCATAAACCATTCTTGATACCAAGCCATCTTTTTCCAGTTCTCTTAACTGTAGTGTGAGCATTCTTTCTGTGATATTGGAAATTATTTTTTTTAATTCTCCGAAGCGCTTTTTTTCTTTTTGCAATTGCATCAGAATAGGAAGTTTCCACCGACCCCCAACCAGTTGAACTGAGTAGGTAACGTTGCAATCAGCGATAGAAATCTTATTCTGCTTGTTTGTTGAAGTTTCTTTAGTGTTTGCCATTACTTACATTTTTGTATGTACCATACAATTTCCTATGTACTGTGTAAAGGTATTTGTATCCCTATAAATTTGCAATTCAATCAAAAATAAAAGAGAATGAAAACAAATGGTATCAGAGTCGGATTTATTGGTTTAAATCCCGATAGCCATTGGGCATCAAAATCGCATGTACCCGCATTGAAATTTTTGGCAGAGGATTTTGAAATTGTAGGCGTGGCAAATACGAACTATGAAAGTGCGAAAAGGTCTTGCGAAGCATTCCAAATCCCCTATGCATTTCACAATGCAGAAGCGCTTATAAACTCGCCTGAAATAGATTTGGTAATCGTTACAGTGAAAGTTCCACATCATTTCGCGTTGGTAAAAGCTGCACTGGAATCAGGCAAACACGTGTATTGTGAACATCCACTTGGAAATGGTTTGGAGGAAACCAGACTTTTAGCCGAAGTGGCAGCAAGGAAAGATGTTGTGGCCGTCGTAGGAACGCAAATGGTGGTAGCACCTGAGATTTTGTATTTGCAACAACTCATAAAGGATGGTTATGTAGGGAAAGTTCTATCAACAACCTTGATAGGTTCGGGCGGGAGTTGGCGAAACGAGACTGTTGGAGATTTATATTATTTGTATGATAAAGCCAATGGTGCTACTATGCTTACTATACCCTTGGCACATACGTTGGCAGGCGTTACCCGTGTATTGGGGAGTTTTTCAGAGCTTAGTTCCAGAATGACAAGCAATTTTACCCTGGTGAAAGTATTGGAAACAGGTGAGGTGAAATCGAAAACAGCGGAAGACCAAATTATGGTGATCGGTACGTTAACAAATGGTATACCTATTTCTGTTCATTACCGTGGTGGCATATCACGTGGTACTAATCTTTTATGGGAAATTAATGGTACTGAAGGCGATATACAGGTAAGAGGTGGTTCGGGACACGGACAGTTGGCGCCTCTCTCTATTTTTGGAGCAAGAGGCATTGAGAAAGAACTGCAATTATTGAAAGTCCCAGTCGAGTTTAGTAATAATCTTCCCGAAGACCCACTGGTAGGAAATGTAGCCCGAATTTATAAGTTGCTCGCAGACGACATTCGAATCCATACCCGAAATGCACCCTCTTTTAATGATGCTGTACAGCTTTATAAATTACTGAATAATATAGAAACGTCTGCAAAAAATGCTTAGGCCAGCACACAACCGGATCAACCCAACGCTGTTCTTTAACTTGCTGGCGTCACTTATCTCCGATGGTATGCACACGATCGGCTCTCGGCCGGCTGTGAACGTGTACACTTAAAATCCCGCAGGAACTCGCGGGTAGACTTGCCTGTACGCGCTTTTAGTTTGCGGTGTAATTGCATACGGCTTAGCCCAGTGGCTGTTGTAAAAACGCTTCTGCGTCGAAGGTGGCCTCGGTGTAACGTTTCCAGGATGGCCTTTTAACGCACCATGCCGCCACCGTGTGTTGTACCAGTACATATACTTCTCAATGTGCTCCTTAGCGTCGTAATTGCCCGAAAAGTAAATCGATCCATGAGTTCGTGCTGCTGGATGGAGTGGAATGCTTCGATGTAGGCATTTTCTTCCGGTGTGGCGACATGTGTAAACTCTTGTCGAGTTTCGAATGCCTGCAGCACCTGGCGCAACTGATGGCGATGAACTGCGTTTCGATTCCTATCCGGTTAGACACAAAAAAGCCTTCCAATTTTAACAATTAGAAGGCTTTTTAGTAGTAGACCGGACGGTGCTGCATTCGTGCTCCCTGAATCCTGATCTCCAAACTCTTCAAAGGCTGTAATGGCCGCAAAAGCATTTAAATACCTGACAATTTTGACAGGTTTTATTCCTACAGTGTGATTAACGCTGGCCCTAATACTTCAGGAATAATATATAGACGAGCCTGAACCCGGTCATTTTGCAATTCTGCATGGTTAATCATCGCTGTTTCATTTCAGCAACCGCATCACTGAAGGTCATTACCCGAACCCTATCGGCATTCGCTGACAAATAGTTCAGTAAATCCTGATGTGCTTCCTTGGAAACATTAAATAGCAATCCCCCTATGTCATGGAATTGAAATATTCCTAACCCGTTTGAGCGAATGGTTCTTTCTACGAACTCGATCAACGCCGCACCTGTCGTTCCCTCCATTACATGCCAACTTGGTACTTTTAGTCCGTCCAGATCTTTTCCGTTCGAAATATTGTTATGCGCGTCGCCGCCAGAACGGCCATAGGAGATTATACCAAGCTCCCGAAGCACGGCGGCGTAGTCCACACCGCCGATCGACGTCTCATTGCAAGGATAGGCATAAGCTCTCTTCGACTTTTTACCCATTATTATGTCTAGGTAACTATGCATGGTGCGAATTTCTGACATCAGCCGTTCCAGATCATAAGCTTCTAATGCTACCTCTTTTTCCCACCCGAGCCGCTCAGGACAAGGATGAAACAATGTATGGTTGCCTAACTCATGTCCTTGAATTGATGCGGCCTTCCAACGGACCAGCGATGGTGATGCATGTCCTATCTGATTTGAGCTTCCAGCGAGCGAATTAACGAAAAACGTTGCTTTAAGATTTAATGCGTTCAACTGCGGTATCACATTATCCAACTGCGATGGAAGAGCGTCGTCATATGTCAGGCATATAATAGCGGCTGACACTCCTTTGTTTTTTAAAGGCGCTTGGCAGAAAGTGTCCAAGCTGATTTGCATAGCCATTAACCCGAGTATGATAGTGGTGATGTAACGCATATCGTCAATGTTTAATGTCCCACATAAGGCAAGCCGACACAATTGAACGTTTCTTTAAATCGATCTACATTTTCGCCGTATCATACCCCCATAAAATTCGTAAAAAACACAAAGCGCCACCATTCCCTTTTTGGGTACTTACAAATTGTTTTCACACCCTGAGAAGGGCAGTTGAGTCAGGATTTTTTAAAGATCGCAGAACTGGCAAAATCGCCTTGCTTTCGCGATCCGATGCATAGGTGTACGTATTTAGAGAACGAGACCAGCGCTCCAAATCAATAACCGTTTGCGATATTTGCTTGGACAAATGGGACAGAAGATCAATAATAGAATAATGAGCGACAAATTTATTAATCCTCTTAAGGAGTTTTCCAGCAAGATTGTTTCAATTTCAAATGACTTTCCAGACAACATCAATTCCATTCTGACGGCGCATGGCATTAAATTATGTAATACGAGAATTGAGTTGAACAAGAAACCATATTGGATAGAGTGGAATGACTATCCAGATCACCATTCATTTTACTACGACTTCGACAACAATGAGGAAACCGTAAGGGCGTATTTTCGTAATTCCAAACTACGTAATTATGAATATGTAATTATGGACTTTGGTTACCAATTACCTCTTTCAAAAATTCCTATAGATATATTTATAAATTATTGGTACGAACTTGTTATCATAGCAGGATATGAGTCAGTCGTGGTAACGGAGGATGGAAAGTTGTTTATGGAATTTATACGACTGGGTTATGATTTAAAAAGCAATTTTCCGATCAAGGAAGCCTCCTAAATTGGGATGGTAAACGTAAAGTGATCGTTAGTTAGTCCGGGGTTGCAAAGAAAGATACGGTATGTCACGCATTTAACGATGGGGCGCTTGATGAATACATGTTCAAAAAATCCCTAAAAATAGTTACGCTATGCACAGTTCGATTCCCCTTCAGTCGGACATTAAAAAGCCTTCTAATTTTCGCAATTAGAAGGCTTTTTAGTAGTAGCCCCGACAGGAATCGAACCTGCATCAAAAGTTTAGGAAACTCCTATTCTATCCATTGAACTACGGGGCCATCTTGCCATAAATGACCTTTACGGCATAGGGCAAGGGGCGCAAAGATAAAAAATATTGTGTGTCCGTTGTTTTTTTTATTTACTTACTGGCTATGAATAAGTTACAATCTATTGAGTTTTTCCATATCCTCTGGAGACTGGCCGCATGGCAGGCCCGTGTCTCGCCTGGAAGTGAGCTAAAACCTCAAGTCACTTTTGTTTCCCACGTATTGCGATGGATCTGTAGCTTTGTCCGGCCGTGAAGAAACTTTCCATCTTTATTACAGAGCTTTCCCCCGAAGAGGTTTTGACGGTATTAAGAAACCACACTTTTCCTACCGCGGGGGAGTTTCTGATATTACCTTTTGGATCACATTATTTCTCTGGCATGGTATCAGAGAAACGTATTCATGTTCGAAATGCATTAAGGTTTGGCAGGGGAGAGATTTCACCCATCTTGCATATTTCTGTGCAGCCACTGGACGACCGTACCGAGATAACGATCTATGACGATACAGAAGACGAAATCAGAACCAGCTATCTGATATATCTAACACTGTCGCTCTGTATGTCGGTAACGATACTCCTTGTTGGCGTTATTGGTTATATAGCAAAGCCAGAAGAGTTCTCCCTATTTTGGACAATTGCCATTAGTCTGCTGGTCTCCCTTCCTGCCTTTTTCTTTAAAGTTCTTACCAGGGTACAAATCGATAGAAAGAGCGAAAGCGATGTGGCGTATCTGTTCAGCGTTTTGAAACGTTGATGGTACGCCGCAGTTCCATATTTTCCCTCACACCGACTCAACCGGCCACGGCGAGAACTCATACCCATCCTTAAAGAAGTTCGGGAAAATCTGAATATGTCTGTCCTTCACCTTCTCAAAAATCAATTGCTTCAGCCCATTAATATTCTCATTGCCTGTCGCCGAAACAAACACCACATGCTCAAATCCTTTCTCGCGGTAAAAGCCCCGCATCTCCTCCAGGTTGATGTCAGGATTTTTTTCACGGAAGAGGTCGATTTTGTTCAGTATCAAAACCGTTGGAATATTGGCCGCGCCAATCTCTTCCAGGGTCTTGGTGACAACCTCGATCTGATTGTCGTGGTACGGATGTGCCAGGTCTACAACGTGGAGCAGCAGATCGGCTTCGCGGACTTCGTCGAGGGTGGATTTGAATGACTCGATGAGGTGATGGGGCAGCTTGCGAATGAACCCTACGGTGTCGGACAGCAGGAACGGGATGTTGCCAAATACTACTTTGCGCACAGTGGAGTCGACGGTGGCAAAGAGCTTGTCTTCGGCCAGTACGCCGGAGCCGGACAGCAAATTCATAAGCGTGGACTTGCCGACGTTGGTATATCCCACCAGGGCTACACGCACAACGCCGCCGCGTGACTTGCGCTGGGTGGCGCGTTGTTTTTCGATCTTTTCGAGCCGCTCTTTTAAGACCGTGATCTGCTGACGGATGTTACGACGGTCGGTCTCGATTTCCTTTTCACCTGCACCACCGCGGGTACCAGTACCACCGCGCTGGCGTTCCAGGTGGGTCCACATGCGGGTGAGTCGGGGCAACAGGTATTGGTTCATGGCAAGTTCGACTTGCGTCTTGGCCTGAGCGGTCTGCGCGCGCCACAGGAAAATATCCAGAATCAATAAGCTGCGATCGTAGATGCGCACCGTAAAATCTTCTTGCTCTTTGGGATTGAACTCACGCTCGAGGTTGCGCAGCTGCGACGGCGTAAGGTCTTCGTCGAAGATGATGTGACGTACCTGGTGTTGCATCACGAACTGCTTGAGCTCCGCCAACTTACCTTTTCCGAGAAAAGTGCGCGAGTCGGGGTGCGGCAAATTCTGCACGACCTGGTGGATGGTCTTGATGCCCGACGTCTCTGCCAGAAAAGCCAGCTCGTCGAGATGCTCCTGGGTCTCCTCCTGGGTGCGGGTGCTGCTAAGTGCTACTAAAACGGCTGTATTTTCTGCTTCCTTCATATCTTTTACAAAAATGAACAATCTTAACGTATTATTTTTTCGGGTTGTTGCACGGTTGGGTTACTTTTTCCTATTTTTGATGATACACCGACACCCGAATTCAAGCTGGAATTTCCTCACGTACAGCTGAATTTTCTACCCTTTACCGAATTCAGGATAATTTCAATTTTCTCAACCAGAGCCCAAATGAGAATTGCTATCGTCCTCAACACGTCTTGGAATATTTACAATTTCCGGATGAACTTTGTTCGCGCCCTGCTTGAAGAAGGGCATGAGGTGCACACCGTGGCACCCGAAGATGAGTACACAAATCTCCTTGTGGCCGCCGGTTGCGTGCACCACAAGGTACGGATGGACAGCCGGGGAGCTAACCCAGTGAAGGATTCTGCCTTAATTGTAGAATTGTACACGATTTACAAAAAAATCCGCCCCGACGTCATCTTACACTACACGATCAAACCGAATGTGTACGGCACCCTGGCAGCGTCGATGCTGAAGATTCCCGTCGTGAATAACGTATGTGGCCTGGGCACGGTCTTTCTCAAGGACAACCTCGTGTCGGCTGTAGCGATCGCGCTCTATAAGATCAGTTTCCGCTTTGCGCGAAAGGTCTTCTTCCAGAACCCTGACGACTTAAAACTGTTCGTAACCCGCAAGCTTGTGCCGGAGCGTGCCGTGGATCTGGTGCCCGGTTCGGGCATCGACCTGGGGAAGTTCCAGCCAATGGCATTCCGTCGCAATGACACTTTTACATTTCTAATGATCTCCCGCCTCATTACTGACAAGGGAGTGATGGAATATATTGAAGCCGTCAAGAAATTACGTGCGGCCGGAATGAACGCCCGCTTCCAGGTGCTGGGTGCGATGGACCCACTGCACAAGCGCGGCATCAAGACCGAGGTGATCCAGGAATGGATCGACCAGGGCATTATCGAATACCTGGGCACGACCGACGACGTGCGTCGGTTCATTCACGCGGCCGACTGCGTCGTGCTGCCTTCGTACCGTGAAGGTACGCCGCGCACATTGCTGGAAGCCGCCAGCTCGTCCAAGCCCATTATCGCCACGGATGTGCCGGGCTGCAACCATGTTGTGAAAAACAATTTTAATGGCCTTCTTTGCAGGCTGAAAGATGCAGACGACCTGGCTGAAAAGATGAAGGAGATGGCCGATATGGAAAGTGCCACCCTCAAGCTTTTTGGAGAAAATGGTCGGACGAAGATGGAAACGGAGTACAGCGAGTCCGTTGTCATCGACAAGTACCTGCAGACGATCAGCGAATTCAAAAAGGCATCGTAACTGGCCATTGATTTTTCATGGAAGTAAAGCAAACCGGTATAGAAGGGTTGGTGGAGATTTTTCCTTCTGTTCTAGAAGACAGCCGCGGGTGGTTCTACGAGTTTTACCGCGAAGACCTCTTTGTCAAACACGGCATACAAGACAAATTCGTCCAGGAGAACAAGTCGTTCTCTAAAAAGGGTGTTGTACGGGGCTTGCACATGCAGGTAGCGCCGCACGCCCAGGCCAAGCTCGTGTCGGTATTTCAGGGCACGATCCTGGATGTGACCATCGACCTGCGCGCCGGTTCCCCGACCTTTGGTAAGGTGTACTACTGTCTGCTGGAGGCCCGCCGCAACAATATGCTACTGGTGCCGGAAGGGTTCGCCCACGGCTTTTCGGCGCTGGAAGACGCCGTTTTCTTCTACAAATGCACGCATCATTACCACCGCGAATCTGAAATCGGTGTACGCTGGAACGATCCCCAGCTGAATATTAACTGGCAAATAAACGACCCTATTCTGTCCGAAAAGGACCAGCATCTTCCAACGCTGGAAGAGTTGTTAAGAAAATCCGTAATTTCACGATATTAAGCTGAAATTAACGCATTTTTTAACTTGAAACGAACTTCCTTTTTTCGTTCAGCGTGCTCCCTGGCGATCCTGGGCCTGTTGGCCTCTTCGTGTGCCTCCTACCGGCAGAACATCATGTTCCAGGTCGATCAAAAGGACGCCGTCAAGGCGCAGGCCAATGCAGCAGAAAAGAATTACAGCATTCAGAAAAATGATCAGCTGGCCATTGAGATCTATACCAAGAACGGCGAGCGCCTGGTAGACCCCGATCGTTTTCTCGACAAAGACCGTCCCGTACAAACTACGCCGGTGAGCGGGAACGAAGTACGCAGCTACCTGGTCAACCAGGATGGCGTGGTAAAATTCCCCATGATCGATACTATTCGCCTCGAAGGGCTTACACTACTACAGGCAGAAGACCGGTTGCAGCAGACCTACACAAAATTCTACGCCGGCATGTATATCCGGTTAAAGTATCTGAACAAGCGCGTGGTCGTACTGGGTGCACCGGGCGGGCAGGTAATTCCTCTGACGAATGAGAACATCCGGCTAACGGAGGTGCTGGCGCTGGCAAAAGGTGTCAGCAACGATGCCAAGGCGTATAACATTCGCGTGTTGCGTGGTGAAACGGTGATCATCGCTGACCTGAGTACCTTTGCCGGGTACTTAGAAAACAACATCGTGATACAGCCCAACGACATTGTTTACGTCGAGCCCATCCGGCGGCCGTTTATTGAGGGCGTACGTGACTATGGCCCTATCTTGAGTATCTTAACAAGTATCGCCACGCTGGTGGTCGTGCTCGTCGGATTGTAACCTTCACCTGTGGAACCGGTCAAACCCCATATCGCCCCCTCTACCAGCCACCAGGAAAGTATAGACTTTCACAAGCTGCGTGCCACTGTGTTGAGCAACCTGTGGTGGCTGCTGCTGATCTTTGTAGCGATCAATGCGGCAGCTTATATCAAGATCCGGTATACTAAAGATCTGTACGAGTCGTCGTCGGAGATCAAGCTCGACATTAAGAACGAAGCCACTGCGCTCGGCATAGAAACCTTTGTGGCCGACGACCCCCTGGCCACTGACCCGATCTCGGGCGAGATCGAGCTGATTCGCGCCAAGCTCTTCCTGAACCGGGTGTTGGACTCGCTCAATCTCGACGTAGGGTATTTCAGCAAGGGCGAAGTGCTCAACCATGAGCTTTTTACTGCTACACCGATTCAGGTGGAGTACAATCCCGAACATACCACGGCCTATAACCAGCAGATCTTTTTTGAAAAGATCAACGACGATGAATTTTACCTGCATGTAGGCGAGGAAGGCAACAAAGTAAAAGGCACCTACAACACACCGGTCCGATCCACCAACTTTGAGCTGGTGTTGACCAAGAATACTAGCTTTTCCACGACCGACGAAATCGATCTGTTTTTCGTCATCAACAGCCGCGATGTGCTCTTGAACTATATCACGGCAAACCTGATTGTCGAGCCGCTGAACTACTCGGCAAAAACGATCCGTGTGGCATTCAAGGACAACCAGCCCGCCAAAGCCCAGGCTATTGTCCACACCGTCGACGCGATGTATCTGCGTTACAGCCATCAGCAAAAGAACCTGACCAACACACAGAAGATCGACTGGCTCAACAAAGAGTTACAGCAGATCGAGATAAAAATGGAAGGCTTTGAAGATTACTTCAAGAAGTTTACGCTGCAGAACAAAACCAACAACCTGGATCAGGACCTGGCCAAGACGATCCAGTCCATTAACGCCATTGATTCACAACGCTACGACCTGACCCTGCGCATCCGCGATGTGAACCGGCTGCTGGACGGCATTCAGACCCACGAGGTATTTTTATCACCGGCGCTCAAGCAAGCCCTGCCCGACTATTTATATGAAAATCTCGACCACATTCAGGAGTTAACGCAGGAGATGGAGCGCATGAAGCTGTCGTATAACGAAGTGACATTTGCCTATCGCGAGCAGCAGCAACAGATCGACAGCCGCACACGCAAGGCTTCACAGCAGCTCCAGGAAATGAAGAATCAGTGGGTGATCCGGTTACAGGAGCTGAACCGGCGCAAGAGCAGCCTGGAAAATGAATTTGCCAACCTGCCCGACAAGAGCACGCAATTTTCCAAGAACCAACGCTTCTACAAACTATACGAAGAGTTTTACCTGTCACTGATGCAGTCGAAGGCGGGCTTTGAAATTGCACAGGCCGGTACTACCCCTGACTTTAAAATCCTTTCGCCGGCATCGCTTCCCACGACCCCCATCTCGCCCAACCGCGCGATGATTGCCGGCATCGGCCTGGTGGCCAGCCTGATGCTGATTCTCTTTGTGATCGGCGTGTTATACCTGATCAACAACAAAATTACCGCACAGCACGAGCTTGAAAAACTGCCGGGCGTACCGGTGCTCGGAGTGATACCCGCCTCGCGCCATACGGGCATTCAAAATTTGCACGTAGTGAATTATCCGAAGTCCGTGGTGAGCGAAGCGATCCGTACACTGCGCACCAACCTGGACTTCTTCCGGACGGAGTCGCCGCAGCGTGTCGTGGCCCTTTCCTCTACTATCTCGGGGGAAGGCAAATCGTTTGTCGCGCTGAACCTGGGCGGCGCAATTGCGATCTCACGCAAGAAGGTAGTCCTGATCGATCTCGACATGCGCAAGCCCAAAGCAAACCTGCCGATCGAGATACCCGATCCTTCGAAAGGAATGAGCACCGTCCTGATCCGCAAGGACCGGTGGCAAGATTGCGTATTGCGCACGAACCTCGAGTACTTTGACTATATACCCTCCGGGCCGATTCCCCCCAACCCGTCGGAACTACTGCTGAACGGCGAGTTCTCGTCGATCCTGGAAGATCTCAAAAAGCATTACGATATCATTCTGCTCGATACGCCCCCGGTGGGGTTGGTGACCGACGGGATCCAGGCCATGAAAAAAGCCGACATATCGATCTATATTTTCCGGGCGGATTATTCGAAACGTGATTTCATCAAGAACCTGCAACGCATCATTACCATCAACCATATCACCAACGTAACCACCTTGCTCAATGCCTTGCCCATGCGCGGCGAGAACACCAATGGCTACGGCTACTATGAAGACGAGAGCGACAGCAAGATGGAAATGATCCGTACGCTCTTCAAACGCTAACACACTTACTTTCCCATACCACTGTGCTTCGCTGGTTTAAGAAAAAGGACACGCTACCTGCAACCCCACTCACCACCGACCTGCATTCGCATTTGCTGCCGGCGCTGGACGATGGTGTGCAAACCTTTGAGCAGGCCGAGGAGATCATCCGCGAGTTTCAACGCCTGGGATATACCAAGCTCATCACGTCGCCGCACGTCATGAGCGACAGCTATCGCAATACCACCGACGGCATCCTCGCCCGGCTGGACGAGTTGCGCCGCTACCTGCACGAACGGGGTATGACGATCGAGCTGCACAGTGCCGCGGAGTATTACCTGGACGCCCAGCTGATGCACATGCTGGAAAACGACATGCCGCTCCTGACGCTGGGAAAAAATTACCTGCTCTTTGAGACCAACTTCCTGACGGAGCCTTTCAACATGAAGGAGTTTATTTTCCTGGCCTCCGTCAAAGGCTATCGCCCGGTGCTCGCGCATCCGGAGCGATACATGTACCTGCTGCGCGACGAGGCCAAATTACAAGACTATCTCGACCGGGGCATTTTGTTCCAGGTCAACATCGGCTCCATCGTCGGCTATTACTCCCGCGATGTACAACAGGCCGCCAACCGGCTGATTGACAAAGGCTGGGTTCACTTCCTGGGCAGCGATTGCCACCATATGCAACACGCCCAGCTGATTGCGCGCGCACAAGGCATGAAGTACTTTCAAAAAGCCTTATCTTTACCGCTGCTCAATCATACACTTTAGCAAACCTGAAAATCATGATCGCTGTTACCGGGGCAAACGGACTGCTGGGTAGTTTCCTTGTGCGGAGGCTTCTGGCGCAACAGGAACCATTTGTAGCCATCGCCCGAAAAGATAGCGACAGGTCGCTCCTCGCCGATGTGGCTGACAAGATCACCTGGCGTGAAGCCGACGTGCGCGACGAAGTGGCGCTGGCCGAGGCCTTGCAAGGCGTTACGCACGTGATCCACGCCGCGGCGATCGTATCATTTAGTCCGCGCTTTGCCCGAAACATGATGGACATCAACATCGAGGGCACGCGCAACGTAGTGAATATTTGCCTCGATCAGGGCATACGCCGCGTGGTACACATCAGCTCGGTTGCGGCATTGGGCCGGCAGAAGGGACAAGACCGCATTGACGAGTCCAACAAGTGGGTAAGCGACGCGGCCTCCTCACGCTATGCCGAGTCCAAGTATTATGCCGAGCTGGAAATTTTTCGCGGTCAGGAAGAAGGTCTCAGCACGGTGATTGTAAACCCTTCCGTCATACTCGCACCGGCCGACTGGTACAAAAGCAGCGCAAAGGTGTTTAAGTATATCTGGGATCAAAAGCCATTCTATACCGACGGGTATATAAATTATGTCGACGTTCGGGATGTCGCCGCTATTGCCGTAGGGCTGTTGCACCAACCTATCGAAGGCGAGCGTTTTATTGCCAACGCAGGAAACATTTCTTTCGAAAATTTATTCCAAAAAATCGCAGCGAATTTTAACAAAAAGGCACCTTCTATCAAACTGAACAAAACGCTTTTAAACGTTGTTGCATGGGTGGAAGGTTTCCGTTCATTCCTGACGGGCTCAGAGCCCCTCATTACCCGCGAAACGGCCCGTAAGGCAGGCACAAAATTTTTATTTGAAAATGACAAGATTCGCAAAACTTTGTCGTTCGAATTTCAACCGATTGATGCCAGTTTGCAATGGTGCTGCCAATATTACATGACCAAAACGGCGGGCAAAAAATAGGGTGAAAGGTCGTAGCTTTACCGCATAAATTATCTACTTTAGGACAAACCTTTAGTCCATGCCGAGAGAATACCGCAAACGAGAAGAGGAAGGAAATGAGCTCATCAGGCGATTTGAAGAACATCTCCGGAAGAAAAAGGCAGCATTTTTCGACTTGGACGCCTATGAACAGATCATTGACTTCTACATGTTCAGAGGCAAACACAACAAGGCACTGCAGGCTGTAAACCAGGCCATTAGTCAATATCCGTTTTCGACCGAGCTGATCACGATCAAAGCTCAGATCCTCTCGAACTTAGAAGAGTACGATGCAGCCCTCGAGCTGCTGGAAGAAGCACATGCGCTTCAACCCAACGACGCAGACATATTTCTCACCATTGGCTCGGTATTATCGCTACAAGGAAAACACAATGAAGCGATTGAATACTACGAGCAGGCGCTGTTGTTTGCCGACGACAAAGACGAAGTATACTATAGCATCGGTCTCGCCTACCAGAGTATGGAAAATTATACCCTGGCAATCGAGGTCTATAAAAAAGCCATCGAGCTCAACATCAACCACGACGGCGCGCTATACGAGCTGGCCTTCTGCCTCGACGTAACGGGCCAGCTGGAAAGCAGCATTGAATATTATCAGAAGTTTATCGACGAAGACCCGTACTCGGCACCCGCCTGGTATAACCTGGGTATCGTGTATAACAAGCTGGAAAAATACCAGGAGGCGATGCATGCGTACGACTACGCCATCACCATTGACGACGCCTTTGCCTCGGCCTATTTCAACATGGGTAACACCCACATGAACCTGGGCGAGTACACCAAGGCGCTGGACGCCTTTCGCAAGACCATCGAGCTGGAAGGTCCCAGCCCCGAAGTATATTGCTGCCTGGCCGCCGCCTACGAAAGCCTGGAGCAATACGACCTGGGCCTGAAATACTTCCAGAAAGCTGCCAAGCTGGACCCCTTGTACGACGAGGCCTGGTTTGGTGCCGGTGCCTGCCTGGAAAAACAGGAAAAATGGTACCAGGCTCTGCATTTCTACAACAAAGCACTCAAAATCCACCCGGAAAATCCCGAATACTGGAAGTCCGTTGCCCACGCCGAATTTAAAGTCGGCAATACCGTTTCGAGCATTGACGCCTACGAAGAGTCAGCCAAGCTCGATCCCCAGGACAAGGAGATCTGGCTAAACTGGTCGTTTATTTACTTTGAGCAGGGCGACCTGAACAAGGCTATAGACACGTTATTAGTCGGTTTTAGCGACATTCCGGCCGATGCCGAACTTTTCTACCGCATGACCGTGTACCTCATCGAAGCAGGCCGTTTTAAGGAAGCCTTTAATTATTTGGAAAATGCCTTAATTTTGGACTTCGATGGTCACACTGCGCTGTTTGACTTCTTCCCGAAACTGGAGACTCAAAAGGCGCTGTACAAGATCGTCGAGCAGTTTAGAAAAGAAAACAATTAATGAATTACGACCTTAAAAACCTGCCTGAGCGTACCACAAAGCCCAGGCAATACGGCTTTACTATGGCCATGGACAAAGGCCTGAGTATCCGTGAAGCCGAAGATTTTGTCAGTATGTGTGCCGATCACACAGACATTGTGAAACTCGGTTGGGCTACTTCCTTCGTCACACCTCGTCTGAAAGACAAACTAAAAGTTTTTAAGGACGCCGGCCTTCCCACCTATTTCGGGGGCACGCTATTCGAAGCATTTGTAATCCGCGACCAGTTTGACGACTATCGTCGCCTGCTGGATAAATTTGACATGTCGTTTGCCGAGGTTTCGGATGGTTCTATCGACCTGGACCACGACAAAAAATGCGACTATATCGCCAAGCTTTCCGAGCAAGTGACGGTATTGTCCGAAGTTGGCTCGAAAGACGCCGATAAGATCATTCCGCCGTATATGTGGATCGACCTCATGCAGAAAGAGCTCGATGCTGGCGCCTGGAAAGTAATCGGCGAAGCCCGCGAGGGTGGCAACGTAGGCCTTTTCCGTTCTACCGGCGAAGTTCGCTCCGGCCTTGTGCAGGAGATCCTCACCAAAATTCCCTTCGAAAAGATTATTTGGGAAGCCCCCCAGAAAGCACAGCAAGTCTGGTTCATCAAATTGCTGGGTGCCAATGTAAACCTGGGTAACATCGCGCCAGAAGAGGTGATACCGCTGGAAACCATTCGCCTCGGCCTGCGCGGAGATACCTTCCTCCATTTCCTCGGCATCGAGCGGAAGAACACCAACACGGCGCCGCCGTTTGAAATCGACTAAGCGGAAAGTATTGAAGAAACCCCTGGATTATATTATCCTGTTTGGTAAGGGACTAACCATGGCGGCGGTGGACATCATTCCGGGAGTATCCGGAGGAACAGTGGCGTTCATGAGCGGCATACACGAGCGCCTGGTCCGTGCACTGCGGGCCATCGATCGCGAAGCCTTCGAGCTGATCGGTCATAAACGCTTTGCAGACTGCTGGACCAAGATCGACGGTAATTTCCTTGCCACATGGGCTGCCGCAGTGTTTTTGGGGCTGCTGATCCTGTCGCGCGGCATGATCCACTTGCTGGGCCACTACCCTATTCCACTTTTTTCATTCTTTTTCGGCGTCATACTGATGGCCGCCCCGCTGGCCCTGCGCCGTATTCGGAAATGGAGCCTTGCAACGGTACTCTTTTTCCTGTTTGGCGCAGCCGCGACGTTTGGCCTCACATTGTTTCCGCCCCTTCACACCTCGAATACATTCTTATGGGCCTTTGTAGCCGGTCTGGCCGGGGCTCTGGGCATGTTGCTCCCCGGACTGTCAGGTGGATTTTTTCTGGTGCTCATCGGTAAATACCAGCTGATGGTATGGGCCTTCGGCCAAATGAGCCTGCCCGTGCTGGGTCTTTTTGCCGCCGGCAGCGCGATCAGCTTGCTGGGCATGGCAAGATTTTTAAGCTGGATAATAGACAATTATCTCAGCACTACAGTAGCTTTACTAGCTGGCTTCATGTTGGGATCGCTCAATAAAGTGTGGCCCTGGCGCGAAGTGCAAGAATATGTTATCACTGGCAAAGGTGAGCAAATACCCGTTGCAGACAGAAGTATCTTACCATGGAATTATCTGGTAACGACCAGTAAAGACCCTCAGGTGTTCCAGGCTATGTTAATGATGGCCTTGGGGGTATTTATGATGGTTTTAATTGAAAGAATTGCAGCAGGACTAAAAACAACAATCTGAACATGGAAAAAGTATTCGGACTAATCGGAGCCACCGTTAGCCACTCATTCTCAAAATCTTATTTTGACGAGAAATTTTTTCGCGAAGGCCTCCGCGATTATCACTATGAATTGTTTCCGCTCGAAGACATCAACGCCCTGGAGGCGCTTTTGAAAGATACCCGTGGCCTTACCGGCCTGAATGTAACGATTCCGTACAAAGAGCAAGTCATGAAGTACCTCGACGAGGTAGACGGCTTTGCCAAACAGATCGGCGCCGTAAACGTGATCAAGATCCAGGACGGCAAGCTGAAAGGTTTCAACACGGACTCTGACGCATTCTTTGAAACCATCGAAAAGTGGCTACCCACTGACAAACAATTTAAAGCGGTAATTCTCGGTACCGGCGGCTCTTCCAAAGCCGTACAGGAAGCCCTGAAAAAACTGAAGGTTCCCTTCCAGATCGTATCACGCGAATCCCGGAAAGGCGTTATTACCTATGAAGATCTGCAAAAGGATCCGTCCATCCTGCAACAATCCAAGCTGATCATCAACACCACACCGCTGGGCATGAGCCCCAAGACAGAAGCCGTGCCCCCCGTGGATTTTGAACAGATCGGAGCGGATCATTATGTGTACGACCTGATCTACAATCCGGCGCGTACGTTGTTTCTGCAAAAAGCAGAGATGCGTAACGCCACCATTAAAAACGGACTGGAGATGCTGCATATACAGGCAGAAAAGTCCTGGACAATCTGGAACAACTGATCTGGCATATTCGCTGAATATAAAGGCCCTTGTCCAACCGACAAGGGCTTTTTTATGCACCCTTACAGCGACAATTAGTCATCCATAAGCCTTGTCAAAGCCATAGGCTCACCTCCCTAAAGCCCTGCCGGTTCTAAAGCACAGCCCCATGGCGCAAGTGTGTCCACACAATGAAACTATTTCTCTTCCAATGCGATTAAGAACAAAGGGATTTTCAGAAAACATTAACTTCCGGCATGGATTTCAAACTCACCAGTCAATATGTGCCCACCGGCGATCAGCCGGGGGCAATCAAGCAGTTGGTTAAAGGCGTAAACGAAGGCGAGGCACATCAGACCCTCCTCGGCGTGACGGGATCTGGTAAGACGTTTACGATGGCGAATGTCATTGCCCAAACCAACCGGCCCACGCTGGTGCTGAGCCACAACAAAACACTGGCGGCACAGTTGTACGGCGAGTTCAAGCAGTTCTTTCCGGAGAACGCCGTAGAGTACTTCATTTCCTATTACGATTATTATCAGCCCGAGGCGTTCATTCCTTCGTCCAATGTGTATATCGAAAAAGATCTTTCCATTAATGAAGAGATCGAGAAACTGCGCCTGAGCGCAACGTCGGCGCTACTTACCGGCCGGCGGGATGTAATTGTGGTGGCGTCCGTGTCGTGCATTTACGGTATCGGTAACCCGGACGAGTTTGGAAAGAACGTCATCAAGCTCAAAGCAGGCGAAGTCATCGCACGTAATAAATTGCTGTTTGGTCTTGTCGACATTTTATACCACCGCACCGAGGCCGAGTTTAAACGGGGCACCTTCCGCGTGAAGGGCGACACGGTGGACGTATTCCTGGCGTATGCCGATTATGCCATCCGCGTCTACTTCTGGGGTGACGAGATCGAATCGATCCAGCGCATCGATCCCGATACCGGTAAAAAGTTATCCGACGAATCAGTCGTTACCATCTTCCCCGCCAACCTGTTCGTTACCGGCAAGTCCGTACTGCACCAGGCCATGCGCGAGATACAAGACGACATGGTGGCACAGGTAAAGCTATTTGAAACGGACACACGCTTTCTCGAGTCCAAGCGCTTGAAAGAACGTACCGAATTCGACCTCGAAATGATGCGCGAGCTCGGCTACTGCTCGGGCATCGAAAACTACTCGCGTTACTTCGACCGCCGCGCCCCGGGGGCACGCCCCTTCTGTCTCATCGATTATTTCCCGGATGATTTTCTGATGGTCATTGACGAAAGTCACGTAACCGTGCCGCAGGTTCGCGCCATGTGGGGCGGTGACCGGTCGCGCAAAGTAAACCTCGTAGACTATGGCTTCCGCCTGCCGTCAGCGCTCGACAACCGGCCCCTGACGTTTAACGAATTTGAGGCACTCATGAACCAGGTGGTGTACGTCAGTGCGACACCCGCCGAATATGAGCTGCGCAAGTCCGAAGGCGTGGTGGTCGAACAGATCATTCGTCCCACGGGCCTGCTCGATCCGGAGATTGACGTCCGCCCGAGTAAGAACCAGATCGACGACCTCCTGGAAGAGATTGATGAGCGCGTGAAAAAAAACGAGCGTGTACTGGTGACGACGCTGACCAAACGCATGGCCGAGGAGTTGACCAAATACATGGATCGCGTCGGCATCAAGTGTCGCTATATCCACTCCGAAGTACACACGCTCGAGCGCGTAGAGCTGCTGCGCGAGCTGCGCCTGGGAGTATATGACGTACTCGTTGGCGTCAACCTGCTGCGGGAAGGTCTTGACCTGCCAGAGGTGTCACTCGTGGCCATTCTGGATGCCGACAAAGAAGGCTTTCTGCGAAACCAGCGCTCGCTGGTACAGACCATCGGTCGTGCCGCGCGGAACGCCGGTGGCCGCGTGATTATGTATGCCGATAAAGTTACGGAGTCCATGCAGCTTGCCATTGAAGAGACAAATCGTCGCCGCTTGAAACAGCAGGAGTACAACAAGATCCACGGCATTGTGCCGACAACAGTGATCAAGTCAAAAGAGGCCATCCTTGGACAAACCAAAGTAGCAGACTCGAAAAAGTCTACGCGGAACTACTACGTGGAGGAAGAGGAAGCAACATTGGCAGCAGACCCCGTAGTAGCATACCTCAGCAAAGATGAGTTGACGAAGATGGCCGACCGTACGCGCAAAGCCATGGAGAAAGCGGCAAAAGAGCTCGAGTTCATCGAAGCTGCCAAGCTACGCGACGAGTATATGGCCATTCAAAAACTGCTGGAAGACAAAAAGTAAAAAATACATCTGGCGCGAGTCTTAGCCCGTCTCGGGCGGAGACTCGTGCCTACCGTGGTGGCAGTCTCCAGACTGCCGAGGAAAATAATCAAGCCTCCAAATCCATATTATAAAACCCACCCCGGTTCTCCTTCCGCTCCTGCGATTGCTTGGTGATCAGAAACCCAATCGTGATCAAATTACGCAGCTCGCACAACTGCGGCGACAACACAGCTTTCTCATAGAGCAGTTCCGTCTCATGATAGAGAATATCAAGCCGCTTCCGCGCGCGCTCCAACCGCACGTTCGAGCGTACAATCGCTACATAATCGCTCATCAGGTCGCGCAGCTCCTTGCGTGTGTGGGTAATCAGAATCTGCTCGCGCGGAACGATCGTACCCTCGGCATTCCACTCCGGAATGCTTTCGCGCATCGGTATCTCATCCAGCTTCTCTGACACATCCAGAAAACAACGGTGCGCATACACCAACGCTTCCAACAGCGAATTAGAGGCCAATCGATTCGCACCGTGCAGGCCGGTGCACGAGCACTCGCCGCAGGCGTACAAATTCGTAATGGACGTACGACCAAAGAGATCTACTTCTATACCACCGCAGAGGTAGTGCGCCGCCGGCACCACCGGTATCATCTGCCGGGTGATGTCGATGCCCTTCGCCAAACACTTTTCATAAATGTTGGGAAAGTGCGTCATAAAATCATCCATGGAAAAATGCGTGCAATCCAGGTACACAAACTCATCGCCGCGGGTGATCAGCTCGTGGTCGATGGCTTTGGCGACAATGTCGCGTGAGGCCATCTCGCCCCGGTCGTCGTATTTGAACATAAACCGCTCACCGTCTTTGGTGCGCAGGTATGCTCCGTGGCCGCGCGTTGCTTCGGTGATGAGGAAGGACGGGTTTTCATCCTGCGCATAAAATGCGGTGGGATGGAACTGCACAAACTCCATATCCTTCACCTTGGCCATGGCGCGGTACGCCATCGCGATGCCGTCGCCGGTGGCAATGATCGGGTTCGTGGTAGTGCGGTATATTTGGCCGGCACCTCCCGTGGCAAGCAGCGTAACCTTGGATACATATTTCTCGACGCGGGCTGTGCGCTGGTCCATAACATAGGCGCCATAGCACGCGATGCCCGGCTCGGGCTGTGAGATCTTGTGACTGAAATGGTGCTCCGTGATCAGGTCGATCGAGAAGTGGTGCGACAGCAGCGTAATGTTGGGTTGCTGCGCCACGGCACGCAGCAGGCCTTGTTCGATCTGCCAGCCGGTAATGTCCTTGAAGTGTATAATGCGATTGACCGTGTGTCCGCCTTCGCGCCCGAGGGACAGGTTGCCTGAAGCATCCTGATCAAACTCGATGCCCCACTGCATGATTTCTTCCAGGCGATCCGGACCCTCTCTTACAACCATCTCCACCACCTCGCGATTGCTGAGACCGTCGCCGGCACGCATGGTATCTTCAATGTGTTTTTCAAACGAGTCTGTCAGCTCGTCGAGCACCACGGCGATGCCGCCCTGGGCGTACTTGGTATTCGACTCACTGTCGTCGGCTTTGGTTATGACGGTTATGCTTTGCTGGGGAAAACGCTGGGCGGTTTTGATAGCAAAAGACAATCCGGCAATGCCGGAGCCGATAATGAGTACGTCCGTTTTAGGCATGGTTAGCTTTTAGAGATTTCGAGCATGCGCTGGATGGGCACCAGCGCCTTCAGCCGGATGTCTTCCGGCACGTGTATTTCGGGCAGCTCGTATTTCAGGCAGAGGTAAAGTTTCTCCAGGGTATTCATGCGCATGAACGCACACTCGCTGCACGCGCAGGTGTTATCCTCATGGCTAGGCGCAGGGATCAGGCCCTTGCCCGGCACTTCCTTCGCCATCTGGTGCAGTATGCCCGCTTCCGTGGCGATGATAAATTCCTGTGCAGCGTCGTTCTTCACAAAGTTGATCATGCCGGTGGTCGACCCGATATAGTGGGCCACCTTCAGAATGTGCTCTTCCGACTCGGGGTGCGCTACAATGCGCGCGTTGGGATGTTGCTTGGCGAGGTCCAGCAGCTTGTCGATGGCGAACGCCTCGTGCACGATGCAGGCACCTTCCCACAACAACATGTCGCGGCCCGTCTTCTTGATGAGGTAGCGGCCCAGGTTTTTGTCGGGCGCGAAGATGACGGGGGTATCTTTTGGAATGGAGTTGACGATCTTCTCCGCGTTGGCCGAGGTACAGATGATATCGCTCATGGCCTTGATCTCGGCAGAGCAGTTGATATACGTCACCACGACGTGGTCGGGGTGTTGCTCGCGAAAAGCGCGAAATGCATGGGGCTCTGCCGACTCGGCCAGGGAGCAGCCCGCATTCAAATCGGGCAGTACTACTTTCTTGTTGGGGTTCAGAATCTTGGCCGTCTCACCCATAAAATGCACACCGGCAAAGACAATCAGATCTGCCTGCGTGGCCGCAGCCTTCTGCGAAAGCCCAAGACTGTCGCCTACATAGTCTGCAATGTCCTGAATGGCGCCCTCCTGGTAGTAGTGGGCCAGGATCACAGCATTCTTTTCCTTGCGCAGGCGGTTTATCTCCGCTACGACGTCCACATCCTTTCCTACGGGAATATTCAGAAATCCCTTTTTCGGAAGCGCCTCAACCACGGCTGCGGGTAGTGTCTCTGTTATCATTTCGATTGTGTGAATAGTACGCGAAATTAATGTTTAAAGAATTATGGCGGGAATAATCCGTCACGAGCGGTTTGAATTTAATCGTTCCAACACACTGTCGGTGTGTTCGCCCAGCGCCGGCGGGGCCGTAATGTGAATGGTGCTACGGTCTACAAACGATAGCATGGCGGCTACATTCCGCACGCCGGCCAGCGTTCCCTCCCGCAGAAGCAATTCCTGTGCCGCGGGCACTTCAAAGACCTGCCGCAGCGTGTGAATGAATCCGGCAGGGATCTTCCATTGATTTATCTGCATCATCAGTGCCTGCGCTGTACGCAAGCCTATTTGTGCCTGCAAAACAGAATTTAAGGTCAAACGGTTCTGCACGCGTGCGGTATTGTCACGGTAACGCGCATCATCCGCCAGCACAGCAATGTCCAGCACCTGGCAGAGGTCGCGAAACTGCCGGTCGCTGCCCACAGCCACCAAAATCTCTTCGCCGTCGGCCGTCTTATACACATCGCCGTACGGTGCAATATTGGGATGTGCCGAGCCCTGCTTTTGCGGCAGCTTGCCCGCCACCAGCCAGTTGGTCGCCTGATTTACCAGCGACGACACAGCCGCCTGCCACAACGATACTTCTACCAGCGCACCCTGCCCGGTGCGATACCGGTTCAACAATGCCAACAGCAATCCTTCTTTGAGATGATGCGCGGCCAGCACGTCAACAAGGGCTACCGGCATCTTGAGCGACGGCCCGCCGGGCTCACCATTCATGTACATAAAGCCTGCCTCGGCCTGCAGTACAGCGTCGTAGCCTACACGCAGGTCGGTGGCGCCGTAGCCGGTGATCTGGCCGTAGAGCAATCGCGGATAGCGCTGAGACAAGGTGGTATAATCCACCCCGAGCTTTTCAGCATCGCCGGGTTTGTAGCTGGCAATGACGATGTCCGCTTCGCGCAGAAGGTCGTCGGCCACCTGCCGGTCGCGGGGCTGTGTCAGGTCGAGCGCGACAGATTGCTTGCCCCAGTTGGCAGAGCAGAAGTAAGCGGAACGGTCGTCGGTTACTTCGCCCGCAGCTTTCCAGGTGCGGGTCACGTCACCGCCCTGGCGGGGGTTTTCGACTTTCACGACGGTGGCGCCCAGCTCGGCAAAAAATTGACCCACGCTGGGGCCTGCCAGCACAGAGGCCAGCTCGACGATCTTTAAATCCTGAAACATACGTTTGAGTGCTCCATTTTGTATCCAAAAGTCCCACTTATTGGCGAATTCTAAATCATTTGTAGCATTTTTGTGTTTTCCAAAAGCATGACCACGTCCATGAAAAAGCTCTTTGCCGTCGCGCCATTGCTGGTTGCCCTGGCCGCCTGTACGCCGCCGTCACACCCGCCTGCTACGCTCAAGACTGGCGCCTGGCGCGCAACGCTCGCGCTGCAAGGTCAGCAGTTGCCCTTTAACTTCGAGGTAGTAAGCGACAAGACTGGAGGCGTCGACGCCTATCTGCGCAACGCCGACGAGCGCTTACTGCTGGACGAAATCACCGTTGCGAACGACTCCGTCGACATCGCCCTCCACATCTTCGATGCCAACATCAAAGCCCGCATCGTAGGCGACACGCTGCGCGGCGAATTCATCAAGAACTACGACAAGAACTCTCGCGTACCGTTCGTGGCTGTCCATGGACAGACGCATCGTTTTGAGAAAGGCAAAGACCCCGGCAACGTGCCCGACTTTAGCGGCAAGTATAGTGTCACGTTTGTAAACGACGCCGACACGACCCGCGCGGTAGGTATATTTCACCAGCAAGGCGATAGTGCCACCGGCACCTTCCTCACACCCACGGGCGACTACCGCTACCTGGAAGGCAACGTGGCCGACGGCCAGCTCCAGCTCAGCACCTTTGACGGTAACCACGCCTATATCTTCCGCGCCACGAAGAAAGAAGACGGCACGCTAAACGGCGAGTATATTTCCGGTAAGACATGGAAGGAACGCTGGGAAGCGCAGAAGAACGAGCAGGCCGCACTGCCTGATCCCGAGTCGCTCACCTTCCTGAAACCGGGCTATGAAAAAATTGAATTCAGTTTCCCCGACGTGAATGGCAAGAAGATCAGCCTCAACGACGAGAAGTATAAAAACAAGGTCGTCATTCTACAAATGTTTGGCACCTGGTGTCCAAACTGCATGGACGAGACAAAATTCCTGGTGCCGTGGTATAACGAAAATCATCCGCGCGGCGTGGAGATTATCGGCCTGGCGTATGAGCGCAAGCCCGATTTTGAATATGCCAGCAATCGCGTCAAGAAGATGATTGCGAAGTATGATGTCAAATACGATTTTGCCATTGCCGGTACAAACGATAAGGTCAAGGCGGCCGAAACGCTCCCGATGCTGAATAAGGTCGTGGCGTTTCCGACGACGATCTTTATCGGCCGCGACGGCAAGGTTAAGAAGATCCACACCGGCTATGCCGGACCCGGCACGGGCGTTTACTATGAGCAAGGCATTCAGAAGTTTAATGAAACCGTGAATGAACTTTTGCGCGAGAATTTGACTTCTTCCAGGTAATAGTCCTTTCGGGGACGTATCCTTTTATTTCCATGAAAAAGCGTGTTGTTGTCGGTTTATCAGGTGGGGTAGATTCCAGTGTTGCCGCGTATTTGCTTCTGCAGCAGGGATACGAGGTGATTGGCATGTTCATGAAGAACTGGCATGACGACTCCGTCACGATCAGTGACGAGTGCCCCTGGATTGACGACAGCAACGACGCTATGATCGTGGCGCAGCATCTCGGCATTCCGTTTCAGGCCATCGACCTGAGCGAGCAATACAAGGCCCGCATCGTGGACTATATGTTCAACGAATACCAGCGCGGCCGCACCCCCAACCCGGACGTGCTTTGCAACCGCGAGATCAAGTTCGACGTATTCCTGAACGCGGCCCTCAAGCTCGGCGCCGATTTTGTAGCCACCGGCCACTACTGCCGGCGCGGTGTGACCGAAGCAAACGGCCGAACAACGTACCAGTTACTGGCCGGGAAGGATCCGAACAAAGATCAAAGCTATTTCCTGTGTCAGTTGACGCAGGAACAACTGTCGCGCTCGCTCTTCCCCATCGGAGAGCTGCTGAAGCCCGAAGTGCGTGCGATCGCAAAAGAAGCAGGTCTGGTAACGGCCGATAAGAAAGACTCACAAGGCCTGTGCTTTGTCGGCAAGGTCCACCTGCCCGAATTCCTGCAACAACGACTGGGCCCCAAAAAGGGCAAAGTGGTCAATATACCGGCGGAGGCTACCTCCTTCCGGAATGGCTATGCGCACGACAACCTCGTGGCCCTGACCACGCCGTATGCCATGGCGCCCGAAGCCGGCAACGTGGTGGGCGATCACAACGGTGCGCATTATTATACCATTGGTCAGCGTAAGGGTCTTAACATCGGCGGCTTTCCCGAGCCCTTGTTTGTCATCGGCACCGACACCGATAAAAATATTATCTATACCGGTATGGGCGAAGATCACCCGGGTCTATACCGCCAGGGGCTCTTTGTACCCAATGCCGACGAGCACTGGATCCGTCCCGACCTGCAACTGTCCGTAGGCGAATCGCGCGACTATAGGGCACGTATACGCTATCGCCAACCCCTGGTGAAGTGTACCCTGCACAAACGCCCGGAAGGCTTGTATGTTATTTTTGAAAATCCAACAAAAAGCATAACGCCGGGTCAATTTGTAGCTTGGTATGAAGACGAAGAGCTGATCGGCTCGGGTGTCATCAACGCATAATCCTCCCGTGAGTGGTCTGCAAATATTGTTTAGGAGTAGAAAACGCCTAAACGAAAAGATGCTATGGAGGGTTGCGCCATTGAGCGATCTACTGGAAAACCGTGAGGGTTGCCTCCCCCTTTCGGGTAATATTTTTATATAATTGCTACATTTTCGTGTAGCAAGCCTCTCTTTGTTGGCACGTTTTTCTAATTTCGCAGTGAAACAAAACTCACTTTATGAAAAAAGAAACTCGTTTACTGGCACTACTGGCCATGTTGGTAGCTTCCTTCTCGTACCAGGGAGCCAGCGCACAAGCAGAACTTGACAAAGGCAACCTCCTCCTAAATGCAGGTGTTGGCTTCGGCTATTATTATGCCGGTGGCGTATCATTAAACATAAATGCAGAATATTCGGTTACTCCTGAACTCGGGATTGGTGGTTACTTTGCTTACACCCACTGGGAGAATGACTGGGGCTATGCTGGCAACCGCTACGATATCGGTTATAATTTCATTGATATCGGCGCACGTGCCTCGTACCACTTCGCGAAGCTCTTTGGTGTGAAGAACCCCAATTTCGACCCTTATGCTGGTGCATTCCTGGGCTTTGTGACCTCTAGCAACGACTATGATGGAAATGGCTACGACGATGACGACTATGACGGCGGCCTCCGCACCGGTATCCACGCAGGTGCACGCTATTACTTCGCCCCCAACTTCGCCGGCTACGGCGAGCTCGGCATCGGCCTCTCCCCGCTCGTACTGGGTGTAACACTGAAACTGTAATACAACGGCAACGGTTAAAGTACACGACATAAAAAAGGCCGTCTCTCTCCAGGGACGGCCTTTTAAATACAGAGTGAGTGTGAGAGCGGGAGCGAAAAGGCATTCTTTTTCTTCGCTCTCACACTGACACTCACACTGTATGCATGGAGCCAGTGGATCAGTGATCCTTAAATCCACTAACCCCCCCCGACACAATAAACTTCATCGCCACGGGTCCGGATACATTTAACGGTTTGATATTCTCTCGGGGTACAAAGTAATGATACCCCGAAAAGGCATACGAATGTGGAAAATATACCACCACCATGTCTTCTAACCCCAACTCGCTCAAATCGTTTTGCGTGATAAACCCGATCTGATACAAATTATTATCCTTATTGATCCGCACGAGCACCGGCTTATTAAACTTCTTCTTGTCGCCCACGAACGCGCCCAGCAAATCTTTCACCGCGGAGTAAATAAGCTTCACCAGCGGAATCTTATTCATGCCGTGGTCGAGCCAGTCGCTCAGGGTCTTGAAGGCGAAGTTGGTCGTGAGGTAGCCAAAGCCGGTAATGGCGACCAGGATGATGGCAAAGCCGAGACCGGGGTACGGCAGCATAAGCAGACTGTCAAGCCAGCTAAAAGATATAAAGATGAAATAGGCCGTGGCTACCAACGGGACAATAAAGACCGTCCCACTGAAAAAATAGCGGATGATGCGTCGAAAAGTATTATCCATGGATACGGTGAATACAGCGTGAGTGCGAGAGCGAAATAACGCGCGATCAGACCAGCTGCTTCGCGTGCGCAAGGGTTGATACCGGCGTCAGAATTTTGGTGACCGCCAGTCGCACCGCTTCGTCTACCTGCTCGTCGATGCTGACATACGTGGTGTCGATTACGATGGCATCGTCCGCTTTACGCAACGGACTTTCGGCGCGCGTGGTGTCCAGCAGGTCGCGTTGTTCGATGTTCTCGATGACTTTGTCCAGCTCGACCAGTTGTCCTTTCTCCATCAGCTCCTGCTGGCGGCGTGTGGCACGCACCAGCATATCCGCTGTCATGAACAGCTTCAGCTCGGCATTTGGAAACACCACGGTGCCGATGTCGCGGCCGTCCATCACCACACCACGTTCCTTGCCCATGCGGCGTTGCTGCTCCACCATGGCCGTCCGTACCTCTTTGAGTGCGCTCACCTGGCTTACGTTGTTGGAGACCTTCATCTTTCGAATCTCTTTCTCCACGCTCAGCCCGTTCAGGTAAGTCTCCGACACGTTGTGCGCGTTGACTTTGAACGATACATGTATTTGCTCCAGCGCCCGGGCAATCTCTTTTGGATTGGTCAATGAGATATGATGCTCTAGAAAATAGACCGTTACGGCCCGGTACATGGCGCCGGTGTCGATATACTTATAGCCCAGGATAGCGGCCACCAGCTTAGCCGTGGTGCTTTTACCACAGGCAGAATATCCGTCTATAGCAATGACTATTTTTCGTAAGTTCATCAGCAGTCTTTGTGAGGACAAGGAATGGGTCTACCAGGCTTCAGTTTCTTGTTCTTATGCGACGAAGCGCAGCCGTCGGCCAGTAAAACCACCGCCGATACGAGGATCGCTACTTTCAATAGTCTGATGCTCAAAATAAATCCCTTTTTGATTGACATGTAAAAATAGAAAATTCGGCGGGTTATTCCGAAAATCAACCGCAATCTCCGTCCAAACGTCCACCGTTTTCGTTATTGTTTAGTAAGTTCGATAAAATTGCTACCTGTATGACGGAAAATAACCAAGAGGGCCAGGGCCAGAATGAGAAGGCCTTTAAGAATTTTGGCAAGCGCGTAGATGAATTCCTGGTCGAATTCGAAGAGGCGGGCGAAAGACTCAAAAAGGAATTTGAAGGAAAATTCGAAGAGCTGCGAGTCTCGGCTGAAAAGCTCAAAAAAGAAGCTGAGAGCAGCGACCGTTGGAAGGACGTGGAGCAAAGCCTCAAGCGTGCCGGCGACGAGCTGGGCAACGCCTTTAAGGCCGCCTTCAACAACAAGAAGAACTAAAAAAGAACGGCCGGAGCCTGTCACCAGACACCGGCCTGCCTTTAAATCTTTACGGACTTCCATCGCCCGCGCCGGAACACCAAAATAGCCGCGACAGCAATAGCCGATTCAGCAATCGAAATGGCTGAATACACTCCTATCGGGCCCGTGTGCAATACATTGGCCATCACATAGGCAAACGGAATCTGAAATGCCCAGAACCCGATCAGGTTAATGATGATCGGTGTACGGGTGTCGCCTGCCCCATTAAAAGATTGGTTAATGACCATGCCATACGCGTAAAAGATGTAGCCCAGCGACACGACCTTCAGACACAGTATCCCGCTGCGCAACACCTCGGCATCGGTGGTAAAAAAACCGAGAATGTTATCCGCCAGTATAAAGAACACGATCGTCACAATCCCAAGAAAAATCATATTCAGAAATGCTGCCCGCCAGGCTGACTGCTCGGCACGGTCGGGACGACCGGCCCCGAGGTTCTGCCCTACCAGCGTCGCGGCGGCATTCGCCATACCCCAGGCAGGCAAAATAGCAAACACGATTACCCGCATCGCTAGAGTATATCCGGCAAACGTCGCGCTCCCAAACGTATTGACAAGACGTGACAAAAACATCCAGCTGGTGGCTCCTATCAGAAACTGCCCAATGCTGCCGACAGATACATTCAACAGCCGCGCAATAATATCAAGCCGCAGGGCGATGTTGGCACGATCCAGCTTCATAACACTCTTTCCATTCAATAGGTGGTATAATTGAAAGAGCACACCACAGCCTCGGCTGACCGTCGTCGCGATGGCGGCACCTTTTATACCGAGACCCGGTATCGGTCCGAGGCCCAGGACACAGATCGGTGCCAACAGAATGTTCAGACCGTTTGACAGGATCAGTGACTTCATGGCAATCGAAGCATCCCCCGCACCGCGAAACACACCGTTGATCAGGAACAAGAGCACGATTGTAATATTACCGCCAAGCATCCATTGCGTATAACTCACATTACGCTGAATAAGCGTTTCAGAACCGCCCATGAGCCGTAGAATGTCGTCGGAAAAAAACAAACCAACCACACTGACCACCATCGAAAACCCGATGCCTATATAAATGGCCTGCATCCCGGCTACCCTCGCGCCCGGAATATCTTTTTCGCCCACGCGACGCGCCACCATGGCGGTAGCGCCCATGCTGAGCCCCATTGCCGCAGAATAGATCAGCGCCAATACCGACTCCGTTAGCCCAATGGTCGACAACGCATCGACGTCATTCAACCGGCTCACAAAGAAAATATCGACCAGGGCAAAGATCGACTCCATCGACATTTCCAGGATCATCGGCACCGACAATAAGAAAATGGCGCGATTCAGATTCAAGGAAGTATAGTCTTGCTCGCTGCCTTTTATGGCCGTCCAAAGAAGACGAAAAAAGGATTTAAGCCTTTTAGAAAATGACATAATAAAGGTATTAAATGAATTAGATCGTAAAAAAAGGATATAGGAAAGAGGCAGGATCTTCAGGAGGAGGTCTTGCAAAAAAACTGCTATATGAGCAAAGTTAAGCGAGTGTGTACATCGGTGATAACGTTTAAAGTGCCTTATGAGGATAGAACCAAAGTTCACGAAAATGTAATGACAATGGTTGTCCCTGTGCGATTATTTTTCTGTGAACGGTAAAAGAAAAAAGGCCGCCCGTTCAAGGCAGCCTGGCAGAATCTCCTGATGTTATAACACCGATCAGTCGCGATTGACCGAGCTGTTGCCCGATACATCGGCATTTACTTCCGGATCGCCCCGGTATAAAATCGAGCTTGAGCCACTGGCAACAGCATTCAATTCCTCCGACACATGTACCTGGCCTGAGCTTGCCCCGGCTGCATTCATGGTTGCCGTACGCACAGGAAAGGAAAAGGCGCTCAGAATGGAGGCGCCCGAAAGCTCGGTATCCAGGGCATCGGCTTCGCCGGTCATGATCAGCTCCGACGCGCCCGACAACACCGCCCTCACACGCTTATACGTGGCATCGAGCTGTGCTTTGGTGGCGCCCGAGAGGAACAGGTCCAGGGCATCTTCCGGTTCGTTAAATCCTTTGATAATGGGTATTGATGCGCCCGAAAAATTAGCGGCACGCAATTTCGGCATGGTGATGTCTATATACGTATCGTGTTTCCGGTTGCCGTCTTTTTCAAAACGAATGATCAGCGTCGAGCCACTTTTGTGTACATCCAGGTCGTCAAGATTGCGACGGTCGCCACGCACGTGTACGCTATAGATGCTGGATTCTTCTACTGTCACCCGAAATGCGTTACCCATTTCAAGCCGATCGAAGTCCGTGTCGTTATAATCGCGTTCAGTTTCTTGTATGGGTCCCGGATCTTCGCGTTCGCAAGAGCTTGTTATAAAGGTAAGCGCCAGCAAAAAGGCGGGCACGCATAGGTGTATATACTTTGCCATGGTTGTCTTTGTCTGATGCCAGGACAACTATCTCACGGGCATCCCCTATGCGTGCCTTAAAAATAATCGTGCCCTTGCGATCAGGCGATCGATATGCTCTTGGCGTTCACAAATTCGTGTATGCCGAGCTCAGAAAGCTCCCGGCCGTAACCCGATTTTTTTACGCCGCCAAACGGCAGGCGCGGATCGGATTTCATCAGGGCGTTGATAAACACCGACCCCGAATCTACCTCGCGCGCCAGTCGCTCGCCTTTTTCCAGGTCGCGCGTCCAGATCGACGCACCCAGCCCGTAGCGGCTGCTGTTGGCCAGCATGATGGCCTCCTCTTCCGTCTTGGCGGTAATGACAGCCGCCAGTGGTCCGAAGGTCTCCTCATCAAATGCCGGCATACCGGGTTTTACGTTATCGAGCAGCGCCGGCTGAAAGCTGGCGCCGGAGTATGTGCCACCCGTTAGCAGACGCGCACCCTTCTTCACCGAGCCTTCCAGCTGTCGGGCCAGCGCTTCCGCCAGGTCTACCCGGGCCAGCGGCCCTGTGGTCATTTGCGCATTAAACGGATTGCCCTGCTTCAAGGCGGCTATGCTCTTTTGAAAGCGATCTAAAAATTCATCCTTAACCGATTCCAATACAATAAAACGTTTGGCCGATATACACGACTGACCGGCGTTCTGCATACGCGATTGGGTCGCAATCTTTACCGTCAGGTCAAGGTCGGCATCAGGCAATACAATAAAAGGGTCGCTGCCACCCAGCTCCAATACCGACTTCTTGATATTCGCCCCGGCAATGGCCGCCACGTGCGACCCGGCCTTCTCACTACCGGTCAACGCTACACCTTGTACAATATCAGATTCGAGTACCGCGCGAACCATGTCGGTATCGATCAACAGCGACTGGAACACTCCTTCAGGAAAACCGGCTTCCCGGAAGATATCCTCAATGATAATGGCACACTTGGTGACATTGGCGGCATGCTTCAGCACACCCACATTGCCGGCCAGCAGGGCGGGAATGGCAAAGCGGAACACCTGCCAAAAGGGAAAATTCCAGGGCATGACACCCAGCACGGTGCCAATGGGCTGGTAGGCCACCAGGGCGCGACGCGACTCGGTTTGTATCAGCTCGTCGGCCAGGAATTTGCCGGCGTTGGCGGCATAATACTCACACCCTTTGGCGGACTTTTCGACCTCGATCAGTGACTCGGACAGAATCTTGCCCATTTCCCAGGTAATGGTGCTGGCATACTCTTCCTTGTTTTGGCGCAGCAGGGCGGCCACCTTCAACATCAATTCGCACCGGTGCGAAAGCGATGTCTTTTTCCAGTGCTTAAAAGCCCTGGCGGAGTGGTCGAGTTTGTCTTGCAAAGCGGCAGCCGATAGTAGCGGATATTCCCCAATAACGGCCTGATCGTAAGGGTGGATGGATTTTAACATAGCGTAAGGTCAATAAAAACGAATGCGAACATACTTCATTTGAAGCATACGAATAGCACGAAGCTGGGTTTTCGAAAAGTGACGGCGCGGTTTTTGAACTTTCCCTTGCAAACCGGTCGTTATGAAAGCACCTATCAAAATATCGCTCCTGTCGCTCACGCTGTTTGCACCGTCGGCCTACAGCCAACAGCAATCCGGCCAGTCCAGGTTCACTGCCTCGGAACAGCTGAAAATTACCCGCGTTTCTAACCGGGAGAATTTTCTGGAAAATCGCATTGCCTCCCTGGAGTATGATACCCGGCGTACCGCCGATCTTTGGATTTGTCTGTATACCCTGCCGCAAGAAGGAACCTTGCACGATACGGTGCGCATCACCCTGGACGATCGCACGGTAGCGGTACCCGCGGAAGTGGTTACTGAGCAACGTACGCTGGAAGTGGAGAAGGAGCGCGAAAACTCGTCGCTGGATTATACCACCGCGCAAGGCGCGCACAGTTCTACCAGCTCGTCGTCTTCTGCTCTCCAGGTAAATCCCGATGGCACAAACTCAACCGTACATTATCAAGGCGACACCAAGTTGGTAGTAAATCCCAACGGCTCGCAGACTGTACTACCCAACAACGAAACTTCTTCAGTAGTGAGCCCCGAAGGGAAAAAGCAGATGCAAAAGATGAACACAACCACGACTCCCGTCGTGAACCCCGACGGGTCACACTCGACGATCTTTCACTCCGCGCCGCTAACAACAACCGCTACCAGCACAACCCGAAAAAAAGAGAAGGCAACGTTGGTGCCCGTAAACTATAGCCGCCTGCATATACAGGCAACGCCTGCGCTGCTGAAACAATTGAAACAGGCAAAAACACTGGCATGGGAAATCCAGCTCTCCGGCCAGACCATTGAGATGGCCATGTATACCCGCCCGTTGGAGCGTTACCAGAAGAAGCTGGCCGCGGCAGAAGCCGGTGGTAAAACGCCGCGCTAGTTGTTAATAACGCGACGGCCTCCGCGAAAGCGTTTCTGGTAATACTCGGCAAAGAGGTTTGTCTCCACCACACCCAATGTGCTGGAGGCGTGAATGAACTTGATGTTGTCCTTGCCCTTCCGTTCTGTCACCAGTCCTACATGCGTTACTTTGCGTTTACGGTTGCCCGTGGCAAAGAATACGAGGTCGCCGGGTTGCAGATCTTTCATGTCTACTTCCTCGCCAATCTTGCTTTGCCCTTCGGAGCTGCGGGGCAGGCTGACGTCAATCACACGAAAGGAGTTGATGAGTAAGCCCGAGCAGTCCATGCCTGCGCGAGAGGTGCCACCATACTTGTACGGTGTGCCGATAAAGCTGCGCGCTGCGCCAATTACCTGGTCCGCCCGATCATCCCTAACACGCGCTTGTTTGTGCGCGCTACAGGAGAATAAAAGAAAAAGTGTTGCCGTCAGGACGACCGGAAGCAGTTGCTTTTGATTAATTTTGAGTTCAAAAAATTGCTTCATACCGAAGTTTAAAAAGTACAACAAATATACCAGATTCATGCCATTTGCAGAAGTATCTACCGACATCATCGGCCTGTTTGAAGGAATTGTAGGCGCAGAACATGTGATCGTGGACCCTGAAAAGCGCTATAACTATTCCCACGACGAGACAGAGGACTATTCGTTCCTGCCCGATGTGGTGCTGCGTCCCGGCACGACCGATGAGGTAAGCCGCATCATGCGTCTCTGCAACGAGCATTCGCTGCCGGTGACCCCGCGCGGTGGCGGCACGGGCCTGGCCGGCGCGGCTCTGCCCATTGAAAAGGGCGTCGTGGTGTCCATGGAGCGCTTTGACAAAATTCTCGAAATCGACGAGCTCAACCTGCAGGCCACAGTAGAGCCCGGCGTGATCACCGAAGTATTTCAAAACGCCGTCAAGACGAAGGGCCTCTTCTACCCGCCCGATCCCGCCAGCCGCGGCACCTGCTTTATCGGCGGCAACGTGTCGCAGAACAGCGGCGGCCCCAAGGCTGTGAAGTACGGCGTCACGCGCGACTACGTCCTCAACCTGGAAGTAGTCCTGCCCAATGGCGAAGTCATCTGGACCGGCGCCAACGTGCTCAAGAACTCCACCGGCTATAACCTCACGCAGCTCATGTGTGGCAGCGAGGGTACGCTCGGTATCATTACCAAGATCGTGTTTAAGCTCCGCGGCCTCCCGCAAAAGTCCGTGCTGTTGCTCCTGCCCTTTGTCACCAACGCCGAAGCTTGCCGCGCCATCGCCGAAATATTCCGCGCCGGCGTACAACCTTCCGGCATGGAGTTCTTCGAACGCGAAGCGGCAATGAAGACCATCGACTACTGTGAAAAAATCTATGCCGCCAAGGTCACGACGTCGTTCCCCGAGAACATGGACGCCTACCTGCTCTGCGAACTGGACGGCAACGACGACGAAGTATTGATGCGCGACGCAGAACGCGTGATGAACGTGGCCGAGCAGTTCCAGGTAGGAGAAATTCTCTTTGCCGATACCGCCGCGCAAAAGGACGAGCTGTGGAAGATTCGTAAGAACATCTCCCCCGCGGTAAACGCATACTCCCTCACAAAGTCGGAAGATGTTGTCGTGCCCCGCGCCAACCTGCCCAAGCTGATCGTCGGCATCAAAGAGATCGGCAAGCAGTACGGCTTCAACTCGGTATGCTTTGGCCACCTCGGCGACGGCAACCTGCACGTAAACGTGCTGAAAGAAAATATCAGCGACGAAGACTGGCACACCAAGATCGTCGAAGGCATCGGCGAGATCTTCAAGCTCACCGTAAGCCTCGGCGGCACACTGTCCGGCGAGCACGGCATCGGCATTGCCAAGAAGCCCTATATGTCGATCGCCATGCGCGAAGCCAACCTCGCCGTCATGCGCGGCATCAAACTGGCATTCGACCCAAAAGGTATACTCAACCCAGGAAAGATATTCTAACCACAATGGTTGCTGGCGCAAGTCTTAGCCCCGCCGCGGGGCGGAGACTTGTGCCTGTCTTGTACTGTAGCCATTCGTGGTGGATCCGCTGGCACCAAAGGCGCAACCACAGACTGGCGTGGAGTCAGTTGGCGCTGAAGGCCGCAATTCGTATTTTTCCATCATGGAACTGATCATCACCATTCTCGCGGTCGCAGCACTCGCCCTTGTCTTTTACCTCCTCTTCAAAGTATTCAAGTTCATCACCCGCCTCATCCTGGTCATCATCTTTCTGGCCCTGGCCTACATCACCAACCCATCCCTGGTTCGCCACGAAGCCGCCGTGCGCACGAAATCCGAAAAAGACGGTACATCACTCGAAGGTTGGACCGTTACCGTTACAGATCTAAAGGTAGCTTCCATCACACGCCTGACCCAGGGCAACAGCAACAAGGCCGTCGGCGTCGGTGCATTCACGAGGGTATGGATCTTCCGTGCCGTGCCTTAGCGAGGCCTACCACTGACGGAAAAAAGGTCGTGCGTGTGGTCATTCCTTGCTATATTTCATAAAATCAAATTCCACAACCATGATCCAGAGAATGACCTATGCCTGTCTGTTAGCCTCGTTGCTGGCGTGCAGTACCAAAAAAACCGAAACACCCGCGGCCGATACTACCGCTACAAAACCGGAAGTCGTGGCGCCTGCTGCTTCACCGGCGGCACAGCTGTCAGAAGCCGACGCCGCGGCCGGCTACAAGCTATTATTCGATGCCCAGACACTCACCGGCTGGAAGTACTTCAAGGATAAACCCAGCGACAGCTGGGACGTTGTCGACGGCACGCTACACTGCAAGCCTTTTGTGGACGGCCGTGAGAACCAGCGCGCCGATATCATGACGGTCGATGAATACGCCAACTTCGAGCTGGCCTTTGATTGGAAAATCTCCGCACAAGGCAATAGCGGCGTGATGTTCCGCGTGACGGAAGAAAATGATCAACCGTACCTGTCAGGCCCCGAGTTTCAGCTCATCGACAACGAAGGTTATCCCGGCGACCTGAAGCCCGAGCAATTTACCGGCGCCAATTACGACATGCATACCGCTCCGGATGCAAAACCTAAACCGGTGGGTGAGTGGAATGAATCACGATTGGTCGTGAACGGCAACCACGTAGAACATTGGTTGAACGGCGCCAAGGTGGTGGAATATGAGCTGGGCTCTGCCGACTGGAAAAAGCGCAAAGCCAAAAGCAAGTGGAACGACGCCAAGAACTACGGCACCGCCAAGACCGGCCACATCGACTTCCAGGATCACAACCACGAGGCCTGGTTCCGGAATATTCGCATTAAGACATTATAATGAAATATACCCAGCCCTGAAAGGGCGCAACAAAATAGCCCAGGCTGAAGCGAAGGCCTGGGCTCACCCAACCATCACACCTCAGCCCTGAAAGGGCGCAACAATTCGAAGTTTCCTAACTCCACTGCGGCATACCCGTCACAAACTCCTGCACATTGTGCTTCGTCACAGCACCCAGGTCGTTGCGCTGAACAAATACTTCGTGTTGACGAGTGGAACTGGTGCCTCGTTTCAGAATATCCTGAATGACCGACAAGTATTTTTCGTAGCCCATCTTTGCCGCATATGGACGAAGCGTCTTCAGCCAATCGGCAATATCCTTCCGCAGGAGCTTAGTCTTACCATTGCGCGTTACCACTACTTCCGCATCGAGGCCGTAGCGTATGGCACGCCATTTATTCTCGCGAAAGATCCAATGTTTGAGCGGTGTGCGCGCGCTTACCCACTCATCTTCGTGCTCGCGAAACCAATGTGCCAGCAGGTGTATAAAAGCCACGATGCCGAGTGCTTCGGCCAGCGACGCGGGCTCGTCACAAAAACGCAGCTCCAACGTACCCAGCGTGGGACTGGGGCGTAAATCCCACCACAGGTCTTTCATACTTTGAATGGCCTTCGAGCGTAGCAGGAAATGATAGAGCTTCTCAAACTCCGACCAATTCCCCACCAGGTACGGCATGCCCGCGGTGGGCATTGCCTCGTACGTTGTCGGACGGCATGACGAGAGGCCGGTGTACATGCCCTGCCAAAACGGAGAGCTGGCCGACAACGCCAGAATGTGCGGCAGGAAACTCATAAAAAAATAATTGTAGCGTATACATTCTTCTCCCGACGCCATGCCGAGGTGTACGTGCATGCCGTATACGGCCATACGGCGGATAAGCCATTGGTTGCGATCGATCAGCTCGTTGTAGCGCGGCGAGGGCGTAATGAGGCGATCTCGGTAATCCGCCAGTGGATGCGTGCCCGTAGAAGAAAGGGCTAGTCCGAGGCCGGCACTAACCTGGCGTGCGTGCGCCAGCGCTGTGGTCAGGTCTCGCTCAACCGCCTGTACGTCGGCACACACACCCGTGACAATTTCCAGGGTGCTTTGAAAGAACTCTTCTTTGAATGTTTCGGAATCGACCCGCTCGAGAATCTCTGCGGCACGCGGCGTGAGCTGCAACGTCTGCTGATCGAGCACCTGCAGCTCGAGCTCCACTCCCAGCGACAGCGTTTGCTGACTGCTGGTGAACGGCAATTCGACAAGATGGTTATCCGGCATGATAAAAATTAAAAAAGATACCGGGCAATCTACTAACTTTCCGACAACAATCACCATCAACTACATGTGTGGCATTACCGGCATCTTTGCCTTTAACCTCGTCGGCAAGTTCAACAAGATACACGTTACGAATGCTACGATGTCGCTCAGCCGGCGCGGCCCTGACTTTCAGGATATTTATCTCGACGATTGGGTTGCGCTCGGCCATCGTCGCCTCTCGATCATCGACACCGCGTCGATTGCGCACCAACCCATGTGGGATGAAAGCAAACGCTACGGAATTGTTTTTAACGGCGAGATCTTTAATTATCAGGAGCTACGCGATGAGCTGATCGCCAAGGGCTATTCGTTCTTTTCACATTCCGACACCGAGGTACTGCTGAAGCTTTATATCGACCAGCGTGAAAAATGTTTGTCGCGCCTCAACGGGTTTTTCTCGTTTTGTGTATATGATAAGGAAGAGCAAAGCTTTTTTGTGGCACGCGACCGTTATGGCATCAAGCCCCTGCTCTACGTCTTCGATGAGGACAAGTTCATCTTCGCCTCGGAGATGAAGGCGGTATTGCAATACGGCATCGAAAAGACACTGGACTACAGCTCACTGTATTCATTTTTGCAACTGAATTATATACCGGCACCCGACACAATCTTCGCGCCGGTCAAAAAGCTGATGCCCGGTCACTATATGACGGTGCGCCGGCAGCAACTCGATATCCAACCGTATTATCAGATCCCCTACGAGCGTGAAAAAGAAAACGCAAGTGGGCTCTCGTATGATCAGGCCAAAGAGAAACTAAAAACATTGCTGGAGGCCGCTGTACAGCGTCGGCTGGTGTCCGATGTACCACTGGGCTCTTTCCTGAGCGGAGGCGTCGATTCTTCTGTCATCTCGGCACTGGCTGCGCGACACAAGCCAGACCTGCACACCTTCTCGATTGGCTTTCGCGACGAAAAGTTTTTTGATGAGACCGACTATGCCCGTGCCGTCGCGAAAAAATTAAACACCCGGCACACCGTTTTCTCCCTCACGAACGACGACCTCTTCGCACACGTACATGCCGTGCTGGAGTATACCGACGAGCCTTTTGCAGACTCCTCCGCCCTGGCGGTATATATTCTCAGTAAAGAAACGCGCAAGCACGTTACCGTAGCACTGTCGGGCGATGGTGCGGACGAGCTGCTGGCCGGCTACAACAAACACGCCGCAGCATACCGCATGCTGCACCCGGGCTGGAAAGAAAACGCGGTGACAGGCCTGCAGGGACTATGGAAAATATTACCCAAATCGCGCAACAGCACGCTCACCAATAAAATCCGGCAGCTGGCGCGCTTTAGCGAAGGTGCGTCGTTGTCGACCCAGGACCGTTACTGGCGGTGGGCATCCTTTGCCAGCCAGGACGAAGCCCTGGCGTTGTTGCAGCCCGCCCTACGCACAGAGGCCGGGTTGCAAGAGTTTATGCCGCGCCGTAGTACTTTGCTACGCACGCTGCCCCCGCACGAAAACATCAACGACATTCTGCTGACCGACATGAACGTGGTCCTACCAAACGATATGCTCACGAAAGTGGACCTCATGAGCATGGCCAATGGATTGGAAGTACGGGTGCCTTTCCTCGACTACCAGGTTGTAAACTTCATCTTTAGCCTGCCGGAGTCCTATAAAATTGACCACCGTTTGCGCAAGCGCATCTTACAGGACGCATTCCGCGATGTATTACCCGAACAACTGTATAACCGGCCGAAGAAGGGATTTGAGGTGCCATTGCTGAAGTGGTTCCGGCGCGAGATGCGGTCGCTTATTACCGACGATCTGTTGTCGGAAGCCTTTGTCACCCAGCAGGGCATCTTTCACTATCCTGAAATAGACAAGCTCAAAAAGCAGCTCTTCTCCAACAATCCTGGCGACGTGCATGCCCGCATCTGGGGCCTGGTCGTCTTCCAGTCGTGGTGGAAAAAGTATCATTAGCACGCCCGCGGGCGGGGCGGCATACATCTTTAGTAGGGAATACTAAAGCCTCCCCCTGCGCGCATGAAAAAAGCCCTGTTACTTCTATCGCTGTTAGCGTGCTGCCTGGCGGGGTGCGAACGCATCAAGCCCGAGCCGCCGCCTGCCACGACACGCGACACCGAATTGCTGCTGCCGCTCTCCACCGTCAACCTGCCCGTGTATTATCACCTCGACAGCCTGGCCGCCACCCTCAACGGCAAAATGAAAGGCTCCTTTATTCAGCAATGGATCAAGCTAAACGACCGCGGCGATAGCCTGTACCTGGAAATCGCTCGTACCCGTCCCGTGGTAATCGAGTGGAAGAAAGAGAAGCTTGCGTTTGCCTTCCCGGTGAGCGTAAAAGGAAAGTTCATCAAACGCGTAGCGGGTATCAAAGTAAAAAATGCTACACCCATCGCCATGGAAATGGTTTTGCATCTCGCCACAAACGTTCTCATTAACAAGGACTGGAATTTACTGACGCAAACGGATCTGCAACGGATTGTCTGGATCAAGGATCCTTTTTTGAAAATCGCGATGGTACGGATCAATCTGCGAAAAATTGTTGAACAAACGATCCTGTCAAATCGGGAGGCACTTTCGGGAAAAATGGACCAGGTCTTACACGACCGGTTGGCTACACGCACAGTGATCGAGAAGCTGTGGAACGATATCCAGAAGCCTATCCGCATCAACAAGAAGGGCACCGAAGTGTGGCTGAAGCCCACCGCGCAAGACTTGCAGGCACGCGTGACACAACGCGGCAATTTTATTGTACTCGAGACCGAGCTCAAGGCTTATGTGCGCACCGTGCTCGAAACGCAGGAGATGCCGGCCACCAACACTGTACTGCCGCCGTATAAAGCCAAAAAGACCGATACCGATAGCCTGACGCTATATGTCCTGGCTAAGCTTCCCTTCCGCACCATCAACACCCTGTTGAAGAAAGAGCTGGGCAACCATACGTTTACCGCCCAGGGTTACTCCACTACCATAAAAGACCTCGACGTCTACGGCACCGAAGAAGGTATAGCCATACGGTTACAATTACGCGGCGATGTGGACGGCCGGGTATATTTGCGCGGAGTGCTGGCGTACGATACCATGAAGGCCGTGTTCTTTGTGCAGAAGTTCAATTTCGACGTAGACTCTCAAAACAGCCTGGTGAACTCCGCCGACTGGCTGCTGCACGACAACATGCTGGAGATCGTCAACGAAAAGCTTACCATCCACACACAATCGTGGATCGACCAGTTGCCAGGGCTTATCGAGAAAGGTGTCGAGAACGGCCGCTCAGGCGATAAGATCAATTTGCAGGTGGCCGCGCTGGACGTGAAGCCTCAACAGATCATTGTTACCAAAAATGACGTGCAGGTAGTACTAAAAGCAACGGGACAGGCCACGATCGGGCTTCACCAGAAAGTGTTTAAGGGTAAGAAAAAGAAAAACCGGCCCAAAATTCTAAGCTAAGGCCTTAAAAACACCCTGCCTCACTAAAAAACATATCAATTATTTAAAATAAGGTTGATATTTTAACGCAACTACAACGATTTCTGATATTTTTATTAAAAAACAGTTCTATTTTTAACGAATAAGTGAGAAAATTGTTCCTACAACGCGCGTCATTCGGCATCTGAATGAAGGAATGGAGGATAAATGAGCATTAGCATTCATTCAATCCCTTAGCACCAGCGATGGGATTAAAGCGACATTCAAGAGTTGCCAGTGCACGCCGGGTTTAACGGACTATTTTGGCGTCTGGTTGTTTAGTAGGGTCAGGTGGAAACACCTGGCCTTTTTTTATGTCTCCTCTTCGTCCAGTCATAAAGCCGCACTTCCCGCGTGCTCCGTTAACCTTGAGCCCCACGTGTTTCGGTCCTTTAACACGGGCTTATGTCGGACTAAACTCGCACTCTACACGGAGAATACTCGGAGACATCCCCGTCATTGGCCGGCCATTCAAACCCACTATCCCCTGCACATTTGAGCACATGCTCCCAAACCTTACATCCGGCTTACTGCGACGTGATTGAATTATTCCAATTGTGTGCTCCAAAGCACGCAATTGAACCTACTCCATGGGGAAAACACACATACAAAATAAAATTAGATCATTCTACATAATCGCGCTACAACATTCTGCATAACGAGGATTATTGAAAATATTATAATTTTCGAGGTAGCTTGGTTTAAAAAGAACCATGACTACAACGTTTTCGGAAATATTTCACGAAAACAGGTTTGTTTTTTACCTTATTGTTAAAAAATTTATACCAATAAGGCGCTAAATGAACGTCATCAAACCCTAAAACTAAATAACTATGAAAAAGTCCGTTATTTTTCTTGTCTTACTCATCGCGGTGAGCATTCTGGCTGTCTTTCAGCCATCGGTGCCCACCACCATTGTCACGGAGGGCATTGACACCGGCGATACCGCCTGGATGTTGGCCGCCGCCGCCATGGTACTCCTCATGACCCCCGGCCTCGCCTATTTTTATGGCGGTATGATCGATACCAAAAACATCATCTCCACGATGTTGCAGAGCTTCATCGCCATGGGCGTGATCAGCGTGCTGTGGATCCTGGTAGGGTTCAGCCTTGCCTTTGGTGATGACATCGGTGGTTTTATCGGCAACCCGTCTTCCTTCTTTATGTTCAAGAACGTGCTGGACGGCAAACCCTGGTCACTGGCTCCCACCATTCCCCTGGTACTTTTTGCCTTCTTCCAGTTGAAGTTCGCCATCATCACCCCCGCGCTGGTGACTGGTACTTTTGCTGAGCGTATCAAATTCAAATCGTACCTGCTGTTCCTGGTCCTGTTCTCACTGGTGATCTATGCGCCCCTGGCACACTGGACCTGGCACCCGGACGGCTTCCTCTTTAAGTGGGGTGTGCTCGATTTCGCCGGTGGTACTGTCGTACACATGTCCGCTGGTTTTGCTGCCCTGGCAGCGTCTATCTATATCCGTAACAAAGGAGAAGCAAAAGCGCACGTTACACCGGCAAACATTCCGTTTGTATTGCTCGGTACAGGTTTACTGTGGTTCGGTTGGTTCGGCTTCAACGCCGGTAGCGCCGTAGGCGCGAACGCCCTGGCTGCATCAGCTTTTGCTACAACCAACACAGCTTCGGCTGCTGCCGGTCTTGCCTGGATCCTGTTTGACGCGGTGCGTGGCAAGAAGCCTTCGGCACTCGGTTTCTGTATCGGTGCTGTCGTAGGTCTCGTGGCCATCACACCGGCCGCTGGTTTCGTAACCATCCCTTCAAGCTTGTTCATCGGTACGTTCGCCGCCATCATCTCCAACATCGTTGTATCGTGGAAATCTAAAACTTCCCTGGAAGATACACTCGACGTGTTCCCTTGCCACGGCGTGGGTGGAGCAGTCGGTATGGTGATGACAGCCTTGCTGGCAAACACTGCCGTAAACGGCGCCAACACAACTGGCAACGGTCTGTTCTTTGGTGAGACTGCGCTGTTCATCGTACACATGAAAGCACTGGTCATTGTCATCGGCTATACCTTCATCGGCTCGATGGCATTGCTCAAGATCACAGACCTGCTCATGGGTCTTACCGTCAGTGCCGAGGACAAGAAAATCGGTCAGGATTACAGCCAGCACGGCGAAAATCTATACCCGGTGGACTTCAGCTCACTGAAAGAGAAAGTCATCTAATCGCTGCACAACACTAGAATATAAAAGGCCGGATTAACCACCCGGCCTTCTATAAAAACTCATTAACCATTAGCGGATAGCTTTTTTTATTACAAACCAAACCAAAATCCCTATGCAACAGCACGCCGCATCTCGTATTGCCAGCCCTTAGTGCGCTCAGGCACTGACTGATATTCCACGCCGGAAGGCTTTATACCGGCGTGTCCAGGAACCAGTCAGTATATACACTTCTTCATCACTAAAGCATCCCCGGGGAGATGTACGAGATCTCCCGCAGGGATAACTCTAGCTTATTGTTTAATAAAACACATTGCAAAATATGAAATCTATAAAAGTACTCCTTTTAGTAGTGATAACTTTATTTACCTTTTCTTTCAACACGTATAGTCAGACAACAGCCGAGCCAGACTCTACGAAAACGTTTACGTTTTCGGGTTCGGTCGATGCCTATTTTCACTCTTCCCTCGGTACCATAAACCAGTTCTCTGCTACCGAGTATAATCCATCTACATCGTTTGCTAACATGCGCGGTTTCGGTATCGGCATGGTAAACTTCATTGCCAGCTATGAAACTTCGAAGGCAGGCTTCGTGGCCGACGTCGTGTTCGGTCCCCGCGGTAAGGATGCTGTGTTTGCCAACATGTATACCAGCCAGGGTATCGTTAACCAGCTGTATGCATTCTATAAAATTACAGACAAGGTTAAACTGAATATCGGTCAGTTTAACACGTTTGTAGGCTACGAAGTGATCTCGCCTACACTCAACTACCACTACTCTACTTCATACCTCTTCTCCTGGGGTCCCTTCAATCACACGGGCGCACGCCTGGACTTCGATTTGGGTGGCGGATACGTTGCAAAGCTGGCGGTGATGAACCCCACAGACCTGGTAGAGTACAACGCTTTCAACTCCTATACGTACGGTGGCCAGATCGGCTATGTCAACGACAACGGCGGTGTGTGGTTGAACCTGTTGTACGGCGACCAGGACGGCAAGCTCGAAGATTATAACGTGGACCACGATGCCGACGGTACCGTGGATGATTACTCTGATGGCGGTACGTTCCAGGCTGACATTACCGGTGGCTTTAGCGTAACGGATGCTTTCTACTTAGGCTGGAATGCTTCTTACCGTACCGTAAAACAAAAAGAGCTAATGGTCGGTGGCGACATCGTGGATGCTGACGACGCTGATTCCCGTGGCTTCATGGGCGTGGCGCTGTATCCGAAATTTACCTTGTCGGATGCATTCTCGATCGGCGTGCGCGCAGAATACTTTGGAGTGAAGGCCGGCTATATCAGCCCCTTCGGGACGGATGACGATGGTGATGGCAATGTGATCGATGTAACGCTATCAGCAAACTATAAAGTAGGTGACCTGACTTTCATTCCGGAAATCCGCATCGACAAAACTTCAGAAGATTCTTTCGAGGATAAAGATGGTGAACCCAAGGATATGATGACTTCTATTAATCTGGCTGCTGTCTATAAATTTTAATCCTGGTGACTCCCGGCAATTGCCCTGTTGCCGGGAGCACCTTTTAAACTACAACCGAACCTAATTGTTAAATTTTAAATAATACGCCCATGTCAAAAACCAAATTAGAGTACATCTGGCTTGACGGATATGTTCCCACTCAAAGCCTGCGTAGCAAAACGAAAGTCGTTCGCGATTTCGACGGCAAGCTGGAAAGCTGCCCGGTATGGTGTTTCGACGGCAGCTCCACCGAGCAGGCTCCCGGTGGTTCTTCTGACTGTTTGCTCAAGCCTGTTGCCATCTTCCCCGACCCGGCTCGTAAGAATGCATTCCTGGTGATGAACGAAGTATTGAGCCCCGATGGCACGCCACACCCGTCCAACGGCCGCGCGCTCATCGACGACGACGATAATGATTTCTGGTTTGGCTTTGAGCAGGAATACTTCCTGTGGAATCCGGAAACCGACAAGCCGCTTGGCTTCCCTACTCACGGATATCCGGCTCCGCAAGGCCAATACTACTGCTCTGTCGGCGCGAAGAACGCTTTCGGCCGTGAGATCGTAGAAGAACACCTCGACTTCTGCATTGAAGCGGGCATCAACGTAGAAGGTATAAACTCCGAAGTGGCCACTGGCCAGTGGGAGTTCCAGGTATTTTCCAAAGGCGCGAAAGCCGCCGGCGACCAGGTATGGGTAGCACGCTACCTGCTGGAACGTACGGCTGAAAAATATGGTATCGCGATTAACTGGCACTGCAAGCCGCTGGGTGCGACCGACTGGAACGGCTCAGGCATGCACGCAAACTTCTCGAACGGTCTGCTGCGCAATGCCGGCTCAAAAGATGTGTACGACCAGGTGTGCCAGTCATTTTCTCCTGTCGTAAAAGAGCACATCGCCGTATACGGCGCCGACAACCACTTGCGTCTGACCGGCAAGCACGAAACACAATCGATCGACAAATTCTCGTATGGTGTTTCTGACCGCGGCGCGTCTATCCGCATTCCTATCGCCACGGTGGAGAACGGCTGGAAAGGCTGGCTGGAAGACCGTAGACCTAACTCAGCAGCCGACCCGTACAAAGTCGCTGCCCGCATTATCAAGACTGTGAAATCCGTTCCTGAATATGCCACTACGAACGGACACTAAGATTTTTCAGGGCGTCTGGTTGTAGTTTGGAGCCGGGCAGAAATGCCCGGCTTCTTTTTTTTCACCGCGCCTGGCGCAAGTCTTCCGACCGAAGGGAGGGCGACTTGTGCCTGTCTAATGCCAGTCTTCAGACTGGCGTAGAAAATTATATAGCACATGAATCAACCCGCACTACAAAAAACACTAAGCGCTATCCACCTCTGGGCCATCTCCGTTGGCCTGGTCATCTCCGGCGAATACTTCGGGTGGAACTACGGCTGGGGTGCCGCAGGCACCGTGGGATTTCTAATCGTAACCTTAGTCGTCACCCTCCTATACATCACCTTCGTCTTCAGTTTCACCGAGCTCACCACCGCCATCCCAAACGCCGGTGGTCCCTTCGCCTATGCTCATAAAGCCTTTGGCCCCTGGGGTGGGCTCGTGGCGGGCTATGCTACCGTAGTGGAATTTGTATTTGCCACGCCTGCGATAGCCGCCGCGCTGGGCAGCTATGTTCATTTTTTATATCCTGCCATCACGCCGCTTGTCGCCGCAGTAATTTGTTATATCGTATTCTCCTGCATCAACCTCCTCGGCATTAAAGAGTCGGCTATGTTCTCGCTTGTCGTAACGCTGCTCGCCGTCGTGGAGCTGCTCATCTTCATGGGCATTGTAGCGCCCGCCTTTTCATTTGAAAACTTTACACGCCATGCATTTCCTTTACGGTGGGGCGGGCTCTTCGCCGCATTGCCGTTTGCCATTTGGTTCTACCTGGCCATTGAAGGTGTCGCGATGGTGGCCGAAGAAGTAAAGGATCCACAACGTCATATCCCGCGCGGCTATATCGCGGGTATTGTAACGCTGACGGTGCTGGCGCTGGGTGTCATGATCCTGACCGGTGGCATCGGCGACTGGCGTACGCTTTCCAACATAGACTATCCCCTGCCGGAAGCCATCGGCCTGGTGCTCGGCAAGGATAATACTATTACCCGGCTCTTTGCAGGCATCGGACTGTTCGGGCTCATTGCTTCTTTTCACGGCATCATTATCAGCTACTCACGCCAGCTGTTTGCGTTGGCGCGCGCGGGATTTTTACCGGGTGTACTGGCGACTGTGAACCGGCGATTTAAAACACCCCATGCGGCATTGCTGGCCGGCGGCGGCGCAGGGATGCTGATGTTATTCTTTGCCAATACCGGGCAGATCATTATTCTCTCCGCGCTGGGCGCCGTGGTCATGTATATTATTAGTATGGTAAGTTTATTTCAGTTACGGCGTATTGCGCCAGACCTTGCCCGGCCTTTTAAAACACCATTCTACCCCATCTTTCCGGGCACTGCCCTGGTGTTGTCGGTGGTTAGCTTGTTGTCGATCGTGTATTACAATCCATTTATCAGTCTCTTGTTCCTGGGCGGCCTGATATTGACTATACTTGTATTCTGGGCCTCCGGTCGGGCACTTCGTACACCGGTAGAAACAGGCTCGCAGCACCATGAGCTATCGTGAAACGATCGGGTACACGACCTATACCTTTGCAGACCTGAAGGTACTGCTCGCCAGGGCTTCCCCTTTTCGTTCGGGCGATGCTTTGGCCGGCGTAGCCGCCGAACGGTATGAAGAGCGCGTGGCGGCACAAATGTGCCTGGCCAACGTACCGCTGCAGAATTTTCTACAGGAGCCCATTATACCCTACGAAGAGGACGAAGTTACCCGACTGATTATGGATACCCACGATGCCCATGCGTTTCGTGCCATAAGCCATTTTACCGTAGGCCAGTTTCGGGATTGGCTCTTGTCAGATGAAGTAACCACGGCCGTATTACAACAGCTCGCACCCGGACTTACACCGGAGATGGTCGCGGCCGTATCCAAGCTGATGCGCAACCAGGATCTGATTGTAGCAGCACGCAAGTGTGAAGTGGTGACGGCCTTTCGCAATACAATAGGCTTGAAGGGGCGCCTGGCCACACGCCTGCAACCCAATCACCCGACAGACGATCCGAAAGGCGTGGCCGCCAGCCTGATCGATGGGTTGTTATATGGCAGTGGAGATGCCGTGATCGGTATAAACCCAGCGACAGATAATCCGCGGGCCGTACGGACCTTGCTCGAGATGCTCGACGGACTCATACGCCGTTTTGATATACCGACACAATCGTGCATTCTTTGCCACCTCTCTACAACACTGCAGCTCATGCAGCAACAGGCGCCCGTGGACCTGGTATTTCAGTCTATTGGGGGCACGGAAAAAACAAACCGCAGCTTTGGCGTAAGCCTGGCGATGTTGCAGGAAGGATATGAAGCGGCCCTCGCGTTACAGCGCGGCACGGTGGGAAAGAATGTGATGTATTTTGAAACGGGACAAGGCTCGTCGCTTTCGGCCAATGCGCATGGTGGTGTAGACCAGCAGACGTGCGAGGTGCGGGCATATGCTGTAGCACGCCGGTTTAAACCGTTGTTGGTAAATACCGTGGTGGGGTTCATCGGTCCCGAATACTTATACGACGGCAAGCAAATTATTCGCGCGGCGCTGGAGGACCACTTCTGTGGAAAACTAATGGGGCTGCCCATGGGTGTTGACGTTTGTTATACAAACCACGCCGAAGCGGACCAGGACGATATGGACAACCTGCTGACCTTGCTGGGCGTGGCAGGGTGTAATTTTATTATTTGCGTGCCGGGAGCCGATGATATTATGTTGAACTACCAGTCGTCGTCCTTTCACGATGCCCTATACCTGCGCCGGGCGCTGGGATTGGCGCCGGCCCCGGAGTTTAACGATTGGCTGATCCGGCAACGCATCTTCGACGCAGGTGGTAATCACCTGCCGGTGACTTCTGCACATGCCCTGTTAAAACCGCTTGTATGAAATCCGATCTACCCTGGTTTATTTCTTCCAATGGTTCCCTGCCGGATCCCTGGACGTCGCTCCAGCGTTTTACAGCGGCACGCATCGCCCTGGGGCGGTCAGGTGTATCCATACCGTTGTCGGAGTCGCTGGGTTTCCGGCTGGCACATGCCCATGCACGCGACGCGGTGTATTCATCGTTAGACACCGCAGCATTGCAAGAAAGCCTGCATACCTTCGGATTGCCCATGCTGACGCTGCAGAGCCAGGCCACTTCCCGCCAGCAGTATCTGCAACGTCCTGACCTGGGACGCAAGTTGAACGAAGCATCACGGGAGCAGGTGCTGGCGGTGCGTACACAAAAAACGTATGACATAGCCTTTATACTGGCCGATGGTCTTTCGGCTATGGCGGTGAACACGCATGCGCCGGCATTGCTGGCGCTGGTGCTTCCTACGTTGCTGGCGGACGGCTATACGCTGGCGCCCTTGTCGTTTGTCGGGCACGGACGCGTGGCGATCAGCGACGAGATCGGCAGCTTGTTGCAGGCACGCCTGGCGGTGATTCTGATTGGCGAACGGCCCGGGCTGACGTCGCCGGATAGTATGGGGATCTATAGCACATATAACCCCACCGTGGGATTAACCGATGATGCACGGAATTGTATCTCCAACGTGCGCCCGGCGGGACTGTCGTATGCCGCCGCCGTGCACAAGTTGCGTTACCTCATCCAGGAGTCGTTGCGATTGAAGCTCTCGGGCGTGGCGATAAAAGATCTTTCGGAGTCTGGTGACACACTCCCCGGTATATAAGGCTATACGCCGCAGAAAGCGTTAAAGCCACCGTCTACGGGTATGTTGACACCCGTTACAAAGGCAGCAGCGTCTGAACACAACCACACCAAGGTACCGACCAGCTCTTCCGGACGACCGAAGCGGCCGAAGGGTGTTTGATTGATCGCGGCCTGACCCCGGGCGGTATAGGTGCCGTCGGAGTTTGTCAGCAAGGTTCTGTTTTGTTCGGTGATAAAGAAACCCGGCGAGATGGCGTTTACACGCAGCCCTTCACCAAATTTCCGGGCCATTTCTACTGCCAGCCATTGCGTAAAGTTATCGATGCCGGCTTTGGCAGCCGAGTAGCCCACCACGCGGGTAATGGGCCGGAACGACGCCATGGAGGCGATGTTGATCACAACGCCACTGCGGCGTGCCGCCATGTCTTTCGAAAATACCTGCGACGGCAGCACAGTGCCCAGCAGGTTCAGGTCTACTACTTGTTGAAAGGCGTCGATGTCGAGGTCGAAAAAGTTTTTGTCGGGCGCAATGACAGCACCGGCCATGTTTCCACCAGCAGCATTGACAAGGATGTCGAGGGTACCAAATTCTTTTATCACATGTTCGTAGGCAGCGTCGAGCTGGTCGCGTTGCAACACGTCGGCGCCTACGCCGAGGGCTTTACCGCCTGCCGCCCGCAGCGCTTTGGCTATATCCTCGGCAGCGTCCTTACGACGCCCGAGAATGACGACCGACGCCCCTGCGGCACTTAATCCTTTTACCATGGCTTGTCCCAGCACACCCGTGCCGCCGGTCACTACGGCGGTCTTGCCCGCCAGTGAGAAAAGTTGATTGGTCTGCAAATTCATGCTGCTCTATTTCTGTATCTATTTATATACGTTGTCTGTTACCGCTTCGCGAAGTCGTTGGCCAGCGCATCGATCTCAGTCGGTGCGAACGTGCTGCCCTCGTGCACGACGACGCGGTATTTCAGGTTGACGGTCTCGTCTTTCTTCAATGTGAGGTTTAGCTCTTCCTTGCCTTCGCTAAAGATCTTTTGTCCGAGTGGGTTCGCGGCAAACAGGCCGTAACCACGTGCATGCCAGTACGTGGGATAGCCTATATTCCTGGGGTGGTCAATGATGGCGATGGAAACTTCTTTTCCACCTGTCTTTCCATTCAACACCGTCCACACAGAACGTTTGGCCCAGGTTGCATCACCGCGTATACCTTCTTTGTTTACATACATCCCGGTGACACCTTCGGCGTCCATTTTCTTGACCGTGGTGACATTGCCCTGGGCGTCGACAAAACTATCTTCCTGATTGGAGGGCATTTCCAGCGATCGGGCTACACGCAAGCCCAGCAGCCCGTCCTTTACATCTTTAAACACGACTTGCTCCGCACGCGCTTTGAGTGTACACGCGCGATCGATAATCAGGCTGTTGTTCTCTACCTGGAAAGTATAGGTTGTGATTTCTTCCAGCAACACGTTGCCGTTGATGTCTACCCAGTGGCTGAGGGTTTCAAGCTTCGCCTCGGGTTTTCCTTTATGCACCAGGGCATTGGCGCTAAGCACACGCTGGTGGCGAATGGATCCGTACTTCGGTTTCTTATCCGCCGCAATAGCGTAGCTGTTGTTCCAGAAGTCGAGACCGTTTACACTTTCGTAATTCAGCCACAGGCCCACGTGGTGGGGATGGTCCGTGCGTTCCCCCGCACGTGGCGCAATAGGGAAGCCACGGGTGATCGTCGTGCCCGATACCGTCTTGATAGGATACAGCACCGGCTTCTCGGTCGAGTCAAAATAACAATAGGCCGTCAGGAACTTGCCATCATACCATACCTCGACTTTCTTCTTGGCATCGAGGCGGACAAGCGAAAACCCTGTCGTTTGAGCAGACGTGTGGGCTATGATGCACAGCAGCATGGCCCCGATCAGACATCCTTTTATCATAGATAAACTTGTTTTTGACCTAATCTAACGTTTTCGGCCACCAATTATACTAAAATAATAGCGAGGGGAACACACGGAGGATGAGCGGAATGTAAAAAAGAAAACAGCCCATCGGCAGGGTGGGCTGTTTCATGCGTTGGGAACGGTACCAGCGTTATTTCACTTGTACTGTTAAAGTTGCCGCCGGTAAGCCTGGAGCGGATGCGTGAATATTCAATGTTCCTTTTTGCGATGTACTCTTGACAACCAGCAAGGCAAGTCCGTGAAATGCCCGGGGCTCGTTTGTCTGGAACGATTCATGGCTGACGGGATCACCATTATCGACGCCCACGAGTGTACCCGCTCCCGTCACCTCCAGGTGTATGAGGTTATTCGCCTGTGGTACCACCGTACCGTGGGCATCGAGTACGCGCACCGTAATAAACGACAGGTCGCGGCCGTCGCCATGGATCGCTATACGATCGGCTGTTAATTGCAACTGTGCCGGGGCGCCGGCCGTGCGGACTTCCTGCTGCATCACTTCTGTGCCATGCTTGCGTGTTACGACCTTTACGACTCCCGGCGCAAAAGGTACCTGCCACACCACATGCAATGCGTCTCCTTCTTTACGTCGTATGCCTTGTGATACACCGTTTAGAAATAATTCGGCTTCGTCAGCGGCATTATAGTAGGCCCATACGTCGACTACCTTACCGGCCGGCCAGTTCCAATGCGGAAAGACGTGCAACATGGGTTTCTCCGTCCATTCGCTTTGGTACATATAGTATACGTCTTTCGGAAAGCCGGCCAGGTCTACTACACCGAAGTACGAGCTGCGCGAAGGCCATGTATAGGGCGTGGGCTCGCCGAGGTAGTCAAAGCCTGTCCAGATGAACATACCCGATAGAAAATCGTGCTTCTTCATGACCTTCCAGGTCTCTTCGTGGGTACTACCCCACGGCGCGCTGACATGGTCGTATGCCGACACGGTGTTATCAGGATTGCCGAGCGTAAACAGTTTATCCCATGAGATGGGCCAGCGGCGGATGCTGTCGGAGCGGTCATCGTAGTGGCCGCGGGTGGCCAGGGCGGACGTCGTCTCGGTAGCAATAAACGGCTGGCCAGGATAGTCCGCGGGAAAACGTTCAAACGCGGTGTGATTGTAATTATAGCCGATCAAGTCCAACGCGCCTGAGCGTATTAAGGCGTTCGTGGGTTTTATGTCGTTGTTGGCCGTGGTGATCGGACGCGTGGTGTCGAGCGCGCGCACGATACCGGCAAGCTCACGGGCGATACGCACACCCGTGCTGTCCCATTGTTCGCCGATCTCGTTGCCGATGCTCCAGATCATGACGCTGGGGTGATTGCGATCGCGACGAATGAAGTCCTCCAGGTCGCGGCGATGCCACGCATCCCAGTCGAGGCTGTAGTCGTATTCCGACTTTTTCTTTTTCCACATGTCGAACATTTCGTCCATCACGAGAAAGCCCATGCGGTCGCACAGATCCAGCAACTGTGGTGCGGGAGGATTGTGCGACGTGCGAATGGCATTGACGCCCATGCCGCGCATAATCTCGAGTTGACGTTCGGCGGCGCGCGTGTTGAACGCTGCGCCCAGGCAACCGAGATCGTGGTGCAGGCATACGCCTTTGATCTTGACAGATTTTCCGTTCAGGAAAAATCCTTTTGCGCTGTCAAAGTAAAAGCTGCGGATGCCAAAGGTTGTTTCCGTAACATCGGCCACATTCCCTTCCACCGTCACTGCTGTCACTGCCTTATACAACCCGGGCGATTCTAACGACCAGCGTACGGGCCGTACTACATCCAACCATTGATCAAGCGATGCTGCTGCACCGGCTTTGATAGTTTGGATTGTCTCCGTGCGGCCTGCCTCCTCGCCCGTCGGCGTATAGAGAATGGTTTCTACCGTTACGTCCCGGTCTGTGTCTTCGTCGTTTTGAATCTGTACCGTTGTTTGTACAGTGGCACGGATCGAGTCCACCGCCGGCGTTCGTATGAATACACCATTGTAGGGAATATATACTTTGCCGGTCTTTACCAGGCGTACGTTGCGGTAAATGCCGGCACCGGCATACCAGCGCGAGCCCGGTTGCCGGGAGTCGTCTACCCGCACCGCCACCACGTTGAGGCGACCGTCGAAGTACAGGTGGGGCGTAAGGTCGTATTGAAATGATATATAGCCGTTGGGGCGTTTGCCGAGCGAATGGCCATTGATCCAGACTTCACTGTGGCGATACACGCCATCAAATTCCAGGAAGATCTTTTTTTCGCTGTCGGCCGTAGTAAGCACGAACGACTTGCGATACCATCCCACCCCGCCGGGCAGCGCACCGCCGCCGGCAGTAGCCGGATGTTTCTCATCAAACGTTCCTTCAATGCTCCAGTCGTGCGGCAATGTCAGTACACGCCAGTCGTTGTCGGCAAACAACTCGGACTGCGCGCCGGACGTATCGCCCAAGTGAAATTTCCACTGCCCCGTAAAATCCTCCACCGTGCGCGGCACGGGCGAGCTACAGGCGAACACAGAAAAGAAAGCCAGGATGACAGCACAACGGGATAAAAATGAGTGTACCATATCGGTCAGAATAAAAAGTTTAAAAATCAGATCACGCTACAAACAAAAAAAGACTCCGGCGTCGTACCGGAGTCTTTTGTCTAACGCGTTGTAAAAACAAGGGAGGGCCGGAGCCCTTCGCCCACTAGTGCGTATCGGCCCACGCCTTCGAAAGGAAGTTATACGAAAGCATACAGGGGCCTTCGCCGTCCACATCGCGGTCGCGGATAACGCCCAGCTGCATCGTGCTGTCGTTAAGCGTCAGGATGCGGTAGTTGGACCAGTCGCTGATGCCCGTAATGCCATTCTTGGCAGGCTTGTAATCCCGCAGGATAGAGCCACCGTTGATCACCAGGATCTTGTCGGCTTCGCGGATCGTAAAGGTGCCCGTCTCTTCGGTATCTTCTACGAGCTTGGTTGCGTGGAAATTTGCGCCGTCGATCAGGTCGAATGCCATCACACCGTAGTCGGCTTGCGTCATGGCATTGCCATAAATAAAGCCCAGGTCCGGAGGCCAGTTCCAACAGTCGCCGCCCTTTTCATAGCAGCCGGTCGACATAGTGCCCCACGGGAGACCACCCAGCAACCATCCGTTGTCGGTGCCATAGAAAGCCATCGGGCCGTTAAAGAACTTGGCGGTCTCGTCCAGTACCCACTCCTTGCGCTGGTTCACACCGCCCGTCAGCAACGCCCACAGCGGATCGTCCACATAAGCAAAGTTGTCGTCAGTCACCTCCAGCGTTACCGGATCGACTGCCGTTACGCCTCCACCCGACAATACCGATAACGTAACGGTATACGAGCCTTTGAACGGGAAATGCAGCGTATCGATCGCCTGCGTGGATGTACCCGAACCGAAATCCCACAAAGTGAGTGTTCCCGGTGTCGTATTCCGCAGAATAATGGTATTGCCCCCCGCATCGATGTCATAAGCCTGCTTGATTTCAAATTGCAGCTGGCTCTTGTCGAGCGTCGAGCCCAGCGAGTGATCGTCGTCCTGGCAGGACGTCGCCAGGAACGTCGCGCCCAGCAGGGTATAAAGTATGGTCTTAATGCTTTTCATGCCTGTTATGTTTAAAATATACACGCGATTACCAACCGTTGTTTTGTTTCAGCACGTTGTTCGACAGCGTGATCTGTGTATAGGGGATTTGCTGCAATCCCACCGTCTGGCGAACATTGTCCCCCACGATCCGCTTCTGCGTATCCACGCCGCCGTTCTGCACGGTTACCGTCGTGGCAATCGCATTGGCCGCCACCTCGATGCCCTGACGCAGCAGGTCCCAGTAACGAATCCCTTCCAGGGCGAATTCCAGGCGGCGCTCCTCCATCAGGGCGGGCTGCGTCACAGGAGTCGACACAAAGTCGTCCTGATAGGCACGCTCCCGTACGTCGTCGAAGTATGCTTGCGCGTTGCCGCTGCCAAGCTCGGCCGCCATCAGCAACACATCCGCGTAACGGATGGACACATAGTCCTGGAACTGGCCGATCATAAAGTCGGTTGCACCGTTCTCCACCGCAATGCTCTTGCCCTCTTCGTCCACCAGCGGTATATATTTTTTACCATAGTAACCGGTGTACTCACGCTGACCTTCGGTCGGCACCGAAATGGCTTCGTCCGTCACCGAGATGATCGACGCCGTACGGCGGGTATCGGTCGTCGAATAAGCATCCCACAACGACTTCGTCACCGTCGCGCCACCCCAGCCGTTGCCATACGGGAATGAGAACTTGTCGCGAATGCCGAGCAACACCAACCAGTGGTTACCGTCGGTATCGCCGCTGTAGTTACTGGTGTAGGTATATTTGATAGCAAAGACCGTTTCAATGTTGTCTTCGCCGGCATATGCCGTGAGCGATGCAGGCCATAGTTTAGCAAAGTCGTCTACCAATGCATGACCGCTGTTGGCGATGCAATCCTCGAGATATTCCAGGGCCTGGGCCTTGGTCACAACGCCCACCAGGTCGGTCTTGCTGTAATAGCCCGTATAGTACAGGTATACCCGTCCGAGCAACGCTTCGGCAGCCCACTTCGTAATACGGCCACGCTCGGCCACCGGCTGCGCCGAATAGGCCACGTCCGGCATGTTGTCGACGGCATATTTCAGATCTTCGGCAATGACACGGTATACATCGTCTACCGGCGACTGCGGAAGGTTGTCGCTCGAAGGCTCCGTCAGCAGCGGAATGTTACCCCACAGGCGCACCATGTCGAAGTACAGGTATGCACGCAGGAAGCGTGCCTCCGACTCGTACTGCGGGCGCAGATTCGCGCTGGTTCCCCACTCGATCTGGTCCATTTTACCGATCAGTACGTTACACCGGTAAACGGCTTTGTAATAGGCAATCCAGTTCTGATCGAACAGGTTCTGATCCGAAGGTGAACGAAGCCGGTCGAACTCGTCGAGGGCCTGGTAGCCCCAACCGTCGGTCGCGCCCGTGCCGCCGAAAGTATTATCGGATAGTACTTCCGAAGCCACCGGCAAACTAACACCGCTTGCCCACACCGACTGCAAACCATCGTAACATCCGACCAGCGCACGATAAGCCTGCTCGGGCGTGCGGTAATATGTATCACCGCTGGCCAGGGTCTCCGGCTCTACTTCCAGGAAATCGCCGCAGGCACTCACCAAAAGGCCCGCCGCCAATACGATATATAAAGTGAATTTCTTCATGGTCATCATCTCTTAGAATTTAACATTAACCCCCACCATAAACGTACGCGGCCGCGGGTAGTAGCCCAGGTCGATGCCCGACGAGAACTTGTCACGCTCGCCGTTGTCGATGCCGTAGCCGATCTCCGGGTCCATACCGTCGTACTTCGTGAACGTCATCAGATTCAACGCCGACGCATACACACGCACCTGGTTGACATACTTCCGTTTCAGCAGCGTGGAAAGGTCGTAGCCCAGCGTCACGTTGCTGATGCGCAGGAAGTCGCCGTCCTGGATATACAGGTCCGAGAACTGAATCCAGTTACGATTGTCGTCCGTCACACGCGGCATCTCGTTAGAGGTGCCCGCCCCGTGCCAGCGATCCAGAATTGCCGTAGTATAGTTGGCAAACTGGCTGGCCTGGTTACGATACGCTTGTACGATCTGGTTGCCGGCCACACCATTTGCCTGAATCGTCAGGTCGAAACCTTTGTAGGCAGCCGACACGTTAAACCCGAATGTAAAGTCGGGCAGCGGGCTACCAAGCTCGGTTCTGTCCTGGTCGTTGATCACGCCATTGTCGTCGCGGTCTACATACTTCACATCACCCGCTTGTGCCGTAGGCTGAATAACGGTCCCTTCCGACGAACGATACGCGGCAACTTCTTCTGCCGTCTGGAAAATGCCGTTCGTCTTCAAGCCCCAGAAATAACCGATGGGATGGCCGTTCTCCGCGCGGTAGAACTCCAGCGCGTTGTTGTACAGCTGGTTCGTACCACCGTGAATGATACCGTCTTGCGTCGGAATCCGGCCCACCCTGTTCTTGTTGTACGCGCCGTTGACGCTAACAGTATACTTCAGGTCGCCCAGGCTGTTATTGTACGCAACCGCCAGCTCGATACCGGTGTTCTTCACATCGCCACCGTTAATATACGGCGCGTCACCACCGGCTGTCGCCAGGATCGGGGCAACGATCAGCCAGTCTTTCGTTGTCTTTTTATACCAGTCGGCCGACACACTCAGTTTTCCGCCTACCAGTTGCGCATCGAATCCGATGTCCACCTGCTCGGACGTTTCCCACTTCAGGTCCGGATTGCCCAAACGGCCCGGGTATGCGCCCGGAACCAGCCCGTTGGCACCTTCCACGCTGCCGAAGATGTAGTTCGTGCGGGAGAAAATAACCGGCGACATGTACTGATACGCCACCGTGTTCTGGCTCCCCACCTGGCCCCAGCTCGCACGAAGCTTCAATACCTGGAACAGATTTTGGTCCGCCAGGAACGCTTCGTTGGTAAGCAGCCAGCCTGCCGATACCGACGGGAAATAGCCCCATTGGTTAGACGTTGCAAACTTCGAGGACCCGTCCGCGCGCAACGTGGCATTCAGCAAGTATGTTTCCTTGTAGTTATAGTTCAAACGACCGAAATACGACAGACGACGCTCGTTGTAAACCTTCGGACCTTCTGCCGAATACGGCCGGTCGGTCGGACCACCGCCTACGGTAATGGTAGTACCGTTACGATTGATGGCGTTGTCGAGCCAACCGTGGTCGATGTCGAAGAACACCAGGCCGGTGTTGCTGGCCCAAAGGCCCGAGCGATCGTACATATAGGCTGACGTACCTGCCATCACATCGAAACGGTGGTCGGTGTTGAGATTGAATCCATAGCTCACCAGGTTGTCCCAGATCACCGTGCGGCCCTTGCCCATGTATTGGTCGGCCTTCGCCAGGTTGTTTAAAGAGTAGGTCGAGAGCTTATACTCCGGCAGGAACGAACGGCTTTCGTCGGAAAAGTAGTCGATGCCGATGCTCGTCCGGAATTTGAGACCCTTGATCGGTTCTACTTGCAGGTATACATTGCCCAGCAACTTTTGGTTGTTGCCGCGGTTCTGGTTCGTATACACCATCTCGGCATACGGGTTGGCCTCCGAGCCACCGGTCCAGTCGTCTGTTGTCGTAACGGTGTAATTTCCGTCGGCATCATATACCGGCAGCAGCGGGCTCACGTTAAAGGCCGCGCGCAGCGAGTTGTTATACTGGTTGCCCACTTTCAGGCCGCGATCGTTTACGTACGCGAACGTAAGGTTCTGACCGAGCGTAACGATATCTTTGAAGAGCTTGTGCTCGGTATTGATGCGGAAATTGTAACGCTCGTAGTACGAGAGGTCTTTGCCCCCCATGATACCTTCCTGCGACTGGTAGGATATCGATGTGGAGTATATGGAGTTTTCCGAGCCGCCCGTCAGGCCGAGCGAATAGTTCTGGGTCTTCGCATTTTTTACGGACATGGCGTCCACCCAATCCGTGCCACCGCCCAATAGCGCCGACGTGGCATCGATCTCCTCATTTGTAAAGTGTAGAGCCTTGCCAGAGTTGACGGCCGATTCGTTCATGATCGTCATATACTCGCGGGCGTTCAGCAGCTGCGCGTCGCGGTAAGTGTTCTGTACGCCATAGAAAGCGTCGAACGTCAGTTGCGGCTGCGTCTTGCCACGACCGGATTTGGTGGTGATCAGCACGACACCGTTCGCGGCCTGCGAACCATAGATGGCCGCCGAAGCAGCATCTTTCAATACGTCGATCGACTCGATGTCGGCATTGTTCAGGTACGAGATGTCGGTGGTCAACACTCCATCTACCACGTACAGCGGCCCCGGGGCACCCACTGTACCGACGCCGCGAATCACGACACGCATCGGCTCGCCCGGCTGACCGGACGTAGACGAGATCTGCACACCGGGCGCCTGGCCCTGCAGGGCTTGCAGCGCGTTGGTTGTGCTCATCTTCTGGAGGTCGTCGCCTTTCACGTGCAGGTTGGCCCCGGTGTTCAGTGCCTTCTTCTGCTCGCCATAGCCCACGACCACGATCTCATCCAGCGTCGTCAGGTCTTCCGATATGGTAACACTGATCTGCGTTTGATTGCCCACAGGAACCTCCTGCGTTTTGTAGCCGATAAACGATATCACCAGCACATCCGTCGGAGCGGCCTCTAGCGTAAAGCCGCCATCGATGTTGGCCGTCGTTCCGTACGAGGTTCCTTTTACCAGCACATTGACCCCGGGTATAGGAGTACCGGTCTCATCCGTGATCTTGCCGGTAATGGTTTGCTTCTGGGCATGTGCTGTGGAAAGCCCCGCCAGAAGAAAACATACAGAAGCAAACCACAGGCTTCGGTAAATTTGTTTCATCATAGGTTAATTTGGTTTTCGGTTATTGATTGAGTATATCTTCAATTCCCTTGCGGGAAAGTGAATTCATCTTCCCGGGTTATTTGACTTCTAGCGCACTGCCCGTATAGTCTACCACCTGGTCGGGGCGGACGTCAAGTCCCACCCCGGCAGCGTGGTCTTTTTTAACCCAAACTATTTGTATTTTCCGCTTCTCTGGCATGCCTTTGTACGTGCCCTTGCGTGCCCCGATGGTAAGCGTACCGGTAGACTCTTTGTACAACAGGGGTATGGTAGCATACGCGCCCTGTTCGTAATTGTAATTGATGCCTTCGTCTTCGTACAAGGTAAAGGTAGCGTCTTTGCCGGTGAAGATATAGAGCGTCAGCGGGTCGGCAACTTTCTCGGCGGTGTATTGCAACGCAGGGCCTGCGGGCAAGATCGATCCTTCTTTCACATAGAGGGGCATGCGTTCCAGCGGCGCTTCCGCTTTCAGTGTACGGCCACCGGCATAATAGGTGCCCGTGTAAAAATCATACCATCCGTCAGTAGCCGGCAGGTACACTTCGCGTGAGCGTTCTTTATACGTGTGTACCGGGCTGACCAACAAAGATGGGCCGAACATATACTGATCGTCGACGTTGTGTACTTTGTTGTCGGCATTGAAGTCCATAACCAGGCCGCGCATAATGGTATAGTCGTTCCAGTAGCTTTGGCCGGCCAGCGAATAGATATAGGGCAGCAGGTGGTACCGCAGCTTGTCGTAGTAAACCATGCTATTATACTCGGCCGTTCCCGCGGGCGCAATGTTGTAAATTTCCCGGAATGGATATTGACCGTGCGAGCGGAATATCGGGCAGAAGGCACCGAACTGGAACCACCGCGTGTTCAGCTCGCGCCATTCGTTGAGGGTCTCGCCGGTAGCCTGCTCATAACGTTTCTCGACAGAGAAGCCGCCGATGTCCATCGTCCAGTACGGAAGACCGCTCAGACCGAAGTTTACACCCGCCGCGATCTGGTCAGCGAAGTCGCTCCACCGCGATACGATATCGCCACTCCAGGTAGCGGCGCCGTAGCGTTGCTGGCCCGCGAAGGCCGAGCGCGTAAGGATAAAGACACGTTTATCGGGGCTGGACTGGCGTTGTCCCTCGTATACACCTTTGGCGTTCATCAGCGAGTAGGCATTAAAATATTTCGCGCCGGGGCCAAGTGCGGTGGGGCTCATGTTTACCTTGCGCTCTTCGATCGACAGGTTCGAGTGCATGTCGGGCTCGGTAGCATCCAGCCACCATGCGTCAACGCCCAGGCTATTGAGGTGGGTGTCGATTTGGTGCCAGAACAATTTTCCCGCATCTGCATTAAACGGATCATAAAAGGTAGACTCGTAGCCGGTACCGACCCAGTCCTTGCGTTTTTTCTCGGCGTTGCGCACGAAGAGGAAGCCCTTGCTGTTCATTTCGTCGTAGTTGGCTGTGCCCGTATTAAACTTCGGCCACACCGAGATCATCAGTTGTGCGTGCAGGTCGTTGTGCAGCTCTTTCATCATGCCGGCCGGATCCGGAAAACGCTTCAGATCAAATTCGTGTGAGCCCCACTTCGGATCTTCCCAATACTGCCAGTCGAGCACGATGTTGTCGAGCGGTATGCCCCGCTTGCGATATTCTTTTACCACGGCCACCATCTCCTGGGCGTTATGATAGCGCTCACGGCTCTGCCAGAAGCCCATGGCCCACTTCGGTGCGATGGGAGCCTTGCCCGTGAGATAACGATAGCCCGCGATGACATCGTCGGCATCGTGACCTTTAATAAAGTAATAGTTGATCTCGTCGCCTACTTCAGACGACAGGGTGAGCCTGTCCTGGTCTTCCTGCGGGTAGGGGTCGAGATGTTTGACAGCAATGTAAGCGCCGCCGTCGGGCGACCACTCGATCTTGATCGTGTGTTTTTCGTCGCCGGTAATCCGTACGTTAAATTTATTGGTGCCTGCATTCCAACCCTGGCGCCACTTGTCGAACAACTGCTCGCCGTCGACCCATACTTTAAAATAGCCCGACGCATATACTAAGAATTTGTGATCGCCGGCAGTAGCCGACGAGAACGATCCTTCCCATACTACCTTACCTTGCTGCGCTACATCTTTCGGGAAGTTGTCTACCTGTGGTGTCTCGAGGAACTCATATTCGATGCGGTCCTCCACGGTTGTCTTCACGACGTTGTCTTTTACATAGTAGCTGGCACTCAGGCCACCGGCTTTGCCGGTTTTGTCGTATAGTTTTAAGCCATCCAGCCCCTGGTAGGGACGCGGGTCGCCAAAACGCGAGATGGAATAATTATCCCACAGGATGCCATAGTTGCGGCTGGAGTATAAAAAAGGCACCACATCGACGATGTTCTGCTGGATGAGCTCCACGTCTTGTCCTTTATAGTTCATCTGGCCATTCTGGTGGGCACCGAGGCCATAGAAAGCTTCATCACCGGGAGAGTCAAAGACCTGTTGTACCTGGTGTGTGGCCAGTTTGTCGACAGTGGTTGGGGTAAATGTTTTACCGCCGCCGGTTTTTTCTTGTACGATCAGCTGGCCGGTGGAGTCGGCAAAGGATACTTCGCCGGTCGTGCGCTTCACCGTGGCCCGCAGGGACCTTGTCACCAGCACCAGGGCGTCGTTGGTTTCTTCCAGCTTCCAATCTTTTTTGCCTTCCAGCCCGGGCAGTACGATCAGGCTTTGAGCGGTAGCGAACGTGTCCGCTGTGCTGGCGGTGACGTGAATGATATTGTCTGAAACAACCTGAAGGCGGACCGCCCGGGTTGCCTGACCCTGGGTGGGTTTCAGGACGACGCCGTCGGCAAGCTTTTCAAAGTCATTCGTTGGTTTACACGAGATGAGCCCTGCCAGTACGATGAGGTGTGCGAGTATAACTTTTTTCATAGTATCCTATCCGTTTCTCCTTTCTGCAACCGGTTCCTGGAAAACAATATTTCGCGCAATCGGTTGCGATAAAGGTAGCTGGGAAGATGCTTTGGAGGGGGTATGAAATTGTCTGATCGTGGAGGCTCAAACGTTTTCGGAAGGTATCAAAATGTTTCAGAACAGGGGGTGAAATCGCTTTGGGCGGTGGAAGGTTGGGATTCTGGTAACGGTTGCGGTGCAAAAAGTGAGACCATCGCAGTACTTGGGAAAGAGGAAAAAGTAGGCGCGGGATACTCCCTACTAAAGCCCTACTAAAGCCGTACTAAAGCCCTATCAAAGCCCTATGAGTCCACGGCGGAAAGTACCGGCCTGGCCGCAAGGCACGGTCACAAAAAGAACGAGCGCAAGACTAAAATTGCCCGCAGTTCTATAGTTTATGCAAGAGTGTTCAGATAAGTCCAGCCAGCCCCGAAGGGGCGCAATACAATAGCCCAGGCCAGAGCGGCAGCGGAGGCCTGGGTAAACTGACACAGACCACACATAAGCCCTGAAAGGGCGTAACAATAGCCGCCTCTACGCACCCTGCGCGAGGCCTCGCGCAGGGTAAGCTTACTGTCTTAAACTTTAGATTAATAGAAAATAAGAAAGGACAGCGAGCCGGCGATCAGGATATAGATCGTGATTTCGATGGCGAGCATGATGCGAATGGAGCGCCTGATTTTTTTATCGTGTGACATCGGCTGGTTGAATGGTTCAAAGCTAAGAATCGAACCGGCGGCACATGGTTACAGAATCGCTTATAGATAGTATCGGAATGTTTCTTTTGAAGCCTTTCGACCGGTCTTACGCGGTGCCTTTACGTTTTCCGGCGGCGTAGGCGGAAGGAAGGACATCGTATTGGTCCTTGAAGTAGCGCGCAAAATATTTCGGGTTGTTGAACCCTACGCGGTAGGCGACCTCCGCCACGGTCAGCTGGCTCTTCTCCAACAACTGGGCGGCCTGTTGCAGGCGAATGGTGCGAATGAATTCCAGCGGAGATTTGCCCGTGAGGGCAAGTATTTTTTTGTAAAAGTGGGCGCGGCTGATGCCGAGCGCGCGGCTGAGGTCCTCGACGGAGAACTCGGGCGAGGCAATGTTGTCCTCCACGCATTTGACGGCGTTCTGGATAAACTTCTCGTCCAGAGGCGTGATCTGCAGCTCGCTTGCGCGGACATCCAGCTGGCGGGGGAAGGCCTGGTGAAACTTTGCGCGCCGGGCGATGAGGTTGCGAATGCGCGAAGCCAGTATTTCGAAGTTGAAGGGTTTGGTAATATAGTCGTCTGCACCCGTGCGGAAACCTTCAAGCTTTTGCTCTTCGGCCGCCCGCGCGGTTAATAAGATAACGGGAATGTGCGACACACGCTGGTCCGTCTTGATGTTGTGGCAGAGCTCGATGCCGTTCATTTCGGGCATCATGATGTCGCTTACCACCAGGTCGGGCAGCTGCTCTTGCACTTTCTTCCAGCCCTCGCGGCCATTGCGCGCCTCGAGCACCTGGTACTCCAGCTTCAGGTTGTCTTTGAGGTAGAACCGGAAGTCTTCATTATCTTCTACCAGCAGCAGCAGCGGCTTCTTTCCCGCCGCTTCGCCATCCTCGGCTACTCCTGTCGGTTGTCTGATCGCATCTTCCGTTACATCTTCAATCTCCTGGTTGACAACACCCTCCTCTATATGCATCACTTCGTGTAGGGGCAGCGTGACGGTGAAGGTGCTGCCCTGTCCGGCGTTGCTTTGTACGGTGATGGTGCCGCCGTGTATTTTGACAAACTCCCGTGTAATGGCCAACCCGATGCCACTGCCCTGGTTGACCATGCTTTTCGGAAGCTCGTGCTGGAAGAAGCGTTCGAAGATCCGTTCCTGCTTGTCGGCCGGGATGCCAATGCCTGTGTCTTGCACGCGAATAACGATATGCTGACCGGTCCCCTCTCCTGCTTGCAGCGATACCGTTACGGTCACAGCACCATGCTCCGGCGTAAACTTGAAGGCGTTGGACAACAGGTTGAACAGGATCTTTTCGAGCTTGTCCTGGTCGAAGATCGTCTCGAGGGCGGTCACATCGGTGTGGAAGTCCAGGCGGATATCTTTCTTTTCGGACAGGTCAGAAAAGGAGTATACCGTGTCGCGTATAAACGCAATGATGTCGCCTTCCGAGGGATTAAATTTTACCTCTTGCACCTCGAGCTTGCGGAAATCCAGCAGCTGGTTAACCAGGCTCAGCAGACGACGCGCGTTGCGCTGAATGACCTGGAACTGTTGCTGCTGTCCGGGCTCGGTGGCCTGGCGCAACATTTTTTCCAGCGGTGTGAGGATCAGCGTAAGCGGCGTGCGAAACTCGTGGCTCACGTTGGTGAAGAATTTTATCTTCATCATATCGAGCTCGTGCATGCGGGCGGCTTCCTGGCGCTCCTGCTCGATTATAAATTTCATCTTTTCACGCTGCTGGATCAATTTACGGGTGACGAGCAACGCCGCAATGACAAACACGAAATAGAGCAACAAGGCCGTGCGTGTTTTCCAGAAGGGCGGTAACACAGTGATTTTTAACCGGGCACCTTGTTCATTCCACACGCCGTCATTGTTGGCAGCTTTGACCCGGAAAGTGTATTCGCCAGGATCCAGGTTGGTGAAGGTTACACGCCGCGAGCGACTGTCGGCCGGTAGCCAGTCGTTGTCAAAGCCCTCCAGTTTATAGAGATAGGTATTGTTCTCGGGATGGAAGAAGTTGAGGGCGGCGAACTCGATCGAGAATACGTTTTTATCGGGCGGCAGGACAATAGCCTGGCTTTCCGTGATGGCGGCGGGTAGCAATATCTTACCATCGACGGATTCGTCGGGGTGAATGCTTTTGTTGAAGAGCTGGAAGTCGGTCAACACCACTTGCGGCGGTATCGTGTTGCGCCCAAGCTGGCCGGGCTTAAAGATGTTGAAGCCACTGGCCCCTCCAAAGACAAGCTCGCCACGACGCGTTTTGAGCGCGGCGTTTTCATTGAACTGCTTTGCTTGCAGGCCCTCCGCCTCACCGTAGTTGCGAAAGGTATAGGTGACTTTGCCACCGGCCTGTTGCCGAATCTCCAGCTGCGACAGGCCATTGGGGGTGCTCATCCAAAGGTGGCCCTGGTCGTCTTCGAGAATGGTAAGCACGGCGTTGTGCGGAAGGCCGTCGGCCAGGGTGAAGACGCGGAAGGTTTTGGACTTTTTATCGTATAGGTTCAATCCGCCGGCGGTGCCGATCCAAATGCGCCCGGCGGCGTCTTCGCGGATATCGTATACGTTGTTATTGCTGAGGCTGCCGGGGTTGTTCTTTTCGCTTTCGTAGTGCAGGAAGCGTCCCCGCGCGCGGCTCAATACGTCGATGCCAAGCGACGTACCGATCCAGACATTGCCTTCGCGATCTTCGGTAATGGCGGCGATGTAGTCGGAGTGGATGGCCTGGGGGTCGCTGGTTTTATAGTGCGCGAACGTATTCGTGCGGGTGTCGAGCAGGTCGAGACCGCCGTTGAGTGTGCCGATCCATAGGCGCTGGCGCGAGTCTTCAAATATTTCCCAGACGCTGGCGGCGGCCAGGCTGGAGGGGTCTGCGGGATGGTGCGTATAGCGTGTAAAGCCCTTGCCGTCGAAGCTGTTGAGGCCCCCCAGGTACGTGCCGATCCACAGTGTCTTGCGGTGGTCGATCCACAAGCTCACAATCACGTTGCTGCTCAGACTGCGGGGATTACCGGGAATATTTTTATAGGTGGTATAGACTCCCGTGCTACGATTGAAGTAAATCAGGCCGCCGCCGTTTGTACCGATCCAAAGATTGCCCTGGTCGTCCTCTATAAAACGGTTTACATCGCTGTAGGGCAATGCCCCCGGGCCCGTGCCGGTGTGGTCATAGCGCGGAAAGCGCAGCAGGTTTTCGTGATAGTAACTGATGCCGCGCTTATAGGTGCCGATCCAGAGGATGCCCTGATCATCTTTATACAAGGCATTGACGCTGTTTTGGCGAAGGCTTTTCGGATCGTCTTCCCGGTTGACAATGGTCTGAACAGTGTGATTCTTTTTGTCGAGAATGTTGATGCCGCCGTGATCGGTGCCGATCCAAACCCGCCCGTGATCATCGGGTGTAATGGCACGTACGAGATTGGTACTGAGTCGTGGTTTCGGGCCGGTAGCCGTGTAATGTTGCAGCATGCCCGTGGCGGGTTGAACGTGGTATACGCCCAGGGCCTCGTCTTGTGCGAAGATCCAGAGGCCACCTTCGGGATCGACGGCCATGCGATAATCGAATTTGGCACCAGACAAGGCTTTGTTCCGGTAGTCTATCCGGTAGCCATCTTTTGTGATGACGATACGCTCAAGCGTGCCGTTAGCATGGAGTGCCCAGTAGTGGCCGGCGGCATCTTGCAGAAAGCTTGTAACGCTGTCCGACGCCAGGGTGCTCGTGTCGCCGGGTACATGCCGCAGGGACAGACTTTGGCGGGTAGTTGTATCGTAGCGAACCAGGCCGGCAGCAGTGTGCACAAACCAATAGTGGCCGGTGGCGTCTTTCACAACATCGCGCAGCCGGTTTAGCGGCAGGTGGTATGTTTGAAAAAAAGATGTGGCGTTGGTCTGGAAGCGCTCCTTAACGGGATCGTATATATTAAAGGTATCGGCGGTAATTACCCCCAGGCGGCCACCGGGCACCTCCACGACAGCGTGCACAAGGTTGGTGGCAATGGTCGTGGAATCGCGGGCGTCGTGCTGGAATACTTTGAAACCGTAACCGTCGTAACGGCTCAGACCAGAGGCCGTGCCGACCCAGAGAAAGCCGCGGCGATCCTTGTAGAAGCACAATACTTCGTTGTGGGAAAGGCCCTGGTTCACGTCTACGTGCATGAACTGGTAGCGGCCGGGCTGTGCTTGCAGCCGCGGCAGCGCGGACAGCAACGCCAACCAGACCCAGACGATCCTGCACTTTGTGATTGCCGATACCATATACCTGAATGCAAGGTAATGAAGTATTCGGATATCACCCGGCGATCTTGAGGATCTTGGTGATCAGGAGATCAAACACTTCTACCAGAATGAGGATGATAATGATATATTCCAGCACGGTGTTTTCACGCTGGTGAATGATTTCGCGGAAGACCGAGAGGTTGTCTTCTATAATGCGCAGGGTGTATTCTACTTCGCTAAAGCGCACGCGCAGGTCGAAGTGTTTGGCAAGCCCCCGTTGTAAGGTGTCAAGGTATTCATCGTTCCACACAAGCTCGGGTGCGTCGAAGATGTATATGTTCTCGGCTATTTCGTTTTGTGTGCTCAGCGCCTTGCCGATAAATCGCATCATGTTATTGCGGCTGATCTTGAGTTTACCGGTAAGCTGCAACTGGTTGGCAAAGCCCTTCACTTCGGTGAGCAGCGTTTCGCTTACGCCATGGTAATAATCAAGCGCGACTGACTGCGCCAGGTTGAACATGGCAATGCGGATAACCCTGTCATCGAGCCGGCCCAGCACTACTTCGTCAAACTGAAAGGCGATGTCGTTGCGTTCTTCCAGCCGCAAATCGTGGTCGTCGCGTAACCAGGTAGCGGGTGGACTTTTCTGGAATTTGTCAATGGCCTTGATGGCCCACTTCATTTCATCTTCGTTGTAGCCGGCAAAAACCATCACACCATAGTTGAAATAGTACTGGTATTTGTCGCCCACGAAGTTGTAGTACAGCTCAGATGAGGAGTCGGCCAGGGGTTTGATATCCAGGAAGGCCTTGATACCCTTTATATCCAACTGGTTGGCAACAAGAAATGCGGAAAGTTTTACCGTGTGCGGCATACGATTCTTAAATCTATAAAGTTAAAACAACAAGACAGGTGTAAAAGGTGTCATCTTTTACAAAAAGTGTGTTTGAAAAGCTGATTTTTCGTTGAGATTTGCGTGCTTATTGCTGATATACCATGAAAAAAATCATCATTCTGCTATTGTTTACCGTATGTTATGCCCACGTTAACGCCTGGGGACCTACCGGCCACCGGGTGACAGGCTGGATCGCCGACAAGTACCTCAACAAAAAGGCCCGCAAGGAGATTGAGCGCGTGCTGGGCGGACAGTCACTCGCCATGGCCAGTACCTGGATGGACGAGATCCGGTCGGACTCGGCATACGACTATACGGCCGACTGGCACTGGGTGACGCTGCAAGACGGCCAGACCTATGAGCAAAGCGAGAAGAATCCCAAGGGGGATATTATCCAGGCCCTGGAAAAAATCATTACGGAGCTGAAGTCGAAGACACTGACGCCGGAAGAAGAAACCAGGCGCGTGAAGATGCTGATCCACCTGATCGGCGACATTCACCAGCCCCTGCACGTAGGCGGTGGCAGCGACCGCGGTGGCAACGATGTGCGCATCTCGTGGTTCCGCAACGAGAGCAACCTGCACCGCGTATGGGACAGCGAAATGATCGACGACACCAAACTTAGCTACAGCGAGCTGGGACAGTCACTCGACAAACCTACCCCGGCGCAACTGACCGGCTGGCAAAACTCTTCTGTTAAAGACTGGGCTTACGAGAGCATGGCATATCGCAAGCAGGTATATGATTACGGTAACGGCAAACTGGGCTACCAGTATTCGTACAAGTATTTTCACATCGTGCGCTATCGTCTGCTGCAGGCCGGTATACGCGTGGCCAGCGTGCTGAACGAGATATACGGTTAATCAGGCTTCCTGCTGTTGCATAGCCTTTTGTTCTCTGTGTTGCTCGCCCCAGGTAGAAATGCTGTGCAGCAACGGTTCCATAGTCTGCCCCAACGGTGTGAGCTTGTACTCCACCCGGGGCGGCACTTCGGCATACGCCATCCGCTCGACTAAACCGTCGCCTTCCAGTTCTTTTAACTGCGTCGCCAGCACGCGTTCCGACACCCCCACGACGATCTTGCGCAATTGCCCGTAACGCAATACACCGTTGTTGACCAGCGCCCACAGTATCGCGGGCTTCCACCTTCCTCCTACCAGCGACAATGTATAGGCCATGCCGCAGCTCTGCAATATTTGCTGTTCGTTGACGGCATTGGTTGAATTCATTTTCCGCATACTTGCTTTTTTATCCGTGCCCGATTCTTTTAGCCGCTACAGGGTGAACAAAAGTACAGCCCCTGCTTTTGAAACGAAATCAGTTCAGGATTAATCCGTCAGACTCTGAAAATTTTTATCACCCTTCATCGGGTAGGCGTTTTCGGGCCGCTGATTTTCGTGCTGCCGGCGATCATTTTACGGTCTGGCCGCTATTTTCATTGGTCCATTTCCTTTTACAGGATGTAATTCGTGGCTATCTTGGGTAACAGAAAATGTTTGAATTTTGCAAGCTTTGCTTTGATCCGCATAAGCGCCATGGGCAAATCGCGTTGCACCTTTACAACCGCTATCATCCGAGATTACACCCGTATGGAGAAGACTGAAACACTCGAAGACTTTTATCAGCGCAAGCTGCAGTGGATGCCCGAGAACCTGAAACAGGACATCGGCCACTTCAATGTATTCCGCCTGGAAGACTTTATGACCCACGGCTCGGCCGGGGCATACAGCCGCCGGTCGTTTTATAAGATCAGCCTGATCCGCGGCCGGAATATCTTCCACTATGCTGAGAAAAGCCTGGAGGTATCGGGCTCGACGTTGATGTTTTTTAATCCGCAAGTGCCCTACACCTGGGAAAGTCTCGGCGGTACCAACACAGGCTTCTTCTGCATTTTTAAAGAAGCCTTCTTTACCGAGAAAATCCGCGGCAGCATCAGCGACTTTCCCATGTTTGCCCCGGGAGCCAAGCCTGCTTACTTTTTGAACAAAGCGCAGGACAAGCAGGTGACGCAAATCTTTCAGAAGATGCAGGATGAGATTGCTTCGGACTATACATACAAGTACGACCTGATCCGAAACTATGTGACGGAGATCATTCACTATGCGCTTAAGATGCAGCCGTCGGAGACGCTCTATCAACATACAAATGCCAAGTCGCGCATTGCGTCGATCTTTACCGAGCTGTTGGAACGTCAGTTCCCGATCGAGTCGCCTACACAACGGTTTACGTTGCGCTCGGCAAATGACTTTGCGCAAGCGCTGGCAGTGCATGTCAATCACCTGAACCGTGCTATTAAAGAGACTACGGGAAAGACCACGACCGAACATATCCTGGATCGGCTGGCAATCGAGGCCGGTGCGTTGCTCAAGCATACCGATTGGAATATATCTGAGATCAGTTATGCATTGGGGTTTGAAGAACCCGCGCATTTCAACAACTTTTTCAAGAAACATTTTTCGATGACGCCTACGGCGTACCGCACAGTATAGGGTTGGTTCAAGTCTGCATTGCTGGCGCAAGTTTGAGCGCCGAGCGTTAGCGCAGGCGCGGAACTTGTGCCTGAAACTGTATGCAGTCTTAGACTGCCGTGTCCCCGACGAAGTCGGGGCTGCCAGCGAACAAACCTCCCCGCCAGTCTGAAGACTGGCAACAGCTCAAGTCACAAGAGACGCGCTTCGCGCTAACTCTTGCCAGTTGGGAACTTGCGCCAGCATTATGTTTGGCAATGTCCGGGGAATTGCCAGACGATGCCCGTGTAAACCTCGCCCGCACCTCCCGGATGCCATACCTGACCCAACAATGTCCCACCCCTTTTATAGCGTAGATCATCCGTGGTTCAACCGTGGAACATCTATGGAGGAACCCTGTGGGATACTTGAACTATCCCCGGCAAACCTCCCCTTTTCCCGGTCCCACGTTCGATTCGCTTTCGATCTTTTTCGACTTTCCTGACCACCTCCCGGCCACCCCCTGGATGTCATTTTTCAAACGAACGGAATTATTTCCCAAACAACCAGTCAAAACTGATGCAACACGTGGTTAACATGTGATCCGGCGCTGCTCCAGGGGTGATTGTGCTTGAATCCTGCAAGCATCGCTTTGAATATTGCAAAGATGCCGCGCCCGCCGGGGGTACCTTTGTGTATGGTTCGCGACATGACTAACTTTTATGCTTACCGGTTGCAAGACGCACCACCGCTGGAGGCGTTGCCGCTGCTCCACAGTACGGAAGATTTCTATACCATCAGCCTGTTGCAAAATGCTCCACGCTGCCGGTACCTGGATACTGCGCAAGGACGCCCCGAAGCACTCCTGCTGTTCTTTCATTCGCGCATGCCCCACGTTCCGTGTGATGCCCGCGCAGGATTCTTTTGCATGTTCAAAGACTCGTTCCTGACGCCCGGCATGCAAGAGAATCTTCACGCCTTGCCGATGTTCAACCGTGAAAGCACCCCGGCGCTTCCATTGCTTGCGCAGCATGAGCGTTACCTCACCAACGTCTTTGAGAATATCACCGAGGCGTTACAGTCAGACTATACCTTTCGCACGGAGCTCTTGCAGAACTATGTCTTCGAGTTGTTTCACTACGCCTTGAAGATCCAACAGCATGTTTAATATCGTAAATACATATTCTATGAAACCGAATGAACCTTTTTACATCGGCACCTGGGTAACGGCCGATGGTCACATCCGCCACACACTGTTACCCAACGGCCGCTACGACGAAGATCGCGGCCGTCGCAAGAGCGCCTACCAGGGCCGTTATACGATGACCGGCAACCACATTGACTATGTGGACGACACCGGGTTTACTGCCGACGGTGATTTCCGCGAGGGTATTTTATACCATGCAGGGATGATCCTATATAAGGAAGAGAAGAACGATTGATCTACACAACGCCATCCACGATCACACCGTTCGTGCGCGTGCAAGCCTGTCGAAGTGCCTTGAGCGGAGCATACTCTTCGGAGTTGTAAAAGCGCAGGGCCGCCTCGCGGCTATCGAACTCGTGCACGACCAGTATTTTGGGTTTCCAGTCGCCCTCCAGGGCGATGGGATTCAGCTCACGAATAATGGTACGACCTCCGTACCGGGCAATCATCGGAAAGGCCTGCTCTTTGTAGCGCGCCATGCCGGCGGGGTCTGTCACTTCCAGGTCGACAACGAGATAAGATTTTGCAGTCTGGTTCATGGGGATAATATACGAACCTATCCGATCTTTGCACGCAGGCTTTCAACCATCTGTACGACCTGCCCGATCTGGGAGTTCGAAGATTTCTTCAACTGCTCCAGCACTACCGCCGAAATAAGCCTTGGCCAGAAGAGCGATGAGTTCACGTCGCCGGCCTGGGTTTCGATCACTGTGATCTGCTCGGCGAGTGCCTGCTGAAGCGCTGGTGGCACAGCCGGATCTTGCGAAAGGGCTTTGAGCTTAACCAGTCCTTCCTGTAAACGGTTATGTTGAAAATCGTCGATGGCATCGGTCAGCTTATACGGCCAGTGTATACCGGTCTCGTTGGCAAACCCCGCAAAATAGAACTTAGACTGTGCGAAGTCTTTATCGTACGCCTGGGCCAGTCCCATGAGTACATAAAAAGTAGCCACTTCGTATTGTGCCTCCGCGTCAGGCTTCAGCAGTTTTTTCGATTGCTCAGCTTCTTCGTGCGCGAGGCTATCCCACCCCTGCTCGTACATGGCGATGGAACGCAACGACCGCGCCAGGTACTGCGCGGTAGTATCGCCTTCCTCTTGCGCCAGGTCCGCTTCCGCAAATGCCATGGCAGGCTTACCCGAGACGGTCCAGCCGTATCCAAGCAAGAGGTGCGCATAGGTGGGATCAATGGGGGGGAGTGAGTCTGTCTTCTGGCTGTTGTACAGCTTTACGGCGGGTCCTACGGCGGTAGACGACGTGGTCTTGTAGGCGCGGAAGGTTATGCCGCTGGTGGCATCCTCATATTGCTCACGCTGTGTTTTCTCGTCAGAACAGGCGCTGAAATTCAGGGCGAAGAGAGCAGGCAAAAGGATCGTCTGCCAGCGGGATGAAATTCGATACATGGGCGCAAGATAACAACGCGCGCCTATCAATCGCAATTATGACATGCGATGTTCTATTTCACCATAATTTTCAGCTCGAATCCAGACTCCGGACTGTTTGTTCGCAGCATATATACGCCTGCCGGTGAGTTCTCCAGATCGACGGGATAATAACGTGCCCCTGCCTCTACCATAGCGCTGAAAATTATTTTTCCTACCAGATCAGAAATTGTAACGAAGGTATTCTGCTTAAGGGGGCTCTTGAAGTCAATAGAGAATTTACCACCTTCTACAGGATTGGGGTACACGGTCAGACCCGGGGGGAGCTCATCCATCTGCACCATTCGGATGGCCAAAAATTCCATGGTGCCGTCCAGGTCTGTTTGCTTTAACATGTAATACGATTTGCCGGGTAGGGGATCATGATCAGTATACGCATATTTCTGAACATTGTACCCATTCGGGCCGGCTGCTACCGTTCCGACATCCGAAAAGGTGCGACCGTCCTTACTTCGTTGGATGGTGAAATAGTCGTTATTCCTTTCGCTGGCTGTTGTCCAATCCAACTCGACATGTGTCTCGACGGCTTTCGCGGTAAAGGCAAGCAATTCCACGGGGAGCGGCGCGTTATTTCCGGACAAGGTCCACGGAGAAAAGTTTGTTACATCCGGGACGGTGACACCCGTTGCATTACTGGTTTGACCTGGGAGAGGGTTTTCCCACGTGCCCGTTGTACTATTCCAGCGTTGTGCCTGCAGCGATGTAATGGTGCCAACCTCCGCCGGGGCAGCCTGGAATGTTAATGTGGCGGTGCCGCTGGGGCCGTCCTTATCGATTTGCCAGAACCTGTCTACAACGTTCGCGCTATTGTCGACTCCCAGCCGGTTCATGTCGGTGACGGCGACGGGAACCGTGGGATACGGCGTGTTATTCGCGGCGGTGGGATAGGTGGAAACCGTTACGTTCCCCAGATTTCCGGCTGTTAGCAACACCGTAAAAGGTATATAGACTCCTGTGGACGTTCCGAATGGAAAAACGTGGGCAGAAGTGTTTGTACCGACTATCCACCGCAGCTGACTGGAATTGTTAGTCTTCTCACTCAAAATATACCCGCCGGTTCGGGTCACCGCAGTCGGCAAAGCATTTTGTATAGTCAGGCGCCGCGAATTTAAGTCGAGCGCACCTGCGGTAAGGGTTAGCGTATTACTAATGTTGATATCCGACTGCAGGCTTACGCTCACGGCATTATCCGCAATGAAGTTATTAAATGTAAGCGTGGTGGACCCGAAGATAAATTGATTGGCCCCGCCTCTGAATGAGGTCGATTGTCCCCCATCGGTAAATACTCCATTGTTAACGAAATCGCCAAAAAAGGAGATTGTCGCCCCGGGAAACGTCCGAAAATTTCCGGTATTCGTGAATTGGTGCTGGGCCTGGGCAACGGTGCAGACAAATATCAACGCTATGGATAACTGTAGGTTTCTCATCGTACTCGGATTAAGTATGCCCGTCTATTTGGTTTCCGTAAACCACTGAACGTCCCGGAAAGTCGCCGTTTCACCGGACGTTAATGACGTACAATAAATTTCGAAATAGTCGCCAGGCCCTATATCTGCTAAGTAGATTGTCGTCGCAAATTGATACGGATCACTTGCCGTTGTAAGGCGAAGATCGGTTTCACCATACCGCGTCGTCGTAACGCCATTTTTGACAATGGCGATGGATATGGTTCGGTTGTTAGCGGGCACCGTTATATTACCCGTAATAATGGCCCAACCATCACTTCTGTTTACGGGCTGATAGGTGATTCTGTTTGTGCCGATGGTCCATTTCGTAGTGATCGACGTTTGCGTACCGGCAGTCCAGTTGGCTTTATACCACGTTCCCGCAACCGCAATGCTTGTGGTTGCAACGTTGTTACTGACGTTAATCCGGCTATTGGGATTTCTATCTTGTCCGCCCGAGTTATTCTTGATGAATGTATTGGCATCCCTTCCCGACGCCAGCGTAAAATCAAAACCACTCATAAAAGTGCCCGTGTTGTTCCAACTGTTATTGGTTACAAAAACACGAGAGAGGGAGGTAAACGTGGCGGGAACGTAGTTTATTCCAATCTGTCCACCGCTATTGTTATAGAAGCCACAGTTCAAAATGGATACTACTGGATTGGTCCCCGACAGAAGGTTGATCCCTTTTCCGCAATTGATAAAGTCCGTCTCGGAAATCTTGAGCGAAACCCCGCTTAATCCGCCGGCTGCAATTTCAACGCCGGCCGTTGTAGCATTCAAAATATCAAGCTCAAAGATCCACACCTCGACATTGCTCAGCGCCACGATGCCCTTAGCAAAACCATCAATGGTACAGTCCTTTACTTCATAGTACTCATTCGCACTGGTTAGATGAATCGCATCAATACCAGAGACGCCACCGGCATCGAACGCCAGCATTTTAAAATAGGTTTCAGTGGCACAGTCAAACATACTACCCGACACGCCTGCGCCGGCTGTAATCGTTGCGGCGCCGTAGCTGCTCCCCTGAATGGTTAGGGGAAACGGCAGATCGATGGTCTGGGTTGCGTCAACGGTGTAGTCGCCCCCTACCAATCTGACAACAGAAGGCTGTTCCATGTGCACGTCCAAAAATTCTATCATTTCCTCGATTGTCGTCCAACTTCCGGTTTCAGATACGTCAAAGACATTATCTACTTTGCCTTCACTTAATTTTATTAGCCAGTCGCCCCCGGAGGCCACATAGGTCTTAGAGACCCAGCGGAAGTGCTTGGAGATCACCGTACCGTCAATCGTGGAAGCGCCCGCCGGCACCACGTCTACCTGGTGTATGTGCGTACCGACGTTTTTGACCGTGATGGAAAGGCCGTCGTCGGCAGCAGTAATCGCCGGAAGTGTCAGTGTAATATCGTTGCTTGCGATGATGAACGTTTCGCTTTTAGCGATTGCACCGGTGGCTGTCTTGACTGTAAGACTAGCCTCACCGAGGTTGATAAACGGAACCCATTGCGTCCCGTTCCAATAATAATACCCATCCGCTACTGCGCCCCCGCTGCTGTAAACAAGCATTCCCGAGGGTACAGTGCCGGTCAGTGGCGTGACAGCATTCAGATCGTTTAATGCCACCCGCGGTGGCAGAAATCCTTTATTTGTGCTTTCCAGCTCCAGAAGCGAATTGGCATCAATCGTCGCGGAATTGTCGCCTATTTTAACCTGCGCATGGACCTGGGCTGTTAAAGAGCATATCAAAAAACTAAGAAGAAAGATTTTACTTTTCATAGTCACTAATTCACATGTTCATTTTATAAGAAATCGTAGTGAGCAAAGTTCGGAATCATCAGCCTCTAATAAATCAGTGAAAAGCTGACCATTGGAAAATCAGGCTTTATCAGGTGTGATAAGTGCATCATTCACACCTATCATTCACTATCGTATTACAATTACCTGCTGAAAGTTTGACTGAGCAGTGAAGGCCTTTAACATGTATGCCCCGGCTGGTGACCGGCTCAGATCGATGGTGTAAACACGTGTACCCACTGCTACGACGGTACTGAATATAACTTTTCCCGCAAGGTCGGAGATTGTGACGGAGGCCTCGCTTTTAAGCTCGCTAATGAAGTCGAGGAACAACTTACCATTTGTCACCGGATTTGGGTAAGCCTTTAGCCCCGGAGGGCCCTCCTCCAGCTGCACCATCCGGATACCCAAAAACTCGTCGGTGCCGTCCAGGTCGGTTTGCTTTAACCTATAGTACGACTTACCCGGGAGGGCGTTGAGGTCTGTGTAGCTGTACTCCTGAACCATGGAACCCGTCGGTCCGGCAGCCACGGTGTCGATATCTACAAAATTGACGCCGCTCTTACTTCGCTGAACCGTAAAATAATCGTTATTCTTCTCCGACGCCGTAATCCAATCAAGCTCGACATACTTGTCGACGCCCTTCGCCGTAAAGCTTGTCAATTGAACCGGAAGCGGCGCATTATTTCCCGATACGGCCCACGGAGAAAACGTTGTTACACCCGGAACCGTCACGCTCGACGCGCTACTGGTCTGGCCGGGAAGCGGAGCGTCCCAGGCATTGGTTGTGCTGTTCCAGCGCTGCGCGCGCAGCGTCGTGACGGTGCCTACTTCGGCGGGTGCAGCTTGAAATGTTAACGTTGCGGTGCCACTGGGCCCGTCTTTGTCTATTTGCCAGAACCGGTCTACCGTGTTCGCGCTGTTATCCATTCCCAGTATATCCACATGCGTTACGGTGGCGGGGTAGGGTGTATTGTTGGCAGCCGTCGGATAAGTAGAAACCGCCACATGTCCGATGTCACCTGCCGTAACTTGTAAGGTAAACGGGACATATACGGAGCCGGCCGTGACAAAAGGGAACACATGCGCAGTAGTGTTCGTGCCTATGTTCCACTTCAGCTTACTCATGGTATTCGCCTCGATCTTAATGTAACCACTGGTTCTGGTAATGGCGTTCGCAGCAGAATTCTCAACCACCACGTACCCGCCATTGGTGATATTAATAAAAGCTCCGTTGTCCAGTATTAACCGTGCCTGGGAAAACCCATCAACGCCTGCCAAGGTGATACACAAACCAAAAAGCAAAAACCTATAACTATTGCGATAAGACCTGACCATATTTTCAATTTATCAATCTGATAACCCCTCTCCTGCCGACTAAACGATCAATTTATACGGTACCAGTTACTACCATCCGATTGAATCGTTATACTACTGTTGGCAGGAATGGTGGTCACACCCGAATTCGTAAAATCCCGATAGCTGCTGATCGTTCGCGCGCCGTTGGTTTGGTTCACGATTATATACATTCTCCGCGCATTACTCGCGGCGGCGGCGGGCAATGTCACAGAGGGTGTACTGCCATTGTTCAGAATCACTGTATAGTGTGTTGCGTTTAGCGTGATATTCGAGCCCGTTATTGTTATCGCAGAAGCTACCGACCCATTGACGTCCAGGGTTGAGTTGGGACTGGTTGTGCCGACGCCCACATTGCCGGTGCCACTGATCCGCATGCGTTCATCTGACGTCGCGAATCCGCCGGCGAAAAAACGAATAGGCTTTGCCGCGGTACCATTACCAATCACAAAATCATTTCCGGTAGCATAGAGATAGGCCGTGTTGGCGCCGCCCAGGACCGGAAGACTGGTGTTGGTATAAGACCCTGAATTAATACCCAGGTCGATGTAATTAGCCGACTCAGTTCCATTGTTCGCCGTGGCGACAACATCCGAGCTGGCACTTCCGGTGGCGGAGCTATTCTGAACGTTGATCTGAAGATAATTGTCAATGCTACCCTTTCCTGTCATCAGGTTGTAAGACGTGGTAACGCCGGCATCGATCAGCAATTTCTCGGGATTGGTAGCATTAAAAGAGTTAGATCCCACGGCCATTCTTCCACTTTGCAGGCGCATGATCTCCGACATTCCGTTAATATAGTGGTAGCTTTTAAACACCATCGGCTCATCGCCATCATCGCCTATGACGAATTCAAACCCACCGCTGTTACTGCTACCGGTAGAGCCGAATTCAAAAAAGTCTGTGCCTGCAGAGCTTCCCTTGATCCTGAAATTCCCATCCGTATCCGTGTACATCTTTGGTTTATAGAAGTTGGCCGCGGCAGCTTCGAACTGCAAGGCTGAACGCACATAGGTCACTTTTTCGGTCGCGTTATCATAATCCGGATATCCCTGCGTTAATCCCAGGGTTCCACGATTTCCGAATTCTAAAAAGGAGTTGTTAAACGACTTAAAAATGAGCGCCTTGTCATCGGTGGTCCCGATGAAATTGGTGGCCGGGTTTAATCCCGAATTTCCAGTGAGTGTCCAGGCCGTATTGCTGGCTGTTGAAAAGACAACCCATATCGTGCCATTCCAATAATAATACCCGGGCACCACATTGTTCGGGGCGCTCCCTGCCGTGGCAGTGTTGTACACCAACAAACTTGTAGCGGGAGAAGTAATAGGACCGGCGGCATTGGTAGCTGTCAATGCCACCCGGGGAACCAGGAGGCCTTTGCTGGTCGAAGCAACATCGAGAATAGCGGACGCATCCGGAGCCGCCCCCGTTGCATTAATACCTACGTTTTGTGCATGCGTATACCGAGCTATCACCAGGGTGATCAGCAAGATTAAAGTCCTTTTCATGATGATAATTTTTGGCCCGAGGGCATTCCTCAAGGTATCGAAGGGGCCAATAAAAAAAATCAGCAAAAAGCTGATTCGGGAAAAATCAGGCATTAACAGGATATACTGTAAAATATACACGTGGCTATCAAAACCTTTCTGAAAGCTTTTATGCGTGCATACTATTCGTTGTTGCAACAAGGGACAATAGCCCTAACGTGGACGCACACCATGCATTGCCCCGTCCTACTCCTCCTCGACTTTCCGATGTATAAATTCATAGCCCTTTTCCAGGGCAACAATGACGGCTTCCAATTTAATGGGTTTACTGACATAATCGTCCATTCCGGCCTGCATGCAGATCTCCCGATCCCCCTGCATGGCATTGGCGGTCATCGAGATAATGTAAGGTTGATGGTATTGTTTTGCCCTGATCAGCCGTGTTGCCTCCAATCCGTCCATTTCCGGCATTTGCACGTCCATTAAGATCACGTCATAAAATTGCTCATGAAACCGCTCGACCGCCTCCAGGCCATTGGGAGCAATAACGATCTCCATATAGCCAAGTTTGTTCAGTACCCGCGTTGTCAGTTTCTGATTTACCGGATTATCTTCCGCAACGAGAATGCGGAGCGGATACCGTTCTGCAAACTCTGTTGAAAGCACCTGTTTCGACTTCTTTTCTTCCACCAGTACTCCCTCGTCACCCGTGCGGAGAACCGAATGAAGTACACGGCTAAATTGCTGCTGCTTCACGGGCTTATTGAGCACCGCCGCGAATAGGTCGGGGTGGTTCTTTTTGCTTTCATCACCAATAGAGCTTAGTAATACAACCGGCAAATACGCATGGTTCGCTTTAATCAGATTTGTAAGCTGAACACCATCCATATCCGGCATTTGCATATCCGTGATGACAAGGTCAAAGTTTTCACTACTCTCCAGGATTTGCAAGGCCTCGGCTCCGGAAGACGCTAATGTCGGTACCAGCTTCCATTGCTCGAGTTGGCCTTTCAAAATGTTAAGATTGGTTCTGTTGTCATCGACCACCAATACCTTCTTTCCTTCGTTACCGGTGATGTTGGTATGTACATACTGACGGATAGATTCCTGACTCACCTCGCCTTTTATCGTAAATCCAAACGAAGTGCCGACACCTACTTCGCTTTCCACAGCAATAGAACCACCCATTAATTCCACTAATCGCTGGCTGATCACAAGCCCTAACCCTGTGCCGCCATACTTGCGTGTGGTGGAAGAATCCACCTGCGAAAAAGCTTTGAACAACCGCGAGAGTTTATCCGGCGGCACGCCGATCCCCGTATCTCTTACGTGGAAGGCCAGCTCAATATGGCTGTGATCCATTTTCAACAGCTCGATGCCGACGAAGATCTCGCCCCGGTCTGTAAACTTCATCGCATTACCGATCAGGTTGAGCAATATCTGCCGAAGCCGGTGACTATCGCTTATAATTTGTGCCGGGATTTGATAATCGATCTGGTACACAAGGTCAAGTCCCTTTTGCGCCGCCTTTGTCGAAAAGACATCCATTACCTCTTCCACACACTGCCGTAAATCGAACGTGTGACTATCAAGCTCCAGATTGCCCGACTCTATTTTAGAAAAATCAAGAATATCATTGATAACCCTGAGCAGGGCTTCGCCGCTGCCCCTGATCGTATCGGCATATTCTTTTTGTTCTGTCGTAAGAGGAGTCTCCGCCAGCAATGACGCCATACCCAGCACGCCGTTCATGGGCGTTCTGATTTCGTGGCTCATGGTGGCCAGAAATATACTTTTGGCCTGGTTTGCTTTCTCGGCTTCACGCCGCGCGTTTTCTGCTTCCTCACGCTGCTTTTCAAGCTCATTGTTGATCTGTTGCAGAAATATCGTTTGTCCCTGCAATTGCTCGTTCAGCGTTTGCATATCCTCGGTCTGCGCGACCAATGCCTCTTTCTGCCCCATTATTTCTTCCGTGCTCTTTTGGATCTGCTCTTCCAGCGTCGCTTTCAGTTTTGCGGCATGTCGATTTCGCGCCATCACGAACGAAGCGATTCCCCCCACGACAACCACTGCCAGGAGGGTCCGGAACCACCACGTACGCCAGTAAGGCGGTGTAATAACAATTTTAACAGCGGCTCCTTGTTCGTTCCAAACACTGCTGTTATTGGCGGCAATCACCCGGAACCTATATTCTCCCGGAGCCAGGTTGGTGTAGGTTGCTTTCCTTTCGTTTCCGGCTTCGATCCATTCGTCCTGAAATCCCTCCATTTTATACCGGTACCGATTTTTGTCGGCTTCAAGATAATTCAACGCCGCAAACTCGAACGAAATAACATTGTCGAGATAACTTAGCTCGATCTCTGACGTACACAGTATATTTTTCTTCAGAATCTCATTTTCGCCAATCATGACCGGCTTGTTCAAGACCCTAAAGCCGGTAATATACACCGGTGGCTTGATTGTATTTACCTTCATGCTATCTGGATGGAACAGCGTAAAGCCTTCAGTTCCACCAAAAAGCAGCTCACCCGTCGAGAGCTTCGCAGATGCCCACCGGTTAAATTGGCTCCCCGGAAGGCCATCATGAACCGTGTAATTTTTAAAATTATTATGAACCGGATCGAAACACGTGATGCCGAAATTCGTACTGACCCACAATTTACCCGCCCCGTCCTCTTGTATACCGACAACAGCTTCGTTCGGCATGCCGTCGTACACATGATACGACTTAAACGTTTGCGTCGCCGGATCGAAAAGATTTAATCCGCGATATGTCCCTACCCAGATCCTCTTTTGCGTGTCTTCGAAAATAGTCGTTACGAAATTATTACTTAATGCGCCCGCTTCGGCACTTGCTTTAAAATGCGTAAAGATGTTCGTCGCCGGGTCATACCGATCTACCCCGTTCCCCTCGGTGCCAATCCATACGAGCCCGTTCGAATCTTCCAGTAGATAGGCTATCCCGGAGCTGGCGATTGAATTAGTATCGTCCGGATTATTCGTGAATCGCGTGAAATCGTCCGTCTTGCGGTTGTACTTGCTAACACCATTGCCCCATGTGCCCACCCAGATGTCGCCGTTTCGCATCCGGCGGATATAAAATACATTGTCATCACTTAACGAGTTTCCTTTCGAGGGGTGATGGCGATACTTTTTTACTTTTTTCGTAGCGCGGTTATAATAATTTAATCCTCCACGCCACATCCCCAGCCATAAACCTCCGTCGGCATCTTTTTCAATGGCCAGTATTTTCTTATTTGTAAATATATCTCCGTATGACGTAAACTGGTTCGACTTCCTGTCGAGATAGCTCAGCCCGCCGCCATCCGTAGCAACCCAAAAATTACCATTCTTATCTTCCTCGAAGTGAGACACGACGTCATTACCGATACTATTGGCACTGGAGGGATCGAACTTGTAGTTATTGAATGAATACCGGTTTTTATCGTAAACATTCACCCCGGCATAGCGCGTTCCCAGCCACAGGCGATCGTTTACATCAATCATCAACACGGAAATGGTATTGTTGCTGATGCCACTGCGGTCCCGGGGATTATGATCATACAGCGCGAAAGAATCCTCTACGGTATTCATTCCTATTAACCCGCCGTCTGTACCGATCCACAATTTCCCGGCAGCGTCCTGCGCGATGTGGTATATGTAGTTATTGGATATACTGGCCGTATTTGCGTCGTCGTGCACATACCGGATAAAGCCCCGGCCGGCCGGCATTTTTTTATTCAGGCCGTTATCCATTGTACCGACCCATAATGTTTGTTCCTTATCGACAAACAAACATGTTATGGCGTCGCTGCTAAGGGTGGTCGGATCATCCTTACGACTTAAAAAATTTGTAAATGTTTTTTGATCGGGGTTCAACAAGCTGAGTCCCTTGGCTGTTCCAATCCATAGCTGGTGCTGACCGTCTTCAACGATCGCCTTTACAGAACTGTTAACCAGCGACTGGTCGTCGCCTGCTTTATGGAAAAAATGCTTGAATTTTTTCGTTTGGGGATCATATAAATTAAGTCCATGCTCAGTCCCCACCCATAAATTACTTTTTGAATCGATAAAGACGCACTTCACCATACCATTGCTAAGGGATCCAGGATCATTCTTACGGGAGATATATCGTTCGAACCGATCCGCTTCCCGATTATAAAAATTCAGCCCCTCTTTTGTGCCGATCCACAAATTGTTATTTATATCGCCAACGATACTGGTAATGCTGTTGTCGCTGATGCTCGTGGTATCCCGAATGTCGTTTCTAAAAACCCGAAAGGTATATCCGTCATACATGTTCAGACCGTCCTCCGTACCAATCCAGATAAAGCCGAATTTATCCTGCCCCAGGGCGCTGACGTTGCCTTGTGACAACCCCTCGTTCACGGACAGGTTTTCGAACCTCATAGTATGGATCTGTGCCGTGCCCGTTCCGGAAAACAGCAAGACCATAACAGCGAAAACAAAACCGAACTTCATCATTTTTTTGCCTTTACCTGGAGTGCCCATTTTTCCAAAATAATAACCAATTCTTCGATGTTCACGGGCTTACTGATATAGTCGTCCATTCCCGCATTTATACACTCTTCGCGATCGCCCTGCATGGCGTTCGCCGTCATCGCGATAATGATCGGCTGATTGGTAAGGCACAATCGGATCATGCGTGTTGCTTCAAGGCCATCCATCTCCGGCATTTGGATATCCATCAGGATGAGGTCATACTCCACACGACTTACTTCCTCCAATACCTCTTTGCCATTCATGACGGTATGGGGTTTATAGCCAAGTTTTCCAAGCACACGGATCGCCAGTTTCTGGTTCACCACGTTGTCTTCGGCGATGAGTATGGTAAGGGGATATTTTATAGCAAAGTCACTGGACAATTTCTGTTTTACGATCGCCTTTTCTATACCCGCGATCTGGCTTTCATGGATGAGCCCGGTTAGAAGGTGTTGGGCGAGAATATTGTGGCGAATAGGCTTCGGCACCAGGGAGCTCAGGATTTCCGGGTGCTGCTTGCTGCCTTCGTCGTTCACGGCGCTGATCAGGATGATGGGAATCGCCGGATAGAGCATCCGGATAGTTTGCGAGAGCTGCATACCATCCATTTCAGGCATTTGCATTTCTGCCAACACCAAATCGATTCCTCGCTTCTCCGATAAGATCTCCAGCGCCTGCGCGCCGGATTCCGCCAAAATCGGAACAAGCTTCCAATTTAGTAACTCTTGCTGGAGAACATTTCTCAGCGTTAGGTTATCCTCTACAATCAATACCTTTTTACCCTCCACACCCATCATCTCGACATGTATCCGCTGAGGCTCCGTACTGACGCTCACCAAAATATTGAACCGGACTACAGTCCCTTCGTTGATCCGGCTATCGATGGTAAGAGCCCCACCCATGCTGGCCACTAACCGGTTGCAGAGAAACAGCCCAACGCCGGACCGCTGCGCGCCGGCCTGCGAAATGGAATGCATTAAAAATTTAACCTCGTTCGGGGGGATTCCGATTCCAGAATCACGTATCTCAAAACCCAGGTCCAGTATCCCCGCCTCCTCGCCGCGAATCCACACCTCAATATATATCTCACCACGGTTGGTAAACTTGACAGAATTCTCCAAAAGATTCATCAGCACCTGCCGTAAGCGAGCGTCATCTCCCACAACATGCGCGGGTATCTTGTTCTCCAGGCGATAAATCAATTCCACATCCTTCTGCGCCGCCTGGCTTGCAAATACATCAAAGACCTCTTCTATTGCATTTCGCAGGTTAAAATCCTTATTGGAAAACTCATCTGAATTGGACTCAACTTTCGAATACGCCAGGACATCGCTCAATAGAATATCGTTGATAACCGTTAACAGATTCTCGCTACAGCTTCGTATCGTTTCGTTGTACTCTACCTGCTCGGGTGTAAGCGGTGTTTCTGAAAGCAACGAGACCATCCCGATAACACCGTTCATGGGCGTCCGGATTTGGTGATTTATCGTGGACAGCAACTTCTTCTTCGCGGAATCAATTTCAGACGCTTTTTCGAGCGCCTTCTTTTCCCGCTCAGCGGCGTAGGACCAAAGCTCATTCTTTTCCACAAGCAAACGCTGAAGCTCCAATTTCTCATGCGTCAGTTGCTTTATCCTTCTCCAGAAATACACCAGCACTAAAAGTACAAACACGACTATGGTAGTCACTTTCGCCCACAGCGGTAACACCATAAACACGTCGATTGTCTTTGGAAAAGTATACGCCAGCATCACAAGTCACCTGTTTTTTTTCCTTCTATTGTAAAATTAAAACCTACCAGAAAATACCGTCCCGCATTCTGAAGATTGAAGCCATAAATAGGAAATGTCCAATTTCCGGATTCAAAGCCGATAAAAGCCCCCGGGTCTGCCACAGTGTCGCCTTGACGCGTGAAATGCGTCAGCTGCACGCTGGGTCCGAAGTAGAACCAGCGCACCGGGATATAACCTAGCTCTGCCCAGCAATACAAAAAATTCGCATCGCTGGTCTGGCTCGATAGCGTACATTGAGATTGGGAAGAAAAGAACCAGTCGCGGTATTCACCGGTCGTCAAAAAACCCAAAGACCCCCCTTTCAGTTCCCCTGCTACAGCACCCACGAACGGCGTAAGGGTGTAAGAACCGAATTTATTCTCTTGCTCAAACGTACGCCCGACATTGAGCGAGTATGTATCGATCTCCTCGTAATTAAAGCGGGCCTCGGCATACCAATTTTTCGCATTCTGAAAATGGACGACGGGCATAAAGGTCGCTGTATTCTTATCCCTCCAATAATATTGCTCAAGACCGGTTTGGGCAAATGAGTGTATCTCCTGCGCAAAAACAAAAGCGGCAACAAGCAATACTTTATTTCTCATTGTCAATTATTATTAGCTCAGATGTGGATAGTTTATTCAGCAACAAAATATCCTTCAGATGAGGGTTCCAATAAAAAAGCAGTACATCAATCGGGCGCCATAAAAGCACCCAGCTAAAGATATCCAGGCTATTGCCAAACGCTGTGTGGAAATGATTCTCCGGATCTAACAAAAGCGGCACGAACCCCTGGCATACAAGCACGACCACCAGACTAACAATCAGTAACAGCCAGCTTCGGCTTCTGAATTTTTTAAACTCCTTCTCCCGTATCTGTTTCTTTTGCAGGTAATGTCGCCTGATGGCATACATCAAAGGCGCCGCAAACTGCTTATCAACTTCGCTCGTGCATGTAAACTTATAAAATATGGCCGTATAGCGTTTCGCAGGAATTACACACGTTTTGATATACTCCTCCAACTGATGACTCAGCTGACGCTTATAAATTGGAGCGGGATCATGAATATTAAAATAACTATTGATTGTTTGCCTGTCAACGGTAAGAAAAATATCAATTTTATCGAGTACCTCATCTTCCATATATATACAAATACTGTCGTCCTCTGCATCATTGTTTTAAGGGCGGCTCGGCGGTTATGCATTTTTAAGACTTTGAACGATGCCTTTACATATTCTATTTAACAACGTAATGTTCGCAGGATCGGTGACATTAACTTTTAACTTACTCACGGTGTCGAGGAGCTCGACGTCTGCCAGCATCTCGAGTGTAGGCTTGATTTTATGGCATACCCCCTGAAAAAGTCCTGCGTCATTGCGCTGCGACGCTTCTTGCAATACTTGCTGCATTTCCACAAGGTTATCGATCATCGAATCAATCAGCTCTTGTTTAAATTCTTCATCGCCGTCTGTGTACAAGTCAAAGTCAATAAAAAGGGTTCTTGACACAGAAGATCCGGAAATTTCATCTGGAATCATTTGATAAGTATTTCGGTATTCCAAAGGTCTCCATTTGACGGATTGGAGGAATCAGGAAAAAGCTGATTTCCGAAATATCAGGAATGCTGACAGAATCAAAAAAAACCGAAAACACGAATATTTGGATTGCCTGTAATGTCCCAACGGCGTGTACGGCCGGCCTATAATTTGGTAATCGCCCACTTCACTTGATTTAACACTTATTGTATCACCCAACATTAAACGTGTTAAAAAAACACAAACAAACGCCCCCGCAGCGGTGTGGCTGGATAGTGTGCGGACACTATTCACTAAATGAGCTTATGCTCTATCGCATACTTTGTCAGCTGCGCTGTATTCGAGAAACCCATTTTGTCCTGAATGTGCAGCTTATGCGTTTCAACCGTCTTTATGCTGATGAAAAGCTCCTCGGCGATTTGCTTCAGGCTCTTTCCGCTCGCAATTAAAACGAGAACTTCATTCTCGCGCCGGGTGAGCTCCCTCGACTTTTTAGTGGGAAGCCCTCTGCCTTCGGTTTTTCTGAGATAGAAGTCTTCGAAAACAAGTGACATAACCTCCTGGCTAAAGTATCTGCCGCCGTTATAAACGGTTCGTATCGATTGAAGCAGGTGATCCTGATCAACATCCTTCGGCAAATACCCATCTATACCCGACTCTACCCCCGCCGTAACGAAATCCTTCGTCACTTCACTTGAGATCAAAATAACCTTCGCATCCGGATTTTGCTCCTTGATCCAACGGGTTGCTTCTATACCGCTCATTCCCTTCATGACAATATCCATGAGGTATACATCGGGCTGCAGTATATCCGGCAGATTGATTGCCTCCTCTCCACTGCTAATACTTGCGAGCACTTCAATATCAGGTGCTGTATTCAACAGCGATCGCAAACCATGTCGTAAGAGACCATGATCGTCGACAATTACAACTTTTATCATTTTTTGCATCTATACAACGAATTGCTTAAAAATCATTCCCATGCTACCGCGTCGTCCGCGAGTATGCTATATACATGATCTATGTTTTACGCGAGCCCGGTATCGCGCTTCATGCCGATGCGGAGACCGGGTAACGCGGTTTGTGCATTCGCGGCAAGGTAACGGTAAGCTCGGTACCTTTTCCGACTTCACTTTTTATATCGACGTATCCATGAAGCAAATCCACCGCCTTCTGTAATATCGACAATCCTAACCCGGTCCCCTGAATAGCGTTTGCATTACTGCCCCGGTAGAATGGTTCAAAAAGTTGCTTCATGTCCACATCTGGAATTCCGATACCGTAGTCACGGACGTTGAGGGTCAATTTCTCATCATCGCCGGCGAGTGTTAAGTCAATATACTTCGCGCCAGGCGAAAATTTAATTGCGTTTGTCAACGTATTGATGACGATGTTTCTGAGCAGCTTCTCATCCGACTCAATCGTGTCGAATAAAACATTATATATCAGTCTAATCTTATGGGTACCACCCGTATTCTGCTCAATCTCGCGGCTTAGGCGCCTGAAAAAATCGCGAATGTCGACTACACATAATCGTACCGGTATTTTTTCGCCCTCAATCTTTCCGATCGTCAATACATCATCGAGTAAATGGGTCATGTGAGCAACTTGTTTCTCAATTTGGATAAGTTTCTGCTCAACCTCGAACGGCATGCCCGGCGGCATTAATTTCTTGATAAACTCCGTGGCCGAGGTGATTGTCGACAACGGCGTACGGAATTCGTGGGAGGCTATGGAAACGAACTTGCTCTTCATATTGACCAGTTCCTTTTCTTTTTGTAAGGCATGATTCAGCTCACGTGTCCGATCTTGCACCATCTTTTCAAGGTTTCGCCTATATTCTATAAGCTCGGTAATATCCTGTGCGACAAAGATGGCTCCATTGATTATCTTCTCGGGGTCTCGCCTTGGAAAAGCACTTAGCAGTAATACAAGTCTCTTATCATTTTTTGTGAACACGGGCAATTCAAAATTGCTAATGGCATCGCCTTGCAAGACACGCGCGATCATGTGTTCTGTCGCCGCCCTATTCTCTATTCCAACGAATTCATTGACCCAACGTTTGCCCAGAAGGTCCAATTTGGTCATTCCAGACAGGCCAGAAATCACCGTGTTCCATTCGTTAATGTATCCGTTTCGATCGATCCCAAATATCGGAACGTTGGCATTTTCAATCAGACTTGCCAACTCTCTGGCAACTGCCGTAAACCTGCTTTCTAACTCTCTTTGCTGGGATATGTCAAACTGCATGAAATGATTTCTTTTAAATTTGCTCACGTCATTAAACACACCATCTTACATAATTTAAACAGCATACTCTCTGACGTACTGCAGTTACCAGAATAAGATGCTTAGTGAAAGTATATAACTGCCGGAGCTACGTGTCTCATACGCATTGATATCAACCAGTGAGTCGCCAAGACAGTACAACATCGGCATCAAATCCATGGAGCTCATGTAAAAAAATACTCGTCTACAGCCCGAAACAAATCGGACGTAAGGTTGGCCCTACGCATTTCTTCTTCAACTAACGCAGCGTATGCGGGCAATCCTTCTTATTATGTATCGAAGATCATCTTATTGAAGATAAGTAAACTGCGCGCTTTTTGCAAGGAGTCACTAAAGCGAGACCGGATTCCCATCACTTTTCACCATTATTTATTGTACCCATTTTCATGCCGCATATACTCCCCGCCACTGTATCGCTACTGTGCTGTAGGAAAATCATCTATTAATAGCTAATCGGGCGACAATTGCACGAGATGACGCACTATCACCGTCACTTCAACACTTGTGAAGCACGAAAAAAAATCAGTGAATTAATAACACGAATAAATTTGCCCTGTGATTTAAACACTTATGAATTATTACAAACAGTAGGGCATACTCATACATAACGATTGGCTGCGCATAAGTGTAAAGGATACAGAATTAATAGCCCTGTGAGGCATCGTGATTTAAAATAATGACAAGCGCACTACACGCGGTCAATACCGCGTGTAGTAACTATTCTCGGAAGGTATTCCACCCCCTATGAGATGGTGACTGAGCAAGTCCGTAACATCCTTAACAACCGTATAGAGGTCCACCGCACTTGTGTTGATCGCCGATTGTCCTACCGTTGAGTATTTCAGGATGTCGTTTATCAGAAGACCAAATCTCGTCACCCTGTCCTTTAGTATATTGATATTGATGCTCCCATTAGATAAGGACAGTTCGGTGTCTTCCTGCAGCCAAAGAATAAGATTGTAGATTGCCTGTAAGGGAGCCTGAAGCTCGTGCGATGCCAGATACTTCAATTGGTCCGGTGCCGCGCTGTCATTAAGACGCTTGGTATACATGGCAATTTTCTGTTCGGCAATCGTTTTATCGGTCAAATCACGGAGAAGGATAATTTTAGAAAAAGTAATTCCATCCGGATTCCGAAATTGCAAACAAGAGTACGAGCAGATAAAACTTTGCCCATACCGTGTTATAAATGTATCCTCGCAGTTGTACAAATGGCTGTTCATACCCATCAACCAGATTATTTTTTCCGCATTGCCGGGATATGCATAAAGACTGCGTATATGTTTTCCTTTTAATTCCGACGACGAGGAAAAGCCGAGCAATTTTAAGGATATATCATTTCCGACTTCAATACAGTTGTCGGCATTAAGAACAAGCAACCCGTCCACCAGAAGTGAGATGATATTCTCCATCAGTTTACCTGGTACAAATAGGTCCGTCGATTGAATCTGCATAGATATTCCTTGTTATAGGCGGGCGCAAACAAAAGTGCACCTTATTGCGACTATTTACATGAGGGAAAACCTGATTCGATAAAAATAAGGACGGGGGGGGTGCCGCCCTGTTACAATCTATTTCCCCGACTTCATGGCGGTGCGTTTTGGCTGTAAGACCGGACCACGTCGGCTAACTTTTCCGGGAGAAGAGATTATCGGCATAAAAAAAACCGCTTAAATGTTTAAGCGGTTTTTTGATGTTCTGGACTTGCCAGGGCTCCTCCTCTTGGACTTGAACCAAGGACCCTCTGATTAACAGTCAGATGCTCTAACCAGCTGAGCTAAGGAGGAATGTTAAATTTGGGAGTGCAATATTAATAGGTTGAGGGGGAATAATCCAAAAGCTGGGGAGATTTTTCTTACAATTTTTAAAAAAGTGTCGTGCAGGACACCGTAGCCCAAAAAAATGAACATCTTCGGAAAAATTCAGGTCTATCTATGCGCCTCATTTTGAAATCATTCTACACGCTATCGGTTCTTTTTATGGCTTTTTCCGTCCTGGGACAAAAAATTCCGTTGTACCCCGCCACGGAGAAAACAACGATCGACGGGTTTGAAAAAGATAAGGAACCGCCGTACCTGGAGTTCTTTAAGGCCCTGCCCGACTCCGCCAGCGGCACGACCATTTTGGTATGCCCCGGGGGTGGCTATTCGCACCTGGCCGACCAGCACGAGGGGCGTGATGTTGCGGCCTTTTATAACCGGCATGGCTACAATGTTTTTGTGCTGCACTACCGCCTGAACTCGCCCGACCAAAGTGGCCATCGGTTCCCCGACCAATATCGCGATGTGACGACAGCCCTGCGCGTGATCAAGTCGCGTGCAAAAGAATGGAAGTTGAACCCCGAGCGCATCGGCATCCTGGGATTTTCCGCGGGCGGTCACTTGGCTTCTATGGCCACCACCATGCACCTGCCGGCAGTGAAGAAAGCAAAGTCGCCGTTGGAGCAATACAACTCGCGGCCGGCCTTCTCTATTTTGATTTATCCAGTCATTGCTTTGTCGGGCCCGGCGGCGCACCGCGGCAGCTGTGAGATGTTGCTCGGTAAGAACCCTGACGATGCCCTGGTTGATTCGCTCTCGACCTATAACCGCGTCGATGCACACACCCCTCCTACCTTTTTAGTTCACTCTACCGACGACCAGGCCGTGCCGCCGGAAAACAGCCTCCTCTTCTATCAAGCCCTTCGCAAGCATGGCATACCCGCCAGTCTCCATGTTTATGACCACGGCGGCCACGGCTATGGCATGGCTCCAAAAGATGATGCGTTGAACACCTGGCCGGATCTGAGCGTGGCCTGGCTGAAAAAACTCGGTTATTAGTCCACCTGAATATCAACACGTTGCAGGTGCTTGTAGAAAATGTCTGCTGTTTTGGCAACTCTGATCCAAATTGTTCGTAAGTTTACTTTGTTACCCAAAGTACTTTAGCAATGAAGAAAATCCAGGAGTATGAAAAGGATCTCGCATCGATCCGAACGATGATGGAGCGATCCGCCAAGTTCATCTCCCTGAGTGGCCTGTCGGGTGTGTTAGCAGGTATCTATGCCCTCGGCGGCGCGGTAGCGGCTTACTTTATTGCGTATTACCCGGTGTCACCGTTGCGGTACCGTATTTACTCTGTACAAGATCCTGCCACATTGCTGAAGCTGATCGCCGTAGCGGTTGTGGTGTTAATCGCTTCGCTGACAACGGGCATTATCCTGAGCAGCCGCAAGGCACGGCACGACGGCAGCAGCCTTTGGACTCCCGCCAGCCGCAGATTGTTGCTCAGTGTATCGATACCGTTGCTTACAGGTGGTATATTTGTCCTGATCATGTTGGGTACCGGACACTACGGTCTGGCCGCCCCGGCCTGTCTCGTTTTTTATGGGCTGGCGCTAATACACGGCAGCTCGAATACAGTGGACGAGATTCGGTACCTGGGTTACTCGGAAATTATTCTCGGGCTCATCGCCACGAGCTTTCCGGGATACGGCTTGATCTTTTGGGCAATCGGTTTTGGTTTATTACATATTTTCTACGGCAGCATCATGTATCGAAAATATGAGAAGTGAGTGAAGCAACGACGACGTGAAAAACCCTTTTGAACAACTCGATAAGGTATTAGAGCACAGCACGCGGCTGCAGATCATGTCTATGCTGCTGATGCACGACGCTATTGACTTTAATACGTTTAAAGAGGAGCTGAAATTGTCAGACGGCAGCCTGGCCTCGCACATGAAAGCGCTGGAAAAGGAAAACTATGTGGCCGTGACAAAATCTTTTGTCGAGCGAAAGCCAAAAACAAAATACAAGATCACGGCGAATGGACGGCACGCCTTTAAGAAACACATCGACGCCCTCGAGGCGGTGGTAAGGCAGCAACGCGACTGATTTTTTTTATCGATACACTTTCAATTTAAAAGTACTTCTGTAGTAATATATGAAGGTTAAAATGATATTGCCTGCACTGACGGAAGCAGAGAGTCCGTTCTGGCGCCCAATCAAATATTCGCTCTTCCCTCCCCTGGGATTGGCGACGCTGGCATCGTATCTGTCGCCGGACGATACGGTCGAGCTGCAAGACCAGCACGTAGAGCGCGTCGACCTCGACGACCGGCCCGACCTGGTCGTGATACAGGTATACATCACGAATGCGTACCGCGCATATGCTTTCGCCGATCACTACCGGGCGAAGGGTTCGTATGTTGTACTGGGTGGGCTGCACGTAACTTCATTACCGGAAGAAGCCGCGCCGCATGCCGATACGATCTTTCTCGGTCCGGGGGAAGAAACCTTTCCACAGTTCCTGCGCGACTTCCGCGCCAAAAGACCGCTGAAGCGCTACTTCTCTGCGATTCGTACGCTGGAAGGTATTCCCCCCATACGGCGTGACCTGATCAAACGCCATCTTTACCTGGTTCCCAATTCCATCGTGGTAACACGTGGCTGCCCGCACCATTGCACCTTCTGTTATAAAGACGCATTTTTCGAAGGCGGTAAAACGTTCTATACCCAGGCCGTGGACGATGCCCTGGCGGAGATCGATCGCCTGCCCGGACGCCACCTCTATTTCCTGGACGACCACTTGCTGGGCAATGTAAAATTTGCCTCCGCGCTCTTCGAAGGCATGAAGGGTATGAACCGGGTGTTCCAGGGCGCCTCCACCATTGACTCCATTCTGCGGGGTAACCTCATCGAACAGGCGGCAGAAGCTGGGCTGCGCAGTGTGTTTGTAGGTTTCGAAACATTCTCGCCCGAGAACCTGCGGCAGAGTAACAAAAAACAAAACCTGCAAAAGGACTATCAGCGTGCGGTCAAGCGCCTGCATTCCCTCGGCATTATGATCAACGGCAGTTTTGTGTTCGGCCTGGACGACGACGGTCCGGATGTTTTTAAACGCACCGTCGACTGGGGCGTCAGCAACGGCATCACTACTTCTACTTATCACATTCTAACGCCTTACCCTGGCACTGCGCTGTATACCGACATGCAACGGCAGGGACGTATACTGACGGACAACTGGGATTTGTACGACACCCGGCACGTGGTCTACCAAACGCGTCGCCTGTCGGCCGAAGCCCTGGAGGAGGGGTATCATTGGGCATATCGCGAATTCTATCGCTGGAGCAACATTACCAAAGCGAGTCTCACGCACGATTCTGCCAAACACATGCTTAAACATTTTCTCTACAGTGGTGGTTGGAAAAAATTCGAGCCCCTGTGGAATGTCCTGATCAAGACCCGCAGCCTGGAGAATATGCTGCCGCTGCTGGAAGCGATTCTCGCAAAAGTGCGCACCAAACCCGAGCCTGCAGTCGAACAGCCGCTCCCAGCATCTTCAACCCTCACCCTTCAATAGCATAACACAACTAACTTCTTATGGAAACTACACCTTCAACTCTCAGCATCTTTGACCGCATCGGCGCCTGGTTTCGCGAATCGGTCTTTGTAAAACTTTTCACCATTGGCTTCCTCACGCTTATTTTGCTCATTCCGCAGTCATGGATCGAGTCATTGGTCCGCGAGCGACAGTACCGGGCCAGCTCCGTTGTAAACGAGATCACCTCGAAATGGTCGGGACCGCAAACACTGGCCGGCCCCGTGCTCATCATTCCATTCACGAACCGCGAGCGTATCGACAAGGGCAAAAACGGTGTCGAGATCCGCGAATGGAAACAGGAAGCATACTTCCTGCCAGAACAACTCGATGTTAACGGTAACGTCTCCCCGCAAGTCTTGCACCGCGGACTGTTTGACGCTGCCGTGTACGAGTCGGCCATTGATCTTAAAGCAACCTTTGCAAAGCCTAATTTCAAAAAGCTTGGCGTCGCCGCCCAGGATATTCACTGGGGTGAGGCTCAACTGGCTTACTGTCTGAGCGATCTGCGCGGCATTAGTGACAATCCGGTGTTTATGAACGGGAAAGCCGTATTGAATGGTGAGCCTTCCAACCAAATCGGATTCTCTACGCCCAGCGCAAGTGTGTCTTCGTTTTTGGACGACGATCGTGGCGATGAAACGTACACCCCGGCTGTTTCGGCCGAGAGCGCAGGGCCGAGCGGAACCGGCATTGTTACTACATTGCCGTGGCAAACCGAAGCCGACTTTAACGGCACTGTTACCGCAAAGCTTAACCTGAAAGGCAGTAGCTTGCTATACTTCGTGCCTGTTGGAAAAACTACCGACGTAAGCCTGAACGGCCCGTGGGCTAACCCCAGCTTTGACGGTGAATTTTTACCGGAGAAGCGTGAGATTACAGACAAGGGTTTCAGCGCCCATTGGAAGGTGCTCCATTATAATCGCCCATTTGCACAAGAGTGGACGGGCACCAACACCGAGCTTTCCGGCGCCAGCTTTGGCACACGCCTGCTGATCCCCGTCGATCAATATCAGAAAAGCATACGCACAGCGAAGTATGGCATCTTGATCATTCTGTTGACGTTCGTTTCGTTGTTCCTGGTAGAGATCATCCGTACTATCCGCATTCACGCTTTTCAGTATTTGCTCATCGGTGCCGCGCTGATTATCTATTATACCCTGCTGCTGTCGTTGTCAGAACACGTGGGTTATAACATCGCCTACTTGATTGCATCTGGTGCTACGGTATTGCTGGTAAGTTTGTACGCGGCCAGCTTCTTGCGTAAGGGTGGCATGATCGCTTTCTTCGGCGCTATACTGGTATTCTTCTACGGTTTCATTTTTGTGATCATTCAGTTGCAAGACTATTCCCTGTTATTGGGTAGCATCGGACTGTTTATTGTTATCGCGTTGGTCATGTATTTCTCCCGCCACATAACGTGGTACAAGGAAGAGGTGCTTGCACAGGATACTCCTATGGGCTCATAGGGTTTCATACCGTTGTCTATAAAAAAAACAGCAGGCCAAGGAAGGGGGCCTGCTGTTTCTGTTTCAGTATATCGTGTTCTTATTCTTTGTCGAGGAACGGGTAACGATAATCTACCGGCGGTACAAACGTCTCCTTGATGGTGCGCAGAGACGCCCAGCGCAGCAGGTTTACTTTGGCACCTGCTTTGTCGTTGGTGCCTGAACCGCGCGCGCCACCGAAAGGCTGCTGGCCTACTACGGCGCCGGTGGGTTTGTCGTTGATATAGAAGTTACCCGCCGCGTTCGACAGCTTTTTCGCTGCCAGCTCGATGGCGTACCGATCCTGCGAGAAGATCGAACCCGTCAGTGCGTAGGGAGATGTGCTGTCTACAAGCTCAAGTGTTTCTTCGAAGTTATCTTCGTGGTATACATAGATTGTCAATACCGGTCCGAAGATCTCTTCACACATGGTAACCGACGAAGGGTCTTTCGAGACAACAACCGTCGGCTCTACAAAGTATCCTTTTGTCTTGTCGTACTTACCCCCGGCGATGATCTCGTTCATCGGGTTCTTACGGGCCTGCTCGATGTAGCCGGTGATGGTATTGAACGCACGCTCGTCGATGACAGCGTTGATAAAGTTACCGAAGTCTTCGGTGCCGCCCATTTTGAACGTCTTCAGATCTTCCAGCAAGAATTTTTTCACATCTTCCCACAGGTTGGACGGGATGTAGGCGCGGGATGCGGCCGAGCATTTCTGCCCCTGGTATTCAAACGCACCGCGTGACAACGCCGTGGCTACTTCGCGCGCGTTGGCACTGTTGTGTACCATCACAAAGTCTTTGCCACCGGTCTCTCCGACAATGCGGGGATAGGTTTTGTATTTCTCGATGTTCTGACCAATGGTCTTCCACATGCCGCGGAACACTTTGGTGCTGCCGGTAAAATGCAGACCGGCGAAGTCGGGATGGTTGAATATCACCTCGCCCGTCGCGGGGCCGTCGGTATAGATCAGGTTGATGACACCGGCGGGCAGGCCCGCCGCGCGAAACACCTGCATGATGACGTTGGCCGCATAGACTTGTGTATGGGCTGGCTTCCACACCACGGTGTTACCCATGAGGGCCATGCTGGAGGGCAGGTTGCCGGCAATGGCGGTGAAGTTGAAAGGTGTCAGGGCGAAGGTAAAGCCTTCGAGCGGACGGTATTCCATGCGGTTCCAAACGCCGGGAGACGACTCGGGTTGCTCCTGGTAGATCTGCGTCATGAAGTATACATTGAAGCGCAGGAAGTCGATGAGCTCACACGCAGAGTCGATCTCTGCCTGGTACGGACTCTTCGATTGTCCGAGCATAGTCGCGGCGTTGATCTTATAGCGGTACGGACCGGCCAGCAGGTCGGCTGCCTTCAGGAAGATGGCGGCGCGATGTTCCCAGCCCAGGTTGGCCCACTGTTCTTTGGCGCCCAGGGCGGCATTGATCGCCTGCTCTACGTGGCCAGCGTCGCCTTCGTGGAAGTAGCCCAGGGTGTGTTTGTGGTCGTGAGGCGGTGCCAGGCGCTTTTTCTCGCCGGTGCGCACTTCTTCGGCACCGATATACATCGGTATATCCAATTCTTGTGCACGTGCCTCTTCAATTGCTTTCTTTAATGCTGTGCGCTCTTTGCTGCCGGGGGCATAGCTCAGCACCGGTTCATTTTTGGGATAGGGAACCTGAAAAAATCCTTTTGGCATAATTCGATCCGTTAAGTAGGTATTAGACTAATGCGTTATTCAGGGGGGCAAAGGTAATCGAAATCATAGAATCTGACGCAGTTCGGAAAGACAGGTAATTTCATGTGTTACAACGGCCTGATGGCTGTTCTTTTCGGGGTTAAAGAACACATGATCGATGGCGGCATCGCGTGCGCCCCCCATGTCGGTGACGAGGTTGTCGCCGATCATTATCGCTTCGTGGCACACGGCTGCATTGCTGCGCAAGGCATAATCAAAAATTCCGCGCGCGGGTTTTTTACAGCCGGCGGTTTGCGAGGTCACAACGTGGCCGAAGTAGCGGTGCAGGCCGGCGGCGCGCATCTTGGTATGCTGCATTTCGTCAAAACCGTTGGTAACGATCGTCAGCGCGTAGCGGCCGTGCAGGTACGCCAGAATTTCGTGCGCGTGCGGCATGAGGTTGGCTTTTTGCGGACAGATCGCCAGGTAGTCGCGGTTGAGGTCGACGAGCAGTGCTTCACTGTAGGCGCCAAACGGTTCGAGCACTTGTTTGAAGCGCTCGCGGCGGAGTGTTTCGGTGTCGATGCGACCCGTGTCGTAGAGGTCCCACAGGGCCAGGTTCACCGTGCGGAAGCTGGTCATGAAGCTTTCGAAGTCGGTTACACCGCGGGCCGCGAGGTTGTATGTGCCATAGAGTTCTTCCAGCGTCTCGCGGGAGTTGGTCTCGTAGTCCCACAGGGTGTGGTCGAGATCAAAAAGCACACATTTATAACCTTTCCTTACGCCTCCGGCCGTCTGCATATTTCTTTCGTTCATCACTTTTCGTTCCACTGTTGTCATTCTTACACCCGGGCGCCGCCCCGTTGCTGCCACTCCTGGATCTGCCGCTTGTTGACGGCCAGCTCCCGGTTGGTGAACATGGTCTGGTACACCTGCAGATCTTTTTGCAGCTGCACATCTTTTCGTAAAAATTGGAAGATCTGTTTGATGATGTCGCCGACTTCGTCTTTTATGTAATAGAAAACCCAGTGGTTGTCGCGTTTGTGGCTGAGGATACCCGCGTTTTTCAGATAAATGAGGTGGCGCGAGGTTTTGGTCTGTGTAAAATCGAGGATTTTTTCCAGGTCGGTGATACACATTTCGCCGTTCACAAAAATCAGGTGCAGAATGCGCAATCGGCCTTCATCCGCGCAGGCTTTAAAAATCTGCGATCCGAGGGTGAGATTAAAACTTTTCAGGCGCATGGTACATCCTTCCTTTACCGCCAAAGGTATAGAAATTAGGGCGTTATAGGGCTTATCTTTATATTTGAAATCAGAGTTCAAGAACACGTGAAAAAGAACCAGCAGAGACTCCTATTCGCCCTGGTGCTGATCCTGACAGTCCTGAGTGGCCTGCAGACGGCGGAAGCGCAACAACGAAAGCGGGTTATCCAGCTTTCCGGGGTGATTTTGGGTGAGGACAGCGTTTCCGGCATTCCTGGAGTGCACATCTACGTACCCAAAGCCGGCCGCGGTACGACGTCCAACAGCGTAGGCTTTTTCTCCATGCCCGTGCTGGTGGGCGATGAGATCGTCATCAGCTCCATAGGCTTTCAACACCGCTACTTTACAGTTCCCGAGAACGCCCCCGAATACCAGACCATCATTGTCAGCCTGGTACAGGACACGACCATGCTGCCCGAAGTGGTGGTTGTGCCGTTCCCGACAGAAGAAATTTTCAAACAGGCCGTTCTCGCCATGAACCTGCCCGCCGACGATGCGCGCATTGATAAAAGGAATTTCAATGACGAGCTCCTGGCGCTAATGCTGAAGACCACCCCCATGGATGGCTACCAAAACCAACGGTACTACCTGAACCAGTGGGCCAGCTCTACCAGCGACAAATTCCAGCCCGTTACAAATCCCTTCCTGAACCCATTCAACTGGGTGAAGTTTTTCAATTCGCTGAAAAAGGACAAGAAAAAGAAGTAGTGCCTGCCGATCGGCTTTTGAGAGTTGATCTTTCTTAGTATTATTGCAGCCGTTTTGCTTGAAACGGGTCGAAAATGAGCAGAAATGCAAGGTTTTTGATTCCGATAAAAGAGAAATGGGTAGCTGGAAATGTTCAGCTAAAACCGGTAGAATTCTCGGGGTGTAGCGCAGCCCGGTTAGCGCACCACGTTAGGGACGTGGGGGTCGGATGTTCGAATCATCTCACCCCGACTTAATAGTAAAAGCCTTCAAAATCTGCGATTTTGAAGGCTTTTTTTGTTTGACGCTAGTACCCTTTCATCGTTTTCTCTGAATAGCGGCTTTTCGAGTTCAAATTCACTCAAGTTCGTTCTGCAAATTCAAGGAAACGCTGGTTGCCGAGGAATGTCCCATCCGGGCGCTGCTAACGCACCAAACTCACTTGTCAGGTACAGGTTCTCGATCCTCCAAAACTCAGGAAAAAGCGGCGCGGCTTTTTTAGGACAGATGCAAAGTGGTTAATGAATGTTCTCGATATATAATAGTGTAACAAATTTACACCTGGATAATTGAGGTTTTTTTTCATGTAAAAATTAAGCTGCTATACCAATCATCGATGCCCTCTTTTTTCAAAAGGAATTTCTCATAATCCTCCATAACGACTTTTGTTAATATCTGCCTTGTTAGGGTGTCAACGCCAACACAAATCATGTCGATACCTTTATATTTATCTAATATTCCCTTAGATAAAGAAGCTCCGTGAATATATTGCGATCTTAAGTTGTAAGCATCTTTTAGAATCTCATAGTTAGCAATTTTATCCTCTTTTTTTCCACCTAAATAGCAACTTGCACGATAAGCTACCTTATGAGCGATCTCGGCGTTATCAGATGAAAATAAGCACTCGTAGATCGCCATATAGAAGGCGATCTTGTGCGGAAGGAAAGAAAAGGATCGAGCAATAGTCAGAAATTGTAGCGAACGCTCAATTCTTGAAAATCGATTATAATCAACTGCATGCAATGGATTTTTGTTTGCTATTGGATTTGGTGTTTCTATGTGTATGTGCCTATCAAGTATATGATTAGGCATTAATTCCTTAGCCCGTTGGTAGATTTCATAGGCCCGATCTATTTCTTCTTTAGTGAATGTCATTGGTTGATAGATCCCCGATGCCATACTATTTCGTATTTGCCGATCTTCGATATGCATATAGTTATCTGGAGCATCGAATTTAATCTGATCTTCTATTAGTAGGCAGCCCGCTCCAATAGAATTGTCTTTGATGAACCATAAAAACGATAGAATTCCATCTAAATAGTTACTAAGAAATAGGCTAAGCGCTCGAGTATCCGCCACTTTGTAGTATTTGAAAGCTTCCTCCTTTTCCATCACGGAAATAAGAAATGGATTATTATTGTGGAAACGACTAAGTCGGATCGCTCCAAAATTTTTTATATCCGTAGCGGTATATGGGAAGTTTCCATGTCGCATTTCGAATTTACCAAGACGTGTAAATGCCTCCTTCGCAGATGGAATTTTTAGCCCGATTACGTCGCACGCCGCTATTAGTGCATTTTTATAGTCATTTTGAATATTCATAACTGAATAGTTTTTTTTAAAAAGATGGATTTATTTTTTATTTTTTCATAGCATCAAACCCTTCCTCAGCAATTTTCTGATTTCTCAGCCCATATTGCAAACCTATTGCTTTGAATGCCTTACCAGCAGTCCACCTAGTTGCTCTGGCCAAAAAAAACAGTTTCTTCCCAGCTTAGTAACATGATGGCGTGGTGCCAGAATGCAGAGGAAGATGAAATGCGAAGGAAATGCGATGGAAATGGTGTTGTTTAAAAGCGCAACGGGTGCACCAACTTCAAGTCACTTGTCATCCTAAGAGCTAGGCAGTTTTTTGTCCGCCAATACAAGCCATTGACCTGATGATTGAGAACACTTTTGCCTGAAGCGTAACGTCCGGGATCTTTTAAAATATACAGCGTGAAGTTATTTTTCGTCTGTTTGCTTATATCTCCAGTCATCCCATTCCTCTCTGTAAATTACTGTGAGTAAATACTGATTGCCTTTACTGTCGGTCACTCTTACCGGCACCTCATTATTGTTCTTCCTTGCAATCTCACGATAGTGCTCATGGATCATGTTATCCAGATTGATGTACTGATTGTGCAAACTGATTGTATTGTGAAAAATATCAATCCATTCGTCGAAAGAGACTGCCTTCAGTTGTGCTGCAAGGTCTTCTTTCACAAAATTATTGGGGTGGATGTATCTACTGAGAAAAGAATAATTGGAGTGGGCAATGCTGTTTCTAAGTTGCGTCTTGTATGTATCTTTTATCATCTGATAAATGGTGGGAGAGATTTTCTTTAACCTGTCCCTGATCTTTAGGCGTATAATATCCTGACGCGATCCTGTTGCATCAGCATCGCGGGATGATTCCTGAACCCTGAAATACCAATCATAATGTTCACCGTTCAAAAGCCGGACAAACTGATACAATTTCTTGATGATTAGATCAGCTTCCCAAAACTTAAGGTAAATCAGCATTTCCAACTGGATGGTTGTCTCTTCAATATCAACCAGCTCGTCAATTTCCGCATTTCGTTCAGGACTGTACTCGTGCAACTTCAGATATTCGGGCAATGACATTTTAGCAATGTTCATTCGCCGGTACTTATCTATAAAGGAATAATGCGCTTGTTCAGAATGCCCCTCGTGGCCGGGTCCGATCACATGTGCATCACGCTTTCTTATTTCTCTGGCATTCCATTGCGCCGTGTCCTTATTAAAGGAACCATTCAGGTGAAGCAAAAAAAGATCAGATTCGTGGCTTTGTGTTTTAAGCGCTTCTGTGAACAGGCGATGAATCTCCGGATTCAAAGCTTTCTCCACGATGACAAGTTTATCTTTGAAAATCATAATTACGCGGTTTTGTTTAAATTAATAAATTCTGTGTATTGCTCATGTGCAATGAAATTGCGGACTGCGCAACCTATTTGCGCAGGAAAATGAGAAATTGATTTTTTCTTACCTTATTCCGTTCTAGGCACTGCCAACAATCTTTCTTAGTTATAATTGATCATAAGTTGCTAGATTTTTACCGCCTGGCCTGCAGATTCTGGTTATAAATGGTTTGCAGTAATCTAAATATCGAAAATGGTTTCACATCTGACAGGATATAGCTGAAAAACTACACACTCCAGATGGTCGAAATCTGTTACCGAATGGCTATGCTGATTAATAAATGAATCTTTTCTTATACCGTGCCCCAGAATAAGTGTCTTAATTGTAATGGGCAAGTTGATTTCAAAAATTAAATATATATTATGTCTCATCAAAAAGTAATTATTCTAAATATTCCTCAAGGGGGCCAAGGTGGCGGCCTAATTAAAAAGTTAGATACGCCCGAACTAGATAAACTGCTAGAAGATGGGTATGTAGTTAAAGATTTGCATCAAATTGCTAATACCCATCTCACTACAATAACGATTGTCTTAAGGAATGATTCCTAAATTTGTGGGATTGTCAAAGGAGTGCATATAACCGACTCGCCAGGATATCACAATACTTGCCATCGGAGTTAAATTCCGTTAATATCGCCCCGGTTGATTGCATGCCGCCGAAAGACAAGGCGACCGAATCCACGCACTTTGCTTTCATACGTGTGAGCTACAAGCCTACGCCAAGACATTCGGGGACTTCTCCCTGGATTTGTCTGGCGACAGACCTGCACTTTTTCCTCGCCGGATGAATTCGTTTTGGGACATAATTGGTTAAAACCGGTTGGTGCTGTTCCTTACTATTTTCTGGGGCTGTTGCCTTGGTAGTTGTATTACTTCAGATAATCCCTGGCATTTGGCCCCTTTGTCTGGCGTGGCCTGAAAAGTTTAAAATCCACGTCCTTGCCTAGAATTACTAGATTCAATTAATTTAAATCAGACTGCTACATTAATTATCTGTCTCAAATCAAGCAGGAAATAGTCCGAAAATTGTACACTCAGGGCGACCAATACAAAAAAGCCTTTTCCGCCTTTGGCGGAACGGGCTTTTTTATTTTATGGATGTCCAAGCGTCCCGCTTGAGCATCCATAAAATAAAAAGGCCCGAGAGTGAGCGACAGCGAACGGAGGCTTTCTTGTTTTGACGCCCACCCAATGGATGATCCAGGTAATCATTCAATCACTTATAAACTCAATGGTTCTGTGCCCTATTTGTGCCCTCGCCTCTTAACGGTAGGTTAGGGCACGGAAGGCCGAATTGATCAACACGCTTCATTTCAAACCTTAAAACCATGAGTGTTTCAAACATCCTCCGTACCCGTTTCATCATCAAGAAAGACAAAGCCAGAGACAACCTCGCACCATTATACGTCCGCATTGCCTACGGCACCAGTTCAGTCGATTTGCCTCTCAACTATCAACCTTAGACCATCATCGCCCTGCACGCATTTTTTTATTTTATAAAATAGGCCTGATATACTTTTATTCATAGAAGGTCAATCTCCCTCCTTCCAAAAGTTACGCCATACAGTTTCCGATCTATCCAGCAACGTCTTGGCGTTTATGATCATGGGACTGTCAGCCATTTTAGGGTTAGCGCAAAGTTCTTAATCAGAAGAACATTTAATGCTAATTCCATCGCATTTACTCCCTACCGTGCCACGACAATATATCCCGCGGACATTTTAACATTCAAGTCGTGAAATACATATTCGCTACATTCATTTGACGCGGTGATTGTCCGTAATTTTTATTATCTTTCCTTACGACGTATAAGCAGCGACTATGCTCAGTTATCAGAAACATAGCTCCCCACCGATACTGGAACCGTTTATTGTGTGCTATTACGATCTTGCCTATACCCATGGTGAAACACAGATTATCCAGTCGCCGCCCAGTGGCTACTCAGCCATAATTTTTAACCTGGGCGATCCATATGCCGTGCGCACAGCAGCCGAAAAGGACTTCCAGACCTTACCAGATTGTATATTAGCCGGACAACAAACAAAAAATTATCGCATACGACTTTCGGGAGCCGTACGCCAGGTAGGCATTGTGTTTAAACCTACAGCCATTTTCACGCTGTTCGATTTTTCAATGCGCACCGTAGTAAACAAACGTATAAGCCTCGACGCACTGCTGGGCGACCAGGCAGGGGTGCTTTATACATCTCTGAAAGCTGCCATGGATGTCGCCGAAAGGCTCGATATATTGAACAGATATTTTGCAACGCGGGTGGACGGCTATGAAAAAAGAGTCAATGTTGCGGATATGGCCGCAGAGCTTATTCTAAAAAACACCGGTAATATAACTGTTGAACGCCTGATGGAGGAGTTGTGCGTAAGCCGCCGGCACCTTGAACGTAAATTCCTTGAAAAGACTGGTCTTACGCCCAAACAGTATTGCCGCATTGTGCGAATGGCCCCCATTTCGAACCAGGTGGCCCATGCTTCGCGCGTCGATTGGCAGGACATGGTTTTTCAGGGCGGCTTTCACGATCAGAACCATTTCATAAAAGATTTCAAAGCCCTGAACGATCTGAGCCCCGCACGCTACCTACAGGAACACGAGGAGCTTACACGACTGCTGGAGAAAAAGAAAGAATAGTACCCAACCGCATTTTTACTATCGTCGCCGGTTTGCGCTCCATAGCTTTGTTAAAAAAACAAGGCCTATGAAAATTTTACTGATTAAAGGGATTGTGGCGGCAGCTTTCGCTGCACTATCTTTTATGGCCCCGAATCGGCCAGTGGCACGCATAAGCGCAGACGAGGATGCTATTAAAAAAGTGATCATTGCCGAGACCGAAGCCTTCTGGGATAAAGACTTCAGCACCCTTGCGAACCAATGGGCACACGGCAACTACGTGCGTGTAGTTGGATGGTGGCCGCGTGGCGGTGTAACCGTAATGAAAGGGTGGTCGGTTATCGGCGGCCGGATGGAGAAGCTTATTACAGACAATCCTGAAAAGAACCATCAGCAAGTGCGCCGTGAAAATATAAACATACGTGTTTCCGGAAACATGGCCTGGGTAACCTTCGAGCAATACGGTACCGATACTGGGGAGACAGCCATGGACATGCCCGGTCTGAGCTATGAAACCCGCATACTCGAAAAACAGGACGGACACTGGAAAATCGTATACGCAGGGTGGCTCCTCGATGGCGGAACCGAATCGAACCAGACAAAGAAGTAAATAGAATATAAAACAACCTCTCGTATGAATGAAACAAAAACGCAGCAGCAGGAAGCAACCTCCGTGCTGCAAAGGAAGGGAACTTGTATCGAATTCTTTTCCGCGTATCAGGAAATGGATCTTGAACGGATGCTGAATCTGTGCACCCCCGAAAGCATCGTTTACTTCGAGCCACTGGATCAGACCGGTACAGGTCGTGTTCACGAGCTTGGCAAAAACATCTGGACTGCACTGATGGAATGTTTCCCCGACCTCGACAACACGGTGACATCGCTGGAATGGATCGAAGCGCAGCATGCGGTAAAATGCCGGGTATCTATTTTCGGCACGCAACGAAAGGACTTTGCCGGTATTCCCGAGCATGGCCTTCGGTTCGATTCCGAGCACATCTTTATCTTCAAGTTTGACGACCAGGCGCTCGTAACCGAGTTGCGCGTGTTGTGGGATCACGACAAGTTCGTACAACAACTTACCCCGGCTGACCTATGAGGAAAATAGCAATCGCCGGTGCCGGTCAGTCCGGCCTGCACCTGGCCTTGGCATTGCTGCAAGCTGGTTATGATGTGACCCTGTTCTCCGATAAAACCGCGGACCAGATATTTAACAGCGCTCCTACAGGCGGCACCTATCTGTTTCACAGCAGTCTCCAGCTGGAAGATGCGCTCGGCATAAATGCATGGAAACACCGTGCTTTTTATTCAACAGCATTCGATATCAATTTCGGTACACCCGATGGTGCCTTCGCATTCGGTTTACATGCCGACCTCCGGCAGCCGGGTGTGTCGATCGACCAGCGCCTCAAGTTCCATCACTGGATAGAGCTGTTTCAGCAGCGCGGTGGTAAGTTTGTGGTCGGCGATGTCGACATACCGGCTGTAGAGCGCTGGACACAAACTTTTGACCTGGTGATAATATCTACCGGTAAAGGCCCGCTGTGCGGTTTGTTCACACGCGATGATGCCCGTTCCACTTGGGATATGGTGGCGCGCAAGCTCGTGCAGCTCCATATCACCAGCCGGTACGATCTGCCGTTCAAATCCATCAACCTCGGTAATATCATGGAAGGGGGACAGATTATCACCGCGCCGTTCTATCATAAGAGCGGTCTGCAATGCGCATGGCTTTTGATGGAAGTGATTCCAGGCAGTATACTGGATGTATTTGATGACGTGCAGGGCGGCCCCGCGCTGCTGGCAAAGGCCAAAGAGGTAATCAATCGGTATATGCCCTGGCAGGCAGCCGCTTTTGATGATGTAATGCTTGTAGACGACAACGCATTCCTCAAAGGCTCGTTTGTTCCCGTGGTGCGCCACCCCGTGGCCACGCTGGCGAACAAGGCTCCTATTCTCGGTCTGGGCGACACCGTTATACTTAACGATCCGATTGTAGGACAGGGAGGAAACAACGCAACCAAAATGGCGCATCACTATGCCACATCTATTCTCGCCCATGGCGACCGACCGTACGACGCAGCATGGATGCAGCGTACATTCGACTCGTTCTGGCAATATTCACAATACGTAAACCAATTCTGCGACATATTCTTGTTACCGCCTTCGCCCCATGTTATGCGGATCATAGATGCAGCACGATTTAATCCGTCTATTACAGCAGATCTCGTCAATGGCTTTAATCATCCACCCGATCTTTTTCCCTGGATTGACGAGCCAGCGGCGGGCACGGCATACCTGGAACGCAAAGCAGGAGCAGTAGCGGCCCCGGGTGTTATTCTGTAAAATTGCAATAGTCCGGACCGTCTGTCCGGATTATTCTTTTTCTTGATGGAGCAATGCCCCATCAGCGTCACGTCAGCAATCCTGTCGTCCCACTATAAGTAACAAAGAGTAACTCCTCTCCCGTATTTGCTAACGATGCCCATAGACGTGCAAGGCCATCATTGCAAGATTTCCTTTTACACCAACACCTACTTCTTCTTCCTGAACGAAGTAGTATTAACGGCATCAGGCTTTACAGCCTGCTGTTTATAAAGTCCAAAAGTATGAATAGCAGCGCATGCTTTCCCGCTCGTAATACGCAACCGGACTTGCTTAGCCGTTACCGGTTCAAATTTAACAAGCCACTTGTATCCAATAGTCTGTTTTCCTGTTGCCTCCTGTATCGGAGTCCACGTTTTGCCATTCGTCGAGTAGTCCACTGACCAGCCGGTGGTGCGATGCCCCAATTCAATAACCTCCTGCAGCATCAGGCAATCAAATGTTTTTGCTGCACCAAGATCAAAAACGATCGTGTCGGTTTTAAAAGCATCCGGCGTTGCATAGTAGGTGTTCTCAAGATTATCGACCAGGTTAGACGGTTTATATTTATCGCCGCGCGGATGAAGGCTCTTGATTGTAGCGCCGCTGGCCAAATTGGTTTTAAAGGTGCCGTTGATCCAATAACGAAGGCTATCCGTTCGCCGCGCATCGATCGGGGAGATTAATCCTTCCTTGTTAGGGGGATAATTTAACAACAATACACTGTTGCGGCCTACAGAGTTGAAATAGAGCTCCCATAACGCGGCAACACTTTTCACCCGTGCATCTTCTTCCGAGTGATAAAACCAGCTGGGACGGATGGAGACATCCACTTCCGCCGGAACATACGCTGTTCCATTGACTTCACCTTGATTCAATTCCGTGATATGCTCCGCTTCATCTCTGATAGAAGCAGGGTTGATCGTTGACCAGCAGGGATCGCCCGCTATTCCCGACTCATTTCCAACCCAACGGCAATCCGCAAAACGATAGGAATTCTTCGTTCCAAAGACAACACAGTTAGGTTGTACGGTGCGCACGGTATCATACCAACGCGTATAAAACGCCGTAGTAAGCTGGTCAGCACCGGCTCCATCCCACCATATTTCCCAGATGGGGCCATAGTTCCTTAACAACTCTGATAACTGGCTGGAATAGTAGTCGCTGTAGTCAGGAGTTCCATACCGCGAATCATGTCTGTCGTGAGGTCCCAGATAGATACCGGCTTTTATTCCCGCCACCTTGCACGCGTCGGTGAATTCTTTTACAAGATCGCCTTTGCCATTTTTCCACGGACTATTCTTAACCGAGTAATTGCTATGCTTCGTCGGCCAGTTACAAAAGCCATCGGCATGCTTGGCTACCAGGATAGCGGCAGGGATGCCGGCATCCTTCAGCACTTTTGTCCACTGATTGCAATCCAATGCCGTGGGATTAAAACGTTGAGGACTTGCCGTTCCATCGCCTTCGTTGTCGTTGGTAAACGTGTTCATACCAAAATGAAAGAAGGCTATCAGTTCACGGTGATACCATTCGATCTGCCGGGCATTCGGCGTTGGACCAACGGGCTTAGGGTCTGTTTGACCATTAACAACGAGTGGCAAAAAAGCCATCGTCAGGATGAATGTTGTGCACTTTTTTAATACATCTTTTCCAAGGCGCTCAACCAGTTTGACTGTTCTAATTTTACAATGCATCGATTTTTTTTTAGGTGTACACATTGATTTTCAAAGACTATTCATTTAAAATTAAATAGGATCTCCGCAAGATGTCCCCCGCCAGAACTTCACATGTCCTCTATTATATACAGCCGCACGCTGTTCTACCCTTACGCATTCAAGAAAATATCATTGATTGATCGAGGTACGCAACCCAAGTCCACTTACTTTATTATTCCGTTTACAAGCACATCCGTTTTCCATACGATTGATTATCAGATCCTTAAACCGGCAAGCTGTTTTAAATCAAATAGGAAGCGGTTCGAGAATTGTACAGGGAGGGCGACTATAGGGTAATCAAACGCAATCGGAACCCTCAAATCATGTGAATTAAGGAGTTTTTCGTTTTTATACCCTCAAACAAGCACTTCTAAACTCAAGTCTCTGTGTCCACTTTGTGTCCATGACATACCGAGCGGCCGAGCAAAAGGCACGCGCGAAGACACCCGCACGGCAAACAGTATCAGAAGGCAGAAATTACCGCCGAGGCCATCCGTGATTTGTTCTGTGGCATCAAGCCAAAAGAGCGGTCCCTACACTCTCGATAACTTGTGCGAACGATGCCGTTCCTGCTACTATAATAAATGCAAACAATTATTCTCTTCATGGGCTTAATATTTTGTGTATATTCCCCATATAAAACCGATATGGTTGCCGTATAAACTCAGAATGTATGCATTCGCACGTTGATAAAAGCCAGGAGAATAAAAGTCATAGGGTAATATATAATCAATCAACCGGAGGCAGCGGTGCCGGCACAGCGCTTCACATACAAGATAACCGCACGGAGGCGGTTGCACAGCGTAAGCTCCAGGCTTTGGCCAATCAATATTCCAACACGCAAGACCAAACGCTTCGCCGAAAACCAAGCACCACTGGGTTACTCGATCCTCTGAAGTTGAAAGATTCAACCGTGAGTGACGAAACGGTGACGCAGCGCTATGCGATCGAAAGAGAACCCGCACTGAAACGCTTATATTCCGTATCAGACGACCGGGAGATGATCACCGGGATGGGAACTCCGAATCATGAATTGTATATCGGTAACCACGGATTGCTTGCGCAGATTCATGCGGCTACAGAGGCTAGTATGCTAGACTTTTCAATTGATGGTACGCATAAGTTGTTCAAGAAGCCGTACGAAAAAGTAAAGGTAGGTTTTAAACGATACCAGTTTACAACACCTCCCGAAGGGAAGGAGAAAACGAAGACGCATTCTGTTGATCTGGACGAAGAATATAATTCTAAAATTGTACCAGGTATAAAACGGTTAACGCAGGAGAAGTTTGATGCGGTGATGGGTAAGGTGGATAAGACGCCGTGGAAAAAGGATTTTAAGAATATTCAGGCGCCATTGAACAGACTTGTCAGAAGCCTGGAATTGTTCAAGAAGCTGGTGATTGCCAATCAGGCCAAAGAAACTTACCAGGACGAGGGAACAACGATGGAAGCCCCGTACCTCTTTATCCACACGATAGAAAACCAGATCTACAGCAAGGCGGCCCTTAAAGATGATATCCTGGCAACCGACGATATGTTGGAGGCATTAACCGGTGAAATCAAACATACCATGGGCGATGATAAGTACCTGATGGATGTATTATCCGATTGTATACAGTTTGCCGGTGCGCTGGGTAAGGCAATCCCCCAAGGTATTCCGGTAGACCTGATCTTGATTCATTCGGCAAGCTATCAGCAAGCGATGTGGCGGTCTATGAAGGAAGGGACGCCGATGTTTTATCGGGCATGCGACGTGATGGCAGCTACGGTAATGGGCAACCGCGTTATTCCTCAGAATGAGGATCAGCTCAAAATATATGTGGCGGGCGGCAACTCGGGAGCCTTTCACTATGCGGCAAAAATACTGGCGTCAGGAAAAGATTGGGTAAGCCTGGAAAGCTTTGCCGCCGGCGAGCGGGAAAGGGAGATTCTTGGCGTGGACGACGAGAACTTTCTGATGAATATAGAGCGCTCCTGGCAATACATGATGTACGGTTCCAGGAACAAGGAAGGGAAGAGCAGTCGCCAGGAAGACAATGCATTTGAACTCTATACCAAGCTGCGCTATTATCTGAAAGGGATAAAACAACCGGGTGGGTTCCGAAGCCCGCAACGCGACCGACTTCACAGCACTATTCCCAAAGATGCTTTTGTGGGCATTGCCGACCTGGATGCTGAAGGCTCCGAGAAACTCTGGTGGCGACTCAAGATCAACAATTTTTTCAACGAACACGGCAAAATAACGAACCCCAAAATGCTGCAGGAAATGTTTGTGGAGATATTCGTGCCCATGGCGCTGAAAGAATATACCCCCGCCATTACTCAGAAACTTATTACGCTATACCAAACCCCCAGCTCCAACCAACGCCACATACAAGCCCCACCGAGCAACGAGGTGATGAATATTACAGCCTGGCTCCGGTTTGCAGGAATATCCAGAGACGAGGTCGAACATTTTATAATGCACTATGGCACTCATTTGTTTAAGCACAGCGGCAAGCCCCGCAATGTTTACAATGATGCGTTGAAAGATTTGATGCTGAGATTAGAAAAAATATGAAAGAACAGTTCGTACATAAAAAGCCTATTTTGAAATTTTCAGGTCGCTAAAATAGCCCTCGGTGCCAATGTCAACAAATAGCCCAATTGCCCCCGACGCCTCTGAGCCCAACTTCAGATCGTTGACTATGAGGGAAGGCTCCTTATTCTCATTTAAATATAATTTTGCTTGACTCCCGCTAACTACAATCCGCATTTTTATCCACTCGTTCAGACCCATGTCCGCGTAAGACTCATATTTCTCCGGAAACTCCTTCCGCAGTCGAAAAAACTTGAAATCCGGATAAGAGAAGTATTGTACCGAATGATTTCTCCTGATCTGATCATCTGCTCTCCCGTTAGTAGGCCTGATATAGATAGACTCAAATTTTGAATTTGTCTCATTAATTCGGAAAGCCAAACCTATAAATCCTCTTGCATCAGCCGGCGCATCAGGGCGCAACTTACTCAACACGTTTACTTCAATCGTCCCATCCTTAAAGCTCGATCCCGCTACTTTTACAAAGGTCGGTTCATCAGCTCCTTGGACAGCAGAATCCTTTACCACCAGCACTACGTCCTTTCCCCATTTTCTGTGCGAACATCGTAACTCCAACTGCTTGGAGTCGATCCCCTTTTAAGGGAATGGTCTGCGCCGCGGCGGTTAAACCTAGAATACTGAGAAGCACAGACAATGGAAGAATTAATCGTCTTTCTTCACACACGATATTTAGAATATCAAGCCACAGCTTTTTCATATAAATCAAGTTGGTTTCGTTTTTCATTTTGAAAATAACCCAGCACCTAAATCTGCCCCTAAAGTACCCGATTTCAAATGAAGGTAGTTGCGCTTGGTCAAATCCTCCTCAATTTCAACGCTTCCGTCTTTAAGAAATACCACATTTTCGCCGCGAGTTAACTTTTTTTCATCGGCTTTCACACCAAAGTCTTTCGCTCCGCCCCCTTTGTGAACAAGCTCTTTATAGCCGATAACCATGGAATTTGAGAGTTTGTACGCGTTCCTTTCGTCCTTATGAAGAACCCAAAAGATGTTGGTATTAGCAACTACATTATTGTAATACTTAAAATCTAGCGCAGCAAACCATGACCAGCTGGTTTGCCTGGCTTTGAAAGATCTCCAGCTCGCATCTCGTCAGGTAATAATCAGGACATTCCATAATACGTTGAAACAGCTCATCGCCGTTCTTATCATAGAAATACTTCGAACTCAACCGCTTTGGCATCAACGATAGGCCGGACAAGACGTCGATGCGGAATTTATCCAGATCGTCCGTTGAAGCGGCTTCAATGTTTGAATCATATTTTGTATCCTTCAATGCTTTTCTGGTTTACGGTATAACAACAATCTTTCCAGACGCTCTATTACTCTCCATCAACTCATGCGCCTGCGCAATTTCGTCAAGCGAGAACACTTGACTAACGTTTAGGCGGACCCGCCCAGCCTCGACATCTGTAATGAAATCCTGAAAATGATTGGGACTTACTATTACCTGTCCACTATCATAGACTGTAAGTTTTACAGTGGAGGGAATGTCATCCATAGGAGCGAAGTCCGAAAATGACCATTGCTCTGAAAGCATTCCGGTCATGCAAACCGTACCGCCGGTCCTCACACATTGCAGAGAGTCCTTCAGTGAAGACGTACCAATCAATTCTAATACTTTATCAACACCGTGTGAAAATCTTGCTCTAATCTTTGACGCCAGTTGTCCGTCATCTATCAGAACTTCGTCGACACCGTTTTGCCTGAGTACTGTTTCTTTATCAACGCTCCGCGTGGTTGCAACCACCGTCAACCCAAAATTCCTTGCCAGCTGTGTTGCCAGCATTCCTATTGAGGACGTTCCTCCCCTTATCAAAATTATCTCGCCTCTGACAATATTCAACGCCAAATGCAGTGAGCCGAACACAGTCTGAAACATCTCTGGAAATGCGCCAAGCTGTTCCCATGGCAGGTGACTCGTAAACGGAAAGACAATCCGCTTTGGAAGAACTGTATATTCCGCATAGCTTCCATCGTACTGCCGGCCCATTTCCCCCATCAGCGCGGCCACTTGCTGACCTTTTGGAAATTCACCTGTAGGATCATCCACCACTTCACCAACACATTCAATACCCAGCACCCTGGGAAATTTCACACTGGGCGATAAACCTCTCCGGGTCATCACTTCCGACCTGTTTAGCCCGAATGCCTTTACCTTTACGAGAACGGTTCCGCTTTCGACAATCGGTATTGATCTCTCTTCAATAACAAAATTTTGAGGACTGCCTGGCTGGTATATGACTGCTGCTTTCATTGTTAATTTTAAAATTCGTTTTAACAAAACAACGTTGGCGCTCCTGCCAACTGCAACGCCACCGTGGCTATTTTATATCGTTAAAAATGTATCGATAAATTTTCCATGCGGCCGCCTTTTTACGAAGAATGAACAAGTCGCGGGTAGTTTTGGTTAGTAGCTTGCCATCTGCCGCAGTGCTGTTAGCCGTTGCGACTGAGTCCACAAATGCATAGTCGCCATCAATGGATATACGCTCAGTTTGAAAATCAATCTTAAAGTTTGACCTCCGCAAAAACTCACCGGAAACCTGATCTAATTGTTCTTTTTTTATGGTTTTATAACCATTCGGAAGGATGGCACCGTCAGTCGCATAATAGCCTCCTATCGCGCTTGCATTGCCGGAATTCAATGTATCCGCATAACCTCGAATCAGTGCTGTGACTGCGGTTATTTCATTTTGTGTGTTCATATCTGTTATTCGTTTATCCGTTCCTGAAACCGAATTAACTAACGCTAATGTTTCAAACGGTACAAAATTGAACACTTTGGGCCGCACGGCCCTATAAAGAAGTTTAATAAATAACCTTAACCTACATTAAGATTAAGACCGCCTCTTGGTTGAAATCGTTTTCCGGACCTTGCTTAAGAATTCAGGGGTAACGCCCAGGTAAGATGCAATCTGGGTAGATGGCAGCCGGCTTGAAAGGTGTGGGTATTGCTCAATGAAGAAAATATAACGTTCTTCCGCTGTTGAGCTTATATTTTGAAGTACGCGATTTTGGAGCTCTACGTACTTATTTTCAATTATCACCCGAAAGTTTCTGTTAAACTTAAGTGATTCCGCATATAATTTCAGAAGATCTTTCTTCTCAATCTGCAAAATCTTTGCAGGCTCTATCGCCTCGATAAAAAGTCTACTTGGTTTCTCAGAAAAGAAACTCCCGATGTCGCTAATCCAGTCGTTCTCTGCAGCGAACTGGATATTATGCTCCCCACCTTTCTTGTCGACACTGAACATCCTGAAACAGCCGGCGACCACAAATGTATAATGTTTACAGATATCGTCTTCCTGGAGAATGAATTGCCTCTTTCGTATTGTTCTCTGCCGTGCAATGAACCTTATCTCATCTTTCTCGTGCTGCTTTAAAGGCAGAATTTCTTTAAAGGAATCAAACAAACTCTTCAACGCTTCTTCAGAAGCAACTTCCGATTTTTTATCAAGTGCAGCCCTCATCGTCTCACAGTAAAAAGACGGCACGTAGGCTGTCTTTAATCAAATTTGCGCAAAAAAAAAGGCCGAAACAAACCCTCAAAAGCAGCTTTTTGCTTACCCGCTTACAATGGCAATAGATGTACATTGTCAAGGGTATTTAATTCGGTCTCCATTTCCGGTGAACGCTGCTGTGGTAAGAGTGGAGCGTTAATGGTCATAGCTGATCACGCGCGCTATCTTCCAGTTTCCGTTTGTATTCTTCCAAATATGAACGAATTTAAACGTACCATCTAGTTTTTCCTCTTGTCCTGTTTCTGCATAATAAAAACGATGACTTCCGATTTGAATAGCGCCGAAATCGTGGATTGGAAAAACCTCAAGGCTACCTTTCACTAGTTCTCTTCTAACCTTCAGCTCCTTGTTATTGCATCTTTGAAGTATTGAGTTAACGTTTTGAGCATAGTTTGTAAAGCCACCCGCATCATGATAGAATTCGAGATCTTCTGTGAATAATGACCTGGACGTATTGACGTCACATGTGTTAAAGGCATGAAATAAAATACTGTCCATACTTGCTATTTTTTTTTGTCAACGCCTGTATTGATAAACTCTGACTGCTTTGCCCGCTTACCTGATTAGGGTGTAGTAACGTAGTGAGTACAATAAATAAGATCGCAATGGAGATAGCTCTTAGTTTCATGTGTCTAGTAGTTGGTTTGTACAGTCTGGTAATCAATTGACGTGCCGTTAAATATCTCGTACAAACGCCTTAATCAGGATGTTTTTATCCTTAATATGTTCAAGAATGAACTACAAGTGTCCACTAACAGGTGGTTATGCTCGTGAGCTGTTTTAAATCAATCGGGAAGTGGTCCGAAAATTGTACAGGGAGGGCGACTTTAAGGCCGCAGCAAACGGTGGGGCTTTTTTGTTTTACCAAAGAAGCATTCACTGAATCACCGTAGCAAAGTTATGAACCATATCAAGTATACTTGCTGCTATACCCGGTAAAAGGAAACCATCCCGGTCCATTTGAGAACCTTTATGATTTTCCTTTCGCCGGGAATTGTTATATATAATTAAGGAATATGGATTACACAACTAAAAATCGGTCGGCCTGAACTGTGCGCGGATTATATTTATTTTCCAAAATGGTAGCCGCCAAAATATTTTACGGGCGACCAGGAGGGTAGCGGATCCGCAATCTTTGGTGAAAGGTCACTGAATTCATCTGAACCGTATACCACTCTTCCACCCACGATGGTCAGCACAGATGTCAGGTTCTTGATCTGGTCGTCGGGCACAGAAAAATAGTCATCACTCAGGAGCACAAAGTCTGCAAGATTTCCGGGTGCGATGCGCCCTTTGTCGTTTTCCTGATATTCGAACCAGGCGGCGCCGATGGTGTATAATCGCAGGGCTTCTTCACGTGTCAGGCGGTTATCTTCAGCCAGAATGACATTACCGGAAATGGCTTTGCCCGTTACGGCCCAGCTGATCCCGATCCAGGGATTACCCGGAGATACGCGGAACGCGTCGGATGTCAGCGACAACGGAATGCCGCTTTCCATCAGGGCTCTGAACCTTGGCGTGTACAAAGCTTTTTCTTTGCCATGGGTCTTTGCGAATGCTTCTCCGTGCAGCGCCATTTTAGCATCAAGTGCGATACCGCCGCCTAACCTTTTCACCCTTGCGATATTTTCGTTACTGATCGTCTCTGCGTGTTCTATACTCCAACGCATGCCATCCAGTGGTGTAGTCTTGACCACTTTTTCGATTGCATCCAGAAAGGGCGTAAGGTTTTCATTGTACGTTATGTGGATACGGAACGGGATTCTCTTTTGTATAAGTTTGCGCACATCTTCTTCCGCATATTGCCTCATTTTTTCCTCCGGAATAATCACCGTGGGTCTGTCGAAATTCTCATGGTCATGGGTCTCGGCACGAAGCACCTCACCGGTCCCTTCATACTCGTAGCCATGCTCCAGGGTCGGGTGCAGATTTTGGCCAGGACTCAAAGGTGCTATCTTCGTGATCCTCTCGATCTCAGTATCTACCCAATTTTTTTTAGGATCATAACTGAACCCGAGGTCAGCGAACGGAAAACGGATATTCAGTCTGTTCTCTTTAATGAGCGTTTGAAGGGGTGCATGACCTTCTGGGTAACCAATGAGGCTGGAGTTGTCAATGACAGAAGTCATCCCAAAACGGTTTAGGTCTTTGATAAGATATTCAAGCGAGCTGACCTGTTCCTCCGGTGTCGCTGTCGGCAACATGGCATCCATTGCCAGAAATACGAATGTATAACCTTCTATCACTCCCGTATAATTGCCTTTTTTGTCCTTTTGAAGTTCAGTGCCGGGCAGCATGGGGAATTTTGACGTGCCGAGCCCAAAGAATTCGATTGCCGGCTTGTTGAGCCATACCCTGTTGTAAGCATACTGAACATAAAGAGGCTTGTTTGGCACGGCTTTGTTCAATTCTTCAATGGTCGGGTAACGTTGTTCCTTAAATTGGTAGGGAGACCATGCGCCGTGCACCTTTACCCAATGGCCTTCCGGTGTTCTCGCCGCTTGCTCGGTCAGCATTTCAAGTGCCCGTTTAAGCGTTGGCACATTGTCCCATCGTACCTTATGCGTAAAATTCTTTTCGTTCAGCGGGTGCATATGCGAATCTTCCAGTCCGGGGATCAGTCGTCTGCCGTCGGCATCGATCAGGCGCGTGTGTGCGTCTTTAAGAGCAAGGATCTCGTCATCGTTGCCAACGGCGTAGATCCTGCCGGATCTCACAGCAAGTGCCGATGCCTGCGACTGTGCTGCCGTCAGGGTCGTGATCTTGGCATGATAAACGATCAGGTCCGCACCGGCTGATGGAGTTCCGGTTTGCGCATGTGATTCTAAACCGATAAATGCAGCTATGAGCAATGCTATAGTTTTTTTCATAAATGTATCTTAGTGATGTAAATAATCTGCTGTTTAAACATTATATCTGTAATCCTGGACAGTTAGGAACAGCTTTCAAACACCGTACGTACGCTTTACAGATAAAAGGCTAATACTCAAAATTTGAACGCCAATTGTGAAGCGACGAAGAATCCATTCTTGTGCTGATGGATGATATCGTCTATATAGTCTCCCGTATCGAAATACTGCGCGCCGAATATGTAATTCAGATAGGGATTGATGTTCCAAATGACCATGGTCATATACGTTGTGCCGATATACCTCCTGGCCGAACCTGAGGAAGACAGGTTGAATGCGCCGCTTGGGCGATATATACCGTCCTCAAGCGACTGTCGCCAATAACAGACCATTTCCAGGGACAGGCGTACATTTCCGGCCGGATTCCAGGCCACACTGGGGTGGAGGGACATTAGGTTAGCCGGCCCGGCCTGCGGATACACACCGAAATAACCACCGTTGGGATACAGCCCGTTCATCGTACCTAATCTACCGTCACCTTTCTTACCATCACCCGATACCAGATCGCTCCGAAGATTCAGCGTTGGTGAGCCCTTCAGGTTTCCAAACTTGTAGCCAATATCGGCAGAGCCACCCCAGGCGCGAATTTTACCCTTGCCGAACGACCCGAACTGGTAACTCGTTTCTAAATTATACAGTAACCCGCCGCCTAAATTCCAGAACCGCGCAACGACGGTATGTCGCAATTCATCGGCGATACCCTCGTCAAAGCTGGCATCAGCCCGGCGGATCCCGAGATAAGACATATCAATATTGACCTTGTTCGCTGCATACCAAGTACTATAAACTCCCCATAGACTGGCCTTACGGCTTACCGGGTTGTCAAACATTCCGGTCTTTATCCCGCCGTTGGCCATCACAAAGCCGTCCACCTTCAGTTTGGCAGAACTGTAAGCCACCTTAACACCGTCAAAATACAGCCGGAGATTAGGGCCTTCCTGAACATCGATGAGGCGGCCGCTGCCATATTGCAGTTCCTGCCTGCCCAACCGCACGGTTATCTTCTCGGTCTGCCCCTTGTAAGCAATAAGATCCACAAACAGATTCTGCACGCTCAACTGATCTTCGTCTATCAGGCGGGGGCCTGTTTTCCTGCCGTTCTCCAACCCGCTACGCAGCTGACCGAAGATGCGCACGCGTTCACCTACATGCAGATCGGCGTGTAGCTGATACCGTTGCAGGAGAAAAACCTGTATGCCAACGCCCCTGCCGCCCCAGTCCTCATTCTGCGCGCGGTCGCCCTCAAGGCGGGCCTCGCCGCCAAAAGAAAGAAAGGTGCGGCCGCTTTTAGAGAGGGGCAAGTATTTCAGGCGGTGATATAAAGTACGTGCACTGTCCTTTAATGCCGAGTAGTCCTCATCATAACGCAACAGCCTGAAATTTTGGGCATGCGAAAATTTCGCCAACATGAACAGACTTATAAGTAGTACAGTTTTTAATTTCATCAACCGTGCATTTTAGTAATTGATCTCCCGATCCGTTTTCGTTGGGCGTTTCCGTTTCGGCAATCACCGTTCTGGCCGCCCCGAATTCTGAGGTGACCTTGATATTTTTTTTCAGAATTTTCGGACAGTTCTCCGCCAAGCGGATCAGTCGCTGTTACAGTTCCGGATCTACAACTTCCGGAATGGCTATGCGGCGTTCAATGTGCCAGTGATCCCTTAGCAGGATGGTCCGATATGTATTTCATTGATGCCAGTCTTTACTCCACACATCTTCATATTCTGTGGGATGGCGCTGGAACTGCGCGTTCACATACGGGCAAAGCGGAACGACCTTCAGATTTTTTTCCCTGGCGTAGCGGACTAGCTCGGCAAGCAGCAATTTCGCAAACCCTCGGCCGTCAAACGCCGGGTCAACCTCGGTATGGAATACCGCCAGCCTGCCACCCGTCATGGCCAGGCTCATTTTACCTATTTGTACCTCATCCGAAAAGAGCTGGACCTCACCATGGACATGCCCTGTAAAAACAACTTTTGTACTTTCCATTATTTGCGTTTATAGATCATGTTCGGTTTTCCTTTGATCCTAATGCACCGTGTATTTCCATGTCGTTCAGATCTATTTTGCAGCTTTATAGAACAGACTTCAAATGGGGATACAGATTCCGCGTGTTGCATGACGATCGTTATACGTTGCCACACAAATTTCTGCAACCGGAATGCATCAGGAAGATGATGTTTGTATAAAAAAGAAGTAGACAAATGTCTACTGTTTTACGTGAGAGAAGGATTAAGACTGTATTAATGTAACGCGTGCTGGCATTTGACACGGTCAACGCATCATTTTATGGATACCTGGTTAAGAAGCTATTACATACTTGTGAAACCGACTGGCGAGCGATAGCGTTCTATAATTCCGTATTACGCTTATCTGCAGTAAAGATTATGGCGGATCTTACGTGCCGGTTGTTGGCCATGATGTTACGTTCGTCGAGCTTGTTCGTTATTCGGCGATAGGCAGAAAAGCATTTTCTGCGGCTTACAGACAAAAAATAACACTGTATTATTTTAAATTGTGCTGGCGTTTTACACGGCTTAGCGTGTCCTTATTGACACCGAGATAAGAAGCAATGACATGCTGAGGAAAACGATCAGCAAGCTCGGGATAGCATTCAACAAATTCGGTATAACGCTTTTCTGCAGTGAAGCTTATTGCAGACGTGAGGCGTCGGTTGTTGGCCATGATGTTACGTTCGTCGAGCTTGTTCATCATTTGACGAAAGACAGGAAGCTTTTTCTGCAACTCGTTAGCGTTATCTAAAGTCATGCAAAGCAGTTCGCAATGCTCCAAAGCATCGATATGGTATCGGCTTGGCGTCACATTTATAAAACTTTCACGGTCGCCCATCCACCAATCTTCAATCCCAAGCCTCACAATATGTTCCAGGCCCTTATCATCTACGAAGTACATGCGCATCGCGCCCTTTACAATAAATGCAAATTTTTTACAAATCTCTCCGGCCTGTAACGAGTATTGTCTTTTCCTTAATCTGACGGGCGTAAAGTTCTGCCTTATCAATGCCTTGTCGCCGTGTGTAAGTGGTTCAGCGCTAAATTTTTTCAGATAATTAAAATAAGCTTCGTACATATAAGCTTTACGTATCTCTTAAAATAGTATGCATTTTTTCCGGCCCAATATACGATTAACTGAAATTGATTGTCAATTCCGTTGCGGTAGCGATGCTATAATCAATTGATCCCCTGTATAGTTAAACAAATAGATTCGATATCCGACCGTATCCTTAGCGGAAATTTATAGACAAATGTCTACGTTATTTTGCGACAAATATCTTCTTTTCAATTTATCAGGTTTGTGACATTTGTCCTTTCTACATCAAGCAAGCTAGTGTAAAAACAGGGCCAGGTATAGTTGAACGCAATACCGCAACGTCAGAGAATTCGTCTATACATCATTGTCGGCCTGCCGGGTATGATCTGCCAATGGTCGGGCTTTCAACGAAAAGCTGAAGGTCTCCCCTTGCTTTTGCAACTCATTTTTCAATTTTCAATCGTAAACAATCAAAACATGTCAAACAATCAAAAAAAAGGCCTCGATGCCCTGTTGCGTCCGGAAGATAGTATCGTTGTACTGATCGATCACCAGCCATTCCAGTTCACTAACCTGAACAGCCACGAGCCTACTATGATCATTAACGCTGTTGCAGGCCTTTCAAAAGCCGCAAAGATTTTTAATGTGCCAACCATTCTGACCACGGTGCTCGAGGAACGCGGCGGGTTGATCATCAAACAAATCCAGGATGTATTTCCGGAGCAAAAACCCATCAACCGTACCTGGATCAATACCTGGCAGGACCCTGCTGTTACCGATGTTGTTGCAAAAAGCGGCCGCAAGCAGCTGATCATTGCCGGTTTATGGACTGAGATATGCGTGGCTATGCCTGCCATCCAGGCAGCAGCTGAAGGCTATGACGTATTTGTTGTAACCGACGCCTGCGGGTCATCTTCTGTGGAAGCGCACGATATGGCTGTACGCCGCATGGAGCAGCATGGTATTACGCCAATTAACTGGCTCGCGGTTGTATCGGAATGGCAGCGCGATTGGGCGCGTCTTGATACAGTTGCCCAGCTAGCCGGTTTGATGATCGAGCATACCGGAGCGACCGGCGTAGCGTACGCATGGGAACAGCAGTTATTAAATACCCCTGTACCGGCACAATAATCAGAACCACCGGCAAAGGCGACATCCCGATCATTTCAGGATGTCGCTTTTACGACCATAAAGAACAAAAGATAATAGGATGGAAATAGGTATAGACAGTTTCGCCTCGGCAATGTACGGCAGCAGCGAACTGAATAGTGTCGATGCGATGGAGCAGCTGCTGGATAGAATAGTTGCGTCCGATGAAGCCGGGCTGGATGTTTTCGGCATCGGCGAACATCATAAAAAAGAGTTTCTGGATTCCGTTCCGGCGGTGATCCTGGCAGCTGCGGCAGCCAGAACTAAAAGGATCCGGCTGATGAGCGCGGTGACTGTACTGAGCACATCAGACCCTGTCCGGGTGTTCCAGCAATTCGCAACGCTGGATATCATTTCTAAAGGCCGTGCAGATATCATCGCCGGCCGTGGTTCTGCAATCGAAGCGTTCCCCTTGTTCGGATTCAACCTGAATGATTATGACGCGCTGTTCAAGGAGAAATTAAAGTTGCTGATACAGATCAGGGACGAGGAGTTCGTTACCTGGTCGGGAAAGTTCAGGCCCGCATTACATAACCAGCCGGTCTATCCGCGCCCCGTGCAAAAGAAGTTACCGGTGTGGGTTGGTGTCGGCGGAACGGCACAATCATTTGTGCGTGCTGGTATGCTGGGGCTTCCCTTAATGGTAGCCGTCATCGGCGGCGAGACCGAGAGCTTTAGGCCACTGGTCGATCTTTACAGGAAGTCCGGCAAAGAGGCTGGTTTTAAGCCGGAAGAATTGAAGGTAGGGCTGCATTCGCCGGGCTACGTAGGCGATACCGATCAGTCGGCGATCGCAGATTATTATCCGGGTTACGTAGAGAACTGGACGAAAGCAGGCCGGGAACGCGGCTGGCCGCCGGTTACCAAAGCTCAATTCGATGCAGGTGTTTCGCCAAAAGGTGTCCTGGTAGTCGGAGGGCCAGAAACGGTGGCTGAAAAGCTGAAAAGGCATAGTGAAGCACTCGGCGGCGTCGACCTGTTTACGTTCCAAATGGACATTGCCGGCCTGACACACCAGCAGTTAATGCGGTCTATCCAGTTGATCGGCAGCAAGGTTATCCCATTGGTCAATCAAAATATCGGGAGGCAGTCTCCACCCAAATGTTTACCCAAACTTTAAGGGTATAGAAGTCTTTTCTTTTATCACCTCGAACAGAGTCAAAAACAACCGGGCCCATCTACAAATATTGCCTTATGATTAAGCCGGCCGTTAAGCGAATTCGTCCACACAAAAGCTATATATCCATACACTAGCCGGTCAGATTTATAGACATCCATTACCAGAAGTCAGGCCAATTACCTTATCTGCAGCACATTCCATCTATATCGCCAGCAGATTAGACTACAACAAAATGGGATTTGGTTACTTTTTCGTCCCGGGCAACTTGCAATTTTGAACAGTACAAACGAAGCAAGGCCTAAAGAGCGTGGATATTTTTTTCAAAGTATGGGCTCGGGTTATCGCTATCTCAAAATTAGATAGTGGATACATGAATGTCTCTCACCCCTCACATTTGCGCTCATCACGATTCTCACATCTTAGCACAAGGTGTTCACGATTTAACCAAGATAGAAGGGACGTTGAAGGGTTCGTTCCAGCGCCCGTCGCACTGACGCCAGGCGGGCACTTCTTCTTGGCTTTCCTATGTCTATCCGTGGATATAATGCAAATATCATAGTAATGAAAATTGAAGGCTACGACATAAAAATCAGAATACATCCTCGCTTCAGGGATATTGCAGACTATGTGCAAAGGGTACATGCAGTTTTTCCTTCGCTGACCTATATCATCCAAAACAAACGCAATGATATACGTCTCGACAACATAGATGGGCACCGTCTGGTGATCAAATCCTTCAAAGGTATGTACTTACCTAACCGGCTGGCCTATTCACTATTTCGAAAATCAAAAGCCCAACGATCTTTTGAAACGTCCTTGCGTCTGCAATCATTGTCGTTCCATACGCCGATGCCGGTAGCCTATATCGACTATTACAAGTTGGGAATACTTCAGGCGAGTTACTTTATTTCGTTGCACCAAAACCACAAAGATCTTCAAAACGCTCTTTCCTGCCATTCATTATCGCATGGATTGGCAAAACTGTTTGCTGGTTTTGCTTTTCAACTGCATCAGGCCGGCGTTTGTCATGATGATTTCTCAAAAGGCAACATCCTATGCGTTGTGGATGGGAACAGAATATATTTTTCCTTGATTGATCTTAATCGCGTCAAATTCCGCCGCGTACACTACAGGGCCGGCCTCCGAAGTCTGTCAAAGCTTGGCATCCGGCAAGACGATTTTGAGGATGTGCTCAGGATGTATACACGGTTGTGGGGTCGATCCTTTAGCGATGCACGTCAGTTTATCCAGCGTGTCCGCGATCAGAGGACCAACACCCGCAAAGTGAAACGATTTTTCAAGCGCATCTTTTTTTCCGGAAGGCTGGCGGTCCTTGATCGCAACGAAGTTAATACCCCGCGAAGCGTATAGACATGGCAATACGCCAAGCAAAGTGCTGCTTTCTGTAGACCGAGCACCGTACCCACGACAACGAAAGCAGATCCGACTACAACAAAATCAGATGTGACTAAATCCGCCGCTTAAATATATCCGAGTTTTGGATAGCAAAATACACGAATACACATGCTCAAAAGGAAGAACACACTAACAATCACACTAATCTTTGTCATGATTAGTACTTTATCGGTCGCGCAGTCAACCGGAAATCTAAAAGGTAGAATTATTGAGCAATCCACGAAACAGCCCGTTGTCGGGGCAAACGTGCTGCTGGACAATACGCAATCAGGAGCAGTATCCGATACTGCCGGGATATTTTCGATCGTGAATATTCCAATCGGAACGTACTCGGTTACCATTTCGATGATGGGTTATCAAACGAAAAATATTACGGAGATTACGATTTCTCCGAGCAAAACATATTATTCAGAAATCGAGCTCTTGGATGGCGTCGGGCAACTGGATGAAGTTACCGTAGTTTCTTTCAAAGGCGAGAATAATCCGTTAACGCCTGTCTCATCCTATTCATTTTCCAGAGAGGAAATTTTTCGTAATCCCGGCTCCCAGGGAGATATTATGCGTGCGCTTTCTGTGTTGCCGGGTGTGGTCAGCAGCGGAGCGCAATTTTCGGCTATTGCCGCCAGAGGACAGGGTACGCAGGACAACGTTTACATGGTAGATGACATTCCGATGTTCAACCTATCCCATTTGGAGGCCGAAGGTTTTGCTTCCGGCTTCAACGACCCCAACGGTGGCCGGTTCAGTATTTTTGCGCCGCGAATTATTGACAATGTACAGTTCCAAAACGGAGGTTTTGACGCCGTGTATGGTAGAAAGTCTTCATCGTATCTGAGTCTTGGAATCAAGGAAGGCAATAAGGAATCGTGGTCCGTAAGCGGTCAATTCGACTTACTGGGGCCGACCATCATTGCGGACGGTCCGGTGTCAAGAAAAACAAGTTTGTTTGCTTCCGCGCGGTATCAGAATTTCGCCGCGCTGCAGAACATCCTGGATATCCAGAATACCAGTGCAGTAAGCTTTGGCGACTACCTTCTCAAAACTACTACACAGCTAAACACGAAGAACAAGATTTCCGTGGTGGCCCTGTATAACCCCGAAAGTACAAGTCGAGGCATAGACGATATCAACCCGGATACCGATCTTAATGAGGACAACAGCGCTGGCACCGTACTTTGGAATCATCGCGGAAGCAAAGCCATGCTGGGCGTCAATTTACAAACACTGACCAGCACCGACAGCTACTGGAAGAATGTCCTGTATTACCGATCGTCCACCGTAGACAATAATTTTGGAAGATTCACACCATCGCTCAATTCGGAAGGCCTGATCCTTGATCCATCGTACGGAAGATACGAAGACGATCTCAGGACGATTAAAAACAACCAACAAGAAATCGGCTACCGCTCGATTTACACAAAACACTACGATAAACTCACTGTTACGGGTGGCATAGATGCCATGATACTGAACCTCGATTATGAGCGAAACCTTGGTCGTGTTGATACGATCTACACATTCCGAAGCACCGATTTCAGGCCGAGTCCATCGCAATATTATCAGGTACTGGACCCTGATCGTTTTAATTCCCGCTACGAAAACAGTGCCTTTAGCGGTTCAGCATACGTAACATTTTCGTGGAGAATTTCACAGCGATTTACGCTGAACCCCGGCGTACGCTATGATTATACAGGTTTTGCCGAACAGCATACTGTGTCGCCCCGGTTGAGTGGAGCCGTTGAGTTGAATGACAAGCACAGCATCAATTTCGCAACAGGTGTTTATTACCAGGACCCAGCGTATTCCGACATCGGGGGGCAGCGCGAAGATAATAAACTAAAAAACAGCAGGACAATACAATCCATTTTGGGGTATAAGCTTCAATTTTCACCCGACCTGAAACTGGTGGTGGAAGGCTGGCACAAGCAATTCGACGATCTCATTGTTCAACCCAACCGGGTGGAGAGTTTTTTGATGAACACCGGAGACGGTTATGCCTACGGCGCCGACGTCAGCTTGGTTAAACGATTATCCCGAAAATATTATGGTCAGGTCGGGTACTCGTATATGGTCAGTAACCGCGACGACAATAACAACCTCGGAGAATATGATTACATATTCAATACACCACATACCATTAACCTCCTGTTGAGCTACAAACCAAACGACAAGTGGATCTTCTCCGGAAAATTCCGCTATAGCACAGGCCGTCCTACCGACGAGTATATTGTTCACCCCGACGTTCTTAATAACCCGGATAAGCTTCGATATGGGCAGGAAATAACATCGATCAATGGCGATAGACTTCCCGACTATGTGAGCTTGGATGTGAGAGTTGACTACTACGTTCCGATGAAAAGGGGCACATTCTCCGCCTTTCTCGATTTGGTTAACATTTCCAACAGATTCAACGTCAACTCAGAGATCTTTTTACCGGAGACAGGTCGGGCTTTCAACTTAGGACTGGGTGTATTCCCCACGTTCGGGGTACGGGTAGAGCTTTAGTTTCCCATCTGAATGTCACATAAAATGAAATTAACCGACAACACAATTTTAATAACAGGCGGAACAAGTGGCTTTGGCTTTGAGTTCGCATCACGGCTTATTACCCTTGGAAATACCGTGATTATCACCGGCAGAAATGCGCTGAAACTTGAGGAGACAAAACGCAAGCTTCCCGCGGTGCATGCAATACAGAGCGATGTACGTAACCCCGATGACATCGTCAATCTGTATGAACAGGTCACGCACGAATTTCCGAAACTCAATATTTTGATCAACAATGCAGGAGAGATGCGAAAGCTAAGCGTCCACCACGAGCACAAGCTGGATGAGATCAGCCGTGAAATAGAGATTAACCTGATAGGACCGATACGGATGATACAGGAATTCCTGCCACATTTGAAAAAACAGAAAAACGCTGCCATCATCAATGTGACATCAGGCATCGCGCTGATGCCGTTCGCTATAGCGCCTATTTATAGTGCCAGTAAATCAGGGCTTCGCTCCTACACCCAGGCTTTAAGGATTCAATTGAAGAATACCGCTATCAAAGTCATTGAACTGGTCGCGCCTGGTTCTTCCACGCCCTTGAACGATAAGTTCAGAAATGAGGTCGGCTTCAATCCGAACCGACTGATGGCGCCGGAAAAGGTTGTCGATGAGGGCATCCAGGGAATCATGAATGATAAGGATGAAATCTTTCCGGGCTTTTCAAAAGTGGCCCGTGTTATGAGCCGGCTGGCGCCAAGATTTCTGGTTTCGCAAGCCGGCAAGATTGGCGCGTCTTTTATATACGGAAAACAATAGTTATTTACTTCAATTATTTTGTATGAAAACGTTCGCTGCGAATAAACAAGTCTGGTTGTACGGCTGGCGCAGAACGGCATTATTGACTGCGCTTCTGTTTGTAAGTATTTTTAGCCAAATAGGCCGGATATTACCATTTATTCTGGCAGAGTCCATCAAGAAGGATCTTCAACTCAGTGACACAGAACTCGGGTTAATCATGGGGGTAGCATTTTCAATTTGTTATTCACTGGCCTCTTTGCCACTCGCCCGATTAGCGGACCACGGGTGGGCCAGAAGAATTCTGCTAGGGTGTGTTTTACTTTGGAGCGCAATGACGAGTCTCGGCGGGCTGGCAACGGGATTGGTGACACTGGCACTGTCCAGGCTCGGTGTTGCCCTTGGCGAAGCCGGCGGAACACCTGCGAGTCATGCTTTGATCGCGCAGCGAATTGCACCCCACGTCCGCGGCCGCGCCATCGGCTTGTTTGCCATGGGCATCCCATTGGGTACAATGCTTGGGTTTGCCATTGGCGGGCGCGCAAGTGATACGATCGGCTGGCGCAATGCGCTCTTCCTTGCAGGCGCTTTCGGGTTGATCGTGGCTATTTTGGTGGTGCTGTTAATCGGCAAAACCAGTGAGGTAAGAAAACATACCCGTAGCGATGAAAACTTTTTCGTTTCAAGCAGGGCTTTGTTATCAAAGCCGGCATTCGTCTGGATGTTTTTGGCGGCCAACCTGCTGGGATTTGCATCGGCCCCTTTCTACACGTTCGGCGCTCCGTTTTTAATGAGAACACACGGACTTACTGCAAGCGAAGTGGGCATTTCATTTGGACTTTTACAGGGATTGATGGGGATCATCGGCACGCTCCTGGGAGGACGAATTTTTGACAACGCCGTTAACCGCCGTTCCAACAGGCTACTGGATCCGCCGGCTGTCGCTTTCAGCGTAGCAGCCATCACTACCCTGCTGGCGTTGTTTGTACCGGTAAGCTGGGTATCTATTGCACTATTTGTTCCCGGTATGTTTTCGTTTGCCTTCTTGCTGCCACATGCTTTTGGAGCAGGTCATTTGGTTGCAGGGCCAGGAAAGCAGGCTTTAGCCTCCGGACTGCTGATGTTGGGTTCGGGGCTTTTGCCGGCAGCCTTATCGCCACTTTTGGTGGGAATGATCAGTGACGCGGCTACGGCAGCAAATCATAAAAACGGCTTGCAGTTAGGTATGTTGGTGGTGCCCGTCTTCAGCCTGCTGTCGGGCATCGCCTGCTTTGTCATAAGCAGAAAATTAAGAACGCATTTTAACGAGGTCTCATATGGAGGATAAAAAAATCATCAGAGTAAAAACAATAACGGAAGGCCACCGGATGCAGCAACTTCCGATGCCTGCACATCCGCTGATTAGCATTATTGATGTTGCGGACCTGAAAGGCGCTCCGGGAGTAAGCGTGGTATTGGAGTTTTATACCATCTCCATGAAAAGAAATAGTGACGGCTTCATCTACGGGCACCAACCCTATGACTTTGACGGGGGACTAATGGCATTTATGGCCCCTAACCAGGTTGCACAGGGCAGACAAGGCGGTCCAAACCCTAATATGACAGGCTGGATGCTGTTCGTGCATCCCGATTTATTGTGGAACACACCGCTTGCAACAAAAATTAAAGAGTACGAATACTTCAACTACTCGACAAATGAGGCATTGTTCCTTTCAGAAAAAGAGGAAGCTGTCATCAATGAAATCATTGCGAATATAAAGCATGAATACAATGCGAATATTGACAACTTCAGTCAAACGATCATCATCGCCCATTTGGAAACATTATTCAGCTACGCGGAGCGTTTCTATAATCGCCAATTTATCACACGGAAGAAAGCGAGTCATCAAATCCTGAATCGCTTGGAAAAACTACTTTCGGACTACTTCAATAGTGACGATTTGGTTACCAAGGGGTTGCCGTCTGTGCAATACATCGCAGACAGCCTCAACGTATCGCAGGGCTACCTGAGTAGTTTACTAAAAGTATTGACAGGCCAAAGCACGCAGCAGCACATTCACGAAAAACTAATTGCAAAAGCGAAAGAAAAACTTTCTACGACAAACCTGTCAGTCGGTGAAATTGCATATCAGCTCGGGTTCGAACATCCTCAATCGTTTAGTAAATTTTTCAAAGCAAAAGCAAACGTTTCTCCTTTGGAGTTCAGACAGTCTTTCAATTAAACAAGGGAAATCGTTTAAACATAATCGGCGAGACTGCGAAAGCCGGAATTACGGAAGTAGATATGCAGGAAGCCATTGATGCTTATCGTTGGCGATCACGTGGGTGCGTTTGGATTCCTGAATTCCGTGAGATATATTGGTAACTAATACCTTGCTTTTCAACTTTATTTTTCCATTGGACAGCTTAAATTTCTTCCTCAGCAGCCAGCGAAATATGCATGCACGTTAGTGCCAAGGTTACAGCACGGACAAAGCGACCTTTAATTTACATTCTGTATGAACGTAAAAGGACAAATCAAAGAGTATATTACCAATCAACCTGAACCAAAACGCAGCGACATGCAAGCGTTGCACCGCATCATTCTCGAAATAATGCCAGGATGTAAATTATGGTTCCTGGATGGCAAAAACAGTGAAAATAAAACTGTTTCTAACCCTAACATAGGGTATGGACTTTACACCATAAAATACGCTGATGGAAAAACTAAAGAGTTTTATCAAATTGGTGTCAGTGCAAACACAACCGGAACCTCCGTCTATATCCTCGGTATCAATGATAAGACATACTTAGCCAAAACGTATGGCAAAAAAATAGGTAAGGCGAGTGTAACAGGATATTGCATTAAGTTCAAAACGCTAAAAGATATAAACATCGAAATACTTGAAGCGGCAATACGAGATGGGTTTGAGGCACAGTCCTGATATCGGGAGTATACAACACCGGGCGCAAGACTTGTCCCAACGGAGTTGGCTACTACCGGCATCGCTATACGTGCTGCAATTCCATCCGTGGGGCTGTCTATTTTTTAGATTGTTTGGCAGACCACTCAATGGCTTGCTGTATCAATTTCCGGAAATTCGGATTGGAATAACCCGATGGGCCGTGGCCTAATTGTATATATAGGACATCTGATTTACCGTAATGATTGATCCAGGCAAGATAGCGCATGCTTTTGGGATGCGTAGTACTCAGCAACGGTTTTACTTGCTGTAATATCTCCACGCCACCATACACTTCATCAACTATGTCAAAATCAGAAATGCCCCGGGTCACGGGGTGCTTTCTGTTTTCTACTTTCACAGGAATGTTCACATCGTGTTCGTAGCTGGTTTTTAATGTATCGCCATTTACCACTACCGGATGGGTGTGGTATTGTCCGCCTACGATTTGTAGGAATTCAGGCCAGTTCTGGTAACTCACCAACGAATGATGCAGGAAGATCATGGATGTGCCTTTTTTTAGTAAGCTGACATAGGCCTCCTGCTGCGCGGGAGCGATGGAATCGAGCATATCATAAAACACCAGGACATCATATTTATTTACATCGGATGAAGCGATGAGCGCATTGCCTCGTGGCTGAACCACTGTATCGTATGTAATGGACGGGATGGAATTGAAAACATCATAAAATGCTTCGTGTTTAAAGCCATGCCCGCCGCTGATGATAAGCACCCTGATCTTTTGTTGCTGTGCGAACGAAAAGTGGGTACATCCTGCGGTCAAAACGAGGAATATGAAGGCGGCCACAGAAGATGAAATCTTTTCCATCCAGTTAAACTACAAAAAAATCACTCCAAATAATCAGGAGGCGATAGGAATAATTAAAAATGCAACCTGACCAACAGGAGATCAAACTCCTTCGAAACCCATTAAATCATAACGAATACTTCCGTTCAAAAGTACCACCTCATTTTAAAATGAGCTATATTTAAAAATGCAGCAAAGAAAGTCTGCGGAGTTTTCCAAACCATGGGCAATTTCACAAACCTAAAAAGGAAATTATGAATACTCACGTTAGTAAAAGGCAAGAAAACAAAAGCACACCGCAAGCCAATCCCGTTTTCCAAAATAAAAATATTGATGCCCCCACTGTTGCCCAAAGAAAACTGCAAGAGATGGCAAACAACAGTCCACAGGCTAAGAAGGCGGCTCAATTGCGTACTATGGCTGCCAATTATGCTACGCTACGAAACAATAATAGTAAGGTAAAACAACTTGTAAAAGAAATCAATCATATCTCCAACGATATCTCTGGGGTGTGCGGTTATATGGCACTCCACGCTGCATTCACAGCGTTAAACCCTGCTTACTTTGGTGGAAAAGATTGGAGTGAATTTAAAAAAACGAATCCTACAATTTTGGCAAATGATGCTACCTCAATATGTACAATCCACGAACTATTAGTATCGATAGAATATTACAATTTTGTGGGAGTAGTCCATGAATTTAAAAATGGCCCCGAGCTGGTAGCGGCATTGGAAAAAACCGCAGAGAATCCGGTGCTAATAGGTCATACGCTCTTAAATGTACCGCAAAGATCAACACATGAGGTAAAAACGGCAGGAGATCTGGCCCATTGGTCTGTGATTTCAAAGGTCAAAGACAATCTCATTACCATGTGGGATAACTGGTGCGATGGCGGGCCAGGAGAAAGAGATAAACCCTACGAGATCGATACCGAAGACCTTGCAAAGAAAAGTCTTGTTTTAGAAGGCCAAACACATGAATATCCTTTAGTCAGCGATAGTAAGAAAAAAGAAAGGAGAGATTTGGATATCCATGGACGTCTAGTGGAAGTAAGACTAAAATAAAGACGGGTACAATTGGGCGCTATCTTATCCTAACCACTCGTTTATCTACGAGGTAAGCCGATGAAGAACTACATTTTGCTTGGTGATCGCTGATGAAGCTGATTGGCCGAAAATGGTCGGGGATTTTGCACGCATCGTCAAAGCTCACCACAACAATCTCTTGTTATAGTAGCACTCCCCCCGCATAGCACACCCGTAGTAAAATCAGACAAATTTGTCAAAAAGGACTGGGATCCACCAGAATTCCCTAAAACGATCTATTGATCTACAATTTGGTTCTGAAGGAGACTGAATCTATCTTTATACGCGATGTATATCGCCTCAATTTAGAACTTTTTTATGGACGGAAAGAAGCCACACGCTGACCAGCGTTATATCGACGCTATACGTGAAAATAACAGTGACGTGATTCGGGAAATCTATAAAAAATACTCCGGTAAAGTGGTCGCCTTTATTCATAAAAACAATGGAGATACCGATGAGGCCAGAGACATTATACAGGAAACCCTGATTACCATCTATCAGCAAGCGGGCAACAGCCTAACGCTAACGTGCCCGTTTGATGCCTACTTTTTCCTGCTTTGCAAACGCAAATGGTTCAATAAATTAAAAGAGAAAAAAGGGGTAACAATCACCGAGGAGGCTTTATCTGTTCATGATGACAGCCTGCTACATGTATTGGAAACCGAGACCTTTGAAGCCAAAAAAGATCTTTTCGAGTCCAAATTCGAGGAACTGGGAGAGAAATGCCGGGAATTGCTTCGTTTGTCTTTTGCCTTATCCTCACTGGAAGAGGTGGCCAGTCAACTAAACGTGACCTATGGGTATGTCCGAAAGAAGAAATCGCTGTGTATGGGAGCCCTGACGGAACTGATTCACAATTCTCCGGCCTACAAGGCATTAAAAAGTAATTGAGTATGAACGAGGAAACCTACCTGTCTTTTGATCGCTATCTGGCCAATGAAATGCCTGCGGACGAGCGAGCTGCTTTTGAGTTAACCCTCCAATCGGATACGACGCTTGCCGAAAAGCTGCGCATCTATCAGGAGGTGCAGGAAATAGTGGGACCTCGCTACCAGCGACAGGAACAGGAATTTGATTTCCGAAAAAACCTGGCATCGATCGGCAGCGAAGAGCTCGTGGAAAGGACGGGGCGGACTGTGAAGATGAACTGGTATATAGGCGCTGCCGCTGCCAGTATTGCGCTCATTTGTGCATTCTTCTTTTATACTTCCTTCTCAACGCCGGAATACAGTGACTATGCACATTACGAACCGCTGGCGTTGGTAGAAAGAGGTAATGAAGACGCATCTATCCTAAAGGCACAACAAGCTTTTAACACCCGGCGATATGCGGACGCCATGGAGGCAATCAACGCCCTCTTGAAACATGATGACAAAAATGATGCGCTCAAGATATACAAAGGAATTTCGCTGCTTGAACTTGACCGCGTAGCAGAAGCCAATAGCCTGTTTACGGAAGTAAGCAATTCATCATCCATCTATAAAGACAAGGCATTGTGGATGCTCGCTCTTAGTGCCCTGAAACAGAAAGACTATAAAACGTGTGAGGCCTTCCTTAATAAAATCCCCGCAGGGTCGCCAGAACACAAACAGGCGCAGGATTTATTAGATAAACTGTGACGAAAATACATCTCACGCTGCGGTATTGTATCTGCGCTTGTATGTTCTATATATAAAAACAAAAATAACAAGGAGGAGTACTGCCAGTGATATAAATATCAGTGGCGTAAACGCGGTATCTATAGGTTGCGTTTCCAAGCTTCCATAGTACACAAAGCCGGCCCAGTAGTAAGGTGATTTACTTGCATTGTCGATGGCATCGTCTTGTAGATAATCTTGTCTTGCCAACCGCAGGGCTTCCGCTTTGTTGCCACTGGAAAAGTACTGACGATAAAAATTACCCATGAGGGTCGCCGTTGAATTGTCGTTTACTTTCCAGAGGGAGAAGATGGCATTGCGAATACCCGAAAACTGGAAGCCGTGTGCCAGGCTAATAGCACCTTCTCCTTTTACCAAAACACCGACTCCCGTTTCGCATGCGCTTAGCACCAGCAGATCGGCCTTTAGGCTTAGGCCATAGATGCGTGGCAAGTATAGGGTGCTGTCGCTAAACATAATGGATGGCGGTGCGGCGCCCGTGCCCGATGAGGCGTGCGTGGAAAGATGGATGATTTGAAACTGGCTGGCCTGTTCTAAAAATGCATGTTGCGTGGCCGCCCGGTTGAGTAGAAACAAGCCATCCGTTTGATCCTGAATGTCATCAGCCTCTTTTACGGAATAATCCAGCTGCAGCGCACTGTTGTGAAAAACAGGAAAAACACCCAGTACACTTTTCCTATTGAGCGCAACAGGAGGCCTGGCGGTACTCGCGTAGATAGATGCTGAGGGCTGGTAGGCTATCGTGTATTTTTTCAGCAACCACGGAAAATTTTGGTAGGTAGTGCCGGATGTCTTTTCGTACAGCAGTGCATCGAACGGAATGAGGCTCAATACACCATCGGGCACAAGGATAAGGTGCGGGGTGGAAAATGGCTTCGTTAGGTGAAGCGACCGGGCTACTTCAAGCGCCAGATCTTTATATTGTTCAACCTGATTATTGATAACAGAAGCGTTTTCAAAACAACCATGCAGTGCGAGCACATTTTGTTTCAGCAATCCGATTGTTTCTACTCTACTCATCTGCACCGAGTTCTGATCGACACGAAATATGTAGAGTGCACGCGTACCGAAAAAATATTCCACTACCGTAGCATCGTCGGCTTGAAGCCGGTGCTGAATATTCTGTATTATTTCAGGCTGAAACGAGTCGGCTAACGTCCGCGCTGGATACTTTTTTTCAAGCGCTTGCGCAATTTCCTTCTGCGTGACGGCATTTGCCGTCTGTTGCGCTGTGAGCTGGTGAATATAGGCTACATCGGCCTGTTCTTGCCTCATTTGCTCGGTTACGATCTCGCTGGCGAGAATTGCCTGCTTATACCGTAATTTAGTTTCCGCTTTTACCAGCGTATCCTGCTCCTGACGTTGGCGCCAATAACGATCTTCGCTGTTCTCGCGAAGTATCATTGCTTTTGTTCGCTCTGCAAATTGAAAGGCCTCTACTGCATACCGGCTATCGTTCGTTTCTTCCAACAGCACATGCAAAAGTTCCAGCGCCTTTTCGGTCACATTTCTATTTTCGGCTTGCTGAATCAATTTGGCTTCATCGTAATTATAGGTATCGCGTAACAGATCTTCGGCTTTAAACCGCAGTTTGTAACAGGCCAGGGACTTTCCCGGGGCATTCAATTTCGTGTATGCCACAGCCATACCGTCCAACGTTTCTTTTATTGCATTCTCTGCATAGAAAGCGCTTGCGTCCGGTAATTCTTTTTTTTCTGGATCATACTGCGGAATGAGCCATGTAAATGATCGCTGATATCTGACGAGCGCTTCCTGGTATTGGCCGCAGGCCACCAGAATGCCTGCATGAGTATTGGCGAGTTTAGCCAGCTCGCGATTTTTAAAAAGCTTGCTGTTGGCTGCGCCCAGCGTCTGTGCTCTCTCTATCCACATAAGGGCCTTTATGGACTGACCATCGGCAAGGCTAATAGCAGCGAGGAGCGTGTACACATTGACGAGGGTGGGGAGCGCATCGGGCCACTGGTGTTGCTGGAATACTGAAGTCGCGAGATTTGCGTATTGACGGGCCTTTGTGTGCGCTCGAAGATCTGCATGATTTCTGGCCAGGTTGTAATAAATCAGCATCTTCTTTTCGGCCGGCACGGGAGACATGGTTAGCGCCTGCTGTAACAACAGTATTGCTTGCTGGTACTTACCTGTGTCGTGGTAAATAATGGACAGATTAATACAGGCAGAAATTCGCTGCCCGTCATTCCTTTGTTGTTCGGCCAGGTAAAGATAGCCTTTCACAATGTTCGCGGCACTGGTATAGTCTCCCAGTATACTATAATTATTACCCAGTGGTTTCAGGCAGTATTCGATAATATCAAAACCGGTAAGCGCCTGACTGGAAAATAAACGGGAGGCTTTTTCGTACGCATAAATGCCTTCATACACATTGCCATATTTTGTAAGGTAATAACCCTGATTGCAAAGCAGCACAACATAGGCCAGGTATTCTTCGCGGGAAATTAACGGTCTCCAGCGTTCTTTTTCGTAGGTGGTAAAAAGAATAAGATTCTCTTCTGTAGGATTCTTTAAATATTCGTCGACAAACGCATAGGTGTAATTTTCAACATCGTCTTTTTGGCGCAACACCGAAAGGCTTTTTTGAAACGCTTGATCTGCTGCTGGTGGGGATTGGGCCAATCCCGACGTAATTGAAAAACCCAACAACAACAAATACCAGGATAATCTCATGGCAGCAGTTAAAACTTCCAAAGTACGTAAAACTGCCACTGCTCCCTGGGGGCGGTGAAATAATACGCATATCGAACACCCGCCGTGGGCCCAATCCGGGCAGCACCCAGTGTCATATCGGCAAACACGGCCGGGCGGAGGTTGGTGAAGGAAGCGGTCGTCTCTTCTGTGCTATTAAAATTCAGATCGGGCCTTGGCTCTCTGAAATTTTCTTTTTGCCTCACAAAATAATTCTCATGAATTGCCTCCTCTTTTGTCTTTTCCGAAAGATTAACACTGAGCTGAACCCCCGTACCGACACCAATAAACGAGTTGATGGTGTAACGGTAGGATATGGGCACGACATAAAGCTGTACGCTGGTGAATTTGTTTCGCTGCGATACATCGAAAACACTAGCCACCCCATTGTCTACCGACGCTGTATCGGCGCGATAAAGTGAATCGGAATGGGTGTGAATACCCACCATCAATTCGGCCTGTAGGTAGCCATGCTGTGATTTGAAGGGAGAAAGTGTAACCCCTACAAAACCGCCTTTTGAATTCTTTAACGTTGGGTAATATACATACCCGGCTTTTGCCCCAAGGGATAGACCTGGTTTAAAACGCGTGGTGGCCCGGTTCGTTAAAATAGGATCATTCTTATCGAAGATGATTGCTGTACGGCTCTGCGTTTTCGATTTAGCGATCGATTCGCGGAAGCGCAGCGTATATTTTACAAACCCCTTCGTAGAATCATAATCGACTTCTTCTTTCTGGTTACTGCCGGGCAGGTAAATGTTTTTAAAATGAAACAGAATCTGGTTGTTACTAAAAGTTGTATCCAGGCAGCTGATGGTCGATTGTTTGTCTGGGCAAACGGGGCAGACGGGATACATATCCGTTACCTGGAGTGAGTGCGGATCATATGCTTCGGGCACCGCTACCTGCAGCTTGATTGAATGTGCCGGGCCTTCTCCATTATTCTGAAAACGAATTTTAAAATCGATGTTTTTATTCTTATAGAAACGATAGTTTAACCGGGTGTCGGATACAGACATTTTATTCGGATCGTGTGAGGTAACGATTTCCATCTCCAGCGTTTTGCTTTTATGATTGTCCGCTCCCCTATCGGGCACGTAGATACCTTTTACGGTAATGATTGCACTGGTATCTTTCAGCATTTCGGGCGTCGTTGTGAGTGAATAAAACACATTGCGACTTTCCCGTGCTCCCATATCGTTGAATTCGAGTGCATGTACTGTGCGATACTCCGCCCGGGCGGCCTCTAACGCCAGGGACAGCTGTAATAATGACCCCTCGTCGGATTTCTTATCCGCTTCTGGCAAAAGCGTTATCTTATTGCTCGCCCACAGCGCACCGGGATCATTTGTATCCATACGAGAAGCAACTCGTACCACATCCTGCACTTCCGTCTCCCCGTGATGTGTGCGGACTTCCGTGAGCTGAAAATTATCGGCCTTATATTTTCTTTCGTTGAAGAACAGATATAGTTTACCGTGGGCCGGATAGTCGTTATCATTTTGATAACGTACGATAACCACCATTTCCTCACCGGGTACCGGCGCTCGATTGCTCTTTAAGTCAAATCCATCGGGCAGCACTGGTTGCACCGGGTTGGTGTCATTAAATGTGATTTTCTTTACAGGCACCTTCTGCGGCCGGCTTGGCGGTGGTTTTCCATTGTCGTAGTTATTCGTAGTCCATAGTCGAACCGTGTAGTCGCCTGTTTTTTTATACACGTGCTCAGGCGATGCCTCTTTGCTATACGCTCCATCGCCGAATTCCCAATAGAATGTATAGAAGGGAGCCGGCGCTCCCGGAATAGGCTGAAGCGGCGGAGTTATAGCCGAAAACTTTACTTTGTTATCGTCACCCGCGGGCTGTATGCGACTTTCTCTTTTGACCGTATCTTGTTTGACAGCATGCTGTCCCAAAACAGAAAACGAGAGAAGGCAAATACTGATGACCACTGTAATTCTCATCAGAATAATTTTATTGTGCAATATGCAAGTTATTCCATTTTTTCCAATTCCAAAAGTCCCCTCTCCAAACAGAGAAGGGACTTTTTTTGATTAAGCCAGCACTAGTCAGTGGGTGGTATTAGGGAAGCGCGTCGATCAGTGTGATTAATGCGGCCTCGGTAGTGGGCTGAAGCTCGGTAAACGTTTCTACATGCTCGGCGCCGATCGTTGCAGGCCTGATGGCGTAGTACCACTGCCCGTCTATGACCGACACCATAATGAAGTGCACTTCAAGACCAATCGGAACCTGGCCATAGTGTTCCGTAAAAAGGGATGTGGCTGAATCGTAACGATCGAACGAGGCCAGCGCGGTAGGTTCTCCGTCGTACGACAGGTAGACCGAGCAGTTGGTATTATCATAGCCTTCGGGCACGTCTACAAAGAGTGTGGTTTTGGGGCGTGGATCGCTGTACCAGCGGTCAATGTTTGTCCATCCAAATTGATTCTGGAATATGTTATAGGTAGTCTGGCCAACTTTCATATCGCGATCTTGCTGTCTCCATACGTTTTTGCAAACTCCATCCTCACATTGCTCCACCCCGATAAAAGGTTTCATTTCCTGATCGATGCCACCTGTTTTATCGGCAGGGGCCTCGATCTGAAATGTACCATTTAATACCAGCTGCTCATCACCTTGCTTTGCGTTGACAAAAAACTCGCCGCCTGAAATCAGCGTGGCTATATTGCCGGAAGCATCTATGCCCTGGGTAGTCATGTTTGTGAGCAGCATTTGTGATTTCTTATAAATCTCTACCAACTCTATGGTTACGTTACCGGTTACTGCATCTCCATTTGATTTGAAAAATGTATTGGCATAAAAAGAAACAATGGTACCATCTTCGCCTTCTATCTCTCCGCCGCCGGCATCGAGTGTAAAGGTCTGTTTTAGTGCAGCGACCTGATCCTGATGTACGGTGCTGATCTTATCATTTTCTCCTGGCTTGATGATTACGGGGGAGGTGTCATCGTTATTATCATCGCAGCTTACACTGCCCATGGCAACGAGGCCTGCGAATAAAAAGGAGGTAAAATAGTTGTGCTTTTTCATGGTTTGATTTTTTGATTACACCCCTAGATCAAACCGGTTGAAAATTGTTACCCCTGTTTTGTGTGCCATCTTCTCATTTCTTCAAAAAGGAGCGAATTTGAGTGAAATAAGCAGTTTTATTTCGCGTTCAAACAACGCAGCAAAGCTTTTCGACGGTCCATATTTGCTTTCCGTTCTCGCATACGAATCATCTTTGCAGCATGGCAAGCAGTATGATGAAAGCAATTAGAATTCGTGAGTATGGACAACCGAAGCCAAGGTATGCCGTAATGCACACCTTACGAAAGCCGCTCCTGCTATTGAGGTAATAGCGGGGCCGAAGGCAACGTTTTGTCAGCGAACGGTAGAACAAATTTGAAAGTAGTCCCCTTGCCGGGCTGGCTCATGACCTCGATAGCCGACTGATGCAGTTCCAGAATCTTCTTGACGATGGCCAGTCCGATTCCCATTCCTTTTTTTGGCGTCGGAACTCCGTCCAATTGCTTATAGCGCTCGAAAATATAAAACTGGTCTTCAGATGAAATTCCGATACCCGTATCTACTATTTGAACCTTTACTCCACTATTATCTCTTGTAAGTTGGATGGTAATATCGCCACCGTCAGGTGTAAACTTGAACGCATTGTCAAGTAAATTCTGAAACACCCGTTCGGTAAGGGCGATGTCGGCAAACACGGGACTTAAGTTGCTGGGCGAGTTCAAGCGCAAGTTGATGGAACATTCCGTGGCTTTGAGTTGATAGGCCATCAATATATCGGATGCCAGCTCATCAAGTCTAAAAGGCTCTTTTTGTGGTATAATTACGTTGCCCTCCAGCTTGGCGTATTGGAAAAGTTGCTCAACGAGCCCCGAGAGTTTCTTCGCACCGTCATGCACTACCGCCAAATACTTGTCTTTGTCACTTTGTGTCAGCACATCCTTTTTCATCATCAGCGTTTCGACATATCCCTGCATGATTGACAACGGCGTTCTGAGATCGTGCGAAACATTGGCGATCAGTTCCTGACGGAACCTGTCGGTGGCTGTGATCTTTTGGATATTGTCGACAATCACATCGGCCATGTCATTGAATGTGGACGTTAGCATACCCAGATTCCCCTGCGCGTATCCTTTGATGCGGGCTGAATAGTCGCCCTCCTTGAAACGCTTGACTGTGCCCGCAATGATACAGATGCTGTCGGTAATGAGAAAAAAGGTCACGACACCTACAATGAATGCCGCGAGCAGAGCAGAAAAGAAAATGTAGATACTGAGGCGGGTATAGAAATGATCATTGAGGGCGCTTAATATCTCCTTTTGCCTTTGACTAGACAACACAGCGTATACGTACCCAACGAGGTGGTTGTTCTCATATACCGGCGCAGCAGAGAAGATACTCGGCTCGCCCGGGTCTTTGGGATTGTCGCCCATGGGATACACCTTATCCTGTGTAGTAAGCCATTGCCTAATAGTGGCCATATCAACGTTATGTATCTGTACCGTTGTATCAGGCACGACGTAGTCCACGATCCGGCCCGTTGTATCAAGCAGATAAACTTCCACACTGGGATTCGCGACCATAGTGGAATGGATGATGTCGTGGGTGACGGTGGTGTCGGGTTTGCCGTTTTTAAAAGGCTGCGTGAATACCGCTAAATGGTGCGCCAGGTCGCCGTAAAGTTGCTGGTGTGCCGTGGTGTAATAGGTCTTTGAAAATCCGGAGGCGATAGCCACGAATGCAATGCCCAGTATGATGAGCAGCAAGGTGAACACTCCGGCAATTTTCCAGAAGAGAAGATTTCCCCGGATTGTTTTGACCGACATAGGTATGTTGTTAAAGGTCTTCGTTAAACCTGTAGCCCACGCCCCAGGTTGTTAAAATGAATTTCGGGTTCGAAACATCGCCCTCGATCTTGCTGCGAAGGCGGTTGATGTGGCTGTTTACGGTATGCTCGTATCCTTCGAAGTCATAGCCCCAGATCAGGTTCAATAAATTCTTACGACTGTAGCTCTTGCCAGGATTTGATGCCAACAGCGTAATGAGATCGAATTCTTTTGGTGATAGCTCGATGCGCACATTGTTCAGTGTCACCTTCCTCTTATCGGCATCTATTTTTAAATCGCCGTACGTCATAATGGAAGAGGCTGAAGGGCCGCCTTCCGGGCTATGGTGGCCTTCGCTTCTGCGGAAGATAACTTTCACCCGTGCAATGAATTCCCGGATGCTGAACGGCTTTGTGAGGTAGTCATCGGCACCCGTTTCAAGCCCCATAACCTTGTCGATTTCTTCCGACCGTGCCGTCAGCATCATGATGGGCGTCTGCCGGTCGGCCTGTCTGATCTTTCGACATACCTCCATGCCATTGAGGCCGGGTAGCATAATGTCGAGAATGATCAGGTCGAAGGCACTGCTTTTTGCGGCATTAAGCCCGAGGTGCCCGGATGATGCTGCGGTTACTTCACAACCAAGGTCGCGAAGATGAATGGTGAGCAGCTCTACGATGTCGCTGTCGTCTTCTACGATTAAAATCTGCTTGCTGGCCATACGACAAAATTGATAAAAAAAGCAATAGCAGGCTGTGATACTTTTGTTACAATTCCGCAACCGCGATGGGATACTGTTTCTTTTGCTTTGAGTCATTAATCATTAAATCAATCACGCATGAAACAAAACATAGTTAAATCAATTGCGGTGCTTATGGTGGCACTTGCCGGAGCATCGTGCAGTGACGACGACGACGCTATGACGGAGTCCACTACGATTACGATAGAAAATGTGCTGGACAGTAAACCACTTGTCGAATCGGGCAGCTTCAAGGGCACGGGCACACCCCCGGTGATATTGCCTGGGCAATCGGTATCTTTCTCGTTTTCCGCCGCGAAGAACCAGCGGCTCACATTCGCTACGATGTATGGATGGAGTAATGACCTTTTCTTCGCGCCCGAGAACCCCGGTATTGCACTATACAATGACAACGGAACTCCCATCACCGGCGATGTATCATCACACGTCAGGTTGTGGGATAATGGAACTCGCGTAAATCAGGCTCCGGGCGCTGATGTGTCGCACCCTGGTGCTGCCGAGACTGCCACAAAGAATATTAAAGAGGTAAACGGCACCGACGACTATGGTCACGCGTATCTGCCCGCTTCGCAGCTAATGAAGTTAACGCTGAACTACAATGGAAATTCAATGTTTACGCTCACAATCATGAATAATTCGGGCGGCACAAACAACGAAACGCCGTTTAGCCCTGGCGTATGGGCCATCTCCTATGTTGCCGGCGGAAACTTATTATTGCCGGAGCCGGTCTATTCGAAGGATAAACTTGCTGCAAATGGTCTTACCAACATTGCCGAAGCCGGTGATAATGCGGCATTGAATACTTACCTCGCCGGATTGACCGGTACATTCACACCGTTATCACCTGTGCTTGTAGTGGTGTACAATGGAGTTGAAAATCCGTTTTATAAAACCGGCGAGAAAGACAGGGGCATGGGTTTGAAAGAGCTGGCGCAGAAGGGAGATGGGAGTATGCTCGCTGCTGTGTTAGAAATGACGCCCGGCGTGAAGGAAGTATACCTTTTGAAGGACATAGACAACACGGTGTTGCTACCCAGGATCAATGGTGCTGCGGGTGGTAAGGTCTCACAGCAACTTACCGTTGCCAAAGGCGACCGGATTGCTCTGGCGACCATGTATGGATTTTCCAACGATTGGTTTTTTGCGACTACGGGAGCGGACCTCGATGCAATGCAGAAGGGCGACGTCTCTTCCAACATAGGGTTGTTTGACAACGGCACCGCCATCAATCAATACCCCGGTGCGGGCATTACCCAGTTCAATCTGGCGGGCACACCGCTGGTGGAGAACAAGGATATCGTTGCCGTGCCAGGCACGAATGAATTTACAATGCTACCGGCAACAAGTAGTATTATTAAGGTCACACTACAGTAAATCGAAAAGCACCAAGGGGAATCTTTCCTGGAAAGGATTCCCCTTGGTTACCCTTTCTAAAGCTGGACAAAACTTATCCACTAAATGTTCATAACCGCTAACATAGCACAGGCACAAAGTGCTGCAATATTCTCGACTGATGCGTCTTTTCTTAAATCCCCCGTCTTAAGCACGGAACTATATCACGATTATGGAAAAGTCAAATTCACTTCCGGTAGCAGTTATCGGCGCCGGCCCCGTTGGGCTTGCGGCAGCGGCTCACCTTGCAGTCAGGAATCAGCCATTCTTACTCTTTGAAGCCGGCAACACTGTAGCGGCCAATATTCTTACCTGGCAGCACATCCGCGTATTCTCGCCTTGGCGCTATAATATCGACAAGGCCGCAAAACAACTCCTGGCGCAAACCAGCTGGTTGCAACCCCGCGACGAAGGCCTGCCCACGGGCAGAGAACTGTACGAACAGTACTTCAAGCCGCTCTCCGAGCACCCGGCACTCCGCCCGCACCTCCACTTGCAAAGTAAGGTCATTGCCATCGGCCGTGTTGGTCTCGACAAAATGAAAACCTCCGGCCGTGAGCGGCTGCCCTACGCCGTCCAGGTACTTCACAACAACCAGGTCGAGCAGTTCACCGTCAAGGCTGTCATTGATACCTCCGGCACCTGGAGCTCCCCGAACCCCATCGGCTCGGGAGGTACCTTCGCCATCGGCGAGCAAGAAAACAGCAACAGAATCTTCTACGGCATTCCCGACATTCTCAACACGCACGTCGGGCGTTACAAGAACAAAAGCGTACTTGTCGTCGGCAGCGGCCACTCGTCCATCAATGCCGTGCTGGAGCTCGACAAGCTCAAAGAACAATACCCCGACACCCAAATTCACTGGGTGCTGCGGAAGCAAAACATCCACGACGTTTATGGTGGCCAGGAGAAAGATGCCCTCGAGGCACGCGGTGCCCTCGGCATTAAAATCGAGCAGCTCGTCCAACAGAATCGCGTCAGCGTATACACACCCTTCCACATCCTGCAAGTTGTCAATACCGGCACAAACCTTACTGTCGTCGGCCTGCAAACCGAAAACAAGTTTGCACTCCCCGGCATCGATGAGATCATCAGCAACACCGGCTCCCGACCTGATCTCAGTATCCTGCGCGAAGTACGTATCAGCATCGATCCCTCACTCGAATGCGTCACCGAACTGGCAGAGCTCATAGATCCCAACATCCATAGTTGCGGAACGGTCCGGCCACATGGCGAAAAAGAGCTCCGCCATCCCGATCATGATTTTTACATCGCCGGCTCCAAAAGCTATGGCCGCGCGCCCACGTTCCTCATGGCCACAGGCTATGAGCAAGTACGATCCATTGCCGCCGCCATCGACGGCGACCTGGAAGCGGCGCGCAAGGTAGAGCTCGACCTTCCTGAGACAGGAGTCTGCAGCGTAACAGCCGACAAGGTAAAAGCAACTGCATGCTGTGGCACAGCCACAGAGGTGCAGAAAAAACAGGCAGCCACTTCATGCTGCGGGTAACTGACAATATTAATCCAGGACAAATGAACAGACACCTTGAAAACATTCCCGTGCTCCAAAAGGCTAAAACAACAACGCCGAAGACAGAGACACCAGCAGCTTCGTGCTGCGCTCCAAAAGTCGAAAACACAGCGTGCTGTGAGCCGAGCCAAACGCCGGAAGAAAACAACGGCAAATGCTGCGCTCAACCACAAGACGGTTCCGCTTGCTGTGACAAGTAGAGAAATGTAATAGTCGCAAGAGATAAACCTCTTGCGGCTACTACCTACTGCAAAAAGTTATTTCGTTACGGACGGCAAAAGGAATGTCTCTTTCGCTTTCAACAACCATTCCTTTCTCACTTGCTCAAAGTCTTTCCGGAACTTCTCGTTTTCAAACAATTTGTTCACAAACTGCCGGGCCAGTATCCGCGATGATTCCGAATCAGACGGATAATGCACGCCAATGATCTCGCGTGAATGCGCCATATCATACGCATCCTTTACAAAGACGTCCGTAAACTCAGGCGCAAGCTCCTGGTAGATGTAAGCGTTCACGTACGAATTAAACGCGTGTCCGCTCGGGTAAGCTGCCCAATCAGTGTTCTCCAAATTTTTCAACGCCGGCTCTATCACGTATGGCCGTATACGTAAAAATTTATATTTGAATGACCACATAAAGAAGCTCGCATCTTGCCAGACTTTCGCCATCACATCGGCTGTCACAGGCAGGTCCATCGGATTAAACCAGCTACCGATAGAGCGTCCAATAAAAAAAAGGTTACTACGAAAACGTGTATACGTCGAATCTGTCGGTTTAACACGCGGGTTATAATACACGTTCGCCATGTACAGACTTGACTGTACATCCAACGTTGTACGTTGTGACTGCAAGGCCAGCAGGTAATTAATTTCAGCACGCGTCTGTGCAGAACTATTTGCTGGCGGATCTGGAAACCTGAAATCACGTATCGTGACGCCTTCCAGGTAAATAGGTTTCAGGCTTAATCTCCGGGAAGCAATAGCTGAGTCGTACGGAAATTTCTGTTTATCAATTTCTTCACCGGGCGACTTTGGGCTTTTACTAATAACAGATAGCGATTTGTAATGTCCCCTCGCAGGCGTAAGCGCCGTTGTCAATTCCCCCTTTTGCCCCAGGGCAACGGTTCCACAGCATAAACATGCAAAGATGATCAGGTGTATTGTTCTCATGTGACTTTTGAATTTACACCCGTATGACGGCAGCTTGCCTAAAATGATGCAAGCACGTTCAGCATTTCTTACAACATCCACCAGGATGATTATCGCACGCAATGATATTGCCATAGCAATCCGTAGTGATCACGTACATGGCTTCGATTTTATCCCGCAACATCTTTCTTGCACGCTGCACACGCGATCGCGCCCCCGGATATGAAATCTCCAGCCGCTCCGCCAGGTCATATTGTGACAGATCTTCCAGGTCAGCAAGTTCCAGCGCTACCCGGTACTTTTCCGGAAGCCCCTTCATCAATTCCTTCAGACAATTAGCCACACAATCATTGAGATAATTATCGACCTGAGGCCCCTCAAAATGCTGCACATCCACCAACTTTGAACTCTTACGAAAGTAATCAGTAATCGCGTGCCGGGTTATCTGATAAATCCAACCCGAAGCCTTATCTGCTTCCTTAAGTTGATGAGCTTTCGTGTGGACCTTGACAAATACATCCTGGACAATATCTTCAGCCGTCGCTTTGTCCTTCACTTTCGGATACACAAAAGCGATCAGCTCCGAATGAAGTTCGTTCCAGGAAATGGCGGGCGATTCCTGCATACTCAAGTGTTTTGGCTTAACATAACAAAGACGGGCAGCGCCCCAAAATGATGCAAAATTGTTTCGCTTCCGTGAAAATAATGGTTTTTAAGTGGTTTTCCGATCGTATTTCAAGGCGGGGATGGAAAATAGCTTGGTCCACCATTTGCCTATCGAATATACTTTGCCGAAACCGTTTTCCATTCAGCAATCGCTTCCTTCAGGTCCTTCTGAAATGCCTCGTTCTTAAGATAATACTGGAGCATTGCAAATGACACCTCGCGCGATGCCTCGTTGTCACTGGGATAATGGATCCCCATGATCTCCCGCGACCGTCTGATCTCCTCCGCCAACGCAATGAAGTCTTGTCGTTTCTCCGGAACTACTTCACTCCACGTGAATGCCTGAACAAAGGCCCACAACGTGTGGCCACTGGCAAAAGAAGGAGAATTGATTTTTGTAAGCGGCTGAAGCTTTGGCTCCAAGTGATAAGGCCTCGGTCGGAACAATTTGTATTTAATCGTAAACTCCATGATGCGCATATCTTGCATAACACCTTGCAGCAGCCGGGTCATTTTAGGAAAATTCTTTGCATTGATATTCTCACCCATCAGCTCGCTACCTTCAAAAAACAGATTGCGCAAATTCTCTTCATACGAAAGATGAGAAGGCACCATGTTGATGGATGGCCAATAGCCAATATCACCTAAGAATTCAACGCGCTTAATTTGTTCCGGAGTACGCTTGCTTTGCAGCTCGAGCATATAATCCAGTTCCTTCCGCACCTGGTCTGAACTGTTTGCCGGAAATTTCACGCTCTCACTAAGCGTTTTCACTTGCGCATCTGACAAGTAATACGGCTTGACCAACATGTACACAAAGGAAGATCCGTATTCAGCAGGCGGATAGTGAACAGTATCCATCCACGCGCGCTGTGGGTTTGCCACTGCACTAATCGCTTGCAGGGATTTATAGTGATCGGAAACGGGAGCCAGTACACGCTTGGTATTCTGCGCAATAACAAGGTGTATTAAACCCAGAAAGAAAAACAAAAAATATATTTTTTTCATGTCTTGAAGATTTGCTTCCAAGACGACAACGCTCTAAAAAAGACGCAGGTATATTAACAGCAGTTGCTACGATCTTCACAAACTATAGCATTACCGTAAGCATCTGTTTGCACGATAAGTACCTCGTCCATCTTTTCCTTCAGCATCTGTCGCGCGCGTTGCACGCGCGACTTGGCGCCCGAATAAGAGATCCCTAAACGTTCAGCCAATTCTGTCTGCGAAAGATTCTCAATCTCGGTAAGCTGCAAGGCTTCGCGGTACATATCAGGCAGCGTCGGTAGCAGCCGATGAAGGTACCCCGATACACAAGCATTGAAATTGGGCGCGTCGTTTTCCCAATCCAGGTCACCGGCATGAATCGTTTTAGACTCCTTTCTGAAATGATCGATAATCGTATTCTTGGTAATCTGATAGATCCAGCTCGTAATCTTTTCTGTGTCCTGGAGCTGTCCAATCTTCCCCTGAACTTTCAGGAACACATCGTGAAGAATGTCCTCCGCAATTGTCTTATCCTTGACTCTCTTCTGAACAAAGCCTTTCAACTCGTTCTGAAAGAAGCTCAAATTTGCGTTTGCTAATGGTGCCATAGAAATGAAATACAATTCTAATTACGTAGCGATGACGAAACCTGTTTAAAAAAGACGCAGATTAAAGGCAGATAATTTTACTTCTTCGCTCAAAGAGTACGGTATTCCGCCATTTTCCGTCTAATTGAGCTATTTTTTCCCGAAAACCTATCTGTCGGAAACCGGCCGTCGTATGCAGGCGAATGCTCGCCTCATTCTCTTCAAAAATCGAAGCATACAACGTCCAAATACCGCTCTTTTCGCTTTCTGCTACCAGGTGCTGCATCAACTTGGTTCCCAGGCCCTTCCCACCGTGGTCCGGGTGCACATACACCGTCACCTCCATCACCCCCTCGTAGGCCTTCCGAACAGATGTCGGCTGCAACCCCGCCCAACCAACAACCTCACCTTGTTGCTCAATGACCCAAAACCAGCGGGCCGGAAATTTCTTGCTCCACGCCTCAAAATCCGGCACCTCTGTTTCAAAAGTAGCATTGCGTGTAAGCAGCCCAAGGCGATATATCTCGCGAACGGCATTCCAATGCGCTGGCTCAAAGGCCAGAATTTTAAAACCTGAAATCATATCTAAAAACCAGTAATCTTATTTTGTAGTGCCCTCCAATAACGGCCCGTACCTGTTCTCCGCCATCACGATGTCGTTTTCGACGCGTACAATTTATCCCGAAACCAAAAAGCCAGGTTCACCAGCAAGATCAACGCCGGCACCTCGATCAGCGGCCCAATAACCCCCGCAAACGCCTGGCCGGAGTTAATACCGTATACACCCACCGCCACCGCTATGGCCAGCTCAAAATTATTACCCGTTGCTGTAAAAGACACCGAGGCGTTTTCTGCATAGCTCGCGCCCAGCCGCTTTGACAACAAAAAGCTCAACACAAACATCACGATGAAATAGATCACCAGCGGCACGGCTATTCGCAGCACGTCGAGCGGTATATCCACGATCATCTTGCCCTTGAAGCTGAACATCACCACAATGGTAAACAGCAACGCAATCAGTGTCAGCGGACTGATCTTCGGTATCACATGCTGCACATACCACGCCTCACCCTTTGCTCTCTTAAAGAAGTAACGTGTCAGAAAGCCAGCTATAAACGGCACGCCCAGGTACAAAAAAACACTCTCCGCCACATCGCTCATGCTCACGTCTACCACCGACCCCGCTATACCGAATCGCGGAGGCAGCACAGTAATAAACAGCCAGGCAAACACACTGTAAAAGATCACCTGAAAGATACTATTCAACGCCACCAGCCCCGCCGCATATTCTTTATCACCCTTCGCCAGGTCATTCCACACCAGCACCATCGCAATACAGCGCGCCAGCCCGATCAGGATCAATCCCACCATATACTCCGGCTTGTCGCTCAAAAACACCAGCGACAACACAAACATCAGCACCGGGCCTATCACCCAATTCAGCACCAGCGACAGGCTAATCACCTTTACATTCCTAAACACCTTTCCCAAATGCTCATACCGCACTTTCGCCAGCGGCGGATACATCATTACAATCAGCCCCGCCGCTATCAATACATTCGTCGTTCCCACCTGAAAGGCGCCCATCAGCTGCTCCACCGGCAGAAAGTTTCCCAGTGCCACGCCAATCGCCATCGCTATGAAGATCCACAGCGTCAGATATCGATCCAGAAAGCTAAGTTGTTTTTTATTGCTCATGACTTTTTCACTTGTGAGAACGCAAATAAAATTTCCCGCCCAATCTCCCGTACGCGCTCCGCGTACTTAGCAGTTTCAAGTGCCGTCCCATCAAAGGCCTTCGGATCGTCATACCGCAACGCTATACGCGCTGACGAGCCCAGCACCAGCGGGCAGTTCTCGTCAGCATGAGAACAAGTCATCACCGCCGCAAAGTCCTGGTTATGGTTAAACGGATCGCCATACGTTTTCGAGAAAGCAATAACCGGCGGTGCCTCATCAGCAAACCTGACCTCATATATTGGATTTTCTCCATCCTTCTGTGTCACGATCTTAAAGCCAGCATCCTGCATCGCCTTTACTGCACGTGGATTAAAAGCCGTTGCCTCCGTGCCGCCCGAATAACAAGACACATTCTGTATACCGTAATAGTACGCAGCCGCCTGAGCCCAAAGTTGTGACAGATGGCTTCTGCGGGAGTTGTGCGTACAGATGAAATTCAGGTATACCGGCAACTTTGCGTTTACTCTTTCCTGCACAAATTGCGTCAGCTCATTAATCACTGGCCTACGCGCGGCAGGTATCTCGCTAAATTCCGCAGTAAGCTGCGATACAGTCTTCGATAAGTCGGTATGGAGGTTCATATTGTATTATTGTAATATTACGTTACGACTAAGCAAAAAAAATGACTCAGCAGCAGTCATTCTTTTTTACATACTTGGAAAACATATTGATAAATATATCCCTCGCCTCTTCCCATACTTTTTCATCGATACAGTAGTTCACCTTCGGTCCCTCGACCTCGCCTTTGATGATCCCGATCTGCTTCAGCTCCTTTAGGTGCTGTGTGATCGTCGATTGCGAAAGCGGTAGTACGTCCACAAGGTCGTTACAGATACAAGTCTCGTTCGCCAGTATATATTCCAGGATCGCCACCCGTGCCGGGTGATCGAAAGCCTTCGCCAGTGTTGCTACCCTGTTCTGGCGCTTCTTAAATAAGTCAGACTTGGTTATTCCCATATCGTTATAACGCAATATTACGTTACTTACTCCAAATTGCCAAATTGTATCTGAATGATACTTAAACACAGGCCAAGTTTAGGGCCTATGTTTAAGCATCTCTTTTGTGCCCCGATCATCAGAATTTCACTATCGCAGACGCATATATTGCTCTGCCGGATTTGCCTGGCAGAGAATACACCATCCTGGACGCAACATCGGGAATGTTGATCTTTTCATCCAGCAGGTTCGTACCGTAGACGCTAAGAATTATTTCTTCCTGCATATCCAATGCGAAGATCTTGGGGATGCTCAGGTTTACGTTTGCCGATAAGGTGTTGTAACTTTTGGTTTCGCCGTTATGCCCCGGCAGTGCATCCTGACCAGTAAACGAATGAAACTTCGATACATACATGTTATACAGCCCTAGTGAAAGCCCCCGGCGATTTTGAAACCCGACGCCAAGCTTAGCAACATGGTTCGGCATTAACGACGCATGTTCTGTAACCGCACCGTTGTCGGCCACCAGCTTATTGGTCTGGTAGGCATAAGAGCCGTTTGCATACACACTGGCATTGGGAACATATTTACCCTCCAGCTCAAAACCATGGGCTTCGTTACGGCCTGCATTGACAAATTTTCCATTTAAGCGAGTGATGTTATCCTCCTTACGATTGTCAAAATAGGTGGCCGCCAGCTCCAGTTTTGTTCTGGAATAGAACACCTGCACATCGAGGTTTTTCAGAATTTCCGGATTCAGGTTCGGATTGCCCTCGATTACGGCTGATTTAATATTGGTTTCAATGGCGTATGCAGCACGGAATGCCTGCCCATACAGAACTTTCGTACCCAGGTTTTTCGTAAAGTTGTAGATGGCGCCCACACGGGGGACAAGGTTTACATCGACTCCTTGAATTTTATTCACCTGGAATCCGCCAATCAATTTTAAAGGTGCAACAGGACGATAATCTGCCTGCACATAACCGTTGTACCATCCTTTGTTATACTTCGGCACTGATCCTACAAGCTCACCGGTTTGCTTATAACCTGATGCGCCAAACACTATATTCCATTTGTCTGTCGGACGAATGAAGTTGGACACTTCCAGGATGATATCATCACTGTTGCCGCTGGCCACCGCCGGCCCTATTAATTTCAGGTCAAAGCTGTTCAACGTGGCATTTACTTTTGTCGTGACCTTTTCGGAAAATTTCAATTCATACCCGATATCGGTCGACACTCTTCGCGAAAAGGTTGTTTTGTTAGGCATATTAAACCAAATCGGACTGCCAAACCCGAAAATTGTCTGCGTGCTCTCGGTAATCAGACTGTTGATCGTTAACCCCTTGTAGCCCACCCGAACGGCAAGACCATTGTTTTTTTCCTCATAATTGGCAGTATCTTTTGCGCCCATGGCATCGGTAGCCTTGAAGCTCCATCCCTTTTCTTCAAAATTTTTGTAACCGATCATAACATTGACGCCGCCTTTATCAATATTCACAGAGCCGTCGACACTGGCGCCACCAAATGAACCCAAATACGTGCTCACCTTGTTTTGGTCGCCACCTTTTTTCAGGATGATATTCACAACGCCCGAAAATGCATTGGACCCATACAGCACTGAGCCTGGCCCACGAATAACCTCTATTCTTTCAATAGCGGTTACCGGTATACCGAGGAGCACCGCGTAGTCTATCCCGCCATAGATACTCTCGCGGTTGGGCCGACCGTTGATCAAAAGCAATGTATGGTTGTTACTTTCTCCGGAAAGATCGCCTCGAAACGAAACGATGTTTTGGGGATTCGAGTTCGTACTCACGTTTACTACACCTGTCACCCGTTCCAGGATCTCAGCCAGACTTAACCCTCCGAACTGCTCAATCTCGCGCGCCGAAATGGTCGAGATAATGCCGGGCGCATCCGAAGCCTTCTCGGCGACCTTCGACGCCGTCACAATGTTCATGTTCATAAGCTCTTCGAGCGAGAGCGAATAAAGCGTATCAAGAGACATTTCTTCCTGCGCAAATCCCACCAGATAACACTGCAGTATCAAACAGCTTGCGAGCAAAATTCTTTTCATATTCAGCGATTACATTTTTTTGGATACCTTCCAAATTTTGGTCCGCCAAATAATTATGCGTTCTCAACCGTTTAAAGCAACAAAAGCACGCGCTGTATGTCCAATTTGGGAGATCAATTTCCAAGCGATAGAACTGTTGTTTTATAACTGACTACGTAAAGCAGATAATCACCACCTGAGGAAAGGATTAACTGTCATCGCGACACCACGCCTATAGCATGCACTGACAGTTAAAACCCATTTCATTCAATTTGTCCTGCAGCGCGTCTGAATCAATTCCCTGGCAGACAATGCGCAACACATGATCACAGTCATCCAGGTCGATCGTCCATTTTTTTATGCCGGAAGTACCTTCCAGCAAAGCACGCAGTCTTTCCAGATCCGACTTTTGTATGTTCGTAGTGAAAAGAAATATATCCATCCTAAATACTTCGGGTCATTTAGGGAATCGTAACACTTTTCACTTCGACAGTATGCGCGGAAAACACGCCCAATGACCCGTTCGAAATATTACCCGGCGGATTACTGGGAGTGGTGCCACCACCAGGTCCACTATCGCCCATTAATGCCAACGTTGTATAAAACATTGCTACATTCGCATCTACGCATTGCATCGTTAGGGTGATCAAATCGCCGGGCTTTAACTTCAGATCATCGTCATTTACTTCCAGCCGGATGGTATTTACAAGACCATTTCGTAATTCATCATTTTGAACGAGATGCTGATTTTCGAGCTTATCATTTGCCGATAACACGAACCTGTAATTATTGCCTTTTACAGCCGGGTCTTTGTACACCGGTATCAGCTGATATTCTATATCGCCACCAATCGTAACTTCACCGACTTTAATAGAATCGAATGGAACATGCGGAGGCATGGTGCTTTGCGCCGTGTAGGACTGGCCTTCCGCTTCCACAAGTAGTGTGTATGTCCTGCCTTCTACTCCCTGCAGTGTGTTGGTCGCGTACACGCCACTTCCTTGACGAGTGAGGGTTTCGCTGTTCCCAAAATCGTCGCGAACAACAACTACAGCATTGTCGATTGCAGGATAGGTTCCCGATTCTGACAAACCAATGGATTTCGATATTTTCACGAAATATGGACCGGGTTCATTGGTGATATTACCTTCGATCACGACCCGGGACTGATTACCCTTGTAATCCAACTCTATTACCTTCTCGCAACTTGTAAAAAGTAAGGCGGCGGATAGTATGCTGATGACATCTCTCATGATTTATTCTCTAAAATTAAAGTTATACGTTACACTGGGCACCCAACGAAAGAGTGAGCTTTGTACAGCATCTATTTTTTGTGGATTCTTCTTATTCTCTTCGAAACTTATGCTGTAAGGATTTTGGCGCCCATAAACATTGTACAGACCAAAGCTCCATGAGCTTTGATATTTTCTTCTCGCCGGCCTTTCATAGGTAACGCTAAGATCCAGTCGATGTGTGGCCGGCATGCGATCTGCATTGCGCCCTCCATACTGGTACATCGTCATGCCGTTCAACACATATTTGCCGGTGGGAAATGTAACGGCATTCCCCGTGGTGTATATAAATGTACCCGATAGTGTCCATTGGGGCTTAAGCTCGTAAACCGCGACGATTGATACGTCGTGGGTTCGGTCTTGTTTGGCATTGTACCACTGACCGTCGTTGATTCCATTGATCTTTCTTTCCGTTTTGGAAAGGGTGTAGCCGATCCATCCTGTGAGTTTTCCTTCCTTCTTCTTCCACAAAATCTCCAGGCCATAGGCCCGGCCCTTACCAAACAGCAATTCGCTTTCTATATCGGGAACAGTATTAATGTCTGTTCCATCTTTGAAGTCTATTTGGTTTTTCATCGATTTGTAATAGGTCTCCGCGTTTAGCTCATAAGCATTGTCCTTAAAGTTCTTACTGAATCCTAAGCTCACCTGGTCGGCCACCTCCGGTTTTATGTTGTAGCTATTGCCGATCCATTGGTCTGTTGGACTGCCACCGGTAGAATTACTCATGAGATGAAGATTTTGCGTATTACGGGCATATCCCATTTTCAAGCTTGCAGTACGATTCACGATAAAATTCATGGATAGTCGAGGTTCCCAATTGTAATAGGTCTTGCCGACTTCCCCGTCGTCCAAGGTTATAGTTTCGACAGACCGATTATCCCGGTAAATATGGTATGTATCGCCGCCCAAAATATTGTAAAATGAAAACCGTACGCCATAGTCGAGGTTGATTCTGTCCGAAGCCTCATACGAATTGCTCACATACACCGCATTTTCCAGCGCCTTGCGTCCTTTCTTATCGCGTACAATATCCGTCCCCTCCGCCTTTGTGGGGGTAATGGTATGGTGTATCACATTAAAGCCAAAGTGCAGGGTGTTTTTAGAATTTGGGTAGAGCGAAAAATCCTGTTTCAAGTTCAGGTCCCTGATATTGGAGTTATAGTTCACTTCGTTACCATCACTCTTGAAGCTCACATTAAAATCATAGTCACTGTAAATGAACGAAGTATTGGAAAACAACTTGCTACTCACCAAACTATTCCACCGCAACGTACCTGTAGAGTTGCCCCACTTACTCCCCAGAAAATTGGATACAGCGAGTACATCTTTTCCAAAATAACCCGAGAAGAATAGCTTATTCTTACTATTGATTTGCAGGTTTCCTTTGGCGTTCAAGTCATAGAAGTATAATTGAATTCCCTTAAAATCAGATGAGAGCCGCGCAAAAAGGTCCGCATACGTGCGCCTGCCTGAAATTATAAACGATGATTTCTCCTTTTGAATAGGCCCTTCCACCGTCAATCGGCTGCTTATTAACCCAATGCCGCCACTCACCCGATAGCTATTATTATTCCCTTCCCGCATTTTTACATCCAACACAGAAGAGAGACGGCCACCAAACTGTGCCGGGCTATTGCCTTTAATAATGGTGGCATCTTTAATGGCATCGCTATTGAACGTGCTGAAAATGCCCAGCATGTGCGACGCATTGTATACGGGCGCCTCGTCTAATAATATAAGGTTCTGATCGGTAGCGCCACCTCTTACCGAAAACCCGTTACTCCCTTCACCATTCGACTTCACGCCGGGCAACAGCTGGATGGTTTTCACTAAATCCTTTTCACCAAACACCACTGGAATCTTTGCGGCCGTTTGAATATCCAGCACTTCCGTCCCCATAGTTGCTGTGGTCAGGTTCTCATCGTTTCTTTTGGAACTTATTACTACCTCCTCCAACAAGACCTCGTCAGAAAGATCGATATTTATCATAACGTTTGAGTTCAACTCAACGGGGATCAGTTCCTGTTTGTATCCAACATACGACACGAGTAATGTGTAACTGCCTTGCGGCAGTGACAACGAATAAAAGCCGTAGGTATTGGCAATGACGCCAACACCAGGCTTCTCAACCACGACCACACTTGCCCCTATGAGTGTCTCGCCGGACGATTTCTGCTTAACCGTGCCGCTGACGGTATATTTCGATTGCGCTAACAATAGCGTCGTGCTGCCTAAAAGAATAAGAAGCTCTATTATCGCGATTATTACAATTTTCCTATACATAATCTTGAATTAGAATAATGGATGTGCATGATGATCATGACACAAAGGTGGGATCAAAAGAAACCCTGTAAAATTTTTTGAGAAGAAGAGGAAGAGTTATGCGAAGAATGCAGCCTCCGGCACAGATCGCTTAGTGGGAATAGCGATTAAAAAACTCGTCGGCATACGTTCTGCCGATTGGAAACTCCTTGTCGCCGAGAAAAATCGTAGTTCCTCTTACGGCTTCGATTCTACTGAATGGCAAAATGAAGCTACGGTGAACACGAACAAAATCTACAGAGCCCAACTTTTCCATCATATCCTTCATGGGCATCCGCGCCACGATGGTTTTTCGATCCTTGATGTAGATCTTGAGATAGTCTGCCAACCCTTCGATGTATAGAATATCAGCCAATGGAACTTTCACCAAACTAAAATCGGCACGAACAAAGATGTTTTTATCCGCGCTTTGATTCTTGCTATGAATGTATTCAAAATATTCCCGTGCTTTGGTAATAGCCTGGGTAAAGCGCTTTTGATTAATAGGTTTCAGTAAATAATCAATGGCGCTAAGCTCGTAGCTGGTGGCGGCGTATTCACTAAACGCAGTGGTAAAGATCACCATCGTATTCTGCTGCAGCGACTTTACTAAACTAATGCCGGTCATGGCCGGCATCTGTATGTCGCAAAAGATCAGATCAATCGGAAATTTCCGTAGGTGCTTTAATGCTTCGTTGGGCTGGGTGAATGTTTTTTGCAGATTGATGATGTTACTTTTATTGCATAGCGATTGAATCACGGTCAGTGCTAACGGTTCGTCGTCTATGGCAATCGCATTGATCATTGTAGGTTGATGTATAAAGAAACGAAAAATTCCTTTTCAGAATCGTTAATAACCAGCAAATTCTTGGAAGGATAAATCAAATTCAGCCGGTGTTTTGTATTTTCTATCCCCAACCCGCTCCTTTCAGAAATGTCACGCTGAACATTCACTTTATTGTTCAACACCTTTAACTGAATTTCGTTGTTGTTCATGGTTATCTTCACCTTGATGCGACTTTTCTGCTCGGAGTTCACCCCGTGTTTAAAGGCATTCTCGATAAAAGGAATCAGTAGCATGGGGGCGATTTTCAAGGGCGGGATGGTTTCCAGGCTATGATACTCCAGCCTGACACTTCTGTCGAGACGAATCTTTTGTAATTCAATGAAGTTACTGATGTAATTTATTTCGTCCTCCAGCAAAACAAAATCCTGTTGTATGTCTTTCATGGTGTAACGCATCATCTCCGACAGCTTGTCCACCATGTCGGCCGCTTTGGGGGAGTCATCAATGGCCGTCGCGTAGATGTTGTTCAAGGTATTAAACAGGAAATGCGGGTTGATCTGTGACTTCAGCGACGCTATTTGCGCAGAAAGCTTCTCACTTTCCGTCTGTTTTAATCTGTTATATACGGTCCATAAAACAGATGAAACAATGGCCAGGAGCCACAACGAAAGGGCATTGATGATGATAACCGGAATAATCTTTTCACTCGCCGGATGTTTTCGGGCCAATGTCTCGGGATTAAAATCAGAAAGCAAAAATGTGGTACTTAAAAGCAAAAATGCGATCACTATTGCCAGCAATAGAAATAAACAATAGCGCCAGTATTTCTTTGCCAGCAGATACCGGGGTATGAGCAGGAAATAATTGAAATAGAAAATTACCAACAACACAGCACTTAAAACAAAGCAAAGCAAAAGATACTTTGTGTCTGACTCGGGATCCAACGAACTAAAAATCTGATCGGTTGAAACGTAGGGAATAACCAGCAACAATACCCAAACTAAGATGTGTACAGCAATGGCGAGCCGTTTAATTTTCATAACTACCTGGTAAGTAATGTACAAACCAAAGGTATGTTTCTTTCGTCTCAAAAAATTTGAGATAAAGGAGGATAGTTTGAAGAAGTATGACGCAACAGGCCATTCAATAAACTGAATTTCAACAGATTAACAAAACCATAGAGATCACTGAACGGATGCCCGTCCATTAGACATTTTCTATCCACCAAAGGTATGCGTCATAGTCCGTTACGGGTATTTCTACTGTTACTCCCAGCGCACGACACATGGTAACGACCTGCCCCCGGTGGTACGAACTGTGATTGACGACGTGCAGGATATATTCGTACCGGCTTTGCGTGCTGTCAGAAACCTGAATACTTTCAATCAACTGTTGTTCATTTAGTACGGAAAGGCTATCCACCAACTGCTGTGAGCTTATAACAAGATCGGCCATAACCTCGTCGACTGCATGCTCTCTTACCGGCGTGTTAAACTCATTCATCTCACCTCTGGCAATCAGCGCATGCCAGTAAACCTGGGCGGCCAGGATATGTTGGAGAGCCCGATCAATTGTTCCGAAGCTTGAGCCCGTTTTCTCATAAAGTATGTGCCGGTCGATTGTCATCAACCAGGAGGTAAGACGTTCGTTAGCCCAAAGGTTATAGCGAAGGAGACGGGTCGTGAGGCTTTGAAGGTGCATGACTAGACTTGTTTATGGGCATAATTTTAGCAAGAATTCGGCTAGCAATTATCAGAGTTGCCAAATGAGCCTACTTTGGCTAAATTTCGCGTCCACAATACATGCTTAATTATGTTCGAAGGGTCGGATTTCCCCAAGTCGCTTGATGAAGAAACGTTTAACCTTTGGCTGGAAAACGGCCGGCAAAGCAAGATAGGCTACAGCTATTTGCTTATTGTTTGGGATGAATATGAAGCGGCATACCGACCTGTTTATGTCGAGAACCGCGAGGAAATCGGCAGCTATCAAAAATACAATGAAGCGACGGGCCGGGAATCGCTTGTGGCCGCGTATGATTTGTATTCTGAGTCGAGGATTGCTTAAGAGCAGTTTTTGACCATCGGCGGGAATTGAGTAGTCTTTTCCCTAAAACGAATTCAGAAATAAAAGGCCGTCTCTTCTCGGAGACGGCCTTTTATTTAGAGGTTACACAGACTCGCCATTATTTCAGCGCATTCTTCAGCTCAGCTGCCGCGGCGCGCAAGGCGGACTGTACGGCCGGCAGGTTGGCCAGCGGATTCAGCAATCCGTAATCGTGAATCATACCTTGCATGCGTACCAGCGTTACCGCCACGCCGGCTTCGTCGAGCTTGCGGGCATACGCTTCGCCCTCGTCGCGCAACACGTCGTTCTCGGCGGTCTGCACAAGTGTGGGCGGCAGGCCTTTCAGGTCGCTGAAGGCGGCTTTCAAGGGTGATGCAAAGATGTCGTTGCGTTGCGCCTTGGGTATGTAACTGTCCCAGAACCAGATCATCATGTTCTTGGTCAGGAACCGTGCGGTAGCGTATTGGTTGTAGGATGCCGTTTCAAAATTAGCGTCCGTGACAGGCCAGAATAAAAGCTGAAACTTCAATTGCGGGCCTTTCTGCCTCACCGCCGTGAGCGCGGTAGCCGCCGCCAGGTTTCCTCCGGCACTATTACCCACCACAGCCAGACGCTGACCGTCCACCTTGATCTCTTCACCATGCGCCGCCACCCATTTTAGCGCTGCGTACGATTCGTTCAACGCAACAGGGTATTTTACCTCCGGCGAACGGGAGTATTCAACAAACACTGCCGCCACACCTGAGTATACCACCAGATCCCGTACAAAACGTTGGTGGGTAGCAAAGTCACCCAGTACCCAGCCGCCGCCATGGTAGAACAAAAATGCTGGCAGTGTGCCTGCCTCGCCCGAAGGACGCACAACGTATAGCTTAACAGAAAGGCCATCTTGTTGGATCGTCTTTTCAGACACGTCCACACCCGACAGGTCTACTTTCACCGAACTTTGTGCGCCTTCCAGTACTTTGCGCGCATCACCCGGTGTCATGGTTTCCATGGGTTTCCCACCGCCACCGTTCAGCATATTCAGGAAGGCTTTCGTGCGGGTTTCAATGGCAGGATCCTTCGCCGGATCAATCGGCTTCTGCGCCTCTGCCGTTTCTGTAAGAATGCTTGTTGCCATAATTGCTGCAATGATTAAATATTTCATGATCGATGTATAAATTGATTGAACAGCTGTGTTATGCTCGCTTGCCGATCCAGTCGAGGATTTCGGCAGCGTCCTGTCGCCATGTGGGCAGCCCCAGAATATAATGGTTTCGATCTTTGAGCTTATACTCGCGGATAGAACCTTTGTCTCTGTACCGTTTAAATACACGCGCGCAGAGATGCGCAGGAATGATCTGGTCTTTTGTACCTGCCAGGAATAGCATCGGCACATGCGGCTTTTTAAAGTCCACATAGGCTGCGCTGGTTAGTCCGCCACGGGCAGCTCGTTTAGATTCCGGAATGGCGATCGCATAGTATGCATTTTTCTGATCCTCGTACGACATGCCATTCGTAAAGGCAAATTGCCACTTCTCAAACGACATCATATAGGTTTTATTGAGTGACGTAAACAGGCCCAGTGCCTTCCAGCCCGATCGTAAAAAATTCAATTCATACGGAAAAACCCCCTGGGGCGGCGCGGCGTGAATGGCGACTACCGCTGCGGCAAGTCCCTGGTTCATCAATACCTGGCTGATGGCGCCACCAAAAGAGTGGCCAATAAGGATCGGCTTCTCCGGCAGCGACCGGATGATCCGGGCATAGCTATTAACGATGTCTTCCAATGTCACCGCGGCCAATACCGGATCAGGATGACGCGCGCGGAGAGTCACCGCATCCGCATCCTTTCCTGGCCACGGCGGGGCTATTGTATTGTACCCTTTACCTTCAAAGTAAAGCTTCCAGTCGTCCCAGCAGGCATGGCTGACGAAGGCGCCCGTAATAAATACAATATTTTTTGATAGTATTCTATTCATAGCTGTATAGTTAAAGGTTTTGCAAAAAGGATAAAACAAAGTTAGACCTCATCGCAGCCCTCGACAATGGAAAAATAGGAGGAAGTCTTGTATCGATGCATCCGTCGCTCCTTTAGCCAGCACGAATATCAGGACAAACAACAGGTAAGAGGTCGGGGCATATGACTAATTGATATATCATGCTAACCAAATTCCGCCTTGCGCCTTTTGCTCGATATCCTGCGCGAACCGAGGAGTTTCTTCTTGATTATGTCCTGCCAGGCTTTCTGTCATGCGCGACTTGATAGACTCCAGGTCAGTTATGCCGACGTCGTGGAGCAAGGCATCAAACTCCGCAGTCATCCACACCATCACATGATTAATAAGCTCAGTCTCCTTATCCGAACGACGCACCGCCTGCAACTCCCAGGTAATGCCCAACTTGGTGTGTCCCATCGGCGAAAATGAATCGGAAAGCGAGTACACGCGACAATGGGAGCGCTCGCTTATTTCCTCCTGGTAATGCTGTACCAGCAGATTGCCGCCGACCATTTCTACATTGAGTGACAGCAGCTTGCCATCCGGTGAGACAGAGCTGCCGCCAGCGATGTGCGCAGACGAGCACGCACGATATTCGTGATCTTTGAGCGTGAATAGCCACGTTGTCAAATGGATCAGTTCCTGCGGCGCATGTATAATGGCCGAAGTGATACTTTCTGCTAATAGTATCATCGTTTTACACCTGTTGTAGGGTGGCCACAAATTCTTCAGTCGTCAGCAACGCATGGCCGTAGTTGGGAAAATTAATCTCCGTTGTAGCCTTAATCTCATCCCACGTAAAAGCCGCTATCCCATCTTTGATCAGTGTAACGTGGTACCCCAGCTCCACACCGTAACGCGCAGTAGAATCGATACAGGTATTGGCACGCATACCCGCCAGCACGATGTGATCAATGCCGTGCATGGTGAGCAAAAAATGAAGGTCAGTATTGGCAAAGCCGCTGCCGGTCCAGTGATGCTGCGCTATGATATCGCCTGGCTTGGCCACCAATGCCGGGTGAACCTCAGCACCCCAGCTATTCTTTTCAAACAACGTTGTGCGTTGACTGCCGATGTGCGAAGGAGCGTAAAACTTCCAATTGAGATAATCGCCTTGCTCCGTGTGATGATGGGGTGCATACACCACCTTAATACCCCTCGCCCGCGCAGCGCCGAGAAGTATCTGAAGATTCTGTACCAATCCTACGCCTGAGACAGTCTCACGCGTATAGGACCATAACTTTCCGCCTTCGGACAGGAAATCATTAAACGGATCGACCAGCACCAGGGCTGTATTTTTCGGTGTGTAAATGTTCATACACAAATCTCATCACGATGGATAACTGGTACCATAGCGATCTAACGGTTTCCGTTGTACCAATCGCGATTTTCGTCTGTACAACCGGTATATTAATCCCAGTGCGTTTTCTTTTCAATGCCTAGCTTGCGGATACGCGCATTTAACGTCGATACATTCATACCTAAAAGCTCTGCAGCCCCACCTTCTCCAAATACTTTACCCCTGGCCCGTTGTAGCGCAGCCAGGATATGCTCACGCTCATTCTCCTCGAGTGTCTGCATGCTACGGCTGTCATCAATATTCTCTTTTTTGGATTGCTGTGGTAAAATACAATCTTCAATCACCGTCCCCTGTGATAAAAGCGCGCTTCGCTCCATGAGGTTTTCCAGCTCGCGAATATTACCCGGCCAGGAATAGTGAAGAAGCTGCTTCATAACCTCATCCGTCACACCGCTAAGCGGGCGTCCCAGCTTGCGCGAATAATATTGCACAAAATGCCTGACCAGGTCGGGGATATCTTCCTTCCGCTCGCGCAGCGGCGGAACAACAATGGGGAACACATTCAGCCGGTAGTACAGATCGATGCGAAAGCGACCGTCCGCCAAGGCTTTCTCCAGATTCCGGTTAGTAGCGGTAATAATCCGAATGTTGATCTTTATCGGGGCTTTTCCACCAAGCGGTTCGATCTCTTTCTCTTGCAGTACGCGCAGCAATTTAGCTTGCAGCTCGAGCGGAATCTCCCCTACTTCGTCCAGGAAGATCGTCCCGCCGTCGGCCTGCTCAAATTTTCCAATACGCTTCTCGGAAGCCCCCGTAAACGCCCCTTTAGCATGGCCAAACAATTCCGACTCAATAAGCGTGGCGGGCAACGCGGCACAGTTGACTTTCACCAACGGTTTTGTGCGCCGTGGTGAAAACTGGTGTATCGCCTCCGCAATGCGCTCTTTGCCCGTACCACTTTCTCCCAGGATCAACACCGACGTGTCAGACGGTGCCACTACACGCACGTGGTTCCACACATGGCGAAGCGCTTTGCTATTGCCGACAATACCCAGCGAGATCGGGCTATCGATGTCTTTTTCCGCAGCGTCGTTTTTTCGCGTCGGCAGCAGGCGCGTAAGCTGATCTTGCAAGCCTGGCTCATGGCGCAACCGCGACTCAAGACTATTTTCATGCAGGTAGTGCGCAATATCCAGTGTCACGAGTACATCCTTCTCACGAAACGGCTTAACCAAAAAACCATACGGCTGCGTAGCCTTGGCCTCATCCAGTACGGTCTTGTGAGAGTTAGCCGACAGATATACAAATGGAATATTCTGCTCTTTCAGTCCACGCGCCAGGTCAATGCCGGTTAGTTTTCCCTTCAGGTATATGTCGATGAGCACCAGCGTAGGTCTTTCCTGTTCGACAACACCCCACGCCTCATGAACGGATTGGGCGATCGTGCACACCCGATGGCCGGCACGCTCCAGGATCATCTGGAGGTTATTCGCCTCGATAAACTGGTCTTCTACAATCAGGATCTTCTGTTTCATACAATCATCTCCACGGGTTCGGCCGCATGCCCATCGCGAATGGCATGCAGTAGGGTGTTGTCAGCAAACGTAATGGTAATAATGGTACCGGCATGGCCGGCGATGGTAAAGGTTGCATCGATCTCTTTACTCAGGCCACGCATCAAACGCATACCGAGTGAACTGGCATTCACGTTATCAAAGTCTACTGGAAGCCCGCTGCCATTATCCGAAATAATTAGACGACATCGCACATCATCTTCTTTCAGCGATATGGTAATGACACCAGCATTTTGCGGAAATGCGTATTTAATCGAATTTGTGATCGCCTCGTTCATGACCAGGCCCAATGGTATGGCCATACCCACATCCAGCTTGATAGGCTCGATGTCGAGCTCGAAGCGAATACGTTGGGCAATATCAAAACTGTCTCCCAGATAATTAACCAGCTCTTTTATATAAATAGACATGTCAATCGTGGTGACATTGTCGGAAAGATACAGCTTCTGATGAATAAGCGACATGGCAAACACGCGGTGTTGACTGTCGCGCACAGCCGCCAGCGCGTCGTTGCCGAGGTACGCCGACTGCGATTCCAGAAGACTTACAATCGTATGCAGATTATTTTTTACACGATGATGGATCTCTTTTACCAACCATTCCTTCTCGTCCAGCAGGCGCTGCAGCGTCCGGTTCTTCTGGCTGATCTCGAGCTGCTTGCTTTGCAGTTGCGCATTACTGCGCAGCTTGGCGCGATACAGGTAATACAATAGCCCCAAAATGATCAGCAACAGTACAACACCGGCCAGCGTAATATTCCGGACGAAGGCCGCTTGCTGGTTTCGTTCTGTCAACAGTTGAATATCCTGATCTTTACGTGCCGACTCATATCTCACTTCCAGCTCCGCTATTTTATTCCGCTGGGTTATGCTATAGACTGAATCGCGAAAAACCGAATGCTGCCGATAGTGCTTTATGGCCGACAAATAGTGCCCCTCGACCGAGTCAAGTTTGGCCGATAATAGATGTAGATTGGCAAGTGCCTGCACTGCTCCTTTTTTTTCCACAAATGGCATGGCCTTATCAATATAAAGATGCGACCGGGCGTATTGTTGTCGGTTGAAATAGAAAATAGCGATCCACAAATAAGCATCGGGCAGCTCCGAATAAACATACGCGGGAGGAAACCTCTCTGCCATGACGGTGAACTGTAGGTATTGTTGCTCTGCTTCTGCAAAACGTTTTAGGCCCGCATATGTATTCCCTAACAGCAGTGCCAGATGCATCTTATCAAACGTGCTTCCCGGTGGAAACGAGGTCACAACCTCTTCGATTAGCTGCAAGGCTGCCGTAAATTCCCTAGTACGTACCAACCAGTTGCCGCGCGCAAAAAAACTTTTATACCAGAAGATCTGATTCTCTTTTGTCCGAAGCTCTTTTAAGGCTCGTTCGTTCCAATATAGAGCCTCCTTTATGTTGGAAGTTTGACCGTGCGCTTCTGCCATGCGCTGATAGAAAATACACGCCAACGCCGCATCGTGCGTTTTCGCCATGAATTTTAAAGACTGCTCGGCGTGATACCGCGCTTTCACGTTGTCGCTCGTACGGCTATAGATATACGCCAGCGTATTGTGCACATATTGCAAATGCTGATACCCCAGCTTGGTGTGTACCTCGAGCAGGTCCAACATATCCTTCTCCGCCTCCCGGGGGTTCGTAAAAAAGTGCTCTGTGCCAATAGCCCCCTTTATTTCTGCTTCGAGAAAATGCCGGGCATGTTTCTGGCTGAGCGACAATGCTTCTTCCAGTAAGGGAAGTTTGGCAGGATGCGTAATCGGCAGGCCCATGGCCTTTGCATACAGGTTATCAGCCAGCGTCACACCATCCCGTATGGTCCGCACAGTCTGTACAGCCTCTTCAAAGTATTGTTGACTTTCCGGCAATGCCCCTCGCTGCGCATACAGCTTACCGAGCAGCAGCAACGATTCATTCTTCCATTTCTCCGGAAACGCGGGCGTTGCCTCGGTGTGCAGCCTGCGGATAAAATGCTCGGCATGGGACAAGTCTGTACTATCGTTGCCTGGCTTAAACAGGTAGTAACTTCCCAACTCGGTCAGCAATTGCAACCGGGCCTCGCCCGCCGCTGTGCCTAACATCCGCTCAGCCTCACCAACCTTCCCCGCTTGCAGCAACCGGCTACCCGGAGTTTCCCATTGGTTACTATATCCCGCACTGTACGGCAGCAAACGGTTTAGTTGATAAATATGGCAGGCATACGCTTTCGCACTGTCCATATCCAGCTGTCCCTGCGTTACGGCGTGTATATAGTTTCCTGTAGCATTCAGCAGCATGCGCGTCATAACCAGGTCATATCCCTTCGGCAGCGGGTTGGTGGGAATCTGTGCGTATCCCTGCCTGAACAGGGTCACGAGGACACAAACGACAAAGTATCGGCAGAATAACGAATGCTGCTGAGTCATAACGCGCGGGGGGTAGATCGGTTAATTTATACTACTAAAGTACGCAATCAAACCTTGCGTCTATATAACGTCAGAAAAATTATGCAAACAGCGCACTTTTATAGCTGGAAAAACTTACCCCGGAATATGTTTTAAAAAACTTACTGAAATGAGCATGATCCTGAAAACCCAGGGCGTCGGCGATTTCCTTCATGCGCAACCCCGGGCAGGCCGCCTGGCGTTTGGCTTCCAGCACAATCTGTTGTTGAATGTGATAGCTGGCCGGAAAGCCGGACACACGCTTCACGCGCTGGTTCAAATAGTTGGGCGTGACGCAAAGATCGTCGGCATACTCCGATACTTTCTTCTTCGTGGCATAATGCTGTTCCACCAGCGCCATAAACTTCCGAACCATATCAAGATCACGACTGTTAACGGCCACAGCCAGATCCTGAGGCGTATTACGGGTCAGGTAAATACCCAATATCCGCACCAGATTTTTGAGTATCTCCGCGCGCAACATAAAATAGCTATGGTACTCGCGCAGCATTTTCTCAATGACGTCCTGCATTTCAAAGGCCTGCGCGGCATCTGGCTGAAGCCTCAGAACCTTGTTGCCCAGCGCATGTTGCGCAGACAAAATGGATAAATCCGCTTGCCCTTCCGAGAGCTTGAGAAAGTCGCGGCTGATGGAAAGGTAATATCCTACCACCCGGTCGGCGGAGGTAAGCGTACGGCACAGTCCTGGAGCCAGGCAAAAGACAACGTTACCGGAAAATGTAACGGTGTTAAAATCGGCCATGAGCGATCCGCTACCACGTTGTATCCAGATGATCTCCACCTGCGTCAGGCGTAGGCCATCGTTACATTGAAGCATCGGTAAGCTCGTTTCGAGTGGGCTTACAACAAAAGGCAGCGATGTGTGCTGCACGATGGGGGAGTTGAGGGGGGTAAGGTTCATATGAGTTAGGATTGATTCATACGGCGCCTTCCAATACTTGTGCCAGGTTACGAAGTCACTGGTATACAAAGCGATACAAAAAAAACCACTACCGTGCATTAGTGATATAGCACGAATTGGTTAAATCCTGTAGTGATCCGGCAATGGATATAAAAAAACCGCCTCGGGAGCGAGACGGTCGGTGTTTTAGCACGCTGCCATACACACTATTCCACCGTTTTCGCCGTGTGTGTAATAAAGTTGTGCAAATAACTGGCCGTAAGCGCAGGATATTGCTGCTGTGGCCCATGCCCTGCCTGCGGCAACATAATAATCTGCAGCGAAGTATAGTGTCGCGTCAGGGCATACCAACCTTCAATCGGAAATACAATATCGTGCTCACCCGACAGGGCCAGGATTGGAATGCCGGCCGTAGCCAAAAAAGCATGGGCCTTCTCGTCTGCGCCATAGCGGGCGACGGTCTGGAAATATTTCTCAAACTTGTCGGGCGTAACATAGATGTCACGGTCGACCGTGCGGGCCTGTATCCGCGCACGCGACTGGCGGGCAGCCTCCACGCTTGCTTTATAGCGAGGCTCAAAGAACAGCACCACCTCATCGTCTTCGTCGTTTACAGGCTTCAAGGCCCGGTCAAAAAAGATCTGTTCCGGAGCAAAAGCATTTTTCCCCAGCGGCCCGGTACCTAAGAGGATGAGGTGTGAAACAAGTTGAGGCGTATGCGCCGTTATATATTGTGCCACACGACCACCATGCGACCATCCAACCAATACACACTGCTGAATGTTCAAGGCCTGCGCCAAATCCCGAACGTCCCTCACCTCGGTGAGCGAGTCGGCCGGATTGACCAACGTCGAAAGACCAATGCCGCTGTAGTCAAACGTAACAACTGTATAGTGTTGCGCTAACTGGTCTAGAAATAGAGGATCCCAGTCGTCCAACGTACCGCGAAAGCGATTACACAAGATCATGGCCGGACCTTGCCCGATCTTACGGTAGGCTATACGCCGCCCGTCTTTTTCCACGTATTGTGTGGCGACCGTCGCAGCGTGCACGATCGAGTCCCCGACAACTTCCGCCGACTGAGGTTTACTTTCCGATGTGTTTGTACTACAATGTTGAAGGGAGCAGGCCAGCAGGCACAGCATCAGGCTGCCCGCCCACCCGCCGGGAGAGTTGGTATTCTTCATAACCGAATGGATTTAACTTCCACAAAGTTGGCTGTGTAATAGCATTTATCGTTATTGAATCAGCGCAGAAAGATGTATCGATCCGTCAGGGGCACTCCCTTGGGGGGACTTCTTTTTTTATAAATAATGTCTTTAAAAGAGTGGCAAAAGCGAGGATGTCCTAGAGGTAACCTAGTCTTGAGCTAGTGTTAACCTACTCATAAGCTAGTTCTTAAAGGACTAGGACAGATCACGGTCAGGTCCTATTGTTGTTCATGAAGAATCACAGCAAGATGGGCATAGAGGTGTACTGTCCCCTACCGTCGGAACATTGGCAGGGGTCGGAGCGGATGCCGTAGAAAATGGCGCCACGCCGACCGCAATAAAAATAGATGAAAGCCCAGCCGTGGAAATAACTTTTGTTTGTTACGCATAGCACGGCGGCTTACACCAAAAGATAATACGTTGGCTGACACATCGATCCAATCCGCCTTTCGGAAGACCTCTACGCGCTGTCGATAACGGCCGCGATACGGGGTGATCTTGTGATGCCAGTAAATCATGCACGTCACCTCCTCGATCCAGGCCTGCTGACCAATCTCTTCGAGATAATGGGATGCCTGTTGTACGGATGGCAAGATATAATCAAAGGTATGCGCCGTCCAGATGCCAATATCGTGAAACACGGCCGCCACGGCGTACCGGTGTGCCGCTTCCGGGTCGTCATCGAGCAACGTGCAGTTTAAAAAGATGCGGTAAACATGATTTCGGTATAACGAATAGTCCCGACCGATCACCAACCGAAAGCGCGACAGGATATCTTCAATTGCAGGATAAGCCTCGTGCATAGTTACCATTCTTTGAACGGAAAGATATATTTTTCCCTCCAAAGAGGCGTTGGTCAAATCGCGGCACGCGATGTATTATTTAACGCAAGGTAGAATCCAGAAAGGCCAGTAATGCCTGTCGGGTCGGCTCGGTGTCGAACATCGGCCCGTAGTGGGGTGCATCTTTAATCACGGTCAGTGAATTGCGCACGTTCGCCAGGTCGAGCCATGCTTTTAAAAGATATGATTGTGCCGTCGGCACATCCGGATCTTTCTCACCATGGACGATAAAGAACGGCGGATCTGCCTTGTCGACATACGTGGCCGGGCTCGCCTGCTTGGCCAGGTCCGGTCGCGCCAGCGGCGAAGCACCCAACAGAACCGAGATCGGATCACTCGTTTGCGTCGGCAGCAAGTCGCCATAGAACATCAAAAATTCAGAGGGGCCGTAAAAGTCCACCACACTGCGAAGGGTAAAGGAAGGTTTTCGCCCGCCGGGATAAAATGCCGTAATGTTGTTGTTATTCGACAGTGCCAACAGCGACGCCAGGTGCCCACCTGCCGAAAAGCCCATCAGGGCAAAGTGACTTTGGTCAAGCTTGTATTTCATTGCGTTGTCGTGTAAGAACTGCACCGCCTGAATACAATCCTGAATCTGCGCCGGAAAGATCGCCGTAGTACTATGCCGGTAGTCGATCGACGCCAGGCCATAACCCTTCTCCAGGATCGCCCGGATCGTCCCCTTCATATACCCCATATCGGCGTACTTGTCGTTGTGCATCCAGCCACCGCCATGCACCCAGATCACCAGCGGCACGTTGCCTTTGGCTCCGGGCGGCAGGTATATATCCAGCAGGTGTTTTCGTAGTGTATCACCCGCGTAGGGAATATTGGCATGAAATACTGTTCCCGTGGGAAAAGCATCTTTTATCGCGTCGGGAGTTTTAGGAAGCTGTTGGGCAACCGTTGCTGTTACCAGCAACAAGCTTAGCCATATCAGGTGTAATGTCTTCATGGGGTAGTAGATTCATTTTAAGATACTACGAAGACACTTCATAAACAAACAGCAGCAAACCCTCAAAAGCGATTTCGCACAGACCAAAGTACTGTTCTGACGGACCAGGCGTTTCTATTTACGCCAACGGGAGTAAAAGACAAATGTATTACCCTTATTAAATCCCCGTTCTTCCAGGATCTTCTGCATGACGGTATTGTCCGTCGCCGTCATAACCTCGATCAGCGTGATCCCAAGAGTATCCAGGTCTTTTTCATAATGTTCCAGAAGCGCTGTACCAACCCCCTGCTGCTGCGCCCGCGGGTCAACGATTAACGTTTCAAGATGCGAATACGAATCGTGATAGTCGGCCATCAGCGCTCCGGACAGCCTCCCGTCTGACTCACAAACAAAAACCTTCTTCTTCCCATCCTGAATATACTCGGCAATGTCCCGCTCGCCAAAGCCGGTAGCATCTTCACCAAAAATACGCGTGTCGCTGTTAAATAAGATCGTAAGCGCGGAGATGTCTTTTTGTTCGGCGAGACGAATGATGCGTGTCATGTAAATCCTTTCAGAGTCCGGCGCGAAGATAACGATAAAGCCGTACTCCGTCAGCGCAGCACCGCCACAAAGTCTTTCTTAGGACTCTCACACACATGGCAGTGATAGGATGCCGGCAACTTCTCGAACGATATACCCGGTGAAATACCTGCCGTGGCATCGCCATACTGTTCGTCGTATACCGTCAGGCAATGCGGACATTGATACACCATGCTCATGCGGGCCGGCTGCGTCTCGGGCACAAAAGCTTGTTGCTGTTCCTTTTCCGGATTTAACTGCCGGAAGTACACCTTACTAAGCTCGATAAGCAACGCGGGGATCAGCTCCCGTCGCACGTGTTGCGCATACGGATGATACACGCCATGATTCGGGCTAAAGTTGTGCGCATATAAAATAGTATAAAATTCACCCGGCAAGGCACCAGCAGGTTTTTCACGCTCGATCACTACCGACGTAAAATAAACCATGTCGCGATGAGTCTTGATCGTAAAGGTCAGACCGTGCGTGCTGATATCCTGTTGGTCGAGCTCGCGCACCAGAAACCGCTTCAGATCGAGCGCCTCCAGGTCTGTTACCGGCAGGTGCCAATTCAGCTCCAGCGAAGAATGGCGTTCGTTAATACCATACTTACCCATGAGCTTTTCCCACCGTAGCCGGTCACTTGCCTTGATGCCTTTTAACACAAAAGCCTTCCAGGGAATGATGTTGACCTTGCCAATATTGATTTCCTGGCACAGGCGGCACGCCGCGCTCATAAAGTCGATGTCATACTGGTTGTTGCGCCAATACAATCCCAGCCAGTACTGATTATTCAGCATGGCGTTAAGGCCTTCATAATACGGAAAGGGAATTTCCGAAAGTTTAAGTTTTTCAGTAAGCGGCTTATAGTTGATGCGGACCTTCTCGTTGTTCAGCACCAGGTTCAGCTCCTCCGTGGTAAACGGATGATAGCCCAAAATGAGCTTCTCCAGCTCGCGGGCGATACGCGGTATGTCTTGTCCAAAGATCAGGCGGGGCCAGCATTCCAGGGCATTGGCCTTGCGCGGATCACGTATATATAGATACCAATAGTGCTCTTCGCGGGAGGCAATAAAATTAAGCTCGCCCGTAAACAGCGGCACCAGGCTCTGCAACGGGTCCACAATATTAATCTTCAGCCGTGGTCTGTAGTCAAAACTGTCGATCAATACGTTATAGGTATCTTCCTTCAGCCACCGGGTGGTATCAACAACATTGACGGCTACGTAGGAGCTGACAATATTTTGATACGTCGACTGATCACTTCCCAACTCATAGTCGATCTGGATAGCCTGGAAGCTTTCTGCCAGCGCACTCTCGTCCGCACCATTGGCCGGAAACATAATATCCTGACGCGAACCAAACGACACGTATTTATTACCAAGCGAGCGTGACAGCTCCATGATCTTTAGCAAGTCTATTGGCGAGAGGAAGCCTCCCTTGACAAAAGCTCGTATGAGGTTATGTTTGGCGTGTATCTCCATGAAAATTCGCGGGAGGCAATATAGTGTTAAACGGTTACAGTTTCCAGGCGCAGGATCTTTTGAATTTCAGGCTTGCAGCTTCCACACCCAAGACCCGCGCCCGAGCGTTGGCAAAGCTCATTCAGCGTGTTGCAACCTGTTTTGATCAACGCCTGCAAATTACCCGCTCCCACCTGATTACACGAGCACACCAGTTTGCCCACCACCGGCGCGGCCTTTTTACCTGAGCGCAACAGTTGCAGCCGTTGCGCCGATAGCTCGATCCTGTTTTCAATCAACTCCTTGAACTCGGCAAATTCGCTCTTGTCGCCCATCAAAATCGCCCCTACCAGTCTGTCTTCTTTGATGATGCACTTCTTATAATAGCGCATAGATTTGTCGATAAATAATACCTCGTCGTACCCCACCTCGTTCGCCGGTATTTCGGCCATGCCCAGCGAGCACAAGTCAACGCCTGCAAGTTTGAGGATGTTCATCGGCACCGTGCCTTCGTATATACTCTGCACGTCGCCGTCGAGGTAACGGGCCAGCACATCGGCTTGTTTCTCCGCCGCGGCTGTAATGCCCAGGGTATTGCCCCGGTGCTCTGCGATTTCGCCGATCGCGAAAATGTCGGGATCGCTGGTCTGCAGGTGATCATTCACAATAATGCCCCGGCCTGTGTCGACTCCCGCCTCTTGCGCAAACTCAATGTTCGGCCGCGTGCCCACGGCATACACCAGCGCATTGGCATAAAGGGTCTTACCACTGCGCAGGCCCGCGCGCAGCCGTTGCGTGGCATCGTCCCACACAACCTGTTGTACCTGGTCATTGAGGTATACCGCCACACCTTTCTCTTCAACAAAGTCCAGCAACAACTGGCCTGCCAGGTTATCGACCTGGCGCTCCATCAGGCGGCTACTCATCTGAATGACCGACACCTGAATATCGATCTCGCGTAGGGCCACCGCCAGCTCCAACCCCAGCAAACCTCCACCGATAATGATAACCTGGCCTCCCGGTTTGAGGTGCCCCTTCAGCCGGTCGGCATCAGGCCGCGTGCGCATGGTAAATATACCGGGTAGGTGTGTCGGCGCATCTTTGGGAATAAATGCACGGGTGCCGGTAGCCAACACCAGTTTGTCGTACCGGTGGCGGCGGCCGTGTTTATCGACGACATATTTTTGCTGGCGGTCGATCGACACGATCTCGTTCTCTAATTCCAACGCCACATTCAGTGACTCAAATTCACCCGCCTGAAACTTTTGCAACCGGTCCCACCCCACCGAATCGTTTACATACTCCGGCAACAACACCCGGTTGTAAAATGGATCCTTCTCTTTGGATATGACCATAATCTCGTCCGTGGTATTCAACGCCCGGTATGTACACAGGAATCGGAATGCCGCGGCACCAGCACCGGCCACCAGAATGCGCTCGCGCGATTTAATATAGGGCGTCACCTCTACAGCCGAGAATTTAAAGTCCGGCTCTTTCGAGATGGGGTCTACCAACGTACTGGTTAGATTATTAGCCCGCGCGAGGTCGGTCATGGCTTTGCCCCAGTGCATGGGCAAAAAAACAACACCTTGTTTGATTTCATCTGTAATCTTCGCCCGCACCCGCACATCACCGCGCGCACTGCGTATCGTCACGACGGTTCCTTCCTGTACGTCCCGTGCCGCAGCATCGTCGGGATGTATTTCCAAAAAAGGCTTGTCGATATGCTGACGCAGGCGGCTCACCTTACCCGTTTTCGTCATCGTGTGCCACTGGTCGCGTATCCGCCCCGTGGTAAGGATCAATGGGAACTCTGTGGTAAGCGACTCCGATTGGTTGGCCGGTTTGTCAAGCGGGAAGAACCGGGCCTTTTGCGAAGGGGTATAAAACCGGTGGTCGGTAAACAAACGTGCCGTACCCGGTGACGAAGCATCTTTCACCGGCCATTGAAAGGTGCCCTCGGTTTTTAAACGCGCATACGAAAGGCCGCTGATGTCAATGTTAGTGCCCCGCGTCAGACGCGCGTGCTCATCATAAATCGCCGAAGGCGACGTATAGTCAAAACCGTGAAAGCCCATCGCCCGCGCAAAGCGGCATACAATCTCGGCATCTGCCAACGCCTCCCCCGGCGGTTCTACCACTTTGCTAAGATGACTGATGCGACGTTCGGAGTTGGTCATGGTCCCCTCCTTTTCAAAGTGACCCGCCGCCGGCAACACCAGGTCGGCAAAGCTCAATGTATCCGACTTGCGCGAAATATCTTGTACCACCACAAACCGTGCATTTCCCAACGCTTTCTCCACACGCCGCAGGTCGGGCAGGCTCACCAGCGGATTGGTGCACATGATCCAGATCGCCTTCAGCTCTCCGCGCTCGAGGGCTTCCACCATTTGAGTCGCCGTATAGCCTGGTTTCTCCGAAATGCCGGGTACGCCCCAGAAGTCGGCAACTTCTCGCCGGTGAACCGGGTTCTGTAAACTGCGGTGCGCAGCCAGCATCGTGGCCAGCCCGCCTACCTCGCGTCCGCCCATGGCGTTAGGCTGTCCTGTCAGAGAGAAGGGCCCCGAACCCGGCTTACCGATGTGGCCCGTAATAAGATTCAGACTGATCAACGCAAAATTCTTATGCACACCCACAACGCTTTGGTTCAGCCCCATCGCCCAAAGGGTCAGAAATCCTTTGGCCGCGGCGATATACCCCGCCGCCGTACGAATGTCTTCCTCCGGCACCGCACAGATTCGTGCGGCATCGGCCAGCGGCACAGCGAAGACTGACGTACGATAGCGCTCATAGTCTTCGGTGTGGTTATGAATAAACGTATAGTCCACATCGCCGTTTTCGATCAATACCCGGGCGATAGCATTGTATAGATAGATATCCGTGCCGGGCAGCGGCTGCAGGTGTAAGTCCGCGCCGGTACAGGTTTGTGTCTTGCGGGGATCCACAACGATCAGCTTAACGTCGGGATTGCGCTGCTTATGTGCTTCTATGCGACGGAAAAGAATCGGGTGACACCATGCCGGATTGGCACCTGCGATCAGAAAACAATCCGCCAGCTCAATGTCTTCATACGCAACCGGCACAGCATCTTCTCCCAGCATATTCGTATAACCAGCCACAGCGCTGCTCATACACAACCGGGAATTTGTGTCGATATTATTTGTACCGAGAAAACCCTTTACCAATTTATTGACAACATAATACTCCTCCGTCAGGCATTGCCCCGATACATAAAAGCCAACGGCGTCAGGACCATGCTTTTGAATGATCGTGCTAAACACCGCGGCTGCGCGTTTCAGGGCATCGTCCCAGGTGACACGCTCCAGTGGATGGTTACGACTGCGCCGCATCTCCGGGTAGAACAACCGGTCGCTGTGATCGTTCATGGCATAGTGCAGATTCATGCCTTTCGAGCACAGCATGCCCTTGTTCACCGGATGGTCTTTATCCCCTTCCACCGTGACGTTATTACGTCTATCCCTTTTTACAACAATACCACACCCAACGCCACAGTACGAGCATGTTGTCTTAAAGGATTCTTCCCGCGCGATTGTCATTTCTTTCGTATTAATAATCGTTCTTCAAACTGGTTCTTACTCCCTACAGGTTTGTCCAAGCGGGCCGAAGCACGAGCATGACATACGCCCAATTCGCCGAGCGGTCGGCATTCTTTACATTCTTTACTTTCGGCGAAGTGAGGGTCGTCGACGCCAGCATAGCGCTATAACCGCCTTCGATCTGAATAATGTTCGAAAGCGCATACTGCGCTGTGAAGTCGATCTCCGTACCCAGGTAGCGATCCATCGACTGGCCATCCCCGCCATGCACTCTGTGCGGCAATGAGAAATAGTGCACGTCAGCCATGCACGTCAAACGCGGGCTCGCCACCAGCTTTGACTTCACGTATAGATCTGTCAGACCATTGGCGCCAAAGCCATCCGCCACATAGAAATAATCCATATAGCCCCAGAACTTGTGGGGTGTTCCATACAACGGATCAAAGCGCTGATATTTCTGCGAAGGGTTGTCGCCGTTGTTGCCCGAAGTAAGGTCTACGCCCGGGCCGACACTAAATTTCTTATTCACCGCGTACAGCGCCGACAGCGAGAAAAGATATTCTTGTAAGGATGTGCCGTCCCGGTATTTGCCTCCCTGATAAAAGGCCGTGGCGGCAAGTGACACACGTTTCAGCACCGTGCCAAAGAAATTACCGCCAACCGTATAGCGACTCCAGGCACCCCGTTCATAGAGCGGTGTTCTGGCCAGCGTATCGGCAGGCGCAAAATGAAACTTGCTAAAATCGTCCTTAAAAAACAGGAACGACGCATTCCCGAACGGCAGCTTACGACCGATGTATAAAAACTGCATAGACTTATACAGTGCCGTCATGCCATTGGTACTGGCAGCATAGCCTGTGGGTGTACCGTTGTAGATCGTATTGGCCTTACGTTCCGCATTCTGGTTGTACCCCGCGCCGAGATGCGCCGTCCAACCCTTGTGCTCAAATTTCAATAAAGCAGCATCATGCCGACGCCCTTGCTGGAGCCAATCCAGATTGCCGAGCAGGCGTACATCGTCGTACACCAGCTCCTGCCGACCGATCTTGAGTGTAAAGTTTTTAATAACCTTGCCCGTGTCCACCAGGCTAATCTCACCCCAGGCTTCGTGCAGCATCAGGCCGTCGTATGCATCGGTGGTCACGCGGTTAATGGACGATGCATCTTGCCCCCAGACACGGACATCTTGTATCGCCGTATAGAAGGTAAACCGATGGCCGGTATACCGCAGGTTCACACGCGTGCGTTGTGAAACAAACGCGGCAGGAACCGTGTCGCGCACCGAGGGTGTTCCCTGTCCGTCACGGTATTCGCCCCGTGTGCGCAACTGCGCCGATACCGCCACCTGGGCGTGTACCGAAGCCGGTCCTAAAATCAGGAGGATTAGTAAAAGAATAATAAACTTGCCATGCATAGGTAAAGCGGTTAAGGGTACAGAAAGAAGTGTCCTAAGGTTGGCGTCCGGTTGTTTAGAACCGCCTTAGGCCACTGCCTCTTGTACCGCCGCATCTGCCGTAACAGGCGAAATGGCTGCACGCTGGGCAACTGCCAGCAAAAAGGCAACGGCAGCGACCAGGGCTACAACAATGCCGATCATAAAAAGACTGTCGCGGTATGAAATACTTTCCGAGGCAAACAGAAAACCTGCGAGCACAGCGCCCACGTTGCCACCCGCACCGACAATGCCCGACACGCTCCCCATGGCCTTCGCGTTGATAAACGGAACCACCGAGTACGTAGCACCGTTCGACATCTTCAGGAAGAGCGCAAACACCAGCATCGTTATAATTGCCCAGATCAAAACATCCATGGACGCAAAAAGCATAATACCCAAGCCTTCTAACAAGAGGAATAATGCCAGTATAAAGATGCGCCCGCTCAGGCCATATCGTTTTCCTACTTTGTCACCAAACACACCCCCCAGGGCGCGTGCAAAGATGTTCATCATACCAAAGCCCCCGGCAATGAGCCCCGCCTCTTTCAGACCAAGGTGAAAGTTATCGACGAAATAGAGCGTGGCGATATTGTCGATCGTGATCTCTATACCGAAACAAGCACCGTACGCCAGAAAGAGCACCCACACCCGGTAATCCTGGCAGGTCTTCCAGAAACTTTCTTTCTTCTCCACTGTTGCCGCAGGCAAATCCTTCCGAATCTCCGACAGGTTGCCCGCCGGTGTATCCTGCGTACAGAAATAATAGACAAACCCTAAAATCAACAATACTACACCCGGTACGATCATACTGTAGCGCCAGGCCTCCGGTGCGGCATAGCCCGCGCCCACCAGGGCTGCAAAGATCAGCGGCATGACCATCAGCGTTACGCCGCCGCCCATGTTGCCCCAGCCCGCAGCCGTGGCGTTGGCAGTGCCTACCACATTGGGAGCAAACATCACCGATGTGTGATACTGCGTCACGACAAAAGAGGCGCCGATAACACCGATGGCTAACCGGAAGAGCAGAAATGATTCATAGCTATTGCTCAGGCCGATCAGCATAACCGGGATAGAGCCCAGTATAAGCAATGCGGAATACGAAATGCGCGGCCCAATCTTGTCACACAACCAGCCGAAGAGCAACCGGGCAAAGATCGTGATGGAAACAGACGCGATGATGATGTTACCGATCTGCGCCTTACTCAGGCCCAGGTCTTCCCGTACTACGGGCATCAGGGGAGCAATCCCGAACCAACCAAAAAAACAGAAAAAGAAGGTGATCCAGGTAATGTGAAACGTGCGCATGGGCACGGACGTGAAATCAACCAGGTTGATTCGCGTAGCTTTGGGGAATTGGGTTTGTGACATGCTTTACGTATTAGTATTACGTAATAAACATACTTAAAATACGTATGTTTTACGTAAAAATACGTAACAATATTACCGAAAACGTTCGAACTACGTAATATGGGTGTTCTTAGGCGATATTTTCCCGTACGGCCTTGTTCACCATATCGATCGCGTTGTTCACGCCCAGCTTTTTCATGATGTTAAAGCGGTGTGTTTCGATCGTACGCTGACTCTTGTCGAGCGCCTCGGCAATTTCCTTGTTGTGTCTGCCATCGATCACCATACGCAGGATTTGCTTTTCGCGCTTGGACAAACTATAGGGATCAGCGACCGATGTATCTTCACGACGCGCAGGCCGCTGCCCGCCTTGCAAAAGCCGATTGGCCAACACATGCGAGACCGCGCCGGTGTAATATTTACTGCCCCCGTGCACCGCACGCAGCGCCTTGAGAAATTCCTCCTTATCGGTGTCTTTTAACAGGTAGCCATATGCATCGGCATTGAGAGCTTCCAGCACATATTCCTCGGAGTCATGCATGGAAAGAATCACCGCCTTGGTACCCGGTGCATATTCCTTGACGCGGGCAGCCGCCTCCAAACCGTCCATCTGCGGCATGCGGATGTCCAGCACCAGAATATCGGGCTTCAACGTGCGGGCTGCCTCCAACGCTTCCTGGCCGTTACTGGCCTCTCCTACCACTTCCATTTCGGCGTCAGACTCGAGCATCGCCCGGATACCCTTCCGCACCAATACGTGGTCGTCGGCCAATACTATTTTGATGTGTTCCATTGCTTTCTGTATACCGGTTTCTACGATAAAGTTTTTGCACGCAGGGGCACCGTCAGCGACACCGTAGTACCGGCACCCAGTTCCGAGCGTATCTCTAAGCGGCCGTGAATATACTCGGTCCGCTCGTACATATTAAATAACCCCCGCCCCGAGCTAATATCAATGTTACGATCCTTCAGGGCACGGGCGTCAAAACCTTTTCCAGTATCACGCACCGACACAAGCAGGTCGCTATCGGTTTGTGACAGCGTAACATCCACCTGTGGGCTGGCCGAATACTTAATAGCATTATTGATTGCCTCCTGCGTGATGCGAAAAATATTATTCTCAACATTCTCCGGCAAACGCTCGATCGTGCCTTCGCTTGTGTACGTAAGCGACATGGCCGTCAGCTTGGCAATTTCATGGATAAAAACATTCAAGGCCGCTTGTAAACCATAGTCTCCGAGTACGGTAGGCTTCAGGTTAAATGTCACACGACGTACTTCTTTAATCACATCTTTTACGAGGTGATCGATTTCGGCAATCTTCTTCTCGGCCTTCGCCGTGTCAGCCAGGTCAATGGCGCTGATCTGAAAATTAAGCGACGTCAACATCTGCCCGATGCCATCATGAATATCCATGGCCAGCCGCTTCCGTTCTTCTTCCTGTCCCTCGAGGATCAACACCGACCGGAACTTCTGCTGATTGATCTTCCGTTCAATTTCCGCCTTGTTCTTCTGCTTCATGCCGTGCTCGGCTTCCTTGCGCAGGGTGATGTCCGAGACAAACACCAATAGCTCGGATACCTGCCCCTGTTGTTCGTAAACCGGTGTGATCGTAACATCCATCCAGGCCATCGTACCACCCGGGCGTGCCAATGCAAGCTCGCCTTGCCAACTGGTACCTTCCGAGACCGTATCAATAACAACGTCCATCCAATCACCCGGATCACCAATGCCGTCGAAGAGATCACTCAACCGCAGGTCCTCATCGGGCTGCGAGTCCCCGACCAGCACCTGCCCCACAAAAGCATCTGCCAGAAACAGCACGTTGCCGCCACGATCGGCACGCGCCAGCAAACGCGGGCTCTCCGGCGGCTGATTGACGATCGACAGCTGCTCATACGACTTTTCCAACGACGCATATAGCTCACCAATCTCTTTGGAAAGCTTGCGCGCATTCTTCTCCGACGTCATCAACTGATGCAGCGTGTTACTGACGTACACCGTGGTCGGCCGGAAAATAAAAATAAACTCCAGCAAAATGGTACCGATCACAATGGCCAGGATGATATACTCGATGCGGCTCAGCGATTCGATCTTATCATTAGCCTCTACTTCATATTGCGCCACAATGCGCTCCATGCCTTGCAGGAAGGCGCCTTCCGCCTGGCGCACCGCCAGAATAGAGGCTCGCAACGAATCGTACGAAACTTGTGGATCCTGTTTCAACTGCGTCAGAATATGCGAAGTATGTTCTCCCATGGAGCTATACGGCACCGCGGCTTCGTGAAAGAGCTGCGTAATTGCGGCACTATTTCGCCCGGGCAAATGCAAGCTGTCGTTGCCGTACTGCAACCCCTGTTGCGAGGTATGCCACAAGTGAAAGGCCGCATCAAGATCGGCGGCAATCATTTGGCGGTCGGCCGCAGACTGCGCGGGTTCGAGGTATAGCAGCGTCTTTGTGATCTTCTGGCTCAACATCCGTTGTTTGCCGGCCACGTTCACCACGCGCGAGTCGCTGCGTTGCGCCTGCAGGTGACTTTGTATGAGTGCCTGGCCGGTAATGGCCACCGTCGCAATAACACTCAACGCCAGTACGTAGAGCGTACCGAGTCGGCTAAAACGGCTGCGTTGAATCGTGGCGGATGGATCGGGTTGCGGGAGCATATACGTAGCAAATTACGTAAAATTCTACTGAATGACAGGGAAACAAAAGTGCCGGGCGGGGCCCGGCACCTGACCTAAACCAGTACAAAGGCTTTACGCCGTAAAGCCGATGTACACGAAGCCATCAACGACCTTGACCGGATATACCGTGATCGACTCCTCCTCTGCATTCAGGCATTGCCCGGTGTGCAGGGAAAATGTTTTTTTATGAAAGGGACATGCTACCTTCGCCTCACCCGCTGTCGTACCAATAATACCGCGCGCCAGCACCATTTGCATTTTGTGCGGACAGAGATTCTGACAGGCATACCATTCAGCGCGACGGGAAAAATTAAAGACCGCAATCTGTTTATCGCCATACTTCACACATGCGCCGCCATTCTCTGGAAAATCGGTCGCACGTGCCGCACGATACCAGTGCGCTACGTCCGTGCTGTTGGGAGATGTATAGGTCGTAAGATCGTTCGTTGATTCCATGGTTAAGTATCCGTTTAAAATTCTCTATTTACGATTCCAGTCGGCCGGCATCTTTTGGCCACGCAGGTCGACAAACGACAGCGTATCATCACTTGCGTCGTCGTTGACAAAGTGACGGTACTGCGCGCGCAACGCCGGCGTTTCCACCACCTTCTTCCACTCACATTCATAGTTTGCCATGAGCTCTTTCATTTCTTTCTCCAGCATGGCACCTATGCCGAGCGAGTCTTCTACCACTACCTGGCGCAAATGCTCGAGGCCTCCTTCCATCTTATTAAGCCAGGTCGCGGTACGTGTCAGCGGATCGGCGGTCTTGATATAGTACATCAGAAAGCGATCGATCAGCCGCACACAGGTGTCCGTGTCGACGTCCGTCACCAACAGCTTCGCGTGCTGCGGACGCGCACCGCCGTTACCACAGACATATAGATTCCAGCCTTTCTCCGTCGCAATAATGCCGAAGTCCTTTGACTGTGCTTCCGCGCACTCGCGTATACAACCTGATACAGCGCCTTTAAACTTGTGTGGCGCCCGCAGCCCCTTGTAGCGGTTCTCGATAAAAACAGCGAACGATACCGAATCTTGCACGCCGAAGCGGCACCACGTAGAGCCTACGCAGCTTTTGATTGTACGCAACGACTTGCCATACGCATGACCGCTCTCAAAACCTTCCTGGATCAATTCTTCCCAAATCAACGGTAGCTCGTGCACCTGGGCGCCGAACATGTCGATTCGCTGACCCCCGGTAATCTTGGTATAGAGGTTATACTTTTCAGCAATACGGCCGATCGCCATCAACTTCTTGGGCGTGATCTCCCCCCCGGCAATGCGCGGTACGACCGAGTACGTACCACCGCGCTGAATATTGGCCAGGAAACGGTCATTGGTATCCTGGATCGTCGCCTGCTCGGCAATCACTTCATTCCAGATACTCGCCAGCAATGATGCGACCGCGGGTTTACAAATCTCGCAACCGTCGCCTATACCGTGTTTATCCAGCAACGCATCATACGTACGAATACCTTCTACTTTAATGATATCATACAGATCTTGTCGCGTAAAGGCAAAGTGCTCGCACAGGGTTTTCTTCACCACTACGCCCAGGCTTTCGAGTGTCATCTTCAAGACGTCGTTCACCAACGGTGTACAACCACCGCACCCTGTACACGCCTTCGTAGTCTTTTTTAGATCATCGATCGTACGGGCGCCCTTGTCTTTGATCTGACAGATCAGATCACCTTTCGTTATATTTTCGCACGAGCAAATCTGCGCGGTGTCCGGAAGACTTTTTACTCCCGCGCCTTCGTCCTCTTTTCCCGGAACGCCGATGATGAGCGTCTCCGGTTGAGCCGGTAGCGGAATTTTATTCACTACCATCTGGTGAAAGATATTATACTGACTGGCGTCCCCCACGAGAATACCGCCCAGCAGATGCTTCCGGTCGGCCGAGATATTAATGCGCTTGTACACACCGTTGCAACGATCCTGGAAAGCAATCGGTATACTGCCCGGAGTTTCACCAAACGGATCTCCAAAGCTTCCCACATCCACCCCCAGCAGCTTGAGTTTGGTCGACATGTCGAAGCCCATAAACTTTTTGGACAGGTCACCCGTCAGCTGACGTGCCACGACATCGGCCATATCATAGCCGGGAGCCACCAGGCCGTAAATCATGTTATTATGTATGGCTGCCTCGCCGATGGCAAAGATATGCTCATCGGTTGTACGCAGATAATCATCTACTTGTATACCCCCGCGGGCATGCACGGCAAGGCCACACGCCTTCGCTACTTCATCCCGCGGACGAATACCCGCGGAGATGACCAGCATCTCCACCGGTAACGCTGTACCATCGGCAAACTCCAGGCCGGTAATACGGTCTTCACCCGCAATACGTTTGGTGGCTTTACCCGTATGGATCGTAATACCGATCTGTGTAAGCTTATGCGCCAGTATGGTAGCACCAGCTTCGTCGAGTTGCCGCGGCATCAGGCGCGGAGCAAATTCAACAACGTGCGCTTCCAGATTCAAATCTACCAATGCCTTGGCCGCTTCGAGGCCAAGCAAGCCGCCCCCCAATACCGCCGCTGTACGGCAGCGCTGACCATATTCGATAATCTGATTCAGGTCTTCAATTGTTCTATAGACAAAAACTCCATCCAGCGCCACACCGTCCAACGGCGGCACAAACGCACCCGAGCCCGTTGCCAGTACGAGGTAATCGTAATGGTCTGTAATCCCATGATGCGTTCGGATGGTCTTGTTCGTCCGGTCGATCTCTGTTACGAGCTCGCCCGTATGGAGTGTGATCCCTTGCTCATGATACCACCCGCGCGGAGCCATTAACAGATCGTCGGCCGTCTTACCGGCAAAGTATTCACTGAGGTGCACCCGGTCATAGGCCGGACGGATCTCTTCACCGTACACCGTAATGCGTATGTCGCCAGACAGCTTGCGCAGCTTTTCACACAGCTTAAAGCTGGTCATTCCATTTCCCACCAGTATTACGTGCTTCATTTTCAAACGATTTAGTAGCTTGATGCCTTATTTTTAAGTAATAATACGTAAATAACACTGTATTACGCAAAATATTTACGTATTATTACGTAAAACAATAGCATCATGATCCGAAGCGAAGCAAAAGTTATGTTGGTCGGCGCCGGGCCCGGTGATCCGGAGCTGATCTCTGTAAAAGGGCTGAAAGCAGTCGCCCAGGCCGACGTTCTATTATATGATGCCCTGGTCGCACCGGCGTTGCTGGAGCAGGTCAAGCCTGGCTGCCGCTTGGTATATGTGGGAAAACGTCGCGGCCACAAGGCTTTTGAACAAGAGGAGATCAATGCGCTACTTCTCTTCTATGCCCAACGGCATGTCAGGGTAGTCAGGCTCAAAGGAGGGGACCCGTTTGTATTCGGCCGCGGCCACGAAGAGCTGATGTATTTGCAACAGCACGGCGTCACCGCGGAAGTCATTCCAGGCATCTCCAGCGCACTGGCAGCACCTGCGGCCGCAGGTATCCCGCTCACCAAACGGCACGTCAACGAAAGCTTCTGGGTAGTAACCGGCGTATTGAGCGATGGCTCGCTGGCCGGCGACCTGCATCACGCAGCCCAATCCACGGCCACCGTCATTATATTAATGGGAATGGCCCAACTGCCCGAGATCGTGCGGCTCTTCAGCCAGGCACGCTCGCCGCTGGAGCCCATCGCTGTAATACAGAACGCCACCTGCGCCGATCAGCAGATAGCCATCTCGATGCTGTGCAACATTACTGAAACGGTCCAGCAACAAGGCTTGACCTCTCCCGCGGTAATGGTGATCGGTAAAGTGGTTGACGAACACACCCTCACCCACGCCCTGGCATTTCAAAAAGATCCTTACCTCGTAAAACGCTCCTGACCATGACAACCACGGCAATCGAATACTTCGCCTTCGAAGAAGACTTCGTCGAAGACAACGTACGGTGTATTCCCATGATCGTACGCTATAAACTGGATGCTTGCCTAATCAAGCTAAAACTGGCGGAATGGAGCCGGATGACCGTGGAAGAGCGGTCATTATTAGCGGCGTTGCCCTGTGAAACAGCCATGGAAATCGAAGAGTACCGGAATTTTCTCTGCGACATCATACACCTCCGCACCGGTCAGCATGCAACGCCCCTATCCCCGGCAGCAGCCTATACCCCAGCGCGCTTGCAAGACATGCCGGCAAGCCTGTGCGAAACATTAGACCAGCAACGGTATACCGTGTCGTCTGAACAATGGCATCGCCTCTCTGTCCTGCAACGGTTCGCATTGGTAAAGCTGAGCACGTCGACACACGAACAAAAAAACTTTCCCCATGCCCTGCGTGAGTTTAATCTTCTACAATGAAGGCCAGTCGGTGGGATAATTTACATTCAGAAAAATGCCGGCATCGGAAGGCGGTATCATACTGATAACTTCGTTATTCAATACCTGTTGCGGCCCAATCGTACCCGCGGCCACATGGCGCCGTAAGACCGGCAGCGCCGCCGGCTCCCAAATTGCAAGCAACGGCTCTGGCACCTTCCGTGCCGGATTATAAAAGCACGTCGCGATCCGCCCGGGATCACGTGCCGCCACCAACTGCAAGATCACCTGCCTATCCACCCGCGGCATATCTACGGCTACTGCCAACCATGCCCGATCCGGGTACTGCTGCAATGCGCTCATGATGCCATTCAACGGACTCCGAAAATCAAACGCATCCGTCACAACGTTCCAGCTACCATCAACCTCCTGGTCCTGTCGACAGGAAAGGAAAACTTCCTCACAGTGCGCCGCCAGGACACGCCGCAAGTATTCCCGCTGTGGTACTCCATGAAATTCGAGCAACGCTTTATCGCGCCCCATACGCGAACTATACCCACCACTCAGGATCAGCCCATTCAGTATCGCCATCACTTTACCCGCCTCATGGGAAATTGCACTGACTTTTCCCCCTGCATCCCCGAAATTACCGCCACGATAGAATCCTGGGTAATTCGCGTGTAGGCAATACGCTGCGGAAAGTCATGCGCCGGGTTTTCAAAGATCATCTCCTTCTCCGTTACCGTTGCCTCGGTAAACGTTATCGGCTGTCCACTGTTCTGATCGCGCACCGTCGGAACATAGAGCAGTTTACCACCGCGCATTTCCAGGTTCACAACCTCCGCCGAAACCGTATCCTTGCCCGCCACAAAACAGCTCCTCCCAGTATAGGTGGAATCATCCCTTACCTGCCAGGCCTCGTACAACACACCACGTGAAGTATTGTTCCGCCATTCCCCCAACAACCACGCCACCCGCTCCAACCGCTTCCCATCAGACGTGTTCGTCTCTGGCTGCGCGGCTACCGGCTCCGCCGGGCGCGTCCGATTACAAGCACTCAACGTAATAGCTAACATCAATGCGAAGAAATCCTTTCGTAAAAAGCCGTAATTTTGTATATTCATAATCAGGCGATATTTCAACAAAGTTTTATCGCGGTGTTACAGCGACCTTACAATGACTTTATAGCGACATTTAATCCAAGATACTTAAAAATACACCGACCTTCGCTACTGAAACACATTCACTCCCCCACGACCCTGCGTCATCCTACACCCGTGAGTTCTGCCAGTTCCTGGAATATCGCCTGGGCGATGCCTTCGCGCATTCAAACAAGGAAGCCAGTCGTGGCTTTTGGTGCGACGGTGTTGGCACTCCGTACTTCGACTACCAACTCACCCGTAAGCACGTAAACGATACACGAAAAATCGAAACCAAAGCCTGGATTGGCCCTGGTGGCCAGGAAGAGTACGCCTTAGTCATCCACTTCGGCAAATACGCCCTACGCCGCTACGCAAAAGGTGCCTCACTCAGCGACTGCGTCCCCAGTCCCGACACGGACGACTGGTGCATCATAAACGCTACCTCCAAAACGGTAGAAATATACCTGCGATAGGGTAACAAAAAATTAATATTGTACAATAATCGCCTAAAAAGTACGTCGCATGGTTATTCCCCTGGCGCAAGATCCTTATCGACGGAGCATAGTACTTTGTTCGAAAAAAATGCGTAACTTTGACTAGTAAACAGGAGAGGTATTTAATTCACTATTGGTCATCCAATTCTTTGATAGTTGTTTATCCTTCTCCGCATATTTCATCACCGCTTTAATCTTAACTAACGAAAGCATTTTTTACAGCTTAAACGTCCACATTTCGCCACAGCGGCCCCAGATGCACGGCATCGTGGGACTCCCGGAACAGGCGCTTGCACGTAGTTACGATCATTTATTAATCTTTTGAACAACACATGAATCACTCTGAAACAGGGCAATTCGCACAGGCAAACAATCCCCTGCCCGCCGTAAAACCGGTGACGTTTGCCAACACACAACGCGACTTTTCGACCACCTTGAATAAACGTGTCAACGAATACTTTCGGGAGAACAAAATCAACCGCCATGGCGACAGTGAAATGGTGCTGAAGACAATTTTTATGTTCACGCTGTATTGCCTGCCGTACGCACTCCTCGTTACGGGTGTACTGACCGGCACACTCTGGGCACTCGCGAGCATCGTCGTGATGGGACTGGGCCTGGCGGGTATCGGACTGTCCGTCATGCACGACGCCAACCACGGCGCGTATTCGAATAAGACCTGGGTCAATACATTGATGGGCTATTCGCTCAACCTGGTCGGTGCCAATGCCTTTAACTGGAAAATGCAGCACAATGTGTTGCACCATACCTACACCAACGTGCACGAAGAGGACGAAGACATTAGCCCACGAGGCGTGCTGCGGCTTACGCCGCATTCGTCCTGGAAGCACATGCACCGGTATCAGTTCATCTATGCCTGGTTCTTGTACGGCCTGATGACCATTGTGTGGCTGTTCTTTAAGGACTTTGTACGCATCGTGCGGTATGGCCGCGACGGATTGGCAAAAAAACACAACGCCAACATCGCACGCGAATGGTTCATTCTGATTGTATCAAAGCTGGTATATGTCAGTTATATCTTTGTAATCCCTATGGTGGCAACATCGTTCCTGTGGTGGCAGGTCCTGCTGGGTGTTGTACTCATGCACTACATTGCAGGCTTTATCCTGGCGATCATCTTTCAACCGGCGCACGTCGTGGAAGGAACAGAGTTTCCACTTCCCAACGATGACAATATGCTGGAGAACAACTGGGCCGTGCATCAGCTCCACACCACCACCAACTTCGGCAATAGCAGCCGCTGGTTCTCGTGGTATGTAGGCGGACTCAATTTCCAAATCGAGCATCACCTGTTCCCCAATATCTGCCACGTACACTATCGGAAAATCTCGAACATTGTGCAGCAAACGGCAGCAGAATACGGACTACCCTATAAGAGCACCCGAACTTTTATGCAGGCGCTCCGAGGCCACGCCAGACTGTTGCGGGAACTGGGCAAAAGACCGGTACTCACGCCCGTCCACGTCCGGGCTTAAACGCTCTTCGACCATTAAAACTTTTTCAGGAACTCGCCCGGTGTGGCGAGTTTTTCTTTTTTACAGCCATCGCAGCACGCCGGTAAAGTATCGTCAGTCTGAAAAAAGCGAGGCCTCTCCTTGCAGAGAGGCCCCAGACATATAAACACATTAACCCAATGTTACTTCACGAAATTCCGGCTCACAGTCTTTCCGTTGCGGACAAACGTCAGCGTGTAGAAGCCCGGCTGGAGGGAAGACACGTCAACCTTTTTAGAACCTTTCGTCGTCAACACCTTCTTGCCTGACTTGTCGAGAATCTGCAGGCTGCCCGTGGAAAGATCTTCCGACGACACTACGTTGAGCTCATTGGCTACCGGATTGGGATAGATATCAAACGCTGCCGACTGATCTGCAGCAACCTTTGCACTTTCCAGTGACGTAGTCGCTACTGCCGCACCTTGACGTGTGATGCGGATCCAGTTCAGGTTCCAACCACCGGCCTGTGCAAACACACCGAAGTTATAGGTGCCGGCATTCACATAGACGGTATGCGAAACCGTGGTCCAGTTTTGCCAGCCACCCGTGTTTGGCACATCCAGCGCACCCAGCACGGTCGAACCGGCATTGAGGTCAGCCGACAGACGGCCGCCGCCATTCTGGCTGGCAACACGATACTCAATGGTATAGTTACCCGAGGTAGGAAAGTTTACATTGTAGTATGCCATCCAGTCGCTCGCGTCGATGTACCCTACGTTCAGACCACCCCCTGCGTCGGTTGTAGCCTCGGTCTGTACACCCAGCATGGCGCCGTAATTCTCTGCCTGAATGGTTGTGCTGAAAGCTGGCGGATTGCCGTTATCCTGGTATACTTTCACATAGTCCACATAATACTTGGCAGGAAGTGCTGCATCGTTAACAGACCATCCCGGCCAGCGACCACCCACGGCCAGGTTTAATAAAATAAAGAAGTTATTGTGGAACTCGTGCGTGCCGTTCACACCATTGGTGATATCGACCACGTGGTACTGATTGCCGTCGATGAACCAACGGATCGTGTTCGCATTCCACTCGATCGTGTAGAGGTGATAACCGGTTACGTTGGTATTGGTCGAACCGCCGTAGTAGGCATATTGGTTATTGTTATCGGACCAGTGCACAGTACCGTGAATGTCGCTGCCGGTGTTCACATGCTCCATGATGTCGATCTCACCGCATGCAGGCCAACCCGCGCCGGTGCTGATGTTGTCACCCAACATCCAGAAGGCAGGCCATGATCCCTGGAAGTTCGGCATAGCAATACGCGCTTCGATCTTACCATAACGCCATGACTTGCGACCCTGCGTCTTCATACGGGCCGAAGTATAGGCGGAACCACCAAAGTTCTCGCGGCGCGCGGTGATCACCAACTGACCATTCTCTACCGTTGCGTTCTCGCGACGATAGTACTGTAACTCCTGGTTACCCCAGCCATCACTGCCCGTGCCGGTCTCGAACACCCAGTCGGGGCTGATGCCATTCGTAAACTCATCCTGCCAGACCAGCTGCCAGTTCTGTGCAAGAGCTCCGTTTGCCGTCACTGCCAACAAAGGCAGCAGCAACAACCGAAGGCTTTGTACCATCTTCGTAATTATTTTTTCCATAGCATAAACATTAAAGTGAAACAATCCATTAACAGTGTCAGTTGCCGGCAACCGACACGCAATGTTAGGCAGCAGAAAAAGAAAGGGGGAATGTAGTTATTGAGCGGTGTCGCGTATTTATTAAATGGTACGGCCCGCTTACAAGGGAAAATATAGAACCATAACGGTCTTTCATTAAAAGGGAATATCGCCGTTACGGCGATATTCCTTTGTTCATCTGGTTGTAAAAAGTACTTTAATTCTCTAGCGTACCAGGTAGCGCACCAGGCCGCTCTGCGCACCGGCGCCCACGCGTATCAGGTATAATCCACCCGGCAGCGCGGGGACTTCTACCTGCAACGACTGTTGAACACCCTGATATTTCCGGTGTATAAGTTGAGCGCCATCAGCCTTCATCACGTGCACGGCTACATCGCCGGCATCCTGTAGAAAGTCGATCGTTACCACATTGACACGATTGCTTTCTCCCGGATTTGGATACAGCGTGATGGTAGCTCCCTCTGCCGCAAAAGCGTCCGCAGCTGCCACACGTTGTTGCGCGCCACACGCGCCTTTCAATACCCAGGCATCCTGCCAGTACATACCGGTGCCCGGGCCATAGGCCCACGCTGCGCCATTACACCAGCCCGAATAAGGCCACTCACGACACTGATAAATAGAACCACCCTGCTGCACCTGGTTCCCCGCGACGTAGCCGCTATTCTCCACATACTGCGGCACGCCCGTGCAGCCACCGGTAGGATTCGTCACCGTAATGTTCACAGCAGCCGAAGTAGCGCTAAGACCTTCGTTGTCGGTAGCCTTGGCGGTAAACGCATAGTTACCGGCAGCAACACCGTTCCAGGTGTAAGCGTAAGGAGCAGAGGTATCTTCACCCAGCTTCACACTCCCCTGGAAGAATTCCACCTTGGCAACCGCACCATTGTCGGAAGCCGCAGCTTGCAATACAATGGTAGACGGTGCGACATACGTCGTACCCCCCGCGGGAGCCGTCAGGCTTACGACCGGCGGCGTATTGGTATTCGGCACTGTTACCGTAATCGCCACAGCCGACGATGTCGCCGTAGCAGTTGCTGTTGTCACCTTCGCAGTCAGGCTATAAGATCCTGCCACAACATTCGTCCAGGTGAAAGCATACGGTGCGCTCGTGTCTTCACCCAACTTCACTGTACCCTGGAAGAATTCGACCTTTGTAATCGTCCCGCCAGTACCGGCACCTGCCGTAGCCGCTATCTCAATGGAGGCCGGCGCGATAAACGAGCTCTGCGCCGCCGGCGAGGTAATACTTACCGAAGGCGATGTAACCCCTGTCAGGTAAGGACGTCCGGCATCAAACGATTTGAGCTGTTCAAAGAACCAGCCGTTGTCGCCGGCGTTGCCGTTCGACTCCAGCGAGTTGCCATTCAGGTTTGTAAAGTCTGTACAATCTGCCAACCCTTTACCAGCGAGGAAGCCGATAAAGCCGGCATCAAAGAATTCCTGCTTGTGTGTAAAGAAGTACGGCATGAATGTATCTTCATAGCGGTTCACCGTATTCGGCAAGCCCATGTGACCGATCGAGATCTGCCAGCCCAGCAGTGGCAGGCTAACGCCTTGACTAAGCGTCTTTGACCAGCTCACCCACTTGGCATTCTGCGTATCATTCCAATAGTAGTCATTCCGGTTTTGCTTCACCAGCCAGTTGCCCGCGCTCCAACCATTTTTCTCTACGCCAATAAAGTCACCGCGATCACCCGTAGCGGGCAACAGCTGATTGGCAAACTCTACATTGCGTTGTGCCGAATAAGTAACGTCACCCTGGTTCCAGTATACCATGCCCTTTGCGCCGTCGGCCACGGGCGGCCCCGTAACACCGTTGCCGTTCACCGACCAGAAAGACATCAGCAGACCATTGTATGAATCAGGTGCATAACGACGCAGCGTACGAATAATACCTTGCGCCACACCGCTCAGCGTGTTCGGCAGACCGGCCAGGTGTTCATAACCAGCCCCCAGGTTGCTTACTGTAGCCGGCACCTGACGCGGGTCAGACGTTGTACCTTGTTCGAGTGCATTTTGCAGGAAATAACCCCACGTATCCGGCTCGATTACAAAAATCGCTTTGTAACCATTGCTCTTCTCCGCCACCGTACGGATGCTCGAGAAGTACTTACGCATAAAGTCCGCATTGCGAATGTTGTTCTTCAACGCAGCCGCGCCACCTTCCTCCTGCAGCATATAAATGACGTAGGCCGGACGCAGTCCCATCTCCTGTGAGTTGCGCGAGTAGTCCGTACCCCACTGATTAAAGAGCCAGGACAACGCATTGCTGGAAGGATCAACACCATTGTTTACATACGCATAACGATAGTTCAGCTTCACATTCTCTTGTAAGGCTTTCTTCATCCGCACGTTGATGATATTGGTATTGTCACTCACCAGGCCCATCTGGAAGTCACCCCAACCTGCCGGTACTGCCGCAGCCGCCTGTACACTGGCTACCGGTGCTGCTGCGCGTGCCGCCGCCGCCGGCGCACCAAGACCATCAAGGTATGTGCGGTTGGCATTAACAAAACTGTTGTTGTTCTGAAGAACATCCCAGTTGATAGACCAGGCCATGATCCCGCGCAACGCCGGGTAGGTTCCGGTCATGGTGTACTGACCACCGTACGACTGACCTTTTACGATATAGTTAAAGGCCTGCTGTAGTTGTTGGTTCGTCACCTGGCCGCTACCCGCAGCACCGGCCGACGACGGCACGGCAATGACCACCTGGTCCGGACGTAGCGGCGGGAAGAAATACGACGGGTTACCACCTACGTTAAACCCTTTCAACAGCATGTCCGTCATAGACACCAGATAGTCGGGGTTGCCGGACGAATACAACGTGCCATTCAGGCCCATAATCGCCGGCTGGTTATACAGCTGAGACTGCACATACGTGATCTTGTCACGCAATGCATGGATCACCGGAATATACACCCCCGCTCGACGGTCTACGCTGGAATGCAACCCTGCATACCACTGATAGCCCAGTTGCAGATAGAACGCCTCCGGTGCGAACGTAAGAATAAAATTACTCCCGTAGTGATTACAAAGATCGCGAATGGCCCCGATCATCTGTACCACCTTCGGCGACGTAGGATTGCGAAAGTCTGCATCTCCCGTCTCCAGCTCCAACGAGCTTTGCTCCAGGTCTATGTCGATACCATCAAAACCGTATTCGTCAATGATGCTCTTCATGTTGCTGACGAATGTCGTGCGTGCAGCAGCCGTCGTCAGCGAGAAATAACCTTCATACCCACCGATGGAGATCACGATCTTCTTCCCCTGGCTCTGTAACAGCTTGATATCAGACTTGAAGTTGGCAACGGTATAGTCAGCGGTCGCACCCGCGAGTACAAACTTCACCTGGCCATTCGTGCTTCCCACCGTCACCGGTTCAACAAAGGATATGTTGATTACATCCCACTTGGGCGATACATCGCGCAGTTTCACAAACGGCACGCCACCACCCCAGGTATGCCAGTAGCCGCTCATAATGCGCGCAGGCAATCCACCGGTATTGACATCTCCTGCCGTAATAGAAACAGCAGCCGACTCTTTCGTAAAACTACTATTATCCGTCGCACGGGCCACCAGCGTGTGATATCCTTGTGTCGTTGTCCACGAAATGCTATAGGGCGTAGAAGCATCTTCTCCAATCTTGGCGCCATCCACCAAGAACTCAACTTTAGTTATTGAGCCACCGGCATCGCTCGCAGTCGCAGCAATCGTGATTGCCTGCCCTACAGGGAAATTAGTCCCTGCAGTCGGCGCCGTGATGTTTACAGCAGGGCCATTGTTACCGCCGGTGCAATCGCCCAGAAGTTCCCACGCGTTGTCCCATGCCCAGCCGATACCCGGTTCGTATGCACCCCCGAGTGAGCACCATCCACCCACTTCGCACTTATACTTCTTATTATTGTATTGCACTTCATCACCGGTGCTGTAGGTCGATCCATTCACATACGCCGGAATATTACAACCACCGCCGGTATTACCGTTTACGGTAACCGATGCCGTAGCCGAAGTACCCGTTGCACCCGCGTTGTCCGTGGCCACCGCCCGCAGCGCATAGGTACCCGCCGGCACATTGCTCCAGGTATAGCTATAGGGAGCAGAAGTATCTTCGCCCAGCAGCGTTGCGCCGTTATAGAATGCAACGTTAGCAACCGTGCCGTCTGTATCGCTTGCCGTCGCCGTCAGCGTAACACTGGCGGGCGCGGTAAACGACGCGCCATTGGCCGGAGCCGTGAGCGTCGCCACCGGGCTGGCATTTGTCCCACCCGTCACCGTAATGCTGACCGCAGCAGTGGTAGCAGTGCCGCCTGCATTGTCCGTAGCACGCGCCGCGAGGCTATACGTGCCACTCCCAACGCCGGCCCAGGTATAGCTATACGGTGCCGAGGTATCTTCCCCCAGTAACGTCGCGCCCTGGTAGAACCCAACCTTGGCCACGGTACCATCGGTATCACCCGCAGTAGCCGTCAGCGTAACGCTTGCGGGCGCGGCGAACGATGCTCCGTTCGCTGGAGCCGTCAGCGATACCGTGGGATTGACATTTGTCCCACCGCCGTCGCACGGACCGATATAGCGCCACACGTCCCACTCGCCACTGCGCGTCTCAGGGTTCTCTCCTTGCGTCCACCAACGTGCTTCATATATTTTGTTATTTAACGAAACACGGACACCAACGGTGTACGTATTTGCCGCCGTCCACACGGGGTCCGTGCAGGCGACACAGCGCTCGTCGCGGTGTGATGGGGACGAGGCTTGCACCGCCGTGATACAAAAAATCATCAGGACTACGGCAAACCATCGCCGGTATGCCTGCCAGCAAGCGGCCGGAGTATAATGTCTTCTCATGAATATGGCGTGATAGTCGTTATTTAACCAGGTATCGTTGTGTTGTGCTCTTCGCACCGTGCTGCAGGCGGATCAGGTATAACCCCGCCGGTAAGGCCGGAATCTCTGCATCCAGTGTCGTGCCGGTCGGAGTATACTGCCGGCTGTAAACGCCCACACCATCCAACGTCTTAACTTCCACCGTGGCGATGCTGGGCGATGTACCTAAACCAAACGTAACGGTAGCCGTACGACCGGTAACGCCCGGGTTAGGATATACCGCCACGCTCTCAGCTTCCGCAACACGGGCTTGCACAGCGGCAGTCGATGCACCACAGGCAGAAACAAACACCCATGCGTCTTGCCAGTAGGTACCGGTGCCGGGACCATAGGCCCACGCAGCACCATTACACCAGCCTGAATAGGGCCACTCACGGCACTGATATACGCCGCCGGCGTTTTGCACCTGGCTTCCGGCGACATAGCCGTTATTCTCTACATACTGAGGTGCATTGCAACCACCTGTAGGATTCGAGACCGTAATGCTTACAGCCGACGAGGTCGTGGTAGCATTCTGATTATCTGTAGCGCGGGCAGTAATGCTATAGGTACCTGCCGTCACTCCGGTCCAGGTATAGCTATACGGGGAAGAAGTGTCTTCACCCAGTTTTGTGCTCCCCTGAAAGAATTCCACCTTGCTGACCGTGCCATTGGCGTCACTTGCGTTGGCGGCAAGGGTAACAGACGCGGGTGCCGTAAACGTGGCACCGTTGGCCGGCGACGTCAGGCTTACCACCGGCGGTGTATTGCCCCCACTGATCGTCGCGGTAATGGTCACCGACGAAGAAGTTGTCGTCGCACCCTGGTTATCCGTAGCGACAGCTGTCAGCGTATAGCTACCAGCGCCTACGTTGCTCCAGGTAAATGTATACGGTGCCGACGTGTCTTCGCCGAGCAGGGCGCCATTCTGGAAGAACGCTACTTTTGCCACGGAACCGTCGCCGTCAGAAGCATTGGCCGCCAGTGAAACGGTGGCCGGTGCCGTAAACGTTGCGCCGTTGGCCGGCGAGGTAAGACTTACAGTAGGAGCATTATTGCCGCCGCCCAAACTGCTGAAATAAGCGTAGTGGTTGTTCGCAAAGGCGTCGCCCTGAGTCTTATCCCAGTTAACCGACCACGTCATGATACCCCGCAAGTTCGGGTAGGTGCGGTTGGTGACATATGCGCTGCCGTACGAAATGCCTTTGATCAGATAATTCAATGCCTGATGTACTTGTGCAGGCGCCACATATCCACCCGCCGGCGCGGCACCCGTACCGGTAGCGGGCAAGCCAAAGGCTACCTGATCCTCCCGCAACGCCGGAAAGACATTGGCTGTATTACGACCCACAGGGAACCCCTTCAGCAACATGTCCGTCATAGCGACTATAAAGTCCGCCGTACCCTGGTTGTAGATCTTCTCGTCGAGCGCTACTTGCGAGCCGGTATTATAGTACTGCACGTGCACAAACGTGAGCAGGTCACGCAGACCATGCAACACAGGCAGGTAGCCGCCAAAAGCAGTACCATAGAAACCATAACCTCCCTGTACATACTGAGTTTCCGGAGCAGACGTCAGCCAGAAATTTTTACCCTGGCCCCGGAAGTATGTAACGAGCTCACGCGACGCTGCGACCAGGTTGCTGATCTTCGGCGTCGTGGGATTCTTAAAATCGGTATCGCCTGGATTCAGGATCACCGAGGTACCTTCGAGGTCAATGTCATAACCGTCAAAGCCGTACTCGGTAATGATCGTCTTCATCGAGTTTACAAACTTGGTACGGTCCGCAGCCGTGTGCAGCTCTACGGGAGCGTCGGCACCCCCAATCGAAATCTGTACGCGACGACCCTGCGCCTGCAGCGCGCGGATGTCGGCGATAAACTCAGTCTTCGATTGCTGTATGGGTTCAAAGTGCATCGTCATGTCGCCGGGGGCAACAGGCACAGCAAAGGCGATGTTGATAACATTATACTTGGAGTTCACATCACGCAACCGAATGTAAGGAGCGGAAGCATTGTTCCAGTTGTGGAAGTAGCCAACCACGACGCGGTTGCCTAATTGTGCCTGGGCTGGTAAAGCCGGTAGCAGCATACCGAGCAGGCATACCACCGCTACCAGGCGAAACAAGCCCTTGTGGTGTTTTGTAGAAGTTGTGTTCATCTGTTTGTTGTATATGGTTGAATAAATAGGTTACACGCGAACAGGCTGGGAAGGCCTTACGGTAAGCAAGGTCGCCACGAACACCAGCGACATAAAATGTAGTTATTGAATGGCAACGGACATTTATTGAATGGTCATTCGGTCAACCGTGTGCGGAACGCACATAGGAAATGACAAGCTTGGCGCGGGCTGGCATACGACCGTTTGAAACCGTAGCTTTGCCCTGGTAACAAACAGATTGTCATGCATTGGATACTACTGATCGTAGCGGGCCTACTGGAAATAGGCTTTGCTACTTCCCTCGGCAAAGCCCGCGAGGCCACCGGCACAACGGCGCAACTGTGGTATGCCAGCTTTCTGGTATGCCTTACACTCAGCATGTACTTGCTGATGCGCGCGACTGAAACATTGCCTATCGGTACAGCCTATGCTGTGTGGACGGGCATCGGGGCAGTGGGAACAGTACTGGTCGGTATTTTTATTTTTCACGAACCCGCCAGCTTCTGGCGGGTATTTTTTCTCACAACGCTCATTCTTTCCATCGTTGGGCTCAAAGCCCTGTCACCACACTAACGGATGGCCTGTACGACTGTTTCTGGCGACACGGGCAGGTTGCGTAGCGCCTGCTGTATATGACGCTCATCATGGGCGATCAAAAAAGCGAACACATCGCCTAACCGCAACCGAATAAAAGTGGCGATGGAAACCGGCACACGCGTGGCCGTCAGATCGGCACGCCGCGCACGCGAGAGCAGCGCCAGCAATGTCTCCTGCAGATGGATAAACTCGGCCACGATGGCATGCGCATCGAGATCGGGCGGCGGCGCATAGGCTCTCATGGCCTTGATCTTTCGCTTGCCGGTCTCCGGCTGCATCATCCGCGTGAAATAGCTACCGAGCCACGTACTGGTAAACGTCGACGCGTCGGGCTGGCCGTCGTGACGTTGTAGGGACCGGTCGATGGCCGGAAGATAAAAATGGCCATAGCGATTCAGGTGCTCCAGACATTGGGCAATGCTCCAGCCGCCCGTGACGGAAGGTTTCAGCAATACCTGGCTGTCCTGATTCTGAAAATAATAAATCGCCTTTTGCAGGTGTCGCTCGACGCGGGCTTCCAGGCCGTCCAGCCAGTGATGTTTATCTACGGGGCTCATAATGCAAGATTTGAACGACACAAAGGTGGAGCAACACCCGAAAGTAATTGTTGGTAAATACCAGGATTTTCAGATCCGCACACGATTCATAAACTTGCTGAAGTTGGTAGCGTCGATGCCCAGGTAATTAGCCAGGTACTTATGCGGCACCAACTGCAGGATGTGCGGACTACGTTGTAATAATCGCTTGAATTTATCCTCGGACGAAAAACACTGCAGCTCCACCAGCCTTTCCAATACGCCCGAAAGTGTTACATTCAGACTTTGCCGTACCATGGCTGAAATGGCTGGCCGGGCATCCATAAGTCCTTGCATCTCGGCAAAAGGCGTTCGCAGAAATACCGAGGGCGTTAACGTCTCATAAAAATACCGCGACGGCTGCTGCATCAGGAGGGAGTCCAGCACACCACCAAACGAAGGCGCGTACGTAAAAACAATCGTAGCTTCCCGTGCCTGGTCGTCGGCATAAAATACGCGCTGCACCCCTTCCTCCACAAAGTACAGATAGCGCTCTACATCGCCGGCGTAGGTCACGATCTCCTTGCGGCGGGCAGTAGTACGCGTCCAGATACCAGCCATGAACGACCAGTCCTCTTCTGGTAGGGCAAAGTGCGTCTGGAGGGCTTGTTTCAGGGGATGGTCGTCAGGCAATGTCATGCGCGAAAAGCGGGATCGATTCTTGTGCCGGCTAATTTAATGACTAAATTTTGAACCGGCAGAACCGACCCGGTGTTTTACCAACATGGCACAAGGAAACTTTTCAACCCTGGTCAATAGCGAGAAGCTCACCTTCGTAGACTTCTCGGCAGAGTGGTGTGGCCCCTGCAAAACAATGGCCCCGATCCTGCAAGATCTCAAATCACGCGTGGGCGACAAAGTCCGCATTATCAAGATCGACATTGACCGCAACCCCCAGGCGGCCGCCGCCTATCAGGTACAAAGTGTACCAACGCTCATGCTCTTCAAAAACGGTAACGTCTTATGGCGGCAGTCGGGTGTCGTACCGGCTCATTTCCTCCAACAGGTTATCAACGAGCACGCCTGACCCTTGAAGTGATTTAAACAACACTTACATTTAACTGTACATGTCCCGCGCGGGACCTTGTGTGTATCTTGCATATACCCTAACGGCCTCGCGTATGACTATAAAAACCGACACCCTATCGCGCCGTTCCCGCACGTCTTCATCGCGTCCGCTGAACGAGCTGCTTATAGACGAATATTTACTCTATACGGAAACGCGCATTTGTCACTGGCACCTGGAAGATCAACAGGAACCGGGCCTCCGCAATTTTTTACAGCTGCAGTATGAAGCGCTGGACATGCTGCTGGATCGCGTTACGGTATACATGCGCACAGAAGGACATAAGCCCATGCTTCGCCTCCGCGCGTTTCAGCACATCTCGGCATTCCTGGCGGATGACACGGTACCAACTCCCCTAACGATGCTGAAAGATCTGACACAGGCGCACGACGCTATACTACAACGTTTACAAAAAATAAGCCGGCCCCAAAGTACTCCGGCCGGCACCGCTATACTCTTACAAGAATTAACAACGCAACATAAGCAAATGCTTTGCCTGTTAAAGGCACACCTTACGCTGGGCATACTGCAGGCACATCTGCCGCCAGGCCAGGCAACACATTAAGATTTATTGTCGGTTGCCCGTGCGGCAGTCGCCACGATGTCGGATACCTCGAGTATTTTTTTGTCGTAACCCTGCCGGGTAACATCAATCATCGACAAGCCAAGTTCCCGCAGTGTGATGAATACCTTCGGAAATAACGCACGGCCGATCGGATACATCCAACCCATAAATTTATAAAGCGTTAGTACATTCTTCGCGTCTTTATCCGGCTTCATAAAGCCCGGGCGATAGGCGAACACCTGCCGGAAGGGAAGTTTCATCAAGTCGTTCTCCGTCTTGCCTTTGATGCGCGCCCACATCGTCCGCCCCTGTTCTGTGCTGTCCGTACCCGCCCCCGAAACATAGCAGAATGTCATCCGCGGACTTCGCGTGCTGAGAATGTCGGCAATGTGCAGGGTAAGCGTATGCGTGATCTTAAAATACTCCGCTTCCGAAAGGCCTACCACCGACACCCCCAGACAAAAATAACATGCATCATATCCCCCGAGTTGATCCTGTATCGACGACAGGTTATAAAAGTCACCGTGGATAATCTCGCGCAGCTTAGGATGCGTGACGACGCAAGGCTTCCGGTTAATGACAAGTACGGCTTCGACGTTCGGGTTTCGCAAACATTCGTGCAACACGCCCTCTCCCACCATACCGGTGGTGCCCGTTATAATAACGCGTAAGTTCGATGCTGTAGTGGTCATAGGATTGTTTCGATAAAAAATTTATGATGAAATAGTAATCGCGCTATACCAGCGAAGGCGCAACACCGTAGGTTTTTTTAAAGGCGAAGGAAAAGTGAGAAAGGTCTTCAAAGCCCACCTCCAGGTAAACGTCCGAAGGCTTCCGCCCTTTCTCTTTGATCTGATAATGTGCTTCCTCGAGTCGCTTCTGCAGCAGCCACCGACTGGGCGACGTGTGGAACACCTTTTCAAAATCACGTTTGAAGGTAGCAATGCTCCGGCCCGTGAGATACGCAAAACGTTTGAGCTCCACGTTGAAAGCAAAGTGCTGTTTCATGTACGCTTCCAGGTCGATCTTACCAGGCTCGCTAAAATCAAATAACATCGCCCGTAATGCCGGGTCCAATTGCAGCACCAAAAGCACCGCCTCATGGGTTTTTAACGCGGTGATCGCGTCTAACGACTGGCTGGCGCTACTTTCATAGGGAACAAGTGACGTCGCATACGCTGCATACAACGGGTCGCGACGTAGTGGCACCACCGACTTTCCCACATACGGAGTAACAGCCTTGGGGGCATCCGTCAACGCAAAATCACGCAGACGCTCCTGACTAAAGAACACGGTGATACTGCGCATCTGCCCGCTCGTGCCGGGGTACTTCACCGACCGCACCAACTGGTTACGTTTCACCAGAATGGTGTCACCGGCCTGGTACAGCTCCTTACTCGCCCCGGTATCGATCGCCAGGCTGCCTTCGAATATGTGCGTAAACGCATGCTTCGAAAGAAACTTCTCGCTCTCGCGCTTAATGTCTGTATTGCAAGAATATAGAACCTCGGGAAGATGATCCTCACTACCGTTGCTCATAACCTACTTGTTTTTGTGGTAAGACGACACGGCCCGCAGACTATTGTATGTCCCGGACCTCTATTCACAAAGTTCTATTTATCAGCAAGATAATACTTTGTTCAAAAGCTCAATATTCTTTGTTCAAAAGCTCATATTTTAATGTATCGGCGCGCTACGTCGTCATGTCACAAGGTATTTTCCGATAGGGTATCTCTTCTTTTATATGTATATTCATTCACGGGAAGGCTGCGCCCCCGTGCCGATCAGCCGTCAGTGAAAACGATTTCCTCCAGCAGCCCTTCCCAGGCCATTTTCCTATAAGCTGTTTCCATTCTCGTCGCCACAGGATTGTATCGCATACCAATCCTTACTCCGACCTGCTGCGCAATTATGCCTGTCCGATTCTACACTAAAACAATATATAGTATGAAATCTCCTCCCAAAAGCGTCCTCACAGGACTTCTGGCATTGCTTGCGCTACCCCTGGCAGCCCAACGCCACGAAGTTGTCTCTGCTGCCGGCGATTCTTTCAAACAAGATGCCGGGTCGCTGACGTTCACCGTTGGTGAAGTAGCCATCGAAACCACCACTACACTGCCACACCACCTCACGCAGGGCTTTCATCAGCCGGCACTACGCGTACACGCCACACAAGACAATAGCAACACCGGAATTCCGCTAACATTATTCCCCAATCCGGTTAATACGCTGCTATATCTTCGTAATGACACCCGGGCGGCGCACCTCCGGTACACCGTGCTCGACGCGCGTGGCATCCCGGTACGCGAAGGTGCTGTGACGGACCTCACGGAAATTTCATTCGAGGATCTGCCGGGCGCATCATATCTGCTTCAGGTAAAAAGACACCAGGCACTTATACGTCATTTCAAGATCATCAAACAATAAAGATTCTATCACAACATGTTTTTCGCTCTATAAATACCCCCCTTTTATGAAAACACTGTCTATATTTTTCTTCGCAATCATCAGCTTGAATGCCTGGGCACAGGCACCTACCGGCTTTAAATACCAGGCTGTTTTACGTGATGCCGCCGGCCAGGCAAAAGCTAACAGCACCTCGCTCGTCGCGATTCGCATTGTCCAGGGCAACGCCGCTGGACAAGCCGTTTATACCGAAAACCACCACGCCACGGCGACCGAAACCGGACTCATCAACCTCACCATTGGCGAGGGGAACGATCGCAGCAACGACCTGGCCACCATCGACTGGTCTGCGGGCCCCTACTTTCTGGAAGTAAGCATCGATGGTCAACTCTATGGTGCCAGTCAGCTTATGAGCGTGCCGTATGCACTCTACGCGTTGAAGGCAGGCACCATTGAAACGACTGCCCTTAGCGCAGACAGCGCCTGGAACATCTCCGGCAATACCGGCACGAACGCAAACAACTTTCTGGGGACAAAAGACCAAATGCCGTTGGTCCTGCGCACGGACAACATCCCTTACCTTCGCCTCACCACCCGCGGGCAATTGGAACAGCTCAATACCGGCCACTCGGTATACCTGGGTGAAGGGGCAGGAGTGAACGACGACCAGGTCGTGAACGACAATGTATACATCGGCTATCAAAGCGGATTCAGCGGCGTTACGGCAAGCCAGAATACCTCAGTAGGTTGGCGCGCGCTATACCAAAGCCAGTCCAGCTCAGCCAATACTGCCATTGGCACAGCTTCCCAATACAGTAACATCAACGGCCGGTATAATGTGAGCGTCGGTGCCTACTCACTTTACCATAGCACCTCCGCTTCTGACAACATCGCCATAGGGCATCACGCCCTCTATGCCAACACCTCCGGCTCCGTGAACACCGCAGTCGGCACATTCTCGCTGGCCGACAATCTCACGGGTGCCGCCAATACTACTCTCGGGTTCAACACCCTGCGTCAGAATAACACCGGAAGCAACAACACAGCACTGGGTCAGAATGCCCTCTATTCAAACACCTACTATAACAACAATACAGCCGTGGGGGCAGAAGCATTGTACCGCGGGTACGGACCTGACAATACCGCGATCGGCTACAAAGCCCTGTTCAGCTCCAGCGGCTGGAACAACGTAGCCTTGGGCTCCTTTTGTCTTTCGGACAATTACGGCTTCGAAAACGCTGCTGTCGGAGCCTACGCGATGTATAAAAATGAAGGCAAATGGAATAGTTGCCTGGGCTCCATGGCGCTTTTTAAAAACGCCGGCAGTTTCAACTCCGCCATTGGGTTTAAAGCATTATTTAAGAATACGGAGGGAAACGACAACACAGCCCTCGGTGTCGAAGCACTATTTGAGAACACACAAGGTAGTCGCAACACTGCCGTAGGGATGAAGGCCATGCAAAGCACGAGCGGCGAGCGTAACACAGCTGTTGGCTATGCGGCACTTTCATGGTATGGAGAAGGCAATTACAACACCGCCGTCGGCTATGCCGCATTTCAGGGGTACAGCCATTTAACTAACGCTACCGCTATAGGCGCCGGAGCACAGGTATATAATTCCAATGAAGTCCGCATCGGCAATGTCTCCGCCACCAAGATCGGTGGCCAGGTAAACTGGACAGCAGCCTCTGACGGTCGCTTTAAAACGGACATCCGCGAAGACGTGCCCGGTCTGGAATTCATCCAGCAGCTCCGCCCGGTGACCTATCGCGTTAACCACGACGTTATCGTCGCAAAAAATGCCTCCGCCGGCGTCGATGCATCCGCCATTCCGAAAGACCTCACCGTACACACCGGCTTCATCGCACAGGAAGTAGAAGCCGCTGCCCGGAAAGTAAACTTCGACTTCAGCGGCGTTAGCCGCCCCGAAAGACCCGAGGAATGGTATAGCCTTCGCTATGCCGAGTTTGTTGTGCCGCTGGTCAAAGCCGTACAAGAGCAACAAACCCTGATCGACAGCCAGCGCCAGTTGATCGAGGCGCTGACACAGAGAGTACAGGCATTGGAAGGAAAATCTACCGGCAGTGGAGCCACCGGCAACACGCCGGCAGGGTCACTCACCGCCGCAAAATAAGCTGTAGGAAAGGATCGGTGCGCTCACCGGTCCTTTTCCCATTTGAAGTATATGCCCTGTAGGATCATAAAAACGCCATACGCGACCGTACCGATCGCCACGATCACGAACAACGGATGGCCCAACAGGCTTTCGCCAATGAAGTTAAATGCCTTGTCCGTATTTACCACCTCCTCGGGATCAGCGTGAATTGCACCCAGCACAAGAAAGTACGACATAATCAATAAGATCGTACCGCGAGCGAAATGCCCGTACCACGCGAGGCCGTGGACCAATCGTTGCCCCGTGCGCGAGAGTCGTTGCATGCTCAACCTGGCCACATACAGACGGCGCACAACATGATAAAATTCGAGTAACCCTGTAACACCAACTAATACACCCGTCGCGCCAACCAGCCAGGCGCCACCCCGCCAATCCAGCACATCGTCTATCATCAACCGCTGTTCCTCCACGCCATCGCCCTCTAACGCAATGCCCAACAGGGCTTGTATGGCAGAAAGCGCAATGATCGCATACGCCACGCTGCTTAACGCTGTCCCGATACGTGTAATAACTCCCTTGGCAGTATCCGGTTCGTGAAAAGGATTGGCGATCGCTTCGTACAATCGCCAGACAATGTAACACACCATACCGAGTAGAATGCTCCAAACCAATACCCAGCCGGCGTCCAGCCCGGTCAGAAACTCCAGCATGCTATCTTCATCCGCGCCGCCGTCTTTCAAGCGCAGTAATGATAGCATGGCAATGGTGCCTATGCCTATATATACCAGCCCGATGGCTATGGAGCCGCTCAGGGCCAGGTAACGAACCAGACGAGGTGGTGGGCGCCGCGACATAGACAGTTAACAAATGGATCGGATTGAAGGAGATAAAAATTACGGTGCTTTCGTGACGCTCACGCGCCAAATAATATTCGACACATCGTCTGTCACCAACAACGAACCATCGGGCGTTACGGCCACACATACCGGCCGACCATGCACCTCGCCTTTTGCTTCATCTTTGATAAAGCCGGTCAAAAAATCTTCCGGCGTACCGGGCACACCATTCTCAAACGGAACGAATATCACTTTATAACCGCTCAGCGCCGAACGATTCCAGGAGCCATGCTGCCCCACGAATGCACCGCCATGATAATGACCGGGAAAAGCTTTGGCGTCGTAGAATGCAAGTCCCAGGGAAGCCGTGTGCGGTCCCACGGGTACATCCGGCACAATCACATTCTGGAGCGAATCCGGCAGCGGCTCTTTTACAGCCGGGTCGTCGTGCGTGCCAAAGTACGTATAGGGCCATCCATAAAACCCGCCCTCTTTAACACTGGTGATATAATCCGGCACCAGGTCATCACCCAGGTCGTCACGTTCGTTTACGGCCGTCCACAGCGTGTGGGTACCGGGTTGTAGGTCCATTCCTACCGGGTTGCGAAGGCCAGCAGCAACGATGCGCTCGCCCGTACCATCCGGGTTAATCTCCAGAATATTGGCCCGACGTATCTCGTTCTCAAAACCGTGCTCGGCGCTGTTACTCCCCGAACCGACCGATACATAGATTTTAGTGCCTGTATGATTGGCAATGATATTGCGGGTCCAGTGATTGTTATATCCGCCGGCGGGCAGCGACACTATTTTTTTACCCGTGCCCTGCATCGTCGTTTGTCCTTCTTTGTACGGATATTGCCAAACGCCATCGGTATTGGCCACGTAGAAGAATCCGTTCAGAATCAACATACCAAACGGTTGGTTCAATCCCGACAAAAAAACTTGCCGCTGATCGATGGTTCCATTGTTGTCGCTGTCTCTAAATAACGTAATGCGATTGGCGCTTTTGCCCAGGTTCTGCGACTTGCTTTTACCCGATACGGCATTACCTACTTTCTCCGGAATTTGGGGCTCAGTGTTGGCTTCCGAAACAAATATGTCGCCATTTGGCGCAACATAAATCCACCGGGGATTCTTGAGTCCGTCCGCAAAGCGTGTCACCGTAAAGCCCTGAGGAGCGGCCGGTGTAATGTTTTCATCCCATCCTACCACATTACTGAACTTCTTCGCCGGCTTGGTGGCATACGGTTCGGGCAGCGTTACAGTTTGCTTTTGTGCAGTTTGTATGGTATCAGTCGTCGTTGGGGGTGGTGTTTCCGTCTTTCTGGATTCGCAGTGTACGCACAAAGATACCAATGTTATATACAGACCCGCACGTAAGAAAAGTTTCATATATGTATACAAAAATTAAAGAACGACAGTATTATCCTTTTAATGATAAAATATCATGCCACCGCACGGAACACGCTCTAAGTATTTATACGGAAGGCGCGTGCGTATCTCCGGGTAATTCAAAATACGACATTCCTCCGATGCCGCTACGGAAGCCGGCATTTTACCTTTGCCAGACGGCCAGGTGTACTAGGTCAAAAACTGATCACGATGCAAGCTTTTTACGCGGCTGAAAAATCCCCTTCTAATACCATTTTTTCACGACCGGCCTACCGGCCTTTTTTGACTGCCTTATGAAGCCCATGGTAAACATCATCAAGACGCCGTCGGGCACCAAAGGTAAAATTACCGGCGAGCTTACTCGGCAACATGGCGCAGCTCTCACCGCCCTGTTTGGCAAGCTACGCACCAAGACTGACGTAACGTCCATTGCCATCGACCAGCCGATTGCTATTGACCTGTGCTTTCTACAGATGCTATGGGCCTTCTTGCAGGAGGCCCGCGCCGGAGGGCGTACCATCACGGTCTCTTCAGGACTAAACGAAAACGACTTCAAGCTCCTGACGCTTACCGGGTTCGACGCCCTTCTACAGCCACAAAACACGGCCCTACCTCACGCGACTCACTAAATCTATGGACCATCTCCAGGGCATATTTATTGCCGAGGCCGAAGAGCTTATCGCCAGCCTCGAAGAAACACTGCTGCAATTCGATAAGGATCGCACCAACAAAACGTCCGTCGAGACCATCTTCCGGTCCATGCACACCCTGAAAGGGTCTGCCAGCATGTTTGGGTTCGAAAGCCTGAGCGCGCTCACCCATGAGCTGGAAACCGTATACGACCTGATCCGTACCGGACGCTTTGCCGCCACAAACGAAGTACTGGAGGTGACGCTGGAGACGGTCGACCACGTAAAAAAGATCATCCGCGACCAGGGCATGCAAGACCCCGCCAACCGCGCGCGCCACGAAGCGCTGCACAAGGCTATTGCTGGCCTGACCGGCGAGCAAACCCATACGCCTACCGGTATGGCTACCTTCTACGTGCACTGCAAGCCTCACGCCGATGTCCTGCTGAAAGGCACCAATCCGCTATACCTCATGGAAGACCTCGTGTCGCTCGGCACAGCCCGCGTGCTGCCCCACATGGACGAGGTTCCGAAGTTGGGTATACTCGAACCAACGCTCTGTTATACCGGTTTTGAAGTATTTCTTGCGAGTAAAAACACCTTGGCTGAAGTCGAGGGTGTCTTCATCTTTGCCGAAGACTGCTGCGAGGTGATGGTCGAAAAAATCTCCGACACCGACCTGCTTCAGGTTCCCGCATTTACACAGGCCCTCGACATCAAACCGTTTGGTGCATCGCCGTTTGGGCTGCCGGCCATCCAGCACCTGGTCGCCACCGCCTTACGAGCCGACACGCCCCTAACGACCGCCCATACAGCGGTAGATACAACGGCACCGATACCGTCCGCGGCGGCCAAAAACCATGTCACCAGCATCCGCGTGTCATCCGACAAGCTCGACGAGCTATTAAACCTGGTGAGCGAGCTGGTCACTTCACAAGCAGGCCTTACGCTGCTGGCCGGCCGCCACAATATACCAGACCTCGCCAACCTGGCAGAGAACATGGAAAAGATCTCACGCCGATTGCGCGAGAACGCCTTTAGTATTTGCCTGATACCCATTGATACCCTCGTCACGCGCTTCCAGCGACTGGTGCGCGACCTGTCGAAAGAGCTTGGCAAAGAGATCAACTTCAGCGCCGAAGGCGTTGAAACCGAGCTGGACAAATCCATCATCGAAAACATTACCGACCCGATCCTGCACATGCTGCGCAACTGCATCGACCATGGCATTGAGTCACCCGCCGAGCGCGAAGCCAAAGGCAAACCCCGCCAGGGCTCTATTCGCATGAAAGCATTTCACTCGGGCACGTCCGTATACATCCAGATCGTCGACGACGGCAAAGGCATCGATGCCGAAAAGATTCGTCAGAAGGCAATAGCCAAAGGGTTGATCGCTGCCGATGCCGTACTCTCCGAAAAGGAGACCTACGATCTCATCTTCAAGCCGGGCTTCTCTACAGCAGAGCAAGTAACCGATGTTTCCGGCCGGGGTGTGGGCATGGACATTGTAAAACGTAACATCGAGGCAATCCATGGCGAAGTATCCATTGCCTCACGTGTACAGGAAGGCACGACCATTACCATTCGCCTCCCACTGACGTTGTCCATCGTAGACGGCATGCGTGTCAGGATCGCCTCGTCAGAATATATACTTCCCCTGACAGCGGTAGACAAATGTTACGAGATCGAAACACGCAAACTGCGGCAGGAACACGCCCAGAAGATAGAATTCGACGGCGCCCTGCTGCCGGTTTTCAACCTGCGCGAAGTCTTTCATGACGACGAGCCTAAACCCGACATCACGCAGGTCATAAAAGTACACTTCGATGAATTCCCGGTGGGGCTGGCGGTCGATGCCGTGATCGGCGAATACCAGGCTGTCATGAAACCCCTCGGTTCGTTCTACGAAAACCGCGAAGAGTTCAGCGGAGCCACCATCCTCGGCGACGGCAGTGTCGCTCTGGTCATGGACATTCACAAACTTGTGCGGCAGCTCATTGACGAGAACCGCCTCTTACACCAGCACTAAATCTACCTTCACATATACGCACATCATCATGGAAACCGTCACCAGTCAGTCGTACCTAACCTTCCGATTAGACGACGAGCTTTTTGCCACCAGCGTGGCCGATGTTTCGGAGATCCTGGAGCTCTCCAAGATCACCAAAGTACCCCGCGCGCCGCATTTCATGCGGGGGGTCATCAACCTGCGCGGCACCGTACTCCCCGTCGTCGACACACGCTTGAAGTTCGGGCTCGAAAAAACGCCCGATACTGTCAACACCTGCATTCTTGTGTTGGACCTCGCGATCGATGGCCAACAGATTATGCTCGGTGCCGTCGTCGACTCTGTACAGGAAGTGCTCGAGGTCGACACCGCCAGCATCCAGGCTGCACCGTCGATCGGATCGCGCTACAAATCCGGGTTTATCAGCGGCATGGTCAAACATCATGACCAGTTTATCATGCTGCTCCACATCGACCTGGTCTTCAGCACCGAAGAACTCTCTATTTTACAAAACACCTCCGACCAGGAGTCAATCTCTCACGCGTAACCTTATCACACATGAAACTTACCGTAAAAGCCCGCCTGATTACCGCCTTCGTCGTCTTGATCGGCCTGTCGGGCGCTATCTATTATATGGGCCTGAATAACATCGGCCTGCTGAACGAGCGTATCAACACGCTCGTAGACCTCAATGTAAAACGGATCATGCTTGCCTCGAAGGCAGCGGAAGATATTCAGCTTATTACGAAGCGGGAAAAGGAGCTCATCATCACCAAGAGCCCCGAAGAAATACAAGAGTACATCAGCGTGATCGAAGACCGCACCACAGAGATGTTGGGCCGCATGGATGATCTTAAAGCTATGTCGGACGAGACCGGCATCGAGATCATGGAAGAATTCACGACCAAGTGGAACGAATATGCCAAGATCTATGGCCGTATCAAATCACTGGCCATGCGCAATACCGACTCGACTTCTGCCGAAGCGTACAAGCTCTCGTCTGGTGATGGGCGCGCAGCAGCACTCGCCGCGATCAGCACGTTGGCAAAGATCTCGCGTAAAAATGAAAATGCCCTGGCCCTGGCCAAGACCGAAACCGACAAGTTGTACAACGAAGCCAAAACACAAATGGCCTTCCTCCTTATTACAGCCGTATTGATCTCCATCGGTATTTCGATCTGGATCATCACGGCTATTACGCGATCGATCGGTTATGCCAAGGCTGCCATCAAGAGTGTTTCTGAAGGTGACCTCACCGTGAATATCGAGAACAAATCGCATGACGAGCTGGGTGAGCTGATTGACTATATCAAAGCCATGGTGGATAAGCTGCGCGAAGTACTCACGTTTGTTTCGACCGCGTCTGACCACATCGCCACCGCCAGTGCACAGATGAGCGCTACATCGCAGCAGATGTCGCAGGGCTCGCAAGAGCAAGCCGCGTCAGCGGAACAGATTTCATCATCGATGGAAGAAATGGCGGCGAACATCCAACAAAACACCGACAATGCACAGCAGACCGAAAAGATCGCCCTCAAAGCGGCCGACGATATTCAAGACGGCAGCCGGTCGGTTAACCATACCGTTGAGTCAATGAAAAAAATTGCCGAGAAGATCTCTATCATCGGCGAGATTGCCCGTCAGACCAACTTGCTCGCGCTGAACGCCGCCGTAGAGGCAGCCCGCGCCGGCGACCATGGCAAAGGCTTTGCGGTTGTCGCCGCCGAGGTACGCAAGCTGGCCGAGCGTAGCCAGGTGGCTGCCGCGGAGATCAACGAACTTTCTTCCGCGAGCGTGGCGATTGCCGATCGCTCGGGTAAAGTACTCGACCAGATCGTACCGAACATTCAAAGCACGGCAAAGCTGGTACAAGAAATCTCTGCCGCCAGCCTCGAGCAAAATACAGGCGCCGAGCAGGTGAACAACGCCATCCAGCAATTCAACCAGGTGATCCAACAAAATGCGTCGGCGTCAGAAGAAATGGCCAGTGGTGCCGAAGAGCTGTCAAGCCAGGCCGATCACCTGCGCGAAACCGTATCGTTCTTCCGCCTCGATAAAAACGCGCAACGCGCCGCGGCCACGACGCTCTATAAATCGCGTCCTGCACAAGCCGGCGCCGGCGTACCGAACCTGTACAAAACTGCTATGAAAAGTGCCCCTTCCAGAATGGGTGGCATAAATCTGGATATGGGCAACCACGAGAACGACCAGCTCGACAAGCGTTACGAAAACTTCTAATCCATGGCCGCACTCGCGCAGCCACAAAAACTTTCCGACGCGGACTTCAGCCGGCTCAGCAAGTTCATTTACAAGGAGTGTGGAATCAATCTCACACCCTTGAAAAAGATCCTGCTGGAAAGCCGGCTGCAGAAGCGACTCGAGCAACTACATATCGGCACATTCTCGGCATACTGTGATTACGTCATGAGCCCCGCCGGCGTGCAGGAAGAGCTCATTTATATGATCGATGCCGTCGCTACCAACAAGACCGATTTTTTTCGCGAGCCCGTGCACTTCGACTTTATGCGCGAGCACCTTCTGCCCACCTGGCATGCCAACCGTCCGGCGGGTATTTTTAAAGTATGGAGCTCCGCCTGCTCTTCGGGTGAAGAACCCTATACTATCGCCATGGTGCTCGAAGAGTTTGCCCTTGGTCACCCCTTTAGCTACCGTATTGTAGCATCCGACATCTCCACGAAAGTATTGAAGAAAGCCATACAGGCCATCTACCCCATGCAAAGCATCGCCCAGGTTCCCACGGCTTTGTGCAAGCGATACCTGTTACGAAGTAAAGACAAGGAAGGCGCGCGTCCCACCATTCGCATCGGCCCACGGCTACGCACCCGGGTGGAGTTTAAACGTATCAACCTGATCGAGGATATTACCGGCATTGACGCCGACTTCGATCTGATCTTTTGCCGCAACGTCTTGATTTACTTCGATCGGGCCACCCAGGAAATGGTGCTTCGCAAACTGCTGTCGAAATTGCGCCGGGGCGGATATTTGTTTATCGGACACTCGGAGTCCGTGCACCATCTCAACTTGCCGGTACACCAGGTCAAGCCAACTATTTTTCGAAAAGTATAATATGTCTATACCCAAAAGACTATCTTCAACCAGGAATTGAACCCTCTCTTACTTCCATGCTGAAGAAAAAGATCAGCGTACTGATCGTAGACGATTCCGCGCTCATGCGCCAGGTGTTGTCAGAAATACTACAAAGCGATCCTGAGATCGAAGTCATGGCCACAGCCGCCGACCCGTACATTGCCGCTAAGAAGATCGGCGAGCAGGTACCCGACGTCATTACCCTCGACGTCGAAATGCCGCGCATGGACGGACTGACATTTCTGCAAAAGATCATGTCGCAACACCCCATCCCTGTTGTAATCATTTCCAGCCTTACCACCAAAGGTGCCGACTCGGCCGTGTTGGCCATGGTATACGGCGCCGTAGAAGTAGTACAAAAGCCTGTTATGGTCGGCGGCATGGCCGCCGAAAGCAAACAACATATCATCGACGTCGTGAAGAACGCCAGCAAGGCCCGCCTGCGTCGTCGCTCCGCTGCCGCCCAGCAACAAGTACTTGCATCGGCATCGGCCATCCATGGCGGCAACACCAAAAGCCTGGTACAAACCACCGACAAGGTTATCGCGCTCGGCGCCTCGACCGGTGGCACAGAAGCTATCCTCGCCTTCCTGCGCGAGATGCCCATCGACTGTTACGGCATCATCGTCGTTCAGCACATGCCCGAGCTCTTCACCCGCTCGTTCGCACAGCGCATGGACTCGATTTGTCGCATCAGCGTTAAAGAAGCCGAGCACGGCGACAGTGTCTTACGTGGTCGTTGCCTGATTGCTCCCGGCAACCGCCACATGGAGCTTCGGCGCAGCGGCGCACGCTATTACGTGCACCTCGACGATGGCCCACCGGTAAATCGACACCGTCCTTCCGTCAATGTATTATTCAGATCTGTCGCCAGGTTCGCCGGTAAAAACGCCATCGGCATTATCATGACGGGCATGGGCGCTGACGGCGCCGAAGGCATGCTCGAGATGAAAAGTGCCGGCGCCCATACCATCGCCCAGGACGAAGAATCGAGTGTCGTCTTCGGCATGCCCAAAGAAGCCATTAAGCTCGGCGGCGTCTCTAAAATCCTCCCGCTCTTCCGCATCGCTTCCTACGTCAGCGGCCTGCCGTAACCCTATCGTTTAACAACCCGTATCACTTTCCTCCGGGCTCCATTCTCCAACGAAACAAAATAAGTCCCCGACGGCAGTGCCACCAGCGGCAACGTAACTTCCTGACTATGCGCATCAATGACCTGCTGATGCTGCACGCGTCCCAGCACATCACACACCGATACCGCCCGAAACACATCCGGAGGAAAGTTAACAGTAAGCATATCGTGTACAGGGTTAGGCGAATATGTAATCTCTTCTTCCGCACGCACCCGGTCCTCCACGGCGGCCACGCGACCTGTACCACTGCTGACAAAGTTTATGTAGTTGATATTAAAATCGAACCCATCCATAAAGACCCGCAGCACCTTTACCCCCGTCGTCAACGCCGGTGTCGTCACAGACACTGTCTGATATACCTGCCAGTTACCGGTATTCGGCACAGCCACAGGTCCGGAGATATTAATACCGTCCAATTCTACATGAAAGATCTTCCCGGCATTGGGCGTAGCCACCCGGGCCTGCAAGGTATAGGCGCCAGCGCTCGTAACATTTACGGTGTACTCCAGCCACTCTCCCGCGCCGATCCATCCAACATTAAAACCGCCCTCCGAACAAGACTCAATATCGACACGCTCCGCAGCTCGATATTGTCCACCGCTGTTGACGACATCCTGATCTGAATAGGCAATGCCCTGTCCACCCGTATCATAATTTTCGGCCTCGATACGTCCCGGTATAACCGCTGGCACGCCGGTATACGGACCTTGCCCGGGCGTACTCAACACAAAGTTGAGATCGTTCAAATTGAACCCATCCGTATCCATCACAATGCGCACTACTTTTTGGCCCGCACTAATCATCGGCGTCGTCACACGCACAGTTTGGTATACCTGCCAGTCGCCCGTAGCGGGCACGACAATGCTGCCGGATATATTCACACCATTTAATTCTACATGAAAGCTCTTTCCCGAAGCCGGGGTCGCCACACGTGCCTCCAGGGTGTATATACCCGCCGACGCTACATTAACGGTATACGCCAGCCACTCACCCTTCGACAACCATCCCACGAAATAGCCGCCCCCCGGTGCCCCACCGATATCGACCGGCTCCGATGTACGATACTGCCCACCGTTATTCACAACATCCGTGTCATAGTAAGCAACTCCTTGTCCACCGGTGTCATAATTCTCTACCTCCACGCGTCCCGGTATAGCAGCCGGGCTTCCATTAAAAGGCGCGGAGGCATGAAAGGTAATAGCAGCAGTAGCCGAGCCTATTGTATATCCCGATCCTCCGGCCAGGGTCAGCTGCAGCGTCTCCCCCGATGTAATTACGTGATCTGTAGCCGGCGCAACTGCAACACTTACCAAAGGAGCGGAAGGCGTTAACGTAACAGACCCCGTCAATGCTGGAGTGGCCGTATAATCTGCCGCCGGCGCCGTACCACCCAGCGTATAGGCAACCGTAACAGGCGAAGTAACATTCGTCGCGGCAATGGTAAAACTACCCGGCAACACGCCACGCACAGCCGGACTTGTCGAAGACACATACACAACCGGTACACTAAAAGAAGGCGCAATCGGAATAGTGCTCGTCAACGGAATCGAATGGTCAAGCATCTTCTGGCTCTCGTCGGCCAACCGGAGATACCAGTCACTCGGCAACGTGTAGCCATCGGTATCGAGCTTCACGATTGTTCCCTGCGCGGGGGCGCCTCCGGCATTAGGCGCAACCTTAAACATGGCCGTACCTTCGTCGACCTCATCAAACATTGCCACATACAAAAAGCTCGATCCGGCGCTGATCGCATTGTATGCCTGGCGCCAGTAGTTATTCCCACCGTCGCGAGGATTGTCATTGATCCGCTCGGGATATAGCTGATCGGTTTGGTTAAACCACGAGCCACCCGGCCAGATCACCGGCATATAGTCAATGCCGTTCGCATTACAGTCGGCCAGGTCCGGCACGATCATGTTTGTCTTCCACGCATCAACACTGTTCTTATTATAGCGTCCCACCGTCCACGGCGAGATCATATCAAACGAGCGATAAACCGTGGCCCACTGCGGCTCAGTCTTTGTATCGCTCTGCGGCTGCAACGTACGCCAGTACGACGGTACACCGCCTACCACATATGCGCGGTATTTCTCCGGACCGTTGTGAAAAAAGTCGATCACAGCCTGCGCCGTTTGATACGTCACGGGATTGTGCGAAAAGCCCATCCCCCAGATGGCCACCACCGGTTTACCCTCCTGCCGCGCATGCCCCGGGCGGTTCAACATATCGTACGTATCGACCAGGTACTTCCAGTCATTGATAAGCTTATCATAAAAACCTTCTTCCGGCACGCCCGTCACATCATACATCACCGCGTAGTGCCTTCCGTACGTCTGCGCGGCGTTCATCACATTTTCCATAATATGATTTCGATTCTGAAAGTTTTGTGGACTGGAGGCCGCTTCACCCAGGAACCGTTGTACGTAGACACCGTGCACATTGTAATCACGCATCCACTTAAAGTGGACATTCACCGTACTTTGATCGTATGACGAAAACAGCCGCGCCAGGGAACCGTTCTGATACGTCATTTCCGTAGCATATTGCTGCGGGTACTCTACCATCTCGGGCCAGAAGTCGATATTGATCTTCGTTGCATTGGGTGTCTGATCCTTAAACCAATGCCGCCATTCATTCACGGGCGACCCATCACCCGGCGTATTAAACCAGCCCTGGTATCCCATCATGACCTTATTGGTCAAATCGCTCTGTGCATACGCAGTCTGAAGAGCACTTACTGTAAGCAGCAACAACACAGTGAATCGTACATGTCTTTTCATAGTCAGTCTTTTTGCATGGGGTTGATTGTCTTCCCCGATATCCAACTGAAAAGTCGTCTCTAAAAAAGGGCTTAAAAAGCGGTAATCGACAAGAAGTTAATAACCGCGGCAACGAGATGCCGAGATAGTGTAAACAGCAATCGACTACACGGTCTGAATTATTCCAATATCCACTATCTTTGTATCTCAAGCCGCCCCGCATGCAAACGCTAAAGATCCTGGCTTATGCCATTATTACTCTCTATTTCCTCGTCGCCCTGCTATTATACATCTTCCAGCAAAAGCTGATCTTCTACCCCGGCAAGATGGCGAAGAATACCAATCTGAACCTGGCCAGCTACCAGCACGAAGTATTTCTCGAAACACGCGACAACGAGACGATACACGCACTCTATTGCGAAGGCACGCGCCCGGAAGTCATCCTGTACTTCCACGGCAACGCCGGCGACCTGAGCGGCTGGAAGTTTGCCACAGAAGATTTCACCACCCTGGGCTATGCTGTGCTGATCATCGACTACCGCAGTTACGGCAAAAGCACCGGACAACTCTCCGAGCAAGGCATGTATACCGACGGCGAAGCCGCCTATGAATACCTCACGAAAGAGCTACACGTCGCTCCCAAAAATATCCTGGTTTATGGCCGATCCATTGGCACGGGTGTGGCCGTAGAAATTGCCACACGTTACCCCGTCCGTGGATTGGTGCTGGAGTCTGCCTACACATCGCTCGGCACATTAGCCAACGAAAAAGTGCCGTTCTTTTTCCCTTCGCTCTACCTCCGCTTTCGGTTCAACAATCTGAAAAAGATCGCCGCGCTTACGTGCCCCGTTATTCTGCTGCACGGCACCCAGGACGAGCTCATTCCGGCCGAACATAGTCAACGACTTGTGGAAGCCATCAAAAACAAAAAGAAATTGATTCTCGTGAAGGGGGGCGGGCACAACGATCTATCGGGCTTCCCGGAATATGCCCGGTTCCTGCAAGAAGACCTGCCGAACTTCTTTCATTAAAAGGCAGTATTTCAATGCTTACGATGGCCGGAAGGAAATTGCGCCATACATTTTTCCAATGTATCAACCGCCCGGCGGTATAGATCGGAGTTCCCTTTATCCGCAACATCCAAAATAGCCTGACATTCCCGCATATACACCGGAGCAAAATCCGGATCCTGTTGGGTAATCTCAACGGTATTATCGATAATATCCGCATACTTCACTGTCTGTGCATCTACGCTCACCGTAGCCAGACGTTCCGCTTCCCGCGCCCGTCGCTCTTTTCGTTTCATCCGCGGCTGACGTTCGTGCGTATACACATCTGTGAGTTCCACTACAATCTGCAGCGTGCGCGCTACTTCAGCGTCGGGCATCAACGTCGCCAAAAACTCGCCAATAACTGCCTCCCGGACGGGTGTATCTTCCAACACATCGTGCAGCAACGCCGCACACAACGTAGCTGTATCCTGCGTGTAGGTCCGGCAAATCTCCATCACTCGTACCGGGTGCACTATGTAGGGGTCGTTCGTGTACCGTCGGCGTTGATCACCGTGCGCCCGGTTAGCAAAATCGCGAACGGCGGATAAGATTGCATCTTGTGAGGTCACCATAAAAAATCCAATAACAATAATCTGGCCCCGCCTTAAATTCACAACGGAATAATCCTTATTGTGATTGCTTTGTAAACGAGTTATAAATATAGCAACTGTTTTAAATATCCACCATATCATGAAAAAATCCTGGGTCTCGATCTTGGAACAAACCCTATCGGTTGGGCACTCATAGAGCAATCCCTACAGGAAAGAAGAGGCAGATTGAATAGGTTACGGTAGCAGAATAAAATTAATTGAAAATTAATTTGCGCAATCATATAATTGCAAATATATTTGCAACCACATAATTGCAAATAATAAAAAACAGGGCGAGAAAAGTGAGCATTACTATTTACAATGTCTCCCTTGAACGTAGGGAGAAATGATTGAAATGGGCTTTAAAGAAGGGTTTTGCAATGACTTTTGACAAATTATAAAATTTATTATCAGCTCTAAAAAATAACGCTATGAGAAAGTATATAGTCAAAATTTTGACGGTATTAGTGATAGCTAATGTTATTGGTTGTGGAAATTCTGAACAGAATACTCACAATAGCAGTAAAACGGATACAACAACTAATCAAACCTTGACAAACAAAACTGATATGATTAAACAAAAAATAACGCCTTGCCTTTGGGTTGAGACAAAAGATGCAAAAGCAGTAGCAGATTACTATCTATCAATATTTAAAGACGGTAATTTGAAAGAACATCGAAAATATAAAAATCCGCCAGAGGCAGGTGGAGGAGACTTTGAAACAGCCATTATCGAAATTGCAGATATGGAATTAAGTATTTTGGCTGCAGGTCCATTTTTCAAATTTAATGAATCCGTTTCGTTTGTCATTAACTGCAAAGACCAGGCAGAGGTTGATTATTATTGGGCTGCATTGACTGCTGATGGTGGCGAAGAAAGTTCCTGTGGTTGGTGTAAAGACAAATATGGTTTATCGTGGCAAGTAGTTCCCGTTGAATATTTTACCCTTATTAACAGCGAGGACCCAAAAATTAGAGATAAGGCAATGAAAAATACGTTGAAACAGAAAAAATTGATTTTATCAGAACTTAAATAAAAACTAAAAAATATACTTTAAAAACCAACACTTAAAATAAAATACAATGGCACAAATTAATCCACACATCAACTTCAACGGAAATGCCGAGGAAGCATTTACATTTTACAAATCTGTGTTTGGGGGAGAGTTTTCAAAAATTATCCGATTCAAAGACATCGCAAGTGAGGAATTCCCAATATCGGGTAAAGAGGCTCATAAAATAATGCACATTGCATTGCCTATTGGACAAAACTTTTTGTCTGCAAATGATATTCTGGAAATTATGGGGCGAGTAAATGAAAACGAAAATCGAAGTAAAATTGCAATTACCGCTGAAAGTAAAGAAGAGGCTTACAAGTTATTTAATGGACTTTCGGCAGACGGGGAAATTGAAATGCCTATTAACGAAAATCCTGATGGTACTTATTTTGCTATGTTTAGAGACAGATTCGGTATTGAATGGATGGTCAAGTTTGACCCAAAAAAATAACGTATAAATCTAGCCAAAGAAACAACGAACCTCTAACAGCACCTACTGGCCATTGGGCCGAGACAGTGCCCAGTAAAGTGTGTAAGCGTCTAACGAACTGCGTAAAGGGACTATATTTTGCATCTTTCTCCGAAGATGTTAATAAATTGATTTACAACTAAGTTCCAGTTCCGTATCGGCATCGTCCA
>NZ_JAIOAO010000002.1 GCF_021190955.1 Parachryseolinea silvisoli
TGGTCGTAAACCTTTCACAGTTTCTTAACCTTTCAATCTCTCTTCGATAACCCTTCCGATTTTCGAAGCCCTCTTTCGTTTTGGGAGTGCAAAGGTAAGAAGCTTTTTTCTCTTTGCAACTTTCTGGTCAAATCTTTTTTTCTTTTTTTAAACCTCTTTCAAAGCCTAATTCACTTCCATTCCAACCAGAATTCCTCAATACGTCAAGTCTATTTTTCTGCTTTCTCAGCCCTCGCCTTCTGCATCCCCGCCGCTCTTCTAGCGATTGGGGATGCAAATGTAGTCCAGGTTTGATAAGATGCAAAACATGGCGCTGAGATTTTATCCACAATACACTTGCGACAACGGCTAAAGTCTGATTGTAAAGAAGTTACACTCCAGTAAATTTTTTCAATTTTTTGGTCGCTTGTAGAGTGGAACTGTACTACACGGCTCACCAAACATTAAACTCGCCGTGAACGGTCTCAATTTGTTGGTTGCCTCCACGTATGCCGCAATGGGAACAGCCACTTTACTGCAGCCTTTTATCACGACTTTTGCATCTTTAAAAACCTGCCAATCGATTTGCGCCAGACGCTCCTGGTACAACGCCACTTCCAATGCTTCTGTCGAACCAAAAAATACGCGCTTTGCATAGGGCTCTAAGGCTACGGCTAACAACATATACGCCCATGTCGGCACAATCGCATCGACAGAACACGTGACGGCTACATACGCGCCTTCGTATTGCTTCCAATCGTGCGCTTTGATGTAATCACGAAAATCCTTTTCCTTCAGGATAAGTCCCTGAAAGAGCTGATCTTTTATGTCGATGAGTACGCGAGGGCCGGGCTGATAATATTCTTCTAAGTCGAAGGTAATCAGGCCGCTGTTGGCCACGCGGTTTACAATTTGTTCTTGTGCTTCCATAGCGTTGTTAAAACATCAGCATCACACCGTTTTGTTCACCGCCGTGGCAATTTCGTGTTTCACTGGCGTTTTGATCATAAATTCTTTCAGGTAGAATGGCTCGAAGGTCACCAGGTCTTCGGTTTCGTTCCGTTGAAATTTTTCCCAGGCCAGTTTGCCGACCGTGTCGGCGGTAGGGTGGACATCTTCCAGGAAAAAAGCATTTTTATGTTGGATCACCCCTTGACATTTGGCGGCGCCATTTCCAAAAAACAATACCGGACCTGCTTCCAGTGGCGCGCGAAAACTTTCTGTATCAATCACTTTGGCTTCGACGGGACTGACTACACCGTACTGCGCATCCAGTAATTGGCAGTACACCTCCATGCGGCGCGCATCGATCATTGGGCAAAGCAAGGCGCTCGACGTATTGAACGGTCCTGCCACCCACGCCAGCGAGTCCAACGCCCCCACCCCGATGAGCGGAATGTTGAGCGCGTAACACAGGCCTTTCGCAGTAGACGTACCGATGCGAAGCCCGGTGTAGGACCCCGGACCGGAGGAAACCGCCACCGCACTGAGTTGAGCCATCGTGACATCGGCCAGCTGCAATACCTGGTCAATGAGTACGGCCAGTTTCGAGGCGTGCGACTGCTCGCGATACGTCACCGCCGAGGCCAGCAACGTACCGTCTGCATGCAGCGCCACCGAGCATACATGGGTAGAAGTTTCAAGGCTAAGAATGATCGACATTACTTCGGAGAAAGAATTTTCTGGTAGGCCGCAGGATTGTTCAGAAGCTTTTGCGCTTCCAGCACCGCCTTGTCACGCGGCAGCGCGTTCAGGGCCTGCCCTTCATTTTGGGTATAGTGAAAAGCAATCTGCTCTTCCAGTACCTGCATAATTTCTTTTTTAAAGCGAACGAGGTCGGATTTTTTGCCGGTCTCTATCTTGGCGCGCAGCGTCGTTAACGGTCCTTCCAATTCACTGTAGTAGCGTTCCTTCCGGGCGGTTTCGGCCAGGTGTTTCGCATTTTCTTCCAGTGGCATGTCGTAGACAAACTTAAACTCATTTAACAGGGCTGAAAACTGGGCATAGTCGTTTTCCGACAACCGGAATGTTTTCAGGTCGGGCATGTGCGGGTTGTACGCACAATACCGTGACGCAAATTCAAAGACCAGCCCCGAGTTGATCAACGCAGCGGTTACACGCCCGAGGGGGTCGAATTCTACTTCTACGTCCGGGTCGAGTCCTGCACCGTCATATACTTTGCGGCCATTGCGGGTGGTGAACTCGCGCTTTAGCGAGTCGGCTACGCGCGCGACTGTGCCGTCGTCTTTGCGGTGGGTATAGTCCAGCGCCTGGATGCAGCGGCCGCTGGGGATGTAATACTTGGCGGTCGTCACTTTCAACTGGGCGTTGTAGGTCAGCGGGCGTGTGGTTTGCACCAGGCCCTTGCCAAAGGTCTTTTTGCCGATCAATACGGCGCGATCGTAGTCTTGTAACGAACCGGCCACGATCTCGGATGCCGAGGCGCTGCCGTCGCTTACCAGTACCACCATGGGTATTTCCGTATCCAGCGGATTGTTGAGTGTGCGGTAGGTTTTGTTCCAGTCCTCTACTTTGCCTTTGGTGGACACCACTTCCTGTCCGCGGGGGACGAAGAGGTTGACGATGTTGATTGCTTCGTGCAATAAGCCCCCGGGGTTCTCGCGCAGATCGAGAATAATTTTTTTGGCACCTTGTGCTTTGAGGGCGGTCAACGCCTCCCCCAGCTCACGGCTGGCGCCCGGCGTAAAGTCATCCAGGCGGATGTACCCGATGCTGGGTTCCACCAGGCCGGTATAGGCCAGGTTGCTGACAGCAATTTTTTCACGGCGGATCTTAAACACCAGGTCATCTTTCAGGCCATAGCGGTGCACGCGAATTTCTACTTCGGTTTTGGGCTTGCCCTTCATCCATGCGCTTACCTCAGACGTTGTTTTGCCTTTCACCAGGTGGCCGTCCACGGAAACGATCTCGTCGCCCACTTTCACACCGGCCAGGTAGGCGGGGAAATCTTTATAGGGAAAGGTGATGATTGTTCTTTTATTAATGATGCCGATCAATGCGCCCACGCCACCGTATTGGCCAGTAGTGGAGATGCGGAACGATTCGATTTCGTCTTCGGGAATGTAGTCGGTGTACGGATCCAGCGACTCGAGCATGCCGTCGATGCCTTTGCGGATCAGTTTTTGAGGCTCTATCTCATCAACATAGTAGGCGTTGACCTCTTTGAAAAGGGTAGCAAAAATATCCAGGCTTTTGGCAACATCGAAGTAACGCTCGGCGGGCTTGCGGAAGGCGACCAGCGCCATCACAGCCGTCGTAAGCAGAATCAACCACGAATATCTTCTCCACATAATCGGTAATATCTGAAATTATACTGGCTACCAGCCCAAGCCCGGCCGGCTTGCCGGGTGAATCATTTTGTTAAATATACGCAAGGATGGGTGTCGCGGCAACCTCTTCTCGTTAAGGCGGGGAAAGGGCCATTTTGCCCAGTTTCACTAACGTTTGCCGCATTTTGCCCTGCAACTCAGCTGATAATAGCGGTTGCTTGTGGGTGTAAATAAAAGCTACGGACAACCGGGGGGTTGCCGGCAAAAATTGCTGCTGCAGCCGGTAGGCCTCGCGCATGCGGCGTTTGATCAGGTTGCGATCAACCGCCCGTTTAAAATTACGCTTGGAGACAGAGATCAGGACCTGGTGCACCGGGCTTGCCGGGTCGGCCTGTGGCAGAAACAATACCTTGAACGGGAACAAATAAAAAGAGGAACCCTTGTCGAAGAGTTCCTGTATCTGCTTTTCTTTCGAGAGTCGTTCTTCCTTCCGGAATGTAAATTTCCCCATGAGATCAAATTACTCAATCTCTCCCAGGGAGCTTACCGACCCCAAAAGCGATTATTTGTGCTTCAATGTCTTCTCGTCAGAAACAGTCAGTTTCTTACGACCTTTCCGGCGGCGTGAAGCCAATACACGACGACCATTGGCAGATGCCATTCTATCACGGAAACCGTGCTTGTTCTTTCTCTTTCTGCGGGAAGGCTGATATGTACGTTTCATAGTATATCCGTTTTACCCTTACTTTTTAAGGGCTGCAAAGATGGCCACTATTTGTCAAATTTACAACTCGCTATCGCGATTTATGCCTCGGACCTGCAAATTCAGCCCAAAAAAGCTGTTTTCAATTCCCCTGGCGGTTTACGCCGTCAATTCTTGTAAGACCTTTTGGGCCTGGGCCGCCTCCAGGCGAGGGCCCCATTGCGACACCACACGCGACGATGCCAGTGACGCCAGCTTGCCTGCCTCCGCATAGCTGTGGCCGTGCGTAATGGCATATAAAAAGGCTCCCGCGAACATGTCGCCTGCGCCGTTCGTATCGACAGCCGTCACTTTGTACGGTTCGATTTGAATAAATGTATCGCCGTCAAAGATCACGGCGCCGTTGGCTCCCAGAGTGATCACGAACCGCTTGGCCACACCGCGCAGTTTTTCGCGTGCTTCGTGTACGGAGTTGGTGCCGGTAAAGAGCATCGCCTCCTCGTCGTTGCAGAACAGCAGGTCTACGCTGGCGCCGACGACCTCGGTCATTTGCTGTGAGAAATATTTCACCATGCTCGGGTCGGAGAACGTCAGGGCGACGTCAACTTTGTTCCGCTCAGCGATGCGTTTGGCTTCTTTCAGAGCCTCCAGACCATGCGGGCTGGGTACCAGGTAGCCTTCCAGGTAGACGTAAGAAGAATTTTTGATGGCGGTTTCGTCCAGGTGTGCTGGCGACAACAGTGAGCTTACGCCCAGAAAAGTATTCATGGTTCGCGAAGCGTCGGGTGAAGTCATTACCAGGCAACGCCCGGAATCGCCCGGAGGGCAGGTCTCGTGGCGCATATTCGTATCTACGCCGCTGCGGCTCAGCTCATCCAGGAAGAATTTGCCCAGCTCGTCGTTGGCAACCAGACACGAATAGAAGCTTTTTCCGCCAAACTGGTTGATGGCCGTTACGGTGTTCCCCGCAGAGCCACCCCCGGTAAGCTTACTTTTTTTCATGTCAATGGCCTTCATCAGCTCTACCTGGCGTTTTTCATCCACCAGGGTCATGACGCCCTTCTCGATACCGTTCTTCTCAAAAAAGTCGTATTCAACTTCTGTTACAATATCCACAATGGCGTTGCCGATGCCATAAACGTCGTATTTCTTCATGCAGGGGAAATTTTGGGCAAGGATACGGAATACGCCGCCATCAAACAAACAGGCCCGCTGGCAGCTTCGCAACTTTCATTCTACTATACTCTCTATAAGGTTACAATAAGGTATCCATAGCTTTGGTATAGGTATGGTAGTAGCTTTGGTATAAGCTCGCCTACTGTGGGTGGCATACCTTTTCCATGCCTTTAGGATGCTCTTAGTATGCTTTACGTACGCTATTGATACGGGTAATCCCCTCTTTTGATGGGATGAAGGGCTACTTTTTCTGCACGTTCATGCCCAGTGTCATCTTGTACCGCCGGGCCCGATCGGGGTAGTCTGTAATAAACCCATCGACGCCCATGCCCTTCAGCGACAGCATGTCCGATGTTTCGTTCACCGTCCAGGGAATGACTCGGATTCTTCGTTTGTGCAGGGCGTCCACTTTCTCTTTGGTGATCAATTTAAAGTACGGACTGTAAATGGCGGGGTTGAACCCGAGGTCGGCCAGGTTGGCGTCTACGGACTTTACGTTTTCCACCAGCGCCGCCAGGCGGATCTCGGGATGTTTTTTATGCCAGTAGCGCAACACCCGGAAATCGAACGACTGGATCACCACCCGCTCCAGCGGAATATATTCATCCAGCATGTTATACACCAGGTCCGAATATTCTTCCACCGTGGGATGAAGTTTCTTGTCGCCGTCGGGCGAACTTTTGATCTCGATGTTATAATCGACCTCATACAGCGTCACACCTTTAATGTGATCCTCTACCGCAATCAACACATCGCGCAGCAAGGGTTTTGTAACCGATATTTTCTGCTGTTCGGGAAAACGCTCGTTGACTTTCGAGCCGCAATCAAAGCGTGCGACCTGGGCATAGGTCATGTCGTAAATAGCATAATGCTTTTCATCCTTCGCCGTAAAGACGTTGCCGGTCGTGTCGAGGCAGATCTCTGACGACATCCACGGTTCGTGCGATAGTACTACCTGGCGGTCTTTGGTGATGACCACATCCATTTCCAATGTCATCACGCCCGAGTCGAGGGCGGTGATAAAGGCGGGAATGGTGTTTTCGGGTTTCAGGCCGCGGGCACCACGGTGACCCTGTACATCAAATTTTGGTGTGTAGATCTGCGCCACCAGCGGAGTGGACGACAGCAAGCATGCAAGGAGGAAGTATCTAAGCATGCCGAAAGATAAAAAGAAAAAAATACGAACATCCGCGTACAGCGCGCGGACCAGGCAACCCCTCTAAAATCCCAGCCCGGCCCTGCGCTGTACGCGGATGTCGTATGTCATTCAGTATCTCAATTAGTGTGCTGCCTGGCTCATGTCTACCTTGCCTTTGGCCGGCTTCAGGATGAGCACGAACGGTACGCATAGCAGGAAAAACAATCCGATGCCCAGGAACACGTCCATGTACGTCAGCAGCGCTGCTTGTTTCATGACTGTGATTTCCATCGCCCGGGTTGCCATTTGCACGGCTTCACCCGCGCTGGCTCCGTGCGACATAAAATTGCTTTCCAGGCCCGACATTCGCTGAGCAACGGCCGGGTCATACGGTGACACGTGCGTGATGAGGTCGGCGCGGTGCTGTACGTTCTGGCGGCTGATGTAGGTACTGATCAGTGCAATGCCAAACGAGCCTCCCAGCTGGCGCACCATGCCGGTGAAGGCGGCACCTTGCCCAATCTCTTTTCCTTTTAGCGAAGAAAGTGCCAATGTCGTGGTGGGCACAAACAGGAAGCCCAGGCCTACGCCACGCAACATCAATATCCAGAAGAAGTCACCTTCACCGGTAAAGGGCGTAATAATCGTGTATGCCCACAGGCTATAGCCGAAGAAGACCGAAAACCCCGCAGCAATGAGATACTTCTGTGAAAACCCTCCTTGTATGGCCCTGCCCACGATCGGCATCATCATGGCCGTCGCGATCGAACTGGGCACCAGCATATTTCCCGATTGCAGGGCGGTCCATCCCAGCGAGTTTTGGGTAAACAGCGGGATGACAAACGTCGAGCCGTAAAGGCCAAACCCCAGGATAAAGGATAGTACCGTACCGATGGCCAGGTTTTTATCCTTTAAGACGCGTAGATCCACGGCCGGATTTTCGGCGGTCAGCTCACGCCAGACGAACATGTATATACCTGAAGCGGCCATGACGGCGAAGATGATGATACTCGTGTCTTCGAACCAGTCATGCTCCTGTCCTTTCTCCAGTACAAGCTGAAGCGAGCCCACCGCCATGATCAGAAAAAGGATACCCCACCAATCGACTTCAGAGAACGATTTTTTACCACCGTAGTTCGGGCTCTTAACGTATGACAACGTCAGCAGCGTAGCAATGACCCCGATCGGTATATTGATATAGAAGATATAAGGCCACGAAAAGTTATCAACAATGTAGCCTCCCAGCGGAGGGCCGAGCGTGGGACCGACGATCACGCCCATGCCGTACAGGGCTTGCGCCATGCCGCGCTTTTCGGGCGGATATACTTCGGTGATAATCGTCTGCGACGTCACCAGCAGCGCACCACCGCCGAGGCCCTGTATAAAGCGGAAAAACACAAGTTCCCAGATGGAGGTGGCGTTGCCGCAAAGGAACGACGACACAGTGAAAATGACGATCGATACGGCAAAGTAGTTACGGCGGCCGAACTGTTGCGAGAGCCAGCTTGTCAGCGGTACAACGATAACGTTGGCAATGGCGTAGGCAGCGATCACCCAGCTGACGTCTGCGAGGGTGGCGCCGAGGTTACCCCGCATTTCGTTCAGCGCCACGTTGACGATGGTCGTGTCGATGATTTCCAGAAGCGCACACATGATCGCCGTGATGGTGATGATGACGCGGTTGAAACCATATTCGACCAGTGATTCCTGCTGTAACATAAATTTCTATTAGTCCAAGTGTACGTCTACGATCACGTTCATGCCGGCGCGCAACAGGGCTGCCTTTTCGGCTTTCTCCGTCAGCACGATTTTTACCGGCACGCGTTGTACGACTTTCACAAAATTACCCGAAGCATTGTCGGCCGGCAACAATGAAAATTTAGCACCGGTCGCAGGCGAGAGAGATTCTACTTTGCCCGAAAATACGTCGCCGGGAAAGGCATCTACCTTGATCTCTACTATCTGGCCTGCTTTCATTTTGTCGAGTTGGGTTTCTTTAAAGTTGGCCACTACCCACTTTTCTTTTTCTGTTACGAGGGCGAACAACGACTGGCCTGCCTGTACGTACTGACCGGGCTGCACGCTCTTGCGCGAGATCACGCCGGTTGCCGGCGCCAGTATATACGAGTACGACAGCTGAAGCCGGGCGAATTGAAGGTCGGCTTCACGTTCTTTCACCACGGTCTGTGCCAGGGCAATATTGCGGTCGCTTACATTGCTTTGGGCTTTGCGCGCCGAAGTTTCCCGGGAAAGGGCTTCGCGTTGACGCCTGGCCACGTCAAGTTGTTTCAAGGCTGCGTCTTTCTCGGCTTCTGCCTGCTCATATTGCTGTTGCGTAACCGAGTTGGTTTTGATCAGCTCCTGATAGCGTTTGAAGTCTTGCTCCGCACGCCTGGCACGTACTTGTGCAATTTCGATACTCGCGTCGGCAGCTTCTGTATTCGAGCGTGATGTTAACACGTTTTCTTGTGATGTAGCATAGCTGGCTTGCGAGGTGGCAAGGCTGGCTTTGGCATTTTCGAGGGCCGCTTCGGCCTGCAGTACTTTCAGCGCCAGGTCACGGTCATCCAGCACCACCAGGGTATCGCCTTCTTTTACAATTTGGTTGTCTTCTACCGACAGGCGCGTTACATAGCCGGATACTTTCGGAATGATCGGATTGATGTCCGCTTCCACCTGTGCATTATCCGTTTCCTCGTGGTGCTGACCGTGGATATACTTCGTAATGCCAAATGCCGCCGCCGCGATTACCAGGCCGCCGAGCACGATGGCAAATGTTTTATTCTTCTTTTTCTTATTGGTTTCCATAAAGGATAAAAGGTGTTAGTTCTGATTATTGAAGGTTTCCGACTGATTCCTGAAGCTCGTAGTAAGCAATCATGCTTTCCGCGCGCGTCGTTGCATAGTTGATGCGTGCCTGCAACAGCGTCAGGTCGGAGTCGAGGTAATCCGACAGGATCACCAGGCCCTGATTATATTTATTGTGTGTGATCTGATGGTTTTCTTCGGCCTGCTCGATGGCGCGCTCGGTAATGGCAAGTCGTTCCACCGATTCCTGGCACTTCAGAAACTTCTGTCGTATGGTAACTTTTACTTCGTCGGTCGCCGCCTGGCGGGCGGCTTCGGCTTGGGCTTGTTGCGCCCTGGCTTCTTGCATGCCGTGGCTGGCATGGAAGGCACCGGTCAGACTATATTTAACAGAGACCCCTGCGTTCATCGCGTTGGTGATGTTGGCGACATTGGGAATGTACGCATTTACATAGCCGGCGCTTAACCCTACCGTCGGCAGCCGGTTGGCTTTGGCGGCACGATAACCTGACTCACCTGCTTTTACCTGGTAGTCGGCTGCCTTCAGCTCGCTGCGATTGGTCAGACCGGCTTGCAGGTATTCGTTCCACGTCGTGAGCGGCATGGGGCCGAACATGTTTGTTGTGTCAAGCTCCAGTGTGGTGTCGTCGGGTAAACCGAGTAACACAATGAGGTTATACTCCGCCAGCTGCACGTTGTTGTTCACTTCCGTCAGCGCCAGCTCGATGTTGTTAGCTTGCAACTCTGCTTTGAGTCGGTCGTTGCGCGCCAGCAAGCCTTGTTTCTCTCTGTCCTGGAATTCTTTCACACGTTGTTGTTCACGCTTCAGGCTTTCCTGGATGGTGCGCCGTGTTTCCAGCAGCTCATAATATTGATAGACGGCCTTCTCGGTGTTCAGCATCACTTTGCTCTTCGCCGTCTGTTCATCATACTTAGCCGCCTCTTCCAGGTATTCGGACATGAGACGGTTGTTTTTGATACGGAAGCCGTTGAAGATCGGCATAGACGCCGACGCTTGCAGCAGTGCGATGTCGTGGAGATCTTCAAACATCGCCAGCGGTGAGCTGCCACTGGTCTCTCCATCGGCTGGCTTTGTTTTAATGTCTACGTTGGGAGTGTTAATGTGCAGGTAGGTTCCGCTTACTCCCACTTCCGGCCACACCTTGTCGCTTGCCTGGGCAGCCTTCGCCTGGGCTTGTTTTACTTTGGCCGACGATACGGCCAGCTCCTTGCTATTCGCCACGCCAAGATCGACTGCCTCCCGAAGGGTCAGCTTTCTGACGGATTGCGCCTGCAGGCTTCCTGCGAGTAGCAGCGCCACCAGGGCCCACGTTATTCTTCTATACATGATAAAATTGGTTCTCGGTTTATTTGATCAGATACCCGGTCAGCAAATCGATCAGGTATTTTCGCGTCCGTTCTTTAAACGCGTTGTCGTCTTCCCCGGGCCGGATCCAACGCTTTTTCAAAACAGCATGGGTAGCCTGGTACATCACGCCAAACAAGGTGGCATTCACCATGTCGACATCGGCTTCTTTCCTAAACTCTTTATTCTTTTGGCCGTCTTCCAGCAGCCTGCGCAGCTCCGCGCTGTTTTTATTGATGATCTTCGTGATCCCATCAACCAGTTCGGGCCGTTGCGTATCTGCCAGCTCCCGTTGGATAAAATGATAGCCGCGACAATTGGTGAAAATCTTTTCCGTGTACATGTCTATAACCTGTAGCAACTTTTCCTTTGAGGGGATATCGGCGTTGTTCAGGTTGTTCAGCTTCATGCGCGACGTGGACACGGTGTCTTCCAGCACCGAGAGAAATAAATTCTCCTTCGACTGAAAGTGGTAGTTGATCAGGGCTACGTTTACTCCTGCCTTGCTGGCGATCTCGCGTACGCTCACGGCATCAAAGCCCCGCTCCATGAAGAGCTCGGCGGCGGCAGACAGTATTTTTTCGCTGGTCATAATTCGATGTGTAAATGTCACTCCGACAGGCCGGAAGGGGGTCGTGGCCGCGTCTACAGTGCCCTGGTGTCTTGTAACGGGCACAAAGTTAAACGGTTGTTTAATATTTAAACAAATGTTTAAGTAAAGAAATTTTGGACGGTATAAAAGCCGATTCGCCACCGGATTTCAAACGGTTGTGGATTCGAAAAAATTTTAATACACTTTTGACTTCGGGCGCCCACCGTCGTATCATGGGTAAATTTGATGATGCCAATTCCACCACCTACCGAAACCATCCTGCGCGCTACCCGCGGCAGCACGCAGGCGTTTCGCGAGGTTGTGGAATGGCTTCAGCCCTATGCGTATTCCGTTGCCTGCCGTTTTACGGGGGATGCCGACGATGCTGAGGATATTGTCCAGGAGGCTTTTGTGCGGCTGTGGCGCCACCTGCCGGACTATAAGCCTGAGATTAAGCTCACCACCTGGCTGTATCGCATTGTCGTCAACCTGTGCTTCGATTTTTTGAAGTCACGCCACCGCCGGCAGCAAAAGAACCGGATCGGACTGGTCGATGGCCACGGCATAGCCGATCCGGGCACACCCGAAAAAGAGCTTCAGCAACGCGAGTTAGTGGACGCCATTCACCGGGCATGCGAAACCTTACCGCCGAAACAACGCGCTGTCTTTATTCTTCGCGACCTCGAAGGGCTCTCTGCCCAGGAAGCGTGCGAAGCATTATCAATGGACCCCGGTGCTTTAAAAAGCAATTTGTTTTATGCCCGTCGGCAGATGGGTGAAAAGCTCCGAGCCTTGTATCAAGACAACACAAACCACTTCTCACTATGAGCTGTGAAAAATACTTACAGGACATTTACCTCTACGATGAGCTCTCTCCGGAAAAGCGGCAGGTCATCGACAAGCACGTACTTACGTGTATGGACTGTCGAACATTGCTGGAGGAAGTACAACAGCAATCAGCGTGGGTGAAGCATGCTTCCCTCGCACCTCCGGAAGCCAGGCATCCACAAAAGCTTACTGACGCTATCCTTGCCCGCATTGAGCGGCCTACGCGGCGCGCGGCCCTTGTGACGACGCTTTTGGCGCCGATGGATTCGCTCTTTGTGCGGTATTCGCTGGCGGCAATATCGGTGGGATTATTGGTGCTTTTTCTTTCAGAGCAGCAAAGTGGTCCTGTAGTTGTTAAAACGATGCATCGTCCAGCAGCATCGGCCACCTTAAATACAAATGATTTTCTACAGCCGTACAAGCTGGAAAAAGAACAACGGCCACCGGCACCTCCGTCATGGTATCAATGCCTGCGCGACGAGTCTTGTGTCGGTACATTCCTGGAAACTCGTAAACAACGAAAACTTTCTTCTCTATGAAATCCCGAATCAACATTATCATAGTAACCCTCTTTCTACTGCCCCTACTTTCCGCCTGCGAGCATGACGTTGCCATGGAGACTACTGTTCATCCCGATGGGTCTTTGGACAAAATGATTCATATTACCAGCGGCGGCTCGTTTCAAAAAATACAGGAGATACACAGGGAATCTGACAAAGCAACTATTATCACGGACAACGACCCACCCCGAAACATACTGGGGCTAAGCGCGGCAAATGGGTGGGCCCTAACCGCCCGGAAGATGCGCGTTGACTCCGCCGCCGAGGGTGATCCAAAGACGATTTACACGTTTCTGCGCCACTTCTCTTCTGCGGAAGAAGCGAATGCCGCGCTCGCAACACCCAGCGATACTTTATTTCGTGTGACCAGCACGTTCGAGAAAAAATTCCGTTGGTTCTATACCTATATTTATTATGCTGATACCTACCATGCGATCAATCGGATGGGCTATCCCGTCACGAACTACACCACCGCAGAAGACTATGCCTTTATCGACCGTCTTCCCGGAGAGGGCAAAAAGATCACATTGGCCGATAGCCTTTACCTCGTGCGGCTCAACGAAAAGCTTTTCGACATCTACGGGGCCCGTGCGTTGTATGAGGAGTACTATGGCGTTAGCATCAAGCTGTTGCAACATCATCATGTCGAGCAACGGTGGTTTGACACCTTGCGGGCTCACAAGGAAAGTCTTTATACACAGGTCATCGACAAGAAGGATATCTTCGAAGATTATATGGCGCACGTACTCGACAGCCTGGGTATCCCAATATCGCATGAAGAAGCATCGAAATGGTTTATTTCCGAGCTCAAGCCGCTGGACGCAAAGTTCGAATTTATCTCCGTGGCAAGCAATGCAAAATATCATCATCAAATCAACATGCCATGGAATATTATCCGAACCAATGCCGATTCCATATCGGGCAAACAGGTTTTCTGGAACCCGCCTTCCATCAAATTTTTGCTAAAGGATTATACTCTTTATGCCGAGTCGCGTCAGTTAAACTATTGGGCGGTCGCGATATCAGGGGTCGTGATTGTACTGACGGTCTTTCTTTTCGTCCGGCACCGCCGGGTGTGATCTGTAACAAATAAAAAGGTCTCTACGTTGAGAGACCTTTTTATATTCAGCTTACTGCTGGAGTGCTAAGACGACTCGATCAATGAATAATGACACGTTGCGTCCGCACTTCATTGCCTACTTCCAGTACAATAAAATACAAGCCAGCCGGTATTTGCTGCAGTGAGGCTGCAAACTCGAAGTCCGTTGCGCTGTGTATCTCCTGATGGATTAACACCGCACCGCCAGAGAAGCTCAACATCCGTACTGTGCCTGAAGTTTCTTCATGGAATGAAGCCCGTATCGTAAACGCCCCGTTGCTCGGGTTGGGAGATACCGTGAAAGCCGATACGACAGACGCTGGCGCTCGGCCGGCTTCCACCGGGCGCTCGCCGAGAATAGTAATGGTCTTGGTGTATTCGTCCAGGCATTCACCCAGGCCTGTGTTGATAGTTACGTTAAAATCACCCGATTCTTTGAACACAATCTCCGCGTAGTCTTCGTGCTCCACCAACATGATTGCTTCCGACGGCAGCACCCACGAGATGCCCTCGGGCAACGGCCAGCTCACATCGACCACCACCACGGTATCACCCCGGTAGGCCTCTGCGGCCATCAGGAAGTCGGCTTGTAGCAGGTCGTTGGAAGTCTTCAGCGCGAAGTTATCCGAGCCAACGCAGCCATTGGCTGTAACAACCTGTAGGGTATAAGTGGCTGGCTGCGACAGCACCACTTCGCGCTCGTCGCTCGTAAAGCCTTCTGACGATGACCAGGTATAGGTGGCATTGTCTTCTTCTGCACGGACTGTCAGCTTCTGCCCCACACAGATGGTACGATCACCTCCTGCATCTACGACAAACAACGGCGGATCCTCGACCGTGATTGGCGTGCCCAGGATACATCCGCGAGAATCCGTTACCGTTACATTGTATTCGCCAGCGCTCAGATCGCTCCGAAGCGTGCCGGTTTCATTGTTATCCCACAGGTAGCTATAGCCGCCAGGGTTCCCACCCGACGCTGCGATCGCAATGTTTCCGTTTTCATCGCCCAAACAAAGAGGCTGCGTTACCGTATAGTCCAGCGCCAGTTTTGCAGGGTAGAGTACATTGTATATTTCCATGCCGCTGCAGCCACGCGCATCACGCACTTCCACCCAATGCTCGCCGCCGGTTACATTCACAATGTCAGTGGTCGTTTCCTGGGTATCCCATAATACCGTGTAGGGCGGCAGCCCCCGGTCGATCGAAATGCCGATGGCCCCATCGTTGCTTTCATAGCAAGTAAGCTCTTTCAGTAGTGTATTAGTAATACGCGGGCCGTCCGAGTCGTTGATCGTAATCGTGATGTTTTTCTGACAGCCGTTGCCATCGGTAGCGAAGGCTTTATACCTGCCGTTTGCCAGCAAACTGGCTGTGGCGCCCTGCGCAATCTGTACGTTCTGCGCATTGTACCAGGTATATAGGAAATTCGCTACACCACCTTCGGCTTCCACTACGGCCGAGCCATTGGCTTTTCCACACGAGGTATCGACCTTCCCTTTCGCCAACAGTGTTATGTCCCCAGGTTGCGTAAGCGTAGCCGGCACCGATGTTGTACAGCCATTTGCGTCGCGCATTTGTACGGTATAATCGGCTGCCTTGAGGCCACCCACTACCGGGCCAGCAGCCCAGTTTGTATTGTCCACAGAATATTCATAGTCGCCCACGCCACCTTCCGGCGTCAGCTCTATCGCACCGGTGGTGCCGTTATAGCATAGGACGTTGGTCAGCGTTTTGACTGTCACGCTTACAGCGGCGGGCTCGATTACCTGTAGGCCAGTGGCCTCCACGGTACAGCGGTGTTTGTCGGTCACCAACACCGAATATGTGCCGGGCGGCAGATTGTTGACATTTTGTGTAGTCGCTGTGTTAGACCATGCGTATACAAAAGGTCCTGTACCTCCGTTTACTGTCAACGCAATGGCCCCGTCGGTTGAGCCGGCACAGTTCACTCCGGCGCCGTTGTATTTGGTAATAACCGGCACCAGCGCCAGCTTACCAGGCTCCCGCAGAGGGTTTTCGAAAGTTTTAAAACATCCTTTGACATCTGTGATCGTCACGGAATACGTGCCGTCTCCTTTACCACTAATGTCTTCTGTCGTTTCGCCCGATGACCACAGGAATGTGAGCGTGCCCGTACCACCTCCGGGTGTGAGGTTCAGCGCACCGTCCCGTTCACCAAAACAACTGATGGGGGTCGCTATGCTGATTGGGCCGGTGATCTCCGGCCGGATGTCGACAAACGCCGGCCTGGTCACCACACAGGCGTTGGCATCACGTGTATAGACTGTATAACTTTTGGTTTTCAACCCACCGAAAATTACGGGATCCGTCTGCGGCCTGTAGGTCTGACCATCGACGGAATATTCCAGGGCGCCTGTTCCCCCGGTGGAAGGCGTAAGCGTGATCATACCGTCTAACTTGTCCTGACAGCTTTCGTCTACGACGGAAGGTGTGGCCATAATGATTTGAGGCTGTTGCGTGATCTCTACCGGTGTCTGCGGCATCTTGCAGCCATTGGCATCGCGGATGGTTACCGTATAGGTACCGGCGACAAGTCCTCCGATCGCGTTGTTTGTGCTATAGTTCACGTCGTTAGTAGAATACTGCAGCGGGGCCACGCCGCCTGTAGCATTTACTACCGTAAGCACACCCGTCGGGTAACCATAACACAGCACATGGGTAGGCTGAATCGACCCGGCCTGGATTGGTAGAGGCTGAGCCAGCGTGATCGGTGCAACCGAGGTCGAGCAGTTCAGATTGTCTTTCACCACAAACGTATAGGCCAGCGTTGCCGACAGTCCCTGGAATATAGGATCCGTGGGCGTACCACCCGACGGGGTCACGGCATTGCCGTTGAGCGTATAGGTAAGCGGCTGCGCAACGTTGGCTACCTGCAGGGTCACCTCGCCATTGGCGCCCCCGAAGCAGGTCACATCCTTAAAACCATTTACCGTCGCGGTGACAGGATCTGGTGGTTGGGTAAGGGGTATGGCGGATAGCGTATTGTCGGTGGTACATCCATTCACGTCTTTTACCGACACGGTATACGACGCTGCCGTCAATGTGGTAAATGTATAGGGTGAAGCGGTGGGTGTACCGTCCACGCCGTTAATCGTAAAGGTATAGGGCGTCTGGCCATTGGTGGTGGTAACGGTAATGGCACCGTTGTTACCACCGTAGCAATTGATGTGGTACCCTCTTACAGACACCGCATTGGCAGAAGCGCTGACGGTAAAGGGATCCGGCACCGGAATGTCGACATATCCCGTGTAATAACAGGGATTGCTGCCACCCTGGTTTTCTATGATAACCTGGTACAAACCAGCGCTGAGGCCGGTAATGGTTTTGGCTTCGCCTGCACCGGTTGCGTTGGCTACAGACGTACCAGGGCAATAGTCGATGTTGTTGACCTTGATCCGTGTAGGACACGTAACACCGGCCCCGGGATCGTAGGGTATAAGTTTGGTTACAGAATAATTATAGGAACCAGTCCCTCCACTTACCGTGGGAACGGAGATCGTACCAGTATTGGGCAAAGCGTTGCAGAATGGTTTTCCCGGTACCAACGCACCGCTGACCACCGGCCCTCCCGGATAGATGGTGTAGGGCGCCGACCACGCGCTTGGAACACCGTTGTAGGGCGAATTACAGGGAACAGTTCCCCCTTGAAGTCTTCCCCGAAAAACCACCTGTTTGTTGACGTACAAATCCGCATTCGCACCCAACGCGGTCTTCAGGTTAAACACGATATTGTTTTGATAAGGTGCGGGTGTTCCATACGGTACTCCCAACCAGGCAACCGAACGGACCTCTGAGACTGCGCCGGTGTTGGCATCGTAAATACCGGCATCGATATAATAAGACGGGCCACTTTGATTGTAATCCATTTTTTCATAACGAATAGGGAAAATAATATCCTGATCCAGGCATTGCGGCGTGTTTGAAAACACCGGCTGCGTACTCTCTGCCGGTGTCAGCGTCACGCTACACTGAATCTGGTGCCCGGGATTAACATTGGTCTGAAATGTATAGGTTCCTCCGCACGCGTTAGAATTGGCGGTCAGGGGAGTATTTACCGTATACTGCTTCGTGCCGCTTTGCGACCCCGAACAAGTATACTTTCCGCTCCAGACGATCGTAGCCGTGCTCGGCAGTTCGCCGGCTACGATTCCAAAGTCTGTTGTATTGTTGGTGTTGACCCCATCGGGAATAGTATAAACGGCATTTCCGATATAAATTTTTGTTCCCTGCATCGTCAGCGTGTAACACCAGTTTGTCGAGTTATTCCGGGCAAACCAGATTTCCACTTTATACTTGGTGATCCGCGGCACAGTCTGCGCAAACGTCAGACCAACCGAAAACACCAACAAGACAACAAGTAAGTAGCGTTTAACCATAACTTTTCAATTTATATTGATAACTGCTTCTGAACTGTATGTTTTAAATCAATGAATGATGACACGTTGTGTACGCACCTCATCTCCTATTTCCAATACGATAAAATATAAGCCCGCCGGTATTTGCTGCAGCGAGGCCGCATACTCGAAGTCGGTTGCGCTATGTATCTCCTGATCTATTAGAGCTGCCCCGCCCGAGAAGCTCAGCATTCGCACCGTGCCGGAAGCCCCTTCATGGAATGTAGCCCGTATGGTAAACCCGCCGTTGCTTGGGTTCGGGAAGACTCTGAAATCCGATACGATGGAGGCCGGTCCGCGGCCGGATTCCACGGGACGTTCGCCCAGGACGGTGATCGTCTTGGTGTATTCGTCGATGCATTCACCCAGGCCTGTATGGAGGGTGACCGTAAAATCGCCCGATTCTTTGAACACAATCTCCGCATAATCTTCGTGCTCCACCAACATGATCGCTTCGTCGGGCAGCGCCCACGAGATGCCTTCCGGTAGCGGCCAGCTCACGTCCACCACCACCACCGTATCACCGCGGTAAGCCTCTGCGGCCATCAGGAAATCGGCTTGTAGCAGGTCGTTGGAAGTCTTCAGCGCAAAATTGTCTCCGCCAACGCAGCCTTTGGCTGTAATCACCTGCAGCGTATACACGGCGGGTTGCGACAGCACCACTTCGCGTTCGCTACTACTAAAGCCTTCTGACGAAGACCATGTATAGGTAGCATTATCTTCTTCTGCACGGATTGTCAGCTTCTGCCCCACGCAGATGGTACGGTCACCTCCTGCGTCTACGACAAACAGCGGTGGATCGGCTACCGTGATCGGCGTGCCCAAGAGACATCCGCGAGGATCCGTTACCGTTACATTGTATTCGCCAGCGCTCAGATCGCTCCGAAGCGTACCGGCTTCATCGTTATCCCATAGGTAGCGATAGCCGCCAGGGTTCCCACCCGACGCTGCGATGGCAATACTTCCATTATCATCACCTACGCAAAATGGCTGGGTCACCGTATAATCCAGCGCCAGTTTTGCAGGAAACAGTACATCGTATATTTCCATGTTGCTGCAGCCGCGCGCATCACGCACTTCTACCCAGTGCTCGCCACCGGTTACATTCACGATGTCGGTGGTCGCTTCCTGGGTATCCCATAATACCGTGTAGGGCGGCAGACCCTTGTCGATAGAAATGCTGATGGCCCCATCGTTGGTTTCATAGCAGGTAAGCTCTTTCAGCAGCGTATTGGTGATTTGCGGGCCGTCTGAGGCGTTGATAATAATCCTGACGTTTTTCTGACAGCCGTTGCCATCGGCAACGAAGGCTTTATACTGGCCATTTGCCAGCGAATCGGCCGTGGCGCCCTGCGCAATCTGTATGTTCTCGTTCTTCGTATTGTACCAGGTATATAGAAAATTCCCTACACCACCTTCGGCCGCCACTTCGGCCGAGCCATTGGCTTTTCCACACGAGGTATCGACCTTCCCTTTCGCCAACAGTGTTATGTCCCCAGGTTGCGTAAGTTTAGCCGGCACCGATGTTGTACAGCCGTTGGCGTCGCGCATTTGTACGGTATACTCAGCCGCCTTGAGGCCGCCCACTACCGGACCAGTAGCCCAGTTTGTATTGTCCACAGAATATTCATAGTCGCCCACGCCACCTTTCGGCGTCAGCTCTATCGCACCGGTGGTGCCGTTATAGCATAGGACGTTGGTCAGCGTTTTGACTGCCACGCTTACAGCGGCGGGCTCGATTACCTGTAGGCCAGTGGCCTCCACGGTACAGCGGTGTTTGTCGGTCACCAACACCGAATACGTGCCGGGCGACAGGTTGTTGATATTTTGTGTGGTCGCTGTGTTAGACCATGCGTAGACAAAAGGCCCTGTGCCACCGTTTACCGTAAGCGCGATGGCCCCGTCGGTTGAGCCGGCACAGTTCACGCCGGCGCCGTTGTATTCGGTAATAACCGGCACCAGCGCCAGCTTACCAGGCTCCCGCAGAGGGTTTTCGAAAGTTTTAAAACATCCTTTGATATCTGTGATCGTCACGGAATACATGCCGTCTCCTTTACCACTAATATCTTCCGTCGTTTCACCCGATGACCATAAAAATGTCAAGGTACCGGTACCCCCACCGGGTGTGAGGTTTAATGCGCCGTCGGCGTCACCGTTGCAGCTGATGGGCTTCGCTACCTGGATAGGACCGGTAATCACCGGGCGTATATTTACAAACACCGGTTTGGGCACCACACAAGCGTTGGCATCGCGTGTATAGGCAGTATAGCTTTTAGATCCCAGAAGACCGTCGAACACCACGGGGTCCGATGCTACCTGCGGCTTGTAGACTACGCCGTCGATAGAATACTCCAGCGCTCCAGTTCCGCCAGAAGACGGCGCAAGCGAGATCACCCCATCTATCTTTTCTGTACAGCTTTGGTCTGTTACCGTCGTCGTACCGAACACAATGGCCGGACGCTGCGTGATCTCCACCGATGGTGTCTGCGGCACCTTGCAACCATTGGCATCCTGGATGGTCACGGTATAGGTACCGGCCGTAAGTCCTCCGATTGCATTGTTGGTGCTATAGCTCACGTCGTTAACAGAATACTGAAGCGGCGCTACACCGCCCCTGGCATTCTTCACCGTCAGCACACCTGTTGCCTTACCGTTGCACAGCACGTGGGTAGGGTCAATGGACCCGGCCTCGATCTTTGCCGGCTGGGCTAACGTAATGGGGGCCACCGATGTACTACAATTCAGATTATCCCGTACCACAAACGTATACGCCTGCGTAGCGATCAACCCTTGAAATACAGGTTCCGTAGCCGTACCGCCTGACGGCGTAACAGCGTTGCCATTGAGCGTATAGGTTAATGGCAGCGCTACGTTGGCTACCTGCAGGGTCACCTCGCCGTTGGCACGCCCGAAGCAAGTTACATCCTTATAACCGTCTACTGCAGCCGAGACAGGGTCCGGAGGCTGGGTAAGGGCAATGCCCGTGATCGGGTTGTCTGTGGTACATCCGTTTGCGTCTTTCACCGACACGGTATACGACGTTGCCATCAATGTGGTAAATGTATACGGCGAAGCGGTGGGTGTACCGGCCGCACTGTTGATGGTAAAGGTATAGGGCGCCTGGCCATTGGTGGTGGTAACCGTAATGGCGCCGTTATTGCCGCCATAGCAGTTGATGTGATATCCCCTTACAGAGAGCGGGTTCGGATAAGCGCTGGCGGTAAACGGATCGGGCGGAGGGACCGTAACGTACCCGGTATAGTAACAGGGATTACCACCACCCTGATTTTCGACGATAACCTGGTAAAAACCAGCGCTCAACCCGGCAATGGTTTTGGCTTCCCCTGCACCGGTTGGGTTGGTCACAGACGTACCCGGACAATACTCGACATTATCAACTTTGATCCGCGGCGCGGCGCATGTAACACCCGCAGCAGGATCATAGCGTACAAGCGGAACAATGGAATAATTATAGGAACCGGTGCCGCCGGTTACCGCAGGAACGGTGATCGCGCCAGTATTGGGCAGCGCGCTGCAAAAGGGTTTGATCGGTACCAACGCACCGTTTACTACGGGACCTCCCGGGTAAATAGTATACGGCGCCGACCAGGCACTGGGCAATCCATCATAGTAAAAATCGCCACCACAACCAAGCGTTTCCCCCGACAACCTTGCGCGGAAAACAACCTGTTTATTGACATATAAATCTGCATTGGCTCCTAGTGCCTGCTTCATATTAACAATAAAATCACCCTGATATGTTACTGGGGGGTCTTGCCAGCGTAAAAACATAGAGCCAATGTTGCGAATGTTGGAAATTCCTGTGGCCGGATCATAAATAGCAGCATCCAAATAATACGAACCGCTTCCCCCGATCCTCACCGGACACACAATGTCCTGGTCCAGGCATTGCGGCGTGTTTGAAAATACCGGCTGCGAGAGCTCCATGGGAGTCATGCGAACCTCACAAAACATCCCTTGCCCCGTATTGACACCTTGATCATAGTTAGTCTGTCCACCACATCCTACCGTATTCGGCAGGGTGACATTTACCGTGTATTGTCTGGTACCGCCCTGACCGCCTGTGCACGTATATTTCCCACTCCAGATTATCGTTGCCGTATTCGGCAGTGGACCTGGTATATTTTCAAAGTAAGTCATGGTATTATATGCAGGGCCTTCAGGCATGCTGTAGGTAACACCACCAATGATAATCTTTGTCCCCTGTAGCGTGAGAGCACCGCACCAATAGCTGTTGCCGGAAATTCGGACGCCAACTTTGTACTTGATGACGTGGGGCGTGGTCTGCGAAAACGCCGTACCGAACAAAAGCAGCAGGAAGACAACGAATAAGTAGCGTTTCATAACTTTGCCATTAATACTGAACAACCACTTCCGAGCTAAACGGCGTTTCCGTCCCATCTTTAAAAATCACTTTGATCCGATAGGTATAGGAAGAGTTGTTATTCACCGAGCTATCCGCGAACCCACGCACCGACGCTCCCAGGCTCTTGAACAGCGTCAGCCCTTCGCCGCCCTGGCTTTTATACACATAAAACTTCTCGACATCGTTCCAGCCCGGATAATCCCAGGCAAGTCGGATGTTCTTCGCTGTGCGGTCGGCCAGGGCCGTCAGCGAGTTGATCGGAACACGGTCATTCTTGCGAAGCGCGACAAGCCGTGCTTCCGGCGAAGGAACCGACGTGTTGCCGGCGTCATCTACCGCCACCAGCTTATAAGTATAGCTGGCTTTATAGGTTACACGGGTGTCCGTGTAGGACACAGAGTCTTTCGGAACCTCCGCATAGGACGTCCAGGCGCCAACGCCTTCCCGGCGGTATAAGATCACTTTTACAGCATCGGTGCTGCTGCTCTTTTTCCAGTTGAGTTTTACACCCAGCGCCGTATTCTGCACCGATGCAAAAACCGGCGGCACCGGAGGTACGACGTCGGGCCGTGTAAGCTGCAGCACAGTCGAGAAGGCCGACTCATTAAAGCGTGTATCGACCGCGGTTATTTTGTAGTAGATATACTCATCGAGCGCCTTCAAATTGATCGAGTCAATAAACGCTGTCTTTTTCAGAAATGTCTTCGTGACCTGCGAAAACTCGTCGTTGCGGAAGTTGGCTTTATAGACACGATATCCCAGCAGATCAGGTTCGTTGTTAGCGCTCCACTGCAGACGCACTACGCCTAGGGAGTCGACCGTACCCTTCGGCGGCGCAGGCATCGCCGGCGGAATGCTGTCGATCAGCTGTACCAGCACCGGGAAGGAGTGGATCTGATCTTTTTGTTTCGTCTCGGCGGTAACACGGTAGTAGGCTGTGGCGCGGGGCGACAGGTCGGTATACCCCGACACCGGTGGCTTGAGCTGATCTTTGACCACCTGGTAGGGGCCGTCTACGGCATTTGCCCGCCATACGCTATAGTGCGAAATGCTATGCAGGTTTTCTTCGGGCGTGGCCTTCCACTCCAGCTTTACCTGCTTGTTGTCGATCACTTCGCTTTTGGTGATTTGCACCTGTACGGTATACCGGCTCACGCCCATGCCCGACACCGACTCCGAGGGCGGTCCCAACTCGCCGAAAGGCGTACGCCCCCGCACACGGTATGTATAGATCTTGTCGTTCTCCGCGAGTGAGTCGACTTTGTACGCGATCGGAACGGACTTATTTCCAGGCTCGGTCATCACAAACGGCAGCTTGTTCACCGGTTGAAAGGTTCTGCCGCCATCCGTGGACTTCTCCAGAATATAGCTGTTGTAGATCCGTTCGTGATAATGAATATCCCAGGTAAGGGCAGCCGCCCGATCCTTAAATTCTGCTTTCAGGTCTAGTGGCTGCGGCAACACTTCACGGTCATCCGAGCCGATGTATACAAACCCGGTATCGATCTTAATTGGCAACGCAGTGGCTGGAAAAATTCGGTACAGGTATTTTTCACCAGGCTTTACGGTCTTGTCTTCCCACGCCAGGCCTGCCGCTTTGGCCACACTGAAAGATTGGTCGGCAGCAAAGAGCAGGAATGAAAAACGAAGCTCCATCTGCCGGCTCAGGTTCATGGTTTCAAGTACGCTTCGGTTGGGATTACGCGTCAGATCAAAATCCTCGCCATAGAGGGCTTGCGCAGCAATAGCGTGATAGTCGCTGCTATCAACCAGTGTCTGCCAGGTTTTGGCAGGCGCCGGCAGCCACGGCCCCGGGGTAAGCATCACCTTTTCCGGCATCGGCAGCACACGACCGTCGCGGATTACGGTTACACGCTGCACCTTCACACCACGCTTGCGCAGGTATTCCCACGCCATGTCGTTGTCAGGCGCCCAGCGTAGCAATATTCGCTTTTCCTGTGCCCGGCCCAGCACCTTGATCGACGCCGGGCGGCTCTGCCCCCAGGCGGTAGTATGCAGGCCTGCCAGCAACAACACGATAGCAATCGGCAAAAAATGTTTCATGGAGGGCATCACGGTTTAACAGTATTGATGATTTGAATTTCCTGCTGAGAAGTCTCGATATCCTTACCCGGCAGCACATAGCTTACCTTCACCCGGTAGTTGCCTTCGGCAATGGGAGAGAAAGACGACGTGAGGTAAGACACCACGCCCGGGTTAGGCGAACCGGCACTGATGTACTTGTTCACCAGCTTGGACTGGATATCCCGGAAATCGTATTCGATGTAGTGCATGATGTCATACACAAAAGCTGCTTCGTTTGTAGCAAAGGAGAATCCGTTGGCTTCGGCGACCTGGTCGGTCATCGAAATGTTAGACGGGTATTGACGAATGTAGGTCGCGTTGCGTACCGGCGGCACACCCATGGCTTGCGGTGTACGCCACGTAATAACGCCACTCGCATCCAGCGGGTACTCGCGGTAAATTTCCGGTACAACAACATTCTCGAAGAAGGTATTGCCGGCAAGAACTGCCTCAAACCGCACAGTCGGCGAAATGTTACCCTTTCCAAAAATCTCCGACTCGCTAAACATCTCAGCGCCATTCAACGTCACACCCAGTTCATGTACGGCATTGCGGATCGGACGGCGCCAGGCGGCCGACTGATTCATTGCGGCAACCTTCGCTGTAAATGTGGGGTACTGGCTGCTCCGCACATAGCTTTGATAGATGGTCTTCTCTTCCAGCATTTCCATCGTACCGGTTGCCTGTTTGGAAGCGATCTCGATGTCGAGCGATTGTCCTTCCGACTGTACCTTGTCGGTCTTGGCAGTGACGTTCTGATCGATGGCCTTTTGTTTTTCGGCCGGTATATTTACCAGCTCCATCTGATACATCTGACCGGTGCGCAGGCCGGCGGGCAGGTCGAAGCTCACTTCGCTGTTGCCATACTGCACATCGAAGTATGCCTGGCTGTCGTCGGTTCCTACAAAGCGTCCTTTTTGAATAAAGCGTTTATCCTCGCCGAACAAGTACGGTTGGCCCTGCTTCAGCTTGATATATCCCTTGTTGTATTCCTGCGCATAGAAGTTCACCTGGTTTATCTCCGGATAGCTATACGCCACGTTGCTCTGCGGGATGTAGTCGGGCGCTTCACCGCTGGTAAAGCTGATGCTTTCGGTTTGGATAACCTTTTTGCCATCGACAATGACCGGGCGCCAGTTGCCAAGCATAAATTCTTCGAAGCTGATCTGTACTTCGGCCTTCAGCTCTTTCTTCGACGGGAAGATATCCGTCGGGCGGAAGGCTACCACGTCGAGGGCATCGTTCCACTCCAGGGTGGCGGGCAGCTCGCGCGCGCCATCTTTCACACGGAAATATTCCAGCTTCACGCGGAAAGTCTTCGGCTGCTCGTCCAGGTCCACCAGGCCGAACTCTCTACCTACGGCAAAGTTGAACAGGGTCTGCGGTGTCGTGAATACATCCACGTCAGAGGTGCCGTTGTCCGGCGTCAGCTGTGCAATGACCTCCAGGTCTTCCACCACACTGCCTCCGCGCTCGATCTCGCACTTGTCACCCAGGGTGACCTGGAACTTGCAATCGCCTTTCACCAATCCTCCCAGCACGCTGAAGTGGCCGCCGACCGTCCCCTGCATCCAGATGGGGTTCGGCAGCTGCGCCTGTAGTAACACGGCCGCACCGATGCTCAGGATGCTGATGTTTCGTTTCATACCAAACACCTTCACCCGTATACCCACGTCGCCGTCGAAATACGCATAGACCTGGCCGTTGGCATACCAACCGTTTATACCGAGGGGGCCGGAGCCTTTACAGCTTACATTGCCATAGTCTTTCAGCATTATATCGAAGCCGAGGCCGGCTTCAAAGCGGGCGTAGAACATGAGGAAGCTCAGATCGCCGGTATTGATGGCCAGGCCCGCACCGAATGCAAAGCCGGCACCGGTTCCCAGGGCGTTGAGGTCTTTCATGTAGTCATAATCGCCACCGCCCAGGATGCGCGTCACCGCTTCCGGCGGCGGCGGGCTGCCGAGGATTTTTGTGCCTACCATGAAGTAACTTGTCGCCGTGGCGCGAATCGGACCAACGCCCAGACTGATGCCGCAACGATCGTCCGGCGTACCGACATATACATACCATTCCGACGGAGCAAAGTGTAATACCGACCAGCCGGCACGACCGTTCGGACCTACACCTTTAATAATACCGCCGGCTACATTGATAAACACCTCGAAGTTTCCGTGCAACACGCGATTCTCGAAGTCGTAGTCGATCATGACCTTCGCCGAGATCTGACCCTTCTGCCCGGCTTTGTCGCCCACCTCACCAAAGATCTCGGTCATCGAGTTTTCGCTGCCGGCGCTTTTCACCAGCCCCATGGTCTTGTCGGCCATCGTGCTTTCCAGTTTTTTTACTACGCCGGTCATCTTGCTGGTAGCAGCCTTTAGCTTGTCCAGGTTTACGTCCAGCCCGGGCGTTACCAGGTAGCCGTTGCCACCAAAGGCAATGTGCCGCACACCGCCGGTCTTAAAGAAGGATATTTCAAACGTCACGTCGGCGTTGAAGGCCTCGGGTTTCGGATACGAGCCGATGCTTACAATGGCCTTGAGACCAAGACCCGCTTTGGTGTCGGGTACATAGACCACACCCGAAGCTGTTCTACCCAGATCGCTGCCCACGCCCTGGTTGTCCATCTTCATGGCGTAGTAAGCGCCACCGCCGAAACCGTAGATGCCCACGCCAGCGAATATGGGTATACCTGTCGGGAAGTTGACCATCGCGTCGGCATACCAGTAACGCATCCGGTTGACGTTACCGAAGATCGCCGTGGCCGTTACCTTCAGTCCCGGTGTGAACTCGGCCTTGACATTGCCATTAAAACCGTCTCCATACATCACGTCGTTGCGGTAAAAGATCAGGTGGCCGTTGATCTTGAAGGCGCCGCCGTCGATGTCGACGTTGATCTCATTTACTTGTATCGTCTTGAACTTCCACCGCTGCAGCCCCTGGCCTTTATCGAGGTTGCCCACCAGGGTCAGCCCGGCATCGGCCGCAAAGGAACCCGAGCTCTCGCCGACCAGGTTGAGCTTGAGCGTAAAGTCAAGTCCTGTTTCCGTGTCAGATATACTCTTCAGACCGATGTCCTGGATGCTGATGGGAAAGCCAGCCATGCGCTGTTGCAGCGCTTCCGAGCCGAATGTAAAGTTCCCAACTTTCAGGTAAGGCTTGACCGACTGGATCTCGAGGTTCTCGAAGGTGATGTTGGCAAGCTCTACACCCTGACCACCTTCGCTCAGCTTGGCGGCGATCGCCATCTGACCGTGCAGGTTTGCCTTCGGCTGGAACTTGCCATTCTGGATTTTAATATCGAGGTAGGAAGCGTCGTAAATCACGACTTTCCCCGCGCCCCAGAGCGGGAACGTCATATCCTCTGCCGGCGATACATTAAAAAGATAATTGCCGCCGGTGTTGATCAGGCCCGTATACTCAAATGGCCGATCTTCTTTACCGATCGGGATGACGATTCCGCCATTGAACTTCGCCTCCACAAGTTGGTTGGCTTCCAGTTCTACGCTAAGCTCTTGTAGAGAGAAGGCCCATCCGTTCATGTCGCCCTGCTCCATGGGGATCAGGTTACGGCCGGTAAACTTGCCACTCAAACCCAGGTTGTCGATCAATACATTTTCTGCGCTAAAGCTTGTACGGCCGGTCGCTCCTTTTTTCTGGAACTCCGGGGGCAGGCTCACCGTCAGCTCACGCAGGAAGAAGCCGCGCCACAAGTTGGCATTTTCGGGCAGCATCTGCGTCGACTGGTAGCCCGCGGGGAATACCACAGCCGGTGCGTTACGCACGTCGCTAAAATCAAATACGGCATCGCGCACGGCGAAGCCTACACCGTTCAGACCTGTTACCTGAAAGGGTGGCAGGTCGAGCTGTACTACCAGGTCGTTCCAGCTGGTCAGCGTTGTCTTAAAGCCAGTTTGTACGTTGCCTTCGGCCACGGTACCGTTGGCATTTTCAGGACGGATCAGGTCGCGCGAGAATTTTACTTCCGCATCGAGCCCCAGCTCGCGGAAACCGTCGCAGTCCATGACTGCATAGCAGCCCTGACCGGAGCTGGTGCCTTTCAGCAACAGCTGCACCTTATTGCCATTGAAGTTTATACCATAGTCGCCCAGCAATTCCAGGCGTGCATCGCCCACGATACCTCCTTGCTTGGTAAATTTTATACCGCGGGCCATGAAGGTCAGCACCTGCTCGTTCTGCGGCACTTTGAACTGCAGGAATACATCCAGCTCGGCATGGGTGGGTTTCAGGCGCATCGCATGAATGGCGATCTCGTATTCGATGCCGCCGATGGAGCGCGAGATGCCGACGGGCAACTCGAATTGCGACGCGTCGTGCAGGTCGGTAATGTAATTTTTTGCCGTGCGTACTTTGTCCATCACGGATCGCGCCAAGTCGATATACCGTTGAATGGAGTCGTTTTCCACCGGCATCATGCCTTCCGTCAGTACATCGGGCGCCTCTCCTATATTCCAGGGAGCGACAGACGATGACTGGAACATGAACACCGAGTCTTTATGGACCCGCAGGCTATCACCGGCAGCAGCGACGGCCCGGAGGCCAGGCACCAGGGCCACAACGAGTAAGGCAACTAAGTATAAACGTTTCTTCATCTTCGTGATTTTATACATCCGACAGGCACTGAACTCAGTACTTGTTTTTATTCACTTTATAACCAGGGTTTGCTTTAAACCAGTCGCGTACGATCTGCAACGCCGCCACGTAGTCTTTTGCATCGATGTCGCCACTGGCATCTACTTTCAGCGGATAGCCCTCGATGGCCGGCGCGAGCATCTCCATCACGCGATAGCCACAGGGTATACGCGCAGGGTGCTCGGCATCGGCCGAGTTGCAATTCGCGTCGGTGCTGTTTAATACCTTTACCAGGTAGTCGATCACTTCCTTGTTCCGGGTATATACCAGGTCAGGAAAGACCTCGTAGACCACTTCATCGTTCACGGGCAGCCGGCGCACACGGCTCATGATATTCTCAAGAGCATAACCATCGCCCATGCGCGCTAACGCCAGCATGGCCGACCAGCGGTCTTTCTTTGATGCGCTGCTTTCCTGGGCTATCGCGCGCAGGTCGTTCCGTACGGTGGCGACCTCCAGGTAGCCGACCAGCCGGGCAATTTTATCCAGGTGTGGGGCTCTTCTCTTCAGCAGGGCCACCAGCGAGTCCTGTGCTGATGACGTAAAATCTTCGCGGAGAAATTCCGGCAGGTAGCCCAGCGCAAGACCGGCATTTCCGGCATTTGTGTCGCGTGCGCCTTGCATCAGTTTCTGCACGGCTTCCTGCCGCAGGTGTGCCTGCCGGGCGTTGATGCCCGCAAGCTGCGCAATAGCATATGCTTTGCCGCGCACCGCCACCGCCGTGTCCGTCAGGAAAGGCGTGAGTGCCGCGAGCGTGGCTTTGCTGTTTTCAGTAATAGAGAGCTGCTTGGGTATAGCGGGATATTTTCCCGAACGCACTTCCGCAAAATACTGTTTCAGCATTTCTCTTTCGTTCTGGGCGAAACCCGATACGACTACGAGCATGCAAACCGTTGTCAGCGCCGCGCTGCAAGTATTTTTCCAAAAAAAACCGATCTCTGTCATAGTCCTTTAAGCTGAGTTTATACGGCCGCTCCTGTAATGACCTCTACTCGGGTGAATGTTTCGAATGATATTCCCATAAGGCCTTGCTGTTCGATCCGGCGCTTGATATTTTCACTCACCATGACTTTCGTACCACCTCCCCACAAAAATTCCCACGGTTCTTCATATACCCATGATAGAGGCTTAACGTACGTGCCTGGAAACTCGCCCGCGGTCTCTGCCGCTATTTGCTGGTACGTCTCATAGGAACGAATCTGTCCCTTCTGAAACGTTCGATAGGTCCTTGACTCGGCATCATCCGCCAGATCGATGACAGCAAAATCAATACTGTTATAAAGCAACTTCGGATAGTGCTGGTCTTTTACATGCAACAGGTGATATATTCTTTCATCGTCCGAGTCATTATAAAAATTGGTCATTCGCATAGTATACAACCCATGCTCCGGCCCCTGGAATTCCTGTAACAATGTCCTCAGCTCAGGCGATATAATTGCCTTACAACCACGCGGCGGCGCGGCCATATCGATGGCGGCATCCTGCATCCAGTCGTGGATGCTACCGTATTTGACGGTAGACTTCAACGCTTGGCGTGAGAGCATTTTCATGGAAATATCGTGCGGGTCACTCCACAGTGTATCGCGTTTAATGTGATGAGAAAGACCTAATCTTTTCTCTTCCGACATCGGCAGCATGGCTACCCAGTCGGTATATTTCTTATCCTGTTGAATGTTGTAGAACTTCATAGTCAATTAAAATATGGAACTGAAGTCGAGGTCATCGATATGCTTGTCCGCTTGCTTGAGGAGGCTATTGGCGTCGATCATGCCCTGATCGACAATAGCGCCTTTTAACTTGTCGCCAAGACTGTTGATCTTTTTATGCAATTCTTCCGCCACAGCTTCTTCTGTGATTCCGGGAGTTTTTTCATACAGTCCTTCCATAAACTCATCCAAGTGTTGCTGAATGCGTTCTGTGTAGTTGGTATGGTTTGTATGCAAACCGGTTCCATGCTTGAACCATTCCACCATAATCGTATTTTTTGGATTTTGCAAAGCATTGAAATCCAGCAAGTCCGCCTTCTTATAGTATTTAAAATAGTGTCGGAAGGCTGAGGACGTTGTAAACAATTCTGCCGGGAAGATATGGTGTGCCTGGAACTTATTAAAGCCCGCCGCCTCGAGGCGATCGAAATACGCTTCCCAGGCTTCTCCCGCTTGTTTCTCCGGGTAACCCGCACGCTTATAGATATCTTTCCAATCGAGCGTACGACGGCGTCCATTGATCACAAGATCTTCCAAGTCCCGGAGGATCTTTAAAGTGTTTTTATTGATGACACCCCGGCCATCCAACGAATTTTTACAGGGCACACAGCCATAGGTGTCCACCATGGCCTGTGCGTTTTTCTTATTCGATGAAACCTTAAAGTCGTCGGCCGGGTTTTCAACGCGTTTGAGATAGTCAATGTCCAGCCGCTTGATGGCTCCGTCGGCATCATATCCGGCCTTACTGCTGACATTGTCCATAAATGTCTTCCAGCGATCGACAACGGTCTCATCAATTTCATTGAGCGCACCACCAAGTACTTTTGTTCTTCCCCACGTTCTGGTAAGGTCATCAAGAAACACGTCGGCATAGCCGGTAGCGTTGATGCGGGCTATCACACGTGGATTAGATAAGAAATCCGACAGATTGGGCAGATTTTTGCCAGCAACCTTTCGGAGTATATCTTCCGAAACCGAAGGGAACTTGGACTTCAATAATTGGAATGTCTCTTCGAGAATCATCTCGGCCGTCCGTACCACAACCACGGAACCATCCGTGAGTTCTGCCAGACCACTGCCGTTGGCGTCGGAAAATATCTTACCCTGCTCATCCTTGATAATCTCCTTAATCCTCAGGATACCATCCTGGAATTGACTGGGATCAATCATAGCAGGTCCCGTAAACACGCGGCCATACGGATCAATCATTTGTGCGCGGACGACCACCCGGTTCCAATCAATTTCCGCGAAGGGTTCCCCCATCCGGGAAGCGATCTTGATGATGAGCTTGCCGCTTTTGAACGTGTATGTAACCACACCCTTAACCGACTGGAAAGCCATCTTGGTAGTAGCGCCAACTATTTTTGTAATCGGATTCAACTTATCGGCGATGGCATCGATACGTTGGACGATTTTTACAAAATTGGCAATCACCTTACCGAAACTTCCTTCAATCGCAGCGGGGTTGATGAAGCAAAGCGCAATACCTACTACGATGCCGCTGCTGTTGTGCGCCAGCTCGCACGGCTTCTGCGGATTGAACATGTCGGTAATGCCATCTTTCAAGGCTCCCATTATGCCCACACTTTTGGTATCGGGATTGTTATAGGTCGAAAGCTGATTATACATTTTGGACATGTCGTCCCATCCTTTCGAGCTGGCCAGTCCAGAGATCAGCTTTAACATTTGCGGAACCCCTGCCACCACATCAACAAGACCATCCCATAACCCACAGATCGCAGCAAGCTCGATCTGTTCCATGTTCTGAAGTTTCTGGAGAAGCGCTGCATTCTGCGGATCGTTCTGCAACAACTGCTTGAACTGTTCCTGCACAATCATGCGAATCGGCTTCAATGGAGCCGTAACCCAACCATACACCGTCGCGTAAATTGATTGGTACTCGTCAGCCTTGTCGCAATTCCAGACGGATTCGGGAATCTTGGCCTTCTCAACGCCCTTTGCCAGCCAATCGAAGAATTCGTACAACGCGGTGGCAATTTTATCCACTTCCGTGTCTTTATACTGGCTAATCAGATCATTAATATCCAGCTTCAGATTGTTCTTCGCATACTCCTGCATCAACTGGTTGGCATTATCCGTAACGCCCGACTGAAGCGTCCACGCCTGCCCGTTGTGGTGAATCCAGATTTTGACCGTGTCCCCCTGAGGTTTGTAGTTCTCTACGTATGCATACCGCTTAGGGTCATCCTTTTTGAGCGCCTCGTCGGTTACGAAAAGTATAGCTTTGGAGAAGTGACGATTACCCGGAGCCGGCTTAAGCCCTGCGAGCAATTTTTGCAGCGATTCGACATTTTGAATTGCCTGTTTGGAATAGTTCCGCACCGTAGCGCCTTCCCCTGCACCACCTTTAGCTCCTTCACAGTCAGAAACGCTTACAATATCGCATACAAATTTCCCGTCCGCCGTCTCCCCGATAATGAACGGCTTACCAATCGTACAGGTCGTTTGAGACGCAATTTTAATCTTGTATGCATCGCCGATATCATACAATGTTACGGCAGAATTTTGCTGGTACTCTTTGGTTTCGCTGGCCTTAAACGTTGTTCCCAAACCGCTCGCCACACAGCTACTGCACATCAGGTTTGCTTCCGCATGGGTAACCTCGCTCGTAACGGTCTTGCCATCGATCTGGACAGGCTGGGCGAGTTTCTTCGTAAAATAGGTGGTACCGACCTGGTATACTTTGCCATCCGAATACGTAACGGCTATCAGATACCGCCCTGACATGTGGAACTTGCGGATGTTTTTAACGATGTCTTCCGACAGAGTGATCAGACGATCTTTCTTGGTTAAGAATGTATAACCGTCGCATATAACGGAAGGTAATGATGCCGCTTCGAGCTGAACACCGTTCGGATCTTCCACAAACTCTTCGAAGGCCTCCATCGTCATCACCGCCAATTCGCCTTCTTCGTCGTCTTCAAACAGCCCCACAACGATGTCCTTGTATCGCAGTTTGTCCCACTGATACTTGTAAAGCTTGTCACCCGCGGGATAGTCCATCAGGTTTTCAGTAGCCCCTTGCGTCAACGTAATGTTAGGCTCCTGGAATGTGTGATGGAGATTGAAGGCTCCGTGCCCAAGTTCGTGAGCCATCGTCCGGACCATGGCTTCGGTATCACCGTTATGTGTACCGAGAAAGATAAAACCAGCCTGCTTGCTGCGCGGCATGTATCCTAATCCTCTTCCACTTTTCGGATTATCGAGTAAGAACAGGTAGAATGTTTCGTCTTGTAAAGCACCAAAGGCCTTGATAACGGCCTTCATATCGGCGGTATAGTTGGTTAACAAACCGCTTTCACCATCGTCAAACGGCGACGGCGGCGTGTGGGGAAGCCGTTCTGCCAGGCTCACATTCCAGCGCACGACGGCCTGTCCATAAATTTTGTTAAGCTCGGCCGAGATCTTATCAACTGTCAGACCTCCGGGCACTGTCACATTGCCCACCGGCACAATGACGACCGATTTGGTGATCTCCGCATACGTCGCTACGTTTAGCTTACCCAGTACCTGGTCTTTCTGTGTAGAATCAGCCGCCGGATAAATGGCCAGCAGGCTTTCGGTGTCGCCGTCAGTTTTGCCTGCTATCGATAGGGTTGTTTCCTGGCCGGTAAAGGGTGGCGCCGACACGGCGTTCCCACCTTGCTCAAACTTGATCTTACTCTTATCAAGCGTCGTGCTTTTCAGTATTGCTGTAACAGGATCGTTGTCATTCACAGCCACGGCCTTCCAGGCTACGCTGTAGTTGTCTTTCAGCTGCTCGTAGTCGCGCGCCAGTGCCGGGTACTTGTTTGCATCAAAACCATGCTTGGCCAGCGGCGCCGGCCCGAAGTTGAGCTCCAGTTTGTATTCACGGCTTCCGGCTTTGCCGGCAACATCGGCCGTTGTCTTATGAATATTACCCTTGGAGTCGATGAGATAACCGTTGCCCGCGTTGTCTTTCACGGCATAGTTGCTCCCCGGCGGCAGTGTTTGCGTGCTACCAGATTTATCTACTACCACAACCGAACCATCGTCATTCTTATAGACAGAATGGATCCCGTCTTTTACCGTAATCAGTGTATCCGCTACAAATCCATCGGGATCAAAGTCTTTCGGCAGGTTCTCTTCGATGGTGGTCAGTGCGGAATCGACAACGTCGAGGACCTCCTCCAGCTTATCCAGACCGTCCAGTAGCTCTTGCGGCACAATGTCTACGCCGCCGCCGGTTACGTTCATGACACCGTTCACCATGCGCATCTCCTTATTGACCGAGATGCTGGTGAACGAGGTACGGATTTTCGCCTTGTTAAAGTAAGGAACTTCGACAACGCCCTCTCCCGAGAACACGCCGTTCGAGCCACTGATCTTTGTCAGCTTTACATTAAAGTCGCCCGCGTCGATTACATCGCCCACCTTCAGCGATCCGGTCAGCTGCGCGGGGTCCAGGTCAAAGGTCTGCATCGGGTTGTTACAGGCATAGGCAGCTTCCGGTAGCTCCATCGTGGTCACTTTACCACTGGTGGCATACTGGCCGTCAAAGAAACCGCACGTGGCCGCTACCTGGTATTCGTACGTGGTGCCGGGCTTCAGCGACGTTATCTGCAGCTCGGGAACGGATACGTTGCTGTCATACCAGGCGGCCGTGCCGACCTCGCGATAGCGTACACGAAAGGCAGTTTGATTGAACGTTCCCTGCCAGGCCACGGTAAACTTGGTGGGGCTGACGGCGCTGACAGAAATACCCGTTGGCAGGTCGCAGGCGTCACCGTATATAAAAGAATATACTTCGCTGTAGCCATTGTTCTTAAAGAGATCAAGCTCGTCTACGCCCGCAATACTTTTAGCCTTGACGCGGAAGGCATAGCGGCGGCCGGGTTCCAGCGGTGTTTCGGCCGGACCATAAATAAAGGTGGTATTGGCCGTGGTGGTTTGAAGAATTGGCGGCGACGTGAGAATGGCATCGTTCGGATTGCGCGTCGAAGGCCAGACCTCTACCATCGTCACTTCGTATTCGGTGGTAAAGGCAGAATTGGGCGACCCGGTGTGACGGGGCGTCCATTGTAAAAGAACGTTCTGCGGGCTTTGCGCCTTCAGCTTTTCATCGCGTCCCGGCAGGTTGATAATGGGCGGATCGTTCAGGATCAGCCAGGCAATGGCACACGCGGTGTTGGAGATCTTGACGCCGCGGTTGTACTCCAGCACTTCAAAACAAAACTGGTAAACGCCTTCCGGCAGCTTACCCCGCTGCTCATACTCGCGCCGGGTTATACCCTGGAAGTTGAGGTTGTTGACATTAAAATAATCCGCCAGGTCCGTACTGATCAGACGCAACGGCACCCCGCCCTGAATGGATACCGGCGCGGGCCTGTATTCCTGTTTTGTCTCAATGGTAATGCCCTGCCCGACGATACGCAAACGGAAACGCACATCCAGTTGTGGCCGCGCAATATCGGCCAGGTATACGTTCAACGCCAGTCGCTCCGAACCGGAAGCGACATAGTCCGCCAGGTATAGCGAGTACGGAGGCGAGAGCTGCGTCGTCGCCTGTACCGGAAACACCTGCGCCCATACGCTGGCAGCAGCCAGGAACAGGAGGAGGAAGAGAAGTGAAACCTTTTTCACAGTAACGTTTTGGTTCATACACATGCTTTAAAAAACAAACGGCTGGCCCGCTTAGGCCCTGTCAACGCCCGAAACTATACGCATACCCCAGCGTGCCGGTAAACTCTGTAAAATCTTGTGAAGCACCCTCCTGTTGCGAGCTGCGGTTTACCCCCACCACGCTCAGGTTGATGTTGTGCTTTTTCTGTACCGTGAGGCCGCCGCCGACGCGTACGTTAATAATCGTATTGATCCGGCTGCTGTTGGCGTATGTTTCATTGTAGGACGACGACAGCGTCGCCCGTAATTTCTTTTCAAAAAAAGATTTGCTGACCGCCAGGGTTGGCCCCAGCGTCTTGGTACTGGCACCGATGCCTTCCGTAATGGTAGCATTAAAGGCGGCCGAAAGCATCACGTTCTTCGGCACGATCGACAGCGCATAGGCGGCGTTTACATTGTAGAATTGACTGCCAGTATTCTGTTCCACGTCTCCCTGCTTGTCGGCTGCGTCCTGGAACGTCAGGTTCACGTTGACTGATTGCCGCTTGTTGGGATTGGCGCCAAAGGTATACATGCCGGTAAGGGTGGCGTTTTGTGATACCTGCATATAGTTCAGCGTATCCAGGTTGTCATACGGAGTAAGTTGATTGATGTCCACGAACTTCGAGCGGATGTTGGTATATGTCTGGAAGTTCGAATAGGAAGCAGTAAGGTTGACTTTCTGCGAGGGCGCATAGCCCACGTTGGCAGAGCCGACAAACCGGCGCATGGTGCTTACTTTCGAGCCGTCCAGGTTGTCTCGCTGGGTACCGGCATTGACCGCCACGTTTACACGCCCGCTCACCATGGCCACTGTACCATTGGCTGTAATGTTCTCCAGGTCGTTGTTAAAGTAATACGAACCGAGCGTACGGTACTGCGGGTCGATCCGCTCATACGCTACGCCAATGGAGTACCCATCGTCCTGGTAATTCAGCGAGGTCTTGAAAGCCTTATAATAGGACGACGACAGCCGGGGCGTATACAAAAAACCGGTTTTAGCCAACGGATGGCTCTGCGAGGTTTTCTCCGTTCGCGTGTCGCGGCTCAACGCACTGGCCGACAGCTCAGCGCGCAGCAGGAAATGCTCGGCAATGGCTTTTCCGCCGCCGATGCTCATGACCAGGTTTTCTTCCGGCAGGATTCCCTCGTCTTCCGGCACATACCGGATGGAGTGCATATCGTCCTTGGCATGGAACATGATGACATCCACAAAATCTTTCCCGTCGCCATAGGTAGCCTTCATGCCATAGCCCATACGCTGAAATGCCGGCGTTACCGGGTTTTCGGCCAGCGTGTCGGGCTCGACAGCCTTTAGAAAACGGCCGTACAGTCCGCTAAACTTAAATTTCCCCTGTTGCGGGGCCACATCTACGCCGGCCCCTAAAAAGATGTGTCCGTTCACGGTATAGGGTGAAAAAGACATGCTGTTATAGCCAAAATGCCCTGTTACAGATTTGTACGTAGGGTGCAGGCTATATTGATTAAAAGGCTGCTGAAATGATGTGTTCTGGTTGGAAACCGAAAAGCTGAGCGGCACATTCCATCCATACAGGGAGAAGTTGATATTTCCCGACGCGTAATACGAGTAGGGGTCCCGTCGCGACTCGATGCCATCGACGGCGTACACAATCTGGCTGAGGGATACTCCGCCGGAAACGGTCAGCGCCTTCTCCCTACCGATGGCCTCCAGGTTCTGGGCCTGGGCACATACGGCGGAGCAACATACACCGACAATAAGGGTAAGCTTTCGTAACAACTTGGGTAAAGGTTAGACCAAATTCCAACTATGGTTAAAATCCAATGTGAAGGTATACCGGAGTTACGCAATCATACCGTGTCATTTGCACACCCTTATTACATACCGGATTTATCCGGTATGTACCCGGGGTGATCGCCGTTTAACGACATAAAATACCATACAACGGACACACTGAACTAGCTGCATTTGTTCCTGCTCACAAAACATACATAACGCACGGCGGCGTGGCAGACCGAAAAGTCCGGGAGGGATCGTGCGCCAGTTCCTTTCTACTGGTATGAGTAGTACCGCCGATAAAATATCGCGGCCGACAGTGTCGACACTGCCAGCATCATCCACCACATGCCACCGGCCAGAATCACCAAAAACATAACCATGAAGCTGTAGAACGCCATGGTTACAAATTTTGCCATCGACAGGGGAATCAAATACAAATAGCTGCGGAGCAGCATAGCCATCGCGATGTTCAATATCAATAACCCGCCGGCAATCATCCCACCGCCTTGAGTCGATAGCCAAATTATTTCAGGCAAGATTAAAAACAGATAAGCCAACAGCAAGTGTACATAGCGCTTCCAACGCGTCCACGGCAGGTTCGGAAGAAAACGGAGGTATGTATTTTCAAACTGCTGCCATTGGTACAAAACCACCAGGTTGCTCAACGCCAGCAACAACATGATCACTCCACCCATGCGCACATCTGCCGTGAGACTGCCAAACAGCAGCATACCCCCCGTCAGGATCATCCAGGAGAACAATTTCGTAATGGCCAGCATAAGCTTCTGCCGGTAGAAGAGCTCGTACAAATACAAACTGAACAATGGCTTCTTCCACCGTCGGGTGAGTGTCGTCATCCACCAACGCCCGGCATCGCCGCCCAGGCGATTTGTATACCCTACATACAACGCCGCGCTCGCCAAAATCACCAACACCCCGTAGACCGCGAGTAAAACCGGAATCAGATAATAATGATAAATAAGCCCGACGATCCAACAGAACAGTGCATATACAAACACGGGCAGCGAGATTACGCCTTGCACCAAACACCAGTCAGCAAACTGTCGCACCTTCGAAGCGGCCGTGACACTATATTTCAGGAATTGTTGCTCCGGCAGTTGTGTTTGTTTCAAAACAAAGCTCCAACTGCGCACGGTATAGATAGCCCATCCCACAAACACCACGATGCTTATGTGCGGTGACGACATAAATGACAGCGTAAAAATGAGATTGTATTTTATCCGGTCTGCTGGCTCGAGGTGGGTTTCGTTCAGCACGTTCATAAAAAAGAAGGACATCACGACTGTCACAAACAGAAACAGGAACAGTCCGGCATTGGCTTTATAGAAGCGGTGCGCAAAGACACGTATCAACACGTGGGCTACAGATCGCATCAGGCCGTGACAGTTACCGTGTGATGTTCAACCAGCAAGTATTGCGACGATAGTCCCTCCACCGTCAGGGGCTGATGCGAAGAGAGCAGAAATGTTGTGCCTTGCCGGGTGTGCTGTTCGTCAATCCACCGATTCAGGACGCCCAGGGCTTGCACATCCAGCGTAATGGCCGGCTCGTCCAGCAAAATGAGCTGTGGGGTGCCCAGGAACGCCAGCACCAGCGAAAGTTTTTTCAACATACCGCTGGAGTATGTGCCGATCGGTTGATGTATATAGGTCTGCATCTGCATACTCTCTATATAGTATTCCTCCTGGCGCCATGCTCCGCCCTTTGCCGTGCGAAAAAGGTCAATCATTTCCATGCCCGTCAGGAACTCCGGGAAAAGCGGTTCTGCCTCTGCGAAGTTTACCACGCGTCGGTACGGCACGGTATCTTTCTTCAGGCGAAGATTATTCCAGGTAATCTCGCCGTGAAAGTGCAGCACACCTGCCATCGAGCGCAACAATGTGCTCTTACCAGAGCCATTCGCGCCCTTCACCCAGTAAATACCGGTGGGCAGTGTAAGCGCATCGATTTGTAAGATCGGAATAGTGCCGTATTGTTTGGCAAAGTGGTCAAACCGTACCATAGCCGTTGCTTTTTACTTGTCTGCTGGCATACGTCGCCCACTTTTATCAGGAATTACAGCGCACCTGACTTACGTCAGGTAACATCCCTGTAAAGATCACCTCGTCAGCAGACCTACGTCAGCCTGGGCGCATTCGGGCCCCGCTACTTTCGTGTCACATTAAAGGACAACGTTATGAACTCAAAACATCTGAATGCCACCCTCGTGGTACTGCTGGCGATCCTCCTGTATCATCCCCTGCACGCACAAAGTACACTTACGGTCAAGTCGGTAAAGGCTTCCATACAAGGCTCGTCGACGTTACACGACTGGGAGTCACAGATCACGCAAATAACCTGCCTCGGCGATTTTCAATCGGACAATACGCTGCTGACGAATATCGCGGACATCAGCGTCAAGATTCCCGTCGCGGGGATTAAAAGCTCCGAGGGTAGGATGATGGATAACAAAACCTACGAAGCCTTTAAGTCCGAAGAGCATCCTTATATAACGTATACCGCGTCGCGCGCGCAGATCACGACCGACGCGGCGAAGAATACTACTATTAAAGTGTCTGGCAACCTCACCATGGCCGGCACTACCAAACCCATCACGATCGAGGCCAAAGGCAAGTCGTTACCCAACGGCGACATGGAAATCTCCATCGCCCGCAAGCTTAAAATGACCGAGTTCAATATGAAACCACCCACCGCTATGATGGGTACTATCAAGGTAGGCGACGAAGTAACAGTTGTGGTGAGTCTCGTGCTCACACAGGCTGCAGCCGCCTCCCGCTAATCATCTTTCTAACTATCCATTTAAACAAACTTCTTATGAAGACTGTCAGCCGCATCACCCTTCTGCGAATACTCCCCGGCTTCCTCCTCCTTACATTCCTGGCACAAATCGCAGCAGCACAGGCACCTATCCAATACTTCCGCCAGTATGACCAGCGTGGCATCGGCGTCTTTGAAACTTCCAAGAACGACACCATACCTTTCAACGACCTCAAGCTGCGCGTGGGCGGCAACTTCACGCAGAGCTTTCAAACCCTCAGCCACAGCAACGACAGCGGTGTGCCGCTCTACGACTTAGGCAATGGTTTCCCGCTTGCACAAGCAAACCTCAACCTTGACTTCCAGCTGGCCGACGGTGTACGCGTGAACCTCATTTCCTACATGTCGTCTCACCACCACAACGAAATGTGGGTGAAGGCCGGCTACTTCCAGATTGACAAGGTATCGTTCCTCAACAGTGAGCTGCTGAACAACCTCTGGAAAAATCTCACCCTGAAGATCGGCCACATGGAGATCAACTACGGCGATGCACACTTCCGCCGCAGCGATGGTGGTAACGCCTTCTGGAATCCCTTCATCGAAAACAATATACTGGACGCCTACACCACCGAGATCGGCGCCGAGCTATACTGGCAAAAGAATGGCTTCTTGCTGATGGGCGGTATGACCAACGGTGAGATCCAGGGCAGTGTGACGGCGCCTGAAAAACGAAGCCCGTCGGTGTATGGTAAAGTTGGTTATGACAAAGTGCTGGCGGAAAGAACCCGCGTACGCCTGACCGGTTCGCTCCTGCGCAAGTCGTCGTCCGTCAACGGAACCTTGTTTCGCGGCGACCGCACCGGCTCTAACTACCAGTTCGTAATGGAACCTGCCACTGCAACCGTAACAGCCAACGCCTTCTCTGGACGCATCAACCCGAATTTCTCCGACGACGTCACCACGTTTGTGATCAATCCCTTTGTACAATTCCGCGGACTGGAATTATTCGGCACCGTAGAATTTGCCGAAGGCAACGCGGCGGTAGAAAATGGTGAGGTGCAATATACCCCGGCCGCCAACGACGCCACGAAGTTCAACAAACTGGAGAAACGGAAATTTGACCAGCTGGCAGTAGACTTACTCTATCGCTTCGGCAAAGCTGACCGGTTCTATGTCGGCGCGCGCTATAATAAAGTGAGTGGCACACAAGTATTCGGCAGCACGACGACTGTGGCAACCGCCGGCGGTATCTCACAAGGCACACGCCTGGACATATCACAAGAACGGACGGCCTTTGGTGGTGGCTGGTTTATCACCCGCAACATCTTGCTGAAAGGTGAATATGTAACACAGAAATTTAATGACTATCCCGCAGGGGACATATTACAGGGCGGTAAGTTCGATGGATTTGTATTCCAGGGTACCATCGCTTTCTAACAATAGCAGTTCAAGCCGACAGCAGGCTTGGGTTCTGGGTGTGGGGGTTGACTCTCCACACCCTTTTTATTACCAGCGCACCAGGATGTCGCCAGTACTTCCCTGCATGTCGGCAGCCTTCACCGTTACGTGCAGATAACCCGATGCCTCGTTGTATTGATATTGCACCACGGCCAGCGCGTGCTCCAACGATTGTACCGTCAAAGGCTTTGGACACCTGATCTTTATTTCCTGCTCGCCATATACCCGCAGATTTGCCGAAAGCCCCTGATCCGATAATTCCACCCGGTATACATTGAACGTTCCGTCGTTGTATACATGCACGGGTGTGACCTCATTGCCTACAGCGTACTGCAGCGTATACACCTGGCGTTCGAGCGGTGGCAGGTATAAAAATCCATACCCCTCATCTTCGAAGGCCACGGCCAGCGGCGCGCCGTCCAGATCAACGGAAGAAATGTGTTGTCCGGGCGCGAGCCTGATCTTCAATACAAGATTGCCTAATCCTTTAAAAGCATAAGCCTTCTCCGGCATCGCCGTATTGTCGATTGTTACTATGCCGGGCGTCTGCTCGGTGACTACGGTGTGTTTGTTGTAAAGCCATTGCGCGTGCAGCTGCTCCGTGTTCTTGGCAATGTACCGGTCGGGAAGTCGCTGCGCCGACTTGTAGTATTCAATCCACTGGGCGGTTACCGCCGGCTGAAGCGGGTCGTCCTGCGCCAGCCAGTTGGGCCAATGGCTTTCGATGATGTCGGTCTTTTGCTCTGCCAGCGGTACTTTGGGCAGCGTTGCCAACGAATACCATACGTTGCCGTAGTTGATGCGGTTGATGACGTGCGTGTTGAAATCAAAGCCTCCGCCGTTTGGTTCCGTAGGCGGGTTCAGCTCGGGTATCTCGCTGAAGTCGGTGTTGGCATATTTTACACCGGCTTCGCTCAGCAGCTTGCCGAGGCTATAGCTGCCGGTGGGATTCCAAAAGTAACTATAAGCACAGGGTACAAAGCTCTCGGGGAAGGAATGTCCGTTCTCCGGACTGAAACCATACTGTGCCATGATGTCTTTAAAACACTGAATGTGCTCACGCAGCGATGCCTCCGGCCACGGTTCTTTGTCGGCCAGATTGTACCACTCGGCACGCTTCTGCGGTTGGCCCGGCGCCCAATATTCATGCCCCGTACCGTGCAGGCCGAACTCCATATATGCGGATTGATCGCGCACAAACTGCATGATGATCTCTTGCTCCGCCGACACGCGGTGGCTGTTGTCCCACTTCTCACGCAGGTAGGTAGTCGTGGGGAAGCGGGCCAGCAGGTTGGTCCGGTCCATCTCACTCAGAATAAATAAACACTGAATCCGTGCACCCACTGCCTTGCCTACATCGATCATGTATTGGTAGTCACTCAACTCAAAGCGGCGCTTTACGCCGGTGCGATACGGACCGGGTACCGGCTTTTCAGAAAGATCGGCACCGTCGACCCAGCCGAGATCATCAACGGCAAAAGCAAACGCACGCGGAAATATTATCTTCTCTGTCATAGACATACTATTCTCAGGTTCACTACCGCGGGTACGCCTCCAGCAGCAGGTGTTGGGTAAACGTCACCGGGAGCTTCGGATTTGCATGCGACACCTCGCCCAGCGTAACATTGTTTACATAGTCGCGTACAGTATATACTTTGTCCTCCAGGCCGCGCAGCTCCACAGCGCCATTCCATTGGTCGCTATAAAAGGCATAGTGCAATGTATCGCCCTTCTGCACCACGTGTGTTTCCGGCAGGTCATAGCCCAACGTATAGAGCTCACCGCGATAGGGCTCTTTCGAAAGCATCTTCCGGTGATACAACATAAACCATTTTTTCCAAAGTTGTTCTTTCTCCGGCGTCAACAGGTTATCTTCTGTTACCGCCGGGTTTTCTTTGGGCCAGGTAAACTTCGTCCCCAGCACTGCGCCAATGCCAAACGATGACGCAAAGTCCTTACGGCCATCACTGAGCTCCACATGGTCGCCGAAGTACGCGGTCTTCCCAATCAACGCTTTATACGCTCGCCCCTTCAACCGCACCTGCCAGCTGTTGAGTGGATCAGACGCTACCGCCTGATTCATATAGGGCATATTAAAGACCGACATGCACGTGCCACACGGACAGTTTTGAATAAGCGCATGCGGATTGATATGTTTTGCTTCCTGCCAAATGGTATGAAAGAACTGTGGCAGGTCGCGCACGGCTTGCTCGGGGTCCGTGCCACCAAGGTGTGTATTGTAATCCGGCGGCACCGCATTCATATGCTGGCCGTCCATCTTCAAGCCGTCAAAGCCCCACTGCCGCATAAACAGGTCGACGGTCTCCTTTGTGTATTTTAATGTACCGGTATATCCCGGCGACAGATACCAGGCATCCCACCAGGTAATCTGCTGTGGTTTCCCCTCGGCATTGATCAGCCGCAGGTCCGGATGCGCTTGGATTACCTGGCTGCTGCTATCGGCGGCCAGCGGTGCCCACCATAACATGGCCTTCATGCCTTGTGCATGGATCTCATCCACCAATGCTTTCATCTGCGCATCGCCCCCGGGAAACTTGTTGGTGTTTACATGCCAGTCGCCTTCGGCTTGTTGGAAGCCGTCATCGATGGTCACCCATTTTATACCCAGTGATTTTACTTTCGGAAACGTGCCGCGGATTTCGTCGAGCGTCACTTCGCGCATATACCCCCACGCGCACCACGAAGATTCAAAAGCGCCTTCCTCCGGCTCGGGGAATGTCAGGCCACGCGCCTGCAACAAAGTGCCGTATTGTTTCAGCGCGGTATAATAATCGCCGTGGTGTATCAGCACGAACGTTTCATCTGTGTGCAGTGTATCGCCCGGTGCCAGGGGATACGGTTGGTCATAGGTCCTGGATATTTGTACCGTTGTCTGCCCCGCCGCGTCGACTGACACCGGCAACTCCACCAGCCGCGGCGCCAGCTCCACGTGTCCCACGGCCAGACCGTGATCGGCGTGCCACACATCCGTTACGGGAATGCCGCCACCATAGTCGGAGTTGTTCATGCCCATATAGTTCCGTTGGTAGAAGCCTGGCTTCAACGGCAATACCCAGTCGCGCCGCTCACCGGTCGACTCCCCCTGGAAGGACCAGCCTACGACGGTATCCTGAACCGGTAAAAGTGTATAATGATGATTAACCCATTGCCGGATCCGCACGGGCTTATCCGCTTCGTTTACGTACGCGGCTTGCAGCAACATCAGATCGGGAAAAGCACTGTATACCTTGAGCGTGACAATCTTTCTGATCGTATGACCCGCTGTATCGGCTACCCCTTGAATAACCCACCGGGTACCAGCGCCAATCTGATCGGAAAAAGCTGCTGATTCCTTTTTATCGATGCGAAAGTCCCGCAGCGTGTCCGTCGCCGTCACGAGATACTCGGTAGCGGCTGTTCCTGTCGTAAAGGGTTTGGACTGCGCGGCCGCGGATTGCACTGCCACGTGCAGTTTGTCATTCACCGATACCTGCAGGTTGCCATGCTGCCACGACAACGGCGTCTCACGGCAGGCGACCACGACCAGGCATACAAGAAAGGCTGCAACGATACGGCAGGGCATAGGTAGTAAAAGGTTTAAGGTTAAAAACTGTGCCTTATCGCGGCGATACAACGTCCAGCTTTTCCTCGATCAATTTCCTGACCGACGCTGTCGCCACGGGAAACACCTTGCGTAAATCAATCTCGTCGTTGTCGCGCAACGTCGACTGCAAGGTTTTCATAAACATATTCTTGGTTTCGGTGGCCAGGTTCACTTTTGTAATGCCATTCTTCACCGCCTGTATGAGCTGATCATCCGGAATGCCCGAGCTGCCGTGCAGCACCAACGCTGCCGGTGTGGCCTGGTGAATCGACAGCAACAAGTCCAATTGTAGCTTCGGCGTCTCCTTGTAAAAACCGTGCGCCGAACCAATCGCAATCGCGAGCGCGCTGACACCCGTTTCCTCCACAAACCGTTGGGCTTCGTCGGGCTGAGTGTATTGGCTGGGCTGCTGTACTTGTCCCAGTTTGGCCACGTAACCCAGCTCAGCCTCTACGTTGGCATTATACGAAGCGGCCAGCTTCACCACTTCACGGCTGATCTTTACGTTCTCATCAAACGACTTTTCGCTGGCGTCGATCATGACCGAATCAAACCCCGCGTCCAGACATTGGTGCACAACGTCGCGCGAGCTTCCGTGATCCAGGTGCAGCCAACCTTCCACGCCGTAAGCCTTCAGCGCTTCACGCGCCATCGCCGCCGCCAGGTTTATCCCCAGGTATTGCAGCGAGCTTTCCGACAATTGAAGAATGATCGATTTGTTCCGCGCCCGGGCCGCCTGCAATACACCCGACAAGGTTTCGAAGTTGTAAAAGTTGGTGGCCAGCAAAGCTTTTCCTTCGCGGCTACAGGTGCTCAGTTTTTCCTGTAAGGTCATGATTAGAATGAATAGTTGAATGTTGTTGCGGCAATGGTCTTCACCAATGCCAGACTTTCAAAAGCGCCCGTGCCACCGGGACGTGTTGTATTGATCGCACCGGTCAGTGCGCCAAACTCGAGACAGGTCTGGTCGCTGGCGCCTGCGATAAACCGGTGTATAAAGCCCGAGTCAAAGCTGTCGCCTGCCCCAATGCTATCGACTACATCTTTATTTAAAAACGCCGGCTGGTGCAGTAATTCCTTCCCGTTCCACAGGTAGGCGCCTTCACTACCATGCTTCACCACCACTTTGCGGGCAAAGGGTTTGATAACATTCAGCGCCGTCGTGAGGTTGTCCTGGTGTGTAAAAGCTTTCAGCTCATTGATGTTCGGCATAAAGACATCGACGTGGGGCAGCAGCTGTTGCAGGTTCACATCCCACTGCTCGGCCGGATCCCACTGCGGATCCAGGGATGTTGTCAGTCCTGCATCTTTCGCGTTTTTAAACAGCGCAACAATATCTTTCCTAAGCCCTGCCTGCAGAAACACCGAGCTGAGATGCAGGTGTCGTGCCTTTTGTAATGCTTCGGCCGTGATGTCTGGCAGCGTAAGGTGACTCATGGCGCCAGGGTAAGTCACCATAGCACGGTCTTCCCCAAAGTTGAGGACGATAGTAGCGCCCGTGTTATGTGTCGTCGCCCGTAGTATATGCGAAGTGTCAACACCACGCGCCTGCAAACTTGATAGTATGAGGTCGCCAAAGTTGTCATGGCCCAACCGCCCGAGGAACGCCACACGCGAGCCCACCGTGCTTAGGTTGCTGGCGAAGATCGCCGAGCTGCTGCCCATCGTCAGGGTCATGTTGTCGGCCAGTACTTCCTTGCCGACCTCGGGAAACTTATCGATCTGGTTGAGGATCAAATCAACGTTCAATTCTCCGACAACCAGTACATCAAAAGGTTTGCTCATGATACGTTAGCGGGTTCCGTTCAACGCATAGATTTGTACTCCTTCCACCACACGCGTAATCGCGCCTGTGGCCGACGGCGCATCGGGCTTCAACCCCAGTTGCAGCGACTTGAAAAACCCCAGCAACTGTGCCGGCACGATTGCCGCTACCGTCAGAAACTCTTCACCGACACTAGCCGCTCCGTTCGACAGGGTGATCAGGTGATCGAGTGTTATACCTTTCGGCGCTGTTTCGGCAATGCCGATCTCCGCGAGCGGAGGCGTGCCCTTCTTCATCGCGACCACCAGGTCTTTTTCATATTGCTGCGCGTGCGGGTTGTTGGAAAATGTATAGACTACCAGGGTTTGCGAATCGATCACCGCCTTCGGCCCATGCCGAAAGCCCAGGTACGAATCGTTTTTACAAATCACCTGACCGTCGGTCAGCTCTTGTAACTTCAGGTGCCCTTCGGTCGCCGTACCGTACAGCGGTCCCCCGCCCAGGAACACCGCCCGCTGAAAGTCCAGCGCGGCGATCGCTTTCAGCTCGGGTATATCTTTTGTTATTACCTTCTCGGCATAACGCGCCAGTGTCACCACCGTGGCTTGCTGATCCGCAACGGTCTCTATAGTCGCCAGCAGCTTACCCGCCAGCAACATACCGGAATAGCTACTGGTCATTGCCAGACTCTGATCATTTGCCTCCGCCGGCAACGTATATACATATTTAGGATTGGGGGATGGGGACATTGCCAGTAATCCTTCCGGATTACAGGTAATCACCAAATGAAAGCATTGCTGACAGATCTCGTCCGCTAACCGCACGGCGGCGGCACTCTCCGGACTGTTGCCGGACCGCGCAAAAGATACCAGCAACGTAGGTACCTCCGGCAGCAGGTAGTCCTGTGGATGCGACACGAGGTCGGTTGTCGAGATGGCCTCCGTGAGGATCCCCCGGCCGCGCTGAAATGCACCGCGAAGCGACAAGCCAATAAAGGCACTTGTGCCCGCCCCGGTCAGAATGATGCGGCGAACGCTCTTGGTTGCCTGAAAAAACTGTTCAATCTCCGGCCGACGGGTATTCGCCTCTTCCCAGATTTTCAGCCAGAGCGCAGGCTGCTGGGAAATTTCCCTGGCCGTGTGAATAGCCCCCAGGCGGGTCAATTCGTCAACGGGGAAATCCAAGTATTTCATAGCTTTTATTTAAAAGTGTTCGACGCCAAAGGTAGAGGAAGTTAAACTAATATTCTTTCGTTTCGTTATTTTAATTTATAGTAATCTTTCTTTTTATTACAATTCACAGACACAGATTAATTCTGAGGCTTTCCGGCAGAGCGGCTACTTAATTTATTACTTTTATTTGTTCAAAAAACCCTTTTAATCGAAACCATAATGTCCAGAAACCAAGACTCCACTGTGTCCCGACGCAAGGAAATCCTTCATATCCTTTCAGATAAAGGGGAAGTGTTCGTCGAGGACCTGGTCGAGCGTTTTAAAGTGAGCGGTGTCACCGTCCGCAACGACCTGGACCAGCTCGAACAAAAGAATCTCTTGATCCGTGCGCGCGGCGGCGCCATCAAAATGGAAACCGGTGTTGCGATTGATCAGCGTGTCGTTGACAAGAACCGCATCAATTTCCAGGAGAAATCCCGCATCGGTCGCAAAGCCTCGCAGTTGGTGGTCGAATCCGACACCATCATTATCGACTCGGGCTCCACCACCGCCGAAATGGTACGCAACCTCCCCGAGCTGCAAGACCTGACCGTGATTACAAACGCGATGAACATTGCCAACCAGCTGATCACACGGCCGAACATCAACGTCATCATTCCCGGTGGCTACCTGCGCAAAAACTCGCTCTCCCTCGTCGGTCCCCAGGCAGAAAAGAGCCTGCGCAACTTCAATGTCGACAAAGCCTTTCTCGGCGTCGACGGCTTCGACACCAAACACGGCATCTATACCCCCAACGTAGAAGAAGCACGCCTGAACGAGATCATGATTGAAATCTCTAAGGAAGTGATTTTATTAGCCGACTCCAGCAAATTCACCCGCCGTAGTTTTGCCTTTATCTGCTCCATTGATCAGATCAATAAGGTCATTACGGATAATGGTATCAAGCCAGATGATAAGAAGCGGTTGGAGGATGCGGGCGTGCAAGTGATCATCGTCTAAACGGTGGAGCAAGAAATAACTGTACCCTAAACACAGTTACTTCTTAGCTCCAACAAACCAAATCTTACTCCATTAGTCATTCTGCTCCGCCAACGGATTTGCCAGGCGTTCATCCTGCGGTATAAAATATATATTCCGGGCGGCATCCCAATTCACTACTTCATGCGGCTGCACCCCGGGGAAATTCCGATCCATTGGCAATTTATTCCGGAATAAATCAACGGTCCGGTGGCCTTCATACGCCAGCTCCATTCGCCGCTCTTGCAACACCGCGCCTAAAACCGATGTGGCACCCTGAAGATCCCCCAGGGTATACAGATCGCCCGCTGCTATACCAGCCCGCGTACGAATGACATTGATATCATCCAACGCCAGCTGATCCTGCCCCTTCTTCGCGTACGCTTCCGCGCGGTTCAAATACATCTCTGCTAAGCGCACTACATGCGGCGAGCTCAGCGTTACAATACCATCCTGATAAGAGAACTTCGTAATAAAGTATTTGGGAATCCCGTTGCGCTCGGCGACCGTTACACCGTCTTCTTCATACTGCGGCCTGATCAACGTGTTGCGAACATCTTCCGGATGCTGCTCCAACAACAACCGCAGCGGCTCCGACACATAGACCTCTCCCCAGCCTTTGACATCGGTCAGGTACATCGACCCGATAGATCCGTCACCCAGATCATCCTGCAACGCGTGCTTTATCACGAAGATTGACTCTGAATACTTTGGTGTATTCCAAAACATATCCACGTAATTTTCCTTCGGCGTCAGCGCCACCAATGGCGAGGCGATAGTCTTATTAGCATATTCAATCGCTTTATCATATTGATCCATGTACAGGTACACACGCGACAGCAATGCCCAGGCGGCTTCTTTAGAAGCATATTCCACGCCGCGACGCTCACCGTTCTCCATCAGCGCGGCAGCTTTCTCCAGGTCGGCCACCACCTGGTCATACGACTCACCTACCGTGGCCCGCGGCATCTTGGCGGGGTCTGTACTGGTGAGCCTCAGCACGACGCCGTTGTTACCTGTACCCTGCGTATAGGGTTTCGCGAAAAGCCGCAGCAGATCGGTATAGGCCATTGCCCGCAGGAAGTAGTTCTCTCCCAACAGATAGTCATTGGCAGGATCCTGTCCTTCCGTGACCGATTCGATATTCTGGTTCACCGAGTTGATGATCTTATACGCTACGTACCACACATACGTCGCATTTTCCATCCCTGCATAGTGCTGCCGCGTGGCAGATAAGAACAGCGGGTCTTCGGTGGTGCCGCTTAGCGTGACGTTATCGCTGGAGTATTCCAGCATCATGTGCAGGTTGCGCGCGTACGTACTACGAAAGTCGAACGCTCCTTTGTACTCCAGCTGGTCTTTCATGAGCGAGTAGGCGCCGTCGGTGGCATACTTCAACGCATTGGGTACGGAGGGCAGGTTGTCTTTGGTAACGCCGTTGAAAGGATCGACCTGCAGGTCGCAGGCGCTGAGCGTCAGCAGCGCGGCAGCAAAATATAGTTTGAGTTTCATGTGGGTTCGGGGTTAAAAGCTGATCTGAATACCTACGAGATACTGTTTGCTGATGGGATACTTGAAATACGACAAGCCAGCCGTGATGCCACGGGCATTGTCAGAATAACCTGCCACTTCCGGGTCAAGCCCCGAGAATTTGGTGAAGGTAAACAGGTTGTCGCCCGAGACATAGATGTTGGCACCCGACAGTTTCAGCTTTGACAGCAGCGTTGCCGGCAGGTTGTAGTTGAGGGTGATGTTTCGAATACGCCAGAAACCCCCGTCCTCCAGATAACGCGACGACGCTTTATTAGAGTTGTTATTACCACCAAACATAGGTTTAGGATGTGTGGCAATATCGCCGGGGTTGCGCCAACGCGACCAGCCATCGTCGAGCTTCATCATATTAAAATTGAACATAGCACCATCAGCATCGACAAACTCACGGGTGCTGTGGTAAACGTCGTTGCCATATTGATACGACGACGATACGCTGAGCGTAAACGCTTGATACGTGAGCGTCGTACTGAGACCACCAAACACCTTGGGTGTAGCCGAGCCAACAATCTGCAGGTTCTCCGACCGCGACGCTACATCGTATTGGTTGGTAACGCCATAGCCTACAATGTTACCATCCGCATCGCGCTCGGTCGTCTGCCACTGCGGATCACCATTCTCCGGATTCACGCCTACCCACTTGGGCAGATACCAGGAGTTGACGTCTTCCCCGACTTGTATGACTTGTTTCACACCGTCGTTGCTGACGAAAATCTGTGTGACGCCATCATCCGCCAATGCCTTAACCTCGTTGGCGGCAGTGCCGATGTTAAAGGCTACATTCCAGCGAAAGTCGCCTGTACGGACCATATCACCGTCGATGCCAAGCTCAATACCCCGGGTCTTCAGGCGACCAGCATTGCGCAACACACGCGCAATACCTTGGGAAGGTGGCTGCTGCACCCACAACAAAAGGCGGTCGGTATCCTTCATATACCCATCGATCGCCACGTTGATCCTGTTAAACAATCCTACTTCGAGACCGACATCATACGTCTTGGTCTGTTCCCACGCCAAAACCGGGTTGGGTATATTGACGGGATAGCCTGCCGTGCCACCGTTGTACTGATACGAGAAGTCGTATACACCGACATCATTGTTGGGGGGAACGTTATCGTTCCCCACGATGCCATAGCTGCCGCGGAGCTTGGCGAACGTTACCTGGTCTTTAATGCCACTAAAGAACTCTTCGCCGCTGATAATCCAGGAGGCCGATACAGCGCCAAAAGATCCCCAGCGCTTATCGATCGCAAACACAGAAGCACCGTCGCGGCGAAAAGAGCCTGTCAGGAAATATTTGTCTTTATAGTCATAATTGACCTCGGCCAGATACGACATCGCCCGACCTTCAGAATGCATGCCGTTGATATCTTGCGGCGTACCCACCGCCGAGGGAACCTTAATGCCTGAAGGTACACCAATGCCATTGCCGGCAGCATTTTCAGATTCTGAGTATTGTCCTTCAAAACCGACGAAGCCACCGAGGTGGTGCTCGCCGAAATCGTGCTGCAGCCGGATGAGGTTTGTCGAAATGAGGCTGTACGAGTCGGATATGTCGTATGCCAGGGCTCCATCATAGGCAGCGCCTTCAATCGTCTTTACATCTTCGTAGGTGTCGCTGCGGTAGCTGGCATAGGCAAAGCGGTTCCGGGATTGCAACGTCAGCCAGGGCGTAATGGTCGCTGTCAGAATCGCATCACCGTTCAGGCTGAAGCTTTTGCCCGTATAGTCATTATACTGCGCGCTCTGTAAAATATTGTTTTTATCACGCGACAGGAAACCTGGTGTGGTAGCATCGACATAGCGGATGTTGCCATTCTCGTCGTATGGCGAATCGTACGGCAGGTATAAAAAGGGCTGATAGGGCCACCGCCAATGAGAGTTATTGGTCTTGTCGCGGGTAATGTTGAGATTCGTCGTGAGCTTTACTTTATTGGACAACTCGAAATCGAGGTTGGAACGGAAGTTGAACCGTTTATAGCCTGTAGTAAGCAAGGTGCCTTCTTCGTCATAGAAGTCGCCGGCGAGGTAGTATCCTACCTTGCCTGATTTGCCACGGGCTGAAATATTGTGGTTCTGCACGAAGGCATCCTTATAAGAAAGATCTACCCAGTCATAATCTCGCTCCAGTAGCGTCCGTGGACGCAGTGCCAGGAACTGGGCTGAGCCGGGAAACATGGCACGCTCGGTTTCGTAGAGCTCTTCGGTGTTCATCATTTCGAAATTGCCCGTGGTGATCCTTCGCGTACCCAACGTGGTTTTGTATGTGATAACCGGCTTTTCAGAAATACCTTTTTTAGTGGTTATGATCAATACACCCGAGTTTGCGCGCGACCCGTAGAGGGCCGTTGCACCGGCATCTTTCAACAGGGTGATACTTTCCACATCGTTGGGATTATAGGCACCGCCGACAATGCCATCTACCACCACCAGCGCCCCACGGCTGGCGCCCATGGACGATGCGCCGCGGACCTGCACCTGTGGTATGCTTCCGGGCGCGCCCGACAGCGTCGATACCTGCACGCCCGCTACTTTTCCCTGGAGTAAACTCTCGACACTCGACGTGGTCACACTCTTCAGCTTTTCACTGGAAAGATTCACGACGGCGCCGGTAATCTCCTGTTTGGTTTTTTCAGAGTAGCCTACTACCACAATCTCTGTCAGCTCGTCCACGGATTGGGTCAACGCAATGTCTACTGCGGTCTGTTGTCCGACCGTCACCTCTTCCGACTGATAGCCGATAAACGAAAAGACCAACACGTCGGCATCACTCCCTACCTCCAGCGAATAGGCGCCATTGGCATCCGTGGTCGTTCCCTTTATCGTACCTTTTATCAACACGTTGACACCCGGCAAGGGACTGTTGTCGTCAATAGACCGGACAGTCCCCCGGACGGTCCTGACCTGAGCCTGCGCAGCAAATGCCGCCAGCAGGCAAAAGCAAAACACTCCCCAGGGAAGTTTTTTTAGTAAAAGAATAGGCATAGGAATTGGGTTTTGTAAGTTTAAGTAAATGTATAAACTTTCGAAATATTACAAAAACACAAATTAAAATTTCCTATTATTACCAATAACCTCATTTTCATTTTTAAAACCTTATGATTCTAAAACAACCCTGGTTTCGATACGCACTCGTCACCACCCTCTTTTGGGGTGTCTGGGGCGCCTTTATCGAGATTCCGGAAAAGGCCGGTTTTCCCGCCACACTGGGCTATGTAGCCTGGGCCATCTCCATGATTCCCTGCGCATTAGTAGCACTTTACGGCATTCGCTGGAAGCTCGAAACCGACCTGCGATCCGTAGGTTTGGGCATGCTTGTAGGCCTCCTGGGCGCGGGGGGGCAGCTGATCCTCTTCCTGGCCCTTCGCGAAGGCCCTGCTTATATTGTTTTTCCTTTCATTTCGTTATTTCCCATCGTTACGATCCTGTTGTCCACCCTTCTGCTCCGCGAACGCGGCAACACCCGCCAGTGGGCCGGCATCGCCATTGCCCTGGTCGCTATTTTCTTTCTTTCCTATTCACCCCAAGCCACCGGCACAGCCTCGGGCACCCGCTGGATCTGGCTGGCATTGATTGTTTTTATCATGTGGGGCGTGCAGGCATACGCGATGAAATTCTCCAATGCCACGATGCAATCCGAAAGCATCTTCTTTTATATGACCATCAGCGCCCTGGTCCTCGTTCCCCTCGCCATCGGCATGACCGATCTTACCCAGCCGATCTTCTGGGGCTGGAAAGGGCCGTACCTGGCCGGAGGTGTGCACGTATTAAATTCTATTGGCGCGCTGACGCTGGTGTATGCGTTGCGCTATGGCAAGGCGATTATTGTGGTGCCGCTCACGGGGCTGTCGCCTATCCTGACCGTGATTCTGTCGCTGATTGTATATTCCGTTATTCCGGGCCCGAGCCTGCTGTTCGGGATCGTGCTGGCGCTGGTCGCGATCTATCTTTTATCGGAATAACATCATAAAAGCAAAACGCCAGTCGGGAGACTGGCGGCAGTTTCCGGCACAAGTACCGCACCTCCGCTAACGCTTGGTGCTAATACTTGCGCCAGATACTCCATTCATTTATTTAATAGTCATCATTTCTTGCAAACTCATTCTTCCGATACATCCACTGCCCCTGCGTAAAGTCCGGGATCTCGACTGTCTCACCACCCAGCCGTATCGATGTCTCCGACAACGGCGTGATAGCACTCCACGTCACCGCATCGTAAACATCCTGCGGTGTATTGGTCTTCCGCTTCACGGCTTCGATAAACGCATTGATCACAAACCAATCCATACCACCGTGCCCCGCACCCGAGGCGTCGTTGCCATATTTCTTCCACAGCGGGTGATCATATTTATCCAGCCACGACTGCGCATCATCCCACTCGTGCGGTTTGCTTTTCCCTTCGACATAGATGGAGTTATTGACATCCATCCACAATCCATTTGTTCCCTGCACGCGGAAACCCAAGGAGTACGGCCGTGGCAGATTGGTATCGTGCTGTAGCAGGATCGTCTCGCCGCGCGCACACTTGATCATCGTGGTAACAATATCGCCGAGCTTAAATCCTACTTTGGCATTGGGGTGATTTTCGCCCGCGTTCTTTACAATATAGTCATGCAGCCCACGGCCCTTTGATGAATACGACACCAGCTCCGTCAGGCGGTTGCCGCGGTTGATGTCGATCATCATGGCTACCGGCCCCAGTCCATGCGTAGGGTATAGATCACCGTCGCGCAGGACGGAGTGCTGCGTGCGCCAGGAGGCTTCCGAGAAGGCCTTCTCGCCAAACTCTACACCGCCACCATACGGGTCCTTGCCATTGTTAAACTTCACCGCGCGCAGGTCGTGTTGATAACCGCCTTGCAGGTGTATTACTTCTCCAAACACATTCTGGCGCACCATATTCAGTACGGCCATCACGTCGCGGCGATAACATACGTTCTCCAGCATCATCAACGGCATGCCCGTGCGCTCGGAGGTATGCACCAATTCCCAGCACTCTTCAACGGTCATACCCGTAATCACTTCGCAGCCTACATACTTTTTGGCGTTCATCGCATCCAGGCACATCACGGTGTGCCATTCCCAGGGCGTAGCAATAATGACGGCGTCGATATCTTTCCGTTCCAACAGCTTTTTATAGCCGTACGGTCCATCAAAGAAAATCTGCGGCATCGGCTTGCCCGACTTCGTAATGAGCTCCTTGCTCATGTCGATCATACGTTGTTGGATATCGCAGATCGCGACGACGTCCACGTCGGCACGGTGTAATGCCAATTCCAGGTGTCCCTGCCCCCGCAGGCCTACACCAATAAATCCCAAACGTACTTTGGCCGGATCTTTCTCCTTCGACAGCAGTGCCGACGGCAGCAACGTCAGTCCTGCTCCCGCCATCGCCGCCTGCCTGATAAAATTTCTACGCGACAAACTATTCATGCTCGAATCCCTGATTTCCTGAATATACTATAAATACTTCTTATTTCGTCAGATCGACAAATTGTGTTACGTTACCCGCTCCGGCGACAGGTGCACTGCCCACCGAACCCCAGTTTAACAGGTCGTGGATGCCGTACGTAAAGCCGCTGGGAGACAAGCCCACGAGCGTCGACCGCATCATGGAAAACTCAATCGCTTTCCCGCCATCGATAACCTTGACGTCAGACGCCAACAAGAAACCCGATCCGATGTCCGCGGCGACCAGCCATGCAAAGGTGTCGTTATTGCCAGAGCTATAGTCATAACCAAACAAACCCGCATCATGGTCATTGGCGAAATCGCCTTCAATCAGGTACTCGGCGCCAATACCGTTCTGCCAGTCGCCTGTATTAAAGGCTGTACTAAAATCATTGTCGACATTGAGGTATAGATCAAAAAATCCCTGCAAATCCGATGTGCCCTCTACATAGAAATAAAGCTTCAAACCATCGTAGTCTACTTTCACCTTTGTAATGGAACCTTCGGCCAGCTCTGTCGATACCGGTATATCCGCCCAATCATCAAAGTTTCCATCGATCACAACGTCCGAGCTTTTGGCCAATATCATCTCGTCCGGCAAGGACAGTGTTTCGCCACCGGGGCCGGTGGCCGTCAGATACGCTGTGTAAACACCGAAGGCAGGGTACTCATGCACCGGATTCTCCTCGGTAGAAGTTTCGCCGTCGCCAAAATCCCAATGGTAAGCAGTAGCACCTTTTGATAAATTGATAAAGGTGACCGTGCGCTCGTCCGACTCATAGATAAAGTCCGACTTCGGGGCGCCTTCTTCGTCATCGCCGCACGCTCCCGCTGCCAGCACCAGGCCGGCCAGCGATAAAGCCTTGCTCCACACGGCAAAAGACTGAACAAATCGCAGTTTCATAGGTTTATTAGGGTTAGGATGGTCAATATTTACAAAAGGTTTTCTTTGTTGTTATAAAATTATTAAAACAATCAAATAAAAGAAATAATATTGTTTTTAATTTCGTTTTACGCTCAGTAAAAAAGGAAAAGAAAGATTAAACCAAATTATCCACTCCTAACCCAAAAACACTGTTATGAAAATAGACCTGCTCTTTCTGGGCCTCCTGCTAGCCGCAGCGTGCTCTTCGGATGATAAAGGCTCCCAGGGCCAGGACGAGGACGACGAGCCCACCACCGTCACCTACGTCACTAGCCAGGACGACTTCCCCAACCCCGAGCGTGGTTTCTATCACTACTCCGAAACCCGCGCCAGCGACTATACGCCCCTGGACGCCGATGAGCTCGCCACGTATCGCACAGCGCAGTCGGCCGATGGCGCCAGCTACTCGGTTGTCAGCACACTTGTATTTCGTTATTTCATTCTCGACACGTATAATGCCACGCCTTTAGGAGAATCGTTCCTCACCCAGGTAGGTGCTGACTTCGCCGCGGCCCGCGAGGCAGGCGTCAAACTGATCCCACGCTTTACCTATACCGTCACGGCCACGGCCGGCGACTGTCCCGAGTCCTTTATCTGTCCGCCGTACGGCGACGCAGCCAAAGCCACGGTCCTCGGTCACATTGGTCAGCTTAAACCCTTGTTACAAGAAAATGCCGATGCCATCGCCTGCGTACAGCTCGGCTTCTTCGGCACCTGGGGCGAAAACTATTATAGTGACTACTTCGGCGACGCCTCCGGCAACGACCAGGGCAAACTGCTCGACCAAAACTGGACCGACCGCATCGAAGTACTGCAAGCGATGCTCGACGCCACACCAAAAAACATCATGGTACAAGTGCGCTATCCGCAGTTCAAACAACGCCATAACTACGGCATCAACGCCCTTACCAACGTAGCACCGCTAACCGAAACCGAGGCGTTCAGCGAAACCGACAAAGCCCGCATCGGCTATCACAACGACTGCTTCCTGGCCAGCGACACCGACTTCGGCACGTTTGAGGACTATGGCAATTCCAGCTCACCGCGCACCAGTGCCACGTCGGTACTGCGCAAGTATTTTGCCGACGACAGCAAATATGTCGTCGTAGGCGGCGAGACGTGCAGTGACGGCTACAGCCCGCAAAACGACTGCGCCCCTGCCGGCAAAGCCGAAAAAGAAATGAGCGATCTGCATTATAGCTATCTTAATATGGACTACAACAACGACGTCAATAACGACTGGGTTACCGGCGGTTGCATGGAAAACATCAAGAAGCGATTGGGCTACCGGTTCACCCTCACGAGCGGTACATATTCCACCACCATCAGGGAAGACGACGAGATCGCCATCAAGCTCGTCCTGGAGAACAATGGTTTCACCTCTCCCTTCAAAGCCCGCCCCGTACAACTTATTTTAAAGAACACCACTACGGGTGAGGTTGTTGTCCGCACACTGGCTACCGACGTTCGTCGCTGGTTCCCCGGAACGAATACAATTGAAGAGAGCTTAGAAGGTGGTTTGGGCGCCGGGGCGTGGGCTTTGTATCTAAACCTGCCCGACGCCGGCACTGCCATCAATAAAAGGCCGGAGTATAGCATACGACTGGCGAATAACGGAACGTGGGATGGTGCAACGGGGTATAATTCGTTGAATCACACCATTACCGTGGAATAAAAATGAAATAGCCTGAAGCGGCGTAACAAATCGGACACGCGCATGCCTCGAATTGTTGCGCCCCTTCGGGGCTTGTGTATCATCTATATTGTTTATTTCCCAGGCCTGCGCTGTCGCTTCAGCCTGCGCTTTTGTATCCTGCCCTTTCAGGGCTAGCTGACGCCAAAAATTATACTACTATTTCTTCTTTTTTTTCCGCTTCTTCCCGGCGTACTCGGTGGGCTTGTTGTGATCCGCAATAAGCTTCCGCCAGTTCGTATCTGCGGGCATCTCTTCGGACGCCTCTACAATCCCCTGATAATCCGCTTTGTTGATCGCCAGCTCTTCGATGGGCTTGCCCAGATATTCCTGTATCTCTTCCAACACCGGCTTTTCCTCCGTACTGCAAAATGATATCGCCTTCCCTTTCTGCACGCCCCGCCCCGTACGGCCTACGCGGTGTACATAATTCTCCGGCTCGTCCGGCAAATCGTAATTAATGACGTAGTCAACATTCGGTATATCGATACCCCGCGCGTTCACATCGGTTGTGATCAGTATTCTTACCTGGCCTTTCTTAAACTCATCCATGACCGTAAGACGATCACCCTGTTCCTTTCCCCCGTGCATGGTTAATGTAGCGATATTCACCCGCTGCATCGCGGCCGCTACACGCTCAGCCCGCACTTTGGTACGGACAAACACCAGCATCTTGCTGCCTTCATGCTGGCGGACAAAACGTTCGAGAAAGAAGCGCTTGTCATCCATCTCGATAAAAGCGACCCCGTGGCTCACATTCTTTGAAACCGGGTCTTCCGGCGATATCTGTATCCGAATAGGATTACGTACAATCGAGTAGGCCGTTTCTTTAATCCTGGCATCTATCGTGGCCGAGAAAAACAACGTCTGGTGCCGGTGACCAATATGCTTTTGCACATCGCGTATATCTTTCAGGAAGCCCAGGTCTAACATATGATCTGCCTCGTCGAGGATCAGGGTCTTCAGCGTGGCCAGATCGATCTTTTGCTGGTTGATCAGGTCGAACATACGACCCGGTGTCGCGATCAGCACATCCACACCTTTTTCAAGCTGCCGTACCTGCTCCTCCTGCTCTACTCCGCCGAATATACCGACAATGTTAACATCCAGGTTTTTACCGATGTCATGGAACACCTCGGCGATCTGTACCGCCAGCTCGCGCGTGGGCACCATGACAAGACACTTTACCTGGTGCCTGCCAACACGGTAGTGCTTATTTTCCACCAATAGATGCAGCACGGGAATAACAAAGGCCGCCGTCTTACCGGTACCCGTCTGGGCAATGGCCAGCACATCGTCTCCATTTAAAATAGGCGGTATCGCCTTGAACTGAATGTCCGTCGGGCGTTTAAACCCAAGTTCAGCCAGCCGGCTCTTAATGGCGTCAGAGATGCGGTACTGCTCAAACTTCATTCCGCAAAGATAAAGTATTTAGCGTAGCCAGTAGTTTAAAAAAACGGGTTTGCCGACGTGTTAAACACCGGGTGTTAGCGTGGGAACGTATGGCATAGCTGCATTTAAGCCAAATTCTTCGGATCAATAAACCGATACAGGTTCTCCCGATAATGTTCACTAATCGGAATTTGCTCCTTTAATAAAGCAATTCTCCCCTTCCGAATTGACGTGATCTTACTGACCGACACAATAAAAGACTTATGCACACGCACAAACTGATCTCCCGGCAAGATCTCCTCCAACGACTTCATGCTCATCCGCGTAATCACGGGCCGTGTCGCCGACATCATGTAGATCTTCACATAATCCTTTAACCCTTCAATGTACGCCACCTCCGCAAAGTCAATGCGCACCAGGTTATACTCCGAGTTCACAAACATATATGCAGCCGAAGCTACCGGTGGCGCAGGCGTGCGACTCACCATGAACTTATCGTGTGCTTTGTTGACGGCTTTTAAGAAACGCTCGAATGAAACCGGCTTCAACAAATAGTCGATTACATCCAACGAGTAACCTTCCAACGCATACTGCTCGTACGCGGTGATGAAGATCACCAGCGGCGGCGTTTTGGAGAGCCCCTGTAAAAATTGTATACCCGTCAGACCCGGCATCTGAATGTCGAGAAACAACAGGTCTACCGGCTGCGACTGTAAAAACTCATTGGCTTCGAGTGCGTTGGAGCACTTTTTCAAAAGCTTCAGGAATGGGATCTTTTTGATGTTGTCCTCCAGCAGGTCCAACGCCAGGGGCTCATCATCGATTGCCAGGCAGGTCATCATGGTGGCTGATGGTTAGTTCTGTAATAAACCAGTTTTCCTTTGTCGCGTAAATATTCAGGGTGTAATGATCTTTGTACAAAAGATCCAACCGGCGCTTTACATTCTGCAGGCCGATGCCCGAGCTGGCATCCTTGATCTCCGAAGGCGATGTATTAAATTTGTTCCGCACGGCAAAGTGTATGTTGTCGCCGTTGGCCTTGAGCATAATGATAATGACAGGGTTGGCCATCAATCCCACGCCGTGCTTAAATGCATTCTCTACAAAGGGCACCAGCAGCATCGGTTCGATCATCACATCGCGTTGTACGATGTCCACGTGGAAATGCATCTCGACCGATGCGCCAAACCGCAGCTTCTGTAGTTCTATATAATTGTTGAGATACTCCGCCTCTTGCTCCAGCGTCACCTTTTTATCAGTGTGGTACAAGCTGTACCGCATCAGTTGCGACAGCTGAATGATCGCGTCTTCGACCCGATCTGACTTCTTCCGCGCCAGCGATGCCAGGCTGTTCAGCACGTTAAACATGAAGTGTGGACTCACCTGTGAGCGCAGGAACGAAAGCTCCGACTTCAGTTTCTCGTTCTCCTGCTCTTTGCGGCCGGTTTCAAAATCCGATCGGTCCTGCATAATGCGCAAGGCGAGGCTAAGGCCAAACACCATCAGGAAATTGGGCATCCCCATAAACACCGGTGGCCCAAACCGGCGCACAAAAATACCCTCCGGCATGAGGTTGAGCCGAATCATATATCCCACGGCGATATAGATTGAAAATGCCAGTAGCACGCACAGCATATACGCCGGCCATCCACGCCGTGTCAGCACCCTGGGCACCAGCACAAACATGTTGGTATAGAAGAAAATGGCCAGCAGGACGTTCGTCGTGATGGCTTCCACCTGGAACCACATCGGGTCGACGGCGATCGTTTGCGTATGGAAGGGACCCGTCGGGATATTACCGGGCGTGGTTATGTGCAACTCAGGAGCACCTTCACCGATAGGTGTCGCCGGCATGGCAGGGACGCTGTCGAACGCGTGATCGGTCATGCCCCGATCGTGTGCGCGGCGTATGAGCATGCGATACGGCAACATGAACAGCAGTGCCCATCCAAAGACGTGCAACGCCACCACGAGGATCTTGTTGATGAGCTTTTTGTTCACGAAGTTCTAAATATCGGTCTTTTTTAAGGCACTTCAAACAGCAACGGCCCCCGCCCGAAAGCAGAGGCCATCACTGTTGTTCCCCCTCTACACTAATACTCTTCGTCGTACTCCTTCTGCGGGAAGAATTCCCACACGTCGTCGAAGCGGCTGGAGCCGTTCAGGCCTGTGCCGACAAACAGGCGACCATCGAGTACGTAGCCAACCGCCAGGCTGCGCGCAGAACCTTCCAGCGAGGTCAGGTTGTCCCAGTTGAGGGTGGTAGCATCGAATTCATACACCGCCTTGTCCGTCGCCCCGCTCGATGCCACGCCGCCAACCAGGTAAGCTTTATTGCCCAGCGTCAACGCCACGGCATCGTACCGTGACATGGCACTTTGAAATTCATCATAGTCCGACTCGTCCGTGTCCGGTGTCCGCTTCGTCCACGTCGGTGTGCCACCGTCGGTGCCAGGGGCAAACTCCCAGAAGCCCGTGCTGAAGATGCCATTGTCACGTCCCGTGCCGATATATGCTTTATTGTTTAAGACAAAGGCCAATCCCGACTCCATCTTTTCACCCGGGTAGCTCACCACCTCTTTCCATTCACCTTCCTCCGGTGTCGCACCGGGTGTAAACTCCCAGAAATCGCTAAAGGTATTGTCGCCGTCGGACCCTGTTCCTACATATCCTTTCGAACCAATGGCGAACGACACCGCATTGTAGCGCAACCCGCCGCCAAAGTTTGCCAGCTGCGTCCACTGATCGGTCGCGGGATCGTATTGCCAGAAATCATCCCATCCATCTTCCGCATCGTCACGGTTATAGCCCAGGCCTACGTACCCAATGCCATTGATACTAAAGGACACGCTCCGCTCGCGCAGCGCGCCGGGAAACTGGGCGACAACTTCCCAATAGCCTTTGGTAACATCGAATTTATAGACATCCGACAAATAATCTTTACCATCATATCCCAGGCCGACATAGGCCGTTGTGCCAATCGTGAACGTAAAGGCGCCCGAACGTTTTACGCCCTTAAAAGGTGTAGACTTAATCCAGTCGCCAAAGGTCGTATCGTCGTCGTCAGAGGAAGAGCAAGCCGCCATGACCATGATGCCCGCGAGCACAAAGAGCCGGGCGATCCGTTGCAGGTGTTTCATCAGTTTAGTTATTTAAAGTAGCGTAATAAATTCGCACGCGGGTGTCGTAATCTCCACTGGCCGCCGCTGCGTATAAGCGATTGGCCGACACCGAAAAATTATCGGTCAGGGTAAACAGCAGCGCATTGTTGTTAAGCTCCACCGTTTCCATTTGTTGTTTCACAAAGCTGGTGACGTCCAGCACATAACGATTGTCGCGACCCAGGTCCAGGTCTTCGACCAGGACAGCGCCGGTATTAAACTGTCCAATAACAATGTTGTCCCGATCTACCGGATATACCTGCAGTTGCGATGGCAGAGCTGTATAATCACCGCCCGAACGGCGCACCGTATATATTTCGAGTGTAGCCTGCACGACATAGAAGTTCTCTATCTGTTTCAGCTCGCGCAGATAGGGTATCTCTACCCGCAGCGCCAGCCCGCCACCCGCCTGGATAAACGAGACATCATCGGTCTCCACGGAGCTTACCTTGCTGTACGTATCGGTAAGACCCGCCAGCGCGCTGGTGCCACGGTCTTTCGTAACTTTCACCGAGTGCACGCCACTGGCGGCAAAGTTGACATAGCGTTGCTTGACGGGCGTTACACTGCGGTCATTATAGTATAAACGCAATTCAGGGGTCGTGTTAAAACCAATAAGCGATGCAGACAGGGTGGAGTCCGGCAACAGCGCCAGTCCGCGAAAATACTTGAGAAAGTCCTCCGGCGAGCTCACGTCTACATCTTCCGCTTTGGCCATGGCAAAAATCTCCTGCCCCAACGCATCGGGCATACGAATTTCCAGCGAGTCGCTGCTATGCGGGCGAGGCTTGAATGTGATGCTGCCGAGCGGCTCCTCTTCAATTGTAAAACTGTCGTTATTATACAGGTAGCCGTCGTCGTTCACCGCAATCTCCTCCGTTACGCGGTGCACGTGTAACGTCATTTCCTGGGTGGTATCATAGTAGCTGTAACCGTCGTAGTGCAGGGAGAGTGCCAGGTAGTCCAACGTTACATCATCGTCTTTCAACGTTACCGCGCCGCTGGGCATGACTTGAAAATACGCCGCCGACGTCAGACGCCCCAGGCGTTCGTCGTCGTGACTGCCGATCAGCAGGCGGGCCGCGCCATCCGTGGCAAGTTTATCATAACACACGGTCGCAAGCTTAACAGACGAGGTATCCGAATAGGAATAATCCAACACGCCTTCGTTAAAAAAGCTTGTGCCCGTTTCCGTGGAGTCGACGCCGCAGGATGCTGCGACAATCAATAATATGCTAAATATCAGGTTCCGCATGGTCCAGTCTCCCAATTCCTGAGACAAAAGAACGGTGTCCCGGTGGTTTGATGAAAAGGAGTAGATAAGGTGGACGAATGTGTCTACCAGGGTTAGGGATTCAGGGATGTGCCGAATAATGTGTCATGACAAACGCTTCAGGCGGAATATATACGTGCGACGAAAAAATCCGGACAATGTCTGCTCTCGTAGTTTAATTCTCCAGGGTGGTCGCAATTTTTTGTGTGGTGGTGGGCAGCACCCGTAGTTTGTCTCATGATGGAACCTGAGAAGAAGACAAAATCCCTCCTGCTCATCGCCTTGCTGCTCACGGCCGGCACCTGGACGGCACAAGCCCAACAGGTATACAGCTCGCCATACTCTGTCTATGGATTGGGCATGATCAATCGCCGCACGGCCACGCTCAACCGCAGTATCGGCGGCACGGGCATCGGCGTTCAGGACGATTACAGCCTGAATCCTGCAAACCCCGCGTCCTACGCCTCCATCGTATCACCCGTCAGCCACATATACGAAATGGGCCTCTATATAGAGTCAAATCGCTATCAAACAAAAAACCTGACCGAGTCGAAAGGCACCGGCAGCATCACCAACCTGAACTACTGGTTCAAGTTTTCCAAGTGGTGGGCGGCGACGGCGGGCTTAACGCCCTATAGCAATGTAGGATATAAGATTTCAACCAACCGGCAGCTGGGGGCCGCCATCAACGTAGACTATACGTATGAAGGCTCCGGCAACATCAACCAATTATACCTGGGCAATGGCTTCAACATCACGCCCAACCTGTCGGCTGGATTTCACCTGGCCTACCTCTTCGGCAACATCACCAAAACCGAAACGATCGCTCCCAACGGCGAGTCCAGCGCGCTGACTTATTCCAACCAGGTCGTCGCCCGCAAGCTGGACCTCGACTTTGGCCTGCAGTATAAAATAAACTTTAAGAAACGCTCGCTCATTATCGGGGTGGTGGCCGACGACGGCATGACCCTGCACGGCAAACAGGAAGGGGCGCTGTACGATGCTGCCGCCGACACGCTCGACAGCGGCAAAGGCGACCGCCTCACCTATACCCTACCCGCCAGCATCGGTGGGGGCCTCTCCCTACGCTCCAAACGATCCACCCTCGCCACCGACCTCATCTTCGAAAATTGGAGCCAGGCCAAATACGACCAACAAGACCTCGTCTTCCAGGACACCTGGCGCTTCTCCGCCGGCTATATTTATCACGGCAACCCGAACGCCGAGAGCTACCTCGGCCTCGCCTCCCTGCGCGCGGGTTTCTATGTACAGGACTATGCGTTAAAGCTCTCCGGCAGAACGCTGCCGGCGTGGGGCATGTCCGGCGGTATATCGCTGCCCGTATTTGATGGCCGCTCCGCCGTAAATCTCACGTACAACTATGATAAATTCGGTACCACCGACCGCAGCCTGGTATTACAACGATCACAAAAGTTTATGATCGACCTGGTGATTCGCGATATGTGGGGGATAAAGAGAAAATTTGACTAACCGGCAGGCAGGAGCCTGGTAAAACGGCGTAGCTACCGCGAGCGGAGCCCATCCAGTGCTACGCCCGCTTTTACCACGCAAACAACCGTGCGCTACTTCTTCACAAAAATCTTCGCCGCCGGATCAATCAGATCAAACCGATCCTCGTCCACCATCTGTATCGGCGCATCGTAAAAACCAACAATAAAAAGCCCGCCCGGGTTGAGTGAATCATAAAACTTCGCCAGCAACTTCGCCTTCGCAACGTTGTCGAAATAGATCATCACGTTGCGACAGAGAATGATGTCGTGCGTCTTCGCCATCGGGTCCGTAATAAGGTTGTGGTAATTAAAGGACACGTGATTGATCAAACCATGATCCATCGTCACCTCTTTTTCCGCTTTCTGGTAGTATCGCTCGAAATCACCATACGGATTATACAACTTATAGTTGTTCTCGTTCTCCACCATGCGGATCTTGTGGTACGTACCGGACTTCGCCGTCTCGATAGCATCCTGGTTAATATCCGTAGCGAGGGCGGTCGCCGTCCGTGCTATCTCCTTCAGCAAAATTCCCATGCTGTATACTTCCTCTCCGGTAGAACAGCCGGCATGCCAGATGGAGATGGTATCACGGTTACCATACCGGTTCTGCAGCTGGCTGCGCATACTGCGCCACAGTACAGGGTCGCGGAACATAGAGGTCATGCCCACGCTCACGCCGTTCATAAATGTATAAATAAACGTGGGATCGCGCAGAAACCTGATCCACAGCTCGTGTACCGATGTGAGGTTGTGTAGGCTCAGAATGCGTATAATTCGCCGGCGTAACGACTTAGGCTCGTAACAGGTAAAATCAATACCGTACCGGATCAAGATACTCTGGGTGATCGATTTTACTTCTTCGTCGGTAATATCAACGGCGTCCGTCATATTTCGTTTTACTAACCAGCGGCCATTACCGGCACTTTTTCCTGTACTTCTTTTACTAAGATCATGATCAATCGGGCGATCGTGCCGTCGGAGTTCTGTGCCACTGTTACCGACACCTCAAACGTCATTGTCTGTCCCTCGCGCACCATCGGCAACAGGATCGAGGAGAAATCCTTACCGACGATCTCCGCCTTGATGTGGTCAAACATCGGGACGTAGTGCGGCGCCAGGAAGTCGTGCAGCGTTTTAGTCTTCAGGTTCATGCGCGTTACACCAAAGAGCTTCATGAACTTGTCGTTTGCCGTCTTACACTGAAAGGCTTCGTTAAACTCGACCACCGGCAACGTGGACTTGAGTGCGTTGACCATCACGCCCATGTCGTTGATCTTTTCCTTTTCTTGCGTGGTGAACTGCGCAAACATCATGATTTTATCGGGGCGGCCATTGCCTGTTACGATCGGGTTAAATGTACCCGACAGCCACAGCTCTTTGCTGTCTTTGTCGCGCAGGCGAAACTCGCCGCTAAAGAACTTACCCTCGCGCAGGTTGTCCCACATCATTCGCACGGCGGGATCGTCTTTCATAATCTTGTTGTATTGCTGGCCGGCCAGGTCGGACGTGCGATAGCCTGTTACTTTCAGGAAGATGTCGTTCGCCGACACAAAATTACCCAGCAGGTCAAACTCCGCCGAAGCAATGGTATTGTTGATCGCCGACAGGTAACTGTCCAGCTCGGCCTGCTTCCGATTCATCTGCTCCTGGATGGCGGCCATTTCCTCGATGTTCTGCTGCATCTCTTCTTCGCGCTGTTGTAGCTCGTGTGTCAACGTCTTAGACGCGTCCAGTAGCTTTTGCGTATGGCGAAAGGTTTTAATAGACGAGATCTCCGACGCAATGTTTTCCGACACCTTCTTCAGGAACTCGATCTGGTGCGGCGCTAAAACATGGAAAAGTGCCAGCTCGATGGCACCATAGAATTTTTCGTTCAGCATGAGCGGCACAACCACCAGGTTACGCGGCGTGGCGGCACCCAGCCCCGAAGTGATCTGGGTGTAGTTGGCCGGAACATCTTTCAGGAGTAAAAACTCCTTCTCGTACATCACCTGGCCCAATATACCCTGGCCCTCGCGGATCTTTTTGTCCAGGTACTTGCGTTTGTCGTATGCATAACACGCGGCCATTTCGAGGTAGCGTCCGTCGTCATCGTCGTATTCAATAAACATCGCCGCCTGGTTGGCGTCAATGTATCGCGTCAGGTTGCTGATAATCTGGTAGGCATATTCGTCAATCTCGGCTTTATTGCGCAGAATCTCGCTAAACATGGCCAACCCTTGTGTGATCCAGTTGCGTTTATTCTCCTCCTCGCGCAGGTTGTGCATGTCACTCCTGATCCGCAGCAGGGCTTCGCCGATCGTGTCATTGCGCAGCACTTCGTCGATCGTATCCAGTGATTCGGGCTGGCCCAGTTTGGAAATGTATTGAGCCGACAGGGCAAATTTCTTCTTGATGGCCTCCTGGTCGCGTTCCAGGGTATCGATGTTGTCAAACGACCAGGAGGAAATGCGTTGACCTTTTTTATTCAGCGCGTCCGACGACCGGGCTACAAGCTTCGACACATACGACAGCCATGCGCCCATCGTCGACGCCATGACCGCGGTGGCGGCAACGGCCAGGGTCAGCTCGGCGGTGCCTTTACCGGTGAAAGAAAGAAAAGACATCCCGATCAGGGTTGCCATTAATGCCGCAAAAACAATGGCCAGCGAAACGATTCTTTTTTTCATAGCACCGATTATCATATAAACACTTTTTCCTACTAGACACTCAGCTTGTCCACGGGTATAATGTCAAATACCCGCGTGCTGATCTTCCAGATAAATTGAGGGGTTATGTGTTGATGGCCGTCGAAACAAAATGTAGTCCTGGTAAAGATCACGCTCGAAGGGTGTTCGTGATCCACGTCTTTGCTCATGATATCCTGAAGCGCCGACGCCGGCAGAATTTGCAGCGAGGGCACATCGCCATATACTTCCGCCGTCAGCGAATCGGCCAGCTCGCCAATAACCGAGGCGGAAATGATGTTATCGATCTCGAGCAGCAGTGGCTCTTTCAACGAATCGCTTAGCCCCGGTTTGTTTTTACTCACGGCCTGAAACACACCCTCGCACTCTTCCTGGTTAAAGATCAGGTAGCTTTTGCCCGCAAACTCGCCAATGATCTGGGTGATCAGTACATATACATTTCCCTTCTCCTCCGACACAAACATAACGTCATCGTCGTGACGCACCAGTACAAATTGCGTATTGGTCATGGTGATCGGCACCTCGATGAACTGCGAGAACGACTGCGCGGCACGCTCGAACCCTTTATTCATGACATGTAAAATATAGTTTTCGCGGCTTTTCGTGGCGTTCATAAAACGATCGTTAATTTAAAGTTATACCTTTTGTTGACCTCCCCTGGACGTAAAGGCCAAAAATAAATTGTAAAATGAACGGTACGTTGAGCACCAGGCAAACGTTACCGCTGCCCAGGATCGTCACCCCGCCAATAAACTTCACCCGGTCCACCGGCTTCATCAGCGGCTTTTCGACAATCTCCTTCTGTTGCAGCAATTTGTCCACTACAAAACCCACGGTGCGGTTGTTAAATGTAACCACGACAATTTCAAGTTTCGCCTCGGGATGGATCTCGTCGAATGTTTTTTGGAGCAAATTTGTGCCGATGTGTTTTTCCAGATCCTGGTCAAATACGTCTTTCAAAAAGACTACCGCGATGTTCTTGCCCAGGTGGTTAGCAATCAACCCGCCACCGGCCTTGTGAATATTTGTCTTATACAGGCTGATCACCGCCTCGGTAAACGACAACGGTATAGCATATACATCCTGCTGCATCTCAAATAGCAGACACGACTTCACGGCCATCGACGACGGCAGTGTCAACCGCACCGTTGTACCCAGCCCCGGTTTGGAGTCCACCCTGATCATGGCGCCGATCGAGTCGAGTGTTTTTTTCACCACGTCCATACCCACCCCGCGGCCCGAAATAGCCGTCACCTGGTCGGCCGTCGAGAAGCCCGGCTCAAAGATCAACAGTCCGAGCTCGTCCACCGGCATACGGTCTGCTTCATCCTGCGTGATCAGGCCTTTGGACAAGGCCTTGCGTTTGATCTTCTCATAATCCAATCCCTTGCCATCGTCGGTAATTTCAATCACCACGGAATCCGTCTCACCCGTCGCGCGCAGCGTAATAACACCGGCCGCCGGCTTGCCCAGGCGCTGACGCTCTTCAGCACTTTCCACGCCGTGGCCAATCGAGTTGCGAATCAAATGAATGAGGGAGTCACTCATTACCTGTAATACGTTACGATCTATTTCCGTATCCGTGCCCTCCAGCTTCAACGTTACATTTTTATTCTCTACCACGGCGGCATCCCGCACCACGCGATGAAATTTATTGAATAGAAACCCAACCTGCACCATGCGTACATCCATGACGGAGTATTGCAAGTCAGCACTGATGCGGCTTAGCCGCGCATATTCGTTTGTGCCGCGTGTGTGGTTTCCCGCCTGCGCCAGGATCCGGTCTTTTTCAATGATCAGCTCCCCCACCAGGTTCAGCAGGTTGTCCAGCTTGCGAACCGGCACCTGCACCAGGTCGGAAAACGCTATCCTGGTTTCCTCCGTCTCCTCTGCCTCCCGCCCGTCTACCGCCAGCGTTGCTTCCGTAGCCGCCATCACTTCCGGTGCCGCCTCGCCAACAGCCGCCCGGCCTTCCTCCGACCTGGCGATGCCTTTGGTGCGGATGATGACCTCCAGTTTGGTCTTGATACCTTTATACTTCACATCGGCATTGTCACGCACGGCGTTGATGAGCGCTCCCAGCACGTCTACCCCCTTAAAAACCGGCTCGAATACCGGGCGGTCCATCACGATGTTGCCGTCGCGTACCTCGCCAAAGAGGTCTTCCAGCACGTGCGCCAGCTCGGCAATGCCCGTAAAGCCCATGCCCGCGGCGTTGCCCTTCAGCGTATGGGTAATGCGGAACAACGCGTGCAGCGTATTCTTTTCCGACGGATGTTTTTCCAGCTGCGTCAGCAACCGGTTTATTTCTTCAAAGTTTTCCAGCGACTCCGCCAGGAAGATCTCTTTGTACTCCTGATCTTTTTTCATGCTTCGTTCCGGGGTTATAAGCAACTGACAATAAAGCCGGGGATCTCGCGCAGCGGCATCGTCTGCCGCACGGCGCCAAACTCGAGAGCCGCCTTCGGCATGCCGTATACCACACACGAGTCCTCATCCTGGGCGATGGTAAACCCACCGCTTAATTTCATCCGCAATAACCCCTCCGCACCATCCCTGCCCATGCCGGTCAGAATGACGCCGATGCTCCTGGCACCGTATACCTCTGCCACCGAGGCAAATAAACAGTTAATAGAAGGATTGTTGAAGTCTGTAAACTTTCGTTGTACCGTTGCGAATGCCACGCGGTTTTCAGCCGGGAAACGGGTCAACCCGGTGTTATGATCGCCGTTGACTATATAGATCCTGCCACCCAGCAACGTATCTCCCGCACGCGCCACGGTGACCGGCAAATGCTTGTGGCTGTCGAGGCGCTCGGCAAACGACTCCAGGAAACGTGCCGGCATGTGCTGCCCGATCACCACCGGTATCTGCAGGTTGGCCGGCAGGTTAAAAATGATACTCTCCACCGCACTGGGCCCTCCCGTAGAAGCGCCAATGGCAATGATGGAGTAGTTTAGTGTACCGTCAAAGGTATGCGCTCCCGTGTTGGTCTTGCGAATCGTCTTTGATTTCAGTACGCTGATGTCGGCGCGCGCGGCTTCTTTGATCAGCCCGCGCAACGGGTAGTCGCGAATGCTGTTGGCATCGAGATCAACCGGCTTGTCTATAAAATCAAAAGCCCCCCATTGCAGGGCGTCAAAGATTCGTACGTTGGTCTTATCGAGCGAGCTGAGCAAAATAATCGGCACCGGGCGTTGGTCCATCACAGACCGTACCAGGTAGGTGCCGTCGTATTCGGGCATGACCATATCGGTCACGACCACGTCAGGCTTTAGACTGACAGCCAACGCGCTGCCTTCGCGGCCGTTCGCAGCAGTGCCTACCAGCTCGAGCTCAGCATCCGCGGTAATAATGTCGCCGATCACTTTGCGCATGAACGGTGAGTCGTCAATCAGCAACGTCCTGATCTTGTTTGCCATGAGGGTTGGTTGGCGTACAATCAGGCTTTGGAAATCGCATCGATCAATTGCTCCGATGTAAAAGGCTTAATGATATAGGCTTTCGCTCCCAGCCGCAACCCTTCGTTCACAACCGACTCCTGTCCCACGGCGCTGATCATCACCACTTTCGACTTCAGGCCTTCCTCCTGGTATACTTTCAGTATGTCGATCCCAATCATATCCGGCAGAATGTTGTCCAGCGTGATAAAGTCAGGCTGCAGCTCAAACGCCAGGTCAATGGCTTCCTCGCCGTTGGCCGCCTGGCCTATCACTTTGTAACCGCCCACTTCCAGGGCATCCTTGATCAGCGTACGCATGTACAACGAGTCGTCTACAATTAAAACATTTTTTGACATGACAGTAGGTTTAAGGTTATGGTATACTGGGTCTTGGTTTTTTAAATGATTCGCCTCCCGGGGCGCCCGGGGTTTATAATGTTCAGGTCTCCGGTATAGGTATGAAAGTTTACGGTACGGCTTTCAAAGCCGCCCACATCACTCGCGGCAATATACACGCCACGACGGGTGAGGTGATTTCGCGTCGACTCGGCGTTCAGCGCACCGACGTTATACATTGTCTGAATTACGTTGGCCCCGCCTGTAATCTTCGCACGGATGGATTTCAGGCTGCTGCCTTTGCACGCAAACTGCTTCAATAAATGGTCGATGGCCCCGGCAACATTGTAAAATTTCCCCGCGCACGCGTGCGACGAGGTCGTATCTTCGGGCAACATAATGTGCGCGCCGCCGGAAAGACCGAGCGTACGGTCCTGCATAAACAAACCAATGCACGACCCCAGTCCGAAACAGGTAAAGGTCGCTGCGCTGTCAACCGCCTGGGCATCCCCTATATTCAGTATTACCCGTTTCATGCCGCCGTATTTTTCCGAAGGGCGGCCATGACATCCTGGCCGATTACCTTAAAGATGTCAATCAGGATGATGAGGCGGCCCTGTACCTTGACGATGCCCCGCACATAGTTCGACTCGCTCGTAACATCGGTAATGATATTCATCGACTCGTCGAAATCTGCCGCGGAAATCGTCAGGGTATTCGGTACCTCACGCACCAATACACCCATTTTAAAATCTTCGCTCTCGACCACCAGCGTATAGTGATTGCCGGTATGCTGGTCGGCCGGACGTTTAATATTGAACTTCTCCTCCAGGTCCAGGATGGCAATGATGTTCCCGCGGATGTTGGCCACTCCTTTGATATACGGCAACGTCTGCGGCATCCGGGTAATAGTCGGCGTAATCACCACCTCCTTGATCTGGTCAATGCTTAGCGCATACTCTTCATTGCCTTGCTTAAAGACGATGATTTGAAACGAGCCTGCCTTCCGGCCATCGGCCACCGTTTTATTTTGCTCTGTCGCGGCTTCCATAAGGTATATGTTGGTTTGGGATGGGCTTAGCTGGCTTTGCGAAGCTTAAACTTATTGACACCGGTCTGCAACTCGGCGGCTACCCCCGACAGCTTATTGTTACCCTCTGTAATCTCACCCATGGCGATATTCATCTGCTGCGACGAGCTCGCCGCCTGCTGTGTACCCGCCGCGGTCTCTTCCGCCACGACCACAATCTGCTCCATGTTTTTCACCACGACATCGATAGACGCCTTCTGACCCGAGGTAGCTTCCTGAATCTCTTTCGAGAACGTAAAGGTCTGCTGGCTCGAATCGACAATCTCCTGAAAAATGCTCTCCGCCTCGTTGGTGGCTTTGTTACCCTCTTTCACGCTGCCTTGCATCGTGTCGATGGCCTTGCCGGCAGCCTGGGTATCTTTCTGTACGTCGCTGATAATCTTCTCGATTTCCACCGCCGACCTGCGCGAGCCTTCCGCCAGCTTGCGGATCTCTTCCGCTACCACGGCAAAACCACGTCCGGCGTCACCCGCGCGCGCGGCTTCAATGGCAGCGTTCAGTGCTAACAGGTTGGTCTGGCTGGCAATGTCGGTGATCACGTTCAGCGTGCGGCCGATCTCTTCGGCACGCAGCGTCAGGATATCGATCGACTTCGACGTCTGCTCTGCCGATTCTTTTATACCGGTCATGTTGCTGACCAGCGTCTTCATAATCTTCAAACCATTCTCGCTGCTCTTCTGGCCTTTCTCCGCCGCCTTGTTGATGCTGTTGGCGCGCTTCTCCATTTCGGAAGAAGTCACCATGACCCGATCGACCAGTTTCGACGACTCGTCTGTGCGTTGCGCCTGGTCTTGTGCGCCTTTGGCCATCTGCGAAATGGCGGTAGCCACTTCGTTGGTGTTGCGCTTCATGCCTTCCGTGCGTTGCAGCATATTCATCGACGAGCTCGCCACCACGTCGGCGTTGCGGCCGATGTTGTACAGCAGCTCGTTCAGGTTGTCAATCGCTTTGTTCAGCGACTGGCCCATGTCCCTCACATCGCCGTGGGCAGCCATGGTAAACTTGTTGGTCAGGTCGCCGTTGGCCATCTGCATGATGATCTGGTTGAACTCCAGCATCGGCTCGGCAATAGATTGCAACAAGGTATTGATGGAATCCGTCAGCTGGCGCCAGGTGCCCGCGGCGTCTTTTATGTTGAGCCGTGCCTGCAGGTTTCCCTCCTGGCCGGCCGCTTTCACGACGTCATTTACTTTCGAGACAATCTCCCGCAGCGTGTCGCGCAACGCCAGGTTGTCTTCAATCAGGCGGCCCACGTCACCCGAGGCCTGAATGTCCAGGCGCGCATCGAAATCGCCTTTGCGCAGGTGACCGGCAAAGTCGCTCACGGCCTTCAGCGCGACCGTAAACTCGGTCATGTCCGTCGCAAACTTCACTACCTTGTACGGTTTGCCTTCGGCATTCAGAATGGGGTTGTACGACGCCTGGATATATACCGGTCGCCCCGACTTGGAGACGCGCATGAAGTTGTCTACCAAAAACTCACCACGGTTCAGACGCGCCCAAAAGTCGGTATACTCACGGCTGTTGGCGTATGTGCTTTCCACAAAGATGCGATGGTGCTTGCCTTTTATTTCTTGCAGCGTATACCCTACTACGCGTAAAAAGTTGTCGTTCGCATGGCGGATGGTGCCGTCCAGGTCGAATTCAATGACGGCGTTCGAGCGGTTTACCGCGTCGAGCTGGCCTTGCGTATCAATGCTTTGAAGCTTTTGCTGTGTAATGTCAACAGCATACTTCACGATCTTCTGCGCGACGCCGTTGCGGTCAACGATCGGATTGTACGAAGCTTGCAGCCATACCTCGCGGTCGTGACGGCCGCGGCGACGGAACTCGCCCGAGATATACTCCCCGCGGTTCAACCGCGCCCAGAAGTCGTGGTATGTACTGCTGCGTGCAAACTCGGGATCGACAAAAATGCTGTGGTGTTTGCCCTGGATATCTTCGAGGGTATACCCCACGGCGTTCAGGAAATTCGGATTGGCAAACAGGATCGTACCGTCTACGGCAAATTCGATCACGGCTTGTGACCGGCCGATGGCTTCCACCTGAGATTTGATCTCCAGGTTGGTTTGTTCCAATTCGGCAATACGATTCTGGAGCACCTCCCGCTCCGCGGGGGATGCATCGTGGTTGGCACCGGCCATCGCCGCGCCATTTCCGTTCTCTTGGTGGTAGTAGTCCCTGGACATGTCTATGGTTTTGGTTTGGTTTTGGTAATTTCGGTATCTCTATTTGTCAGAGGCGGTGTTTGTACTATATCGTTGCGGGCTATTGGCTAATTAACGGATAGGTAAAACCGCAGACTTTCAAAGCTCCTGACATTGCGTACCACCTCGGCCGGGCTGGCGGCCTGTGTGTCACCCGTGACGGTATAAAGCCGCAGTTTTTGAAGCTGCTCGTCTTCCAGGCGATGTACAAAGCGGTATGTTAGCTTGCGCAAGCGTACGGTGTCGCGGTTACCCGGCTTGTTCATGCGCGAAAGAAAACCTTTCAGGCTGTTGTCTTTCGTGCTCAGGCGACTCACCCAATATGGCGCGAGGATGGGAGTGGTATAAAACTGGGCAAAGAGCGAAACAAACTCTTTTGCCTCCGCATGTACAATCTTGCGGGCCTCGTCATAACTGTTGCGGCACTGTGCGGCGGCGGGTAGTTGGCCGTAAAAGTTGTCGCGGTCAAAGAACTCGATCGAGTCGTATTGTGCCATCGCACGGTCGAAGTTCGGGGGCGCGCCGAAGTCCAGCACAAAGCGCTTCTGCAACGACGGTTGTTGCGGCTTGGCAGCGGTGGGAAATATACCCACCAGGCGATCGGTGGCGCCGACGATGATGTCGGCCTGCATAAAGTAATGCGCTACATTGCGAATGTGGCCTGCCTGCATGTGCATCCGCGCGGCCAGCATACCGGCCCGTTGTGCGTCGTGACTTACGATCGTCACGTACTTACAGCCTTCGTCATGCAAACGATCCACCACGAGGCGGGCCATCTTACCGGTGCCGATCACCAGCACCTTCTTTTCCATCAGCCCGCCCATACGCTGGCGCAGCATATCCAATCCCAGGTCAACCAGCGACACACAGTGCTGGTCAATGCCGGTCTGCGTCCGCACCTTGCGACCGATCTCCACGGCCTCGCGCAGCAGGCTGTCCAGCAACAAGCCAATGCTGCCGGTGTTCAAGCCAACCTGGTGCGCATGCTTCACTTGCGTGAGAATGTGGCGATCGCCCTTCACCTGCGAGCATAGGCCGCTGGCCGTCGCAAACAAGTGGCCAACAGCGGCCTCGGTATTTTTATAAAACTGTACGTAGTGGAAAAGGATCGGATCGCGGAAAAAGAAGTTTATCAGCGGCGTTATATTCTGACCTACCCCATAAATCACAAAGCGGCTGGACGTGGACACGATGCACACCTCATCAAGATCTTTCTTCAACTGTTGGATATACTGTTTCACACTCGCATCGTCTGTACCGAGCTTTTCACGAACGTGCAACGGTGCATTTTCGTGACTGATCTCGGCGCCGAAAATATGTTTCGCCATGGGGGGTCTTTTAGTATTACAAAAGTATTTTAAACGGTCTCCAGGCCCCATCAGCGGAACTTAGTATTTTGATTTACACTGTTCTACGTGAAAAAGTCCGTAGAAGTACGTACGGCTTTTGAAAGGCAAAACACGCTTCCACATGTAAGAAAAAATGGAAAAAAAGCGGTGTTTGATGGGCTTGGGAACAACCCGGGGCCCGGGGGGTATAGTAGGTACATTTCAGTCCTTAAAACCTGCTAAAAATCGATGCAGGGTTTATCGACCAAGTTGCATTTTTCGGCTGATCAGCCGGCCTTTGGGATCGTTCGGGAGCACTACGCGGAACAGGCTGCCAAACCCAATCTCCGACTCGACTTGCACGTGGCCTTGCAACTTGTCCACGGCTTCTTTTACGATGTACAAACCCAGTCCGGCGCCGCGTGAGCGCTCGGAGGCTTTGAAGAACATGTTGAAGATATTGTGGTGGTGCGCAGCCGCAATGCCGATGCCGTTGTCGAGTATATCCATGCGTACATGCTGCCCTTCGCCAACCATCGTGATGCGTATAAGTGAATGCGTCTTTATCGGATCGTAGAAATATATAGCGTTCGCGATGATGTTCTCCAGAATGATCTCCAACCGGTCGTAATCGGCAAAGAAAGGAAACGCGTCGTCGGCCTGTACATCGAAGCGTATGGACCGAAACGCGGGTTCTGCCTTGTGCCGGTCGATGATGTCCCACACCAGCTTCGTAAAGTCGATCTTCTTGCTGTCGAGTCGTTGATAGGAGGTGCGCGTAAAGCCCACCAGGTCGCGTACGATTTTCTCCAGGCGCGCCGTGCTGTCGTCGATCTTCTCGATATAGCTCAGCAACACCGGCTCGTGCGTCTCCATGCGCATCAGGTTCGTCAGGCCCATAATGGATGTCAGCGGCGACCGTAGGTCATGCGACGCGCTGTATAAGAACTTCTCCATGCGACGGTTCACTTTGGCAAGCTCATCGTCCCGATCCCGCAACAGTTGTTCCAACCGGCTACGGCATTCGTCTCCGTTCTCTGTGTTTTCCGTCTCAAGGGCGGCCGGCATCGGTTTGTCCTGGTTGTCCATCGCCTCGTTTCTATCGTTTAACCAAAGGTCAGCTATGCATCCGCCCTATTCAATACCGGAAAGTTTGGAGATTGGATACGTAGAAGTACGTAACACTATACTGCGCAATATTCCGTTGGAAAACGTGTCGACTTGGCGCTTCCTCCTCGCGCGTTAGATCAGCTCCAGCTGCTGTACTTTTTTGACCAGCTCAATGGCATTTTTGACACCCACCTTCTTCATGAGGTTTGCGCGGTGGGTCTCCACGGTACGGGGACTGATAAAAAGTTTGTCGGCCATCTGCTGGCTCGTCAGTCCTTCGGCAATCAACCGGATGATTTCAACCTCGCGAGGCGTGAGGCGTATCAGCTCTTCGCGCTGTTTCTTTTTTGTCACCGCATGCGAGTATTTCTTGAATATCACATCCTGTGCCTGACGACTAAAATAGTTTTTCCCTTGCAGCACCGACTTGATGGCGTACTCCAGCTCGGAGCCGCTTTCGTTTTTTACCACATAACCCTTTACGCCGATCTCTAAGCAGCGGCTCACATACTCCTCGTCGTCGTACATGGAAAGGATGATGATGCTGGCCAGCGGATTTTTGTTGAGCACTTCGCGGGCCACCTCCATACCGTTCAAATCGGGCATGGAGATGTCGAGGATCAGCAGGTCTGGCGCCAGTGTTTCAAACTGCTCGATGGCTTGCCGCCCGTTGGAGGCTTCGCCGATGACCGTATATTCTTTATTTTGTCTGATCAGGTTTTTGACGCCGTCGCGCACCATCGCGTGGTCGTCGGCAATGAGGATCTTATATCTGTGCATGCGCTAAAACGTTGTTCATGGCCGGTGCTTCCGCAATGATTAAAGTGCCCCGGTCCGTATCCGATTCAATGGTTAATTGTCCACCCATAATTTCCGCACGCTCGCGCATGTTGACCAGCCCGTGCTGGCTCGGCTTCTTCGGCGTAGCCGGTATACCCCGACCGTCATCTTCGACTGTCAGGCGTATCCTGCCTTCATCTTCGTGCAGCTGCACGCTGATAAACGAAGGCCGTGCATGCTTTACCGCATTGTTGATCGCCTCCTGTGCGATGCGATATAAATTGATCTTCTGCGCCTGGTTCAGGTCGATACGACTGCCCGACGACTCGAACGCCACCGTAATGGTCGACGAATCTTCAATCTGGTTACAGAGCGAATTGAGGCACGTGGCCAGATCAAAATCACGCAGCTTAGACGGCAGCAGGTTCTCGGAAATGCGCACAGACTCGTGAATGGCTTCATCGATCATCTTATACAGCAGCGCAGCATTTTCGTTGCCCTTTACTTCGGCGTTCACTTTCATCTTGATGGCATTCAACATCTGCCCCAGACCATCGTGCATGTCCTTGGCAATGCGGCTGCGTTCCTTCTCCTGCCCTTCCAGCAACGCCGCCATGCGGCCCTTCTCGAAATCTTTTAAGAGACGCTCGTGCTCGATGCGCTGCGAAATGTCTTTGAAGATGATGACCAATCCGGTAAACCGTCCTTTGCTGTCGATCACGGGGCTCATGCTGCCCTCGCCAATCGGCCGGTCGGTACCTTGCCGTGTGCGTAACACCAGGTTCTCGGGCATGGTGTTCACACGCCCATTGCCCAACATGCACTGAATCGGATTAACGTGCAGCTCGCCGGTCTCCGGGTTTTGTAAGTTCAATACATCGTATAATAATTTACCTTGTGCTTCCGCCAGCGGCCATCCCGAGATCGCCTCGGCGCTCGGATTCAGGTAGCTGATCGCATAGCTCTCGTCAATGACCACCACCGCGTCGCTAATAGACCGTACTGTCGAGAAATAACGCTCTTCACTCCGTTTTAGCCGCAACTCGATGTTGTGTTTATACAACGCCATCTCGATCACAGTAAAAATCTCGCGGTCTTCAAAAGGTTTAGTAAGATACCCGTATGGCTCTGTCACCTTCGCGCGCTGAATCGTTTTTTTGTCCGTCAGTGCTGTAATGTAGATCACCGGCACGTTGTATTTTAGTTTGATGATGCGGGCTGTCTCGATGCCATCGAGGTCGCCGCTTAGCATGATGTCCATCAACACCAGGTCCGGTCGCTGTGTCTCCATAAATTCCAACGCTCCCTCGCCCGACGCCTGTGTACCGAGCACAATGTATCCTTCGCTTTCCAACGTAGCCTGCAAATGGTAGGCAACGATGAACGAATCTTCTACGATCAGTATCCGCTCTTTTAGCAACATGATGGCTATACTACTCTTTGGTTGAATCGTATTAGGAATATAGTTCCTTTTTCGCGAATAATCTCCATTGCGCCACCTAATTGTTTGGCAAAAATCTGAATCAGCTGCATGCCAAAGGAACCCGCATGCCCCGGTACGATACTCTCGGCAAGTGTGATGCCATCGTCTCGTACCTGAAGAATAAATGTATTTACGTCCCTTTCCAGTAACACTAAAATCGTGCCCTCATCCCTATCTTTAAATGCGTGCTTCATAGCGTTTGTTACAAGCTCATTGACGATCAGCCCACAGTAAAGAGCTGTATCGAGATCAAACACGGTTTTGGGGATTTCTGCTTTGATGGTCAACTGCATGCTCTGGTTATCGTGAGCTGCCTGCAGGTCGTAAAGCATCTTGCCAAGATAGTCCGAGATCTCCACCTTGTCAAGATTATTGGTCTGAAGAAGTCGCTCGTGGATGAGTGCAATGGAGTGGATTTTCTTACGTGTGTTTTCCAGAAAATCGCTCACATCGGATTTCCCCAAAGCAAGTATCTTGATGTAAATGATAGAGGAAATCAATTGTAGATTATTTTTCACGCGGTGGTGAATCTCCTTGATCAGCACTTCCTTCTCCAACACCGAGGCGATCAGCTTCTTCTCGGTGATCAATTTCTGTGTAATATCGGTTGCAATCGCCACAAACGACCGCCCTTCCAACAGTTGAATGACCGTATCCACATCATAATACACACCGTTCTTGCGACTGTGTTTGATCTGCAGCTGAACCCGGTCCGTCTCACTACGCCGCAGCGGGCCCAGCAGCGCTTGCAGTGCAAATTCATCGGGATAATAGAACAAATCCGAGAATTTCATACGTGTGAGCTCCTCTATAGAGTACCCCACGTTCTTCAGCGCCGCGGTATTAGCGAACTCAAAACGAAGCGTATCGATGTTGAACAGGTATATTTCGTTGTAGCTCTCGCGTACAATTTTGTCCAATCGCGCCTGCTCCGCCTCCAGTTTTTTCCGGCTGGAAATGTCGTGACCAATGGACTGTATTTCATACACTTCTCCCTGCTCGTTCCGCAACGGCACATCCAACCACTCCTGCCATTGATGTGTGCCGTCACTTAAAATGACATCATGCTGTAGCGGCATGGGCCTGGCTGTACCCGCCACCAACCCTTCTAAAAATTCGCGGCGATCACCACGCATCCGTTCGGGTATAAAATTAAAAATGCTCTGCCCGATCAGGCGTGTGTCATCATTCGTAAACGTCCGCTCAAACGCGCGGTTCACAAACGTGATCCGCCAGTCAGGGGTAAAACGGCAGATCATTTCCTGCTGGTCGTTGACGATCGAACGGTATCGAGCCTCCGACTTCGCCAGCGAATCGGCCGTGTCGCGCAGGCGTTTTTCGCTTTCGTGGATCATAAACTCCGCGTACTTGCGATCCTGGTCCGCGCGCAACGCTTCTATAATATAGCCGATGACGATCACCAGCGGCTGCAGTTCCTGCCGGAAAGCATTGCCATACCCACCCGCTTTGTTGGCCAGCCCGATCACCCCTACCTGAATACCACTACGGAGTATGGGGATACCGATAAACGACCGCAACGGCGGGTAGCCTGGCCGGGGGTCTTTGGAGGGCTTGTTCGTGATCACCGTCTCGCCCAGGCGGATCACCCGATCCAACGGAGAGCCCAGGCTAAAAAACTCTATGCCCGCGCCGGCATCTTCATGACGTTGGCGCGGGATCTCCCCGTCCTGCATATCAATCAGCGCGAACGTACGCACATAGGGTTGCCCATCGCGCGCCAATACTTCGCCGATGAAGCCAATCTCACTCTCGGTCAGCGCCAGAATATTCTGGAGCGCCGTGTCAAAAAAGATGGTCGGCTTGATATCGCGTATAAATTGCAGCTGCGCCAGGTTGATGATCTCCAGCACCTGGTTCTGATTCTTGAGCGCCCGCCGCTTCTGGTAAAGCTCGACCTCGTTGCGTTTCCGCTCGGTGATAGACAAGGCCACACCCGCCAGCGCATATACCTCCCCATGCTCGTCGCGCAGCGGAAATTTGATGGCCAGGTATGTCTCGCTCCTGCCTTCGGTCACCACCTCCTGCTCGAACTCCTCCAACCGCCCAGTGCTCAGCACCGTCTGGTCCGACGACGTAAACACCTCGGCTTGTGAGGGCTCGAACAAATCATAGTCGGTATAGAGCCCGCCCTTTGGCAGTGGCACCTTGATAAATTTATCTTCAAAGAGCTTGTTGTAAAACATATAACGCCCCTGCAGGTCTTTCATAAAGACGATCAGCGGCGCATGGTCGGTAATCTTGCGCAGCAGCTCCTCGCTCTTCAGCATTTCGTGCACGGCCGTCTTCAAACTCGTAATGTCCGACTGAATGACCATAAATCCGCGCGGCTCCTCGTCCCCGCCTACCAGCGGAATCACCTCGACATCGACCCAATATTTCGTGCCACCCCTGGTATAATTAATGAGCTCGGTGCGAAACGTACGCCCCTGCCGCAGCATGTTCTCCATATAGGCCACCGTCTCGGGATTGGTCTCCGGCCCGTGGAGAAAGCTCGGGACACGCCCCACTACATCTTCCAGCGTATAACCCGAGATGCGCTCGAAGCCCTGGTTCGCCCAGGTGATCTGCCCCCGCGCATCGATCATCAGAATGCTGTTGCTCGTACGATTGGCAATCATGCTCAGCGTCTGCAATTCCAGGTTGCGCTGCTTGCGTCGCGTCACATCGCGAAACACGCCGATCGCGATGCCGTCGGGCAGGAAGGTTCCCATCGCCTCGATGTCTTTGATGTTGCCCGCCGCGGTGATCATCCGAAACTCAACCTGCACCCGGCTCACCGGCTGCGCCGCATCGTACAGGCCTTCTTTGATCTTGTCGTAGATCACCGACCGGTCCGGCTCCGTCACATACTTATCAATAAAGGCGGCCAGCGTCATGCGCAACGGCGCCGCTGGACTTTCTTCCAGCAATTCCAGCAGCTCGGCGCTCAACGTCAGCTCCCCGGTGCCCAGCGTCAGCTCGGCAATCGCCGTCTTCGAAAAGCGCATGACCTCTTCCAGGCGGATCGCCGCGCTGTTGCTTTGGCCCACATGGCCCGGCACCGCGGGATGCGCCGCCATCAGCCAGCAGTTTTTATCTTCATACAGCACGGCGGCGGTATGCACTTCGTAGGGAGGCTCTTGCCCGCGCAGAATATCATGCAGGCAAATGCCGAGGGACTGCTGCCGGCTATATCCAAAAGCAGCCACCGCCGCCTGGTTCACATCGAGGATGCGTGCGGTATGGGGTTCACAGATCCACGCGGGAAGAGGGTGAACGTGAAAAAGATCGGTAGGCTTGTTTTCCACCATTAGAATAGAAAAATAACGATTCTTGGCAACGGTTTCGTACGTGTAAATACGTAGGTAGGGATGCGTATCGCAAAACGATTATGAGGTGGTCAACTTGCGCAAATCCCTGTTCACATCTTACCTGGTTCAACAGGAATAAAGATGTTAAAGGTCGCTCCCTCGTTCAACTGACTGGTCACAAAGATGTGACCATTGTGAATTTCAACAACCTTTTCAACAATTGAAAGACCGACTCCCGTGCCTTCGTACCGATCCTTTCCGTGAAGTCGTTGAAACAGCTCAAATATCTTTTCTTTGTATTCAGGTTCGAAGCCGATGCCGTTGTCTCTTACACTGATATGGCAATATTCTTTACCCGGTGCCATACCTGCATTGTTTGTTTTATCGGTTATCATATTTACGCATTCGATAGTGACATGTGCAGGCACTTCAGGTTTAGAAAATTTAAGTGCGTTACCAATCAGGTTGAACATCATTTGTTGAAACTGAAATGGAATAATGTAGACAGAACAATGTGCGTTAACCTCAATTATTGCATTCTTTCCCTGAATGGTCTCACTCAGCTCTAATTTTACTTCTTCTATTATTTGGCCAAGATTTACGTTTTCAAATTTCCGCTCCCCCTTACTTATACGAGAGAAAGTAAGAAGATTTTGAATGAGCGCTTGCATACGGTGGGCAGCATTTTGTACCCTAACAAAATAGTCCTTCCCCCTATCGGATAGATTCTGATTTTCCGTTTCCAGCAAAAACCTGGCAAATATTTGTATTTTCCGTAAGGGCTCTTGCAGGTCATGGCTTGCGACGTAGGTAAACGAATTCAACTCCTTGTTCATTGATTGAAGCTCTTCATTTTTTCTTTCAAGCAATTCATTTGCTACGCTAAGCTCCCGGGTCCGTTCCTGCACTTTTTCTTCCATCAGGTTATTCAGGCTTACCATTTCCTGGTTAACTATTAGTAGCTCTTCATTGGAGCTTTGCAATTCTTCCTTGCTGGTCTCCAATTCTTCATTTAAACTTTGTAATTCCTCGCTGCTGCTTGATAATTCTTCATTGTCGCTTTGGAGCTCTTCGTTAGTAGCTTCCTGGTCATCGGTAATAGCGCGCATATCTTCATGGGTCTGCGCCAGCTCCTGCTCTAAATGATGTATCCGAATATCGCGGGCATCTAATTTTTCTTTGTTTGATAATGTTTGACCTTTGCCATTTGATCTGGTCTTCCCCACTGGAGCACGCTTTTCGGTAACAGGTTGGCTCTCTTGAAATATGACGAGATAATAAGGTTCTATTGTATTGGAAAGGGGAATCGCTTCTATTGAGATGTAGGTTACAGTCCCATTCCGTTCAAAAGGAATAGCGTTTTTTGAAGCCTGTCCATTTTGCTTCTTCACTTTATGGAGAAGGCTCCGAAGCTCAAAACCCAGACCCTGTCTGGCCATCTTAATAATGTTATGACTGGGTTTTCCAGGCAACTGTTCCAGGTATGCGCTTGTATTGCCCCGGAAGTCGACGATCTCCAATGCCTCGTTTACAATTACACCGCTTGGGTTGTACTTGCTCAACAAAACATCGTCAGCCTTTCGCTGAAAATCGTTATCCATTGTTTCAATTTTAACGCTATTACGATGGGTACCTGTACCTCGTTCGTCTTTTAAGTCGGCTCCGTGCTTATATTTTACGGGCACATTGTTGCGAGAATATAGCTTTTCATTTTTTTCAATCAACGTATAAAGCTCCTTTACACTGTTTGTGGTTTCTGTTCGACCTAAAAATAGAAACCCCTTCACATTCAATGCATAATGAAATGTAGTCAATGCTTTCTTTTGCAAATAAGGCTGCATGTAAATGAGTACGTTGCGGCAACTGATAAAATCCATTTTTCTGAAAGCGGGATCTTTCACAAAATTATGCTGCGCAAATACACACATTTTGCGTAACTGCTTGTTCACAACATAGCCATCTTTTGTGGGTGTAAAGAATTTTTTAAGCCGTGAGGCACTCACTCCAGCCAATTCACCTTTTTTATATAAACCATCACGTGCTTTTGTAATGGCAGGCTCGCTAATGTCGGTGGCAAAGATTTGCACGTCCCTTGGATTGGTTCCCAGACATTCAGCAAAGCACATCGCGATAGAGTACGCTTCTTCACCCGTGCTACAGGCAGTTACCCACACACGGATTGGCTCTTCCGCCGGCTTATCTTCTATAATTAGCGGAAACAAAAATGAACGCAAAAGATCAAAGCTTTTAGTGTCCCTGAAAAAACTTGTGACGGGAATGAGCAGATCCTGGTACAACAGATCTTGCTCGGCTTTGCTTTCTCGCAAAACATCCAAATACGTACCGGGCGAATCGGTTTTATTAAAGGCCATCCTGCGAAGTATTCTTCTGCGGATAGTGGTTTGTTTGTAGTAGGAGAAGTCTGTGCCCTTTCGAATCTGAAGCTGCAAAAGAACCTGTTTAAACACGTCTTCATCTTGCATAGGAATGGTTTCACCATTCATACTCTTCATGCTTTTGTTTGTCTCTAAAATCTTCTGTGGCATCTGACCGGGTGGGAGTATAAAATCAACGATTCCTGATTGCTCCGCACTGATGGGCATGGCTGCATACGCAGCAGATTCTTTATCCTGGGCAAAGGTAAGTCCGCCCCGGGCTTTAATGGCTTTCAGGCCTTCTGTTCCATCGGATCCTGTACCGGATAACACCACACCTATCGCATGACCTTGATGCACTTCGGCCAGCGAGGTAAAAAAAAGATCTATAGGCAAATTTCTTTCCTTTTTGTTCTTTTTGGGACGGGGGCTCAACTCTAAAACGCCATCATTGGCGATAAGCATTTTGTTGCTCGGTATAATATAGATGTGGTTGGGCTCGACTTTGATCTCGTCCGAAATTTCCAGAACGGGTATTGGTGTTACCTTTTGAAGTATGTCTGTAAGGCGGCTTTCATGATTGGGATCAAGGTGTTGCACGAGTACAAAAGCAAGCCCCGAATCCTCGGGTATTGCCTTTAGTAATTTTGTAAACGCATCAAGTCCACCTGCCGATGCTCCCACACCAACGACAGGAAAGAGATTAGATGAAAGTGTTTTTCCATCATTCGTTTTCATCTTATTAGGTGCTTATAATCCGGTTTCATCCTCTCACTATTTAAATCCAAAAAAACTGGTAACTAATTAACACGAATAGCAAGCTTCGATCGCAAGAATAAATACTTACGTGAGCGATTCTTTTATGCAAATCATTGCAGGGTTGCCGTGTGATGCCGGAACGGAATAATGATTGGAGCTCACATTCCAGAAGAATAAACCAGAAGTAGGTAATGTAACGATTAATAGGCATTAAACCTATGTTTATTTTACCCTTGTCATGGATTCAGTACTTTACCATGCGAAAGCGATAAACGACATATTCAAAAACCACTATATTTGTTACTGTACACCAACTTATGAAGACTTTATACCCCACCGTTGTAAAATTGCTGGCGATCTACCTGATCCTCTTCATACACACAACGCCCCTCTCCGCGCAAACCACCACACCGCTCGACAGCACCTACCTCGCCCACCTGGCGACCTTTTCCAAAAACGCCCATACCCTGGCGAGTGAAATCTGGCCCGGCATGAAGATCGGCCCCTTCTGCATCTTCCGGGTAAACGGCCCCGCCTATATCATGAACCACCCGGCGCCGCCCAAAGAAGCCCGCCTGCTACACGACAGCATCTCTATATTTAAGCAATCCGACTACGCCCTGGCCGGCACCACCCAAACCCCGATCAACAACCACCTCACCGCCCACAACAACTACGGCCAACCCATGTACGTCAGCGTAAACCAGTTTTACGCGGAACTGTTCCACGAGCTGCACCATGTATACCAACGTACCGCGATCAAACAGCTCAAGTTCGAAAACCTTGCCGATTTACTCACCTATCCGGAAGACCCTCACAACGACGCCCTAAGGCAATACGAAAACGAAGCGCTGCTGGAAATGCTTCTCGGACCAGCCGAGAAATTCACAGAGAACCTCAACCGGTTTTATTCATGCCGTTTACTGCGCAAGACCATCATTGGCGAAAAATACAGCAACTATGAAAAGAGTGTCGAGTCAGCGGAAGGCCCTGCGACGTACTGTGAGTATGCCTATATGAAGAAATACGCCACCACGGCGACAGAACAAGAGTTCATTCACAAGCGGTTTTATTACTCGCTGACAGAACCTACCTACGGCCGCGAGGGTTTACGCAACAAGCACCTTCTAAGCGGCATGGCCCAATGTATTATCCTAACCCGGCGATTCAAGAACTGGCAGACCGAGTATTACAACTCCGGCCTGCCGCTGAATGATTTCTTCTTCTCGAAGTTACCGGCGAAACAAGTGAAGCTACCCACACTTGCCTCTTACGAAGCCAAGGCCCAATACTTTACCACCCAGGAGAAAGAGAAACACGCCCAAAACCTGGAAGCCTTCAACAATCAACCCGGACGGAAGATTACATTGATCTTTAACACACAGCCCGAATTCCGCGGCTTTGATCCGATGCACGCAGAGGCAGTGAATGACAGCCTGATCATTCACTCGACATTGTTAAAGCTGGGCAAAGGCACCAACAGTTTTACAGCGATCAATCAGGGTACGCTTGCGCGGATTAACAAGCAGGTATGGTCTGTGAAGCAATTGACGTTCTTTGTCCCGGAAACCGCAGTCAAATTTGAGAACGGCATACTTACCTATACAGACAAGGCGCTATCTGTCCAATGGAAATACACAAAACTCGATAAAAATGGTAACGAGTATATCGTTACCAGCGAATAGTCTTCCGCCGTTAAATTTCAGGAATAATAGGCGTCTTCCCGTCTGAAAATTCCAATGGCTTTTCACTTTGAATACTACAGCAAAGCATCTACCAAGCCAGATATTTGCCGAACTCTCTCCAGAACTTCTTCTGGAGATGGTACGTTCTTTCCTTCAAATACTACCTCTGCTTGAAACACCATTGACCGTTGATTGAACCACGTCTTCATTTCTCCAGGCTCTATAAACTGTGCATCACCCGTCTCTTTCTAAAAAAAATGTTCGCAGTTCTGATAAACCTCATCAGGAACTTCCGTCTTGGTGAGCGGAAAATTAAACGTCTGTTCGAAAGAAGCCAAAACCGATCGCCTAGGTGATCCCGTTGTATAGTTTCATTTGCTATCAAATATTCCGGTTACTCGCAAGAACTTTCAAAAGTTATTTATCATTCTAGTTACTCGCCGCGGTTGAAAACAAGATCCTTCCCGCCGGCGTTTTCTTCTGTCAATGACTCGCGAGGGCAATTTTCAAATTTCTCTGTTACTTCCATGAGCAAGACCTGAAAAGTCCGGTATCATTGCGCTGAAACTCCAGAATATTGAATAGATATCCAATAGTTCATTAAGATTTAACCAATAGATATCGAATACCTATATAGCTATTGAATATCCTTTTATAAAATCTTCTTCCTTAAAATTTAATCTATCCAGTATATTGACAAGTATCGGCCATTTCGTAGATTCGACCTGGACACCGTTAAAATTTAGGCCGTTGTCTAAAACCCTCTCGTTACCCTAAAATTAATTGACTATGCCTTTTCTTGAGGGACCATTCGCGTTTACCGGCAAGCTGGACATGTTGAGCGCGTATCGCATGCGTGGCATCGACAAGATCGTTGTTCGGCGAAAAGGCGGCCCAAGCCGCGAAAAAATTAAAAGTGATCCCAGCTTCAAAAATACGCGCCACACCATGTCAGAGTTTGGCGGGTGCTCGCGGTTGGGCAGCTATGTGCGGCTGGCGATGCACCACATCAAGCAATTGTCAGACTATAATTTTGGCAGCGATATCAATAGCATCATGCGCCAGGTACAACTGCGCGACGGCACCGGCGAATGGGGCCGCCGTAGAATTATACTGTCCGACCACGCGCGTATACTCGAAGGCTTTCTGACAACCAAGAAGGCCCCCAGCTTCGACTCGATCGTGCGCACACCCGTATACTATACGATGGACCGGGCCAATCGTTCGGCACGCGTGGAAATCCCGGAGCTGCTCCGTGATATTAACTACTTTCCGCAGAATAACCACGCGATGTTTCGCCTGACGATTACGCTGGGGATTGTGCCCGACCTGAATTATGATATAGCAGCGAAAGAATATCTGCCGGCGACGTGGTATGATCCGTCGTGCTATGCGAAGCGTGTTTCGACGGATTGGAACCCGTCGTTGAAAGGAATGCGAAGCACTACGCTGGAGCTGGCCATGGAAACACTTCCGCCGGAGGATGGCTGGACGTTGATGCTGGCGATTGGAATTCAATATGGGGCGTTTCGGGAGAATGGGAAGGTTGAGGAAGTGAAGCGGTTTGGAGCGGCGAAGATTTTGGCGTTGCGTGGGAAGGATGAGGCGTCTGGGGGCAGGGTTGATGATGATGGGATTGGGGAGGATGAAGAGCTTTTGAATGAAGTGGTGACGGAGGATGCGCCTGTGGTGCAGTTCGAATGGGAGTCGGGAGGGTATCGGGGGCCGGAGGTGCGGTATGTGTATGCGATGAAGGAGATGGTAGCAGAAAAACGACAGGGTGCTGTTTATAGTTATGCTATTCCAGTGGCAGTACAGGAAGATCCAGACCATACGTTGGGTACGCCCTATATTAAGGCTTATAGGCACTATACTCAACAACAATACCACTACGCCAGTCTGAAGACTGGCGATAGTGGTGGTCACAAGTCTCCGCCCCGGGGCGGGGCTAAGACTTGCGCCAGATGCACCTGGTGTGTACGCTATCTACTTAGCTCGGCCAGGATGGCTTCGCCGACGGCTTTGGCGGATTGGGGGTTTTGGCCGGTGATGACGCGGGTGTCGACAACTACATGCGATTGCCAGATGCCGGACTTTTCGAAGCGGGCGCCGCGCTCGATCAGTTTAGTCTCTAACGCGAAGGGTACTACTTTTTCTAATTTGACAGCAGCTTCTTCTTCGTTGGTGAAGGCGTTGATCTTTTTGCCATCTACCAGGTATTTACCGTTGGGAAGCTTAATGTTTACCAGGCCGGCGGGGCCGTGACATACGGCGGCCACAATGCCGTTACTGGTATATATTTGGGCGGCGAGAGTGGATAGCGCCGTGTTGTCGGCCAGGTCCCACATGGCGCCGTGACCACCGGCGTAGAAGATGGCGGCGTAATCGCCGGCTTTTACTTCGGAGGGCTTGAGGGTGTGCTCTACTTTGTGGCGGTATTCTTTGTTTTCCCAGAAACGTTTGTTGGTGGAGTCGCCGAGGTTAAAGCCGTCGACGGGGGCTTTACCGCCCTGCGGGCTCACGAAGTCGATTTCGTAGCCGGCTTCGTGGAGCACTTCCCACGGGTGGGCTACTTCGCTGAGGTAGTAGCCGGTAGGCTCACCGGTGCTTCCTTTTTTGTCGTGGCTCGTGACCACGAATAGAATTTTCTTTTTCATGTTTGTCTTTTGTTTTGTCTTTTGTGCTGTTGCCGGGATGATCAGGGCCATCGCCAGCAGGGTCAGTAAAATTCTCATGATCCGTTTTGTTTGCGTTTAACGATACAAAAATGCCGGCTTTCGAGGGGCCGGCACAGGAAGTAGGTCACATGTTTTGTGTGATGTAGATCACACCTTGGAAAGAGGCGTCAGGAGGAAAAGCGGCTGAGCGTCTCGCGGGAAACACCCAGGTACGATGCCAGGACTGTTTTGGGCACACGCTGGATCAGCGTAGGATATTGCTGTAATAATTGATCGTAGCGCTCGCGGGCGTTGTTGTTCAGCAGCGACAGGACGCGTTGCTGCAAGGCAATGTAGCCGAAGTTGGATTTGCGCCGGAAGAAGTGCTCCACCTTGTGCAGGTCGGCGCAGAGTTTCTCGCGGTTGGGTAAGGACAGGCAGAGCAGCTCCACGTTTTCCAGGCAGTCGATGTTGAGGGTGGCGGCGGTTTCGTTAAAGTAAGCCTGGTAGTCGGAGATCCACCAGTCTTCCATGGCAAATTGAATAATGTGCTCTTTGCCGTCCTGGTCGGTGTGGTAGGCGCGTAGGAGCCCGCTGATGATGTAGTGGTCATTGCGAACCAGGTCGCCCTTCTGGATGACGAACTGATGTCTTTTGTATGTGCGCGTGGTGAAGTGAGAAAGTATATAGTCGAACTCGTCGTCGGTCAACGGGGTGATTTTTTCGATGTGACTTCTGAGCGGATGGGACATAAACCATCAATGTTCCAGGCGTTTTAACGATCCGGTTACTTTACACTCGTCGAAAGTAACGGGGAGACTGGCTTTGCCGGCGGGATCGCTCCAGGAGCCTGAGAGGTATACTATGTCAGACTGGTTGTAGTGCAGGTTATAGGCGCCCTTTTTGTACTCACGATCGATTTTTAGATCGAATTTTCCCGTAGGGCGTTTGTTTACGGTTTCGGTCAGTGTAATGGTCTGAGGGGTATAGCGGCCCGTGAGGGTTAGTGGCTGGAGCTTGTCGTCGTAGTAATAGTAGCCTGTGACTTTGTCGGAGCTTTTGTCCAGGTTGATGGCCATGGTGAAGGCATGCTGGCTGTCTACCTTTCCAAAAACGAACAGGTTGGTAGGCTGCTCGCCCTTTATTTTTTGGTTATACAAACACTTATCGATGCCGTACCGGGCGGTGTATGCATCGTCCAACAGCGCCTTCTTTCCCGTCGGACTGAGGTATTGTTTGAGCGAGTCCACGGGCATTGATCGCATGATGTCCGGAGCACAGGCTTTTGCCACGTGCGGGAAACAGTCGCTGGTAAGCGAGAAGTATAACCAGCCGTTCTTGATTTCGTACCAGTCGATATCGTAGTAGCTGCAGTATGGATCGATGTCGCCGGCGCATTCCGAGGCCTTCTGAAAAGCCCCTTTGGCACTCGTCAGCCAGTAGCGGTTTAAGAAATCGGTGTAGCCCGTCAGTGTGAACAAGGCTTCGAAGGGAATGTCTTCGTTCTGAAGGTAGTCGCCGGTGTTCAGGTCAAACAGCATTTCTTCTTCTACATTGTTTGGATAAGCACCGTAGTATTCGCCGGCAAATGCAATGAAGAGCCGGCTCTCTTTTATTTCGGATATGAAGCTCACACCGTACCACCGGAACTCGGTAAGCTCCCGCTGGTTAAAGCTGTTGATCATAAACTTTTCCAGCAGGAAAGAGTTGATCTTTTCTACCACCTTGCTGTAACGGCCCGACGTGTCGCGCACCCGGGGGAGTTGCGAGACGACGCTGTTGTCGATGGTTTCTGTCAGGGTGACCGTGTCGACAACAATCGCGTGTTGGGATTGTGCGCAAAAAGTTGCGAGTAAGAGCGTTAGAAAAAACAGGTTGCGCATGGCGATTTGGGGGCTGCGGTTGGTAAAGATACAAAAACGGCGGAGATGCAGCATAAAACAGTGTGCGTGTGAGCGCGGGAGCGAAATAGGGCAATCTGCCTTTTCTTCGCTCCCGCGCTCTCACGCACACCGTCTCCCGGGGTTATGGCTTTACTTCTTCAGGACCAGGTACTGGTACGGTGCCAGGGACGCCGTGGTACCGAGAGTAACGGGGGTGTTAGTCAATGAGTTGGTCCAGGTGGTGTTTTGGACGGTGGCGTCGAGGGTGTAGGGGATGGTGGTGTTGCGGGTGTTGACCAGGACCAGGTACTCGTGGCTGCCGTTTTTGCGTTTGAAGGCGGCAATGTCGTTGTGGGGGTAGGTGGTCAGCGTGCCGGTGGTGAAGGCCGCCGATGAATTATATACCGCAAACAGCTTTTCATATTGTTGCTGCATGGACAGGTTGGCGGACCAGTCGATGGGCGTACGTGTGAAGAAGGGCAGGTTGGCGTCCTGGCCAACTTCCTGGCTACTGTATAGTAGGGGCACGGCGCTGGTGAAGATCGTGATGACCGATGCCGAAAGAGCGCCGCCGGCACCGTTGAAGAGGCCCATGGGGGTTTCTTCGTAGGCGGACACGTCGTGGTTGGTGGTGTAGCGCAGTTTGTGCGCGCCGGCGGGGATGCTGTTGTATTCGGCCTGGTGTGTGGTGAAAATGGACGTGGCGGCTTTGCCGTCGCGGTATACCTGTTTGATGTTGGTGTAGAAGTCCCACGCGTAATTCATCTGGAACCCGGCCGTGAAGTTTTCGGCTTTGCCACCTTCGGCCAGGAGAATGAGCTTGCGGTCTTTGATGGCTTTAAGCTCGTCAAGGGCCTGTTTCCAGAAGTCCGTTGGGACGAAGTCTACCGCGTCGCAACGGAGACCGTCGACGTTGGCTTCGAGCACCCAATATTTCATGGCGGCAATCATGGCTTTGCGCATGTCGGCGTTGTCGTAGTTCAGCTCGGCTACGTCGTTCCAGTTGGTGCCGGGCGGGATGATCACTTCGCCGGCGGCATTTTGCGTGTACCACGATTTGTTTTGCATCCACGGGTTGTCCCACGCGGTGTGGTTGGCGACCCAGTCGAGAATTACCGCCATGTTGCGGTCGTGTGCTTTTTGTACCAGCTCGCGCAGTTTGTCGAGGTTGCCAAATTCGGTGTTTACTTCCAGGTAGTTCCTGACGGAATACGGTGAGCCCAGGCCCCCGGCAGAACGTACCTGCCCCACCGGGAAGATCGGCATCAGCCAGAGGGTATTGATGCCCATGGCTTTGATCTTGTCAAGCCGGTCGATCACGCCCTGGAAGTTACCGGCCTGACTAAACGCCCGCAGGTTCACTTCGTAGAGCACGACATTCTGCGGGTCGGGCACGCCGGCAAAGGGTACACCGTATTGTTTCGGGTTGTCGTTGTCCGGTTCGGGTTGCGGGGCGCTGTCTTCGCTGCCGCAGGCCAGCAACATGCAGGCCATGAAGCAGATTTTCTTCATCATCATCAAAGTCATGGTCAATTCTAAAAGGGCTTATGGATTTTTAATTACAGTATAGGTATAGCGATACGGCGCCGTGGACCGCGTAAAGTCTACGCGCACGGTATAGCTACCCGGCTCGGAAATGCTGATGGCGGCATCGGTTGAGGTCAGCGTGCCTTGCAGCTGGTCGCTGGCGGGGCCATAGTTGATGTCCCACCCATTGTTGGCGCGGAACTTCAAGGCACCGTTTACCAGGTTGACGGTCTTGCTCCAGGTTTTGCTGGTGGCATCGTACGCCATCGGCGTGGAGCTGTCCCAGCTGCCCGGCGTGGCAGTGCCGATCAGGCCCCAGCTATCGATCTTGTCCAGCCGGTACGTTAGCGCCTCGATGTTTACCTGCACGCGGTAGTAGCCTGCCAGGGGTACGTCTATACCTGCCGCGGCACCGTCGACGCTCAGTGCATTCTCGCCGGCGCTGCCGTAATTCATGTGACCCCAGTCGGGTGCCGAGGTGAACTTGATCCACGTTGGACCGGCGATGCTTACGTAGCCTTCAAAGATTTTGTCGTTGGTGCCGGGCAATGCGTAGATCGTGAGCGCGTCGGGTTGTGACGGGTCGCCGCCGGAAGCCTGGTAGCCACCGGGGATCCACAGGGTGGCGGGTGTGCCCACGTCGGCGTTTCGGATTACCTGGTAAGTATAGTGGTAAGGGGCCGCACCACGGTTGAAGTCGAGTACGATGGTATAGTTGGCGGGCGAATGGATATTGATGGCGGCATCGGTTTGCACGAGGGCGCCGGTGAGCGCGTCGCTGCTGGCGGGGCCGTAGTTGAGGTCCCATGCGTTGTTGGCGCGGAACTTCAGGGCGCCGCTGTTCAGGTCGGTGGTAACGCGCCATGTGCGGGTAGCCTCATCGTAGGTCATCTCGGTGGAGCTGTTCCAGCCACCGGCTGTGGCAGTGCCGATCAGGCCCCAATCTGTTTTAGTCAGTTGATAGGTGAGGTCGTTGATGTCTGTATTGACCTTGTAATACCCCTCTTCGGCTACTGTAATGGTTTGTGCATTTTCACCCGTGGCCAGCGTACCGGCCGATGCGCCCTGACTATAGGTTGTTTTAGGACAGGTCGGGCTTTCGGCAAAGCGAAAAGACTGGTTGCTCTGCAGGTATACATAACCTTCGTATTGATCGTCATCGGTGGCATAGATCGCCGGTGCACTTTCACCACCGGCCAGCCACAAGGCAAGGGGTTGTTCACTCCACGGTGTAATGGTGAACGTACGCACGTCGGATGTCTGCGGGAATTTGCCGTTGAGTGCCGATGTGATGCGCAGCTGGACGGTGGCCTCGCGGTGTGGGGCGAGCTTCAGGTCGCTGACAAGCTTTGCATTGAGCTCGGACAGTGTCAGAGCAAATGTATTACGTGAGGTCGAGCCCAGCGCGACAGGTTGTGTAAAGTCGCGGCAGGCGGCGTCGACCTCCAGGGTATAGGTCACTTCGGTCGTGACACCGTATGCTGCTTTTTCCCAACGGATGTCGAGCTGGTCGTCCAGGTTTTCGGCATTGATCGGCTGACTCAGCTCGGTTTCGTTGGTGGTAATTACGGCCGGAGTAGCATCGGCTGTCAGTTGCACGCGGGTCTCGTCCTTTTCACAGGCTGTCAATAAAAACAAGAGGCTATATAGAAGTATCGATAGTCGTTTCATGGCGTCGGCTTTAGTATTCAGGATTTTGGTCCAGGTTGGTGTTGATGGCACGGTCCACCAGCGGTATGGGGAAGAGGTTGAAGTGCTGGGGTGTGGCCGCGCCGGCCTTGACGTTGCCCTTCCAGTCCCACAGGTAGTCGTCGCCGGTGAAGACGCCGAAGCGGATCAGGTCGGTACGGCGTTGCGCTTCCCAGTGTAATTCGCGGCCGCGCTCGTCGAGTATGAACGGCAATGTCAGGTCGCCGTCGGCGATGTTGCCACTGTCGTCGCCATAGGCGCGGTGGCGCAGCAGGTTGATATACTGTACAGCGGTGGCACGGTCGCCGCCGGTGCCATCGCGCAGCACGGCTTCCGCATACATGAGGTATACATCGGCCAGGCGGAACAACGGGAAGTCGGTATCGACAAAGGTATCGTTCTTGCCACGTACGCCGGTGGACGTTACGTTGCGGAACTTGCGGCTGAGGTAGCCTTCGCGGAAGTTGGTGACGTTGGTGATGTCGAGCGTCTGGCCGTCGGTAAAGAACAAAGCACGACGATCGGTCTCGCCCGAAGGGTCGGCAAACTTGTGCACGAAGGTGTTGGTAAAACGGCTGCCTGCCCAGCCACCGGACGCGGCAATGCCGATGTCGTTGACAAGATCCAGATTACCGCCCGACGCGGCGTGTATGATAAACGTTACGCCTCCGTAATTGCGGCCGTTATCGCCGTCTTCGGCAATGGGAAAGATGATCTCCTCGCGAAGCCGGTCGTTGTCGGCCAGGAACAGTGCGCTGTAATCATCGACCAGCGAGAAGGCTCCCGAGCGGATGATCTCCTGGCAATACTTGATCGCCTGCGTGTAGTGGTCGGTACCGGCGTTATCCAGGTAGGCGCCGGCGTTGAGGTGCAACCTCGCCAGCAGCATCCACGCCGCAGCGCGGTCGGCACGGGCATATTCATTTGTTCCCGGCGCCGCCAGTTCCGGCAGGATGGCGGTGAGCTCCTGATCGATGTAGGCGAAGAGATCGGCCCGTTTGATTTGCCGTGGCAGGTAAGCGCCCGGCGCATCGTCCTCGGTTACAAAGGGCACGTTGCCCCAGAGGTCAAGGGCAAAGTAGTAGTAGAGCGCCCGCAGGAATTTAGCTTCGGCGATGTACTGTTTTACATCTTCGCGCAGGCCGGCTTCCAGCCCATCCACACGCGACGATGCCGCGCGGATATACTCGTTGCAATACGCAATGTTGATAAAGACACGCTGGTAAAGCAATTGCACGTAGAAGTTTTGCTCGGACCAGTTGTGTGCATGGTATTCGATCAGCGATGCATCGCCCCAGGCAGAAACACATTCATCGGTGGTGATTTCCTGAGCGCTCCAATACATGCGCATGAACGACGTGGTGCCTTCGTCGGGTGCCGACAGCTCGGGCTGCCCGTACTCACCACGCTGGCCCGTGAGGGTCATGGCGCCGTACAGTTTGGCGAGGAATTCTTTGTAGGACGCCGGATTTTTAAAGACCAGTGTGGCGGTCGACACGCGGGTGTTCAGGGGCTCGGTGTCCAGGTCGCCCACACAGGAGGCCAGCAGGACGGTGGTAAGCAGGGCTGCATAAGCCCGGAATATAGAGTGTTTCATAAGCGTGTGGTCTGGTGGTTAGAACTGGCAATTCAGGTTCAGGAAATAGGACCGGGTACGGGGAAAGAAGTTGTTATCCAATCCACCCGACACTTCGGGATCGAGGCCCGAGTAGTTGGTGATGACGAATGCGTTCTGCACCCCTACCCCGACGCGTATTTTGAGTCGTTCGCGGTACAGTTTCTCCCAGGTATAACCGAGGTTGATGTTGTCCATGCGAAAGAAGGAGGCGTTCTCGATGTAGAAGTCTGAGAAACGAGTTCTGAGACCTGTCGTAAACCGGGTCTTGTCCGCCTGGGTGCTGACGTTGGCCAGGAATTCCTGCGAATTAAACAGCGACTGGTATGTACTGTTAGCGGCGACGTTGTTATAGACATAGTTGCCCAGATTGGCGCGGCCCATGAAGGAGAAGTCCCAGTGTTTAATATTGAGCCGTGAGTTGATGCCCATGTACACAATGGGGTCGGGTTGTTTATAGCTGTACAGGTCGCTGGAGTTGACTGCGCCGTCACCGTTGCGGTCCACATAGACGTCTTCCACGGGATGGCCTTGCGCATCATATACTTGCTGGTATACATAGTAGGCCGAACGCGGATGGCTGACGCGGTGCGCCTGGATGGTACCCGAGGTAGTGGCGCCTACGCCACCCGTCGGCACAAAGTAGTCTGGGTCGTTGTTCAGCGTCAGCCTGGTTACTTCGTTTTTGTTATAGGTTATGTTGTAGCCCACGGTCCACTGCACGTCGTCGTTCGAGATGACGTCGGCATTTATGTTCAGCTCTACGCCGCGGTTTACGATGCTGCCGACGTTGCTGATGACACTGCCTGTAAAGTTCGTGCCCGCTGCCGGGGCGATGTAGGAGATCAGGTCGGTGGATTCCTTGCGGTATACATCCAACGAGCCGGTGATCTTGTTCTGCCACAGGCCGTAGTCAAAACCGGCGTTCCAGGTGGTCGCCGTCTCCCACTTGATCAACTGGTTATAACCGTCGGGGCGCAACGTATTGTAATACGTTGTGCCAAAGGGATAACGCGCGGCGTTGTCGCTGCGGGTATAGGTGGCAATGTACGGATAGTCGTTACCGACAATGTCTTGTTGACCGGTGACACCATATCCCAGGCGCAGTTTCAGGTCAGACACGGTTTGGCTGTTTTTCAGAAAGTTCTCCTGGTTGATCTTCCAGCCCAGGGCTATGGAAGGAAACAATCCCCAACGCACATCCTTGTCGAAGCGTGACGTTGCGTCGTTACGCAGGGTGGCGGTGACCATATACTTATCGTGAAAGGTATAGTTCGCACGGCCGAAGAAGGACAGCAGGTAATACTCCGTTTCGTAGACGTTGACACGGGTGGCGCCTTCTCCGGCGCGGGTCATCGTGGAATCGGCGCCTTCGCTATAGAAGTGTGCCCATGAATATCCCCCCATGACGTAGAGCTTGCCCGCGAGCGACGGCAGCTCTTTGCTGTAGTCTACATAAAAGTCTAGCAGTTGGTTTTTGGCGGTGGCTTCGTAGGGGTTCAGGCGGCCCTGGGCAACAGCGGGAAGGTATATCCATTGCGTGCTGTCGGCTACGTTGTTATGACCGGAGGTCTGTTGATAGTCGTAGCCCAGGTTGAGCGTGGCGCGCAGGCCTTTTACAAAGGGGATGCTGTATTCAAACTTGGCGCTGCCGATGCTGCGCTTGACGATCGATGTATTGTCTGTCAGGGCAAGGCGTGCCACGGGGTTGCCCGGCGCCAGGTCGATGCTGGCACCGTTGCGTGTCCAGGTGGTATACCCGCGCCAGCCGGGACTGTAAACCGGTTTCGTGGGATCGTAGGCAATGGCATCGCCGATGGCGCCCTGGTCGGCAAAGTTGTTGGTATTGTACATGCCCTTTACGTTGACGGCAATCTTGAGCGCGCCGTCAAGCAGGCTGGGATCGAGCGCAAGGGAGGCGGTGGTGCGCTCGAAGTTGTAGGTCTTTAATATACCATCGGTGTTGTTATACCCTACTGATACGCGATACGGCACTTTATAGGCGGTGCCCGATACCGTCAGGTTGTGGTCCTGCCCGACGGCGGCATCTTTATAGATCTCGTCCTGCCAGTTGGTGTTGGCGTCGCCAAGCAGGGAAAGCGCCAGCGGGTTGGAAGCGTAGTGCTCGCGCACCCGCGAACGAAATTCGTCGGCACTATATACGTCTACCTTGCGCGGCGCGGTGGCGATAGTAGCCGTGGCGTTATACGACACCGAAAATGCGCGGCCACCACGCTTGGTGGTAATGAGGATGACACCGTTGGAGGCCCGCAAGCCGTAGATGGCGGTGGCGGAGGCATCTTTCAGCACGGTGAACGTTTCAATATCGTTCGGGTTGATGGTGGACAGGATGTTGGGCGAGCCCCCCAGGTTGTTGTTGGTGATCGGCACACCGTCGATGACAATGAGCGGGTCGTTGCTGGCGCTGAGGGATGAGCCGCCGCGGATGCGGATGGTCGAGGTGTTACCCGGCGCACCGCTGTTGGAGGTGATGGCCACGCCGGCCACTTTACCCATGAGCAGCTCTTGCGGCGAGTTGACAACACCTTTGTTAAAGGCGCGCGCATCGACTACCGCCAGCGACCCCGTGGCGTCGGCTTTCTTGACGGTGCCGTAGCCTACCACGACCACTTCATTGAGGGTCGCTACGTCGGGGTCGAGGGTGATGGTGAGGTTGGTTTGGCCGGCGACGGCTACTTCGCTCGTGGCGTACCCCACGAACGTGATGACGAGCGTGGCTTCGTCGTGTACGGTGATACTGAACTTTCCCTGGGCATCGGTGACCGTGCCGTTGACGGTGCCTTTTTCCAATACGTTTGCTCCGGGTATGGTGGCGCCGTCGTCGGAAGCCGATACAATACCCGTGACGGTGCGGGTCTGCGCCCAGGCGTGGGAGGCCAGCAGGCAGAGCAACAGAAGCACGTTGCCTGTGAGCCGATAGATTCTGTTCATACGGTTTGGGTTAGATTGTTGTTTAGCGTTGCGCAAGCGTCGATCGAAGGGGTACGTTTCAAACGTTTGCGCGATAGAACAAAGAACGCGGCCCCGGGCGGGTCGCTTCAACTCTTCGTATCAAAATCTAGAAAAAAGATGCGCCGTTGGACGGGCAAATTATTGTTACACAACCGTTTGCAATAAGTTGATGCGGGAAAAAATCTTAATGTTTTAAAGGAATCCGGCGGGAATCAGTGTGAGTGTGAGAGCGAAGAAAAACAGTGTGAGTGTGTTCGCTACCGCTCACACTCACACTGTTTTATAGGGCCCTGATCGCCATGATCTGCTTGTCGAACTCCTCGTTGGGTAGGATGGACTTGTTGCGGAGGCGGGTTTTGTAGGTGTAGATTGTCGTGACGGAGTAATCGAGGATACGAGCGATCTTATCATGGTCGTGGATGCCCATGCGGATAAGTGCGAAGATTCGCAATTCGGTATTGAGTAACTGTCCCTCCTTTAATACGATGCGGTCTTCTCCTTTAAAGAGCGCGTTGAAGGCGGAAACGAAGTCGGGGAAAAGTTTCAGGAAGACTTTATCAAAATTGTGGTAGAGGTCTTCGCGCTCTTTTTTTACGTTGATGCTTTCGATCGTAAAACGCATGTCTTCCAGCTTTTTGGTCATGAGCTTTAGCTCCAGCGCTTTTTTTAGCGCATCCAGGCGCGTGATGTACTCGGCTGTGGTGGTGAAGTAATACCATACGTACTCTTCTTTGATCTTGTTGGCGTCGCGCAGCTGGTGGTTCGTTTCGGTCAGGACGTGGTTGGCATCGGAAATGGTCTTTTCCGCGGCCCGCAGTTTTTGAAATTGTTTATAGATGATGATGGCAAAGCCGATCGTGACGACCGACAGCAGGGTGATGATGGTGGAATAAAACATCAATATGCGGCGCCGGGATTCTACCAGGCTGAGTTGCTTGCCTTCGATGATGGGGAATACCGCGGCTACCTGCACCTTGCGGTGGCGCGCGCCATAGTAGTTGGCGTCTTCCATGGCAATCTTGACATATTTATAGGCGCCGTGTACATCGCCTTCTTTGTACAGCATATCTGCCAGGTTGAGCGTGGCGAGTGTTTCTTTTGTCGACGCACGAATGTCGGCAATGGCGGCGCGGATCAACATCTCTTTGGCCCTGACGGGCTCATTGCTATAGAAATAAATAAAGCTGAGCGTGCTGGCGGCCACGGCAAAGTCGGCGTCGGCGAGATTGTGTTGTGTTATAAGCGCTTCAAAGGCCTGGCGGGCTTCGGGCATTTCACGCAGGTGCAAATGTTTGAGTCCTTTCATGAGCCCATACAACGGCCGGTCCGGGCGTACAAGCGCCATGGCCGAGTCGATGTAGGCATTGCCTTGCCGCGTGTACCGCGCGCTGTAGAAGTTGTCGCGGTTGAAATCCGACAGGTCGTAGCTGGTGCGGGCGCGGAGAAAATAGTATGCGGCGCGCAGGCTGTCCGTGAGGCCGGATGGGTGCAACGTACGCAAGGTGTCAAGGGCTTCGTTGAACAGCCCGGAGGAAACTAATATAAAGCCCAGGTTAATTCGCGCGGCGGCGATCTTGTTCGGGTCGCGCAGGTAACGCGCCAGGTGTTGCAGCTTGCGGGCGTAGATGAATGCCGAGTCGTAGATGAAGGATTTATACTCTTCGTAGATGGCATGGTACACGGTGTACTGTCGCACAGAGTCTACTTTGCCGAGCTGCCGTTTATGACCTTCGATGCGGGCGAGCTTTTCCTTTAAAAAGACGTCGCGCTTTTCGATGGTGTTGTTAAGCTGTTGCAACAGGCTATCAATATCGGGCGCAGCGTTGGCACAGCCCAGGGACACAACGATACATAAGCCTGTCAGGAAAAACCGCATAAAGATTGGATAGAGTCTGGATCCACTGCGGTCCACCAACCGGTAAAACGAAGCAGTTTAGACAAGGTAGCAAGCTTTGCGCAAAGGGACAAGCGGCGAAGCCGGGTGCCTACCGGCCTAATTCACTCTTGTGGAGGTATGCGGTGCGTGGTGCAAAGGGTGATTTCTGTCGTGGGTGCTTTTGGCGTTGGATGATGGGTGATGTAGAAGAGGCCGTTAACGGTGGCGATATAGGTAAGGATGCAGACGGGGCATTTGGGAATCAGTAGAACGAATGGGAATAGTATGGCCAATGCTGTGCGACGTGCACTTTGTTTTGAGGGATTTGATTGGCGGCAGCAGTTCATGTGGAATCTTTGGACTTTACATGCTATACGCTGCCAGAAACAGCGTGAGTGTGGAGTGCGAGAGCGGATACAGGTATTCTGTTTTTTCCTCGCTCTCACACTGACACGCTGTTTCTAGTGGCAGCAGCTGTTTTGTACAGGCATGGCTTCGTATTTGTCGTGGTGGCGGACCCAGTCGGTGAGGTCTTTGTTCGGGCCGTTTTCGTTGCGGCCCAGGGGAGTCATGTCTAAGTAGGCGTAGGCACCGACGAGGGATTCGTCGCCACGGCCGTAGGACGAGTAGGTGTGGTATACGGTGCCTTGCTCGTCTTTATAGAACACGCTGGTGCCGGGGAGCTCTTCGCTTTCGAACGGTACCATTTTGTAGTTATAGTATACTTTGTCGTTTGTTCCGTGCTTGGGGAATGAGACGTGGAAGTCGAAGTTGAAGTCGTTTTCGTATGACGACACCCACTTGAATTTCCAGCCCATGCGTTTTTTGAAGGCTTCTATCTCGGGCAACGTGGCGCGTGACACCGACACGAAGCTGACGTCGTGGTGCATGAGGTGTTGGTTGGCGCTGTCGACATGGTCGGCTTTGAACGAACAGCCTACGCAGCCTTCCGGCCAGCCCGGCCCAAACATGAAGTGCTGAATGATCAGCTGGCTGCGGCCATCGAATAGCTGGCTAAGGGTTTCTTTACCGTGGGGACCCTGGAAGGTATATTCCTTATCGACTTTTACCCAGGGCAGGGCGCGGCGCTGGCGGGCGAGCTCGTCCTGGAGGCGCATCAGCTCTTTTTCTTTTTCGAGGTATTTCCGCCGGGCAGCAAGCCACTGCTCCTGGGATACGATCCGGGGCTCCGGCTCTGATTGGTGTATGTGCATGGCTTTTTTGTTTTCGTTACTTCAAATTTCGGCTTGAATCGAAGAAAATGGGGTGCGTATAAATGCCGAATTCACGGGGTTTTTGTGCCACGCGAAATCGTTTATCTTTGTTAGTGAAGTACCCGAATAACCCCCTACCACCCAAAACGCCATGAAGAAGATATCCTTGTTGGTTTACGAAGATGCTATTTTATCGTGTGTCACCGGGACGCTAGACATGCTTGTGCGCACCAATCGCATGCTAGAGTCTATGGGCAAGCCGCCGGCCTTTGAAGTGTCGCTGGTTTGCGAGAAGAAGGAAAACAATCCGCTGCTCATCACCGCGCCTGGTGTGCGCTGCAAAACGTTGAAAGAGGTCACGCATACAGACCTGATCATTGCCCCTGCTTTTAACGGCTTGCCCGATCCCATCCTGCAAAAGAACATAGCGCTGGTTCACTGGATCCAGGTCATGCACAACCGCGGTGTGGAAGTGGCCAGTCTCTGCTTCGGCAGCTATTTCCTCGCGGAGTCGGGCGTACTTGCCGGTAAATCGTGCACGTCGCACTGGATGGCGCTGGACGATATGCGCGAGCGCTACCCGGATGTGAAAATGCTTTCCGACATGGTGATCACCGACCAGGAAGGTATTTATACCAGCGGCGGCGCCTTCTCATCCCTCAACCTCGTGCTGTATATCATTGAAAAGTTTTGCGGCCGCGAAGTGGGCATTATGGTGAGCAAGATGTTCTCCATCGACATGGACCGCACCAGCCAGTCGCACTTCGCCGTGTTCCAGGGACAACGCAAACACGACGACGAAGATATACGCCGTGCGCAGATGTTCATCGAAGAGAACTACCACCGACAGATCTCGGTGGAAGAGATTGCCGAGCAATCGAACATGAGCAAGCGCAATTTTATACGCCGCTTTAAAAAGGCCACCCAGAATACACCGCTCGAGTACTTGCAGCGCGTGAAAATCGAGTCGGCCAAAAAAGCACTGGAGCGCAGCTCCCAGGACATCAGTTCGCTGATGTATGACGTTGGGTATAACGACGTGAAGACGTTCCGCATGATCTTTAAACGTATTACCGGCCTCACGCCGCAGGAGTATCAACGCAAATACAACCGGGCCGCTGTGCTGGCCCAGGCGGTATAATGTTGACTCTTATTCCGGGGACTGCGGATTGTTGTTCCGGTCGGGCAGCAGCAAGTGAAAGGTGGTTCCCTTGCCTACGTGCGACTCGACGTAGATCACGCCGCCGTGGTTGTTAACAATGCGGCGACAGAGTGCCAGGCCGATGCCCGAGCCAGGGTATATTTCGCGGCCATGCAGACGCTTGAAGACTTCAAAGATCTGTTCGGCGTATTTGTCCTCCAGGCCAATGCCATTGTCGGCTACGGTAATGTGGTAATAGTTGGCAAACAGCAGCGGGCTGGTGATGTAGGGTTGCAGCGACTGGTGATTGACGCGCTCACTGCGGATGTCGATTGTTGGGGTCGTACCGCTGCTGGTAAATTTTAATGCGTTGCTGATGAGGTTGTAGAACAGTTGGTTCATCTGCAGGTTTACCGCCTCGATGACGGGCAACGCCGCTACCCGTATGGCAGCTTGCTTTTCGGTAATGGTTAGCTCGAAGTCGGTTATAATGTCGGCTACAATTTTGTTCAAGTCTACGGGCACCATGCGCGACTCGGACTTGAGCAGGCGTGAAAAGTCGAGCAGCCCCTGAATGAGCAGCGACATACGCTCGGACGACTGCTCGATCTTCGCTACTACACGGTGACTCTCGGCAGAGAGGCCGGCATGTGTATTCAGCATGCTACTAAACATCCGGATCTTGCGCAGCGGCTCTTGCAGGTCGTGACTGGCAACATAGGCATATTGCTCCAGCTCGGTGTTGGAATGTACCAGGCTGCGGTTGGCTTCCTCCAATTCTTCGTTGGTAGAGGCCAGCTCTTCGTTGGTTGCTTGCAGCTCTTCGTTGCTGACGGCGAGCTCTTCCGTGCGTTGTTGTATTTGTTGCTGGAGGTCTGATTGTAATGCACGCAGCTCGGCTTCCGTACGCTCCTGGAGTTTTTTTGCCTGTGTCTGTTCGGTTACGTCGGTGGCTACATCGAGTATGGCATATACCTGTCCCGCGGTATCGAACAGGGGCTGGTAGGTAAAGTTAAAATAGAACGTGCGCAACATGCCGTCGACGACCAGGTTTGCTTGCGCTTCTTTGGAGTGATGCGCGACGCCGGTGGTATATACCTCGTCGAGCAGTTGTAAGAACGGTTGCCCTTCCAGCTCGGGCAACGCATCGCGCAGCCGTTTACCGACGATGGATTTCCCTTTACCCCAGAGGCGGATCATAGCATCATTGGAAAGATCGATGACCAGGTCACGGCCCACCAGGATGGCCATGGCCACCGGCGCGCCTTCGATCAATCCGCGAAAGCGGGCTTCGCTGATACGCAGCTCGTTGGACGCGGTCGCCAGCGCGTGTATGTCCATGCAGTAGCCTGCATGTCCTGCATACTCGGCGTCGTGATAATACGGGTTGCCTACTGCGCGGCACCAGACTACGTCGCCCTTGGCGTTGCGTAACCGGAAGAGTACATCGTACTGCGTTCGTGCGTCCACGGCTTTCTGAAAGGCCCTTATACTAGCGTCCCGGTCGTCAGGCAACAGCGCAGTCAGCCACCCATCGCCCAGCAACTCATTATAGGAGAGGCCGGTCCACTCTGTCAGGATCTTGTTTACATAGGTCAGCTTTCCCGCGGCGTCGGAAAGCCAGAGGCCGGTGGGCGCGCTGTTGGTTACATTGCGAAAGAGCTCTTCGTATTGCTGAGTGATGTGCGCGGTGACTTCGTGGTCTTGTATAAAGTGGGTAATATCTTGCACAGTTCCTTGCAAGTATTGTGGGGTGCCATCGGTGTCAAAGTATACTTTTACTCTGGATTGAATCCAGCGGATTTGTTCGTCGGGCAGCGGCACGCGGTAGCGCATTTCGTAACGCCCTTTGGGCATGGGGCGCAGCATGCGTTGGAGGGTCTCGTCGATGGCGTCGGCATCGTCGACATGAAGCAACGATAAAAAACGATCGTAGGGAATGGTGTCGCCATCATAGGCAAACAACACCTGGCAACGGGCATCCCATGAAAGCACACTGCGCGACAGGTCGAGCTCCCAGGTACCAATACCGGCCAAGGTAAGGGCTGCTTGCAAACGTTCTTGTCCGGTATGATCCAACGATGTATTACCGGCACGTATATCCTTCTCCATACTGACGGAGGCGGTATTTAAAAGCATGCCATGGCCCGGAATATGGTTCGTTAGCCCGGTGGATGCAAAGCTTTGCCGGCCGAATTACAGGTGTGTGGGTTGGTTGTGTGTATGGAAGAAATCACGGAGCACGGCGATGAGGTCGGGAATGTTGGGTTGCTTCCGGATAAAGGCTGTGACATGTGCGTCGCCCGCGCGGGCTTTATGGTCGGGGGGAATGGAAGTGGAATATATGGCGATGGGGATGTGGGCCAGGTGGGGAATTTTACGAATCTCCTGCAAGCACTCCCAGCCATTGAGTTGGGGCATGTTAATATCAATAAAGATATAGTCGGGTATAAAATTCTCGCGCTTAAGCTTTTTGACGGCGGTACGGCTGTCGTTGCCGTAAATAAGCTGTACTCCATTATTGAGCTCGGTCAACGCCATTTCGAAAATGTCCTGCTCATCGATGTCGTCGTCGATGAGGTAGCATATTTTATAGTCCATTACGCCCTTGGATCCATTACACCATGAAGCCGAAAGGTAGGGAATCGTCCACAGTCATTCAAGTGTTACCCCAAACCTAGCGGGCGGCGGGCAGACTTGGGGTTGGTGCGCTTTTTTACTGTCTCATTTTACTTATGAGCTACGATTTGATGGTATTCACAAAGGAGTCCGCGCCGAAGAGCCGGGCACAGTTCATGCAATGGTACGAAGAGCAGACTACGTGGGTGGAAAACCACGGCAACGTAGGATTGGCCCACGTATCACGTCCCCTTCGGGGTTGGCTATCCGAAATGGTAAAGGTTTTTCCGGCGGCGAACGGTCCGTTTGCGTACGCCATGTACAACAACCTGGCGGATTATAATATTGGTAAGGACATCATCTACGTCTCGTTTTCGGAAGCGGCCGCCAAAACCGCTTACACCACAGCCCTGGCACTGGCCGGTAAATACGAAGTCGGCTTTTTTGATGTCAGCACGGAGAATGCTGCCATTCTTTTTCCGGAAAACGGACGCCTGCTGGCACTCGGTGCCCGTAAGAAAGAGCCTGCGCCCCGCAAAGGCTGGCTGGGCGTCGGTTGGCTGAGTCCTGCCAGGACCCGCTAAGATTCTCTTTATTCTTTTATAAACTTCAGATTGGCGGCGCGTGGCGCGGATAATATAAATCCGTCCACGCGCCCCAGGCTGTTACGCTGAAAGTCGATCGTAATGTTTTCTTGCCCGTAGTATGGGAAAGAGATGCGCTCGTATTTTTTCCACAATACCACTTTCATTTTCGGATTGGTGCCCACCACAAACCACAGTGCCCCGCCTTCTATAAAGAACGAATAGGTGGCCTGTTGCTCGCGACTATAATATGTACCGGTAAACTCGCGCAGGGCTTCGCCCCCCACGACTGCCGAAGACGGTGTCATGCCGCCGCTGGCCTCATCGACTGCGTTGGCCGGCGCGGTTGTTGTCGGGCGTTCGCCAAATATATAGATGTCGGCTATGTCTTGTGTCAGTTTTTCCGGATCGATCGCATCGGTGTTGGTGAGGCAGATGATGGTGGTGCGTTTGGTGGGGAACCGAAGCATGTCGGCGCCGTAACCCAGAAACGTGCCGGGATGGGTATGGACGGGCAGCCCCCGGTAGTGACTGCGGATGATGCCTTTACCATAGGGCACCGCCGTACCATCGGTAAGCGCCCCGCGTTGCAGCAAGGCACGGCCCAGGCCTGCGGACAATGTGTCGTAGAAGATATGGTCCCACACGACCAGGTCGCTGAGCATGGTATAGAGTCCGCGGTCGCCCACGGTTTGCTTCCGGTCTCTGTACGGCAGGTAGCGCGCGCCGGGTTTTTTATAGCCTAGCGCCAGGGGCTTGTTGCGCAGCACGCGGGGCTCCTCGTCGAAGCCGCTGCCGGGCATGCCCAACGGGCCGAACACATGGCGGGCGGAATAGAGTGACAGCGTACTGCCCGTGACGCGCTCAAGTATTTCGGCCAGTAAGACATAATTCGAATGACTGTATACACACCGTTGGCCAGGTTCAAAGTCGAGTACCTCCTGGCGCAGGATGGTCTTCAGCACTTCCTTGTTGGTGAATGTTTCTTCCAGATTCTTGCCACTGATCCACATGAGCACGAGGTAGTCGCGAATGCCGGAAGTATGATATAACAAATGATTGATGGTAATGTTCTTTCCGTAGGCCGGGAATTCCGGGATATATTTCTGCAGACGGTCGTCGAGCGAGATTCTTTTCTGCTGTGCCAGGTGCACGATGGCCGCGGCGGTAAATTGCTTGCTGAGCGCAGGGGCTTTGTAGATACGCGTGGGGCCATTGGGTGCTTGCCTTTCCAGGTCGGCCATGCCGTAGCCTTTTTGAAATACCAGCTTGCCGTTTTGAATGATGCCCACCACGGCGCCCGGGCGATTGGTACCCATATGGTCCTTCAGCAACAGGTCGATGTGGGCTGCGAGAGAGTCTTGCGTTTGCACACACGCGGCGGCGCGTCCCCGGATTGTAGACGAAAGGGCGACAACAGTGGCGATGGCGAGGCGTAATGTGAGTATGGGGCTGTTGCGAGGCATGCGAAGGTTAAAAGCTTTTAGTAATATACTAAAAAAGCTTTTAAAAAGTATGCCCATCCCGCGTGGCGGGATGGGCATACTTTGTCTGGAGCCATCTTATTTTTTAATCGGACTCACCACTTTACCAGTGAGGTCTACATAACCCACTTCGTCAAGATCCTCGCTTGAACGCGCCACGGCTAAACCTTCTGAGAACGATTCGAGGGCAGCGAATTTCAAGGGGATACGAACGGCGCCTTTTTTGTCGATCATACCCCACAGTCCACCGTAGGCATTGGGCTCACCGGTCATTTCGTCGTAGTAGATTTCGCCGCCTTTGTTGCAACGAATGAGCTCCTGCCCAGTATAAGACTCGATCCAGCTATACTCGAAGCCGGTGATCATTACACCTTCATCATTGACGATCGCCCACTTGTCATTTTGGATGGCATAGAACATTCCACCCCGTTGGACTTTAACTTCGTTCAGGAGTGCACTCGAGATTAAAATTTTGCCGTGGCTGTTCATCACGGTGGATGTGCCCGCGGCATCGCCATGGGTGATGGCGCACAGGCCGTCGATAAACCCTTCGTAGCTGTAGGTTATCGATGGATTGGCCTCCACGCGTGTAGCGCCTTTGCGATCGATGACTAATTCAGGTGCGGCTTCTTCACGTTGTACAATGGCTACGTCGCCCTGGAAGTCGCGCACGGCCGCGTAGGCCGGCTCGATCACGTTGGTATTTGCCTTATCTATAAAACCCCAACGGCCATTGCTCATGACCGCCGCGAGGCCGCCCGCGAAGTTGCGTAAGCCTTCGTACTCGGCGGGGATGACCAACGTACCGGCCTCGTCTACCGCGCCCCATTTGTCACCGGACTGTACGACGACGAGCCCTTCGGTGAATGGCGTTTCGGCTGCCGGATCTTTATATACCACCCCGTCGTATTCGGGCTTCACCAGCCATTTGCCCGCGGTGCTCAATACGCCTGCCTTGTCGTTTTGTTGGGCGGTCGTGAAATGAGTGGTGTACCAGGTGGGTATAAACCCGGCTTCCATTTCTTCCAGGCTAATCGAGAAAGGACCTTCGTTTACCGCCTCACCGGCGGCATTGAGCAAGCTGTACTGGCCTTCTTGTCCGGCCAGGAAGTTATCGCCAAAGGGAATGAGGCGATCGTATTTTGTTTCGATCACCACGGCGCCGGCTTCGTTTATTAACCCCCACTTGCCACCTTCGCACGTATAGTATACCATTTCTTCACATTCGCCTTCACAGAGCGAGTAGTTCGCCGTGCCGCCGATGTTTACCAGTGCAGTACCTTTGTGATAGGGCATGATAAGCTCATAGGTAGCCGGCACGAGGTTCGTTCCTTTCCTATCAATCAGGCCCCACTTACCGCCGGTATATACATAGTTTTCTTCATGGAAAGTAGCACCCTGGTTTACGCGCGCGATTTTTCCTTCAAAGTCAGTGGCAAAGTCGTAGTCGTTGGGAACAGCCTTCACACCGTCCTGGTTCAGAAAGCTGAATTTGTTGTCCTCCGTGGAAACATAGGTATACTGACCGCCGTAATAGTATGGGCTTTCGTTGGCTGGCACGGCGTCCAGCTTGCGGCCGCTCTTGTCAATATAGATTAATTCGTTCTTCACTTCCACAATGGCCTTGCCTTTGGCTAAGGGCCAGGCCGTTGTAAACTGCGGCGGTACGACAAATTCTCCGCGCGTGTCGATGTAGCCGGCGGTGGCGCCCAGGTTGCGCAGGCGCAGCAGCGAGCCGATAAGCTCAATACTGCTATACTCGGCGGGCACGATATCTTTTTGTGTGGCCAGGGCGCGGGCGCCCATGCCTTTGCCTGACCGATACAGGACGATTCCCTTTTCAACACTCTGAACGTCGAGGTTGGGCTTCAGTGCCCAATTACCGGTCTTATCGATAACGCCGGTGCCCGCGGCGGTGGAGACGATGGCATATCCTTCTGCCGTGAAGTTGCTGACTGTCTTGAAACGGCCTTTGAATGCCGGCTTGCCGGTTTTATCAATGTATTGGTATGTGTTTTCGGCGACCTGCACAGCCGCCAACCCGTTGCTGAACGGCCGGCAATCGGGTGAAAAGTTTTCGTTTACCGGCACCACTTGTGAGTACACCCAGTTTCCTTTCTCGTCAATGTAGCCGTACTGGTTGCTTTTCCTGGCCGACGCAAATCCTTCGGAGTAAGGCGCCAGCTCGTCAAACGAGGGTTCTACTACCCACTGCTCTTCGAGGTTGACCATGCCCAGTTTACCTGTTTCGGAATCGGAGGCAGGTGCGAGCGGGCCGTCGTTAAAAGCGAAGACCGCTGTGGTTACGCGATCTTGCAGGATCAACTTACCGTCGTGTGCCATGAGATAACGCGGTGTAGCATCATACCCCGGGTCATCTTTTACCGTGGATACGCCGTCCTTAAACGATTCTACACTCGCGAAGGTCTGGTCAAAGACAACACCGGCCGGGTCGACAAACGTCCAGCCCCGGTTCAGGCTGTAGCCGTCGAAGGTGACATCGGCTACCGTGGTATCCGTCACATTCACACGCGCATAGCCGCCTTGAAAATCATCGGCGTAGGAGAAGGAGGGTTTGATGATTACTTCGCCATCGATATCAACATAACCGTATCGACCTTTGTCTTTGATACGGCCGCGGCCTTCGGCGAAGTCCCACGCATAATCGAAAGCAGGTGCCACAACGACCTTGCCACTGGCATCCATGTAACCCCAGCGGGACTTTTCTTTGATGGGGAAGAGCCGGGCGTCGGCATCGGGTGATGATTCGTTACACGCGCTGAGGAATACGGCCAGGCAGCAGAGTGCCAGAAGGGCGTAGAGGTTCTTTTGCATAGAGAATAATGAGAAAAAGTGACACTGAATACGGGCTGGTAGGGATAGGGTGACAACCAGACCTCAAAAATCTCATTTTTTCGCGGATGTCCTGTAGGTTGGGCCGGAAAATCACGGAACCGGCGGAGGTTTATGGTTTACGGCGTGACAACCGGCTATTCGGGCGTTGCGCCGGCCCCACAGGCGGACCCCGAAACCGGCCCGGGGGCGTGCTGCTTTTTCCACCCTAGAACCGATTTATATAACTGTGTCAACGCCACTACGAGCAGGGTGATGCTCATGGTCCAGTTCAGCAGACCCTGGTACCTACCCAATACACCCGTTGCGTAATGGCCGGCCAGACCATATACCACAAAAGCCAGCGCCGTGCCGATACCAATAGAAACAACGAAGGTCGTATAGGAAGAACGATTATCATGCAAGATCGATTTAGCTCTCAGCACGGCTGTCCATCCCATCCAAAAGGGCAGGTGAAGAGGATTGGCAATACTTATCAGTAGCCCGACAATAACAGGATGAGGGCTGATAACCGAAAGATCAACCCCACCCGGTTGCATTGTCTTTACCGAGGCAAGTGTCGTCCATGTTATTATTGCCAGTAACAATAAACACATAAACAGGACGAACGGCTTATAAAATCGCTTTAACCTTTCTATCTTCTCCAGCGCAATAAGCCAAATCCCGACGATAACCATTTCTACGGCTATGGCCGCCATAGCGAAATAGAGCGCACCAATCTGATTGTGATGGGACATATAGTTAACCACGCTCAGGTTCAGCGTACCTGGAGGTAGTGACCCAACAAAACTGATGGATAACGTCCAGAACACCAGCGTGACCCTTTCACTCATACTTTTGCCATTTGTCTTAAATGCCTGTAGTGGCCTTTAATCATTTTGACGCCATCGGTGGTTTTCATTAGAAAAAGTCTCTTTCTCTGCACATTTAACATACTGATCGTGTATAACAGGCGCCAATGCTTATAGATTTCTCTCCAGGCATAAAATATAGAATTCGCGGGATCATACATGTGGGTCGGCTCGCTCCCTGCGCCGTTCAGTTCGATAATGGAGATTTTCTCTCCTTTCAACATTTCCTGCCAGCTATTGAATTTTATATCCAATCGACCATAATAGAAACCCGGGATTTGACGGCACAGGGTATCGATAGTCTGGGTGAGCTCTTCCGTTATCTTATAACGCAGGTCTATGAATTTTGCGCCCCGGCTGTGGTTGCCATAGGGAACTAAAACATAGGATACAGCCTTGGACAGTATTACATCGAGAAGGTCACCGTGCGTATGTTTAAGGGCAGACAGCTGTAGCAAGGAACGATCATTTCGCTTCAGTAACGATAAGATGCTCGATCTGCCATCTCCGGTAACAGTCAGAAACTCTTTGCCTACAATACCGGAGATATGGCCTCTTTCTTCGCCAGGAATACGATAATAGAAGATCCCTACTTCATGCTCATACGGTATATACTCTTGTAAAAGAAAATCCACCTGACTGGTGCGACTGTATGCGGCTAATTCTTGTTCAGATTTTAATAATTTTACCTGGATGCCCTTTTGCCCCATGTCCGGCTTTGCCATTATTGGAAACGTCAATCCTTTGATTTTCAATTCTTCCATAAGACTTGAGACTGGTTCGCCGGGTAAACAGAGTATTGTCCGGGGATAGTATTGCTGCGGAATTAATTTATAAATGTCACTTTTCTTTTCCTGAACAAACCCGGCATTTTGTATACCTGGATTAGCAGCACTGAAGAAGAAAAAGGACCGCGCCTTCATGCTCAGCCAGCACCAGTATATGTATAAAGGGCCATACACCAGGCACGCAGGCCAGTACTCCCAGTTTGTCATCTTAATTTTAACTTTCTTTAGAAACCAGTACAATTTCTGAAAAAGAGTTTCCCGGGTGCCTGTCGTTACTGTGCGCATACGCTCCTGTATTTTAGCGTTGAAATTGCCACTCCAAAATTTTCGGGCAATTCTATCGCTGTCATTACGTTCACACCAATCCTTAAAATTGCCATGTGATGGATGGTATGCTCAAGATTATACACCAGCTCTCGCTGATAATTTGTAGGCACTTCGTAGAAATTATTGTCTTCGCTACTAAAATCGGCCACCAGTTTTAACGATCTGTTTTCCTTTGCAACGGAGGCGGCAATCGCCACTAATTCGCCTATGGCAAATTTGCGTTGTGTCTCTATCGTGTAGTTTCTCGTCCTGGCGTCGTAGTTAACGATGCCGGTTTCATATCCTTTTTCCAGCTCCTGAAAAAACTCAATAATATGCCTGGTGTGCTGGCCAATAGAAGCGTTGGACAATACTGCAACTTTTCTGCAATATTGTTCATCGGTGAGGCTTTCCAGCAGCTCTTTTAATTGGTAAAGCAGCCTGATTGTCGGTTGGACGATCTGATCATTCATGGCGTTTGTACTTCGTTCCGTAAAATAAATAAAAGATCTGCATTCTATGAATAACTGCTAACGTCAGGCAACTGATGAATACCAATACTGCATATATGAATAACTGACCTGAATCATCCTGCACTACTATTCCCAGGCGGGTAAGATGGAAAAACAACGCTCCGCCCATTAAACCCAACCCCAATACCGACCCGTATGCGGTTGTATGCGGAATCAGTATAAGCAACGATGCGACCAATTCCAACACTCCAATTCCAATCCTTCCCCAAGGCTCCATACCCAGTACAGAAAATATATATACAGATTCAGGCGCCGCCGTAAATTTGAAGAACAATGTTTGCAGCATGATTCCAGCTGCTATCAGCCTGAAGATCCAAGCCACAATAATGCTTTGCTTGTTTATCATACGTATTGTCTTATTGCTCTGTGCGCCAGGCTGCTATTCCTGCTGTTTGACAACCGGCCATTGACGGTCTGCTTTCTGGATCAAAGCAGGTTGATCCTTTAGCCAGGATTGTTTTACTTTCATATTGTAATTGAAGTACAGTTTATCATTTACAATAGTCCAGGTGTCTGTTTGCGTGGGCGCCTTGTGTCCTTCGGCGGTACCGTAGGCGCAATAGCCTCCGTATTGCGGTATGTAGTGCGCTGGATTTGCTTTGAAGGTTTCCAGATTTGTTTTTGAAGAAAAGAGCCATTGTACATCTTTGTATTGATACGTCAGGCTATCAAAACCCTTTACAGCTTTAGATTCTTCAAAGAAAGCCACCGCGTCGTAACCGTTGATGGCTTTTCCATCCGGAGCAAATACCTCTTGTTTTTGGGCCGTTGCCCCTATTGCCATGAGCAGCATCAACACTGAAGCGATACATGAATTTTTCATTCTTTATTTTTTAAGGGTGAATAGCTTTTGTTTTTATTTCTGGACAAACTTTGCCCAATGCTGATCCGCGTTAGCTTTGAGATGCGTTTCATCTTCGTTCCAACTTTTGAGTGTATTGTTGAAATACTTGTTGTAGAATAGGTAAAGTTTGCCATTGACGATCTTGAATGTCTCCGGATCTACCTCCACCTTCTCGCCTTTGGCGCCCATGGCGTAAGCACACCAGCCACCATACTGAGGTTCGTATTTTGCAGGATTGACGTTGAAAGCATCCTTATTTTTAATGGTCGCAAAACGATAGGTAATACCTTCGTATGCCAGGCTGATCTCCTTTTTGCCCTCCATGGCTTTGTTGCTGGTAAAGTAGGCGACAGGATCGTATCCGCCGATCGCGAGTCGCGACTTTTCGACATTGAATTGTTTTTTGCGGATCTCAGGGCTCTGAGCCTGGAGACCTGTTACCACGACAAGGAAAATGATGATACTGCTGATTATCTTTTTCATGGATTACAAATGATTTCCGTTTTGGGTGGGATAAAGAAACGGAAGCAATATTTCACAGACGTTGCAGAAGTGTAACAAAATTATCACGACGCCATGTTGAAGCTTTCAGCACGCTGAAAGCACGCCGGAAAGTAAAAAAGGCATCTTCACTTTCGTGTAGATGCCTGATTTTCAGTGACCTCGGAGAGATTCGAACTCTCGACCCGCTGATTAAGAGTCAGCTGCTCTACCAACTGAGCTACGAAGTCATTTTTTTGGAGGCGTAATGTTACATCTTTTTTTCTAAAACTCCGCGGAGAGGACAATACGTACGCTCAGTCCCGGGGGTTTCATTTGTCTTCCAGCCTTCTGAAGATTCTGCCGACGCTAACGCCACGGGAGGCAAAGCCCGGAACCAAGGCGCTTTGGGCCACGTTCTCCTGGTAGCATTCTATTATAATTATGTTTCGAGGTTTTGATATTCGTCCGGAAGAGAGGGTTATTCTGACGGCCCGCATTCGCCAACGTGTGAAAGAGATGCTTCCGGCGGGGTGGCAGATCAGGCAGGTGGTAGAAGTGCCCTGTTCGGATACCGGCTGCCCCCTGCGCATTACCCGCGTTGACGTAACCGACCCGGCGGGCCAGGAGCAGTCGTGGAGTCTGCATGCCCCCCTTAGTTTGGTGACGGCCAAAGAAGTGGCCCAGTTGCTCGAAAAGCACGTTCCCGCGCCTTCTACCCACCCCAAAGGTAAATAAACATGCTATTTTGTTGACGTATTGAGATTTATTGATTAGCCTTGTTAAATTCAAAATTTAGACTAGTCTAAAAATTAATCGTATGAAAATTAAATATACCTTGATGGTATGGCTTATTACCGCATTTTGCGGCAGCCGCCTGATGGGACAATCGATCGGTATTATTCAAGGTACCATTACGACAGGTACCCAGGGTGCGGCGGGGATCCATGTAACAGTACCCGGCAAAGGTCGTGGCACGGTAACGGATGATCAAGGCAATTATACCCTGGCCAATGTGCCGTATGGCACGCATACACTCGTCGTGTCTGCAGTGGGTTTTAAGACCGTACGGCAGCCGGTGGATGTGAATAGCGCCGTGATTACACTGGATGTATTCCTGGAAGAAGACATGAGCACGCTGGACGAGGTGGTGATTACCGGTACCATGAAAGAAGTATCGAAGCTGGAGTCGTCGATTCCGGTGGAAGTTTATACACCTACACTCTTTAAGAAGAACCCTACGCCCAATATTTTCGAGTCGCTCAATATCATTAACGGCGTGCAGCCTCAGTTAAACTGTAATGTTTGCAATACAGGCGACATTCACATCAACGGGTTGGAAGGGCCGTATACCATGGTGCTGATCGACGGCATGCCGATCGTCAGCAGTCTCTCGACGGTTTATGGCCTGGCGGGAATCCCCAACAGTATGGTGCGCCGTATTGAAGTAGTGAAGGGACCGGCTTCGACACTGTATGGTTCGGAAGCTGTGGGTGGCCTGATCAATATCATTACGAAAGATCCGGCTTCTGCTTCGCGCGTACAGCTGGATGTGTTTGGCACCAGCGTGGGCGAGCTTAATGCCGATGCTACTTTTTCCTTTAAGGCAGGTAAGGCCACGTCGCTGGTCGGCATCAACCACTTTCGATATGATGAGCGGCGTGACATAAACGACGACAACTTTACCGACGTAACACTGCAGCAGCGCATTTCGGTGTTTAATAAATGGTCGTTTGCTACGCCTTCGGGCAAAAATTCATCCCTGGCGTGGCGTTTCTTTTACGAAGACCGGTGGGGCGGTGAGCTGCAATATGAGCGCCAGCACCGCGGCACCGATATATACTATGGAGAGTCGATCTACACCACCCGGTGGGAGCTGATTGGCAGTCATGCCTTGCCCGGTCGCGAAGCCTTTACCGTGGACTATTCCTACAACTATCATCACCAGGACTCCTATTACGGCACAGTGAAGTTCCTGGCGGATCAACAAGTAGTCTTCACCCAACTGCGCTGGAACAAAATAACCGGCGTGCACGACCTGCTGGCGGGTATACCCTTGCGGTATACCTACTACGACGACAGCACGCCCGGCACCACCCGCACCGACGGCAGCAACCGATCTATTAACACCGTGCTGCCCGGGATTTTCGTGCAAGATGAAATAAAACTGAGCCGCCAGTTTACCATCCTGGCAGGATTGCGGTATGATCATCATAACGTGCACGGCTCTATTGTTACGCCGCGCCTCAGCTTCAAGCTGTCGCCCGACGATGTTAGCGTGATTCGTCTGACGGGTGGTAGCGGCTACCGCGTGGTGAACTTGTTTACGGAAGACCATGCCGCCCTGACGGGCTCGCGGCAGGTGATCATTCGCCATGCCCTGCAACCCGAGCAGTCGTGGAATGGCAACCTGAACTATACCCGCAATGTCACGTTTGCCAGCGGCTTCCTGACGCTCGATGCTTCGCTGTTTTATACATACTTTTCCAATAAGATCGTGGGCGATTTTCTGACCGATGCCGACGCTATCATCTATGACAACCTCGACGGGCATGCCGTTTCCAAAGGCATTACGCTAAACGCTGATGCCAGCTTTACCAACAGCCTGAAGATCATGCTGGGCGCTACGTTCATGGATGTGTACCAGCAGAACCGTGTGAACGGCCGCGAGGAGCGCCAGCCACAGCTGCATGCGCCGCGCATCTCGGGCACGGGCACCATCAGCTATACCCTGCCCAATGGTTTGTGGAGTGTAGACTTAACGGGTCGCGCGAATGGGCCTATGCATTTACCCGTGCAGCCTAACGACTATCGCCCGGAAATGTCGCCTTTCTATGCTTTGTTAAACCTGCAGGTGACGCGCACGATCGAAACGAAGGGTGCTGCGCGGTGGGAAATATATGGTGGGGTAAAAAACTTGCTGGACTACAAACCGGGCGACCCGTTGATGCGGCCGTTTGATCCGTTTGATAAGAATGTCGCGGTGGATAATCCCAATGGATATACGTTTGATACGGCGTACAACTATGCGCCGATGCAGGGGGCAAAGGGATTTTTAGGGGTGCGTTGGACCTTGTAGTTGTATTATACCATCGGCCTGACCCTCTTTCTAAAATACGAGGCAAACCCTTTACCACTGTATAGGAAAACAACGGGAAGGATGGGCGCTAAAAAGCGTCCATCCCAGTCTTCTGACGTGATCCCCACACCGAATATCTGGATGGCCACGTATGCCAATGCGAATACACTTGCCGGGTTCAGTTTTTCCGACCGTATGCCTTTCACGAACAGAAAATAGGCCGGTAACAGCAGCAGCGTTGCGTAGAGATTATGGGTGACCGACCAGTAGGGGCGCACATGCGCCAGCAAAAAAAACACTTTGGTAAAGAAAAGCTGCATCCAGTATAACGGATGGTGAAGAATAAAGCTCACGATCTTCAGGAGTGGCGGCATGCCAGGGGGTGGCACGTACGGAACAACTGGCGGTGTGATGATCATCGTTTCGTACCCGGGCGTTGATGGCAATAGCCTGATGGCATAGATAACTTCACCCAGTCTATAGTTCTCCATCACCAGGTAAGTCGTCAGCATCCTGTTCACCAGCAAAAGGAAGATCAGCGTCGCAGCAACGCGTATGCTGTTTCGCAGTAATCGTGATTTTAATCGCCCGGGCGCATAGTGAAGAACCACAAAGAGAAGCGCTCCGGGCAATGCAATGCCTGTTGGCTTCATGAAGGCCGTGTACAAAACGACAAGCGCGGTAAGAATATGCCACACGGTGCTTTTCCGGCCACCATACAATTTCGATAAGAGAAAGAGTGAAAAGCATAGGAAGCTCGTGTAGATCGATTCAGCAAGCACGTAAGAATGCCACTGGCCGATATCGATAAAGAAAATGAATGCCACGGCGGTAAATACTGCGGCGAGGTTGTTGTTCCAGACCGTCAACGATGTAAAAAACAGTGCGATGACCGCTAATAAGCCCAGCGTATACTGACCCGCCACAATAATCTCAGCACTTCCTCCAACAAGCTGCACACCGAAGATGTAGAGCGCGTAGCCGATATACCAGAAGTTATGCGGATCGAAATAGAGGGTCTGATGCAGCCCGGTGGCATATTCGATGTACCGTGCAGAGTCGTTCACAACCTTGACACCATACTGACGATACTGAAAAGCGCTGACGGCGAGATAGAGTATCGAGATGAAGATGACCTGGCGTCGGGTGTCGTAAAACCAATGCATTGCCGGCAAAGATAACCAGTCCTTGTTATTTGATTAACAGATCATTAGACACAAAAAAAAGACAGGACAATTCGAAGATTTCAAATTTGTCCTGTCAGGTGGGCAATACTGGGTTCGAACCAGTGACCCCTACCTTGTCGAGGTAGTGCTCTAAACCAGCTGAGCTAATTGCCCGATTACGGGGCGAATCTAAAAATAAAAGCGAAGGTTGCAAACAGTAGCCGTTAGCAATCGTTTTATATTGTAGAAGAAAGTCTACGTTGCGATGCCACTTTTAAAGTTATGGCCCGATTCGTGCAGCAATAAGTGGGATCAACGGCCGTTTATGGTTTTTTGTACTATCTCCCAGTACTCCTCTTCTACATAATGTTTCCATGCTAAGAACGGTATTATTTGTGGCAATGGTCCTGATGTGGACGGGGCTGTCGGCGCAAATTGATTCTGTCAAGAATCGAATCATGAATAACCGGGTTTCTAAGGAGGTAAAAAACCGCATCTGGAGAAAGCAGAAGGATACGACGGTCGTGGCAGTGAAAAGCGAGGCAGCCTTTATGCCCTACAAGGACAAATTTATCCGCCGAATCTACATCCGGCAGATCGGTTTTGAGCGGTCAATTTATGATTCGTCCAGGCGAATTCGTGACCGTATTACGCGCCTGGCCAACACCCTGCACTATGACACACGTGAGAGCGTGATCCGCAATCATTTGTTCTTACGTGAAAAGCGACAGCTAAATCCGTACAAAGTGGCTGACAACGAGCGCTACCTACGCGACCTCGATTTTATTCTCGACTCGAAGATCATTGTGCACCGCGTTCCCGGCCAGCGCGACTCAGTCGACCTGGAAGTGGTTACGCGCGACGTTTTTAGCTTGGGTTTTACCGGATCCGTAAAGGGCCTCGACGAATATGTTGTGGGTGTGTACGATGCGAACGTCGGCGGAATGGGGCAACGCGTGCAAGCCGACCTAGGTTTTGAAGGTGGGCGCAATCCCGCGTTTGCATGGGATGTCATCTACCGCAAGTCCAGTATTATGGGCACGCTCATTAATGCCTATGCAGGCTATACGCGACTTGACAACTCGCGCAGCCTGGGCGAAGAATACGAGCATGCCTTTTTTGTGCGGCTCGACCGGCCACTGGTGTCACCGTACTCGCGGTTTGCCGGTGGGTTCGAAGCAAGTCAGAACTGGTCAAAGAATGTGTATAGAACGTCGGACTCACTCTTTCGCCAGTACCGGTATAATTTCGAAGATGTATGGGTGGGTTATAACCTGGGCGCCAATAGCTTTACCAACCGCCATCGTTACTTTGCGGCGATGCGTTATTTCCGCCAGCATTATTCGAAACAGCCATCGCAGGAATGGGACCGTGTCCGCGGCTTGTATAACGACCAACGTTTTCTGTTGGGCTCGTTTACGTTTTACGATCAGAACTTTTATAAGACCCGTTATGTGTACGGCTTTGGACGAACGGAAGACGTGCCGTACGGGCAAACCATCACGCTTACTTCGGGATGGATGGAGGAGCTCGCTGAAAAGCGCCTGTATTCAGGTTTATCTGTCTTAAAAAGCTTCGTGCACAAGGGGGGCAATTTTTACCAGATTGAAGGCGCCTTCGGCACTTTTTATCGCGCTAAAAAAGCAGAGGATGCGTTCCTCTCCATTAGCGGGCAATATTATAGCAAGTTGTTCGCCACCAAAAGGTTTAAGGTACGTCAGCTGGTAGAGGGGGGGTATGCCCGCGCCTTTAACCCTCGTATACGCGAGATGCTCACCTTGAACGAAGAGCTCAAGGGGTTTTCACCCGACAGTCTCTACGGTGCTCAACGAATCATTCTGCGTACAGAGACAACGTTATACACCTCCTGGATATTTGCCGGCTTTCGTTGTGCGCCCTTTGTGTCGTTAGAGAGTGCGCACCTGCGCGCGCAGGCACCCGTCGTGTTACCGAAGAACTTTTTCTTTGGCGCCACCGGTGGGTTTCGCATCCGAAACGAAAACCTGATTTTCGGCACGATCGAGCTTCGCGCCTTCTACTTTCCCGAAGCCATCGACGGCGTAGACCATCTGAGTTTTCGGATTACGACGAATCTTCGATTGAAGTACAGCGGACGGTTTGTAACACCCCCTTCCCTGGTACGCTACAATAATTAGGATCTATAAAAAACCAAAGGCCAGTCTCCGTGAGGAAACCGGCCCAGGCATTTACACTATTTAGCTTTATTCCGATCGCAGCGAGTTGACCGGGTTGGTCGTCGCTGCACGGACCGATCGATATCCTACTGTTGCGAGCGCGATGAGCAAGGTTATGCCAATCGACATCACGAAGATGTCGGCGCCAATGTCAATTTTATAGGCATATTCGCTTAGGAACTGGTTCATTACCACCCACGCCACGGGTGCGGCGAGTACAAAGCCGATGATGATGAGCCGCACATATTCTTTCGAGAACATCAACACGATGCTTTCCGCAGAAGCGCCCAGCACCTTGCGGATGCCAATCTCTTTTGTCTTCTGGTTGGTCATGAACGTTGCCAGGCCGAAGAGACCGAGGCAACCGATGAAGATGGCCATGGACGTAAAGATGGAAAGCATGACCGACATTTTCTGTTCTTCTTCATAGAACTCGCGAATATCCTGATCCAGGAAAGTATAGGCGAAGATGTGTTCGGGATAGGCGGCCTCCCATTTTGTTTTCATTGTTTCGATGATCTCCTGGCTGCGTGCCATGTCGATCTTTAAGGCCAGTCCGTTATACCCCCGCAGGCTGTTAAACATGACAGCGGCACCCATCGGATCGTGTAGCGACTGCGTGTGAAAGTTTTGAACCACGCCCACCACGGGAAAGGCCTTGCCCCACACTTTGATCTCAGTGCCGATCATGTCCGGCGGATTGTTGAATCCGGCGAGCTTTGCCGTCTTTTCGTTAACGATATATCCGCGGGCTGTGTCGAGGTCTTGCACATTCTGACCGGCCAGGAGATTGAGCTTATACAGCTCGATGTAATTACCGTCGATCTGTTTGATCTCGATTTCCACTTTTTTGTCGACACCGTTGATCCTAAGCGTTGTACCCTGTACGTTGCCCGACGACGGCGGGGCACTGGCCAGACTAGCAATTGTCACCCCCGGCACACGCGCCATCTCGTCGCGCAGCGTGCGCATCTTGCTTGCACCATCACCCTCCCCGGCATTCTCGCGCTCGGGTATCGCCACGTTGATGATGGCATCCTGCACAAAGCCCAGGTCTTTCTTTTGGTAAAAGTCCATTTGCCGGATGATGATAATGGTGCCGATAATAAAGAGCTGCGAGATACAGAATTGGACTACCACGAGCGTGCGACGCAATGCATAGCTGGAGGAGTTCTTATTGCCCACGAGGTTCTTGAGTGCAAAGGCAGGACTATATCCCGACACCACAAAGGCCGGGTAAAGGCCTGAACATACCGACACCACCACGGTTACCGTCAGCAGATAGGCCCACAGCGAAGCAGCTGTTATGTCAAGTTTGAGCGATATATCGAGGAAGGTATTGATATACCCCAACGCAATCTGCGTGATGACCAGGGAGAGGACCACCGCTACAATTGTCACCAACGATGTCTCGCCAAGGAACTGCGCGATTAGCTGCGCACGCGTGCTGCCCAGCGATTTGCGCACCCCAACTTCTTTCGATCGCTTAATCGCCTCGGCGGTAGACAGGTTGATAAAGTTTATACATGCTGTAATGATGAGGATGATACCGATTACCCCCAGGGTGGAAAGGGTTGCACGCGAGATGGTAGAATGCGAATATGTACCGAAGCGTTTGTCGAAGTGCATTTCCGCCATGGGCTGTAAAAAGAACGTCGTCTTATCGGGATCGTCTTTGCCGAGGTATTTCAGCCCGAAGTCTGGCAGGCGTTTGTCAATGGCGGCCGCCTGCTGCTCGTCTTTTAACAATATATAACATTGTTGTTCGCTCCAGGTATTGCCCCAGCCGGGTTCTTCGGTTTGTTTCTCAATCGTACTATAGGAAAGAAACAAGTTGAAGGGAAAGTCGGTTGCCGCGGATGCTTCGTCCACAACAGTGGTGATCTTATAGGTTTGCTTATCAAAGATAATTTCTTCACCAATGACGTCTTCACGTCCGAAATATTTGCGCGCCCAGGAAGCGGCGATAACCGCTTCGTTCGGCTCATCCAGGCCTTTGACCGGATCGCCTTCTACAACGTGACGATCAAACAGGCGAAAGAAACCTGGCTCGGTAAACGTGATGCCCTTTTCTTCCAGATATTTTTTGGATTCACCATGGGCTTGCGGAATGGTGATCATGTCGTCGCCGCGATTGGATATAAACACCACTTCTTCCACTTCCGGAAAATCGGTGCGAAAGGCATCGGGCAATGCCGGCGGCACCCCCTCTCCATAGTCTTTCCCTTCGTTACCTTCGGACTGGCTCACCACCCGATAGATGCGATCGCGACGGGACTGGTCGGCGTCAAAGCTGCCCATGAAGTTTACCATCAGGAACAGGATGAGTCCGCAGGTGATACCCAGCGTGAGCCCTGAGAGGTTGATAATCGAAATGCCCGCATCCCGAAGCAGGTTTCGAAAGGCTGTCTTGAAATAGTTTTTCAGCATGGTACGAAGTTATCCGGCGATGGAATACCAAGATCAATGCCAGCACGGAAAATCCTGTAAAAGGGCTCTCTTAGCTATTCGAGGGGCATGGACTTGTCCGAATGTGTGTTGGACTGTCCGGGACCGGACGGTTCAACAGTACCTTTGGAAGCTGCTAGGGCATTTCTATTTTCTCTTTCTGCGTAGTGATCACCCGCACCAGTTCATCTGTTTCGTTCTTGCTGAGAGACAATCGCGCGGTAAGCAAGTCTAGAATTTCAATTACAGCTTTTTTAGCATCGGCGATCTCCGTGGAGCTTCGTGAGATTGCCCTGCGGTGTTGTTCAATCTCGGCATCAGCAGAATTGTGGCTCGGTTCGTTAATGTTGGCGACAATGCCCTGTATCCTGTTCAATTTATCAAATACGGTTTTCACGTCATTGGTTAGTGCTACCTTGTTCGTTGGGTCGTTCCATTGATCATCATCCTGTAACTTGGAGACGCTTTCATAATAATATTTCATGTCATGCCATGTGGATCGATAGCGGCTGATAATTACTTTCTTTAGGTCGGATGAATTGATGATGGCATTGTGAAGATCAGGATCGGTGAGAGCCTGTAGACTGCCAAGCGGATATAGTAACTCCTTGATGTTGGCGTATATCTTCTTCAGCTCGGTCACCTTACCATTGGATTCTTTAATAGACTTGTTTAAGTTCGTTAGATTGTCGGCGTTGTCTTGCTGCAACTTTTTCAAGGCTTTGTCGACTTCCAGTTGTGTTTTCTCCTTCTGCTTATTTTTGGCTTCTTTGTTTTCTTTCACCTTGTCAATAACGGCATTGGTACCTTCTACGAGTTTGGGAATGAGTGTGGAGGCAATCAGCGTAATGGGGTCCTGCGCCTGAATGCGCGTGGCGAATGTCGCCACCAGCATAAACGTGAAGCATGTGAATTTCATGGGGATATTATTTTTGGGGTTGTACTGTTTCGGGAACTATTAGATTTGATTGCAGGATGTTCTGTACAAAAAGATCAACGCAACATTTGCTGAGCGTGCCCGCATTTGGTTTTGATCTCTGGAAATACTGGTACGAGAATCTTTCTAAAAGATCACGCAATTCTTGAATGCGACTCAAGTCATTCCGCGTGGAGGTAAAATCGACCGGTATCAGGTTATGCACCAAAGAAATTTCATTGCATAGTTTGCCCCTGCAGTCGATCACACCCCTGGATAGGTATTTATCTTCCAGGCGGCTGAGTTGATCGCGTAGCGTTGAAATGCGTATCCAGCTATCTCGTACGCTCAAAAAAGCGATTTTTACAACGCCGTCATCTATAGACACCGCCGCGCGCTTAACCTGGTCTTCCGTACCAGTGGCACCCAGGAATATAATTTGCTCGGTGAGATCATTTAGCAGCCGTTGTAAGTTCAGAATCTTTGCGCTACGAATCGCTTGCTCTTCGCTTGTACGGTTCACAAAAGAAAAAGAGATAGATTGTTCAAGCTCGCCCTTTATCTCAGCTGCTTTCAAAGCAGGATGCAGTGAGTCGAACTTGGTGAGGATCATCTGCTTCACCTGCTCCTTGGCAAGGAGATGCTGTAATGCGGATCCTTGCAATGCCTGCTTCGCTTCGAAACGCTCAAACTCTTCACGCATGGCTTCGTCTACACCGCGGATTTCCGCCATTTCCAGACGTGCGTTGTCATATGCCCGCTCAGATCGCTCGCGTGCCTCGCGCGGAGCACTATCGTATTCCCGCTGCTGGGAGGCGCACCGACGTGCGCTAAGCATGATACAGAAAAACAGCACGATGCGTATTTTCATGTTTCAGGTGTTAGATATTTAGTGTTTGTAGTCGTATGCCGTGGCACCCGGAGAGAATACACCACGGCATCTGCTAGTCTCTATTCTTTTGCGTAGCCGGTTTGCTGGCCAACTCAAAAATGTTGTATCCGAGCCCAATTCCCAGCCACGGCGAGTCACGGTAGATCCAATCGCGACCAACTTTACCCGACGGTATATCGAGACCGCCGGAAATACCCAACTGAAAATTGTCGATAAAAAAGATCACCGACAGCGGAATCGACAGGCAGGCCACGTTGGTGGCTTCAGAAAGTGTCCCTTTCGTATCTTCTGTTGTCATGGGAACGGAGGTGATGGAGACGCCCGTCATTGGCGCGACAAAGACATTACCACCGAGTCTCATGCGATACCCGAAGGACACACCCAGATTCACATTGGACGTGAGATCGAAAAAGCGATCTTTACCGTCACCGAAACGCATTTTGATAGGCGTGGTAATGGCACCGAGGAGAAACCCTGCCCGTGGCAACTCATCGGCAGGCAGCGCCTTGTTGGCCAGGTTTGCCGCCGAAAGCTTGAAATATAGCCGTTGATTTTCGTCTGCTTTGGCTACACCCGACACCATTTGTGTAGTATATACATATTTAAGATTACTGTCCGAGCTTTTATCTCCTCTCCATTCGAGGAATGAGATGACAACCGCGCTGTGATCGCTCATGATCCTTTCGACTTTAAATTTATAGCCGCTCTTGGCAATCATATTATTTGTACCAGGTGCCACCGTGCCATCCAGGACACACGGTGTTATCTCGCTATCTTCAATAAACTGATAGAACAGTTTGAAGTCTTGCGCTGGGGCGTATAGTACACTTCCTGTCAGAAGGGTCGCGATGAGGAGTAGAACTTGTATTTTCATATCTATTAAGATTTAAGCCTGAGGTTATAATAGAGTCTTTTTTGAATTTCTCCGTTGACTACATCAAAGCTAGAGACTATACATGGGGATGATCAATACCTAGCTGGTGGTATTCGAAAAGATAATATGAATACCCAGGGCCACAGTTAAAAAAACAATATCTTGGTAGCAGTGAGAGAATACCTCCTGGTGGGTATTGGAGCTGGTATGGGCTAACCATTAATTTCGATCCCTCTAACAAAAAAACACTAACCCTTATATTTTATGAAACCTACCTTTCTCGTTCCCTTTGCAAGTTTACTACTGATGGTGACGCTGTCTGCCTGTCCAGGCAAAAAAGAGGACAGTGCCCGTACAACAGCGTCTGCAGGAGGCGATTCACTGAAAGCCTTGTTCCAGGTACTGCCGCATCCCGACTCTAACAAGGCGTTGCTAAACCGACTTTGCGCCCTACGCGTGATGGATCCGGATCGGGGCGAGGCAATAGACTCATTACGGGCAGCGCGCAAGATCAGGGCCTATAAAGATTTTATGAGCCAGGCGGCAGAGGAAGCCGGTTATGAATATAGGGCAGAAAACGATGCCTATGGTTTTTCATTCGGCATTAACACGCTAAACGAAATGGTACAGGCCATCAACCGATATAACGTTGCTCATCCCAACGACGCTGTTGCGGGCATCCGTATCTATATGGGACGCGCCGTACATGAAGGCCAGCAGATGAATGATGTCTTGCTGATGCCCGTACTGAAAAGCGGCCACAACTTCTACAATATAGATCCTGATTTTACTAAAGCGAAAATATTTCTTAATGAAAAGATTCACAAAGACATTCCACCGCCCATGTACAACACTTCTGCCCCCTGTCCTAACCGGTGCCAATAGCCTATGCTCGACGATGTGTTAATGTATGGCTCCATTTTCTCGCCGTTGCCCGGTCTGTTGATCGGGCAACGGCACTGGCGGGCGTATGCCACGATCATCCGCACAATACTATTCGTTGTATTGCTATCCTTTCTCAGTGATGTTGTGATGCTGGCGTTACTCATGAACAGCATCCCCAACATGCCTGTCGCGAATATATATGGTCTGACCGAGGGTCTGTTATTCTCCTACTTCTTTTACTTGCGGCTGACGCCGTATCGAAAGTTCATCGTGTCCATCGCCGTGATCTTTGCACTTCTCTACCTGGCCGATGTGATCCTCGTAACACACTTGATGTCGTTCAACGCATATTCCCGTACCCTCGAAGCTGGCATCATGATTTTGTTCTCAACCCTATATTTTTACAGCATCTTCCAGAACGAAACGGATATCTTTATCGATAAAAGCTCGGAGTTTTGGATTGTGGTGGGCATACTCTTCTACTTTTCGGGTGCATTCTTTTCTTTTCTACTGTCAACGGATATTTTATCTTTATCTCCGGATCGATTCTATAGTTCCTGGATCCTGCACAACATTTCAAATATTATTAAGAACATCATTTTTACCGCGGCACTATGGAAGGCAGTACCGAACTCAGGCATGAAGTAATCCTTATCGCCGGATCGTTTGGAATGTTGTTCCTCACCTCGGCCATCACCACGTTCATTTACCTCTACCAACGGAAACTGATCAAACGCAAGCTGGCCTACCAGGAAATCGAGGATCTATTGCGACGTCAGGAACTGCGCTCGGCCTACGCTTTGTTAGACGGGCAGGATATGGAACGGCAGCGCATCGCCGAAGAGCTGCACGACAACCTCGGCAGCCTGCTGGTAACACTTACCATGTACGTCGACACTTCACTTAAAAGTGAAAAAACAGATTTTCAATGGCAGTTTGCAGAATCAATCAGTAAACTCGCCCACCAGGCCAATGAGGAAGTACGAAAGATTTCACATCGACTGGACTCGGCGGCACTTAAGCACTTTGGATTTCGGCAGGCTGTGAAAGATCTTGTCCAGGTTGTTAGTGACAGCGGATCGGTTCGTGTGCACTGCACACTGGAATTGAATGCCGACGTGCAGACAGAAGTCAGTATAAATTTATACCGAATTCTACAGGAGCTCATCAACAACACGCTCAAGCACGCACGGGCCACCGAGATCGATGTGACCATCACCCAGGTAAAAACCGAATACCTAAGTGTGATCTATGAAGACAACGGTGTTGGTATCCAGTCCCCACTTACGCAGGCGAACGGTATCGGCCTGCGTAACATCGCTACACGCGTGGAGAAGATGGGGGGCACACTCCACATCGGCAATAAAGGAAAGAATGGCTTTGCTATGACACTGGAAATCCCCCTATAAAATGAAAATCAAAGTTCTGTTGGCCGACGATCACGCCATCGTACTAGAGGGGCTACGGGCCGTCCTGAGTGCCCATGACGGTATTGAAGTATGCGGCGAAGCCAGTAACGGTGAGCAGGTGCTCCAGTTCCTCGCGAGGCAGCACGCTGACATTATCGTGCTCGACATCAATATGCCTGTTATGAACGGTATCAAGTGCGCGGAGAAAGTCAAGGCCAAGTACCCCGCGGTAAAAATCTTGATCCTCACGATGTATGCACAAAAATCGTTTCTGGAAGAGATCATTCGTATCGGTATTGAAGGCTGTCTGCTGAAAAGTAATACCGGTAAAGAGTTGAGCGACGCAATTATACGTGTAATGGAGGGCAAATCGTACTTCGATTTGATCCAGTCATTTTGTACAGATGAAAACGAAACTACCTCTTTCAAGCTTAGCGACCGAGAAATAGAGATCGTGAAACTTCTGTGCGAGGGACTGACCAGCACGCAGATCGCTGAAAAGCTTTTCATTGCAGACCAAACTGTCAAGACTCACCGCAAAAACATTCTGCGCAAAATAGGGGCGCACAACACGTCGCAATTGGTGCAATTTGCGCTGAACAACCGGATTATTTAATCTTTACCCACGAGGGTTGCGAAGAAAAATGGATACTGGCGAGGAACTGCCCGGCTGACAAGTGTGTTTGAAAGACGAGATTTTGTACTTTTACGCTATGATCCAAACGATTCTGATCCTGGCGATTTTTGCGGGCGCCGTGGCCTATTTGGGCAGAATGGTGTATCGTTCGTTCCGTGCCAAGGCGTCGGGCGCAGGTTGCGCCTCGGGGTGTGGCAAGTGTGGCGCGGTGGATTTTAATAAGATCGAACAGCAGCTGCGGCAAAAGGGCATCTAACGTTACGCCCAGACCTTCGCTCCCTCCGTGCAATTTTTACACATCTCTATTTCGCTGCGCGACCGCATGAGCGTTGCGCGGAAGTCCTGATAGGCAGGTCCCCGCCAGATCTCTTCAAAGCTTTGTTGATTTAGATCGCCCAGCACATGGTGCGCGTCTTTGTCAAAGCAGCACGGCACAATCTTTCCATCCCACGTGATGACACAACTGTGCCACATTTTCCAGCAATGATTGTCGAGGCTGTTCTTGATGCCATAGGTACCGTCGACCTTCTGATAGTAACGTGCGTATTTGTCTTGTGTGGGAATGAGGTCAGATCCGTTTTCGTAGTCGTATATCTGCGCGGTTTTGAGCAACACCTGGTCTACGCCTAATTCTTTTGCCAGTGCATAGACTTCGGGTATCTGATGTTCGTTGGGCTTCACCACCAGGAACTGGAAGATGACGTGTGGTGTCTTTGCTTTTAATTTTTTCTTCCACGCCAATACATTTCGCGCACCCTCTAACACTTTGTCGAGATTGCCACCGACACGATACGATTGATAGGTGTCCTGGGTGGTGCCGTCGATGGAAATAATCAGGCGATCGAGGCCCGACTCCACGGTAAGCCTGGCGCGTTCTTCGGTCAGATAATGTGCATTGGTAGATGTAGCGGTATAGATACCTTTGCGCGAAGCATACTGCACCATGTCCAGAAAGTCGGGATGCAGGTAGGGCTCACCCTGAAAATAAAAGGTGAGGTAGCTGAGCGACGGCGCCAGCTGATCGATGACGTTTTGAAACAAGGCTTTGCCGAGCATTCCGGTGGGCCGCGTAAATGATCGCAGACCGCTGGGGCATTCGGGGCAGCGCAGATTACACGATGTGGTGGGCTCGAAGGAGATACTGATGGGAAGTCCCGCCATGTTGGGAGTGCCCGTGAGGCGCGAGCGCTGGTAGCTGGTGTATATCCGGGCTGCATTCCACGCCCGCGTTGCGGTCGTTTTGGAAGCAAAATTCAGCCGGTCATTCCATCCACCCATCATGCGTGCAAGATAGTCGGTAAAAGGCGCTTTCGGATGGCAGAATGTCATTATCTTTCCCGGCGCGTGCCGCCTTTGCACGCTTCTGTTTATGAAGAAGATCGTATTTCTGTTGTTGGGCTGCATAGCCCTGCAAGGCTACTCCCAACCCCGCCAGTTGTCCGACCGGGCCACTATTTCGGTCATCACCTGCGCCCCCTGGCAAGGCGAGCTGTACTCGGCATTTGGCCATAGTGCTTTTCGCGTATATGACCCCGCACTCGGGCTCGATGACGCCTATAACTACGGCATCTTCGACTTCGACCAACCCAACTTCTACCTGAACTTTGCGCGGGGCTATATGTATTACCAATTGGGTGCCTATTCTTATGAACGTTTTAAGCTTCCCTATATTTACCACAACCGGTATATACACGAGCAGGAGCTGAACCTGACACCCGCACAAAAACAAAAAGTATTCGACTACCTGGAGTGGAACACCTTGCCGGAAAACGAGCACTATCGCTACGACTACTTCTACGACAACTGCGCCACCAAGATGCCGGGTGTGCTGATCAAAGCCCTCGGCGACAGCATAGCTTTCGACGATAAACACATTACGACGCACTATTCCATTCGCGAATTGACGGACCTATACCTCCATCAGCAACCGTGGGGTGATCTGGGCATCGATGTTTGCCTCGGCTCCGAGATAGATCGCGAAGCGCCACCCTTCGACTATATGTTCCTGCCGGAATATGTCGAGCAAGGTCTTGACCATGCTACGATCAAACACGGCAACAGGTGGGCGCCACTGGTGAAGAAGAAAAATATTGTTTTTGCTCCGCGGGATGAAGATCCTGTGAAGGGTCTCCCCCATCCGCTCTATGTGTTCAGTGCGCTGGCGCTGGTTGCGATTATACTCTCGGTGGTGGATCTGAAACGGAAAAAATTATCGACGTGGTGGGATGTGTTACTGTTCGGTGCAGCCGGCCTGATCGGTGTGCTGTTGTTTGTGCTGTGGTTCGCCACGGACCACAAGTCGTCGTATAACTACAATTTATTGTGGGCGCTGCCTTTCCACATTATCGCCGTGATCGCGTTTATACGCCAGCCACGCTGGCTGACAACCTACTTCCTCGTGACAGCCATCCTCCTGGTCGTGACCCTGGTAAGCTGGCCGGTGTTGCCGCAGAAGCTCAACACATCACTTATACCCGTAGTCATTGCGCTGGCGGTACGGGCCTTTACGCAGTACCGTGTTCGCAAGGCAAAAGCATAGGTCAACAACACTCCAACTAAAAAAGCCTCCCGAAGATTCTTCAGGAGGCTTTTTTCTTTATACCCTATCGGGCAGGTACGTCACTACATGTGGATGGCGCGATTTTCTGTCGCGGCGAGGCAGGCCTCTTTCACGGCTTCCATATACGTCGGGTGGGCGTGCGACATGCGCGCTACATCCTCCGCGGAAGCACGGAACTCCATGGCCGTAACACCCGCAGCGATCATATCCGCGGCACGTGCACCAATGATGTGTACGCCGAGAATCTCGTCGGTGGCTTTGTCGGCCAGGATCTTTACCAGACCGTCTGTGTCCATACTCGCCCGTGCACGGCCGAGGGCCTTGTACGGGAAGCTGCCTACTTTGTAGGCACGGCCTTGTTGCTTAAGCTGGTCTTCGGTCTGACCCACGCTGGCCACTTCCGGCCAGGTATATACTACACCCGGAATGAGGTTGTAGTTTACGTGCGGCTTCTGACCTGCCAGCTGCTCGGCTACAAATACACCTTCTTCTTCAGCTTTGTGTGCCAGCATGGCGCCACGTACTACGTCACCGATAGCATAGATATTGTCTATGCTGGTGCGCAGGTGGTTGTCGACGGGGATCTGACCTTTCTCGGTCTGAATACCAATTTTGTCGAGGCCGAGGCCATCGGTATAGGGCCGACGGCCGATGCTTACGAGGCAGTAGTCGCCTTTCAGCTCGACGGCGTTGCCACCATTCTTCGGCTCGGCTTTCACCACCACTTCTTCGCCTTTGTTTTCCACGGCTGTTACCTTGTGGCCCAGGTAGGTTTCAATACCCATCTTCTTGGCTACACGCGCCAGCTCTTTGCCCAGGGTGTTGTCCATGGTGGGAATGAGGCTGTCGAGGAATTCTACCACGGTAACTTTCGCGCCGATGCGCGCATAGACCGAGCCGAGCTCCATACCGATCACACCGCCACCGATCACGATGAGGTGTTTGGGTATTTCTTTCAACTCAAGGGCCTCGGTGCTGGAGATGATCCGCTTCTTGTCGAAGGGAGCGAACGGCAGCGGCGTAGGCTTCGAACCGGTCGCGATGATCACCTTGTCGGTGGTGATGGTGCTTTCCTTGCCATCAGCCGTGGTGATCTTGATGGTGTTTTTGTCAACGAACGACCCGGTGCCGGTGTGCACCTCGATCTTGTTCTTCTTCATCAGGTAGGCGATACCGTCTACGTTGGCCTTCACCACGTCGCCTTTGCGTTTGATCATTTGTCCGAAGTTTACCTTCGGTGCGGGGATGTCGATGCCGTGCTCCGCGAAGTGTTCTTTGGCGTTGCTGAAGTGCTCGGATGAATCGAGCAGTGCCTTGGAGGGTATGCAGCCTACGTTGAGGCAGGTTCCGCCCAGGGTATTGTATTTTTCTATGATGGCTGTCTTAAACCCGAGCTGCGCCGCGCGAATAGCCGCTACGTATCCTCCCGGGCCTGAGCCAATGACCGTGACATTGTATTGCATAAAAGTCTGAATGTCTTTATTAAGTGATTAATGACGATGTTGGCTTATACGCCCAGGATCAACCGGCCCGGATCTTCCAGCAGCTCTTTCACGCGCACCAGGAAGCTAACGGACTCGCGACCGTCGACAATACGGTGATCGTAAGAAAGTGCCAGGTACATGATCGGACGTACAACGATCTCGCCATTCTTTACCACTGCGCGCTCTACAATGTTGTGCATACCCAGGATCGCCGACTGCGGCGGGTTGAGGATCGGCGTCGACAGCATCGAACCAAATACACCGCCGTTGGTGATGGAGAATGTGCCCCCCGTCATCTCTTCGATGGAGAGTTTACCGTCGCGGCCACGGGTGGCCAGGCGGATCACTTCGCTTTCGATCTGGTTAAAGCTCAGTGCTTCGGCATTGCGTATGACCGGCACGACCAGACCACGCGGTGTGGACACGGCAATGGAAACGTCGCAATAGTCGTGGAAAATAACTTCGTCTTTGTCGATCGAAGCATTTACCGCCGGGAATTCTTTCAGGGCTACGCACACAGCCTTTGTAAAGAAAGACATAAAGCCGAGGCCTACGCCATACTTCTCTTTGAACTGATCTTTATACTTCGAGCGTAGCTCCATGATAGGCTTCATGTCCACCTCGTTGAATGTGGTGAGCATAGCGGTCTCGTTCTTCACCGACACGAGGCGCTTCGCAATAGTCTTGCGCAGCGACGTCATTTTTTCGCGGCGCTCGGTGCGGGCACCCGCTACCGCTGGTACGGCCGGCGCGGCAACAGGCTTGCTTTCGGCAGGCTTCGATGCCGGCGCTTGTGCCTGGGCCTTCTGTGCATCTTCTTTGGTTACACGACCACCGACACCGGTGCCCGCTACCTGTCCGGCAGGGATGCCTTTTTCGTCGAGGATCTTGCCGGCTGCCGGTGAAGGATGACCGGCGGCATAGGTCTTATCGCCCGAGGCCTGTGCCGGCGCGGCAGCGGTCTCTTGCTTGGCGGAAACAGCGGCACCGTCGGTAACCTCAATGCGGCAGATCAGGCCGCCGATCGGCAAGGTTGTGCCCGCCTGCGCTACGATGCGCAGGATGCCCGTGGCTTCGGCCGGCAGCTCGAATGTTGCCTTGTCGGATTCCACTTCGGCAATGATATCATCGATTTGTACCGTGTCGCCGTCTTTCTTCAGCCAGGTAGAGATCGTCACTTCCGTGATGGACTCGCCCACGGCCGGTACTTTCATTTCTTTTACACCACCGGTAGCCTTGGGAGCTGACGGAGCAGGTGCCGGCGTGGCGGCCGGTTTAGACGCTGCCGCAGCAGCTTCTTCTTTCTTGGGCGCAGGCGCTGCACCAGCCTGGCCGTTGGCGTCGATCTCGCAGATGACCTCACCGATCGGTACGGTCTCGCCTTGTTGTTTTACGATCTTCAGCACACCGGCGCTTTCGGCGCGCAGCTCAAAGGTTGCCTTGTCGGACTCCAGTTCGGCGATGATCTCGTCGGCCTGTACGGCCTCGCCATCTTTTTTCAGCCAGTTGGCAATCGTTACTTCTGTAATCGACTCGCCTACGGCCGGTACTTTTATCTGTAATGCCATTCCGTTATTTTTTGATGATACGTTTATCAGATTTCAAATGCCTTGTTAACCAGCTTGTCTTGCTCAACCTTGTGTACTTTCACGTAGCCTGTAGCCGGCGACGCGCTGGCTTTGCGGGATACGAACTCGAGGTTGTACTTCGGCATCACGCGTACAATATAAGAAAGCGCGCCCATGTTTGCAGGTTCTTCCTGCGCCCATACCAGCTTGGCATCTTTATATTTCTTCAGAACAGCCTTCAGCTGTTTTTCCGGGAAGGGAGCCAACTGCTCGAGGCGGACAATGGCGGTATCTTTGGTTTTCTTTTTCTGCTGTACCTCCACCAGGTCGTAGTAAATCTTGCCACTGCAGAGAATCACGCGGTTTACTTCTTTCGCGGACGAGATTGTCGGATCATCCAACACCTCTGCAAATGCGCCTTCTGTAAACTCCTTCAGCGGTGAAATCACGGACGGGTGACGCAACAGCGACTTCGGCGAGAACACGACTGCCGGCTTACGAAACGGCCACGCTACCTGACGGCGCAGCAAGTGGAAGAAGTTGGCCGGTGTGGTCGGGTTGGCAACCACCATGTTGTATTCGGCCGACAGTTGCAGGAAGCGCTCGGGACGACAGCTGGAGTGCTCCGGTCCCTGACCTTCGTAACCATGGGGCAGCAGCATAACCATACCGTTCATGCGTTGCCATTTTGACTCGGCGCTCGACAGGAACTGGTCGATTATTACTTGTGCTCCGTTTACGAAGTCACCAAACTGTGCTTCCCATAACACCAGTGCTGTAGGCGACGACATGGCATAACCATATTCAAAGCCGAGTACGCCAAACTCTGACAACAATGAGTTGTAGATGTGGAACTTGGCCTGGCTCTTATCGAGGTTGTTCAGGCCGCAGTAGGGCTCGTTGGTATTGGCATCAAAGAAGTATGCGTGACGGTGCGAGAATGTGCCGCGCTTTACGTCCTGACCCGACATACGCACAGGAGTCTTGTCGAGCAGCAGCGAGCCATAGGCCAGCAGCTCGGCTTCCGCCCAACCCAGCACCTTGTCTTCGAAGAATGCGGTTGTGCGATCTTTCAACAATTTTTCGATTTGCTTCAGCGGTTTGAAGCCTTCGGGAATTTGTGTCAGCGCCTTGCCGACTTTCTCGATCATGCTTTCTTTTATACCGGTGTCGGGCGACTTGTCAAAGTCTTCTGCCTTTGCCCAACGCATTTGCTCCCACTCTTCTTCAATCTTCTGAGGCTTGTAGGGCAGCGGTTTTTGTTTTACTTCGTTCAGGCGGTCTTGCAGCTGGTTGCGGAAGTTCTTGTCCAGCTCATCGGCCAGGGCACCGTCTACGTCAGCGCGATCCACGAGCTTCTTGACATAGATCTCGCGCGGGTTGGGATGCTTGGCAATGATGTTATACAGCTTGGGCTGTGTGAATTTCGGCTCATCACTTTCGTTGTGGCCGTGACGACGGTAGCACAGCATGTCAATGAAGATGTCTTTGCCAAACTTGTTGCGATACTCTACCGCCAGTGTGGCTGCAAAGTTTACCGCCTCGGCGTCGTCGCCATTGACGTGCAGCACGGGGGCATCAACGATCTTGGCGATGTCGGTACAATAAATACTGGTACGGGCATCGTCGTAGTCGGTCGTGAAACCTACCTGGTTGTTGATGACAAAGTGAATGGTACCGCCCGTAGTATAGCCCGGCAGACCGGACATCTGTACGACTTCGTATACGATACCCTGACCGGCCACGGCGGCGTCACCGTGGATGAGGATAGCCAGGCCTTTGGAAAGCTCACCTTTGTATTCGTCGTCGATCTGACCGCGGGTATAGCCCAACACAAGCGGATCTACAGCTTCTAAGTGTGAGGGGTTTGGCGTCAGCTTTACATAGATTTTTTGTCCCGAGGGAGTATTGATGTGGCTGGAGTACCCCAGGTGATATTTTACGTCGCCGTCGCCCATGGTGAGGTTCTCGGGCGTTACATTTCCTTCAAACTCGGTAAAGATCTGCTCGTAGGTCTTGCCCAGGATGTTGCACAATACGTTAAGGCGACCACGGTGGGCCATTCCGATCACGACTTCCTTTACATCCAGCTCGGCCGCTTTATTGATGATGGTGTTCAGCGCAGGGATGGTGTTCTCGCCACCTTCCAGCGAGAAGCGTTTCTGCCCGAGGAATTTTGTGTGGAGGAAGTTTTCGAATACGACCGCTTCGTTGAGCTTGCCGAGGATTCGTTTCTTCTCGTCCTGGCTGGGGTTGTAGGAGTAATACTCCTTTTCGATCTTCTGATACAACCACGCACGGATGTCGTCGTTGCGAATGAAGTTATGTTCGAAGCCGATCGGACCGAGGTATACAGCCTGCAGCTTTTCGATGATCTTACGCAGTGTTGCACGCGGCATACCGATCTCTGACGCTACGTCAAACTCGGCGTCGAGGTCCGCGTCGGTCAGGCCTACGCTTTTGTGATCGAGGTATACTGTGTGGTTTCTCCGCTCGCGCACCGGGTTGGTGTTGGACTTGAGGTGGCCGAAGGAGCGGTATTGGAAGATGAGGTTCCGGACCTGGGTCTCTTTGATCGACATGGAGTCGGAAACCGTGGCGCCCGAGCCAACGGTCGGTACATTCGACCCATTGCCAGCACCACCGTGCTGCTGCGAGAAGTCGAACCCTTCAAAAAATTTCTGCCAGGTGGGATCTACAGAGGCAGGATCGTTTTTGTAGTTCTGGTAGAGCTGGTCAACATAACCAACGTCTGCATTGGAGATATATGAATATTTATCCATGGTATTTGTGAAAAGCCTTTTAGTAAGAGCGAACAAATGTAGAGAACGTGTTTGAGTTTAAAAAACTGAATACTCGCGTAGCCAAATATATGCCCTATGATCCATTAAAACGATTACAAACGGTTTTGAAGATGCCAATCCCGCCCCACGGCGTCTTCGGTTTTGAGACGTCTTAAAACGGGGCATACAGGCACAAATCCGTGATAAAACGCTGTTTACCAGTTTGATTTGGGCCTAAGGCTTCAAAAAACGACATTTACGGGCTAATCAGCACATTTTTCCCAAATATTTGCCCTGCGTAGTCGTTGATTTAGCAGAATCTGCCTTGTTGCAGCATATTGATGATGAGCAATATAGAAAATCGGCGTCGGATATGAATTTATATGAAAAAGGAATATCTTTGCACCCTTTAAAAATTAGGACGAGTTCCATATTTTAAATCTAAACAGTAATGGTTAAAATTAGATTGGCCCGCAGAGGCCGCAAGAAACTGGCGATGTACGATGTAGTCGTAGCCGACGCCAGAGCTCCACGTGATGGACGGTTTATTGAGAAAATCGGGACCTACAATCCCCTGACGAACCCTGCTACAATCGACATCAAAGACGATCGCGCATTTCATTGGGTGATGAACGGCGCCCAGCCGAGCGACACCGTAAAAGCAATGCTGTCGTATCGTGGTATCCTGATGAAGAAACACCTGCAAATTGGTGTGATCAAAGGTGCCCTGACACAAGAGCAAGCCGATGCTAAATTGGCAGCATGGGTAGACGGTAAAGACGCTAAGATCCTGGCTAAACGCGAGACCCTGGCGGAGACGAAACAAGCTGCCGCTAAAGCTCGTAGAGAAGCTGAAACGAAAGTGAAAGAAGCTCGCGCGGAAGCTATCCGTCAGAAAGCGAAAGTAGCTGAAGAAGCTGCCGTTGCTGCTGCCGCACCTGCTCCTGCAGAAAGCGAAGCTGCCCCTGCAGAATCTGCAGAGCCGCAAGCTTAATCGCACAACACCGAATACCAAAAATGCCAATGCTCACCGCATTGGCATTTTTTATTACAACACCCTATGGAGTTCAACGACTATTTTAAGATCGGTTATGTGCTCAAGCCTCATGGCCTGAAGGGCGAAGTGACGATCTCCCTGGACGAGGTTGGCCCGGAGGACCTGGCCGGCATTGGTACCCTGTTCCTGGAAAAGAATAATCGCCTCGAGCCTTATTTTGTCGAATCGCTCTCCGGCGCTGGCAGCAAGGCGTATCTGAAAGTAGAAGACGTCGACACGCCCGAGTCAGCCCAGAGCATCTCCAAACGCAGCATCTATCTGCCCAAAGCCGCCCGTCCTAAATCGAGCCGCGGCCAGTTCTACGACGACGAGGTGATAGACTTTGAAGTCACAGATGCCCAGTTGGGCGCCATCGGCAAGGTTGTGGAGGTAATGAAGGCCGGCGCCAACCGCCTGCTGGTATTGGACTACTACGGCAAGGAGGTGCTGATACCGGTGAACAGCCCGTTTATTAAGAGCATAAACAAGGGTAAAAAACTGATTGCGGTAGAACTTCCAGAAGGCTTTTTGGATATATAATATGCACATCGACATCATTACTACGCTGCCGAAACTTGTCGAGAGCCCATTTTCGGATTCAATCCTGAAACGCGCGCAAACGAAAGGACTTGTGACTGTAAACGTGGTGGACCTACGGGCCTATTCCACGAACAAACACCGTACGACCGACGACTATGCCTTTGGTGGCGGCGCCGGCATGGTGATGACGATCGAACCGATTGACAACTGCATTAACGACCTGAAGTCCAAACGTACCTACGACGAGGTGATCTATATGAGCCCCGACGGCGAGCTGTTTCAACAGTCCATTGCCAACGAGCTTAGCCTGAAGCAAAACCTCATTCTGCTCTGCGGTCATTATAAAGGTGTAGACGAACGCGTACGTGAGCACCTGGTGACCCGCGAGATCAGCATCGGCGACTATGTATTGTCCGGTGGCGAGCTGGCCGCGGCCGTGGTAGCCGACGCCGTCATCCGCCTGCTGCCGGGGGTGCTGTCGGACGAAACTTCGGCCCTGTCGGACTCTTTCCAGGCAGGCCTTGTGGCCCCGCCGGTATATACGCGCCCCGCGGAGTACAAAGGCTGGAAGGTGCCCGATGTATTGCTATCGGGCCACCCGGCGAAAATTGAAGAGTGGCGCCACGACCAGGCCATAGAACGCACCCGTGCCCGCCGGCCCGGACTTTTGGATTAATGTCTTGTTAGTATATTCAGGGCAAATTCTACTGCCATGCATTTTAGGAAAGCCACGCGGGCTGATCTGCCCGCCATTGTCCACCTGCTGGCCCAGGATATACTCGGCCAGAAGCGTGAAGCCTATCAGGACCCGCTTCCCAACAGCTACTACGAAGCCTTCGACCGGATCGACGCCGACCCCAACCAGGAACTGATCGTGGCGGAAAACGCCAACCAGGAGGTGATCGGCACCCTGCAGCTTACGATCCTGCCCAGCCTCAGCTACCAGGGCAGCAGCCGGGCGCTGATCGAAGCGGTGCGGGTGCGCGAGGACCACCGTGGCGGCGGTATCGGCGGAGAGCTTTTGCAGTGGACCATCGGACGGGCTCGCGCGCGTGGCGCGCGCATGCTGCAGCTCACTAGCGACAAGCAGCGGGTTGATGCCGTGCGTTTTTATGAAAAACTGGGTTTTAAGGCCTCCCACGAAGGATTAAAAATGTTCCTGTAACGCGCTGAAAGGGCCTGTTTTACAAAATATTGATCCCGACGCTGATATTTTAGATTCTTTCCCTACATTTGCAGTCCAATTTTCAAACCATCGAGTTATGGCAGATTTAATTAAATTAGTTGAGCAGGAGTTCACAGCAATTCGTGAAACACGTCCCAGCTTCAATCCTGGTGACACCATCAACGTTCACGTGAAAATAAAAGAAGGCAATAAAGAGCGTGTACAGCAGTTCCAGGGCACAGTAATCCAACGCCGTGGCGAAGGTACTGGCGAGACCTTTACTGTTCGGAAAGTATCTAACGGTGTAGGTGTAGAGCGTATCTTCCCGATCGTATCCCCTTCCATCGACAAGATCGAGGTTCTGAAAAGAGGTAAAGTACGTCGCGCTAAGCTGTACTACATGAAAGGCCGTCAAGGCAAAGCTGCTCGTATCAAAGAGAAGCTTTAATCGAAAAAAGGTTCTTTTCTTTTTTGATTTTATACAGAATGAAAGAAGCTGTTCCTGCTGGAATGGCTTCTTCTTTTTTTGTACCTAACACGTTTGCGCAGAGGCAAAAACCACGAAATTTACGCTCGTTAGCATACTATTAATTATTTAATAACTTTGCCCCGCTCAATTAAAAACCCAAACAAACCAGACTCATTACCACTATGGCAAAGAACATCGCAGATCTGCTGGGCAAGGATGCCGACTTCCTGCTCAAGCATCAAAGCAAGACCATCTCGAAGGATCAGCTCCACCTGCCCAGCCCGACTTTTGTTGACGACATCTTCCTGCCATCGAATCGCAACCCCCAGGTTTTAAGAAGCCTGCAGCAACTGTTTAGTACCGGTCGCCTGAAAGACACCGGCTTCCTGTCGATCCTCCCGATTGATCAGGGCATTGAGCACAGCGCCGGGGCGTCGTTTGCCAAAAACCCTGCTTATTTCGACCCTGAAAATATTGTGAAGCTGGCCATCGAAGGCGGCTGCAACGGTGTAGCCACTACGTTTGGCGCCCTGTCACTCGTATCACGCAAGTATGCTCACCGTATTCCTTTCATTGTAAAGATCAACCACAACGAGCTACTGACCTACCCCAACAAGCATGAACAGATCATGTTCGGCAGCGTACGCGACGCCTATAACCTGGGCGCGGTAGCGGTGGGTGCAACGATTTACTTTGGCTCTGACGGTGCCTCGCGCCAGATCATTGAAGTAGCCAAAGCTTTTGAAGAAGCTCATAGCCTGGGTATGGCCACCATTCTGTGGTGCTATATCCGCAATAACGCCTTCAAGCAAGGCGGCGTCGACTATCACGTATCGGCTGACCTTACCGGTCAGGCCAACCACCTGGGCGTAACCATCCAGGCGGACATCATTAAGCAGAAGCTGGCGGAGAACACCGGTGGCTACAAAGCCCTCAATACCGGTGGTAGCAGCTACGGCAAGCTGGATGAGCGAATCTATAGCGAGCTTTCGTCTGAGCACCCTATTGATCTGTGTCGTTACCAGGTAGCAAACTGCTTCATGGGCCGTGCCGGTCTGATCAACTCGGGTGGCGAATCGAAAGGTACCAGCGACCTGGCAGATGCCGTGCGTACAGCCGTGATTAACAAACGCGCGGGCGGTATGGGCCTGATCTCGGGCAGAAAGGCATTCCAACGTCCGCTCAAAGAGGGTGTGGAAATCCTGAATGCCATTCAGGATGTTTACCTTGATAAGTCGATCGACATAGCATAATTGTTTTCCATTACAAGCCGGTGTATCTTCGATACGTCGGCTTTATTTTTTACTAAATAGAATTATATGTCCTGGTTCAAGCGTAGTGATAAAGGTATTCAGACGCCGACGGAGGCGAAGCGGGAAGTGCCTGATGGCCTCTGGTTCAAATCGCCGGCCGGTAAAATCATTCATACCCGTGAATTGAAGAACAACGCCTATGTCGTACCGGATGAAGACTTTCACGTGCGCATTGGTTCGGAAGAGTATTTCGAAATTCTCTTTGACGACGGTCAATTCACCGAGCTCGACCCCAACATGGAGTCGGCTGACCCGCTGAATTTCAAAGACACCAAGCCTTATCCGAAGCGGATTAAAGAATCGCAGGAGAAGTCGCAGCTGAAAGACGCCGTGCGCACGGCGTATGGCAAACTGAACGGCGTCGACATCACCATCGGCTGTATGGACTTCAGCTTTATCGGCGGCTCGATGGGCTCGGTGGTAGGCGAGAAGATCGCGCGTGCCATGGACCACAGCCTGAAGAACAAAAAGCCTTTTCTGATGATCTCCCGCTCGGGTGGCGCGCGTATGATGGAGGCCGGTATATCGCTGATGCAGATGGCCAAAACATCGGCCAAGATCTCGCTGCTGGATAAAGCCGGAATACCCTATATCTCGTTGCTGACCGACCCGACCACAGGTGGCGTAACAGCATCATACGCTATGCTGGGCGACTTCAATATTGCTGAGCCCGGCTCCCTGATCGGCTTTGCCGGTCCCCGCGTAATCCGCGAGACCATAGGCAAAGACCTGCCCAAAGGCTTCCAAAGCGCCGAGTTCGTTCTCGAGCACGGTTTCCTCGACTTCATCGTCGACCGCCGCAACCTCAAGAGCCGATTGGGTACCCTGCTTAAAATGCTGCAATAAGCAGCTAACTATATACTACATATTAAAAAAGGGGACGGCTTCGTCCCCTTTTTTATGCGCTGTCGATAAACTTTATACAATCGTCCCGATTAGCGCAAGTGCCGCCACTTGCGCCGACAACAACGCGCCATTTAGCGTTCCGGCATCACCCGTTGTATCCGTCGCTTCTCCGGCAAAGAATAACACACCGTTCACCGGCGCGGCCAGCTCCACACGATCTTGATTTGATCCATCGGCGGTGCTATACGCCATCCCGCCACGAATATACTCCTCCTTTGTCCAGTCCATAATCACGGACAGTATATTGTCCGCGGGATCGCGTCGTATGCTCTCTGTAGCCTGCCCGCCAAACATGCCGTCCAGCTCTTGCAAAAGAACCGGCACCATGCCTTGTCCCAGCGCCGAGAGCTCTGCCGCCCGCGGCCCCTGGATCGTTATGTCCAATGTCTTGACCTGGTCATCACGCCCGATGCCCGCGTTGAAGTATTCGGGAGCCTGCACACCACCATAAATGAAGTTCGTCTGCGTGCCCCAGAAGTTTTTTCGGAACTCTAATCGCACACGCAATGCCGCTTCCATGTCCATGCGGGACAACGCGGCTGTTTTGGTATCGGGCAGCGGTGGATTGAACGTCATCATGCCCGCTTTCAGGACCGATACCGGGGCGGTTATAATCACACGATCAACTTCTGCGGTAAAGGGCTCTGCCGCGCTTGCCGCCGTACGTTGCCCTGTTAATATTACTTTGTCACCACTGTATTGTATACCGGTCACGGCGCTGTTCAGCTCCACCAGGCTCAGCACATTACTGAACCGCGACAAGACCACATCCTGCATCGGGTTTGCCCGCAGCATGGTGCGTTGGGTGTTGCGTGTCAATAGCGTTGCGGCTTCTGCCACCCCCTTCAAGCCGAGCTTATCATTTACCGTACCGTGGCGGTTGCCGATCCAACCATTGAGAATAGCATGTACGCGCGGATTAATACCGGCGCTGGTGATTGCGCTTTGTACCGTCACTGTTTCCGTGCGCGTCTTCAGCGATTCAAAAAATTCACGGGCTGCCACCACGTCGGCATCGTCAGTTACTTCTGTTGCCTGGCGCGGTATACCATCCAGTACGTATACATCTGCCCCCAGCGATGAAAAATCGATCACGGGCACTTTCAACTGGCTGATGATACGCGCCAGCTCACCATCGGTACCTTCGATGAAGCTAGCACCCAATTCAAACGGGAACTTACTGATGGGTGGGTCGATCGTACTAAACTGAAGCGATGCCGTCGGCTGATCAAACTGCCGCAGGGTGCGCACTCTGCCGCCGAGTACAGACGACGCTTCGAATATGCGCACCTTCACGCCTTTGCTACGCAAGATGTCGGCGGCATGTAGCCCGGCCGCCCCGGCGCCGATGATGCCCACGACACCGTCGTATTGAATCTCGGGCTGAGGATCTTTATCGCTGCAGCCCGCGAGCCATGTGGGGAGCACCAGCCCTGCCGATACCCCCAGGCCTATCTGTTGCAATGCTTGCCTTCTCTTCACCGTGTCATGGATTTTGCGAAAATGATCAGAGACTCTGATTTTACGGGAAATATAACCGATTTTCGTTTTATGAATGCTTTCGAGATACCGCCCGTTGCCAAAGTGGCCGTCATCGGCCCTGAGTGCACAGGAAAATCGGCCCTGTCAGCTTACCTCGCCGACTATTTTAAAACCGCATGGGTACCTGAATATGCGCGTCAGTATATTGGTAACCTGACACGCCCTTATACCGAAGATGACCTCCTCCCCATTGCCCATGGCCAACTGCGCATAGAAGACGAATGGGCACGCGACGCAAACGGCGTACTGATCTGCGACACCAACCTGTACGTGATCAAAATCTGGAGCGAGTTTAAGTACGGGCACTGCCACGACGAGATCTTGCGCAACATCGCCTCCCGCCATTACGACTTATACTTGCTCACCTATGTAGACCTGCCGTGGGAAGAAGACCCACAACGCGAACACCCCCAGCAGCGCGAAGCGCTGTACTCGCTCTACCTGCGTGAAATGCAGCAACAATCTGTACCGTTCGTAGAAATCCGAGGCGAACGAGACCAACGCCAGCAGCTGGCGCGCGAAGCCGTCGAGAAAATGCTCGCCACCCGCAAACCCTAATGACCTGACGATGCAGAATATTTCCATCAACACGCCTGCCCTCTTGTTCCCCGCCATTACCCTATTGATGCTGGCCTACACCAACCGCTTTCTCGCATTGGCCACACTGATCCGGAACTTGCACGCCAAATACAAACAAGTACAGGAAGAACGTGACGTGATCAGAGCGCAAATACGCAACCTGAAAAAACGTCTGGTACTCATCAAACAAATGCAGGCCGCGGGTATCACCAGCTTTTTTTTCTGCGTGCTGAGCATGCTGTCCTTCTTTCTGCAATACGAAGTATGGGCTATTACCATCTTCGGCCTGAGCCTTATCTTCCTGTTACTGTCGCTGGCGTTATCGCTGAACGAGGTTTATATCAGCACGAAGGCGCTGGAGATTGAGCTAAAAAATATGGAGGAGGAATAGACGTTATTTCTCCGTAATCATGAATTCTACGCGACGGTTGCGGGCTCTTCCCTCCGGCGTCTTATTTGAATCAAGGGGCCGGGCAGTACCATAGCCCTTTGCCGTCACCCTGTTCTTCGGCACTTCTTTTTCTACCAGGTAGTTCATCACGGCCTTTGCCTGGTTCAGTGTCGACACCTTTGTACCGGGGTCGGTATACGCACCGATCTCGATCTTCATACGTGGGTTCTTCAGCAAAAATGCCGCGAGGCGGTCCAGCTCGCGATATGACGAAGGATGTACGGTGATAATCTTGCCGGCATTAAACGTAATGTTATTCAACGGAATAGATTGGCCGCGTTGCAGGGGTGCAATTACCAGGTCGCGCAAGATCGAGACATCGGCCGTCTCGCGCGTAACGTCAATCGATTCATACAGCGGATAGTATCCCTCGGCCTCCGCGCTCAACACGTAGCGCTCTTTGACCGGGAAGCGTAGCTCATATTCGCGCGAAAGCGAATCGACACTCGCCGTAACCGACGACACACCTTCAACCACCACCTGCACCGGCACATCTGCGCCTACCGGCTTGGCTGTGCGCAGGTCTAAAATCTTACCGCTTACGATCGCCATCTTCTCGGCGTCGGCTTGCAGGTCAAGCGTTATTTCTTCGTAACCATCAATGCCCTTGAGGTCTACCAGGTCGGGCAGCGACTCAAAACCACGGGCGCTCACTTGTACATAATATACTGTGCCGTGTGGCAAGTGCATGGAATACGTTCCTTTGGCGACGTCTACCGTAGCATAGTCAACCTCGTCACCGTCCACCATAATCTTTGCTTTGGCGGAAGCAGGAATTGTGCGTTCAGTATTCTTCACCATCAACTTTCCTTTCAACAAAGCAAAGTCAACCGGCTCTTCTTCCAGATCGAGTTGGATGTGTTTAAACTGGCGGCCCACCGCATCAACGGGGTATGCTTTTGCACCATATTGAAAGAGCTTAGCCGAAAGCTCGTAGCGGGCGCCCAGCGGCAACTCTACACGAAAGGTAGCGGAGTCTGCATTTACCGACGACACCGCAGCCTCTTTGCCATCGATCAAAATGGTGATGGCCTTCTTCGTCAGCGGCCGCTTGCTTTTGGCATTGATTACTTTACCCGTCACGAGTACATACGGACGATCTTCATACAATTTTACTTCGAAGATGTCGGCTTGCTTATCCGCCACAGCGGTCGAAGCAAAGTATCCCCACGAGCCGTTGGCGTTGGTCTTTAGATCATCTTCGTTGCCCGGAGTATTAATCGTGTCGTTCAACGCTACCGGGGCGGACCAGGCACTCCAATCGGCGCTCACGCGTTCTGCTTTAAAGAAATCGGATTGTTTTCCTTTGATCGTGCGCGAGAAGTACAGCGTTTTGTTATCTGACAACATAAAAGGGCTATATACCTTTCCTTCTATGCCTTTTACGGCTTGTGCCTTTTGCCAATGTCCTTCGGCGTTGCGGTCGATGCGATACAGCGCACCACCGCGGCTAAAGAGTATGTATTTTCCGTCCGCCGACAGCGTTGCTTCCCGGGATGCTTTTACGCTGATTTTCTGCGGTGCCGTCCAGGCGCTTCCTTGCCGTGTAGCCAGGGAGAGACCTTCGTCGTTGTAGAGTAATAAGCTCAAACCGTCGGCAGAAATACCCAGTGGGTAGGTGCGCTGCCCGATGTTCAGGGAAGTCGAGCGGGTAGCCTCTTGCCATGAACCGTCAGCAAGGCGTGTAGAGATCCAGATGTCTGCCGTTTTTTTTGCCCCCAGCCCATTCTGGGGATGGTTCTTACGCGTAAAGAACAGCGTGCTCCGGTCTGCCGAAATCACGGGGTTTACCTCGTCATAAGAAGAATTAACCCCGGCACCGAGCTTTTTAGGAATAAAATCGGATTGGGCTGACACCCATGTGACAGACGCGATGAACGCAGCTGCGGAAAGGATTATTGACTTCATGATAATTTCCAGTGGTTTACTGATCCGGGATGAGCGGGGCTAAAATTAGAAGGTGTCGCGCACATGGCCCCGCGGATGTAATAAATTCTGCAAAAAAAGAAGACCGGTGCGTCCGGTCTTCTTCAGGGAAGTTAAAAACCCAAATTCGTATGTTATAACGCGCCTGCTTTGATCTCTTCCACCACTGCAGGATCAAGTAACGTCGATGTATCGCCCAGGTTAGAGACGTCGCCCTCGGCCACTTTGCGTAAGATTCTGCGCATGATCTTACCCGAACGTGTTTTTGGCAACCCGCTGACAAATTGGATCTTATCAGGCTTTGCAATAGGACCGATAATGCGCGACACGGTGTCACGTATCTCTCCGCGCAGCTTTTCTTCATCCTTCGGCTTTTCATAGCAGATGACAAAGGCGTACACGGCCTGGCCTTTGATGTCGTGCGGGAAGCCCACTACAGCGGTTTCTGTTACCAGTGGGTGCTCGTCCACGGCGCTCTCGATCTCCGCTGTGCCCAGGTTGTGGCCCGACACGATGATGATGTCGTCCACCCGGCCCGTAATGCGGTAATAACCGTCTTCGTCACGCTTACAACCGTCGCCTGTAAAATACTTACCGGGAAATGTCGAGAAGTACGTATCCTTAAACCGCTGGTGGTCACCATAGATGGTGCGCGCCATACCCGGCCACGGGAATTTGATCGTCAGACGTCCTTCCACCCCGTTGCCATTTACTTCAAGACCGCCTTCGTTCATCACGGCCGGCTGCACGCCGGGTAATGGCAGCGTGGCAAACGCCGGCTTGAGCGGTGTAACGCGGGCGATAGGCGCAATCATAAAGCCCCCGGTCTCCGTCTGCCACCACGTGTCGACAATGGCGCACTTACCTTTACCGATATTTTTATCGTACCAGTGCCAGGCCTCTTCATTGATGGGTTCGCCCACGCTGCCCAGTACACGCAGCGACGAGAGATCATATTTCTCAATGAATTCGATCGGTGCTTGCTGTAACGAGCGAATGGCCGTCGGCGCTGTATAAAAGATATTTACCTTGTGGCGTTCAATCGCCTGCCAGAACCGTCCCGGATTGGGCCAGGAAGGAATTCCTTCAAACATGACTGTCGTTGCACCCGCCGACAGCGGCCCATATAAGATATAGGAGTGACCTGTCACCCAGCCGATGTCGGCTGTACACCAGTATACTTGCCCTTCCTGGTATTGAAAAGTCGTGCGGAACGTATAGTTCGTATATACCATGTAGCCGCCACAGGTATGGACCATACCCTTGGGCTTACCGGTCGAGCCGGAAGTATATAAAATAAAGAGCAGGTCTTCGGCATCCATCTCCTCGGCCGGGCAGTCGGCCGATACCTTGGCGATCTCTTCATGCCACCACACGTCGCGCCCCGGTGTAAGGGGCGTGCCCGACTTGATATATTCTTTTACGATCACCTTCGATACAGAAGGGCAGCTTTGTACGGCCTCGTCTACAATCTTCTTAAGGTTGATGGTTTTGTCACCGCGGTATGCGCCGTCAGATGTAACAACTACACTGGAGCCGGCGTCGTTAATACGGTCGGCAATGGCTTTGGCCGAGAAGCCTGCAAACACCACCGAGTGCACTGCACCAATGCGGGCACACGCCAATACGGCATAGGCCAGCTCGGGTATCATGGGCAGGTAGATGCAAACGCGGTCGCCTTTCCTGACGCCCTGTGCCTTGAGCATATTCGCCGTTTTACATACCTCTTCGAATAACTGTTGATACGTTATGTGCCGGGCGTCGTCGTCGGGATTGTTAGGTTCCCAGATAATGGCGGTGCGGTTGGCATGGTTGGCCAGGTGCCGGTCAAGACAGTTCTCGGTAATGTTCAGCTTGCCGCCGATAAACCACTTAACACTCGGTTTGTGAAAATCCCACTCCAGCACTTTGTCCCACTTCTTCCGCCATGTAAGGCCATTCGCCACATCGCTCCAGAAGTTTTCAGGGTGTTCTATACTTTTTTGATAATGATGCTGATAGTCTTCAAAGGTTCTAATGACGTTCATGGTTGTTTTTTGCCTGGGTAGATTAGGGTTTTACTTTCGTGCTGCACTTCCTAACGGTCGTAATCGTTTTAAAGCCCTACACAGCGATAAAATTCTACTCTTTTTCGGGAAATTCAAATAATATTCTGCGTGTGTTTGAACACAACGATAACCTACTATCAAAATAGGTCGTGTGCGGCCGGTGTGCGAGGAAACCTTGCGGGCAAATCTTGCGTCTTAGTTAAAAAGATGAGTGCTCCTTTTGATCATATCGCCGCACCGTACGACGCCGCTTTCCCGCAAGGCGCTGTCGGGCAATTGCAGCGTAAACACATTTGGGCATACCTGCAGCAAGTCATACACCGGCTGCCGGGCCTCGACATTCTGGAGCTGCACCAGGGCAGCGATGAAGACGCTTTGCTGTTTGGCTCCCATGGCTTCACGCTGGTGGCAACGGATGTAACCGAAGAAGTGGCGCGTGTCACAGAACCACCGTCGCGCCAATACTCCATGCCCTCGAAGATCAGCTCGCAGTGCCTCGATCCGTACCACCCCGAAGACATGCTGTTTGACAAACACTACCACCTTATCTTCTCGCACACCGGTGGGCTAAACGCTATGGACCCGGCATCGCTACAACGGCTGTTGCACCAGGCCGCCACCCTGCTGGCTCCCGGCGGGCGACTCGTTGCCGTCGTCATGCCCAAGTGGTGTTTGTGGGAAATGTTTTACTTCCTGGTCACCGGTCGCTTCCGGCGGATCTTCCGGCCATGGTCTGCGCGGCAGTCGGACGGTATCTCCCCTGTCTTACGCGAGTTTTTTTATACTCCCCGCCAACTGAAACAACTCGCACGGCATGAGTTTGAGGTCGTGGCGATAAAGTCCGTCGGGTTTGCACTGCCTCCGGTATGCTTAGAGAATGTTTTTAGTCCGCGCAAGAAACTGCTGAAATTCCTGAACCGGTGGGAAGAACGCCTCAGAAGATTTTCCTTCTTAGCCGGCATGGGCGACCGCTATATCATCGACCTGCGTAAACGTGCACCCCGTCAGCGCTAGCGTTATACGCATCACCCTACATCAGTCCATACTCTACCAGCACGGCGACCAGCGAGCCGGCCATGGCCACTGTAAGCTTCTTGGCATTGAACCGATGCGCCGGACTGCTCTCAAACACAATGGTTGTAGAGATATGCAGGAAGTTACCACACACCACGGCGTATAGAAAGATCATCCCCTCGCCCGTCAGAATTTCATACTCCGCCAACAACGTGCTAATCAAAAGCCCGAACGGCGCCGCCAACGAAAACCCTGCCAGATACGGTATCGCCCGCTTGCGCGAGCCGAACTGGTGCGCCAGTACCGTCATTAATGCAAAAGCCGCTGGTGCGCGGTGCAACGCAATGCCTAGTAGAATGGCGTGCACGTCGTACGGCACACCCATGGTCGCGGGTTGCGCCAGCATGCCTCCTTCCAGTAGGGCGTGAATACAAAGCGCCGTTAACAATACAATCGCCGACACCGACTGATGGGTATGCGTATGGTGTGAATGCCCCTGCTGTCCGGGCGCAATATGCCCGTGCATGTGACCGTGCTCGATACCCGCCGTGAAATACTCCAACATTTGTTGTAAAAAGAAACCTGCCAGCACAAAGAGGCCGATATACTCCATTCCCACCGGCTGGTGATATAATTCAGGCAGAATGTGAATGATCGTGATGGCAAACAGATACGCCCCGGCGAATACCAACAAGAGTTTAAAGCTTGTGCTCTTGCCGCCCGGCACCAGGAAAATGGCCAGGCCCGACAGCAGCGGTGTAAAAAACAAGACGAGTAATTTTAAGACCATATATAACGATGTGTGGTTTCAGGGTTGGAATGTTACTGCCCGGCGTATGCCCGGCGTGACATAGGTAGCCACCGTGCCATCGGCCGCGGTATAAAATAAGATCGCATCCAGGCCGGGCAATGTCTTCAACGCCTCGATCGTCTTCTCGTGCCCCATTACCATAAAGGCCGTATCCCACGCATCGGCCGTCGTGCAGTCAGATGCAAAGACCGATACGGCCAGCAACGGCAGGTCTGCCGGGTAGCCCGACTTTGGGTCGATGGTATGCGAATATTTCTTTCCGTTTATCTCCCGATAATTAAAGTAATTGCCCGCCGTCGTAAAGGACCGATTTTTCAGGGCTACATACACCTTGAAGAATTGATCGTCGCGCGTCGAGTTCGGATCAAGTATGCCGATCTGCCATGCCTTGCGCTTATTTATATTTTTGCCCTGCGCCATACCTTCGCCGCCCAGCTCCACCAACAGATCGCGCACACCCTTTGCCCGCAGGAAGGCCGTGATTACGTCGGCGCCATAGCCCTGCCCAATGCCGCCAAAGTCAAGTTGCACCCGCGGGTCGGTCTTCAACAGACTATCTGTCGTCAACTGAATTTTCTCTACGCCAACAAACGCACGGATCGAATCCACCATGACCTGGTCTGGCACCCGCGACCTGGCCGGCCCAAAGCCCCACGCATTGACCAGCGGCATGACGGTTGGATCAAACGCCCCACCTGAATGTCGTGCTGTTACCAACGACTGCTGCAAGACCGCCAGCAGGTGTGGGTCTTGTAATGCAATGCCCCGCGCGCTCTTGTTAAACTGCGACACGGCCGAGGCGGGATCATACGTATTGATACCCTGGTTCACCGCCCGCAGCAGCGAATCGATGGGCTCCTGGAAGTTCCGCTGCTGTTTGTCAAAGTAGGTAATATGATAGGTGGTGCCCATCGTGCGGCCCTCTACCCGCAAAGGTTCTTGTGCGGGGCCGGCACCCCACAACAGGGTAATGTGTGTTACAAACGCGAGGATCATGTAGAGTGGCGGACAAGTTACGTAAAATACAATATATGCAACGTTGTTGTATATGAGAACATCGGTTTGTTGCGGCTGGAGAGCGTAGAATTGCTACCTTCGTGAACACAAACGGTACTATGCGCGAAGATTACCTGAAAAGCGACGGAGGCGGATTGAATGGAACGGAGAAGGAGTTTGAAAAGGCTTTGCGCCCCCTGTCCTTTGAAGATTTTACCGGCCAGCACAAGGTTGTTGAAAACATAAAGGTCTTTGTACAGGCCGCCAAACAACGCGGAGAGCCCCTGGACCACGTCTTGCTGCATGGCCCTCCGGGCCTGGGCAAGACTACCCTTTCCAATATCATCGCCAACGAGCTGCAGGCCAATATCAAAATCACGTCCGGCCCCGTGCTCGACAAGCCGAGTGACCTGGCCGGTCTGCTGACCAACCTCGATACCAACGACGTACTGTTCATTGACGAGATCCACCGGCTCAACCCCGTGGTAGAAGAATACCTTTACTCGGCCATGGAAGATTTCCGGATCGACATCATGCTCGACTCGGGCCCCAATGCGCGCTCGGTACAAATCGGACTGAGCCCCTTCACACTGATCGGAGCTACAACACGCGCCGGCTTGCTCACCTCACCGTTGCGTGCGCGCTTCGGTATCAATGCCCGCCTGGAGTACTATGATTCAACGCTGCTAACGCGCATCGTCAACCGCTCGGCACAAATCCTAAAGACCCCCATCGAAGCCGACGCTGCTTTTGAGATCGCCCGCCGCAGCCGGGGCACCCCGCGTATTGCCAATACGTTGCTGCGCCGTACCCGTGACTTTGCCCAGATCAAAGGCAACGGGACAATTGATAAAAGCATCGCCCAGATCGCCCTCCTGGCACTGGATGTAGACGAGAACGGACTGGACGAAATGGACAACCGGATTCTCCTGACCATCATCGAAAAATTTAAAGGTGGCCCCGTCGGGCTTACGACCATTGCCACCGCGGTGGGCGAAGAAGCCGAGACCATTGAAGAAGTATACGAACCCTTTCTTATTCAAGAGGGCTACCTCAAGCGTACTTCGCGCGGTCGCGAAACCACCGAATTGGCATACCGCCACCTCAAGCTGCCGCCCCCCGCCAGCAAAGGCCCCGGACTTTTCGACAGTATAACCTAACCGCTGGCCGTCCTGCACTTTTTATTATATTTGATTTATCCTGAGTTTCTATATGAGAAAGATCTTCATCTATAGCAGCATCGCAGTTACTGCGCTCCTCCTCCTCTGGGCTTATTTTTGGATTGACGCGCTCTTCGGCTTCCTGCTCGTGGGCCCGCTTATCGTCATGGGCGTACAAGACATTGTACAAAAGAAACAATCTATTAAACGCAACTTCCCCTTGCTGGGACGGCTGCGCTATGTCTTCGAAGACATGCGACCGAAAATCCAGCAATATTTTGTAGAGTCAGATACCGACGGTGCCCCCATCAACCGCAACGACCGCTCAGTGATCTACCAGCGGGCCAAGCGTCAGGTAGACACTACTCCGTTCGGCACACAAATGAACGTCTATGCCGAGGGTTATGAGTGGATGAGCCACTCCATTGTACCGCTCGATTTTCACAGCATGGAGCATAGTCCCCGTGTGCTGATCGGCAACCGCGACTGTAAACAACCCTACGCCGCCAGCGTACTGAATATATCGGCCATGAGCTTCGGCTCCCTGAGTGCCAATGCCGTCGAGGCATTAAACTCCGGCGCCAAGCTCGGCGGCTTTGCACACAACACCGGCGAAGGCGGTCTTAGTCCTTATCATCTCAAGAACGGTGGCGATCTGATCTGGCAAATCGGCACCGGCTACTTTAGTGCCCGTGACGAGGCCGGCAACTTCTCGCCGGAGGCATTCCGCAAGAATGCCGCTAATCCCGAAGTAAAGATGATTGAGCTAAAGCTCTCGCAAGGGGCCAAGCCCGGCCACGGTGGCATCTTGCCCGGTAAAAAGAATACACCTGAAGTCGCCGCCATCCGCATGGTAAAGGCAGGCACTACGGTGTTCTCACCACCCTATCATAGCGCTTTTAAAACACCTCGTGAGCTGGTGCTGTTTATCCAACAACTGCGCGAGCTATCGGGCGGCAAGCCTGTGGGCTTTAAATTGTGCATCGGTCGCAAGAGCGAGTTCATTTCCATTTGCAAGGCCATGGTCGCGTTAGACATTTATCCCGACTTCATCACGGTAGACGGTGGCGAAGGGGGTACCGGCGCGGCACCACCGGAGTTCTCCAACTTCGTAGGCATGCCGTTGCTCGACGGCCTGGCTTTTGTCGACAACATGCTGAAAGGCTTTAACATCCGCCAGCACATTCGCATTGGCGCCTCCGGAAAAATTCTGACAGGCTTCCAGATCATCCGCGCCATAGCCCTGGGGGCAGACTACTGCAACAGCGCCCGCGCCATGATGATGGCGGTGGGGTGTATCCAGGCATTGGAGTGTCATAAAAATACGTGTCCTACCGGCGTGGCGACCCAAGATCCCGAACTGATGAAAGGACTTGACATTGACGACAAGCGCATCCGGGTGGCTAACTTCCATAAGTATACTGTTGAAAGCTTTGTGGAGCTGCTGGGCGCAGCTGGCCTCGACACTCCGGCCAAACTGAACCGCCACCAGATCAGCCGCCGTGTATTCACCAACAAGGTGCGCACCCTCGAGCAGATATACCCCTCCGTCAAGGTTGGCTCGATGCTGGAACCGGTCGTGCCGAAGCGCTATCAAAAGTCTTTCGCCTCCGCCAGCGCCGATAAATTTTAAACGACCTGGTTTTTTGAAGTAAAATATGCCGGATGCCTATAGAAGGCTCGACTGTTTTATTACCTTTGGGAATTAACCGCCAGTACACCGTGCATCGAAAGTTTTTTCCGCGAGATAAGAATTATGTACTCGAACAAGTACAGGTCTCCCTGGAAAATAACCTCCTGCAGTACATGGTGGACTACGTCAAGGTAGCCTATCTGTTGCGATTCAACCCCCTGGGTATTGTCGACGATACTACGTTGCGCATCCAGGACCATCCCACAAACAATTACGACCACCTGCACGAGTTCTATCTGATCCTGGCGGGCGTATACCGGTTCAAATACTACAGCGACAACCAGTTGGAGTTTATCTTCGACGGCCGCGACCCACGCGAAAAATACGAAGCAGAGTGGCCCGAAACATTCCGCCAATGGACCAAAGAGTTTTGTCGCCACGAGCAGTTCCTGCGGGCCATTCTTGAGCTGACCGTATTCTATCCGGAAGACTACACGCCTCAAATGGCAGGCCTGCGCCTAAGCTCCTTCATCACCAAGTTCTTCGAGGTGAAGATCGACTCTCAAAAAGGCATCCTCCGCATCCGGGTGGCTTAGCCGTTCCCGCCTCTTTCTCCCAACACCCAGCGCTCGATCTGCCGTGGGTAATGTTCATACTCTAATGCGTGCACCTTTACCGCAATAGCTTCGGCCGTATCGTCGGATGTTACCCCACAGCGTGCCTGGAACAGCACGGTGCCCTCGTCGTAATGTTCGTTCACTTCGTGAATGGTAATGCCTGTCTCCGCTTCGCCCGCTTGCTTCACGGCCGTGTGTACGTTCATGCCATACATGCCCTTGCCTCCATATGCCGGAAGAAGCGCCGGGTGAATGTTGATGATCCGGTCGGGGTACGCCTGTATCAGGTTACCGGGTATCAACCATAGAAAGCCTGCCAGCACCACGTGGGTCACGCCCCGCTCCTGCAGCCACTGAACCACCTCGGGTGTATTGCGAAACTGCTGGCGGTCAAATACTTTCGCCTCAATACCCGCCCGCCGGGCGCGTTCCAAGGCAAAGGCCGTTGGGTTGTTGCTCAACAACAGCACGACTTCGATCGTGGGGTGATGCTCGAAATAGGAAAAGAGATTTGCTGCATTGGTGCCGCTGCCTGACGCCAGGATAGCGATGCGGTATTTTTTTGCCATACGGACTGCAAAAGAAACAAAGACTTACATCTTTTAAAACATTGTTACCTTGCAGCTCAATCCCTACCCTCCATGGAACCGCAAACCTTTGGCACCAGCGTGAAACGCACCACGAAAAAAATCTTCCGGATCGTCCTGATCGCCGCCCTTGTGGTGGGCGTCGCGGTCTTCTCTTTTTATTATTGGGGAACGTATGAAGAAGGCGTTATGGCCGGCAAAATCCTGCGCGTGAGCGAAAAAGGGGTCATGTTTAAAACCTACGAAGGTAAAATCAACCTGGAAACGTTCGGGGCTCTGCGCGGCGCCAGTCCCATAGCAGAATCATTTGATTTTTCGGTGGAAAAAGGCGACCAGGAGCTCATTAAGCAATTGCAGGAAGTAGCCCTGAGTGGCGAACGTGTAAACTTGTACTACATCAAACGTTATGCACGTTTTTCCTGGCGGGGTGACACACCCTATTTTGCGGTACGCGTAGAACGACTACGTCAATAAAGCCTTACTTCTTTCGCCTCGAGCTCCTGGATGAGCTGCGATCTCTCTTCCATCAGCTTGATGATCTTATGGAGGTAGTCAATTTCTTTGCGGGAAAGGGCCAATTGGTCCTCAAAATCAGCCGAAGTGGCGGCAGGTGGAGCAGCCTGGGCGGCGGCATGCGGATCCACATAATATTGAAAAAAATTATGTTCCAATACTTGGGATATTTTCAGCAAAAGCCCCGTATCTAAGTGACGCTTACGGAAAATACGATAGACATTCTGGCGGACGGTTCCCAGGGAATCCGCAAAATCCGTCAGTTTCATTTGCTTACTGTCAAAGACTTCTTTGACTTTTTGCCCGATTTCGACAGGTACCATAACGTAATAAGTAACCTTTTACAAATATATGTAAAAAATTAGTTTACACTCCGACGAAGTTATGGGGTGATTGTCACCAATAATTTTACAACGTCATAAATTGTCGCTAAACTTGTACGCCCGAAACCCGGCAAAGCCCTTCTACTGTATGTCAAGTCCGTATTACCAGGATGAGTACGCAATCATTGAACTGGATGCCTCCATTCCCTGCATTCAGGTCACGCTAAACGGCATTCCACGCTTCAGCGAACACTATCAGCTTGTCCAAATAAAGCGGCTGGAGCTAATGCACCGTGAAAGAGCTAATTTTCCCAATCTTCAGATGCTGACCGACAGCCGCACAGCGGGCCCGGTACTGGACGAAGACGTACGCTATTTTAAAGACTATGTCTTGCCCTCTATGGCAGAGGCCGGCATACGCTACCTGGCCATCGTCATGCCCTCTAATAAATTTACCCAGCTCACGATCCGCGAAATGACCGAGGGCTCCGAGAAAGTATATGTACGGTATTTTGATGTGCTGGAAGAAGCCAAGCAATGGCTGAAAGAAATGAGCGCATAACACCACAAAACACCGTTGTTTTGTGTCAAACGTACATTATTTGGAGAAACGCTATATCCACATTGTTTTTATAGGGCATAGCATTATCTTGCGGAGTTAATAACCCTCGAACTCCCCCGTAAACCTTTATGTCAATGCGTTTGCCCTCCTAAACCTATGCAGGACCTCATCAGGAACCTACCCGCTGTTATTTATGAATATGCAGTGTATCCGGATGGAATAAGCCGGTTTACGTTCATGAGTGAATCTGCAGAGCCCATTTTAGGAGTATCTCCCAAAAAGGTAATGGAAGATGCATCCGTACTGGAAGCTATAATACACGAAGACGATCGTCCCGGTCTTACTGCCTCTGTTGAACAGAGTTTACAGGAGGGACGCGACTGGCACTGGGAAGGACGTGTACACGTACGCGGCGACATCCTTTGGATTGAAGCCCGCGCCAACCATGCTATAGAACCCGACGGCACCATTATTCGCCGCGGTGTAATACAAGATATCACCGGACGCAAAGCCTCCGCACGTGAAACCGAGCTGCGCTATCTCAACCTGGTTGAGCGACTGCCCATCGGCGTAGTCATTCACAAACAAGGCAAGCTCATCTTCGCCAACGTACAGGCGCACCAAATACTCGGCGCTAGAAAATCGCAAGGGCTGCTCGGCACCGATGTATTAAACTTTGTACACCCCGAGTATCATCCGCGCATTATGCGCCGCATGCGCGAAGTAGCCGAAGGTATGCCTTCGCCCATGGTCGAGCAACAATATGTACGCATGGATGGCCGCGTGATTGACGTCGAAACAATGGCGTCACCTTTTACCTTCCAGGGCGAGCCCTGTGTACAAGTCATTTTCCGCGATATTACTGAGCGCAAACAGACCGAAGAGCGTATCAAGAAAAATGAAACGCTGCTGGCACAGCTGTTCCAGAATGTACCTATGGCCGTGGTGCTATTGACGGAGACCGGTAAAGTAGAGCAGGTCAACAAAGGCTTCGAAGAAATGTTTGGCTTTACCCTCGACGAGCTGAGGGGAAAAAGCATAAACGACTTCATCGTGCCCGAAGAGCTGGTGCACGAAGGTGTTGACCTGAACAACCTTATTACCAGCAGCCGCATTGTGAGCATCGAAACCATTCGCAAGCACCGCAGCGGCAAGTTGGTAAATGTGATACTCTACGGCATGCCTGTGATGATGGAGAACCAAACCATCGGCATCTACGGCGTATACGTTGACTTTACCGATCGCAAGAAAGTAGAAGAAGAGCTCAAGATCAGAAATACCGAGCTTGACAATTTTGTCTATAAAGTATCGCACGACCTGCGCGCGCCGTTGTCGTCCATCCTGGGTCTTGTAAACCTGGCCCGCCTGCCCGGCAATACCGACAACCCAATGGACTACATTGACATCATCGGCGAAAAGGTGGAGCACCTCGACCATTTTATCGGCGATGTACTCAGCCACTCCAAAAACCTGAAGATGGACATCACCACCAGTCAGGTAGATTTTGAACAGATCATCGAGCGTACGTTCAAAGACCTGAACTACCTGCAAGGTGCAAAAGACATGGAGCGCAGCGTCAAGATTTCGGGTATTGCTTTTTACAGCGACCCATGGCGTATTTCCGAGATCTTCCGCAACCTTATTTCCAACGCCATCAAATACCGGCAGCTGAACATCGAGCGGCCCGAGATCCGTATAAAAATACTGATCGACCAGCGCCGCGCCGAGATTAACTTCTCCGACAACGGCATCGGTATTGACGACGTCAGCCTGGCGAAGATCTTTGAAATGTTTTACCGCGCCACCGAGCAATCGGATGGCTCGGGTATTGGATTATATATTGTAAAGAACGCGGTCGATAAACTGGGTGGACAGATCAACGTTTCCAGCCAGGTGAACCAGGGCACACGGTTCAGCATTATCCTGCCCAACCGCATCAGTAATATTGTCCTGGTGAATACGCCCCAGGCAGTGGACGATCAATCATGAAAATCGTAGAAGTAATAACAGCGGCACACGCGCGCGAATTTATTGAGTTTGCAGTAAGGCTTTACAAAGATCACCCGGTTTGGATACGTCCCCTCGACGCCGATATAGACAATGTCTTTGATCCCGAAAAGAACAAAACCTTTCGTCATGGCGCATGTATACGCTGGCTGCTGCAAGACGACGCCGGCCAAACCATCGGCCGCGTAGCCGCCTTCGTTAACGAAAAGATCGTACACAAAGGCAACGACCAGCCTACGGGGGGCATGGGCTTCTTTGAATGTATTGAAGATCGTGCCGCCGCGTTCGCACTACTCGACCAATGCAAGACCTGGTTACAGGCCAAAGGCATGGAGGCGATGGACGGGCCCATCAACTTTGGCAGCCGCGACCGCTGGTGGGGGTTGCTCATCGAGGGGTTTGACCACGAGCCCAACTACCAGTGTAACTATAACTTTCCATACTACCAGCATTTCTTCGAAGCCTACGGCTTTCAGGTATACTTCTACCAGCTGACCTTCGCACGCGGAGTGCAAGGCCCGCTATCGCCCCGGCTGGACGAAAAAGCTGCGCTCTGCCGGCGCGACCCGAACTACGACTTCCGCTACCTGAAAAAGCAAGAGCTGGGCAAGTTGGCCGAGTATCTGCTCACCGTATATAACAAGGCGTGGGCCAACCGTTCGGAAAACCCCGAGCTCACCATGGCACAAGCCAAGCTGCTTGTGCAGCAGATGAAACCCATTCTCGACCCCAAGCTGCTGTACTTCGGCTTCTACAAAGGCGAACCCGTGTCATTCTTTCTGTCGCTGCCCGAGATCAACCAGATTTTTAAATACGTCGACGGCAAAATGAACTGGCTGGGCAAGCTCAAGTTTGTGTGGCATACACTTTTGAAAACAAACAAGAAGGCCTTTGGCATCCTGTTCGGCGTAGTGCCCGAGCACCAGGGCAAAGGTGTGGACGGGGCCATGATTACTTACGCCCGGGACGTGTTGCAGCCCGACGGACGCTATACGCAGTACGAAATGAACTGGATCGGCGACTTTAACCCTAAAATGATCCTGGTCGTAGAGCAAGTGGGCGGCGAGGTGTCTAAGCGCCACGCCACGTACCGTAAGCTTTTTGACGAGACCAAACCCTTCCGGCGGGCACCAATCCTTAAATGACCAGCCCGGGCGTTTCGCCGTTAAACTTCTTTTCATGGATGCTTGTTTATCGCTAAACTTGCAGCCCGAAGAAAACACATGAAAAGCAAAACCGGAGTCCTCCTGATCAATCTGGGTACACCCGACAGCCCCTCGGTAAGCGATGTCCGTTCCTACCTGTCGCAGTTTTTGAACGATCCCCGGGTCATAGACATCCCGTGGCTGCTGCGCAAAATCCTGGTAAACCTCATCATCGTGCCCTTCCGGGCTCCGAAATCGGCTAAGATCTACCAGAAGCTATGGACTGCCAATGGCTCTCCACTGCTGTACTACAGCGAGCGTGTCAAGACCCTGCTCGACGACTCGCTCGGCGACGACTACGAAGTGCACCTGGCGATGCGGTATAAAAATCCGTCGATTCCCGCCGTACTGGAAACGATGCGCAAAAAGCATTACGAAAAGATCATTGTGCTGCCCATGTTCCCGCAGTACGCTTCGGCCTCCACTGGCTCTGCCCTGGAAGAGGTGATGCGCGTGCTGCGCACCTGGTGGGTGATTCCTGAAGTGAAATTCATCAGCCAGTACTACGACCACCCGCTCTTTATTGAAGCCTTTGCCGAGCGGGGCCGCAAATACAACATCGCCGACTACGACCACGTGCTGTTCTCCTACCACGGCCTGCCCGAGCGCCAGGTCGATAAAGTGTATGACGAAGGCGCCTGTAAAGACCACGACTGCGAACATTCCATTACCGAAGACAACCAGTACTGTTACAAAGCGACCTGCTATGCCACCACGCGTCTGCTAGCCGCTAAGCTGAACATACCCGCGGAGAAATACACAGTCTGCTTCCAGTCACGCCTGGACAAAAAATGGCTTATGCCCTTCTCGGACGAAGTAGTGCGCCAATGCGGCGACAAAGGCATGAAAAAAATCCTGGCCTTCTCCCCGGCCTTCACCGCAGACTGCCTCGAAACCATCATCGAGATCGGCGATGAGTACCAGGAGATCTTCCACGAACACGGCGGAGAGAAAGTACAGCTGGTGGAAAGTTTGAATGATAGCGCGCTATGGATTGACTGCTTACGCGATCTGGTGAAAGGACATTAATAAAGCATAACGCCAATAGCCTATAGAAACAAAAAAGCCCGACCAATTTGGCCGGGCTTCTTCTTTATAGGCTTTTGCTATTAGCTACCGCAAGCCTCGCACGCATCGGGATTATCGAGCGAGCAAGCCATGTCAGAAAGCTTTTGATCATAGGCGGACATTGTGTTACCGTAGGCCAGCGTTTGTTGCTGTACATCGGCTATCACCGGCTCGGCAACAGCCACAGGCGCTTCAACACCTTCATTTACCGGGGCCGTCACGGTTGCCACTTCTGCAGCAGCAACTTTGTCCAGCGTGAACTTGATTGCGTCAGCGGCAGCAGTAGTACGCAGGTAGTACATGCCGGTCTTCAAACCTTTCTTCCAGGCGTGGAAGTGCATCGACGTCAACTTGCCGAAGTTGGGGTTCGTCAAGTGAATGTTGAGGCTCTGCGACTGGCAGATATAAGCACCACGGTCTGCAGACATATCGATAATCGACTTCTGGGAGATCTCCCATACAGTCCGGTAGATATCTTTAATATTCTGCGGAATCTCGGGAATGTTTTGGATCGAACCATTGGCAGCGATCAGTTTCTGACGCATGGTTTCGCTCCACAGGCCGAGGCTCATCAGGTCTTTCATCAGGTGTTTGTTCGCGATGATGAATTCGCCTGACAGGGTACGACGGGTATAGATGTTCGAAGTATACGGTTCGAAACACTCGTTGTTACCGAGGATCTGCGACGTAGACGCTGTCGGCATCGGTGCCACCAGCAGCGAGTTGCGCACACCGTGCTGCTTCACTTCGCGTTTCAGGTTTTCCCAATCCCAGCGACCGCTTTTCGGCGTCACACCCCACATATCGAATTGGAAGATACCTTTCGATACGGGTGAACCTTTGAAGGTTTCGTATGGGCCGTGGACCTTGGATTCCTCCATAGAAGCTTCCATGGCGGCAAAGTAGATGGTCTCGAAAATATCTTCGTTCAGGCGGCGAGCCTCTTCTGAGTCGAACGGCATGCGCAGCAGGATGAACACGTCGGCAAGACCTTGTACACCCAGACCGATCGGACGGTGACGCATGTTTGAGTTGCGTGCCTCCGGTACCGGGTAGTAGTTGATGTCGATTACCTTGTTCAGGTTGCGCGTTGCTACCTTGGTGATTTCGTATAGCTTCTGGTGATCGAAACGACCTTCCTCTGTTACAAACTTCGGCAGGGCAAGCGATGCCAGGTTACATACCGCTACTTCGTCCGGCGCTGTGTACTCGATGATCTCGGTACACAGGTTGCTCGACTTGATCGTACCCAGGTTTTTCTGGTTCGACTTACGGTTGGCGGCGTCTTTATATAGAATGTATGGCGTACCCGTCTCGATCTGTGACTCCAGCACTTCGAACCACAGGTCTTGTGCTTTCACCTGACGACGGTAGCGTCCTTCTTTTTCATATTTCTCATACAGGCGCTCGAAGTCCTCGCCCCATACCTCGGCCAGGCCAGGTGCTTCGTTCGGGCAGAACAACGACCACATTTCGTTGTTTTCCACACGCTTCATGAACAGATCGGAGATCCACAGGGCGTAGAACAGATCGCGCGCACGCATCTCTTCTTTACCATGGTTTTTCTTCATGTCCAGGAAGTCGAAAATGTCGGCGTGCCACGGCTCCAGGTAAATGGCGAAGCTTCCCTTACGCTTTCCACCACCTTGGTCAACATAACGTGCTGTCATGTCGAAGTTACGCAGCATCGGCACGATGCCGTTCGAGTTTCCACCCGTTCCTTTGATGTAAGAACCCTTCGCGCGAATGTTGTGGATGCTCAACCCGATTCCACCAGCGGATTGAGAGATCTTCGCACATTGCTTCAGGGTGTCATATATACCGTCGATGCTGTCGTCCTGCATGGTCAGCAGGAAACATGAAGACAGCTGCGGCTTCGGCGTACCGGCGTTGAACAACGTCGGCGTCGCGTGCGTAAACCATTTTTCAGACAGCAGGTTGTAGGTCTCAATGGCCGCGGCGATATCGTCGCCATGGATGCCTACCGCTACACGCATCAACAAGTGCTGCGGGCGTTCTACGATCTTACCGTCGACCTTCATCAGGTACGAACGCTCCAGGGTCTTGAACCCGAAATAGTCGTAAGCGAAGTCGCGGTCATAGATGATCGCAGCGTCCAGCTCGGCAGCATGCTCTTTAATCACACGATATGTTTCTTTCGAAACAAGCGGTGCATTTTGGCCCGTTTTCGGGTCAATGTACGTGTACAGTCGTTTCATCGTGCTGGAGAACGACTTGCTCGTGACCTTGTGCAGGTTTGACACGGCAATACGGGCTGCCAGCTTGGCAAAATCCGGATGTTTGGTGGTCAACGTCGCCGCGATCTCAGCAGCAAGGTTGTCCAGTTCCTGGGTAGAAACGCCGTCATACAGGCCATTGATCACCTTCATGGCCACTTCAACAGGATTGATGAACTTCGGATCTAATCCGTAGCAGAGTTTTTCGATGCGAGCGGTGATTTTGTCAAATTTTACCGACTCTCTGTGTCCATCGCGTTTTACTACAAGCATCGTGGAAAAAGGGGGAGTTAAGGGTTGTTGTGGAAAAAGTTAAAAAAGTGTCTTAAGGTAATTAAAAATCTTGTCTTAATTCTTAATTAAAAATCTTCGTTTAGCGAAAATTTCGGAGCGGAATGATCCTTTTCACTGCTCTTCAATACACCAGCCTTCTGGTATTCTGCTACACGTTTTTCAAAGAAGTTGGTTTTGCCTCTCAGCGAAATCATATCCATAAAATCGAACGGATTCGTCGCATTGTAGATTTTCTTACAACCCAGCTCATCCAGCAAACGATCGGCAACAAACTCGATGTATTGGCACATCTGGACGGCGTTCATACCGATCAGGTTCACCGGCAATGCATCCGTCACAAATTCTTTCTCAATCGCCACAGCGTCACGGATAATGTCCGTAACCGTTTGCTCTGGCAATTTGCTTACAACGTGTTGCGTATACAGGTGGCAAGCGAAGTCGCAGTGTAAACCTTCGTCGCGCGAAATTAATTCATTGGAAAAAGTCAGGCCAGGCATCAGACCACGTTTTTTGAGCCAGAAAATGGAGCAAAAAGACCCCGAGAAGAAAATGCCTTCTACGGCAGCAAACGCTATCAGACGTTCCTGGAAGTTACCCTGATCAATCCAGCGTAGCGCCCAGTCAGCTTTCTTCTTCACACAGTCCATTGTATCAATGGCGTTGAACAACTTGTCCTTCTCGCGGGCGTCTTTTACATAGGTATCGATCAGCAGGGAATAGGTCTCTGAGTGTATGTTTTCAATGGCGATCTGGAAGCCGTAGAAAAACTTGGCTTCTGTGTATTGTACCTCCGACACAAAGTGCTCGGCCAGGTTCTCATTTACAATGCCATCGCTGGCCGCAAAAAACGCCAATACATGGCTGATGAAATGACGTTCGCCGTCATTCATAGCCTCCCAGTCGCGCAGATCCTGGCTGAGGTCAATTTCCTCGGCCGTCCAAAAGCTAGCCTCTGCCTGTTTATAGAACTTCCAGATGTCATGATGACGAATAGGAAACAGTACAAAACGGTCCTTGTTTTCCTTTAAAATAGGCTCATCATGCTCTTTCTGGCTCATAATAAATAGGGTTTATGGGTCTACCAAAATATCAAAAAAGGCGAGCATCCGTCGGAACGAACACCCCCGTATCAAAACCTGTAAAATGCTTGTTTGCTTAGAAGTCCGGCGGCTGCCAGACCTTGATCAGCTTCAAGTGTACAAATGAAATAGAACCATTCTAAAAATCAAAACGCGGTTTTTAAGCTGAATTCAACAAATGTGGATAACTTGTTGATGCATTGTGGACAGATAAGTTCCTGTAAAATAACCGTTTAGTAACTGGATTTTTCAGGTAGATTTAAGGTATATATCAGTCCAAAAAAAAACACTTTTTTTTTCGGTCCCGAATGGGGTAAAATGTGGGTAAAAGCCACGATAAACGGCGGAAAAAATGTGGATAGATATTCTATCTCGCAGGCCGTCAGGAAGTATTCTGGCGCCGGGTGTTAAAATTCTCAATTTTTTCTCTACCTTTGCAATCCAATTTTAAAATAGCATATGTACGCGATTGTAGACATTGCAGGTAAACAGTTCAAAGTGGCTAAAGATCAATACATCTATGCCCCCAAAATGGACGGAGAGGCCGGAGCTTCTGTAAGCTTTGACCGGGTTCTTCTCGTTGATAATGGTGGTGATATTTCTATTGGCGCCCCTACTGTAGCAGGAATTACCGTATCCGGTAAGATTCTGGAACACGTGAAAGGCAATAAAGTTATTGTCTTTAAAAAGAAACGCAGAAAAGGCTATGTCGTGAAGAACGGCCATCGCCAACAGTACACCAAAGTACAAATCGAAAGCATTGGTTAACCCTTAACGATCTCTATCCATGGCACATAAGAAAGGCGAAGGTAAAGTAAAGAACGGCCGCGAATCAGAAAGCAAACGCCTTGGCGTTAAAATCTTCGGAGGTCAGAAAGTTATTGCCGGTAACATTATCGTGCGTCAGCGCGGTACAAAACACCACCCGGGCAAAAACGTAGGTATTGGCAAAGACCACACCCTGTTCGCATTGACGAACGGCGTAGTAGTCTTCAAAAAGGGCAGAGCTGAAAAGTCTTTCGTTTCAGTTGAGCCTGTTGTTGCTCAAGCATAAGACATTGCGCTTTTAATTTTATAAGCAAAAAGGCTCCCAAAAGGAGCCTTTTTCTTTTATACCTATTTCTTTAAATCCCGGCTTACGCCAGGGCTTCCACCGATTTGATCTCGCCCGGCATCATGCGCGTAAAGAGATTTTCAATACCCGCCTTCAGCGTCACCATCGACGAAGGACAACCGCTGCAAGAACCTTGTAGCTTCACCTTCACCACCCCTTCATTAAAAGAGTGGTAGGTAATTGCGCCACCATCTTGCTCCACCGCCGGACGAATGTATTCTTCCAGAATCGTTTTGATCTTACGGATTGTGTCGGTCTCCTCTTCTGCCGGAGCGTCGTCACCTTCCTTAATGTCGATAATATACTTACCCTCTTCCAGGTATTTTTTAATGTGATCCTTGATCGTGTTCTGGATCTCCAACCATTCTACGTCACCTTGTTTCGTAATGGTAATGAAGTTGCTGGCAAAGAACACCCGGCCTACAAACGGATACGAGAACAGCTCTACTGCAAGCGGCGAAATAGACGCGCTGGCTACATCCGGAAAATCGAAGCTCATCGTTTCCGGTACCAGCATTTCGTTCACCACAAACTTGAGCGAATTCGGGTTAGGGTTTGATTCCAGGTAGATGTGTATGTTTTTGGGCGCAGCCTGTAGCATGTTTCTAGTGTTTATACGATGGGAACAAATTTAACGAATTTAAGTTCGCGCCCAGCAAATCCTTTCGCCGCCGTGCCCCCAACTTTTCCTATATTGCCGGTTCAAAAACAAACGGTTGTTCACCTAAACCATTCGTAATCTTGACACAGAAGGGGATTTTACGACTCGCAGTTAGCACTGTAAGCATCGCTGCCGCACTACGCATAGCTCATTTTTTAACCTCCGGCATTCCAGATTATGCGCTTCTTGTTACCAGCTGGCTGGCCCTGGAAGTTGTCCTCCTGGCCGCCATCGACCGGGTAACGTCGTTCAAAACCAACGCCCTACTCGTTTTTGTGCTTTTTACACTTTCGCTGGCACTGCACCTGGTCCATTCCTACGCCACGCCGATACCCGACCTTGTTCTGGCAGGTTCACGCTGGGTAACGCTGGGCGCCATCGGGTCCCTGGCCTTTAAGAAAAACTCGATCACCGGTTGGATCATCGCCAGCATGTTCATTGGCTGTGAAGTAGGCTATATATTCCCGACCATTGCGACCAACCTCGATGTACTCAGCAGCATTTTCCTCCGCCTGATCAAAACCATCATCGCACCGCTTATCTTCTCTACCCTGGTAGTCGGCATTGCCGCACACTCCAACCTCAGGCAGGTAGGGCGCATGGGGTGGAAAGCCATCCTATATTTTGAGGTCGTCACCACCATTGCCCTTTTCATCGGCCTGGCCGCCATCAACTTGACCCGTGCGGGCGAGGGTGCCGAGATGAAACCCCAGCAGGCACAGATCGAGCGCGCGGAAAAGCTCAAGGCCCAGGAAAAATCCAAAGACCAACACCACGTTATACTCGATATCTTTCCTGAAAACATTGCGAAGGCTGTCGCCGAAAACTATGTGTTACAGGTCGTCGTCTTCAGCGTACTCTTCGGCATTGGCCTGGCCAAAGTCACCGACGACGCGAAGAAAAAACCGATGCTGAATTTTGCCGAGAGCCTATCGGAAATCATGTTTAAGTTCACCGATATGGTCATGTACGTAGCACCTTTCGCCGTGGGTGGTGCACTGGCCTACTCCGTCGCGACCTTCGGCTTTGGCATGCTCAAGAATTTGTTCATGCTCGTCGGCACACTATACATGGCATTGATTGCCTTCATAGTACTGGTGTTAGTACCGATTGGTGTGATCATCAAATTGCCCTTCCGGAAATTTATTCGTGCCATTTCCGAGCCGGTATCGATCGCCTTCGCCACCTCCACCAGCGAAGCCGCCTTACCCAGCGCCATGGAAAACCTGGGCAAGTTTGGTGTACCCCGTAAAATTATATCGTTCGTATTGCCCACGGGCTACAGCTTTAACCTCGACGGCAGCACACTATATTTATCGTTGGCATCTGTATTCATAGCACAGGCCACCGGCGTCGACCTTACGTTTGGACAACAAATATACATGGTGTTTATTCTGATGCTGACAAGCAAAGGCGTAGCTGGCGTACGCGGCGCTTCATTCCTCATTCTAGTCTCCACACTGGATACCATGGGTCTGGACTCTCAGAAAGCCACCGCTATTCTCGCAGTCGATGCTATTATGGATATGGGGCGAACAACCGTGAACGTCATCGGCAACTGCCTGGCAACAGTCGTTGTCGCCAAATGGGAAGGTGAATATTCCGCCACCGCAGGCGATGGCACATTTGATTAAATAACAACAGCCCAAACACAGCGTGAGTATGAGAGCGAAGCATTACGGTTTCTTCGCTCTCACTCTCACACTCACACTGTCTCATGCTGTCCGGCGACTCGCTACAAAGGCGATAATGCCGGCTGCCAGCAAAATGCCGCCCGTGATCGGCGACCAATAGATCGGAGTCTTTTCTTCTTTGTTGATTTCTATCGGGCCGAGATCGGCCACTTCTTTTTTCGTGATCAACGTGAAGCCGGTAAAGACTGTCATGATGCCGCCAATAACAATCAGGATGATGGCAAATGTTTTCATGGTAATTGTAAGTTTATTCACACACGCCCATGAAAAAGACATGCCCTCCTATATTCGAGGGCACATCCATCCGTATTGCGACGGAAATACATTATTGCTGAAAAAAGTCTACACTATATATTCCGCGTCGCGTTGTTCCGCAACAGGAAGTCGACCAGAACCAGGGCCGCCATGGCCTCTACAATCGGCACGGCGCGGGGCACTACACAGGGGTCGTGCCGGCCTTTGCCACTGACGGTGGCTTCGTGACCATGCTTGTCGACCGATGCCTGGTCTTGCATGATCGTAGCCACCGGCTTGAAGGCCACGTTAAAGTAAATATCCTCGCCGTTTGAAATACCGCCTTGTATACCACCCGAGTGGTTCGTACGGGTTCTCACCCGGCCTCCCTCGGTATAAAATTCATCGTTGTGCGCCGAGCCGCGCAGGCGTATTCCTTCAAAGCCGCTGCCATATTCAAAGCCCTTCACGGCATTGATACTCAACATGGCTTTACCCAGTTCGGCGTGTAACTTGTCGAATACCGGCTCGCCCAGGCCTACCGGTGTATTCTGAATAACACACGTCACCAACCCGCCAATGGTATCGCGATCCAGACGTACCTGGTCTATCAAGGCGATCATTTGCCCGGCTACGGCGGCGTCCGGGCACCGTACGATGTTATCTTCGGTTTTACTAAGGTCCAGTTGTGTATAGTGCGGGGCTTTAATGTCGCCCACCTGGGACACGTAGGCTTGAATGGTTACGCCCAGGCGTTGCAGCAACAGCTTGGCGACTGCACCCGCAGCCACACGCGCCGCTGTCTCACGGGCTGAGCTGCGTCCACCGCCGCGATAATCGCGTATGCCGTACTTTGCTTCGTAGGTATAATCGGCATGCGACGGACGAAACGCCTCCGCGATGTGGCTATAGTCTTTGCTACGTTGGTCCTGATTTTCAATCACGATGGCCAACGGCGTGCCTGTGGTCTTGCCTTCAAATACACCGCTCAGAATTTTGAATGTATCGTCTTCCTTGCGCTGCGTCGTGATCTTCGACTGACCCGGCTTGCGGCGGTCCAGCTCGGCTTGAATAAAGGCCTCGTCCAACGTCAGGCCCGGGGGGCAGCCGTCGATAACCACGCCAATGGCAGGACCATGCGACTCGCCAAAGGTGGAGATTTTAAAAAGAGTTCCGTACGAATTGCTCATGCGGGGTCGAAGATAGCGGATTACTTCCGGAAAATGATAAAGGCCGCCGCACCGAGTGTAACAACGATGAACGCATTAAAGACCCACTTCTGCCACCGGTCGTCGGCAATCGTGTGTATGGTATTGTCCGCCGTGTCGATCTTGTCGTAGAAGCTGCCCAGGTCGTTTGCCTGGATCGCCTCGTTTTTCTTGCTTTCACCCGTCACCGTAAACACCAGCTTGGGCTGCAGGCTGTCATAACGCTGCTTGGCTGGGTTAAAGAACACCCAATAGAAATAATCCTTCATCTTGTATTGACCCGGCTCTTTGGGAATCAGGAAGTAGCTGAACGACTTGGTACCCGTCACACGGTTCTTCTGCCGGTTAATATCCTGACGGACGTTTGGTTCATAAAACTCAAAGTTGGCGTCCTTCTTCACCAGCGGTTTTTCGACTGCCGAGATATTCCCCTCACCATAGATATTAAACTCATACACTCCGCTGGCACCTGTCTCCAAATTAGTATTACGGCTGCGCTCATCCAGGCGATAGTCACCCACCGCGACGACGTCGCGCAGCGGATGCGGCGGCAGCTCTTTTACCACTACGCGCTTAGCCTTGGCACGAAAGCTCTTAAAATCTTCCTTTCGGTTCTGACCGAAGAATGAAGGGTTCTTGGCCACTTTGTATTTGATCATTTCCAGGTCAAACGCCGGGAACACAACGGGCTCGGCATTGAGCGGATACAAGGTAGCCTGGTATATCTTATACTGCGAATATCCTTTGCCGTTGACAGTCACACTCTCGGCTTCGATATTTTCAATATTGAAATTCTCCTCCCAGCAGTTAGTAGGTTTAATCTTCTTGAGAATTTCCGACAGCTGTCGGCCTAATTCGTAAAACTGCAAGGGTGCGCGGTTGTCCTCCGCGACAAAGAAAGAGATGGTCGTATTAAACCCTTCCCCTACGTATACATTGTCTTTGTTGGTCGTAAGGGCCAGGAAGGCATCTTCATTTACATCCACGAACTCAGTCTCCGTACCACCCTCATCGCCTTCAAAGAAACTGCGGAACGGATCGCGTGTTTGTTGTTGCTGTACCGGGGCCCCTACCTTTACTTTTTTACCGGTTACTTGTACAGGCTTGTCATTCACCTTCATGGTAAAAGAAGGAATTGTAACGACCCCTTGCTTGGTGGGTACGTACGTCATGATCACGCTCGACGACGACGAGATCTGGCCGTTGATGATGTTGGTAGAGGATTGCGTCGATGTGCCCCGCTTACGGAAGCCAGGTATCTCCGGAAAATTGTCATAGCTTTTTAAGCGGTCATTTTGCACCGTCACCGTAATCGTCCAGGCCTGATTCTCGCCAATGGCGTCAGGTCCCAGGGTAACGGTCTGCGCCTGGGCAATGAAGGCCCCCGCTGCCAGCAGCACCAGAAATAACACCCGAAAAGAAAAAACACGTCTCATAATGAAATCGATTTCAAAACTCATCGTTACAAAAATACGTTAATCGCACACATGAGGTCCGTAAAGCAAGACGAAATCAGCCAGGGTAACCACTTTGTATCTGGTCCAGGGGCGGAAATTACCCTGCTTTACGGTAGTTCAACGAAAGTTGGACAATCTTCTTTTATTTAAAAGATTATTTTGGTAACTTAACGATTGTTAGGATTAAATTTTTTCAACTGAAACATTTGCCATGCTGAATTATGTCAAAACTATTCTCACAAAAGTGAGTTTTGACGCTCTTCTTTTTGAAAAAGAGCTACGAAAGGCGATAAAATTGATTATCGCCGATGAATTGAATGACCTCAGAAACTGGTGCTATGCCAGGTTTTCCGGCGAGTACGAAGCCATCCTGAACAGGTGCTTTGTCGTCGCTTAACATCTAACTACTTGTTCATCTTTTAAACCAACAAAAGATTGAAGGGCCCCTGCTTAGAGACAGCAGGGGCTTTTTTATTTCTGCTCTTCAGGAGGCAATACAAACCTGATGTTACGCTGCAGCCCTTCCAGCTTGGCCCGCTTCACGGCTGAATGACGAAAAACTTTCTGAAAAACCTCGGCTGTAATCTCTTTCCACTCGTTCGTAGAAAATTTACTCAGGTCCCCGTGCGGCTCAAAGCTGGCTTCATTGTGTGGCTTGGCAAACCGATTCCACGGGCACACGTCCTGGCAAATGTCACAGCCAAAAATCCAGTTCTCAAACTTGCCCTGAACATCGGCCGGTATTTGCTCTTTAAGTTCGATGGTAAAATACGATATACATTTGCTGCCATCGACCACAAAAGGCTGCGGTATCGCATCGGTCGGACACGCATCCATACACGCCGTGCAGGTGCCGCAGTAATCTTTCACCGGCCCATCACAGACCAGCTCCAAATCAATAATTAGCTCCGCCAGAAAAAAGAAGCTGCCCATCTGACGATTCAACAAGAGACTATTCTTACCAATCCAGCCCAATCCCGCACGTTGCGCCCAGGCGCGCTCCATCACCGGCGCCGAGTCGACAAAGACCCTCCCCTGCACGTCGCCCACCTCCTCTTGTATGCGGTCGAGAAATGTCTTTAACTTATCCTTTATGACAAGGTGGTAATCTTCACCGTAGGCATACTTGGCGATCTTTAAACCACCTTCCGCAGCCAGGTCCTGCTTGGGATAATAATTGTACAACAGGCTCACCACCGACTTCGCACCCGGCACCAGCAGTGTGGGGTCCAGGCGTTTGTCAAAGTGATTTTCCAGGTAGCTCATCTTGCCCTGGTGGCCCTTTTTCAACCAGGCCTCCAGGCGTGGGGCCTCGTCCGCCAGAAATTCTGCCTTGGCAATACCGCAGAAGCTGAAGCCCAACCGAGTGGCTTCTGCTTTGATAAAATCGGTATAACGTTGAATTGGCAACACCGCCCAAAGGTACAAAAACAGTGTGAGTGCGAGAAAACAGAGCGAGCGTGAGAGCGAGTGTGAAGGAAAAACACACGCACGCGCGCTGAATTTAAATGATGCGGTTCTCCGTCGCCCTGCACACGGCCTTCACCTTGTTGCTCACGTGCAGCTTCCTGTAGATGTTCTCAATATGCTTGCGCACCGTGCCCGTGCTAATAAAAAGATTGTCGCCAATCTGATCGTAGCTCAATCCGTCCTTCAATTGCTCCAGCAGCTCCACCTCGCGTTTGGTAAGACCGGAATCTTCCGGCGTAGTGACCCTGCCCAGCGGACTGCGGATCAGGTTCAGCGCCTTCAACGCAATGCCCGGCGACATGGCCGCGCCACCATCCATCGCGTCGGCCAACGCGCATAGAATAGCGTCTGTGGGCTCCTCCTTCAACAGGTAACCCGTGGCACCGGCACAGATGGCCTCAAAGATCGTTTCGTCGTCATCAAAGGTCGTTAGCATAATGACCTTGATTTGCGGGTAGCGCTGCCGTACCAAACGCGTCGCGGCAATGCCACCCAACTGGGGCATCTGAATATCCATCAGCACAATGTCGACATTCGGGTCCTCGGCCAGCTTGTCCAGCAGGTCTTGACCGTGCTGCGCCGTGACCTTCAGACTGAGATCCGTCTCGAACAGCAACTTTTCGAGAATGACTTTTAGGGCGAACTCGCTGTCGTCTACGATGGCTAACCGTATCGACATGCCTACTGTTTTAAGAATATAAATTCCACCCGCCGGTTGGTTTGGCGCCCTTCTTCCGTTTTGTTATCTGCCCGCGGCCTGGACTTACCATAGCCTTTGGCCACCAGCCGGTTCGTATCGATGCCGTTTGCCACCAGATATTCTTTCACAGCGTTCACGCGATTCTGCGACAATTTCATGTTGGTCGCTTCATCTCCCACATTGTCGGTATGACCCCCTAGCTCGATGGTCATCGTCTGGTGGCCTTTGAGGAACTCGATCAAGCGGTTCAGCTCGGCATGCGACTGCGGACGAAGCGTAAACCTGGCAAAGTCAAAGAAGACGTTGTTGAGGCGTATAGCCTGCCCTACTTCAATCGGCCCCAGGTATAGGTCACGCGTGATCTCGGTATAGATTTTCACATCGCCCGTGTTGATACTCTGACTTTCGGGGTAATACCCTTCGGCCTGTGCTAGGAAGCCATACTCCTGCCCCGATACCAGCGCGATCTTATATGCACCATCCACCGGGTTGGTCCGGGCTATCCCCAGCTCCTTCCCTGTGGTAAGCGATTCATATTTCACATCCGCTGCCAAGGGCTTGCCCGTCTTGGAATCCAACACCCGACCCGAGATCATCACCACCGGCTTGGGCTTGGCACTCTCCGGCACCTGCACACGCACCAGGTTATCCCGCACCGCGGCATCATTGTAAATAGACATATAGGCGTACTCACCGGTAGCCGGCACAACATAATAAAGCTCGCCGTTTACGGAGTTTACCGCAGGTCCGAGGTTCAATGGTTCCGACCAGTTGAGCCATGTATCGTCGAGGCGCCGTGTGATGAATACGTCATAGCCCCCGTAACCGGTCTTGCCGTTCGAAGAGAAATACATCGTCACACCGTCACCCGCCACAAAGGCACAAGGCTCGTCACCGGCAGTGTTAAGTGCCCTGCCTAGATTTTTTGGCTCACTCCATGTATTGTCAGGCAGTAGAAAGCTTACATACAAATCCTGGTCCGTACGACGGTCGTCCATCTGCAAACACAAGATCAGCGTCTTGCCGTCAGGCGCAAAGTTGTAGTATACATACTTGGCCTTGTTCTTGAAATTTGTAATCACAACGTCCTGCGGCATAGACCAACCCGACTCTGTGCGGTGGCTGACGGAAAGGCCCGGTCCTTTCTGCGTGCCATCGGCATTATAGGTATTGCCGATATACAAGGTGTTACCATCGGGTGTCACGCCGATCACAAAGTTATAGCTTATGTTGTTGAGCGGCTGGCCAATGTCCTGTGCTTTGTTCCACTTGCCGTCGGCCTGGCGTTCAGCAACAAAGATGTCGCTGTTCGTTTCCGTCAGGCTGCGGGCAAAATAAAGCGTCTTGCCATCGGCCGATATATTGGGCGCAATCTCGCCCACCTCGGTGTTGATGTTCGGTCCCAGATCTTCTTTGATCAGTTCTTTGGGATAGTTTTCGATCAACCGAACGCCTTCCTTATCCTGCCGGAACTCAATATAGTCGGTCTGGATCTTCATCGTCCGGGCTACAAATACCCCCAGATCAAAACCCCACAGCGCCACAGGCGGCGCCTCGTGCACCCGTTGGTCGTTAATGTAATACGACAGCTTATCGCCTTTTAGGGATATGGTAAGTTTGTTGTACTGACCGGGCGGTTTGATCGCCGCGCTCTTTGTCCATGGCAGCAGGGAAGTATATTCTTTATTTACGTAACAATAGATCGTGAACATGCCGTTGGAGCTGATGGCAAAAGAATACGCATTGTCAAACGCGCCCCAGCACATGCCGTAACCATAGTCCTCTACACCGCTTACCTGGCGAATGGAAGCTTCGACGGTATAGTCTTTATCCGGCTCGTACGCTTGTGTTTTATAGAAATAAAAATTCCCGTCACCTGATGTTTTGTCCACAGTATAAACACCGTCGGCAATGGCGCCGGTGCCCTGCGTAAAACCGGTGGACCAGCTGTTGTTGTTATTGTTAAAGTCTTCTCGAAATACAACGTTTTTTTGAGCCATAAGCAAACCGGCCATACACATGGCGCAGATCGTTAGCAAGTATTTCATACGGAGGGTATTTTTGGATTTTAAACAAATCTACCGTAGGAATACCCGGCCGGGCAATACGTAGTTTATCGTATTCACCTGCGTACGTCAAAGAACAATGTATTTACAACACGTATCAAAAGCCGGCTATCCGCGGCTATAACTTTACCCCTAGCTGATCGAGCTCCTGGCGAAGCTGTGCAGGCGATTGAAAATGAATAGCATGCATACCCACATCCCGCGCGCCCACAACGTTCTTGATGTTGTCGTCGATAAAGACAGCCCGTTCAGGGTCTACGCTATAGCGGTTGAATACAATTTGGTAAATGTCCGGAAAAGGCTTGCGCGTTTTTTCCGCGCCCGATACCACGATGCCTTCAAACCAATGCAGAAAGTCGAAGTTCTCCAACGCCCACGGAAACGACTCAGCCGACCAATTAGTCAGTGCATACAAGCGATGACCCTTTTGCTCCTTCAGCTGGCGCAGAATAGCAACGGTATCGGGAAGAGCACCCGCAATAGTCTCTTGCCAACGGCCATACCACGCACGCACCGCCACTTCGTGTTCGGGATATTTTAAGACAAGTTCCTCCGTTGCTTCCGCAAAGGAACGGCCGGCATCCTGCTCATCATTCCACGCCGGCGTACAGATATTCTCAAAGAACCAGGTGATTTCTTCTTCGGTCTTAAAAATTTTACGATACAGGTAACGCGGATTCCAGTCGATGAGCACGCCGCCCAGGTCAAAGATGATCGTGTCTACAGTAGTCATAAAAAAGGATATCGAATAGCGCGCTGGTTAGCGGAGCAATGTCAGTAATCTTTCTGAAACGGCGGTGGGGGTGATTCGCGTGAGACAAGCAAAGTCGCCGCGCAGGCATTTCTCTACGCCATAGACCGAACATGGCCGGCAGGGTAATTCTTCGCGGGGTATCTGAATGATATTTTGTGCACCATAGCCATATGGGCCAAAGCCCACATCGGGGTCGGTACCACCCCAGATCGATAACAACGGTATACCGGATAGTGCCGCCAGGTGCATGTTCGAAGAGTCTACACACAGCATCAGGTCCAGGTGCCGCATCAGGGCAATCTCCTGGCGCAGCTTAAGCTGCCCCGCAATCACTTCGCATTTATCAGGAAATTGTTTCTTCAGCGACTCGAAGTATTTTACCTCCTTTTCACCACCACCAAACAAAAAGAACTTCACATCCGTCTGCTTGCTCACTTCCTCGATCAGCAACGGGTAATTTTCCAATGGCCAGATCTTCGACTTGTGCATGGCAAAAGGCGCCAGGCCCACCCACTTCACACCGTCCGCATGTTTTTTATAGGCAAACCATCCGGAAGCCGACTGAATAGATTCGCTTAGCGCGACATACGGCGGCGCCACCATGGCAAACGGAAATCCCGCTTTCTCAAACGCCTGCCGGTAACGGTCTATCGTATGCGGCAACGGCGTCGTGACTTTGTTCTCTTTGCGTGTAAAAGCTTTTTTCTCGGGACGGCCTTTGTCAAATACCACGACCCGGGTGCCGAATATTCGGAACATCGTACGCAACATCATGGTGCGAATATGATCGTGCATATCGATCACGACGTCAAACGGACCTTTGCGCAATAGCTTACCAAACAGGTCGCGCGCGCCCAACACTCCCGTATACGTATAATCTACGTCTGCCGGAAAGGTCTGCACACGCTCCATGTCGAAGAAGAGCGTACAGAACTTCGGACGTGTCACCACTGTCACCTCGATGTCGGGATACGCCGCGGTAACCGATTTCACAACCGGCACCAGCAACGCGACATCGCCCATGGCCGAAAAACGGAGAATCAGGATCTTTTTCAACGAGGTCTTTTATTTTTTCTGCGCGTACAATACGGGGTTGAGCGATGCATCATTATACATCTTCATTTGACGGTATACTTTGAACCGCCGTGTACCCCGGCCTATATCTTCAATCAGCTCATCAAATGCCAACGCCATATCGTTCTCCTGTTCGAGCAACACCGCGAGCTTGGTCTGGCACCGGGCGATGTGATCGGCACTGGCGTCGGTCCGTTCGGTCTGCTCACGCATGTGATAGATCTTTAACATCAGAATGCTCATGCGGTCCAGCAGCCAGGCCGGTGTCTCGGAGTTGATGCGTGCGCCCGGCTGGGGCGTTACGCCACCGAACTCGGCGACGAACTGGTCGTCGATCTGCTCCACCATGTCGGTACGGTCCTGGTTGGACTTGTCGATGCGACGCTTCAGCGCCACGGCCTCCACCGGGTTGATCTCCGGCAGGCGGATGATATCTTCCAGGTGCCACTGCACCGTGTCGATCCAGTTCTTAGCATACAACAGGGCTTCGAATGTGCCGGAAGCATTCGGATTTTTCACCGGAGTGTCTACATCATCGGTCCGATGATAGTCTGCAATACTGCGGCGGAAAACTTCATAGCACTGACGGGCTGATAGCATACGTTCTTGATTAATGCGCAATTTAATTAATTTCATTTCAGTTACAGGCACGATAAAAATTTAGCCTGTGGTGTTTACTTTACACCGGTTATGTCATCACATCATTTCGTACGGGAAGGTCAGGAGCCGGCACTACTCATCGCCAGCGCGGCCTCGCTACAACAAGCTGAGCCGCTGTTGGAATGGGTACCCCTCGTGATCGTTACCGAGGAGACCCTCGACCATGTCCAGGCATGGGGTATCAAAATCGATGCCGTCGTCTGCCTTGCCGCCCACGCCACCGACATCGAGCTGCAGCTCCTCGAACAGATGCCGTTCGTCGTCCTGCCCCACCAACCCGGTGACGACCCCATCGCCCGTGCCTTGCAACACCTGGCTACCACTCGTCACTCCATGGTGAACATCCTCGCCTCGTCCACTGAAGCGATGTTCCGCCGCGCGGCCGACTTCCCCGCCCTGCAGATCACGCTGCTGAGCCCCGACGTAAGGTGGTCGCTGTCAACACAGTTCGAGAAATGGCTGCCCGCCGGCAGCCGGCTGTACCTGCGCCCCGCAGACAGTCATACCCTTACGATGGACGGCCTGGAAACCGTCGAAAATGGCTACCAGGCGACACACGACGGCATTGTCAGAATCTATGGCAATCCCCCATTTTGGGTCGGCGAGCCGGTTTAATTTTTTTCTTTTCGGCGACATGGGGGTAAAACTTTTGTGAATTGTCTTAACCTCAACGGCTTAAAACCGTAAATTTCGCTGTTAAACGATTCATTGAAACGATCCTAAGCAGTGGAATTTACTGAACAGATAAGCCCAACCTCGCTGAAAACCGGCGACCAACCTGCTTTTGAGATGCTGTTCCGAACTTATTACCAATCGCTTTGTAATTACGCCTACACGTTCATCCAGGACCGTGATAATGCGGAAGAAGTGGTGCAATCCACCTTCTTATCGGTTTGGGAAAAACGGGAGGCCCTCGAAATCCACACCGCCGTAAAACCCTATCTCTATGCAATGGTACGGAACGCGTGTCTGAATTTGCTCAAGCACGAGAAGATCAAGCAGCGCCACATAGAAGGTGAGCTGGCGGTGGCGGAACGCAGTGTCGAGTCTGTTACCCGCACGGTGATGGCCTCTGAGCTGGAAGTGCGCATCTGCGAGGCCATGGAGCAACTGCCCGAACAGTGCCGCCTGATCTTTAAGCTCAGCCGCTTCGAAGAATTAAAATACGCCGAGATAGCCGACCAACTGGGGCTGTCGATAAAAACGGTAGAGAACCAGATGGGCAAAGCCCTGCGGATTATGCGCGAGCAGCTAAAAGATTACCTGCCCCTGCTGATCCTTTTCATAAATGGATTTATCAATTGACCACCGTGCAACATACCACAGACGATATCGATGAGCTGATCGGCAAGTACCTTGCCGGAGAAGCGACTGCGGAAGAGGCTGCCCGCATAGAGACATGGGAACATGCCAGCGAAGCCAACGTACGGTATATGCGCCAGTTCAGAACGATCTTTGACAAAGCCTGTACCGTCAAAACGCTACAGACCTTTGACACCGACGCCGCCTGGAACAACCTGCAACGCAAAATGCGCGGCCAGCGAGGAACAACCGAGGCGCCCCCGGCAAAAGACAACGTACGTCCACTGCATGCACCGGCACACCGCAACCTATACCTGCGCATTGCCGCCAGTGTGCTTATACTGCTCGGCGTGGGCTACCTGGCCTACCGCGTGACCAACACCGCCGAAGCCATCCGCCCGGTAACCGTCGTAGCCGATGGACAGACAGTAGCCGACACCCTGCCCGATGGCAGCGATGTATACCTGAACAAACAGACCAAGCTGGTCTATGCCTACGACAAGAGGAAACAGACCCACACCGTCAAACTAAAGGGCGAAGCCTACTTCAGCATCAACCACGAAGACACCAAAAAATTTATTGTGGATGTGGGCGACGTCTTTATCCGCGATATCGGCACACGGTTTAACGTTACAGCGTACGAAGAGTCCAATACCGTAGAGGTTGTTGTGGTCGAAGGCGAAGTAGAATTCTTTACCAAAGGCGACTCCGGCGTACGCCTGCAGGCCGGTGGCAAAGGTGTTTATAACCGCGCTACCAAAACCTTCAGCATCGAAAAGCCCGATAGCAATGTGTTGGCCTATAAGACCCGGTTCTTTAGCTTCAGCAACACACCGCTGGGAGAAGCCGCGGCCATACTCAACGAAGTATACGACCAAAAGATCGTCATCAGCAAAAATATCGAGAACTGTAACTTTCTCCTAAACGCATCGTTCCCTGATGACGAAATCGATGAAATTGCCGAAGTCATTGCGGATACATTCGGCCTTACCGTGAACGAAACGGGCGACACGCTGACCCTAGAGGGCCATGGCTGCAATCCGTAAAGCGGGTATCACGCTCCTGGCCGGGTTGCTCGTGATGGCGGCGTGGGCCGACGATCTGAAGACTCCGCTGTTGGAGCGCGTCGTTACCCTGCAGTGTCAGAATGAACCCATCGCGGAGGTTCTAAAAAAACTGGGGCAACAGGCTGGCTGCACATTCTCGTATAGCTCTTCGATCATCGATGGCAACCGCCGCGTCACGCAACAGTTCACTAAAAAGACTGTGCGCCAGGTGCTGGATCAGATCTTTGTCGGCGGCGTTCAATACCGCGAGCGCAGACGGTATATCATCATCACCGCGCTGCAAGCCAAGCTTACTGACACCCGGCAAATAAGCGGTTATATCATTGACGAAGCCACCGGCGAGGCGCTCCAGAATGTGAGTGTCTATGACCCGATCACCCTGGAGTCGGCCATCACCAACGCCTACGGATACTTCCAACTGGAAGTCCCCAAGCCGTCGAACAAAGAAGTACGACTGGCCGTCAACAAGGCAAACTATACCGACACCCTCATTGCCGTACCGAACCATCGCGGCCTGCTCAACATTCCGTTGAAAATTAATAAAGAGCGCATCAACGTTATGGCAGATAGTGTCGGCAACAAGTTGAAGCGTTTCTGGATGAGCACGGTTGCTGCCACGCGGCAAGCCATCAACATGGAAAACATCGACACCACGATGTATCGCCATTTTCAGTTTTCCTTTGTCCCCTTTGTCGGCAGCAACCATGCGTTGAGCGGTAACATCATTAACGATTATTCGGTCAACTACCTGGGGGGCTATTCGCTAGGTGTTCGAAAGCTGGAAGTGGGGGGCCTCTTCAACGCAGTACAAGGTGAGGTAAAAGGTGTACAAATGGCGGGGCTTGTCAACGCTGTGGGCGGCCGAACGGATGGGGTACAAATCGCCGGCCTGGCCAACGCCAGCCTGGCATCGGTACACGGCGTACAGATTGCGGGGCTCATCAACTTCACGTGGGATACCGCGCATGCCGTCAGCATTGCAGGATTAGTCAACTTCTCGCGACGGAACGCGCTCGGTCCAAGGCTGGCAGGGCTAGCCAACATCACCCTAGGAAAACAACAAAGTCCGCACATCGCCGGACTTTTTAATTTTTCATTCAGGAATGCCCGGAGCTTGCAAGTGGCCGGGCTTTACAATTTTGTAACCGACTCCATGACCGGTGTACAGGTAAGCGGCCTGGTAAACTTTACCCTGCGCAGCGCTGAGGGCGTACAGATCGGTGGCCTGGTCAACGTTACCGGCGGCTACATGAAGGGACCCCAGGTAGCCGGTCTTGTCAACATAGTAGCGGATAGCATGCGCGGCGCACAAATATCAGGTATTTTGAACGTTGCCACCGGCAACCTGAAAGGTGTCCAGGTAGGCATTGTGAACTTCGCGCGCCGTCTGAAAGGCGTACAGGCAGGCCTGCTCAACATAACGGGCGAGGTAGGCGGCGTCCCTGTCGGGTTGCTCAGCATTGTCGGCAAAGGTGGCTATCATACCCTGGAGCTCTCGGCCGACGAAGTGTTTTATACCAACCTGGCCTTCCGCACCGGTGTGCGCAAGTTTTATAACATTATCACCGCCGGTGTACGACCCAATACCCTCGAAAAAAATGAGACCTTTTGGACCTTCGGCTATGGTATCGGTACTGCGCCACGCATCTCCAACCGCGTGTACCTCAACATCGACCTTACGTGCAGCCGGGTCGTGGCGGGTAACAATTTTGACGGTGTTAACATGATCAATAAATTGTACCTGGGGGCAGAATATCGCTTGTCGCGCGGCCTCGGTCTCGTGGCAGGTGCCACGCTGAACGGCAACATTACCGACACAGATTACGAATATCCCGAGCTGTTCGCCGACTACAAACCGTCGATCGTCTCCCGCCGCACCTTCAGCGATGACAGGCTGCTGCAAATGTGGTGGGGTGCTAAAATCGGTATTCGGTTCTTTTAATGCGCTGCCACCGGCGCCACGACCGGTGCTGCATCGGTTGGCACTGTCGCCGGACGACGCCCCAGTTCTTTCAGCATTTTTGTATGGCCTACCAGTGCATCCCAGAACGTAGGCTCTGATTTGTACGGTATACCGAACTCGATAGCCGTATTCTCTACGATCTTAGAGATCTTTCTGTAATGCACATGGCATACGTTCGGAAACAAGTGGTGCTCCACCTGAAAGTTCAGCCCACCGACATACCAGGAAAACCATGTGCTCTTATTCGCAAAGTTTGTCGTCGTCAGCAACTGGTGAATCGCCCAGCTGTTTTCCATATTGCCGCCATCGTCGGGCAGCGGATATTCGGTACCGTCGATAACGTGCGCCGGCTGGAAGATCACGGCCAGGATAAAGCCTGCTATATAGTGCATCACCAAAAAGCCGATCAGCCACTGCCCCCAGGTGATGTCAAGCACCAGCATCGGAATAGCCAGGATATACACAAAGTATAACACCTTCGTGGCGATCAGCACGATCCACTCTGTGCGAATGTCCGCACGCTGTTTTTTCACCATGCCATCGCGCTGATAGCGCACCAGGCGCACAAAGTCTTTTACAAACACCCACACCAGCGTCATCAGGCCATAAAAGAACCACGCATACATATGCTGGAACTGGTGGATGGCCTTCCACTCGCCGTGCGGCGTCATGCGCAGCACACCACGGGGACTGATGTCCTCGTCCACGTCATGAATGTTGGTATACGTATGGTGCAGCACGTTATGCTGTACTTTCCAGTTAAAGGCGTTGCCGCCGACAATGTTCAGCGAATAGCCCAGCGCGTTGTTAAGCCAGGGCTTGTTGGAATATGACCCGTGGTTCGCGTCGTGCATCACCGACAGGCCGATACCGGCCACGCCCACCCCCATGACCATACACATCGCGAGCATACCCAGGGGGGTATGCACAACACCGGTCAGCATTAGGATGAACGGCGTGAGATACAGCGCAAACATGAACACCGTCTTGATCTTCATCTCGGTGTTTGCTTGCCGCGGCGTGCCTGTGCTTTTGAAATGTTCGTTTACCCGTTGCGTGAGGGTGGTAAAGAAATCTCCTCTGCGGGGAGAGAACTTAATGGGGGATGATCCTTTCATATGTTGGTTAGGAAAATGAGCTGCCCAAGTTTAGTGGTGAAGTAAAATTAGGCATTACAAGCGTCCTAAAGTTAACGATTACTTTCCTACAACACGTATGTAGTAATCGGGAGGAATTGCAAAAAATATTACATGACAGACCCGACCAACAGTAGTTAGCCTGCGCCTATAACTGTATAAAAAACAAATGCGGCTCTCGCCGCATTGTTATGATATTCTGAAAATATGATATACGTCATATCGACTCCCCACGTGGGCGCATGGCTACGGCATTTCGGCAATTATGGTGCGGCCGCCCTTAGTAATGTCACCAATCTTAACTTTTACTTTTGCATCAAGCGGCAGATAAATGTCTACACGTGAGCCGAATTTGATAAAGCCAAATTCCTGGCCTTGCTCTAAATGCTGACCGGCCGTAACGTAACATTTAATGCGCCTCGCCAGTGCGCCGGCAATCTGACGGAACAGTACTTCTACACCGTCTTTTGTTTTCACTACCACGGTTGTACGTTCGTTCTCCGTGCTTGACTTGGGGTGCCATGCCACCAGGTATTTGCCCGGGTGATATTTATAAAAGCTGATCGTACCCCCTACCGGCATGCGGTTTACGTGCACGTTTACCGGCGACATAAAAATGGAGATCTGCTTGCGCCGGCCCTTCAGGTATTCGGTCTCTTCAGTCTCTTCAATCACCACCACCTTGCCGTCGGCCGGGGCCAGTACGGTTTTGTCACCTTGGGTGATGTCGAAGATAGGATTGCGGAAGAACTGAAGGATCACCAGGTAGAAAATCACACTGACAAAAATGACGCTGTTCTGCACCAGTACGCTCTGCGGGAAAAAGTACAGGATGGCCCAGTTCAAGCCAAAGAGCAAGATCAGCAGTACAAACAGGAGAAGGCGGCCTTCGCGGTGAATGGTCATAGTCGTTCGAAAGTTTTAAAATCGGTTAGTTCAATTTCCCGGCATCCTGTAAAAAGAATGCAGCAAGCCCTGACGGCCTGCTGCTGCAAAAATATGCGATTCTTGGTCAAATACCGCTTCGGGACACGATTAATAGCCGCCGCGGTATTTGTAGGTCTTAGACACCTTGTCGATCGCCACCATGTAGGCCGCGATCCGCATGGGCACCTTGTATTCTTGTGAGGTCTTATATACGTTGTTAAAGGCGTCTTTCATGATCCGGTCGCTGCGGCGGTTTACGCGGTCGGCTGTCCACTTATAGCCCAGGCGATTCTGCACCCATTCGAAGTACGACACCGTCACCCCACCAGCGTTGGCCAGGATGTCGGGCACCACCATGATGCCTTTTTCATTGATCACGTTGTCGGCCTTTGATGAGGTCGGCCCGTTAGCCCCTTCCACAATCAGCCGCGCCTTGATGCTCACCACGTTTGAGCTGGTGATCACGTCCTCGGTAGCGGCCGGCACCAGCAGGTCCACGGGCAGTGTCAACAGGTCGTCGTTGCTGATCTTCTCTGCACCGGTAAATCCTTCCAGCGAGCCTTTGTTGGCGTCGCGGTACTGAATGGCCTTCTCAATGTCGATACCCTGTGCGTTGAAATAAGCACCCGACAGGTCGCTCACCGCTTGTACGATCAACCCGCGTTCGTGCAGCAGACGCGCTGCCCACGATCCTACGTTACCAAAGCCTTGCACGGCGCAGGTCGCTTTATAGGGATTGATCTTTAACTTTTCCATGGCTGCCATGGCCGATACCATTACACCGCGCCCTGTGGCCTCTGTACGGCCCAGCGAACCACCCATCACGAGCGGCTTACCGGTTACGACGGCGTGCGTGGTCATGCCTTTGTAACGCGAGTACTGGTCCATCAACCACGCCATTTCGCGCGGGCCTGTACCCATGTCGGGGGCGGGAATGTCCTTGTCGGGACCAAACACATCGGCCATCGTCTGCGTATAGGCGCGCATCAGGCGCTCGATCTCGCCAGCCGACATCTCGCGCGGGTTACACGTCACGCCACCCTTGGCGCCACCGTAGGGAATGTCTACTACCGCACACTTCCAGGTCATCCAGGCCGCCAGGGCCTTTACTTCGTCCAGGTTTACATGCGGATCAAAGCGAATGCCCCCTTTGGAAGGCCCGAGGATCGTCGAGTGAATAACCCGGTATCCTTCGAATACCCGAATGCTGCCGTCGTCCATCGTCACCGGCAGCGACACGATCACCTGCCGGGCAGGATTCTTCAATACGTTGTAGATTTCATCTTCCAGTCCCAGAATCTGCGCGGCGACATGGAAACGAGACATCATGGCTTCAAAGGGATTTTCTTTGTCCTTCAAGGGAGCCGGTTCAATATAGGCCATAGGATAATTTTTAGAAGTCTTTATTTATACGGAAAAACCGTTACTAAAACGGTTGCAAAGATAAATAAATTCGAATCACGCCTTTTCAATTCCAAACAAAAGCTCGTGTCCGCAACACTTTTCTAATACTTATCTAATCGCGTGTTTTTCCCTGCAGAATTTACATGCAGTTTCTTGAATTCTCACCAAAGTTTATTGCTTTTTTAACACGTGCAGGCCGTGCAAAAAATCTGTCGCCAATCCGGCGACTAGGCATTAAACGCAAGCTCGCGGGTGAGAATATAAAGGCCCATGAACAATACCAACCAACCAAAACTCTTGCGCAGCTGACGCGAAGAAAATGCCCCTGCCAACCGGTTGCCCACCAGAATGCCCACGACGGCCAGTAGGGTAATGGAAAGCAGGAAGGTCCAGTCCATGGTATAATTCAATACATCGCCCAGAAAGCCGGTCAGGGAATTAATGGCAATAATAAAAAGTGATGTACCCACCGCGGTCTTAAAAGGCAACCCTGTTAACAGTACTAATGCAGGAATAATGAGAAAACCGCCTCCGGCGCCTACCAGTCCCGTCAGAAAACCTATCAAAGTTCCTTCAACGACCACTAAAAAATGACGGATGCGATCTTCATTGCTCTCGCGCTCCTTGCGTTCGCGGATCATGGAGAACGACGCCAGGATCATCAGCACGGCGAAGAGGCCCAGCAGCAAAAAACGCTTGCTAAGCATAAACGAGTCCGAGGTAAAGATCACGTCGGGTATCGCGGGCACTACCCACTTGCGGGTGGCGAAGATGCCGATCACCGACGGAATCCCGAATAAAAAGCCCGTGCGTAGGTTTACCAGGTGGTCCTTATACTTGGGCACCGCGCCTACCAGGCTCGTTATGCCGACGATAAAAAGTGAATAGGCCGAGGCCGTGACCGGGTCCATGTGAAACAGGTATACCAGAATGGGGATCGACAAGATCGAACCGCCGCCGCCCAGTAACCCCAGGATTAGGCCGATGCCGACCGATGCTACATACCCGATGATCTCCATAAACAAAAAAATATACTCGCCCCGTGTGCGCGCAAAGGACGATCTTATTTTAATGAAATGAAATTTATCGAGTCAGTCGGTAGAGGATGTATGAGATGCGATTACTGGCGGTTGTATTCCGCAATAAACGCGTCTGGGAACTTAGGAAGGATATCTGCGCGGAATTGTTCGGCCTTTGCCCGTGAGTTGAAATTACCCAGAATGAGGCCATAATATTTTACGCCGTTAAGGACTTTTACCTGTACTGTCACTTTCTTCTTGTACGAATTCTTGAGATTTTCTGTCAGACGCATGAGGTTCACCAGTTCCTGATAGGTACCAATTTGAACGCCGTACCCCTTGGGGGTCAGGCGTTCAATTTCAAAGCTGTAAAACTCTTTCTCCTCCACCATCACGTTGTCGACGGGCCGGCCCAGGTCGCTGGTCTTGCCATCGCCGGGGTCGATCACTTCGAGCTTTACCTCGGCCAGTCCTTTGTTGACAAAGCCAAGCTGCTCGGCCGCTGCGCGCGACACGTCGATGACGCGGCCCTCTACCCAGGGACCGCGGTCGTTGATCACCACTTCCACCGATTGGTTGTTGGCCAGGTTGGTCACCCGTACCCTTGTACCAAAGGGAAGTGTCTTGTGGGCACCCGTCAATTTGTTGTGCCGGTACTTCTCGCCGCTGGCGGTGGTAACACCGTCAAACTTGTCGGCATAAAACGAAGCTTTACCCGTTTGGACCTGTGCAAACGCGAGCACCAGGAAAAAATTAAAGCAAAGCGTAAAGAATATTCTTCTCATAAACGATAGGTTAGACAGCCAAAAATAGAGCAGGCGGCCCAATTTCAGAATAAAATAGGCGCCTGTACCATACCTTGAAAGAAATATTCAGCATACCACAGCGTATTATTCATTAAAGTGTACCTTTGCCCGGCAAATAATGACTCGTAAATTATTTGCCATGCCACTCGATAATTCTAAGTTCCTTTTTGAAGCCCTCACCTATGATGACGTGCTTCTCGTGCCCGCCTACTCAGACGTTCTCCCCCGCGACACAGACACCTCCAGCTACCTCACGCGAAACATCAAGCTGAACATTCCGATTGTTTCGGCGGCTATGGATACCGTAACAGAAGCGGAGCTTGCCATTGGCATCGCCATGGAAGGCGGCCTCGGTTTCATTCACAAAAACATGAAGATTGCCCTGCAGGCCGAACAGGTCCGTAAGGTAAAACGCTCCCAAAGCGGTCTCATTCTCGACCCGGTAACACTGGCCATTAATTCTACCGTGGCCGATGCTGAAAAGATCATGCGTGAGTTCAAGATCGGCGGGATTCCGGTTGTCGACGACCATGGCAAGCTGCTCGGCATCATCACCAACCGCGACCTGCGCTTTCAGAAAGACATGAGCGTGCCGGTAGAGCGCATCATGACGAAAGACAATATCATCACCGCTCCCGAAGGCATCACACTCGAAAAAGCAGAAGATATACTGAAGAAGTATAAAATCGAGAAGCTGCCGATCGTCAATAAAAAGAATAAGCTGATCGGCCTGATCACGTTCAAAGACATTCAGAAAAAACGCAACAAGCCCACGGCGTGCCAGGACCAGTTCGGTCGTCTGCGTGTAGGCGCCGCCGTTGGCGTCACCCCCGACATCCTCGACCGCATCGACGCGCTCAAGGCGGCGGGCGTAGACGTCATCAGCATTGACACCGCGCACGGTCACTCCAAAGGTGTGATGGAAGCCGCCAAGCGGGTAAAGAAAAAATATCCCGAGCTTGACCTGATCGTGGGCAATATCGCTACCGGTGAGGCGGCCAAGGCGCTGGCGAAAGTTGGTGCCGATGCCGTGAAGGTGGGTGTAGGCCCCGGTAGCATCTGCACTACCCGCGTGGTAGCCGGTGTAGGCCTGCCGCAGCTGAGCGCGGTGTACGAAGCTTCTAAAGCCCTGAAGGGCTCCGACACCAAGGTCATTGCCGATGGTGGTATCCGCTTCTCGGGCGACATCGTCAAGGCTATTGCCGGCGGCGCTGACAGCGTGATGATCGGCTCCCTGCTGGCCGGTACCGACGAGGCTCCGGGCGAGATGATCATCTACGAAGGTCGTAAGTTCAAATCGTACCGCGGCATGGGCTCGCTCGAGGCCATGGAAGACGGCTCGAAAGACCGCTATTTCCAGGACGTAGAAGACGACATCAAAAAGCTGGTGCCCGAAGGCATCTCCGGGCGTGTGCCATTCAAAGGTTTGGTATCGGAAGTATTGTACCAGCTCGTCGGCGGCCTGAAGGCCGGCATGGGCTACTGCGGTGCCAAAAACATTGAGAAAATGAAACTGGCCAAGTTTGTGAAAATAACGTCCGCCGGTGTCACCGAAAGCCACCCGCACGACGTTAGCATCACCCGCGAAGCGCCGAATTACAGCCGTAAATAATAGCAATGCCCTGTTGGGCCTGAAAGCCGCCTCCGTCATCCGGGGCGGCTTTTTTTGTTTTTAGCAAGACTCGGCCGTGCCGGCTGGTACGTGACCGAAGGCCTGTTCCAGGTCTGTCGTGTGCTAAAATATTGAATACTTCAGTAGATTTTCAGTAAGAGATTTACAATAGATATTCAATACCTACTTAAGTATTGGATATCTATTCGTTATCTATTGATTAATTATTGGTTATATATTGAATATCCTGTCTTTTGCGGACATTTTGACGCCCGGTCGCGGACACTGCGTAGAAGTCGTTGGAGCCCGCCCCAATCTCTCAGGCGCAGGGCGAAGTCGCGCAGGAATTCGTACCACCGATATGTCCGGCCGGGTGTTTACGCACAAGCAAACGATTCGCATGGAGCTGCCGAAGCCGATTCCGAGGGTGTGCTAGGTGGTATGTATACCCCAAAAAAACAGGCTGCCTGAGTCAGGCAGCCTGTTTTATTCTTGGCCAACGAGTGCTTACAAGTGCACCAGGCGGAATTTCTCTTGATAGTTGCCATCGGACAACTGCAAAATATAGACGCCGGCTCCGGCGGTATTCATTACGCGCTCTATGCGTTCGTTCAGTTTCTCCAGCGTACCGGCGCCGACGAATAGCTGTACCCCTGTGGCTGTGGTCAATATAGCTTGCAGCTGACCGTTGCTGGTGTCGTCTTGCTGCCAGAATGTTACCTGGTCTACTACCGGGTTTGGCGTTACGGCCCAGCGCGCTTTTGCGTTTTGCTCACCAGTGATTTCGAGTACAGTCAGTATGTTGCTATACGAGCTTTGTTGATCGAAGTCCACCTGGCGGATGCGATAGTAATAGCGCGTCTGCATGTTGGCCTTCTTGTCAAAGAAGTCGTATTTGTTCTTGCTTTCGCTGTTCAGCGCCTGAACCGTGCCGATCTGTGCGAAGGTGCGACCGTCTTCTGAACGCTCAACTTCAAAGTGGCTGGCGTTGCGTTCCTTCTCGGTTATCCAGTCCAGTGCTATACCGGTGCCGGCGCGTTGTGCTGTGAAGTCGATCCACTTCAGCGGCAGCGGCGTGAACTGATCTGTCGAGCCCAGGGTGAAAGGACTAAAGTTTGTCACTGTTGATACCGTTACCGTGCCGGCGGTAGTCGAACCGTCTTGTGTGAAGGACGTCGCGCCCGGAGGGAAGTCCCAGCGAGTGCCGGCCCAGCGTACCACGCGCAAGTTCGGTACGACACCGATACTCGGTGGCTTATAGCTGCCCACGTCGTAGCTCAACGTCAGGTCCGATACGGCCGAGCCACTGCGTGAGACGATCCAGTATTCGTGAACGCTGACGTCGCCGACGTTGACCGTATTAAAGGTCGCACTGTTGAAGCCGTCGGTGGTCGGGTCGCCTGCAATGTATTGTCCGGTCCAGGTGTCGGCCGCAGACGTGTTGCTCAGGCGCGCGGGGCGATAACGGTTTGTTGGGGCCAGGGTGTTAAAGCCACCGGAAGGGAACTGGAAGCTGCCACCGGCCGCGACGTCGCGGCGCATCGGGCCTGCTACAAATGATTGCTCGCTGGCGCCCGTCCAGGTTGCCGCCGGCGCAAAGATCAGCGGGTGGGTGGCCGATGTTATCATATAACCGGTCGTGAAGGTAAACGCGTTGTTCACCGTGGTAGTGGCCGTACCGTTGAGAACTACCCGGCCGCCGGATTTTGACAAGCCCATGTTGTAGAAGGCTGTCGAGCCATTGACCGTCTGTGTGTTGTTCCCGGTAAAGATCACTGCGCCCGTACCGGTATTAAAGGTACTGTTGTTGTTCCAGTTACCAGCAATCGTGATATCGCGGTTATTTGTGGAGTTGTCCAGCGTTGTGCCCGCGGCAATCGTCATATTGCCATTCAGGATCAGGTCGGTGTTCGTCATCGTCAGTATGCCGGAGCCGATCACACTTACGTGGTTGTATGTGTTACGGTTGTTCATTGTCATCGGGGCGATGTACTCAATCGTACCGCCACCGGCGGACACAAACTGTGTATAGTTACCTGCCGGCAGTGTATTGGTTGCAGTACGCAACGTACCGGTACCGCTAATCGCACCAAGGTTGTGGCCTACTGTCGGAGTGCCGAGTGAACCCGTATATAGCAGGCCGTCAATGCGGGTGGAAAACGCGCGCTGACCGGAGGTGTTCATATTCATGCGGGCACCGGGAAGGATCACCACCGGGCGGCCGACGGGTACGTTGCTCAGCGGTGTACCATAACCCGTAGACGACAACGTCCAGTTAGTAGCCAGGTTCCAATTGGAGCCTGTGGCCTGGTTGGAGGCTGTCGTAGGGTTGCTGGTTCCGTTGGTATCTGCAAAGCGGGTATATACCGGTTGCACGGGGTTGGGCAAGGTCTGCGTCGTACCGGCTGTATAGTGGTACTCACCGCCGGGTTGCGGCATATTCGCCGGCACGGTAGGACTTGCGTCGATTGTCAGACCGTCGGTGATGGTCAGGATGCGCGGGTCGGCAGCGGCTGCGTTTAACGCACCCACGGGCCGGGTCCAGCCGATCAGATTAATGGCGTCCAGGTGTGCGCCCACGAAGGTACCGCTGCCACCCCCTATCACGCCCGACGGGAACTGATAGGTATGTGTGCCCGTATTGCCATAGACCAGCGCGTTGTCACGCTGCACCATCCAGTAGTAGTTGAGGATATATTCGCCGTTAGCGCTGGCGGTCGGGTGCTGCTCGTTCACGGCGATAACTGTCAGGCGGCCCGGGGTCGATACGTTCAGGGTATAGGTGGCCGGCGTATAGTTGGTACGTGTACCGACTGGGTAGGTAAAGGTGTTCGTGCCGGTGGGCCAGTTACGCACAACGCCCAGATCGCTCGATACACCGTTGGTACGGATGAAACGGTTCGTGCCGGCATTGCTTACCGGGGTGTTCTGGTTTCCGAACACCAGCTGATTGGAGGCGATGTTAAGGTAGCGGTATGTACCGGATGTTGTGAAGTTAAGGGTGCCGTTGATGATGGTGTTACCCACGACATCCACCGTCTTTGTCAGGGCGGTACCACCCAGGCTCAGGTTTGTAAACGAACCGCCACCGCTGGTGATCGTGTGCGTGGTGGCCGCGCCACTCATCATGATGAGACCGTTACCCACCTGTGTGCTGTTGTTGACGATATTACCGTTTACGTTCAGTGTACCCGACACTGAAAGTACACCGCGCAAGATGTTCAGGTTGTTGATCGACGCTGTGCCGTTCAGGGTTGCGACACCCGCGCCTTTGTCGATCGTGATGTTCTGGAACGTACTGGTGGCAGTCAGGTCGCCGGTCTGCGCACCGCTACCGTTAAAGGTGGTGGTGTTACCGCCACCGATCGTACCGTCGTATATACCCGTACCGAGGATGCTCAGGTCACCACCGATCGTTACATCCAGCGTGTTGGTCTCAAGCTCGGTGTTGTTGTTGATCTCCAACGTGCCACTGAGGTTCAGCTTACTGGAGCGAATATTGACGGTTTGCTTGGTCGTTGTACCGAGAATGCTCAGATTGCCGATGGTCGGCACAATGTTCAGGCTGAGCGCGGCACTAACGGTAGTGGTGGTGTTTGTGCCGATCTCGATGGTTGCACCGGGCAATACGTGGCTGGTCACGGGGTTGATGTAAAGGTCGGCGTAGGCCGTTCCTCCCGTCGAGCGACTGATTGACAGCGTACCACCTGTCATGGTAAAGCTACTACCCGGGTTGTTCTCGATCTCAAAAACACCACGGGTGTTAACACCGGCCGCGTTTCGACCGCCGACTGTTACCGTACCAGCGGACTGAGTATACGCCAGTGCACCGGACAGCGTCGTTGTTGCACGACGGATAGAACCGTTTACATACAGCGTACCTCCGCTCACAATAATGCTCGGCGTACCGGCCGAGGCATATTCTATATCATTATTAAAATTTTGATTATTAACAAGTGGATTGATGTTGACAATGCCACCCGTTATCTCCAGCGTCCCCGCCAGGGTTAGATCCGCGGTATTGACGTTACCACTATTAATGATATCTACCTGACCTTTATCTATTTTCAAACGGGCAGCAGCAGGGATATTATACGCCGCAGTGCTCAACACATAGGTATTCTCATTGTTAAATTCGAATGTACCGTTCAGCAACGTCAACCATCCATTGGTGAGCGTCTGTACGCTTCCCCCTACGTCAAACATCAGTACCGGCGTCTGGGAGGTACCTTTATCAAGCGTAACCCGATTTAACACCGTGCCGTTGACACCCGTGCCCGTAAAGGACGCATTTGCTGCACCGGTAAATAAAAGATTCGCCACATGGTTACTGTTACGCAGCTGCAACCTCCCGTTGTTGACTATGCTGCCGTCAATAGTAATGTTGTGTGTCTGTGCATTGGTGCCGCTCATGTTAAACGTACCGTCGGCCGCGATCGTAGTCGTACCCCCTAAAAACATGTCTACAGCATAGGTAGACCGAAGGCTGAATGTACCTTGTAGAATGTCGTAGTCACCATTGACAGCCAGTTTTCGGTTTGCTGTATTGTCAATAAAGAAACTGCCCACGCCAGTCTTGGTCAGGTTGTGGTATACCAGCAGGTCGTTTGCTGATGCCGTAATGATTGCCGCCGCTGAAGTCGGGTTAATGATTAGGTTATAGTAATTAAGAAGGTTGAGCCTCTGTGGCAGTGGGCCTTCCGCGGGCAGCGTTTTCGATGCGCCATACCACTCTACCGTACCGCCGTCGGGGCCGAGGAAGTTGATGAAGTCACCCGCGGGGAATACGTTTGAAGCAATCCGTAGTGTTCCACGTCCTGCCACTGTACCACCGCCTACGTTGGTACCGAAGTTGTGTCCCGTAATCGTACCGCAGTCCAGGAAGGCATTGACGTTTAGCTCGAGGCTACCGCATGACTTGGCGGCATCGGTGATCGTCACAGTGTGCGCCAGCGAGCCGTCTGCCGCGCCGATTACTACCGGGCAGGTCAGACACGGTGTGCCTGCAGCAGCTGCCACTCTGTCGGGGTTCGTACTCCAGGTTGTGTTTGCGTTCCAGGCGCCGTTCAGGCGGCTGTAGTATACCGTTACTGCCTGGAATGCAGCCGTATTACCAGCCGTGTATTCGCCATCGAGCATAGAGCCCGCGCTGTTCACCCAGGCGCCAGGTGTACCCGTATTGAACGCATACGGTGATGCACCCAGGGCAATGGTTGTGGTGCCGGGGGCCGCGTTTGATGCGTAGGCTGCATTGCTATACGACCAGCTGTAAGCTACAGGATCGTAACGTGCAGCCCGATATCCAGCGCCTGCGTTATCGCGGGTGGCGGTGCCGTACGTATAGGTTTTATGAGAGACAGCGCCCAGACCGGCAAAGCCTTCACTGGTTACACGCCAGTAGAACTGTACGCTCTGTCCGGTGGTGGTAACGTTGGGATGCGCGCCATTTACCGGTCGAACGGTAATAGTACCCGCGGTGGTAGCGGTGGCGTTGATGGTGACGGGTGTATACAGCGCACTACCCGTTCCCATCGGAAAGAGTAAGTCCACAGCAGAAGTGGCCTGGCGGGTCAACCCGCCGGCATTCTGCAAGCCGCTGGTCTCAATATTACAGTTGTTGCCAAAACCGGCTGTGGCCACAAGGGCACCTACCACGGTCAGGTTGTACGACCCAATGTTCAGTGTTGTATTGGCGGTGACCAGGCGGAGTGTATTGGTCACGGTTTGTTTACCGGCTGTGTATACCACGGCGCCGGTTTGAATAGTTAGGTTTCCAAACGTTCCATTCGCACCACCGATGGTATTAGATGCTGCGTTGTTCAGGACGATGGCACCCGTCCCCGTACTGGTGTGTACTGCACTGTTGCTCAGTGTACCCGTGACGGTCAGCACCTTGGTGTTGTCGGCCAGCGTGCCATTTGTAAGCTCCAGCGACGAGGTGATGTTCGGGAATGTACCCGATCCACCCAACGTGAGGGTGCCGGCTGTTTTTTGCATGACCACCCGGTATAGGTTAGTGATCGTACCGCTTTGCGTCCAGGCCTGGGCACCTGTGCCGTTGAACGTCGTGGTATTGTTGTCCGGGCGATAGGTTGTGCCTGCAGCAATCTGGAAGTTTCCGCCGACTGTCAGGTCGAGGCTGTTGCAATCCAGGTGAGCATTGCCCCCATTGATGGTCAGGTCGTTTAATATGATAAGCGGTTGCGCCGGCCGCGTATAGGCGGTACCGTCGTCAAAGATGAGCGAGGCCAACACCGCGCCGGAAGCGCCCGTCGTGTTAGTCTTACTAATATCCAGGTTATAGAACGGCGCTGTGGAGCAGATGGTAAAGTTCACAGCGCTCGCCGGCAGCTGCGCATAGACGTTACCGCCTGTCACTTTGATATTTGATGAGGCGGCGTAGATAAGCATACCACCATTAAGCGTCTGGCCTGTGGCATTTGTAGGGTTTGCCACGGTCAGGTTGCCACCACTCATTTCAAATGTACACTCCTGGTAGGGCAGCGCAAAGCGCGGATATTCGTGAAAGCTGGGGCCTACCTGTCCGGCTGTTCCTACGTTCACCGAACCACCGGTCTGTTTGTATGCGAAGCGGTTATTGGCACCGAGATAGGTCGTTCGAATCTGCCAGGTGTTAAGGGTACCACCTTCCATCTGAAATACACCCGAACCACCGCCAAGCAAACCGCGCGAGAAGCCGAGGTTCATCGTGCCTTTGGTAAGCCGCAGCAAACCGAATACATAGATCTGACGCCCGTTGTCGCCGGTGTCAGTTGTGTTGGTAACCTGAATATTGATATTGTCGCCGTTTACCCACAGGGCAGCATTTTGCGGAATGGGCCATCCCCCGCCGATACCACCGCCGCCGTTTATCACGAGGTTGGGAATGGTGATGGTTCCTTGTAATTGCAACGTACCGTTGATCAGCGACAGCGCATTGTCGGATATATAGTTAGGCGCTCCGCCTGAGTAGTTTTGGTTGGTGGGACCGAACAGACGGAAGTTGGCTACGTTAGAAGAGTTGATCGTTAGCATGGCCTGCTGGCCGGTACCTTTGTTAACAATGAGCCGGTAAAAGTCGGTTTGCCCGTTCAGCGTAAAGCTGTTGTCGCTCAGACCTGTAACGGTCAGTTCGACGGCGTTGTTTTTTAAGGCCAGGTTATAGATCGTACCGCCCGTATAGGCGGCGTCCGTCAGCTGCGCATCGGTGTCGTCAAAGAGTTTGATGGAGCCGTTGTTGACAATATTGCCCGTGATGGTCATTCGGTGTGCCGCGGTAGGGGCACCTGCGCTGGTGCGAATACGGGCGTTGGCCGATACTGTAAGGTTACCACTCAACACGATCGTTCGGCGGGTGGCGGCGCCGTTGTTGATCTGCCAGGTAACGGTGCCGCTACCGCCGGTCTGGGTAATATTGAAGTCACTGTTGACAGTCAGGTCGCTACCGCTGATAAACGTGATGGCGGCGTTGGTGCTGTTGGTCAACCACAACTTGTTATAAACTGTTTGTGTTGTCGAAAGCGCACCACCGGTGTTGTAATACTCCACGGTACCACCGGTGCCGGCGGCCACGAAGTTGGTATACGTACCGGCCGGCAGGTTGACGCTACCGATACGCAACAGACCAGCACCGCTTACGGTACCCAGGGTATTGTTGGTCATGGTCGTCATGTCGAGCACGGCACCACCCTGAATCGTGGTACTGCCGAGAACGAGATTAGAAGTATCCGCGGTAATGGTAAAGCCGTTGAGGATTACGACCTGGTCACCGGGTTGCGGTGGCAGGTTGAGTGGATTGACCAGCGTGGTACCCGAGGGGTCTTGCGTCCAGTTCTCCCAGTTTTTCCAGAAACCGGTCTGGTAGCTGTACCAGGTCATGGGGTATGCGTTGGCGGTGCCCGTGGTATAATAGTAAGTGCCGGTGTTGAGGGGTTGCGATGCTCCGGTAGAAAAATAGTCGCTGCCCGGCGTGACAGTACCGGTGATGGCGGTCCATGAACCGTTGCCGGCATTCAGGAACCAGTTGGTGTCGTAGTTGGCCTCCACGTCACCGCCCGAAACGTCTTCCGATTCATTATAATAAAAGCGAGCACCAGCATTGAGGGTTGTGGCGGCGGCATTGCCAGCTACAACCAGGCGGAACGTACGCCGCAACTGCCCCTGGATACTTGTATTGAAGATCGGCTTGATCGATACTGTACTGTTGGCTGTGGGGGCCGTACCGGCCACGACGCCTGCAGCACTTAAATCGAGCGGAGTATAGCCACCGGTAGGCGTACCGATAGGATAGAATATGCGCCAGGGGTTGACGCTATTGGAGGTTTCACGGATCAATTGGCTGGTAGAGGTAGCCTTACCGTCAAGCTCAATGTAGCGGCTTGCGTTATAGCCAGTAATGGTCGCGACGCTGGTCAACGTGATGTTTGCCGGATTGAGCACCGACAGCAGGCCGTTGCTGGCAAAGTTGAGCGCACCGTTTATACGCAGCGGCTGGGTGGTCGATACGTTCCCGCCGCTGTTGGTCATGTTGTAGAGCTGAATGAGGTTACCCGTACCGGTAATCGTTTGACCCGAGCCTGTAAAAGCGACTGTAGTCGAAACGGTTGTGGTCGCAGGCACCGTACCGAAGTTGAAGGTACCGTTGTTCTCCAGGTTACCGCCGATGTTAAACGTGTGGGTGTTTGTACCCGTCGCACCGTTGCGGATTGTTCCGCCGGTATTGACAGTTACGTCGTTCAGGACCGAAAATGTTATACCTGCGTTATTGTTGTTGCCAAATTGCAGTACACCATTCACGGTCAGGTTGAGGACCGATCGCAACGCGACTGCAGGCTGGCTGGCAGACCGGTAGATCACCGTGTGGTTGGCGGCAATGATCACATTATCCAGGGGACCCGGCGTTTGTTGACACGCTCCGCAGGGAGCCGCGCCACCATGGCCGGTGGTTGACCATGTAGTATTTGAGTCCCAATTGCCACCTGTTGTGGCATTTCGGCTGTAAAACGTTTGTTGAGCACTCGCCAGTTGAACCCCCAGGAGGGTGCAAAAAACAAGCACGGTAATGGACACACGCCAGCCGGTTTTAAAGATTGAAGGAACCATATGACCTATTAAGATTAAGCGTTAGCTGAAAAAATGCACATACTGAACAGTAAAAAGAGGGGGTTTTTCGGGGAGACTTTCCAATATGTACATATCCCCGGCTTTACAAAGGTAAGCGGAAAAATATTACGCCTTGAGCCCATTTTCCTGCCATGTAACCTTTCCGAATTATTCCTATTATTGCGGAGCCAATCTTAGCTGATTGGCATTTTTTTATCCTATGCGTACCAAAGCCATCACCCGACTGCTTTTCCTGGTGGGAGTCATCACCTGGCTGGCCTTGGTATTTGCTGAAATTTCGATCGTATTCAGTATTTCGAGCAACCTCAAACAGGAACTACCCACCTGGCTGCCTGGCATCCTGCTGAACCTGTATATCCTATCTGTTTTCTATTACTTCAAATTGCGGATCGAACGTGACGAAGTACTTAATTTCGTCGACCTGCTTTGGCGCGTATTCGCCACCGGATTGGTGTCAACCGTAATCTCACTCAGTTTGCGATTGCTGGAGGTGCTCATGGGCAGCACCCGGCTTCCCAAGAGTCTTGTTTTTAACGACTTTATTTATCTGATCAACCTCGGGCTCATGATCGGTTTCCTGCTCATGGCCTTTACCGTGTGGAAACGGCTCATTCTGTATCAGAAGTCCAAGTGGCTGCTGCGCCTCTGGACTTTCTTCGAGGTGGGACTGCTGCTCTCCCTATTATACAACAGCTTTAATATACCGGTGGTGGAATGGTTGTACGGCACCCTCTTCGGCATTTTTGTACTGACCGGTCTGGTGTTGTCGGGCAACATGAAGTGGGTGGCGTACCTCAACTTCCGCCAGAAATGGACCAGCTTGCTGTTGTTGCTGCTGACAATCTTTTACCTGTTGTACCTCATCTACACCAACCGCACGCTGGTGACCGTTCTTGGCCAGGCCATGCCCTCCATGCAGATGCTGACCGACTACCAGGAGCATATTTTTATTCTGTCGGTGATCGTCTTTGTGACGGTGTACAGCATTTTCTCTTTCCTGGTGATTTTGTTCAACCTGCCGACGACGTCGGTCTTTGAGCAAAAGCTGGAGGAGGTGGTGAACTTCCAACGCATCAGCCAGTCCATTCAGACCGAGCAGAGCGAAGACAGCGTATACAATATTTTGCTGGAGACATCCGTCAGTACAGTATTCGCCGACGCGGCGTGGCTGGAAGTAAACCTGCGGCAACACAATTACCGGCTGTTCACCTATAAGATTACCGAGAAAGAGTCGTACGACATCATCAACCACCTCAAGACGCACAACATCAAAGGTATTCTTGAGCAGAGCAGCGACAAGACCAAAAACCTGTCGAAGCACCTGTCGTCGTTGAAGGGCTCGCGGTTCCGTTCGATCCTGGCCTTCCCGATCTATGTCAAGGGCGAGAACATCGGCACCCTGGCGCTGCTGCGCGAGCTGCCCGAAGGCTTTAATAAAGAGATGACAAAGATCGTGTCGACCTTTGCCAACCAGGCAGGCATATCGATCGAGAATTTCCGCCTCATGGAGGAGGCCCTGCAAAACGAACGTTACAAAGAGGAGCTCAAGATTGCCAAGACGGTACAAAAAAGCTTGTTGCCGGATGTGCTGGAAAAGGATGACGACTTTGACATTGCGGCCTTCTCGGAATCTGCCGACGAAGTAGGCGGCGACTATTACGACACCTTGCGGATTAACGACCACCTGGTCTCGCTCATCATTGCCGACGTGTCGGGCAAAGGTACGACGGCGGCGTTCCACATGTCGCAGATGAAAGGGATATTTCATAGTCTGGCGCAGGAGGATATTGAACCAGATGAGTTCATGTCGCGTTCTAATCAGGCATTGATATACTGCCTGGAACGCGGATCGTTCATTTCGGCCACCTATTTCATGATCAACACCCAAACGAAAAAGATCCGCTATGCGCGCGCAGGGCACTGCCCGGTATTGTATTACAGCACGGCAAAGAAAACCACGGAATATTTCAAGGACAAAGGCGTTGCGCTGGGTATGGTGCGCAATAAGAGCTATAAGAAATTTATCCAGGCGAACGAATTCAGCTATTGCCCCGACGACATCATGGTGCTGTATACCGACGGCATCACGGAAGCGAAGGATGGCAAGAATGAAGAGTTCGGCTATGATCGCCTGGAGCAGATAGTGATGGAGGTGCATGATCGTCCGGTGCGGGAAATACAGGAGCAGCTGATCCAGCGCCTGTACGATTTTTCCGGCACGGAGAATATCAACGACGACTACACTACCATGATCGTAAAATTTAAATAACAGGCCGCCAGCCCCTGAAAAGGCGACCGGTCAGGAATTAAAACATTAAAATTAAAACAACGTTATAACCTATGATCCACATCAGGAGAATACAGGAAGACGGTGCAGATGTGATCGCACTCATCGGCGAAATTGACGCCAGTTCTTCCATAGAGCTTGATCTGGCGATTGCCAAGAGTGTGGGAGAAGGATTCGAAAAGATCCTTGTGGACTGCGGTGCGCTCGAATACATTTCATCAGCGGGATTGGGGGTATTTATGTCGTATATCGAAGAGTTCAAGGACCGCGGCATCAGGATGGTGCTGTTCGGCATGAGCGACAAGGTGTGGCATACCTTTAGCATCCTGGGACTGGGCGAGCTGTTGCAGATTGGAAAAGATAAGGTAGAGGCAAAGCAAATGATCGCATGAAATACGTGCATAAAGTTGGATGCAGCATCGAGAACCTGAAGGGCGTGCGTGATTTTATACGGGTATCGCTGAAGAATCATGGTGTGGCCGATCTGGAGATCAGCGAAATTGTACTGGCATTGGACGAGATGTGCTCGAACCTGATGATACACGCCCACCACTGCAACCCGGAAGACCTGTTTGAGCTACACATCGACATTGATAAAAACGACCCGGTGGTCTTTGAGATTGTCGACGACGGCACCGTGTTCGACATCAACCAATTTCACGCGCCTGCGCTCGACAACATTGTCCAAGAAAAGCGTAAGGGCGGCCTCGGCATCCGCCTGGTAAAATCAATCATGGATAAAATCGAATATCAAAATCGCAGCGGCCGCAACGTTTGCCGTCTGATCAAATCCGTTCATTTTCAGTAATCCCCTTACCCCGAACCAACGCCTATGAGACTATTTGCAGTGTGTATTCTGCTCGGTTGTGCTTTTGCTACCACATCCCTGCAGGCGCAGAAACAAAAAAAGGCGCCAAAGCCTGTCACGCTGTTTACCGTTAACAAGAAACCCGTTACGGCCGAAGAGTTTATTTACCTCTACAAAAAAAATCACCAGAACAAATCGGAGGATTTCACCACGGCAAAGGTCGAGGAGTACCTCACGCTGTTCGTAAACTTCAAGCTGAAGGTCGAAGAGGCCCGCGCCCGTGGCATGGACACCACCGGCAGGTTTATACGCGAGTATAATCAGTATAAAGACGAGCTACGCCGCCCCTACCTGCCCGACTCCAAAATCACGGACAGCCTGACGAGGCTTACCTATGAACGCTTAAAGGAAGAGGTGAAAGCCTCGCATATATTGTTAAACATCAAGGCGGATGCTTCGCCTGCCGATACCGTGGCGGTATACAACCGCCTGGTCGATATTCGCAATAAGATCATTGCCGGCGAAGACTTTGGCAAAGCTGCCATGCAGTATTCCGAAGACCCCTCCGCGCGCATGAACCAGGGTAACCTGGGCTACTTTACCGCGCTGCAGATGGTCTATCCGTTTGAGAATGCTGCCTACACCACCAAACCGGGGCAAGTAAGCATGCCGGTGCGTACGCGTTTTGGCTACCACCTGCTCTATGTTGCCGATCGCCGCCCCTCGCAGGGCGAGGTGGAGGTATCGCACATTATGCTACGCACAGGCGAAGGCAAAGACAATGAAAAAGTAAAGAACCAGATCTTCGAACTTGTCGATGAATTACAAGCGGGCGTGAAGTGGGAAGATTTGTGTAAACAATATTCGGAAGACCCGGGCTCGAAAGACAACGGCGGCAAGATGCGGCCCTTTGGCCCTGGCGCAATGGCCAGCATACCCGACTTTGAGCGGACGGCGTTTGCCCTGAAAAATCCAGGCGACATTTCCGACCCCTTTCAGACAGCCTATGGGTGGCATATCATGCGCCTGGAGCGCAAAATTCCGCTGGGTACGTTTGAAGCTGTAAGCCCTACACTCAAGAGCCGCGTGAACCGCGACGAGCGCACCCAGCTGTCCAAGCAGGCCATGGAGCTCAAGTGGCGTCGCGACTACCAGTTCCGCGAGGACGCCGTAGTGAAGGCCCGCGTGCTGGCCCTGGGCGACACATCCTTGCACAATGCCAAATGGAAGGCCCCCGTCGTGCCCAATGCCGCGCGCGACATGATGTTTTCCCTGACGGACAAGCGCTACACGGTTCAGGATTTTTTGCAGTACACGCAGAAAATGCAGCGTCCCAATACGCAAGACCCCGCCAAGTATTTAGAGCAGTTATACAACCATTTTGTCGATGCCAGCATCCTATCGCTGTTGGAGGCGAAGATCGTGCGCGAAAATCCCGAATACGGCTACCTGCTAAAGGAGTATTACGAGGGTATTTTGCTGTTCGAGATCATGGAAAAGGAGGTTTGGAACAAGGCTTCGACCGATTCGGTGGGGCAGCGGCGCTTCTTCGAGGCAAACGCAGCCCACTATAAAGCCGGCGAGCGAGCCCGGGCTACGTTTTATACGGCTTCCACACCGGGCTTTGAGGCTACGTTGAGACCACTGCTACAAGCCAGCCAGGCCGATCAAAACCGCCTCCAGCAAGTGGTGAGCGAGAACAAGGTAAAGACGGAAACCGGCGTTTTTACGAAGGAGGAGAAGCCGGTGCTGCAGAAGGTCACGTGGGCACCCGGCGTGTACACAGCAGAAAACAACGGATTGTATTACCTTGTGCGGCTCAGCGAGATAATTCCCCCCGGCCCTATGTCGTTTGAAGAGGCAAGGCCGTCGGTCATCTCCGACTACCAGGGCGACCTGGAAAAACGCTGGATTGAGGAATTAAAGAAAAAATACCCCGTAAAAGTGAATGGAAAAGGGAAGCAATACACTCTTCAGAAACTTCAGGCGAAGTAAAGGCCACTGGTTGCTGGCGGCCTTTCTGGTGACAGGTTGCGACCTTATCAAAATGAAAAACGACTCGGGCCGCGCCACCGAAGACCGGCAGGCGGTATCCCGCGTAGGCAATACTTATCTGTACCGGGATGAGCTGGCAGGCTTTATTGCCCCCGGCACCTCACCACAGGACAGCGCTACCCACATCGAGGCGTACATCAATAGCTGGGTGCGCAAGCAGCTGCTGATCCAGGAGGCCAGCCGCAAGATCGACATCGACGAGGCGGAGGTCGAACGCAAGATCCTGGACTATCGCTACAGCATCATTGCCTACGAGTATCAGACTTATTATATCAAAGAACACCTGGACACGGTCATTGCCAACAGCGAGATCGAAAAGTACTATAAGGACAACATCGACAATTTTATCCTGAAGCAGAATATCGTCCAGGCGACATTCATCAAGGTGCCCAAAAACGCCCCTCGTACTGGAAAAATCAAGGAATTGATCTATTCCAGCCGCGACAAGGACGAGAAGGAGTTGAAGTCATACTGCCTTAGTTTTTCGGCGGCATACCACATTTCCGACTCCAGCTGGATGGTGTTTGATGAACTGGTTCGGAATTCGCCCCTGGCGGAGATCCCCAATAAAATTCAGTTTTTAAAAACCACACCGTACTACGAAACCTCTGACGATAGCTATCTTTACTTTTTAATGGTGGACCAATACCGGATGTCCGACAACATTTCCCCGCTGGAGTTTGTCAAAGACGATATCCGCAACATCATTTTAAACAAGCGCAAGGTAGAACTGGCCAAACGGCTGGAGGACGAGACGTATACGAAGGCACTGGACCAAAAGGAATTTGAGATTTTTAAGTAATATGAACATAGCAGGAATATCGAGGTACATGACCCTGACGCTGTTTGCCGGCGTCATGGCCTTTCAGGCTTCGGCACAGGAGAGCGAGGAGGCGACAGGCTTTGTAGTAGATGAGATCATCTCCAAAGTAGACAACTACATTGTGTTGAAGTCCGACCTGGACCGGCTCTACCAGGACCAGCTGACCAACGGCCGCCCGCCCGGGCAGCAGCTTCGCTGCCAGCTGATGGCGATGCTGATCCGCAATAAACTTATGATGGCAAAGGCCGAGATCGACTCGGTCATGGTGTTGGATGCCGAAGTAGACGCTAACACGCAACGCCGTATGGATATGATCCTGTCGCAGTCCGGCCGCTCGCCTGACGAACTGGAGGAGCTGTATGGCAAGCCGCTGGAGCAGATCCGCTCGGAACTGCGCGACCAGGTGCGCGAGCAAATGATCGTAAACAAAATGGAAGGTGTCATGACCGATGGGCTGGTGGTAACGCCGGCCGAAGTGCGTCGCTTCTTTAGCAAGATTCCCAAGGATAGTCTTCCCTATTTCTCTGCTTCCGTAGAAGTAGCACAGATCGTTAAGATTGCCAAGGTCAGCGAAGAGCAAAAGAACATTACACGCACCGAGCTGGTCGCGCTGCGCAACCGCCTGCTGGCAGGTGAAGATTGGGCCACGCTCGCGAAGAAGTATTCTTCCGACCCCAGTGTGATCACCAACGGTGGTGACATGGGCTGGTCAGGCCGCGGCCGCATGGTGCCCGAGTACGAAGCCACAGCGTTTCGGCTCAAGCCGAACGAAATCTCTATGCCCTTCGAGTCACCCTTCGGCTTTCACGTCATGCAGCTGCTCGAGCGCCGGGGGAACGAGTATCACTCGCGCCACATCCTGATCTCGCCGAAGCCTTCTGAGTCGGATTTAGCAAAGGCCAGCAAAAACCTGGATAGCATCCGCACGCTGATCGTAAACGACAGCATCAAGTTCCAGAAGGCTGCGAAAGAATTTTCAGACGACGTAGAGACGAAAGGCAATGGTGGCTTCTTCAGTGACGCCAACGGGGGCATCCGCCTGATGGTGGACGAGCTCGACCCGGTGGTGTTCTTCAAGCTTGACTCCATGCAGATCGGCGATATCTCTCACCCCATTGTATACCGCACGGACGACGGTAAAGATGCTGTTCGTATCTTGTACTACCGTTCGCGCATTGCTCCACACCAGGCGTCCCTGGAAGCGGACTGGTCGCGGATACAAGACGCTACGCTGAATGAGAAAAAGGACCGTATCTTGCAGAAGTGGTTTCAGAAGGCCCGGAAAGATGTCTTTATCAGCATCGACCAGGCTTATGATTATTGTGGAATTTTAGATGAATAACGAATGACGAAGTTTGCCTCTGATGTCGAAGCTGCCGATGCCCTTGCCGCGGCCTATAAAAATTTAAAGTCTGAAATATCAAAGGTCGTTATCGGCCAGGAAGACGTTGTACACCAGATCCTGACAGCCATCTTTTGTCATGGCCATTCGTTGCTGGTAGGCGTACCGGGGCTCGCCAAGACCCTGTTGGTACAGACCATTGCCACCTCGCTCGAGCTTCAGTTCAAGCGGATACAGTTTACGCCCGACCTGATGCCGTCTGACATCGTCGGCGCCGAAACGATGGACAAAGAGCGCAACTTCAAATTTGTGCGTGGCCCGATCTTCGCCAACATTGTCCTTGCCGACGAGATCAACCGTACGCCTCCGAAAACCCAAGCCGCCCTGCTGGAGTCCATGCAGGAGCATGCCGTGACCATTGCCGGCCAGCGTTACGACCTGCCCGGCCCGTTCTTTGTACTGGCCACGCAGAACCCGATCGAGCAGGAAGGAACCTACCCGCTACCAGAAGCGCAGCTCGACCGCTTTATGTTCAACATTCAACTGACCTATCCCTCTTTCCGCGAAGAAGTGGAGGTGGTGAAGAATACCACCAGCGACGAGACACGCCAGGTAAACAAGGTGTTGAACGCCGAGGAGATTGCCTACTTTCAACACCTGGTACGCCGGGTGAGCATTGTCGATAACGTGATTGAATACGCCGTGGGCCTGGTGAATAAAACCCGCCCGGGTGTACCCGGCGCATCGGCCGTCGCTACCGAGTTTCTCGAGTGGGGAGCAGGGCCGCGTGCCTCGCAGTTCCTGGTGCTCGGCGCCAAGTGCCATGCCTTGCTGAACGGCAAATATTCTCCCGACATCGACGACGTGCGTGCTATTGCCAAACCTGTATTGCGCCACCGCATCGTACGGAACTTCAAGGCCGAAGCAGAAGGCATCAGCGTCGACGAATTGATCGAGCGCCTGATCTAATCCCAGCCGTACTTACCGAACTAAGTCGAGCAGCCCCATGCGGCGCATCTGGCGGAAGAATAACTTTTCCGCTACGTCGTCGTCTTTGATGTGGTATCGCGCGCCGATATACTTTACAATTTTTCCGTCTTCGATTACCGGTACGATCGTAGAGTCGACCCAATAGTGCGTTCCATCCTTCTTGCGATTTTTGATGATGCCATTAAAGGCATTGCCGACTTTAATCTCCGCCCACATCTGCCGGAAGATCTCTTTGGGCATATCCGGGTGACGAATCAAATTATGCGGTTGGCCGATTAGCTCTTCCTGTGAATATTGGGCAATCTCACAAAACTTGTCGTTGGCAAACAGGATGGTGCCGAATAAGTCTGACTCTGACAAGATGGTCGTAAGCCCCAGTACTTTTTCACGTGCTTCCAGCGCGTGACGAATCGCGGTGTTGCGTTCCAGCTGACGACTCATTTGTTCCTGAATGGCCTGGATCTCCTCCATGTTTTGGCGCATCTCTTCCTCCTGGCTGCGCAACTCTTCGGTCTGGCGCTGCGAGGCCTCCAGCAGTGTGCGCACGTGGTCGTTGGTCTTCATGGATTGGATCACCGAAGAGAAAGCTTCTGCTGCTTTCTCCAGGAACTTCACCGCATGGCTGTTCAGCTTTTTGAACGAAGCGATCTCGAGTACGCCGTTTACCTGCTCATTGGTCTTGAGCGGCACAATGGCTATAAATCCCGGTGCGCCCGTGCCTAGCCCGGACGTGATGCGGATATAATCTTTGGGTACCTGATGTAGTACGATGGTTTCTTTTTCGAAGTAACACTGCCCTACCAGGCCTTCGCCGGGCGCAATGGTTTTGGTCATGTGTTTTTTTCGCTCGTAGGCATAACACGCGGCCAGGTTTAGCACCGCCTCTTCGTCGGGTTGTTCCTGCAGGAAGAAGATCGAGCCCTGATTTCCGTTAACATATTTTACCAGGAATCGAACGACATCGTCGGCCAGGTGGCTCAGGTCGGTGCTGGTGCGCAGCAACTCGCCGAAGCTTGCCAGGCCACGTGTCTCCCATGTGCGCCGCTCCTCTTCCTCCTTCTCGGCCATCAGTTTGGTTTTGTAGCCGTCGAGCAGGGCGGCGATCTTACGATCGGCAAAATCATTGGATACTTGTGCACTCATGTCGCCCCGGTCGAGGCTACCGATAAAGTCGTCGAGCATAAACCATTGTTTCCGGTCGTTGTCGATCTGCTGTACAAACCGCTCCTCACTGCGGGCAATTTTCCGGCCGGCCAGAAAGGCTGCTGCAGCGCATACGGCGGGGGTGGCAATGGCCAGTCCGTTGACCGCGGTTTTTCCCCAGGTGCTGTGACTTTCTCCCAGGCGTTGTGCCAATAGCAGCAGCGGACAAAGCATGCCGATGGCAAGGCCGAAGGCGGCCCATTTCTGTTCTGTTTTCATATACGTTCCTGACTACGGCAACGAAGTACTAACTTTCCGGCAGCGCAGGAGTTGATAAACATTATTCAAAAACATGATAAATGTCAGGAATGGAAACAGCGGGAATGTGTGAAGTGTGAGAGCGAAGAAACACGGACCGCTCTCACATTCACACTGCTAACGGGGGAGTGTGTTAATCGCGGTAATCGGGAATGTTACACAAAAATACTTCGGTGATCAGCAACGGGTGGCCGTGCATGTGGAAGATGGAGCGACGCGCCCACAGCTCGGGTATGCGACTGCTTTTTTCCACCTCGGCTTTGAAGAAGTGCGAGTGTACAAGTACATCAAACAACAGCTCATCGTTTCCGGTCACACGTTTGACCTCGAACCCACTGCGGGTAACATGGGGGTTATTGTAGAGCAGCGTTTCGCCAATCGGGCGATTGCCGAGAGTATCCAGCTCCTCCTGGCAAGCGCGGTACGTTGTCTCGGGCATGGTGACACGAGCGTAGACCAGCGGATCTTCGACATTACCGAGATATGTTTCTCGCACGTAACCGTCCGGGCAGGTATAGCACTGCAACGCAGAGATTTCGTCAGCATACATGGGTTTGATGGACTGATCACAAACGCTCACGGCAAAATTGCTACACACGCGCTTTAACGCATGACTCAATACAAATGGCTTGTAGAGCCACTCGCGCAGCACGGGCGGCACAATATCGGCCGGCATGGTCGCGATGCTTTCCCAGTGGCCCAATTCGCCGCGGTAGTCGCGGGCAAAGGGCTTCACGGCAACAAGGCCTACGCGCTCGCGGCCGTCCATACGAATGCCCGATGGCAACTCGCCTTCTTCTTCGCCAAAGTAACGTACCTCGCGAATAGTAAAGCCGGCGTTCTGAAACGCCCACGTTAGATCGTCGGCGTCCACGTGGTGGATCTGGTTGGGCAGGTGGCTATAGATGGCGGGGTCGTGGCTGTAGTGCGCCACGTCGTCGATGTACCCGGCCCAGCGTACGCCCTCGCGGCGGCGCTCTTCGTAGACAGGTATGAATGCCTTGACGTGGTCGATATACGGGGTGAACGATACAATAAATACTTCGCCGCCGGGGATGAGCCAGTCGTATACCTTGCGGGCGCCCGCTTCGATCTCGTCACCGTTCAGGAACGGCAGCACTTGCGACATGTACACCGCGCTGAGCGATTCGTTTTCCATGTCGAAGTGCGGAAAGCGGCCACGCATGGTTTTCAGGTGTGGTTGCAATACATCGCCAACGGTATTGTGAATGGCCTGCAGGTGGCTCTCCTCTATGTCGACGGCGACGACGCGTGCTCCCGTTAGCAAGGCTGGCAGGGTGGCTACGCCGTACGCAGCACCAATATCCATGACAGGATGGGTGGCTTTAGAGGCGGCATTGACAAAGGCTTTTCCGAAGGACGTGAGGGTGTAGGTAAACCCTCTTTTGTTTTGGGTGGAGATAGCTGTTTGGACTTTCATACGGTAGGTAGGGTAAGTTGAGACAATACAAAAACACACTGACAACAAAGCCTAAAAGGCCGCAGGGGCCCGTAGGCCCCTGCTGAGTAACAAATCTTATTTAAGCGCAGCCGTAACCGGCTTCAGGTTCCGGAACCATTCCTTGGCATCTTCTATTTTGCCAAAGAACTCAACGGTCATTATATCCTCCTGCTCCCTGACTTCATCCTCCTTGGGAGCCGACTTTGCAGCATAGCCCTTCACGGAGCGGACGGCGAAAACATTCTCCGGCAATACAAACGCGACGTGATTAATACCGGCCTTGAGTGCACGCGGGTTCCATACCTCGGCTACCCACTGGATGTCTTTTTCGGGCTGCACGGCGTGCTTGCTGGTGTCGGCCAGCCACAGCAGCCGCGCGTGGCTTTTTTTCTTTTCAATAAGGTGTGTGAGTCCTTTTTCTAAAAATGCCTTGAATTGATCCGAGGACATGAAATCGGTAAAGGATGCCGTGATGCAGGGCACGGTAGGGTCGTACTCAATAGTACCATTCTTTTCTACGACAAGTTTCATACAATGTCAAAAGGGGTTAATTGTGGTTAAAATTTTTTGATTGATCGTTTCGACCGGCTACAAATACATTTCACCGGGTCATTAAAATAAAGTTGCTTTTAATACTTATACTAAATATTTGTATTTCGTACACATCCATACATGTCGCCCACCTGTGAGCGTTTTGTTCGGAATAGTACAATTGTATCCTCCGGAGTAGTACAATTGTACTATATGCAACGGTTTCCAGTTGTTCACGCATCGCCTGGGATATGCGCGACCGGATGAAAAGTCCTGGATTTTTGACAAAATGACTAAAAAACTAACCTCACGGTGTCAACGGAGTGCTTATTTGCTGAACTGAGGTTAACACAGCTGCCATACCGGTATAATACGGGGCATTGTACCTGATTTTTCCGGTATGCAAAGACCTGCCGGTCGTTCCGTGTCCGGCAACAGCCGGGTCATTTCGAGGGAGGTAGTGCAAAGATTTCGCACGGTATAATTTTTTGTATATACTCCTGATGAAACGTTACAAAAATCTAAAAGGCAACTCGGGCATAATGTCGTATGACATCGGGCGTGACTCGATCATCGTTACGTTTCGGGGCGGACACACTTACCTATATAATTATGTTGTCACGGGCAAAATGCACATCGAGAAAATGAAGAAGCTCGCACGAGAAGGTATAGGCCTCAGCACGTATATCAGTCGCCATGTAAAAGACCGTTATGCAGAGCAATTGTCATGAGTGTGCAGGTATACTGCACGCTGCACAAAGAAATATACCGCATCGTTTGACAGTATTTATAAAATATTTAACTTGAATTAAGATTTGCTACGAGCCCCCTTATTAGGATCTCTTGCAAGCAGAACTACTACGGACCGTAAAAGTGTATTCCCTGGCAGAATTCGTGCGCGGATATATTTTACGCTTCATCAATCAAAATGCACAGGTATCCCACGACAGCGGCAACCGCAAACGTCGAGATCTTACTGGCCATTCAATACCGGCGAGTACTCTCGTTTTACTACGAAGGCTTTCATAGACTCGTAGAGCCGTACTGCTATGGGTTATCTCCTGCCGGTATTCCGGTCCTGTGGTGTTATCAACATGGTGGCGGCAGCGCGACGCATACGTTTGACTGGCTATTGGTGGACCTCAGCCACGTCCGGAATATTACTATCATGGATAAACGCTTCAGCCGACTCCGCGCCGGGTACGACCGCGCCAGCATAGGCGTAGACCGCGTCTTCTCCCAGATCTGATTCGCAAAAATCCACCCGAAGTCGTATTATAGCACCCGGGAATCAGCGTGCGTGTGGACCCGATAGCCATCGGGTGTGAGAGCGAAAGCCCCTCCAGACAAGCTGCCCACGTGTATGAAGGAGCAGGAAAAAATTGAACGGTTCGACAATCTGTATGATACCTACCACGACATCGGGCTGCCCATAGACCTGATCGACGCGGAGGCAGAATTTACGATTCATAACCTGGCCGAAATACACCTGGACCTGCCTTTTAAGTCGCCGGTATACCGGGCCAACTACTTTTCCTTCGTCTTTGTCAAGAATGGTCATGGCCGGTATTCGACGGATGACCATCGTTTTGATACTTCGCCCGGGACGATCTATTTTACCAATCCCGGCCACTACAAATCATTTGAATGGCTGCAAATGGACGAGGTCTATCTCATTACGTTCAGTGAGTCGTTTTTAAAAGAGAATGTACATCCCGATGTGTTCCAGGAATTTTCGTTCCTCCTGGCCGAGACGGTACCGCCGCGTACGTTGCAGCGCGAAGTGTATACGGAATTTGAGCGGCTGTACCTGCAAATCCTAAAGGAGTACCGGGCGGCGTCGCCCTATAAACATCGTCTTATCGGCAGTCTCTTCGTGGTGCTGCTGCTCAAGGTAAAAGAGTACTTCTGGGAGGACTATAACCCGATCTATGAGGGCAATCGCAGCTCGCAGATTGTGAAGGCCTTCAAAAGCTTGCTGGAAAAACACTACCGTGACCTGGCGGACGGTAAGACCCGTACGCTGTTCCAGGCGCAGGATTATGCCCGGAGCCTGAACCTGCACCCAAATTACCTCAGCCAGGTGATCAAGAGCAAAACGGGCCGCTCGGTCAGCGTGTGGATCAGCGACAAGACCATGGCCGAGGCCAAGTCGTTGCTGCGCAATTCATCTATTCCCGTCAAGGAAATAGCCTTTCAACTTGGTTTTTCGGAGTCTGCTCACTTCAGTAACTACTTCAAAAAACACACAAATCTAACGCCGAACGCCTTCCGGCGAGAACCTGGCCAAGGTTAAGTCTATCTTGGATATTTACATGTAGTCCTTAAGAATCTGTACTTTTTCAGGGGGACGGAGGTTGCACCTTTGTATCGTTCAATTAAACAATACAACATCATGAGCACAGTAAAAAACAAGATCGTCATCGTAACCGGGGCATCACGCGGCATCGGTGCTGCCATCGCACAATCATTAGCCCAGGCAGGGGCAAAGGTCATCGTTAATTATGCCGGCAGCCGCGCGTCGGCGGAAGAGGTCGTAAACAATATCGTCGCTGCCGGTGGCCAGGCCAAAGCCGTACAGGCCGATGTCAGCAAGCCGGCCGATGTCGATCGCCTTTTTGACGAAGCTATTGCCGCATACGGTCGCGTGGATGTACTCGTAAACAACGCCGGCATCATGATCGTCAAGCCTCTGAGCGAGACCACCGACGAAGACTTCACCCGTCAGTTCGATATCAACGTGCGAGGGACCTTCAATACGATGCGCGCGGCGGCGACACGCCTGGCGGACAACGGTACGATCATCAACTTCTCAACGTCCGTAAACCGCCCGATGCTGCCCGGATATGCCACCTACGCTGCTACCAAGAGTGCCGTCGAGCAACTCACGCGGGTATTTGCCAAAGAAGTTGGCAAACGCAATATCAATGTCAACTCTGTTTCACCCGGCCCGACCAACACCGAGCTGTTTACCAACGGCAAGAGTGACAAAGTCATTGGCCGCCTGGCGGCACTCTCCGCATTCAACCGCATCGGTGAACCTTCGGATATCGCCCCCGTGGTAACATTCCTGGCCAGCGATGAGGCCAAGTGGATCAGCGCCCAAAACATCGGCCTAAACGGTGCGATGGCCTAGTCAGGCCGCACCGCTTCTTCTTTAACTTTTTCTGATCATAACACACGCAGCCGCAAGGCCGCACAGAACTCTATTGCCTTTACAATTCTAAACTCCAACATGATGAATACCCTTCAAAACAAAGTCGCCCTGATTACAGGCTCAGCCCGTGGGCTCGGTAAAGCTATTGCGGAACGTTACGCCGCACTCGGCGCCAACATTATTCTGAACTATTCACGCGACAAAGCCTCGGCCGAAGAGGTCGTCAGAATTATTGCCAGTATGGGCACGAAGGTCATTGCCGTACAAGCCGACGTTACCAAGCCGCAGGAGGTGACCCGGCTATTCCAGGAAGGTATAAAGGCCTTTGGCAAGATCGACATCGTCGTGGCCAATGCCGGCATCGAGCTGATCCAGCTACCTGTGACTGATTTTACCGAAGAGCAGTTCGACCGCGTCTTCAGCATCAATGTAAAAGGTTCCTACTTTACCCTACAAGAGGCTGCGCGGCACATTGCCGATCAAGGCCGGATCATCTATATTTCCTCCAGCACGACGACGTCGCCCGTGCCCGGCATGGCGGTGTACGGCGGCAGCAAAACCACACCCAAATACCTGGTGGAAATTCTGGCGAAAGAAATAGGCCATCGCGGCGTGACCGTAAACACCATCATACCCGGCCCCGTAGCAAACACCGGTGTGTTCACGGAAATGGCCACCAGCGACCCGTTCTACCAGGAGCTGCTGAACGGTTCACCCATGGGCCGGCTCACCACGGTGGACGACGTAGCCGATATAGCCGAGTTCTTTGCCAGTGACCTGGCCAGCTTTGTATCGGGTCAACACATGCTGGTAAACGGAGGATCAAAATACTAACGTATAAACATATATCATGGCAACGCTTTTAAAAATACTCCAGGTTATCCTGATGCTGACCGCCATCTTCATGGGCCTTAAACAAGGCTGGGCCATGATCACGGCAAAGCCCGACATGCTGCGCATGCTGGAGCGGTTGGGCGTGGTCCATACGGGCGTAACGGCGCTGGGTTTGATCACAATCGCCAGCGCCCTCCTGATCCTTTTTCCCCGTACGTTTCTCTACGGCAACTTTCTGATGGCTGCCAGCATCCTGTTCATCATGGCGCTGGAGCTCCAACACAAAGACCTCCGGGGTGTTGCCATCGAGGTGCCCTTCCTGCTACTCTCGCTGGTGATTATATACCTGGGGCATCCGCTCACCGCGAAATGACTTATTCTGCCGGCCATCCTGCCCGCGATTGGCAGGGGCCGGCTACTATCGTACTTTGACGGTATGAATCGCATTGTTCTTATACTGCTCGTGACCGCTGTTGGCGGCACGACTTCCTGCGCGCAGACCAGCGCCCCAAAGGCCCACCTCAACCATACGGCCATTTATGTACAAGACCTGGCGGCCAGTACGTTCTTTTATCACACAGTATTGGGCCTCGATACGATCGCTAACCCGTTCCACGACGGTAAGCATACCTGGTTGCGAACCGGTCCCGGCACGGCGCTGCATATTATACAAGGCGCGCCCGCACGGAGAGAATATTACAAGAACCAACACACCTGTTTTAGCGTAGCCAGTGTTGACGCATTTATTGTGTTGCTTAAGAAATATAATTTGCCCTGGGAAGACCGCGACGGCAAAAAGCAAGCCGTTACCACCCGTGTAGACGGTGTAAAACAACTGTGGGTGCAAGACCCAGACGGATACTGGGTGGAAGTGAACGACGCACGGGAATAAGCCATTCCTACCGAGAATTACGTATATCGCCTACCGCATAAAGGGTATTTACCTCTCGTTTTACAGCATTCTGACTGCCCTTACACTTGTCAGTTTGTAAGGGCTATAAATTACCCGTATCTTACCAGGGAATAGGCTATTTTGCCCCTTGCCTTACCCTATCGGAAAGCCTGTTCAAACTGGTAAATTGTATACTTTTTATATTCTTTATTTTGACACCCACGCCCTTAAAATTTAACAATGACTACCGTGGCTTTTATGCTACGTTGCGCAAGCGCGCGGACCACTACTTTACGTCCGGGAACATTTCGCGGCATGCAGATGGTGTCATGATTGCCAAGACTATACTTTTCGCCGGCGGCACCTTCAGCTTATACCTGCTGATTTTGTTCGGCGGCTTTGCTCCACTTATCCTGCTACCCATGGCCATTGTGCTGGGCATGTTTTCAGCGTTTATAGGATTTAACGTCTGCCATGACGCCCTGCACGGTTCCTACTCCCGGCATGCCGCGGTGAACACCGCCCTGGGCTCAATCTTCCACCTGATCGGCGCCAACACCTATAATTGGAAGATATCTCACAACATGGTTCATCACATGTTTACCAACATTCATGATCACGACGACGACCTGGTCGTGGCCCCGGGACTTGTGAGCGTTTGCCCCCAGGACCGCCCGTCGGCCATACAACGGTATCAACATTTCTATGCGTTTTTGTTGTACGGCTTTGCCAGTTTGTCGTGGATCTTCGTGAAAGACTATCAAAAGTTCTTTCAGAACAGTATCGGGAGCTACGACACCCGGAAACATCCGCGAATAGAATACTTCAAATTATTTTTCTTCAAGGCGTTGTATTATGTCCTGGTCATTGTGCTGCCATTGCTGCTGATGGACCAGATCACCTGGTGGCAATTCATGATTGGGTTTGTCGCCATGCAAATGGCAAAAGGGTTTGTGCTCGGCATGGTGTTTCAACTGGCCCACATCGTAGAAGATCTCGAGTTTCCAGAAGCTCATACTTCAGGTTGTATGGAAGATGCCTGGGCCGTGCACCAGTTGCGCACCACGGCCAACTTCGGCCGAAAAAGTTTCCTGACCACCTTTCTCTGCGGTGGACTGAACATGCAGGTAGAACATCACCTGTTCCCTAAGGTATGTCATACGCACTATCGTGCATTGTCAGACATCGTGGAGCAGACCGCACAGGAGTTTGGTGTTCCCTACTACGAGAATGCTACGTTCGGCACAGCGCTGGCGTCGCACTACCGCCTGCTGCGCCGCTTTGGGCGTGATGCCTTGCGGGCTAACAAAATTAAAGTAGCACAGGCTGCTGCCGCATAGGGTTATATTCCCGATGAGGTAGCCCAGGCGTTAGGCTTTCGTAAGACTATCGAGATGTTTTAGCAATGCAGGCATGCGATGTACCCCGTGCATGGCATGGATATGCGTGGCGGCTTCCGGTAGTGACATGCCAAGCACTGTAATATAAAGCGGCCGCAAACTTTCTCCTCGCAATACTTCCTGCTTATTTACCTTGTTGGTAGCAAAATTGGTTTTAGCTACACCGATTACAGGCACGCGGCGGCCTAACTGTTCGTACAGATGGCCTCCCAGGCCCAGCTTGCCGGCGTCGTCCAGGATCACAAAGCCGTCGATAATGATTGCCTGCAGTGACGCGATCTCCACTTGTTGTAGCACGCGCATGATACAAGGTAACTCTCGTTTATAGAACGCACCGGGTTCATAGGCTGGTACGTCTTCCATGACGTCTATCAATACTTGCGCCGGCGTGGCGTCCTGCCACTGCTCAAACAACACGCAAACAGTCTTGGCTTGCGTTCCGGTATAATACGTATCGAAGGCGGCTAGCATGAATGAGAATCCGTTTTACGAACTTTTGATGCATATTTGCATTGGCAAAGAAGCCAAAATAATGAAGAAAAGCATTATCGGCATTATCGTTCTGGTAGTCACTGTCGTTTCTTTTGTAATCGACGTCGTCGCCGCTGTTATAAGCGGCCATCTGGCGCAAGGTCTTATTCTGTTCCTGTGTGTAGTTGAGCTGTTCACCTGTTGGATTGCCTACCAGGTCGTACAGGGCAAAGGTTGGGCGATCATCACGCTGCTGGTGTATTACGGCATCCGCTCGTTTAACATCTATGGTGAGAGCTTCCGGTTTTATTCTAAAACAGGATTAAATATTGAAGTGCGCCTGGGCGGTTCCCTCGCAATCAATGCCATTACCTTTTTATGCTTTGTACTGCTCATCCGTGAGCTTGCCAAAATCAACCTTGCACCACCGAAACGGCTTTAACCTGATCACTTCGCCAGGTTACGCAACGCTACCTTGCGAAAATCGATCGGCTGCCCTTCGCTTTGCAGTGCAATAAAGCCTTCTTTCAGCGCGGTGCCCGGTTTCCAAACCGCCGAGTCATATCCATGTACTACGCCACCGCCGATGGTAGGATGTGTATACTGTAGCACGGTGTCGCCCTCGATGATGTGTGTAATGAGCGAATCCCCCAGCACGATCAATTCTGCCCGCACCCAGGCGTCGCGATCATATGTCTTCGACGTGGAGTTCAGGCAATGGCCGTCGTACAGCGTCCCGTTGTATACAATGTCTGTGCCGGGCGAGCACATATTCCCTGTAGGCCGTGGCTGGCCGTCGCCCAGGCCGGCCAGAAACTGCATTTCGACTGAGATCGGCCAGTCCTGCTCTTTCAGCATGGTCTGTGGATCCAGCGCGTGGTACATCACCCCGCTGTTCAACATGGTATAGTCAGGGGCACCACGTTGCAGCTCGCCGGTGAAACGATACTCTACCACCAGGTGAAAATGCGAAAAGGGTTGCTTAAAGTATAAATGCGCAAACTGATCCTGGAAGTCGCCGTATTGATCATAACGAACTTTGATCATGCCGTCTTCCACGCGAAAGGTATTCCCGAAATTTACGCCGACGTCATGGTGATGGATCTTAACGATCCAGTCATTCAAGTCTTTGCCATTAAACAAGGAAATCCACGCACCCTCCTCTGTAACGGGAGTGGAAGGCTTGCAGGTAATCAGTAGCAGGCTCAGTGCCGCCAGCGGCAGTGAGCGTTTTAGCAGGGGTATAAAAAAACGTGTCATATCTGTACAGGCAAGATAAGCATCTTGTTACAGATATGACACGAAATTTATAGGGGCGGTGTTTACTCCGACCGGAGCTTATCCACCGGCCGCGCCAGGGCGGCACGGACGGACTGGTAGCTGATCGTGAGGACGGCAATGGCCACTGCTATCACGCCTGCCCACAAAAAGACATCCCAGGTAATTTCCGTACGGTACGTAAAATCTTCCAGCCACTTCTGCATGACAAACCAGGCAATGGGAATGGCAATGACCAACGCGATCAATACCAGCTTCAGGAAATTTACGGTCAGCAAGCGGAATATACTTTTCATCGAGGCGCCCAGTACCAGGCGAATGCTGATCTCCTTGCCGCGTTGCTCGATCATAAAGGCCGACAGGGCAAACAATCCCAGGCACGCGACGGCAATGGCCAGGCAGGCAAACGTCACAAAGATGCGGCCCATGCGCTGTACATCGGCATACATGCGTGCATACTGGTCGTCGAGAAAAGCATACCGCACCGGCTGATGGGGCGAGAACTTCTTCCAGACCTTCTCGATCGCGACCAATGCATCCGCCATATCGGTGGCACCTACTTTCACCGAAATAATATTCTGGCCGGGTTCCAATGCCATTGCCAGCGGCTCAATTTTGCCGCGCATGGATTCGAAGTGAAAATCTTCCACCACACCGACAATCTCCCAGCCTCGATAATTCTCCAGCCGCTTACCGATGGGCTCTTTTAATTTCAGCTCGTGCGCCATGGCTTGGTTTATAATCACGGCGCCCGTGTCGGTCGGCATCCTGGGCGAAAAATCGCGACCTTGTGTAACCTTCATTCCCAGCGTACGGATATAGTCATGATCGATTTTCCAGAACTGACCGCTGATCGATTCCTCGGTTGCCCTTGTGCCCTCGTTCCAAAAACTATTGCCATTTCGTTTTGTGCCCCGCACGGGTAAATAGTCGCTAATCGTGGCGCTTTTCACAAACGACAACTGCAGCAACTCGTCTTTGAATGTTTGCCGCTGACGATCCATTGTATTGATACCTTGTATCATCACCACCTGGTCCTTATTAAATCCCAGGTTCTTATTGAGAATATAGTCCATCTGCCGATAGATAATAACCGTGGCCGCTATGAGCACAATGGACGTGGCAAACTGGAAAATTACCAGAGTGCTACGCGTGGTCGCGTTCCTGCTGCCACGACTCAGATTTCCTTTCAATACACTGATTGGCTTGAACGAAGAAAGATAGAACGAAGGATAAAGGCCGGCCAATATACCGATGATAAAGATCGCGGCGAACAGTAGCGGATACAACTGCCAGGTGGCCCAGGGAAACACCAGTGACTTGGAAGCTAGCTGATTGAAGTACGGTATCAGCAACCATGCCAGCATGGCACCAAGCACGAACGAGATCAGACTAAAGAGCAACGATTCGGTCAGAAATTGGTAAATAATGTTACTGCGGTGCGAGCCGACAGTCTTTCGAAGACCAACTTCTTTTGCGCGGTTAGCCGACTTGGCCGTAGAGAGGTTAATAAAGTTGATACAAGCGATCAACAGTATAAATCCGGCAACGGCTCCAAACAACCACACAAAACGCACATCGCTATGACTGAGGCCATCCTCAATACCTGTGCTGTAAAGATGAATGTCCGTGACCGGTTGCAACTCAAGGGTGAAGTTCTTCGCCATCTCTTCTGCATTGATACGGCCGCTTTGCTTCAACATGGGCAGCAGGTACTTATCGGTAATCAAACCCAGTTTCTGTTGAAACTGACGGGGATCAACACCCGGCCGCAATAAAATATAGGAATGATAGTTCGTGGCATACCACGTGGTTTGCTCACCTTGCCAAAATTCCACATCCTGCAGGGTCATGGCGAAGTTAAAGGTAAAATGCGCCGTTGCGGGAACGTCGGCGATCACCCCACCGACCGTGAAGGGATTGTCGCGGTCATTGTTTAATACCAGCTGTTTGCCCACCGGATTTTCATTCGGAAAATATTTATCGGCCTTACTTTTGGTAATAACGATTGTACGGGGCTTATCTAAGAGGTGCGCCGGGTTTCCATAGATCACCGGCAGCTTGAAAATGTCCAGCAGTTCCTGGTCCATATAAATAAAGCCTTCTTCATACGTATTATCCGTTTCGTCGGCCCGTCGCAATTGGTTGCTGCCGGCGCCAAACAATTCGCTGTTCAGGAAGCGCCCCGACTTCTCTACCTCGGGGAAATCTTCTTTCATTGCGCGGGCAAACGGAGCTTGAAACCATACAGCACGTTGAACCTCACCATTTTCTTTGTACACATTGTACATACGATAGATGCGATCCTTATCCGGGTACTGTGTATCGTAACGCAGGTCGTCGTGGATAAACAGGGTGATTAACATACAAGCAGCAATGCCCAACGCAAAGCCGCCGATCTTGATCGACGAATACAGTTTGTTTTTGGAGAGATTTCTCCATCCCACGGTAAAGTAACTTTGTAGCATGGCGTAATGATTTAAGGATCGGGGTGAGGATTTGCGCAGGGCAAAGGGCCGTATATAATGAATAACCTGATACCAATAATGAAGTCGCGCGCGCCACGGCTTCTTATGGTTCAGTGTCCGGTAAAAATCTTCTTCCAGGTCGCCCATGACATCTTCCGCGAGGTCCTCGCGCAGGAAACGCAACAGCAGGCGTTGGGCCAGTGGCGGCGGTGTTGTAGCACGTGTTTTCAAAAGGCGCCGAGGTAATTCAGTTTGTCAGCAAAGGCCGGATACTGGCTCCACAACGACATGCGAAAGTCGCGCGACTCTTTCAGTACACGCTTGCCTAAGGCCGTAATGGTAAAAATGCGCTTGCGCCGGCCACCACGTTCGGCCGTAGCGTTACCCATCTCTGATTTTAAAAAGCCTTTTGCTTCCAGTCTGTCCAGCGTAGAATGCGCTGCGCCGATGGATGTGGCGCGGCCGGATTGGGTCTCGTACTCCTCCGCGATCTTAAAAGCATAAGCCTCTTCACCCAGGATTCCTACCAGCAGCAGCATCACTTCTTCGAACTCTCCTAAACGCGTCTCTTTCATTTGTTACTAGATTGTAGAGTAAATAACGAAAAACCGGCTGATATGTTCTACAATTTAGTATCAAATAGTTTGGATTGGCATTAGAACTGTCAAAAAAAGGCTTTTTAATACCCCAAAAGGGTTATTGCCCGACGGGCGCCTACGTTGTTTCTTTGAACCCAATAACCCCTCTACCCCTCTATGAAACAAATTGTTTTCAGTCTGCTGGCAAGTATTCTACTGGTCAGTGTAAGCAGCTGCGGCAGCGATGATGATGACAAAAAACCGGCTGATGACCTTTCCGAAGACATCACCAACCTGGTGCCCGCCGCGCTATTAACCGAAATGAAGTCACTGGGCATGCCCATTCACGGCGGCTTGACACCACCCGACCTGACGGGCACTTTCCGCGCATCGCCCCTGGAATTGAAAGCCTCGAATATAGAAGGCGATCCTTATCAGCCAGGCCATATCTTCACCGATTATGTGGTAACATTTTTTGACCAGGATAATGGAGACCTGACCGTGAAAGTGAATTATGAGAATGCTCCCGAAAGTGGCGAAGGTATTGGCAGTTTTATATCTGGTACGGACAACAAGTTTTCGGTGTTTGCCGAGATCAACGCTTCTGCCAATGGTGACGACGCGCGGATGATCCAGGTAACATCGGGCACGATAACCGACACCGGCATTAAAGATTTATACTATTCACTCTTTATGCTCGACAACGGCGATAACACCAGCGGATACTGGATTAACGATGGGTCCGGCAGAATCTCAGCCGATGAAGACGGTTTCTCTGAAAAAGAATAACACTTCTCCCTCAGTGTGCTTGAAAACTGCGGTACCGGTGCAGTAGCACTGGTACCACAGCAATCAAGTCACAACAAAATATTGGTTTAGGTTTAGTAAGGTTAGGTTTAGTAAAGTGCGGGTGCTGCGTTCAGCATGGCGTGGTCGCGTTGGTGCCAATAAGGATATGCTGTTGGCATGGCGCTGGCATCGTCTAGTTTTTTAACCTGGTCGGTCGTGAGGTTCCACCCTACGGCGGCCAGGTTTTGTTTTAACTGCTCCTCGGTACGCGCGCCAATAATGATGTTACATACCGTGGGACGTTGCAAAAGCCAATTCAACGAAATTTGCGCGACACTCTTGCCAGTCTCTGCCGCTACTTCATCCAAGGCATCGAGCACTTTGTATAATACTTCGTCGGGCGTGGCATGCGCCGGCACGGGGCTTCCCCCTTGGGCTATGCGCGCTTCTTTCGGCACGGGCTGATGACGACGGTATTTCCCGCTCAGCAAACCGGAGGCCAGCGGACTCCATACCAACGTACCAACCTTCTGATCAACGCCCAGTGACATCAGCTCCCACTCGAAGTCCCGGGTCAGCAACGAGTAGTACGCCTGGTGGCCTACGTACCGCGCCCAGCCAAAACGTTCGGAGACCGAAAGCGATTTCATCAGGTGCCATCCGGAGAAATTAGAGCACGCGATATACCGCACCTTACCGCTTTGCACCAGGGTGTTGAGCGTGTTCAGCGTCTCTTCCACGGGTGTGTTCGCATCGAAGCCATGCATGTGATAAATATCAATGTGGTCGGTGCCGAGCCGGCGCAGGCTGGCTTCGCACTGCTGGATCAGGTGATGACGGGAAGAGCCGAAGTCGTTCACACCGTCGCCCATCGGGAACGTTGCCTTGGTCGAGATCAGCACTTTGTCCTGCCGCCCCTTAATGGCCTGCCCCAGAATTTCTTCCGACATGCCGCGAGAATAGACATTCGCCGTATCGAACAGGTTCACGCCCGCCTCCAGGCAAAGGTCTATCATGCGTGCAGCCTCGGCCACTTGCGTCGAGCCCCAGGCTTTAAAGAATTCATTGCCACCACCGAAGGTAGCTGTACCAAAGCTTAACACGGGAATGCGCAGCCCCGAGCCGCCAAGTTGTCTGTATTCCATAGTAAAATAGGTTGTGGTCAAATATGCGTTGTTCGCTGGAGGGAAGTTCGCAAAAGTTTGTCAGAAGCACACAGAGCATACGTGAGTGGTCATTTTTTGCCTAGCTTGCGCCCATGAAAATGGTAAGCCGGATTATTGGCAAAGGATACGTAAAGGTCACTTTCTACACCCCCGAAGAATGGGAGGAACGGCTGGCCGTGGATAAAATGCTGGGAACGAACATCCTGGCAGAATCCAAAGTGGAAGACATCAAAGAGATCCGCGAAGGCATGCGCGCCTGGGACAACTACAGCCAACGCTTCTACAGCGAGACGAGCCCACACACGTTTATTATGGAAGAGTAAGAAAAGCAAAGAGGCTGCCATGGGCAACCTCTTTGTGCTATAATTAAATTACTGTTCTTTATTCAACATCCCAGAACAAGCGCACTGCCGCCACGTCCAGGCCGCCCTCCAGCTTGTCAACCGCCGCATTGCGGTTAGCACCGTTTACCTGCTGCTCGATAACCGGGTAAATCAAGCGTTTTGGGATAATATACGTTTGATTCGGTACCGTCGGGGGAACCAATGCCGGAGCATCTAATCTTCTCCATTCAACCCAGGCATCGTAACCGCGGTTGAATAGGGCCAGCCATTTTTGGGTACCGATTTTTTCTTTCCAGTCGCCAGCGGCTGTTGCATATGCCACGCTAGGTTGGGCCAGGAAGGTCGTGATATCGCCACTGGCTACGCCCCAGTAGGACAGCGAAGCGGTAATCGCGTTATTGTAGTGAACCGCTGCATCACCAGTAATGAGGTTGCGTTCTACGGCTTCTGCCAACAGGAACTCTACTTCAGAGTAGTCCACCAGCAACGCTTCGGCAGTCGGGGCAATGATGCGCGCACTCAACCGCGAGAATTGCGTAACCGGCGTGTTCGTTTGACCATACGTACCGCCTTTGTAAATACCGGGAGGAGCAGGTTGCCCCTCTGGGGGTGTCGCAACCCACAGCGTGAACCATGCAGACCTGCGCGGATCTGAAGTCGAATTCATCTGATCAATGATCGTATTCGATGGCAGGAAATCCTGACGGCTCGTAAACAGCGAGTTCGTATTGGTTGCTACGGGGTTGTTGTTCGGCGCATCGTTGATATACGGGAAACGTGCATTGTCGGCATTCGCCTTCATCAGGAACTCACCGTTATTACGGGTAGCTTCTGTCACTGCTTTGCTTACGCGAGCAGCATCGGCAGGAACATCTGCGATTACCATAGCCAGTTTCAACTTCAGCGAGTTACCGAATTTTATCCAGAAGCTGATCGGGTTCGTCTTTCCGTTGTACAGCAGGTCACCGCCACCGAAGCCGATGGTATAGGGAGCGGCTTGCGTGGTATTCAGTAACCCCAGGGCGACATCCAGGCGATCAAGCAGATTGAGATAGATGGTGTGTGCGTCTTCATACTCCGGCAGGGAGTTGTTGATATCCAGCGCCTCGCTGTAAGGAATGTCACCAAACGAATTTACCAATACCGACCATGCATACACCTCAAGGATACCGATTTGGGCCAACTGATTATTCTTTACGTTCGGAAGGATGAACTGATCGGCCTCGATAATACGACGGGCCTCTTTCAAGTCGGCCAGTACGTCGCGATACAGCGCATCCCAGAAGGCCTGAGGAATGGTGCGCGATGTCATGATATACCGCGGCTCGTCCAGATACGTGGTGGTCGTCCAATGTTGAACATACAACCGCAGGTTGTTGCTGTTTACGCTGGGTGTCGTTACAATGTCCGCCAGATTTTTCAGCGCAGCGCTGTAAAGCGTCTCGGCCGTTACAGCACCGGCTTTCTTCTGGTCGATGTTATAGTCATCTAGCGAATCGACGCACGAGGTCAACAACGCGATGGAAAGTAATATGATTGATATTTTTTTCATGATTCGTAAGGTATTAGAATCTAAACTTCACATTAAAACCGTAGTTTCTAACAGTGGGGTAGGCACCACTTTGGTAACCCATGGCAGTGTTGCCCGAGCTCATGCTTTCTTCCGGATCGGAGTATTCCATGTTTTTGTGGATGATCCAGAGGTTGCGGCCGATAACCGACACGTCGATGCCTTTTACAAACTTCAGACCCGTCAGCAGCGAAGCCGGTATAGTATACGTAATCGCAGCTTCACGCAGCTTTACGTAGCTACCGTCGTATACATACGCCGCGCGGGGCGCACCCCCGCCTCCGTTGGCAACATAGCCGTACGCCGTGGCGCCGCTACCGTTGTAGTTTTCAGCATAGGTGGTGTTCGGTGTGCCGTCCTGGTTCACACCCGGCAGCAATACACCACCACCATCGGCTACGCGATCCCGCTTCGGATTGCCTTTGTCGTTAAGACCAGCCGTGATCGGCGTCACGCCGCTACCATCGCCGTACCACATATCCAGCGAGAAGATGTCGCCACCCTGACGAATGTCGACAAGGAAGCTCAAGCTCAGGTTCTTATACTTTAAGGTGTTGTTGATACCACCCAGCCAGGAGGGGTTCGGATCACCGATGATCTCGTTCGAGCTGGCCGTCGGGAGGTAGTAACCGCTCGCATTTACAACGGGCTGACCGTTATCCGGATGGTACGTATAGTTTGTACCACGGATGACACCGTACGGATGACCGACAGCAGCGTTCAGCGTTACACCACCCTGAAAGGCAACACCGTTCACCGAGATCGGAATGTTCGGCACCGGAACGCCGCCTTGGCTGTAGAGCTCAATAACCTCGTTACGGTTACGCGTAAAGTTCAGGTTGGCAATCCAGGAGAAGTTGGTGGTACGTACAGGAACTACGAAAGCCGAAACCTCGATGCCTTTATTTACCATTTCACCGGCATTTACAAACTTGGCCGTGTAGGCGGCGGCACCGGTGGTCGTAACCGGCAGAATCTGGTCAAACGTGCTGGTACGGTACCAGGTGAAGTCGAAGCCGAAGCGGCCGTCCATGAAGTCCGCATCAACACCTACTTCCACGCTGTTTGTTCTTTCGGGTTTCAGATCGGGGTTGTTCTTGGTGTTGGGCAACGAGAAGAAAGGCACTGAACCCATGGCCGCAGGCTTGTCGTATACGTCATAGATCGAGAGCGGAGGCGCGTCGTTACCTACCTGTGCATAGTTACCACGCACTTTGGCGTGTGTCAGCCAGGGTGCATCGAGTAGTTTCGAAAACACAAAGCTGGCGGCAGCAGACGGGTAGAAGAATGTATTGTTGTCCTCAGGAAGTGTTGTTGACTGATCGCGACGACCAGCGATGTCGAGGAACAGCATTTCACGGTAGCCCAGGGTTGCACTGGCAAAGATCCCGTCGACACCGATCTTCTCCAGCACCTCCGTCGGAGGCGTCATCGGAGTTCTGGAATTCGACAACGAGTATAGTTTCGGAACGGCCAAACCACCGCTGGTAGAAGCACGAACAGAGTTCATTTCACTACGGCGCATGTTCCCACCGACGTAAGCCTTCAAATTCAGGTCTTGCGACAAGTCTTTGTTGGCGCTCAGCATGAGATCGTAGTTGGATTCCGAAAACGTGCGGTCGAAACGCTCGAACTTGGGAACACCGTTGCTACCAACAGCAATGCGTTCACCCTGATAATCCACGGTGGTGTTCACCGCGGCACGGCCCATAACGCTCAGCCAGCTGTTAACCTTATAGTTGGCGGAAACATAACCGAAGTAATTGTCGCGTGTGTCATCTACGAAGTTTTCATAGCGTGTCCAGTATGAGTTATCCATGTAGATCGGGCGGTTCCGGTCTGAATTCCAGTTCCATGTAATGTTCTGCCTGTTGCGAAAATACGCTTCACGTAGATCTTTCATGTCTACATGCCCAGCCCACCACTGGCGGAATACCTGGTTCGGGTTCGCCGAGCTATAGCCTGTACCATAGCGGCCCAGACCTTCCACCCGTGTGTAGTTACCCGAAGCCGTTACGGTCAGCTTTTCCGTAAAATCAAACGAGGTCGAGAAGTTGAACATGTTTTTGTTCAGCTCGCTGTTGGGCAGTACGCCGGTCTCATCGCTGCGGGTATAGCCCACTTTGAAGGTTGTTTTGTCATTACCACCGCTCAGCAAAATGCTTTGATTGGATTGTCTGGCGGTTTCATAATAATATTCCGGACCGTTTTCCGCAAATCTCCAGGTAGTAGGGAGGTGATAGTTGGGGTGATTAGGATCAAAAGCATCCCAGTTATATACCGATTGACCTTCGAATTTCGGACCGAAAGAAGCATCTGCCGTGAAGTTCGGCACCGGACGGTCAACTCCATTGTATGTTTCGTTAGGAGCGAAGGTCTGCACATAGCCACCACCATACTCCTCCTGGAATTTAACGAACGTACTCTTGTCGATCTTACCCCAGGTAACGCCGCTGTTCACAACGATGTCAAAGGTATTTTTACGACCCTTCTTGGTCGTGATCATAATTACACCGTTAGCAGCACGCGAGCCGTAAAGCGCTGAAGCCGCAGCACCTTTCAGGATGTTGACCGACTCGATGTTGTCAGGGTTAATGTCAGCCGCTGCGTTACCGTAGTCGACGCCGGGAGCACCGTTACGTTGGTTGTTGGTGTTCGTGTTGGCGTTCGATACGGGCACGCCGTCGATCACGAACAAAGCCTGGTTGTTGTTCATGATGGACTTATAACCACGAATAACGATGTTGGTAGAACCACCCATGTTGTTGTTGGTCTTCACGTCCACACCGGCTGCACGGCCTGAGAGTGAATTGACAAAGTTTGTGGAGCGGTTGCGGGTCATGTCCTCTCCGCGAACCTCCTGCGCTGAGTAGGGCAGCTCGTTCTTGCTCCGCTCGATACCAAGGGCAGTAACCACCACTTCGCTGAGCTGTCGGGCGTCTGTCGCCATGTTCACAACAACTGATGTCTGGCCGCCAATGGCGACTTCTTGCGTGGCAAGACCAATAAAGCTGAAAATTAAAACCCCATCCGGGGGAGCCGTCAAGGAATAATTTCCTTCGGCATCGGTCACGGTTCCGTTGGTAGTACCTTTAATCACAACGTTCACACCGGGCAGTGGTCCTCCGTCTTCTGCGGAAAGCACCCTGCCTGTGATTCGTTCTTGCGCTTGCGCCAGGCCAAAAGACGCCAGCGTTAGCACTGCCACAAAGCAGGCGAGTAGAGTTCTTCTCATAAGTTTGAATTTAGGTTAATATGAAAGCAATGATAGGACAGGCCGCAGGTCCAGAAAATACACTCTTTATACCCCACTTGTGAGAGGCTTGGGGTACAGAACCTAACCCATCTTGGGTTATTCTATACCAAACCGGTCTATTTCTACTTGCGGGAGGTGCCTGAGACGAGACAGAATTTTATGGAGAGGAAGGGCGAATTAACCGCTATAAAATGACGACAAAGGAAATTTTTGAAATAGAATCCATGCGTCCAGACGCAATCGTTTGTGGGTGATCTTTATCACCCTTCTAAAATACAAAAAGGCCTTGCGGCCTCTATGTTAATTGCGTGTTGTCTATCCGTTAGATCAAAGCTCGGTAAAGACTGAGACCGACATCATCTCTTCAGAAAGCAGTCCCAGGGCATAATAGATATACCAGCTCACTTTCGGCAAGAAGTTAGACGGCACAAGCCTGTCGGCTATGGCCTTCGACACCGCCTGCGCGCGGGTGTTTACTTCCAGCTTCTTATAGATGTTCTTAATGTGTGTCTTCGAAGTATCTTTTGCAATGCCGAGCTCATCAGCAATCATGCGGTAGGTAAGGCCTTTCATCATGAGCTTCAGCACGGTGGTTTCCTGGCTGCTCAGCGGTGAGCTGTCACCAGTATGATGGGCACTGATCACAATGCGCGCAATAAACGGATCGAGCGGTGCGCCACCCCTCATCAGATTATCAATAGACTCCGCTAACTGCGGCAAACAGCTCTGCTTTAATAAAAAGCCCGAAGCGCCACTGCCAATAACATTCAGTACAATGTCTTCATCGGTATAGTCAGAGATGACCAGAATATCGATCCGCGGGTATTTCTTTTTTACCCGGCTTATGAACTCCGGGCCCTTGAGAAACACAAAGTCGATATCCATAATAATGATATCGGGCTGGTCCCGGTCCAGGCCTTTCAGCGCATCCGCGCATTCGGCATACTGGTTCACGATCAGGATCTTATCCAGCGAGGACAATACATATTTCAAAACATTTTGAAATGGTTCATCCCGATCGACCAAAACCACTCTCTTTCTAAAAAACATAGTATCTCTTTTAACTTCCCTAAATTTTAATTCTTCGACTCCGTCTCACCGCAGGGTTGGGAGGCACAGACAATACTCACTAAACTTATTAAATATTATTATACCAATGTTAACAAAAACGCTCCATCATCCTCTGTTCTACGCCGTCAACCTCCTGCACAGCCGTTGGAAGCCTGCATACGGCAGGCAGGCATAGCAGCCTCGCCTGACAATAGATGTGTGTTACAACATTCGTAGCAATAATAGAACACACGGCAACACGGTAAAGTGCTGCCGACCTCAAAGATGTCTTAAGGAGATTAGAACGGGATTAGAAACGACTAATTCGATATGAAATTTGCGATCGCGGGATTTGCCTATTGGCCCACTGCCGTGGCCACCATGTACCACGCGCCGTGCGGCAGCCATTGTTCCGCCCAGCGCCAGTCGTCGTCCTTACCGGTTTTGAGATAGCTCAGGTCATAGTCAATATCAGCCTCGTCGTTATAACCGCCGGTAATGCCATTGCTAATACCGCCGGGGGCATTCGTATATTGATACGTACCGAAGAACATATAAGCAATGTTATTACGCCCTGTACCATGCAGCATGCTGGCGTCATAGGGATTTAAGCCCAATACCCAATTCAATTGATTCCAGGCGTATACTTGCAGCTTGTGACGAAAAGCTTCGTCGGAAAAAAATGGGACTGCCAACCGGGCCGCCGCCGCCAACGAACCAAGCCGTGCATTCTCACCTTGCCACCAGGGTGCTGCTTCAGAATCGTGCGGAAAGAAAAATGCAGTACGCTTCACGCCTTCCTTGTTTTGCACCAGCTGTCGCGCATAACCAAAAGGATTGTTTACTTCGCCCGTAACTTGCAGCTCGTACGTCAGTGACTTCTTAACACACGCCAATACTTCCTTGCGCACGGCCCCGTCGGCCACCGGGGCATAATTCAGCAATGCCACCACCGGCAGGCCGGCATCGGACGGGTGGAAGAACGGGCGCGTGGCAGCGTCGGCACGCCAGGAACCCTGGTACGTACCGGAGGTTATCAGACGGCCCATCAGGTTCTTTGCACGTTTGTCGGCCGCAAGTTTGTATACCGGCTTGTTCGTCACCTTGAATAATTCCGTGGCTGCCATCAGCGCACTGTAGTCATCCAGGATATTTTCTTTGCCGTCGTTGGTATAGTATAAATTGTTCTTTTCCAAAAATGCAAAGGCTTCTTCTGCCGTGCGCAGGTAGTCGGCGGCCGTATAGTCGCCAGACACAGAATACGTGCTGGCCATCGCCAAGGCAGCGATGGAAAGACCCGCCCCTGCCCGGTAGCTCACTTCATAGGTAGCCTGGCTCGATACGCGTTCAATGTCCCCAGGGTTCGTCTTGTCTTTGGTATCGATCGTCTTGATCGCATAACCCTTCGAGTCTTTACCGATCTTACGATCCTCCGGACGTTTCTCCGGTCCATGTCCCGACACCGAGCGGTAAAATGATCCATTCGGATTCTTTACACGCACCAGGTAATCGGCGCCAAACATCGCCTCGTCCAGTACACGACGTTTATATTGTTTGAAGGCAACCTTGTCACGTGTATTCAGCAAGGCATAGGTCTTAAAAAGACCCCACGCCGTCAGTGATATTTGCTGCGGATTAAAATACGTCGAAAACGACAAGTGTGAGAGGTGTTTGCCATAGTCGCCGGTAGCATCATACCATCCACCGTGTGCATCCACAGTCGTGTTGGTGTCTTCCAGCTTCAGGTTGCGGTCCGCTTTATCGAGCAACCCCGACGACCGCTGTCCTTTGAAATAGTATACTACATTCGACAGCGTGTTGCGTTCCAATACATCCACCTGTATTACAAATGGGAAGGAGCGGATAACGCCCTTGCTGGTGGTACATTCTATGTAATACGAACCTTCCTTCGTCACGCCGTCAAACTCCAGCGTCCAGAAGTGCCAGTCCTTCCACTTCTGTACCGGCCCGGCTTGTGCCACTGAACCTGAAAATACCTCGGCGTCAGTCTGGCTGTCCTTTACCCGGAAGGCTGTGACAGCGTCGCCGGCTTTTCCCTGCACCACGGCATGTTTGGGCCCCGTGGCTTCATAGCCCAGGTGATTGGTCAGAACACGAAGCTGCTGAGCCTGCGTGAAAAAGGAGAACAGACAAAGCGAAAGAATACAAAGAAAGGAATAGGGTTTTAGAATGGGCATACGGTTGGAATTTTAAGATAACATCCACCACCAAAGGACCATTTCAAACAACGATTGCATCGGAAGAATGATTGACCGGATGACCGGCAAAAGATTGGGATGTGCTAAAAAGCACACTCTCCGCCAGTAGGACCAGCGGGCCTGCCTACCGGTAGGCCAGATTTTTTATAGAGAACTATTAAACGAATTACTATGGAAACGGCCCAACGCAAGTCCATCGTGACCGAGCTGATTCAGTGCATTCAAAAAGGCCACGCCCACGTCTCGTTCGAAGAATCGGTGGCGCGACTGTCCAAAGAATTACGCACGCGTACACCCGCGTCACTGCCCTATAACATCTGGCAACTGGTCGAGCACATCCGCATCACGCAATGGGATATTGTGGAGTTCTGTACTTCTGCCGCACACGAGTCGCCCCCCTGGCCCAAAGGGTACTGGCCCGGGGAAGTGCCCGACGAAGTAAGCGATTATGCCTGGAAAAAATCGCTTGCCCAGATAGAAGAAGACCGCACACGTTTCTTCAACCTGCTGAAGAACCCCAAGCGCGACCTGCTGGAACCGTTCGAGCATGGTGACGGGCAAAACCTGCTGCGCGAAGCATTGCTCATTGCTGATCACAACGCTTACCACACCGGCGAGATCATCGTCGTACGCCGCCTGTTAGGCGACTGGGATTAATTACGCCCTCAGCACATACCGATATAGCGCCGTGCCCGCCAGCAGAAAAATAACACTGCCAACCGCCACCACAGTCATGTTGCTGCTGGCGAGCACACCCAGTAAAGCAATGCCCGCACCGACAAAGGCCGCGGCCGCGATAATGACAGTAATGCCAAACCGGTTCTGCTGCTGTGCCGCTTCGTGATGGATTTTCTGAACCGCCGGCGCCTCGCGCGTCGTGGCTTGTTGCAGGGCGAGCGCACGCGGCGACTTCATTCCCTGGGTATAATAATAGTATTCAAAGATGCCCAGCACAGCCAGGGGCAACCCCACCCCCAATAATGTTTCTACTGATCGATCCAGTTTAAATCCTGCGAATGCCGGCAGTAATACTTTAAAGGATAAACTTACAACCAATGCTACAATCGTTGTGAACACCACGGAGAATGCCGTTTGCCGGGAAGAGTACAGCGACCAAATAATGGGTGCAAACAACGCTCCCCCTGCAATTGCCGCAACGCTCAACACTACTTCCACAATACCCCCTGCCAACGGCACGAGCAGCGCCACACCAATTGTGCCTGCACCGAATAGCAGTGTAAAAAGCCGCGCAACAAGAATCTGCTCCTTCTCCGACGCACCGGGCCGAAAGACGCTGCGGTATACATCCTGGGCAAATACAGTAGCGGAAAGGTTAATCGTAGTATTCGCCTTGCTGGAAGTAGCGGAGATCATACCCGACAACACCAGGCCGATCAACCCCGCCGGCAACACACGCTGGCAAAGCATCATATAAGCACCTTCGGGTTCCAACCCATGCAAATCAGGATTGATGATCCGATAAATCATGGGTGGCAGCATCCAGATGACCGGGCTCAATGCATACAGGAACGCAAACAGGTACGCCACCTTCTTTGCATTGCGTTCGCTCGATACGCTGGTATACCGTTGTACATACGACCAGTTTCCACCGATATAAACAGTCTGGTATCCAATAAAGGCCAGCATAAAGCCGGCGGTATAATCATTGGCGAACGGCTCAAAGAAGTCGGCTGGTGCCTGACGGAACAAATTGCTGACGCCGCCAATCTGCGCGAACGAAGCGGGTATAACAATTAACACAGCGGCCATCAGGATAATAAACTGCACCACGTCCGTGACCAGTACGGCCCACAGCCCACCCGCCGCGGTGTACAATACAATCAGGATGCCGATACCAATAATACACGCCTCCAACGAAAACGGCGTCGCCACATACACCATCTTCCCCACAGGATATAAGACGGCACTGGTATTGACCAGGCTGAGAATTAAAATAAGGTAGGTATAAAACTGTTGCGCCCTTGTGCCAAAGCGCAGGCCAATATACTCTGCCGCGGTGCGCGTGCCCGTTCGTTTCCAGCGGGCTGCAATAAATACTGCCACAATCAGGCCGCTGATCGCCATCGTCAGTTGAATGGTATTGGCCACCAACCCATGTTTATAGGCAATCGACCCCCACACCACAAATGTACCCGCGGAGAAATAGCTGATAAAGAGCGACAGGCCATTGATCCACCAGGGTGTTTCCCCGCCGGCCTCAAAAAAAGCCTGACTACTTTTGCTGCCGGTGCGGGTAAACGCCAGTCCGATCGCAAAGATCAGCACGGCGAACACCGCCATGACAATAAAATCCAGTTGTACCATGAAGTCAGAAGTTGAAAAGCATTATTGAAGATCCAGCGCATATACGGCCAGGCCATACGGCGATAACGAGACATCCACGGTTGGGCCACTCGCTACGGACTGCCCACCGGGCACCGCTGTCAGGGCCTTTACCCGCACGCCGGGCTTCCACTTGTCTACGTGTATCGCCACCGGTGCTTGCACCGCTATAGGCTGATCATTCAATAGTATGACAAACAAGCGATTTTTGGAAGCAGAATATGCTGTTATGTATTCCACAGACGGATTGTCGCACACGATCAGCCCCGGCCGGATCACCAGGTCGGCTAAATCTCCATAAATGGTACCCGGCGCAAAACCGTAGCTTTGGTGCGGGCCGACCTTCGGTGTCACAAAGCCGCGCGGAAAGGTAATGTCACCGGCGGAACGCAGTTGCACCTCTGCCAACAGGTAGTCCGTGATCCATCCGATCTGCCACCAGGCATGGTGCGGATACGGCCCCGCGCCCTTGTTCATGGCATACCAGTAATACGACGCCACGCTTGTGGCAGAATCAACGAAGGCATCACGGCCGATGGCTGCCGCACGGGCCATATCAATAAACAGTGAGTCCTGCGTCAGTTGAAACGCCCGCACAAATAAGCCCGCATGGCTGGCCAGTTGTATCGGCCCCTGCCGCTGTGCAGAGCCCATAATGCCGCCGTGCTCAAAGCTCAACCCAGCCTGTGAAATCTCCCAATCTTCGCGGGAGGTGCCGTATACAGTCTTCGGCTGCCGGCTGGGAATGGGATGCGTATAAATAGACGTAGTATAGATCCGGGCCGTTTTCAAGGCCGCTTCCAGGTACTCCTTCTTGCTTGTAATATCGTATAGGTCCAGCAGTGCCTGTGCCGATTGTGCTGTAGCAAAGTCCGGCGCATACCGCGCATCACCACATACACCAATAAAATGTCCCTTCTCTACACCCTGCCGTATAAACCACGCCGCACCTTTCTCGGCTGCCGCCAGGTATTTGGGATCTTTCAAAATGCGATGTGCCACCATCAATCCATAGAAGGTTGGCCGCAGATCGTCAATATCCTGAAACAACGGTTCCTTCGTATTCTGATCATACGCCACCTTCCAACTGCCATCCGGTTGTTGCCACTTCAACAATAGCTCGGCGCCCAGGCGCAACCGCTCCAACAATACTTTGTGATCAGGCTCAAACAGCAAAATGTTCCCGTCGTCTAACATGGTGTAGTATGTCAGGCTCACCGGCTCTACAAACTCACCCCATTCTTCCACGAACACTTTGCGTTTGGCGAGATAGTATTGCCCCATGGCAGCACCTTGAAAGAACCCGGGTGTGGTTTGTTGTTGCGCCAGCTTGAAGTTAAGAGCATAGGGCAATACGTTTTTCTGCAACGCCGGATCGCCGGTAGCCCGGGCCAGCATCCACATCGCACCGTAGTCCGAATTTTTGATGGCATCGCCCTGCGAACCCACGACACCACCGAGATAGGATTGCCCGCCGATCTGTCTGCCTTCAAACGACTCCACGTGCCACATCGAAGTTTTTGTATCCGTCAGGTAACGGTACATGGCTTCGATGCGATGTGTCAGCGACTGTTTGTTCTGACGCAGCGCCAGCGTTTCTTTAAATTGATATATATCGTTGGCGGTATGTTTCACCTGGTCATACCACGTACCGTGGCGCAAACTATAACGAAAGGCAAACTTTACCGTATCACCGGCTTGCAGATGCGAGGGCTTCTGGCCCAATACCGGATAATAAAGTGAAGGTGATAAAGCGCCTGCACGGTTGCGGTGGGACAAGCCGATGTGCCAGTCCTCGTGCGTGATGTGATCGTGTGCCCACGGATCGCGGCCCAACCCCGGACGGGGTATCACTGCCAGCGACACCGACTGCTTCGTATCGACAATCGCCGCCAGGGTACTGGCACAACGCTCGCGATAGATCACTGGCAAGGCCGGCACGCCTTGCCCGTACGCATACGCCCGGACAAAATCGGGCTGAACCGAGTCGCCCTGGAAATACCCCGGCACCGTGGCCCACGCCATGTCAGCCTCCGGCACCGTCGCCAACGCAGGCGTAGCAAAGGAATAATACCCCGGTTTCTTCACGACACACTGGTGCTCTACAATCACGTCGTTTGGAAACCGTTCATCCAATGCCCATGATGCCGAGATGCTGGCCCATGCATTGTCAACGGTAAATACCAGGCGCCTGCCGTCGGCCTTCACATCCGACGGATATCCTGTAACCGCTTCACCCGCCGTATTTAACGATACCGGCGACGTAGCATCTTTCCAAAAAGCCTGCTGATATCTATATACCGGCTCGGGAAATGGTACACCCGTATTTGTTTTAAACACGGTCGGTGTACTATCCGGCTTCTGCTCGCTGTAAAGTAATGTATAACTTCCCTCCGGCTTGCCCACTTCCTGCCAGGCGCCTCCCACACGTACCCGCACACCGGTGGCGTGCCAGCCGTCCGCCTCTTGCTTCCAGTGAAGCTGCAGCCGGTCATTGGTAAGGCTTACATCCTTTTGTTTACAGGCCGCCACGCCGAGCACGGCGATTAAAACGCTTATTGATATACTTCTGCTCATGTCAATATTCATAACAAAGTACTTCAAATACCGCCGCCGGGACTTCCGCCGACGGATGTGCTACCGTTAAAGTCAGCGAGCGCGTTGTCACCGGCTCGTTGAATCGGATCACGTTCTGTGTCTGGTAATTTCCTTCACAATGATACACTACCGTCCCTCGCTCATCACGCAACGTATACCGACGCACGCAGAACGGCATCACGTTCTCGGGGTGGCCCATCAACACCGTCTCCATGGGGTGATCAAAGTCCGTATCAAATTTTAACACCACCGTACGAATGGTGCGCGGGCCGTCCCACGTCAGGGTTAGTACGGGCTCAGCATCTTTACTGTCCGCCACCCAGGCATTGGGGCCGTCCACCGGCCGTGCCATGCCGTTTCGAATATTCTCCGCACCAAAGCACGTCAACGGCTGTGACAACCGCAGCGCTACATTCTGCCCCAATGGGCGTCTTTGCGGGCACCAGAACTCAAACGTCTCCATACCAATGTCATCGGGTGGCGTTTGTTTACCATAATTAGACACGGCTTCGTTGATGTGGTTAAACACTGACAACATTCCCGTCACACGTTGCGAAGAGAACGGCACTTTCACCAACGGGTTTTTTCGGAACACAATAAACGCATACGCAGTATCCGGAAGCTCAACATCAAATACCAGGTCAACACAGTTCTTACCGGCGGCCAGCTCCTTGCGCACCGTGGCCAGTGTTACATCGGGTGTATAATTACCGGCTTTGCTACTTACGCGTAACTCCACTTCCAATGTAGCAGGCTCCTCCGCATAGGCATGAAAGGATATACCGGGCATCGGCCCTGCCGGCAATGGCAACATTTGCGCCACGGCGGGACTCAGCGGCCGCAGCTCACCTTCCGGAAATGCCTGTAGCGCCAGCGTGCTCGACGCATGAAGGGACGCATCGTTCACCAGGTTCTTTTTATCATGCAGGCGCAAACGCGGCAAATGTTGTCCACGCACCATTAACCGCTGCTGAAGCTCCGGCACCAAACCTTTCGCTAACAATTCGGCAGGCAAGACACTGTACTGCTTACACACCACCGCTGCCATGCCGACCGCCTGGCCACCGTAGGCACTTGTGCCCATCACACGCGACGAACCAAATGCCACGTGACTGACGCTGATGATACGACCGGCCAGAAACAGGTTTTTTACATTGCGGCTATAATAACTGCGATACGGCAGGTCATAAATACCCTTCGCATGCCATTGATTACACCCTGGCCGCTCGCTAAACACACCGTCCGCAGGATGCAAGTCAATCGACCAGCCGCCAAACGCCACGGCATCATCGTGCGGTCGCTGCTCGACAATATCTTGCTGCGTTAAAATATAGTCACCTTCAAACCGACGGCTCTCCCGTTTGCCCGGAATCGTACCCACCCACTCAAGCGTCAGATTGCGCGCCTCGGGAAATTTGCCGGAGTTCTTGATATAATTCCACACACCATAGATCACCCTCCACAGCTCCCACTTGATCGTCTCCGTTTCGTGTACGGTATCCAGCCGGCCACCATACTCCACCCACCAAAGGTTACAGCCATATTCTTTTGCATTGAACTTACGGTACCGTGGAATCTGCGTGATGTCATGCAGCGCATAAGCCGGAGCTACAAAGTCAACAGGCTTGCCCACGTCCTTACTATAAAAGTAGAGCGAATGCCCCAGCAGCTCACCATACTCTTTCTCCGGTGCAAATCGTTCATTAAACTCTTCCCGGGTCTCTGCGCCCATGCGAAATGCCGCGCCCGCCAGAAAGCCCACAACACCGTCACCCGATGCATCACAAAACAGCGGTGCCCTCAACACATACTCGGTCGAGTTCTGACTACAAAAGGCCCGCACCGACGCAATCGCATCGCCGGCCTTGGTCACTTCCATGACGGCCGTATTCAACAACAGCGTAATATTCGGCTCCGTTACTACTTTATCGAGCAACACCGTATCAAAGATCACAGCGTTACCTTCGGGATTCCGGTACATATTCTCCACGAGGATCTCGTCGATCACACCGCCTTCACGCGACCATCGGTTGTTATTCCCCATGTGCGACGTCGCGCCCAACACCCACAGCCGCACTTCACTGGAAGCATTGCCTCCCAGCACCGGCCTATCTTGCACGAGGATTACCTTCAGGCCTTCCCGTGCCGCCGTAATGGCACAACAGGTACCCGACAAACCTCCGCCTACAATCACCAGGTCCGCCGACAGCACATCTTGCCGCAGCGACCTGGACGCTATACTTTCCGATACAATCATGTTACCGTTGAACGTTTAAGGATGAATGGATTTCTTAACCACGACAAAGCCACCCGGCTTCACCAGACTCACATCGGCCGCACCCGGTGCAACCTCCAGGGTAAGCGTCTTGCTTTCGCCCGGCTTTAACATGTCAATCTTGGCAGACTTACCGCCGCATTGCACGGTATAGTTGCGCAGCGTATAGCGCGGAAAATCGTTGCGTGCTGTGACCGTAACCGCCACTTGCTTATCCGACACTTTTACCGCGAGGGTGGCCGGCGCAAATTCTTCCTGCCATGTCAGGTACATACCCCGTAGGTCGCGCTCCGGCGAGATTAGGCCCCACGGCCGGTAGCCATTGGGATTGGTGCCGGGGAAACGACTCATATAATCGTTAAACGTCCAGACCGACGCGCCCACCAGGAAATCGCACTGCCGAAAATCCTGCATAGCCTTCTGCAAATGGCGCACGCGGTCTCCTTCATCCTTGACACCATCGGTGCGTAGGCCGAACTCGCTTATATATACCGGCTTGTTCGGATATAAGGCATGGATATGCTTTAAGTTCTTTAAATGGTCGCCATAGATATTGGCGCTCACAAAGTCCACATATTGCGACGCCTCATCTTCCGGCTTCTGAATGATGTCGCGAAACACAAACATGCTGGCAAACGTCACGAGCCGCGAAGCATCGATCGACTTGACATAGGCGTACATATCTTTTGTCCAGGCCTGTCCTTCGGGCTTATGGGAGTGATATTCGTTCCCCACGCTCCACGCAATCACCGAGGGATGGTTCCAATCGCGTTCCATCATCTCGCGCATTTGCGCCTGGTACCGCGCGCGCATGGTTGGATCTGCCATTTGCTTCGGCGTCAACTGCCAGTTGCCCGCTTCGGCAATGATCAGCAGACCGTGGGCATCTGCCCAATCCAGCAACTGGGTCGACACGGGATAGTGGCTGATCCGCGACAGCTCCATGCTACCATTCTTCATCAATGTCAGATCTTTCTCCAATACGGTTGTCGGGTCCATCGAGCCATAGCCCGGATAGTCGAGCGGCCGGTTGCCGCCACCCATGCGAATAGGCTCTCCGTTCAATAACAACTGTGTGCCTTGCACGGCCACCTGGCGAATGCCAAACATGCGCGACAAGGTATCCGCACCAGTCACCACCTCGGCCTTATACAACACGGGATCGTCGGGATACCACAACTTCACTTCCTTCGCAGGCACCACAGCCTCTGCCTGCACAACCGTTGTCGCGCCCGCCGGTATCTCCGGCACCTTTACCGCGATCCTGACCGGCACCTTATCGCCCCCGCGATACAACGTCACGTGCACGGCCGGTTTCGCTGCGCGACCGCTGGCATTCCTCACGTGCACGGCCAACGATACTTTCGCCGTCTTCTTGACCAGGTCCGGGTCGGCTGTGATTTTTACATTCTGTACATATACTTCCGGCCGCACAACGACATATACTTCCCGTGTAATGCCGCCGTAGTTAATCCACGGAAAGAGCTGGCCTGTATTTTCATCCGTATCCGGAATACGCGTCTTCGCGCCGGGAATCGTTGTTGTATCCCAGGCATTGTTCACTTGTAACGCCAGTGTATTCTCACCCTTCAGTGCCTCCGTAATATCCAATTCGAATGGTGTGTAACCACCCTCGTGTCCGCCTACCTTCTGACCGTTCAGCCATGCCTGGGCTTTATAAAACACCGCCTCAAACCGCAGGTATGCGCGATGCCCTGCCGGTATGGCAGCGTGTTGAAATTTCTTTATATACCATGCCGTGCCGGTATAGAGCATATACCGTGGGTCGACGGATAAACAATGTGGCACCGTTACCTTGTCCCACCGGGTCAACGGAAAATTGGGTCTATACCATGCGTGAGCTTCCCCCACCTGTACCGGGTCCAGCGCAAAGCTCCACTCGCCGTGCAAGGCAGTGCGCTGTTGGGCCAGCAGACAAACCGGTAGACAACAAAAGACGATCAATAAATACCTAAGCTTCATGGACGATAATTGTTTACGAGGGCCTCCGCGACCGCGGTGCCGATATGATTTAAACCTGTTTGATTATAATGAATGGCGTCATGCATCCATCCCTTGTCTGCAAAAGATGTGGTGCCGCGGTACACAATCCGTGTATGGCGATCCGCGGCAGCCACTGCCTCTTGTTCCTGGCGAACGGCGTCAAAGCCGGCCCGCGGATGACCGGTATAATACCCGGTCTGCACGATATAAAAAGGAAGCTCTTTCCCAAACGCTTCGCGAAACCTGGCAATAACACTTTCCAATGCTTGCCGGTAGCGTTCGGCCGTAAGCTTCCCGTCGTTGATAGCGTTCGCATCGCGTTCACCCTGCACCCAGATGATCCCCTGCAGGTGTTTACCCGTTTTCCGCTCCGCGGCCTGTACCTTCTGAAGGGCCAACGGCATCAATAGCAAACGCCCCCGCACATCCCACGTGCCATAGTCGCCAAGCTCTGCCAACTGGTGACACGAGCTGCCACCCCGGGCGGCCGCGATCAACACCACCGGTTTACCGGTACGCCGATATAACGTTTCCGCCAGTGCCGGCGCCAGGCTGCCGGTATGCGCACGTTGAAAATGCAGCTCGTCTTTCCCAAACGGATCTTTCAACGCCACCAACACATCCCGGGTCGCGACATATTCCCACGCCGCACCGGCGGAGCAAACGGGGGACAAGGCGCTATCACCCTGCCCCACCGCATTGCTTTGGCCTGCCAGCAGGTATAGCTGCAGGTCCTGGGCATAGCCCAACCCTACCATATGTAATACCCAAAGTGTGAAAAGTATCCGCATTCGCCGCACCCGTTATTTCCAGGGATCGTTTTGCTCCAATAGCGTATTGGCATTGATCTCATCTTGTGGGATCGGGAAATACCGGTGCCTGGCCGCCGGATGTCGCTCGCCATAGACACTGTTGACCGCAGCCGGTATCACCTCCAGGAACGTATCGGTACGCGTCAGGTCGTACCAACGGTCACCCTCGGCGAAAAACTCCCACGAACGCTCCTGCAATACCGCGTCAATAAAGTCAGGCAAGCTCATACCCGCAGGCAGATCATCGATCATGGCCCGTTCGCGAACTGCATTGATATAGTCATACGCCTTTTGCGTGGCCCCCTGTTGATTGCGTGCCTCGGCTTCCGCCGCCATGAGGTATACATCCGCCATGCGCAAAATCGGAATATTGTTGGTCGTGGCACCCGTCGGCGATACAGGGTCCTGGTATTTCTTTACCAATACAGCATCCTTGGTAATGGGCGTAATGTCCTTTTGGCGTACCACTGCGCCATTTGACTTCACGAACATCGTGTCCAGCATGCCTCGCCGGCGGTCCTTCGGATCGAACGAGTTAAAGAAAGCCTGGTAGGCAAAGAAAGAGCCATAGGTAGTCTTACCATACGCGGGCGCTGCATTGCCCGGAGGGCCACAGAGACCGGTCATCTGGTGCGACTTCGATGATGTGGATCCCGACACCGAATTGATCGACTCTGCTTCGTACGCAAAGATATTTTCTACCCGTGCAATATCTTCTTTCGTCACATCGTATATATCCCGTACACTATCCATCAGGGTAAGATAGCCATTCGTCATAACAGCCTCAGATTTTGCCAGGGACGTGGCCCAGTCTTCGTTATACAAAGCCGCCTTTGCATACAGCGCCAACGCAGCCTGTTTAGAAGGACGCCCCTTCACCAACCCCGCCGAATGCTCGGGCAACCTGGCCACCGCCGAATCCAGGTCGCTATAAATTTGTTTATACACATCGGCCCTGGCGCTTTTGCCCACATAGGCATTGGCCTCCACGTCGCTGGCCTTCGTCTTCACCACGACATCACCAAAGTTTTTAGTAACCGTCCAGTGGTAAAAGGCCCGGAGGAAATACGCCTCGCCAATAATTTCTTTCTTTCGTGCGGCGTCCATTTGTGTGCTCTGCACCCGCTCGATCACCCAGTTGCATTTCTCAATACCGTCATAGGACGATGCCCAGATTTGCTGCGGCGATTCGTTCACGCGACCCGCCGTGCGCTGTGCTGTATAGCTGGCGTCGTACGAGAACAACGTCAGCGAATTGCGCGACACCGCGATGCGCGGATACGTCTGATCGGCGCTCAAGTCCGACGCCAACAGGGCCGCCGGCCCGCCGTACATATCCGAAATAGGATCATAGGCGGCAGCAATGGCCGCCTCGGCATCCGACGCCGTCTTATAAAAATTCTCCGTATAGATGGAAGAATAAACTTCTTCTTCCAGCTCACACGACACGAGCGCCAGCGCTACGCTGCCGGTAAGAAGAAAAGCTTTGAGAATATTGTTCATATAGCCTTTATTGAATGTTCTGGTTTCTTTCGATTAGAATGTTACCTGTATGCCACCCAGGAATGACTTTGACGATGGGTATACGAAGTTGTCAATACCGATCGCGGTGTTTTGCCCGGCATACGTGTTTACTTCCGGATCGTAACCCGAGTAGTTTGTGACCGTAAACAAGTTGTTTGCACTGACATAGATGCGCGCCCGGTTAACCCCTTTGATCTGCGGCAACACATAGCCGAGCGTTACGTTCTTGCAGCGCAGATAGGATCCGTCTTCAATAAACCGGTTTGTGATCGGCAAGCGACCGGCCTGCAGGGCGCCCGCATATTCATTATTAGGATTCTCCGGCGTCCAGTGGTTTACCGTACCTTGCAGCAGATTGCGCTGGCCCAGCGGGTTTTCAAAAGACGCACGACTTACATTATATACATCATTGCCGTAGGTGCCCGACAGAAATACGCTCAGATCAAATTTTTTATACGCCAGACTGGTGGAAAAACCAAAGATAAAATCCGGGTTCGGGTCGCCGGTAATAACCTGGTCGCCCGCCGTAATTACATTGTTCTGATCATAGTCCTGTACCTTTGTGCCACCAATGCGGCCGTCGGCACCGGGTATAATCGTCTCACCCGTCTGATAGATGCCATCAAACAGGTATGTCTTGAAGACACCCAGCGGCTGGCCCACTTTCAGCAAGGTATAGTTGGTAATGAACCGCTCCTGTGTAACACCACCGTCGATATCTGTCACCTTATTGCGGTTGGCCGTAAAGTTGGCCGACACATTCCATTTCAGATCACCGTCTAGGATACGGGCATTCGCCGAGAGCTCCAACCCTTTGTTTTCGATACCGCCCAGGTTAGTCATGATCGTGCCATAACCCGACGACAGCGGCAGCGTCTTTTCATACAGCAAGTCCGTTGTTTTCTTTCTATATACCTCCACCGTCAGGTTCAACCAGTTGTTGAACAGGCTTATATCCAATGCCAGGTTGGCTTGCAGCGACTTCTCCCACCGCAGATTGGGGTTCGAAAGTCCCAGCGGGCTAATCCCTTTCACATAGGTATGATTGAGCTGATAATCACTGCCCGGCCCTTGTAACGGCAGGGACTTATACGGATCGATCGCGCCGGCATTTCCGGTGAGGCCATAGCTGCCGCGCAACTTCAAATCGGTGACCGCCGGAATAGCCTGCATAAATTCTTCTTCAATGATCCGCCAGCCAAAGGATGCCGCCGGGAAGAAGCCATATTTATAGTTCTCACCAAACTTGCTCGAACCATCCACCCGGGCCGTCACGTCAAAGAAATATTTGTCTTTAAACCCGTAGTTGATCCGACCCATGTACGAGTCCAGGCGCTCCTTCGTCCGTTTGCTGGCAGTCGACACACTCGTCGCCAGCTGCAGCGCCTCGTTTGTCGTCGCATCGTTCGGAAATCCATTGCCAATCGTATAGTTTTCGCGGTACTGTGTCGACTGCGTGGCAAACACACCCGTGAACTTTACGGTGTGCGCCTCGGCAATGCGCTGCTCATACGTCAAGATGCTTTCGTGCAGCAGCATGATGTTATTTGTATTGGTCTTCCTCGCAGTGCCCGAGCTGGCATTCAGATCTTTCGTGGCGACGATATACCGTGGTGAATAATAATCGCGCAAACCGCTTTGCATGTCTATGTTAAACGATGCGCGGTATGTCAGGCCTTTGGCGAGTTTCGCTTCGCCATATACGTTGCCCAGCATACGCTGGATCTTGTCTTCGTTCTTCACCGATGCAAGACCCAGCGGATTCGTCACTTCCCGGTAACGGCCGTCCCGCTGTTCGGCAAACGGGAACAGCGTGCCATCGTCACGGTAGGGCCTCAGCGTAGGGGGTGCGCCGATGGCGGCGCCCACAATGCTCCCCGTCACGACGTCCGCATTTCCAACGTCCTGGACACCCGTGGGGATGCCCTGGCTAATGGTATTACTGCCCATGATGCTCGTTCCGATCTTTACGCGGTCGCTGACCCGGTGGTCCATGTTCAGCCGCAGTGAATACCGTTTAAACCCCGAGTTGATGATGATACCGTCCTGATCAAAATAATTGGCCGACAGTGCCAGCTGTGTCTTTTCACTGCCGCCGTTTACGGAAAGCTGATGGCTTTGCATGGGCGCAGAACGAAAGATCATGTCCTGCCAGTCCACACCTTCACCTTCCGCAGCGGGGTCTGCATAGATCGCTGTCTTGTAAACTTCGTTTTCCAACTGCGCGAACTCCGCGGCATTCAGTACATCCAGTTTTTTCCGAACCTCCTGCACGCCGTAATAACCGTCGTACGTCACCCGCGTAGAGCCCGCTTTACCGCGTTTTGTTGTAATGAGCACCACACCGTTCGCGCCCCGCGCACCATAAATAGCTGTCGCCGACGCATCTTTCAAGATATCGACCGACTCGATGTCATTGGGGTTGATCATCGACAGCGGGCTCACATCTGTAATACCCCCGGCATTGGAAATCTGTATACCGTCGACTACGTACAAAGGCTCAGACGTACCGTTGATGGAGTTTGTACCGCGTATGCGGACGCTGATATTACCCCCCGGCGCAGCCGAGTTTTGCGTAATCTGCACGCCCGCCACACGCGACTGCAGACCTTGTGCGACGTTGGTCACCGGAGTCTGTACAATGTCGTCTGACTTGACCGAGGCGATAGAGCCCGTGGTCTCGATTTTCCGCTGCGTGCCGTACCCGACTACAACCACTTCATTCAGTGTCTCGATGTCGGCCCCCAACACTACGTCGATCGTAGTACGCTGGCCGATGGTAATCTCCTGTGCGGTATACCCGATAAAGGAAAACACCAGTACTTCTTCCGGCTTCACGCCTTGCAATACATATTCGCCATTGGCGTCGGATGTAGTTCCCCGCGATGATCCTTTTACAACGATGTTCACGCCTGGCAGCGCCTCACCCGTCTCCGCACTCACCTTCCCCTGCACCGTAGCCCCCTGACCGTAGACGGAGCCAGGGCTGGCCAGAAAATAAAGCAGAATCCCGAATAACAGGACCAGCAGTTTCGTAGAGTTATTTCTCATAGGTGTGTTAGTTTGTGACCGGAAAAGTAAGGGATGTCTTTAAAAAACCCGTTGCGAACGATTGAAACAGGCCTTCAGAAACTATCGAGACCGGTTGCGAAAGCGCTCCCGGTAGTTTTCGAAATCGTTACCGTGGTAAAAATTTCAATCGATAGCGGCATTCCGAAGCCGAATTTTTTTTGCTACTTTTCAAGATGGATGACCACAGATCCTGGTCCTCCGAGCCTAAATCTGATCATGGTCAAGTGCATTAAATGTGGGGATGTAGATGCCATTGCAAAAGCGGGCATCGTGCGCGGCAAACAACGGTACTATTGTAAGCGCTGCGACTGTTACTTCAGTCAGCCGGCCGGCGCGGAGCCCGAGGTACCCATGCTAAACCGCCGCCACCAGACCACCATCATGGACATCGCCAGCGCGCTGAACATCTCGAAGTCTACTGTATCGCGCGCGTTGCAAGGCCACTCCGACATCAACGCCAACACCCGCAAGGCTGTACTCGACATGGCCCTGCAGCTGGACTATCAACCCAACCTGCTTGCGCTGGGCCTTGCCAGGAGCCGCAGCTACACTCTTGGCATCATCGTGCCCGAATTTATCAACAGCTTCTTTCCCTATATTATTATTGGCGCGCAGCAAGTCGCCAACCCCGCGGGCTACCACGTCATCATTTGCCAAAGCAACGAGTCGCTCGAGACCGAGATCGCCAATACCCAGGTGCTCCTGGCCAGCCGTGTAGACGGCGTCATCGCCTCTGTCACCGGTGAAACCAAAACCCTCGAGCATTTCGGTAAATTTCAAAAGGCAGGTATTCCCTTGGTGATGTTTAATCGCATCTGCGAAGGGCTCGATGTTTCCAAAGTGCTGGTCGACGACCATGACGGCGCCTATAAAGGTGTGACCCACCTCATCCAGCAAGGATGCCGCCGCATTGCCCACCTGGCCGGCCCGCAAAACCTGCAGATCGGGCGCGAGCGCCTGCAAGGATACCTCGACGCACTGCACGACCACAACCTGCCGGTCGACGAAGAATTGATTGTATACTACGATCTCAGCAAAGCAAGCGCACAAGCCTGCGCGTGCCGGCTGCTCGACCTACCGCAACCACCCGATGCCATCTTTGCCGTCAATGACCCCGCCGCCATCCAGGTCATTCTCACGGCCAAAAGCCGCAACATTCGTATACCTGCCGAGCTGGCAGTGGTCGGCTTTAGTAACGAGCCAACCTCGGCGCTCATCGACCCGGCACTGACTACCCTCGCGCAACCGCTTGATGAGATTGGCAAGACTGCCGTGCAATTCTTATTACAGGAGATCGAGCAGGAAGAAGGTCCTTTTGTTCCCATACAGCGCGTGCTAAAGACCGAGCTGATCATCCGCGCATCGTCGTTGCGCACGAAGGCTTTTGCTTCCTGATCACATCGCTCCCGCCATCCGCAAGCGTGCAGACATTGACCGGCTACGGACAGCCGTTGCGATACACACATGGATTAACGTAAAGGAAGGGCACATTTTCATATGGCATAAGGATTGTTGTCGGCTTTCTGTAGCCGACCAAACCGGCCGACGCCCCATGAAAAAGATTGATATTCTGAACTTCATCACCAGCTTCCGCAAGGCTCCCAACGACATCAAAACGTATCAGGAATTACTCGCCCACCTGGGTGCAGAGAACGAAGCGATCATGAGTCAGATGCTGCAAGAGCTGCAACAAAGCCGCGTAATCCGCGAAGTAGAAGCGTCCGGCGAAAAGAGCTACCAGGTTATCGCCCGGTAAGCATCATCACTTCTTTACGACAACAATCTTCGGATTGAGCGTCACCAGCTCGGTGACAAAGGTCTCTTGCTTCTGGGGGGAGATATAGATCTCATTCCAACGCTTGTATCGCACAACGATACCCTTACGCGCCAATGCCGGCCGGTAGCCGGCCCACATCGTTTCACCGCACGTCACCTGTGTGATGTCCGCTAACGCAATCTTGCCCCGAAATGGACCCGAGGCAAAATGCAGGTGACTGGCATCGATCCTATACGAGGTGCCAAACCATGTCCATGCCATCAGCGCAATGGGCAAGCAAAAAATAGCATACACGCTCGGTTTTTGCAATGCCGGGATCAACAGCATCTCACCGATCATGAATAATACCACGCCGGCCATAATGCTGCCGGTCAGCACGCCTTTCCTACTGGGATATTGCATTGCGTTCATAACAGGGCATGATAACAAGAACAAGATACAAATTACCGACCATATTGATGCAAATCTCGAAATTGCCTATGATCTACGGCATAGTTTTTTAAATTTACCGCGTCTCTAACATGCTATGCCATGCGCATAGACAAGCGTCATTGAACAATGGAGGAATCCAAGGACCGACTACTACATCTCCTCAAGGAAGCACCTATCTCAACCGCCCTGCTCACCGGACCTGAGCTGGTCATTGCGCTGGCCAACGACGCGACGCTCAGGCTTTGGGGTCGGGATGCCTCTATTATCGGGAAGCCACTACTCGTCGCCATGCCCGAACTTAAAGGTCAGGGTGCTTACGAGGCCGTCGCCGCAGTGTACCGCACCGGTATTGGTTACGAAGGCCGGGAAAATAAGGTACACCTACGGGAATCAGATGGCACGATCCGTACCGTGTATGCTAATTTCATGAGCAAAGCCCTGCGTGCCGCCGACGGCTCGATCGAGTCCGTACTCCTGATGGGGTACGAAGTAACCGACCAGGTAGAAGCAAAACAACAGGTGGTGCTTGCCGAGGAGAAAGCCCAGCAGGCCATTCGGATGGCCGACGAAGCTTCGCAACGTGTGTTGCGCGACAGCGAGGAACGGTTCCGCACGCTGATCACAGAGACATCCATGGTCGGCTCGGCACTTTATACCGGACCCGAGATTTGTATCCAATATGCCAATGACGTCATGTTGAAGTTCTGGGATAAAGACCAGTCCATCATTGGCAAACCCTTCGAAGAGGCGATACCCGAACTAAAAGGTCAGCCTTTCATCGAACGGCTCAAAAGCGTCTATATTACGGGACAGACGTACGAGGGGCGTGAAGACAAAGCCCAGTTATTTGAAAACGGTAAGCTTGAAGATTTCTATTTCAACTATACCTACAAAGCCCTCCGAAATGCCGAGGGTGAGATCTATGGCGTCCACCACATGGCAATCGATGTGACGGAGTCGGTAGTGGTCAAGAAAGAGTTGATTGAGAACGAGCGCAACTTCCGTGCGCTCGTCAACGAAACGCCCGCGGGTATCATCATTGTCAAAGACGAGAACTTCACCATCGAGATCGTCAACGATGCATACCTCAACTGGACAGGCAGCGCCCGCGAACAGTATATTGGCAAACAACTGTGGACAATCCTGGCCGACGGTCGAACGCCAGAGCTGGAGTCTACCCTGGCACATGCCATGCAAACCGGTTTGCCCTATAACTTCAAAGAAGTCCCGCTGCGCCTGCGGCGACACGGCTCCCTGCAAACAATTTACGTCGACCTCGCCTACGCGCCGATCAACGATCCGGAGACAGAAGACAACCGCGTCATGATCATGATCCTCGACGTCAATGACAGAGTGGCCGCGCGAAAAAAGCTCGAAGAATCGCGCGATTATTTACAGACTATACTCGAATCGCTGCCGCAGATGGCCTGGACGACCAATCCTGCCGGCGATACTACCTACCTCAATGAGCAATGGTATCATTACACAGGCCAGCACCCGCACGAGGGTGAAGGTGATGGCTGGACGGCCGTAGTCCATCCCGACGATATTGCCGGCACGATTCGTCAGTGGCGGGAGTGTATAGAAGCACGCGTCCCGTTTAAACGGGAAGTACGATATAAAAAGAACTGGGGTGAATACCGCTGGCACCTCACGCAGGCTGTACCGATCTTCAACGCCCAGGGCGAGCCAACGATGTGGGTCGGCACGTGCACCGATGTGCACGATCAAAAAATATTTCAGGAAAGCCTCGAAAGCAAGATCGAAGAACGTACCCGTGACCTCAAGCGCTCGAACATCGAGCTGCAACAGTTCGCCTATGTAGCCTCCCACGACTTACAGGAGCCGCTCCGTAAGATCGCCACGTTCAGCGAAATGCTGCGCAGCAGTATCGGCACGATGCCCGAACGTGCCGAAGGCTACCTCAACAAAATTACCGCCGCGTCGACGCGCATGCAGGCGCTTATCAAAAGTATTCTCAACTTCTCCCAGCTCTCGCGCGAAGGCGAGATCTTTACCGCGGTCGATCTTAACGAGATCGTCGCCAATGTACACAACGACTTCGAGCTGTTGATCGAACAGAAAAAAGCTACCGTCCGTGTCGATCCGCTCCCCATCATCCGCGGTATCCCGTTGCAACTCAACCAGCTCTTCACCAACCTCATGAGCAACGCGCTCAAGTTTGCCGCCACCGACCGGCCGCCGCTCATACACATCCACGCCCGCACGCTAACGGAAACCGAAGTAAAAACACACCTCGAAATAGATCACAACCGCGCCCATATACAACTGGAGTTTGCCGACAACGGCATCGGCTTCTCCGAAGAATATGCCGAGCAGATCTTCGTCATCTTCCAACGCCTCAACGACCGCCAGTCCTATCCCGGCACGGGCATCGGCCTGGCATTGTGCAAAAAGATCGTCATGAACCATAAAGGGGAGATCTACGCGCATTCGACACCAGGGCAAGGGTCGACATTCTATATCATTTTACCAGTAATGCAATAAACAGTGTGAGTGTGGGTTCACACTCACACTGCTTTTAATTTACGGCTTGATGACCTTAAAGGACTTTTGCACGCCGTCTGCTGTAATCGTAATATAATATAGTCCACTCTTCCAACCAGCAGCATCCAGACTGGTAGCCTCTATGCGTGTGGCAGTATATACAATCCGCCCTGTCTGGTCCTTCACCTGCACACGGTGCCCCTGCGTACCTTCCGGCAACGTATAATTTACTTTGTCCGACACGGTGTTCGGATATACCGATACCACATCGTTCGCCGTAGTGACCGCCAGCCGGGCCGCTCCTGCGGGAGCCACAACACCCCACGCAAAAGCTTCCCAGCCGCCGATCGTTGCCCGTGTACACGTCATCGCCACCGTGCCGTTCTCCGACGATACATAAAAGCCATTGAACCCGCGCAGCGAAATCGTACCATCAGCATTCGCGACCCAATCAAATTTCTCCCAATCCCCGTAGGTAGCACGGTTGCACGTTATCGCTTGTGTCCCATTCTCCGAAGAAACAAACATATTCTGGTTCTGCAGCGCGATCTTGCCACCTCCCGCATCTACCACGAGGAAACCGTTCCAACCGGCCACTGCCGTAGCATTACACCACATCGGACCTACACCATTCTTCGAGCTTACATACTGATTGTTAACGCCGCGCAGCCAGATCGTCTGTCCTATCGGAATCGTCGGCGCAGCTGTGCTCACGTTCACTTCCGTTAAGCTATTCCAGGCATTCACAGAATTACCATGGCCCAGGATGCGTACGTATTGTGCCGTGACCGGGGCAAAAGAGAATGTCTCCAGTTCCAAAGACGTGCCGCTGCTGGTCAGACCGGCACCTACTGTCGTCCACCCTGCAGAGGGGTTGTTCGAAACTTGTACATCAAACGTCGTCGTACGGGTGTTGCCGCTATAGAATGCGATTTGCACGCCCGTAACCGAAGCCGGTGCGCTCAGGCAGAATTGGATCCACTGGCCGTCACCATTCGCAGACCAGCGTGTGTTAAGGTCGTTGTCAAGCACGTTCGCCGGAACGTTACCATCATCGGAGCTCGCCGCTACGGGCACGCAGCCCGGATTGGGATCTGTACCCGTCGGCAGCTCAGCGTGTGTCGCCGACAACCAGCCGAGGAAGTGATCTTCGATCGCTGTTTCCGGGCGGTTCTGATTCAACACATAGGTGCGCGTCTGCGGTACGTTCAGACCCAATGCGGTATACCGCGACAACAGAATTTCATACGGAGCGCTTTTACGGGCCCATTCCGAATCCGTGCGATAGTTCGGCGAGCCGGTACCCAGCAGACCTTTCACGTACGCTTCAGCACCTAATAACAGGCGCGGCTGTGAGGCACCGCTCGTGCGGGTAAACAGCGCATCACTACCTTGCTGATGCGCTACCTCCGCACACTGCGAAAGACCGATCAGCACATACTGCGAGTGTACAAAGTCGCGGAACAACTCGGGAATCTGACCCGCGGTGGTGATTTGATCCAACTGACCCGTTACGTGATTGTAACCCTGGTTGTATAGCGACGCATTATTCATAAATATACCCGCTGACATCAGCGCCAGATCTTTCGAAATAAGCCAGTTCGCCGTTTGATAGATGGGACCATTCACATACGTCAGTACTTTGTTTACAAAAGACTCGAAGCGTGTCACTTCCGACGACGCCCAACCCGCCGCGCCGTTGTTATAATACCGGATGATCTCCGCACCGGCCACCCAGATGGGCAATGCCCACGAAGCCTCCAGCGTACGCTGGTTCGGCGTACCGGCATCGGTCGTCATGCTTTGGAACGTCGCCGACCAGGCATTCAGAATTTGCACCGCCTTGTTGCGATGTGACACATTGCCCGTTACCACCCAACGGATGGCATGCGCATAGGCGGCGTGTGCGTCGCGACGGAAAGCTGCCTCTTGCGGCGAGCCGCCGGAGCCTACTACATATACCACAGCATACGGCTCCGGATTATAATTCAAGTTTGCACGCGAGTCGCCGGCCAGCACATTGTAGCCTTGCACGATCGGGCCGCTGTTGGCCGCCACTTTTGATTTGATAAAGTTCAGTTCGGCCTGGCTGCTAAATACACCCGGGTGACGAAACACCGCCGGGGCCTGGGCAAACGCTGACGTCAACAAAGCAACGGCCAGCATACCCGTTAATAATATCTTCTTCATAGTAGGTTGTGTTAATTTTTAATGATCCGGATAGATTTCGTAAAGCCCGTGGTCGAAATAGTCACGTAGTAAATACCACGCTTCCACGACGCCGCTTCGATCGTATTCTCCGCTTGCGCCTCGCCCGCAGCCTGATACACCACTTCACCATTCAGGTTCACCACCTTCACTTCATGAACACTGGCACCTGCCGGCAATACATAGTGCACTTTGTCCGACACTTCGTTGGGATACAGCCTCAGGCTCGCAGCGTTGACCGGCGCCACGCGCGCCGCGGCAGCAGGTGTTGCCACGCCCCAGGCGAACGATTCCCAACCACCGATCGTAGGACGGTTGCACGTCATCGCCTGTGTGCCATTCTCGGAAGAAACATACTGGCCGTTGTTACCGCGCAGTGATACGGTGCCGTCGGCATTTACAATCCAGTCAAATTTCTCCCAGTCTTGAACCGTCGCCCGATTACACGTCATCGCTTGCTCACCATTCTCCGAAGACACATAGAAGCTTTGATTCTGCAAGGCCACTTTACCAGCACCGGCATCTACCACGAGGAACTGGTTCCAGTTTGCCACCACGGTAGCGTTACACCACATCGGCCCAACGCCGTTCTTCGAGCTTACATATTGACTGTTGAAGCCCCGCAGCCAAACTGTTTGTCCCACCGGAATCGACGGCGCTTCCGTGGTGATCTTCACTTCCGTCAGGCTGTTCCACGCGTTGACCGAGTTGCCATGGCCTACGATACGGATATACTGTGCAGTACGTGCCGCAAAGGTAAAAGTCTCCAGCGCCAGCGACGTACCACTGCTCACCAGACCCGTCGCAGCATTTGTCCAGGCGGTGCCATTGCCCGATGTCTGCACGTCAAAGCTTGTCGTGCGGATATTGCCGCTATAGAACGCGATCTGCACACCTGTAACCGAAGCCGGCGCGCCAAGACAGAATTGAATCCACTGACCGTCGCCGGTTGCCGACCAGCGTGTGTTCAGATCGTTGTCGAGTACGTTGGCCGGCACGTTGCCGTCATCCGAGCTTGCCGCTACCGGCACACAGCCAGGGTTTCCACCACCACGTTGTTGTACCACCTGGTCGATGGCCGTCAGCAGCGAGTTGGCGTTCCTCGCATCGTCCGAAAGATCCCAGATCATGATACCGCCACCCTGATCGAAGGCCAGGTTGGTTTTGCTCTTAATGGTCGGGATACCGTTGTAGCCAACGCCGTTAAAGCTATCAGCGTTCGGGCTGGCACCACGGACCAGCAGATCGTCAAACCCTACATACTCCGTTGCTGAACGGCCGTAGAACGGCACGCCCAAAATAGCCTTGCTCACCGGCAGGCCACGGCCCTTCCAGTAGTTGAGCGACTGCACGGCATAGTTATACGTCGAGTGGTTTGAACCACCGCCGTCGTAGGCCATCAGGTTCAGGAAGTCTACATATCCGAATACCGGAGTCTGTATGCCGTCACCGATCGACCCGCTTGCCACCACAGCGGCCGTCAGCAGCTTACCCTGCGCGTGCAGCGCGTTGGAAAGCTGTTGCATCAGCAATGTGAAGTTTGGGGACTCCGTGCCCGTTGGGTATTCCCAGTCGATATCCACGCCATCCAGGTTGTACTGGTTGACCATGCCCAGCAGTGCATTGACAAAATTTGTACGGTAAGTAGCATTGGCTGCCAGTGATCGAAATGCGCTATCGTCAGCATTGTTCCAGCCACCGACCGCAATCAACACCTTCTTGCCGGCAGCATGACCCGCCGATACGAGGCTCTGCAGCTTCGAGGCGCCACCGCCTAAACTTTGCAGGCCACCCGTGGGAGTCGGCAGAGCAAATGCGTAGTTGATGTGCGTCAGCTTGCTGAACTGCACATCGCTAACGTTACCCGCCCAGGAAGGCAGGTAGCCCACAACTTTAAATTGCGCATACACCAACTGGCACAACAGCACCAGCAGCGAAGCACATACCGATCGAAACAGATATAATCTTTTCATAAAAAAGGGGATTATTGTGAATACGCCCCTAAGCTATGGGACAAGCGCCCTAGAAAAGGAATCGACTTATTAAACGGCAGCGCAGAATTATTAAAAGAACTATACTCCAGGCAACGATCCTGTTGGGAACGATCCCAACAAGAAATATACTTTTCACCAGTAATGGCTATTATTTCTGTTGCACAAAGTTGCGCAGGAATTGCACAGCGTTGCACAAACTAACGAGGAATACTACCTCACAACGGAAGCGCGATACACGATCATGCTTCTATTTTATACCAAAATATGAATGGATTGGTATATATTACTACGTGGCCCGCTGGTCACAACCCAGTATATTGACAAATCCGGCAAGCCTCTATTTTTTTGAGCACACTTCGCCGGAACATTTTTGTATACGAAAAAGAGAAATCCTCATCACTAGTAAATTCGTTACCGCACTCCAGCATACACCCCACCCAGCGCCTCCCCCAACGCCCGAATATCCTCCATCCGCGCCAACACGGCCAGCCAATACGCCGGTATACCGGCACTCCCATAATAAAGCCCCGCTAACCCACCGGTGATGGCCGCCGTGGTATCGGTATCCTGACCAAAATTAACGGCCGTCAATACCGCCGTCTCAAAATCATTTGTCTTCAAAAAACACCACAACGATGCTTCCAACGAAGCGATGACATAGCCACTACCGTGGATGGTATTCTTCGGGGCTTCGCGAATATCCTGTTGGATCATCCGCTCAAAGTGCTTCTGCTCACCAGCATCAAACTCCATCGCCTTCCACAACGCCATCACATCCTGGCGCATGCGCAGATAGCTTTCTTCTTTATTCAATCCCTGCAACACATACTCCGCCAATCGCAGATAGATCAAACAACTCATCGCCGCCCGAATATGCCCGTGTGTCAACGCCGATACCCGCCAGGTGATCTCAAACTTCTCCCGGATGTCGAGTCCCCGAATGTGAAATAACAACGGCAGTATCCGCATCAGCGATCCATTGCCATTGTCAGATTCCGGCGCCCCATAGCGCAACAGTTCCAGGTCTTCCAAATCGCCACGCTCCAGTATATCTTCCAACAAAGCAATCGTACGCCGGGTAGTCATGCCGATATCAAATACATTGTCATGGGCAGTCCAGTACGCCGAGGTTTTCCACTGCACAAACTTATGCGCCATATCGGCCAGGTCGTAGCCGCGCACCAACGACTCCGCCAGGCAGAACGTCAGCGAGCTATCGTCCGACCAGGTGCCGGCAGGTTGATGGTGCGTGCCATACCCCCGCATGTCGCGTGCGGGGTCTGCGGTCATCTCGGCCTGGCTCCGAAACTCAAATGGTACCCCCAGGGCATCACCCACGGCAACTCCTAATAGCCCGGCAACGGCTTTTTCACGCAGATCCATAATCATTACGTTATTCTTGAAAGGATAAACATACCATTACTGCAAAGAATTAGCCAATGTATAACAGGCAAGATTACGTACCTTTGCCGGGGTATGGAACAAGACAAAAGCGCATTGGCCAAACGTTACGCCAAACTCTCAAACGACCAACTCCTGGAAATGCTTGAAAACCGGCATGACTATACGCCAATCGCGCTGGAGGTGCTGCAAGAAGAGGTTAATAGCCGCCAAATCAGCAAAGAAGAAGTTGCCACCTACAAATTCACGGCGACCGTGAATACGGAGATACTAAAGGCGCGGGCATTGGAGCCCTTACCCCTGTGGCAAAAGGCCTTCTATTTCTTCGGTTTTATTGTTCCGATCTTTTTGTCTTACATTATATTCGCCTTTGAGCTAAACCGCAGGGAAGACGGCTATACCACAAAATTGCGTCAGACCCGGTTCTTTCGCTGGGCCGGATTTATTTCTTTCATGCTGGTTGTTTTTGTATCGCTTGACATGCCATTCCTGTTTTATATCCTCTGGCCCGCAAGCTTCGCCCTCGCCTACAAGTTCGCGCCCAAACCCAAAGCAGCTACCGAGTAACGACTACGCAGCATCCTGTTGTGCAGGCATCACACACGCAAGCACCGTTAGCGCAAAAGCCAATACTGACGCCCACGTACGCAGTGCATTCAGCCTATTCCACGGCCCCTCAAACGCTGCACGCTGCCGGGCAATCTCTTCCGGCGAAGCTGCGTCCAACCGAAAGGTATCCAATGCCTCATTCAAAGGCACGTTGCCTCCCATCGTGATGCCAATCACGCCCACGATATATATCACTGCCGCCGCCAGCAATAACCAAAAGCGTGCCGGCAACGACGATCGATACTGAAGGTATACATCCAACGGCAACAGCAACGCCGTCCCCAAAAAGCACAGCAAAAAAACAGGATTAAGAATCGCGCGATTCATCGCCTGCATGGACGCAATAAACTCCACATCCTGCACGCGCGCCAGCCCCGGACTGACGGCATACGACCAGGCACTAAACAGCCCGGCCATAAGACCGGTCGTAATCGCGGCAATCACCAGAAGAATAGTGGATAAAGTCATAGTGGTAGGGGTATTCGTTCGAAGGTTCATGGTTGTACGCGTAAAGATTTCACATACGTCACGAGTTCTTGTACTTGTCGGGTTGAGAGCTTCTTCCGAAAGCCGGGCATAAACCCCTTCCCGCGCTGGATTTGCAAAGTCACCGCCGTATCCGCTAACGTGCTACGTTGCAAGTCCCGGGCGCCAAACATTCCTTTGGTCCCGTCGTTGCCATGGCAGCGTGCGCAATATTGTTTATATAAACTCTCACCGGTGCCCGGATGTTGCACCGCGGGTACCTGCCGGAACGCACTGCTAAACACCAGCAAGGTCAGCAATACGGCCACACCTGCCAGCCGAAGGGTGCGCTTTTCGGTATTGGAATAAGACATAGTAGTTGTTTTTTTTGAGGCAAGTACCTCAAAACACGGCCCGCCGGATAGAACAAAACCGACAAGAATGACGGAAATTCCGGTGCTTGTCAGTCCTGATCCCATTGCGGAGCCTTAGCCCTGACAAAAAGTGTGAGTGTCAGTGGGAGAGCGAAGAAAAAAACAGTGTGCCCGTGTTCGCTCTCGCTTTCACTCTCACACTGTTTCCCCCGTGCCCCTGCACGCGTTCCAAAAGCCGTTATTAAAGAAAAAGGGAGTGGCGTAACGCCTAGTACGTATACTTCTTAAATACCGTCTCCAGCTCATTAAAGAAGAGCGAGTCATTACCACCCGACAGGGCGGCTGAGTTTGTCTCTTTGATCAGCTTAATAAGACCGGCGTAGTGGGCCAGGTCGAGCGGCGACTTCTGAATCTCTTTCAGATCGCGTTTCAAAAATTCGATGCGCACCTGGCTGAGGCTCTTCACATCGTAGTGCTCGACAAAAAAAGTACGAAGCTTTTCTTCCTGTAGGAAGTCCGCGATCAGCTGATCACGCAGCTGGCGGATCATATCAATCACCTGGGCTGTCGAGAATTTCTCTACTTCGTCTTTATATGCCCGTTGTGTGAGTTCCATGAGTTCTTAAAATCCCTGACAAGATAACTTCAAAAAAGATATTAATAACTATTGATGTTTGGGTTACTTCGTCAACTACCTAACGATCAGAATGATTTTCTTCATAATTTTTCTTGCTCCCAACACACGTCCGCTGCCCATACTTCTACGCAACATGACCTCCAAAACTCATAGAACAAGTGCTTTTGCTATAAAATTCACTTCCGACATTTATTCTTACAGTAGTTTTCCCCTTTCCCGTTTTAAAATTTTTATGTATTAGATATCACTCACACGCGCACATACTGTCATGTCATGATGATGTAAAGACCTTTAAAAGTTCTCTCAGTATAAGGATACCTCCATCCTTAAATCATATTTTGTGGATAGATTGTGGATAGATAACAGGTCTCCCTCCGACCGGAAACGAAAAAAAAACGATCGTAAGCGGACAAGACGATTGTACCACAAAGTCCGTTGCTGGGCCTAAAAATGGCTATTCTGTTCCAATTAGGCCTATTTGTTAACCATACAGGCTTTTGGCGACCTTTTTGCAAAATGCCATATGCCGAAACATCTACTCGATATGATTCAGACCATGTTCAGCCGCGCATACCGTAGCTTCTTAAAGAATAAATTCTTCTCGATCCTTAACATGCTGGGGTTGGCCATCGGCATGGCCGTGTTCCTACTCATCGCCCAGTATGTAAAGTTTGAGACGGGTTATGAAGATTTTGTACCCGAAGGTGACAATACGTATCGTCTTACACTCGATACGTTCCTCGGTCCCGAGCATGTACACTCCACCGCCGAAAATTTTCCTGCCGCTGGCCCCGCGCTAACGGCCGCCCTGCCGGAAATTGAAAATTATGCACGCTTGTATAACATGGGCTTCAAAAACAATGTCGTTATCACCAACGAAGAAGCCCTGCCACCCGTCGCCATTAAACAACGGAGATTCCTATACGCAGACGCGTCGTTCCTCCCGATGATGGGGTATACCCTCACCAGCGGTGACGTCAACACCGCGCTGGCAGAGGCCAATACTGCTGTCATTACTCAGGAGCTCGCCCACCGGTACTTTGGCAACGAGGACCCTATTGGCAAGACCCTGCGCATGCAGGACGACGATAATAACAACGAATTAGTACACATTACTGGTGTGATCCCCCACGTTCCCGACAATACCCACCTCAAATTTGACATCCTCTTCTCCTATAAGACCTTATTCACACGCACGCGTCCCGACCGCCCCGACTTCGGCATAGCCCGCTACGACAACAGCTGGACACGCAACGACATGTATACGTTTGTGCAGCTGCGCCCTGGCACAGACCCACATACGGTCGAAGCCAAGCTGCCGGCCATCATCACCGAGAAAGTACCCGACCTGAAAGAACGCAATGAACGTTACGTCATGACGCTGCAGCCGCTACGTGACATTCACCTCACCTCCCGCCTCTCCGACGAGGCCGAAGCCAACGGAGACGAGAGCATTGTGAATTTCATGGGGCTCATCGGTCTCTTTGTCCTGGCCATTGCCTGGATCAACTACGTCAACCTCTCCACTGCCAAAGCTCTGGAACGTGCCAAGGAAGTGGGCGTACGCAAGGTAATGGGCGCCGTGCGCTTTCAACTCATACGCCAGTTCCTGGCCGAATCGGCAATCGTCAACTTACTGTCGGTGCTTGTCGCCCTGGCGGTGGTCGGCGCGGCACTGCCCTCATTCAATATGCTCTCGGGGCTTGCGCTGACGCCGGCGCATTTGTTCCAGCCGTGGTTTATTGCATTGGTATTTATATTGTGGGCCACCGGCACAATACTGTCAGGGTTCTACCCGGCCATTGTATTGTCGTCGTTCAAGCCCGCCACTATCTTGAAAGGGAAGCTGAAGAACAGCACCCGCGGCATCGTACTGCGTCGCGCGCTGGTCGTATTTCAATTCATGGCGTCGGTCGCACTTATCGCGGGTACTTTTATTGTGTATACACAGCTGAACTTTATGATGAGCCGCGACATTGGCGTCAACATAGACCAGGTGCTGGTGGTCGAACGCCCCGGTGTCATGCCCGAGCAACGTGAATCTGCCATCGATGTTTTTAACAACGAGCTTCGGAAAGATCCCGCCGTCCAATCGGTTGCTTCGTCTACCACGGTGCCCGGCGCACAACGCGAGTGGAAAGCGCAGATAAAACGCTATGGCGAAACAAACGACAAATCGACTACCGTTATCCTGAACTCAATGGACTACAACTTTACCGATGTCTTTAAAATGAAGCTGCTCGCTGGCCGCACCTTCTCACAGACCTACGTGCAAGACCCCGACACGTCCCTCGTTATCACCGCTTCCGCAGCAAAGGCCCTGGGGTTCAAAACACCCGGCGATGCCATCGGTCAAACGCTTACGTTTAGCGATTATGACTTCAACAGTATCATTGTCGGCGTTGTCAACGACTACCACCAACTGTCGCTCAAGCAAACTATCACGCCTGTCGTCTTCCAATGTTCCGCCTACGACGGTGAGTTCTACTCGGTGCGCATTACCACCGACCACGACAACCTCGAGCGTACCCTGTCTACTGTGCAGGCTGCTTACGAAAAGTCCTTTCCAGGCAACCCGTTTGATTATTTCTTCCTCGACGACTACTTCAATCGCCAGTATAAAAATGAGCGTCAGTTCGGTGTGCTCTTCACCACGTTTGCCACACTGGCGCTCGTCATCGGCTGCTTAGGGCTGTTGGGGCTCTCCGCCTACACCGCCGTACAGCGCACCAAAGAGATCGGCATCCGCAAGGTACTCGGGTCCAGCGAAGGCGGCATCTTTGTACTGCTATCAAAAGACTATGTGCGACTGATCGCGCTTTCCATTGTCCTCAGTGTACCGCTGGTATATTTCCTGATGAACAGCTGGCTGCAGCGCTTTGCCTATCACACATCGATATCGCCCTTCGCGTTTATCGGTGCGGGTGCCATCGTACTGCTGATCTCGCTGCTGACGGTCAGCATCCAAACCCTACGGGCAGCGCGTACCAACCCCGTGGATTCGCTGCGATACGAGTAGTTCTGATAGCGAGTAGCGAAAACGACGCGTTTTCCGTAGATTGGCCGTTCATTTTATAGACTCATGAGCAAGGAATCCACGCAGGACCAGGACTACGCCGGCATCGACTTCCGCACCAATGGCTTCGAACGCGGTGAATACGACAACTGCACGTTTAATAATTGTACCCTTGCTTCGGTTTCTCTGACGGGCAGCACGTTCATAGAATGCCGCTTCGTCAACTGCGACCTTAGCATGGCCATACTCCAGGACGCTTCCTTCCGCGACGTAACCTTCCGCAATTGCAAAATACTCGGCGCCCGCTTTGACGAGTGCAGCAAGTTTCTATTGGCATTTCGTTTTGAATCATGCATTATCAACTTCTCCTCGTTCTATCGTCTGAAGCTCAAGGGCACATCGTTCAAAGACTGTAAACTGCAAGAAGCCGAGTTCATCGAAACCGACCTGACCAACGCCAAATTCGACGACTGCGACCTACTGGGTGCACGCTTCGAAAACACATTACTGGAAGGAGCCGACCTGCGCACTGCCTACAACTATTCCATGGATCCCGAGCGTAATCACCTGACCAAAGCCAAATTCTCGTTGAGCGGTGTTGTCGGACTGTTGGATAAGTATAAAATCAAAATTGAGTGACGCATGCAACCCAACGCCCACTAGCCACGTATTACGCCTTATAAAGACTGGAAATAAGTCTACGAAAACGTTATAACACCCAATCACACCGAATACATATCTTAATTATATCCTCCTTACGACACGTTACCAGCAGGATCAATCTTAATTTTTAACAACCGTTTCATTTTTTATTATGAAGAAAACCACACGCATTCAGATTGCGGAAGATAGCCTCCGTATTATCAAGCAAGGCTATTACGTAAACCGCCAAGGCAAAACCGTCTCCATACAGGAAGACCAGCAACGCAGCGTCAAATCCTCCGTCCATTATACCGAGTCGATGCTCGACGCCGTCCCGGCGCAGCTCGCCAGCCTACTGGCAACACAACCTACTGGCACTACACGTTTTGAAGTGACCGGCGCTACGTCATTGGAGGCATGCCGGCAGCTGGTAATAACCGGAGCTCCGTCAGTGATGTGCCTGAACTTTGCATCGGCTAAAAATCCCGGCGGTGGTTTCCTGAATGGCAGCCAGGCCCAGGAAGAAAGCATCGCGCGTTCGAGCGGACTGTACGAATCGATTACGCATCACATGGACTTTTACCAAACAAACCGCGGCCTCGACACTTGTTTATATACCGACGCCATGATCTACTCGCCGGACGTACCAGTCTGGAAGGACGATGACGGCGATGTCCTGGGTGACTTCTACCGACTATCGATCATCACGTCGCCCGCGGTGAACGCCGGCGCTGTCACGCGAAATGAGCCGAATAACGTCGTGCACATTGCACCCGTCATGATGCGGCGCATGGAGAAAGTGCTGGCAGTCTCATTGCTCCACGGCCATAAGACGCTCGTGCTGGGCGCCTGGGGCTGCGGTGTATTTCAGAATGATCCTGAAGATGTGGCCGGTTATTTTGCACAGCATCTAAAAGATGGAAAATTCAAAAATCGCTTTGAACGGATCGTTTTTGCAATCAAGTCAAACGAGGAGAGATTTATCGAACCGTTCCGGCGCCATTTTGCATAAGAGCGGATGTCGGTGATATCCTGCAGGCTACAATCGCCACTGCCCCAACATTATATATCGCGGAGACGCTACGACCGTAGGAATTTCATTGCCATACAATGGTCCACCAGTCATGCACCATTGCTCGACGCCACGCTTGTTATCCTGGATCACCTTCGGCTTTTTCGCTTCGACGAACGAAGCAGGCGACTTTTCTACCTTCCGCTTTACGGGCCTGGATGTCGCTGTGGTTGTATCAACTATCGTATAAGAGTATGTATACGTCGCGGCTTCCGGTTCGGTCGTCGGCGCAGAAGTTGAAACATAATGATAGCTAAACGTCTGTGTAGAGACAGCTATGGAAGCAGTGGGCGTATTATCGTGTGGTGCAGCTTCGGACTCCACATCCGCAGGTGTTTCAACCAATCCGGATGTCAGCTTTTCCTCCCCAATCGACGACGCATCACTACTACCGTTGTCTCGTCCGCGTAAGGCGACGATCTTTGCCGCACCAAAACGTTTCACCTCTTTGATCTCGCCACCTTCGTGCAAAGCGCCATACTGTATACCGATGGACAACATCAGCGACCAACCATTGTCTGGCGGCGTTTCGTTCACTTCGAGCGCCAATGTGGTGGCAGGCATACCTTCCAACGAAGGATACCACGTTGTAGAGGTTTCGGTCGGGAAGTAGCCCGCGTCAAACCATTTGGGCGGCTGGAACTCGCGCGACACCGTATCGAACGTCATGTCGGGCACAACACCCAAGGTGACAATAACGCGGAACATCGCGTGGTTATTCTGCGGGAAGTAATTGATACTGCGCAACAGGTGGGGTATATCCACCGTCGCTGCGCGACGTTCGCGATCAATCGTATAGTATACCGGATTGCGCACCACGGAATCGAACGTAGGGTTTTCCGTATTCAGGGGAAATCCTTCCAGGATCCGTGCATAGTCTGAGAGTATAATATCCCGGCGTCCCCACAGGCTTGTTTTATCCTGAAGTTGTACCTTGCGCATGACGCTGTTGATATCGCTGCCAAAGTTGTTGTCGGCTAACGCCTTGAGCGGATGCAACGCATAGCGCACATGTTTACCCATGCGCGAGCAACCTCCAAACTCCGACATTGTATACCGGGTATTGGCAAAATTGGGGCTTTTTTTGATTTGCTCCGCGGAAGGCCCGCCCTTGCGGCGGACGACGATTTTGGAACATCCGCGCATACGATAGGCGCTCAATTCGCCTAGTTTCCCGGTGAATTTCAATCCCTCTAAGAAGGCCATAGACTAAACGGTTTTGTTCAACGAATACATTACTCTAAACAGCCGCCGGGGTCAGAACGGAGTATAAATCGAAGATAGCAAAAGTATGTCTCAAGCCTATCAATTGAATTGATAAAATTTTTCTGCTATGGTTTTTAGCATCAGATATTGAATACCATATATAGTATTGAATATCTATTACTAATCTACTTTTTAATTATTGGGTATCTATTTAATAATTAGGCAGATGATACACTTGACACCTGATTTGTACGGTGACTATCCGAGGTCCTTTGCTACTCCCCGAAAATTCAGAGTATGACTGATGGAAGGTTATTCGCCGGGTCGTGGAGTCTGCCGGGAATACAATTTTGGGGAAATTGTGGATAAGTTTATTCCAGGTATTCAATGATTGCCATGTTATCGCCGGCCATCGTCTCAGGCTCAAAATTCAGCTGAAACCTCGTGGAATAAACAGACGATGCATCAAACATGTTCCTAATCTTCAAAGAAATCATCTTCCCGTCCCGTTCGTACGAAGCCGTCATTATATATCGGCCGAGGGGAATGTCAACCAGGCTGCCATACTCTGCTGAATACGGCTCGCCTGTACGCATCGTTAATGTTTTGCCTTCGGATCCGTCGATCAACTCACCAACGGGTTCCAGCGTAAAGATAATATTTTCCGGATCATATATCTCACTCCCGATAGCACCATTGACGCTAACGCTGGCGCCAAAATAGCCCGTCATCTCTTCCTGCTTTTTACCCGTAAGCCTCCATTCAAAATTAACGACACCGCCTTCGTTGCTCAACACATCCGTCATGTCGGATGCAAGGTCTAGTGTATACGTTTTGTCATTTAACGTACGTTGTATGGAAGCGGATACCGCGTATGTTCCGACGGTCGGCAAGGCCGCCTCGTATATACCGCCTGCGTTTGTTTGTACGATAATGTTGTTATTGTAAAACATCGTATTGTCGATTACCACTTCGGCACCCGCTATGGGGTTACCCTGTGTATCGACTACTTTGCCGGTGATGTAGCCTTCGCGTGGATTGACGGTGTCTTCCGACGCTTCGTCATCGTCGCTACAAGCGGTGGTGAGCGCGAGCGTAGCCACGAGGCAAAGCATAGCCTTCATGGCGGATGTGTTTGTGTAGAGCATGGGTTATAAAGAAATTTTAGTGATGAACGTGCATAGTACTACTGCGGCTGATCCGGATCGGGCGGAAAGTTTGGCGCGATCGTGCCCCACTCCAATGTGATGGTAAACTCCGGTCTGTCGCCGTCATACTCAATGAGGGAGCGGTCATCACCTTTGTCCTGGATCTTACCAGGCTGGATGTTAAACGTTGCGTCGAACACCAGGTTAAAAAGCTGAAACTTTTCGGTGGGACTTTCAAGGCTCATGGCAACTTCTTCTTTGTCGGATGTGCCACTGTCATCGGGACATACCCAATCGTTATAGACAGAATTAAGAGTAGTCTTGGGATTGAGGAATGACAGCGCGCGCAACTCAAAGCCGTTATCTTTTTCGGTACAGATCACCATTATACTGGGCTCTGTCGGTCGCTGTCCGTCGAACATCGGAAGCGTGCCCTGGCTGTTACCCCACGCGGCGTAGTAGGTATACGTACAGTTTCCGGGATTCGCTATATATTTGGCATCACCCCCGAATTTATAGGTAGCCCTGGTATCGCGGGCGGGGCCGGGGTATATCGTGGGCTCAACTTTCACGGGATTTGTTGCGGGAGTCTTGCGATAGTAGCCAACATCGCGGCGCACGTGAAAAGCAATGTTCGTCTCTTCTTTATACGCGCCGGCCGACGGTCGGGTGTACTTTAGCGTGCCGCGCCACTCCGTTAAGCGGCGTGGGTTACTCTCGTGATCACGGATCGTGACGACGACATCGCCCGCAGAACCTTTGCCCGACGAAGGGATCTTACACTGAATCTGATCGCGCGACCAGTCTACTACTTCTACTTTCACGCCATCGATCGTAACGGTACGCTCACTGGCGCCGGGGTCATCGCCGAAGATGCCCCAGATGTAGAGCCAGTCAAAGTACTCGTACATCTCGAGGTAAGCAATGCTGGGGGTAAGGACGAAGCGTGTATCCGGGCTAATCTTGTTGTAGCATTTAAAGACAGACTGCTCTACGACGTTGCCCTCTTTTACGTCCGACACATTCAATCCCTTGGTCGCCATGTCTTTCATGACGGCGTCGATGTCGAACGGGCGCTGAAAAGGATCTTCCTGGGGAATGGGAAAGCTTGAGCCACCACTGGGGGCGTTGGCGCCGAGCAGGCGGTCGAATACGAACTTGGCGGCAACATAGCCGTCGGATTCATAGATGGGTTTTGTCCAGCCGAGGTAGGCCGCATGTTTGTTCTCGGCTTTGCTGATGACAGTCTCGCGGAATTCTATGCCACTGGGCATTTCGCGAAAGCCGTTGCACGCTGTAAAATATATCAGCGCGTTCTCACCAAAGCTCATGTGTTCTTTGACAAAGGCGGCGGTAAAAGCATAGTGCTTCTCCACCGTTACGTTTCCCGGCGAGGGCTCGTCGTTCGCGGCGACCATGTAGCCTAGGCGTAAGTTATCGAGGTCGTCTTTGAAGGCGGCTTCATTTGCGGGCGTACACTTGTCGGTTGTCCAGAAGCCGAGCGTCGCGGGGATTTGTTTGCCGCCTACTTGTCGCAGGTCGGTGGCGCCACCGTGGGTGCTGAGGTAAAAGATGGCGTGGTCGTTACCGATCTTTTTCAGGTTCTCCACGGAAGCGATGTCGCTGTGTATGCCGTAATCGCTTTTGGATTTAGCAAAGATCTGCTTTATGGCCGCTGTAGGATCGATGAAGCCAGTACCCATGCCGTTGAGAAGCGTCACTTTCTTGTGTTTTGGCAGCTCTTGTGGCCGGGCCGTTGGATCCGTGCTGTAGACAGGCGACCCGCCAGCTACGTCTGCTGGCTTCTGCCGTCCGCCTTGTTGGCCTTCGGGTACTCGCTTTAGGTTGTTGACAAACATGATGGAGCGGCCGTCAGGGAAGTAGGCCCACACGTTGTTTGCTTCTTCGGCGATCCCGGCATCGGCTATGGTGGGTTGTGTTTTGAGCCAGTCTACTAATTGTTGTGATGCAGTTGTTTCGTCTGCGGCCAGCAAGAATTCGTATTTGGCGCGACAGGATTCGAGGGTTTCCATGCGAGCCTCGTTTGTGATCGGGTCAACGGGATCGCCGGGGGTTGCGCCGTCATCGTCGTGGCAGCTGGATAGAAGTGTGATGCACAGCAGAAGGTACAGGAGGTTTTTCATCGCACAGGTTTTGTGTAATGGATACGGCTAACCGGGCGGGTAGTTAACTACATGAACGGGGGGCGTGGTGGAATATACCCCAGGTTGGAGGATAGGGACCAGGCAGTGTGCGTGTGGGAGCAAGAGCGAAGAAAAAATATAGCACCCCTATTCGCTCTCGCTCCCACACGCACATTATTATCGTACGCGGCTATTTTCCGTAGTGCCGGTGGATTGACTTTGATAGCTGCTCTTCTTTAGCTGGCCGAAGGTGTAGGTGACGATGAAACGATAATAGTCGGTGTTAAACTTGCGTGCGTAGATGATGTGTGTTTGACCAACGTCGTAATGGCCATCAGGGTAACTGGTGTGGTACATATCGTTGGCGGTGAAGCTGACTTTGAGAGCCTTGTTCAGGAATTCCCTTTCGGCGCCCAATGTGACGAGCCAACGGTCATAGTCAAAATATAGACCTTGTGAGCGTTGGCCGAGGTACCAACCCAGGAGTTGCAAGGAGAAGAGTTTGCCTATGTTTATTTTGTTGTTTGTATACAAGTATACCTGGGGTCGGACGGCAATCATGGTGAAGCCGTTGTCGCTGTCAATACGTTTGCTATAATTGACGCTTACACTGTTGGTGGATGTGAACCAGGGGCGACTGAAGGTCGCGGAAGCGGTGGCAAAGTAGTTATGGCCGCGGCTGAGGTTGATGGCTTTCAGGATGTAGCTTTTGTCGTCGGCACCGCGCGTGGCGGCACCGCTCATGGGGGTGATGTTATAGCTGTAACCGGCTTTGAAGTCGAGCATGCGCCAGGCAGCACCTAATTCCACTGCGTGTACTTTTTCGGGTTTCAGGTCGGGGTTTCCCGCAGAAGAGGTGAAGGCGTCCTGGTAAATGAGCGCGGGACTGAGGGATTGGTAGGAAGGTCGTATGATACGCGACGTATACGCGGCGCGCAGCTTGAGGTCTGGTGACGCTGTCATGGCGATCTGTGCTTGCGGGAAGAGGTTTATGTACGTATCGCGGAAAGTGCCCTCCTCGCGGATCGAGGTATACAGGGTATAGTGCGTCCACTCCGCGCGCAGACCAACGCCATAGGTTATGGACTTGTTGATGATGCCGTCGTATTGCGTGTAGGCTGCGGATATGGTTTCGTCGTAGGAGAAATCGTTCGTACGCTGGGGATCGGGAGTATGCTCACCACCTTCGCTGATTTCGTAAAACGACAGGTCGGCCGCTACGCGGGCGAGGCTGAGCTTGGTGCCAAAGGCGAGCCTGCCGCCGCGAGGGTATACATGCAGAAGGTCGGCTTGTGGGCTGAGAATTTTAATGGGGTTGTTTTGGTGGCTTCCCAGCACGCGAATGACTTCTTCGTTACTAACTTCTTCGTTGTTGATAAGGTTGTTTTCGTGGATGTCGTCATCGCGATACCAGCTATAGGTGGAGAGCTGGCCGCCAACGAAAAGGTAAGATCCCAGGGTGTCGAGCATCGTTTTACTATTGACGGTAACAGCGTTATTACGGGTGAGATTGATGCGTGCAGTGCGGGAGCTATAGCGGCTGTCTTCCGTATGGGTGGTGATAAAGTTCCGGCTTTGCAGGTCATCGTCGATGCGTTCATAGAAGCCGTTGTATTCTATAGATGCATAGCTGCCGCCGCGCAGGGCGTATGACATACCCAGGCTGTAGTTCGACACGTCCTTATAGTCGCGCTGGCGATCCCAACGTAGTTGTGAGTTCAGGTAGTCTGTTTCGGCCGGACGTGTGCGCGTAGTGTTGAGTACTTCACGGTCGTTGCCACGGCGCAAGTCGATGTTACCGGCCACGTCAATGCGCCCCTTCTTCGCGGTGGCGTTGATCTGAGTATTGGTGGCACCCCCGGCATAGTGCGACCATGTTACCTGTTGGTTGACGGTGGCGCGATAACCATCGGGCATGTCGGCTTTGGTGATGATGTTGATGACAGCCTGTCCCTCGGCATCGTACGATGCCGGCGGGTTGGTGATGATCTCGATGCTTTTTACTTGCGCCGCCGATATCGACGCGAGGCGCTCTTGCGTGATGCGCTTGCCATTGAGGTACAAAATTGCCTGGCCCTTGCCGAAGATGGAAAGGCCGTTGTCGTCGGACGTGACGCCGGGCGAGTGCGTCAGAATCTCTTGTACCGAGCTGCTGGTAGCCAGTACGGTATTGGCGACGTTAACCTGTAACACCCCGTCGGGACGAGTCGTGAACAGCGGTGCATCCCCGGTAATCTCGACCTCGCCGAGCAGCTCCGGGTTGTCGCGGACGATGACGGTGCCCAGGTCCACACGGGACCGGCCGGCCAGGAATACATACATAATGGTATCGCCGAACTGGATGGACGTCAGCTTGAGGAGCACCTCGTGCTGGGGCAGGTCGGTCAACGAGAAATTGCCTTCCAGGAAGCTGACGCCCTGGAGCAGGCTGGAGTCACGGACCGATAGGGCCAGGGCATTACCCATCTGTAGCTCGCCGGTTGGGCTGGCGACCCGGCCGGTCAGGGTGTGCCGGTCCTGGGTAAAGGCATGTGCTGAAAGCAGTGTCAGCAGTAAACTGATCAGTGTGTGGCGCGTAGGCATCGGGCGGTCCATCTCCTCTTGTTTTTCTTACAAGGATGCGATGTAAGGCCGTGGAACACTTTAAAAAACATGTTTTTTATAATGAAAAAGGGCGTTTTTAGAAAAGTCGGAGTGCGGTAGTCCGGTTCAGCAGACTAAAATATCACCAACTCCGTAATGATAAAGTAACAGCTTATGGGTTAATTGGGAGCGGAAGAAATGGTTGGACTGCAAAGATCATGGTTGCTAAAGGTGTCATATTAGTATTGAGTTGTCTGGGGGTGATCCAGGCATTGTTCCTGTGTGTGTATTTGTTCAGCCTGCGGGACCGGCGCTCGAACCTGCTGCTGGCGTTCCTGTTGCTGAGCCTCACGGTGCGTATCGGCAAATCGGTGGTATTTGTCTACCTGGACCTCGACCCGCGCGTGCGCAACCTGGCCATTGCCACCGTCCTGGCCACGGGCCCCTTGTTATGGCTTTATGGCAAGGCGATTCTGGAGAAACAAACATTCTCCTCCCGCCACTATCTACACCTGGTGCCTTTCGCCCTCTACTTATTGTTAAGCCCGATCATTCCCAACGACGGCAGCCTGTTGTCACGGATTCTCTATCCATCGGTGCTGCTGCACCAGACGGTATACCTGGTGGTTTCCTGGTATTACCTTTTTAACGTGCCGGCGGGCACACGGTTGAAGTCGTGGTATCGCAATATTGTGATTGGGGTTAGTACGGTGCTGCTGGTATATGGAGGGGTGTATCTTGGATTTATTCCTTTCTATATTTTGGGCGCGGTGTTCTTTTCGTTGCTGGTCTATATCTTCTCGTACATGCTGTTGAAGCGACATGTGTTTGCGTTGGAGAAGTATACCAGCTCGACGATTGACGGCGCAACGGCCCGTCAGCTGGTGCAGCAGGTTAAGAGCTTGTTCGAGCAACACGATGCTTATTTGGATAGTGAGCTTACGTTGAAACGCGTGGCGGAGCAACTGTCGGTAAACTCCCGGGATTTGTCGCAGGCTATTAATGAGCAAGAGGGGAAGAACTTTGCGGAGTTTGTGAATCAGTATCGGATTGCGAAAGCGAAGACTATGCTGGCGGATCCGGTCTATGCGCAGGAGAAGGTGGCGAGCATTGCATATGATTGCGGGTTTGGAACGGTAACGTCGTTTAATGTGGCGTTTAAGGCTGCCACACAGATGACGCCGACGCAGTATCGGGAACAGGTTGGTGTTTTACGAAATACATAAATTAGGAAACTCAAAAATTACAACGTCGTGAAGATTGTTTCTGTTGAGGAGTTTTATAAGCAACTGCAGGATGCAGGAAAGGGAAGTGCCGGGATGCCGGTGCCGGAGGGGAATCAGCATCAGGGACATTTTAATGTGTTTGATTTGGCAGCGGTGGCGGGGAAGCAGACGGCAATGCCGTATGATCGACGGGCGTATTATAAGATTAGTTTTATACAGGGTGCCAATCGGGCAGAGTATGCGGACAAGGTAGTGCAGATTGAGAAGCAGGCGTTGCTGTTTGCTACGCCGAAGGTGCCGTATCATTGGTTGCCGCAGAGCGAAAAGCAGCAGGGGGCGTTTTGTATTTTTACAAGTGATTTTATTAATAAGACGCAGCATGGGTTGACGCTTGATAATCTGCCGTTGTTCCAGCCTGGGGGTTGTCCGGTGTTTGAGATTTCGGATGATGAGGCAGCGGAGATAGGCGATATCTTTCGGCGGATTCGGAAGGAGGTTACATCGGACTATGCCTATAAGTATGATTTGCTGCGGAACTATGTGATGGAGCTGATCCACTATGGGCAGAAGCTGCGGCCGGGCGCTACTGTGCCGGCGGCGCATGGGGCGTCGGCCAGGGTGTCGTCGTTGTTTACGGAATTGTTAGAGCGGCAGTTCCCGGTGGTGCCGCCGCAGCAGTCGCTGGGCTTGCGCACGCCGAAGGATTATGCTGACCGGCTCGCGATTCACGTCAATCACTTGAATAAAGTATTGAAGGAATCGACCGGGTCTACGACGACAAAGATCATCAGCGATCGCATTTTGCAAGAAGCTAAGATCATGTTAAGAAATAGCCATTGGACGGTGTCCGAGATTTCGTATTCGCTGGGCTTTGAAGAGGTGGCGCACTTTTCGAACTTCTTTAAGAAGCGCACGGCCCTGACGCCACTGGCTTTCCGTGCTTAGCCGGCGGGGGAACCCCCTTATTTGAAATTCGCAAATCTTCGATTGATCCTCGCAAATATTGCCCGGCCGGGGCCCTCCATCTTTGTATTACAATTAATACATACAAACGATGGAATCTAAGAACAAGATTGCCCTGGTCACGGGTGGGAGCCGCGGGCTGGGAAAAGACATGGCGCTGAACCTGGCTGAAAACGGAATCGACGTAATCATTACCTATAATACAGCGCAAAATGAAGCCGACGCAGTGGTGGCGCAACTGCAGGGGTTGAAGGTGAAGGCGGCAGCATTGCAGCTGAACGTTGCCGACAGCAAAAACTTCGAACCGTTCTTCGGTCAGCTGAAAGCGACGCTGAAGAGTACATTTCAGGCAGAGGCTTTCGACTTTCTGGTGAACAACGCCGGCATCGGTGTGTATGCAGCATTTGCCGACACCACGGAGGCGCAGCTCGACGAGCTCTTTACTATTCACTTCAAGGCGCCGTTCTTTCTGACACAACATGCGTTGCCGATCCTGAACAACGGCGGACGCGTGATCAACATCTCGAGTGGTCTGGCCCGGTTCTCCGAGCCCGGGTATGCCGCCTATGCGGCGATGAAGGGTGGTATTGAAGTGCTGACGCGGTACCAGGCGAAGGAACTGGGCGCGCGGGGCATCACCGTCAACACGGTGGCACCGGGTGCGATTGAAACAGACTTTGCCGGCGGTGTGGTGCGCGACAACGCGCACGTAAATAAACACCTGGCCGAAAAGACGGCACTCGGACGTGTAGGCTTACCGGAAGATATTGGTGGTGTGGTGGCATTTCTGTGTACGGAGCAGGCGCGGTGGATCACGGCCCAACGCCTGGAGGTATCCGGCGGGATGAACCTGTAATAATCTTACTATAAGAATAAGAAACCCCGCGCGGCAGGCCCGTCGCGGGGTTTCTCGTTTTGGTATATGGCTATTCTTTCTTGCGCTGTACAAATCGGAGTTTTAGCGAGCTGATACCTTACCTCGTTTCTTTGGCATGAAAAATGCGTCCATGATTTATGCAATACTATACCTACTAAACCATGTCTATCCCCGAGAAGGAAAAGAGCCTCTTCAGCAAAAGGACTTTGCTGGGCTTTGTTGGCTTTGCTGTTTTCATTGTTGTCCTCAGCATATTGTTCCCGATTGATCACTTCCGATACGGCGTGGAAAACTATAACAAGAAAAATTACGAAGCAGCCTATACCAGTCTGACGAAGGTCAGGCGGGAAGATCCGAACTATGGCAAGGCGGCCGCCATGCTGGTGAAGATCAAACCCAAGGTGGATAGTCTGCAGCGTGTAAACGACCTTTAAGATACCCCCATTCTGGGACTATCGCGCCATCTGATAGCCCATTTTGGAAGCTAATGTAAGCGGCCGCCCCTATCGGGCGGCTTCTTTTTTTCCTCTCACTATTCTGTTCGTCACAAAGAATTGGGGTTATGTCACATGTAGGTCGGCTTACTTCGTCGGAGGCAGAATAAGTAATATCTTCCGCCTATGGCAGCAATCAGAATGTTGATGAACTCACTCGACTACGACGGTTTACGACGGGCGCTTTCGAAAAATCCGGCGGCGGCCAACGAGGGGCTTCCTTTTGACGAAAAGAACCGGGCTCTGGCACATCCGTTACACCGGATCTGCGACGGCGTTTTTGCGGGTATGTATTCCGACGACGATGCCGTGAAGCTGGCGTTGATCTTCCTGGACCACGGCGCCAACATTGACGGGTTCGGATTGATCGCGTACCAGGATACGCCGCTGATGACGGCCGCGAGTCTGTTGGCGGAGCAAACCGGGATTTTATATGTCAACCGGGGTGCCAATATTCACCACGTTGGTGGTGGTGGCGCCACGGCACTCCACTGGGCGGCGTGGACCGGCGTGGAGAAACTCGTCGGCCGGCTCATCCGTGCCGGGGCCGATATACATCTTCGCTGTTCGGACCACAACAGCACGCCCTTGCTTTGGGCGGTGCATGGTTATAAACACCTCGGCGGCCGGAATCGACGGAACCAGGTGGATTGTATACGTATGCTCCTGGCAGCCGGAGCTAAAAAGGATACCTATAATAATGAGGGCAAACACATCACCGAATTCCTGGACGATGGCGATGCCGGGCTGAAGGCGTTATTCCAATAAATTTTCTATTGTTCCGAAAGCTGCTGGCGAAGGATTTTGAGCGCATCTCTGTCGTTGCATTTCTGTAGCACGATGGCTTCGCATTGGTTGAATTTGGCAAACTCCTGAATGGCTTCGCCTATGTCGGTGATCATGGCCTTCGTTCGTTTGACGGATTCGAAGTGCAGGTTGTTCACCAGCAACGTGCGTTTCCTCCGGTCGGCCTTGGAGTCCATGCGTGCTACGAACGTGTCGCCGATCAGGATCGGCAACGAGAAGTAGCCATACTTCCGTTTTGCCGCAGGCACAAAACATTCTACCTGGTAATCAAATTCAAAGAAGTCGCGCAGGCGGTGACGCAGCACGTTGAGGATGTCGAAGGGCGAGAGGATAAAAACATCGCCGGATAAGGTGATCGACTTTTTCCGGTATTCGGGTAGCATGTAATACGGTCCGCCTTTCAGCCCGGTGACGTCGACGGCGCATACTTTCCCCGTGTCAACCAACTGCTGTATGGCGGTCTTCCACGGCATCTTCACAAACCGGCATGTATAGGCTATGTCTTTTAGCGAGGCAACGCCGAGGGCTTTGAGTGCGCGGTGGATGGCATGGTGGGTGAATGCGTCGTCGGTCGGGGGTGTGAGGTCGAGGTCGGCAGGCAGTACATTTTCGGGCAGGTCGTATACCTTCTGAAAATCTTTTTTGCGTAGCGTGATCAGTTTACCGCTGAGGTGCAGGTGTTCGAGGGCGCGTTTGGAGGGGCGCCAGTCCCACCAGCCGGTGCTTTTAGTGGTTCGGTCGTTTTCAAAGTCGCGGGCCATGAGCGGGCCTTCGCGTCCGATACGGTCGAGGATCTTGCGCTGGAGTGTGGCTTCGGCGGGAGTCACGTCGTATTTACCGTCAAACGCTGCGTGTACGGGCAGTGAGAAACGATAGGCATGCATGGGCATGTAGCCGGTGGCAAAGGTCCAGAACTCGTATACTTTGCCGTCGCCTTGCAGGGAGTCGATCCACTCGGGTTGGTAGCCGGGCACGCGGGTGGCGATGACGTGGTGATGGGCGCGCTCTACGACGTAGTTGCTGTCGATCTGGAGAAAGCCCAGGTGGTCGATGAATTTGTATACGGCCTCTTTGCCTTTGCCAAAGGGGGCGCGCTTCCACAGTCCTGCAGCGTGCAGAATGATCTTGCGAGCTTGTTCGGGCGTAAGCGTGATACGATCCATGAAGTAAAAATTAAAAGTATAAAGATTTTTTATAATCTTTAGAGCGAAATCCATGATCATGTTTACATCCCTTCGCCTCTGCCTGACGGTATGCCTGCTGGCCGTCGTTTTTTCTTCTACCGCACAACAGCTTGCGCCGCTGCCCTGGAACGACTCTGCCTGGTCGAAACCCTATGAGCCGTTTCGCATCGCCGGCAACTTGTATTATGTGGGCACGTATGATCTGGCGTCTTACCTGATCACCACGCCGAAGGGCCACTTTCTGATCAACACCGGACTGGCGGAGTCGGCGCCGATGATCCGCAAAAACGTCGAAGCCCTGGGCTTTAATTTCAGCGACGTCAAAATCTTGCTGACAAACCAGGCACATTACGACCACGTGGCCGGCATGGCTGAGATCAAAAAGATTACTGGCGCGCGCATGATGGTAGAGGAAGCCGATGCTGCGGTGCTGGCCGATGGCGGCAGCTCGGACTTTATCATGGGTGGCAACGGACCGACGTTTGTGGGCTTAAAGGCCGACCGGCTGCTGCACGATGGCGACACGATCCGCCTTGGTACGACAACGCTACGGGTACTCCATCACCCAGGGCATACCAAAGGTTCAACCAGCTTTCTCTTGGACACCCGCGACGACAAGCGCGCCTGGAAAGTGTTGATTGTAAATATACCTACCATCCTGTCGCAGACGCGTCTGAAAGGAATGGCCGCCTATCCGCAAGTGGGCAAAGATTATCGCCATACATTCGAAGTGCTGAAGAAGCAGCCGTTTGATCTCTGGGTAGCCGCCCATGCCAGCCAATTTGATCTGCACGATAAACGCAAGCCTGGCGATCCGTACAAACCCGAGGTGTTTGCCGATCGTCCTTTGTTTGAAGCGTCTATTAATAGAGCAAAACAAGAATACGACCGGCGCTTGAAAGAAGAAAAGTAATGTTTACGGGGTAAGAGAGGTCTTCAGCACGTCGAAGGGTTGCACTGTAATACTGCCGCGCGTGGGAATCAATAGCCCCCAGATCCAATTGTAATGCTCAATAATTGCTTTGGCGGAAAGGTGGGGGCGGTCGCTCATAGTATGGCCGTCCTTAACAACCACTATCTGATAGTCTTTCGATAAAGCTGATTGAACAGTCGACTCCACGCAGAAGTCTGTGGCGCTGCCGGTAATGAACAGCTCGCGAATGCCGCGCCGGGTAAGCTCTTCCGCCAACGATGTTTCATAGAAGGCGTCGTGGGCCTGCTTGCTCATGACGATGTCGGTTGGCGAGACGACTAATTCATCCAGAAACTCCCATGCCGGTGTGTGGGGTATAAATTCATTTGTCTTTGTGCCGTTGTGTTGAATGAGAAAGACTGGCCAGCCGGCCTGGCGGAATATCTCTCCCAGTTGATTAATGCGCATCAGTACTCCCTCCGCGTCGAAGCAAGGAGCCTCCATGTAAGCGCCCTTTTGCATGTCGATGATCAGCAATGCTTTTTCTCCCATGATCTGTCAGTTCGTGTTGGCGGGCTTCACCAATAGCTTTCTCGTCAGCCAGGCCCGTACGGGCTCGTCGTATAGCTTCAGATAAAGATACGACAACGCAATGCTGGATGCAAAAGCTAGCAGGCCGACTGGCCATACGTCCGCAAGCTTGTATTTATGATCGTATACCCAGCCGAAGTAGGTATAGATGATGGGGTAGTGTGTGATATAGATGGAGTACGAGATGTCGCCGAGGAACTTGCAGAGGCCTCCGGCGTATTTGCCTTTTACGTCGCCGCTGGCGCCCAGGTATACGATGAGTGGGAAGAGCACGATGATGCTGATGGATTCGTACAGACCATTCATCCACAGGTGGTCGGCATCGCCGATGCGAGGTGTGCTGAGAACGATGATCAGCAGTACGCTGCACCAGAAGAATGCGTTTTTGATATACGTGAGCCTGGCTGCACGCGACAACAAGAGGCCGGCAAAGAATGGGAAGATCAGCCGCACGCAACCGATGTAAAATTGTGAAGGCTCCAGCGACCAGCCGCCGATCACATCGCCGGTAGCGACCAGGGTAGTAAGGTGTATCAGTGCCGCGGCAGCGATCGCCACCAGGATTGCCAGTGCCCAGTTCGGGAGCTTCCGAACGCCGATAGCGTAGAAGAAGTTGCCGACGTATTCAAAGAAGAGGGACCATGCCGGTCCGTTCAGGGGATGCATTTCCGCCCAGCCCCGGATATCCATAGAGGGCGGCACGGGAAGTACGGTAAAGCCAATGAGCATGATCAACAGCAACCGTGCGACGGAGACGGAATGGATGTTGGGAAATATGACGGAGTCCTGGAAGTAAAAGAATGCGGCGCCGACGAGCATGCCCATGATGACCATGGGCTGCAGGCGTACGAGGCGGCGTTTAAAGAACTCGCCGATGGTGATCTTCCCCCAGCGGTCGTCATAGGCATAGCCAATGACAAAACCGGAGAGTAAAAAAAGAAGTCCAAGGCCAGGTAGCCATGGTTGATCATCAGGTCAAGGTGGCTGGAATGGGCTTACAGTGCACGAGAGCACGATAGTCTTACCCCGATTTTTAAGGTATACTGGTATAAATGGGGAAGTATACTATACCTGAACTTAGGTGTATAATTTTTTTCATCGCTTTGTAAAAATTTTAAAGACTTTTTTAGTGTCCTAAACCGTTTGAAATGGTCAATAACCCAATATGGGGTATTTAGTCCACTTATTCGATACAACGTTTTGCGGTAGTGTTGTTTTAAGGTTGAATATTTTGCAATAAGTTTGGTATACAGAAGAATAGTTCATTAACCTAAACTCCCTTACTTATGAAAAGAATGCTACTCGCATTCGTGACGGCATCCCTTATGCTCGTTCATGAAGCATGGGCACAAGACCGAACCATCGCGGGACGAATCACGTCTCCGGAAGATGGCACAGGCTTGCCCGGTGTAAATGTGTTGGTAAAAGGTACCACCAACGGTACTGTTACCGACACGGATGGTAATTATACGTTATCGGTGCCTTCCGGCAGCAACGTACTTGTTTTTACGTTTATCGGATTGACTACACAAGAAGTGGAAATCGGAGACCGCTCCACGGTAGATGTACAAATGGCCAGCGACATTCGGCAGCTTAGCGAAGTGGTCGTGACAGCCTTGAACATTCCTCGCGACAAACGCTCCATCGGTTATGCTGTGCAGCAGGTCGATGGCTCGGCGGTGTCGGATGTAAAGACTAACAACTTTGTGAACTCCCTTTCGGGTAAAATTGCCGGTGTTGCCGTAAACGGTTCGCCCGGTTCCCTCGGCGGTAGTACGCAGATCATGATTCGCGGTATCAAGTCTATTACGGGTGACAACCGTCCGTTGTACGTCGTAGACGGTACTCCTATCGATAACTCGAACTATAACGGCGTGCCTCCCGGCAGCGCCAGCGGTGTACGTTCTGTGGAAGCTGGTTTTGGTGGTACTGACTACGGCGATGCTGTAGCGGACATCAACCCCAATGATATTGCGTCGATCACGGTGTTAAAAGGTGCCAACGCAGCGGCCCTCTATGGCTCGCGTGCCGCCAACGGTGTTATTCTTATTACCACCAAAAGCGGCCGCGGTATCAAGAAAGGTATCGGCATTGACATTAGCTCCAGCCTGGAGTTTGCCAAGGTAGCGGTGCTCCCCAAATATCAAAACGAATATGGCGGTGGTTATACCCAAACCTTCTCAACGTATCAGGGCGAACCCGTTGTAAACTATGCAGCAGACGAAAGCTGGGGCCCGCGGATGGATGGAACGCCGGTACGACAGTGGTATTCCTGGTTCCCGGATGATCCGGATTATGGCAAGCTGACGCCGTTCTCGCCACACAAAGACAACATCAAAGATTTTTATGAGACGGGGGTAACGCGTAACAACAGCATTGCGCTGGTGGGTGGCAATGATAAGACCAACTTTCGCGTAGGCTATACAAACTACAACGCCACCGGTACATTTCCCAACAACGAACTAACGAAGAACAACATTTCGCTAAACGTCGAAAGCAAGCTGACGGACAAGCTACAAGTAATAGCCCACGCCAATTACGCACATTTCCTGCATGAAGGTATACCGACGTCGGGTTACTCGGACGACCTTGGTAATACAAATAACTCTACAAGCTTTAATCAATGGTTCCAGCGCCAGCTAGACATGGACAAGCTGCGCCACTATAAAACAGCGTTGGGTGAGCAACGCAGCTGGAATATTTCCAGCCCTACCAACCTGCATCCGCTGTATTGGAACAACCCGTTCTGGGAGGTGTATGAAAGCCCCACGAACCAGGTGCGTGAGCGTGTCTTTGGTGACGTTTCTTTGAAATATCAGATTCTGAAGGGCCTTGCCATTCAAGGCTGGGCGCGTACGGACTTTTATACCGACCGTCGCGAGCGGCGCCAGGCTACGGGCTCGCTGCAGCAGTCGTACTATGACGAAGACGTGCGCGAGGTACGCGATAACAATTTCGAGCTGCACTTAACGTACAACAAAGAGTTGTCGCCCGACTTTACATTAAATTTGCTGGCCGGTACCAATGTGCGCAAGCGCAAGTTCTATCAGAACTACGGTCGGACATCCGGTGGCTTGAACTCACCGAACTTCTTTAACCTGAACGCATCGATCGACCGACCGCTGCTCTCCGATATTTACCAGCAAAAGGAAGTGCAGTCGATCTTTGGTAGCGCCAGCATTGGCTATAAGAGCCTGGCATACCTGGACATTACAGGACGAAATGACTGGTCGTCGGTATTGCCATCGAAGAACCGGTCGTATTTTTATCCTTCGGCCACGGGTACATTTGTATTCTCTGAGCTGATATCCGATCATAGTACTGTATCGCTGGGCAAGGTGCGTGCGAGCTGGGCACGGGTGGGGAACGACACCGATCCGTACCGGGTGAACACTACGTATCAAATCCAAACTGCGTTTGGTTCGAATCCCGCATACGGCGTTGCCAACAACCTAAATAATAAAGACCTGGATGCCGAGGAAACCACTACGATTGAGTTCGGCCTCGAAATGTCATTCCTGAATGGCCGCGCAGGTTTCGACCTTACGTACTATGATACGAAAACAGAGAAACAGATCATTGGGTTGGACGTATCCGCTGCCAGCAAGTACAATAAGTACTATGTAAATGCCGGCGAAATGAGCAACAAGGGTTTTGAGGTGATGTTGTATGGCACACCGATCAAAAGCGCATCGGGTTTCAACTGGGATATTTCGGTTAACTGGGCGCGCAACGTCAACGAGGTAGTACGGCTTTACCAGGGGCTGCAGAACCTGATCATCAACGATTATAGCGTGACGACAAATGCACGCATTGGCGAGCCATACGGCACGTTTGTGATGATCGCCCACAGACGTGACGAGAACGGCACGCCGATCGTTACTGCTTCGGGTGCTTATGTACAACAACCCAACACGGTCTTGGGAACGTTTATGCCTGATTGGACTGGCGGTGTGGTCAATACGTTTTCCTACAAGGGCTTTACGCTGGGCGGGACGATCGACATACGCCACGGCGGAAATATATACTCGACAACCAACCGCTACGGTACATATTCCGGCTTGCTGGAAGAAACAGCCGGTCTGAACGACAAAGGCAACCCGATGCGTGACCCGGTAGCCGACGGTGGCGGTGTGCACGTGACGGGTGTACTGGCCAACGGCGAAGCGTATGACGGATACGTTGCCGCGCAGTCATATTTCAAGAACTACGCCGGTATTCGCGAGAACTTCCTGTACGACGCCAGCTTTGTAAAGCTGCGTGAACTGCGCCTGGCGTATGCATTGCCTGCGGCGATGCTCGCCAAGACACCGTTTACGGGCATCTCGATCGGTGTATACGGCCGCAACCTGGCAATCCTGCATAAGAATACGCCGAACATCGATCCGGAGACTGCGCTGGGTTCTGGTAACATCCAGGGTCTGGAAAACGGGCAGCACCCGAGCACCCGTGTTATCGGTGTGAACGTAAACCTGAAACTGTAGTGGCATTCAACCCTCAAAACATTATGAAGACATCATTCAAACCTCTATATAGATTCCTCTTTGTCAGCCTGGCCGTCGTGGGATGTACCAGTGACTTTGACGAAATGAACACCAACCCGAATGAACCGGAGCGTGTTCCTACGGCTTATCTGCTGACGCAAGCACAGCGCAGTGCCCGCGCCGAGCAGCAGCTGTTCGGCACCAACCTGTATGCACAGCTTTTTGCCGAGACACAATATACCGGCACTTCGCGATACGATCTCGAGCAGCTGTCATTTGATACCTATTACAATGGTCCGCTGGCCGACCTGCAGGAGATTATCGATATGAATACCAATCCGGAAACCAAAGACCTGGCAGAAGTGGTGAACTACGGTTCGCACGAGAACCAGTTGGCGGTAGCCCGGATCTTAAAAGCCTATCTGGTTCAGATCATTACCGACCAGTGGGGCGATGTGCCGTATACCGACGCCCTAAAGGGTACGGCCAACTTTGCGCCGGCCTATACACCTCAGTCGGAAATCTATGCCGACCTGGTGAAGGAGCTGAAAGAAGCCACGGCACAAATTGATGTTACCGGAGAAATACAAGGCGATGTGATCTATGGCGGCGACATGGGACTTTGGAAAAAGTTCGGTTATTCGCTGTTACTGCGTGTAGGCATCCGGATGTCGCAAGTGCCCGAGGTGCAGAACCTGGCGTTAGACGCGATCAATACGGCGCTGGCCGCCCCCGACAATGTCTTTCAGAGCAACGAGGAGAGCGCTGTGTTTAAATACCTGGGCGAGGCGATCAACTCCAATCCGATCTACTATCACTTTCACGTCGACAATCGTACAGATTACGCCATCAGTAATACCCTGGTGGATTTTATGCTGGCGCAGGACGATCCACGCCTGGCGGTGTATGCCAATCCGACAGAAACTTCTGTTGCGGCAGGCACGCCGGAATATGTAGGCGAATTGTACGGTGTTACGGATGATATCGCCGGTGAGACGGAGAATGCCGACATCTCTTTCATTGGCGACTACTGGAAAGAAAACGCCGGCGCGCCGCTGATCTTTCAGAGCTATAGCGAAGTGCTGTTCATTAAGGCGGAGCTTGCCGCCCGCGGTTGGGCCGGCCTAAGCGAAGCACAGGCTGCGGGATTTTACAATGATGCCATTGAAGCATCTATGAATTACTACGGCATTACCGACACGGATGTTATTGACGAATTTATCAATCAACCGGGTGTTGCTTACGATCAAGCCAACTGGCAGCAGCTGATCGGCGAGCAGAAATGGCTGTCGCTATATGCGGTGGGTCATGAGCCGTGGTCGGAGTGGCGGCGACTGGGGTATCCGCTGTTGGAACGTGCGCCCAATGCCACAGAAGATCGTGAAATCCCCCTGCGACGGACCTACGACACCCGCGAGTTCACGTTGAATCGCGATAATGTCGATGATGCCGTGGCACGGCAAACTAACGGAGGCACCCTTGCCATGAGCACGCCGGTGTGGTGGGATCGTTAGGTTTGGTTAAATATGCACGAAAGAGGGGCTGCTTCGGCAGCCTCTTTTTTTCCGTTTTTTACAATCGCCGGCACTTGTCAGGTCGTTTCTTTGTGCTTGTAATCCGGCCTGGAAACCGGTTTTACAAGAATTACGTATCTTTAGAAACGATTCCTTTTTACAACAATGGTGTTCCAGGAGATCAAGCCGAGCCCTACACTGAAGCCCTTCGTGAAGTGTTTCTACTTCTACGAGTCAGGGCCGATCGACGCCTTTGGCGACACCGTGTATCCCAGTGGCAACATGGAGGTGATCTTCAACCTGGGTAACGGCCACTGGCAATTTCAAAAAGACAACGATTTCCATACAACGGCGCCCGTCGAGCTTTGGGGACAGATGACCAAGCCCCTGGCGATCCGATCGAGCGGCGCCAATACGATGTTGGGTATCCGGTTTTACCCGCACTCGATGGCGTATTTCTTTGAGGAGAGCATGTCGGCTCTTAACAATGAGATCATTGACGCCGCCGATCTGTTTGGTCCCACCCTTCGTACGCTACAAAACAAGCTACAAGACACACCCGATTTGCGTACACGCATCACGTTGCTGGAGCAATTTCTATTGACACGCTTGCAGGTGTCGGGTAAACGGCAGGCAAAGCTGAAGTTTGTGGGTGAGATCGTAAAAAGTCTGACGTATAATTTCAGTACAGAACGTATTGCGGACATCTCGTCGCGCAACAATATCTCGCCGCGCTATCTGGCCATGTTATTTTCCGAGTATACCGGTTTACAACCCAAGCTGTTGTGTAAGATAAATCGCTTTAACTATAGCCTGAATCTGATTCACTCCAACGATCAGGATCTTACCAGCATCGCTTACGATTCGGGGTATTTTGATCAATCGCATTTCATCAAAGATTTCAAGCTGTTTACAGGCCTGACGCCACATGCGTTTACGGCAAATGCTTCGGCACTGAACCTGGCGCTGGCGGAGGGTTAATCTGTTAAAACCGGCTGAGTTGTTGCCTGCTCACGTCGTCGTGTTGCTGCGTTGGCAATGACGAACGCCGTGCCACAAAAGGCTAATGCTGAGAATGCCGCCGTGACCTCGTTGCCGTCGGCTTCAAAGGGTGTCGCGATCGCACGCGGAATGTGTACCATAAAGAACCAGAGCAGGATCATGACGCCAAGCAGGTTGCCGACGATGCGAGTCTGATTGCGCGTTACGATGCTTACGCCGGAGCCAATGAGGCATACACCGGTAAAGGCTGTCCAGAATTGTGGGTAGGGCATCCACGCAGGCACGAGCTTCTGCACAAATTCCAGGTATAGAAAGTGCATACAGCCAAACGTGATCATGGTGATGGAGAAGAACCAACGGCCGGCGGGTATAAGTTTTTCCAACAGGCGTAGCAACGAGGATCGATACGGAGCGTTTGTCTTAACGGTGCCGGCGGTTACAAAGGCTCCGCCTGCGAAGGCCAGTTCTTTAAAGGCGTTGGTCCACGTGGCGATGTGATGATAGTATGGATTGTGTAAAAACTCAAAGGGTATATAACTCGCGACAAGCAATATCAACAGGCATCCACCAAGGAGTAAGGATACAACCCGCGCGTGCCAGTTGAATGCTATCGCCAGGCCTGCGCCGGCGATTGCTATACTTCCGACGTACGCCAGGAGGGTATATACCGGGCTTTGCACGGGCCAGTCCGGTACAATCATGACACAAAACTTGCCGTAGAAGAGTTGATGTATGCCAACACAACCCATGGCAAGACCAAAGGCGATATTTCCTGCTTTTGTAAGCTTTTCCATAGGGGTGAGGAAGGTGGGTTATGTTTGTAAAGCTTTTGATTTCGACACGAAAGAACAAACGATGCTACCCCGAATGACGGTTTTGGGCCGCTGAATCCTCCTTTCGGCAGGCAGGCTAGAACGCCGTCTCGTATATTACATCTCCCCGCCCGTTCTGTAGACTCACGTCGTCGATCGCTCCAGGGCTGATGAAGTTAAAGACTATCCCTACTATTCTGCCAAAGTCTTTCTTATACGATATTGTGTGGACAGGTTGATGATTTAAGGATATGGTGACCTGTTTGCCCTTGTTGTGTATCTGCACGGTCTGCCAGTCGTATAGGTTACATCCTAACGCGGAGAGGTCATGATTTTTGCCGCTTAGTCTCGTCTCCCCCATTCCCAGGTATAATTCTCCAACACAGCCTGGCATGGTGAGCTGTAAGTAGAATATATCTTCTTCGGTCACGATCGTTACTTGCGCCCTGGGGCACGACATATTTTGTAAGCTGTCGAGTCTCAGACGTGCCTGCAGCATGAAACTGTCGCTGCGAATGTGGTCGAAGTCTCGGATGTTGTAGTAGCGCAATTGGAAGCGTTGGGAGATGTCTACCCCTGCGGCGGCCAGTTGCGCTTCGGTGATGTGCAGGTCGCCGGTTCCCGGGGATGTTATCTTGTCTAAGTAAAAGGGCTCGCGGCTGTCGTCGTTATACTCGGCCACGGGCAGCCAGCCATCAGTTTTAATGTGGATGCGGACTTTGCGCACGATCGAGTCGTTTACAATGAGCTTGGCACGGTGGAAGCCGGGCAGATAATATACCGAAGAACGATAATGGCTGGCGGGGTCGATCACTTCTTTGTCGCGTGGGTCCCACGACTGTTGAATGAAAAAGCTGTCGGCGGTGATATTACTGACGTCGTACCGGAACTGAACGGTGTTGGGTACACCGATGGTGACTGTCTTGTCGGCCTGGAAGGGAATGTCGGCAGGCAAGACGAGCGGGCGTGGGCTTGCGGTACGGTTGGTGGCTTGTAATAATACCAGCAGCGTAACGAGCGCAGCAGACGCGGCAGCGGCCCACCACCAGGTGTTGGCTATCCGACGGGCGGGTTTCGTTGGGGGTATTGATGTTGGTTGTAACTCGGCCTCCAGGACGGTGGCCTGTTTAAAGTCTGCCCAACTGGCGTGGCCCAGCACCGATACGAGGGCGTTGAGCGTAGACGGGTGTGGTACCTGTGTGACGTCGTCACGCCACAGCCGTTTGAGTGTGGAAAGACTGAGGCGTATGCCCGAGCGTTGTTCAATTTGGTCGGCCAGTTGTTCGAGCTCACGTTGGCGCGGCCGGGTGTGCGGATCACTCCACAGGCGGGCTTGCACCTGTGCGCGGTAATATTCTATATAGTCTTTATCGGCCGCCATGAGGTAACATCAACAATAAACGACAAATGACCGGTAAATGGACGCTATATGGCCGGGTTGGTGGCCGTTGTGAACGCCATTTTTGCGTTGTACTAGAAAATCTTTCAACCATCGTCACTTATGAATACAAACGTAAAATCCTCGCTCCTGCTTTTAACGTTGCTAGCCCTGGCTTTACCGGTCGTTGCGCAACAAGCCAGGACGTACGATCTGCAGCAGTTACTCAAAGAACGGAAGTTTCAGGTGTATTTGCCAAACCCCTATCCGATAACGGACGCCCGAAACCAGAAGCAAGGCATTAGCCTCACGGGTGTGGCCTGGATCACCGGCGAAGAGTTTTCGACAGGGACTATTGAAGTCGACCTAAAGGGTTATGATGTCTTTCAGATGAGCTTCATCGGTGTTGCATTCCACGGTGTCGACACCACGACGTATGACCTGGTGTACTTCCGGCCCTTTAACTTCCGCGCGGAAGATCCCGTACGGAAGATTCACGCGGTACAGTATGTAAGCCACCCCGACTATACCTGGCACCGGCTGCGCGAGGAGCAGAACGGCCTCTATGAAAAAGCTGTGACGCCGGCACCGGTCGCTACGGACTGGTTCCACGCCAGGATTGAAGTAGGGGCTACCGACGTAAAAGTATATGTCGACCATGCTACCACACCCTCGCTGGTGGTCAAAAAACTAAATACCCGCAAGACCGGTCGCATCGGCTTGTGGAACGACGGTGTGGCGGGTATGTTCGCCAACCTTAAGATTACACGCCAGTAGAGCTGACGTCGTTGTGTAAGAACAAAAAAGAGGTTGTGTGCCGCAACCTCTTTCTTGTATTCCGATCGTGTTATTCCCGCGTTAGATCCAATCCAATTGCTTTACGGTCTTTTCGCTTTCTACGTTGCCGGTGTGTAATGTTTCTTTTGGTTCAAAGAGCAGGTTAAAAACCAGTTCACCGTTGGTATGCGGGCGATGCTCGACCCCTTTGGGGACAATCAATATCTCGCCTTCTTTTACTTCTACTGTGCGGCCGTCGCGGAAGTCCATCAGCAAGGTGCCTTTAAACACCATAAATAGCTCGTCCTCATTTTCGTGGCTATGCCATACAAAGTCATCTTTCAGCTTGCAAAGCTTTACGTATTGACCGTTCAGCTCGCCGATGATGTGTGGTGTCCATTGTTTTTCAAACAAGGAGAATTTTTGCATGATGTTTATGGCCTCTATTTTCTTTTCCATAGTTCGTGCGGTTCGTTATGCTGGTGCTATGTTAATGCACGAACCTCAGAAATGCTATTGTTAGCCCGTAATCTTTATGGCGGGGCTGAGCCGGCGAAACATGACGTAGAGGCAATGCACCCTTACTCTTGCTTTAGCGAGTCTGTGGGATTAGCCATGGCGGATTTAATTGTCTGGACACTCACCGTAAGCAGCGCCAACAGCAATACAAAGGCGACGGCAAACAAAAATATCCCGACATTGAGCGTGATCCGTACAGCATAGTCGGCCAACCATTGCTGCATGAGCAGGTATGCGACGGGCACGGCGATGAATGCGGCCACGATCACGGTTTTCATAAAGTCCCGCGAAAGCAAGCTGACCACCGTACTGACCGAGGCACCCAGGACCTTGCGAATACCGATCTCTTTTTTGCGCTGCAGGATGGTGTACGATGAAAGTCCAAACAGGCCGAGACACGCGATGAAAACGATCAATCCGGAGAATGCGGCCATAACCTGGAGGAGGTTTGTATCGGCGCGATACTGGTTGTCATAGCGTTCGTTCAGGAAGAAATAATCGAACACGGTGTTGGGGTATACTTTACGCCACACTTCTTCGACAGATGCGACAGTCTTTTTTATATCGGAAGTTGTCAGCTGTACCGCGAAATAGTCGGCCGCCTCGCCATAGTTGAACAGCATAGGCAGGTGTTGTTCCTTGGGAGACCGGAAATAGAAGTTTTTAAGCACGCCTATAATCGTTGATCCGTCGGCATTGTGGCGTGTGCGGAAGGTAACTTTAGTGCCGACTGCCTGTTCAGGATTAGCGAATCCCAGCGCTTTGGCGGCTTCTTCATTGATGATTATCTGGTCGTGGTTGGGAACACCGTTTTCAAAGTTGCGTCCTGCCAGCAAGGTCATGTTAAGAGACGGTATAAAATCAGCATCGATAGGGATGTAGGAGTACAAGTACCCGCCACCGTTCCCGGATGATTGCCCCAGGCGAAGCACGTGTGTGGTGCTGAGTTCCTGAACGTTCACTCCCGGGAGTGATGCCGCCCGGTATACCGAGTGTATATCAGGATTCTTCAAGAGCTCTGTCTTGAGCGTCTGGCTGGCGCGGCGGGCAATGGAGTCGGGTAACATCACCTGTTTACCCGTGAGCACGAGGGTTTGGTTGATGTTCATCCCCAGGTCGTAATGCTGCAAGAATCGCACTTGCAGGTAAACGGTGCACATGCTGATGATCAATACGACGGTAGCGCTAAACTGGAAGATCACGAGGCCTTTACGCAGTAGCTGTCCGTGTGTAGAAGATTGGAACTTTCCTTTCAGCACCGTGGCCGGGCTAAACGATGCGAGCACAAAGGCCGGGTACATACCCGACAATAGTGATCCGGCGACCAGCAATCCGATGAATAATAACCAGAAAGAACGATCGTGCAGAATGTTGAGCGACACCGGTTCTCCGGAGAGGTTCTGAAACAAGGGGAATGTGAACTGTAGCAATGCCAGTGCTACGGCACCAGCCAGTACATTTACGAGGACGGATTCCCATAAGAATTGAAACATGAGCTGCACTTTGAGCGACCCCATCACCTTACGTACGCCTACTTCGCGCGCGCGTTCCATGGCGCGCGCCGTCGACAGGTTTAGATAGTTCACCCAGGCAATGACGATAAGGAATACAGCGATGAAGCCGAGGTAATATACTGCCTTGATGTTACCCGGGGGCTCGGGCTCGTATGCTTTGTTGGAGTAGAGATGGATGTCTTTTATCGGCTCCGCTACGAAGTACTCCTGCTCTAATTTGCCTTTAAGCTCTGTCTCTGTCAGGGCGTGGAGTTTCTTATTAAGCTGCGGAAGGTCTGTACCGGGGGTGGTTAGTATATATGTATATTCATTATTGTTATTCCACTTGTCATCGGGGTACCAGGGCTTCAGCGTCTTTAACGAAAGTCGGGAGAGTAAGAATGTAAACTTTATGTGCGTATTGGGCGGCGGGTCGGCCACGACGGCTTTGACGCGGTAAGGGTTGTTGTCGACTTCGATCAACTCGTCGATGATCTCCGTACGACCGAAGTATTTCTTCGCCATGGATTCGGTCACGATAACTTCAAAGGGCGCGGTAAGGGCGGTGGTGGCGTCGCCGTGTAACAACGGATAGCTAAACACGGTTAGTACAGAAGGATCGGCCCAGTATAATTTTGTCTCCAGAAAGTTTTGGCCCCCCGCCCGCACGTTGACAGACCCATCCATGCCGTATAGTCTGACGAAATCTAGCACCTCGGGCATTTTTTCTTTGAGCATCGGTCCCAGGGGCGCATACGATTCACAATCGGTCATGTCGTATTGCTCACCATTGTAAAAATCCACGGTGACGCGCAGGATATTGTCGGCATTTTTGTGAAAGTCTTCATAGCTCCGCTCGAAGCGGATGTATTGCACGATGAAAAGAAATGCTGCCATGCCCAGGGCCAGGCCCGTGATGTTGATGATCGTGAAAATCCGGTTCTTGAGAAGGGTCCGGTATGCTATGCGGAGATAGTTGATTAACATGGGACGGGTGATGCGTTCTGAGCTGTATTGCTAAAATAGTGCCATGCGCAAAATAACGTTGTTTTGTACCAATAGGAAGTGTTGCATGGTCGGTGATGGGCGTTTTTGTTCGCCGGCGGACATCACATCAGACTACTGTATCTTATCTTTACTTAAAAAAACATGACGATGTTGTTATCCTTTATCTTGATTGCCTTGAGCTTCTGTCAGGAAATGCTGCCAGGGCCAGGCAAGGGAATTGTATATTTCTCCACTGACAATGGTCGAACATGGGAGAATACGAGTGCCGGACTTCCCGACGATATTTTTTTATCGGATATAGCCGCCGCCCCCGGATTCCTGGGCTTATCGACAAAACAACATGGCATCTTTCTGTTCAATTTTGCCAAAAACGAATGGTCAGCGCTGCCCACTATTCCATCGGCCGATGAAATAAACGCGCTTTACTTTCATCAAGGCAAGATTCTGGCGGGTACCAAAAACAACGGGCTATTCATTTCATCAGACTTGGGCAAAACCTGGGTTTCTTTTAGTCGCGGCTTAAAAAACCTGACGATCCGGAAACTTACCGATCTCGAACATAAGGTTTACGCCGGAACCAACGGGGGACTATACGTCCTTCAGGAATCCACCAATCAGTGGATTCCTGAGCATGAGGAAAACGGACTGCAGGTAAATGGCATGCGGGCACTTGACGGTGACCTTTATGCCGGCACCAATCGGGGTGTGTTTAAAAAAAGCAAAGGCGGACAGGATTGGAAACAAATCATGCCGGGTCGTTCCTTGCACAATCTTGGCGTGGATCGTAAAAACATTTATGCGCTTACATATAGTGAGCTTTTCATTTCGACCGACAAAGGTGCGTCGTGGAAAAGTGATCAAACCGGTATGCCTCCGAAATATACATTCCAGGTGATTGAAAAAGACAATACGTTATTAGCAGGTCAGTGGGATGGTGTCTATATAAAACGAGGCTTGCAGGGTTGGGCATTATCCAACCAAGGGCTTCCGAAGGATCTTCCTGTCCTGGAGCTGGTTGTCAATGGGAATACTATTGTTGCGGGGAGCTCGCAATGGTCGCAGTAAGCGCCGGATGGAAGGGTAAGCTGAGATTTATTCTATCCATATATTTCCTGCTGCGTACGTTCTGGCTTTTCCTGCGATTATGACCCGGCTGCCTCTATTCTGACAAAATAGCTCCCCTACCCGAGAAGAAATCTGCCTGGCATATAACTGCTCTTTTTGAAGCCTTTCCGACCAAAAGGGTATAAGCGAGCAGTGCGCGGAACCCGTTACGGGATCTTCCAAAATGGATGCTTGTGGCGTAAAGTACCGGGATACAAAATCGCATGTGTCTCCTTTTGCCGTTATGATCACTCCACCAGGATTTAGGTTTATCCGGTCAAATGTCTGCCGATTGATCTTTATCTGGCTAACATCGGACTGGCTATTGTACACCAGAACGTAATCCCTGGATTTGAGAACTTCCCGCGGCTGTACGCTTAGTGACTTCGAAATGATCTCGGGTAAGTCGGCGGGTACGGGCATACGCGATGGAAAGTCCAGGCTATAAAGATCTTTCTGGAATGCTACGATTAACTCTCCGCTCAGTGTTTGAAATACAACTTTTTCGCCCGTATAGCCAAGCAATGTTTTCAGGCAGTGTGCCGTTGCCAGGGTAGCGTGCCCACATAAGTCCATTTCAATGTCTGGCGTAAACCATCGCAGGTGAAACTTGTCGCCGTTACGTAAAAAAAAAGCAGTCTCTGCCACGGCATTTTCCTGGGCTATTTTCAAAAGTGTTTCGTCGGGAAGCCAGGCATCCAGGGGAACGACGCAGGCTGGATTGCCCTGGAAGACTTTATCGGTAAAAGCATCTATCTGATACAGTTCTAGTTTCATGTCTGAAAAGTGTTTGTCTCTGCCACGAATAAAACAAGAAAAATCGTTTTCGGGTTAACTGTAGAGAGAAAACCACGCATTTACGACGTGGATTTTGAAGGCACGGAATCGAATTTAAATTTTATCTTTGCTGCCGTTTGGGAACGATAGCACTATGGCGTCAGGTTTTTTTTCTGTTCTGGATGATTTAGCGGCGTTGATGGATGACGTTGCTGTAGCAAGCAAGATAGCCACGCGTAAAACGGCTGGGATATTGGGCGACGACCTGGCCGTCAATGCGGAGAAGGCCACAGGGTTTATGGCTTCACGTGAGCTGCCTGTGCTATGGGCGATTACAAAAGGCTCTTTTATTAATAAGGTTATAATCGTTCCCATTGCTTTATTGTTAAATGCCTTTTTCCCGACCGCTATTATCGTCAGCTTGGTGTTAGGAGGGATCTACTTGGCATATGAAGGCGTGGAGAAGATTATTGAATATCTTTTTCACCGTTCAAAGGCGGGTCATGAAGTAATAGAAGAGCATGATGAAAACAACAGTTCTTCCGAAAAAGCAAAAATTAAATCTGCTATCACCACCGACTTTATCCTCTCTGTTGAGATTGTCATTATTGCATTGGGATCTGTTTTAGATAAAAGCCTAACCATGCAAATCATTATTGTTTGCATTGTTTCACTTCTGGCGACGATTGGTGTTTATGGGCTCGTGGCGCTCATTGTCCGGATGGATGATATCGGTTATAAACTCATTAAACATTCATCCGACAAAGGAATTGTATCACAACTCGGCCATGTAATGGTTAAGTCGCTCCCGATCATCATTAAGTTTATTGGTTTCATCGGCACCATCGCCTTGATTTTGGTTTCTGGTGGAATTTTTGTCCACAACATTGATTATCTACATCATCTTTTCCCTGAGATGCCGACGACCATTAAAGAGTTTGTGATGGGACTGGCCGCAGGGCTCATTGTAGTCGCTTTCGTGAGCGGCGGGAAGAAGATATTCTCGTTGTTGAAACGGGATTAGAGCAGCGAACAATAGCATAGCCGTCATGAGCCGATCCTATAAAAAGATTCCAAAGCAGGGTATTAGTACGTCCACGACTGAAAAAGAGGACAAACGGGAAGCAAACAGAACGCTGAGAAGGGTGACAAAAGATCAAGTACAAAAGGGAGCCGAGGTATTTGCTACCTTGCGGGAGGTATCAAATGTCTGGAGCTTTGGGAAGGACGGCAAGGTCTTTTTGAAACAGCCTACGGAGAAAGATATGCGGAAATAAGATCTTCGCCTATTTACCAAATAGGCTTCAAATCTTCTTCAGTAGCCTTGACTGTATATTTAGCGAAGTTCTTCTCCCGGTGTTCCACGAGATCAAACTCGCAGGCATCCGCGACCAGTAATTCATCAATCAAAGAAAGTCTGTCTTTAATGTCACAAAACGTGACAGGAAGTCCGGTCAATCTTTCTTCCAGAATCTTACTATTATACTTTTTAGGAATCCTAAAAATCGAATCCCCCACGATCTCGGGAATTGTGTAGGCAATTTCAAACTTCAAGAGCTTGTCGATTATCACCCAACGTTTATTTATGCGCGTGATCTGAATGTCATACCTTTTCGCAGGGTCAAATTCGCGCTTATATTTTTTTATCCTGATTTCTGCCGCTAGCCATTTTTCCAATGTTGCCCGGGCTTGCTCAAACGACAGCCCGCTTCCAAACGGAATAATTCTGTTATCTCGCTTTACTATAAACGTGTATCCCTGCCCTACGGTCATTTTAGAAAAGTCACCTGTTTCCAGGAATGCTTTTGTATGGCATACAAAGCTGAAAAAGTCCTCCTCGTCAACAATACTCCGCTGATCTACGGCATACTCATTGCCAAACTGTTTAATAGCATAGTTCCTCGCTTCCTGAAAATAGTCTGCCATACCTACCACTTTACTGCAAAAGTAAATTTCTCCCGACAATTCAGGAAGCGATTTTGAAGGACAAAAATCGAAAGGCAACTGTATGAGCCGACTTCCAGAGTACATCGGAGTAGCCAGATCAATGTTCCTGTCAAGCATTCCTTTTGAAGATCTGGTGAATCACCGCGTCTATGAAAGGCAAGCCAACAAAGACCATCCACGGCACTAATACAACAGTCAGTAGGAATGTTCGCTGGTATAACGGTAGCGCTGACAGCGCCGGACCGAACACCGAGAGGAACAAGGTTATGGAGGGGAAGATGACGACCCATATTTTCAGGGTCATCATCCATTTCATTTTTATCTTCATCGGGCGTTATTCTAGTGGGGTGTAATTACCTGGCCGGTATTTGCGCCAAAGACGCTCTTGCGGAAACCATACTCCAGTTGTTTCATGGTGACGGGGATGTCCTGGAAGAACGGGAAGTATTGTGGCGAGTTCTCAATTACCGTGGGGCTTACGGCGTTGATGCGAACGCCATTTTCCAGTTCAATGGCAGCGGCGCGCACGAAGGCTTCGACTGCGCCGTTGGCGGCGGAGGCATTGGCGAAGTTCATGACGGGTTCATGTGTTAATGCGCCTGTGATGAGCGTGAATGATCCTTTGGGATTAATGTGATGTTGACCGATCAGCACCAAATTGATTTGGCCCATCAGTTTGCCTTCCAGGCCTTTGCGGAATTCCTTGTCGGTCATGTTTTTCCAGGGGCCAACATATGTCGGGCCTGCCGTGCAGATCAGTGCGTCAAACGAGCCTGTCTTTTTAAATAAACTCTCGATGGACTCCGTCGACGTGATGTCCACCTGAAAGTCTCCCCCTTTTGTACCGACCCGGATGACTTCGTGCTCTCTTTCAAAGGCACCGGCCAGGTATTTGCCCATTGTTCCTGTGGCGCCTACGATAATGATCTTCTTTTTTGCTTTCATGCTGTTGAATATTGATTCGTATGCAAAACTACTTCTCCACATTCACAGCCGTATAGGACAAAAATTGAATTGAATAGGACAAACGCCTAGACCACCAGTCATTACCTGGGTTAAATATTATACCGCACAATAATTAGACCGTACCGTTCAATAACTGATACCGTCCGTTGCATCAGTCGTTTGTACCTTCCCTCCGTTGCCGGTGCCCCCGATCGGCTATAATTTAAACTCAACCGATATGAAGAGAATTTTAACCAACAGATTCGCATTGATAACAGCCGTTGTGCTGTTGTGCGTCGCCGCTCATGCTCAAACCCCTCCCGCCACCTGGCAGGAACATTGGTTTGAACACAACCAGGTTTTGAACCGTGTCTATTATGACAACGACCTGGCTGTGTATTACGATAACAACGTAAGCTCTACTGTTACGTGGCCCTTTCAATATATGGGCGACGTCTGGCGTTACACCAAAAGCGTATATGGGAACTATGGTACCGAAAACCGCCTGTACGCCATCTTTCACACCGGCCGCTACAGCGGTGGACATCCCTCCACGTACTTCGACGCTGGACACGACAATCGAAACGTGACAGACTGCGGTCCGGGTCCCTGGACAAGCGGCGCCGGAAACGATCTGGACCTGACTACACATGAAGTAGCCCACATCGTGGAGGGTGCTTCCAAAGGCATTCATGGCTCGCCGCACCGTCCGCTATGGGGTGATAGCAAATGGGCTGAGATTTTCAACTACGATGTTTATGTAGGACTGGGACGTACAAACGATGTAACCCGCTGGTACAACCTGATGATCAACAACAGCGATAACTTTCCAAGGACTAACACTTACTGGTTCCGCGACTGGTTCTATCCGATCTATGCCAACCATGGTGGTACGGCGCTACTGAACAATTACTTTGTGCTGCTGGCACAGCACTTCCCGAAGAACGGCAACAATTATGCGCGCGATATGAACTGGGGTGAGTTTGTGCATTTCTGGAGCGGTGCTGCCAATGCTAACCTGAAAGCACAGGCAACGCTTGCTTTTGGATGGCCGGCCGAATGGGAAGCACAATTCATTCAAGCGCAATATCAATTCCCATTCCCCTACTCCAATACGGTCAATAACGGCAACGACATTACCAACCTGGGTGGAAGCGTTAGCGCCCAGTATAGCGACTCACCAGCGGCAGAAGGCGTTGGCAATCTCATTGACAACAGCCATACGACCAAGTATCTGACGTTTCATAACTCGGCGTGGGTACAATATCAAGCCACTACCAACTATGTCGTTGATCGCTACAGTGTCACTTCGGCCAACGATGCCGTGGAGCGCGATCCGCTGAGCTGGACGCTCCAAGGCAGCACGAATGGTACCACTTGGGTGAATCTGGATACACGCAGTGGTGAAGACTTTCCCTACCGCTATCAGAAGCGTGTTTTTACATTCACTAACAGCACCGCGTACCGCTACTATCGTCTGACGTTCACCAACAACAGCGGCTCCCTCCTTCAGTTGGCAGAGCTGGAATTCTTTGAAAAAGGAACGGCTGCGGCGGCAACGGCTAAAACTACTGTTACGAGCGCCCTATACCCTAACCCGTCGACTGACAAGGTTGTGGTGAGCTTTGAGGGCAAACAGGCCACGCTTACGATCACCGATGCGCAGGGCCACAAGGTGGTTCCGACTAAAGCTGTAGGCTCGGGTGAAGCCATCAACCTGTCGCACTTGAAAGAAGGAGTGTACCTGATTCACCTGGAAGTAGACGGTGTAACAAAAACTGAACGGCTACTTAAAAAATAATACGATGAAAAAGGCATGGAGCTTTTAATAAGCTCCATGCCTTTCGTGTGAGCTCCGCGATATTCATGATGATCTGTTTGGCACATATTTCAAAACTGGGCTTTCATGCCTACATTTCAGCAGGTTTACTCGTAGTATTTATGCTGTCATACAAATTTCGACGCAATATATTCCAGATCATTTCTTTTGGTGTGATCTGGGGCATTGCGGGTATCGTGTATAGCTTCCTCGAAAAAGGGATTCTCGGGAATCTAACGTATTATCCCGGCACGGGAAATCCGTATCAGTTCGAAGCCACTATTCTTGCCACGCTGCTGTCGACGAGCTTGCTCGGATTGGCGTTTGGTACTGTCGAGGCCCTGTATCTGCATGGATTGTTTAGCAGCATGAGTCTGGCCAGGAAGATCGCATTCAAAACGCTGCTTTACCTGGTTATTGTCGTTGTGATCCTGCTCATCATCACAACCGTCTATAATGCCACGGTGCTTGACACTCATATTCTCGATGCACGGGTTCTACACCATGTCAAGCTCTTCGTTTCCCACTACGCGTTCTGGAGTGTCGAGGCTTACATCGCCGCCATCATTGTTATATCCCTGTTTTATCTGGAAGTAAGTGAAAATCTCGGCCAGGCGGTGCTCCTTAATTTTCTGACGGGCCGATATCATACGCCCCGGGAGGAAGAAAGGATATTTATGTTCGTGGACATGAAGTCGTCGACAACGATCGCTGAGAAAATAGGACACCTGAAATATTTCGACATGCTGAAGGCCTATTTTTCCGACTTGTCAGACCCCATCCTGCGTCATGAAGGCGAGATTTATCAATATGTAGGGGATGAAGTTGTTATTTCATGGCGCATGAAGAAGGGATTAAAAGATGCCCACTGCGTTCAGTGCTTTTATGCTATGCAATCGGCGCTCGAACATCAAAAAGAAGAATACCTGAAAAAGTTCGGAGTGTTCCCGACATTTAAAGCGGGACTTCACTTCGGCAAAGTAACCACGGGAGAAATAGGCGTTATCAAGAAGGATATCATTTTTACTGGCGACGTTCTGAATGCCACGGCGCGGATACAGTCGCTTTGCAATAGTTATAACGTTGACATCTTGGTTTCCGGACCGCTCGTGCACAGCCTTGATCTTTCGAGCCGGTTTTACATTCAGCCTTTGGGAGAAAGTGAGCTGCGGGGCCGCGACGAGAAAGTAGCGTTGTTTACTCTTCGCCCTACTTAAAGCAGGCATTTTCATTGCTTACTATTTGAGAGCATCGCGTGATGTATTGAAAGATCAGCCAATTTTAGCAAATTGTCTTTTCATTTATCCATCATGTGCAGACTACATTCCTCCACGACGGCCATTGCCTTGTTTTTCGTTTTAATCGTTATCAGTTTCCAAGCCCTTGGACAGCTCATGGCGAGTGAAGAGGTTGATACTACGAAAATCAGAAAATGGGTCCCAAAATTCGAGATGGAATACCAGGGAACTTATCATTTCGGTGATTCAGAAGATGAGTCGGATCTTGTATTGATATTCACTGTTGGCAATATCATCGGACAAATAAGATCCGGAAGCTGGTCTTCGGATGGCAATCAATGGATATGGAAATTCGAAAACCTGAGAGATATCAAAATTGAGGGAAATAAATTCTCTTCTTATCCGTATAGCGGAGAATTTGTCCGATACGATGATAACAATGAATTGCATCGGGGGCTGAAGATCAATAACCCCTGGAGTTCGTCGCCAGAAAAAGGGCAATGGGAAGTAGGGCTCAAACGTAGAGCTGCCATCGACTATTTTCGCGGAAAGTTTACACAGGCCTCTCTGAGAATATTAGACATTGATGAACTAAAAAAAATGACAAAATCCGATCTAAGTTTAATGCGAAACGAGATTTTCGCCCGCTATGGATTCAAATTCAAGGCCGGCGGAACCGCAGATAAGTATTTCAGATCACAGTCGTGGTACGTGGCACAGTATGAAAATGTCGATATGTTCTTAACGGATATTGAAAGGCAAAATATCGAAACGATTCGGAAAATTGAGAAGCCGTGAAGGGTTGTGGTCTAATATACATATACCTTACAGACAAAGACGGCTCAAACCAAACCTCATGTCAATTCTATGTTTAGCACATTTCGAGACAGATTTCCGATTGACGACAAAAAACGGAACGAGTATGTGAGTTATTTTAAACTCATGAAGGTGCCTGCTAAAACCAGACTCCTGGAGGAAGGTAAGATATCGAAGAAGATGTTTCTTATTGAGACCGGTTGCATTAGGGTATGGTTTAATAATAACGGGAAGGATGTGACTACACAGTTCTTCTTTGAAAATAATATGGTGGGGTCGATTGAAAGCTTCCGGAAAAATATTCCCAGCCCCGTTACGATTGAAACGATCGAGCCAAGTGTGCTTTGGTGGATCCATAAAAAGGATCTGGACAAGATCATGGAAGAAATAAAAGAGATCCCTTCGCTGCGTGACATGTTCATCGATGCCATATTCGATCGAACGTACGACTATATGAAGCAATTCATATCATCCATTAAAGACTCGCCTGAGCAACGTTATCTAAACCTCATCCAGGAAAGGCCCCAGATCATTCGGCGTATCCCTCAGCATTATATTGCTTCGTACCTGGGCATCACCAAGGTTCATCTGAGCCGTATTAAAAGTAAACTCGCGAAAGGCTGATTTGTTAACAAATGTTATCGCGGGAGGGTCTTGGGCGGCTGTAGTTTTGTCTTGTAATCAGAACATTATTACAACTAAAGCTACTACCATTATGAAAGCAGCCGTAATTTTTAAAAAAGGCGGAATGCCCCAATACACCGAAGATTCTCCGGAGCCTACTATTACCAATCACAACGAACAAGATATCCTATTTGTAAAGGCCGTTGCCATTAAGAACGTGGACAAATCACGCGCGAGTGGAGAACATTACTCTACTAAAGATCGTCAAGAACAAGCCATTGTGCCGGGTAGCGACGGTGTAGGGTTACTGGCAGACGGAACACGTGTTTATGCACTGGGCATAACGGGCATGCTGGCGGAAAAGGCAGTCATTGACAAAAGTAAAATGATAAAGTTGCCCGATGGTATCGATGATGCCACGGCAGCAGCCCTTCCGAACGCCGTTGCCGGGTCGGCTATGGCGTTGCGATTTAGCGCGAACATGAAGGTTGGCGAAACGGTGCTGATCAACGGCGCCACCGGAGTTACCGGCCAGATGGCAGTACAGATTGCCCGGATTTATGGCGCGGGAAAGATTATTGTGACCGGCAGAAATGAGCAAGCGTTACAATCCTTAAAAGAACTCGGGGCAGACCAATACCTGCTGACGACCAACGACGATGCATTTGTGACAGGGTTAAGAGAAATACATCAACATACGCCGATCGACATTGTTGTGGATTATTTGTGGGGACACACCGCCGCGCTCATTCTCGAAACATTAAAAGGTACCGGTGCTTTTACGCATCGAACGCGTTTTGTTTCGGTGGGATCTATGACGGGTGATACGATTCAGCTGTCTTCAGAGATTCTTCGAAGCGCTAATTTGCAGCTGTCAGGCTCCGGGTTGGGCAGTTGGACGAGGGATGAGATGAAGCAACTGATCAAAGAAATTATTCCGGAGATGTTTCAGCTGGCCGCTGTGAAAAAACTAACAATGGATATAAGGCGCATGGATCTCAGCGACATTGAACGGATTTGGGATGCGGACCTGCCAGGCGGAGAAAGGTTAGTAGTCATCATATAAAATCAAGATTCAATAACCATATCTTCTACACATTCAGAAAGTTTCGGCTGTTTCAGCTCAAATACAAAAGCATCGCCTTCCTCAAGATCTAGGTAAAAGGCTCGGCTTACCTGAATCGATCCGTATTTCCTTTTCAAATAGCGCGAACTCTCTTTACAAGTTTTTCGCCTTTGTATTCATCACTCAAACCTAACCGTCTAAGGCCTATCTTCACATATTCTTCCTGCATCTCTATTCCTATAGTCCTTCGCTTTAGCGTCTTACCAACAAAACTAGTGGTAAATGTCCCGGAAAATGGATCCAGAATCAAATCACCCTCATTGGAACTGGCCTTTATTATCCGGTCAAGCAGGGCGATTGGCTTTTGAGTAGGATGCTCCTCGTATTCATCCATGCGATACCTGACCCTTGGAAAATCCCATACATTACCAGGAACTTTCTCGGATTTATAAATCTGAGGGGGATTCTTGCGATAGTCAATAAGTTTTCTCTTCGCTCCGGTTTTTGCCTCGACTAAAATATCTTTTGAATTGAATGTATAGTTCTTATCATCTTTCACACAAAACAAAATCGGCTCATACATTGACCCAAAATAGTTTTTCGCCTGAACGCCTGAACTATCATAGTGCCACGCGATCCTTGACAATATTTTCATTTTGGATCGTAAAAAAATATCAAAAAAAGGCATGAACTGAGTCGATGTCATTACATAGAAACTCCCGTTTGGCTTCAATTTTCTAATACAGATTTCCAACCATTGATAGCACCAACTGACATACTCGTCATCGTTCTTCCACTTGTCTTTTAATCCATTGAAATTCTTACCGATATTATAGGGAGGATCGGCAAAGATCAGGTCTACAGTCTCATCCTCCACTGCCGAGTCGAGGGCTAACAACGTATCCCCTTTTATTATTTTATGACTATTACTCCCCAGTATTTCCATTACAGAAAATTAATGTGGTAAATTAAAAAAAGCTTTAAAAGTAGAGCACCCAAGTAATGAAAAAATCGGCCATTCGAGGTTTCAACCGGCTCCAATTTCTCCGAACTTCTGTAGTACATACTGATGGGGTATTCTTTCTTGTTCCAAGCGATTTTGTCTGGAAGGTTTTTAAATATTGGTATAAAGCTTCTTCTTCCTCCGTTAAGTGCGACGGCGTATTTATATGACTCTTCGTTCCGGCACAGCATAGAGAACATGTATCTGGAAACATACGCGTAAAACGGAAAGTATCTCAAAACCTTGCACGTCGATATCTCCCCAATAGTATAAAGTAATATCCTTTAGCCAGAAAATCTGCTTTAAATCGTATAATGCATAGCCGCCTCCGAAAATAACAATTGTATCCCTGATTTGCGGAAGGACCAACTTGCAGCTGATGACGCTGCTTCTGCCTCAGAAATCGTCATCGGCTCGTGCGCAAGAAGCATGCTTACTAAATGACTTGTTATAGTCAAGTCATTTGACGCTCTGGCCGCCCTGATCTCCTTTCGAGTATACACTACCAGAAGACATCACAGGCGTTTTCACCAAATGTGGATTGGAGGCTTACGGAAGAACATCTCGATTCCTCTCCGGTCGTACAGGAATCGAACCTGCATTATCAAGAAATCTGATATCCTGACACACTCCTAACAGCTATTCATTAACCTCTTTCAAAATCTCCTCAACTAAAAGATCTGAGATTCTAAAATCAGTTTCACGAATTAAATCAATGACAGGCTTTAGCTGCGGAATCAGTCCATTTTTTTTTGCCCTCACTAAGATTCCCAGAGTGCCCGTAAATAGCAAACCAAGCTTCTTGGCCATTTTCCGTGCTTTGAGATCATCCAGGAGCAATAATGCATCAGCATAGTTCAGCGACAACGCTATCGCACTTGCCTCTCCCGGATCGACAGAGGTTTCAAGTACCCTTTGATATTTCTTATCTACGGCTTCTTCTAACGCTATCCAAGCTGGCAATGGCTTTCCAAATTCCTCCGCGACCACTGGAGTCGTGACGACATTTTGATAAAGGCTTTTTAAAAGTTCTATCCTATCGATCTTATCAAGAATTATTAAACAACTGGCGTCCGAGATAACAACGCTAGGCATTGGCGATATCAGATTTCAAATCATCGAGTGAATCACTAAATACTGAAACACCGTACTTGCCCAGCAACTCGATAAACCCACGTTTGGACAACCCTGTTAGCTCGGCCGCCTGTCCGGAAGATAATCTCCCGTCCTCATATAACTTTGACGCGATGATCATTGTTAAATCCATATCGCTTATGACTACGCTATCTGGGATATTCAACTGTACTGTTCTCATAAAATTCAATCTTAGCCCGACAATTAAAAATACGAAGTTCTAACACCCGTAAAACGAAAAAGGCAACATTTCTGTTGCCTTTCCTTGTAGCGGGGACAGGACTCGAACCTGTGACCTTTGGGTTATGAGCCCAACGAGCTACCAACTGCTCCACCCCGCGATGTATCTTTATAATGACTTATTTCTTTGAAAAGTTCGCCGGCTGCGAAAATTGATCTGAGTTTTTGCTCCTTTTTAGGGGTCTCTGTCAAATCGTTTGCAAAAGTAGACTTCTCACATATAAAAAACAAGTTACCTTTGTAAAATCATTTATGGCTGAATCATCAAATTTTAAGGCAGGCTTTGTCAGCATCGTGGGTAAACCCAACGTGGGGAAGTCGTCGCTCATGAATAAACTCATGGGTGAGAACCTCTCAATCATCACTGCAAAAGCACAAACGACACGTCATCGCATCATGGGAATTCTGAATGGTGCCGATTTTCAGGTAGTTTATTCTGATACTCCGGGGATTCTCGAACCAAAATACTCTTTGCACGAGGCTATGATGAGCTATGTGAAGGTGTCATTGGAGGATGCCGATGCCATTTTGCTGGTCGTAGCGATAGAAGATGTTTATGAACCAGAGCTTTTTGAGCGATTCCTGCACATAAAGACACCTATTCTACTCGTATTAAACAAGATCGACTTGGCGAAGGGTTCGCAAGTGGACGATAAGGTTGCTTATTGGAAAAGCTCCCTGCCCAACCTGCGCGAGATCGTGACCGTATCGGCGCAGACCGGTAAACAAGTGGACACGTTGTTGCCGAAACTGCTGTCGTTGATGCCTGAGCACCCGGCGTACTTTCCGCAAGACGAATATACGGACCGCACCGAACGCTTCTTTGCGCAGGAGATCATTCGCGAGAAGATCTTCCTGAATTATGAGCAGGAGATACCGTATAGCACGGAGGTGAGCGTCACATCTTTTAAAGAAGAGCCTGATATCATCCGCATTGCTGCCACCATCTATGTTGAGCGCGACTCACAGAAGGGTATCATTATTGGGAAAGCGGGCAGCTCGCTGAAGAAAGTAGGCATGCAGGCGCGAAAGGATATGGAATCATTCTTCGCGAAAAAGATATTCCTCGAAACACACGTGAAGGTGGCCGACAACTGGCGCAAGGAAAAGTTTAAGCTTCGGCAGTTTGGATACCTGGAATAATTAATGATCGAAATAGCACACACGGAAAAGACAACATGGCAAACATTGTAGCAATAGTAGGGAGGCCGAACGTCGGGAAGTCTACCTTTTTTAACAGGTTGGTAGAGAAACGCCAGGCCATTATGGATAACGAGCCGGGCGTGACCCGCGACCGCCATTATGGCTATGCCGAATGGATCGGTAAATTCTTCACGGTGATCGACACGGGCGGTTTTGTTACCGGCTCGGAAGATAAGTTTGAGTCAGAGATACGCAAGCAGGTAAAGCTGGCGATCGACGAAGCGTCTGTTGTCATCTTTATGGTAGACTGCCGCGATGGTCTGACGGGTTTTGATAAAGAGTTTGCCAACGTTCTGCGCGCCTCGAAGAAACCCATCTTTGTCGCCGCGAACAAAGCCGACACTCCCGACAAGTCGATCCTGGCTGCCGAGTTTTACGGATTGGGATTGGACAGTGAGATTTTTCCGATCTCTGCCGAGAACGGCGGGGGCACGGGCGAGCTGCTGGACGAAATCGTAAAAGTATTTCCGTCGGAAGGAACAGAAGATCCCGAGGCGGGCATTCCTAAGATCACGATCGTGGGACGCCCCAACGTTGGGAAGTCGTCGTTCCTTAACGCACTGCTTGGTACCGAACGTACAATTGTAACAGATGAAGCGGGTACGACCCGCGATGCGATCCATACCCGGTATAAACTCTTTGGTAAAGATTTTATCCTGGTTGACACGGCCGGGGTACGGAAAAAAGGGAAGGTAAAGGACGACGTCGAGTTTTACTCTGTATTGCGTTCATTGCGTGCATTGGAAGAAAGCGATGTTGTTATTATCGTAATCGATGCGGAGCGTGGTATGGAGTCGCAGGATGTAAACCTTATCGCACTGGCACAACGGCAGGGCAAAGGCATGGTGATCATGGTCAATAAATGGGACCTGATCGAGAAGGACTCCAAGACGTCGGACAAGTTTAAGAAGGACATCCTGGAGAAGCTGGCGCCGATCGACTACATTCCGATCATTTTTGCCTCGGTTTTGGAAAAACAGCGGATTTTCCAGGTGGTAGAGAAGGCAGTCGAAGTGTTTGACAACAAGACAAAAAAGGTGCAAACCTCGAAGCTCAACGACATCATGTTACGTGAAATTGAGCACTATCCGCCGCCGTCGATCAAGGGTAAGCTGATCCAGATTAAGTACATAACGCAGGTAAATGCACGGTTTCCATCGTTTGCATTCTTTTGTAACCTGCCGCAGTATATCCAGGAGTCGTACCAGCGATACCTTGAAAATAAGATTCGCGAGCACTTTACATTTGAGGGGGTGCCGGTTCGACTGATCTTTCGCAAAAAATAAATTTTATTACCCGCTTGAAATCGAACGAAAGAATCGTAGTATATTTGCGCTAAATTTTTTAAAACCTGTAAACTATGAAAAAATTTATCGCATTTGCAGCCGTTTGTGGCTTCGCACTGGCATTCGTTGCTTGTGGCAAGAAAGAAACTGCTGAGACGCACGCTGACACAACTGTAGTTGAAACTCCTGCACCTGTTGTAGCTGATACAACTGCTGCTGACACAACTGCAACTGACACTACTGCAGCTCCGGCTCACTAATCAATCTGCAAAGATTGTTATCAAGAGGCTTTAGTTATCTAAAGCCTTTTTGCTTTTATATGCGCCCAGACAAGGTATTACCCATATTACAGCAACACCTGCCCTCCTCTTCGGTGGAGTATTGTTTTGCTTTGTGGCAGGCAAGCCCGTTTGAGCTGAAGCTGACCAAAAGCCGGCAGACCAAGGTGGGTGATTTTACCAGTCGTAATACCCGCAGCCACCCCCGTATTACGCTGAACCACGACCTGAATCCCTATACCTTCCTGGTAACGTATGTACATGAGGTTGCGCACCTGCGTGTTTACCTCAAGCATGGCGCCCGTGTTGACCCACACGGTGAGGAATGGAAGACGATGTTTACGGAATTGATGGTCCCCATGCTCTGGGAAACTGTGTTTCCGGAAGAAATCTTACATGTCCTAAGACGCCACATGATCAATCCAAAGGCCAGTTCGTTTGCCGACGCCGAGCTAACCCTGGCTCTACGCAAGTTTGACAAGGATGCCCACCGTTTCGCCACGCTGTCGGAGATCCCGGAAGGCAGCATCTTTAAGCTTCAAGACCGTTATTTTCAGAAAGGTAAGCTGCGCCGTACGCGGGTGGTCTGCCGCGAATTAAAGTCGAAGCGTGACTATCTGGTACCGGCCGACGCCCAGGTGAGCGACGTTCAGTTCAGTCTTCTTTGAATGAAATTGCTAACCAGGTCGTAAAACACCGTGGGCAGCAAGGTACGCCAACGGTCTAGCTGAAGCGTGCCACCCATGTTGATATACTGGTCGATGTGATACTTCTGAAACTCGGTGCGCACAAACTCGGGAAAGTTTACGGCCGCGATCCATCCATCGCCCACTTCTTCAAACCACTCTTCATAATACGAGTCGTCGGAGCCGTGGAAGTTCATGATGTTCTCGCCGATCAGGATAAACTTATTGATTCCCTCGTGGATGAGCACTTCGAGTATATTTCGCTTGAGCGTCATGATGTCGTTGTGCAGCGTGTCGTTCCACTCGCCGATAAACTCGATGACGCAGTAGCCGGCGTCGTAGTCGGCGTAGAGAATCTTGATGTATAACGTCTCGGAGCCGATGCCGTCCCAGGCGGGATCAATGTAGTAGCCGTAGATGGTTTCGGAGTAACGATCGAAGTTATACTCTTTGCCGTAGAAGGGCGAGCGCTCGTCTTCCGCTGGGTCGTAATATTTAAGCCAGTTGTAATAAGGTTCTATCTCGTGCATGTCATTGTTGGCTATCGATAGCCTTTCTGACAGAACCGTGTTCGCGCAGCAGTTGTTCAGCCTTTTCGGTCGGGATGCCCAGCTCGTCTACGATCATGCGAACTGCTCTTTCCACCAGCTTGTGGTTGGTCAGCTGCATGTCTATCATTTTGTTGCCCCGTACGTGGCCGAGACGGATCATGACCGATGTCGTGATCATGTTCAGGGCCAGCTTTTGGGCTGTGCCCGACTTCATCCGTGTACTGCCTGTGAGGAATTCCGGCCCCACCACAATCTCAACGGGAAAGTCCGATTCGCGGGCTACGGCCGAGCCGGCATTACACACGATGCAGCCGGTCGCAATGCTGTGCTTCCGTGCTGTGGCCAGTCCCCCGATAACGTATGGTGTGCGGCCAGAGGCGGCAATGCCCACCAGTACATCGCGGGAGCTGATGTTATATTCCTGCAGATCTTTCCAGGCTTGTTCCGCGTCGTCCTCCGCGTTCTCTACTGCCCGGCGAATGGCTCTGTCACCACCGGCTATTATACCAATAACGTGCCCGTGCGGCACGCCAAAGGTGGGCGGGATCTCAGATGCATCGACCACGCCGAGGCGACCACTGGTGCCGGCGCCGATGTAGAACAGGCGGCCACCTGGCTGCATGCGCTCGACAATGGCGTTCACCAGGGCTTCTATTTGTGGGATGACCTTCTGTACGGCATGGGGCACCGTCTGGTCTTCGCGGTTGATGTTTTCGAGCAGCTCACGCACGCTCATCTGTTCGAGATTGTCGTAGTCGGATGAGGATTCGGTGGTAGCTGCCACGAGTATGTTAGTTTGATTCGTTCTGGTGGTACAGGGTCAGGCCGGCAATAGGACCTTCCAGGATGTTCTTTACTGTGATGCCTTTGTCGTTGGCCACCTGGCGCAGCACGTCACTGAAGTAGAAGGCGATGGAGCCGGTGAAGTGCACTTTGAGGTCCTGGTAGTTTTTGTACTGCATCACGTTGTTCTCATAGAACTCGGAGAAGCTGCGGTATACCAGGTCGTAGCAATACGATTCCTTCAGGTGTTGGAAGAGGAACTTGGTGAAGCTTGCCAGGAAAGCGCTTGGGCGCTCTTGCTGATATACTTTCTCGAGAAACTCTTCGCGGGTCAGCGGGAAGCGCTCGTGGAACTGCGCGGCCAGTGTTTTTGGCAATTTGTTGCGCAAGTAGTCTACCAGGAACTGGCGGCCCAGGTGAGCACCCGATCCTTCGTCGGCCAGGATCCAGCCCAGGTTGGCGACGTTGTCGACAATGGCGGTACCATCGTAGAGGCAGGAGTTTGAACCGGTGCCCATTATACAAGCAATGCCGGCTTCATGTCCACACAGTGCACGGGCGGCAGCGAGTAAGTCCCAACCGATTTCGATCTGTGCTTCGGGAAAGAACTCCAGGAACGCGCTCTTGATGGTAAGCTGATTCTTTACCGACGATACCCCGGCGCCGTAGAAAAAGATCTTGCTGACGTCACCCTGTTGTTGGTTGATCTTCGGCAACAGCACCTCCTGCACGTTCTTTTTCAGATCTTCGATGGGTTGATAATACGGATTGAATCCCGGCGTGTTGGCCTGGCCAATCGATCCGTCGTTTTGAATAAATCTCCAATCGATTTTGGAGCCTCCGCTGTCGGCTATAAGAATCATGTCGCGTGGTACTGGTTTGGCAAAGTAAATCAGTTGAATCCGGAAGTGCCGTCATTCAACCTGGCAAAACTAAAAGAGTAAACAACAACAAAAAAGAACACAACGAAATGTGTTCGTGTGTCTGGTAAAATTTACAATCTTTTAATGCTCTGCATGTCCGGTTATGGTAATAAGCGTCCGGTTACGGCAAATTTTTCGAAAACAGAATCTGTGTGTGGCGCATCCTTGAGCTCGTCGGTGAGGTCTTGCCCTGCCCAGTGTTCGTAGTGCTTGCCATCGCGCCACAGGCGGGAGCGTCCCACGTCGTAAATGAGACCCTTGTACGCCACCCATATCTGCGGCTTGTCCTGACCGTTGCGCAGGGCCAACTGTGCGCGTGTGTAGGTAGGAAGTGTTTCGTGTGTATTCACTTGCCGGCGGTCAGTTGGCTGTAGTCTTTGAGGATCGTCGTCAGAAATGCCTCAAAGGTCATGTCGGTCTGTATGCCCAAACGGGTCTTGATCTTTTCGGTGACGATCATGGCGGGCTGCAGGTTGTCGTGACGGCGATACACTTCCAGCGCTTGCTGTATCAACTCGGCATCGCGGTCGGAGAGCATGATCACGCCAGGGAATTGCGGCACGTAGTCGTCCGTGGCCAGGGTAAAGATTTCGGCGGCAGTCACGTCTTTCTGCTTGACCAGCTTTACCACCGTAGTGCCTGCGGCAATATCGCCCAGGCGTTGGCCGCGGCCGTTCCAGGCGATGGTAATGACTGCAATCATGCCTTGCGCAGCCTGCACTTCCACCAGGCGCAGCAGCCACCGCAGCAAATAGTTGCCAATGGTGGCGGGCGTGCCGTCCGTGCGAACGACCTTGATCTTCATCTGCCGTTTGCCGGGGCTCTGGCCATCCATAAAGATCTCGAACAGGAGGTGATAGAGTATCGAAGGAATAACCAATACCGAGATGCCCAGGGCAGCCGAGTCGATCTCGACGAGGCTCATGCCATAGGCCACCAGCACGATGTAGGCGACGACGATGACGGTGTCGATCAAGCCGGCTGCCATGCGGTCACCCAGCGAAGCAACGGGGTATTGGATAAAAACATTTTGCGTTGTCCGTACACTTACAGTTTGCATCAGGAAGGAAATTCGATAACTTTTCCGTTGTAAAGATAATGCAAATAGAAATCTGACGATGCGCAAAGATCTCACTCTTGTAACGATCCTGCTGGCGGTCCTGACAGCCGGATGCCGGCCGGACCCTGTCGACTACACCACCCTGCCCGAAGAGAAGCTACGGCATATGGCGGACTCGCTGGCGCAGGTCTTTATTCTGACAGATGGCCATGTGGACTTACCGTACAGACTCAACGTGCGGCACTTCCGGTTGGAACGTGAGTTCCTGGGCATTCCCCTTCAATCGAATACGGGCGACTTTGATTATGAGCGGGCCCGCCAGGGTGGCCTGGATGCACCCTTTATGTCAATCTATATTCCAGCCTCGTACCAGCAGCTGCCTGACCACGGCAAGGCATACGCCGATTCGGTGATCAGCATGGTGACGGGCATTACCGACTCGCTGTCGGACAAGTTTGCCTTTGCCGGTACACCGGCCGAGGTCGAAGCCAACACCCGCGCGGGCAAGATCTCGTTGCCAATGGGCATGGAGAACGGCTGCCCCATCGGCAACGACCTGAAGAACCTGGAGCATTTTTACAAACGCGGCATTCGCTATATCACCCTCTCCCATAGCAAAGACAACCAGATTTGTGACTCGTCGGGGGACACCACCCACACGTGGAATGGCCTGAGTCCTTTTGGCCGCGACGTGGTAAAGGAGATGAACCGCCTGGGCATTATGGTTGACATTTCACACGTAGACGACAGCACGTTCTACCAGGTGCTGGCCCTGACGGAAGTGCCGTGCATTGCCTCGCACTCGGCGTGCCGTTTCTTTGCGCCGACCGTACGACGCGACATGACCGACGATATGATCCGGAAAATGGGTGAGCACGGCGGCGTGATCCACATCAACTTTTACAACGCCTTTCTCGACTCCGCCGTGGTGAAGCGTAACCAGGAGAACCGTGAAAAGCTGGCCACCTTGCTGGAGGCGAGGAACCTGAAGTATACCGACTCGCTGGCGAAGCCCGTCATCGAGCAGTTCCGCCAGGACAACCCCTCGCTGAATACCGATGTGGAGATGGTGGCCAACCACATCGACCACATTGTGAAGCTGGCGGGCATTGACCATGTGGGACTGGGCTCGGACTTCGACGGCGTGGACGGCGATCTGCCCACCGGCCTGGAGGATGTGTCCAAGTATCCGAACCTGTTGTATGTCCTGTTAAAACGCGGTTATTCGCCGGAGGATATCGAGAAGATTTGCAGCAAAAACACGTTCCGTGTGTGGAACGCTGCGCTGGCGGCGGCGCGGCCGTAATCGGTAAAAATATTTCGCCCTTGCACAACGGCAAATGCGTGTATGCCGTTTAGAAATTGTGCATTTTTGGCTTCCGCATGAGCGGAGCATACACCCTGTGAGAGAGGCTGCATTTGTAAAACGAAACCAGGCGCGGTGGCAGGAGTTTGAGAGAACACTGTCCGCACAGGCGGCATCTACCCCCGACAAGCTGGCCGAAGTCTTCATTCAGATCACCGACGATCTTTCCTTTGCACGCACGCAGTACCCCGATAGTCGCGTGACCACGTACCTCAACAACCTGGCTTCCAAGATCCACCTGGAGATTTACAAGAATAAAAAAGAAGACCGGAGCCGCTTCCGTACTTTCTGGACACACGAAATACCTTCGGCGGTATACGCCAGCCGAAAGCAAATGCTGTATGCGCTGCTGATCTTTCTGATCGCTGGTGCGGTCGGAGTGGTCTCTACGTTGTACGACGACACCTTTACGCGTCTGATCCTGGGTGACTACTATGTGAATATGACACTCGAGAACATTCACAACGGTAACCCCACCGCGGTATACGAAGGCGGCAATGAGAGTGACATGTTCTTTCGCATTACCCTCAACAACATTATGGTGGCCCTTCGGGCTTTTGCCGTAGGTGCCGTGTCCTCCATCTTTACCGGGTTGTTGCTGTTTTACAACGGCCTGATGGTCGGTACGTTCCTGACTTTCTTTTATACGGAGCAACAGCTGGCGCAGGGCGCGCCGGTGGTGATGCTGCACGGCACGATTGAGCTTACGTCTATCGTCATTGCCGGCGGCGCGGGTCTTGTCATGGGCAACAGTCTGTTATTTCCGGGTACATACTCGCGCATGGCATCGTTCAAGCGCGGCGCCTTGCGGGGCGTGAAGATTGCCGTGGGGCTGGTACCGTTCTTTATCGTGGCCGGCTTTATCGAGTCGTTCGTTACCCGCTATGCTTTTATGCATTGGGGCCTGAAAGTTCTGATCATTGGCTTATCCGCCTTTATCATGTTGTTCTATTTTGTTTATCATCCTTATCGCCTTGCCAAACATGGAAAACTTCACGTTGATTGAGTATCAGAAAGAGCGCGACTTCAGTCAGAAGATGAGCGTCGTGTTTGAATTCGTCCGGCAAAACTTCAAGTCTTTGTCGCGGTGTTTGCTCTTTATTGCGGGGCCGCCGGTAGCGGTCGGGGCCATCTTTATCAATGATTTCTTTAACCGTATCCTGGGCTTTAGCAAGGCGTCGCGCGGCAACGCTTACGGCGCCGGTGTTGAAAACATCGAAGATTACTTTACGTCGATTACGTTCCTGTTACAAGTCATCGGTATCCTGGGTTTTCTGTGGATCGGCGGTGTGATCACCATCGCATGCGTCTATGGCTACATGCGGCTGTACCGGGAGAAGGGCAGCAACCAGATTGAAGTAAGCGAGGTATGGAGTTATGTGCGCCAAAACTTCGGCCGGTATTTTGGCACGGTGACGTCGTACTTTTTTCTGACGATGATCACTTTTATGATACTCTCCATCCCGCTGATGCTGGTGATGGGAGTGGCTGCGACCATTAGCCCTTTCCTGACGATTTTCTTTGTGCTTGGTTTTTATGTAGGGGCCGGGTTGCTCGGCATGAACCTGTCGATGATCTTTATTATCCGGGCCGTGGAGCCCGTGAGCTTCTTCGATGGCCTGCAACGGCTTATATACCTGGTAAAGGGCAAGGTGTGGAGCACGTTTGGTGTGGGCGCGTTGAATACACTGATCCAGTCGGTGATCTCGGGTGTCTTTCTGATTCCATGGTATATCATTCTGGCGCTCTCTTTCCTGCACGAGGTTGACGGTGCCGAGTTTCAGGAACCCTCGTCCGTGTGGAACGCCGTGGGGTCTGTGTTCTTCATCCTCTATTTTATTTGCAATATCATGCTTTACGCGCTCCCATTGTTGGGATTGGCGTTTCAATATTATAACCTGGTAGAGCTTAAAGAAGCGCGGGGTTTGCTAAACAACCTGGAGTCTTTTGGGGAAACAAGTGCACCCAAACAAGCCGATGAACATTACTAGATCGTTTTTCTTTCTTTTCTTGCTGACGCTCACGGTCGGTGCTTATGCGCAAGACCAGGTGCCGCAGACTGCCATAGACACGCTGATGGACGCGGTTGTTGCAGGCGAAGACGAGAAGGAAGTGCCGGAGGTCGTTCCACCGAACGACAGCACCACGATAGAAGCCCGTGCCATGGATCCTGCCAAGCTGCAGCAGATGCAGGAAGATCCGGAAATGGACTACGGGCAAGATAGCCCGGCCGTAGTAGGGTTATGGGACAGACTGATGATGTGGCTGGTGGCGATCCTTCGCTGGTTGTTCTTTATGGGCGAATCGACGGATTGGGGCAATGTAATCGTCGGCATCCTGGGGGTGGGTATTTTGACGTATGTCATTCTGCGGCTTCTCAAAATTGACGCCCTTAACATGCTCCGTTCCAGGAGCCGGGCCACGTTGCACCATACGGTGTTGGAAGAGAACATTCACGAGATGGATTTTGAAAAGCTTATTGCCGATGCATTGGCAGAGCATGCGTATCGCCTGGCCATTCGGTTAACATTTTTGTATAGTCTCAAGCTGCTCTCCGACCGGCAACACATTCATTGGGAACCGGGCAAGACCAACCACGACTACCTGCGTGAACTGTCGGTAGCCGAGTTGAAGGTCGGCTTTCGCGAGCTGAACTTTTATTTCGAGAACGCATGGTATGGTAACTTCTCCATTACGGGCGAGCACTACCAGCGCGTAAACAGTATCTTCAACACCTGGAAAACCAACGTGCGTTGAAAAAAGACTGGAAATATATCTTCTACCTCGGGGGTGCCGTTCTGATCTACGTGGCCTTCAATCTACTGGCCCCGCGGCAACTGGATTGGCGCGTGACGTATTACCATAAACACAAGATACCGTTTGGCGGACATGCTCTCAACACCCTGGTGCACGACCAGTTTGCCGATCGCGACATCCGGCAAAATAACGAGACGTTGTATGAGCTCTATGACAGCGTACAAAAACCGGTAAACCTGCTGATCGTTGCTTCGTCCTTCTCGCCCGGCGACGAGGAAGTAAAAGCGCTGCTGAAAAACGTGGCCATGGGAGGTCATGCACTGATTTCCACGGGTGGGATGTATGGCAAGCTGCCGGATACACTCGGAATTGAGATCACGAATTATTTTTATGAAGACGGCTATACTCAGTATATGACCGACGCGACGGACAGCACCCACCTGCGCTTTTCCAACGCAGGCTTGCCAGATACCACGCATTATCTCTATCCGCGTAAAAACATGGGTGAACGGATCGCTATCACAAACGATTCCCTGGACATGCGCGTGGCTGCGGTAAACGACCTGGGCATGATCGTGACGGTAACGATACCCTGGGGCAAGGGCAAGATTATTCTTAACAGCACGCCGATGATCTTTACCAACGCCTATATGTTGTCTGGTGAAAATAATCGTTTTGCCGCCACAACGCTTTCGTACTTGCCTGACAACGATCTGCTCTGGACGGAGTTTTACGAGCTGGGGCGTATGGAAGCCCGGACTCCGCTGCGCTTTATCCTGATGACACCGACGCTGCGGTGGGCCTATTTTATTACGATTCTGGCGTTGTTGCTCTTCATTTTATTTGAAGCCAAACGCCGGCAGCGCACGATTCCGATCATTAAGCCGGTGGCCAATACCACACTGGAGTTTGTCCATACCATCGGCGATCTATATTATCAGCACGGCGACCACAAGGATATTGCTGAAAAGCTTATTATGTACTGGCTTGAGCAGGTACGGACACGTTACTGGCTTTCTACCACCAAGCTGGACAATGCCTTTACGGAGGCCCTCATTCGCAAGTCGGGCAAGCCGGCTGAAGATGTTCGCGCATTGGTGAATGTCATTCGCCTGATCCAGTCAAAGCCCGACGTGGCGCTGGACCGCCTGATCGACCTCAATGACCGTATTGAAAAATTCACTCCCTCCTCGCTATAACACACAACATTATGGAAGAAAAAGCATTTGAAAGCCGCGTAGACCTTAGCGCCCTCAACGCCAGCGTAACACGCATTCGCGAAGAGATCGGCAAAGTGATCGTGGGTCAGGAAGCGATGATCGACCTGCTCATCACGGCCATCCTGGCTGACGGCCACGTGCTGATCGAAGGCGTGCCGGGGGTAGCCAAGACGTTAACGGCCAAACTGCTGTCGCGAATTATATCGGCGAAGTTCTCGCGCATTCAGTTCACGCCCGACCTGATGCCGTCGGATGTACTCGGTACTTCCGTCTTCAATGTTAAAAAGACCGAGTTTGAATTTAAGGCTGGTCCGATCTTCTCGAATATCGTATTGATTGACGAGATCAACCGCGCCCCGGCCAAGACCCAGGCGGCATTGTTCGAAGTGATGGAAGAGCGGCAGGTTACCATCGATGGTACGACGTATCCGTTGGAGTATCCTTACCTGGTAGTCGCTACACAAAACCCGGTGGAGCATGAAGGCACATACCGTTTGCCGGAAGCGCAGCTGGACCGATTCCTGTTTAAGATTACGGTGGGCTATCCCGAACTGTTGCAAGAGGTTTCTATTCTCGCGAATCACCACCGTCGTCGTGGCCACCTGGCGCTGGACGAGGTGAATGCGGTGTTGACCGTAGATCAAATCCGGCAGGTGCGTGAGTCGGTGCAGCAAGTACATATCGAAGAGAACCTGGTGCACTATATTGCCAGCATTATGCACGAGACGCGCAATAATCCGGCGCTCTTCCTGGGGGCTTCACCGCGGGCATCGATCGCGATCCTTAACAGTGCCAAAGCCTATGCTGCCATTAACGGCCGGGACTTTGTAACGCCGGAAGATATCAAGTATATCGCGCTGCCAGTGTTGCGGCACCGCCTGATGCTTACGCCTGATAAGGAGATGGAAGGTGTGACGACAGACGAAGTGGTAAGACAGATCGTCGATAAAATCGAAGTACCACGCTAGTGAAGCTCATCCGTCCACTATATTTAACCAACCGGCTTTTTATTGCCACGGGAACAGTCGTGATGCTGTTCATTCTCAGCTTTGTGCTGGAGTGGCCCATCCTGATTCCCCAGGCTGCTTTCTTGCTGTTGCTGGCGGTCATCCTTGCGGATACGCTATTGCTCTTCCGCTTGCGCAAGGGCCTGCATGGGCATCGCATTACTCCCGAGAAGCTGTCGAACGGTGACCAGAACGAGATCCGTATTCACCTGGAAAATTATTATCCTTTTATAGCGGACATCACCGTCATCGACGAGATACCGCACCAGTTCCAGCGTCGCGACCTGCACTTTGCGCTTTCCATGCCTCCAGGGCAGAGCAAGACTTTACAGTATTCGCTGCGGCCGGTAAAGCGTGGCGAGTATTCTTTCGGCACAGTCAACATCTTTGTCTGCTCACCGATCGGTTTCCTTCGCCGCCGGTATAAATTTTCGGACGATGCCATGGTACCGGTATATCCTTCATACCTGCAAATGCGCAAGTACGAGTTGATGGCCATCTCTAACCGGCTGACGGAAGCCGGTATCAAAAAGATCCGTCGCATTGGTCAGAACACCGAGTTCGAGCTGATCAAGGAATATGTGAGTGGCGACGACTTTCGCAACATCAACTGGAAGGCCAGCGCACGCCGTCCGCACCTGATGGTGAACCACTATCAAGACGAACGGTCACAGCAGATGTACTGCCTGATCGACAAAGGGCGCGTGATGCAAATGCCCTTCGCGGGCATGAGTCTGTTGGATTATGCTATTAATGCCAGCCTGGTGATCTCCAACATTGCGATCAAAAAATCAGATAAGGCCGGACTCATTACGTTTCAGGATACGATTGGCACTACGTTGCCGGCGGGACGTAAGAATAATCAAATGTCGCAGATTCTCGAGGTGCTGTACAACCAGAAGACTGCTTACCGCGAGTCGGACTTCTCGGCATTGTACACACATGTACGCCGCAAAGTGAGCCAGCGCAGTCTGCTGCTTTTGTTCACGAATTTCGAGTCTATCCATAGCCTCCACCGGCAGCTGCCTTTCTTAAAAAGCCTGGCTCAACAGCACCTGTTGGTTGTAGTCTTTTTTGAGAATACCGAATTGAAAGCTATGACTACCACGCATGCGGCTGATGTGCGCGGTATATATCACAAAGTCATTGCCGAGAAGTTTGCGTATGACAAAAAGCTTATTGTAAAAGAATTGAGCCGGCACGGCATACAGGCCTTGCTGACGGCACCGGAGAATCTGACGGTGAACACGATCAATAAGTACCTGGAGTTGAAGGCCAGGGGGCTGTTTTAGCAATTTTATTATCACCGCACGGATGAACTTATTGCAAAGTCTTTTGCTTATTGCCATCCTTAACCTGGTCTACCAGGCAGGCTTCTTTGTAATGTCCCGCTGGCTTCGTGTTTCTAACGACCACTATTTCCTCGGCTATGGACGATCGCTGTTTACGTTCAGGGCCGGCGGCGTAAAGTTCTCCATGGGTTGGTACATCCCGATATTTTTTCTTGCCCGCATCTATACCGTGACCGATGGCCAGAAAAGTGCCATGATCTACCCATGGGAGTTTGCAAACCGTACCCTGGGGCGGCGGCTACTGGCTACCTGGGGCGGCGCGATGGCGCTGATCTTCTTTGCCTGGACTTTTTTTACGTATGACGCATTTGTCAAACCGTATAGCGTCATTACTCGCGAAGATGTGAACCGTTACGGCATCGAACCAAATCAGACCGCGAAAGAGGCCGGCTTCCGATCAGGAGACAAAATCCTACAAATAAACAGCCGCGAGTACGAATTGTTTGACGATCTAATCAAACCAACCGCGTTGCTACCGAACGGTGCAGTATATACCGTTCAAAGGGGTGACAGTGTGTTGGATATTACTATTTCGCCTCAGATGGCGAAGACATTTGTTCCTGACCCTGAGAACTTCCGCCTGTCCCTTCGTATGCCGTTTGAGGTGCTATCTGTCATTCCTGGAACGCCGGCAGATGCCGCAGCAATACAACCCGGTGATCTCATCACGAAAGCGAACGGGAGAGAGGCCATCCTATCTTTGGATAATGTGCATAACGAGCGCTATAAAGGTACTGACACCGTCTTGCTAGAAATAGAACGCATCCAGGACGGTCGAACGAGTGTACAGACAAAATATATTGTCATGCCAGAAACTCTTGCGAAAGATGGCGCCTTCGTCGAAGGCAGCGTGGCGCTGGGCATAAAGACTAAGCTCCTTTTTTCACGTACACACCGGTCACGCACATTTTTTCAGGCAGCGGGTGAGGGCGTATCTATCATATCAAAATTCTTTACCTCCTCCCTGCGAGGTATTTCTCAGGTGACATACAAGGCATCGCGAAGCGAAATAGAGCCAATAGCCATTACGCCAGCAATCCGGTCGTTTGCGCATCATGTCAGCACACGCGCATTGATCGTCTGGATATATAATATTCTGCCGTTGCCTTATTCCCTCTTCTGGGAAACCATTGCCTTATTCTATGAAGGTATTACCTGGAAGAAATACCCCGAATCCTTATTCAGATGGTCGTGGATAGCGGGCCTTGTTGTGTTTGTCGCTTTTGTGCTGTTTACGTTCGTAAAAGATCTACTCGCTCTATTCTGACAACCATGCGGTCACGTCTCGTACTCACAAAGCACAATCGTGTTCAATGTAGGCTCATGCTCAGAATTCCCATGAGCATAATCACCTTACAAAACGCGCTGAGTCGGGCAAAGTCCCGGATAGTATCGGCTCGAATAAGCCGATATAGTAGCCACAACAGGGGTACGAACAGAAAGATAACATAATACTGTAGCGGCAGTACCTGATAGAAATAATTCAATATCACCACCGTTGCGCTGAATAGGAACAAGATGAGGTAGATCACAAACTTCGTGCGGCGAAGCCCCAACATGATGGGCAGGGTCTTGCATCCAAACGTGACATCGCCCTTCAGGTCTTCCATGTCTTTGATAATCTCGCGGACGAGCGTCATAAAGAATGCAAAACTGGCGTAGATGATAATCAAGGCACTGCCGGTGTGGTAGTACAGATCGACAATGAAAATGGCCAGGCCAGTGAGGAAGGCTACCACAAAATTGCCGATGAAGGGCAGTCTCTTTAGGTTATTGGAATAAAACCACAGTAAGAAGACTGTCACCAGGTTTACCGCCCCGATCTTCCACGACAGTAACAACCCGAGCAGTACACCCGCGCTGGAGAGTACAACGTGAAACAGGATGGCATACCGACGGGTGATGCTTTTGCCAATCACGACCCGGCTGGGTTTATTGATGTAGTCGATCTTGACGTCGTAGTAGTCGTTGATGATATAGCCGGCGGCGGCAATCAGCACGGTGGACGTGGCCAGGATGAACAGAGAGCCGTCGTTGAGCGTGGTGGTGGCAATCAGGAAGCCCGCGGTGCAATATTGGGCCAGACCAATGATAACCAGGTTGCCAAAGCGGGTGAGCTTGAGCAGCGATTCCAGAAATGTACGAAATGGACGACCTGTTGCCATAGATACCGTTCACGGTAAAAATAGCAACAGGTTGTCATTAATTATATTTCCCCACGGTCAAAAGCCACGACCGGCATAAAAACAGTCTTGCAACCCGCTGTACGGTCGTTAGAACCCAACCGTTAACATTGCCATAAAGTTGGTGCCTGCCTGGGGGAAATAGTAGGCGACGCCATCATACGCATAGCCGTCAGACGAATATTCTACATCAAACACATTGTTGACCAGTAGGCTTACCTCGCAGCGCTTGACCTGGTGCAGCGGCAGGCGATAGTTAAATCGTACGTCATTTGTGAAATAACTGTCGAGGGTCAATGTCTCGCTTTCGGTATTGTCGAGGTACTGCTTGCCTACATATTTGGCCAGCCATGTGGCTTGAAAATTCCGGAAGGCATTCCAGGTCAGTTGGCTGCCGGCGATCCAGCCGGGAGAAAGAATGATGGCCGTGGTTTTCTTTTCGGTCATGTTGTTGGGATCGACTACGTAGTCCTGGTTCCGGTTTACACTCCAGGTAGCATTGGCCTGCCACGCCAGGCGCTCGGTCAGCTTGATACCGCCGGAAAGCTCAATGCCGGTGCGGTAGCTTTTGCCTACGTTGGCGCGGATGGGGTTGCCTACGTTATCCAGGCGGCCCGTTAGGACCAACTGGTCGGTGTAATTCATAAGGTAATAGTTCACCTCCAGATTGTAACGCGAGGCCTGGCGGCGCCAGCCCATTTCGAGGTTGCCGAGGCGCTCGTGTTTGGGCTTTTCGGTGCCGCCCAGGTAATCGGTGCGGTTTGGCTCGCGGTTAGCGATGGCATACGAACCGTAGAGTACATCCCGCTCCGACACCGTGTAGCTCACGCCGGCCTTCGGGTTAAAGAAGTGGAAAGAGTCCTGAATGTCATAGGCGAACATACCGTCTTCAAGGCCTGACGTTTTGTAGTCTACTGTGCGGTATTGCAGGTCTACAAAAACGTTGAGGTTTTCGAGCACGTCGTAGTTCCATTTGGCATAGATATTAAAGTCATTCTTCTCCGCGTCACCGTCGTAGTATTTATAGCCCGTAGGCACGTTGCCCATATACTGTCCCCACAGAATCTTGCCGTAGTGCCGGGCATCACCGTATTGGTTAAAGGCGCCGCCGAGTATAAAAGAGGTTTTGTCCTGATCGTAGTTCAGCGAGAAGGTGCCGCCATAGAATTTGTTATCCAGCCATTTGCGTGTTACAAAGTCGCCATACGTCAGGGTCGTGTCACCCAGTACGATGTCGGACAGGCCCAGGTCGGCAAACGATGTTCCTTGCTGGTACTGTTCGTAGTAGCCACGACCATACGTATAGTGCAGGGAGGCGTTTACGTTCCAGGCATCGTTGAGCTGTTGTGTGAGGTGCAATTGATAGTGGTCCTGGCGGTATTCATCCACCTGGTCATTGTAGTAGCCGATTACGTTCCAGTTTTCGTCGTACAGGGCGCCGCACGAGTTGAAGGTGCGGTTGGTCTTCATGGTTTCTGCATCGATGCCGTTCCAGGCCTGGTATGTACGCTCGTGGCCACCGAAGGTAATGGCTTTGATCACGGTCTTCTTGCCGTAATAGCCGCCGCTGATGTAGTAAGAGGAAAGATCCGACTCGGCGCGGTCTATATATCCATCGGAAAGGATTTTCGACACTTTGGCATCAAACGCCCAGTGGTTGTTGATCAGGCCGGTACCGGCTTTGGCGGTATAGCGCTGCGTGTTAAAAGAACCGGCTGCCACCATCACTTCCGCATACGGATCAGGTTGCAGCGAGAGCGTCTGCAAGTTTACGGTACCGCCGAACGAACCGGCGCCGTTAGTAGACGTACCGACACCCCGTTGTACCTGGATGCTTTGTGTGGACGATGCCACGTCGGGTATATCTACCCAGAAGGTGCCTTGCGACTCGCTGTCGTTGTATGGTATGCCGTTAATGGTTACGTTGATGCGTGTGGCGTCGCTGCCGCGAATGCGCAGGCCGGTGTAGCCCACGCCGGCGCCGGCGTTGGATGTCGTAACGAGTGACGGTGTCCAGTTGAGCAAGAGGGGAAGATCCTGGCCGAAGTTCTGGCGGGCCAGCTCGTCTTTGCTCACGTTGGTAAAGGTGGTCGGCGTTTTGCGATCGGCCCGTGTCGACAATACCACCACTTCATCGGTGAGGGTATACGACGGATCGAGTGACAGCGTCAACTCCTGGTCGGCGGCGACAGAGATCTTCTCGGTGCGCGCAGTGTATCCCAGCGAACGAAGCGTGACGGTATACTCACCGGTGGGTACGCGGTCGAACCGAAAGCGGCCTGCGGCATCGGTGGTGGTATAGAACGACAGCTCCGAGAGCTGCAGTGTTGCGCCGACAATGGACTCCTGATTTTTGCTATCGCGGACAGTGCCGTAGACAGCATAGCGTTGCGCCTGCGCGCAGAGAGACAACAGCACTGCGGCTGCCATCATTAGATGCTTGAACATGGTAAAAATATTGGTTTAAACCTGCAGCGCACAGGGGAATGCGCCTGCTTACGTTTAACCTTGCCTTCCCTTCGGCCGCATTACCGGCATCAGGTTCATTGGGTATGATCTCAGCCCGTTATATTAAGGCACCCCCTCCCCGGCTTTTTCACCAGGGCTGGGACAAAGGTAATAGTGTACGAATTGATTTTGCAAAAAAACTTTCCCCGCGCAGGTGCAGCCCGTATCTTTCGGATAGGTAACACTCTTCCTAATGTCTACAACCTCCTCCTCGTCAGCCTACAAAGCCATTATCAATAAGCGATCACTCGACATTGCGGAGACCGAAGACGGCTACACCGTCAACGGCGCAGCGTTGCAGCCTGACATTCTGCCGATGGGCGACGGCTACTTTCACATTCTGCTCGAAAATAAAAGCTATCGTGCCGAGGTTGTTAAGGCTGACACGGCCACTAAGACGTTTACGTTCAAGATCAACAACAAGCCCTACACGGTCGAGGTAAAAGACAAGTTCGATCTGCTCCTGGAGAAGATGGGCATGAGCAGCGCGGCCGCCGGCAAAATCAATTCGTTGCGAGCACCGATGCCGGGACTTATCATCGACCTGAAAGTGAAACAGGGCGATACGGTGAAGCTGAACGACCCACTGTTGATTCTCGAAGCCATGAAAATGGAAAACATTCTCAAGTCGCCGGGAGAAGGCATCGTAAAAACGCTTAAAATTAAAAAGGGCGACAGTGTGGAGAAGAACCAGGTGCTGATCGAATTCCAGGATTGATTTTCCAAATCCACCCCAAATGGAATATATTGCGGCCGTTTTGGCCAGGCAATCCTAAATCCTACGAATGAAGTACAAGCGTATCCTCCTCAAACTCAGTGGTGAAGCCCTGCAGGGATCGTCGAAGAATACCAACGTCGACCCCAATGTTCTCGAACAATACTGCGGCGAAATACGAGCCCTGAAAGACCAGGGTGTGGAAATCGCTATTGTGATTGGCGGTGGCAATATCTTCCGCGGAGGTCAGGCAGAGGCGCTTGGCATCGATCGCGTGCAAGGTGATTACATGGGTATGTTGGCAACTGTCATCAATGCCATGGCCCTACAAAGCGCGCTGGAGCGTCACGGCATGTACACACGCCTGATGTCTGGCATTAAGATGGAGCAGGTGTGCGAGCCTTTTATTCGCCGCCGCGCCATTCGTCACCTGGAAAAAGGCCGCATCGTCATCTTCGGTGCCGGCATTGGCAATCCGTATTTCACCACCGACTCGACCGCTGCCCTGCGCGCGGTGGAAGTACAAGCCAACGTGGTGCTAAAAGGCACTCGCGTAGACGGTGTGTACACCGCAGACCCCGAGAAATTTCCGGACGCGACGCGCTACAGCACGCTCTCTTTCCAGGAAGCGTATGAAAAAAATCTCAACATCATGGACATGACGGCGTTCACACTCTGCAAAGAGAACAACCTGCCGATCATTGTTTTTGATATGAATAAAAAGGGCAATCTGTTAACCGTCGTAAAAGGCGAAGAAGCCGGCACGCTGATCAGCTAAGAAAGCAGGTCTCGCGGGCCGTGTGTATTTGACGCCGAGTCATTATATTTATAGCCCAAGTCGAAATTTGTATGGAAGAGATCGAACTATACCTGGACGATGCCCAGGAATCCATGAGCAAAGCATTGGCGCACGTAGGTCATGAGCTGACCAAAATCCGTGCGGGAAAAGCCAGCCCCAATATGCTGGATGGCATTCAGGTTGCCTACTACGGCGCCACATCACCCCTTAATCAGGTGGCTTCAGTGACTACACCGGATGCCCGTACCATTTTTATCAAGCCGTGGGAACGCGGCATGATCGTTGAAATTGAGCGTTCTATCATGAATGCAAACCTAGGCCTCAACCCGCAGAACGATGGCCAGCAGGTCATCATCAACGTACCCATGCTGACGGAAGAGCGCAGAAAGGTACTGGTAAAACAAGTGAGCCAGGAGTGCGAGGCAGGCAAAGTGAGCCTCCGCAGCGTACGCAAGGAAACCAACGAAATGCTGAAGAAGATCAAAGGTGTATCGGAAGATGACGTGAAGAACGCCGAGGAGAAAGTGCAGAAGATGACCGACGACTTCACCAACAGGATCGACGCCCTCATGAAAAAGAAAGAGGCCGAGATCATGACTGTTTAATTACGACTCGTTAGCCAATCAATCAACCCATAACCCGAAGAGACTGCCTACCGGCAGTCTTTTTTTTGTCCCTGGTTATTTACAACCGTTGCAGTACGTGCATGCGGTGCGCGTCGAGCTTTAACAGAATAAACAACAGCGCCGTAAACGCCCACAGCGACGAGCCCCCATAGCTAAAGAACGGCAAGGGAATACCAATTACCGGAAAGAGCCCAATCGTCATGGCAATGTTGGTCGCAAAGTGAAAGAAAAATATGCACGCCACGGAGTAGCCATACACACGGGCAAAGCGGTTCTTCTGTCGCTCGGCCAGGAACACAACCCGGAAGAGCAACGACATAAAGAGTCCAACCATGATCAGGCTGCCGAGCCAGCCGTACTCTTCGCCAATGGTACAAAAGATGAAATCGGTATACTGCTCGGGTACAAATTTGAGCTTGGTTTGTGTGCCTTTCAAAAAGCCTTTGCCAATAACACCTCCGGAACCAATCGCCACTTTAGATTGGTACACGTGGTATCCCGCGCCTAACTGATCGAGGTCCGGATTCAACAACACCATCACACGACGCTGGTGGTGGGGCTCCAGCAGTTTGGCGAAAATAAACTCCACGCTCATGATGGTTACGACGAGTACCGCCGCGCCAATTGTGATGACGGCGAGGCGTTTTATTTTCTTGCGGCGGTTCATAAAGATCACCAGCGCCCACGCGACGCCAATGGCGCCGAATAAATACCAGTTGTTCTCTACCAGCAGGGTAAGAATAAAGATGACTGCCACCCCCAGGCCAACCAATAGCAGGAAGGGTGACATACCTTCACGGTAAAAGACGAGAAGGAATACCAGGAACACCATGGCGGTACCATAGTCCTTCTGCATCAGGATGAGAATGATGGGGCCACCGATAAAGGCGAAGGCGGCCGCCTGGTTTCGGATGTTATCCATACGAAAACCGATCGTGCCCATAAACTTCGCGACGGCAAGTGCGGTGGCAAACTTGGCAAACTCCGACGGTTGTACGCCAAATGAACCAACACCCAGCCATGAACGGTTGCCCCCTACTTCTTTACCGATGAAGGGCACCAGTAGCAGCAGGAACATGATGAGTCCAAATATTATATAGGCGAAGGCCTCGTAGAAACGCATGTCAATGATGAGGATCGCCAGGATCAGGAAGATGGATGTGACGATAAACATCAACTGCCGGCCCGAGTTGATCGAGAAGTCGAAGATGGACTGATGCTCGTCATAGGTAGCGGAGTAAATATTCAGCCAGCCCCAGAACACCATGACACCATAGATCATCACCGTGACCCAGTCAATCTTATTGGTTATGATCTCTTCTCTTTCTCTTCTCACGGTATCGTTCCGTTAAGCGATGGGGTGTTATTCGAATTTACCTTTCAGCACGTAGTCTTCAATGTTGGGGCGCTGTGTTCCACCCAACAGGTATTTCTCAATCATGAGACTGGCGATGGAGGCCGCTGCGCGTCCACCCTGACCGGAAAATTCCACATATACCGATATCGCGATCTTCGGATTCACGGCGGGTGCATACGCGATGAATACCGAGTGGTCAGCCTTTGGTTCGTTCTGCACGGTACCGGTCTTGCCACACACTACGATGTCCTTTAGCTTGGCGCGATACTGTGCGGTACCCGACTCTACCACTTGTTGCATAGCATCGGCAGCGACGCGGAAGTTAGCCGAGTCGATCGTTGTATAGTGCCGCGCGATATACTGGGGTAGTGGCACGCCGCTATTACCAATTGACTTTACCAGGTGCGGTGTAATGTAATATCCTTTGTTGGCAATCGTTGCGGCAAAGTTGGCCATCTGCAACGGCACGACCAGGTTCTCACCTTCACCAATCGCGAGGGAGTAGATGTTCGAGAACTTCCATGGCCGCCCGGTATAGGCGCGGTCGTAATATGCCGGGCTTGGTACCAGGCCACGCTTTTCATTGGGCAGGTCTATGCCCAGGCGTTTGCCAAAGCCAAAGCTCATGATATGTTTGTCCCACTCTTCCAGGCCAATGCGCGTATCGTCAAAGGGGTTGTTGGCTTTGCCTTTCTGCAACATCCTCCGCAGCACCTCGCGAAAATACGGGTTACAAGAATTGGTAATAGCCCCGCGTAGATCTTCGTTGGTATGGGCACCATGGCAATTGATGATCGAACGATCGCACCGGATGCGCGTCTCCGGAGTGATAACTCCTTCCTGCAACGCCACCATTGCCTGAGCGACTTTAAAAATAGAACCCGGACGATACTGCGCCATGAGCGGGCGGTTGAACAACGGCTTCAAGCTGTCGTTGCTGATCAACACATAGTTCTCGCTATAGTTTTTACCCGTAAGCAGGTTTGGATCATACGACGGGCCCGACACCATGGACAGAATTTCGCCGGTTGCCGGTTCGATGGCGATGATACTACCGGCCTTTCCTTTCAGCAGGAACTCGCCATACTCTTGCAGCGTCAGATCGATCGTAGATGTTAGGTCTTGGCCCGGCACAGACAGCGTATCGTATTTACCATCTTCGTAAGCCCCTTTGATTACGCCATCTTTGTTGCGCATGAGGTATTTCACCCCCCGTGTGCCGCGCAGATACTCTTCATAATATGCTTCAATACCGCTCTGGCCGGTGTAGTCGCCCTGGCGGTAGATGTGTTCTTTTTGGTTATCCAATTGGCGCTTCGAGATCTCGCTTACATAGCCAATGGCATTTGCCGCGGCGGTGCTGGCGTACGCACGGGTGGTTCGCACCTGGATGAAGAAGCCGCGGAACTCGTCGATGCGATCCTGAATGCGCGCCAGGTCATAGTTCGACAACTGGCGGATAAAGGGATAGGGTTGCAGCTCGTTGGCTTTGCGGTTTCGGATCTCGGTTTGGAAACTTTTGAAGAGCGCACGCAGCTGTTGCTGGTCGATCTCAAACACCTGGCAGAAGCGGGCACTGTCGAGGTTCTTTACTTCTCGCAGGATGATCATGAGGTCAAACTCGGGATTGTTGTACACAATGAGCTTGCCGTTGCGGTCTTTGATGATCCCGCGAATGGGATATTGCACCTCTTTGCGAATGGCGTTTACATCCGCGAGGTTTTTGTAGCTGTCTTCGACGATCTGGATAAAGAATAGCTTTACCAGGAACACAAAGCCTATCAGTACGAATACAAATTGTATGATTTCCTTCCTGCCTTCGTTCATGTTGTTACTCCAATTTTAGCAGTGCGTAGCCGGGCGGCTTAGCGCCTTCTGCCTGGAAACAAAAATTGCGCGATTAAAATTACCAGCGTGGTAAAAAATGTGCTCACGATGGTCTTCCACAACGTGAACCAGAACATTCCCAAACCACCTGCTTCCATGTAGAACAGCATGAGGTGGTGAATGAACACCAGCGGCAACGCATATACGACAAACCATTGGAAGCCGCCCAGTGCCATCGACGGGGTGACGTTGCTGTCATACCCACCTTGCGGCGTGATGGAGCTGAGCCAATAGTTGCGTACGTACATTACAAAAACACACGCAAAGGCATGCAAGCCGATGCTTTCATAAAACATGTCGACAGCAAAGCCCATGAGGAAGCCAATGCCCATTAGTACAAGCGGGTTGGTCTCTACCGGCAGCAGCAACAGATACGCCACGTATAAGAAACAGAAGGCGGTGTGAAACAACACGACGTTCTGCAGAATCATGACCTGATACAGCAGGTACACAAAAAACGCTATGATTTGGGGAATGCCGATCCTGCTCATTTTGCCATGGCGTTTACGACCTGCTCCAGAGAATCCTGTTCACTCTTATACACGCTCTTCACCACGGTCAGGAACGACAGCTTGCGGAAGTCCTGCGAAAGTTTCACGCGCAGGTCATATGTCAGGGCCTCGTTGCTGAGATTTACTTCCGATACGGTGCCCACCATAATGCCTTCTGGGAAGACGGAGTTAAAGCCGGACGTTACCACGGTGTCGCCTACCAGGGGCTTTACGTGGCGCGGTATAAAGTTAAAGCGAATTACACCAGGGTCGCGGCCATCCCACTGCACCGAACCGAAGTGGCCGGTGCGCTTGAGTACCGACGATACCATCACATCGATGTGCAGCAACGAGGTCACTACACCGTAGTGTTCGGACACCAGCTTCACTTTGCCGACGGCTCCCAGCGGGCTGATCACGGCCATGCCGGGTTCAATGCCGGCGTCGCGGCCTTTGTTGATAGTGATAAAGTTCTTGGTGAGGTCTACGTGGTTGTTGACGACTTTGGCGCTGACAAAATCAAAACGTTTGATGCGCGACGAATCTGGTGGCGGGGCCACGCTGTCGGTCAAATACGTTCGCTGATGATAGGTCTCCAGCTCGCGGCGCAATCCGGCGTTTTCGGCGGACAGTGTCGCGTTGACATTACTGAGCAGGAAGTAGTCGCGGACGCTTTGGGAGAAGCCGTTCACGGAGGCGACGATTGTATTGGACGAATTGAAGAACTGGGTTCCCTGGTACTCGTTGTTTTTCACGACGAGCCAAAAACAGAATACTTCCAGCACTAAGAAGGTGAAGAAAGCCCGGTACTGATAGATGAAATAAAATAGCCTTTCCATTACCGTGTCAACAAATCACATGGCTTCGTTACTCCTGCTTCTTCCACGTCAGAAGACTAGGTCATTAATACAGCTCTGAACTGATTGAGATTTTTCAGTGCCTGGCCGGTACCGCGAACCACGGCACGCAGCGGATCGTCGGCTACGTGGATGGGCAGCTTGGTTTTAAGTGCGAGGCGTTTGTCCAACCCGCGCAGCAGGGCGCCGCCACCGGTCAGATAGATGCCACGCTCATAAATATCGGCCGAAAGCTCGGGGGGAGAGGTCTCCAGGGCTTTGAGTACAGCTTCTTCCAATTTAGATACCGATTTGTCGAGGGCGAAAGCCACTTCAGAGTACGAGATCTTGATGGTCTTGGGAATACCCGTCATCAAGTCGCGGCCGCGGATCTCGTAATCGTCCGGTCCGTCGTCAAGCTCCGTCAGGGCTGAGCCTACTTCGATCTTCACCTTCTCGGCCGAGCGCTCGCCGATGAGCAGGTTGTGCTGACGGCGCATATAGTCGAGGATGTCGCGGTTAAAGGTATCGCCGGCCACACGGATGGACTGGTCGCAGACGATGCCCGACAGGGCAATCACGGCGATATCCGTTGTTCCACCACCGATGTCGACAATCATGTTGCCAATAGGCTGTTCGATGTCGATCCCCGTTCCGATCGCCGCAGCGATCGGTTCATAGATCATATATACTTCTTTGGCGCCGGCATGTTCTGCCGAGTCGCGTACAGCACGTTTCTCTACTTCGGTAATACCGGAAGGTATGCAGATCACCATGCGGTATGACGGTGGGAACAGACGCTTGCCGGTGTCGATCATTTTGATCAGCCCGCGGATCATCATCTCGGCCGCCTGGAAGTCGGCGATCACACCCTCTTTTAGCGGGCGGATGGTCTTGATGTGATCATGCGTTTTCTCATGCATCTGCATCGCCTCGCGGCCGATGGCCAACACCTTGGCGTTCACTTTGTCAAGTGCGATGATGGAGGGCTCATCCACGACAATCTTGTCTTTGTAAATGATAAGGGTGTTTGCTGTCCCCAGGTCTATTGCGATGTCGCTGGTGAAGAAGTCAAAAAATGCCATGTATGTCTATTCCCTTGTTTAAACTAAAAAGTTCGGAAGTAACCGATGATGCGCCTGTAAAATTGCATTTAATTTACCAAATAAATATGTACCGGTTCAAAAATGTAAGTTTTTTGCGAGCCGGTACATATTTTATCGATGAAGAGATCGGGACAGACCTGGAAGGTAGTTAAAGCCTACCGGGCTTACCCGGGTTCACAACGCTCTTAGTGTTTGAAGTGTCGCACGCCGGTAAAGACCATGGCCATGCCGTGTTGGTCGCAGAAGTCGACGGAGTCCTGATCTTTTACCGAGCCACCCGGTTGGATCACCGCGTGGATACCTTGCTGGTTAGCAATTTCCACACAGTCGGGGAACGGAAAAAAGGCATCGGATGCCATGACTGCGCCCTTTAGGGAAAAACCAAACACACCCGCTTTTTCAATCGCCTGTTTCAGGGCGTCGACACGGGAGGTCTGCCCTACGCCGCTCGCCAGCAGCTGACCGTCCACCGCCAGTATAATGGTGTTCGACTTGGTGTGTTTACAGATCTTGCTTGCGAACAGCAGGGCGTCGACCTCGGCTGCGGTCGGCGCTATTTTGGTAACGACCTTTAGGTCTTCTTTGCTGTCTGTCTTCAAGTCGAGGTCTTGCTCGATCACACCGTTCAGGATCGTCTTGCTTTGCAGCTTCTCCTGCAGCTGTTGCTTCTGGCGTAACAGCATCCGGTTCTTTTTGCTGCGCAGCAGCGCCAGCGCGTCGTCGGTATAGGCGGGTGCGATGAGAATCTCAAAGAACAGTTTGTTGATCTCTTCGGCTGCTGCCAGATCGATCGTGGTAGTGGTCGCCAGCACGCCGCCAAAGGCTGACGTGGTGTCGGCCTGGAAAGCTTTGAGGTATGCTTCTTTTACGGTGGGCGCCGTGGCTACACCGCAGGCGTTGGTATGCTTGATAATGACGAAGGCCGTCTCGCCGGCGAACTCCTGCACAAGGTTTACGGCGGCATCTACGTCCACCAGGTTGTTGTAAGAAAGCTCTTTACCATTGAGCTGTTCAAAAAGGCCGTCGAAGTCGCCGTAGAATGTGCCCTTCTGGTGAGGATTCTCCCCATAGCGCAGGAATCGTCCCTGCGACAAGCTCTTTTTGTACCGGGGCAATGCAAACTCGCCATTGAAGTATTGGAAGATGGCGGTGTCGTAGTGTGAGGTGACGTCGAAGGCCATCGCGGCAAAGCGCTTGCGGTCTTGCAGGGCGGGGGCACCGTTGGTTTGCTGAAGCACTTCCAGCACCTCGGTATACTGGTTGCGCGAGGAGACGATCAGTACGTCCTGGAAATTTTTCGCGGCTGCGCGGATCAACGAGATACCGCCGATGTCTATCTTTTCTATGATATCATCTTCCGAGCCACCTTTGGCCACGGTCTCTTCGAAAGGATATAGGTCTACAATGACCAGGTCGAGCGGGCCGATGTTAAACTCTTGTGCTTGTTTTTTGTCGCCGGCGTCCTCGCGGCGAAAAAGAATGCCGCCGAATACGGCGGGATGTAGCGTCTTTACACGGCCTCCAAAGATCGACGGATAGCCCGTCAGCTTTTCTACCGGCGTTACGGTGTAGCCCAGCTTTTCAATGAATTCCTGGGTGCCGCCGGTGGAGACAAACTCTACACCCTGCTTGCCCAGAAAGTGCACGATTGGCTCCAGGTTATCTTTATAAAAAACAGAAATTAACGCGCGGGTGATCTTCCGGTTGGCCATGGTGGTTACAGGGTGTTTAAAATGAGGTGCAAAAGTAGATGGAAATTCGGTGTTAGTCTAAGTCGGAGTCTTCGTATTCTTCGAACTCGAGCGTAAAGTCGTCGGCGTCCAGGTAAGACGGGAAACGGTCGCGGAAGGCTTCCAGCGCATTGGCGCTCAACTCAACGGTGTGAATGGCTTCTGTGCCTTCATTCGTATAGACCACTCCGCCTTTTGGGCTGATCACCGACGAGTGGCCGTTGTACTCCACGCCCTGGCCATCAAGACCAATGCGGTTTACACCCACCACGTAACTAACATTTTCAATGGCCCGCGCCCGCAGCAGCGTGTCCCACGCGTCAATGCGGGTGATGGGCCAGTTGGCCACATATATTGCCACGTCGTACGACAGCTTGCGTGTGGTGGCATCATAGCGGTTCCGGCTCCACACGGGGAAGCGCAGGTCGTAGCAAATGAGCGGGCAGATGCGCCAGCCTTTCCACGTGCCGATTAACAAGCTTTCGCCGGGGCTATAAGTCTTGTGCTCATTCTCCATCCGGAACAGGTGGCGCTTGTCGTAGGTTTTAAAATGACCACCCGGTTCCATCCACAGCAAACGGTTGTAAAAGCGGTCATGTACGTTAACGATATAGCTACCCAAAATCAGGGCTCCGGTCTGGTCGGCCATTTGGCGCATCCATTTAAAGGTGCGCATGTTCATCAGCTCGGCATGGCGATTGGCCGCCATGGTAAAGCCGGTTGTAAACATTTCCGGCAACACTATGACGTCTGTCGCGCCGCTGATCCGCCAGATCTTCTCCTCAAACATGGAGAGGTTTGCACTGATGTCTTCCCAATGCGTATCTGACTGAATAAGCGTGATTTTGAGGTCCTGCATGCGTGTAAGAGTTTTCCGGACCGCAAAGAAAACAAAATAAGAGGAGAATGAACAGGCAATTTGCGCAACGGAGGACATTACCCGTATCAAAGCCCTACCATCCTCCTACTAAAGGGCTACTAAAGCCCTATTAATGCCATCTCTGCCTGATTCACAACGGTCCGGAAACTGCAGCCGTGGCAGGCAGGGCTACACCCCGAAGCATGGTAAAGCCGGGGCCAAAAATGCGGCACCGAGGGGTAAATATTCCCGGATTCCCGGGGGATGTCTCCGAGTTAAGCCCGAGTTAAGTGCGAGTATAGCCCGACATAAGTCCGTTCTTATAGCACGGAGACTGGTGGCGGTTAAGTCGATGTTGTCTGAATGTGTAATTGGCTGTGGAAGGTCAAATCTTTCGCAAGATCTCGCAGGCCCTGGACAGGGTCTCTTCCTTCTTGGCGAAACAGAACCGCAGCAGGTGGTTATCCGTCCGGTCCTGATAGAAAACCGATACGGGAATGGCGGCTACCTTAAATTTCTTTGTTAGCTCCTCTGCCATGGTCGTGTCCGGCTGATGGGAGATATTTTTGTAGGAGAGTAGTTGAAAATAGGAGCCTTTGCACGCCACTGGCTCAAAGGACGAGCCGCGTAGATGCTCTAAAAAGAAGTCGCGTTTTTGCTGGTAAAAGGCGGCCAGCGACAAATAACGGTCGGGTACCTGCATATATTCCGCCAGTGCCAGCTGCACGGGCGTATTTACGCTAAACGCTATGAATTGATGCGCTTTGCGCACTTCGTGCATGATGGGGCCGGGGGCTACCACGTAGCCTACCTTCCAGCCGGTGGCGTGGAAAGTCTTGCCAAAAGAAAAAACCGCCAGGCTACGCGCCGCCAGCGCGGGGTACCGCAGCACGCTTTGGTGTTGTTGGCCGTCAAAGATCAGGCGTTCGTATACCTCGTCGCTCAGTACAAGCAGGTTGTGTTGTTCAGCCAGGGTCTCGAGGGTGCGCAGGTCTTCGTTGCTTAGTGTCACGCCACAGGGATTGTGGGGTGTGTTGATCATGATCATGCGCGTGCGTGGGGTAATGCGCGCGCGGACCATACCCCAGTCAATGGCAAACGTCGGGTATTGTAATGGCAGGTGCACGGGTATACCGCCGTTCAGGCGGATGGCCGGATCGTACGAGTCATAGGCCGGATCGAATAAGATGACTTCATCGCCGGGACTGACAAAGGCGGCGATGGCGGCGAAGAGGGCTTCCGTCGCGCCGGGGGTAATGGTGATCTCGGTTTCGGGGTCAACGGTGTGGCCGTAAGTCTCGCGAATGACCTGGGCGATGATCTGCCGCAACGCGGGAGCCCCGGGCATGGGTGCATACTGGTTGTTGCCCTCCAACATATAGCGATGCACCAGGTGCACGATGGTCTCGTCGATGGCGAAGTCGGGAAAGCCCTGCGACAGGTTGATGGCTCCATGCTCGAGTGCCATCTTCGACATAACTGAAAAAATGGAGGTCCCTACGTCAGGCAGCCTGGACGGAATCGTGCTCATGCGTTGTTATTTCTTCAACGGGGCGGCAATGCGGTATTCCGTGTCGACCTTACCCTTGGAAATATCGGTCAGCTTACTTTTCAGCAAACGCTTTTTGAGGGCGGGCAGATAGTCTACAAACATTTTCCCTTCGATGTGGTCGTATTCGTGCTGGATGATACGCGCCTGCATGCCGTCGTACTCTTCTTCTTTCTGATTCCACTGATCATCGAAGTACCGAATGCGCAACCTGGCTTTGCGGGCTACTTTCTCGCGGATGTTGGGGATGCTCAGACAGCCTTCTTCATAATCCCACGGCTCGCCCCACTCTTCCAGGATCTGGGGATTGATGAAAGCCTTTTTGAAATCGGCCATGCCCGGTTCGTCCTCCAGTACGGTGCCATCGACCACAAACAGGCGAATGCTTTTGCCGATCTGCGGGGCGGCCAGGCCAATGCCGCTGGCGGCATGCATGGTCTCATACATGTCTTCAATAAGCTGCTTCAGGTCTGTACCGGGTGCGATATCGCTCGCCTTCTGGCGCAGCACGGCATCGCCATACATCACAATGGGATAAATCATGGCGCGAATTTAAAAAAAATAGGACGTTTTAGCGCGGGTGAGCTTCCAGGAAAGACTGAAGAATGATGGTGGCGCTGATCTTGTCAACGTTGCCCTTTACCTGGCGGTCCTTCTTTTTCATGCCGCCGTCGATCATGGCCCGCAGGGCTATCGTGCTGGTGAAGCGCTCGTCCACGGGGTGGACCGGTTTGTCGGGGAAAGCCTTGTTTAATTCCTCCACAAACGCCCGTACAAAGGGGGCGGTTTCGGAGTCTTCGTTCTTGAGGGTCTTGGGCATGCCAATCACAAACTCGTCGACGGGTTCGCGTTTCAAATAGGCCTGGAGGTAGGCCAGAAGTCCCTCGGTGGGTACGGTCTCCAGGGCGGTGGCAATAATGCGCATGGGGTCGGTCACGGCCAGCCCCGTTCTCTTCTTTCCGTAGTCAATCGCCAGAATTCGTCCCATGAAATACCCCCGCCAGCAGGCGGCAGGCCCTGTCAGTTATACTTGATTTTGTCAAAGAAGAGTTTCTTTACCCGGTTCTCAATGGCCATGGCTTTGGGAAAGAGTATATCGTTTTCGATGCGGGCATGGGTTATGAGGCTTTTCTCGAAGTCGCGCAGCTCGTTATACATGACTTTAATGTGGAGCGGCGTGTCTTTATTCACAGCATAGTCGCGGGTGATCTTGCGGATGCCTTCCATCTCGTCGTCGTGTACGTCGTGCTCCATCGCAAACTTCTGCACCGAGTTTTTCTCCAGCAGGTAGTATAGCTTAGGCGGCACGTGGGTGCCCTTGGAGGCGCGTTCCAGTGTCAGGATATAGCGGAAAAGTGTGTCCTCCTCTTCGTAGATATGTTCAATGAAATCTTCCACGAACAGCGGGAAGACAAACTTCAGGTCACGTTCTACCACCAGGTAGTCTTCGTGGTGCGCTTTGAAGCTTTCCACCAGCCGGGCAATGTAGGGGAGCTTGTGCTTTACAAACAGGAAATGTGAATGCTTGAGGTATTCGATGATGAGGTCGATGGGGTACGACACCAGCGGCAGGTCGGCTTCGCGCAGGTACGTGGGCGACTCCAGCTCGCGAATCACCTGCTCCACCCGCAGGCCCTGTTTCTGGCATACCTGGGCAAGTGTGAGCTCGGAATATTCGTAGAAACGAATACCGAAATAAAAAAGCACATACGCATGTACATAGTTCTGATCAACTAAGTCTGAAATGCGCGTATCTTTTAGTGTTGCCTTGCTCATGATCCTAGTAAATATAAGCGAAAAATTCCCCATAGTTAGCCAATTCCCGGGGAAGAAAAGCTGAGAAAAGTCAGAAGACGTTTGGGTTCGCGTTCAATCTGCAAAAGCCTTGCCAGCCGGCGAAAAATTCGGCACCCGCCGACCTAAGGCTCCACAAATTCCTACTGGCGCTGGGGTGATTTGGTTTGAACCTTTATTTTCATCTTTCGTTACAGATTTTATTTTATTATTGCTGTCATGAGTGAGAATCGGAATTCAAAAAACCATATCAGTCTGCCGCTAGTGCTCTGTTTAGGCCTTGCTGCGGGGATTTTTGTGGGTACCAGCTTTAGCACCAAGAATAGCTCGGGAGAGGTGGGAGACGACGTGCAAAAGCTACGGGAGGTGTTGACGCAAATCAACGACGAATATGTAGACACCATAAATACCAGCAACCTGGTGGACGACGCCATCCAGCAAATGCTGCACCGGCTGGACCCCCATTCGTCGTATATACCGGCGAAAGACCGTATCGCCGCAAACGAGGACCTGCGTGGCAATTTTGACGGCATCGGCGTGGAATTCAACATCTTCCGCGACACCATCGTTGTGGTATCGCCCCTGAGCGGCGGCCCTTCGGAAGCGCTGGGCATTCAGTCGGGCGACAAGATCATCCGCGTGGACAATAAGAACCTGGCCGGCGTGGGCGTGACCTCCCCGGACGTTATGAAGGCCCTGAAAGGCCCCCGTGGCACCGAAGTAACCGTCACCATCCTGCGCCGCGACAAGGAGATTGACTATAAGATCATCCGCGACAAAATTCCCCAGTACTCGGTAGACGTTTCCTACATGGTCGACCACGAGATCGGCTACATTAAAGTGAACCGCTTCGCCGCCACGACGTACGAAGAGTTCCACACGGCGATGGCCGCCCTGCGCGAAAAGGGCATGAAGAAGCTTGTGCTTGACCTGCAGGGCAACCCCGGTGGGTACATGAACATTGCCATCGACATGGCAGACGATTTCCTGTCGGCAGGCAAAAAGATCGTGTTCACCAAAGGCAAAGACAAAAAGAACAACTCCGAGGCACTTTCGACGGCCCGCGGCGACTTTGAATCCGGTGACCTGATCGTGCTGGTAAACGAAGGCAGCGCCTCGGCTTCTGAGATCCTTTCTGGCGCCTTACAAGATAACGACCGTGCGCTGATCGTTGGCCGCCGTAGCTTTGGTAAAGGATTGGTGCAGTCACCCTACGACCTGAGCGACGGCTCGGAGCTGCGTCTGACCGTCAGCCGCTATTACACTCCAAGCGGCCGCTCCATCCAGAAGCCTTACCAGGACGAAGACGAATATGCACTCGACATCGTCAGCCGCTACAACCACGGCGAGTTCTTTCACTCCGACAGCATCAAGTTTAACGACTCGCTGAAGTATATCACCCAAAATGGCCGCACCGTGTATGGTGGCGGAGGTATCATGCCTGATTACTTCGTACCGCTCGATACATCACTCAACAGTCATTATCTGAACGAGCTGTATACCTCCACGTCCATTCAGGAGTATACGTTCGGTTTTGCCGAAGACCACCGTGCGGCATTGGAGAAGAAAGGCTTCGAGAGCTTCTTGAAAAACTTTGTCGTGACCGATGCCATGATCAACGAGCTGGTAAGAGTGGGCGAGCGCAACAAAGTTAAGCCTGACAACAAAGAGCTGCGTATGAAGAAAAAGCTCTTCCAGGTGCATATCAAATCTCAGATCGCGCGCAAGCTGTGGGGCAACGATGGTTTCTATCCGGTATTTAATGAAACAAATGAGATCTTTTTGCAGTCGATCAAGATGTTTGATCGTATCCCGGAGTTGAGCCGCTCGAAGATGTAGACGTCAACCTGCAACGACTAAAAAAAGGAAGGTACTCGTAAATGAGCACCTTCCTTTTTTATAAGCACGTATGATGTTACCGGATGACGACCCGTCGCACGATTACGTCATTGTCGAGCTGCAGCTTGACTAAGTATATACCAGCGGGGTAGCCAATGGTGCTGATGGTATGGCTGAATTGATCGTGTAGGCTGCCGAGGTATATATGGGTCATTTCTGCGCCCTGGGCGTTTAGCACGGTCAGTGAAAATTCGCGGGCATCTATATCTCGCACCGTTACGGTAAGCTTGCCGTTCAAGACGGGCACAGGAAATATGATCACGCGCCGATCGAGCTCGCCTTCCGATGACGTGGCCCCTTTGACCCGGATCTGAACCGGTATACGCAGGCTTTCATGTCCGCCACTGACATTAGAAACGTATACAATGGTATCATTCTGGACCGATATCATCGTAAACTCCGGCCCTGTCGCCAGGGGCGCTCCGCCATATTGATCTTTATACCAGTTATAGTCGCTGCCGCCGGTTGCAACGAGCGTGGCGTTACAGCCCGTGCAGACTTCTGTCGGCAACACCAGGGGCAGCGGTATTTGCAATACCTCGTTATAGAGCTCATCTGCTGCACTCGCCGATGCCAGGAGGTCGGTGAGATTCGATGCGCCGTGCAAGGCAAACGCTACTTTAACACTTTCTCCCTGCGCCAGGGTATAGGGACCGGCCGACACAACGTGGCTTACATCGGCGCCGGCTCCTGCCGCACCGGCTGTCGTTCGGTCGCTCGATATCGCAGTAAATTTCTCAGCGTCGGTAAAACCGTCGTATAGTCCAAACGAATTGTTATCCGGGTCGGGGGTGTTGTCGATTGCGTAATAGTTAGGGGTACCGTTCAATACCTGAATGCCTGCATGCGGCAGCGAGGAAGAAGCCTTGGAGTATACATAGCCCACACGCGTGTCAGCATCCCAACCTGCTGCATCCTGGCCACCACCCGCGCTTACGTCCCAGTCGGCAAACAGGCCTACGTAGAAGTCCGTCATGGGCGTAGCTTGCGCGTTGGTGAGGGTGTATTCTACCACTGCAAACTTGTCGTAGGGCGTACCGCGCCACACCTGGGTGCGGTAGTTCACCTGCACACGTTGCTCGCTTGTTACGTCGGTATCGGAAAAACTGCCATTGATTTCGGCGTCAGCATCTTCGCCGGGCACGGTCTTGCGGATCTGACTGGTGGACACAAAGTCCTGATCGTATAGGCTGCCTTCACCACGCACGCTGTTAAGAATGTCGCCGGCGGAGCTGCCCAGGATCAGGCCCATCTCATACAGCATCGATTTGCCATTATATGTGAAGCCTATGCCACCTTGCGAATTGACCGCATCGGCGTACCCAATGCGCCCCGCGGAGGCGATGGATGTCTTGATCTGATTTTCCTCCATCGTGCGGTACGGTAGGTTGGGCACGAAGGAAATATGCTGATAGTCCTGATAGTCGCCGTCCGAGAATGTCACCAACAAGTCGATGACCTGGCCTTCGACCAGGTTGGAATTTAGTGTCAGCTCAAACGGTGTTGCGTTATTTCGTACGGTCTTGCCGCCGGTGATCACACCCGGTGTAATCTTACCGCGGGTGATATTGACGCTGGCATCTGCCGTCGCGATCGTGATCTCCAATGTTGGTGACGTACTTTGCAGGTAATTGGTGATATCGAAATACAGTCGCGCATTGTCGCCTGGCTCGGCAACGTTACCCTCCGAGTCCAGCAGGTCGTATTTTAGCACCCGCAGCGAGGGCGACGTTCGTGTGAGCGACGCATAGATATCCAACGAGCCCATGCCCAATCTGTCTTTATACCTGGCTTCGGCGTTGACGCCTACTGTATACAAAGACTTGTCGGCCGTGACACGCAACTGCTCTCCCAACTGAGGGCCATTGTATTCGGGAAATATGCTCGCTACCAGGGCCGCGGCGCCACAGGTCATGGGCGCGGAAAAGGAGCTGCCGTCGATAGTGGTATAACCACCGCCAAAGTCGGTCGTACGTATAGCGATACCCGGTGCCGAAAGATCTATCGCTTTGTTGTAGGTATAAGCAATGACATTGTTCTCACGCAGGGCAGCCACGGAAAGAACATTGTCGTACGAGGCAGGATAAACGAACTTTTCTTCCCATCTGTTACCGCCGGCTGCCACCACCAGACACCCAAGGTCTTTGGTGACGTAGTTAATAAGGTCCTGGGATATCTGGCTGCGGGCGTACGAGCCCCACGAGCAATTGATAATCCGCGCACCTTGCCGGGCTGCATATACTATGCCCTGGAAGGTATCGGTGTCGTATTCTTTTTCGGTACTGGGCTGATTATCGGCATAGTGCTTTGTAAAAAGCAGTTTAGCATTAAACCCTACACCCGAGATGCCAATTACGTTGTTAGTCGCTGCCGCGGCTACACCGCCTACCTGCGTACCATGGCTAAACCCGACGCCCGCTTTGGGCACGGTCGGATCGTTGTCGCCGATAAAACTGGGGTCGCGTTCGCTGATACGCACCGGACCCGAGAAATCCCAGCCGCGATAGTCGTCGATATAACCATTATGATCATCATCCACCCCGTTGGGCGGATACTCTGCTTCGTTTATATATAGTTTGGGCGCCAGGTCCGGATGGCTGGTGTCTACACCCGAGTCGACAATGGCGATGATGACGTCCTCACTGCCTTGGGTAATGCCCCACGCTTCGTAAGCGCGGATGTTGGTCAGGTAATATTGGTTAACGATTTCCTCATCATTCGGATCAAACGGCGGGCCGTCCTCGTTTAGCAACCTCTGCCGGTATACCGGCTCGGCTACATCTATGTACCCCGTAGCGTAGAGCTCGTTGATAAAATCATCTACCGGCCGGTTGGGGTCAAAGGTTATTTCAAAATATTGTTGAATGTCAACGGCCGGCATAAACGCTTGTGCACGGGCGCGTTTGTTTTTTATGGTGGTATTGGGTGGAACCAGGGGGCGAATGGAACCTCCTAACGACATGCGGCCGGCGGGGTTTTGAAAAACAGCTTTGTATTCCGGGCGTACTTTCACCAGGACTTTACCCGGTATATAGTCGTCGGCGCGGATACCGGCCGGCCAGGAAAATTGCTGCACAGGTTTTACCTGTGCCCGGGACAGGACAGCGAGCGTACAGCAAAGCAAGCAAATACTTAGAATCCGCATATAGAAAGCACTAACCGACAATTACAACAATAATAGCTTCACGCTGGGAATAGTAACCTACAATCGCCTCGCTCCCCAGATTGTGACTACCCCTCTTTCAAAGATAAAGATATTCCGGTTAAGAATGGAAGGAATGCCGTAGCAGTCCTTCGCTGAAAACTAGTGTGAAAAACGGTATTCCTGAATGGTGTCGATAAAACACCGCACATTGTCCACCGCCGTGTCCGGATACAGGCCGTGACCCAGGTTGGCAATGTGTTTCTGAGGGCCAAACGCTTCCAGCATTTTAATGGTCTCGCGTTTTACATCTTGCTTAGAGCCGTACAGCGCACAGGGGTCTAGGTTGCCTTGCAGCACTTTGTTGGGCATCAGCGCCCGGGACTCGGCCACATCCATGTTCCAATCCAGGCCCACTACATGGCAGTTCAGGTTGTTCATCTGAGCGCGGGCAAAAAATGCCCCCTTGGCGAAAACAGTCTTCGGCACATCGGTGATGGCATCGCAGATGCGGGTGATATAAGGCAGTGAGAATTCTTCGTATTGCGCCGGGCTGAGAATGCCTGCCCAGGAGTCAAATACCTGGATCAGGTCAGCGCCCGCTTTCACCTGCGCCTGCAAGTATTTGATGGTGGTTTCGGTAATCATGTCCAACAGCTTGTGAGCAAAGGCGGGGTCTGCATACAACACTTTTTTAGCAGCACTGAATGTTTTGCTGCCGCGGCCTTCGATCATGTAGGAAAAGATGGTCCAGGGTGCGCCGGCGAAACCGATCAGGGGCACGCGGCCATTCAACGCGCGTTTGGTGAGTGCGATGGCGTCCAATACATATTGCAGCTCGCCAGCCTCCGCTACGTGCACCATTGCCAGGTCGGCCGGCGACGTGATCTTGTTTGGGAACACAGGTCCTTTGTTTTCCTCCATTTCATAGGACAGGCCCATGGCCTCGGGCACCACCAGGATGTCTGAAAAAATGATGGCCGCATCGACCTTTAGAATGTCTACGGGTTGAATGGTAACTTCGGTTGCGAGCTCCGGCGATTTCACCAGGGCTTTGAAATCCTTTACGGAAGCCCGCACCTGGCGGTATTCCGGCAGGATGCGTCCGGCCTGGCGCATAAGCCACACCGGTGTGCGTTCGGTCGTCAAGCCATTGGCTGCACGCAGCAGTAGATCGTTCTGAAGTGACATGTTGGCGGAGTAATTACCGCCGCAAAAGTAGAAGTATTTTTGGTTTTTACTTACGGTTGGCCAGGTATACGCCCGCGATGATGGTAATCATGCCGGCCAGGTGTCCCCACGAGAGCTTTTCGTGATCGAGCACCCCCCACAGTACGGCAACCAGGGGAATGGCATATGTCACCGAGCTGGCAAACAACGGCGTGCTTACCTTCACCAGTTTGTTAAATAAGAACATCGCCACGGCAGTACTCATCAACCCGAGCAGCACGACAAATCCAAATGCCTGCCAGGCTCCAGGTTGCGTCGTCAGCTTGGATAAAAAATCTGTAAAGCCCAACAAGTATATGATCGCCACCGGCCCTACTAACAGCAGCGCCACGCTGGTGATCGTCAACGCGCTCAGATCGGTTATCTTAAATTTGATCAGGTTGAGATTCGAACCATAGCAGAAGCAAGCCGCCACAATCAACAACGCATACAGGTTCACACCACCGATGGTACCCCCGGCGCGCGACATGCTCAACAACACTGCCCCGCCAAACCCCAGCACGATGCCGGCAATGGCCGTGGCGCTAAAGCGCTGATTAAAAAGAATGGCGCCGATAATCATGGTAAAGATGGGCGTCAACGTATTGAGTACACCGGCCACGGAGCTTTCCATGTGCGTCTGTGCCGTAGCAAAGAGAAAGGAGGGTATAAAAACGCCGAGCATGCCCGAGGCGAAGAGCTTACCGTAGTGACTACTGCTCTTTAACTCTTTCAGCCGGGTAAGTGCCAATGGCATCAGGAACAAGGACGCGGCCACCACGCGTAGTGCGCCCACTTCGTCGGGCGAGAAAACTTTCAGACCTTGTTTGATCAGAATAAAGGATGTACCCCAGATGAGCGTTAGCGTAATAAAGATCAGCAGGGCCGTGCGGCGATTAGAATCAGGCATAATAGAAGGTAGAAAGTAGGAATACGGTTTTGTTTCGCGAAAGGTTCTCCAAGTAGTAAGGAAATAAAACCTGTTTCTTGCTTTTGTTATACTTCGACCGATGCATAGGTATCGGCAACCTCGTCCAGAATTGCCATCACGTCGGCTTCGGTAGGTGCCTCCACCAAACGCATTCTAAAGGGTTTAAAATCGGGAATGCTTTTAAAGTAGTTAGTATAGTGACGACGCATTTCAAATACGCCCAATCGGTCGCCTTTCCAGCGGATGGAGAATTCGAAGTGTTTTTTGGTGGCCTGTACGCGCTCCGCCATGGTGGGCGGCGGGGCCATCTGGCCGGTGCGCAGATATTCTTTGATCTCGCGGAAGATCCATGGGTAGCCAATAGCGGCCCGGCCGATCATCACGCCATCTACACCGTATCGATTTTTATACTCCAGCGCCTTTTCGGGCGAGTCGATATCGCCGTTGCCAAAGATGGGGATATGGATGCGCGGGTTTTCTTTGATCTTGCCGATGAGTGTCCAGTCGGCTTCGCCTTTGTACATCTGCACGCGTGTGCGGCCGTGTACACTGAGGGCCTGGATGCCGATGTCTTGCAGACGCTCGGCTACTTCCAGAATGTTTTTGGTCGACTCGTCCCAGCCCAGCCGCGTTTTTACCGTTACCGGCAGCGACGTGCACTTGACGATCTCGGCGGTCATCTTCACCATCTTGGGGATGTCCTGCAGGAGGGCCGCGCCGGCACCGCGGCAGGCAACCGCTTTTACGGGGCAGCCGTAGTTAATATCGATGAGGTCGGGACGTGCGGCCGTGGCAATTTCGGCGGACTGAACCATGTTGCCAATGTCACCGCCAAACAGCTGAATGCCGATGGGGCGCTCATATTCAAAAATATCGAGTTTCTGCCGGCTTTTGGCGGCATCGCGAATCAATCCCTCCGACGAGATAAACTCCGTGTACATGAGGTCCGCCCCATTCTCCTTACACACCGCCCGAAACGGCGGATCGCTCACATCCTCCATGGGTGCAAGCAACAAAGGAAACTCTCCCAGCTCTATTTGACCGATTTTCGCCATATTAGCCCGCAAATTTAACTATAAATCATGGAGCCGGAAATAGCCCGACGTCAATCCTCGCCCTTAACTACCATCCTCTTAATGTTGGTTGCCGTACTTCTGGGTTTTCAGATTGTCGGACCGCTGATTGGCTATTTTATAGCCTTACCGTTTTATCCCGGAAGTGGCACAGAAATGATCAAGGATCTAAAAAATCCCATTGGGCATCCGGAAGTGAAAGTTCCCCTGTTTATTATGCAGGGCTGTGCTACGTTTTTTGGCCTTATTCTTATTCCCGTCATTTTGATACACATCCTGCGAAGCCGGGCGTATGCTGTTGGGTTCTTCAATGGCGCGATCTTTCCACAAACCGCATTGATCACGGTTGCATTGGTATTTGTATTCACGGGGGTGAACTCCATCTTTATCGAGTGGAACCAAAACATCAAGTTTCCGGACGGAATCGAGCAACCGCTTAAGGACCTGGAAGAAATGCTGCGCAAGCAGACGGAATTCTTAACAAAGTTTGACTCCATTGGCCAATTGATATTGGCGGTGGTCGTCGTTTCCATTCTGCCCGGCATTGGCGAGGAACTAGTATTCCGTGGCATCATCCAACGGGAGTTCTATCGGGCCACGCGCAACATTCACGTTTCCATATGGGTTTCCGCGGCCATTTTCAGTGCCATACACATACAGTTCTACGGTTTTGTGCCCCGCATGCTGCTGGGTGCGCTGTTTGGCTATCTCTATTACTGGTCGGGTAGCCTGACCATGTCCATGCTCGCCCATTTGTTTAACAACGGCATGATGGTCGTAGCGTTATATTTTTATCAGCAAGGAGCCTTGGATATCGATGTCGAAAGCACCGAAGCGGCCCCCTGGCCCATCGTTGCGATCAGTACAGCCGCGACGGGCTTGCTCGGCTTTTTATTTTGGAAGTTCTACCGCGAGCGTGGCCTGGGGCAGGCGCGTCCGGAAGATGATGCTACCACCTCGCTCTAAAGTTCCCAGGAATTTGCACTTTTGCAATCGATCTAACCACACCGCTGCGTGACCATATCTAAGTATAGTAACCTTACACAACGAATCATCACTGGCTTGCTGGGCTCTGGCGGCATCATCGCTGCCGTATGGTATAGTGAGTGGAGCTACTTTGCCGTGTTCTTCATCATCTGCCTTTTCTCGCTGCTGGAGTTCTACAAGCTTGCCGGCCTCGACGGGCTCGCCCCACAGAAGACTTTTGGCACGCTATGCGGCATCCTCATCTTTGTACTGTCGTTCTTTATTGAAAAGAATCTCCTCTCCGCGCGATATTACTTCCTCATCTTTCCGCTCATTTCGTGTGTCTACATGATCAAGCTTTACAAGAAGTTTGAGCGCAAGCCTTTCACAAATATCGCCTTTACCTTTCTTGGTATTTTTTACGTGGCGGTACCGTTCACCCTCCTCAACATCGCGGTGTTGCAAGACAGCGGATATAATTTTGAGATTATCCTAGGTTGCCTGTTCATCTTATGGGCGAGCGACACGGGTGCCTACTTTGCCGGGACGTTCTTTGGCAAGCGCAAATTGTTCGAGCGCATCTCGCCCAAAAAGTCGTGGGAAGGTTTCTTTGGCGGCGCAGCCCTTGCCATGGTCTTTGCTTTCATCATGTCGCAGTATTTGCACACACTTACTTTTACGCAGTGGATGGTCGTCGGTGTCATCATTGTTATAGGTGGTACTTTTGGTGACTTGGTTGAGTCGCTGCTGAAACGCAGCATCGAAATAAAAGACTCGGGCAGTACATTGCCGGGACACGGGGGCTTCCTCGACCGCTTTGATGGCTTGCTGATCTCGGCTCCTTTTATCGTGGCTTACCTGGAGGTATTTTGAAAGCGCTTATAGAAGTACATTACCTTCCGTCTGTTGCTTACTTCGCAGCGCTCGCACATGCGAAGAGTATCGTCCTGGAACGGCACGAACATTATGTTAAACAAACCTACCGGAACCGTTGTCATGTTAACACGTCACAAGGAGTGTCTACATTGATCGTACCCGTTACAACCAAGCACAACAAAACACTTATTACCGACATACGGATAGACTATAGTCAGAAGTGGGTAAACAATCATTGGCGAACCATCCGGTCGGCGTACGGCAATGCACCTTTCTTTGAGCATTATGCGGATGATCTTGAAAAGGTACTTTACAGCAAACACGAATTTTTATATGATCTGAACGTTCGTTTTCTGTCATTGTGTCTGAAATGGCTTAAATGGGGAATTCCTGTCACGGAAAGTCTGTCGTATGAAACAACGGCCCAATTTGACACAACTGACTTACGTTCACAGATTAACAGCAAGAAACAGGATAATTTGTCCAACTTTTTTCGTCCGAGTTCCTATACGCAAGTATTTGGCAATGCGTTTGTAGAGAACATGAGTCTTGTCGACCTAATCTTTTGTGAAGGTCCGGAAGCCGGTAGACGTGTTCAGGCTTCCGCGATGCTGAAATGAACAAATCTGATTTCCCTGGTGTTTCTTACACAGTATTAATTCTTCACAATCCGAATGGTGTTGAACTCGCAAAAAACTTTACATTTACACTAATCATCATTGACTTTCTCTCTATGGAGGCTAAATTTTCCAACCGCGTTAAAGAAGTGATTTCACTGAGCCGGGAAGAAGCATTGCGTTTAGGGCATGACTACATAGGTACTGAACATCTTATTCTGGGTATGATCCGCGAAGGCGAAGGCGTCGCGGTAGGCGTACTGAAGAAGCTGGGTGTACCGATGGATGAGCTCCGAAACGAGATTGAAAAAATTTCCAAAGGCACAGCAACGCACCAGATCAAAAACCTGGCAAACATCCCCCTCACAAAGGCGTCAGAAAAAGTGCTCAAGATCACGTACCTCGAAGCTAAAATCTTCAAGGCTCAACTGATCGGTACGGAGCATCTCTTGCTGTCGATCCTGCGTGACCATGATAACCTGGGGACCCAGATCTTAAATAAGTTTGACGTAAACTACGAGACTGTAAAAGAAATGCTGGAGTACCAAAACGAAGGTCCGATGGCTTCACAAGACACGGACGATCCGGATGACGATTCATCCAAAATCTTCGGCGGTGGCAGCCAAGGCGCCGCTGGCAAAGAGAAAAAAGGAACCGAGAAATCTCGCACGCCTGTACTCGACAACTTCGGCCGTGACCTCACCCGTCTGGCAGAAGATAACAAACTCGATCCTATCGTAGGACGCGAGAAAGAGATCGAGCGTGTGGCACAGATTCTCTCGCGTCGAAAGAAAAACAATCCGATCCTGATCGGTGAGCCCGGCGTGGGTAAGACGGCGATTGCCGAAGGCCTCGCGCTGCGCATCATCCAGAAGAAGGTATCACGCGTGCTGTTTGGCAAACGTGTTGTAACCCTCGACCTGGCATCGCTGGTGGCTGGTACCAAGTACCGCGGCCAGTTTGAAGAACGTATGAAAGCCGTCATGAACGAGCTGGAGAAATCACCCGATGTGATCCTGTTCATTGACGAGCTGCACACCATTGTGGGTGCTGGTGGCGCATCTGGTTCGCTGGATGCATCCAACATGTTTAAACCCGCCCTGGCCCGTGGTGAAATACAATGCATTGGCGCAACGACCCTGGACGAGTACCGTCAGTACATCGAGAAGGACGGAGCCTTGGCTCGCCGCTTCCAGATGGTGATGGTAGACTCTACTTCGATAGAGGAAACTATCCAGATCCTCGATAATATCAAGGAGAAATACGAGGAACACCACCACGTAATCTATACCAAAGAAGCGATCGATGCTTGCGTAAAACTTTCCGACCGCTACATCAGCGACCGGTACCTGCCGGACAAAGCGATCGATGTACTCGACGAAGCCGGTGCCCGTGTGCACATCAACAACATTCACGTGCCGGAAGACATCGTGAAGTTTGAAGAGGCTATCGAAGACGTTAAGAAGGAAAAGAACCGCGTCGTAAAAAGCCAGAAGTACGAAGAAGCCGCCCAACTGCGCGACCGCGAGAAGAAGCTGATCGAACAGCTCGACATCGCCAAAGCAAAATGGGAGGAGAAGACCCGTACTGAAAAATATACGGTAAACGAAGACAACGTGGCCGACGTGATCGCCATGATGACCGGCATTCCCACGAAGCGTATCGCGCAGAAAGAAAGCAACAAGTTGCTGAACATGGGCGAAGAGCTGGCTGGCAGAGTGATCGGTCAGGAAGAGGCCATCCGGAAGCTTGTAAAAGCCATTCAACGTACACGCGTAGGCTTGAAAGATCCGAAGAAGCCGATCGGCTCCTTTATCTTCCTGGGTCCTACCGGTGTTGGTAAAACCGAGCTTGCCAAAGTACTGGCAACGTACCTCTTCGACAAAGATGACGCCCTGGTGCGGATCGACATGAGTGAGTATATGGAGAAATTCTCCGTATCACGCCTGGTGGGCGCCCCTCCCGGCTACGTAGGCTACGAAGAAGGCGGCCAGCTGACGGAGAAAGTACGCCGCAAGCCGTACTCAGTCATATTGCTGGACGAGATCGAAAAAGCTCACCCGGATGTATTTAACATCCTGCTGCAAGTACTCGACGATGGTATTCTGACCGATGGTCTGGGCCGCCGTGTAGACTTCCGCAACACCATCATCATCATGACCTCCAACATCGGCGTGCGTGATCTGAAGGATTTCGGAACGGGCATCGGCTTCTCGACTACTGCCAAACGTGAAAGCGAAGAGGAGCACATGAAGCTGACGATTGCCAACGCGTTAAAGCGTGCCTTCAGCCCTGAGTTCCTCAACCGTCTGGACGACGTGATTGTGTTCAACACGCTGCAACGCGAGCACATCCACAAGATCATCGACCTTACACTGGCGAAGCTGTTCACCCGCATCACCCAACTGGGCTATAACGTTGAGCTAAGCGACAAAGCCAAGGACTTTATTGCGGAGAAGGGGTATGACCAACAATTTGGCGCCCGCCCGCTAAACCGAGCGATCCAGAAATACCTGGAAGACCCGGTAGCCGAAGAAATCCTCAAAGGCGAAGTCGAAGAAGGTGGTACGATCATGGCCGACTACGAAGGCAAGGGCGATCTGCTCACCATCAAAGTGAAGAAGACAAAATCTTCCTCTTCGAAAGAGAAGAAGGAGAAAGAAGAATAAGTAAAAGAAAAGGGGCGTCGAGCCCCTTTCTTTTTATCGTTCTAAAAAGGCGGTCCACGGTGGACCGCCTTTTTTATTAAGCCGAGTTACGGGCTGCGTTGATGATACCAAACATACAACGCAATACCAGCTTGCGCAGGTGTTTCTCAAACGGTTTGTCGCGGTCTTCCAGGTCGCGCAGGTTCTGTAACGCATATTGCTGAATCGTTATTAACGGTAGCACAATACGCTCGCGCAGTTTTACCGAGTCGCGGTTTACGGGTGTATTCTCCATCAGCTCTGTCAGGCCTGAAACTTCCAGGATCATTTCGCGTGAGAGCTTATACTCGTTGTGCATTTTCTTCCAGAACTCGCCAAAGTCTTTATCCTTCGCCAGGTAGGCAGTAGCCGGATAATAACACTTGGTAAGCGACATCATGCTGTTGCTTAACAGCGTGCGGAAGAATAACGATTCTTTAAAAAGAATCTTCAGCTCGCGCAGCTTGCCTTGCGACTTCAGCTCGCGTATAGCGGCGCCGACGCCATAGAAGCCGGGGATGTTCTGTTTCATCTGCGCCCACGAGCTGACAAACGGAATCGCGCGCAGGTCTTCAAACTTCAAGCTACCGGAGTTGCGCTTCACCGGGCGCGAGCCAATATTGGTCTCGCCAAAGTATACCAGTGGCGTGATCTTCTCCAGGTATGGCACAAACTTCGGGTGCTGTTTTAGCTCCCGGTAGGCCTGGTGACCTTCGTCTGCGAGCGAGTCGAGCAAAGCCTTCTCCTTCTCTTGCAGCGGATCCAGTGTTTGGAAGACTGAGTTCTCAATACCTGCCGACAGCAGTTGTTCCAGGTTGTACCGGCACGAAACCGCTTTACCAAAGTTCGAGCTGATGGTCTGCCCTTGTATGGTAATTTGTACTTCTTTGTCTTCAATGGTATCACCCAACGACGCATAAAAGTCGTGGGTATTGCCACCACCGCGTGCCGGGGGACCACCGCGTCCGTCGAAGAACACCGCGATAAATCCTTCCCCGCGTGCAATGCGGGTCAGGTTTTCTTTTGCTTTAAAGATAGACCAGTTGGCGCGTAGGTAGCCACCGTCTTTCGTACCGTCGGAGAAGCCGAGCATAATGGTCTGCTTCTTGCCCCGGCGCTCCAGGTGCTCGCGGTATTCCGGTATGCTGTACAACGTCTTCATGACGGACTCGCAGTTGGCCAGGTCTTCGATCGTCTCAAAGAGCGGCACAATGTCCAGCGTCAGTTCATCGCCTTTGCCCAATATAAGCTTCGCCAGCTGGTACACGCGGATTATATCCAGCGCTGACTGGCAGTTGCTGATCACATAGCGATGGCAGCCTTCCACCCCGTTCTGCTCTTGTATTTGGCCGATTACGCTAAAGCTTTCGATCAGCTCCGTGACAAAGTCATCGTCGAACTTGAGTGACGCCGGTTTGAAGTTGAGTGAGAGTATTGTATCGATCTTCTCTCGTTCGCTCAGCTTATCAAAGTTTTTCAGCTTCTTATGCTTCGACTGCAGCTTGGCCAGACATGCTTCCCACGCTTGCGCGTGTTTGCGGCTGTCCTGGCGGATGTCCATGCTGGCAAAGTAAAAACCGAAGATCTTTACTTTCAGGATAAAGGAGTCAAGCAGCTCCAGGAACAACCCGCGGTGATCGTTGATCAATACCTCGCGTGCCTCAAACAGATCGTTCAGCAGCTCGTCGGGGTGATGATAAATCTCGCCGTAGCCGTTGCCATAGGCAATGGGGTATACTTTGCTTTCAGCGCGGGCGATGATATGGTCTACCCCTTTAAAAGTAAGACGGCGTTTCAGCCAGCGCAGGTCGCGGTGGTAACATTTCAACAGTGTCTCCTGCAAGTGTTGTGCAACCTGGATAGTCGTCTCGTGTGTAACAAACGGGTTGCCGTCGCGGTCGCCGCCGGGCCAGAAGCCGATCTTGATCAGGTCGAAGTTATTCCACTCTTCCAGCTTTACATTCAGGCCCGTCATCACTTTGTGGACAATGCCGGGGATTACCGTGTAGAATACATTTTCCAGGAACCAGGACAAGCTGGCAGCCTCGTCAAATGGCGTGGGCTTTTCTTTATTAATAATGGCGGTCTTACCCAGCTGCCGCAGCAACAGGTTGATGTCTTCGAGACGGTTCTCGCGAATGGCCAGTTCCAGGTCGTTGATGATGGCCAATACACTGCCCGGATAGAACTGGGTAGGGTGTGCTGTCAGCACCACACGCACGCTGAAATCCTCCAGCTTTTGGCGTAGCGCTTCCTCCACGCCTTCTGATTGCGCGCGCAGCATCAAGGCCGAGAGCGTGCCCTTGCCGTGCAGGTCGTTGATCTCGTCAAAGGCAGCGTCTTCGATCGAGTCGAACAATACCACCTGACGCTCTACGTATTGAATCAGGTTGAACAGCAGGTTAAACTGCTCTTCGCGCGATGCCTGGGGGGTAAAGTCAGCAAAGAATTTCTTAATGATTGTAAGAGGGTCCTTGCCCTTTTCGAATCCGGTTTCACAGGCTTGTTGCAACAGGGGAAGCAGTGTACCGGTCCGGTAAATGCCCGTGTAGGGGAGGTTAAGAAAAAGACTGTTGTACATGTGGTACCGTGTGGACACAGTCTTGTTGAACTCACTTGCCATTAGCTAGTTTTTGAACGCCAACAAAGTTATCAAATACTGCCGTGAGGGGGGTGGAGGGTCAATATATTGCAGATTTTCTTTTCGAAAACGTTTTCGGAATAAGAAAGGGGGCAGAAAGCGGGGCACTCCTCCACTTCCTGCGCACCCTTCCGGATGGTTGCGGTTCGCGGTTTAATCGACCACTTCGCCTTTTATGGTCAACACTACCTCGCTTTGTTCCGTATTGGCAATGATGGTAACGGTCTTGTTAAAGACGCCTTTATTTGCGGCATTGTACGTGGCCTTCACAAAACCTTCACCGTTTACCGGAATCGGGTCTTTGGAGTATTCGGCTACGGTACAACCGCAAGAGGCCTTCACGGAGGTGATTACCAACGGCTCGCTTCCGGTATTGGTAAATGTAAAGGTGTGATTGACCGGCTTGTTGACTTTGATCTTACCAAAGTTGAAGGTAGTCGCTACCCAGTTAAATGCAGGTACTCCGAAAAAGTCGGTTACGCCCGTTACGTGCGCGGCACGGGTTTGGGTCAAAGCTGCCAGCGCGAAGAAAGCGCCGACGAGGATAAAAGCAGTTTTTCTCATACGTTGTGATGCGGTTTAAAAGTTTGTAAAAGTATTGCTGTTCGATCGATACAAAACTGCTCATACCGTTCGCGAAACAGTGTTAAACGCTGCCTAAAAAATGTTAATGACTTGTTAATCTAACAGCACCCGGGGAAACAATATCGTACCTTTCTGAACCGTGAGAAACTCGACTATACGCCTCATCGTCATTCTGGCCACGCTTTCGATTGTGGGCATTACGATCACCCAGATCTATTGGGTGCGCCGTGCCTTCAACCTGAAGGAAGCCGAGTTTGAGCGCTCGGTAACAACCGCCCTCTATAATGTAGCCCAGCAGGTATACGACATTAACAATACGCCCGCGCCGGCGATCAACCCGGTAAAGCAGCTCTCGTCCAACTATTTTGTCGTATCGGTCAACAATCAGCTCGACGCGCGTCTGCTGGAGTTTCTGTTACGCACCGAGTTTGAGCGGCGAAATATCATTATCGATTTTGAATACGGTGTATATGATTGTTTGAGCGAGTGTATGCTCTACGGCAATTATATACCCCTTAAGACTGCCAAGAGTAAAATTACCGACCGTAACTTGCCCGAGTGGGCCAACCATGGCTATTACTTTGGCGTGCAATTTCCCAACCGCGGCGCCCACCTGCTAAATCAAATGGGTATCTGGTCATTCTCCACCGCGGTGCTCCTGGTTGTGCTCATTTTCTTTAGCTATACTATTTTCATTATCCTCAAGCAAAAACGGTTGTCGGAGATTCAGAAGGATTTTATCAACAACATGACGCACGAGTTTAAGACACCGATCTCTACGATCGCGCTGTCGACTCAAGTCTTAAAAGATCCTGGCATTATACAGCAGCCCGAGCGGCTGCTGAACTATGCGACGATCATCGAAAAAGAAAACCTGCGCCTCAAGCAGCAAGTAGAGCGCGTACTGCAAGTAGCCCGCCTCGACAAGGGCGACATTGCCCTGCAAAAAGAAACGGTCAACGTGCACCAGGTCATTGGCGACGCCATTCACAATGCGTCGATGACCCTGCGCGAAAAGCAGGGCGCTGTCAGCACAACGTTTCACGCCACCATTCACGAGCTACAGGCCGACCGTCTACACATTACGAATGTGCTGACCAACCTGCTGGACAACGCCATCAAATATTGCCGCGATATACCACTGATTACGGTATCGACCACAGACTATAATAAAGGTGTGCTGATCGAGGTCCAGGACAACGGTATCGGCATCGGGCACGAGAATCATAAACGTGTATTTCAGAAATTTTACCGTGTTCCTACTGGCAATGTACACGACGTGAAGGGCTTTGGTTTAGGGTTAAGCTATGTGAAGACGATCGTCGAAGCCCATGATGGATATGTAACCCTGCACAGCGAGCTCGACAAGGGCAGTGTCTTCAGGGTGTTTATCCCCGCTTAACCGAACGCCAAACCGTACTGCATGATAGCCGAAAAGAAAATACTGCTTGTGGAAGATGATCCCAGCCTGGGCTTTGTCATCAAAGACAACCTGACGATGCGCGGGTACTCTGTTACGCTGTGCACGGATGGCGAAGCCGGCGAACGGTCCTTCCGGACAGGCGATTTTAATCTTTGCATTTTTGACGTCATGCTGCCGAAGAAGGACGGTTTTGCGCTGGCCCGTACCGTGCGCGAAAGCGACAAGGAAATACCCATCCTCTTCCTCACGGCCAAGTCGATGACCGTAGACAAGCTGACCGGCTTTCAAACTGGCGCCGACGATTATATCACCAAACCTTTCAACCTCGAAGAGCTACTGTACCGCATGGAAGTATTCCTGCGCCGCACCAGTGAGCCCATGCCTGCGCCCGAGCGTACTTTCTCCCTGGGCCGGTATCATTTTGATTATACGACTTACACGCTACGACTAAACGATACTGAAAAGACGCTGACACAGAAGGAGGCCGAAGTATTACAATTGCTGTATCAGCATCGTACGCGCGTGTTAAAACGCGAAGAGATCTTAAAACATGTGTGGGGAGACGACGACTACTTTATGGGCCGCAGTATGGATGTATTCATCTCCAAGCTACGCAAATACCTGAAAGAAGATCCGAGTGTTCGGATTGTAAACTACCACGGTGTGGGTTTCCGGTTGGAGTTTGAGCAATAGCTCCCGGTGTTAACCCTGGTTCCATTCGTATACCTTGTCAGCAATGCCGATCAGCAATTCAGGATCTTTTTCCAGCGCATTGCCGATCACGACCATATCTGCTCCAGCTTCCAATGCGCGCAAGGCTTTCTGACTGGTGTTGATCCCGCCGCCGACAATCAAGGGTATTTGTATTGCCTTACGCACGGTTGCGATCATCTTGGCGCTGATCTCTTTCTCCGCTCCGCTGCCTGCATCCATATACATAGCTTGCAAGCCCAACATTTCACCGGCCATGGCCGTGGCAGCCGCGAGTGAATACTTGTCGTCAGGAATGGGCATGGTGTTGCTGATATAGGCGGCCGACGTAATACGCCCGCTGTTGATCAGCATATACCCGGTTGGTATCACTTCCAGTTTTGTGTTGCGAAGGATGGGCGCCGCGACCACATGCTGGCCAATGAGCAGTTCGGGATTGCGACCAGAGATAAGCGACAAAAACAATAACGCATCCGCTGTAGGCTCGATCTGCATCGAGTTGCCCGGGAAGAGTACTACGGGGATTTTTACAAGGTCTTTGATCTGCCGCACGATCTGCGCCAGGTTACTGGTCGTGACCAGGCTGCCACCGACAAAAAAATAGTCGACGCAGTTTTCGCTGGCCAGGTTGATCAATTGCGTAAGCCGCGCGGGGTCGTCTATTTTGTCAGGGTCGACCAGCACCGCGATGGATTTCTTCCCACGCTGCCGGCGCTCGTGCAGGGACGTGAGAACACTCATTCTTTTGTTTCCTTCTTATCTTCTGCAGAAGAATGTAAATACTCGGCAAGCTTTTCTTTTGCAAGGCCCAGCAGAAAGACGGTAGCCTGGCTTGCCAGGGCTGTGCCGATCTGCGTCACGATGCCGGGCACCGCGGGCTCGTAACTCACCTCTTCGACGGGCTCGTGCCCATTGGATTGGATCACGCGTACCGGCTTGGCGTGCACGACCTTGCGGCGTCTGCTTTTGCTTTTACCACCGCCCGCCAGCTGCCGTACCAACAAGTAGGATACAGCCAACGCGCCGCCTATGACGAGCGTATTGATCACCACCTTGCTGGTGCGCTCGGAGATGAGTTTTACTTCCTCCTCCAACTGCGCACGATGTTTGGCTGATTTCTTGATCAGCTCGCTCTTCATGTCATTCGATTCCAGCAGTTCCATACGCTACTTTTTCTTTTGCTTCAAGTTTTCTGACAATCGTTTTTCCAGGGTATCACGAACAGTATCCCGGCCCAGGATCAGGGCCAGGGCCAGTATAAAATAAAATCCCGCTACCATGGCAAAGCCGCCAAAGTTGCCGAGAGACTCGCCGATCTTATAGGCTACGGCCATACTGATCAGCAGGACAACAAGCGTGACAATAAAACCGATGATAATAAACAGGGCTATCTTGGCAATGGCTTTTGCCAGGTCTTCTTTCACCTCCAGCTTCATTAGCTCGATACGCGTCTCCACATAGCCGGTGACGTTACTAATGAGGTTGTCCAGTTTCAGCATCTTCAAAATCGATTCCTTCAGCACACTGTATCCAGTTTACCGCAATATAGAGAGAAGATTGGAATTAAAGATCGCTATTGAGGCTCAAACTTCAGCAGCTTTTCGCGCACCACGGCGCTGTCGGGCGTAACTAATTCCTCGTGTTGGAGTAGAATTTTATGCGCCGCACTGTAATAATAACGGTGGTCGGAACGGGCTTGGCTGCCTTCCACGTAGTGCTGTTTGTACACATAAACGGAGTCGAACGAAATATCTGCCAGTGCCATATGCGACAACACCTGGTCAATGCACACACGGTACTTGCCTTGCCCATCCTCGCCGTCCCAGCAGAACCCGGGCCGGTTAAACAAGAACATCTGGTCGCCGACAAAGAGGGTGGCGTTCTTCACATATACCGGGTAGATAAGGGAAGGCTCCTGGTCGGTGATCGTCTCGGCATTGCCTTCATATCGTACCCACTCGCCGCTCTGCGTGCGTTTGTTCATTTGCGTTACCACACGATAATATACTTTCGGTTCGCCGGGGGCCGTGGCGGCGTACGTCAGGTGCAGACTCTCGGTCGCATCGCGGTTGAAGTAGATCAGCGAGAAGGGTATAAAGAAGAAAGTGAGTAACAAGTATACAAAGCCTACCAATCGATACTTCAGCGTAAGCTTACCCAAGCCGCTGGCGAGTTCCATCGGCAACCGGCGCAACACGGGAATGGGGAAGAACAGCAGAACACCGATAAAGTTGAACAGGAAGTGCGCAATGGCGATGCTGATCGCGCTCGATGTATTGGCATTAAGCGCTGCCGCAATAAATGCTGTAATGGTTGTACCCACGTTGGCACCCATAATAAACGGAGCCGCCTGGCGCAGTGTAGCGATCTTCTTCGCGACAATAGGCACCACCACCGAAGTAGTAATAGTACTCGAACGAATGGCTGCCGTGGTCAGCAGGCCCCAGCCAAACGACTTGAGCTGGCTCTTGAAAAAGAAGCGGCTGAACACTTCGGGGGACTTGGCCTTGAGCAGATCCGAGATCAGCTTGCGGAAGATCAGGATGGAACAGAACAGCATGATCACCGCCAGCAAGGCCAGCACAAACGGACTGGGTATCAGGTCAGACAACCCCCGCACCACCGGTCCGAAGAGGCTCGATATCGGCTTGATGGTCTCCTCCACGGGACGGGCCGTTGGCGTAAAGAAACGTTTGGCCAGCCAATCGGAGATGCCCGATAGAAAACCGTAGTAATACTCCAACGGGAAGAGTACCACGGTCGTCAGAATATTAAAGAAGTCGTGATACGTACCTGCCGCTACCGCACGCTTAAATTCCTTGCGGCGGTTGATGAAGCCCAACGCCACGATCGTACTCGTAATGGTTGTACCGATGTTGGCGCCCATGATGATGGGAATGGCATTCTGCAGGGTAATCGCGCCCGAGGCTACCAGGGCAACCACCAGCGAGGTGGTGGTGGAGCTGCTTTGCAGCATAGCCGTTACCAGCAAACCGATAAACAGTGCGGTGAAGGGGTTCGCCGTGGCCAACAGAATGGTCTCAGTAACGTTGCGGCTGAGATGCTGCAACGATGACACCATCAGGTCGAGGGCAAAGAGGAAAAGCACCAACGCGCCGATAATGGACAGTACGATCCAGACGTTGTCACGAATCTTTTTTCCAGGATCAGTCGGTAGCGCAGTTTCCAAAGAGTTGTTTACAGTAGGTGTAAAAATACATTGTGGCGCAGGTATCTATACTGTGTCGCCCCAATAATTAATATAGTTTTAACATACACGCACGCCTGGCGGCCTTAGCCTGCCAGTTCGTTTACGGCCATCCAGGCCATTAAGCCGGGACCAATGGCCAGGGCGTCTTCATCAATGTTAAAGGTGGGCGTGTGCACGTACGAGGTAAGGCCCTTCGCATCGTTTCGTGTACCCAGCCGGTAGAATGACGCCGGAATCACCTGTGAGTAGTAGGCAAAGTCTTCCGCCCCCAGGGTAATGTCGATGTCGTGTACATTTTCCTGGCCCACATAGGCCTCGGCCGCTACCCGCAACCGGCGGGTAAGTTCAGGGTTGTTTTCCAGGTATGGATAACCGTGAGAGATCTCTACCTCGCACCGTCCGCCCATGCCTTCCGCCAGGCTCTCGGCCATTTTCTGGATCTTCTGCAAGCCCGACGCGCGCCACGTTTCATTCATGGCCCGGAAGGTACCGGCGATCCGTACTTCATCGGGAATAATATTTGTCGCTCCCTTGCCCACGATGTCTCCGAAAGTGAGTACGGTAGGTTGCTTGGGGCTGGCGTTGCGACTGATGATTTGCTGCAGGGCAATGATGATATGCGAGGCAATCACGATCGGGTCTATGGCCAGTTCCGGCGCGGCACCGTGGCCTCCCTTGCCAATCACCCGCAGGTAAATCTCGTCGGCACTTGCCATATACATACCTTCGCGAAAGCCGATCTTACCGGCTGGCAGCAGGGGGAATACGTGTTGCCCAATGATGCCGACCGGCCGGGGATTTTCCAGCGCACCATCGCGAATCATATAGGAAGCTCCTCCGGGATTTTTCTCTTCCCCCGGCTGGAACAAAAAACGTACGGTACCTTCAAACTGATCTTTTACCTCGTTCAGAATGCGGGCTGTGCCCAGCAGTGAAGAAGTGTGTACATCGTGTCCGCAGGCGTGCATCACCCCCGGGTTGGTGGATTTATAAGGCACGTCGTTTGCTTCTACGATGGGTAGCGCATCCATGTCGGCGCGCAGGGCGATGGTCTTGCGTGTAGGGTTCTTACCCGCTACTTCGGCCACCAGGCCGGTACCCGCCATGCGGGTAATGTTGGTAATGCCAAACGAGCGTAGTTGTTCCTCCACGTACTTCACCGTGTTTACTTCCTGATAGGAGAGCTCCGGGTTGGCGTGTATGTGACGGCGGATGGCTACGGTTTTGGCACTGTGCGCTTGCGACAGTGATTTTATTTTTTCAAGGAGACTCATGGTTTCTAATCGTGCTTCCAAAAGTAACGCTACCCGGTCAGATTGAAAAAGAATATCCTTTATTCTGCATGCCGACTGAATTGATGATTTTTTTCGCTTTTGGAGAGTATTTGTTAGGGTTTCCGGGCATTTCTTTGTCTGGTATGATATGACCCGCCAACCGGGCGTCAAACCCTTGATCAAACATTCTTTGTGAATACAAACTTATCCTCGCATATTCGGACCTTTCATTTCAAAAAATTCTAACCTTAATGTACCTACGCACAAACATTTTCGCGGCGTTCACGATGCTGTCGTGCTCAGTGGCCTTCGCCCAGCAGCGCGACGGAATGGAAACGCTGAAGCTCGACGACATGTCGGCATTCAAAACCCAGGCGGGTAACTGGCAGATCGTCGGCGACGTGGTCATTGACCGCACCGTTGACGTACACCACGAAGACGCCGCCCCGGCCGCCGAGACCGGCAAAAAGAAAAAGGGCAAGAAAGAAGAAGTTGCGACCGTTGCTCCCCAAGCGGTACGCTTTACTGCCGGCAAAGGCATCTTGTTGAACCTGAACGACAACACTAAAAAGGATAACCTCGTCACCAACTTCGAGCACGGCGACATTGAATTGTCCCTGGAAGTTATGCTTCCCAAAGGCTCCAACTCGGGTTTATACCTGCAAGGACGCTACGAAGTCCAGCTGTTTGACAGTTGGGGAGCAAAGAGCGCCAAGTACTCCGACATTGGCGGCATCTACCGTAACTGGGAGAACGAACCCGGCAAAATATACCTTGGCAAAGCCCCGCTCAGCAACCCCTCTAAGGCTCCCGGCTTGTGGCAGACGCTGAAAATCTCTTTCCGTGCGCCGAAGTTCGATACCAATGGTAAGAAAATTGCTAACGCTCGTTTTGTATCCGTTGAATTGAACGGCGTTAAAATACATGACAACGTAGAAGTGCCGCTGCCCACCGGTGGCCCCGTTGAAAACAACGAGACGGCCAAGGGTCCCATCATGATCCAAGGCGACCACGGTGCCGTGGCCTTCCGCAACGTCCGCTACAAACTGATGAAAGAAGGTACTGCGTCTGTTAGCGACGTCGCTTTCAAAGCCTACAAAGGCAATTTCAAAGCTGTATCAGAATTCGCCACTGCCAAACCGGTAAAGACCGGCACTTCGCCGTCACTGACGTGCGATGTACTGGACGACGAGAATGGCTACGGTATTGTCTATACCGGTAAAGTTACGGTACCGGCCGACGGCAAATACACTTTCCGTCTGGGCTATACCGGTGGCGTTGTATTTACTGTAAATGACGAAACCCTTGTTGACGTGCAACGCCCCGATGCCGGCGGCTGGGACGAAGGTTCCATCACGCTGAAGGCTGGTTCGTATCCTTTTGTGATTGCCAACTTCAAGGATGCATCGTGGATGCCCCCGCGCCTTGGCCTGACCGTACAAACGGATGGCACGTATCCTGTGACCCTAAATGCCTATAACTCGTTTCCGCCGGACGACGAACCCACCACTCCGATCCTGATCGCTGTCGGGTCACAGCCTAAACTGCTCCGTGCCTTTATCAACTTCGATGGCCGTCGCAGCAAGCGCCTCACCCACACCATCGGCGTAGGCGAACCTGGCGGCATTAACTATGTATACGACCTGGGCTCGGGCAACCTGGCCGCTGTCTGGCGCGGTGACTTCGTAGACGCTACTCCTATGTGGCATGACCGTGGCGACGGTTCGTTCCGTCCGCTGGGTGCTGTACAATATTTGTTCATTGGCCAGCCGCTGGCTTTCCTGCCTGGTGCGAATGACGCCTTCCCCGAAACAGCCAACGAGTATCGCTCAAAAGGATATACCGTAGACCCTGCCACGGGCCGCCCGGTATTTAAGTACCTGTACAAGGGCCTGGAAGTAAGCGACAAAGTATACCCCGAAGACAACGAGCGTATCCTCACGCACGAAGTGACGATTAAAGATCGCGGTACTCAAACCGGTTTATATTACAAGCTGGCGGAAGGCAGCAGTATCCTGTCGTTGCCCGACGGCAGCTATGCCATCAACGACAAGCAGTACTATGTAAAACCTACGGGACAGGCTACCATCCGTGAAGTTGGCGGTAGGAAAGAGCTGGTTGTACCTGTAACCGGTAACACGGTAAAATATTCTGTCATTTGGTAAATCGCACGATCATCATGAACAAGCTGATAAAGAAATTATTCCTTTTGGGCCTGGCAGCATGTACCCTCCTGCCAGTGGAGGCGCAAGTGAAAGCCCCCACAGAAGACGACTATTATAAGATTATCACCATTCCTACTCCGGAAGGTATACTGCTCGAAGTAGGTGGCGTTGCCACGCTGCCCGACGGACGCATTGCCCTGTCTACACGCCGCGGCGATGTATGGGTGGTTGAAAACGCTGCCATGGTCGACGGCCGTGTGCCGAGCTATACCCTCTTCGCTACCGGCCTGCACGAGCCGCTGGGTCTTGCCTATAAAGACAACGCCCTCTACGCTGCCCAACGCGGCGAGCTCACCAAGCTGGTCGACACCGACGGCGACGGCAAAGCCGACGTCTATGAAACAATCTATGCGTGGCCACTCTCCGGTCACTACCACGAATATTCCTTTGGTCCGAAGATCGCGCCAGACGGCAGCTTTTTCGTGACAGGGAACGTAGCCTTCGGCGACGAAGAGTGGTGGCGTGGCGAAAGCCGCCAGCCGTGGCGTGGATGGACCATGCACATTTTGCCGAACGGCACGATGGAACCCTGGGCTACGGGCATGCGCTCACCCTGTGGGTTGGGCATGATCGACGGCGAATTGTTCTACGACGACAACCAGGGTGACTGGCAAGGTTCCGGTGCGATCTTTCACGTAACTAAAGGAAGCTTTACGGGTCACCCCGCCGGTCTTCGTTGGACAGGCCACCCCAACTCGCCGGTTAAGCTCACGGCCGATCAGTTCTTTGCCAAGCTCGACGAACGCCGCATTCGTCAGAACGGTCAGGCGGTAAAGCCCGAGAACATCGCCGATGAAAAGAATCCCAACCTTCTCTTCGAGGTTAAGAAACAATTCCCGGAAGTACGCCTACCGGCAGTATGGCTGCCACACGGTGTGCTGGGTATCTCTAACTCTGAAATCCTCCGCGACGAAACAGCAGGTGGCTTCGGTCCTTTTGCCGGTCAGATCTTTGTAGGCGACCAGGGCCAAAGCAAGATCATGCGGGTTGTGATGGAGAAAGTAAAAGGCGAGTTCCAGGGTGTAGCCTTCGACTTCCGCTCGGGCTTCCAGTCGGGTGTATTGCGTATGAACTGGGGCCACGACGGCTCCCTGTTTGTCGGTGAAACAAACCGGGGCTGGGGCTCCGCTGGTACCACCACTTCGGGCTTCCAACGCTTGCTCTGGATGGGGGCTGTGCCGATGGAAATGAAGACTGTTCGCGCGATGCCTGACGGCTTCGAGATCGAGTTCACCAAACCGGTTGACAAAGCAAAGGCAGAGGACCTGTCATCCTACGAAGGCCGCAGCTTTATCTACAAATACCACTCGGTATACGGCAGCCCGACTATCAACGACGAGAAGCTAGTCATTAAAGGCGTAAAAGTATCTGACGACGCGATGACCGTGCGACTGGTGATCGACAACCTGCGTCAGTATTACCTACATGAGCTCATCTTGCCGGGCATCCGCTCGCAAGACGGCTTGCCGGTATTGCACGCCACGGCGTTCTATACCCTCAACAACATTCCCGACGGTGCACGCCTGGCGCCGGGTCAATACAGCACGAAAAAGTCTGCTGCGGCAGCCCCGGCTAAAACTACTCCAGCTAAAACAACGGCCGCGACAGCCGCTACTGCTTCGAAGAAAGCTCCCACATATGCTGAGATCGAACCGCTGCTGGTGAAGAACACGTGTACCGCCTGCCACCAGGTCAACAAGCGCCAGGTGGGCCCGTCCTTTGCCGACGTAGCCAAGCGTAAGTACAGCAACGAGCGCATCGTGCAGCTGATCTATAATCCCGAGCCGAAGAACTGGCCCGAGCACGAGACGCCCATGGCGCCGATGCCCCAGGTACCGAAGGCCGAGGCCCTTAAGATTGCCAGCTGGATCAACTCCTTGCGCAAAGAAACCGCGCCGAATCCATAGGCATCTAAGCTCTATAGCATTGTCCATAATCCCGAAGGAACTCCCTTCGGGATTTTTTTATGTTCTTGAGTTGGCCGAAATCCATCTAAGTAAATGATAATTAGAAGCTTGTTTTGAGCCTGGGATATCGGCCAGAAAAATTTTTTAAACTTTTTTCACTTAGCCGTGGCTCCTGCTTTGGAAAAATCCGTTCCTCTACTACCTTTGCAGTCCCAAAATATGGGAGCTTAGCTCAGCTGGTTCAGAGCATCTGCCTTACAAGCAGAGGGTCGGGGGTTCGAACCCCTCAGCTCCCACAGAAAAGCCACTCAATCGAGTGGCTTTTTTTATTAGCTTGACCCTGTCATGTACGACCTGTTAACACATACCCCGCTGTTCGCTTTTGCCCTTCAGGAAGAAGCCACCCATGAGTTTACGGAGTTTGAGCCTCTGTTTGTCGGTGTTGGTAAGCTGAATGCTGCTTTTAGTCTCATGCGACAGATCACCTTGCGGCGGCCGAGCATCATCATCAACCTGGGGTCGGCGGGGAGTCAGCTGCATGCGCGGGGAACAGTCGTGTGCTGTACGCAGTTTATTCAACGCGATATGGATGTGACAGCGTTGGGGTTTGAGAAGTATACCACACCGTTTACCGATCAGCCTGCTGTATTGCGTTATGGATTGACTGCGCCGGGCTTGCCTGAAGGTATTTGCGGCAGTGGCGATAGCTTTGAAGTGAATCACGCTGCCACGGCGTATGATGTGATCGACATGGAGGCGTATGCCCTGGCCTGGGTAGCGATGAAAGAACAGATTCCTTTCTTGTGTCTGAAGTATATATCGGACGGCGCCGATGGGCAGGCAGCGACGGATTGGCAGACTTCTGTACGCAGTGCATCCAGTGCTTTAAAAACCGTTATTCATAAACTGCGACAACCGCAATAACCCCAACGTAGTGGCCACACACTGATTTGCGCCACGTTATTCTATCTATCTCATCAATTGCTGGCTGGTCTATCACGCGTCGTCGTGTATTTTTCTCTACAAAAATCATCGCTTCACGATGCCGTGGCCTTGGAGGAAATCGCATTGTTGAGTCAACAACACGTATTTTAGCCAAAGTGGGTACGATCTTTTAAAAACTATTTATGTCTGACCGGCCTGTTCGTCGGTGTAAATGCAGGATTAGTCCATCACACGCATGGTTGAAAACCTCCTGTAAGTAGTTAACCTGTCTGCTTCGCCAGCTTTTTTCAGCTGTATAAACTCGAAGCGGTAAATATTTAACCTATGAAGAGACTCATCGTTGTATCCAATCGCCTGCCGTACCAAGTGCAGGAGAGTGAGGGTAAAGTCATCCTCCGGCAAAGTGATGGTGGCCTGGTAACGGCCCTGAAAAGCTATTTTGAAGAAGAAGCCCGCAAGGGTGGTGCTGTTGAAAAACGTTGGGTGGGGGCTGCCGATTTTCCGGAAAAGCGTTGGAAAAAATTCAAGGCACAGGAGGGTACCGAAGCGACCTTTGAGATCGACCCGATCTTCATTGAGAAAAAAACCTATAATAAGTTCTATAACGGCTTTTGCAACGCCACACTCTGGCCGCTGTTTCATTACTTCCCTTCTTATGTAGAATATGATGAGGAGACTTTTCAGGCGTATGAGGCCGTAAACCGCGCGTTCGCCGATATGCTCCTCACCTTCTTGCAACCCGGTGATACATTATGGATTCACGACTATCAGTTGCTGTTATTACCCGACATGATCCGGCAAAAACTGCCTGATATCTCCATTGGATTCTTTTTACACATTCCTTTTCCTTCGTATGAGATCTTCCGGTTGTTACACCGTACCTGGAAAGAGAAGATCATTCGCGGTATGTTGGGAGCGGACCTGGTTGGGTTTCACACGCATGAATATGTGCAGCATTTTTTGAAGACGGTGCGCATGGTAGCGGGGCACGATCACCAATTTCGCTCCATTGTAGTAGATAATCGCATCATTAAAACTGACTTATTCCCGCTAGGCATCGACTATGCGAAATTCCACGATGCGGCCAATTTGCCGGCCGTGATCGAGCAACGGGATACGATCCGTAAAAACTTTCAAGATAAGAAGATCATATTTTCCGTTGATCGCCTGGATTATACCAAAGGCGTTACACACCGGCTGGTGGGATTTGAGAAATTCCTGGAGGCTTATCCTGAATGGAAAGAGCAGGTGGTGTTTGTCCTGGTGGTCGTGCCTTCGCGGCAGATTATTTCCAAGTACAATGAGCGTTTGAAATTAATTGAAGAGCAAGTGGGTAGTATCAACGGCAAGCACTCAACGCTGTCGTGGCAACCCATTATTTATAGATATAGCAACCTGGCTTTTGATGAGCTGTGCGCGTTGTATGAAGCAGCAGATGCCGCGTTGATCACACCCTTGCGCGACGGCATGAACCTTGTAGCAAAGGAATATGTCGCAAGCCGGGCGCAGGAGGATGGTGTGCTGATCTTGAGCGAGCTGGCGGGTGCAGCAAGTGAAATGGGCGAGGCATTGTTGGTGAACCCCGTGGATACGATTGATATGGCCAACGCCATTTCTACTGCCTTGACAATGCCTGTACAAGAACAGCGGCACAACATGAAGTTGTTGCAAAAACGACTACAAGACTATACCGTCATTCATTGGGTGAATGATTTCCTAAAGCAACTGGAAGATGTGCGTGTTCAACAGCATGAGCAGGAGACGAAAGCCATCACCGCCAACGTGGCGAAACACATTTCGGACGACTTCCACCACGCGGGTACGCGACACCTATTGTTAGATTATGATGGCACCCTGGTGCCTTTTGCACGCCACCCGTCACAAGCGCGACCCGATGAGAACCTGTTGAAACTGCTGGGAGAGCTTTCAGCGAATACACAAACCGACATTACGATCATCAGCGGACGTGACAGCTCAACGTTGGAGGAATGGTTTAGCAATTTGTCACTTAACCTGGTGGCGGAGCACGGCGCGTCTATCCGTCTCAAGAACGGTCCGTGGACGCATGGTGAAGCGATTGATCAAACCTGGAAGCCCCTGATCCGTCCGACGCTGGAGCTTTTTGCACAGCGAAGCCCGGGGGCATTTATTGAAGAAAAGAATCACACGCTCGCATGGCATTATCGCAATGTGGACGCTGAGCTTGGCTTTGTACGCTCACGCGAATTGCTCGACAACCTTTTCCACCTGGTGCGTAACGGGCAGTTGCAGATTATCGATGGCAACAAAGTGATCGAGGTGCGTGTAGCTGGCGTCGATAAAGGAAATGCTGCGCGCCGGCTAGTCGATGACCATGCATACGATTTCGTGCTAGCCATTGGCGATGATAAGACGGATGAAGATATGTTCCGGGCGTTGACCGAGAAAGCCGTTACGATTAAAGTGGGGGCAGGCCATACCCTTGCACACTACAATATACCGTCACAACAGGGTGTTATTCAACTGCTGAATAAGCTCGCACATTAACTCATAGACAAGCGGTTTATTTTTTTGTACCTTAGGGTTCACTAATTTATACCGTCTGCTATGCCTGTATTGGATCCGGTCTTCAAAAAGCTGAACTACAAAGATCAGTCTACGCTCTATATCATCGATGCTCCTGAAAGCTTCGTCCCTACTATGAAAGGCATGGAGGCATTTGCCACTATCAAGACGTCATTGACTGGCGCCAAACGGGTAAACTTCATACTGGCATTTGTAAAGACACAGCGGCAAATTGACACCATGGCTACAAAGGTACCGCAGGTGCTGGAAGACGATGCGGTGTTATGGTTTGCATACCCGAAGGGCACGTCGAAGAAATATACCTGTGACTTTAATCGTGACACCGGGTGGAATGCCTTCGGGACACTGGGATTCGAGCCCGTGCGCATGGTGGCAATTGACGAAGATTGGAGCGCCCTCCGGCTGCGGAGGGTTGAGCACATCAAGACTATGACGCGCAGCTTTGCTATGAGCGAGGCCGGCAGGAAAAAAGTTGAAGGTGCAAAAAAGGCTTCGAAGGCGGAGCCTCCAAAGAAGGCTGCCAAGGGCAAAGCTCCTGCAAAAGGCAAATCCGCTAAGTGATCCTATCAGCGCTCAAATTCGCGCGACGACCGTATCATCTCAGAATAACTTTGTTTTTTAGCGCAAGCCGTCATGGTCAGGACGATGCGTTTGGTTTTGGTGGCGCTTGTTTTGGCGCTTTCGATCCATTTGCTAAAGTAGGCCTGGTGTGAAGGCGCCAGCGACTTAAAATACTTCATGGCATCGGGGTCATCTTTGAGGCATTTTAGCAGGTCGGCGGAGAGCTGTAAGGCCCGATCGTCGGGTTCCATGACTACCCTTATAGTATCCCCTAATTTTTTGCCGGTACCCTTGCGGAGGGCGGCATTCAGCGGCAGGATAAAATTACCTTCGCCCATGGGAAGCAGCGCCAGCTTTTCGAAGGCGAAGGAATCCAGGGTACCTTTAACGCGAAAGGACACTTTGGTGTCAGGCTTTAGCTTGCAGGCCTGGGTGGCAGGTATTTCAATATAGGTCCAGCCGCTCTTTTCTCCTTTTTTCTCGAACTTGAGCACCTTGGCATTAAACTTTACCATACGAGGCAAGGTACAAAATTTTGGCACGTCCGACTGGAACATTGTGTTGACAACTATTGTTCTTACTTTGAATTGTGCCGTAACCCGAACGAACAGATATGTCACTCGAGCAAGATATTAAGCAGGAGAAATTTCAAAATGAATACCACAAAGCCAGCATCAACATTCTTTATACCGGCAGCTGGCTGTATAACGTCAACGCGACGTATCTGAAGAAGTTCGATATCACGCCCGAGCAATTCAATGTATTGCGCATTCTGCGAGGCGCCCATCCGCAGAGCATGATGCTGGCGGAAGTTTCGGCCCGAATGATTGACAAGAACAGCAATTGCACGCGCCTGGTAGAGAAACTGCGCCAGAAGGGACTGGTGAGCCGCGAGATTCGGGAAGATAATCGCCGGCAGGTAGATATCCGCGTGACGGATAAAGGCCTGACCCTGCTGAAAAAAATGGATGCTGATGACCGTGGACCATCATTCCTGTCTGTATTTGAAAATCTTACAAAAAAAGAAGCTCGCGAGTTGAACCGCATTTTGGATAAGTTGCGCAGTTAAAAAAATTCACGACAACTATTGTAATAACAACAGTTGTGTGAACTTCGATCGAAGGGGTTGTGTTAAGTGATTGAACATTGGTCGGAAGGACGATCAAATCAACAAATTACCTTTATGAATACCGTACTGCACAAATCAAACACCCGTGGTAATGCTAATCACGGCTGGCTCGATAGCCACCACACGTTTAGCTTCGCGCATTATTACGATCCTACCCGTATGCATTTTGGGGCGTTGCGTGTCCTGAACGATGACGCAGTGGCTCCAGGCAAAGGCTTTGGCACCCACCCGCACGATAACATGGAGATCATTTCGATCCCGCTGCACGGCGACCTGGAGCACAAAGACAGCATGGGAAACACGGCCGTAATCCAGGAAAATGATGTACAGATCATGAGCGCCGGCACGGGCATCTATCACTCGGAATACAATAAGAATTCGGACAAGCCGGTAAAATTCCTGCAGATCTGGGTGTTCCCGAAAGAAAAAAACATACAGCCGCGCTATGAGCAGAAGACGTATCTGCCAGAAGACCGCGTGAACAAATTACAGGTGGTAGTAGCGCCGACGGATTCGCCGGAGAGCGTACGCATCAACCAGGATGCCTGGTTTTCGCTTGGCAACCTGAAGAAAGGTTTTCAAACGGAGTACACGCTCCACAAACAAGGTACGGGTGTGTATGCGTTTGTACTTGAAGGAAGCGTAACGATACAAGGGCAGCGCCTGGAGCGTCGTGATGGATTTGGCATCTGGAATACGGAGAGCTTATCGATCCTGGCGGACGAGGATGCTGAAATCCTGTTGATGGAAGTTCCGATGAATTAAAAAGTGTAAATTACCTGCCGTATTTGTGATCCTTGAAGCTATGCAGAAGTCATCCACGATCGAATATCCGGTTACGGCACTGATACAAAACAGGAAGAGCACACGGGCATTTTCAGCGGCCCCGATCGAAGGCGAGAAAATCTACTCGCTGTTCGAGGCCACGCGCTGGGCACCGTCCAGCGCCAACGAGCAACCTTGGGTATATATCTACGCCACACGCGACCAGGAAACACTTTGGAACAAGATGTTTGATTGTCTGGACGAGGGGAATAAGATCTGGACCAAGGATGCTCCCTTGCTGATCGCCAGCCTGGCACGCAAACATTTTACGCGCTACAGCAGCGCCAATGCACACGCCATGTACGACCTGGGAGGAGCCAACTCCTTCCTGTCGTTACAGGCGGTGGAGCTGGGCTTGCAAGTGCGCCAGATGGCAGGCTTTGATATGCCGAAGGCCGTTGTCAACCTGCAGGTGCCCGATACGTTTGAGGTCGGTGTATTTCTCGCCGTAGGGTATCCCGGCGACCCGGCCTCCCTTCCGGAAAAGCTCAAGCTGCGCGAGCTGGCACCTCGCGAGCGTTTCCTGCAGCAAGAATTTGTCATGAACAGAACTTTCTAATGATCCCTGAAAAAACTGCCGTGGCGACGATCGGTACCGATTCGTACTACACCACCCTGGAGTCAACGGTGCATACGTTACACGCCGACGAACCTATCGGGAGCGGCGGCACGGACCGGGGTCCGAGCCCCCACGATTTTCTGCGGATGTCACTCGCCTCGTGCACAGCCATTACGTTGCGGATGTATGCCAATCGTAAAAACTTTGATGTACAGCAAATACAGGTGAAAGTACTGAGCGAGCAGGTTGAAGGAAAAACGATCTTTCACCGCGACGTTGTTATTACCGGCAACCTGGATGAAACGCAGCACAAGCGGATGTTACAGATTGCCAATGCTTGTCCTGTGCACAAGACGCTGACCAATCCCATCGAAATTCAGACAAACCTGTCGGCTACTGCTCCTCGCTAATAAGCGCTTCGCGTTTCACCCGGTGGGACGTCAGCAACAGAGAGATTGCGCCTGCGAGAATCATGATGGCTGTTTGCCAGCCGTGGAAAATGAAGGTGAAGGCTGTGGCGTCAGCACTGTTAACATGGTATAAAAACACCAATCCCTGGGGTACAAGCAGATGATAAGAGCCTGTGCCTCCCGGCAGTGGTACCGCCATGGCAATGGAGCCGATAGCGAACAAGCTCAGCACAGCGCCAAAGCCCAGCTCGGCGGTAGACGGGAATGCCTTCAACACCGTATAGCTCATCAGGAAGTATAACATCCAGATGGCGGCGGAGTAGAATATAAATTGCGCCTTATTTTCCAACCGGAATACGGAAAGCAGCCCCTCTCTGAATCCATACCACGTTTTACGGATAAAATTCATGACGCGCTCGTTGCGTTTTACAAACCATATCACAAATGCACCTGCCATGAGCACCGGCACTACGATATATAGCAGCGTCTGCACGCGATTGGTACTATGGGATAGATTGATCGGCAATGTTTCTACGAAAGCAAATAACTTTTGCGATTCAACGGCAAACGAAATGACGATCAACGTCAACAGACAGAGCAAGTCGATAATGCGCTCCACGACCACCGTGCCAAACGACATGTCTACCGGTACTTTTTCCAGCTTGTATAAATTGTAACAGCGCGACACTTCGCCCCCACGCGGAATGACGAGGTTTACGAGATAGCCTACCATGAGGGAGTAGAAGCTATTCGCCAACGAGGGCGCATAACCGGCAGGGCCCATGAGCATACGCCAGCGGGCAGCGCGCACCAGGTGACTCAACATGGCAATGACGGCCATGAGCAACAGCCAGCCTTTGTTAGCCGATTGCCAGGTGACGTTAAGGTATTCCAGCTTATTCTCGCCCTTCAGGCCACGTAGCGACAATCCTATTAACAGAAAGGTGACAGCAAAGATGATCGCGTACTGGAGGATGGTCTTGAAGCGGGAAGATACAGTCACGGTATAGGGTTGAGTGTGGTCCCGGCGTTAGGACAGTTTATTGTCGGGGGTGGGGAATATAATGGTCGGTTTGAACGCTTTCGCTTTTTCAAACTTCATCGAGGCATACGAGATCACAATAACGATATCACCGACCTGCGCTTTACGCGCTGCAGGACCGTTAAGGCATACCATGCCGGAGCCGCGTTCGCCGCGAATGATATAGGTTTCGAGGCGTTCACCGTTGTTAACGTTTACAACCGTTACTTTTTCGCCTTCGATCATGTTGGCCGCGTCCAGCAGATCTTCGTCGATGGAGATGCTGCCCACGTAGTGCAGCTCGGCCTGTGTGATCTTTGCGCGGTGTATTTTCGACTTTAGAACTTCAATTCTCACGTTGGTGGTTGTTACTGTAAAAACATGTTGTCGATCAATCGGACTTCCCCTACAAAACCTGCTATACACATGATCGGCTGGCCTGAAAGCGAGTCTGACGCCTTAACGTTTTCCAGGATATTTAAGTTTTTGCTGTCGGCTAATTCAAAGTATTCCAGTGAAACTTGCCGTTCGTCAAATTTTGCCTGTACAATGGCGCGGGCATCTTGCACCGTTTTGCCTTGCTGCAGGGCTTGTTTGGCGCCCAAGAGTGATTCGTAGAACACGGTGGCTACCTGCCGCTGCTCCGGGTTTAAACGTAGGTTGCGCGAGGACATCGCCAGGCCGTCTTCTTCACGCGAGGTAGGCACGCTGGTGAGCTCCAGGTCGAAATTCAGCTCTTCCACCAGGCGGCGTATAACCGCGAACTGTTGCCAGTCTTTCTGGCCAAAATAGGCCTGGGTGGGTTGAATGATATTAAACAGCTTGGAAACGACTAATCCCACGCCGCTGAAGTGTCCTGGGCGGAAAGCCCCTTCCATGACCTTATCCAGGTGACCGAAATCGAACCTGATAATCGCCTTCTCGGGATACATTTCGCTCGCCTCCGGACAAAAAACAGCATCACACTCAACTTTTTCGAGTAATAAAGTGTCTTTATCTAAAGTGCGGGGATATTTCTGCAGATCGCTGGGATTGTTGAACTGTGTAGGGTTTACAAAGATGGAGCAAACCGTTACATCGTTCTGCGCTGCTGAAGCCTTGATAAGGGATAAATGCCCCGCATGTAAGGCGCCCATGGTCGGGACGAGTCCGACAGACTTACCCGCGCGTTTTTGGGCGTTCAGAAAGGCTTTTAATGGGGCTATTTGCTTGAAAATCTCCATTTTACGCCGCTTTGGCAAAGGGGGTCAAAGATATAGGGAAAAAGGAAAATAAGTTGATCCAGGGGGTATTTTTTTGTACTTTTGTGGCTCAATTTTCCGTTCTACTTTTAAAATCTAAGTAATATGTCAAAACTCCGTATCCTTTATGTAGCCAGCGAGATAAACCCATTTTTGCAAACTTCAGAAGTAGCGGACTTTGTCCGTAAGCTTCCGCAAGCCATGCAGGAAAAGGGGATGGAGATCAGGATTCTCGTGCCGCGTTTTGGTATCATCAACGAACGTAAAAACCGGTTACATGAAGTAGTGAGGCTGTCGGGTATTAACATTGCCGTGGGGGATGAAGAGAAGCCTCTGATCATTAAAGTAGCGTCTATTCCGAACGCCAAGCTTCAAGTGTACTTTATCGATAACGAAGATTATTTCCATCGCAAGTCAGTTTTCCACGACAAAGAGAACAACTTCTACGAAGACAACGACGAGCGCGCTATCTTTTTCTGCAAGGGTGTTATTGAAACCGTGCGTAAGTTGGGCTGGGCCCCGGACGTAGTTCATTGCAACGACTGGATCACAAGCTTTATACCGCTGTATCTCAAGACGACCTACAAGAACGACCCGTTGTTTAAAAACACCAAGACCGTTTTCACGATCTATAACAATGCCTTTACACACAAATTCAAAGGTGACCTTATGGACAAGGTGAAGATGATGGACATTGAAGACAACATGTTGGGCAACTTGAAGTCAGCAGACTTCGAAGGCTTTATCAAATTGGGTATAGAGTTTTCGGATGCCGTACTGGCCGAAGGCGAAACCAAAAAACTGGAAGGCCTTTTCAAGAAAATCAAAGAGAAGAAAGTCGAAACAATCAAGGAAGAAAACTACACCGAATCCTATTTTAATTTCTATAATGAACTTGTGGGTTAATCGCATTCAAGGGCAACTGACCGTATTGGCAGTTGCCTTATTTTTTTTCTCATGCGAAGATGAGGCCAACCGATTAGGATATCCAAATCCAAATTCCAAATTCGATCTCAAGACCATCGACATTCCCGTGACGAGTAGCATCCTGCTATTGGATTCTGTTCGCACGTCGAACTATGATGCCGTCAACGACGTGAACCGGTTCCTCGTGGGCCGGTATAACGACTCCCGTTTTGGTGACATCGCGTCGGCCACTTTCGCCGAGCTGTTGCCCGCCGATACGCTCGAGATCGACACGCTGAACAACAACGGCGTCATTACACGCGATGACGCGGTGTTTGACTCGGTGTCCATTCAGTTCCGTCATGACTTTTACGTATACGGCGCTGCCGGCAACACGCAGCAACAAATTGCTGTTCACGAGGTGACAGAAAGGCTCGTGGCTGGGTATACGGTAACCAAGACCACACACATTGGTGGCCAGCAGAAGCCGCAGGAAATTACATACCCGCAGCCGCAGCTGTACCTGAGCAAAACTACAATACCCTACAACCCTGTGGCGCTGGGTACCAAAACCTATGGCGTGGACAGGGACAAGCACATCAGCTATGCTGCTGATGCTACGCCTCCGGAAATCATCACGTCGGTAAACCTGGACCCCGCGTTTGGGCAACGGTTGTTTGATCTGATCCGCGAAAACCCGGATTCCGCGCAGAGCCGTGCCTTCTTCCAGAAACACCTGAAGGGTATTGCAATCATTCCACAAGGAGACAAAGTGATTGGCTTTAATCCCGCCGACGCGCTGACGCGTTTGGAGATTCATTATCACACAACGAAAGAAGACTCATTGATGCTGCCGATTACTTTTGCAGGCTTGGTGAGCTACAACCAAATTACAGCCGATCGTGCTGTATCCGAGTTAAGCGGTTTAAATACATTCTATCAGGATACCGACCTGGGCAACGACCTGCGATATGTACAGGCCGGTACCGGTGTCGTGACAAAGATCGACTTCTCTGCATTCAAAAGCGCCCTGGACGGTCTTGGCCGGGTAGTGATCAACGATGCTGAGTTTATCATTAAAGACGTAGAAGATGGCGGTGTGCTGACGCCTCCGGGTAATCTGGCCGTGAAGCTAATCAATAACAACAACCGGTTTATCGAGCTGCCCTTCCCCGGACGGAGCGGTGACTACCAAACGTCGTATAATAACATCGCGTCGTATGAAGGATTCATTAACTTCAACAACGATGCGACGACCAGCTATTCAAACTACTTTTATTTCGTACGTGGCTCGCGTTTTGCCTTTGACAGTACCTTCTTTGTGATGAACGATAACAGAACGTTCCTGACACTGAACTACTCGGCGGATACGAAGACCTACCGGGGCAGTGCGCCGAGGTTCTTCCAGCAACTGTTCTTAAAGACAGGTGATGCTCCGCTCTTTACGAAGGCCGTCCTGCTGCCTTATGCGCCGGCAGCGGCCGCCTCGGATCCTCCATATGGCCGCCATATTTACGGCAAGATGTTGAACCGGGCAGCTTTCCGGAAGGATAACATCATCCTCCGGGTTTATTATACCACCCCTGCAATCAATTAAAACAATTATTTTTTATGTGCGGAATTGTTGCTTATGTGGGGCATCGCCAAGCCCAGAAAATCATCATTAAAGGGCTTAAGCGCCTGGAGTATCGTGGTTACGATAGCGCCGGGATCGCCCTGTTGAACGGTGGTTTGAACGTTTACAAGAAGAAAGGAAAAGTATCGGAACTGGAAGAGTACCTGAAAGGTAAGAGTCTCGACAGCCACATCGGTATTGGTCACACGCGCTGGGCTACCCACGGCGAACCTAACGACGCTAATGCTCACCCGCACTACTCGGCTTCGGGCAAACTTGCCATTATTCACAACGGTATCATCGAGAACTATAACTCGCTGAAGCAAGAGCTGCTCCGCAAGGGCCACGTCTTCCACAGCGATACCGATACAGAAGTGTTCATTCACTTTATTGAAGACATCAAAGACAACGAACGTTGCTCGCTGGAAGAAGCGGTGCGACTGGCGTTGACCAAAGTGGTCGGTGCGTATGCCATCGTGATCATGTCCCTGGAAGATCCGAACTTACTCGTGGCCGCCCGGAAGGGTAGCCCGATGGTGGTAGGTGTCGGCAAAGAAGAATTCTTCCTGGCATCGGATGCTACGCCGATCGTGGAGTATACCAATGAAGTTATATACCTGAATGATCAGGAGATCGTCGTGATCCGCGACGGCGAGCTGAGCATCAAAGACACAGCGAACTTGCCGCTGACGCCGTACATCCAAACCATCGACCTTGAATTGGAGGCGATTGAGAAGGGTGGTTACGAGCACTTCATGATCAAAGAGATTTTCGAGCAGCCCCGGTCTATCCGTGATTGTCTCCGCGGGCGTCTGGATTCGCAATCGGGACGTCTGATTCTCGGCGGTTTGCGCGAGTATGTCAACAAGCTTGTTAATGCAGACCGTATTCTGATTGTAGCCTGCGGTACTTCCTGGCATGCAGGCCTGGTGGCCGAGTATTTCTTTGAAGAGTTCTGCCGCATCCCGGTCGAAGTTGAATATGCGTCGGAGTTCCGTTACAGAAACCCGGTGATCCGTGAAGGCGACGTGGTGATTGCTATTTCGCAATCCGGTGAAACCGCCGATACGCTGGCAGCCATCGAGCTTGCCAAATCAAAAGGCGCTATCATCTTTGGTGTATGTAACGTAGTCGGCTCGTCGATTGCGCGCGCTACACACGCGGGTGCATATACGCACGCCGGTCCCGAGATCGGTGTGGCCAGCACAAAAGCCTTTACTGCACAGCTGACGGTGTTGAACATGATCGCATTGATTGTGGCGCAGAAGAAAGGCACCATTACCGAGCAAAAGCTGCACGAGCTGCTGACGGAAATGGAGAACATTCCGGAGAAAGTAGAGAAGGCTTTGAAATTGAACGATCAAATTCGGGAGATCGCGGCTACCTTTAAAGATGCCCGCAACTTTATATACCTGGGTCGTGGTTATAACTTCCCCGTAGCACTGGAAGGTGCCTTGAAGCTGAAAGAGATCTCGTACATTCACGCAGAAGGCTATCCGGCGGCAGAAATGAAGCACGGTCCGATTGCGCTGATCGACGACGAGATGCCGGTAGTATTCATCGCGACACGCGATAGCTCGTACGAGAAAGTAGTTTCAAATATTCAAGAGGTGAAAGCTCGTAAAGGCCGCGTAATTTCCGTCGTAACGGAAGGCGACCAGCAGATTCCGAAAATGTCGGAGTTTGTGATCGAAGTGCCCGCGGTGCACGAGGCCCTGATGCCGATGGTGTCCGTTATTCCGCTACAGCTGCTCTCCTATCACATTGCTGTGATGCGTGGTTGTAACGTAGACCAGCCGCGTAACCTGGCAAAGTCGGTGACAGTAGAGTAAGACCACAACCTGATTTAAGATTTACAGAAGTCCTCTCGTTACGGGAGGACTTTTTTTATTTGCTGCGCAGGTATTCCTGCCGCAGCAGCGGGCAGATCTTATAGCGTTCGTCTTTCGTATCGGCGTACACAGCCTCTAACAATGCGTATACCTGGCGAATGCCGATGCGTGCGCACCATTCAAACGGGCCATAGGGGTAGTTGGTACCCAGCTTCATCGCAAGGTCGATGGCTTCTTTGGTAGCGGTGCCTTCCATTGCGGTATAGTAAGCTTCGTTGATGATCATGCAAATAACACGTGGGGTGACCAGCCCTACACGGTCTTCTACCAGTACGTACTTTGTTTGAAGCTGCTTGCAGATCTCTGTTACGATAACCTCGTCCTCGGCCTTTCCAAGCACCAGCTCTAACAGCGGACGGTTCAGCAGTGTATGCATACCGTTGAATCCGACAATACACCCCGGGCCCTGAAAGTTGCTTTGCGAAATGAAGGTCCCCAGGCTTTGGGTGACGGTGTTGATGAAGACCGGTCTGCGCGTATGGGCATAAGTAGCCAATTGATGAGGCTGCTCGGCGATGATAAAATCGAGAACAAGGTCGCACGTAAGCAGGTGGGGTGGCAGCGTGTCGTAGTCGGTCAGCACAGTGTAGTGGTGAGTGTCTCCAAACTTCAGGAGGCTTTCCTGGTAGTGCTGATCACGGCCGACGATTAAAATTTTCATATCTGGCTACAAATAGCTTTGTCCTGTTATTTTTGGTCCTTACTAAAGGTAATTTTTAAACCCATAATCTCATGTCAAAAACTGTCGTTTATTCCGCCGCGGCGCCGGCACCAATCGGCCCGTACAGCCAGGCTATCCAAACCGGTAACATGTTGTTTGTTAGCGGCCAAATTGCGATTCAGCAATCGACCGGTCAAATGCTGACGGGCGATATTGAGGAAGAGACCAGGCAGGTCATGACCAATCTGGACGAAATCCTGAAGGTGGCAGGTATGGATTTCACCAACGTCGTGAAAACATCGATCTTTTTGAAAGACATGGGCAATTTCCCAAAGGTCAATGCCATTTATGGCGAGTACTTTCCGTCCAACCCACCGGCACGTGAAACAGTAGAGGTAAGCCGCCTGCCGAAGGACGTGAACGTGGAAATTTCGTGTATCGCTGTTAAATAGTATCCTAAAAAAGGCTGTTTTAGCCAGGCAAATTCGTATTGCTTCATACGCGAGGCGGTACCCCAATTTGTTACCTTTGCAGTCCAAATCAGAATTTCGAGCGCATGAGAGAAGTACGCGTACGTTTTGCCCCCAGTCCCACAGGTGCATTGCACATTGGTGGGGTACGGACCGCTTTGTATAACTATCTGCTGGCCCGCCAATTCGGCGGCACCATGATCTTACGGGTAGAGGATACAGACCAGACCCGTTTTGTGCCGGGAGCGGAAGAATACATTTTAAAGTCGTTGGAATGGGTCGGCATTAAAATCGACGAAGGGATAGGCGTAGGTGGCCCGCACGCACCATACCGCCAGTCCGAACGGAAATCCATGTACATGCAGTACGCCTTGCAGCTGATCAACGATGGCCACGCGTATTATGCCTTTGATACCGAACAAGAGCTGGAAGCCATGCGCGAACGGCTCAAGACCGCAGGTGTGGCTTCACCGCAATATAACAGCATTACGCGCACCCAGATGCGCAACTCGCTGACGCTCCCTGAAGACGAAGTGCGCGCACTGCTGGATGCCAGCACACCGTACGTCATTCGTTTGAAGGTGCCGCGTAAGGAAGAAGTACGCCTGAACGATTTGATCCGCGGTTGGGTGATGGTACACTCGTCGCAGATCGACGACAAGGTGTTGATGAAAAGCGACGGCATGCCGACATACCATCTGGCCAACGTCGTGGACGACTATTTGATGAAGATCTCGCACGTGATCCGCGGTGAAGAGTGGCTGCCCTCGGCGCCGCTGCACGTATTGCTGTACAAATACCTGGGCTGGGAAAACGAAATGCCCCAGTTCGCCCACTTGCCCCTGCTGCTCAAACCAGACGGCAATGGCAAGCTGAGCAAACGCGACGCCGACCAATTGGGCTTCCCTATTTTCCCGTTGACCTGGAAAGACCCCAATACGGGCGACGTTGCCGTGGGCTACAAAGAGTCCGGCTACCTGCCTGACGCGCTCATCAACTTCCTCGCCTTCCTCGGCTGGAACCCGGGCACTACGCAGGAGATTTTCTCGATGGAAGAGCTTATCAAGACATTCTCTATTGAACGCATTGGTAAGGCAGGTACGAAGTTTGACATTCACAAGGCACAGTGGTTTAACCAACAGTATCTGCGTGCCAAGCCCGATGCCGAGCTGGCCAACTACTTGCTGGAATCGTTGGAGCAGGAAAACATCGAATGCTCGTTCGAGAAGGCAACACAGATTGCTGTGTTGATGAAAGAACGGGCAACATTTCCGAAGGACTTCTGGGCACAAGGCAAATTCTTCTTCCATGCGCCCACGCAATTCGAAGAAAGTGTGGTGTCAAAGAAATGGAACGACGACGCGGTGAAAGTGCTGACAGCGTTCAAAGACGCTGTGGTAACGGCCGAAGCGTTTGATGCGAACGTGGCCAAGGCTACGCTCGAGCACGTTACCAGCACACTGGGCATAGGCACGGGCAAGATCATGCAAGCCTTGCGCGTGTCACTGACGGGTGCAGGTGCCGGACCAGACCTGATGATGATCATGGAGATCATCGGTAAAAATGAGGTCGTAACGAGAATTGATTACGCGCTGCAAAACATTAAAGTTAAAGTTGCGTAAAACTGTATACTGACTTTCCAGGCGCTGATAAAGTGCCTGGAAAGCCTTAACGGCAAAGATGATGGCAAAGAAAGAAAAAAAGACCCCCGCTACACCCAAACCACGTGTGCACAAAGAGCTGCAAGGGTTGGATATCACCATCGACCAGTTTGGGGAGATCAAGTCGAATATGAACATTGAGAAACTCAATGAGTTTCTCGATCAGAACGTAGACGACAAAAAGTTGGCTGAACGAGAGGATTATGACGAGATGAAAAAGGGGAAGAAGAAAAAGTAGTAATGACACGAATTCGGCCGGGCTTTTTTATTTTAGTGATTCAAAAGCCTAAAGCCGATGCGATTCTATCTTCTTTTTGTACTCTCTTTATTTTTACTACCGGCAGCTGTCGCACAAAAGGTATGGCCGGCCCCGCTGATTCTCACGCCTGAGAAAACAGCCTTCCAAAAAACGTCTACATGTCAAGAGGTGTCTTCGTTTCTCGAAGCTATCTCGAAGCTCAGTTCCGAAGTAAAGATTGTCTCCCTCGGCAAAAGCCCCGAGGGGAAAGATATACAGATGGCCATTCTGTCACGCAACGGCTTTGCCACACCTGCGGCCGCGAAGAACAGTCATAAGGCGATTGCCTATGTACAGGGAAACATCCACGCCGGCGAAGTGGAAGGGAAAGAAGCGCTGATGATGTTGATGCGCGACATTCTGCTGGGTGATAAGAACCGTCTGCTCGATAGCCTGATCTTACTTTTTGTCCCCGCCTATAATACCGACAGCAATGACAAGATGGAGAAAGGCCGCCGCCCATCGCAGGAAGACAGCCCGGTGGAAGTGGGTATACGGGAGAACAGCCAGGGCTGGGATTTGAACCGTGACGGTGTGAAGCAGGAAGCTGTGGAAACACGTGCGTTATTTTCTTCTGTGCTCAATACCTGGGATCCACACGTTTTTGTCGACCTGCATACGACCAATGGCACGTGGCATGCATATTCGCTGACGTGGGCACCTGGCTATCTATCGTCCGGGAACTCGTCGGTGTATCAGTATACCAACGACCGGATGCTCCGCACGATCACGCTGCGCATGCGCGAGAAATATGATCTGCAAACCGGTCCGTACGGCGACTATGACTTGCGGGAAGGTTGGCCGGTAAAGAATTTTTATACCTATAATCATCATCCTCGTTACCTGATCAATCAGCTTGGCCTTCGTAACCGGATTGCGATCTTAAGCGAGGCTTTTGCCCACGAGCGCTTTTATCAGCGCATATACTCTACCTATTCTTTCGTTACCGAGATCCTGGATTATACGCAGGAGCATGCACACGAGATCTTACGCATTACCCAAACAGCCGATGACGCAACGGTGCGCAAGTTTGCTACGCAGGCGGGGCAGACGAAGGCCGGCGTGCGGTTTAAGATGGTGTCGGGCGAAGTGATCAACAATTTTCTCACCTACGACTATACCGGCGCAAAAAAAGACAACGGTACGATGGAGTGGTTTCGCGCAGGTAACATTGTGCGATATGATGGCGTGCAGTATTTCGCGCAATTCCAACCAACAGTAGAGAGCACCATTCCGCGGGGATATATCATTCCGGCGGCGCACAGCACGCTGGCGTTGCATTTACAGCAGCTGGGCATTCGTGTAACGAAGTTGCCAAAAGGTAAAACATTGAAAGGAGACGTCTTTCGAATAACAACATTACAGCGCAGTGCACGCAAATTTGAGGGCCACCTGATGGCTACGGCCGAAGGTACGTTTGAAAAGGTATCCCGTAAGTTTCAGGCGGGTGATTACGTTGTCGACCTGGCACAGCCGCTGGGAAATCTGGCTTTTTACATGCTTGAGCCTCAATCGGATGACGGGTTTATTACCTGGAATTTCTTGGACAGCTACCTGGAAAAAGCCGGGATCAACAACCACGCAGTGGAGTATCCCGTTTTTAAGTACTATAATTAAACCAAACATGACCAGATCACACGAAATCGACTACCAGATTAAGGGCGAGAGCATCCAGATTGTAGAAATCGAGCTCGACCCGCAGGAAACCGTTATCGCGGAAGCAGGCGCTATGCTCTTTATGGAAGATGGCATTACGTTCGAAACCAAAATGGGCGACGGTGCCAATCCCAATCAAGGTATTTTTGATAAGCTGTTGTCTGCAGGCTCGCGCATTATTACCGGTGAGTCGCTTTTCATGACGCACTTTACCAACCGCGGCAATCGCAAAGCCAAAGTAGGTTTTTCGGCACCCTATCCCGGCACGATTATACCAGTTTCACTGGCCGATAGCCCCGGCCATGAGTTGATCGTACAGAAGGACGGCTTCCTCTGCGCTGCGTATGGCACGAAGTTATCGATTACGTTTAACCGCAAGCTCGGTTCGGGTCTTGTCGGTGGCGAAGGTTTTATTCTGCAAAAACTGCAGGGCGACGGTAAGGCCTTCGTGCACGCCGGCGGTACCCTTATTGAGCGTACGCTGAACAACGAGACTTTGCGTGTAGACACAGGGTGCGTTGTAGCGTTTGAATCGCAAATTGACTTTGACGTGCAGACGGCCGGTGGTTTACGCTCAATGATCTTTGGTGGTGAAGGTATATTCCTGGCTACCCTGCGTGGTACGGGTAAGGTATGGCTACAATCCATGCCGATCCGCAAACTGGTGCAGGCGTTGGCACCTTACGGTCGTAATAGCAGCAAGGAATCTGGTTCCCTATTAGGTGGGCTGTTTGAAAGTTAATCGCATCGCTGGCACAAGCAGTATTTGCTGTTAACTTAGTAGCAAATTATACGGATGAAAATTGGATTGATCAGGGAGGGTAAAGTCCCACCCGATAAACGGGTACCTTTTACACCTGCACAAACAGAAGAGATCCAACAGCGTTTTCCCGAGGTGACGATCATCTGCCAGGAAAGCCCAATCCGCTGTTTTGAAGATAAAGAATATCGCGACCACGGCATCAGCGTACAAGCTGATGTCCGTGATTGCGATGTGTTGATGGGAATAAAAGAGGTCCCGATCGATAAGCTGATCGACAACAAGACCTACCTATTCTTTTCACATACCATCAAAAAGCAGCCCTATAACCGCAAGCTGCTGCAGGCTGTCCTGGCCAAGCGCATACGGCTGATCGATTACGAAGTACTGAAAGATAAACTCGGCAACCGGCTTGTTGCCTTTGGCCGCTACGCCGGTATTGTTGGCGCCTACAATGGATTGTGGACATACGGCAAACGGTATGGCACATTCTCACTGCGACGAGCACACGAATGTTTTGATGTGAACGACCTCAAGCTGGAGCTTCGCAAAGTAAAGCTGCCCCCCATCAAGATCATTTTGACGGGCGCGGGCCGCGTAGGCAAGGGCTCGATGGAAACACTCGATAGCGCCGGCATCCGCAAAGTGGGGGTATATGATTTCCTTACCAGGAAGTTCGACGAACCGGTATACGTTCAGCTTAGCAGTGCCGACTATCACGCCCGTAAAGAAGGCGGAGCTTTTAACAGGGAGGAGTTCCATGTGCATCCCGAACGGTATACATCTTCCTTCATCATCTTTACGCAAGTGGCCGACATGCTGTTGGCGGGTGCTTACTGGAATCCCAAAGCCCCCGTGCTCTTCACGCGTGAAGATATGCTGGCACCGGATTTCAAAGTGTCTGTCATCGCCGACATTACGTGTGACATCGATGGCTCCATTCCGAGTACGAAGCACGCGACGACCATTCCCGACCCGCTGTACGATTATGATCCTGCAACAGATCAATTACATCCACCATTCTCCAATGAAAAGCATATAACCGTCATGGCGGTGGACAACTTGCCTTGCGAGCTGCCGCGCAGTGCCTCAGAAGAGTTTGGACAGGACCTCATCAACCGCGTGCTGCCGTTGCTCATTCATGCTGATCAAGACGACATCATTAAGCGCGCAACGATTGCCGATCAGGGGCGTTTAACAGACGCCTTTAATTATCTCCAGGATTATGTAGACGGAAAGTAGTCTCACGGAAGACCATGCTCTTAATCATTCCATGATAAAAAGTCTTTTCTGCCTGGTTCGATAGGCCAGCGGTGCCCAACATTCCCTGCCAATCGGAAATACGTGAAGCTTCTATATTGCTCACTATTCTAAAGAATAAGTACATACTCGTTAGCAGAAGCTTCTGCCATAGTTTCGTTGGCTTGACAAAGTCCGTAACAAGCCATAAGGCTTCCGGCACGAGCAGCGATCGTAAGCGTGTGATGATTCTCTGCAGCGACTGTTGTGTGAAGAGGTCGAGATAAAAGTTGGTAATGACGACAGTAAATGTGGGCACGGGCATTTCTACACTCTCCGTACCACACAGAAAAGTGACCCGTGCAGCATTGTGCACGCGCTGCCGTGCCAGTTCGACCATTCTTTCGGATGCATCAACATATACTACCCGGCACTGAGGCTTTTGTTGTAGCAGGGTTTGTAACAACTCGCCCGAGCCACCGCCCACGATCAATACCGTTGCATCGTCAGGAATTACATGCAGGAAGTGGTGTTGGGATTTGATCAGATTTTTGCCAAATACCACTGAGGCCAGAGCATCATACACCGAAGCAATGCCATTAAAGTCGTTAACTGTGTGATCTTTCATGGCAATGTATAGAATAACAGTATGAAGAAAATGGCATCGCCCAAAAGGCGAAAACGATCGGCCTTTCGAAAGAAGTCAGGTCTCAAGAAGATGCCTAGCAGCACACTATCGGCTGCCAGGAGGCAAAGCGAGGCTTTTAACTCATGAGAGAAGAACGTTAGCATGCCCGTGATAATAAAAAGCACACCGATAATGATGCGTGTTCGATCAAGCCCCACGATAGTCACAAACGAGCTTCGCTTGTCGCGGGCATCAAATTCATGATCAAACCAGGAAAACAGGAGCAGGTTCGTGAGCGCTAACAGGAAGAATTGCAGGAGCAACACCCATGGCCACGTGTAATACGGCACACGTGTAACCATGATCGAAGGCAGCAAGACACCTATGGTATACATCAAGGCAATAAAAATCTCCTTAAATATCCTGGTGTATTGCTGCACCAGCAAATATACACCTACGACTGCGATCAGCACGACGCCGCCTTCCAGTACCGGTCGACGAATAAAGAACACGATCAAGGCATCCAGTAGTACCGCTAGGATTACGCAGGGCACAAGAATACGATAGTGCCGTTGGTGAAACTGATGCCGCTCGGTAGACGCGCTACCAATTACTTTCCGCGCGTCGAGCAAATGGTCGGTGGTGTATACCACCCAGACAGTAAGACCCAACGACAACAGGCCCTGTGTGTAAATGGTGATGTTGAAAATCCTGGCAAAAAACACGGCACTGCATAAGGCGCCCAGTACCACGTCGATGCTGAGGAGATTGAAAAACCGGTATATGCGGATCAATCGTTCCATAAAACAAAAAAGTCCTCTGAGGTATCAGAGGACTTCAATGTTACGAAAAATATCATTAGGCAGACTTGAGTGCTTCTGCACCGCCCACGATCTCGAGGATTTCCTTGGTGATGGCCGCCTGACGGGTGCGATTGTACGTTAGGCGTAGCTGTTTTAAGAGCTCACCGGCATTGTCAGTTGCCTTGTCCATGGCTGACATACGTGCTCCGTTCTCAGCAGCATTGGAATCCAACAGCGCTTTGAAGAGCTGAATCTTCAGCGACTTGGGAATCAATCCGGTGATGATCTCTTCCTGGTCCGGCTGATAGATGTAGTCGATCTGGTTAGATAACTGTGTGTTGTCGGTTACAGGCGCTACGATCGGTAACACTTGCTCCGTGCGCAGGATTTGTACTGCTACGTTCCGGAACTCGTTATATACCAACTCTACCTTGTCGTACTTACCGTTCTTGAAAGCTTCCATCACATACTCCATGGCATTCGATACGTTGCCGAATGTCAGTGCGGAGTACAATGTGGAGAAGTCTGTTATAGTAGAGACCCCACGTTTAGTAAAGAATTCTGTTGCTTTTCTACCGATCGGCAAAATCGTAACGTTACCAGCAGCAAATTGCGCGCTGTATTTCTCGTCGATCAGGCGCAGTACACCTTTGAATACGTTGGCATTAAAAGAACCACAGAGACCGCGATCAGAGCTTACGGAAATGATCAGGATCTTTTTCTCTGCGCGTACCTGGCTGTACCAGTGATCGGTATCGCCGTCGGTCTGAGCGGCAGAAAGATTTTTCAGGATGGCGTTAAGCTTTACAGCAAATGGGCGCATCTGGGTGATCCTATCCTGCGATCTACGCAATTTTGCCGCCGCCACCATTTTCATGGCTCGGGTGATCTGCTGCGTAGACATAACGGATGTTATTCTGCTCTTAACTTCTTTTAAACTCGGCATACAGGTATTTGCGTCGGGGTTCTATAATTAAGCTCAGTATTTGCTTGATAGGTCGGCTGCTACTTTCTTAATGATCGCAACATCCGCATCTTCAAATTTACCAGCACGAAGGTTATCCAGCACCTGACGGTGGGTGGCGCGCAGCAGTTGTGTAAAGTCCTTTTCGAATTCTTTCACTTTGTTTACCGGCACGCGGTCCATGAAACCACGTGTAGAAGCGGTAATGATCGCTACCTGCTCTTCTACAGGTACCGGAGCATATTGATCTTGTTTCAGAATCTCGGTGTTTTTTCTTCCGCGTTCGATCGTCAGCTTGGTAGCAGCATCGAGGTCAGAACCGAATTTCGCGAAAGCTTCCAGCTCGCGGAATTGTGCCTGGTCGAGTTTCAGCGTACCTGCTACTTTCTTCATCGACTTGATCTGTGCCGAACCCCCTACACGTGATACCGAAATACCTACGTTGATGGCCGGACGAATACCAGAGTTGAAGAGGTTGGTTTCGAGGAAGATCTGACCATCGGTGATCGAGATCACGTTGGTCGGGATATAAGCCGATACGTCACCTGCTTGTGTTTCAATGATCGGGAGGGCCGTCAGCGATCCACCACCTTTTACCAGGTGTTTGATCGACGCCGGGAGGTCGTTCATGTCGCGTGCGATGGCATCGTTGTTGATGATCTTAGCCGCACGCTCGAGCAGACGGGAGTGCAGGTAGAATACGTCGCCCGGGTATGCTTCACGTCCGGGGGGTCTTCTTAGCAGCAAAGAAACTTCGCGGTAAGCAACTGCCTGCTTAGACAAGTCGTCATATACTACCAGGGCCGGGCGGCCGGTGTCGCGGAAGAATTCGCCGATCGCTGCACCCGTGAAGGGGGCGAAGAACTGCATCGGAGCTGGGTCAGAAGCCGAAGCCGATACAATCACGGTAAAGGGGAGAGCCCCGGCTTTTTCTAACGCTGCGACTACAGTTGCTACGGTCGATGCTTTCTGACCAATCGCTACGTAGATACACAGCACAGGCTGGCCCTTTTCATAAAATTCTTTCTGATTGATGATGGTGTCGATCGCCACGGCAGTTTTACCTGTTTGACGGTCGCCGATAATAAGCTCGCGCTGACCACGACCTACAGGGATCATGGAGTCGATAGCTTTAATACCGGTTTGGAGCGGTTCGTTCACAGGCTGACGGTAGATTACACCCGGCGCTTTACGCTCGAGGGGCATTTCATACAGCTCACCAGAGATAGGGCCTTTGCCGTCTATCGGAGCGCCCAGTGTATCGACCACACGGCCAAGCATACCGTCACCTACTTTAATCGAGGCGATCTTGCCGGTACGTTTTACAGTATCACCTTCGCGGATGCCTTTCGATTCACCCAACAATACCGCACCAACGTTGTCTTCTTCAAGGTTCAGTACGAGGGCACGAAGACCCGTTTCAAATTCCAGCAGCTCACCGGCCTGGGCTTGGGTAAGACCATAGATGCGCGCCACGCCGTCACCAACAGTGAGGACGGTGCCGACTTCTTCCAGTTGTGCTTCTGTGCGGGACTGAGAAAGTTGCTCGCGCAATATTGCTGATACTTCTTCCGGTCTGATCTCTGCCATAATATCGTTAATCGTTAATTGTTAAAGTAATGGTGTACGGATGGGTTAGAATTCTTTGATGTATGGATTGTGGCTGAACTGCATTTTGAGGGCATTCAACTTACTCTTGATGGAGGCATCTATCTGCTTGTCTCCTACCTCCAACACAAATCCTCCGATCATCTCGCTGTCGACGACCTCTTTGAGCTCGACTTGCTTTTTGTCGCTCAGACCTTTGGCAATTCTTTCGATCTCAGCACGGAGCGTAGCATCCAGCGGAACTGCCGTGGTAATGACTGCGGCGCCAATGCCTTTATATACGTTGTACGCAAGATGGAATTCGCGAGCAATAGCCGGCAAAAGCGGCTCACGGTTCTTCCTGGTGATAATGTCGAAGATCGCCATCGTCAGCGGATGTACCTTGCCGTTGAAGATACGCTCCAGTATGTCGCGTTTCTTGTCATGCTTCACAATGGGGTTTTGAAGCAGAAGTACGAACTGTCGGTTTTCCGCACAAACTTTAGCAAAAAGCTGCATGTCTGCGTGTACCGCGTCCAGAACATTCTGTTCAACCGCCAGACCGAGGAGGGACTTTACATAGCGCGATGCTGCCCGTAAATCACTCATGCTTAGTTAACTTTAATGTCTTTAACGTAGTTGGCTACAAGCTCTTTCTGAGCTTTGTCGTCGGCGAGGCTCTTTCTCAACAGCTTTTCGGCTACTTCGAGAGAGAACAGGGCTACCTGCTCCTTTACTTCCCGGAGGGCGGCTTGCTTCTCTATGTTGATGGCGGCGCGTGCTTCGTCGATAATTTTGTCGGCTGCTTTTTTAGCGTCAGCCTGAGCTTCTTCCTTCATGCGGTTAGACGCCTCGCGGGCTTCGTGCAGAATCCGGTCACGCTCTTCGCGGGCAGCTTTCAACAACTTCTCATTGTCTGACTTCAGCGCTGCTATTTCCAGGCGCGCTTTTTCGGCAGTCGATAAAGCGTCCTGAATAGACACTTCACGCTCTTTGAGAGAAGCGATGATGGGCTTCCAGGCCAGCTTGCTCAGTAGAAAGAATAGACCTACGAAGATGACTAACTGCCAAATGATAAGGCCCGTACCGGGGGTAAGAAGTTCCATAATATGTATATAGTCTGGTGTAGTTTCAACATAAAGAAACCTGCCCGGCCAAACGCCTAAAGCAGGTTTCTAAAGCTTTTAGCCTTTGAACGAAATCAGCAGGCAAATTACAAGCGCGAAAAGCGCAGCAACTTCGATCAGCGCGGCGATGATCAGCATCGCACCCTGAATCTTACCAGAAGCTTCAGGTTGACGTGCCATGCTCTCCATTGCAGAGCCACCGATTTTACCGATACCCAGACCTGCGCCAATTGCTACAAGACCTGCACCGATGCCAGCGCCCATGATTGCATAGCTGATGTCCAATAAAAGTGCTAATGACATAATTGTAAGTATTTAAATTGTGTGTATTAAAGCCCGGCGCCGTGTTACCGAAACCGGGATATCTTAATGCTTAGTTAGTGATGATCGTCATGTTCATGTACCGCGGTAGCCTGACCAATGTACAGCGACGAGAATAGCGTAAATACATAGGCCTGAATACCAGCCACCAATATCTCGATCAGGTTGATGAACAATGCCACCAAGCTTGACGCGATACCGACCGAATAGCTTTGGAAGATGAATGTCAGGGCTATCAAGCTTAGGATCACAATGTGGCCAGCCGTGATCGCCACAAAAAGACGTACGGTCAGTGAAATGGGCTTGGTGAAGATGCCGATGATTTCCACGGGCAGGATGACGATGCGCAACGGCAGCGGCACACCTGGCGTCCAGAAAATGTGCGACCAGTACGAGCGGTTCCCATTCACGTTTGTAATGATGAAGGTCAGCACGGCCAGTACCAACGTCACGGCAATATTGCCAGTCATGTTGCTTGCGCCGGGCAGCAGGCCCAGAATGTTACCAAACAGGATAAAAAAGAACAGGTTCAGCAAGTACGGAAAGTACTTTTCGTAGTGGGGGCCAATGTTGGGTTTCACGATTTCGTCGCGCACAAACAGAATGACGGGTTCAAAGAACGATTGAATGCCGCTGGGAGCCTTGCCCGTGTTCTTTTTGTAACCTTTTGCCACTGCGGTAAACACCAGGATGAGTACAATGGCATTGATAAAGAGCATGGCTACGTTCTTCGTGATGGAAAGGTCCAATGTACTGGCGCCGTTTGCCAGCACAACTTTATGGTGCTCGAGTTTGTAGCCGTTGTAACCTTCCGCCTTCAGGTTGTGATGTTCGTCATAGAAATTGCCGGAAGAGAAAGCCTCTATGCCGCGTTCAGAAGAATAAACAATGACGGGAAGAAACAGCGTGCCACTGTGGCCGCTCCAAAAATGCCAGCTGTGATCGTCTACTACGTGGTGGATGATCACCTCACTTGCGTTGAACTCTTCCTTTTGCGGTTTTTCGCCGTTCTCGTATTCGTCTGCTTCCTGTGTGTGTTCATGTTGCGCGCTGGCAACAGAAAAAAACATGGCTAACAGTAAACCAAGGATCGAAATTCTTCGGAAAGTGCTAGAGAAAACGCTCATTTGGGCTTATTTCGGAGGCTTTTTAATTCCGACCGCAAAGGTATTAAATCTCCTCCCACAAAAAAATGTTTTGGAAAATTTTGGGCTTTTAGTAGTAGTGCTCAAAACCGCGAAATGCGACGATAGAGGAAGGAGATTTCCAGGACGGTGAAAATGGCATAAACCGCCATAAAAAAGACCACATTGGCGGTGGCGCCGGCTTTGTCCTGTAGCACCACAAACACATTGTAGACGCCGTACGCCAGCAATTTGACCGTCATCGTGAGCAGATAGAGCTGGACAAAATACTCCGACTTATCGACCCTGTAAAGATAGCGGTAGATCAGTGCGGTGCTGAACGCCAACAGGATGAGCGTTTGGTAAAAGAATGAGGGCAACGCGAGCCATTGCTGTTGCCAGGCGAGCAGGGTTGCACCGGCGATCACTGCGGCGGTAATTAATAATACAAGGACGAAACGAATCAAGGGTTGTCGCGTTTTATCGACCGGTACACCTGGAACATCATTCCGCCGAAAGCCAGAAAACCAAAAAGAAGCATGAACGCAGGAAAATTGAGAGCCAGGTACTGATCAAGCGTATAGCCTAACCAGCCAAGCAAGCCGATAGCGCCAAACAGTTGGATTGCCAGGCCGCTGTATTTCAGATAAGTGTTAGACGGTTTTGATTTCAGGTTGGGTGATGGATCGGGTGACTCCATTATTGTTCTCAGCTCCTATTTTAATGTCTTTTATTGCCGCGCCCATCTTACAAGAACCGTTAAATACGGCACCAGGCTCTACGACCATTTTGCCAGTAACAATATCGCCGTTGATGATGGCCGTGGCTTTCAACACCAGCAACTCGGTAATTTCGATTTTTCCTTTTACTTCACCCTCAATATCAGCGTTTTGGGCAATGATATTGCCTTGTACGTGCGACTGATGGCCCAGGGCCACCTTTGACTTCGATTTGATATTGCCAGTAACTTTGCCTTCAATCCGAATATTGCCGTATGTTTCGATGTTTCCCTCCAGGTAAGTGCCTTTCCCGATGGTATTGCTTGAGTTGCTGATCTCATCGGCAGCGCGTTTCTGTTCTTTTGAAGTTAGCATGACATTCTGGTTTAAAAAGTTACAAATTCTTCCGGGTTCAGGGAGTTCCCATTATACCACAATTCAAAATGCAAATGTGGACCGTTGGTAAGCTCGCCACTATTTCCCACGATAGATACGATCTCGCCACCATTGACAAAAGTACCAACTTTTTTCAAAAGTTGGGCATTGTGCTTGTATACAGAGATGAGGTTGCCTCTGTGTTGCACCATTATTACATAGCCGGAGTCTTGTGTCCAGGATGAAAAGATCACTGTACCCCCAGCGATGCATTTAACCGGCTCGTTGGCTTTCGCCACTATATCTACACCGAGGTGCCCTTTGGCTACGTTATAGGTGTCGGATATATATCCCGTGAGGGGCGAGTAGAAAAAAGTCTCTTGTAGCTCCCGGTATCTAACGTTGGTTAACGGCGTCACTGATAAATCGGACTGCTCAAATTCCCGTCGGAATGTCGAATCGATCGACGACGCGCTCAAATTGGCGGCGGTTGGTTTTGTAAGAGGCTGTGATTCGTTGCGCAATGCCTCAGCAGGATCTTTGAAATTGGTCGTGTCGCCACTGAGTACACGCTGGAAGTTAGCAATGAATTGGTCTTTACGATCGATCTCGAGCGCCAGCGAATCAACCTTTTGTGCCAGTTCAAAGAGCTGCTGGTTTAAGACCATTTGTTCGTGTTTAGGATCGAACCATTTTGCCAGGATGGTCTTCGACATAAACAGACTCATGATGAATAGCCCGGTAAATAAAATCACCGAAAAAAGAATAACTTTCGAATAGGTGAATCCCAGGCTGGTTTTCTCGGCAAAGTTTTCTTCGTTGCGAATAATCAGTTGATACCGGGTCGTAAGCCAGTTCGATAATGTTTTTTTCGGTTTCATCCGCTATGGAATAGTTTTTAAGATCGTATGCGCTGCTCTCTGCTAAGGATTGTCAAATTGAACGGCCTCATGCCCTGGGGCATTTCAAAATATTCTACTTTTTTGCACAAAATTAGATATTCCAGCTTATTTAAGTATAGAATGTTGGATTTTTGCGTTTTACCCTCACAAATAGCAGGAGTTTGAAAAATATTGTCTACTACCTCGTTGTTCTTTTGACGCTCATGCTGCTGAACGGCTGTTCATCAGAAAGTCATTCCTGGACCAGCAAGGCTTATCATAATACGACCGCGCATTACAACGGTTATTGGTACGCGCGCGAAGAGCTCGACAAGATCGACAAAGATATTTGGGCCGCCTACGAAGACGACTACAATCGCATCTTGCGGTTGTACCCGCCGCTGGATTCGGCACAGGCAAAAGGCTATGACAAAGAAATACAGGAAGCCGTCAAAATGGCTTCTCTCGCCATACAACGGCATCCAAACAGCAAATGGGTAGACGACGCGTATATCCTCGTGGGACGTGCGCGTTTTTACAGCCTGGACTGGGGCAACTCTATCCAGACGTATAAATACGTCAACACCAAAGGCAAAGACCTGGACGCACGCCACCGCGCCATCATTCACCTGGTGCGCACCTTTACCGAACACCAGGAGTTCAACAACGCACAGGCCGCCATCGACTTTGTGCAGAAAATGCCGCTGACCAAGACGAACAAAAAACACTTGCTGCTGGAGAAAGCTTACTTCTACCAGATGCAGGGCGACCTGGACAAGATGGTCCGAAACTTAAGCGAGGCCGTGCCGTTGTTGAAGAAGCGTGACAAGCCCGGGAGAATATACTTTATCATCGGGCAGGTATATCAAAAGCTTGGCTTCGAAGCGGAGGCCTATAACTATTATAAAAAATGTATTGCCACCAACCCCGAGTACGAGGTGGATTTTTACGCCCGCCTCTACCTGGCGCAGGTAACGGAAATATCGCGGAGCAAGGACGTGAACGCCGCGCGGAAGTCGTTTAGGAGACTGTTGAAAGACGGTAAGAACAAAGACTTCAAGGACAAGATCTATTATGAAATGGGCGTGTTTGAGCTCAAGCAGAAAAACCTGGATGAAGCCATTGCCGACTTTAACCGGTCTGTGCGTGCCGGTAACAACAAACGAATCGACGGCGAAGCGTATCTGCGTTTGGGTGAGATTTATTATGACACACTCCGCCAGTACCAACTTTCACAAGCTTATTATGATAGTGCCATTAACGCCCTGCCAAAAGACTATGAGGGCTATGCGCGCATTAAAGCCCGGCAGGAGATATTGAACGAGTTTGTCAAACATCTGAATACCATCAAATGGCAAGACAGCCTGTTGGCCCTAGCTGCCATGGACACCGCCGCACTGCGTGCCCAGATCAAGTCCAACTTCGAGGCTAAAAAACGCGAGGAAGAAAAACGTGCCGCCGTCGAGAAGAAACGACGGGGTGGCAATCGCATCGATATTTCGGGCAATTCCAATCCAATCTTTGCAAACGAAAATGGTGAAGCGCAGGAAGTCGATTGGTACTTTGGCAACCCCTCGGCTATGGCCATGGGCGAGACGGAATTCAAACGCGTGTGGGGTAATGTGCCCCTGGAAGACAACTGGAGGCGGTCGCTTCGTTCCGCTACCGCGGACGATAATGAAGTGGACGAGACTGCCCCCGACGATCCGAACGTACAACAGCCCACCAACACGGCTCCGCCGGCCGACCCCGTGGCGGCTGAGTACGATCGCCTGGACCAACAGATACCCCGCACAGAAGAACAAAAACAAGAGGCGCTCGCCAAGATTGAAGATGCTTACTTCAAACTGGGAGACATCTATTATTTCAAGCTGCAAGAGCCTGAGAACGCGGTGACAACGTACAATACGCTCCTGAAACGATTCCCCGAAACCAAGCACGAGGCAGAAGTCCTGTATAAGCTTTATCTGATCTACAAAGACAGTGACCCAAGCAAGGCGGAACAATACGCCAGCTTATTGTTGAGTAAATACCCCGATTCTACGTTTGCCAAACTGCTGAAAAATCCCAACTACCTGGCAGAGTCGGAACAAGCCGGTGAAAAGCAAAAGGTGCTCTACAAAGATGCCTACAGCCGATATACCGAAGGTGATAACACTGCCGCCAGGCAGACCATCGATGAAGCGCTGGCACTAGGTCAGACGACGTTTGTGCCCAACCTGGAGCTACTGCAGGTTCTAATTATTGGCAAGACCGAGAACGTTGCGCAGTATCAGTACAGCCTGGAAGAGTTTATCAAGAAATATCCGGAAGCAGCCATTACAGAATATGCGAAGACGTTGCTGCAGTCGTCACGCGATTTCCAGACCAAGCAGGAGCGGCGCATGGGTATACAGTACATCCGCTCGCTGGAAGAGCCGCACTACTTTATCATGATTTACCGGAAGGATGAGAAGCTAAGCGACGTTGCGTCGGCCGTGCTGGACAAATTCAACCTGGCAAGCTTCAAAGACCTGGCGCTGAAAACCAGTAACCTTATTTTAAACGACGACTACGCACTGACGATGGTCTCGGAGTTGCCGCGTGTCACGTCTGCCATTGAGTATGCGCAAACATTTAAAGCCCAGGTTTCAAAGCTCACGGAGCTACAAAACCATAAATTCAATACCTTTGTAATCACAAAAGATAATTTCGATATCTTCTACCGAACTAAAGGTCTTGATGAGTACATCCAATTCTTCCAAAAAAACTATCCAGCGGAAGCTCAGTAGTCTCCTACGCATACAGCAACCCTGGTTTGGGAAAGTAGTAAAAGGTATCTGGATCTTATTCCTGTGCATAATCCTGGGATTTCCGCTATACGTTTTTTCGGTGGGGATCGATCTGTTCGGATTATTCGGCGGTATGCCCAGCCTGAAGGCTATCGAGAACCCGGAGAACGATCTTTCTTCGGAAGTTATCTCCGCCGACAACGTCTCGCTGGGGCGCTATTTCCGGTTTAACCGAAGCCAGGTAACATACGACCAGCTTTCCCCCAATCTCGTCAAGACACTCATCTATTCGGAGGACCATCGCTTTTACGATCACGCGGGCATGGACTTTTGGGCCTATCCACGGGTGGTCTGGGGGTTGATGACCTTCAACAGCAAAGGTGGCGGCAGTACCATTACGCAACAGCTCGCAAAAAACCTGTATACGCTTGACCTCGACGGCCCCCTGGCCAAACTGGGCAAAATCCCGCGTCGCGTTATTCAGAAAACAAAAGAGTGGATCATCTCCATTCAACTGGAAAAGAACTACACCAAAGAGGAAATCATTACGATGTACCTCAATACGATCGAGTTCAGCAGCAACGCCTATGGTATCAAAGTAGCATGTGAAACGTACTTCAATAAGTTACCCAGCGAGTTGAACGTGCAGGAGGCTGCTGTAATGGTGGGGATGTGTCAGAACCCTTCGCTGTTTAACCCGCACCGCTTTCCGAAGAATGCGCTCAACAAACGAAACGAAGTACTATATAAGCTCTACGATCACAAATTCATTTCGCGCGTCACCTACGACTCTGTTCGCGTCTTACCGATCGACCTGAAGTTTGCCGTACAAAACCAGAATCAGGGCCTCGCTCCCTACTTCCGCAACGTGCTGCGCAATGATTTGATCGCCTGGTGTAAAGAACATGGCTACGACCTGTGGGAATCGGGCCTCAAGATTTACACCACGATAGACAGCCGCATGCAACGCTATGCGGAGGACGCCATGCTCGAGCACATGGCCAAACTACAGAAACAATTTGACCGCGAGTGGAAACAACGCAGCCGCAATCCATGGGTTGATGAAGAGACCGGGCACGAGATCAAAGGCTTCCTCGACAAAAAGGTCAAACGCACAGAAGCTTATCGCAACCTTGTAGACCGCTACGGTGCCGGGTCAGACTCGGTGAATATTATGCTTCGTATCAAGAAGCCGATGACCATCTTTACCTACGCCGGCGAACGTGACACGCTGTTTAGCACGATGGATTCGCTGAACTATTACAACCGCTTTCTACAAACCGGCCTGATGTCGATGGATCCGAAGACCGGCGCAATCAAAGCTTGGGTAGGTGGGGTGTCCCATAAGTATTTTAAATACGATCACGTACGACAGGGGGCTCGCCAACCAGGTTCTACCTTTAAGCCCTTTGTATATGGTACCGCGATTGAGGCGGGTTATTCACCCTGCCTGGAGCTGCTCGATATCTCACCGACCATCAAGGTTTCCGGCGGTACCTGGAGCCCGTTAAACTCGGATGGCACGCGTGGCAGTGGCGAAAAAATGAGCATTCGCAAAGCAATGGCGCGTTCGATCAACTCCATTACTGCACAAATGATGGAGCGTGTAACGCCGCAGAACGTAGTGGACTTCGCTCATCGCCTGGGCATTACCAGTAAGCTGGATGCCGTACCGTCGCTGTGTCTCGGCACCAGCGATGTAACGCTGTATGAAATGGTGGCGGCGTATTGCACCTATGTAAACCTCGGCATCTATACTCAGCCTTACTATATCACACGCATTGAGGACAAAAATGGCAACGTGCTGGAAAACTTCGTGCCGAAAACCCGCCAGGCCATGGACGAGCGCACGGCCTATAAGATGATCTATATGCTGCAAGGTGGCGTACAAGAATCAGGTGGAACTTCGTTGGGCCTGAGCTATGACCTCCGGACCAACAACGAGATCGGCGGTAAGACCGGTACCACCGACAATGCCTCTGACGGTTGGTACATGGGCATAACACATAACCTTGTCACCGGGGCCTGGGTAGGCGGCGACGAGCGCAGTATTCACTTCCCGTCCTGGAGCTTTGGCCAGGGTGGTAAAACAGCCGCTCCGATTTGGGATAAGTATATGACGCGCGTATACCGTGACAAAGAGCTTGGCTACGGAAAAGGAGTCTTTAGAAGACCGGCCATGGGCCTTGATATAACGCTCGACTGCAGCCAACATAACAGCACCTCCACCGACGCGCAGGATTCAGAAGACGAGCAAGTCTGGCAGGTTCCGAATAATTAATTGCAGACATCCCATGGACGACATTAAAGATGCGGTAAGCCGGCTGCCGGAGTCTCCGGGGGTTTACCGTTTCTATAGTGCCGAAGACGTATTGATCTACGTCGGCAAAGCCAAGAGCATCAAGAAACGTGTCAGTAGTTACTTTTCAAAAAGCACGGGCGTAAACCGAAAGACTCTCCGACTGGTCTCTGAGATCCGCCGCATTGACTATACGGTATCGAACTCCGAATTCGATGCGTTATTGCTGGAGAACAATTTCATCAAACAAAACCAGCCCAAGTATAACATCCTCCTCAAGGACGATAAGACCTTCCCCTATATCTGCGTCCTGAAAGAACGTTATCCCCGCATCATCTACACGCGCAAGTACCTACCGGAGCAAGGAGAATATTTTGGCCCGTACTCCAGCGTGGTGGCCATGAAAAATGTACTGGAGCTTGTGCGCAAGCTTTATACCATACGCACCTGCTCGTTGCTGCTCAGCGAACAGAATGTAGCGCAAAAGAAGTTCAAGGTATGCCTCGAGTTTCATATCGGCAACTGCAAAGGACCATGCGAAGGTCTACAAGCTGAAGAAGCCTATATGGAAGAGATCAGTCAGGCGCGCTACATCCTGAAGGGAAACCTCAGCATAGTATACAATCACCTCAACGACCAGATGAAGGGCTTTGCGACCAACCTGGAGTTTGAACGAGCACAAGCTATAAAAGAAAAGCTTGACACCCTGGAACGTTTCCAGTCGAAGTCGCTGGTGGTAAACCGCGACGTGACCGACATCGATGTCTTTACCATCACGAGCATCGAAGCATACGCTTACGTTAACTATCTTCAGATTATAGAAGGCTCTATTGTCTTCTCCAAAACTGTTGAGCTCAAGAAAAAGCTTGACGAACCCGACGAGGAGCTGCTAAGCCTTGCCGTGGCCGAATTACGTGAGCAAACCAATAGCAAGAACGAGGTCATCCTCAGCAACGTGGACATCACGGTGTTGGAGGACGGTGTCGAAAACGTAGTCCCCAAGATTGGCGATAAAAAGAAACTTATTTTTCTGTCTCTAAAAAATGCACTGGAGCTTAAGAAGGAGAAAGAGATTTTCCGCGAAGGAAAAAAGACGAAACAACAAGAAGTGCTGATGATCCTACAGAAGGATATGAAGTTGCCTACGTTACCTAAAGTGATCGAATGCTTTGATAACTCCAACCTGGGGGGCACATCGCCCGTAGCTTCTATGGTGCGCTTTGTCGATGGCAAGTCCGAACGAAAGGGCTACCGCCATTTTAATATCAAAACCGTAGAAGGGCCAGACGACTTTGCCTCCATGAAAGAGATCGTGGGTCGTCGGTATAAACGCATCCTGGAAGAAGGCCAACCCTTGCCTGATTTGATTATTGTCGACGGAGGTAAGGGCCAGCTAAGCAGTGCTTGTGAGGCCTTAAAAGAGCTGAACATCTACGGCAAAGTGCCGATTGCTGGCATTGCCAAACGGCTGGAGGAAATATACTATCCCGAAGATCCGTTCCCGCTTCTCATCAGTAAAAAATCACCGGGACTGTTATTATTACAGCAGATACGCGACGAAGCCCACCGGTTTGCCATCACATTCCACCGTTTGAAGCGCAGTAAAAAACATTTCAGCTCAGCACTGGAAGGTATAGAAGGAATTGGTCACAAGACGGCAGAAAAACTACTGAAGCACTTTAAATCCGTGAAGAAAATCAAGGAAGCTTCGTTGGAGGAGATCGCCGCTATCATTGGCCAGAAGAAGGCCGAAGCGATGAAACGATAGACCTCGACAGGTCATAAAAAAAGGGAAGCTCTCGCCTCCCTTTTCAATATCAAAAAAACAAAACTTAAAACTCCCAGAGATTGTGCTCTTTCTCCATGAGCATCATTTCAGTCCACTCACGTGCCCATACGCCTTCACGATAAGGGCGGCCGTTAGCACGGTAGGTGTCGTCGATGGTCTCATCATCCGGATTTTGAACTTTATAGATCGTTCCGTGGAAGAGTCTCAGCAAGAAAGCATCGGCGAAGTTCTTGTTCTGAGCAGTGTTCTGCCAGTTGAACCATACTGCTTTCGGGATGTTGTTACGGAACAGTTTCTCGAGATCCTTGTACTTGAACCAACCCAACGACACGTCGATGTTTGTGTTGGTTTTTGCACCGGGAATGATCAACTCAATGGCCTGAATGTCATAGTAGAGTCTTGATCTTCTTCTGTCGAAGATGATATCCTCACACATGTGGGCATTGCTAATATCATTCACCATATACTCGAGACCGCTGCCTTGTGAAGTTGCTGCCCAGTCATCGCCGGCATTGTCCGCACCCGGTGTTACACCGCGGTTGTCACGCAGGGAACGGTAGTTCTTGCCGTTGTATGTGATAACGTCATCGGTATAAAAATCGCGGTTCGGATCCCACTGGTCATAGGTCTGTGCCTGCTCAGCCACCAAACGGCCCAGAAAGTCTTGTTTCGAAACTTTCGAGGTCAGAGAGTCGCTGGCATAAACATCCGTCAACTCGCCAGATTTTACAGCGTCAATGATCAGCCGGGTCAATTCGCCATTTTTGGCGAAGAAGCCTTTGTTCTGCTTTTCACGCAGATCGATATTCCGCCACACACGCACTTTGTAGTGTTGCTCGTAGACAGGAATAGGGTTCAGTGAGTTAGGGTTGTACTGAACCTCCAGGTCCTGTACTTCCTGCGCTCTTGCTATAAAGCACGCTGCCGAAAGCGCTGCAAAAAATGCTATCTTCTTCATCTGTTTATTAATTCACTGGTATAATGATGATACCATTCGAACCTTTCGGGACAATCTTTTCTTCGTCGTCACGGAATGTTCTACGGGCAGCATCTTTGATATCAATAACAATACGGTCACCAGGGCGAGCTTGGCCTGCCCATGAACGCAAGTCGGGGTTACCGTTCGTTGCGGTCAAACGCTGTACACCAGCCGTTCCGCGACCGAGGATAACCTCAGCACGCTTGATGGAATAACGAGCATCCTTCGGAACTTCTTCCTTGAAGTTTGCTTCTGGCTCAGCCGCAAAACGCAGCGCAGCAAGTTGGTTGGCACGGATACCGTTGCGCAAGTCAACCTGGTTGTTACCCACGTATGCTACGTACTTCGGATCCGGAACGTTCTTCACGTCGAACGGCTGATCACCGATTGTAGCGCCACCGTTGCTTACCGTTACTTTGATCTTCCGTTGTTTCGGGATGATCGTTACACGGCCGGGCTTGTCACCTTTGATGATATCAGCACCGCCGTTTGAGTTAAACGAAGGATTATAATTCGTACCGAGAGAAGGAACTTCGATGTTCACCGTGTTACCGCAGTTCATATACAGGGTAGGAGCGTTACCAGTCGTTGCTTTAATAACTGGTTGTGCCACCATGTACTGAATGTCTTGCTCGTACGGCTTACCATCGATCATAATCCGGGCCTTGAAAGACTGTTTCGAGAAACCGTCTTTGTCATAGCTTCCACCTTTCGCGGTGAATTCTACTTTACCCATCTTCACACCGGACGGATCGTCCATTACCTGCAGTTTCTGACCGTTGTAGTACATCTCGGGCACCAGGCCGGAAGCCGATGCGGTGATAAACATGTCAGCCTGGTATTTAGCACCTGCTGCCACGATCGAAGATACAGGACGAACCATTGGAACGATGCGGTCGAACTTCACTACGCCAGCGCCTGCTTTTTCAGCCAGGATACCCAGCGCCTTCGCTTCTTGTTCCAACACTTCCGTTTGGATCTGCGTCACGGAAGCGTAAGCCGCTACCGCAGGCGTATTTTCAAACGTAAAGGTTAGGAAGTCTTTGTTCTTGTGCTTTTCGTTGTCTTTGAAAGCTGCCATTTGATCGGGAGACTTCGTCAGCGTTTCGAATTTACCACCGGTCAGCTTTTCGAGCTGCTTGCGGTAGTCTTCAAGCTTCTTCACGAACTCAACACCTACGCCCGCACCATCTTTTTTATCGATCATCATCGTCGCTATTTTCGAGCTGTGATCGTTGATGAATTGTTCGTCGACACCTTTGGCGCCAGCTTCGGCGAGCATCTTTTTCTTAACTTCTTCAATATAAGCCACGGTCGCTTTTGACTGCTTCCGTACTTCCTGGGCATTCGCTACGGCCTGCTTTACAGCTGCGTCGTCGCTCTTGCCACCGTCTTCCACTATCTTTCCAAGCTGAGCATCGTTCTTGGTATTCCCTTCACCAATCAGCGACTCAAGCGTGCTGTTGATGATAGCGAATTTTTCCAGAACGGCATTGCTCACCTGCAGCGCCAGAAGTGCAGTCAGTACGAGATACATCATACCGATCATCTTCTGCCGCGGGGTTTCCTTTCCACCTGCCATTGTTGGTTGTTTTTTTAATTAAACGTTAAAAAACAGTCAATCGTATTAGTTCTGACCGCCACCTTTCATGGCCGTCAGCATGCTGCCGTACACTTTGTTCAGGGCAGTCAGGTTATCAGAAAGTTTACCAAGTTCTGATGTGAATTTAGCGGTGTTATCACCAACCTTCGACAGACCTTGCATAGCACCTGTCAGGCTTTCATAGAACTTGTTCATATTCTTTACGTGGCTGTCGGCATCCTTCAGCTCCATCTCATATACTGAGTTCAGGGCAGCGAGGTTCTTCGTTACTTTCTGAACTTGTGAGTGGTACTCACCAGCGTCTTTCGATGCTTCAGACATGCTCGATACAGCCTTGATAGCAGTGTCGTAAGATTTGTTCATTTCCACCAGCTGGGTAGAAGCTTTCTTCACGTTGTTTGCATAGTCGTTTGTAGCGACAGCAGCGTCAGAAAGAGTCGACATTTTCTTAGCAGACTCAGCCAGGTTGTTCAGGCCTTTGCCGAGGCTATCCAGCAACTCAGGACCGATCTTCGCTTTCTCAAGTGAAGCGTCCAGTTGCTGAGACAAAGAAGCGCCAGCAGGTTTATTAGAGATACGAGGCGAAGTAGTAGGAGCTTCGTAGTCTTCAGAAAGTTCAGGATATACTTTTGACCAATCGGGCTCCTGGTGAGGCGGCTCGAATGCGCTCAGGAAGAAGATCACAGCCTCCGTCAAGAGACCGATCATCAGCATCTGGTCAGCACCGGTCAAGTGAAGAATTTTAAATAACGCACCCACGATTACAACTGCCGCACCAATACCATAAACTTTGGGCATTATGGTCTTGAAGAGAAGTTCGGCAAATCCGCCTTTTTTCTTGCTCATTTTAGTAATGGTTTAAGTTTTTTGCCTTTTGATATTAAAAAATAGAATAGAGTTTCTGGTTGTTAAAATTCCTGACCTGACGAGCGGCCCAGGTGGGTCATAGCACATCTGAACCCGATGTAGGCGCGCGTTGAATCTTTGAATTCGTAAGTACGTGTACCTGTTTCGAGGTAGTAAGCCACATCTTTCCAGGAACCACCGCGTACCACTTTCTTAGGCGGAACGCGCGGGTTGTAAGCTGAGCTTTCCGGATTGGTTCTCGGATCGATGTACTGCGGGTTCAAGTCCCAAACAGTCGGTACAGACGCAGGGTTGAAGTCATCTAAACACCATTCTGAAACATTTCCTGCCATGTCGAACAGACCGAAGTCGTTGGGGAAATAAGACATCGCGGGAGATGTGTAGGCAAAACCATCATCGTAAAAGTTACCACGGCCAGGCTTGAAGTTTGCAAGCATACATCCTTTAGAGTTACGGATGTAGGGGTTACCCCAGGGATATTTGGCCATGTCACGGCCGCCACGGGCGGCATATTCCCATTCTGCCTCAGACGGCAGACGGAAGGCAGGCATTTGGAAATCACCTACATTTTTGCGGTAGTCGTTCAGGTAAGCAGTTCTCCATTTTCCAAAGAAGACGGCAGCATCCCAGTTGACACCCACAACCGGATAGTCGTCGTAACCCGGGTGCCAGTAGTAGTAATCCTGAATAGGGTCACCCATGTGGTGAGCAAAGTCACGTACCCAGGCGGCAGTATCGGGATAGTATTTCTGACGGAACGTTTCAGCATCGACGGTCTCGAAGCCCTCAATGGTACCGTTGTCTACCAGGAAGAAGTTTGTGAATTGACGGTACTCGTTGTTGGTAATTTCTGTATCGTCCATGAAGAACGAACCAATGGTTACCTGCTTGTTGAAGTTGATTTGAGTGGAAGCAGGATCTTCATCTGCCTGACCCATGTGAAACGTACCAGCGGGAATCGGAACCATCCCATAGGGAATTGTCATAACCCAACCTTCGCGGCCGGGAACTCCGACGAGTTCACCCTGATCGTTTCCGCCACCTTTACCACCTCCAAGACCCAGGAGGCCACAAGCACTGGCCACTGCGCCCGAAAGCACTAACACTACTTTTGAAAGAACCTTATTCATACTGCTATCTCAGGTTTGTCTACGGTGAATTTTTAGAGGACGAAAGTTAATTGTATCAGCTTTATTTTTTTGAAGAAAGTAAATGCAAATTCATTAAAATCTTAAAAATACCAAACTCAGTGCCGCTTAATGCCTGTAGCGAGGGGTTCGAACGACTTTTTTGCCGCTGCCCGGATTGACAGGTAATTCATAACTCAGCATGAACTCAAGCGAAAAATTATCTTTGGCATCACGGTCTTTGACGATGAAGTCAATGCCACTACCTAACTTGAGTGATTTGTCTTTTAATAGTGCGTATCCCAACAGTAAGCTACCCGCCTCACCTTGTCTAAACGCAAGGCCTCCCCACATCGTATCTTTCAAGTAACCAATCGTTGCAAAATCCATTTGTGTACGATTCAAATCTGAGCGAACTGCAACACTAAATTGTACACGTAAATCAAAACTTACCTCGTAAAAATACCCACCGGTTGCGTTAATGTGATTTTCCAACGCGCTACGCACACCATCTTCACCAAAATCAAATTCAGAACGTAACAAGTGATTAAAACCGATACCGATATAGTACTTCTCGGCGCGATAAAAAGCGCCCAACCCCAGGTCCGGACGAATTTGCGATTCTTTACCGTGCTTCAGCAGCGGGTCGTCGGGATTTGTCGCACGGTACACTTCCCAATCAATCGCCTGCGAGTATACTCCTGCCTTAATCCCTAAGCTCAACTTCGTATCTTTTATACCCAGGTGGTACGCGTACATCGCTTGTGCCTCCAGGTTGTTCTGCGGTCCGAGCTTATCGTTCATCACGTAAGCACCAAACCCGCTGCGCAGTTTGAAGATGGGCGTGTTAAAGCTTACCATCTGTGTTACGGGAGCACCGCCATCGTTGAAGCTTGACTGGTACCCGAGCCATTGGCTACGGTGTACTGCTGTAAGCCTCGTTACACCATCCACGCCGGCGTATGCAGGAGTCATGTATAAGTTGTTAAACATGTACTGCGTGAACAGGGGATCTTGCTGAGCAGAAACACCGGATCCAGCCAGAGCCAACAGGAGGGTATAAAAAGTCTTTTTCAGCATTAAGGTTAAAAAATAGAATTTAAAGTAAGCGCTTTTTTACGACACAGTCAATCTAATGTAATTAAAGTGTAATAAAAAAGGTCACTTTGTAAAATTCAAAGGATGAACGAGTTATTCAAAAAAACTACCCGTTCATGCGGGCACATCAAAACGTCCAAAACGCCGAAAACCGTTTCGTCCCGCTGAAAGAACTGAAAATGTGCTACTTAATTCCGTTCGCCTTTTTTATATAGAGCTCAAGCGCACCCGTCATTGACGGCGCGTTCGGCAGGGGTGCTTCAATGTCCAAAATAAGGCCGGCATCGCGTACAGCCTTGGCCGTTGTTGGGCCAAAAACCGCTATGCGGGTGTTATTTTGCTTGAATTCAGGGAAATTGACAAAAAGGGAGTTGATGCCTGAAGGGCTGAAAAACGCCAGAATATCGTAAAACACTTCTTTCAGGTCCGATAAATTGGCGGCTACCGTATGGTAAATGATGGCTTCGGTGTAATTGTATCCGCCGTCTTTTAGAAAATCAGGGATGTCATTTTTACGGATATCCGAGCAGGGGAAGAGGTATTTCTCGTTTTTGTGTTTCTTGAGCATCTCCAGCAGATCTTGAGCCGTCTTCAAACCCGTGAAGATTTTACGTTTACGGATCACGATGTATTTCTGCAGGTAGTTCGACGTCTGCTCTGAGATGCAAAAGTATTTCATCTCCGGAGGCATCTCGAGTTTTAGTTCCTGACAGATATGAAAGAAATGGTCAACGGCATTACGACTTGTGAAAATAATGGCCGTATGGTTTAGGATGTCGATCTTCTGCTTGCGAAATTCTTTGACAGGTACTGGCTCTACCTGAATGAACGGGCGGAAATCGATTTTCAGGTTATACTTTTCAGCCAACTTCAGGTAGGGAGAGTTCGCATCAGCCGGAGCTTCTTGGGTCACCAGAATGCTTTTTACCTTGCGCATCCTGTCAGTAGCAATTTCACTCATATCAACACGTAAACGAATTCAGGCTAATTGTACAGTACCTTTAATGTTATCAAAAAGGGTATCAATTCGGTAGCACAAATGTACGAAAATAAATGAAACAACGAGTGGCTCATTTTGCTACTTAACTTGAAAATGATCAACACCATCCAAACAACAAGGGTCCATCCAAAAAACTGCAGCAGGCCGTAGAAAAAACCGGCATGCTGGCCATGCATGATGAAGTACCCAGACATAATGATCGTAACGGTTCCAAACACTACCAACAACACACGTACCCAATTGAAAAAATGTGTGCCCGCCGCCTCCGGCACACCGAATAAGCTCGTTAATCCGTACACCAGCGTCATCTTCACAAAGAAGATTCCCAGCACAATCAGGCTCAATTCCAGCCATTGCAGCATCGCCATGGGAAAATTCTCTGCTTTAAACAGCAAGGCCGTCGTATATTCTGTGGGTAGAAAATGAAAAATGATCATCAGGTAATACCCCAGCATCATACTACAGAAAATATAGAAGAGAATATTCGTGCTGCTGGTGATCCGCGTGTATACCTGACTGTCGTCCATTTCACGCATGGAGAATATTTTGATAACCGAAAAATAATCTGATGCCAGCTTGGGATTCAGGCGAATGATGGTAATGACCAGCATCACTAACACCAGTAACCCGATGATGGCGAAGTCGCGAAAGGAAGTATTGCGTGGCACCAACTGCTCTTCTGTGCTGGCCTTTTGCGGCGCGCGCGTCAGCACCTGGGTGCTGAGATCCTCCTGCCAGATGCGTTTTTGACGGACGGCCACCGTAAACGACGGCGAAAAAATACCCGCCAGGCTGTCGATGTCGAGATGCAAACGCGTACCAGTACCGGCGAGCTTGCCGTCGATGAACAGGTTAAACGGTTGAGGGCTGCTCACTGCCAGAAGATCGTGTTGAAATTTACCGGCATCCACGCGAAAGTAAACCGTCGACACCTTCTCGTTTCCGGTAAAAGCCTCGTATTTGCCCTCCTCAAAGTAGGTCCACTCGGATGCGAAATCCTTGCGGATAGCATACTGCTGCGCCGCGGCCTGTACTGTGAGTAGACATGCCAGACAGCTAAAGAGGACCAGTTTTTTTACGCTCATCATACGGCTCAAAAATATTCAGAATTGGTCTCATATCCCGAAATGCCCGTAAGTTTGCCACACGAATATGGCCGGAATCTATTTTCACATTCCCTTTTGCAAGCAGGCATGCCACTACTGTGACTTTCACTTTTCCACGAATCAGGAGAAAAAGGGAGAAATGGTCGGTGCGCTGGTGCGCGAGCTGGAGCTCCAAAAGTCGTACCTGGCGGGTGAAACGATCGAGACCGTGTATTTCGGCGGGGGCACACCCTCGCTTCTGTCGGTGGTGGAAATAGAAACGCTATTAGAAGCCGTTGCTAAAACCTACTCATTGGCGCCCACTGGGGAAATAACGCTGGAAGCCAATCCCGACGACCTTCACGCCGAAAAATTGGTGGATTTGCGTGCCGCAGGAGTCAATCGCCTGAGCATCGGCATTCAGTCGTTTGATGATCGGGTGTTGCATTTCTTACATCGCGCACACAGCGCCTCGGCAGCGCAGCAGTGCCTGGAGCAAGCGCGTGCGGCAGGCTTCGACAACATCAGCCTCGACTTGATTTATGCCATTCCTGGGCAACCGGTGGAGACCTGGCGGGAAAATATTCGGCGCGCACTGTCTTTTGCACCGGAACACATCTCATCCTATTCTCTTACAATCGAAGAAAAGACAGCGTTCGGCAAGTGGGCGGCCACGGGCAAGCTCAAAGCTGTAGAGGATGACCTCGCGGCAGCGCAGCTGGAGATGCTGGTAGAGATGCTGGACGTTGCCGGCTATGAGCAATACGAAGTGTCGAACTTTGCTCGGCCTGGATATTATTCGCGTCACAATAGCAGCTATTGGCAGCAAAAAAAATACCTGGGCATTGGCCCAAGCGCCCATTCCTATGACGGCCAGAGCCGGCAATACAATGTCGCGAACAACCATGTTTATTTGCGCGGATTGCAAGAAGATAAAATTCCATTTACACACGAAGCGCTGACGCCGGAAGATGTCATAAACGAATACCTGCTAACCACCCTGCGTACGTCCTGGGGCGCTGATCTGCGGAAACTGCGACAGGAGCTTCAGTACGACCTGCAGGCTCTACACGGTCCCTACCTGAATACACTCTTTGCCGAAAGTCTGGCCATCGTGTCAGGCGATACCCTGCAACTCACCAGGCGCGGTAAGATGCTGGCCGATAAGATCGCGGCCGACTTATTTGCGACAAAATAAAACCGCGTCGCAACGGCCAAGCAGGAAGTTTCGTAATTTTCACGACCGTTCCCTATCCGAGACCCATGGAAGAAAAAAAAGTGTATATGTTGCTCAAAGCCGTGATCTTTCACTACCACGGTCTGGACGACATAGAAAAAAACGATTTAGAGAAAACCGCGCACGAGCTAAACGCCCAGGATGAATACAAGTGGGCGCTGGATTTTGTAGCGCAAGATTATGTCACCTCTTTCGACCGCGCCCGTGATTACCTGAACGAGATCATCGGCGACTATCCCAAAGAAAAGCGCGTGGAGCTAATCAATATGGTTTGGCAAGCAAACAACCTCAAGGGCTACGTGACCGAAATGGAGGCCACGGCCATGCTGAAGCTTGCCAAAGACTGGAATGTACAAAAAGAACTGATCGAGCTTGTGTTAGCCTGAACCCATTACAGGCTCATCATATCTTTAAACTTGGCCGCCTGCCGACGACTTACTTCAACCTTATCCCCGCCCCGAAGTTTTACCATAAGCCCGCCGTTGAACCACGGCTCGATGCCTTCTACCCAGCTCAGGTTGACGATGTGCTTACGGCTCGCCCGGAAGAAAGCGCGTTCGTCCAGCTTTTCATCCAATGCATTCAACGACTTGTGAATCATCGGCCGGTTGGCATCAAAGTATACTTTGATGTAGTTACCGTCTGACTCGAACAGGCGCACATTTGAAAGGCTCACAAACCAGCAGCGGTCGCCGTCTTTTACAAATACCTGGTCGTTCAGACCCAGCTTTTTCTCCGGCCCACGAACGGCGGCAAGCTTGGCACGCTCCTTTTCCGCGAGTTTCGAGACAGTTTCCAGTAGCCGTTCCGGTTGAATGGGCTTAAGCAGATAGTCCAGCGCATTTACCTCAAAAGCCTTGATCGCAAACTCATCATAGGCAGTCGTGAACACCACCAGTGGCACAGCATCCAATTCTTCGAGCAGCTGGAAGCCTGTCTTTCCGGGCATTTGGATGTCCAGGAATAGCAGGTCGGGATTCAGGTCGTTTACCAGCTGCGTCGCCTCGTCGGCGTTGGCCGCCTCACCCACTACTTCGATCATCGGATGATCTTCCAACAACTTCATTAGCTCTTTTCGCGCCAGGCGCTCATCATCCACGATTAATGCTCTCATAGGTAAAATTTTGAGGAATGATTATTTCAGTAAGTACAAAATTATCGTTTTCATTCACAATCCGGAACGATGCCTCGTCTCCATAGATCAGTTTTAAGCGCTGCATGGTATTTTTCAATCCCAAACCTCCTTTGCGTTTGTTCCCTTGCACCAGGTGCCCTGTATTGCGAATATGGACCTTCAAACGGTTATTATCAACAGATGTCTTCACCTGAATCACGCCGCCCTGCGTAAGTTTCGAAATCCCGTGCTTGATACCGTTCTCCACCAGCGTCTGAATCATCAGCGGTGGCACCAAAAAGTTTTGCGATTGCGGATGTATGTCGAACTCCGTCTTTAGCCGCTCCTCAAAGCGAATGCTCTCCAGTCCCAGGTAATCCCGCACCAACCGCATCTCGTCATCGAACTTGGTAAGCCCTTTCTTATCCATCGCCAGGCTATTGCGCAAAATATTGGAGAGCTGGTTAATGGCCTGTTTGGACTTCGAGGGGTTCTCGTCTACCAGGGCACGAATGCTGTTTAACGCATTGAAGATAAAATGCGGGTTGAGCTGCGACTTGAGGTTGTTCAGCTCGATCTCGATCATCGACGCCTCGTACTTCAGCGACTTATTATACCGGTCGAAATAGTGATAGGTAAAATAAAACACCGACCACAGGAAGAATACGATCGCATAAAAGGACGTCTGCCCCAGGATTTGTGCCGGGTCAAACGCAGTGCGCGGATCAAATAATCGACCGAGGATCAAATTAACGGGTATACGTAAGAAATATACCGTCACCCCCATCAAAATCACGGCCACAAATACACCCGGGATAAGTTTTGGCATAGGCAGGTACAGCCACCGCCAGCGGTTCAGGAATAAGCGGAATAAGTGTGTGATCATGAGGCATAAAAAAGCCTCGAACAGCAAGAACGTAATGCGACGCGTCGCAAAACCATCAGAAGCAAAGAAGCTGAAGACAATCTGGACAACGGCGTAGAATAACCACCCGCCGGTTTGTAGTGTCCAATACAATCTGTGCTTATTTACCATATCGCCTCTGCGAAAAGTTCAAAATATACGCAAATCGCGGGCACCCGGCATCCCAAATTTATGTGGGTGGTGGATCTACAGGTATTTAAACTGCAGGAGGTATAAGAAAAGTATGCCTGTCACAATAATCAGCGACCAGGTAATGGTCACGATCGTTTTTTTATACGCGACAAGCTTTGGCTCGGCGGCCATCGAGTTGAACGCAAAGGCCAGACTGGCCAGTATATACAAAGATGCTTCGAGCAGATCTCCTGTGTATACCTGGTAGACTCCTACCAAAAAGAAAAGGAAGCTGACCAGGTATGGGCGTAGGCGTGCTATCATGTTGATACTGTGTGAAAATCGATTATTATCACGGGTTAATTCAACTCGGCCTTCAGGAACTTACCCGTGTAGCCTGTGGTATTTTTGGCCACCTCCTCGGGGGTGCCCCGGGCGATGATCTTGCCACCTTTTGCGCCACCTTCCGGCCCCAGGTCGACGATATGGTCCGACGACTTGATAACGTCGAGGTTGTGCTCGATTACCAATACCGTATTGCCCTTGTCGACAAGTTTCTGCAACACATCGAGCAAATGCGCAATATCCTGGAAGTGCAACCCCGTGGTGGGCTCATCCAGAATGTACATCGTCTTACCGGTATCGCGCTTCGACAGCTCCGTTGCCAACTTCACACGTTGTGCCTCCCCGCCAGAAAGTGTCGTAGCATGTTGTCCCAGGGAAATATAACCCAGACCCACTTCGCCAAGCGTTTGGATCTTGCGCAAGATCTTTGGCTGGTTCTCAAAGAACGTGATCGCTTCCTCCACCGTCATATCCAGCACGTCGCTGATCGACTTCCCTTTGAATCGTACTTCCAGCGTCTCCCGGTTATACCGCTTCCCCTTACAAGTTTCGCAAGGTACATATACGTCCGGAAGAAACTCCATTTCAATGAGACGTAAACCGGCCCCTTCGCATGTTTCGCACCGGCCACCCTTTACATTAAACGAGAACCGACCGGTTTTATATCCACGGATCTTTGACTCCGGCATCTGCGTAAACAGGTCGCGGATATCGCTGAACACCCCCGTATAAGTAGCCGGGTTCGAACGCGGTGTGCGGCCAATGGGTGACTGATCTACTTCTATCACTTTGTCGATATGCTCAAGCCCTTCCATCTTTTTATGCGACAGCGGCTCTGTACGCGAATTATAGAAGTGACGATTGAGGATCGGGAAAAGTGTTTCATGGATCAGCGTAGACTTACCACTGCCCGAGACACCCGATATACACGTGAGCGTGCCCAGCGGTATCTCGAGTGTAACATCTTTCAGGTTGTTACCTGAAGCACCCGTCAGCACCAGCTTCTCACCACTGCCTTTGCGTCTGTCCTTCGAAAATTGTATACCGATCTTGCCGCTCAGGAATTTGGCCGTAGTACTGTCGTTCTTCAAAAACGTTTTCGGATCGCCCGCGGCCACGACGTGACCTCCATGACGGCCCGCCCCCGGACCAATGTCGAGTATATAATCCGATGCTAACATCATGTCCTTGTCGTGCTCCACCACTACCACGCTGTTACCAATGTCGCGCAGGTCTTGCAGCGCTTTGATCAGTTTAACGTTGTCGCGTGCATGCAGCCCGATGCTGGGCTCGTCGAGAATGTATAACACCCCTACCAGCTGTGTACCGATCTGTGTGGCCAATCGTATACGTTGCGACTCACCACCACTCAGTGTGCGAATGGGCCGATTGAGGTTCAGGTAGTCCAGGCCGACGTCCAGCAAGAAGCCTATACGCTTCCGGATCTCCTTCAACACCTCCGTGGCGATTACCTTCTGCTTGGCATTGAGTCGTCCTTCTAAACCGTCAAACCATTTTTTCAAGGACTGGATGTCAAGTATAGCCAGTTCGGCAATGTTCTTGTCGTCGATCTTAAAATGCAACGACTCCTTCTTCAAACGCGCGCCGTTACATTCCGGACATGTGCGAACGACCGTGAAATCCTCCACCCATTTTCGCATTGACTCCGACCCTTCATCGCGTTGCTTCTCGAGGAAGTTGATGATGCCTTCAAAGCGCACGTTCCAGTCCGTGCCAGGATATTTTACCGAGGCCACCGGCACGGGTGTATCGTCGCCATAGAGCATCACCTTGATAACATCCTTGGGTATATCTTTGACCGGTGTCGACAACGTCAGCTTGTGACGCTTCAGCATCGACTCGATCTTCTTAAAGATCCAAATGTCTCGGTACTCACCCAGCGGCAAAATACCACCCCGGCTGATGCTCAACTTCTTGTCGGGCATGATCGAATCTTCCGTGATCTCTTCGATCTGTCCCAACCCGTTACACGTGGGGCACGCCCCATACGGGGAGTTGAAAGAAAATGTATTCGGCGCCGGCTCATCATACGACAGGCCCGTTTTGGGGTCCATCAGGAATTTGGAGAAATGATGCACCTTGCCACCCTCTTCCATCACCATGATGACGCCCTTGCCCTCTTTCAGTGACTTGGCGATCGATTGCCCGATGCGATGTTTGTCTTTGGGATCGGCCACGATCCTGTCCATCACCACTTCGATGTCGTGTATCTTGTAACGGTCCACCTGCATCTTGGCCGTGATCTCTTGCACATCGCCATCTATACGCACTTTGGTGTAACCCGACTTTCGGATCTGCTGGAAGAGCTCGCGATAGTGACCTTTACGCCCCTTGACGATTGGCGCCAGGAGCACCAACTTTTTACCTTTCAGGGTTGTGATGATCGCATCCAGGATTTGTTCTTCCGATTGACGCACCATTTTATCGCCAGACAGATACGAAAAAGCTTCGCCGGCCCGCGCGTACAACAGACGCATAAAATCGTATATCTCTGTTACAGTACCCACAGTGGAACGTGGGTTCCGCGACGTCGTTTTTTGTTCGATGGAAATAACGGGGCTCAGGCCATTGATCTTGTCAACATCCGGCCGCTCGAGGTTGCCCAGAAAGCTCCGCGCGTATGCAGAAAAGCTTTCCATGTAGCGACGTTGCCCTTCGGCATAAATAGTATCAAAGGCAAGTGAAGACTTTCCGCTGCCGCTGATGCCGGTAATGACAACTAACTTGTTACGCGGAAAGCTAACGTTGATGTTTTTCAGGTTATGCTCACGGGCCCCGATGACTTCGATATACTCATGACCGGTCTGGTCCTGGATCTTTTTTTCTGCTGCTTTCGCCATGAATTGAACTTACCAATAATGAGAAATACAAAAATGCCGCGCCGATCGTTTCCCGCAAAATGAAAAAATCGGAATCGTACGATCTTTCTTCAAATTCCGCCAGCGATGTGCCCGGCTGTCTGTGCCACCACTTCACCTATCGATGGACATACCCATCTGTTTTCCTAGTGCCTTATAGCTAGGATATCACTAGCATAACACTAGCTCAATACTAGCGTAAGTCTAGGACATCCGCGGACTATCCGGCACTGTATGTCCAGAAAAACAGGAAGGCCACCCTTTCCAGGATAGCCTTCCCATACGCCCGCAGGCAAAATATTATTTCCGATTGCCGTAAAACAGAGTAATAAACAGCGTCGGGTAAAATGCATAGTTTTTGGCAGCCGCCATCAATTCCACTTTTTCAGTGTAGGCATCTAGCAGAAATCCTGCCTCAAAACCCGTCACCTGGCTTTTAATCGTGCCCAGCTCAAAGTTAAGCGCAGCTTTTATATTGGCGCCGGGAGCGATCTTCGACTCGTCAATGCCCTGGAACAAACGGCCGGTGCCAAAGATAGACGTGACGCCGATGTTGGTGTCATACTGCGCCGTATTCGTTACAAACGAAGTGTTGTCTACGCTATATTCCACGTAATACGGGGCCACAATACCAATGGTCGGACCCGCTGCAAAAATGGCTTTGATTTCCACCCCTTGTTGCGGTGCTTTTTTGAACAAGATAAAGTCGCGTCCGTATTGCAGGCGGAGGGCATAGAGATAATTCTTTTTTCCGAGAATAAAGAAGTTGCCGGTGTTGGGTGAGCTGGTGCGTACTTCCTGTGGATTCTTCACGTTCATGATCTCCAGACCATACGTTTCCAGTACGCGGTCGCTCAACTTACGCGCTTTTTTGAAAACCAGGCCCCCGATGAGCCCCCCTGCTGTATTTTTATTGATCCCCCACGTAAACTCTGACTGGTAATCATAGCTATCTTGCGTTTGTGCATTTGCCACAATCGCCACCAACAAAAAGGCCATTAACAGGGAGATCTTATCCAGACGCAACATCCTCACAAAGATACTTTGGATTAAATTTAAACTTTTAATTACCTAACGCAAATACTAACCCCAAGTTATTCGATATGGTTTCCATGACCGGAATTTATGAAGGATCTTTACGTACAAGCGTAAAACATCTCAAATCAGGCAATACAATCGTTACCGATGCACCACCCGATAATAACGGCCGTGGCGAAGCATTTAGCCCGACCGACCTGACATGCGCCTCGCTGAACAGCTGCATGATGACGCTCATGGGCATTCTGGCTAACCGTGAGGGAATCGACCTGACAGGTCTTACGTCGGAAATCACAAAAATTATGGGTGCCGACCCGCGAAAAATTGCGGAAGTTAAAATTGTGTTTACACACCCGTCGCTCGTCGCCACGGACATTCAAAAGGAAAAACTAAAACGTGCCGCCATGACCTGCCCCGTAGCGTTAAGCCTCTCGGACACGGTCGTTCAGAGCATCACGTTTAATTTTTAACCGTACTGCGTATTTGTTGGTAGTCGATCGCCATGTGTGAGCGGTCGTATACCGACGCGCCGTCGCGGATGATCAGGATTTGGGGGGATTCGTGCTCAACTTCAAAAAGCGCAGCGATTTGATTGGAGATCTGACGATAGGAAATCAGGTCGAGGAAATAAGGCTTCACGTGTGAATCCATTTCCTGCACATCCCAGTTCCGCTCCAGTCGCTCTAACACCATTCTGCTAATTGAGCAACGGGTGCTATGTTTAAAAATAAGGACTGGTCTCTCGGCCGATTCTTTCCGGATCGCTTCCAACTGGTCCAGTGAGGTCAATTTTTCCCAATTCATATGTGATGCGTTATTCATACCACAACCCTGCTTCCCCTTTGTCGTACCGAGGCTTATGACCCTTGTCCTTCAGGTGGTCGGGCTGCGTTTCTTCTTTTCTGAATAAACGCGACCACCATAGCTTAAAGTTCGTGAGCATGTCACGTTCGCTATCAACATTGTTTTTGTTTGTCTTGACGAACTTCGCATCCGGATGCAAGCCCCTTTTATCAAACAGGGTGTACTTCTTCATCTTGATGTTACCCTGATAGTCGGTTGACCGTGCAAAGGCTTTTCCCGGCTCGCGCACCTTCAGCGCCTCTTCTGCACTGCTGCCATTCCGTACGTAGCGATATTGCTTTACTTTCACTTGCAGCTCGCCCACCGCCTTGGTGGCTTTCGTAGGCGACAACTTGGGCGTAGCATCTTCAGCAGCATTTTTATTTTTTACATAGCGCCGGGTTTTCACAGGTATCTGCAAACCGTATACCTGGTCGACCGCTACGCTTGGACGCTTTTTCAGCAACGCATCCTCGTGTGCTTTTTCATTGCGAATGTAGGGCTTGCGCAGCCCCCGGTGACGAATGACTCCTGTAAATTCTTCTCCCTGATCGCCAAAACCCGGACTGGCCGAGAAACGCTTCATCTTACCAGGATAGCCATTGATCTTATGCGCCTCGGGTTTTGGCACGCGACCCACTAGTGGTGTTTCATCGTTGTTCCACAACGTACCGCTTACACTACCGCCACCCTTCAAGGGCCGGCGACCTTTCAGTGTACCCTGATATTTACCATAGCGAGTCTCGCGCGGTTGACGTCCGACAATCGCCGACTCCTGGTTGTTCCACAGACGTCCGCTCACACTGCCGCCACCTTTCAACGGGCGACGGCCCTTTATTGTACCCTGATATTTTCCGTAACGTGTTTCGCGTGGCGTGCGGCCGGCAATTGCCGACTCCCGGTTGTTCCACAGACGTCCGCTTACGCTACCGCCACCTTTCAGCGGGCGGCCACCCTTCACGTTGCCTTGAAATTCACCATAACGCGTCTCCCGGGGTTGACGTCCGGCCAGCGCCGTACCGTTGTTGTTCCACAACCTGCCACTCACGCTGCCACCACCCTTCGCCTGTCGGCGACCTTTGATATTACCCTGGAAAGTACCTGGACGGGTTTCGCGTGGTTGACGCCCGGCAACAGCCGAACCATTGTTGTTCCACAATCTGCCGCTGACACTACCTCCACCTTTTGCACTGCGGCGGCCTTTCAAATTTCCTTTGTAATTACCGACACCCGATGCGCCAATGCCCGGCGTACGGCCCTGTATGGGCGTCTTCCCTGTATGCGACCGCGTGACGGACTGCGCGCCGCCGCCCGGAATGGCACCACGATACCGGCGATCGCCATACCGCGCTTTCTTACGACGCCCGGTATATAAGATCGGCATTCCCTCTGTACGTTTTTTGCTGGTGAAATTTTTACCACGAATTCGCCGTCCGGCAATATCGCCGGTCCAGGCCTTCGGCCGTGTGTTGGTGGCCGAACGATAACTGCCCGCAGCAGGTCCGCGATACGGACGTTCACCCACGCGTCTTTTACCGGAAAATGTTCTGACAGGTGCGCTTACTCCGGGCCGGGGCGACTCATAGTTACGTCGGCGCAATGGGTGGCCGGCAAGGTCTGTGGTCTGTGCGCGCTCTGTACGTTTCTTGGGGCGTGGGAAATTGGCGTAAACATTTAAGCTCTTCCGGGCAATGAACGGCCGCGATGCCGACCTTGGTTTCACCTTGCGTCTGCGGGGCGGCGTAGACCGCGGCCCTGACGAGGCGCTTGCCCTTGCCACGGTAGCCCGATTCGAAACGACACCACCACCGGCACGGCCGCGGCTGGACGGATGGCGCGTGACATAACGCCCGGTCTGCGGGTGTACATTGTTGCGCGAAGCACTGCTGCTGTTCCGCCCGCGAATGCGGCGGTGCGTAATGTCACCCTGCCAGGCACGTTGTGTGCCGCTGGGCTTGGGCGGTTGACGACGCAACACATTGCCTGACGCTTTTCCGACTTTATCCCGACCCCGAGCCGAGTTGGAACGCGACCGGCTGCGGGCCGTCGCGCGATTATTATAGGTGGGCTGCTTCTTAGAGGCTTTATTCTTTTTCCGGAATGTGCTTTTGAAACGGCTTTCACGGCGCTGCCCCTGGGACGCTCCCGGTCGGTCCCCTTTGGTATTTTGGGCCAACACCGGCGCCGCCAGCAACAACAGCAAGGCCATTAGCAACACCAACTTGGTGGCAGGCCCGGAAAATGCAGTATTTCTTTTAGTTACGTTCAAAAAATGGCGAAAGAAACAGGCCAAGATAATTGAAATTTATGATACCCCTCTACTTTAGTAGGTAAGTAACGTTTCAATGGCGCCGATCAGCCTGTTTTTCGGCAAAAAATTGTCTTCCAGCGTCGGTGCAAAAGGAATCGGCGTATCCAGGCTTGCCACCCGCACCACCGGCGCATCCAGGTCCCGGAAGCAGTGTTCGCTGATCCAGGCGCTGATTTCCGCACCCACACCACCTGTCAGCGTGTCTTCGTGCAGGATAATCACCCGGCTTGTCTTTTTCACCAATGCCGCCACCGCTTCTTTGTCCCAGGGCAGCAGCGTGCGCAAGTCCAGTATTGATGCGTTTACGTGCGGCAGGTTCGCCAGCGTTTGTTGTGCCCAGTGCACACCCATGCCATACGTGATAATGCCCAGGTCCGTGCCCTCGCTTAGCAACTTTGCTTCGCCGATCGCTATAGTATAATAGTCGTCCGGCACAAGTTCTTTCAGGGAACGATACATCAGCTTATGCTCAAAATACATCACCGGGTTCGGGTCTTCCAGTGCCGCACACAACAACCCTTTCGCATCGTAAGGATTCGAAGGGTATACTATTTTTAATCCGGGGGTATGGAAGAACCAGGCTTCATTGCTCTGCGAATGAAAAGGACCGGCCGCCGTGCCGGCTCCGGTGGGCATGCGCACTACTACGTCGGCCGGCTGTCCCCACCGCCAATGGGTCTTCGCCAGGTTGTTTACAATTTGATTAAACCCTTCTGTTACAAAGTCGGCAAACTGCATCTCTACCATCGACTTCATACCTTTCACCGACAGGCCTAAACCGGCACCCAAAATGGCCGACTCACACAAAGGTGTATTTCGTACACGTGCCTTGCCGAAGCGTTCTACAAATCCCTCGGTGATTTTAAAGACACCACCATATTCTGCAATGTCCTGCCCCATCAGTACCAGGTTGTCAAAGCGCTCCATGCTCTGCCGCAGGCCGTCGCTGATGGCATCGATAAAACGTTTTTCGGATTTCTTTTCGGAAGCGGGCGCAACAACCACCTGCTCAAAAGGAGCATATACATCTTCCAGCTCCTGCCCGGTCTGGGCAACGGGATGATCTTCCTGGGTCGCTATCGCAATGCCTTCTTCAATTTCCTGTTTTACACGTTTCCGTTGCGCGGCAATATAACCTTCGTCGATGACGCCACTTTGCACCAGGTACTTTTCATAGTTCTCCAACGGGTCTTTCTTCGCCCAGGTGTCCAGCAGCTCCTGCGGCACATACTTGGTACCCGACGCTTCTTCGTGGCCCCGCATCCGGAAGGTCATACACTCCAACAAGATCGGCCGCGGGCGTTTGCGCATATCCTCTGCCAGACGCTGCACGGTGCTATATACTGCCAACACATTATTACCGTCAACTTGTACCCCTTCCATGCCATAGCCAATGGCCTTGTCGGTAAAGCTTTCACAGCGAAACTGCTCACGGCTGGGAGTAGACAAACCGTAACCGTTGTTCTCTACGACAAAAATCACGGGCAGGTCCCACACGGCCGCTACGTTTAGGGCCTCGTGGAAATCGCCCTGGCTCGTGCCGCCGTCGCCGTTAAAGACGACCGTTACCTTCCCTTCCTGGCGCAGTTGGCTGGCCAACGCAATGCCGTCGGCTACACCATTTTGCGGCCCCAGGTGCGAGATCATGCCCACGATGTGGTGCTCGCGCGAGCCAAAGTGAAAAGAGCGGTCACGCCCCTTGGTATACCCCGCCAGGGTGCCCTGCCATTGAGCAAACAGCCGGTGGAAGGGTATGTTGCGGCCCGTAAACACCCCTAAGTTGCGGTGCATGGGCAAAATATACTCGTCGGGGGCCAGTGCTTGTGTCACTCCGACAGAGATGGCCTCCTGGCCAATGCCGCTAAACCATTTGCTGATTTTATTTTGCCGCAGCAAAATGAGCATCTTCTCTTCAATCAGGCGGGGCAATAACAAGTTTTCGTACAGCTTCTTCAGAACGCTGTCGGAGAGTTTTTGGCGATCAAACTGCATAGATGGTTTCTGGTGGCGCAAAGTTAACCGAGTTTTTGACTTACCATTAGCACGCAAATCTTATAAAGCATAGAGGCCCGTTGTTATAAAGAAACTGTTAACTTTATCTCCGATCCCGCTACATGCTGACCCGACTACCACTCCTCCTGGTTTTCTTGCTCGTTGTCATGGACCTGTCCGCACAGGAGTATCGCTTTCATCAATACCGCGTAGAACAAGGCTTACCCAGCGACGTCATGAAAGCCGTTGCCCAGGACTCTCTAGGCTTTTTCTGGATCGCCACCGACGATGGCATTGTTAAATACGACGGGCTACGCTTCACCACGTATCGGTCTGCGCTGCACAGTCAGTATGCCAAAGGTTTCCTCACCACCCGCAAAGGCAGACTTCTCGCCATTGCCGACCTCGACCTGATCGAAATCCAAAACCAGGTAGACACCGTCGTCTTCCATTCGTTGCTGCGCGGTACCCGTAATCCTACCGATACCACCATCTGGTACGGCAAGACATTGTACGAAGACCGACACGAAGACATCTGGATTGCCGAGACCCAAGCCGCCGTACGGTTTGATGGCAAAACCATGAAGCGCTACGACTTCGGTAATGAAAATCGATCGCCGGTATTTATACGCTCTTATAATTTCTTTGAAGACCAGGATGGCAACTTATACGCGGTTGGCTATACCGGAAAAGTGTTCCGTTTTGATGAAGTCGACGACACCTTCGTGCAACTGCCACAAACATTACCGGGTCATTCCAGTCACGTACTCTTCGAGAACGGCAAATTACTCGTCGCGGCGGGCGACGGGTTATATGAAGCCATTCTTCGCGACGGCGAGATTCAGCACCAGCAACGTCTCTTGTCGGCATACAATTGCTCCTATCTGCTCCGCTCTTCCGACGCCCTTTGGGTCTGTACCTTTAACGAAGACGTATATAAAATACCGGGCAGCCGGTACGAAGAAGCCGAAAGACTGCCATATTCCTTTATCGGCGCCACCGCCATCTTCAGCAGTAAAGAAAATGACTTGTGGGTGGCCTCTGACAAAGGACTGGTGTTGATACAAAAGAATCAGTTCCAGATCATTGACTTGCGGTCACAGGCCCACTTTATCGAAGGCATGGCCCACGACCCCGGGCGCGATGTATTGTATTACTGTTCCAAAGAAGCATTAATAGGACTATATCACAAGCCCGACGGTGAATGGGAACACCGGCTGCTCTATTTTGATCGCGACGGATATTTCCAGGCGTTACAATTTAATGCCCAGGGCCTGTGGGCCAGCACCGCATTCGAAGTACTACTATTCCAAAACGACAAGCTGAAAAAGCGCTGGGACTTTGCTAAAGAAGGCGGCTTTATTTCCGATGTGTTTATCGACAAGCGTCAGGATATCTGGCTTAGCCAGGGCCGCGCCCGCCGCGTAAAAGTGATGTCGACGAAAGACTTTTCGTTGCGTTATTACGACATCCCGTTGCTGAAACAAAGTCAGATAAACCTGGTGCGCGAAGGCAAGAACGGTATATACCTGGCATCGAGTGGCGTGGGCGGATATCTTTTCTACAAGGCCCACGATGCCGACACCTTTAAAAACGTAAGCCTCCCCGTAGACTTCCCCATCGAAAGCGATCTGAATATCCACGACCTGGCCGTACAGAACGATGTCATCTGGCTGGCGTCCACCGAGGGACTGCTGCGTTACGACCAACACACAACCCAACGCGTTGACCTCGGCGAACCACTCACCGGCTCGTCCGTCAGCTCGGTGGAGGCACTCGACGACCGCTATATACTTTTCTCTAACTCGTATGGCCTCATGCGCTACGATGTTGTGACCGGCGACCTGTGGCTATACGACGAGAATATCGGCCTGCCCTCCAACACCATTACCGATCACGGCATACTCGCGGACCGGTACAATCGACTTTGGATCGGCACATCCTTCGGTCTTGCGTTGGCCTCGAAATCCATTCGCACCAACGCCACTACCACGCAACCTTTCTGCATGTATGCCAGTGTGAACGGTGTAACACGGCGCTTCCACGACGGCTTACAAGCGCCGTACAGCGCGTTTATAAGCCTTATGTTCTCGCCCATCACCTTTCCCGAAAACAAGATCAACATGCAGTGGCGATTGGATAGCGATAGTGTCTGGCACTCGATGCACGATCACACCCTCACGCTCTCCGATTTATCAGCGGGTCGTCACACCCTGCAGGTGCGTGCCAAGAAAAATACGGGGCTTGGGTGGAGCAGGCCTACGGAAATGACCGTGACGATCGGCAAACCGTACTGGCAAAAAGCTGAATTCATTTTCCTGGTCCTACTCACTGCGCTTATGATCGCCTGGATCTCTTATGCCGTGAGCGCGGCCATTATGAAAAAACGCAAGACATACTTGCACGACCTCATTGAAGAACGAACAGTGGATTTACAGAAGGCGAACGAAGAATTGCTGCAACGCAACGCCGAGCTGGACCGCTTTGTATACAGTGCATCCCACGACCTCAGTGCGCCGCTGAAGTCTGTGCTTGGGTTGATTATGGTGGCCCGCATGGACAAGTCCATCACCAACCACGAGCAATACCTCGACATGATGGAACGAAGCATTCGCAAGCTGGAAAAGTTTATCGAAGAAGTGGTGAGCTACTCGCGCAATACGCGCATGCCCGTAAAGCCTGAGACATTTTTATTTACCGTCTTTGTTCAAAACCTGTTGCTCGACCATCAGTATGCGCCCAACTATGGCAAGATCAAATTTGAGGTGGAAGACGGCACAGACGGCCAGCCCATCGTAGCCGACGTCGTCCGGCTCAAGATCATCCTCAACAACCTCATCTCCAACGCCATTAAATTTCATTGGTTTGGCGGCGACCGCGAGCCCACGGTCCGCATCTCGCTCACGGCCACATCCACCCAGTACACCATCGTGGTACAAGACAATGGCCGGGGCATTGACGATCACCACCTTGCACACATCTTCGACATGTTCTACCGCGCCAGCGAGCAGGCTCAGGGCTCGGGCCTGGGCTTATACATTCTGAAAGAATCTGTTCTGAAGTTGGGCGGAACCGTCGAAGCGCGCTCCAGGCTGGACGAGGGCACCACCTTCGTGATCACGCTGCCGGTGTTAAACCCGACGGAATTCCGCTGATCTTGTTATTTTTGGCGCCACATGATCACATTCAACGAATTTACCCTCCCAAACGGCCTACGCGTGATCGTCCACGAGGACCATACCGTACAGATCGCCGTTATGAACATATTATACGACGTCGGTTCCCGCGACGAGCGTCCCGAGAAAACCGGCTTCGCCCACTTGTTCGAGCACCTCATGTTTGGCGGCTCCCGCAACATTACCAACTATGACGAACCGTTGCAGCGGGTCGGTGGCGAGAATAATGCCTTTACGAACACCGACATCACAAACTATTACCTCACCTTGCCCTCTGCTAACCTCGAGACAGGCTTCTGGCTTGAAAGCGATCGCATGCTTAGCCTGTCCTTCGACCCCAAAGTACTCGAGGTACAACGCAAGGTTGTAATCGAAGAGTTTAAACAGCGGTACCTCAACCAACCGTACGGCGATGTATGGCTCAAGCTTCGTCCGCTGGCCTATCACCATCACCCGTACCAATGGGCTACCATCGGCAAGGAGATCAGTCACATCGAAGACGCTACGATGGAAGATGTAAAGGAATTTTTCTTTACCCATTACGTACCCAACAACGCCATCCTGGTCGTAGCCGGCAACGTCACGCTGACGCAAGTCAAAGAGCTTACGGAAAAATGGTTCGGGCCCATTCCCTCTGGCAGGGACCGGTCTCGGCAGTTGCCCGCAGAGCCTCGCCAAAGCAGCAAGCGTGTGGAAACAACAGAAGCCAAAGTACCCGCCAACGCCCTCTACAAAGCGTGGCACATGCCCGGACGTTTTCACGAAGACTATTACGCCACCGACCTGATGAGCGATATTCTTAGCCGCGGTCAGTCCAGCCGGTTATACCAGCAACTCGTTAAAGAGCAAGAAATCTTTACGTCGATCTCCTCGTTCGTCACCGGCACCATTGATCCCGGGCTGCTGGTCATCAGCGGCCGCGTGCGCGAAGGATTTACCCTGGAGCAAGCCGAACAAGCCGTCGACAAGATTCTCGACACGCTCATCCGCGAGGGCGTGTCGGAGCAGGAGCTTGAAAAGGTGAAGAACCAGGCCGAGTCCAGTCTCGAATTTGGCGAAATGGAAGTGATGAACCGCGCCATGAACCTGGCCTTCTCCAAGCTCTCGGGGGATGCCAACCTGGTGAATGAGGAGGGTGGCCTCATCAATCGGGTAACGACGGCCGACGTTCAGCGCGTGGCGGCTAATACGTTGCGGGAAGAAAATGCCAGCACCCTGCATTACAAAGCCGTATCCTAGAAATACGTGCGCCCAGGCAAAAAACGCCGGGGCGCACGAACATCTGCGTGCATTTCAGCGTTCAAACAACAGCTCTCGTAATGTTTTAGGCGAGATACCACCAATTTTTTAAGATCATAGCAACTCCGTGGAGAAGGAAAAAGTAAGCAGCGGTAATATCATAGACTGGTCAGTACTGAGCCGGTTGATGAAGTTTATGACACCCTACCGGGGCCGATTCATTACCGTTATTTTGCTTACCCTGCTCCTGGGCGTGCTGGCGCCAACGCGGCCCGTACTGATTCAATATACACTGGACAAAGATGTAGCGGTTGGCAACTACGACGCCATGGTGCGGATGATGATCCTCCTCATGGTGCTGCTCGTCATTAACTCCATTGCACAGTACGTACACACGTACCTGTCGGGCTGGCTCGGACAACAAGTGATCCGCGACATCCGGGCACGCCTGTATCAACATATCATCAGCCTGCGCCTGCGTTTCTTTGACAAGACGCCCATCGGTCGTCTCGTCACCCGCACCATCTCCGACGTGGAGACCTTGTCCGATGTCTTCAGCGAAGGCCTGGCAGCGATGGCCGGCGATCTCTTGCAGATTATTTTCATTCTGGGCTTTATGTTCTACGAAGACTGGCGATTGGCGCTGTTGAGCCTTTCTACATTGCCGCTGCTGTTGCTCAGCACATATGTCTTCAAAGAAAAGATCAAGGTCGCATTTACAGAAGTCCGCAATGCGGTGGCAAACCTCAATACCTTCGTGCAGGAACATATTACCGGCATGAACATCGTGCAAATCTTTGGCAGTGAAAAACGTGAGTTTGAAAAATTCAAAGAGATCAACGATGAGCATAAACAATCAAACCTGCGCTCGGTGTTGTACTATTCCATATACTATCCGGTGGCCGAGATCATTGCGGCTGCAGGCATTGGCCTGTTGGTGTGGTATGGTGCCAAGGGTGTGATCAACTATGAAGAGACCGGCATCACCATTGGTAAGCTCATCGCATTCATCATGTATATTCAGATGTTCTTCCGACCGATCCGGATGATCGCCGACCGGTATAATACCTTGCAAATGGGTATTGTGAGCTCGTCGCGCATTATGAACCTACTCGACGAAGAAGAGCATGTACAAAAGAACGGCGCGCACAAGACCGAGCACCTGAAGGGCGAAGTAATCTTCGACCACGTGTGGTTTGCTTACAACGAGCCCGACTATGTGCTCAAAGATATAACCCTGCATATCCGCGCGGGCCAGACCATCGCACTGGTAGGCGCCACCGGCGCAGGCAAGTCGTCTATCATCAACTTGCTGAACCGGTTCTACGAAATCAACAAAGGCACCATCAGCGTGGATGGTATAAACCTTAACGACTACGACCTGGGCACGTTGCGTCGCAACATCGGCGTGGTCTTGCAAGATGTGTTTCTGTTCAGCGATACCATCTTTAACAACATCACGCTCGGCAACCCCGATGTAACAGAAGAGATGGTATGGCATGCCGCCGACCTGGTCGGCGCACGCAAGTTCATCGAGCGCCTGCCCGGCAAGCTTTCGTATAATGTTATGGAGCGTGGCGCCACGCTTTCCGTTGGACAACGTCAACTAATATCTTTCATCCGGGCCATGGTATATGATCCGAAAATTTTGGTACTCGATGAGGCTACCTCTTCCGTCGATACCGAAACAGAAGAAATGATCCAGCAAGCCATTGTTAAAATGATGTCCGGCCGGACCTCCATTGTCATTGCCCACCGGCTGTCTACCATTCAGCGCGCGGACAAGATTTTAGTGCTCGACCACGGCGAGATCAAAGAAAGCGGCCACCACGAAGAGCTGCTGTTACGCGAAGGATACTACTCACAGCTCCATAAAATGCAGTATAAGGAGTTCGTTTGAAGTCGATAACGGAGCAAAACGGTTATATTTGCTTCAATGTATTTCAAAAAGGCCATCCTCCTCATCCTTTTTGCCGCGCTGTGTTTTGGCGCGCAAGCACAACGATCGCGATCGCATAACACCAAAAAAAGCTCGTATACCCGCGACCGTTATAATTACAACGCTGCCCGCGTAAAAGGCGCCAAAGCCAAAGTCGCTTGCCCCATCTTCGAAGACAGCAAATATCCCTATCACGGCCTCGGCATTAAGCTGGGCGATCCTTTCGCCCTGACCTATAAATTTTATCCTAACAAAAACTTCTCCCTGGCCATCGACGCCGGCAAACCCGCCAGCGGCTTGTATAACCACTACTACCGCCAGCAGTTCGGCTCGTACTATACACAGCTGGACACACTGGCCGAAGGCGCCAGCATTACCTACCTCACCCACAAAGTAAAATCCGATTTTATCCTGGAGGCAAAGCTCTTGTACCACTTCGACGCCAAAATAATATCCCCCGGCCTGCAGTTCTACGTCGGCGCCGGCTGGGAGTGGAAGAATACACAGTTGCGATACGATTATGTATATGAAAGTGGTGGACTTCCAGGACCAAATGATCAAAATAATCTGGGAAATTTCTCAACTTCGCGCTTCACACAGGGCCCCCAGGCAGTCATCGGTATTGAATACTCCTATTTTCAATTGCCTATTTCGGCCTTTATGGAGCTGGAGTATTTTACAGACGTAGAGCTTGATCCAGGGTGGAGCCGTGTGGAAGGAGGAGTCGGATTACGCTATATCTTTTAACTACGCATCGCATGACCATGTCCCAGTCCCTGACCAAAGTGTCCATCGTATTTCTATTGCTGGTGGCACTGATCACCACGGCACAAGCCCAACACAACGATACCCCCAACAGCATTGGCATACGCATTGGCGATCCCATCGGCGTGAGCTACAAACGCTACCTGCCGAACAACAAAGCCTTTGAATTTGTTCTTGGTGGTGCTGCCCGCGGCTGGTACGACCGGTATTACGAAGACTCTTTTGATCACTTCTCACGCTACGACGACGATCGCTACATCACCCATCGTGTGAAAAGCACCTTTACAGCCCTTGGTCGTTACCTATTCCAATACAATATTCCCATGGAAGGACCCGCGTCGGAAGGTACACTCGATTGGTATTGGGGCATTGGTGGCATGCTGCGCACCGCAAAAGTACGGTATCGCTACCAACAGGAAAACGCGCCATTTGCGATTAGAGACGACGAGCGCAACGACATCACGATGGGCACTGAGGCGATCGGCGGCATAGAATATACCTTTGAAGATATACCCCTCACGCTCTTTGGTGAGTTCAGCTTGTTTGTGGAATTTGTCGACCGCCCCGGCGCGATAAAATTCTCCGGCGGTACCGGCGCCCGTTTTAACTTCTAACGTCCAGGTCGGCGCCAGCTTTCTTCGCCTCGCGCTCTTGCGATACTTGCTTTTCGTATAGTTCCTTGTAGGCCCCATTGTGCGCCAACAGGGACTCGTGCGAGCCTTCCTCCGTAACGATGCCGTCTTCCAGCACAATGATTTTATTGGCCAGCTTAGCCGACGAAACGCGGTGCGAGATAATGATCGTAGTCCGGCCTTTCATGATCCGGCGCATGCTGCCCAAAATATTGTTCTCCGTCTTGGTATCGACCGCCGACAAGGCGTCGTCCAGCATAAGGATTTTCGGCTCACGCACGATGGCCCGGGCGATCGACACACGCTGCTTCTGACCCCCCGACAATGTAATGCCGCGCTCACCCACCCGGGTCTCAAAGCCCAGCGGAAACTCGACAATATTATTATACACATCGGCATCCTTTGCCGCTTGCGTAATGCGTTCCTCATCCGGATTCTTTATACCGAAACCGATGTTGTTAAAGATCGTATCACTAAACAGGAACACATCCTGAGGCACATAGCCGATCTGGCTGCGCAGCGATGTAAGATTATAGTCGGCAATCGGCACATCATCAATCAGGATTTGTCCGTCGCGCGCATCGTACAACCGCGACACAAGGCTGGCCACCGTGCTCTTACCCGAGCCCGTGGTACCAATGATCGCCAGCGACTCACCCGGGTTGATCGAAAACGAAATACCTCTCAAGGCACGTATGCCGGTATCCGGATAGGTAAAAACCACATCCTTAAATTCTACCTTGCCCTGAATCTCGCGCACCAGTTCTTTCTCTGACACGATGTTGGTCTGCGTACGCAAAAACTCATTGATCCGCTTCTGCGAAGCCTCCGCGCGCTGCACCAGACTGCTGGTCCAGCCCAGCGATGTTACCGGCCAGGTAAGCAAGTTCACATAGATGATAAATTCGGCGATGTTGCCAAAGGTCAGATTGCCTTGAATCACTTCCGTGCTCCCCGCATATACTGTCAGGATCGTACTGATCCCCACCAGTCCCATGATGATCGGGAAGAACAAGGCCTGGATCCGCGTTAACTTGAGTGATTGATGTTTGTACGCTTCTACCTCTTTCTCAAAGCGGCCCATCGACTCCTGCTCGCGGTTAAAAGATTTCAACACGCGTATACCGCTAAAAGCCTCCTGTACAAACGTCGAGAGCCGCGACTGGTGCTTTTGAATCTGCTCGGACCGGCGCTCGATAATATTATTGACAAAGAAGATGCTGATCGAAAGCAAGGGCAGCGGACTGAGCGCATACCATGTCAGCTTTGGGCTGATGCTAAACATGATCGGTATTAACATGATAAACAGTGTGAACAGCGTTAGCCCGTACATAATCGCCGGACCGAGGTACATCCGTACCCGGCTCACATCTTCCGAGATACGGTTCATCAAGTCACCGGTATTGTTCTTGCGATAAAAACTGAGCGGCAATGTTTGATAGTGTTCGAATACTTCGTTCTTCAAATCATACTCGATCAATCGCGACATCACGATGAGCGTTTGGCGCACGAAGTATAAAAATATACCACGCAGAAAAGCCATTACTAGTATAAGCCCTGCATAAATGAGAATACCAAACGCAAACACCGAGAAAAAATCCTGCTGCACGTCGGTGTGGCCGAAACCCTGGTACATGCGAATGTTGTCTACCACGAGGTCGATGGCATCGCGCACAAGCTGCGCCGGGATGATCTGAAAAATATTGGAGAGGATAACAAACACCAGTCCGAGTACCAGATGCCACTTGTATTTAAACAGGTATTTATTGATGTACTTCAGCTCACGCATGGAAAAAAATTTGGCAGCCCCCCGATTAAACGAAATATCCTTTCAATAGTTTATGCAAACGTTTGAAACTGGTTAATTTTGCTTAAATCCTGGATGAAAGGTATCCCTGGAACGAGGGATTAAAACTACAATAATCAAATGTAAATCTAATCCGCATGGAGATCAAAGAACTGGAAAAAGTGCAAGAAGGAAGCATCTTTGGAACCCTCACACAATTAGGTCACGAACAAGTTGTATGGTGTTACGATCAGGCCACCGGTCTGAAGGCAATCATCGCCATTCACAACACTGTGCTCGGCCCTGCACTGGGTGGCACTCGCATGTGGCACTACGCTTCAGAACAGGAAGCGTTAACAGACGTATTGAGATTATCACGCGGCATGACTTTCAAAGCTGCCATCAGCGGCATTAACCTGGGCGGTGGCAAAGCTGTCATCATGGGCAACGCCAAGACCATGAAGACCGAAGCCTTTCTGCGCCGCTTTGGTAAGTTCGTCAATAGCCTCAACGGCAAATACATCACCGCCGAAGACGTAAACATGAAGACCGTCGACATGGAATATATCTCCATGGAGACCAAACACGTGACCGGCCTGCCCGAATCAATGGGAGGTGGCGGCGACCCTTCGCCCGTCACAGCGTATGGCGTATACCTGGGCATGAAGGCGGCCGTAAAAAAAGCCTATGGCAGCGACAGCCTCGCCAACAAAACAATCGGCGTACAAGGCGTGGGCCAGGTAGGCATGCACCTGGTCGAGCACCTGGTAAAAGAAAATGCACGGGTGTTTATCACCGACATCTCGGAAGATCGTGTGAAGGAAGTGGCCGCGAAGTACGGTGTGAGCACCGTTGGCCAGGATAAAATCTACGACCTCGACATGGACATCTACGCACCGTGCGCATTGGGGGCGTCGATCAACGACGAGACCATCAGCCGCCTGAAATGTCGGGTCATTGCCGGTGCCGCAAACAACCAGTTGCAAGACGAAGTGAAGCACGGCTACATGCTCGTAGACCGTAGCATTACCTACGCGCCCGACTTCCTGATCAATGCCGGTGGTTTAATGAACGTATACCACGAGCACCTGGGCAACTACAACCGTAAACGTGTGTTGGAACAGGCCGAGACTATTTACACCACGTGTTTGAACACGCTCTCGTTCGCGGAACAGGAGAAGCTTTCGCCGCAGGAAGCTGCCATACAGCTGGCGGAAAAGCGCATTCAGGACATCGGACGCCTTCGCATGTCACGCTAACAGAGACATAACGATACAAAAAGACCTCTTACAGGCTTCTGGTGGTATACTGACCATTGGAAGCCTTTTTTTCGATCATTCGGTATTTGAGTTGCCCAACCCCCCGCGATATTCTATTTTTGCGCCTCAGATCACTAGAAGTCGTTCTTTATCATGCTCAACCGAAGAAGTCTCCGTATTAAAGTTATGCAAAGCCTGTTTGCACTCGAACAGTGCAAAGAGGCCAACTACGAGCTCTGCCTCGAACAGATCACCGATGCCTTTGCGCCCGATCTCAATTCCATGGAGGTTCAAGACAAGGTCGCCCTCAACCTACAGAAGAAGACGGCCACGAAGCTCTTCGAAAAAGCCTTCAAGCAAGGTGACACCTCGGTTGACCACGAAGACCCTCGCATCAAGAAAGCCGTAAACGAGTGCTTTATTTTCTACAGCAAAGCAGCAAAGAAAGACACCGACTTCTTCCTGAAGAACACCATCAGCGAGATCGAGAAGATCTACGACCATTACATCGCCGTGCTCAGTCTGCCCCCGGCATTTGCCGAGCTCGCAGAGGCCGACAAAAAAGTCAGTCACAAAAACTTTGTGAACAACGCATGGATCAACACGCTGCGCCATCACGAAGGCCTGCGCAAAGACGCCCTGAAGTTGGGCCGTCACTGGCAAGACAAGCCCGATAAGATCAAGGGTTGGTTCCGCGATGTGGTACGGCAGGACAATGAGTATCTTAACTACCTCGACAAAAAGAGCCCCACGCTCGACGACCAAAAAAAATTTATCAACCACCTCTTCAAAAAGGTGATCCTCGGCAAGACCGTCATCAACGAGTTCTTTGAAGAAGAAGTATTGCGGTGGGCAGAAGACTTGGAGATCGTAAAAGGCCTTGTTGAAAAAACGGTAAAGTCTTACAATGGCGAACCCAACAGTACCATCCAGTTGCATACGCTTTCGATCAACTGGGAAGAAGACCGTGAGTTTGTAGAGAAGTTGTACAACAAAGCCAGTGACCTGGAGCAGCCCTACCGAGATTTGATCGCCAACAACACCCGTAACTGGGAAGTCGACCGCTTGCCGCTCACTGACCGCATGATCCTTGAAATGGCCATTGCCGAGCTATTGGAATTCCCCGGCATTCCGGTAAAGGTCACGATCAACGAATACATCGAGCTCGCCAAAAACTACAGCACGCCCAAGAGCCGCCAGTTTATCAACGGCATCCTGGATGTGATCGCTAAAGAGCTGAAAGACACGGGCGTAGTGAAGAAAAGCGGACGGGGCCTCATGGACAACAAATAGGCACCTCCACAATGATCATGTACAGGGTGTTAAGTTTCAGGCCGGTCGTGCTGAAAATTGACGCAGGCCTTTGTTAAAATTTGTTAAAATTTTGAATTTGCGCGAAGTCGATAACTAACTTTGAAAGTCGTATGAGCAAAAAGAGTGGAAATTTTCTGATGGCGTTCCTGGCCGGCGCTGCTACTGGAGCAATTTTGGGCATCCTGTACGCGCCTGACAAAGGATCGAACACGCGGGAGAAGCTGTCTTTCCAACTGGACAAATACCGCAAGATGCTGCAAGACCTCATCAACGATTTCGTCGATGGCAAAGAAACCCCGCTGACCAGTGAAGCTAAGTCGCAAGGTCAGAAAGTGGTGGACGAAGCCAAAAATAAGGCTGAGCGTCTCCTCGAAGACGTAGACGACCTGCTGGAGCAAATCCGCGGTGGCCGCAAAGAATAAGTACATTCAAAAAAACAATAATCTTAAGAAGGCAGGGATATGAAAACAGCAATCTTTAAGTCAATGCTATTTTTTGCCGTGGTGTTGGTATGCTTTACCGCGTGTAAAGATCGCGCCGCTGAAAAGCGAATAGCAGAACTGGAAAGCCGGCTCGCAGAAGTAGAAGGCAAGAAGCCCACAACGACCAACGTACCGGCACCGAACCCGACCGTAGCAGCCCCCGAAGAAAAACCGGAAGGCCCGCTGCCCGTCATCCAGTTCGAGACAACCGAACATGACTTTGGTACCATCAAAGAAGGTGACATTGTAGAGTACGTCTACAAGGTGAAAAACACCGGCGAAGCTCCGCTGATTATTCAGGGCGCACAACCCTCTTGTGGTTGCACCGTACCGGACTTCACCAAAGAGCCGATCCCCGTCGGAGGCACCGGCTACGTAAAAGCCAAGTTCGACAGCAACGGCAAACAAAACGTCCAAAACAAAACCATCACGGTATCAGCCAACACCTGGCCCAAACAAACCGTCCTGCGTTTCAAGGCCATGATTACGCCCAAAGCCGGCAGCACAGCACCAGCGGCACACTAAGACGTTTTCTTCATCAAAAATATTCAAAAAGCCATCCCCACCAGGATGGCTTTTTTTGTTGCACCAAACTTCCCTTACTTGCACCAATGCTAATCCCTACTCCGCTAAAACCTGGCAGCCGGGTAGCCCTCGTCGCCCTCAGCCGTAAAACTTCCGAAGAGCACCTTCTCAGCGCCCAGCGCGTACTTACCGCCTGGGGTCTGACCGTTGTTCCATCTAAAAACCTGCTTAGCCCATCCCACACATACCTGGCCGGCACCGACGAAGAGCGTCTGGCCGACCTGCAAACTGCCCTCGACGATCCCACCATCGACGCCATCCTCTGCGCCCGCGGCGGCTACGGTAGTGGCCGCATCATCGACCGCGCGAATTATACCGCGCTGCAACAACACCCGAAATGGATCGTCGGCTTCAGCGACGTGACAGCCCTACAGCTTAAGCTGCTAAGCCTGGGCATTGCCAGCATCCATGCCACCATGCCCGTGCTCTTTGGCAATCCTGCAAGCGCTCCCTCTATTGAAAGCCTGCGCAACGCCCTGTTTGGAAAACCTGATGTCATTACCGGAGCAGCATCACCCGCGAACAAACCCGGTCGCGCAGAAGGCATACTCGTGGGTGGAAACCTGTCATTGCTAACCGACAGCATGGGCACCACCAGCGAGCTGATGACCGATGGAAAAATTCTGTTGATCGAAGAGATAGGAGAGTTGGTATACCGCGTCGACCGTATGGTCAACCAGTTGAAGCGTGCCGGCAAGCTGGCGAACCTGGCAGGACTGGTAATCGGCCATATGACTGATATCAAAGAAGATCCTAACCTGGCTTTTGGAGAAACATCCGAGCAAATCATTCTGAACCATACCCGGGAGTACAGCTACCCCGTTGCCTTCCGCTTTCCCTCGGGCCACGAAAACCCCAACCTGGCATGGGTGCAAGGGGCGAGGACATCGCTAAACGTTACAGCACAACAATCCATCATCACACCGCTTACATAGCCGGATATATATTACCTCAACGGAAATCAGGCCACAGCCACGAGGTTTTTAACCCGGGGCCAGACCAGGTCCGGCTCAAACCCTTTTTGAATAGCATAGCGGGCAAGCTTATCACGCGTAACGAATGGATTGGTCGTATCCAGCTGGGCGAGCTTGCGGTCTAATACATCGTATAGCACCCGCTGATAATCTTCCTCGTCGATTTCTTTCAACCCTGCTTTGATGCAGTTCTTCGTCAGACCGTGTGCTTCCAGCTCGTGCACGATCTTTACGCGCCCCCAGTGCTGCATACGGAACTTACCACCGGCAAAGGCCTTGGCAAAACGTTCCTCATTCAAAAAACCTTCGGTGATCAGCTGTGACAAAATCTCGTCAACGTCGCTGGTATACAAACCGTATTCGTAGAGCTTATCGCGCACCTCCTGGTGCGACCGCTCCTGGTAAGCGCAGTAGCGGTATATCTTCTGTTTGGCAGCTGCGGGAGTGAGTCTTTTTCCGTGCTCCATGCAGTCTCTCTACTTTATTTCTTCGGCTTCACAAGACCCTTCTTCTCCAGAATGCTGGCAACAAATTTCCGCTCGTTATCCGTATTAAAGATCTTAAACGGCCAGTAGATGATTTGGGCTTTGTTCACAAACAAAGCAAAGAAGTCGGCGCCGATTTGTGCCGTTTGAATCTGATCCCACTTCAGCGGCATGCCTTCACGCGGATTGATCTTCATCAGGATCTGCTGGCTGCTGATCTCGTAATGGAATTTCTCAAAGAGCATCTTGCCTTGCTCCAACTGGGTAACACCGTAAAACTGTATCCACCAGAACAACAGGTATAAACCTAAACCAACAAAGGCAGCGATAAACCACCAAATGCTAAAGATCCATATACTGGGCAGACAGATGGCTACTGCGCCTGCTACTGCAATCCATCCCTGCTTTTTTAAAATGGTTTTCAAGGCTAAGCTGATGTATGTCTTCTTATCGAGCTTGTAACTTTTGGTCTTAACGATCATATGCTAAATCACTATATTCAGTTCAAAACGTTTTGTCTAGGCAATCGCCTTCAGGCTTAAGTCCATGCTTTTGATGGAGTGGGTCAACGCACCGACCGATATAAAGTCGACACCCGTCAACGCTATGTCGCGAATGGTCTGCTCCGTCACGCCGCCACTGGCTTCCGTTTTACACCGGCCGCCAACCAGGGCTACTGCCTCTTTCATAGTCGCCACGCTCATGTTGTCCAGCATGATCGTGTCAACGCCCCCTACGCGGAGTACTTCCTTCACCTCTTCCAGGTTGCGGGTTTCCACCTCGATCTTCAGCGTTTTATTGCCGGCGCGAAGATACTCTTTTGTTCGAATGATTGCCTGCTCGATACCGCCCGCCATGTCAATATGATTGTCCTTGAGCATGATCAGGTCGTACAGACCCATGCGGTGGTTTTGACCGCCGCCAATCAGCACCGCCCATTTCTCGACCAGTCGGAAGTTCGGGGTCGTCTTGCGGGTGTCGAGCAGACGGGTCGGAGTTCCCGCCAGCAAGGCCGTGAGGGCGTGTGTCTTGGTGGCAATGGCGCTCATGCGCTGCATGCAATTCAGCACCAGGCGCTCGGCCAGCAAAATAGCGCGGGCGGGGCCACTCACGATAAAGGCTACATCGCCAGGTTTAACCGCTGTGCCGTCGTGCAAGAAAACTTCCGTTTTCAGGCGACTGTCCACCTGCTGGAAAATTTCCAGGGCCAGGGCTACGCCTGCCAGGATGCCCGCCTCTTTTACAAGCAAGTTGGCACGGTGCGTGGCAGTAGCCGGAATGCAGGCCAACGACGAATGATCGCCCTCACCGGCATCCTCTGCCAGGGCAGTGGAAATGAAAGTCTTAAGGAAATCGGGGGTGATGTAGACAGGTCTCACCCTGCAAAAATAGGGGAGTAATTCACAGTTATCACTCTTTCACAAAGGATATCTCGTGCACCAGCTGTTGGTTGCCTACTGTTTTGATCTTCATAAACACCCGGTAGGTTTCGGCGCCGCTTTTGTATTGGCCAATGGCAAACGGTTGCCCACCCTTGGACGAACCCTGATGGATGATATTAAACTCGTTGGCAGGATGCTGACGGAAAAAATCACGGAAAATAAATTCCGCCTGCGCCTTGCTGTACGGCTGCATCTTGTCGTCAATGGTAACGTCTACCGTCTGGTTCAGATATTTGGAAAGCTCTTTGGCGCTTCCGGCTTTAATCGTTTCTTTCACCTGGCTGATGACGTCGCTCTGGGCAAATAGCGTAATCACTTGCAAACAAACCAGCACCAAGACTAAGGACGTAATATTTCTGTTCACCTTCATGGCAACTTTATTCGGGCCAAAATTGTGCCACGTCTGCAAGATAAGGAAATTATTATGTGAACATTATGCGTCTAAATCGTTTACAGTACATTGAAAAAATGCCCGCATTCCCCCTTTCCACCCCCGCAAGCTGCAAATCCTCGTTATATTTGCGCCGCATATTACATCCCGAACTAAAAAATCGATTTTCATGAACAAGAAAGTACTGCTGATGATCCTCGACGGCTGGGGCATCGCCACCAATAAGGCTGTGTCGGCTATCGACAAAGCCAAAACTCCCTTCATCAGCTCACTATATGGCAAGTACGCCAACAGCAAACTCGAGGCTTCCGGTCTCGCCGTGGGGCTCCCCGCCGGCCAGATGGGTAACTCTGAAGTAGGCCACATGAACATCGGCGCGGGTCGCGTCGTATACCAGGACCTTGTCCGCGTAAACAAAGCCGTTGAAGAAAAAGAGCTCGATCAAAACAGCACACTGCTCGAAGCCTTTGCCTATGCAAAAAAGAACAACAAAAATGTTCACTTCATCGGCCTCGTATCCGACGGTGGAGTACACGCACACATTGAGCACCTTAAAGCCCTGGTGACCATCGCGCAGAACAATGGCCTGCAAAACGTATTTGTCCACGCCTTCACCGACGGCCGCGACACCGACCCCAAAGGCGGTCTCGGCTACCTGAAAGACCTGTTGGCCCATTTAGATAAGACCTCCGCCAGGCTGGCCAGCATCGTAGGCCGCTATTATGCCATGGACCGCGACAAACGTTGGGAGCGTGTTAAGCTGGCATACGACCTCCTGGTAAAAGGTATAGGCGAAAAATCAACGGATGCCCTGAAAGCCGTACAAGCATCGTACGACGCCGGTGTGACCGATGAGTTCATCAAGCCTATTGTCATGGTAAACGCACAGCAACAACCGGTTGGTACCATTCAGGAAGACGACGTGGTGATCTGCTTTAACTTCCGCACCGACCGCGGCCGTCAGATCACGCAAGCGCTGACACAACAAGATTTCCCCGAGCAAGACATGAAGGCTCTGCGCCTGGACTATATCACCCTGACAAACTACGACGACTCGTTCAAAGGGGTAAAAGTTATTTTTGACAAAGACAACCTGGAGAAAACACTGGGTGAAGTTGTATCCCTGGCTGGCAAGAAACAAATCCGCATGGCCGAGACCGAAAAATATCCGCACGTAACGTTCTTCTTCTCGGGCGGCCGCGAGACCGTCTTCGAAGGCGAGTCGCGTATACTGTGTCCATCGCCGAAAGTAGCGACATACGACCTCGCACCCGAGATGAGTGCCAAGGATCTCAAGGATAAAATCATTCCCGAGCTCAACAAAAAAGAGCCTGACTTTATCTGTTTGAACTTCGCCAACCCCGACATGGTCGGCCACACAGGCGTATTTGAAGCCGTTGTAAAAGCTGTCGAGACAGTAGACTCCTGCGCACAACAAGTTACCGAAGCTGCATTGAAGAACGGCTATAGCATCATTATCATTGCCGATCACGGCAATGCCGACATGATGATCAACGAAGACGGTAGTCCCAACACTGCCCACACCACAAACCTGGTGCCGTGCATCCTGGTAGACGACAACTACAAAGGCAAGCTCAAGAACGGTAAGCTGGGCGACCTGGCGCCGACCATCCTGACACTGATGGGAATACCTGTGCCCGCCGAAATGACCGGCCACATATTGCTGGAAAATTAAAATCGTGACACGACAACGTTTTGTTTCCAGGTGCTGCCGGCTGGCAGTCGCCATTGTACTAACCGGAGGCCTGTTTGCCTGCTCACAACAGGCAGGCACCTCCGCACGGTACTATGCGATTGACAGCCTTGTACGGGGGCAAATCCACCTGCTCGCTGCGCGCCACGCCACGCTTACCAAAACGGCAACGCTAGGCGCGCAGCAGGACACGGCCACCTTTACCCCGGGCGACACCCTGGCCTGGACCAAAGAGCTGGACTTGTTCCTGGAGCTGAAAACCCTGAACAAACCGACCAACGTCGGCGCCTATACAGTAACCAACAACCTGCCGGACACACGCAGCAACCTGCGCATCAAATCCATCGAAACGCTGCAGGCCCTGCCCGTGCGGTATTTAAAAGTTTTCTACCACGGCACACCTGCACGAGTGCGCCGCATCGAAGCCCAATTTCGGGAAGACAATTCGCTGTACCACAGCGGGCGCTTCCTCACCATGGAATTTGATGAGCTGCAACAACAGCCGGTCTTGCTGGCCTATTCTGTTACCGGCGGGCAGAAGATTTTTCTGGGTGACACCGTGGCCTATACCGTTTCAGCAAAAGTTTCCGTACCGAATTAATGTAAACAACACTTCCCTACCGACGGGTATGGAGCGTATGACGACACTATGGCAAAACAAGTTAAAGAGCCTTTGAAAGAAGAAGAGAAGAGGAAGCTGAACAAGGCTAACCTGAAGAATTTGCTAAGGGTGTTTACGTTCATGATGCCTTACAAAGGAATTTTTATCTTCGGACTGGTCGCATTGGCATTTTCCACGGTAACCCTGTTGGCCTTCCCCCGTCTTTGCGGCATGCTGCTGGATATTGCCGACGGCAAACCTTCCTATTTTGATACGATCGACCAGGCTGCCCTGGCATTGATTCTCATTTTGCTGGTGCAGGCTATCTTTTCGTTCATCCGGGTATATACATTTGCGATCGTGACCGAACGGAGCATGGGGAGCATTCGTAAGACGATCTACGAAAAGATTATCTGGCTGCCGCTGACGTTCTTCGACAACCGTCGTGTAGGTGAGATTATGAGCCGCCTGACATCCGACATCGCCACATTACAAGATACCTTCAGCACAACGCTGGCGGAATTATTGCGCCAGCTATTGACGCTAATTCTCGGTACTGCCATTCTCTTTTACATGACACCTGACTTGGCTGTGTTTATGTTGCTGACGTTCCCAGTGCTCGTGATCTCCGCATTGATCTTTGGAAAATTCATTCGCAAGCTTTCGAGCAAGACGCAGGATCGACTCGCGGCCGCCAACGTGATTGTAGAAGAGTCGTTGCAGTCCATTCCGATCGTAAAGGCTTTTACCAACGAAGCATTCGAGACTAAACGCTACGCCAATGCGATTGAAGAGTCCATGCGCGTTGCCATTTACTCGGCACGCTACCGCGGACTTTTCATCTCCTTTGTCATCTTCGTGATCTTTAGCGGCATCGTGGCCGTGGGATGGCACGGTGCCAGCCTGGTCCAGGCAAAGACTACTACCACAGGCGAACTATTCTCGTTTGTACTATACACCACCTTTATCGGCGCCTCTATTGCTGGCCTGGGCGACATCTATACCCAGATACAACGCTCTATCGGGGCATCCGAACGAGTGTTAAACATCCTGCATGAAACGGAAGAAATCACATCCCGCACATTCGCACCTCCTATTAAATTACACGGCGGCATCCGTTTCAACAACGTCTCGTTTGCATACCCAACACGTCCCGACAACACAGTGCTGAATGAGCTGAACTTTGAGATCCGGCCGGGCGAAAAGGTAGCGCTCATTGGCCGCAGCGGTTCGGGCAAATCCACCATCATCAACTTGTTGTTACGCTTTTATCCGTTGTCGAACGGAACGATCACCATCGACGGTCAGGACATCGACGGTCTCAACCTCTCGGCCTACCGTCACAACCTGGGCATCGTTCCGCAAGAGGTTATACTTTTCGGCGGCACCATTCGCGAAAACATTGCATACGGTAAGCCGGGCGCGACAGAAGCCGAGGTGCAAGAAGCCGCCCGTAAAGCCAATGCGCTGGAGTTCATCGAGCGTTTTGACGACAAGTTCGAGACCCTCGTGGGCGAACGCGGCGTGAAGCTTTCCGGCGGCCAGCGGCAGCGTATCGCCATTGCCCGTGCCATCCTGAAAGACCCGGCCATCCTTATCCTGGACGAAGCGACCAGCTCGCTGGATGCACATACCGAGGTGCTTGTTCAAGAAGCCCTGGAGAAACTGATGGAAGGCCGTACGACCATCATCATTGCCCACCGCCTGAGCACAATCAAGAAAACAGACCGCATTTTTGTGATCCAGGATGGTGCTTTGGCCGAAACTGGCTCGCATGCTGAACTTACCCAGCATGAAAATGGTATTTATAGTACCTTGCTGAAGCTACAGCTGCAATAATCACTCGTATGAACACGGCATCCGATCGGCTCCTGAAAAACTTCCGGTTGCGCTCCACGCCAACCCGGCAGGAGATTTTGCACCTCTTCCTGAAGCGTACATATGCGCTTTCACACGGTGATATCGAGAAAGAGATCAACAATGACTTTGACCGTGTAACGGTTTACAGGACACTTAAGACGTTTTTGGACAAGGGGCTTATTCACAAAGTACTGGATGATGAGGGGAGTCTGAAGTATGCTTTGTGTAATGACGCCTGCAATACCGCCGGCCATCATCATGACCACGTACACTTCAAGTGCACTGCGTGTGGCCAGACAAGCTGCCTAAGCGTGGAGATTCCCGCCGTTAAGTTGCCAAAGGGCTTCCGGGTCAACGAACAAAACCTGTTGATACAAGGGGTTTGTGAACGTTGTGCGAAATAGTGTAACCGCTGTACGGTTTTTTTAAAACGTCTACAAATTCAGGAAGGCTAAGTTTTTGAGATTGAAATATATTTGTAGTTTTGGCATTCACAAATTGCCAGAGATGTGATTTTCTGATGTTTATAAAAGCTTTTAATCATTAACCGGAATACTCCCCCTTGTTATCAGCCCTGAACATACTCCTTTTCTCCCTCTTCAGAAATCAGAGTGAACGGGAGACCATTCTTTTTGGCGTCTTTGCTCTCATCATCATCCTGTTTTTGGTGCTTGACCTGGGACTCTTTCACAAACAGGCCCGGCGTATCTCCACCAAATCGGCCTTGTATCAGTCCATTTTCTGGGTTTGCGTCTCCACGCTCTTTGGCTTCTTCATCTACAAGTACGACGACAGCGGTGCAGAAGGCGCCGTAGAATACTTCTCAGCGTACCTGACCGAGTACGCCCTTTCTGTCGATAACATCTTTGTCATCCTGCTTATCTTAAAATATTTCCGCGTAAAGGAAGAATATTATCACAAGACACTCTTCTGGGGCATCCTGGGGGCTATTGTGTTTCGCGGCATATTCATCTTTGTCGGCGCGTACCTCATTCACCAGTTTCACTGGATCCTGTACATCTTCGGCGTATTCCTGATCTACTCAGGCATCCGCATCTACTTTGAAGACGGCGACGAGAAGATCGAGCCGGAGAAGAACCCCATCATGAAGTTCTGTCTGCGCTTCCTGCCCATGACAAAGAACGAGCACGGCGGAAGTTTCCTGGTGCGCGAAAACGGCCGGCTGGTATTCACACCGCTGTTCCTGGTCATCGCCCTGGTTGAAACAACCGATCTGATCTTTGCGGTAGACTCGATTCCGGCGGCATTTGCCATTACCCAGAACGAATTCCTGATCTATACGTCCAACATCTTCGCCGTCATGGGCCTCCGGGCGATGTTTTTCCTGTTGGCCGGCATTATCGATAAGTTCTACTTGCTGCAGAAAGGACTCTCAATCATTCTGTTCTTTATCGGCGCCAAGATGTTGCTCGAAATCTTCGATATCGACGTGGGCGTATACACTTCGTTCTCTGTCATCATCGCCACGCTGACGCTGTCGATCATCTTCTCGGTACTCGTACCGCGCAAAGAGGAGCCCGAGGAAAAGGACGAGGTGAGCAGCTGATTACAGCACGCTCTTCCACCCCTTTGTTTCTAAATCTTTTGCTGCCGATTCTACTTTCACCTTCAATGACTCTTTGAAGGCATCGATTCGTTGCCCCAAAGCAGCATCAGATGCACCTAAGATTTGCGCCGCCAGAATACCGGCATTGCGTGCACCGTCAAGTGCTACCGTGGCCACCGGTACACCGGCCGGCATTTGTAGAATCGACAAGACAGAGTCCCAGCCATCGATAGAGTTCGACGACTTTACCGGCACCCCAATTACCGGCAGTGACGTAAGCGATGCCACCATGCCCGGCAAGTGCGCAGCACCTCCCGCACCGGCAACGATCACCTGTATGCCCCGACCACGTGCGGCCGTAGCATACTCCACCATACGCAGTGGCGTACGATGCGCCGATACAACCGTAACCTCATAGGCCACCTTCAATTCGTCTAATACTTCGGCCGCCTCCTTCATGATCCGCAGATCGGACTGGCTGCCCATGATAATTCCTACGACAGGTTTACTCATAGCTTTAGGATGCAATAACTTTTAAAGTTTCTTTCACGAACATAGTCTTCTCCCGCAGGCGGGCCAGATCATTATCAACGATCGTCACATGCCCCATCTTCCGGAAAGGCTTCGTAAACCGCTTGCCATACAAGTGTACATGCACACCCGACACCTTGGCAACCTCTTCAAATCCCTGATACCGGGCAACACCTTCATGACCTGGCTCGCCCAACAGGTTTACCATCGCTCCGGGAATTACCATAGACGTATCACCCAGCGGCAGGTTGAGAATAGCCCGCAGATGTTGTTCATACTGCGACGTGATGTTGGCTTCGATGGTTTGGTGGCCGCTGTTGTGCGGACGCGGTGCGATCTCATTCACCAGCACCTTTCCGTCCTTCGTCACAAACATTTCTACCGCCAGCAAGCCTACCATCTTCAAACTGTCAATGATGGTGCGGGCGATCGTATCAGCTTCCTTTGCAATAGCCTCCGGCAACTCCGCCGGCGCGAACAGATATTCTACCAGATTCTGCACAGGGTGAAATACCATTTCCACGACAGGGAAAGTTTTCACTTCACCGTGCTCATTGCGGGCTACAATGACGGAAATTTCCTTTTCGAAATCGATCAGCTTCTCTAACAGGCCCGGTGCGTCAAAAGCATTCGCCAGTTCCTTCTCCGAACGGAGTATCTGCACACCACGGCCGTCATATCCTTCGCGACCAAGCTTGTTAACAGCTGGTAAGAAACTAGCGTGACGACGCACATCCGCTGCATTTTCCGTCAGCACAAACTCCGCTGTTGGAATGCCGCTGTCGCGATAGAATATCTTTTGTGTACGTTTATCTTGTATCAGCTCGATAACGTCAGGCTGCGGAAAAACCTTTTTGCCCTGTTTGACAAGCTCTCTCAACGCCACCGTGTTGACATTTTCAATCTCAATGGTAATGATGTCGCATGCCGCGCCAAACTTCATGACCGTGTCGAAGTCCGTCAGCTTGCCCGTATGAAACGCTGCCAGGGCCGAGCACGGAGCCTGCGGGTCTGGATCGAGAATAGCGAATGGGATATTAAAGTCTATACCCGATTGAATAAGCATGCGGCCAAGCTGTCCACCACCCAGGATGCCCAGCTTGAAGTTCTGTTGGAAAGAAAGGCTCAAAACGCTGTTTTTGACGCGGCAAGGTAGAAAGGATAACCTTACGGCACCAGCGCAATACGTACTATCTGGTCGCCTACTTCTACCGCATGCACCACGTCCATACCCGAAACAACTTCCGCAAAGATCGAATAGCGGCCGTCCAGGTGCGGCGTAGGCGAGTGGGTAATAAACCACTGCGTGCCTTCAGTATCCTTTCCAGCTGACGCAAAGCCCACACTTCCCGTGGTATACCGACGGCCCGAAAACTCCGAGCGGATCGAATAATCTTCGCTGCCCCAGCCATCGCCACGGTTGCAGCCCGCCTGGATCACAAAGTTGGGCACCACACGGTGAAAGAATTTTTTATCGAAATAGCCTTGCTGTAGCAGCGATACAAAATTAGCCACCGAGCCCGGCGCCTCCTCAACCAACAACCTTACGACAATGTCACCCTTCGTGGTTTGAATGCGCACCTTTTGATCGCGACCAATCGTCTTGACCAGCGCCCAGTCGATGGCATGGTTAAATTCATTCTTCACTGCGGGAGCCTTCCGGCCCTCGAAGAGTGCCAACGCCGCCTCCAGCGGTTGAATCGCTTCGTTGTCACGAGGCAACGATAGCTTTTCCCGCGCCGCACGCAGAAAGGAAAAGTCTTTCACCACTTGTTTATAGCCCAGCGCGGAGTCCGCCAGCACACCAGCAACAATACCGATCACAGCGGCATCGCCGGTATTGATAGCATCTTTATACATCGCAGCAAACACAGGCTTCAACTTCGCCGGAAAGTCTTTCTGATCATTCAGGCTTACCAACGCCTCCGCTGCTGTCGACCGCACTACCGGCGTGTCTGCCGCGAGCAGTTGTTCCTGTAAAAAGATATACGCTGAAAGCGACTGGCCCAGTGCTCCCAACAAGAATGCTTTGTGATACGGATCGGTTGTTTTCTTCGCGAGGTCGATCACCTCCTGCAACACTTTATCGCCAGCGCCCGACACCAGCGCTGCCTTGTATAGATTGGCTTTCACGCGTGCATGTTGTGCAGCACGAGCAGCCTCTGCAATCACCGATGCCTGTGGTTTAGCCGCTACCGCAATCAACACCTCCGACGCCGCCACCTGTACCTGCAACGACTTATCCAGCAGCGCCGCTTGTAACGCCGGCCAGCTCTTTCCCAATGAAAATGACTGTAGCGCACGCACTGCACTTACACGCACCCGGTAATCCGGCTCCGCCGTCACGATGCCCGCTAACACCTGTACGATCGTATCGGCCTTGGCCTTCTTCAACGCCAGCGTAGCCGCCATCCGCACCACTACCTCGGAATCGTGTTTAGCCGCCGACACCAGTCGATCGGTATACTTACCGACGGGTGTTGTCGGTCGTGAAAAATAGTGTGCGGCACCCAACCGGCCCCACATTGGTGCACCCGCTTCTAATAAAGTATAGGGTATAAAACTAAGGGCCGTGTCAACCTTGTTCCGAACCGCTGCGCGATACAGCGACCACGCCATGGCCGGCCCCTGCGTAATAGTATCGTGTGAAACCTTAGGATTTTCTATTACCTTAAACTGTGCAGCAACTTTGCCATACGCTTCCAGCATCACCGCACGCACGCTATCATCTTTTTCGTCCACAAAACCCAGTAGCAGTTGCGCGCTGCCCTGCGATACCGTCTGTCCCAATGCATACGCCGCAGCCATACGCACCGACGCCGCAGCATCTTTCAAACAGACGCCCAGCTTTTCCACGGCAGCTGTGTCTTGCACGGAAGCAAATGCCAACGCTGCAGCTTGGCGATACAAAGCACTGTCGTGTGCAAGATATACCAGCAAGCTATCCGTTTGCCGGCGATCCTGAAGATCGGCGATCTTCACCAAGGTGGGGTTAGAGAATTTATTGACGGATGTGCCGGGCGACTCAACACCACCGGAACAACCTGCCAGCACGACGGCGGCAACAAGGATAAAGGAGATTATACGCATACAAGGCTCGATAACTTATAGAATAACCGGCATGGCCTTCGCCACATTCACCACCGCATCAAATTCAAGCCCCGCCGTATTAATAGAATTTAACAACAACCGTATTTCTTTTACATGCACACGGCCGTCTACTTCCGACAAGCGATACAACACACCAAACGTGCGTAGCTTCTCTTCATAACTGCAGCCGTTGATCAACGTGATCCCCGCCGTATACAAGTCCGCGTGTACCATGCCCTGCGTCGCCTCCTCAAATTTTTCGAAGATCTCTTCCGGAATGTTCTCACGATCTTTGATGGCCTGCAAGGCAGCCAGCTCTTTGGCGTCGGCAATGCCGTCGGCATCGATCAGCAGCCGTACCAGGTACAGCAAGCCCAGGTGGTAATTAGCGGTCATAGGAGAGGTTTAGCCAACGAAGATAACATTTCTTTCATCCCTACCGCATTACCTGGTACACGATAAACGCAGATATATACGCCAGCGCGGTCATATATGCAAATTGCAGCAGTGGCCATTTCCAACCCTTCGTTTCGCGGTACACCACGGCGATCGTGCTCATGCATTGCATGGCAAAGGTGTAAAAGAGCAGCAGCGAAAAGCCCACCGCCGGCGTAAACCGCGCCCCGCCCGTTTCGGGATTGACCTCTTCGCGCATGCGTGTCTTGATCGTCGTCTCATCTTCATCACCGGCGCTACCGATGCTATAGATCGTGGCCATCGTACCCACAAACACCTCGCGGGCCGCAAACGACGTGATTAACGCGATGCCGATCTTCCAGTCATAACCCAACGGCCGGATCGCCGGCTCGATGGCCTTGCCGATAATACCGGCATACGAATACTCCAGCTTGCGAGCCGCAACACGATCTTGCAAGCCTTCTTCCGTCAGACGAAGATTGGCAGACTCCTGCTGCACCGATTCTTGCGCACGTGCCGTAATATCACCGGGACCATAACTGGCCAGCACCCACAGCACAATCGAAATGGCCATGATTACCTTACCAGCCTCCAATACAAATGCCTTTGTCTTTTCCAGGATGGTATACCCCACGTTCGACCACTTCGGCACACGGTAGGTCGGCATCTCCATCACCAGGTAGCTCCGCTCGCGCACACGGATGATCAGGTTCATGATCCATGCCGAGGCAATGGCCATCACAAACCCAAGCAAGTACAGCCCCATCAATGCCAGCCCTTGCAGATTAAAGAAACCAAGGGCCGTTTCGTTAGGCACTATTAATGCAATGATGATCGTGAAGATGGGAAGGCGCGCCGAGCAACTGATCAACGGTGTGATCATGATTGTAATAGTACGTTCCTTCCAATTGTCAATCGTACGGGTCGCCATGATCGCCGGAATAGCACACGCTACACCCGAGATCAACGGCACCACACTCTTGCCATTCAACCCAAAGCGACGCATGATCTTATCCATTAGAAACACCACGCGCGCCATATATCCGGACTCTTCCAGAATAGAAATAAAGGCAAACAAAATCGCGATCTGCGGCACAAAGATCACAATACCACCCAGGCCGGGTATAATCCCTTCTGCTAGCAAACTGGTAGCAGGCCCCGCCGGTAAAGCAGCACCAACCCATTGACTGACATCGGCAAACAGCGCATCGATAAAGTCCATCGGTACCGTTGCCCAGGCAAAGATGGCCTGAAAGATCAGCATCAATAGTCCCAGAAAAATGAGATAACCCCATACCTTGTGCGTCAGGATCCGATCCAGCTGATTGGAATATTTCTTCCAGGAGTGATCGCTCGCCCGCAACGTAATGTCGTTCAGCAGGTCTTGTATATAGCTATAGCGCTGAATCGTCTCGGCGCCCTGAAACTTGCCCGGAAAAAATTTATGCCCCGTACGAATGTGATCCACTTTACTTTTGCTGTCCGCCGGCAGAAACTTGAGCGAGTCGGGTTGCTCCAAGTACAAGTATGCTTCGTAGTCGTTGTCGACACCGAGCGCATCGCGTAGCGCTTTGACAGGCGCCTTTGCTTCCTCCCAGATGGTAAAACACGGCTGCTGGGAAACGGCAAGCGGCTTGCTAAACTGTTCTTTCAGCTCTTTTATACCTTCACCTTTGCGCGCATTGACTGCCACTACCGGTACACCTAAGCGCTTAGACAATGCCGTAAAATCATAACTGATTCCTGCCTTGGCCACAAGGTCCATCATGTTCAAGACCAGCATGACCGGCAAGCCCATGTCGACAATCTGTGTCAACAAAAGCAAGCTGCGTTTCAGGTTCGTGGCGTCGGCCACAACAACAATCTTATCGGGAAGCTCGGCCGAGCGGTGATCCAGCAGAATCTCCGACACGATACGCTCGTCGAGACTACGGGGATAAATACTATAAATGCCGGGCAAGTCTACGATCTCGACGACGGTGCCATCGGCCAGCGTGGTGAAGCCGGACTTTTTATCGACCGTAACACCAGGAAAATTTCCAACCTTCTGGTTAAGACCGGTAAGTTGATTGAACAGGGACGACTTGCCCGAATTTGGATTACCAACTAACGCAATCTTTGTTTTGGAAGCAGGCGCCATTAATTGAGGATTGAAATGGTCGCCGCTTCCTCCAGACGAAGAGAAAGCTCGTACCCTGCAACGCTAATACAAATAGGATCGCCCAGTGGTGCGCTAAAATTGAATCGAACCGGTGCTCCCGGCAGGCAGCCCATCTCCATCAGCTTCACCGACAAATGATCATCGGTAAAGCCCGACACCACGCCTACCTCACCAGGCTTCATCTGCGCTACATTCCGTACCAATCCCATGCTCTCTATTTAGATCAATTTTAAACAAGGCAAAGATATGCGCCGTTCCCCAGCGGAACAATGATTTTAGTAGATTATCGGGTGGTTGATTTTACACACTGTGACGACGACCTTTGAAGACATGAAAAAGAAGAAAAAAGCAGATACTAAACCCGAAAAGGCAGAAACTGCTCCCGCCGCGCCTGCGCCATTACGGGAAGAACCCGAAGAAAAACCGTTTGACTTCGGTGGACTTCCGTCGCGGGACTTAAAGAAAAATCTGGGTTGTGGATAAGGCCCTTACCAGGCCGTCAAGCTCTTGAAAATGATGCGCACGCTGACGAGAATCACCATGATGCCAACAAAGATCATCATCCTTTTTAACGGCAATCGGCTCGACAGGTACGCGGCAATCGGTGCTGCGATTACACCGCCGGCAATGAGGCCGGCAATAATTTGCCAATGGCTTATGCCGATCACGGCAATAAAGGTCAATGAGCTGGCCAGCGCCACGAAGAATTCCGTCAGGTTTACCGAGCCGATGGTGTAACGCGGATGCCGCCCACCGGCAATGAGCGTGGAAGAAACGATCGGGCCCCAGCCACCACCGCCAATGGAATCCATAAAACCACCGAACGTAGCGAGTTTGGGGATGTTCTTTGTCTTGATCTTCTTACGGCTTCCGACAATGGCCTTGCGAATAATGACAATGCCCAGGTACAGGGTGTACACGGCAATCACAGGCTTGAGGTAATCGTTATATTGTTCCAGCGATGACAGTACGTACGCACCCAGCGCCGCACCTACCACGCCTGGAATCAAAAGCGTTTTAAACAGTTTTTTGTTAACATTCTGAAAACGCAGGTGCATCAGGCCAGATACGCCGCTGGTGAAAATTTCGGAGGTATGGATGCTGGCACTCGCCGCCGCGGGCGGAACACCAAACGAAAGCAGAAACGTAGAGGCACTTACGCCATAGGCCATGCCCAGGGCGCCATCGATCATTTGCGCAATAAAACCTGCCATCATAAACAGGTAGAAGTTGCTGTCCAATTGCTGTATCCAGCCACCAAAAACGTCCAGCAGATTGTAGGAATAGACAATCGTCGCCGCGGCCACCAGCAAAACGAGCGTGATCAGCGTTATATATGCATATCGCCAGCCAACGGATTCTTTTTGCTCAACCTCAAACGATCCCGGATTCTTTTGTATCAGCTCTTCACCTTCCATGCTAAAACTCTATACGGCTATATTGTCTATTGAAATTATAGACAAAGATGCTATTGCCAACCCGAAATCCCTAAGGGAAATCCAAAAAATTGATGAGAATGGCTAAAAGTGGCGTTAGGGGCGCATAAACGGCCACGACGGGGCAATTCGCTAGATACCCTCCGCGACGAAAATGCGTTTTATGCGCTCGCGGGTATTGGTCAGGATTTCATACGGAATGGTGTTAATGCTTTTGGCGACATCCTGAATGCTCAGCTCCCCGCCAAAAAGAATCACCTCGTCGCCTTCCCGTGCGTCAATGCCAGTCACATCTACCATCGTCATGTCCATGCAGACATTGCCGATCACAGGGGCACGTTGACCACGTATTAACACTTTTCCTACACCCCGGCTAAAGGCCCGGCTAAAACCGTCGGCATAACCAATAGCAATGGTGGCCAACGTCATATCCGCCGTGGCTCTTCCACGGCGGCCATAGCCAATACTCTCGCCGGCGCGAATATGCTTCAGTTGTGAAATGATGGTTTTTAAGGTGGCCACGGGGCGAAGGCCCTGTGTACCCTCCGCGGTAGGATCGATACCATACAGGCCAATACCCAGGCGCACCATGTCCAGTTGCAGCTCCGGCAACCGCAGAATGCCCGGCGAGTTCAGAATATGCAAGACCGGTTTCTGGCCAATAGCATCCGCCACCGTCGTGGCCCAGGTCTTAAACTTCCCGGCTTGAGCATGCGAAAAGTCATCATGCTCATGTTCATCAGCGCCCGCCAGGTGACTAAAGATCGTCGCCACCGTCAACTGTGGATTGGCCCTGAGTATCGCGATAAGCTCATCCAGCTCGCTGCCTTCAAAGCCCAGGCGGCGCATGCCGGTATCGAGCTTGAGGTGTATCCGGCAAGGCTTATTGTTCAGGAACTTGAGCAACGCCGCCAGGATTCGGAAACTATAGATCTCGGGCTCAAGATTATACGCCAGCAGGGTCGCAAAGCTCTCGTCGGAGGGATTCATGACCATGATCGGCAAGGTGATGTTGTTACGCCGCAGTTCCACCCCCTCATCGGCATACGCCACACCCAGGTAGTCTACCTTGTGATATTGCAACATGTTAGCGACCTCGTTGCTGCCGCTGCCATACGCAAATGCTTTTACCATCACCATGATCTTCGTCATAGGCTGCAGACGTGCGCGGAAGAAATTGAGATTGTGTACGAGGGCCCCAAGATCCACCTCCATCACTGTGCCATGCACCTTGCGCTGCAATTGATTGACAATGCGCTCAAACTGAAACGGCCTGGCGCCCTTCACAAGAATGATCTCCTCGTATAATGTCGTGGTATCAAAACGCTCCAGGAACTCTCCCGTCGAAGTATAAAACAACGACCCCGGCGGGAAAAGCTGCTGATACGCCTGAAACATCGGCCCCACACCAATGAATTGGCGTATCTGATGTTTGGCCAACAGGTCCGATACTTGCTCGGCCAGCGTCGCTTCTGCTAATCCCGATTCGAGGATGTCGGAAAGAATGACGCGCTTGCGTGTACGCTGATGTTGATGCGCCAGAAATTGAAGACTGATCTCCAACCCACCCAAATCGTTGTTATACGTGTCGTCAATAAGCTGACAATGATTGATCCCTTCCTTCAGCTCCAGGCGCATAGGCACAACCCGCAGGCTATTGATAGCCTCCTGCACCTGGTGCAGGCTATAGCCCATCCACACCATCACCGCCACGCAGTGAAAACAATTCTCCACCGACGCGTGGTCTGCAAAGGGCAGGCGCAACTCACCAATCTGACCGCGGTACGAGACCGCATATCCACCTTGCTCCGAAGGCACCACAAGTATATCGACATCAGCCGAGCGACCCCACGTAAAGAGTGTTTTGTTCAATGGCGCAATAGCCGTATGAATTGCCTCATGATCTTTGCAGTATACAATGACCGAGACGTCTTTAAACAATAAAAGCTTCTCCTGGATCTTATCCGTCATCGACGCAAATCCTTCGTCATGCGCCGGACCAATGGTGGAGAACACGCCGATAGTCGGCCGGATAATCCCGGCCAGCTTTTCCATTTCGCCAGGACGCGAAATGCCCGCTTCGAAAATGCCGAGTTGGTGATGCGCCTGCATCTGCCACACCGACAACGGAACACCGACTTGCGAATTATAGCTGCCGGGGTTCTTCACGATGCTGAGATACTTCGACAACATTTGGAACAACCACTCTTTGATGATCGTCTTGCCGTTGCTCCCGGTTATGCCGATGACGGGCACGGAGAACTTCGCGCGATGATGCGCCGCCAATCGTTGCAGGCTGTCCACTGCCGACGGCACCTGTATAATGTTCGCTTCCGGAAAAGCCTGTACCACCACAGGTTGTTCCACCACAAATTGCCGGATGCCCCGCTGGTATAGCTCGGCCAGATACGCGTGGCCGTCATGGCGGTCGCCGCGAATGGCAAAGAAGAGTGTCCCCTTGCCGGGAATAGCCTTGCGGCTGTCGAGTGTCAGGAGTGTTATACCCGCGTCTTGGGACACTTGAAGTATACTGCCGCCCAGTAGCGCCGGAAGCTCAGAGAAAAAGATCATGGTTTAAAAGAGACGTGCGCCGTTGGGCACCTGTTTATCAATACTACTCAAAACAACATTTTTTTGTTCGTCCGGGAAACCCGTCACCAAAACTTCTGATATAAAATTTGCGATCTGTTTGGGCGGAAAATTTACCACGCAGAGTACCTGCCGGCCGATGAGGTCCTCCGGTGTGTAGTGCACCGTGATCTGTGCGCTGGATTGTTTTATACCAAGCTCCGCGCCTAGGTCGATCCAGACCTTTAGCGCAGGTTTTTTTGCCTCTTGAAAAGGCTCTGCCCGGACGATCGTTCCCGCCCGGATGTCTACTTTTTCGAAGTCGTCCCAGCTGATCATGCTGTAATTTGTTATTGAAATGTTAAAAAGTATATAAATCCCTCCATTTTGACCGCAATCCAGGAGAAGTTATCTCAAATAGCTAGTAATACAAGTTTTATTTCGTACTTTGAGCCGGAACAAAAAATTATATTCGGACGTTAAGAACAGACACCTCCACCAAGGAAAATGAAGATTAGCCTATACCATATCATCTTCACGCTAAGTCTGGCCATTCTGACTCCTTCCGGAATCGTTTGCATAAACGCTCAGGACGCCGGATATTTCAACGAAGGCAGCAATGACGCTGACGGCGACAACAAGGAGCGCAGCCATTATAGCCCTGGAGGAGAAGGAGAATCAATGACCAGTGGCGCGACGCGTGTTCATACACCGGTCCTCTCCCGCGATTCTGCCCGTACCTCGCCCATCAAAACGCTGGCAGTCCCCTCCACCTCAAATTCTGACGCCAACAAGAGTGCTGCCCGTCAGAACGAAGAAGACGACTCTGTGCTCTCGTTCAATTTTCTGTATTACATCATCCGGAAGTACAAGCTTCAGGATATAATGGACTGACGACGTCCTCCTCCCAGCCAATACTTATATTTCTCCCCGAAGCGATTTAGAGATCACTTCTGCTTTGCCGTGTACGTGCAGCTTGCGATAGATATTCTTGATGTGAAACCGCACCGTCTCGATGCTGATGTCCATGCGGTCAGCGATAAGCTTGTAGCTCAGGCCATCCACCAGACCTACCACAATCTCTTTCTCTTTGGCCGATAAGGGTGACGCGACCTCCTTCTTCTTCTCCGGTTGGCCGAAGTGCTCAATCACCTTACGGGCAATCTGCGGCGACATCGGCGAACCGCCATGGGCCAGCAGCTCGATGCCTTCTTTAATCTCTTCCAACGGTGTGTTTTTCAGCAAGTAGCCGGTGGCACCGGCGCAAAGCGAATCAAAAATGCGCTTGGGGTCATTGTATACCGAAAAGACAATGATGTCGATGTCCGGATTTTTCTCCTTCACGAGCTTAATGCCTTCGATCCCCGACATGCCAGGCAAGCCAAGGTCCATAATGATGACATTTGGAATGCTCCCCTGTTGGATGCCCTTCAACAGTTCTTCGATGGAGCCATAAGTATACTCGCTCGAAAAGCCGGGTTGGCGATTCAGGAACGTCTGTACGCCCTTACGTATCTGCTCATCATCTTCTACAATACTGACTGATATCATAATGCAAAGTAACAGAAGCCAGGACTTGTCTGAAATACCTTCCAATCACATAAAGATGTGGGAATCAACCCACCTGCAATCACTTACAGTTTTTCTTAATGACGGCCTTCACTTCGGTGGAGCCAAGCTCCTCCGCTTTTTTGAAATCCAGGCACGCGTCATACTTATTGTTCATAGAGAGCTTCACAAGCCCACGTTGATAATATGTTTCCGGATCGCTGGGATACAGCTCGATCGAGGACGAATAATCTTCCACGGCACCCGCGTAATCTTCTTTCTCTGTTTTGCTCAAGGCCCGGTTGTCGTAATACGTTGGGTTCGTCTCGTCTAGCGCAATGGCCTTCGTATAGTCAGCAATTGCGCCATCATGGTCCTCCAGGTTGAACTTTGCCACACCGCGCAGATTGTAGGTCTCTGCCTGGTTCGCGTCAAGCTCGATCGCCTTGTTAAAATCTTCCAGCGCGCCCTTAAAGTTCTCCTTTGCATTTTTCGCGAGCGCACGATTCTCATACTTCAGTGCATCCTTCGGATCGAGCTTGATCGCCTGATCATAATCTGCCACAGCCAGATCAAGGTTGCCCGTATTATAGTAGGCTACGCCGCGGTAGTTATACAAGCCCGCATCGGTCTTGTCCAGCTCGATGGCTTTTGTATAATCGTCAATGGCGCTGATATATTCGCCAAGCTCGGCCTTCACCACCCCACGGTTAAAATACTTGTCGGCATCAGCCGGCCCCAGGTCAAGTGCCTTGGAAAAATCCTGGTAGGCACCTTGCAGGTCTTCGATGTTGTACTTGGCCAGACCCCGGTTGGTATATGCCAGCACCATCTTGGCGTTGAACTTGATGGCCTTGGTAAAATCGTTGATGGCGCTCTCGTCATCGCCGAGTGCGATCTTCGCCTCACCACGGTTATTCCAGGCCTCGGCAAAGGTGGAGTCCTGCTCCAGAGCAAAGTTAAAGTCGCCGATAGCACCGTAGAAATCTTCGAGACCCAGACGTGCCTGGCCGCGCAGATTCAGCGCCACTTTGTTGCGCGGGTTGGCATCGATGGCTTTCGTGAGGTCCGTCTTGGCCCCGGCAAAATCATTTGCCTGGATTTTCTTTTTAGCGCCTTCCAATTGAGCGTCTTGGGCAAACGCCGTTACGGCGACAACGCAGCCCAGCACAAAAAATACCCATTTTCCCATGAGGTCGTGTTAATATCACGGCAAGGTAAAAATAAAGCCTGACATCAGCTTGCTGCCCGTCATCAAATACCGGCCGACGACTGTAGAGTTTTTCGTGTATTTTCACGCAAAAAGCTTTTTTATGATGACGAGAATATACCCGATAGCCTGGGCCGCGCTCTGCAGCATCACCGTCGCGGGGGCGCAGGAGAAACCGTTGGACCAGAAAATGGACTTTGAAAAGTATGATCCTCCCTCAACGCTGGTGGTACCGGAGCATCACCTGACACGCGCGAAGTTCCCGTTCGTCGACGTGCACAACCATCAGTTCAACATGCCAACGCAGGACCTCGACGCCCTGCTCAAAGAAATGGACGCGCTGAATATGCAGGTTATGGTGAACCTCAGCGGCCGGGGCCGCGGCAGCACCGAGCACCTGGAACGGTCGTTGGAAAACGTGAAGAAAAACAATAGCGGTCGCTTCATTGTTTTTACCAACATGGACTTCGCCGCCATAGACGACCCACAGTGGCAGGGCCGCATGCTCAAACAACTTGAAGAAGACGTACGCAAAGGCGCCAACGGTCTGAAGATCTACAAAAGCCTGGGCATGTTTACCGAAGACAGCAAAGGCCAGCGCATACACATTGACGACCCACGTATCGATCCCATTTGGGAAAAGTGCGGCCAATTAGGCATACCGGTACTGATTCACGCCGCCGACCCCAGGCAGTTCTGGCAGCCCATTGACGAAAACAACGAACGCTGGCTGGAGCTCAAGCTGCATCCCGGTCGCCGCCACGACAGCGACCCCGTGTCGTGGGAAACAATCATTGCCGAGCAACACAACATCTTCCGCAAACATCCCAAAACGAAATTCATCGCGGCCCACCTGGCCTGGTATGGAAACGACCTGAAAAAGCTTAGCGAGCTGCTCGACCAGTTCCCGAACATGTATACCGAGATCGGCGCGGTAATCGCCGAGTTGGGCCGCCAGCCCCGTGCCGCCAAAACCTTCCTGACCAAATACCAGGATCGTGTATTATTTGGCAAAGACTCGTGGGTACCGGACGAATATGAAACGTATTTTCGCGTGCTCGAAACAGCGGACGAGTATTTCCCGTATCACAAGCGTTACCACGCCTTCTGGCGTATGTACGGTCTCGATCTGCCCGACGACATCCTGAAAAAGATCTACTATAAAAATGCCCTGAAGATCATTCCGCACATCGACGCATCACAATTTCCGAAATAACATCATCACTAATTTTTTATTCACACCCATGAGCCAAGAAAAAGCAGCGCTTGTTAATACCCTGATTCGAAATCGCCGTTCCGTTTTCCAACAACAGTACACCGGTGAGAAAGTGGACGATGCCATCATCCGCCAGATGTTGGAAAACGCCAACTGGGCCCCTACCCACAAACTAACGGAGCCGTGGCGCTTCATTGTCTTCACTGGCAATGGTATTCAAAAACTGGCCGAAGAGCAGTCCGCCTTGTATCGCCAGGTAACGACGGCCAAAGGCACCTATGCCGAAGACCGGTATCAAAATCTACTGACGAAACCCAAGCTCTCGTCGCACATCATTGCTATCGCGATGAAGCGCGACGAAAAGAAATCCCTACCCGAAATCGAAGAGATCGGAGCCGTGTATTGCGCTGTTGAAAATATGTACCTCACGGCCTCCGCCTATGGCGTCGGTTGTTTCCTGAGCACCGGCGGCATTGCCCACTGGGAAGAAGCCAAACCCTTGTTTAACCTCGCCCCGGAAGACAAACTGATTGGCTTCCTGCACGTCGGCAACATCAAAGGCCCCGTACCCGACAGCCGCCGCAAACCCATAGACGAAAAAGTAACATGGGTTGACGGTTAAGCACCGCAACACGCTTGCCACTGTGCGCATGTGTGGTATAGAGACCACACATGCTGCGCTTTTGGTCGAAGCTACCCGCCATCTACGCATAAATTTCTCACATGTACCGACTACCCCATGTTTTCACCGCCAGGGTGTCGATTTTGTCTCCTACCTTTGCTTTCTGGCGGTTACTATTTCCGTCGTTGAAGACATTCACTCCTAAACACAATTGTATGAAACACTTTGTATTGTCTCTCGTCATGATGATCATGGGTCTTGCGGCGCATGCCCAGGTCGTTGGCAAGATGTTCCCCGCGATGGAAGCCGAGAGTGTAGAAGACAAAAAAGTAAAACTGCCCGACGATGTGAAAGGCAAATATACCCTGCTCGGCCTGGCGTACTCCAAAAAATCGGAAGATGAACTGAACTCCTGGTTCCAACCCGTGTTCGAGAAGTTCATTCAAAAGACCAACGGACTGATGTCGGGGTTTGGTTATGACGTAAACGTATACTTCGTTCCCATGTTCACCGGCGTGAATGCGGCCGCGACGGGCACCGCCAAACGCAAAGCCCTGAAGAACATCGACCCCCAGCTGTTGCCCTACATCCTGTTTTACAGGGGCGAGCTGAAGCCGTACAAAGAAGCCCTCGACTTCGAGAAAAAAGACATTCCTTATTTCTTCGTGCTCGACGAAACGGGCAAGATTGTCTACGCCACTTCCGGCAAATTCTCTACCACAAAGCTTGATAAGGTAGAAGAAGTCATCGAATAGAAGCCTTTTTATCTATTTTGACAGGAATTGACGATTTAAGAGTACCTTAGATCGTCAATTTTGTTTTAGATGAATCTTATCAGCCTGGTAGCCCTGGCCGTCGCACCCGGGGTGGCCATTGCCCTATACATATACTTAAAAGACCAACACGAACGGGAGCCACTCTCCCTGTTGCTGATAAGCTTCCTCTACGGCACGCTGAGCGCCGTGATCACACTGATCATTAGCCTTCCCCTCAACATCTTCCTGATCACAAAGCCCCACGACGTGGTAGGGGAGTTCTATAATGCCTTCTTCAAAGTCGCACTGGTGGAAGAGCTGAGCAAGTTCCTGTTCGTCCGCTTTGTGTTATACAACAACAAGAACTTCAACGAGCCCTTTGACGGCATTGTCTACGCCGTGATGGTAAGCATGGGCTTCGCCACACTCGAGAACATTATCTACGTCTATGAATTCGGCGTCACCACAGGCATCCTACGCATGTTTACAGCCGTGCCGGCCCATGCCATCTTTGGCGTGTTAATGGGATATTTTGTAGGCAAAGCACGGTTTGCCCCATACCGGCAGTTTTATTACAGCATCATAGGTCTCGGAGCGGCCGCGATCCTGCACGGCGCATACGACTACTTCTGGTTTCTCTCACACCTGCCAGCACTCTGGATCGGAGGCGTAGCCTCCCTGGTCCTGGGGTTCGTCCTCGCCCGCAAAGCCATCCGCCTGCATCAACAAGCTTCTCCTTTCTCAGTCCGAAGGGAGGAGTCCAGGCAGCAGGGAACAGAGTAAGCAAACAAGCATGTTCGCGCTCGCACGCACGCTGTATTTTTAGGGTGTTATTTCAATCCTCTTCAAAACAGCAACCTGTCTAAAATGCCCCTTTTTCAAAAGCCCCACCAACTGGGCCGGAGTAGGATCGATCTGGTATAGCTTCTTACCGTGGACAACCGACGAGTCTACCTTAATCTCGCGACCAAAGTTCTTAATAAACGTAGGAAATTCCTTTTCTTCTGCTCCCAACATAAAATAGGCTATATCGCCGTTGGCCTCGAGCCGCATCGCTCGCACCAGCCACTCCGGATTGTTAAAGAGATTGATAAAGTAATAGCCTTTATAGTAGCGCAATAACAGGCTGTCGCCCAGTACGCGCTTGTCGCCCTTGTCGCTCAGGGCAAAATAGGTATGCGCCTCCACCACCAACGTATCGCGTACTGCGCGGTTGTCTTCCGGCAACAGGTAGTGTCCGCGCATAGCCTCGGGTATTTCCGCCAGGGAATTCACCCCCTTGGGTTGGGGCGCGCGATAGGTAATTTCCTGACAACCGATGAGACCCAGGAAAAACAAGCTGATACAAAGCACTCTCATAAGATGAAGGTACAAAGCTTTCCTGGAAGTGTATAAACTAGAACGATTGAAATTTCATTACAACAACCGCAACGCCTCTTCCATACCAGCCGCCAGGGACGGGGCTTCACCAATCGTAGCGTGCTCTTCCGGGGCCACGGCTATACGCAGCGCCCGCAATCCGGTGGCGCCGGGCAAGGCTTCCAGCTCCAGCATTTCCACCACGCCCACCATCAGGTTGCGCGCCCGCAGGTAATGGAAGTACCGCTCGTATTCATCCTCGATTTTTACCTGGTTATATACAATAGCAATCTTGCCGGGTTGGGTCAGTCGTTCGCCGGTGTTTTTAATAAAAGCCTTGTCGATACGTTTCTTGACGATCTCGTACCGAATGTCATAGGCGCCGTCCACATCGAACTGGCGCTCGTCGGCGCGAAACCGGATCGACAGAGGCTGGTCGTGTACGAGAATGAGCTGGGTGATGTCCAGCGGCGCTTTCAGTGTCGCCTTGAGCGATGTTATCTTTCGTGCGATATCCACCATTGTCAGCAACTGCCACAGCCGAAAATTCTGCAGATTATAGGCGTCGAATGTTATATTTTTTAAAAGCGAGCTTCCGACATACAGCGTAAACTCCACACCGTCGGTTCTATACTTCTCAAAATAATGTGGAAACATCTTCTGCGCCTCGTCGTCGGCATCATCCAGACAGGCGCCAATGGTATGATTGATCTGTTGCAGACTGTCTTCAAATGCCTGCCGGCGCGTATAAACCACACCAAAGAACGGGTCCAGCTGCGACCGGTAATGCTCGATGGCCTGTTGCAACACAGCCTCGTGTTCAAAGCGCTGCAACAGGGGATGGATCTCTTGTTTCAAAAAGTCCAAAACATCGCTTTCGTCGCTCGACACCAGCCCGCGGCCCAACCGCGCAAAATGTTCCTCCACCTTGACCAGAGCTGCATCCAGCAACGGTAGGCTCATGTGCTCCTGAAACGTCCGCAGCAACGTGCCGGCCAGTACCAGGTTCTCCTGCAGGTCCCGTTGAATGGCCACATTCCGCTCGATCGATGAATTGCGTACGTCGGCCATACCAAACAGTGGGTATACATCTTTAAAAACAATCTCTTCCAGAACGGCCTTGTCGTTTGTACGGCGTTTGTTCATCAGGTTTACACCCGCCTCAAAGAATCGCCACTGCACTGTCGCATGGATCGCGGTACACTCTTCCTGTATCAGCGCACGCACCTCGGTCGACAGCTCCTCCTTCACACGCTTGACCGCCGTGGTAAACATGGGCAGCACATGCTCCATCTTGTGGGCGCTAACAGGATTCAGCTGGCCTGGCACCGGCGACACGAGCTCCAGCATACCGATCGTTTCTCCTTCGTCTACCAGCGGTGTCAGCAAAATATTCCGAACACCGTCTGTCAGTAAGTGTTCTTCAATGGGCGACCGGAACGGATAATCTTCTAAATTCTCTACCGTGATGCTGCGCCGCTCAATCCAGCTGCGTTCATATACCGACCCCGACAGATGGGCACCTTGCAAATCGCTGATGGTACCGAGCAGCGTCCTCCACCGTTCCGTGGCAGGATAGCTAATCGCCAGGCGATTGCTGGGGTCCAGGTACGCTATGCTCATGCGTATGTCTGCCATGCCAAACAACGACTGCACTTTGTGCTCAATGCGACTGAAGCTCTCTGGCTGCATCAGCGCCTGACGCTCCAGCAAATCATATTTGATCGACGACAGCATCTCCTGTTCGGTAACGTCGATCATGCGCATGATCAGAAAGCCTTGAAAAGTATAGTCTTCGGGCCGGAAGTATTGCAGCCATAAATCGACGTCATAAATCTTTTCGATCAGGAATTTGATAATGTTTTTGTCGATCGCCTTAGGCGCAGTATGCGGAATGATCTCGCAAAACTCTTGGTTTAGCTCCACTTTGTATACCCGGCCCAAACCTGTAACTTTATCTTTCAGGGCCACAATCACCGGCTTGGGATTGCTTGACGAGATGCGGCTGTCCTGATATTTTTCGAGGATCATGAGGCAGGCCCGCAAAATTTTCCCCAGTGTCACACGGCCACCTGGCACATTGGCCACCGCCTGCTCCTCAAAGTCTGTCAGGTCGATATGGGCGTTAAAGGCAGGAGTGGCATAAATGGCCTTAAGATTAAAGGGCTCGATAATCGCTACCAGGTCAGTGGAATTGGACGCCAGCGGAATGGCGGCCGTCAGGAGGAAGTTGATAAATGGACGGTGCTTTTCTAATGTCGAATAGTCGTCGATCGGCTGTCGCAGTTCTGGGGCTTGATCAATGTATGCCAGAAGCTGCTCCGCAAACGCCGGCAACTCGCCACTACGAATGCGCTCCTCCCAGTATTCCACCAGCAACCGCAAGCTCAATACAGTTTTAAACGGAAATGCACGGTGGTGGACGTTCGACATAAGACAGGTTTCGCTGGTAATACGCGACTGCGTGTTCAGGGTTCTAAAAAAGAGACGGAAAACACGATCGGTCTATTGTGAAATGCACATGAAATGACACTTATACGCTATCAAAAAAGGTCTCAAAACCTTATTTTTGAGGCCGTTGCAACCTAAAAGTGCAGGAGCGTGTCTATAGAGTACAACGCGGGAAAAGGACTATGAAGTCGTCAAGAATTTTAATTATCTGGGTAGGCATGCTGCTGGCAGCATGCGGCGTGGTGGGAGAGCCTGCTGTGGCAGACAGTGGGCTGCTTATTTCTTCCTTCTTATTTGATTTCAGCAAAGAGCAATACGACTGGCAAGCAGACTTTGCCGATTACCCTGTCGATTCTGCTCAAGCTGCCTCCTATTTGCTCAGCGCAACGTACACGGCCCGCCCCGAAAACCTGGGAAACGGTGTCAGCGCCATGATGCTGACCGGCAACAACCAGGGCGAGAAACTTTTTATGTATATGAAAAAGAAGGTCACCGGGTTGGTCCCCGATGTAAACTACACCGTGATCTTCGAAATTGAGCTCGCCTCTGAGCTTCCTGCGAAAGGATTGGGGAAAGAAGTATTGCTAAAAGCTGGTGCCACATACTCCGAGCCCAAAACGATGATCGATAACGGCAACTATGTGCTCAACGTTGACAAGGGCGAAAGCTTCAACCGCGGCGAGGACATGGTCCCGCTCGGCAACATTGGTACCACAGAAGGCACGAAAGACTTTCAGCTCATCACGCGCTCAAATGGGGAAACATCCGGTCCCTTCATTGCCAAGAGCAATAGCAAAGGGGAAATGTGGCTCATGGTAGGAACAGAAACGACCTTCCACGGCATCACCACGGTATACTATAGCAAAGTGAACGTTATCCTCAGCAGCAGCAACCAGCAGTAGCAAAGGCTACACAATGTATACTACCGAACAAAAGTAAGCCCACACGTATTACACAGTTGTATTAAATTTCAGACCGGGTGCTGAGAAGTCCCCGAAAGTATTTTAATTTTCACGATGAAGCATTCAAAAATAGCCATCATCGGAGGCGGAAATCTAGGCGCGGCCATTGCCGAAGGTTTGCTGAAAAGTAAGTTCATCACGCCGGACCACCTGACGGTTACACGCCGGAATACCGATGCCCTCAGTGCCCTCGCCAGGCAAGGTGTACACACCACCAGCGACAACAAAAAAGCCATACATGACAGCGACGTAATTATCGTGGCCGTAAAGCCCTATAACGTTCGCGAGATCCTTGATAGCCTGAAAGAGAGCTTCGATCCCTCCCGCCACATCGTCATCAGCGTAGTGACAGGCGTATTTCTCAAAGACTTGCAAGGTATTCTAACAGCCGGCATGCCCATCTTCCGCGCCATGCCCAATACCGCCATTGCCATTCAGGAATCTGTCACCTGTCTCTGCCACCAGGGCGCTACGACTGAACAAGTGTCGTATGTCACGGAGCTGTTTGACCAGTTGGGCATCACCATCAACATTGACGAGAAGTTGATGGATGCCGCCACTGTACTGGGTGCCTGCGGCATAGCCTTTGCGCTGCGCTTCATTCGTGCATCGACACAAGGTGGCATTGAAATTGGCTTTGATGCCAAGACCGCCAATCTCATCGCCGCGCAGACGGTCAAAGGCGCAGCCGAGTTACTGCTCAAGCTCAACCGCCACCCGGAAGAGGAAATCGACAAGGTAACAACACCCAAAGGCTGCACCATTGTGGGCCTGAACGAAATGGAGCACCAGGGCTTCAGCTCGTCGCTTATCAAAGGTATTGGCGCGTCGTACGATAAGATTGTAAAGTAACCGGGACGGGTCTGCGGCTAGAATTTGACGCGGACCTCGTCTTTGTACTTGACAGGTACTCGTAATGGAAAACCATGGTAGTTTACCTTGAGCACGCCCTCGTACCGTACTTCAAACTTCTTTCCTCCCAGCACACTGAAGATCGTATCCAGGAAGCCAAGCTCCTGCATAGCCAGCTTTACCTCCAGCGGCACCGTAAACTCACCCTTGGCGGGAATGATCGTGTTCAGCTCCTGGTCAACCGTACCAGCCTTCTTGCCGTCGACAAAAATCTCGACGTTAATACGCTTTAGCTTACCGTGCTGCGGATTGGGGTTGAAAAAAATGGCCTGTGCTTTCAGCATCGGGGCCGTGGTACCATCGACTACCACGTCTTTAATTTGTCGTAAAACAATGTCTTCCTTCGGTGTTTTACATGACGCCAGCATCACCAACAGACCGACTACCAGAAATTTTAACGTAGCTTTATACATAGTAAACAGATTCGTAACACACTATTTGTAGCAAGGATCGAACCATATCGAGCTGTTTACCGTTGGAAGGTGTGTAGGGGCTTCCCCAGCCTGACGATTTACCGTTGCAATCAGTTGTTGCTAATAATTGATTCTGCCGACCCTTCCATGTTTAAATGACCATGATCCGGGCAAGCACAGCGATATTTTTTGAATATAGCGACCACAAATATGCAGGAATTGGCTGAATTGCTGATATTTAGATGTCAAAATAACAACGTGGGGCATTTTTTTTGACTCCTACACCCCAACTAAAACAAGCTCACTATGAGCAAAAAGACAAAAAACGAAAAGACCAAAGCTCCGAAAGGAACGAAAACTCCAAAAGGGACCAAAAAACCGAAAGGCAAAGACCTTAAGAAATTCTTTCAACAGGCCATCCTCGAGATGCTCGACCATGCGGACGGAAGAGGCTACAGCATCAAACAAATTCTGAAAAAGCTGGACCTCAAAAAACGCGACGATATCAAACTGGCCACGTTCACCATCTATCAACTCGAAGACGACGATCAGATAAAACCGCTCAAGAACGGTAGCTTTGTCAGCAACCGTAAAGTAGAAGAACTCACCGGCATTGTTGACCATGTCAGCTCACGCTTTGCGTATGTTCGCCTAGGCGCAGGGAAAGATGATATCTTTATCAAAGGTGGCCGCGACCTGGCCGGCGCTGTCGATGGCGATACCGTGAAGATCACGCTGCTGTCTACACGCCACGGCGATCACCAGGAAGGTAGAGTAATAGAAGTCATACGCCGTAGCCGTACCCGCTTCGCGGGCAAGATCGAAATCTCAAAAAGCTTCGCCTTCGTCGTACCCGACTATCGCAAAATGCATCAGGACTTCTTCGTGTACCCCGAGAATGTCAACGGCGCCCGTAGCGGCGACAAGGTAATCGTAGAAGTCACCTCATGGGCAACCGACGATCGCAAGCCCGAAGCCAAGGTAATAGAAGTCCTCGGCCGCGCAGGCGAGAACGAAGCCGAGATCCACTCCATCATGGCGGAATTCGGACTGCCGTTCCGCTTCCCGCAAGAAGTAGACGACGAGTCGAAAAAGGTTAAAGAAGGCATTACCAAAGAAGAAGTTAAAAAGCGCTGGGATTTCCGCGAAGTCACGACCTTTACAATCGACCCCTTTGACGCAAAAGACTTTGACGATGCGTTGTCATTCCAAACACTGCCAAACGGCAACTATGAGATTGGCATACATATCGCCGACGTGACACATTATGTGAAACCCGACACCGAGTTGGAGAAAGAAGCGTATGAGCGAGCCACCTCGGTATACCTGGTAGACCGTACTATCCCAATGTTGCCCGAACGCATATCCAACGAGTTGTGCTCACTGCGTCCGCATGAGGATAAACTTACCTTCTCGGCCGTCTTCGAATTGGACGCCTCGGGTAAAATCAAAAAAGAGTGGTTCGGACGTACCGTTATCCACTCCGATGTACGCTTTAGCTACGAAGAAGCACAAGAGATCCTCGAGCGTGGCACAGGCACCCTGGCCGAAGAGCTGAAGATCTTGAACGACATGGCCAAGAAGCTACGCAAGCAACGCTTTGCCAAAGGCGCCGTGAACTTCGAAACAACAGAAGTGAAGTTCAAGCTCGATGAAAAGGGTAAACCGCTCGCAGTCATTCCGAAGGTGCGCAAAGATGCTCACAAGCTCATCGAAGAGTTTATGCTGCTGGCCAACAAACGTGTGGCCACCTATATCTACGACATGAAGAAGGGCAAGGAGAAAAATACGTATGTATACCGTATCCACGACTCGCCCGATCCGGAAAAGGTGCAAGACTTTGCCGTGTTTGCTAAACAATTTGGACACCAGATCAACATCGATGATGCGTCGATCAGCCAGTCGCTGAACAAACTGATGACCTCCATCGAAGGCAAGCCTGAACAAAATATACTGGAACAGCTCGCCATTCGCACCATGGCAAAGGCCAAGTATTCGACAGAAGCCAAAGGACACTTTGGCTTGGCGTTCGAACACTACTCGCACTTTACATCGCCGATCCGTCGTTATCCCGACATGATGGCGCATCGCCTGCTGCAGCACTACCTGGACGAAGGTAAGTCCGCAAACAAAGCCGAATACGAAGAAAAATGCGTGCACTCTTCCGAACGTGAAAAGCGTGCTGCCGATGCCGAGCGGGCGTCGATCAAATACAAGCAAGTAGAGTTCATGGCCAACGCCGAAAACCGCGCGTACGAAGGCCTGATCTCGGGCGTGACCGAATGGGGTCTCTATGTCGAGATCGTCGAGACGAAATGCGAAGGCATGATCCGATTGGCCGATCTTTCAGATGACTTCTACGAGTTTGACCAGCGCAGCTACCGCGTGATCGGCCGCAAGACGAAGAAGGTCTATACGCTGGGCGATAAAATAAAGGTGAAGGTGAAAAAGACCGACATCGACAAACGCCTGATCGATCTGGTCTTCGCCGACAGCAAACTGGAAAAAGGCCAGCGTGACGAGAAAGTCGAGCGGGGCGCCAGAGGGGAGAGACCCAGGAAAGGCCGCAAAAAAAGTTTTGAAGATTAACGCATAATTTGCTCTCTTAGCAGCCTGGTAGTAACACTACCAGGCTTTTTTTATACGTATACACATGGAGCAACAGGTAAAATCGTACTTGGCATTGGTTGAAAAGGAAATCGCCCGGCACAAATACGGCCGGCAGCCCGACTCCCTGTACGAACCCATCCGGTATCTGATGAGCCTGGGCGGCAAACGCCTGCGTCCCATGCTCACACTGCTATCGTATTCACTGTATAAAAGTGATGTCAAAAGCATTCTCCCCTATGCCGCCGCGGTAGAAGTATTTCACAACTTCACGCTTATGCACGACGACATCATGGACAAGGCACCCCTGCGCCGCGGCCATGCCACCGTACACGAAAAGTGGAATACCAACACCGCCATACTCTCAGGCGACGTCATGCTCATAAAAGCATACGAAATGTTTATGGGCCTCGAACCCACCACGCTCAAGACCGTGCTCAAGTCGTTTAACCAATGCGCCGCCGAAGTATGCGAAGGCCAGCAATGGGACATGGAGTTTGAGACCAGCCCTACCGTAACGGAGGCGTCCTATATTCAGATGATCCGGCTCAAGACCGCCGTACTGCTCGGCTTCAGCTTAGAGCTCGGCGCCATCCTCGCCGATGCACCCGAACAAGATCGTAAGGCTTTACGTGAATTCGGTACCAGCATCGGCATCGGCTTTCAGCTGAAAGACGACCTGCTCGATGCGTATGCCGACCCGAAGAAATTTGGCAAGCAGGTAGGGGGCGACATCATCGCCAACAAAAAGACCTTCTTGCTCATCAAGGCACTGGAACAAGCCAAAGGCAAGCAGAAAAAAGAGCTACAAACCTGGCTGGAAGCCAGGCGATTCAGCAAAAAGGAAAAAGTCACAGCCGTCAAGGCCATCTACGACGACCTCTCCATCCCAACACTTACTACAAAGAAGATCAACAGCTTCTTCACCAAAGGCTTTAGCCAATTAGAAAAACTCTCCGTGCCGGCCACAGCCAAAGACGCGCTACGCGCATACACGCAGGCGCTGATCGAACGGCAGTCGTAAGCCACAACGCACACGCACACATGTATTTCCGCTCTCACACTCACGCTCACGCTGATTATTACGTGGGTGGCTTCGTTGCTACGAAGCATCCCTGTATCTTTCTAGGCATGTAAAATTAACCATCCTATGAAGCCAATAGTTTTTACGAAACTCTCCGTCATGATGCTCCTCGAGTATTTTGTCTGGGGTGCATGGTACGTTACCTTGGGAAAATACATGAAGACTGTTCTTCATACGGACGATGTGGATGTTGGGAAAACCTTTGGTGCGCTGGCCATCGCTACGATGATCTCACCATTCTTTGTCGGCATGGTGGCCGACCGGTATTTCGCAGCACAACGTATCATGGGGGTATTGCACCTCCTGGGTGCCGCGGTGTTGTTCTTCGCCATCCAAGTAACAGACAAAGATGTATTCTACTACGTTATCCTTTTTTATTCGTTGCTCTATACACCCACCATCGCCTTGTCTAACAGCATCGTCTTCCATCAAATAACGGACCCCGGCCGGCAATTTCCGTGGATCCGCGTATTTGGTACGGTGGGGTGGATCCTGTCAGGCTTACTCATAGGATACCTGGCCCTGGAAGAGTCGGCAATCACGATGCCTGCCACCTTTCAGATTGCCGCCGCCGCATCGGCTCTGCTGGGCGTCATCAGTTTCATCATGCCTCATACACCGCCCAAGGGTAAGGCAGCTAAAAGCTCTGCTTTTAGCGCATTGGGTGGTGAAGCCCTGGTACTATTCAAAGACAAAGCCTATCTCGTCTTTTTTATCGCCGCAATTTTAGTATGTATTCCATTGTCGTTCTACTATGGATTTGCCAACATCTTCCTGGACGAAGTGGGTATGAAAAAAGCGGCCGGCGAAATGACCTGGGGCCAGGTATCCGAAGCAATCTTTATCCTGGCAATACCGTTTCTTTTTTACAGCATCGGCGTAAAGCGAATGTTGCTGCTGGGCATGGCCGCATGGATCTTACGATATCTCCTCTTTGCCTATGGAAACGTAGACGCTAACCTCTGGATGCTATACGCCGGCATCGTGCTGCACGGCATCTGTTACGATTTCTTCTTTGTAACAGGCTACATGTATACCGAGAAAAAGGCCGGCGAGAAAATCAAGAGCGCAGCCCAGGGACTATTCACCTTTGCTACCTATGGTCTGGGTATGTTCATTGGAACCTGGTTCTCGGGGTTGACGACCGATTACTATAGTGTCGGAAAAGTACACGACTGGAAAAGCATCTGGTTCGTGCCTGCCTACATTGCCGTGGCCGTCGTACTCTACTTTATATTGTTCTTCAAAGAAAAAAGCGAGATCAAGCAATCATCCTAAAACCAAAACATATACCGCACTATGAATATCGCCATGCTCGGCTCCGGATTTATCGGCAGATTTTATGCTGACTCCATGCAAGGTTACCGGAGCAAAGACAAAGTCGTCACCATCTATTCGCGCCGCGAAGAGAGTGCCAAAAAATTTGCCACCGACTACAAAGTGGCCTTTACTACCACCAATATGGAGGCGGCCATCAATCGCCCCGAAGTAGACGTCGTTTGCATCGCACTGCCCAACAACCTCCACGAAGAGGCTGTGATGCTCTGCTGCAAGCACAAGAAAGCCGTAATCACCACCAAGCCTCTCGGCCGCAATGCCCAGGAAGCCAAACGCATGCTGGAAGCCGTAGAAAAAGCCGGCATCTTCAACGGCTACCTCGAAGACCTCGTATATACTCCCAAGTTCATCAAAGCGCTGGAAAGCGTTAAGAACGGCGCACTCGGCCGTATCCTGTGGGCGAAGTCACGCGAAACACACCCTGGCCCACACAGCGATTGGTTCTGGGACATCGAGCAAGCCGGCGGCGGATGTATCCTCGACCTGGGATGTCACTGCGTAGAAATCACACGTAGCTATATCGGCAAAGACATCAAACCGGTAGAAGTAATGTGCTGGGCAGACACACAAGTAAAACCCATCGACGCCGAAGACCACGCCATCGGCCTGGTAAAATACGAGAACGGCGCCATCGGCCAGTTTGAAGTAAGCTGGACATTCCGTGGTGGCCTTGACTTACGCGACGAAGTAATGGGCAGCGAAGGCACCATCTGGATCAACAGCTTCCTACGCACCGGCTTCGACATGTTCACCACCGGCAAAGGCGCCGACTACGTAGCAGAAAAAGCCGAAAGCAACACAGGTTGGCTATTCCCAGTAGGGGATGAGTTGAACGAGCTCGGTTACAATCACATGTTCATGGACATGTTTGACGCCATGGAAAAAGGCATAGCCCCGAAAGAAACCTTCTACGACGGCTATGTAGTAAACTCCATTCTGGATTCAGCCTATCGCTCCGCCAAAAGCAAGCAATGGGAGCCCGTAAACCTCGACATCTGGCGCGGCAAAACCGGCGTAACAAAAGACGGCCACCTAACCGAATACGACGCCGACCACTACCTGGTAAAAGAAGAAATAACCCACTACGGCGCCAAAAAAGTCATCATCAAAAACAAAACCACCGGCAAGATCTCCGAAAAAGTAGTAGACTAAGCTTGACGGTTTCAAAAAAAAGAGGCTCCAACCAGGGAGCCTCTTCCTTTTATAGCGTCATCTTCTTACAAGCTCTCCACCACATAATCCACCATCATAGTATAAAGATGCAAGCGCGTCGCCCCACCCTGAATACCATGATGCTTATCCGGATAATAAAACGACCGAAACTTCTTCCCCGCATTAATCAACGCTTCTTGTAAAACAACGGAGTTCTGGAAATGCACATTATCGTCCCCGGTACCATGAATTAAAAGAAAATTGCCCTGTAAATTCTTAGCATACGTAGACGGCGAATTATCATCATACCCGGAAGCATTCAACTGCGGCGTCTGTTGAAACCGCTCTGTGTAAATGTTGTCATAAAACCGCCAGTTCGTAACAGGTGCCACAGCAATCCCCATCTTAAAGACACCCGCACCCTTCGTCATCGCCAACGACGACATATAACCACCAAAGCTCCAACCCCAGATGCCAATCCGGCTCGGGTCTATAAACGGAAGGCTTGCCAAATACTTAGCCCCCGCCAGGTGATCCTCCAATTCATACTTTCCAAGTTGCTTGTACGTAAGCTTTTTAAAATGCTCGCCACGCGCACCCGTACCGCGCGGATCGATGATAGCAACGATATACCCCTTCTGCACCAATATCTGATGGAAAATAAAATGGCCACCGCCCCAGGAATCAGTTACCTGCTGCGACCCAGGTCCACTGTATTGATATACCAACACCGGATACTTCTTACTCGCATCGAAGTTACGAGGCTTCAGAAAAAACCCATCCAGCATCGTACTACCATCAGCCGCCTTGAATGAAAAGAACTCCTTACCAGCAAAGCCATACTCCTCCTGTGCCTTAACCAACGCCTCGTTGTTCTCCAGCACCTTCAACACCGCATTGCCTTTCGTCTTATACAAGCTCACCACTTGCGGCTTGGCCGCCTGTGAATAATAATCGATATAGAATTGATAATCACTGCTCATGTTAATACGGTGAGTACCCGGAGCAGTCGAAAGACGCGCTTTCTTCTTCCCATCAAACGAGAGCGAGTACAAATAGCGCTCACGCGGCGAAACTTCAGTCGAAGTAAAATAAAGCACTTTTCCCTTCTCATCCACACCAACAACATCCGCTATCTCAAAGTTACCCTGCGTCAGCTGGCGCACCAGCTTACCATTCATATCGTACAGGTACAAATGCTTATATCCGCTCCGCTCACTGGCATGAATAAACTGCGTACCATTCTCCAGATACAGCAGATTGTCAATAAAGTCAAGATCCACATACGTCTCGCTCTTCTCATTCAGCACAACACGCGATGCACCTGTGGCCGCATTCACATGCAAAACATCCAGGCTATTCTGCAGCCGGTTCAGACGACGCACAGAAAGCAGTTGCGCATCATTCGTCCACTTGATCCGCGGTATATAAATATCCGTTTCAGTACCAATGTCTGCTTTAATTTTTTGTTTAGACGCTAAGTCGTACACCCAGATCTCGACAACAGAGTTTGCTTCACCCGCCTTAGGATATTTAAAACGATAATCCGTAGGATACAATGTCTTACCCCACCGCTGCAGATTATACTCATGCACGCCAGACTCATCAAAACGATAATACGCCAGCCTCTTCCCATCAGGCGACCAGTGAAAGCCATCAACAAAGCTAAATTCCTCCTCATATACCCAGTCCGTCGTACCGTTAATAATGTGGTTGAACTTGCCATCCGTTGTCACCTGCACCTCCTGCATATCGGCCAGCGTCACGTAGAAAAAATTATTCTCGCGCACAAACGCCACCTTACTGCCATCTGGAGAGAACGCTGCATAAGATTGCTTCCCGTTACCCGACAACGGCTTCACCGTCTTCTGCGCGATGTCGTACACAAAGTACTGCGCCGTAAACGAGTGGCGATATATACTCTCCACATTCGTCAGAAGCAACACCTTAGTTTCGTCGACGCTCAGCGAATAATCGTCGATTCGCAATGCCGGGCTCAGGGCAGAGCCGTCTACGATAGTCTCCACAGGTTGTCCCGTGGTAATACTGTACTTAATGACCTTATTGTCTTTTAAAGACGAGTAAAACTGGCCGTTTTTCATCCAGTTAATGCCGTACACGGATTTCTGTGCAAACGTATTCCGCACGGTAAAGTCCTCCACGGCGATCTGGCGCTGTGCGCTGGAGGCGTAGAAGGCTACGACTAAACAACTTATCAGAATCAGTCTCATAAATAGGTTAATGGATTTGGTTAATCAGTTATTCAACCACAAGAATAAGAAAGTTACCAGTAAACTCCCTACCGAATTATTTTGAATGGCGATTTCTGCCATCTTTGCCAACCATGCAAGACACATACGACCTCATCATCATCGGGGCCGGGCCCATTGGCCTGGCGTGTGGCATAGAAGCCCAGAAAGCCGGACTGCGGTACCTGATTATTGAAAAAGGATGCCTGGTCAATTCGCTATACCACTACCCGCTAAACATGACATTCTTCTCCACGTCGGACCGACTGGAGATTGGCGGCGTACCCTTCGTTTCCCATCAACCCAAACCCAACCGGGCCGAAGCCCTGGAATACTTTCGCCGTGTAGCCACCAGCTGGGAACTGAACGTGCATCTATACGAAGAAGTGCTCTCTGTAACACACGCCGACAACGGCAACCACCATACCGTCACCACACCCAAAGCACAATACAATACCAAAGCGCTTGTACTGTCGCTAGGCTTTTATGATCGTCCGTACTTGCTGAATGTACCAGGCGAAGACCTGCCGAAAGTAAAACACTACTACGACGAGCCCCATCCCTACTTCGCGCAAAAGATCGTCGTAGTAGGCGCGGCGAACTCCGCTGTAGACGTGGCCCTCGAAACCTGGCGCAAAGGTGCAGAAGTCACCATGGTCATCCGCGAGAACGGCATCCGCGACAGCGTCAAATATTGGGTTAAACCCGACATCGAAAACCGCATACAGGAGGGATCCATCAAAGCATACTTTCATTCGACCGTAAAAGCCATTACCCCCCATGCGGTGCAGATCATCACCCCCGAGGGAGAAGTATTAGTGGAAAATGATTTTGTATTAGCGATGACCGGCTACGAGCCGCCCTTCGCGTTTATGCGCGACATGGGCATTGCCTTTCAGGACGATGCCTTTCACACACCGGTCTATAACGAAGAGACCATGGAAACCAATGTGCCGGGCCTATACCTGGCGGGTGTGGTATGCGGCGGGTTAAAAACCAACAAATGGTTTATTGAAAATTCGCGCGTACATGCGGAGATGATCGTCACCCACCTGCAGAAAGCAAAAAAAGCCGCTCAATGAGCGGCTTTTTTATATCGTTGTTATTACGAGTTCTTAGTAGTTCGAACCGGCACGGATCATCGCGCAACGGAAACCTACAGTAGCCGTAGCAGAGTCCTGATCCAGGAAGCGGCGTGTACCGGGTGACATCCAGTAGGCTACGTCTTTCCATGAACCGCCTTTGAATACGCGGGCCTTGTCGGTAATAAGTGACGTGAAAGATTCAGGATTCTTGTCAGCGTCGCTGTTGTAACCGGCAGAAGGATCAAGGAAACCATCACGACGGATCGGGTTCAGATCGTCGAAGTCTTGGTAGGTAGTAGGACGGTAGATGTCTTGCACCCACTCGCTTACGTTACCAGCCATGTTATACAGACCATAGTCGTTCGGAGGGAATTCGTAGATATACGAAGTGATCAGCGCACCATCGTTCAGACGACCGGCAATACCGGCATAGTCACCACGACCGCGTTTGAAGTTCGCCAACATAAAGCCCATCTGCTTACCGTAGGGGTTACGCACAGCGTGACCATCCCAAGGGTAAATGCGTTGGTGGGTTTGCATTTCTTCCAGCCACTGTGTGCCGATGAGAGCTTGAGCAGCGTACTCCCATTCTGCTTCTGTCGGCAGGCGGTAAGCCGGAACAACGACACCAGATTCCAGGGGAATGCGGCCATCGCTTTCAGCGTATTCTTCACCAGCATTTTCAGCCAGTTTAATGTTTACAGCACGAGTTCTCCATACAGCATATTTGCTGGCCTGGTTCCAGGTTATACCCACAACAGGGAAATAACGGAAGCCCGGGTAACGCAGATAGTGATCCACGTACGGATCGTTGAAGGCCAGTTTACCCACCCACACCGAAGTGTCGGGAAGAGCAGCCTGGTAAGCTTCCTGCGACGAGTCCTTCGCCAGGTAGTGCATGTACTCCAACCAGTGAATATTAGCAATCTCCGTTTCGTCCATATAGAATGACGCCACAGAAACAGTTCTCTCAATATTGTCGCGATACGACATAACATCTTCCTCGAACGAGCCCATGACGGCACGGCCACCTTCGATGAATACCATATTCGGCGCATCTGGCTGACCTTCGTAAGGATTGACCATAAAGCCGCCCTGATCTTCGTCATTATAAGCGAGGCCTGTAGCCGAGCTCATCTGACCGGGGTTTTGGGCTGTAGGCTTACCGCCTTTGCCTCCAAAAAGTGAGCAGGAAGACAGCGCCACTGACCCTCCGGCTACGAACAAAAGAACCCTGAAAGAATACTTTATTTTCATTTTCTGATATTAAATCAAATGCTAATTAAAAGGATAATACCATGTTTTCCAAGTAGTCGCAAGTTATTCGTGAATCTTTGATAAAAGCGAACGAGTAAGTTTTTGAAGCGTTTTGCATGTGTTTTTAAAACGCCAAAAAGGCACTGGAATTGTTTCGGGAATATGGTATCCAGTTTTGGGAAGGCCAGCAGTCAAAAGTACGGTTTAGTGAACAAATTCGGCGGTTGGAAAAATGGCACATTATTTCGATTAACCACCTGCAAAAACCAACCATGTTAACACTAGACGATTTCCGCGTGATGCCTTTTGAGCGAAAATGCGATGTAATTACCTTCCATGGAAATTACCTGATGCAACGCGTTCTCGCAGACTGCAAGGTGTTCCTGTATTTCACGGAGGGCTTTTTTATCGAGGTGTTTTATTCACCAAAACACCAAAAAGTGTTGATGATCAACGCCTTCGATAATACGCTCGGCCTGAAGCCCTATTTGGACAAAATCTCTTTGACCGACCTGCTCTCCTGACCGGCCATCCGGCCAAGCAAGTCGATCGCTGCATCGACCGTCTTGATCGCATCCACGATAAGCATAGCTTTACCGCCGCTATCCTTCATCTTACACTGCTTCGAGTTCTTTTGCACGAACGAAAGGACCTGACCAAAGATATCGGAGCTGAAATAAGTGTCATTCGTGGATATGAAATAAGCCCGCAGCTTTTCATTTTTCAAGCTTAGTTTCTCAAATCCCAGTTTTTCGCCGAGCCAGCGTAGCCGCACCGTGTTAACGAGCTCCTCTACCGACGCCGGCAACGGACCAAACCGGTCGCGTACTTCGTTGGCGAACTTCGCCAGTTCCTCTTCATTGTCAATGTTGTCCAACCGCGAATACAGTTGTAGGCGCTCCGTGACGCTGGCCACGTAAGTTTCTGGAATCAATATTTCCAGATCGGTTTCAATAACGCAGTCCTGTACAATCAGCTTTATCTTCTCGGCAAGATCAGAAGCAAACAGGTCGCGGAAGTCCGTTTCCTTCAATTCCTGAATAGCGTCGTCGAGGATCTTGTGATAGGTGTCGAAACCCAGGTCTGTAATAAAACCTGTCTGTTCGCCACCCAACAAGTTACCCGCCCCGCGAATATCGAGGTCGCGCATAGCCACTTTAAAGCCATCCCCTAATTCCGAAAACTCTTCCAGCGCGCCCAGGCGCTTACGCGAATCGGCCGTTAATAGCGACGCCGGCGGTGTCAGTAAATAACAATATGCCTTTTTATTTGAACGCCCCACACGCCCGCGCATTTGGTGCAGATCGGAGAGACCAAACATGTGCGCCTGGTTGATCATAATCGTATTGGCATTAGGAATGTCAAGACCCGACTCGATGATATTGGTAGACACCAACACATCATACTCGCCGTCGATAAACCGGGCCATAACCTTTTCCAGCTTGTCGCCTTCCATCTGGCCATGGCCAATACCAATGCGCGCATCGGGCACCAGCTTATAGATCGTGTTGGCCATTGACTCGATGTCGCTCACCCGGTTGTGTACAAAGAAAACCTGGCCCCCACGACGAAGCTCGTTGCTGATAGCATCGCGTATAACCTCCTCGTTAAACGTATGCAGCTCGGTCGTAACCGGTTGCCGGTTAGGCGGCGGCGTCGCGATCACACTCAGGTCGCGTGCACCCATAAGCGAGAAGTGCAGTGTACGCGGAATAGGCGTTGCCGTAAGCGTCAATACATCGACGCTAATTTTCAGTTCTTTTAAGCGATCCTTTACTTTAACCCCAAACTTCTGCTCCTCATCGATGACCAACAACCCCAGGTCTTTAAACTTGACGTCCTTGCTCACAATACGGTGAGTGCCGATCAGGATATTTACTTTTCCCTCACCGGTATCTTTAATAATCTCCTTTATATCGGCATCGCTCTTAAAGCGCGATACATAGTCGACACGTACCGGGAAGCTTGCCAAACGATCGCGGAATGTACGGTAGTGCTGCATGGCGAGGATCGTCGTCGGCACCAACACCGCCACCTGCTTCCCTTCCGACGCTGCCTTGAACGCGGCACGTACCGCCACCTCGGTTTTACCAAAGCCTACATCACCACACACCAAACGGTCCATCGGGTGTGGGTTCTGCATATCGCGCTTCACGTCCTCAGTCGCACGGGCCTGATCAGGAGTATCTTCATAGATAAACGACGACTCCAGTTCCGCTTGCAGAAACCCATCGGGTGAATACGCATACCCCGGCGCAGACTTGCGCTTGGCATACAGCTCGATCAGCTCCTTGGCAATATCTTTAACGCGTCGTTTTACTTTCGACTTCTTCGTCTCCCACTCCTGCGTACCCAGCTTGCTCATGATCGGCGGCGTACCTTCCTTGCCGGAGTACTTCGAAATCTTGTGCAGCGAGTGAATGCTGATATACATCAAATCATCATCACGGAACACAAGGCGGATCGCTTCCTGCTCATGTCCGTTCACATCGCGTTTCTCGAGGCCGGCAAACTTGGCAATGCCGTAGTCGATATGCGTCACAAAGTCGCCGGGCTGTAGCGTTTGCAGCTCGCGCAGCGTAAGCGCCTTCGACTTGGTAAACTTTTCTTTGGCGCGGTACCGATGGAAACGCTCAAAGATCTGGTGGTCCGTATAACACACCATTTTCATGTGCTGGTCCACATAGCCTTGACGCAACGCAAACTCCAGGGGTTGGAACTTCAGACTGATGTTGATCTCCTCCAGAATGCCCTTAAGGCGATCCAACTGACGCGGTACATCCGCCGCGATAAAATTACTGTAGCCATGACCCTGTTGATCGTACAGATCCGTGGCCAGCATGTCAAAATTCTTGTTAAACGAAGGCTGTGCCGACGAAGGATAATCAAAAATAGCCGCATCGTGAAAAATGGCACGGCTGCCAAACTCCACACGCACAAACGCGTTGATGCGCTGCAGAAAAGCATCACGTGTATCAAACAGCTTCTCCGGTGCGCTGACAACCTGAGCCCCACTCGCACGAATGATCTTATCAAATGAGGCCGCAACCTTCTCAAAGCTCTTCTGAATGATGTCCGCCGTAAGCTGAACATCCTTGAACCACACTCGTGCTTCCGGCGAAATAAACTCAAAAAGCGACTGCCGTTCCTCTTGTACGAGCTTGGTCTGTACATTGGGGATGATACTGACCTTGTCGAGCTGTGCTACCGACAACTGCGAGCCCGGCTCAAACGTACGAATGCTGTCCACTTCGTCACCGAAAAGCTCGATACGAACCGGCAGCTCGTTGGCAAATGAAAATATATCGATGATCCCGCCGCGAATGGCAAACTGCCCCGCTTCGTACACAAAGTCGGTCTTCTCAAAATCGTACGTGTGCAGAAAATCTTCCAGGAAAGCGATGTCGAGATTCTCCTGCAGCTTAATTGTAAAGGTATTGGACGCCAGCGAGCGCTTGTTGATCACTTTCTCGCTAAGCGCTTCAGGATAGGTAACGATGATCTCCGGTGCCGTTTTATTGGCAATGCGGCTCAGTACCTCGGCACGCATCAGAATGTTGGCATTTTCAGTTTCGTCGTATTCGTACGGACGACGATACGACATCGGGAAGATCGGCACCTCACGATCCAGCAGATTTTGCAGGTCGTTTTGAAAGTACGCAGCCTCCTCACGGTCCTGTAAAACGATGACGTAATCCTGTGGATGAAGCTTAAAAGTGGCCGCTACCATAACAGCGTCAAGGCTTCCAGCCAGCCCTTTAATGCGCACAGCTTGCGCCTGAGACGCCTTTATCCCTGCGGCTACGGTCTTGACAAATCCATCCGCTTTGTAAATACTTATAAAATCGGTCGCCCTCACTGTATCCTGATCCGTGAATCGTTTAAAACGTTAATGTGTGCTGAATGTTTTGCCTGCAACGTGACCCGTCGGTAAAACGAAGACACAAAGATAATGGCTTTCGAAAATTTTGTGCCAGTGCATACAAGTGATATTTTTAAGGCTGCGAGTCATATGTTTTTTATCCGCCAGCTTTTTCTGTACATCAGCATCACCGCCGGGTTGTTCCTGCTCATCGGTCTTTTCCGGCCATGGATCATGCTGTGGTGGGAAGACGTTCAAAACCGCCGCAAAGTAATTAAGCTGTACGGCAGCGTAGCCGTGGTCGCTTATCTCGTATATTGGCTCACGATTCTCCTCGTATGATAAAACCTGCAATTTTTCTCCTGGCAACGTTACTGCTGACCGTCGCGTCGTATGCGCAACAGGTTACCTCCGATCTGCCCGCCCTGCAAATCACCGGCCTCGATGGCAAATCCTTTTCCGCCAAAACCCTGAAGGGCAAAACCGTAATCGTGATGTATCAACCTGACTGCGACCACTGCCAGCGCGAAGCGACCCAGATACAGCAAAACATCGCATCCTTCAAAGCGTACCAGATTTACTTCGTCACTACCGCTACATCCGCCGAAATCAAAAAGTTCGCCGCCGAATACAAATTAAACACTTCCCGCAACGTACACTTCGGCACAACCACCCTCGGCAACATCCTCAGTACCTACGGCCCCGTCGAAACTCCATCACTATACATCTACAGTGCCGATGGCCACCTCGTAAAAAAATTCAATGGCGAGACCGACATTCAGGTAGTCAAAAAGCACTTGTAACATGGCCGGCACATTCCTGACCGCCGAATGGAAAAAGTTGCTCATGGTGAACTACGTAGTAGACCCCGCCATACTGCAACCTCACGTACCCGTCGGCACCGAGCTCGACCTGTGGCAAGGCCGCTGTTACGTAAGCGTAGTAGGCTTTATGTTCGTCAACACGCGCCTGCGCGGCTTTCGCATCCCCTTTCACAGCAACTTCGAAGAAGTAAACCTGCGCTTCTACGTGCGCTATAAACACCCCGTGGACGGCTGGCGTCGGGGCGTGGTGTTCATCAAAGAGATTGTGCCAAAGCCAGCACTCACGTTTGTAGCCAACACCATCTATCGCGAAAACTACCAGACCATGCCCATGGCACACCGTTGGGAACAGTCTAACGACACCCTCACGGTGGAATATCGCTGGCACCACAACGACTGGAACAGCATTAGCCTGACTACGGCAAATGCCCCCGCACCGTTACAACCAGGTAGTGAAGAAGAATTCATAACAGAACACTATTGGGGCTACACCCGCATCGGCACTGCCCGCAGCGCGGAATACGGCGTCGAGCACCCCGCATGGCTCGTTTACCCACCCGCAACCCAATATATCGTTAATGTCGACTTCGGCCCACTCTACGGCCCAGAGTTCGCCCACCTGGCAACCACCACCCCAGCCTCCGTCTTCCTCGCCGAAGGATCCCAAATCGTCGTAAAAGAAGGCCATAAGCTACCCCATCAAGCATTGCTCGCGCAAGCCTGAGGCCCGCCCAGGGCCAGCGACCTGTGACCACAACTGCCAGGTTTCCACAAGCCATTCAGCTACGTATCTATCGCCCAAAACCAAACAACAGTTCGTTCTCTGTGCGGGCACACGATATAAAGCTTTCTCCCAACATGTGAAGAGTTTGTTAAAAAGCGCGTCATAGCTAAAAAATCACCCAAATTGGGCCAAACATAAAGCTAACGAGTTCCGTAACGGAGGGTATAAATATGGAACAATCGTATCCCCACCCCATGCGGTCTAACCATGATGTAAAGGAGTCTGCGAATAGGAGTCTCCGACGCTTGCGTATTTTATTACTGATCTGGTTGATTTCGTTAATGGCAACAGTGCTTTGGTATTCGCTGAGCGTCTAGACGTAAACGGCCCCGAGCCTCCAGTTGTACCCACTCCTTACGTTATGGCCTTTCCCCGACCTGAACCAACAGGCCCGCCTGCCGTAGGCCTGCCCGAAATATTAATTTATTATTATTTTTCACCACGTTGCCATAGGCCAAAACCATAGCCGAAATAGACCATCGCTAGGGTCCAGCTAGGGATTACCCGTATCAAACCTATACCATAGCCATACCTTAGCTATACCCGACATATAGCTGACTTTAGCATAGAGGGGGTCTGGCAATAGGTCCTTCAACATTTCCCCAAAAACCGCGCTCTTCTTTCAACTTTCCACCGAGCATTTTCATCCTCAATAAATCAGCACGAAACACCCAAAAAACCGTTTGAAAAGATCCTTGAACCAAAATCCGAAAAGTTTCGTAGATAGTACTACTGCATAAAAAATCAGCAAAAAAGTCGCTCCTGACACGGCCGTGCTGACAAAATTTCTGACGAGGGCTTGTTGCCTGATTTTTGATATGCAATGAACCGCTAATAAAAACGTGATTATGAAAAGATTCGCATCTCTTTTTTTAGCCGCAGTGCTCGGAAGCGCCAGCACAGTGGCCATCGTACAGTGGCTTGACAACAACAAACCCGTGAAGTTGGAGTATATGAGCGGCGTGCCGACGACGCAGGTCGCCTACAGGGTTGATGAACATGGGCAAGCCGTTCCATTGGATTTCACGCAAACTGCCGAAGCCGTAACGCCCGCAGTCGTATTCATTCAGTCTACGCAAGACGCCCCGCGTCGCAGTGAAGCGCCCGCCGAGGGATATGATCCCTTCCGCGAGTTCTTCGGGCCCCGTGGTCCGCAAGGCCCCAGTCAAAGCTCCGGCTCGGGTGTGATCATCAATGAAAAGGGCTATATCGTGACCAACAACCACGTGGTACAAGATGCCGACGTGGTGGAAGTAACACTCTCTGACAACCGTACACTGAAAGCCGAGGTGATCGGTACCGACCCCGATACAGACATTGCCTTGATCAAGATCGAGGCAACCGGTTTACCGCACCTTTCTTTCGTCGATTCTGACAAATCAAAGGTAGGCGAATGGGTACTGGCCGTCGGCAACCCTTACAACCTGAACTCCACCGTCACGGCGGGTATCATCAGCGCAAAGGGGAGAAACATCAACATTTTGCAACGCAACTCGCAGGAAGGAAACACCGCCATTGAATCGTTTATTCAAACCGATGCGGCCATCAACCCCGGCAACAGCGGCGGCGCACTGGTAAACCTCAACGGCGGCCTGCTGGGTATCAACACCGCCATTGCCAGCCCGACCGGTTCATACTCCGGGTATGGTTTTGCAGTACCGGCTAACATCGTGAGCAAGATCACCGAGGACCTCATCCAGTTCGGGGCAGTGCAGCGCGGGTGGTTGGGAGTATCGATTGCGAGCGTAAACAGCGCCCTGGTGAAAGAAAAAGACCTGACTGTAAACGAAGGTGCTTACGTCTCTGCCTTTGCTGAAAAGAGCTCTGCCAAAGATGCCGGATTGAAGGAAGGCGACGTGGTTACTAAAATTGACGAAACGCCTATTCGGTCCAGCGCTGCGCTGATTGAATACATCGGCCGTCACCGCCCGGGCGATAAAGTGAACATGGTCGTAAACCGCCATGGCAAAGAGATGACGCTTCCCGTAACATTAAAGAACCGCGACGGTAATACTGTCGCGGTAAAACCGGAAGAGCGTGATGGTTTTGCGGCCCTTGGGCTGGAGGTAGAAAATATTGATGGAAATGTTCTAAAAAAATTGGATATTGAGAACGGTGTTCGGGTAAAAGAACTCAGCAACGGCAAACTAGCCAAGCACACCGATATTCGTGAAGGCTTCATCATTACGAAAGTCAACGAAGTGCAGGTGAAATCCGTTAAAGAGTTTAACGAACTACTGAAGAAGAAAAAACCGGGCGAAATGGTAATTCTTTCCGGCATCTACGAAGACCTGCCAAGAGAGTTCAATTACGCCTTTAGGATGTAATCTTATAGGTAACACACACATATGAGGAGACTTTTTAAAAAAGGCGAACGTGTTCGCAGCAAGATCGACGGGAAAGTGGTGGAAGTTTTAAAGTACATTAAGAACAACTTCGTTGAAGTAAAATGGTTTGATCTCGAAACAAAGGAGATCCACACCAACAAGATCAAAGAAGACAAGCTCTCAAAAGCTGCATAGAAACTATAGTCCTTACCCGTTAATAGCCACATATCAGGATGTTCTCATCCCTAGTAACTATTAACGGGTAATTACTCCGTTTTTTACCCGCAACATCCCTAACTTTGCAGTTAGAGTAAAAGCTATTGTTATTAAAAAGTTTGAAATTCCCGCGTATTACCGGTCTTCCATCACAGGCAAGATCAAAGAAGCACGCCGAATAAAAGACCTGCGCAAACAGGATTTTACCCCCACTGTACTGGACTTCGGACCAGTTCAATTCTACATCGCACGCCATTTTGGATTCTGCTACGGCGTGGAAAATGCCATCGAGATCAGCTACCGCGCCCTGGAAGAAAACCCGCATAAACGCGTATTTCTCTTAAGCCAGATGATCCACAACCAGGAGGTAAACAACGATTTACAAAGCCGCGGCATCGAGTTCATCATGGACACCGACGGCAATCAGCTCATTCCGTGGGATGCCCTGCGCCCGGAAGATGTCGTGATCATTCCCGCCTTTGGTACCACCGTTGAGATCGAGCACTTGCTGCTCGACAAAGGCATCGAAGTACAGAAATACAATACCACCTGCCCCTTCGTGGAGAAAGTATGGAACCGCTCCGAAAAGCTAGGCAAGGATAGCTATACCGTGATCATTCATGGCAAGCCGCGCCACGAAGAGACACGCGCTACGTTTTCACACAGCGCGCAGAATGCGCCGTCGGTAATTGTGCGCGATATGGAAGAAGCCCGCGCGCTGGGCGAGTATATGCTTGGCCACAAACAGCCGGCGGAGTTTCTGGAAGAGTTTAAAGGCAAACATTCGGTCGATTTTAATCCTGCAATAGATTTGCGCCGCATTGGGGTGGTCAATCAAACAACGATGCTGGCGACAGAGACACAAGCCATCGCCGATTACTTCCGCAGTATCATGATTGATGTATATGGTGTCGATACCTTGCGCGAGCATTTTGCCGATACACGCGATACCCTGTGCTACGCCACCAACGACAACCAGGACGCTACCTACCAGCTGCTCGAAACCGATGCCGACCTGGCCATAGTGGTGGGCGGCTATAACAGCTCGAACACTTCACACATCGTGGAGCTCTGCGAACGTAAATTCAACACTTATTTTATTAATTCGGAGCACGAGATAAAATCGCCCCACGAGATCCACCACTATCACTACCACGCAAAGGAGAAAGTGGTCACAACAAATTTTTTGCCCGGCAAAAGTCCCGTGAAGATTGTCCTGACCAGTGGCGCGTCCTGTCCGGATACGCTGGTAGACCGGGTTATGCTGCGTGTATTAGAGTTCTTTCCGGGTGTACGGCCCGTAGAAGCGGTATTACAAGACTTTGGAGGAAAATAAGAAGCCGCCCTTACTAGGCGGCTTTTGATAAGGTTTTCTTCTTTTTAGCGCCGCCAGAGGCGTCCTCAACTTTTTTACCATTACGGTGCTCACCGAGGATCACTACATCTTTGGTGTTTTGATATTGACGGGCAGCCTGCATCATCGCTTCTTCCGTATCTCGAATGATAATAATCCCCGTCTTGGCTCCTTTGTTTCTCAACTCGAGCCAGAATCCGTCCTTTTTCTTCTTCGGTAATACTGGAGGTCTTCCCATGATAATACTTTTGTTAATTATACTGTTATAACCAGATAATGAGGCATTTGGTTCTGACCTTCCATCAAAAACCCTGCCGCTGCGACCTAATTTCCGCTATCTTTCCCTTCTATTTTCTTCAATCGAGCACAATGATACGCCGTTTTATTATCTTTTTATGTACAACCCTCTCCCTTTCAGCGGTTGCCCAGCGTGAAAACACATTCGCAGACACCACAAGGGTACTGGGAGAGGTCACAATACAAGCCTATCAATACGACCGGCCTTTGTCTGAAATCCCTGCTTCCGTCGCCTTTTTAGGGCAGCGCGACCTGGCACGCTTCAGCGATGCCTCCCTGCTTCCTTCGTTAAATACCGTACCCGGTGTGCGGATGGAAGAACGTTCACCCGGCAGCTACCGGTTGGCGATCCGCGGCAGCGCCGTCCGTTCGCCTTTTGGCGTCCGCAATGTAAAAGTGTACTGGAACGACCTGCCGTTTACCGACGCCGGCGGCAATACATACCTAAACTTGTTCGACCTGCAGGCAGTACAACAAGCCGAGATTATCAAAGGTCCGGGTACAAGTGTATACGGCGCCGGCACAGGCGGCGTACTGATGTTAAACAATGCCCCTCCCATCCAAAGCGGTGTAGATATTTCTACCCTCGTAGGAAGCTATGGATTGCGTCGTTACGACGTACAAGCACGGATAAAGTCAGACAAGGCCTATAGCCGCTTGCTCTACGCCCACCAGGAATCCGACGGCTATCGTCAGCAGACTGGCATGGCCCGCGACGCAGTACAACTGCAAAGTAACTTCACGCTGAGCGACAAGTCTGCATTGTCAGTATACATGCTATATTCCGACCTGCTATACCAAACACCGGGTGCGCTGACCAAACAACAATACGACGAAGACCCGAAGCAAGCACGCCCGGCAGGAGGCCCGAACCCCAGCGCGATCGATCAACACGCGACCATCTACAACAAAACCTTCTACTCGGGCCTAAGCTACCAGCACCAGTGGAGCAATCACTGGTCTAACCGCACAGGCTTTTACGGCACCCTCACGCAGTTCGATAACCCTACTATTCGGAACTATGAGCGTCGTGCCGAGCAAGGCTTTGGCGGCCGCACCAGCACCGCGTACAATTTTGCCAAAGGCAAGCTCACCTTTGGCGGCGAGTTCCAACACAGCTTCTCACCCGTCCGGGTATATGATAACAATCAAGGACAAAGCGGAGCGCTGCAAACCGACGATGAGATTGCCATCACCACCTACTTTGCCTTCGCACAAACCGAGTTCTTTCTACCCGCCAATTTCTTCCTGACCCTCGGCGGTAGCATCAACAAACTGAAAGTAGACTTCAAACGCTACTCCGACGTACCCAACGTAACGGGCGACAGCGACTTCGACGCTGTATTCTCACCGCGCATAGCCTTGCTCAAAAAGCTAAACGACAACCTGTCTCTCCACGGCAGCTTCAGCCAGGGCTACTCACCGCCCACCGTGCAAGAGCTCTACCCGTCAGCCGGCTTCTTCGACACAAACCTGAAACCCGAGCGCGGTACCAACTTCGAAGCGGGCATCCGCGGCGCATGGTTCCACAAAACGCTGTCGGTAGACGCCGTCGTATATGACTTTGGCCTGCGTGAAACAATTGTAATCCGCCACACCGACGACGGCGGCGAGTACTTCATCAACGCCGGCAAGACCTCACAGCAGGGCGCTGAAGTGGTGATCGCCTGGACACCGAATCTCAATCCCTCCTCCGCGCTCTCGAACATCCGCGCCTGGACCAGCCTGACCTGGAACCGCTATACCTTTGAGGATTACGTGAAAGACAACGTAAACCTCGATGGTAACGACCTGACCGGTGTATCGCCCAACGTGCGGGTAGTGGGCTTCGACCTCGCATTACGTGCGGGCCTCTATCTGAATGCCACCGGCACCTATACAGACCGCGTTCCGCTGGACGACGCCAACACCGCCTACGCTGACAGCTACATGCTGATCGGCGGCAAGCTGGGCTACAAAAAGACCTGGAATCAGCTGGCGCTGGATGTCTTCACAGGCATAGACAACGCCCTGGATGAGCGCTACAGCCTGGGCAACGACCTCAACGCCGTAGGCTCACGCTACTATAACGCCGCCATGCCGGTGAATTATTATGCAGGGGTAAAGGTCGGTTGGAGCTTTTTATAGGCATGACACGCGATATTCCCAACGACGTTCAGCGGGGCGCGACGGCCGCCCTGCAGCAGGCCTACCCCGGGGGATATACTGGTGACGTTGTATTAGAAGATTTTATACTGGTTGGAGGGGGGTCTATCAACCAGGGAGGTAAGCTCAGTACTTCCGTCGGCACCTTCTTTCTAAAGTGGAATGATGCTCATACATTGCCGGGCATGTTTGCCGCCGAGGCGAAAGGGCTCAGCCTCCTGCGTGACACACGCACGCTTTACATACCCGATGTGGTGGCTTCTGGAGAGGGCAGCAGCGATCAATTTCTCTTACTGGAATACTTGGAGCCGGCACACCGCCCGAAAGATTACTGGGAACGCGCAGGACAGGAGCTTGCTCAGCTGCACGCAACCACGGGACCTTCGTTTGGCCTCGATCTGGCTAATTATATTGGTTCGCTACCCCAGGCGAATACGCTCCATGACTCATGGATACAGTTCTTCATCCGCCAACGCCTGCAACCACAACTGACACGCGCCAGGCAAGCGGGTCTGGCCGATACCGCGCTGGTGAACCAATTTGAAACGTTGTACACCCGGTTGCCCGACTTATTACCCGAAGAAAAACCGTCGCTACTGCACGGTGACTTGTGGAGTGGCAACATCATGGCGGCGCAACAGGGTATACCGTGTCTTATCGATCCTGCCGTTTATTTCGGACACCGGGAAGTAGACCTGGCCATGACCACGCTCTTTGGCGGGTTTGAGCCTGCTTTCCTGGAAGCTTACCTCGAAGCCTGGCCGCTGTTGCCCGGCTACCGCGACCGTTTTAGCCTGTATAATCTATACCCGTTGCTCGTGCACGTTAATCTTTTCGGGAAAAGCTATCTTTCCCAAATAAATTCCGTGCTCCGACAATTCCTTTCCTAACCTTGATCGCGTAAATTCGTTGTTCCGCATGTACTTACCGTGAACCTAAAACACACCCTTCTACTGTTATTATTTGCCGTCGCGCTGCACGTCACAGCACAATCTTTCCGGTTTGATCATGTCACCGGCCGCGAGGGTCTTTCGCAGTCGCAAGCCTATTGCATGCTGCACGACAGCGAAGGATACCTCTGGATCGGCACACAAGACGGTTTGAACCGGTTCGATGGAAGCGAGTTCAAGGTGTTTAAGAACGACCCGTTCGACAGCACCACCCTCACGCATAACTGGATTTGGAGCGTGGAAGAAGATCGCCATGGCGACCTGTGGCTTGGCACCTTCCAGGGCCTTTGCAAGTATGTACGCAAAGAGAACCGCTTTGTACAATACTATAACAAACCCAACGACTCCACCACGGTCAGCGGCAACCGCACAAACTACGTCCTGCGCGACAACAAAAACCGGATATGGGTTTCTTCCTGGGGTAGCGGTCTAAGCCTGTACAACGACACGACCAACACCTTCCGCCAGTTCCGGCACAACGCAGACGACCAGCGCACGATCAGCGACAACTATGTGCGCGCCATCTTCTGTGACCGCGAGGGTACCCTGTGGGTGGGCACCTGGAACGGCGGCCTGAACCGCGTGCTGGAAGACGCGAACGGCAATGTTTCTTTCCAGCACTACTATTCCACGGAAAACAATATGTTTCAGGGCGGCAATCAGATCACATCGATTGCCGAAGACACACAAGGCAACCTGTGGATCGGTAGCTACCAGGGCGGGCTCTTTCAGTTTAACAAAAAAACAAACCAATTCCGGCGTATACCCGAGTTTGTAGCCAACGACATCAACAAAGTCCTCGGCGACGCACAAGGCAACATCTGGATCGGCACCAACAAAGGCCTGAAATTTTGGGATGCCACCGCGCAGACCTTTCGTACCTACCATCATCATCCTAACCAGGGCTCCAGCATCAGCAGCAATACGATCTATGCGTTGTTACAAGATCGCAACGGCATGGTTTGGGTCGCTGGCAACGGATTAGATAAATACGATCCACGCAAGAATATATTCCGCTCGTACGAGAGTGAGCCTGACAACAAGAATAGCCTGAGCGAGAACAGCGTATGGTCATTCTGTGAAGACGACGAGGGCAAGATCTGGATCGGTGGCGAGAGCGGGCCGCTAAACGTCTACGATCCCGTCACAGGCACCTTTCGTCACGTAATCATACACGACGACCGGGGTAACCTCGCCAGTAACGTGCAACGCCTCATCTATACGGACAGCGTCTTCTGGATCGCGTCGTTCAACAACGGGTTGATCCGGTACAATAAACACACCGGACGCTCCCGGTTCTTTCTGGGCAGCCATCCCTCTCCCTTGGGTAAGACCGCTTTCATCAAAGAAGTGCTCCGCGACCGCGACGGCACATTGTGGATAGGTACATACGACGAAGGCCTCATTCACTACGACCCCCGCACAGAGGCCGTCACACATTACCGCATGAGTAAGACCGACCCCGGCAGTATCGGCTCCGACTTCATCAACTCCATCATGCAAGATCGCCAGGGCAACGTCTGGATTGGCTTTATGGGCGGCGGCATTAGCGTCTACGATAAAAAGACCTCCGCCTTCACACACTATCGATACGACCGCAAAAACGCCAGCGGCTTGAGTGACCAGATGGTATCAAGCATTACGCAAGAGAGCGATAGCATCTTTTGGATTTGTACGCACTCCGGTATAAATCGCCTGAACGTACACACAGGTAAGTTCCGGCACTTCTTTGAAAAAGACGGCCTCGCCAACAACGTCGCCTACGAAATGCTGCACGACCCCGCCGGCTTTTATTGGATCAGTACCAACAAAGGCCTTAGCAAGTTCAACCCGCAGACCTACACCTTCCGGAATTATACCAAGGAGGATGGATTGCAAGACGACGAGTTCAACGCCAACGCCTCGTTGCGCAGCCGTCGTGGCCAGTTTTACTTCGGCGGCGTAAAAGGCTTCTCGGTCTTTGATCCGGCGCAGATCCAACCCGATACTGTACCACCCCAACTGATCATTCAATCGTATTCCATTTTCGATAAGGTCTTTACCCCCGAGCCCTCGCTGGCGTTGGACTACGATCAGAACTATATAACCATCCGCTTTGCCGCGCTGGAATTTTCGTCCCCGGAAAAGATCCGCTATCGCTACAAGCTGGAAGGTATCGATGCCGATTGGATCGACGCGGGCACTGCCCGCCAGGCACATTATACCAACCTCGATCCTGGCCGCTATACCTTTCGCGTCAAAGCCGCCAACGAAGATGGCTATTGGACAGAGCCCGGTGCTACCATGAATCTGGTCATTCACCCGCCCTTTTGGAAAACCGGGTGGTTCATTGCCCTGGCCATTGTTTTTTGTGGATTGTTGATCTACGCAGCCCACCGATACCGCCTGGAACAGTCACTTAAGGTAGAACGCCTGCGAAACAAGATCGCCAGTGACCTGCACGACGAAGTGGGCTCGAGCCTGACGCGCATCTCGATCTATTCCGAGCTGGTACAAAATGGCACAACCGTCGGCACCGAGAGCAGCAGTTACTTAAAAAACATTGGGACACTAAGCCGCGAAGTGGTCAGCACCATGAGCGATATTGTGTGGTCCATCGATAACCGATACGATACAGTCGAAGCGCTGGTCCTGCGCATGAAAGACTTTGCCATTGAAATGCTGCAAACGCGGAACATCACACTGGAATTTCACACCGGCAAATTCGAACTGACAAAAGTCCTCGACCCTGCTACCAAACAGAATATATACCTAATCTTCAAAGAGGCCGTCAACAACATCGTCAAGCACGCCCAGGCCACCCGTGTTGCCATTCTTTTTAGTGACGACAAAGGAACGCTAACGCTGACGATACAAGACAACGGCAAGGGACTGCCAACCGACAGTTCCGGCAAAGGCCACGGCCTGCGCAACATGAAGCGGCGGGCAGAAGCGATCGGCGCCACGCTCACCTTTGTACAGGAAGCAGGTACGACCATCCACGTACGCGGCCGCAGCCTGTAACCGGATCGCCTTTTAAACAATTCGTATACAACGACATTAATGTTTCCCTATTTTCGCTACATGAACCTCTTTCGCTTGATAAAATGCCAGCTCACCCTCGCCGCGGTGGGGCTATGCCTGGCCGCCACCGCCCAGACACGTCTTCAAAGCCCCCGCGAGTTTTTAGGATATGAGCCCGGCGACCGCTTTACATATCACCATCGCGTGGTGGAATATTACAAGCACGTGGCCGAAGCGTTGCCCAACGTAGACGTGGTGCAATACGGAGAAACCTATGAACATCGCCCGCTGATCTACGCCATCGTAACCGCGCCGGAGAACTTCTCGCAATTGGAACAAATCCGCACCAACAACCTGCGGCGCACGGGCCTGACCGACGGCAGCGCTACAGGCGACAAAAAAGCGATTGTATGGCTTAGCTACAATGTACACGGCAATGAAGCCAGCGGCACCGAAGCAGCACTCGAAACGCTGTATGCGCTGAGCAACCCGCAGAACCAGCAAACACAAGCATGGCTTAAAAACACAGTCGTCATTCTCGACCCGTGTCTGAACCCCGACGGTCGCGACCGGTATGTGCACTTCTACAATCAATATGGCAACTTTCCACCCAACCCCAGTCCCGAAGCACAAGAGAACCGTGAGCCGTGGCCGGGCGGTCGCCCCAATCACTACTTCTTCGACCTGAACCGCGACTGGGCGTGGGCCACACAACAAGAAACGCAACAGCGCATCAAACTATACAATACCTGGATGCCGCACATACACGTGGACTTCCATGAGCAAGGGTATAACTACCCATACTTCTTTGCCCCGGCCGCCGAACCTTTCCACGAAGTCATCTCAGGATGGCAGCGCACCTTTCAAGGCATGATCGGCAAGAACCACGCAAAATATTTCGACGAGAACGGCTGGCTCTACTTCACCAAAGAAGTCTTCGATCTATACTACCCCAGTTATGGCGATACATACCCAACGTACAACGGCGCCATCGGCATGACCTATGAGCAAGGCGGACAACGCGGCCTAAGCATCCATACCAGGGACGAAGACATCCTCACGCTCCACGACCGTCTGACACATCACGTCACCACGGGCCTGTCGACCGTGGAAGTGGCATCGCAGAATGCTACACGCGTGGTGGATGAATTTGAAAAATACTTCCGCGAAAACAATACTACACCCACCGCGCCGTACAAAAGCTACGTCGTCAAAGCCACCAACAATGCTGACAAGCTGGACCGCCTCACGCGGTGGCTCGACATACATGGCATCCGTTACGGGCATGTAACCGCAGGGCGTAGCACGCGGGGCTTTGATTTCCAAACGCAAGGCAACGGTGCAGTAAACATCGCTACCGAGGACCTGGTGTTCAACATCTATCAACCAAAGTCACGCTTTATCACCGCCGTATTCGAGCCGCAGTCAGTCCTGGCCGATTCCCTGACCTATGACATCACCGCCTGGAATCCCTTCTACGCCAGCAACCTGAAAGCCTATGCGTTGCCCGAGCGCCTGACCATAGGGAAGCCCTACAAAGCACCGGTACAGCCACCCGCTGCGCCGGCAGGCAAGCCGTATGCCTATATCTTCAAATACCAAAGCATGCAAGACGTGGCCTTCCTGTCGGCCATGATGCAGCAGGGCATTAAAGTTCGCTCGTCGGCGCTCGCCTTCAGCACCGGCGGTCAGGACTTCGAGCCGGGCACGCTGGTCGTCACACGCAAGAACAACGAGAAGCTGGAGCGCTTCGATAGCCTGATCGTCAACCTGGCTACCCGCATGGGCCGTCGCCTCTTTACCACCACCACCGGGTTTATGGATCGCGGCAAAGATATAGGTTCAGTGTTCGTGCATTACCTCAAGCCGCCAAAGGTGGCGCTTCTTACCGGCGATGAAACACACTCGCTGTCAACCGGCGAAGTATGGCACTTCTTCGAACAGCAGCTGCACTACCCGCTCACGCTGCTACACACCAGCTACTTTAAACGCACAGACCTCAGCAAATATACCGTGCTCATCGTCCCCGAAGGGTCCTACACCTCGCTCGACGAAAAATACCTCGAGGTGCTTTCAGCCTGGGTCGGTGAAGGAGGGAAGCTCATTGTGATTGGGAATGGCCTCACCACCTTTGAAGACAAAAAAGGCTTTGCCTTAAAAACTTTTGCTTCTAACGAAGAGCGCGAAGAAGCGGAAAAGTCCGAAGAGAAATTAGAAAAGCAAGACGCCCTGCAGCGCTTTGAGACCGTGGAGCGCCGCGATATCTCCAATGTTATCTCCGGCGCTATATACAAACTACAGCTCGACAACTCGCATCCATTGGCCTTCGGATTGAGCCCTGTGTACTATTCTCTTAAAACCAACGAATTACACTACGCCTACCTGGAACACGGCTGGAATGTAGGGATTCTGCCCGGAAAGGCTCGTCCCGTGCAAGGCTTTGCCGGTGCACGTGCCAATCAGCGGGTGACCAATAGTCTGGTATTTGGTGTGGAGGAGCGTCGAAGAGGCAACATTGTATACCTGGCCGACAACCCGCTGTTCCGCAGTTTCTGGGAAGATGGAAAAATGTTATTTGCCAATGCGGTTTTTGTCGTCGGACAATAGCGCAAGCGATGTACATTTGCACCCATGAATGACACCTTGGAGCGCATTGTAGACGGGCTGGCAGAGCAGGGATATGCCGTCATTGACAATTTCCTGGAACCGGAAGAGGTAAAAGCCATCGTGGGCCTCGATGCCTTTCACGAGGCGGCCGCCTCGTTTAAGAAAGCCGGCATCGGCAAAAACCAGGACCTTCAAATCAACGAAGCCATCCGCGGCGATTACATTCAGTGGGTAGACCGCAACACAGCGCCGGCGCCGGTGAAGGTATATCTTGACAAGCTTCAGGCATTGATCCAGGCCGTCAACCGCGGCCTCTTCCTCAGTCTGAAAGACTACGAAGTGCACATGACCGTGTACCCGCCCGGCAGTTTCTACAAACGTCACCTCGACCAGTTCAAAAAAGACGACCACCGTAAACTGTCGGTGATCTGTTACCTGAACGAAGACTGGCGCGAAGAGCACGGCGGCCAATTGCGCATGTACCTGTCCGACCAAACCGTGGACTTTCTTCCACTGGCAGGCCGGCTGGTGTGTTTCCGCAGCGACCAGATTGAGCACGAAGTGATCGCAGCCACCCGCGAACGCCGCAGTCTTACCGGTTGGATGCTCGATCAGGTCGCCGAATTGAGGCACTTGTAATCCACGCCGCGGCAGACTTTTTCAATCGTTTTTTATTTCTCGCCCGGTCGTGATTATTTAGTCATCTTTTCCAACTTTGCAGGCTATGAGTAGCCCTGACAAAAAACTCTTCCTGCTGGACGCCTACGCGTTGATCTATCGCGCACACTTCGCTTTTACAAAAACGCCACGCATCAACTCCAAAGGAATCAATACATCGGTACCGTTTGGTTTTACCAATACGCTGTTGGAAGTCCTGCAAAAACAAAAGCCGACACACATCGGCATTGCGTTCGACACACCCACCAAAACCTTTCGCGACGAGATCTTCGCAGAATATAAAGCCAACCGCCAGGAGACACCCGAAGACATCCGGTATGGCATTCCCAAATGCAAAGAGATCATCCGCGGCTTTAACATACCCATTCTCGAAATGGATGGCTACGAAGCCGACGACGTGATCGGTACGCTGTCCTACCAGGCCTGCCGCCAGGGCTTTGAAGTGTACATGATGACGCCCGACAAAGACTACGGCCAACTCGTAAATGACTGTGTATTCCTCTACAAGCCCGCCTACATGGGCAACGCCGTGGATATCCTCGGCGTAAAGGAGGTATGCGAAAAATGGGATGTCGAAAATGTGTCGCAGGTCATCGACATGCTGGGCCTGCAAGGCGATACATCCGATAACATTCCGGGTATTCCAGGCTTTGGTCCGAAGACAGCTGCTGTCTTACTAAAAAAATATGGTAGCGTAGAAGGCATTATCGCCCACGCCGACGAGCTCAAAGGAAAACAGAAGGAATCGGTCATACAATACGCCGACCAGGCGCTGCTCTCCAAAAAGCTGGCGACCATCATCACCGACGTACCAGTGGCCTTCGACGAAGAAGCGCTGCGTTACAAAGGACCCAACGTAGAGGTACTGAAGCCCATCTTCGACGAGCTGGAGTTTAAGAATATTGCCCAACGCGCCTATGGCGATGCGGCGCCTAACGCACAGGCCGCCGCCAAACCCCAGGATGCACAACTGTCGATGTTCGGAGGCAGCGCTGAAACCGAAATAGCGGCAGACGTCCCTTCCGAAAAACGCACACTGGCGCAAGGCACTATACAATACCAGGTCATTGACACCAGCGAGCAACAGAAAGCCCTCGTCGAAAGATTGAAAGACCAGACAGCGTTCGCGATCGAAACCATTACCGATGACCTGACCAACTTTGACTATACACTAAAGGCCCTGGCCATTAGCTACCGCGAGAACGAAGCATACTTTCTGCAAGCCGGCACAAACGAGCTGCGCGACGAGATTATCCGAAACTTTCAGGAGATATTACAGAACGATAAGATCCTGAAAATTGGCCATAACATTAAACATACCGTGCTGGCGCTGAAGAAAGCCGGTGCTGAAGTAAAAGGCCCGCTGTTTGACAGCATGATAGCGCACTATCTCATCGAGCCCGAAGCCTCACACGATCTGCATAGCATCGCCTCACTATACCTCAACTACGATCTGCTGCCCGACCATCACACCGACCTCCGCGAGCGGCTGTGTGAGCGCGCAGATCTCTTGATCCAGCTACGCCCCAAGCTACGCGTAGCGCTCGAAAGCCGGCGCCACATCAAGCTCATGGCCGAAACCGAAATGCCGTTGACCCTCGTACTGGCCGCCATGGAATACGAGGGTGTGAAGGTCAACACCAACGCCCTCGGTAAAATGTCAGACGAGCTACGCCAGGAAAGCGACAAGGTACAACGCGATGTATATACCATGGCGGGCACCGAGTTCAACATTGGCTCGCCGAAACAACTGGGAGAAGTGCTCTTCGAAAAGATGAAGCTCATTGAAAAGCCGAAAAAGACCAAGTCGGGCCAATACGCTACAGGGGAAGAAATTCTGCTTACCCTGGCTCCTAAGCATGACATCGCACGCAAGATCCTGGACTACCGTGAGTTTGAAAAGCTGCGCTCTACCTACGTCGACGCATTGCCAAAAATGATCAGCAAGACCGACGGACGAATTCACACCGACTACCGCCAGGCGGTAGCCGCCACGGGACGCCTGAGCTCGAACAACCCCAACCTGCAAAACATCCCTATCCGCACGGCGAAGGGACGCCTGATCCGCCAGGCCTTCGTCTCGCGCGGCGAAGACTACCGGTTTATGTCCGCCGACTACTCGCAGATCGAGCTGCGTATTGCCGCCTCGTTTGCCAAAGATCAAACCATGATCGATGCCTTCCGCAACAAACGCGACATCCATACTACTACCGCGGCGAAAGTCTTCAAAGTAGCACTCGACCAGGTCACACCCGACATGCGTCGCAAGGCGAAAGAAGTAAACTTCGGCATTCTGTATGGTAGCACTGCCTTTGGGTTATCCCAGAACATCGGTATTTCGCGTACAGAAGCGTCGGAGATCATTGACTCGTATTTTAAGGAGTTCCCGGCTATTAAGCAATACATGGATGACTCCATCAATACGGCGCGGGAAAAAGAATATGTAGAAACATTGTTGGGCCGTCGCCGCTACCTGCGCGACATCAACTCCCGCAACGTGACGACACGGCAGTTCGCCGAGCGAAATGCCATCAACGCGCCCATCCAGGGTAGCGCTGCCGATATTATCAAGATCGCTATGGTCAACATTCACCACTGGATGGAAAAAGAAAAGTTACAGTCTCGTATGATCATGCAAGTACACGACGAATTGGTCTTTGACGTACACAAAGACGAAGAAGATCGGGTAAAAGAACGCATCGTCTATTTGATGAAACACGCTGTAAATCTTGAAGTACCGATGGAAGTAGAGGTAGGCATTGCTGACAACTGGCTCGAGGCACACTAGTGTTATTTATATCCTGTATATACAATGTAGGGTATAAAAGGTACAGATGAATATCGGAGTTTTACGCGCAAAGCATTTGCAGGAAACAAAAAGCCTTTATATTTGCGTCCCAACAAACTTACACTAAGTAAAACTATGACGAAAGCTGAATTAATTAGCAAGATTGCCGATGACGCTGGTATCACTAAAGTAGCGGCGGGAACTGCCTTGTCTTCTTTCATGGAAGCTGTTGAAAAGACGCTGAAGAAAGGTGACAAAATCACCCTGACCGGCTTCGGTACTTTCTCTGTGTCGAAGCGTGCTGCCCGCAAAGGCCGTAACCCCTTCACCGGTGAGACCATCAAAATCAAAGCTAAAAAAGTTGCCAAATTCAAAGCTAGCAAAGAGCTTTCTGGCAAGCTGTAATCGAGCTAACACGAATAGAAAAATGCCCCGGCCACAAACCGGGGTATTTTTTTTCAACATGTTTCAATAAAACCTGAAAGTTTCGAAACTCTTACTATCTTTGGTACGTATGAAATACACAGAAGCAAAGGAAGAACTGATCCAGGCGTGGGGTAATCTCGGGTACAGCTGGGGCCTCAACAAGACTATGGCGCAGATTCACGCTTTGCTCATGATCTCGACCAAACCGCTCTCGACAGAAGAGATCATGCAGGAACTCGCCATCTCCCGTGGCAATGCGAACATGAACATCCGGGCCTTGCTGGACTGGGGCATCGTGTCGCGCGTTTCCATACCCGGCGAGAGAAAAGAGTATTTCAAGTCGGAAAAAGACACGTGGAGCCTGGCCCGCCAGGTAGCACGCGAACGGAGAAAACGCGAGCTGGAGCCAATCTTAAAAATACTACGCGAGGTAAGCGAAGTATCCAACGATGGCACCGACGAAACAAAAGAATTCCGCAAGGTGGTAAAAGACCTGAAGAACTTCGCCGAGAAGTCAGACAACCTGCTCGAGACGTTTATCAAAGCGGAAGAGAGTTGGTTCTGGAACTCGATCATCAAGCTACTCAAGTAGCTTTTTATTTTGCCTTTTAATTTCAGTAAAGATTGAAAGTTTGAAAAGATTAGACACTTAAAAATATTTGGGTATGCGTCTCTACGGGAAATATATTGATCTTGTTGTACAGAGCCTGTGTATAGTAATAGCTTCGTTCATCGGTGTGGCCGTAATCATCGCATCTAATCCGCACGACCGCGATTGGCCGTTGGGCATACTGTTTATTCAGTTAATACTGGGACCCTGGCAGTTAATTGGCTCACTTGTATCCGTTTTCCGCAAGGCAAAATCGCGAAAGCTTAAAAGCATACACCTCTTTGCATCCCTGCTGTACCTGGCTGTTCTAATTCCACTTATCCAGGCAGACTTCGCCAATAAACACACACGTCTTCTTCTCTTGACAGTACCTGCGTGGACCCTGGCAATCGGCTACTATAGCATTACCTGGCGTGGGATTCTGAAAAGAAGCGAACGGGGCAAAGGCTTTCTTCCGCACCTGGGCTTTTAGAAAAGTTTATGGGGAAAGATTATTAGATACAGAATTTGTTTTCGAATTTCCGGGTCTGAAAAGTGCATGGAAAGACTGGAAAGACAATACTTTATTGCGATTATCCCACCACCCCCGGTGTCCGATGATGCCTTACGACTGAAGCACTACTTCCGCGACCAGTACAACAGCAAAGCCTCCCTCAACTCGCCGCCGCACATCACGCTGCATATGCCCTTTAAGTGGAAGGAAGAAAAGGAAGGCGACCTACTGGAAGCCCTGACACAGTTTGCCACAGGTCGTGAAGCCTTCAAGGTAGAGCTGATAAACTTTAAGGCCTTCCCCCCACGCGTGATCTTCATCGACGTGGAGGCGAACCCGTTGCTCAACGCGCTGAATAAAGACCTGCACCGCTTTTGCAAACGCAGCCTGAACCTCTTTAACGCTGACTATAAAGACCTGCCCTTTCATCCACACCTCACGCTGGCGTTCCGCGACTTGAAAAAGCCCCTGTTTGCAAAGGCATGGGAGGAATTTCAACAACGCACCTTCTCCGCGCGCTTTAATGTCGGCAGTTTCGTGCTGTTAAAACACAGTGGCAAAATCTGGGAGCCCTTCCGGGAATTCCTATTCGACCCCGCGGCTTCGTTGGGGGATGAACGGCCGGGGCCTATCGAGCTGCATCAATAATTTATTCCTTCGGCTCGCAGAACGAACCTTTGGCGATCCACAGCGTTTTATACTGCACTTCAAATAACCCTTCCTGTATGCCGGGGTCCGCTTCGATTACCTCACGCTGCACCTCGCCTTTCATGACCAGGATGCCCGTATCGTGCTCACCCAATATACCGTAGGTAACGACGTTGCCCGTCGTAGCCAGCTTCTTGACAAACTCTTCGTGACGCCGCAGGATATCAGGGTAGCTTTGTGCCGTAAACTTGGTGACGACCATATCGAAACGCACAAAAGCATAGCTCACCATTTCGTACGGTTCCTTCACCGCGCAGACCGAGCCGATCAAAGGTTTATAGGGATGTAACGTTACCTCCCATCGGCGCGCACGGATTCCCGGATCGGTGCTGAGCCAGTCCTTGGCCTGGTCCGTCGAAGCCGTGCGCAGGATAAAAATACCCCCGCCACCATCAAAGGGACCTGCCGCAATAAGCTTGCCTTCCGCTGCCAGGCGGTTGATATTGGCCATGTGCCCCTTCATGAGCGAATCCAACAAAGTCTGCGAGATTTTATCGGCGTTGGCGTTTTTTGTTAGGAAAACAAACGTGTACGCATCCTGTTGGGCCCGTCCGCAATACGCGGGGCCCAGTAACAGTAAACAGAAAAACAACCGTTTCAGGTGCATAATGCTGTAGTCAAAAGCCATCTATAAAGCTACTAATTTGGAGTATCTGTTTATGAATATTACATCGCTATTCTTTTTTAACCGGTCACTACTTTTCACGGGCTACACTCCGTAACTTTGAGACACCTGGCTTTATATGAAATTTACTGTGTTCACCCTCCTGCTGCTGGCTTCGCTTCAGCTGTATAGTCAGACAGGAAATTATTTCCTTTCGCACTACACGCCTGGTGAAGATCGGTTTGACGAGGTCTGTTTTGATATCGCTCAGGAAAAAAGCGGCCTGGTATATTTTGCCACACGCCGCGGTATACTCGAATTTGATGGCCGGAACTGGAACACGCTGCTGAACGACGGCGCCGTATATTCCATTCAAATAACTCCTTCGGGCGAGCTTTATTGGGCCGGCGCGGCCGGTTATGGTACCCTTGCGCCCCGCAAGATCGGCAATCCCAAAACCACCGTTATTTCACCCAAAGGCGTTACCGACGTCTATCAATGCCTCATCCAGGAAAAGAAATCCTACTTCGTGGGCGAAAATTCGCTCTACATCGAAACACCCGGCCAGACTACGCTTACCATAAGCGCCACCAAACAAACCGGTGCGTTCGGCAGCATCTTTGAGATCTTTGGCGCAGTATACGTCAACACCGCCCACATGGGCTTGTTCAAAGTAGACGGAAACAAACTGGTGCGGTCGCGGTTAAACTTCTCGAACACCGAAGAAGTGGTCTTCTCGCAAGGCTACGACAATCAATACCTCATTGGCCTTTCTGATAACAACGTATACCTCGTCGGCGAAAATCTCAAGCCCCGTTTGATCGTGCTGGAAGACGAAATGTATGCCAGCGCCAGTGTAATTGTGAGCGGTACATGGGTAAACAAAGACATGTTTGTGCTGGGCACACTGCGCGGCGGCCTCATCTTCGTACAAGCCAGTACCGGTAAAACACAAGAGATCGTAAACTATAATACCGGCCTGCCCGACAACGAAGTCTATGCGTTGATGAGTGATCAGAGCCAAAGCATTTGGGCAGCCCATGAATATGGCTTTACGCGCGTGTCACCGTACCTGCCCTTCCGCTCTTTTAGTCACTACAACGGACTTGCCGGCAACCTGCACTGCGCACGGGGCTTCCAGGGAAACGTCTACGCCGGCACGTCGGTGGGACTCTTCAAGCTGGAGAAAGAAGATCTCTACGATGAGATTACGTACTTCACGGAAGTGACAGAAAAGAAACCGGCACCCGCTATTACGCAAGCGGCGACACCGGCACCCGCTACACAAACAACGCCGACCACGCCCACCACCGGAACAGCCCAGCCCGCCACGGAGCCTAAGCGCAAAGGATTGCTCCGTTTCCTGAAGAAGAATCGCAGCAAAGAAAGTGCGTCGGTCGTAACACCCGCCAGACCCGCGGAGACCACCACAGCGACTACACCGACGACTCCGTCGGTGACACCACAACCAGAAACCGTCAAACGCAGGATCAAAAAGAGTGAGCGCGTACTCCGCACCACCACGTATCGGTATAAAAAAGTACAGGGTATAAATGCCAAGATCACACAGCTGGTGATCGTCAACAACAAACTGATTGCCGTTGGCCTGGGTGGCGCCTTTGAGATTGAAGGCCTGACCGCCCGACCCATCCTGGAAGAGCCCGTGCGGATAGCCTATGCCTCGCGCAACCTAAAGATGCTGCTGGTATCGACCTACGACGACGAAGTACGTGCCTTCACACCCGGCGCAACAGGGTGGGTACCGTCATCCATTCTCAGCACCATCAACGACGACATCGAAGCCATCACGGATGGTAACAACCAGGACCTCTGGCTGTGTGCATCCGACAAAGTATACCACCTGGACGTCACCACCGGCACGTTAAAGAATGTCGAGGGGCTGCCCATCAGCAACCCCACCCTCAACAAAATTGCGTGTGTGCGTTGGAACAAAGATATTGTCCTCGCCCACAAAGATGGTTTCTTCCGGTTCGATGAGCCGCAGCAAACCTTTGTGCGCATCGACTCGCTACCCAAGCCCCTGCTGCACTTCTCCGACGGCGAAGACATTCTCTACAACGACGGCCGCACCTGGAACATCCTCGGCAAGACACATGGTCAAAGCAACCTGCAACTGTTAAACCTGCTGCAGAACCTACGCTTTGTGACGATTGACCAAAATGGCGAAAACCTCTGGGTCGTAACCGGCAACAACGAGCTATATAAATTCTATGGTGAAAAACTGACGCCCTATGAAGTCGGCAACAAGCCGCTTCTCAAAGCCGCCCGCAACGAAAACGAAACGATGGACTTGCGCGACTTCGCCCTGGACGAGACTAAAAGCTCGCTGACCTTCGACGTTATTCAGCCCGACTACCTCGCACCGCAGTCCATTGAATACCGCTATCAATTGGCCGGCCTGGAAGACGAATGGTCCGATTGGTCCATCAGCAACAACATCATCAACTTTGCCTACCTGCCTTCCAACGACTACGTGCTGATGGTACAATCACGCGACATCTTTGGCAAGATCCGCGAGCTGCCCACCGTAGCCTTTGAAGTATTGCCGCCCTATTGGAAACGCCCCTGGTTCTATGCCCTGGAGTTCTTTGTCTTCTCAGCCCTCGTGATGCTCTCGATGCGCCTGAGCAGTCGCTTCCGCATTATCAGCCGCGTGCTGTCATTGCTCACCATCATTATGCTGTTACAGTTCATTCAGACAGTCATCGCCAAAACCTTTGAGACCCGCACCAGTCCGGTCATTGATTTCTTTATACAGGTGGTGGTCGCCCTGATGATCCTGCCTGTAGAAGGCTACCTCCGCAACGTCATGTTGAAGGAAGGTACGCTCGCCGGCAGGCTGCAACGCTTCCTGACACCCGAGGCCGCCCCGGCCGACGACAAAAAAGACTAAGCGCCACCATCCGGCTTCTTGTGTTCATGTTCTTTCGTTATTTTTGGACATGGCAAGACCAGATCTATCGGTAATTCCCGAGGGCTACAAAGGTTATGTAACCCTGGCAAAAGAGTACGATTTTCTCGACGCCCTCGACATCGCGCGCAAGCGCATGGCCGAGTTGGTACAAACACTACCCGAAGCCAAAGGCGAATACCGGTATGGTCCTGACAAGTGGACGATCAAAGAGCTCCTTTGTCACCTGATCGACGCCGAGCGCATCTTTACCTACCGCGCCCTGCGTTTCGCCCGCAACGACAAGACCGCCCTGCACGGCTTTGAAGAAAACGACTACGCCCCCGAAGCCAATGCCCACGGACGCACCCTGGCCGAAATAGCACAAGAAGCCATGCACGTACGCCAGTCGACTGTCGATCTATACAAAAGCTTCACACCAGAGATGTTGCAACGGTCGGGAACCGCGAATGGCAAGACACTGTCCGTATTCCACCTGGGCTATGTCATCGCCGGCCACGAGCTGCACCACTATAACATCCTCCGGGAGCGATACCTGCAATAGCCTGGCATGCAGTATAGCGTTCGCTCATTCACCAGTAAGGCAGTAAGCCACTTTTTTCTCCCAGCGATCGTCGCGACGCTTTACGCCTGCTCGCCCGTGTCACCCAGGGCACTGCAAAAAAACTTCCACCAAACAGAAGCTGCACTGCAGGAACACGTCGGGTTTGTTCTGTACGACCCGCTTAAAAAGGAAAAGCTCGTCGACTACAACGGCAGCACATACTTTACGCCTGCCTCAAATACCAAGATCTTTACCTTCTTTACAAGCCTGAAGCTATTGGGCGACTCCATTCCCGCATTGAAGTACGTGGTGCGCGGTGATTCACTTATCTTCTGGGGCACGGGTGACCCATCGTTCTTATACCCGTTTGTTTTCACGAACGGCACAGCCTATACATTTCTAAAAGGCGCTCCCCAACAACTATACTTCGCGGCCGATAATTTCCCGACCGCTTTCTATGGTCCGGGGTGGGCATGGGACGACTATAACGACTACTATGCCGCTGAACGAAGCTCCCTTCCGATCTATGGCAACCTGGCTACTTTTACCGCTGCCGGCAGCACCGTGCAGGTAGTACCGCCCTTCTTCCGCACCAGCATTCTGCCAGGAGCCGCTCAGAAAAAACCAGTTATTATTCGCAACCTCGATCAAAATCAATTTATATATCACCCCGGCGAACAGCCCTCGACCGAGACCTTTACCATTCCCTTTAAAACCGGCCCCCTGTTGATAGCGCAGTTGCTGAGCGACACCCTAAAACGCCTGGTGACCGTACTGGAGAAACCTGTAGTGCGTCTCGGCACAAAAACACTGAACGGTATCCCCACTGACAGCCTGTACCGCGTCATGATGCAAGACAGCGACAACTTTATCGCGGAACAACTCCTGCTGGCTTGCGCCGGCGTAATCAGCGATACGTTGAAACCCGAGATCGCCATCAACTACATGAAACAGCATGACCTCCACGACCTGGTAGACACCCCGGTATGGAAAGACGGTTCGGGCCTATCGCGTTACAACCTGTTTACACCAAGAGCCATCGTGCAACTGTGGGAAAAGATATATCACACCGTGCCCCGCGAGCGACTCTTTCCACTCCTCGCAATCGGTGGTTCGAAAGGCACCATCCGAAGGTACTACAAAAGCGACACGCCCTATATCTATGGCAAGACCGGCACACTGAGCAACAACCATTGCCTGAGCGGATTCCTGGTCGCAAAAAGCGGCCGGTTGCTGATCTTCTCGTTCATGCATAACAATTATACCGCATCAACTGCCATCATCCGGCAGCACATGCAGGAAACCCTGAAGAAAATCCATGAGAATTATTGAGATGAAAAAACACATATCCTATCTGTGCTTGAGCCTCACGGCGCTACTGGCAACACCCCACGTCTACGCACAAACCGACAGCCTCGACATCAAGATCGGACAGATGATCCTCATCGGCTTTCCAAAGGCCGATGTCGATTCGGAAGTGTTGCGCGAAATACGGCAGGGCAAAGTGGGTTCTATTCTCATTTTCGAAAAGAATATTCCGCAGAAAAATTCTTTTAATGCATTGAAGAAGATCACCTGGACATATCAACAGGCAGCACCGATCCCGCTGTTTATTACCATCGATCAGGAAGGCGGCAAGGTAAACCGGCTCAAAGACAAATACGGTTTTCCAAAGTCGATCACAGCCGCGGACATGGCAAAGGCGAAGAACCTCGACTCCGTACGATTCTATAGCGAGTCAACGGCCTCCACACTGGCCGGACTGGGCATTAACGTAAACTTTGCACCCGTCGTCGACCTCGCCTCAAATCCCACCAATCCCATCATCGCCAAACACGGCCGGGCCTTCTCGGCAAACGAAGACACCGTGGCATGGATGGCCAAAGAAGTAATAAAAATGCACCGTAAATACGGTGTGCTTACATCGCTCAAACACTTTCCCGGTCACGGCAGCTCAAAAGATGATACACACCTGGGCATGGCGGATGTTACAAACACCTGGAATGAAAAAGAGTTGAAGCCCTATAAAGTACTAATCGACTCGGGCTATGTAGATGCCGTCATGACCTCGCACATTGTAAATCGCAACCTCGACAAAAACGGCTTCCCGGGCACACTTTCCACCGATGTATTGACGGGACTGCTGCGCAGCCAGTATCACTTCAAAGGCGTAATCTTTACCGACGACATGCAGATGCAGGCCATCACCAAACACTACGGCTTTGAGCAAGCCATCAAGATGGCCATACTGGGCGGTGTCGACATCATGACCTTCTCCAACAACATCGCCGGCAGCGACCAGCGTACAGTGGACAAAGTCCATACCATCATTCGCGGCATGGTAGAACGCGGCGAGATCCCCCGCCAGCGGATCGACGAAAGCTTCCGCCGCATCATGACACTGAAGAAACGCCTCTCGCTAAACACCATGGCCGCCAACAACCAGCAACAGCTCGACAAGCTGAACGCAGAGTTGGCCAAAAGCCAGGATGCACTTCGCCTGAAGACACAAGAGCTTGAGCAGGCCCAGGCGGCGTTGCAAAAAGCCACGCAAGAAAGCCAGCACAAGCAAAGCGAAGAGCAGTCATCTAAAAAGAAAAAGAAGAAACGTAAGGCTGATCGTTAAGCCACACGCAGTATGAATGCTTTTACGATTCACCCGGCCGAAGGAGAAGAGCTGCCCATTCTGGTCAGCGTGCCGCACTGCGGCACAAGCTTTCCGGACGACATCAAAGACCAGTATAAATCGTCACGGACCGAGGAACCCGATGACACCGACTGGTTCGTTGACAAGCTATACGGCTTTGTTCCTTCCATGGGCATTACCATGATCTCGGCCAACTACAGCCGTTGGGTGATCGACCTGAACCGCGACCCCGACAGTAAGCCGCTCTACACCGACGGCCGCATCATCACAGCCTTGTGCCCCACGACAGACTTCCTCGGCAACCCACTATATAACGACGAACGTAAAGACGTTGCCGCAGACGAAGTAGCGCGACGTCTGGATCTATACTATAGACCCTACCACCGACAGCTGGACGAGCACCTGACCCGGCTACAGGCAAAGTTCAAAAAAGTATTACTGTGGGATTGTCACTCCATTCGCCAGGTAGTACCCACCATCCAATCTGACGCTCTTCCCGACTTAATCCTCGGCGATGCCGACGGCCGCGCAGCCTATGCAGCCCTGACCCAGACCGCGCTGCAATCACTCCGCAGCACAATATACCAGGTAAATCACAACCATCCGTTTAAAGGTGGTACGATTACCCGCCACTTCGGCACACCGGCCAGCGGTCGTAATGCACTGCAACTGGAAATGACCAAAGTGCACTATATGGACGACACCGAGCTACGCTACGACCTGCAGCGCGCCACGGCCATGCAGAAGGTATTAAAACGTACACTTGAAAATCTTGCCATACAGCTACAGCAATAAGGCATGCAACACGATCTGAAATATTATCAATTCACCGGCCTTCTCTTACAGGGTGGCTGGCTCTCGCCGGCGGTAGTAGGCATTGATGCGCAAGGCATCATTCAATACTTAGCCGACAACGCACCGGCCGCGCCAGTAGCCATCGAAGCAGTACAAGGCCTGGCGATCCCCGGCTTTCAAAACGCACACTCGCATGCGTTTCAATTTGCCATGGCCGGCATGGCCGAAAAACATCCCACCGGCTCGAACGACGACTTCTGGAGCTGGCGCGAGGCCATGTACCGCTGTGCGCTCACAATGGACCCTGACCAAATGGAAGCCGTCGCGTCCATGCTATACGCCGAATTGCTCAAGCGCGGGTATACCCACGTAGCCGAATTTCACTACCTCCACCACGACAAGAACGGCAAGCCTTATAACAACCTGGCTGAGATGGGAGAGCGACTCGTTGCCGCGGCAAAGACTACCGGTATCAAAATCACGCTCGTACCCGTGATGTACCAGAAAGGTGGCTTTGGTGCAGCACCGCAGCCGCGACAGATTCGATTTATCTCCAACACAACCGACGAATACTTCCAATTGCTGGATGACTCCGCCCACGCCGTGGCAGCATACACGCAAGCACGTCTGGGCTTTGGCGTTCATTCTCTCCGGGCGGTAGAAGCGCCCGATGTTATACGCGTCATGCAGGAAGGACCCAAAACTATACCTTTCCACCTGCATGCAGCCGAGCAACGCAAGGAAGTAGCGGACAGTATAGCCCACTTGAAACAACGCCCCGTAGAGTGGCTGTTGAATAATCTCCCCCTGAATGAGCGGGTACACATCGTACACTGCACCCACCTGAGCGACGACGAAGTGAGCCGACTGGCAGCCAGCAAAGCGAACGTTGTTCTTTGCCCGGGCACGGAAGGCAACCTCGGCGACGGCATCTTCCGTCTGACAGATTTTGCAGCACAGGGTGGTAGTTGGTCTATCGGTACCGATAGTCACATCAGCCTCAACCCACTGGAAGATTTACGCTGGCTTGATTACGCCCAGCGCTTCACAACGCACAAACGCAATACGTTTGATGACGGCGCGGGCACCTTGGTTCATAAAACACTGACAGCCGGGCGCCGCGCAATGGGTGTCGAATCCACCGACTATTTCGCCATAGGCCAGCCCCTGGATGCCGTAGTATACAATGCCCGCACGCCCTTGTTGGCACAGGCGGGACGTGAGCATTGGCTCCCGTCCATTATCTATACCTCCGACAGCTCGGCAATACTGGGCACATTAGTAGATGGACAATGGAAAGTAAAGGGACACCACCACGTAGAAGAAACGCGCATCCTACGCACATTTCTAAAATATACCGGCGCGTAGCGCGTAAAGCAACAACAATCAAAAGCTTAGAAACCGTCGTCTTCCTTCTTCGGCTCTTTCTTCGGCTCTTCGGTCGGTTTCTCCTTGGCCACAGAAGAGCCTTCGCTCAAGCTATAGGGTACATCGATGCCATAGTACTGCGCGCGGAAGCGGTTGATGAATGTGAGCGTCTCGTCGTCGCTACCAGGTATGAAAGCCACCTCACCGATCTTAGCCTTGCCGGCATTGCTCTTCTTAGAAATAATAGTGTTGAAGTCGCTATTGGACGAATGCACCATCAGGCGGTTGTCTTCAAAACCGAAATAATACCATGCATCCGGTGATGCCTTAAAGAAAATGTGGGCCACCGGTGCGCCGTCTTCATTCTTGCGAATCTCGATAAAGCCTTCAAAAGCTCCATTGATGTCGTTGCGGCCGATGTTGGAAATGCCAATCGTACCTTCGCTATAAAACCCTTTCTGCTTCTCCGACCATTTCATATTGACATTCGAAATGACCAGAGGCTTCGCCAGCGCGGCAATGGTACTCAGCGACACATAGCCTTGTAAGCTGCGCTGCTCAAAATCTTTAACAACCTTCTCGCCAACAATGTCGGCGATCTTATACAACAGCTCGGTCTGGTCGCCCAGACCCTCGTCTGCACCTTCGTTTTTAATGACCTCTTGAATCTGCTTACCCATGAGGTCGAACGCTCCCACCGGCACATTACTCTCCATCATCATGAACGTATTCATGCGAATCTCGTTCGTCTCCATGTTGCCCTGGCCGAGCGCGGTGGTGACGAGATTAAAGTCTTTCATACCCGGGAAAAGCTTGACCGGCCCTTCAAACCGCACCTGCATGTTGTCGTCATTGTAGGCAAACACCTTTCCGGAAAGCGAGGTACCGGCTGCCTTCTCCAGGCTCTCGATCTTAAACTCACGCGACGCGGTATCATAATGCAGGGCACCACTCGGCGTAAAAAAGTCTTCGTCCTCTTCGCTCTTCTTGTCGTTGACAAACGTGATGTACAGATCGTTGTCCGTCGAGAAGTGCAGGCCGGCATTTATCTTTTTACCGTCTTCGGTCACGGCATTGTCGAAGTCGATGTGTACCTCGGTTTCATCACCGGTCTGCGTATACTCGATCCACGTATTATAGTTCTTGATCTTTTTGATGTCGAGCTTCACAAAGCCGGTAAGCTGCAACGCCGGGCGCGTGGCATACATTGTCATGTTACCTTTATAGAACATGCCGGCACCCAACACCAGCTTCTCTTTGTCCTCCACTGCACCGGTACCTACGGTCTGCTGCAATGCAACGGAGTTCTTCCGCGACTTAGACCGGCGCGACGTTTCCTCTACCGCGATGTCTTCGAGGTGGAAGTCCGTCATCTTAATGGCAAACGTGTCGCGTAGGAAGTTTACGTACTGGTAAGTAGCGTAACCGCTGAACTGCTTCCGCGAAATAATATCCACCACACCCTCCGTGAGGCGGTGATAGCCATTGAGCGTGTCGAGTATGATCGTGGTGTTTTTCAGCGTACCGATCTTGGCATTCTCGAGAATGAGTACTTCGTTGTTCTCGGGTGTAATCTTTGCATCCGCTACAGTAATATAGGGAATGCCGCTTACCTTCAGCTCCTGCGTTTTCAGGTTATACTCCGCACGCTCGGCGTTGAAATGCAACGAATCGAGGTCTTTGCGTGTGGTATAAAAATATGACTTCTCGATGGGTACATCGGGGTCCTTGCTCATGGTGATCTTCTGCTCGTCAAGATCCCATCGCATCTTCGGGATGGATGTCTTGAACTGCGCAAACGGGAACGCGATCGCCGCCACCCCTTCTACTTCCGGACTGATGTCGGCATAATTTTCTTTCAGGTTAAACTTCATCCGCACATCCACACCGTATAAGAGTGGCTTGCTGACGTCCTCAGACTTCACGGTGAACCGCGCATGGCGCGCACTGAAATCGTCGGCAGTAAAGTTCATGTTGCGCGAGATCAGCTCGCTGCCACGGGTCTCTAACTTACCCGTACCGGCAACACCTTCTTTTGATATCGTCAGTGTACCACGCATCTGCGCGGTGGAGTCGTAGAAGTTAAACGGCGACTTCTGGTTCTTCAGTCGCATCTGGTCCTGCTTGGGCAACCACTTCATTTCATAGTCGGGCAGTGACGCCTGCGGAAAGCGCACATTGCCAAATTGTTTCTCGGAAATCGTGGCACGTTCACCACGGCCCACTACCGAGTCGGGATAAAACACAAAGTCGTGCGACGCTACCGTAGCAGCCAGGTATTCAATCTTACCCGTACCACGCAGACCACGGTTGTTCAGCGAAACGGCGCCGTGCATCTTACCATCGCCGTTGTATAGCTGGTAGCCACCCTTCGGTATATAGTGCTCAAAACCGAGCGACTTATCGGGCTGCGAATGTAGCTTCTCTTTAAAGGCAGGGAACATGCCGTTCGACACAAACGTACCATCGAAGTTAATAGACGCCGGATCGGCATCGTTCAAGCTGTCGAGCTTAAACGGCGGCACGGCAAAGAACATCGAGCGATCGTACACGCCGCCCAATACTTCGGGTCGATCAAAATAAATAGCGCCACCGCCGGATGCGTCAAGACGCGGGAAGTTGGGGATCTTTTTCATGCCCGACTTATTGCCCGCCTTGCTGATATACAGCGTACCCGATTTCTGCGATGCATCACCCAGACCACTCACCTTCGCGGTAGACGAATCGGCCCCCACCATGTTGTTGTTAAGCTTTCGTCGGACCATCACGCCCTTGGCATTCCGCTCCATCACAAAGAAGTTGATGGAGTCAATGCGCGTCAGGTCGATATAAAACCCTTCGTAGTTCAGCGTAAAGCCTTTGCCACTGATCTCGAAATTACCGGCATTGATCGTACCGTCGAATTTCATATCACGGTTTTGCAACAGCGTGATGATGGCGCTGTCGGGCTGAATCCGTACGTTTAGTGAGTCGCTTATTTTAAACTCCTCTACGCCGCGTACAGTCATATAGCCTTTCTCAAAGTTCAAGGTCGCGTTGGCCGAGCTGTCGATGACGGAATGTATCTTCAGATTATCGTAGTCCATCTCGCCTTTAGAGGCTTTATAAATGAGAATGGCTTTTTCTTTGACGCGTACTATGTCGGTCTTGGAATCGTACGACACCAGCCCCTTCTCCTTCAAAAACTCGATCGCGGCTTTAATGTCGCGCATTTCCTTGCCAGAGAATTGGGCGAGGTTACCCGAGTAAAACTCGCGCGTTTTATTCTTTACGCAATAGTTCGCGACCAGGCCCAGCGGATGGAATGAAAAGCCTTCACCTTTTAACAGGCGGAAATCTTCCTGATCGTAGAAGTCCGCCGACTCGATCACCATCGGCACCGTGTTACGCCCGCCGTCGGTATAAATATCAAGACTGTCGGAGTACAGGTTCCAGCGAATCACGTCGGCAGCAAAATCTACCTTAAAGAAAGAAGACGAGTAAGGCGTATGTTTCATGTTGCCCTTATCCTTCTGAATGACGATCCGCTGCAGGCTGTCACGACCAAACGCATAGCGCATCCGTACCGCCGGGTGCGTGATCGAGTCACGACGCTGCTGCAGTATGACCGATGCCTTGTTAGACGTGATCGTCGAGTCGCTAAACAAAAACTCCGACGAGCGTGCAACAAATTTTTTATCGCCATTATGCGAGATCTCAATGACGGCAGGATCACCACCCACCGAGGCGCTGGAGATCTTACGACCCGTAAGCGAGAAGCCGCCCCGATATTTCACATTCTCATCGCCGAGGCCGGTGATGTTGAGGTTGCTTTGGTAGGACTTAAAGCGCGGATAACTGGACGCCACCGAATCTTTGCGTGTAACAGACTTAAACTCAAACGTGCCGGGAATCAACCCAGGCGTGTGACCGGTATAATTAAACTTTACCAGGTCGGACTTAAACTCCGGCTTGTTGACCGGGAAATTATAAGTACCCAGGTTACAGTATACACTGTCGGGGCTTAACAGCGCAGGGGTCCAGTCGACCGTACCCGACTCGCCCACAAACAGGCCATTGCGCAGGGAAACGACACCCTTGGTATTCTTGACAAAGATAGAATCGTACTTCGTGACAAAGTTGAGTGTCACCCGGTTGAACCGTAGCACCGGCCCATCTACTACCGGCGGGGGAGGAGGGTTCATCCAAAGCGGTGCTTCGGAGAAAATAGAGTCGGCACCGCTGCCCGCATCAAAGTTTTCATTCGGGTCGGACTGCACGGGGTCTACATATACCTGGTCGTTGTTCAACGACGCGATGGAAGTCGTGTCGTTCATATCAAATGTCGGCGCCGGCGTGACGTATTCAAACGTATAGTCGTCGTCGCTGGCATACAGACGGAACGGGCGCTCGTAGTTCAGCGCGTGATATTGAAAGAACGTGCGGCTGAGGCGAAAGAAATTCTGCGCCCTGGTAGACGACTCCTGGGCGATGACCTGGCCGGCTACCGTCAGGTACGCCGTAAGCTTGGCAGGATCGGCATGCTCAACGGTGACGGCGTTGGCAAGGGCTCCGAAGTAGTGAATCATGGCCGGCTTGAGCGGATATTTCTTTTTACGCAGTTGGAAAGCCTGGCGATGCACCATGTCCTGCTGGTCGGGCGACAAATTCCCCCACGCGGAAGCAAAGCTCGCGCCGATCACGGACGCATCTACGTTACGGGTGTTCTCAAACACCACCCGGATACTGTCTGGGAAACTCAGCGGAATAGCACTTTCTGATCTCTTCTGGGCCGACACCACCAGGGCGGGCAAAAAAGACAGGAGAAAAAAATATGATCGTACCTGCTTCACAAAAACTAAACCTTGAAATTCGGAAATAATAGTTGAATAATAAACTAACGCTGGACCAACCGGGGTTAGTTTTTCCACCGGTTAACAAAATACAGGATCAACGAAAGTAGCACGCTTAACAACAGGGACGTCACAATGGGAAAATGAAAGCTGTAATTTTCACGTTCGATCCGGATATCGCCCGGCAGGCGTCCAGGCCACAAGTGTTTGGGGCCATACAACACAACCAGGCCGGCGATAATACAAACTAAACCTACAACGATCAGGATTTTGCCCATAGTGTTGTTTTCTTACGAACTTAGCGCCCCGTCAGCTAAAACACATGAAAAAAGGCGTCCTGTACCTGGTTCCCAGTAGCATAGCAGAAGAAACTCAGCAAACCGTCATCCCGGAGCACGTGCGCCAGGCCTTACCTGGCATACGCCATTTTCTGGCCGAAGACATCCGCACGGCTCGCCGCTTTCTCAGCAGCCTGAAGCTTTACGCTTCCATCGAGCCGCTGCAGTTCGAAGTTCTCAACAAAGATACAAAACCGGCTGAACTCAAAGCCCTTTTTCAACCCTTGCTGGAAGGGCATAACCTGGGCGTGATTTCCGAGTCGGGTTGCCCCGGTGTAGCTGACCCCGGCGCACTCGCCGTAAAGTACGCCCATGAGCAGGGTATTCAGGTAGCGCCGCTGGTGGGTCCTTCGTCGCTGTTGTTGGCCTTAATGGGCTCCGGCCTGAATGGCCAACGCTTTACCTTCCATGGCTACCTGCCCATTGATAGCAAAGAAGCGGCCGCAGCGATTAAGACACTGGAGAAAGAGTCGCAGAGCCGCCGGCAAACGCAGCTCTTCATCGAGACACCCTATCGTAACAACGCCATGCTGAAAAACCTGCTGCAGAACCTGCAGGACGATACACTACTATGTATTGCGGTAGACCTTACTGGCAAAGAGGAGAGCATTAAAACGTTGCCAGTAAGTAAATGGAAAAACCTACGGCCTGAATTGCCTAAAGTACCAGCGGTATTTTTATTTTTGGCGTAAAGCCGTTTGATTTGATTTCTTTTACAGTTTCAACCAAATTTGCCGCTAAAATTTAAAACCCAGTGTAAATCCTTATGCCGTATTTATTTACCTCCGAGTCGGTGTCTGAAGGCCATCCCGACAAAGTAGCAGATCAGATCTCTGATGCCCTTATCGATTATTTCCTCGCCTACGATCCTGCTTCCAAAGTCGCCTGCGAAACCCTCGTTACCACGGGCCAGGTAGTGCTGGCAGGAGAGGTAAAATCAGAAGCTTACCTGGACGTTCAAGACATTGCCCGCGAAGTTATCCGCAAGATCGGGTACACCAAGAGCGAGTACATGTTCGAAGCCAACTCGTGCGGTATCCTTTCGGCTATTCACGAGCAGTCGCCCGACATTAACCAGGGCGTTGTTCGCAAGAAGAAAGAAGACCAGGGTGCTGGTGACCAGGGTATGATGTTCGGCTACGCCACAAACGAAACCGACAACTACATGCCCCTGCCGTTGGAGCTTGCACACTTGCTGCTCCGCGAGCTGGCGATCCTCCGTCGCGAAGGCAAGGCGATAAAGTACCTGCGCCCCGACGCCAAGTCGCAAGTGACCATCGAGTACAGCGACGACAACAGGCCGCAACGCATCGACACCATCGTAATTTCCACCCAGCACGACGACTTCGCGAAAGACGCGGTCATGCTGAAGCAGATCAAAGACGATGTAATCAACATTGTTATTCCCCGCGTGAAGAAGAAGCTGCCCAAGCACGTACAGAAGCTTTTCAACAGCGAAATTCAATATCACGTCAACCCTACAGGCAAATTCGTAATCGGAGGTCCCCACGGCGACACCGGTCTGACAGGCCGTAAGATCATCGTTGACACCTACGGCGGTAAAGGAGCCCACGGCGGTGGAGCCTTCTCCGGCAAAGACCCTTCAAAGGTCGACCGCTCAGCAGCCTACGCTACCCGTCACATCGCCAAAAACCTGGTAGCAGCCGGTCTGTGCGACGAAGTACTGGTACAGGTAGCATACGCCATCGGCGTAGCCCAGCCAGTAGGTCTGTACGTAAACACCTACGGCACTTCCAAAGTGAAGCTCAACGATGGCGAAATCGCGCAGAAGGTTGCGAAGATCTTTGACATGCGTCCTTACTTCATCGAGCAGCGCTTCGCCCTCCGCACCCCGATCTACGCCGAAACCGCTGCCTACGGACACATGGGCCGCGAGCCCCAAGTGGTAGAAAAAATCTTTAACAAGGGTAAAGCTTCTGAGAAAACAGTGAAAGTAGAGCTATTCCCCTGGGAAAAGCTCGACTACGTAGACGCCGTGAAGAAGGCCTTCAAAATCGCCTAACTCACACGTGTCACAATAACACCCAAAGCCCGTTCCGGACCCCGGAACGGCTTTTTTGTTGCAGCCTATATCTACCGCAACTGCTTAAAAAACTCCCACGCAACAATCCCCAAACAAACCGAAACATTTAAAGAATGCTTCGTCCCCGCCTGCGGAATCTCCAACGCCACATCCGTTAAAGGCAGCACCTCCTCACTCACCCCATTCACCTCATTCCCAAACACCAGGCAGTACCGTGCATCAGCAGAAGGCTTAAACGTCTCCAGCGAAACACTATCCGTCGTCTGCTCCACCGCAACGATCGTATGCCCCTCCTCTTTCAGTTTTCTCACAGCATCCACCGTCTCCGCTACATACTCCCATTGCACAGACTCCGTTGCACCAAGCGCCGCCTTTTGAATCTCCCGGTGCGGCGGCGTGCCGGTAATGCCGGTAAGATAAATCTTACCAATGCGGAAAGCATCCGCCGTGCGAAAGGCCGCACCCACGTTATGCAGGCTGCGGATGTTATCAAGCACGAGGCATATAGGTAGCTTTGGTGCTTCCTGAAACTCCGCAACAGACATTCTTCCAAGTTCTTCCAGTATTAGCTTCTTCATGCAGATCAGACAAATGAATCCTTCCGCAAACAAAAGAAAAAGTATTTAATTTGCCCCATGGCCGAAACCAAGACCTCTGCTGAAACACCGTTGATGAAGCAATACAATGCCCTGAAGGCAAAGTACCCCGGTGCAGTCCTCCTCTTCCGTGTGGGCGACTTTTACGAAACCTTTGGACACGATGCCATGACGGCCAGCAAGGTACTCGACATCGTACTTACCAAACGGGGCAACGGCTCGGCCTCCGAAACCGCCCTGGCAGGCTTCCCCCACCACGCCCTCGACACCTATTTGCCCAAACTCGTGCGGGCCGGCCACCGGGTGGCCATCTGCGACCAGCTGGAAGACCCCCGCTTTGTAAAGGGCATTGTGAAGCGCGGCGTGACCGAGCTGGTAACGCCCGGTCTGTCATTTAACGACAACGTACTCAACCGCAAGCAAAACAACTTCCTGGCATCCGTCTTTTGTACAAAAGACGCCTTTGGCGTGGCCTTCCTCGACCTGTCTACCGGCGAGTTCTATGCCGCGCAAGGCAACGAGACGTACATTCTCAAGCTCATTCAGGGCTTTGCGCCGTCGGAAGTAATTTATTGCAAGCAGTTCCGCGCCAGGTTCGACAGCCTCTTCAGCAACGACTACAGCACGTATGCGCTGGAAGACTGGATTTATGGATACGACTATGGATATGAAAAGCTAACCAAGCATTTTAAGACCAGCACACTGAAGGGCTTTGGCGTAGAAGACTATACCGAAGCCATCGTCGCAGCCGGCGCCATCCTGCATTACCTCGAAGACACCGAACACAAAGATACATCACACATTGCGTCGATCGCCCGCATTGACGAAGACCGGTATGTGTGGCTTGATAGATTTACAGTACGCAACCTGGAAATCGTTACGTCTCAGCAAGACGGCGGCGTGCCGCTGATCGACATCGTCGACCGCACGGTTACACCCATGGGCTCACGCCAGCTGCGCAAGTGGATGATCCTGCCGTTGAAAGAGAAGGATGCCATTGAAGAACGGCTGGCGATCGTAGACACGTTTTATGCAGACAACAACCTGACCGAAGCGCTCATAGAGCCGCTCAAGCAGATCGCCGACTTAGAGCGCCTCATCTCAAAAGTAGCCGTAAACCGCATCAACCCGCGCGAGATGTTGCAGCTGAAACGCTCGCTGAAAGCAATCGAGCCCATCCGCCACGAGCTTAGCCAACAGACTACACCCGGCTTACAACGCTTGGCCAGCCAGCTCCACCTGTGCGAATCATTGGTAGCGAAAATCGAGCAGGAGCTGCGTGAAGATGTTTCCATTGCTATCAACCAGGGCAACCTTATAAAGGAAGGCATCGACGCTGAGTTGGATGAGCTGCAAAAGATCTCTTATTCGGGCAAAGACTACCTGCTGCAGATCCAAAAACGCGAAGTAGAACGCACCGGCATTGGCTCCCTCAAGATTTCCTATAATAAAGTCTTTGGCTACTACCTCGAAGTAAGCAACGCCAACAAAGACAAGGTACCGACCGATTGGATCCGGAAACAAACGCTGGTAAATGCCGAGCGCTATATCACCGAAGAGCTGAAGGTCTACGAAGAAAAGATCCTGAATGCAGAAGACAAGCTAATCGTGATCGAGCAGCGCATCTTCAACGGCATCATTGCCGCCGCGTCAGCCTTTATTCCGCAGATCCAGCTCAACGCGCGCGTGCTCGCGCAACTCGACTGCCTGCTTTCCTTTGCTGTTGTGGCGCGGGCGAATCGTTATACCCGCCCGCAAATCAACGACTCGTATATTCTCGACATCAAAGCAGGGCGTCACCCGGTCATTGAAAAACAACTGCCGGTAGGCGAGTCCTATATTCCCAACGACATATACCTCGACAGCGAAAAGCAACAAGTACTGATTATCACGGGCCCGAACATGGCTGGTAAGTCGGCGTTGCTACGCCAAACCGCGCTCATCGTGTTGCTGGCACAGATGGGAAGCTTTGTACCCGCAGATGCAGCATCCCTCGGTATTGTCGACAAGGTCTTTACGCGCGTCGGCGCGTCGGACAACCTGTCGAAAGGAGAGTCGACATTTATGGTGGAAATGATCGAGACCGCCAGCATCCTGAACAACCTCAGCAACCGCAGCCTGATCCTGATGGACGAGATCGGCCGTGGCACCAGCACCTACGACGGTGTATCGATTGCCTGGGCCATCGTGGAATATTTACATAACCACAAAGACTATAAGCCTAAGACGCTTTTCGCCACACACTACCACGAGCTGAACCAGCTTGAAGAAGACCTGACGCGCGTGCGTAACTTTAACGTGTCGGTAAAGGAGGTGGGCGACAAGATCATCTTTATGCGCAAGCTGAAAGAAGGCGGAAGCGAGCACAGCTTTGGTATACACGTAGCACAGCTGGCGGGCATGCCGAATCGTATCGTGCTACGTGCGAACGAAATCTTACATTTCCTCGAAAAAGACAAACACAAGAACGAGGACAAAAAGCGAATGGAAAATATACCGGTGGCCACGCCGCAGATGAGCCTGTTCGCGGCCGATCCGCGCTTCATAGAGATCGAAGAAAAACTTGGTAAGATCGATATCAACACCATCAGCCCCGTAGAAGCACTACTCAAGCTGAACGATCTGATTACCGTACTAAAAAAATAAAGGGGCTTATACCGCCCCTGTGTTTCCTGTATTCCCTCCGGCATTGCCGGTATTTCCTTTGTTATCTCCACCGCCGCCGTTGCCACCTCTGCGTCGCTTGGGACGACGACGGCCACTGTTATCGCCACCGCTGGCATTCGCATTTGCACCACTGGCATTGCCTTCGCCGCGGCTCTTGCCGTGACCGCCTCGATTACCACCACCTGAGCGGCCACCACCACCCGGGCGACCACCGCCACTCCCGCGACCATGACCCGAGATGGCTCTCTTTTTCTGGGGCTCGTATTCCGGTCCTTCGCCCGCTTCAGGCGGCAAAGGCAGTTTTGGAATAACGGTCTCAATAAGCGTTTCGATGCTATAGAATTTCCGCTGGTCGCGCTCGTTGATAAACGTTACCGCAGTGCCAGTGGTCTCGGCACGCGCCGTACGACCGATGCGGTGAACATAATCTTCCGGATCGGGCGGCACATCCCAGTTTATCACCAGGCTGATTCCTTCTACGTCAATACCCCGTGACAGCACGTCGGTACCAATCAGTATGTTTACTTGTTTATTCTTAAACGCGCGGAGGATTTCTTCACGCTCTTGTTGTTCCAAATCGGAGTGAAAGGCACGGGCCTGCAAGCCACTGCGTTGAAACACTGTGTCGAGCTTCTTAACGGTCTCTTTCGTAGAGGCGAAGATGATAGCGCTTTTCCACGCCACAGTCTTGAGCACATGCTTAAACACAATGCCTTTCTGCGCATCGTGTACCACGTAGGCCTGCTGTAAAATGCCGGCAGCGGGCTTGGCAATAGAGATGCTGATCTCTTTTGGATCTTGCAGGATCTTGCCTGCCAGCGTGCGGATTTTGGGCGGCATCGTGGCGGAGAACAGCAGCGTCTGCCGCTTTTTGGGCAGGTAATTGATGATCTTTACGATATCGTCGTAGAAACCCATGTCGAGCATGCGGTCCGCTTCGTCCAGCACGAGATGCTCCAGGTGATCGAACTTAATCGTGCCAGCCGCCAGCAGGGCAATAAGCCGGCCGGGTGTGGCAATGATGATGTCGGCGCCTTGCTCGAGCGCTTTCCGCTGCTGGTCCCACGTGGCGCCGTCTCCACCACCGTATACGGGAATGGAGCTTACGCCCAGGAAGTAAGCAAAGCCTTCGATCTGTTGGTCGATCTGTTGTGCCAGCTCGCGCGTGGGCGCAATGACGAGCGTATTCAGATGCCGGTGCTCGGCGTGCAGTATTTTGTTCAGGATGGGCAGAATGTAGGCAGCGGTCTTTCCTGTGCCGGTTTGTGCACAGGCTATCACGTCGTGATTCTCCAGGATCATCGGAATGGCCTGTCCCTGAATTGGTGTGGGCTTAGTATAACCCATCGACGACAAGCCGTCCAGCAGCTTCTCATCGAATTTAAAGTCCTCGAAAGTCAAGAAAAAAAATTTTACAGTTCAGTGTGTCAATCAATCTTTACAAAACAAACTATGGCAGGCGCGGGGCTGAATGTTTATGCGATTTACTTCAATTTTTCCACCCAGCCAAGAACTTGCCATCTCTGGCACAATTTTTCGTACTTTTAAACGCACAAACCAGCTTTATGCAGACGCTTTGTCGATTAACCACCGTGCTGTCCCTGGCCTTGCTCACAGCCTGTGCCTCGAGCCCCTTCGGTACGAAAGTAAAAGAGCCTTTTCAAGGCAATGCTTACCAATCCAACAATCGCTTCTGGCGGGCCTCCGGCAAGGGCGTCAGTTCGCAGGATAACATTGCCCACGGCAAGGCCGACATCGACGCCAAAGCCGAGCTCGCAGGCCAGATAAACACCACCATGAAGCAGGTGGCCGACCAGTACCTCGGCCAGACCGAAAACGCCAATGCCGCCGACGTAGCGGATAAATTCCAAAGCCTGGTGCGGCAGGTTATGAACACCAACATGGCCGACCTGCGCAAGATGGACGAGAAGAAATACTTCAACAGCAAGTCCAACGAATATACCGTCTTTATCGCCTACGAGATCAAGAAGAACGCCATGCTGCGTTTTATGAAGAAGCAGGCGAAAGTAGACAAGACCATCGACGAGCGGCAGCGCGAGACCATCGAGAAGATCGTCGACGAGGAGCTCGAAAAGGCAGACGCCGCCGACCAGGATTAAGGTCTAACGATTTTTATTTACAGGTTAAAGACACCCGGCCGGGCTTTTGCGCCCGCCGGGTTCTTTTTTTTACCGAAAGCACGGCGCGCCCAATTCCCGCGGGCGGGCTGGTATGTTTGTCGTAATTAGGATACCTTTGAACCCTTAAAACTTATAAATTCTTATGTATTCAATTCTGGCACAAGCACAGGGATTCCAACCACAGAGCCTCATTGTCTTCGGCGCGATCATCGTCATATTCTATTTCTTCATGATCCGTCCGCAGCAAAAGAAGCAAAAGGACCAAAAGAAATTCAATGAGGAAGTCAAGCGCGGCGATTATGTTATCACCATCGGCGGTGCCCACGGCACAGTAGCCGAGACAGAAGGCGATACCTTTATTCTCGAAGTTGAAAAAGGCGGCCGCATTCGCTTTAACAAATCGGCCATCTCGATGGAAGCAACCAAAGCTTACACAACCAAGAAGGCATCCTAACCCGTTGACCTCACCACCCGGTCGATACCCGCGCCGGGCACGGGTGTTGCAGGGATACCGCGCAAAAGAATGAGTGTCATCAATTCCATATTCAATCTTTTACGGTTTAACCGGAGAAACTGGAAGCCCGTGGTGTTATGCGTCTTCGCCGCCACGATCTTCTGGTTTTTTAATGCGCTCAACAAAAAGTATACTACCAACATCAGCTTTCCGCTGTCGTTCGACTATGTGGAAGAGGACTACGTAGCGATACACCCGCTCCCCAGGAGCGTCCGTATCAATGTTACCGGTCCGGGCTGGGATCTCTTTCGCCGCAGCCTCGGACTGAAAGTGCCACCACTGGTGATTCCCCTGGAACGCCCGTCGGAGATCAGAAAAATTGTAGGCAGCACACTGCCGCCGTTGTTTGCTAACCAGCTCGAACGCTTCGAGATCAACTTCGTATTATCCGATACACTGCGCATTGCGTTGGAGCCGAAGGGCACACGTTGGATAAGCCTCGCCCTCGACTCGCCAAACATTCTGTTTCGAAAGGGATATGCCATAACTAGCAATGCGACAATCTCGCCAGACTCCATCTTCATTGAAGGTCCCTGGAAACTGGTCATGGCGCTGTCGGAGCCGGTATACCTGAAACTACCCCAACGCAACATCGACGAAAACTTTTCGGAAGATGTAGAAGTGAAGTTTGTAAACGAAGACCTCATTCGCCGCGACCCACCGACCGTGGCAGTACAGTTTAACGTTGACCCGCTCACCGTCATCAAAGATTCTATTACACTAAAGATCATCAACCTGCCGAAAGGCGCCCGGCCGTCGCTGGGTGTGCGCCAGCTGCCATGCACACTGGCCATTCCCCAACGTTTTTTAAAAAGCTATAACCACGACTCGGTCAATGCCGTAGTAGATTTGAAGAGCTTCTCGAAAGGTGTTAAGCGGGTGTTACCGGTTATACAGGGGCTGCCGCCGTACAGTCGGGTGCTGTCGGTAGATTCCATCGTCGTTAAATTCTAATATTGTGCATAAACCTCTGCAGATCGGCATTACCGGCGGCATTGGCTCGGGGAAATCCCTGGTCACCAAAATCTTCGCATGTCTGGGAATTCCTGTGTATGATGCCGACAGCCATGCGAAAGAACTAATGACCACCGATGGAATTCTCATATCGCAGATAAAGAAAGAATTCGGTGATTTGTCGTACTTAAACGATGGTACGCTGAACCGCAAGTACCTGAGCGAAGTGGTCTTTAACCAGCAAGAGAAGCTGGATATACTCAACGGCCTTGTACACCCGCGCGTGCGGCATGACTTTGTTCAGTGGACTGATCGGTATAGGGACAAGCCCTATGTCATTCGTGAAGCCGCGCTGTTATTTGAGACCGGTGTGTACCGGCTGCTGGACCGGACAGTCGTGGTGTATGCACCGGAAGATGTACGCATCCGCCGGGTGATGAAACGCGACAACAGACCCGAAGCACAAGTGCGGGCCATCATCCAGAAGCAGCTGTCAGAAGAAGAAAAAAAGGCCCTTGCCGACGATATTATTTACAACGATGACTCGATCCTTGTCATTCCTCAGGTGCTCGCATTACACCATCGCCTTTTACAGGGGAATGCCTGACCGCACACACTTCAATCCCGTAGGATTAGTGTGACGACCGCCAACAGTAGTACAGACACCAACAGCATGAAACGTAATATAGCAATCGTACTGATCGCCGGAGCCCTTATCGCCGGTGCCTGCCATTCGAAAAAGAAAGACGCCCCCGGCGCTGGCGGCCGCAGCCGCAACAGCGGCCCGGTAATGGCCGACGGATTTCTCGTAGGCGTAAGCTCGGTGAGCGAAAAGATCGAAGTACCGGGCTCGCTGCTGCCCTTTGAAGAAACACAGATTCGCGCCGAAGTGAACGGACGCATTGTCAAGCTCAACATTCAGGAAGGAAGTGTGGTAAGCAAAGGATCGCTGCTGGTAAAGCTCTTTGACGAAGACCTGCAAGCCCAGCTGCGCAAGCTCGAAGTACAACTCAAGATCAAAGAAAAAACCGAAGAGCGTAACCGCGAGCTGGTAGCGATCAACGGCATCAGCCAACAAGACTACGACCTTGCCGCGCTCGATGTGGAGAATCTCAAGGCCGACATCGAGTCCACGCGCATTGCCATTGCCAAGACGGAGATCCGCGCACCGTATACTGGCAGCATCGGTCTGCGCAACGTTAGTCTGGGTGCGTTTCTTGCACCAACGGATATCATTACCACGCTGCGCCAGGTAGATCAGCTCAAGCTGGAATTTTCCGTGCCGGAGAAATATGCAAAAGACATTACAAAAGGGTATACCGTACGATTTACAGTGGATGGTGGCAACCAAACACATAAAGCTACGGTGCTTGCAACGGAGAGCAGCGTAGACCAAAACACGCGCACCCTGAAAGTACGCGCCGTCGTAAACGCTCGCCACCCGGAGCTGGTGCCGGGTGTATTTGCGCGGGTGAACTTACAACTGGGTAAAGACAACCAGGCCATGATGGTGCCATCGCAAGCGATCATACCGACAGCGCGCGACAAGCAGGTTATTGTATTGAGAAAAGACAGCGTGCAGTATACCGTGGTGGAAACCGGTCTGCGCGACTCTGCCTACGTGCAGATCCTGAGTGGACTAAAGGTCGGTGATACTGTTATCACATCAGGACTGATGGCCATACGGCCCAACTCGAAAGTGAAGATTGGAAAGGTTAAGACGTTCTAACACGGCTACACGCAATGAACATTTCTGAAATAAGCCTTCGCCGGCCAGTATTGGCATTTGTGATGAACATCATCCTGGTACTGTTTGGCGTAATCGGCTTTAACTTCCTGGGCGTACGCGATTATCCCGCCATCGACCCCCCCAACGTAAACGTCAGCACCAGCTACTCCGGTGCGAACGCCGATATCATCGAGTCGCAGATCACCGAGCCGTTGGAGAAATCCATCAACGGCATTGCCGGTATCAAAAACATGACCTCCATCTCCAGCATGGGTCGAAGCAACATCAACGTTGAATTCGAGCTGGGCGTAGACATGGAAGCCGCCGCCAACGATGTGCGCGACAAGGTATCACAAGCTAGTCGCTCCCTTCCGGAAGATCTTCCCAGCCCGCCGATCGTTTCAAAGGCCGATGCCAACTCAGATGCCATCATTACCATGACGGTGCAAAGCAACACTAAAAACCCGCTGGAGTTGACCGAATATTGTAACAACGTACTGGTAGAACGCCTGCAGACCATACCCGGTGTTAGCAGCATACAGATATGGGGGGAGAAAAAATATGCCATGCGCATCTGGCTCGACCCCGGCAAGCTCAGTGCCTATAGCCTTACCCCGCTCGACATACAAACAGCCCTGAATAAAGAAAACGTAGAGCTGCCCTCGGGCAAGATCGCGGGCGATGCTACCGAGCTTACCGTGCGCACGTTTGGCCGGCTATATACGGAAGAAGACTTTGCCAATGTCATCGTACGCTCCACACCACAAGGGGATATACGCCTGAAAGATGTAGGCCAGGCGGTACTTGGACCGGAGAACGAAGAGTCGATCCTGCGTGAAAGTAATATCCCCATGGTAGGCCTGGCATTGGTGCCGCTGCCAGGCTCCAACTACGTGGAGATCGCCGAGGAGTTTTATAAACGCCTGGAACAAATCAAGAAGGAAGTACCCGCCGACATCACCCTCTCCATCGCGATGGACCAGACGATCTTCATTACGCGCTCGATCTCGGAAGTACAGGAAACGCTGCTCATCTCTTTCTTGCTGGTCGTCTTGATCATCTACTTATTCTTCCGCGACTTTGTCATCGCCATTCGCCCGCTGATCGATATACCGGTGTCCCTCGTGGCCACCTTCTTCATTATGTATTTGTGCGGGTTCTCCGTGAACGTACTGACCATGCTCGGCATCGTACTGGCTACAGGCCTGGTGGTGGACGACGGCATTGTAGTGACAGAGAACATCTATAAAAAGCTGGAGCAGGGTATGAACAAATACCAGGCGGCAGCGGAAGGCTCCAAAGAAATCTTCTTCGCCGTCATTGCCACATCGATCACCCTGGCAGTTGTATTCCTGCCGGTTGTCTTTATGCAAGGATTTGTCGGCCGGCTATTTCGCGAGTTCGGTATTGTCGTAGCCGGTGCGGTGTTGATCTCCTGCTTTGTATCGCTCACCCTTACGCCTGTATTGAGCGTGAAGCTGACGCGCACGCACCACGAGCACTCGTGGTTCTACCGGGTAACCGAACCTTTCTTCCGCGGTATGGAAGATGGCTATCGCCGCCTCCTCGGAGGCTTTATGCGCGTACGCTGGGTGTCGTTCATTGTCATTCTGGCCTGCGTGGGCGGCTTTTTCCTGATCTCCTCGATCATACAATCAGAGCTCGCCCCGATGGAAGACCGCAACCAATTCCGCTTGACGCTGCAGGCAGTAGAAGGTACATCGTATGACTTCATGGACAACTACGTGCAGCAAATGGTAACGTATGTACAAGACTCCGTGCCCGAATATGAAACAGCCCTGTCTGTTACAGCCCCGGGCTTCTCCGGCGCCGGTTCGGTAAACAGCGGCTTTGTGCGTGTTACCTTAACGGATCCGAGCGAGCGCACCCGATCACAGCAAGAGATCGTGGACGCAGTAAGCAAGAACCTGAATAAATTTCCCAGCGGTCGGGCCTTTGCCATACAAGAGCAAACCATCGCTGTAAACCGTCGGGGTGGTCTGCCGGTACAGTTCGTTATTCAGAATAACAATTTCGACAAACTGCGCGAAGTGTTGCCGAAGTTCCTGGAAGCCGCGTCTGCAAACCCGGTACTCCAGGGTATAGATTCAGACCTCAAGTTCAACAAACCCGAGCTGCGCGTAGCCATCAACCGCCTCAAGGCCACACAGATGGGCATTAGCGTACAAGACATTGCGCAAACGCTGCAACTGGCCTATAGCAACCTGCGCTTTGGTTACTTTACCAAGGAAGGTAAACAATACCAGGTCATGGGGCAGGTAATGCGCATTGATCGCGACGATCCGGACGATCTGAAGAACCTGTACGTACGCACCGGCTCGGGTATGCTAATTTCGTTGGACAACGTCGTGAGCGTAGTGGAGTCTACTACACCGCCAGCACTATACCACTTCAACCGCTATAAATCCGCCACGATCTCCGCCGGCCTTGCGCCAGGCAAAACCGTGGGCGACGGCATCCGCGAGATGCAGAAGATCTCCGACGAGTTACTCGACGAAACCTTTACCACCTCCCTCTCTGGCTCTTCGCGCGACTATGCCGAAAGCTCGGGTAATACATCCTTTGCGTTGATCCTTGCCTTGTTGCTGATCTACCTCATTCTGGCAGCACAGTTTGAAAGTTTTATTGATCCCCTGATCATTATGATCACCGTGCCGCTGGCGTTCTGCGGCGCGTTCCTGTCGCTGTATCTCTCTGATCAAACCAACAACATCTTCTCGCAGATCGGTATGATCATGCTGATTGGTCTGGTGACAAAGAACGGCATCCTCATTGTGGAGTTTGCCAACCAGAAACGCGAGGAAGGCATGAGCAAGATCGAAGCCGTACTGGAGGCATCGCGCATGCGTCTGCGCCCCATCCTCATGACAAGCCTTGCCATGGCGCTGGGCTCGCTGCCGCTGGCCCTGTCGCTGGGCGCTGCCTCCACGAGCCGCAAGCCCCTGGGCATTGTTATTGTCGGCGGTATCATGTTTTCGCTCATTCTCACACTGTTTGTTATTCCTGCTGTATACTCGTATCTCTCACGTGCCAGAAAGCATGTAGAGTTCGGCAGCAACACACCCGCAACACCTTCGCATAAGGAACTGGTATATGAAAATTAAACTTCCGGCCTCGCTCGTAACATGCTTCTTTCTTACAGGCTGTTTGTACGCACAACAGGCCACGCCACAGGCTGAGCAGGTAACGCTCGACCAGGTCATTGGCATGGCGCTCGAGCGTAACTTCGACGTTATCCTGGCCCGCAATACCGCGGAAGCATACGCCACCGACCGCCGGTATGCAACGGGTGCTTTTATGCCTCAGGTGAACGCACAAGGCGCCGTAATCTGGAATAACAACGAGCAAAGCCTCCGCTTTGAAGACGCCACCCGCAACAACAGCGGTAAAGCCGAATCAAAAAATACATCAGCGTCCGTCGCACTCAACTGGACACTGTTTGACGGTACCAAAATGTTCGCTACGCTAGACCGTATCAAAACGATCGATGCCATGGGCCAGTTGGCCGTCAAAGACCAGATGGTAAACACGATCGCCAACGTTATCGTCAGCTATTACGACGTCGTACGACAAAAGCAACAACTCAAAGCCATCCTGGAGCAAATGGCTGTAAGCGAAGAGCGCGTAAAGCTGGCGGACCGCAAGCTGCAGGTCGGCACCGGCGGCAAACCCGAGCTGCTACAAGCGCGTGTCGACTACAACGCGCAACGCACACAGGCACTGCAACAGGAGGCGGCCATCACCAGCCTGAAGGAACAACTTAATACAATGGTCGGCCAGCAGCTGCCGTCGGCATACGAGGTAGCAGATACTATTGTCGTAAACCTCGAGTTGAAACTGGAAGACATTCAGACTAGTATTGAAACCACCAACTTCGCGTTACAGACATTGAACCTCAACACAGAAGCGGCACGCCTGTCATTGCACGAACGTCGTGCCGAGATGTCGCCCGTGCTGGCATTCAATGCCGCCTATAACTGGTCAGAGACCAACAACACACTTCTCATCAATCCATTCTCAGCACTCTTCAGCCGAAGCAACGGCTATAACTATGGCTTTACGCTGACCTTGCCGATCCTTAACAACTTCGTTACCCGCCGCAATATCCAGCAGGCCAACATCTTCCTGGACCGCCAGCGTGTGTTATACAGTCAAGCCAAGGTGGTTATCGATTTCTCTGTCCGCAATGCCTACGTGAACTACGACAACGCTCGCAGAGTCCTGCTGGTAGAAGAGGAGAACATACTCTTTGCAAAAGAAAACGTTTACATCGCACTCGAAGGCTTCAAGCGGGGCATCATCACCTACATCGAGCTCCGCACAGCCCAGCAAAGCCTGGCCGACGCCTACAACCGCCTGATCAACGCACGCTACCTTTCCAAAGCCGCCGAGACTGAGCTACTACGCCTCAAAGGCGCACTGCTCCGGTAAGAACTTAAAACAACCCAATTAAATCGACGGGCTCGTTCCTTTGGAACGGGCCGGTTTTGTTTTGATGGTAGTAGGCATCTGGTTCAAGTCTTCCGACCGAAGGGAGGACGTTCCGATAGCTATCGGAATGGACCAATCCCAATGCCAGTCTTCAGACTGGCGTCGGGCACCTCGGCAGTCCAATACCACTGGTCGACAGGTTCGCACCCATCGACACCGACAAATCAATCCACCGAAATTGTCGTCAAGACAATCTCAACTGTTAGACCTACAGTTGCCACGACCCGCCCCGAAAAGACGCAAAAAAAACCCGAAGGAAATCCTTCGGGTCTTTGATAATATATACTCGACAGCTTATACCGTCGCAGCAGAAGACTCTTCAAACTTACCAGAGATTCTCAGCGTAACAGTTTTCTTAGCCTTATAACCGCAGTAGCCGCACTGATAGTGCTTCAGCAGCTCGCCTTCTTCAACCGGTGTGGGGTTCTTCAGAATTTCTTCGCGAACCACTTTAAAGGTCTGGTAGTTACACTCAGGGCATTGCAGGGCGTGCAGGTGACCCGAGTAACGCTCGATTTTCACGTAGCCAGTTTCTTCGTCTTTCCACACGTCATAGTCGATGGAGAATACGTTCTCTTCCGCCTGCATACCTTCGTCGAGGTAAGCATCTTCTTCTTCTTCGCTCAGCAGCTTCATAGCCTTACCGGTTTTCGGAGAAACGCGGGGCTTATAGCGCAGAACTTTAAGACGTTTTTCGATAAAGAACGGATAGTAGAATTTCAGGAGGTTTTGGATGATCAATGCTACGATCATACCCATGGCGAAGGTAGTGAAGCCGCGCACGAAGATCCACAGCGGACCTAACTCTACGATGTTGGCGTTGGCATAGAAACAGCAGCCGATGACCAGAATAACCGCTGCAATCCACAGGGTACGGATCTCGCTTTTGTTGATGTAATCATACTTCGATTTGGCATCGCTCATCGTCAACAGACGGACCACATGATACAAGATGATCAGGATGGCAATCGCCCAGCCCGCAAAGGCAATATTTCGGGCCATCTCATTCCAGGAATCATACTGGTGTGGATCTACTATTTCGTTCATGATTATCGGTTGGTTATTATTGTTCCTGATAGCAAATATAAAAGTCGGTTTTTATTAAACCTAGCGCGAAAAGTGCGTTAACAGAGAAATCAACACAATTTAATACAGTTTTAGCGATTTTTGTAGGATGAATGAAAAAATGATCCACCGCTTTTCAACAGTACTAGCGCGACACTAATTCCAACATTTCGGCCACGGCACGTTCAATGCCAGCCACGTCAAATCCACATTCGTGGTGCAGTTCGGACTGCTCTCCATGTTCCACCACCTTGTCGGGAATGCCGAGGCGCCGTACCTCTGCGTTGTAATGATGATCGGCCATGAATTCGAGAATGGCGCTGCCAAAGCCGCCCGGCAGACAGCCGTCTTCAATCGTCAGCACTTTCTTATAACGGGCAAAAATGGCATGCAGCAGCGCTTCATCCAGTGGCTTCACAAACCGCATATCGTAATGGCCAATGCGGATGTTCTGTTCCGCCAGCGCGTCACAAACCTCCACGGCGTAGTTGCCGACATGACCTATCGACAGGATTGCCAGGTCGTGACCTTCGCGCAAAATCCGGCCCGTGCCGATGGTAATAGCTTTCATGGCTGTGCGCCATTCCGGCATCACGCCTTGCCCGCGGGGGTAGCGAATGGAAAACGCTTGCTCGGCGCGCGGCAGCTGCGCAGTATATAACAGGTCACGCAGTTCTTCCTCATTCATCGGCGCCGACACGATCATGTTGGGCAGACACCGGAAGAATGACAGGTCGTATGCACCGTGGTGCGTGGCGCCGTCGGCACCGGCAAAACCGGCGCGATCCAGGCAGAAGTTCACCGGCAGGTTTTGAATGCACACGTCATGTATAACCTGGTCGTAGGCCCGCTGCATAAACGAGCTATAGATGTTACAGAATGGGATTAGCCCCTGCGTTGCAAGACCCGCTGAAAACGTAACAGCATGCTGTTCGGCAATGCCCACATCAAAGGCGCGGTCGGGCATCTCCTTCATCATGATGTTCATGGACGAACCGGACGGCATAGCGGGCGTAATACCCACGATCTTGTCGTTGGCGCGCGCCAGCTCCACCAGCGTATGGCCAAATACATCCTGGTATTTGGGCGGCTGCGGAACGTCTTGTACTTTCTTGAAGATTTCGCCGGTGATCTTGTCAAAGGTGCCGGGCGCATGCCACGTCGTGGCGTTGCCCTTTTCAGCGGGTGCATAGCCCTTGCCTTTTACCGTCACACAGTGGAGAATCTTGGGGCCTTTGATATTCTTGAGGTCCTGGAAAATGTCCACGAGATGATTTACATCGTGGCCGTCTACCGGACCGAAATAGCGCAGGTTAAGCGACTCAAAGAAGTTGCTCTGGCTAAGCAAGGTCGACTTAATCCCGGTTTCAACCTTCGACGCAATCTCCTGGGCGCTCTTCCCAAAATTGGAAAGCTTACCAAGCAGGTTCCACACCTCGTCCTTCAGCTTGTTATACGCGCGCGACGTGGTGATGTCGGTCAAATAGTCTTTCAGCGCACCCACATTGGGGTCGATCGCCATGCAGTTATCGTTCAGGATGATCAGAATGTTGGAATCTGACACCCCGGCGTGGTTCATACCTTCAAAAGCAATACCTCCGGTCAGCGCACCGTCACCGATGACGGCAATGTGCTGGCGGTCTTCTTCACCCTTGTATTTGGACGCTACGGCCATGCCCAGCGCCGCCGATACAGACGTAGACGAATGGCCTACGCCAAAGGCATCGTATGGGCTTTCATGACGGCGTGGAAATCCGGAAAGGCCCTTGTACACGCGGTTTGTATGAAACTCGTCACGGCGACCCGTCAGAATCTTGTGGCCATAAGCCTGGTGGCCTACGTCCCATACCAGCTGGTCGTACGGTGCGTTAAAAACGTAGTGAAGAGCAACCGTAAGCTCAACTACCCCGAGGCTGGCGCCAAAATGGCCGCCATAAACGGAAACGTTATCAATGATAAAGTGGCGGAGCTCGTCGCTCAACTGGACCAATTGTGCTTGGTCCAACTTCTTTAAATCGTCTGGTGAGTTGATCTGCGCCAGCAATTTTCCCGGAGTTATCAGCATAGAGGGAATTATAGACAAATTATAGCTCCTTTAACACGTAAAACGAAGATAAGGGTTTTATAACACAACCCCGCACGTTGACCGGAAACGAGAAAAATGGTCCGGAATGCCGCTTTTTGGGGAAAACCTATATACAAAATTAGTATTTCTTTTCGATCGGGGCTTTTTGTAGGATTATAAATAAATTTGCCGGCTACGCTTATGACGACACAGGAAAATTTTGAGGTGAAACTCCCCCTTTTCGAGGGTCCGTTCGATCTGTTGCTGTTCTTCATTGAACGGGATGAATTGGATATCTACGATATTCCGATTTCCACCATTACCAACGATTTCCTGGCGTACATCCAGCAAATGGAAGAGCTCAACATCGAAGTTGCCAGCGAGTTTATTCTCGTAGCCGCCACGCTGATGCGCATCAAGTCCAAAATGCTGCTGCCGCGTCCGCAATTGGATGAGCAAGGCAACGAAATTGACCCCCGCGAAGAGCTCGTACGTCACCTGCTGGAATACAAAAAGTACAAATCGGTCGTAGATATCTTCCACCAGATGGAGGAAACCGAGCTGCAAAAAGAAAAGCGTGGCAACCTGGCAAAAGAGCTCAAGGCGCTGGCCGAAACCACCAACGTCGAAGCCGAATTACAAGATGTAACAGTCTTCAAGCTGATGACGATTTTCGAGCGCGTCTTAAAGCGCTTCGAGGCAGAGAAAAATAAACCCGTGCACCACGTAGTGCAATATCCCTATACCGTCGACGGCCAAAAGAAGTATTTGATAAGCGAAGTGACCAAACATGGCCGTTTGTCTTTTGCCGAGCTGCTGGAGAAATTTCCCACCCGCTTAGGACTCATCTTTAACTTTCTGGCCATCTTGGAAATGCTGGCAATCCAGCTCCTGGCCGTTCAGGTCGGAGAGGGCTTTAACAACTTCTGGATTACCAAGTATCAAGGCGACCAGCTGGAAATTTCCAGCATTGTGGAAGAGGACAATGTTCCGTTCGAGCAATCCGATGTTATCGCCTCCGCCAACAGCGATGCCGTACTCGACAGTGAAAACACAGATGAGGAAGAGGACGAAGACGAACCGGAAGCCGATACCGACAATAACGAAGCGTAATTACTTACCCTGCTCCTGAAACAGCAGCAGCGCCCGTTCGAGATCCACATTCCCGCCCGACAGGATTATACCGGTGCGTTTACCCCGAAACACGTCACCTGCCTTTAGCACGGCCGCCACAGGTACGGCACTGGACGGTTCTATGATAATTTTCATCTTTTCCCATATGTGGCGCATAGCCCGCACGATCTCATCGTCGGTAACGGTAATAATCTGCTGTACGTTTTCGCGTACAATAGGAAAAGTCTTGTCACCTAGGGAAGTCAACAACCCGTCGGCAATAGAATTTGCCTGTGATATTTCAGGCTGCCCACTGAGCATCGAGCGATAAGCATCGTCAGCTCCGGCCGGTTCCGCCGCGATCACCACCGTACGAGGCGAGAAATATCGTGTAGCCATGGAGGTACCACTCAGCAATCCACCACCCCCGACAGGCGCCAGGATGATGTCGAGGTCTGTAACCTCCTGGTATAGCTCCAGTGCAGCCGTAGCCTGACCGGCCATAACTTCATAGTTGTTAAAGGGATGTATTTCTGTCGCGCCGGTCTTGGCAATGACATCCTGTAACATACTTTCACGTGCCTGCAGCGTGGGCTCGCATTCGAAGATCTCGCCGCCATACCCCTCCACACCGCGTTTCTTAATGGCGGGTGCCGTGCGGGGCATGACAATATAGGCACGTATACCCAGCAACCTGGCCGACCGGGCGATGGCCTGCGCATGATTACCGGACGAGTGCGTAGCCACCCCCGCCGCCCGTTGCTCAGGCGACAGCTGTAAAACTGCGTTCATAGCACCGCGGGCCTTAAAGGCGCCGACCTTTTGAAAATTCTCACACTTGAAAAACAGCGATCCGCCCGCCAGTTGGTCCATGCCCCCGGAGGTCATGACCGGGGTGCGGTGAATATAGGGCCGGATACGGCCATGGGCGGTAAGAATAGTGGCGGAAGTGATCATGGAACAGGTATAAAGTCGGGGCATAATAAACATTTCTATACGTTTACCACAATCTAACCCCTTAATATTCTTTTGGCAGAAGCTTTCCCCAATCGGACAAAAAAGACAGCCGCCGTTTAGTAAATTTGGCCTCCTCTTGTCAAATTTAGTAAGGGATAAATCATTAGGTATGAAAAAAGCACTGAAATGGACATTCATCATCATCGGCGGACTTATCGTGTTGCTCCTGGCGGCAGCCTTCATCGTTCCGATCGCTTTTAAGGACGATATCAAAGCCGCCATTGACAAAGAAATCGCTAAGTCTGTCAACGCCGATGTATTGTTTGACATTGATAAATTCGATCTGACCCTCTTTAAGAACTTTCCCAATATCACCGCGCAGATGCGCGAGTTTGGTGTAATCAACCGTGCGCCGTTCGAGGGAGTGCCGCTTTTTGTTGCCGAAGAATTTGAAGTAGAGGTAAACCTGAAAGATATTCTCTTTGGCGACGAGCTGCGGGTAAAGGGTATATCGATCATCAATCCCATCATAGAAATTCATGTGTTGGCCGACGGCAAAGCCAACTATGATATTGCCGTGCCGTCAACCGACACTACGACAGCAACCGAAGAGCCCGGTGGAGACTTTTCATTCGGCATTGACCACTGGGAAATTGTAAATGGCGAAGTGACCTACGACGACAAATCACTGCCGTTCCTGATGACACTGAAAGGCCTGAATCACTCCGGCTCCGGCGACTTCACCCAAGACGTATTCGACCTGCGCACAAAAACTGTAGCCGATACACTTACCATGGCGTACGGCGGCGCAGAATACCTCAGCGACAAACGCGTAGAGATCGACGCTACTATTTCCATCAGCGAGCAATACACCAAGTATACCTTCAAGGAAAACACCGCCAAGCTTAACGACTTTGCCCTGAGCTTCGACGGTTGGTTTAAAATGAACGAGAAGGACTTTGGTATGGACATCAACTTTAAGAGCCCGGAAACAGAGTTCAAAGACATTCTTTCGCTCGTTCCAGGTATGTACTCGGAAAGCTTTAAGAATATCGAGACCAAAGGTGAGCTGGCCTTTAACGGCTTTGCCAAAGGTACCTATAGCGAAACCCAGATGCCGGCGTTCAACCTGAACCTGCTCGTCAAAGACGCGATGTTTAAATACCCCGACCTGCCGACACCGGTGAACAATATCAATGTAGACCTGCTGGTGGACAACAAAGACGGCGTGATTGACAACACCATCATCGACCTCAAAAAACTCCACCTCGACCTGGGCTCAAACCCCATTGACGCGAGAGCCCTGGTGACAAAAATGTACCCCACCAACGTAGACGCTACCGTGTCTGCCAAATTTAACCTGGCCGAGCTGAACAAGATGTTCCCCATGCAAGGCCTGGACATGAAGGGCAGCTATGCGCTGAACCTGAACGCCAAAGGTGTATACGACAGCCTGAAGAAAACCATTCCGGCCATCGACGCAACGATGTCGCTGGCGGACGGCTTTGTAAAATCAGCCGACTTCCCGATGCCCCTCGAAGACCTGAAATTTATGTCAACGATCAAGAACACTTCGGGCAAACTAGCCGAGACCTTCATCACGGTAAAAGACCTGTCGTTACTCCTCGACGGCGAGCGGTTCAACGCCAACCTGGCGCTGGAAAACCTCGACGACTATACCTGGGACCTGAAAGCTAAAGGTGGTGTAGACCTCGAGAAGATCACCAAGATTTTCCCGCTGGAAGGCATGACACTCGCAGGTAAAGTAAAGGCCGACATCGCAACAAAAGGTAAATACTCTGACGTACAAGCCTCGAAATACGATCGCCTGCCTACCAGTGGTAGCGCCTCGCTGCAAAACTTTAAATACCTGACCAAAGACCTGCCGCCGGTAGGCATCTCGCAGGCATCCATGAGCTTTGATCCAAAACAGATTCAGCTGCAAAACCTCAAAGGCACAATTGGTAAAAGTGATTTTGCTGTGACCGGTTCTGTATTAAACTACATCGCCTATGTCTTTAGTGAAAACGCCACCATCAAAGGTGTCGTAAACTTCAACTCGACGTTGTTCGACCTGAACGAGTTCATGACCGAATCAGAAACAACCACGACCATCACGGATACCGCCGCCCTCAGTGTCATTCCGGTGCCGAAGAACATTGACTTTGTGTTGAAGTCAGACATCAAAACGGTGAAGCTCATGAACTTTACCATGACCAATGCCAGTGGCGACATCATCGTGAAAGACGGCGTGGCCAACATGAGCGGCCTGAAGTTCAACATGCTGGGTGGTGGCTTCGTCGTAAACGGCACCTATAACACCAAAGACCTGGCCCACCCCAAGTATGACATGGTGTTAAACATCAACAACGTATCGATGAAGGAAGCCTCCAGCGCGTCATCGCTCGTAACTACCTACGCGCCAATTGCCGGCCTGGTGAACGGCAACTTCTCGACCGACTTTAAGCTCAGCGGCGAGCTGCTGCAAGACATGATGCCGAACATGGCAACAGTCTTCGGCGATGGCAACATCAAGATCGCACAGGCAGCCCTGACAGGCTCCAAGCTCGTGTCGAGCATCACCTCCATCACCAAGCTGAACGATACCGACCAGGTAACATTGAAAGACGTTCTGATGAAAGCATCCATTAAAAACGGGCGCCTGACTGTAGAGCCGTTTGATGTGAAGTTTGGCACCTATAAAACGGTGGTAGCCGGCAGCACAGGTCTGGACGGCTCCCTGGACTACACCCTGAAGATGGATGTGCCCGCCGGCAAGTTGGGATCTCAATTCAACAGCCTGGTGTCGAAATATAGCAGCACCAAGTCCGATCCCAATGCGCCAATCCCTGTAACAATCGGCGTGGGGGGCAACTATGCTAACCCGTCGACCAAGCTGGTCATGGACGATCAAAAACAGCAGGTGAAGGACGCTGCCGCTACCGCGGCGAAAGAAGAAGGCACCAAGGCCCTGGAGAAAGCTGTGAAAGGCACCGAAGCTGAAAAAGTGATCGGCAAACTGTTAGGCAAAGACACTGCCAAAGCAACCACGAAAGCCGACACCACCAAGGCCACGCAGGAAAAGCAGGTAGAGGATGCGAAAAGCTTGATTAAAGGTCTGCTGAAAAAGAAAAAGAACTAGCACATACCGCTAACCCATTTGGAAAGGCCACCTTGCAGAAGGTGGCCTTTTTGCTTTTCAGACCCCGGCTAAAGCAGTGTTGTCCTAGTTTTGAGCTAGACGTAAGCTAGACGTAAGCTAGTGATAAGCTAGTCCTATAAGGACTAGGACATGACCCGGGCATCTCGTTCATATCTCATAAACCAATCAGGAATCCAAGGGCTGTGCGTCGCCTGATAAGGGCAACCTAAACCAACAAAAAAGCCGCTTCAAATAATGAAGCGGCTTCTTACAGCCGGCCATATGCCAGGCTTATGATCTCTTAATGATTAGCTCGCAGTGAGCTGAATTTCTTCGCCTTCCTTGTTCAGGAATTTAAATTCTGTCACGGCCATGGAAGAGTCCATGACGATGTTCACCCAGCGCTTGTACTTGAAGTACCAACGCATGCGCTGAGAGATAATGCCCTTGGTAAAATAGGCGTGCAGATAAGGATGCAGGGCCAATACCAGGTCTTTTTCATTTTGCTTGACCAACAAGTGCTCGACGTTCTTCTCGATGAGGTCGGACACCAGGATAGAGGCAGTAATTTTACCGGTACCGTTACAGGTAGGGCAAACCTCTTTGGTAGCAATATTCATCTGCGGACGCACACGCTCGCGTGTGATCTGCATCAGACCAAACTTAGACAAGGGTAACACAGTCGACTTGGCTTTATCATCGGCCATCTCATCCTTCATAATCTTCTGGATGAGCTTCTTGTTATCGATATTGCGCATATCGATAAAGTCGATCACGATGATACCACCCATATCGCGCAACCGCAACTGGCGGGCGATCTCCTTGGCAGCTTCTATATTGACTGAAAGCGCAGTAGTCTCCTGGTTCTCTTCGCGGTTGGATTTGTTACCGCTGTTGACGTCGATGACATGGAGTGCTTCGGTATGTTCGATGATCAGGTATCCACCGCCTTTGAGGCTGACCGTCGTCCCAAAGGCCGACTTGATCTGCTTCTCAATACCGTAGTGCTCGAATATCTTGGCCTTGCCTGTATACAGCTTTACGATTTTCTCCTTGTCGGGAGCGATCGTGTGTACATAGGCTTTGACCTCTTCGAAAATCTTTTTATCGTCGACATGCAAATTGTCAAAAGACTCGTTTAGCATGTCGCGCAACAGAGAGGATGTCTTATTGATTTCGCCGATGACCTTATCGCGGGGTTGTGCCGTCACGAGGCGCTCCATGCCGTCTTCCCAGGTCTTCACCATATTGCGCAGGTCACGGTCGAGCTCAGCCACCTCGCGGCCTTCGGCCACAGTGCGGATGATCACACCAAATTTTTCCGGCTTGATGGATTGGATCAGGCGAAGCAGGCGCTTACGCTCCTCGTTCGAGGTTATTTTCTTCGATACACTGACAGCGTTGGAAAAAGGTACCAACACCAGGTAACGACCGGCTAAGGATAACTCACAGGATAATCGGGGGCCCTTTGTTGAGATTGGCTCTTTAACAACCTGTACAGGAATTAATTGACCCTTGGTAAGCTGTTGGGTTATTTTCCCGTGCTTATCAATGTCCTGTTCCAGGTTGAATTTGTCGAGCTTGGCGCCGTTGATTTTCTTGGCCCGGACCAGCTTGGTAAACTTTGAAAGTGAACTGAACTGCGGACCCAGGTCGAGGTAATGCAAAAAGGCATCTTTATCATAACCGACATCTATAAATGCTGCATTCAGGCCCTGCACTACTTTCTTGACAGAACCTAAATAAATGTCGCCTACTGTAAATTTGCTGCCTTCTTCCTCGTTATGGAATTCAACCAGCGTCTTGTCTTTAAGAAGGGCTATACGACATCCGTTCTGAGTGGCACTAATGATTAGTTCATTACTCAAAACAAGAAATTGTTAAATAAAAAAATGATGTGTATAGACACACTGCTTCACTTCTGCGAAGCAGTGCTAATCGGTGGCCCGACTATTTCTTCTTATGTCTGTTTTTTCTAAGACGCTTCTTACGCTTGTGCGTGGCCATCTTATGCTTCTTTCTTTTCTTTCCGCTTGGCATAGTAATGCTTTAAATGGTGCTATTATTTCAAATCCTTCAGATAAGAATCTACCGTCGCTTGTACGGCTGGATCCTTGTCCATTTCTTTTACGCGTTCAAATTGTTTTTTCGCCCCCTGGTTATCTCCAGTATTCATCAACGCAATGCCAAGCAGTAATTGACCTTGTGTGTGATTTGGGTTTACCTTCAACAGCTCTTCCAACCGCTCCACGGCTTTCTCGTGCTGCCCGGATTGAATGGAAAGCATCCCCATGTTATAGAGGGCTAACTCATTCTTAGGATCTTCTGCCAGGACCTCGCGCAGCAACGTTATGCCCTGCATGGGGTTTGTCGAGCTTAAGTAGGTCATGGCTAGTTTTGTTTTTACATCCAGGTTCTTGGGATTTTCATCCAGTACCTTTTTGTAAAGCTCCTGTGCCTTACCTGCCAGCCGATTTTGTTTGGCTTCTTCCGTCGCAAAACCGAAGGCCTGGTAGTAATCATCACCTGCTTCGATCCAGCTTCCCGTTGTGTTAAAGAACTTCGCTGCTTCTTCGGAAAACCACGCCGCACTGTCAAATTTGCCAGCAATTCGGTATAGGCCCGCCAAAGAGTCGGCAAAGATAGCATTTTTTTCCTTTTCCGAGCCTGTTTGGTATTGAATGCGCAAAGATGCAATGGATTGAACCACCGCACGGGGTGCGGCGGCATGCACATCGGCATGCTGGCCTACAGAATCGGGCCCCTGGGCGCCTGTTGCCACGGTACCGTCATTCTCTACTACTACCTTCGGCAGCAAAAAAAGAGCTACGATGACCGCCACACTGGCGACTATTAAGAATATACGCGTTTTTAGCATGTTTTGGAAGGAATTCCCGGGAACGTCTCAGGAATGAGTCCTGCTCTTAGTCTACGTCCTCTTCTTTGTATTTCTCCGCCGTATCGGCTAACTGCTTAACTTTTTCGCTGCCTTTGATTTTGCTGACAAAGATTTTTGCAGGCTTAAAGCTGGGAACATAGTGCTCATCGATCACCAGAGCCGTATTTCGCGATATGTTACGAGCAATCTTCTTCTTTCTTTTTTTGTTGATGAAGCTGCCGAAACCCCGGATGTAAATATTATTACCATTGGCCATGGAATTCTTAACCACGCTGAAGAAAGCTTCCACCGATGCGGTGACATCTGCTTTATCTACTCCGGTCTTTTCAGCAATTTCGTTGATGATGTCTGCTTTGGTCACTGTGTTATATTTTTATGTCGAATTTTTTGGGTTGGCAAATTTATATGCCGCTCGTAGATTTAAAAATGAATATTGAAAAAATCTGATAATCAGGAGGATGGACAAACGATATTTCTCTGATAAAGTCGTTGAATGGTATCACACGCGTAAACGTAACCTGCCCTGGCGGGATACCCAAGACCCCTATAAAATATGGTTATCCGAGATTATTCTGCAGCAGACGCGGGTCGCCCAGGGGCTGCCCTACTACCTCCGGTTCATCGAAAAATTCCCCACCGTCCAGGCCCTGGCCGCCGCCTCTGAACAGGAAGTACTGCGCTTATGGCAAGGATTGGGCTATTATACGCGTGCCAGGAACCTGCACAAATGTGCCAAAGAAGTGGTGGCTCGATTTCAGGGCGCCTTCCCCGACAACTTTCAAACACTTAAGACCCTCCCCGGCATAGGCGATTACACCGCCGCCGCCATTGCGTCCTTTGCGTTTCGCGAATCCGTAGCCGTGGTGGACGGCAATGTGTTCCGCGTGCTCTCTAGAATCTTTGGCATTGATACAGAAATCAACAGTCCGGAAGGAAAAAAGGTTTTTGCGGCGCTGGCGAATGAGCTGATTAGTGCAAAAAAACCCGATCAGCATAACCAGGCCATCATGGAGTTTGGTGCCTTGTATTGCACACCCGGCAAACCGGAGTGTCCGGAGTGCACTTTTGTCAACACCTGTTTTGCTGCCAAAAACGAATTACAAGACGTATTACCCGTCAAAACCAAAGCAAAAGCAGCACGGCCCCGGTACTTCTATTATTATGTGATCCGCAAAGGGAAATCGATGCTGATGAAAAAGCGCGAACAAAAAGACATCTGGCACGGGCTGTACGATTTTTACGTCGTCGAAAAAGTAAAACCCGCCAACCCGGTAAAACTGATGGCGCAAGATTCCCTGCTTAAAAAATTTAATCCGGACGACGCCACCGTCTCAAAAAAATACAAACACGTCCTGAGCCACCAGATCATTCACGCCACCTTCATCACGTTGGCCGACCAGAAGTCGCAGGCATCCGGTGCCGATGGACTAAAATATTATTCTTCTCAAAAAATTTCCGATCTGCCTAAGCCGGTGTTGATTAGTCGGTTCCTGGAAGACTATCAGCTTTTATAGTTGACCCAAGATTGGTATTTTTGTTTACCTCCATGCACCACATGATACTGGCCGTACCGCGCATTCCGCGTGGAGGGATAAAAGCTGTAAATAAATAATAACATATATGTCAGGAGTAAACAAAGTAATCTTAGTTGGACGCCTTGGTAAAGATCCCGAAGTACGCAACCTTGAAAACGGTGCGGTAGTAGCAAACTTCAGTATTGCCACCTCTGAAAGTTATAAGGACCGCACGACCGGTGAAAAAAAGGAAATAACAGAATGGCACAACATCGTGCTGTGGCGCGGGCTGGCGGAGATCGCACAGAAGTATCTGCACAAAGGCGACATGGTATACATCGAAGGGAAACTGCGCACGCGCTCATGGGAGAAAGAGGGTGTAACGCGCTACACCACAGAGATCGTCGGCGATAACATGAACATGCTTTCGCCCAAAGGTAACGGTGGCGGTGGCATGGGCGCCGACTACGGTTCATCAGACCGTCCCACGGGCGACAACATGCGCGTAACGGCGCCCGCCGATACCAGCACTGACGACCTCCCGTTCTAATTCGTCACTGAGTACTTTTTACGTGGACGAACCCCCCGGGAATATCGAATTTCTAAACATACTCACCGGCCCCGAGCTGGTGAGTATGTTTTTATATAGCGCAGGCTTGTTGGTACTGCTCATATTGGCCATCATGATCACGCTATCAAAGACCGCATTGCTGTCACTGACCACAGACGATATGCTCACGCTTCGTCTGCAGCCCGGCCGACGCGCATATGCTGCCTTGATCTTGCTGGAGCGACCCGAATTATTTATCACCACCGTTACGTGGGTAAACACAGCCGTCTGGCTCACCCTCATCGTGTTTCTGGGCAAATATATGACCGCGGCGTTGTGGGTAATACCCGTGGTGGCCCTGGTTGCTTTTACCAGCGAAATGTTGTTAAAAGTATATGCTGTCAAACACAACATGCGGCTCTCCATGCGCGCCGCCCCCACCTGGCTCGTGTTGACGCGTCTTTGCAAGCCTGGTACCTGGCCCTTGCGCAGATTCCGTTCGTGGATGCAGCGCTTACTCCAGCAAGAGAGTAAAGAACCTACAGCCGAAGAACTGGCAGAAGTACTGGGCCTTTCCTTGAAAGGAGACAATGCAGAAGAAGATAACGAAAAAGAAATTCTACGCGGCGCGCTGACATTCACCCGGCTCAGCGTGCGGCAGGTTATGATCCCGATCAAAAATGCTTCCGCGGTTAGCAGTCGGCTGACCTTCACACAGCTCCAGGACCACATCGCCCGGGTGCGCTTTGCACGCTTACCGGTGTATGCCGAAAGCGCCGACAAGATCGTGGGCATTTTATATGTCAAAGACCTGCTGCCGTTCATACACGAGCCGGGTGACTTTGGCTGGCAGAACCTGATTCGTCCGCCCACCTTTGTGCGGGAGTCGAAAAAAATCGACCTGCTTTTAATAGAGCTGCTGGAGAAAGCCATCAAAATGGCAATCGTCACCAACACCGCCGGGCGCACCGTGGGTTTAGTAACGCTGCACGACCTGAGCGAAGAAATTGTAGGTGATATTAATAATGAGTTCGATCATGCCGTCGCCTTCTATCGCCGCGTGGACGACCATACCTGTCTGTTCGCCGGCGATGTCTCGATGACAGACCTGTACAAAATGCTCTTGCCGGACACCGAGCCCTTCCCGGCGGTGGAACCGGCAAATAAGTCGCTGCACGAGCAACTTCTCGAATGGCACGGTAAAATGCCGGTCTCAGGTGATGTTATCAGTCATGAACAATTTACCTTTACCGTAGAATCACTCGAATACAAGGAGATCAAACAGGTTAGGGTTTACATTCATGAGCGGCAAAAGCATTAACATTCTCGGCCTCGGCCTGATCACCGTATTATTTACCACTTCTTGTACGCGTGAGTACCTTCCCAAGCCATTGGGCTACAATCGCCTGGAGTTGCCGGAACAGTCGTACATTTCGCTGCCCGATTCACTGCCCTACACATTTGAATATTCAAAACACGCCCGACTGCTACCCGACTCCTCACGCATACGCGAAAAATATTGGATAGAGATCTATTACCCAATGCTAAAAGCAAACGTGCACGTTACGTACAAGCCGTTGCGTCACGACGAAAAGTTATTGAAGGAGCTGTTAGATGATGCATACACCCTCACGGCGAAACACCAGATCAAAGCATCGGCTATTAACGAAGTCATTACGACAACACCCAGCGGCAAGACGGCTGTCATTGCCGAATTAGAAGGCGAAGTACCCAGCCAGTTTCAGTTTACTGTTACCGACTCCGTTGACAACTTCATGCGCGGGGCGCTATACTTCAATACCCAGGTGGCCAATGACTCACTCGCGCCGGCCATCGACTACATGAAAAAAGATATCATGCACATGATCAATACAATTGTATGGAAAAAACCGGCATCATCGTTATGAAAAAAATACAGGCATTCTTCTTTTGTATCCTCACGGTTGCCGGCGTGCAAGCACAGGATCTCTTCAACAAAAAGGACCTTACCGGCTGGGATGTGTACGGTACGGAGAAATGGTATGTTGAAAACGGCGAGCTTATTTGCGAAAGCGGCCCCGACAAACAATACGGTTACCTGGCAACGCAAAAAGAATATAAGAACTTTGAATTGACCGTCGAGTTCAAGCAGGAATCGAACGGTAACAGCGGAGTGTTCTTTCATTCATCGATCGAAGGCACGCGCGTAACGGGCTGGCAAGCCGAAGTAGCACCGGCGGGCAAACACACCGGCGGCATCTACGAGTCGTATGGACGCGGTTGGCTGATCCAGCCCGATGCACAGGCTGAAAAACTCTTAAAAGAAGGTCAATGGAATAAGATGGTCGTCCGTGTGGAGAACGACCAGGTAACAACCCACCTGAACGGACACCCGGTGGTTATCTTAAAGGACGACAAAATAGGCGCCAGCAGCGGCAAAATAGCCCTGCAAATCCACGACGGCGGCGGCGTGAAAGTCCGGTGGCGCAAGGTGCACCTGAAGGCGTTGTAAAAAAGCTACCGCTGCCTTTCCTGCAGGCTGCGCGAGTAGCTTAAAATGTTCAGCACCGTAGCGGGTGAGGGCTGGAGGTCGGCAGTGTCGATCTCGTCCATCATGCTACGCAATTCATTGAACAACGACTTGAGCTCGTTGTCGCACAGCAGTGCACGGTCAATTTCCTGGCTCTCCTCCTCCGTAATCTCGCGGTATAGGTACCTCACCAGGTCGGTTTGCGTAAAAGTTTTTATCATAGGCTCTGTTATTGATCATCTTCTTACGCAGGTTTATCAACGCATACCGCATACGGCCCAAAGCAGTATTAATGCTCACTCCGGTGCGGCCGGCGATCTCCTGAAAGCTCATCTGTAGGTAGTGACGCATAATCAACACCTGTTTTTGTTCCTTCGGCAAGTCCTTAATGTAATCCCGGAGCTTCATCCGTGTATCACGACGGATAGTTTGATCCTCCATGGATTTTTCCGCGAACTTCAACGAATCGAATACGCGGCTTCCATCCTCCAGTACTATCTCCGGGTAGCGTTTGTCTTTTCTGAAATGGTCGATTGCCAGGTTGTGGGCAATGCGACTGATCCATGGCAGGAATTTCCCCTCCTCGTTATACCGTCCACTACGGATGGTATTGATCGCTTTCACGAAAGTCTCCTGCAACAAGTCTTCTGCCGTGTAGCGGTCTTTTACAATTAAGTAAATAGCCGTGTAGAGCTTCGATTTGTGGCGGTGCAAGAGCATCTCAAAAGCCTTCTCGTTACCGTTACGATAGAGCGACACTAACTGGCTGTCGCTGAATCTGCTGTCAATCATTCTGTCTCATTTAGGTAACGTAGAGATCTCTGTCGATATTGTAGGGGTTAGATTTAGAATTAGTCGGAATTAGAATGAAAAGATAGATGGTTTCTCGTAAAAGCGCAAAAAAATTTCTAAAAATTCTTGCCTCTCATACTATTTCTTTAGCTATTTGCTCGAAGATTTGCGTCACCATAAAGTATGGCAGTTAGTAAGAAAAAAGTTATCAAAAGCCTTGAAAATCTTTCAGAAGATTTGAAGGATTTAATTCATGAGCAATATCCGAACGGATACGAAGCGAGCATCACGCGCATCACCAATGCGAAGAAAGAGCCTATCTTCGTATTTCCACTGGAAACTGAGGATTCGACCTACCTGATCAAAGTGCCCGTCACCAAGAACAGTGAAGGTGAATACGACGTGGAATCATCCAAAACGGAAAAAGAATTCGACAATTCCGACGATGCCGGCGCCGACTTCAACAACAATGAAGACGACTTCGAGAGTAGCAGCGGCGCCAGCACTGACGACGACTACGACGAAGAAGGTGGCGGCAAACGACGGGAAGCCAGCTATGATCCTGATTTTGATGCCTGATCGGCTGATCAAAAAATATTGCGTAAAGGCCGGAACACCATCCCCACGGATGGTGTTTGTTTTTTGGATAGATTGATTACTTTGACACCTTAAAGACGAAACTTTGAGCCAGGCACTGACTGCAACCGAAAAACAAATCGAAGACCTCGACCCCCGCGAATACATCATCATCAAACGTGCACGGGTAAACAACCTCAAGAATCTCAGCGTCGCCATTCCCCGCAACAAGCTGGTGGTCATCACCGGCCTTTCCGGCTCCGGAAAATCATCGCTTGCATTTGACACGCTCTTTGCCGAAGGACAGCGCATGTACGTAGAGAGCCTCAGCTCCTATGCACGCCAGTTCCTTGGGCGGATGGAAAAACCCGAAGTGGATTACATCAAAGGCGTTTCACCCGCCATTGCCATTGAGCAAAAGGTCAACACCCGCAATCCCCGGTCCACCGTCGGCACCACTACCGAAATTTACGACTACCTCAAGTTGCTATTCGCCCGCATCGGAAAAACCTATTCGCCCATAAGCGGCAAAGAGGTGAAGCGCGACACGGTCAGCACTGTTGTGGATTATATCAACGGCCTGCCCCAGGGCACCCGTGTCATGGTTGCCTGCCCCCTGTTGATTAAAAAAGGGCGGAAGCTTCACGACGAACTCAACCTGCTGCTCAGCAAAGGTTTTGCACGCATATTAGTAGACGGCGAGATGAAATTCATTGAAGAGGTTCTTACGCCGCCAGTTCCGGAAGGAAAGAAAAAAGCACCCGCCAAGGCGGCTAAAATCACTGGTGAAATTGAGATTCTGATCGACCGCGCCAGCGTACAGCCGGATGACGAAGACACCACGTTCCGCCTGTCCGACTCCGTGCAAACAGCCTTCTTTGAAGGCGAAGGCGATTGCATTATCTATGCAGAGGGGTCGAAAAAGACACACTTCTCCGACCGCTTCGAACTGGACGGCATGACCTTTACCGAGCCGTCGATCAACTTCTTTAGCTTCAACAACCCCTATGGTGCCTGTCAGACCTGCGAAGGGTTTGGCAAAGTACTGGGCATTGATGAAGACCTGGTTGTTCCCGACAAATCACTGTCGGTGTACGAAGGCGCCATTGCCCCATGGAGAAGCGAAACGATGGGCGAGTGGCAAAAGCCGCTGATCAAAAACGGCATCAAGTTCGACTTCCCCATACACCGTCCCTACAACGAGCTCACCAAAGCACAGCAAGAAGTATTGTGGAATGGCAACACCTACTTCTCCGGCATTCACGAATTCTTCCGTTACCTGGAGTCGAAAACGCACAAGATTCAATATCGCGTACTGCTGTCGCGTTACCGTGGCCGCACCAACTGCCCCGATTGTAAGGGCACTCGCCTGCGGAAGGATGCACAATACGTACGGATCGCCGACACATCCATTACCGACATCGTGCTGTTGCCGATTGAAGAAGGATTGATCTTCTTCAACAACCTGAAACTTCCGGTACACGACCAAAAGGTTTCAGATCGCATCCTGACTGAAATAAAATCACGCCTGGAATATCTGACAAAGGTCGGCCTGGGATACTTAAACCTGAACCGGATCACCTCCACATTGTCAGGTGGTGAATACCAGCGCATCAAACTTGCAACATCGTTAGGTAGCGCGTTGGTCGGCTCGATGTACATACTCGACGAACCCAGCATCGGTCTGCATCCAAAAGACACCGATCGCATGATCCAGGTACTAAAAACCCTGCGCGACCTGGGCAATACGGTGATCGTTGTAGAGCACGAAGAAGAGATTATGCGTGCAGCCGACCAGATCATCGATATTGGTCCTGACGCAGGAAGCCATGGCGGCGAGCTCGTCTTCCAGGGCACGTTAAAAGAGATCAACGGCAAGGTGCGCACACATACAACGGACTACCTCTCTGGCCGTGAAGAAATTACAACGCCCAAAATGCGTCGCAAATGGAAAGACTCTGTAACCGTTTTTGGCGCACGCGAAAACAACCTCAAGAACCTGACCGTGAAATTCCCGCTGGCAGCATTGACCGTCGTTACCGGCGTGAGCGGCTCGGGAAAATCTACCCTGATCAAAAAGATCTTGTATCCCGTACTGGGTCGTCTAAATGGCTCAGTATCAGAAGTACCAGGCAAATACGATAAGATCGAAGGCGATTTTGGCAAAATCACGCAGGTGGAGTTTGTGGATCAAAACCCCATTGGCAAATCGTCACGGTCGAACCCGATCAGCTACGTAAAGGCCTATGACGCCATCCGCAACCTTTTTGCCGAGCAAGCGCTTTCCAAACAACGCGCCTACAAGCCCGCGCATTTTTCCTTCAACGTAGAGGGCGGGCGCTGCGAAACCTGCGAAGGTGAAGGCGAGATTCGGGTAGAAATGCAGTTCATGGCCGACATCTTCCTGAAATGCGAAAGCTGCCACGGCAAACGCTTCAAGCAAGAAGTACTGGAAGTGGAATACAACGGCAAGAACATTGCCGACATCCTGGATATGACCGTGGAAGATGCGTTGACATTCTTCCAGGACAAGAAGGCCGTCCATGACAAAATCTTTCCCCTGTTCGATGTAGGATTGGGATATGTCAAACTGGGTCAGTCTTCCAACTCATTGAGTGGGGGTGAAGCCCAGCGCGTGAAGTTGGCGTCCTTCCTGGGCAGGAACTCGACGGAAGGTCACATACTCTTCATCTTTGATGAACCGACCACCGGCTTGCACTTCCACGACATTGCCAAGCTGCTGAAAGCGATCAACGCACTCGTAGACATTGGCCATAGTGTAATCATCATTGAGCATAATCTTGAAGTCATCAAATGCGCGGACTGGATCATTGATCTGGGCCCGGAAGGCGGCGAAAAGAAGGGAGGCACGCTGATGTTTGAAGGGACACCAGAGGACATGGTGAAAAAAGGAAAGGGCTTTACCGCTGATTTTCTTCGCGAGAAGCTTAAATAGTCATCAGGGCCATGTCAACAGACCGGAGTAGAGACCTATGACAATAGCGACAACGATGCCCACAATCAGTAAAATGTTCTTTTTCATGAATGTATGCGCAAGGGGGTTTGCATCTGAAGACACAACAAGTGTCGGGAAAGTTGTAGACAGCGCGGGATTTCTTTCACTTTCTTTCGGCCAACATCCCCATATACCCCACACTACGGTAGGCAGCCCATCGCTAATTCCATGTTTCAGGATTAGCGATGGGCTACTGTATTAACGTCTTACATAAACACGGCCACCGGGTCTGCTCGTATCGAGGTAAGTGTTGAAATCGTCATCGTAGTACTCGTCCACTTCCACGTAGGTGGCGTGGTGTACATCTACGTGGCGCATGGCCACCGGCAACCCGGCACTTACGTTCCAGTTTCTACCGCCAAACGATATATATACCTGGCGTTGGTAGTCATAGTATACGTCATAGTCCTGGTAGTATACATACCGCACCGGACGGGGATGGTGATAAACAACACGACGTTCGACCGGCGCATGGTGGTGATGATGGACGACGCGCACCTCGTGGCCGCAATGACGGTCGTGATGATGCACATGCTTGTCGTGATGATGGTGCTCACGATGATGGCCACCACGATTACCCTGTGCATATACGCCTATACTGGAACCGGCTAACAACACTATCGATGCTGCGCGTAAAAAGATCGTCGTTTTCATAAGTGCTCGTTTTTAATCTCGGAGGTAAACCCCCTTGACCCTACAAATGCAAACGCAATGCCAGTTGTAAAACGTGCTGAATCAGGCCTGAGCACCAAGCAATTACAAGTCTAACGGCGATCCTTCTTTTCCTGGCTCAAGTCGCCCAGGATACTGTTAAGTAGGGAAAGTAGAAGGCTAAACGCAAGCGCCCACCAAAAACCATCGACGCGAAAGCCGGGTGTTAGGAAATCTACCAGCTGGATCATGAGTGCGTTGATCACCAACAGAAAAAGTCCCAGCGTAAAAACCGTAACTGGTATTGTGAACACAACCAGAATCGGTTTTACGATAGCATTTACCAGCGCCAGCACGACGGCGACCAGCAACGCGTACCCATAATGATCTACGTGCACACCTGGCAACAGGTACGCGCCAATTAAAACTGCGAGTCCGCTTAACAAAAAACCGATGATTCCGTTCATTTTAGGGCTTCAAAAATTTGGTTGAAGTTCTGCTTTTACCTTTAGAAGTCAAACTCTAAATTTGAACATGTACGCGATTGTTGACATCGAAACGACGGGAGGATTTGCGGCGAGTCATCGCATTACCGAGATCGCGATTTATCACCATGACGGTATTCGCATTACGGACAGCTACCGCTCATTGGTAAATCCGGGTCGCGAAATTCCATACTATATCACGGGCCTTACCGGCATCACCACGGAAATGGTAATGGACGCGCCTTCGTTTGAGGAAATTGCCGAAGAGGTGTTCGCAAAACTTGACGGCCGGGTGTTTGTCGCGCACAATGCACACTTCGACTACTCTTTCATCAAACAGGAATTTGAGCTGATTGGCGTGAACTGGCAGGCACGCAAGCTTTGTACCGTGCGGCTGAGCCGTAAGATCGTACCGGGACTGCGCTCGTATAGTTTGGGTAGCCTGGCCGAAAGCCTCGGCATACAAATTGAAAACCGCCACCGCGCAGACGGCGACGCACATGCCACCGTCAAGATCTTTCACGAACTGCTGGAGCGCGATCGTGAAAGCCATATCTTGAAGGCACTCAAGAAAAATTCGGGCGAAACCATTTTGCCCCCCAACCTGCCAAAAGAAGAATTTGACAAATTACCATCCCTGCCCGGTGTATACTATTTTCTGAACGCACGTGGACAAGTGATCTATGTCGGCAAAGCCATCAACATCAAGAAACGTATTGCCGGACACTTCACCGGTGACGCCCGCGAGTGGAGCCGCTCGAAGATCCGGAACGAAATACACCACGTCACCTTCGAGCTTACCGGCAACGAATTGATTGCCCTCATTCTGGAGTCGCAGGAAATTCGCCGGCTATGGCCGAAGTATAACCAGGCACAAAAACAAAAAGTGGAAGAGTGGGGCCTTTTCAGCTACGAAGATCGCAACGGATACCTGCGATTTACAGCAAACATTATTACCAAAGGCACCGTTCCGCTGATCCGTTTTGGCAACAAAAGCGATGCCTGGAATTTTCTGTGGGAGAAAGTGCGTGAGTTTGAGCTTTGTCCCAAGCTTTCCGGACTCCAGATTGCCAAAGGACTCTGCTTCGCCCATCAGACGGGCGAATGCCATGGCGCCTGCGAAGGAGTGGAAAGTGCTGCAGAATATAACAATCGCTTAACGCAAGCTGTTGGCTCATTTAAAGCTTCGGGTAGCAGCGTGGCGCTTATCGGCAGAGGTCGCAATATAGAAGAACAATCTCTCGTGCTGGTAGACAAAGGTGTGTATTGTGGCTTTGGTTATTTCGGCCGCGACGTAGCCATTACCGATTTTGAATCCGCGCGCACCTACGTGCGGGTAAGCCCCGAAACACCCATTGTACAAAACGTTGTTAATTCGTACCTCTCCAATCCGCGCGACGTTGAATTGGTTGTTTTTTAGGGGAAAAATTCGTGACAATCCGGCGCAAGGGTTAAGTTTGCAGCAGTCAACTAACCCAACATGACAACAAAAGAATTTATTACCGCCAACAAGGATAGATTTCTTTCCGAGCTATTCGACTGGCTGCGCATTCCTTCTGTCAGTGCCGACAGCAAACACAAGCAAGACGTGCGAGAAGCGGCCGAGTTTTTAAAAGAAAAGCTCACAGCCGCGGGTGTAGACAACGTGGAGATCAATGAAACAAAGGGTCACCCGATTGTATACGCCGAAAAACTAATAGACCCCTCGTTGCCCACGGTGCTGGTATACGGCCACTACGATGTACAGCCGCCCGACCCGCTCAACCTGTGGGATACACCGCCGTTCGAACCGGTCATCCGCAACGAAAAGATTTATGCACGCGGCGCCTGCGACGACAAAGGTCAGGTATACATGCACGTGAAAGCCTTCGAGGCCATGATGAAACTGAACCTGCTGCCGTGCAACATCAAGTTTATGGTAGAAGGCGAAGAGGAGGTAGGTTCTGACAACCTGGGCGACTTTGTAAAAGCAAACAAAGCCAAGCTTAAGTCCGACGTCATTCTGATCTCCGATACAGCCCTCATCTCTCTGGAGCATCCTTCCATCACCACCGGCCTACGCGGCCTGAGCTATATGGAAGTGGAAGTAACCGGCCCCAACCGCGACCTGCATTCAGGTGTGTATGGCGGTGCCGTTGCTAACCCTATCAATGTGCTCTGCAACATGATCGACTCACTGCACGATAAAGACGGCAAAGTGACCATTCCCGGCTTCTATGATAAAGTTGCTGAGCTCACCGCAGCCGAACGCACAGACCTGAATAAAGCGCCGTTCAACCTGAACGACTACAAAAAGGAGTTGGGCATTGACGAGATAAAAGGTGAGAAAGGATATACTACCCTCGAGCGAACCGGCGTAAGACCCACACTGGATGTTAACGGCATCTGGGGCGGTTACACCGGTGAAGGTGCTAAGACCGTGTTGCCGTCAAAGGCAAGCGCCAAAATCTCGATGCGCCTGGTACCGAACCAGGTCAGTGCCGAAATTACCGAGCTCTTCACGAATCACTTCAAAGCAATCGCTCCGCCCTATGTAAAGGTTAAAGTAATGGCACACCACGGCGGCGAGCCGGCGGTAACGCCCACGAACTCGGACGCATACCGTGCTGCAAGCAAAGCGTTTGAAGAAGTATTTGGCAAGAGCCCCATTCCGACGCGTGATGGTGGAAGTATCCCGATTGTAGCACTGTTCAAAAAAGAGCTGGGACTTGATACGGTATTGATGGGCTTTGGCCTCGATACAGATGCGCTGCACTCACCCAATGAACACTATGGAGTGAATAACTTCCTGGTAGGTATTGAAACCATCGTGGCATTCTACAAACACTACGCGAAAAAATAACCTGCAGCGAACGCTTAAAAACAAAAAGCTCCTCCTTTCTTTCGAAGGGAGGAGCTTTTTGTTTAGGAGAAAGCTTATTTCCGCTCAAACACAATTAAGCTTTCTCCACGGTTCTATAAATCAGAACCGTCGTGCCCTGTTCAGATGTCTGCCCTTCAATTCCACCACACGGTATCTGAACCAGCTAACGAGAGAGTTTCTTTCTTCCCAACACCCACCGTCTCTATTACCGAAACTTTCTGTTTAGTTCCGAACGTCGGAACCACTCACGCTGCGTCCAGGTGTCTCCACCGCAAGCCCATCGTTCCCCGACCGGTTGGGGCTACACCACACCTGAACCAGACTGCTCTACTCCGTCACTCCTAACTATTTATACTCTACTCCATTCCGCTGCGTCCGACAGTTGTGACTACACAATACCTAAATCGGATCACCACACCCTAATCTCAACCATTTTCCATTCTCCAGCGAGAATATAGGCTTCATACTATTCAGGAATATTCTCATCAAAACAAGCTCAAATTCCCGCCCTTCCTAAATTTTGTCAAATCGATTGGCGGCATGGTTTTGTCTCCAAAGTATTTTTTCTTCGATGCCCGAAACAATTGATGTATAACCTGTGCGAAATTCCCTTCGCCAGTCATACGTCGTCCAAAGTTTGAGTCGTTCACTTTGCCGCCGTGCATCTCACAGATCTGGTGCCACACCTTCTCAAAGCGATCTGGAAAGTTCTTGCGCAACCAGTCCTCGAAGATCTGCCCGATCGAACCATTCAGCCGCACGACAGTCATACCCGCGCTCAAGGCACCGTGTTCACTTGCCGCTTTTAGTACCTGTGGAATTTCATGGTGATTTAAACCCGGTATAATCGGCGCATTCATAACGCCGACTGGTATACCCGCCTTCGCCAATACTTCCACCGTCTTTAGCCGTTTGATCGCGCTTGCCGTACGTGGCTCCATCACACTGCGCAATTTCTCATCCAGCGTGGTGATAGAAATGTATACATGCACGAGGTTGTCTTGCGCAAGATCTTTTAACAAATCCAAATCGCGCAGTATCAAACCGTTCTTTGTAATCATTCCCAACGGATGGCGATAGCGCGCAAAGACCTTTAACATATTGCGCGTAATTTCCATCTTACGTTCGAGCGGCTGGTAACAATCCGTATTACCCGATACACTGATCGGAACAGCCTGCCATGTCGGACTCAACAACATCTTCTCCAACAACTGAGGAGCATTTTTCTTTACAATGATCTTGCTCTCAAAATCGATCCCCGCACTAAAGCCCCAATACTCGTGCGTATTGCGTGCATAACAATAGATACAACCGTGCTCACATCCCTGATAGGGATTGGTTGAATACATCATGCCCAGGTCCGGACTTGTCACCTTGTTCACGATGGTCTTAGATGTTTCAAAGAACACCTGCGTAGTGGGCGCCTCCATCAGCGGTTCATCCAATCCCTCCACATGGTCCGTGACATACTGAGCCTTCAGAAATTTATTACCTGTTCTGATCTGGGCACCCCGGCCTTTGAAATACTCGTCTTCCATGCTCGTCCTCTTTTCTGATAACCCGTAACCAACACCACATAGTTATCTAATTTAATTAGTATTGTCAACTAATTTCATTAGAATAAATTATCCCGCCTCGCGTGTTCCAATTGCTTATTTTCGACCAAATTCAGCAGCTTGCTACCGTATCATACTACTCCCGTCATACCGATCCACGACGACGCGCTCGCAGCTGCCGGCGTTACGCTCCACGTAAAGCGCGAAGACCTGAACCACCCGCACATCTCCGGCAACAAATGGTGGAAGTTGAAATACAACCTGGAAGCCGCACAACAACAGGGCCATAACACCGTGCTCACGTTCGGCGGTGCTTATTCGAATCATCTCTACGCCAGCGCCGCCGCCGCACATGCACTGGGTCTGAAAAGCATCGGCGTTGTACGCGGTGAAGAAACTACACCGCTTAACCCCACCCTGGCTTTTGTGCAAGCCATAGGGATGCATTTGCGCTACAGTAGCCGGGAAGCATATCGCCAAAAGACGAAAGAAGGGTTTCTGAAAGCACTACAGGAACAGTTCGGCGAGTTTTATACTATACCCGAAGGCGGCACCAATGCACTCGCCATAAAAGGCACACGCGAATTTGCAACGACATTTCCTACCGAGCCTTTCGACTATATCTGCCTGGCGGTAGGCACCGGCGGTACAATAGCGGGAATTATCCAAGGGGCTTCCTACGGAGAGATCATCGGATTTTCAGCACTCAAAGGAAGCTTTCTCACAGACGAGGTAAAGACGCTACTGGACGCCGGTCAACCCGCACGCCCCTGGCACATCAACGACCAATATCACATGGGTGGCTATGCAAAAAAGAATGATGCGCTGATTGCATTCATAAAAAGCTTCCAGGCTAAACACAACATTCCGCTCGATTTCGTTTATACAGGAAAGATGATGTGGGGCATTTATGATCTTGTTCAACAAGGCTACTTCGCTCGCGGCAGCAGAATCCTCGCGATTCACACGGGCGGGCTACAGGGAAACGGGCTAACGCAATAGCATAAGCACCGCCGCCAGCACTGTCATGCCTTTGATAAACCAACGGTACGTCTTGTCTTTCAAATGCTTTACGATGACAACACCAATATAGGCGCCGAGGCCAATGGCCGGTAACGTCATCAAATCAAGCAAGAGACTATTCCAGGTAATCGTATGCCAGCTCCATACATGAAAGGGTACCTTAAACAAGTTCATCACCATAAAGAACCACGCCGTCGTACCAATGAATACATTCTTGGGTAGACGCATGGAAAGAAAATACACCGCCATGACGGAACCGGCCAGGTTACCCACCATCGATGTAAAGCCGCCGGTAGTTCCGGCAAGTCCGGCAAACCAGGGGCTGTCGGGAACATCTTCCTTCCGCCCGTGCTCCAACCAAATCATGATGACTACAATCAGGATGATGGTCACCGCCATGATCAGCCGGAATACATCGTCGGGTATATTCTTGCCGACAATCGTGCCCAGGATGGTACCCGTTACCGCCCAGGGGAAAAGCTTGCGCAGGTATTTCCACTCGGCATGACGATGGTAGTACACCACGCCCAGGATATCGGCCATACAAAGAATAGGCAGCATTATACCACTGGAAAGCTGACCACCAAACACCGATGCCAGCAACGGTACCGCCATCATGCCCATGCCGTGTACACCCGTCTTGGACATACCAATAAAGACCGCTACCAGGAAAAATATAAAAAGATCGGCAACCGAAAGCTCAAACGAAAAAAGAGAGATCATACCGGGGATGACATCAAACATGAAATAAGCTGTTCAGCTCGAGGTCGATCTTATTGACGATAAAAGAAAAATCCTCTATACGTTCAACAAAGTCCAGCTCGTTCACATCGATTATCAGCAAACGGCCCGGCTTGTAGTGTTGAATCCAGTTTTCGTAGTGTGTGTTGAGATTCTTCAGATAATCAAGCCGGATGGAATATTCATAATCACGACCCCGCTTTTCGATCTGACGCACCAGCTTGGGAATGTCCGCCTTTAAATAGATCAGCAAATCGGGCGGCTGCACAAACGCGATCATCGACTGAAAGGTGTCCAGGTAGCAGGCATAGTCACGCTCCGACATAAAGCCACTACGGTGCAAATTCGCCGCAAATATGTAAGCGTCTTCGTAGATGGTACGGTCCTGTACCGTGATCTTCTCACTGGCGCGTATACGGGCCACTTGCTTGAACCGGCTTGTCAGGAAATAAATTTGTACATGAAATGCCCACCGTGGCATGTCGCCGTAAAAATCGCGCAGATAAGGGTTGTCCTCTACAGATTCGAGCAGCGCTTCCCATCCGTAGTGTCGTGCAAGTTTTTGAGACAGGGTGGTCTTGCCGCACCCGATGTTACCACAAATGGCAATATGCTTCAGTTCCTGCATACAGATCGGTGCCGGCTTACAGCCATTTCTTGCGTTTAAAATACCAAAGGAAGGCAAGCGAAGAGAAGATCATCAACCCAATAGCAAATGGATAACCACCTGTCCACCCGAGTTCAGGCATGGCCTTAAAGTTCATCCCATAGATACTCGCAATGAGTGTAGGCGGCATAAACACAACGGTCACCACCGTAAAGATCTTAATGACCGTGTTCTGCTCGATGTTGACGAGACCCAGGAAAGTATTCTGCAAGTATTCCAGACGCTCGGAGCTGAACTGCGCGTGTTGCAACAGCGAGCCAATATCTTTGATGATTACTTTTAAACGCTCGTTCTCGATCTTGTTGAATTCCGGGATACGAATGAGGGAGCTTACCACCCGCTGCTTTTCCGTGATGGTTTCGTGTAGCAGCATGGTGTTCTCCTGCAACTGGGCAATGTTCAGCAGCATGTCCTCTTTCAATGACTCGCGAGCGATAAGCTCCTTGCTGATGGCATTAACTCGTCGGTTGATGCTTTCGATCAGGTCGGCGTCGCTGTCGATGCGGCTCTCTAAGATTGTCAGGAAAATATCCAGGCCATGCTCTTTGGTCTCGGCGTTCATGGACTTCAGCTTGCGCACCGCTTCCGCAAATGTCTTGAGATCGCCCTGGCGATAGGTAAAGAGAATATTCCCTTTTAAAATGAACGTGACGTTCTGCACCGAAAGCTCCACGTCACTGGAGATGAAACCCAGGTTAATTTCGATAGTTTCCTCCGTTTCGAGAAATCGCGAGCTGCTTTCGATCTCTTGTGCCTCCTGGTGGGTAAAGAATTCGATCTTAAAATTACGCTCCACAAACACCTTCTCCTGTTGCGACGGAGACTGCAGGTCTATCCAAATGATATTGGACAACTTCATGATCTCCTCGTGCGGCGGGTTTTTATGCTGCTCCAGCTTTCCTTGTCGAAGGGTGTATACTCGGATCATAGTCTTCTAAGCAGCCTGCAAGTTAGGGCCATTCTTTTAAATACAAACCATTAATCTGTCAGGACGGCCGCAGTTAAAATAACGTTTCCGGAACTCGTTCCATTTTTGGCACAAGCATTGGGTTTTCAAACGTAAAGTAGTAAATCGTATATCTTATCCTACAACCATGAACCGTAAAGAAGCATTAAAAACTATGGCCGTGGCGGGGATCGGGTCGCTGGCACTGCCGGCATTCGGATCGTCTGCTCAGCCCCTTGAACCCATACCCATGAAAGGAAACATCAACCATTCCGTATGCCAGTGGTGCTACAACGGCATGCCCCTGGAAGACCTTGTCAAAGCCGCAAAAGCCATGGGCATTAAATCGGTCGAGCTCCTCAACGCAGAGCAGTGGCCTGTAGCCTTGAAACACGGCCTGACATGCGCCATGGCCTACGGCAGCCCCATCGGCCTGACAAAAGGATTTAACGACCCGTCGCTGCACGCGCAACTCCTCAAAGACTATACCCTCAACATTCCCAAAGCAGCCGACGCCGGCCTCAAGAATGTCATTTGTTTTAGCGGCAACCGTAATGGACTGACTGACGAGCAAGGATTGGAAAACTGCGCCCGCGGACTCGAGCCTGTATTGAAACTGGCCGCGAAACACAACATCACCCTCTGCATGGAGCTGCTAAACAGCAAAGTAGATCACAAAGACTACCAGTGCGACCACACCGAATGGGGTGTAAAGCTGGCCGAAAAGACCGGCATGGACAACTTCCAACTACTGTATGATATCTACCACATGCAGATCATGGAAGGTGACGTAATTGCCACCATCAACAAACACAAGAAATATATCGGCCATTATCACACGGGGGGGGTACCCGGTCGTCACGAAATAGACGAGTCACAAGAGCTATACTACCCAGCCATTATGCGAGCCATCGCTGCCACCGGCTTCAAGGGATTCGTCGCACAGGAATTCATACCGGCCAAAGACCCCATGACATCACTGGCCGCTGCTGTAAAGCTCTGCGATATCTAAAGTAAAGCAGTGCGAAGAAAAAACAGCGTGAGCGTGTTCGCTCCCGCGTTCACGCTCACGCTGTTTTATGTTACTCCACAAACAACACCAACCCCTTAAGATATTCCCCCTCCGGATGGAAGATCGAAACAGGATGATCCGCCGGTTGCGACAAATGATGCAGCACCTTTATCTGCCTCCCCGCCTGTATCGCCGCCGACACAATCGTATCGTAAAAAAGCTGCCGGTCTACAACCTGCGAGCAGGAGAAGGTAAAGATGACACCCCCTGGACGAATCACTTTCATTGCCTCTGCATTCAACCGTTGATAGCCACGCACTGCCTGGTGACGTGCATCGCGGTGTTTGGCAAACGCCGGAGGGTCCAGTACAATGACATCATACGCATGATGTTTGTCCGCCAGAAAATCAAACGTGTCGATGGCATAACAAGAATGCTTTTCTGCATCAAAACCATTAAGCTCCAAATTTTTGCGTGTCAGCTGAATGGCCTTCTCCGAAGCATCCACGGAGTGTACTACCTGTGCGCCGGCCTCCAGCGCATACACCGAGAATCCCCCAGTATAACAAAATGTATTTAACACCGTTTTACCGGCACTAAACTCTCCCAGGAGCCGGCGGTTCTCACGCTGATCTAAAAAGAATCCAGTCTTCTGACCCTCCTCCCAATCAATGTAAAATTTCTTTCCGTGCTCAACAACAATATGCGGCACCGCGCTCATACCCGACAAATACTCGTTATGGTGTTCATCGCGCAGCTTGCCAGGCAACGTGCCATGACTCTTGTAATACACCGTCTGCAACCCAGCGCCTAGTGCTTTCAGCAGCGCCTCCGCGATACGGTGACGATCTTCGTGCATGCCCGCATCGTGCGCCTGAACAATAGCCACACCATCATAATAATCAACGATAAGGCCCGGCAGGCCATCACCCTCGCCGTGGATCAGTCGGAAGGCATTGGTTGTCTCCGTCGGCAAACCGGCGCTTTTCCGTAGCTGCAATGCCTGGCGAAACTTGTTTTCCCAGAAATGCTCGCCCAGTTCATCTGCACCAAATTGTAGCATCCGTACCATGATGCTACCCTTCTGATAATGACCAAAGCCAAGCCGCTTTCCTTTATAGCTCAACACTTCCACCCAGCAGCCGTCTGTCAACGAACCGGTAGATTCTTGTATCGCCCCTGAAAAGATCCAGGGGTGATACCGCTCAATGGAGTGCTCCTTTCCTTTCTTTAAAATGACTGTTCCAGATTGAACCATAATACTTATTAACCCTCAAAATTAATCGCTATTTCATTCGCGTGGCAACCGCCAGGAATTTTCTTCCCGCGCCCGAGAAGGCCACCAGGTACTTATCACCACCGTCTTGCAATCCAACCTTCTTTTTTAATGCCTCTGCTGCCAGCGGGTAATTTCGTGTGATAACATTCCCTTTGCCTTCGGGGAAGAAAGGTAACACCTCTTTTGCATCGCTTCTCACAAAAGCCTCCACTTTAAACACGCGTCCCGGAAAATCTTCCACAAGCGTGTCACTGGTATAGACGTGTGTATTGATCTGTATTTTCGATACGCCATACCGGCTGGCAAGGAGCTTGAAAGCTCCGGCCTTCAACACCGCCACGTTTGGCTCATACAAGTACGACGCAGGCGGCGTGTCGGTCACCTGCGCTTGTTGTTCTTCCGACAAGGTAAAGGAGAAGGTCTCCGGCACGTCGTGTTTCAAATTAACCGCGACGATCAAAGGCGCACCCGTATACCCTCGGCGACAAAAAAATAGCAGCTCTTTACACTCGTTATTTACTGCCACGATGTAAACGGTCTTCACACACGACAGTTCTTTTAAACCCTGTTGCACATCTAGCAATGGTGACGCTTTTATCAGTAGGTCGTTTGTCTTCGCAAAGATCTGGTCCTGTAATGTCGCCACGTCGGGTATACAGTCGCTTAGCCTAAACACCTTCTGCGTTCCCGCACGGCGCGACGGATCGATGTAAACCAAATCAAACACCGCCGGATCGTCACCGAGAAACACCTCGGCTGTCGTATTGTAGTAGTGTATATTTCGAGCACCCAGGCGATCGTGGTTGTGCCGGGCTATAGTTTGTAGCGACTCGTTAGGTTCGATGGCGTGTACATGCTGAAATGCCTGGCTGAGAAAAAATGTATCGATGCCAAAACCCTCGGTAAGATCGGCTACCGTTCCCAGCGGAACACCCTCTCGCTGAAGGATGTATTGTTTATAGCGCGCAGTCTGTTCGGAAGACGACTGCTCCAGGTTAATACCAGGAGGATATACAATACCCTCCGTCTGATAATACCCCGGCAGCTTATCCTTCGCCTTCCGGCGCGCGGCAATCTGTTCGGCCACGCGCGCCGCCGGTACACCTGCGATCGCCTTGTGTCTCAACACCAGCTGTCGCTCGTCATCATGCTCATGCGCACGAATAAACTCCTGAACGGCGACCGCAAGAAGCGAAGTATAGTCGTTACTGTTTGCCATCAGGGGGTAGCGTGTGCCCTCGCTTTGGCACGACCGTGAAGAATAATATTTCGTGTATACACAAAAATGCCAAGGCTCTGCGCCACCAGCAGCACCGGATCAATCGGTGTACGATACGCCGCATAAACAATGATCATGACCGACGCCACCAGGCTGATGATCCAAAAACCCAACGGGAGAATAGACTTTTTATACTTCTCGGAATAATACCACTGGTATACAAACCGCAGGTTCAACAACAATTGACCGATTGCCCCTAAGATCAGCAGCGGGTGTGTAAAATCCGTCTTCGTCATGAGGTTGGTCATCGCCTCCTCAGACACAACCAATACCCACACCAGTGTAAAGATGGGCAGCATGATCAGGAAAAACCGAAGCACAACGGGCATGACCCTCCAGCTGTCTTTCAACTGCAGATTGCGGATATAAATGAAATACGATAAGGTCTGGCCAAGAATAATAACCGCGTCGTCGCGAATGATACCGTATATCAAAAAGAGAAAAGAGCCCAGCAAGCTAAGCTGCCAGAAGAGCGTAGGCGATACTACACGCCCTTGCTTTTCGGAATAGAAAAGCTGCACCAGCTGCCGACACCCGAACAGCGACTGGGCGAAAAAGCCCAGCCCGTAAACCCAGTATTGCTCGACAAACTCCATTCAACTAAACTGTTATTACCTTCACAATGCCTCGAAAAAAAAGCCTGATCGAAAAGGATCAGGCTTCTTCTTATTTTCATGGGCCTCTTACGACCGCCCATACGTTGTTAACATTCGCTTACAGCGTGCGCTTCACTTCGCGTTGCTCGTAGCTTTCAATTACATCGCCTTCCAGGATGTCGTTGAAGCCGTCGATACCAATACCGCAGTCAAAGCCTGAGCGTACCTCGCTGGCATCGTCTTTATGACGCTTGAGCGAGTGGAGCTTGCCGGCATAGGTCACGATACCATCGCGGATGAGGCGTATCGGGTTGCTGCGTTTGATCGAACCATCGGTAACCATACAGCCTGCGATCGTACCGATCTTCGAGATCTTGAATACTTCGCGAACCTCCGCGTTACCCACGATAACTTCTTCGGTTTCGGGCGCCAACATACCTTCCATGGCTGCCTTCACATCGTTGATAGCATCGTAGATGATCGAATAGTGACGGATCTCGATCTCTTCGTTTTCTGCCAGGCGTTTGGCCGCTCCCGAAGGGCGCACCTGGAACGCGACGATAATGGCATCGGAAGCCGATGCGAGCAATACGTCGGATTCGGAAATCTGACCCACACCGCGGTGGATGATCGCCACCTGAATTTCCGGCGTTGACAATTTCAACAGCGAGTCGGAGAGTGCTTCCACAGAACCGTCCACGTCGCCTTTTACGATAACGTTCAGTTGCTTGAAGCTTCCGATCGCGAGACGACGACCGATCTCGTCCAGTGTAATATGCTTCTTCGTACGGATGCTCTGCTCGCGCAACAGCTGGCTGCGCTTGGCTGCAAGCTCGCGGGCTTCGCGGTCCGTTTCCATAACAGAGAACTTCTCACCCGCCTGCGGCGCGCCATCGAGACCGAGCAATACCACCGGTGTAGAAGGTCCGGCCACCGCCACTTTCTTACCAGTGTCGTCGAACATCGCTTTTACACGACCGTAGTTTGCACCGGCCAATACAATGTCACCGACTTGCAGCTTACCGGTTTGTACCATCAGGGTCGCTACATAGCCACGTCCCTTGTCAAGCGAAGCCTCGATAATAGAACCGGTAGCATGCTTATTAGGGTTTGCCTTCAGGTTCAAAATCTCTGCTTCGAGCAGTACTTTCTCCAGCAGGTCGTCGATACCCTTACCGGATTTCGCCGAGATCTCCTGGCTTTGATATTTACCACCCCACTCTTCCACCAACACGTTGATCTTCGAGAGTCCCTCGCGGATCCTGTCGGGATTAGCGGTAGGCTTATCTATTTTATTGATCGCGATAACAATGGGTACACCGGCCACCTGTGCGTGGTTGATCGCCTCTTTTGTTTGCGGCATGACGTCGTCGTCGGCCGCCACCACAATGATAGCAATGTCTGTCAGCTTGGCACCCCGTGCACGCATCGCGGTAAACGCTTCGTGACCCGGAGTATCGAGGAAGGCAATCTTGTTACCGCTCTTGGTCGTCACATCATATGCACCAATGTGCTGCGTGATACCGCCTGCTTCCGATGCCGTAACTTTGGTATTGCGGATGTAATCCAGCAATGAGGTCTTACCGTGATCGACGTGACCCATGATCGTAACGATCGGCGCGCGCGGCTCCAGGTTTTCTTCCGGCTCATTTTCTTGCTCCACTTCCAGCTCCTCTTCCGCAGAAGTAAACTGTACAGCGTAACCAAATTCATCTGTGATAACCGTGATCGCTTCAGCATCCAAACGCTGGTTGATCGACACGAACATACCCAGGCTCAAGCAAGTCGAAATGACTTCGTTCACAGAAACGTTCATCATCGACGCCAAATCGTTTGCCGAGATAAACTCGGTCACACGCAGTGTCTTCGATGCCTCCATGTCTTGCAGCATTTGCTGCTCTTGCGCATCGGAGTTCGCCTGCCGCTTTTCACGACGGTACTTCGCGCTGTTGGTTTTCTTATTACCACCGCTCAGCTTGGCCAGCGTAGCACGGATTTGATCTTGGATTTCTTTCTCCGAAGGCTCCTCTTTCTGAACACGCGCGGGGTGCGGACCGCGGCCGGCGCCGGCCGCCTGATGAGGACGTGGTCCACCACCTTGCTGATGGGGACGTGGTCCGCCACCTTGCTGCGGACGTACACCACCACCCTGGCCTTGTCCCTGACCTTGTTGCTGGCCCGGACTTTTGTCATCGGTCGCAATGCGCTTGCGCGGGCGTTTGCCCTTGCGATCATCCTTCGTGTCAGACGATGCCACAGGGGCATCTTTCTTCTTATCTACCGGCAGCTCGATTTTATCGACCACTTTCAGGCCTTTCAACCGGTCTGCCCGTGCCTTGATAACTTCTGATTCTGGCGCTTGTTGCGGCTCAGGTTGTTTTTCAACCGGCGGCACAACAACTTCAGGCGCTTTCTGTACGGGTGTTACGACTACGGGCGGCGCTACTTCTGCTACAGGCACTACTGGTTTTTCAACCTCGACAACTTTCTTCGGCGCCTCTTCTGCCACTACTTCTTTTACGACAGGCTTCTCTTCCACCTTCGGCGTTTCTATCACCTTCGGCTTCTCAACTTCGGCCACTGGCACCACTACCTCTTTGACCGGTTCAACGACCGGTTTCTCTTCAGGCTCTTTGGTAGCAGGCTTTTTCTCCAGGTCGATCTTGCCAACTACTTTGATGCCTTCCAGTTTCGGCTTGTCGCTCGTAACCTTTTCCGCCTTCGGCTCTTCTTTGGCTTTCACCTCTGGTTTTGAGCCGAGGTTCTTAATCATAATGCGCTCTTCTTCTTCGCTACGCTTCTTAACAGCGTCTTTCTCTGCCTGCGCATTATCGACATGCTTCACCCCAATGGAAAGACTGGAAGCTTCAAGCTTATCGGTGGCCGAAGAGGCAAACTCCTTGGACAAAAGATTGAATTGCTCAGGCGTAAGCTTAGCATTAGGGTTATTCTCGATGGAAAAACCCTTCTTTCCGAGGAAATCCAAAATGGTGTTGTGGCCAACATTAAGCTTCCTCGCTGCCTGACTCAACCTAATCAACTTTTCTTCTGCCATATTCAAATATCCCTGTTTTTTAAAGACTTTAAAATCTAAAGTGGCATTCGGGCGTAATTTAACGCATTGTTCACAGACTACTCCCTACATTCATGAAAAACGCAGGGGCGCTCCGCAGCAACATCATTCAAACTCGCGCCTCAGAATGCTTAAAACTCCTTCTACGGTCTCTTCTTCCAGGTCGGTGCGTCTAACCAGCTCGTCTTTTGAAAGTGCCAGTACGCTCTTTGCCGTATCGAGACCAATACGGTTCAACTCGTCAATTACCCAGCTCTCGATCTCATCTGAGAACTCGTCCAGGTCAACGTCTTCTTCTACCTGACCTTCCGCCAGTTCGCGGAATACGTCAATTTCATATCCCACCAACCGGCTTGCCAGCTTGATGTTCAAACCACCTTTACCAATGGCCAGGGAAACCTGGTCAGGCTTCAGGTATACCGACACCCGGCCGTGATCCTTATCTACCTTGATCGATGAAATCTTCGCGGGGCTCAGTGCCCGCTGGATATACAGCTCCAGGTTTTCAGTAAAGTTGATCACATCGATGTTTTCGTTCTGCAGCTCACGCACGATCGCGTGAATCCGCGATCCTTTCATACCCACGCAAGCGCCTACCGGATCGATACGGTCGTCGTAAGACTCTACCGCTACCTTGGCACGCTCGCCTGGCTCGCGTACAACTTTCTTAATAGTGATCAGGCCGTCGTAAACTTCCGGAACTTCCTGCTCGAACAGACGCTCCAGGAACACCGGAGAGGTGCGTGACAGGATGATTTTTGGATTGCCGTTGACCATGTCTACTTTGTGCACAATGGCGCGTACGTTCTCGCCCTTGCGGTAGCGGTCTTTCTGAATTTGCTCACTCCGCGGAATCGCGATCTCGTTGCTCTCGGCATCAGTCAACAGTACCTCTTTGCTCAAAACCTGGTAAACCTCGCCGGCGATGATCTCGCCCACCAGGTCTTTGTACTTTTGGAAAAGAATATCTTTTTCAAGATCCTTCACCTTCTGGATCAGCGTCTGCCGGGCCGTGGTCACAGCGCGACGACCGAAGTCCTCGATGTACACCTGCTCAGAAACTTCCTCACCCACTTCAAAGTCGGGTTCGATCTTGTGAGCATCCGAGAGACTTATCTTGTCAAAATCCCAGATGTCTTCCGAGTCGTCTTCGACAATCTCCCGCACACGGTAGATCTCAAGATCGCCCTTGTCCGCATTGATGATGATGTCAAAATTCTCGTCCGACTCATATCTCTTACGGATCATGTTCCGGAATACATCTTCCAGGATCCGGATCATGGTGGGCCGGTCGATGTTCTTTTGCTTTGCAAATTCAGCAAATGACTGAATTAATTCATGTGCATCCATGGTTTTGTCTTATTTAAAACTAACTAACACCAAAGCTTTTTCTATTTCGGAAAAGACGATGTCTATGTTCGTTACTACCTTCTTTTTGCCGCTTCCCGTCTCCTCCGCCAGCGTCATCTTCTCGCCCTCGATCGCCACCAGCTTCCCCTCTACGGTCTTTTCAGCCAGCTTCACACGCAGCGAACGCCCGATATGCTTCGGATACTGACGCTGCAGCTTGAGTGGATGATCAACACCAGGTGTCGACACTTCCAGCGTGTAAGCTTCTTCAAGCCAGGACACCTCGTCCAGATCCTGCGCCAGCGCACGACTAAGTTCAGCGCAGGCATCGATGCTGATGGCATTGTCCCCGTCCAGAAGCACAAGCACCTTGCGAGGCCCGCGTTTGGAAGAAACAATAACATCGACGATAAACAGGTTCGAATCCGTCAACTTCGATGTGGCAATCCGCTTGATCTCTTCCGCTATATCCATTTGAAAAATATTCTATAAACAAAGAGGGGACTAACCGGTCCCCTCCAAAAGAATACTCAGAAACTTTCGCAAAAGTATGATTTTTTACTTTTATAGCAAAATTCTTTGAAAATGATTAAAAACGGCCCTTTTTGAAGAAATACTTTTTGGAAGGCCTGAGCTCTTCCGGAAGGATCAACAGACAAATAAACAGATTTAGTGCTAAAAAATTCCCGACAGCACCCAAATCAATACACAATTCCACCGCCCAGCTCGCGCGCCAGGTTGATCCGGGCCTGAGCTTCGTACCGTTCGTAGAACTCGACAGTCTTAAAGAGACGGTCCATTTTCAGGAAACGCTCCAATACCTTTCGCCGCCCCGGGCGGTATAACATGTCAGGATAAATGGAATATTCCTGCCGCACCGCGATCGCGTAGCCCGAGTAAGCGGGCCCGTCGGCACCGAGGATGCAAAGGTCGGCGTCAGTAAAGTAATTGATGTCGCTTACATCGGCCGCCATATGGCCTTTCGTCGCCACGATCATATCGGCACAAAGCGCAATTCGCTCGGGTGGAAAATTCAACCTGGCCAATCGCTCCCGGGCAAAGTCAGCACTTTTCTCTTCATTGTCGTGCCGGTGCACATCGTAAATATAGTCGTGATATAAAATGGCAAAGAGTACGCTGTCCCAATCGTCTATGCGGTCTTGTACAGGAATCAGCACACGGTACACTTGTTCCAGGTGCGCCAGCGTGTGGTAGGTACGCCCACGCGACTGATAATGCCGCATCGCCTCCTGCCACAGGGCGTCCGCCACAGCACGATCACCGCCATAGCGCTGCACTGCGTCCGTAAAGGCCTCTTGTAAGGTCATGGTGGCTAGAGATACGTGGGCAGATTTTTCAGATACGTGCCATAACCACTTTTTTCAAGGGGCTTAGCCAGTGCCAGCAAAGCTTCTTTGGTAATATACCCCATGCGATACGCCACCTCTTCAATACAGCCGATTTTCAGGCCCTGGCGTTGCTCAATGGTTTGTACAAAATTGGAAGCCTGCATAAGCGAATCAAATGTGCCGGTATCCAGCCACGCTGTGCCGCGGCTCATAGGCGCCACCGTTAGCTTGCCACGCTTGAGATATGTGTTGTTCACATCGGTAATCTCCAGCTCGCCGCGGGGACTCGGCTTGAGGCTCTTGGCAATTTCTACCACATCGTTATCATAAAAGTATAAGCCTGGCACCGCATAATTAGACTTGGGTTGTTTAGGCTTCTCTTCAATCGAAATTGCATTTTTGTTGGCGTCGAATTCCACTACGCCATAACGCTCAGGGTCCGTCACGTGATATGCGAAGATCACGCCACCTTGCGGGTCGCGGTGCGATTGCAGCAGGCGCTGCATGCCCGAACCGTAAAAGATATTATCACCTAAAATAAGGGCTACTGTATCCTTACCAATAAACGACTCACCAATAATAAACGCCTGCGCAAGGCCATCCGGCGAAGGCTGCACGGCATACGTGAAAGAACATCCCAACTGCCTCCCATCGCCCAACAGTTTCTGAAACATGGGCATATCGTGCGGAGTGGAAATGATTAGAATATCTTGAACTCCCGCCATCATCAGCGCCGACAAAGGGTAATAGATCATCGGCTTATCGTACACCGGCATGAGCTGCTTGCTCACGGCCAGGGTGAGCGGATGCAGCCGTGTTCCCGATCCTCCGGCCAGAATAATGCCCTTCATGCGCTTTCTTGGTTTGGTTGCTAAATACGCTTGCCGTACATATCGCTATAGTACTTCAGGTAATCGCCCGAAGTGACGTGTTGTAACCACTCCGGATTGTTTAGATACCAGTCAACGGTTTGTTCCAGGCCCTCCTCAAAGGTGACGCTGGGTCGCCACCCGGTTTCACTGATGAGCTTCGACGCGTCAATGGCGTAGCGTAGGTCGTGTCCCGGCCGGTCTGTTACAAATGCAATCAACTTGGCAGATGTGCCGTCGGCCCGGCCCAGCTTCTTATCCAGAATACGGCAAAGCAGATTTACCAGGTCGATGTTTTTCCACTCGTTATTGCCGCCGATGTTATACACCTCACCGATTTTTCCTTTTTCAAAGATTGCCTCGATCGCACGTGCATGGTCTTCTACAAACAACCAATCGCGAATGTTCTCTCCCTTACCATACACTGGCAGGGGCTTACTGTTGAGGATGTTGTGGATCATCAACGGAATAAGCTTTTCCGGGAAGTGAAAGGGACCATAATTGTTTGAGCAACGGCTGGTAAGCGTCGGCAGGCCAAAACTGTGGTGATAGGCGCTGACGAAGTGATCACTGCTGGCCTTGGAGGCCGAATACGGCGACCGGGGATCAAGGGGAGTCTCTTCCGTAAAGAACTCTCCTTGATCGGCCGTTCCATATACCTCATCGGTAGAGATGTGGTAAAACCGCCGCTTGCCGGTGGCCCCTTTCCAGGCGCCGTGGGCGACCTGCAGTAAGTTTAGCGTACCCACAATGTTGGTATGCGCAAACTCCGCGGGGTTGTGCAACGAGCGGTCTACATGCGACTCCGCCGCCAGGTGGATCACGCCTTCAATGGCATGTTCTTTAAAAAGCTCCACCAGAAAAGCATTGTCTAAAATGTCGCCTTTAACAAAACGATAATTCGGTTTTCCTTCGACGTCCTTCAGGTTCTCCAGATTACCCGCATAAGTCAGCTTATCCAGGTTGATAATGGTCCGCTCCGGATACTTGTTTACAAACAAGCGCACAACATGCGAACCAATAAAGCCGGCCCCGCCGGTGATCAGAAGTTTCTGCATAGACATCGCCAGGAATACTATCGAATATATTTTTCGAAATTCTTGTGATCGCGCTGGTACAGCACTTCCTGCGGAAGTGACTTGAAGTACTCGTACGTGATCTTAAGACCCTCGGCACGCGAAACCTTCGCCTCCCAGCCCAAAATCTCTCGGGCTTTGGTGGTGTTCGGCTGGCGCTGCTTCGGATCGTCTTGCGGCAGCGGTTTGTATATAACCTTCTGCTTCGTACCCGTCAGCTTCACGATCTCTTCGGCAAACATGCCGATGGTGATCTCGTCCGGGTTGCCGATATTCACCGGCAAGTTATAGTCAGACATAAGCAGGCGATAAATCCCCTCTACCTGGTCGTCTACATAGCAGAACGAACGCGTCTGGCTACCGTCACCAAATACGGTCAGGTCCTCACCACGGAGTGCCTGGCCAATGAATGCGGGCAATACACGACCGTCATTCAGGCGCATGCGTGGACCGTAGGTATTGAAAATACGCACAATGCGTGTATCCACTTTGTGATACGTATGGTACGCCATCGTAATAGCCTCCTGGAAACGCTTCGCCTCGTCGTACACGCCGCGTGGACCAATGGGGTTTACGTTACCATAGTACTCTTCCACCTGCGGGTGAACCAACGGGTCACCGTATACTTCCGATGTAGACGCGATCAGGATCCGAGCCTTCTTCGCACGGGCAAGGCCCAGCAGATTGTGGATCCCCAGAGAGCCTACCTTCAGCGTCTGAATGGGTATCTTTAAATAATCGATCGGGCTGGCCGGCGAGGCAAAGTGAAGAATATATTGCAGGTCGCCAGGCACGTGCACGAACGTAGACACGTCGTGATTATAGAACTCAAAATTCTCGTGCTTGAAAAGATGCTCGATGTTGCGCAGGTCACCCGTGATCAGGTTGTCCATGGCCACAACGCTATAGCCTTCTTTAATAAAGCGGTCGCACAAGTGTGATCCTAAAAATCCAGCGCCGCCGGTAACGAGTACACGTCCCTTATTTGCCATTGATGACCTCCCTTCCGATACTGAAATATGCATAGCCTTGATCTTTCATCAAATCGAGGTCGTACAGGTTACGGCCGTCAAAAATGACTTTACCTTTTAAAATAGTATTGAGCTTCTCGAAGTCCGGTGTACGGAACTCGGGCCACTCAGTCGAAATGAAGATCGCGTCGGCGCCTTCAGCAGCGTCATAAGGCGTCTCAAAGTATTGAATCTTATCGCCCATAATACGTCTCACGTTTTCGATCGCTTCCGGATCGTGCGCACGAATCGTTACACCTTCTTGAAGCAATGCTTCGATGTTGTACAGTGCCGGCGCCTCGCGGATATCATCGGTGTGCGGCTTGAAAGACAGACCCCAGAACGCAATGCTCTTGCCTTTCAGATTGCCTTTAAAATGCTCTTTTACACGTGCGATGAGGCGAGTCTTTTGATCTTCGTTCACATCCATCACCGAACGCAAAATACGGAAGTCATACTGCGCATCCTGCGCCGACTTGGCAAGTGCCTGCACATCTTTCGGGAAACAGCTACCACCGTAACCAATGCCCGGGAAGAGGAAACGCTTACCAATACGGCTATCGGTACCAACACCTTTGCGCACGGCGTCAACGTCTGCACCCACAAGCTCGCACACATTGGCAATCTCGTTCATGAACGTAATCTTCGTCGCCAGGAAAGCATTTGCAGCATACTTTGTCAGCTCGGCCGAACGCTCATCCATAAAGATGATCGGGTTGCCTTGACGTACATACGGTGCATACAGTGTCTCCATGATCTTACGCGCGCGAGGCGACGTCGTACCGATCACGACGCGGTCGGGCTTCATAAAGTCTTCTACCGCGACACCTTCACGCAAGAACTCAGGGTTTGATACCACGTCGAAATCAACCTTTGCATGGGCCGCGATCTTCGCGTGCACCTTGTCGGCCGTACCAACAGGCACTGTGCTCTTGTCGACAATCACAGTATAATCGGACAGCAACGGCCCTAAATCATCTGCTACCTTCAGAATATACTTCAGGTCAGCAGAACCATCCTCGCCCGGAGGCGTAGGAAGCGCCAGGAAAATGATCTTTGCATCTTTAATGCCTTCCGCCAAATTGGTGGTGAAAGACAATCTTTCCTGTTTAATGTTTCTCTCAAAGAGTTGTTCCAGGCCCGGCTCATAAATGGTAATGGTACCATTCTGAAGCTTTTTAACCTTCTCTTTGTCGATGTCTACACACGTCACCGTGTTCCCGGTTTCAGCAAAACAAGTTCCGGTTACGAGACCAACGTAACCGGTGCCAACTACAGCTATTTTCATTGATTATGGGTTTTACAATCTGCGAAAATAGAACTTTTAGACGGATTTAGGCATTTAATACGACTTTCCCGCACCGCAAATCTTTGTACCTTACTTTTACAACCTAACATTCGTTTGCTAATTCCCTCCTTCTTCTTACCTTAGTCCTCTTAACCCTCAAAAACGACATTAGTTATGGATGTGCTTACAGAGAACCATCGGTTGTTAGATTTTAGCGAATCTGAAAATCAAAAGATGATCGCGCAGATGGCACGCGACTTTGCCCAACGTGAGATCGTACCTCACATCATGACCTGGGACGAAAGCCAGGAGTTTCCCATCGACGTATTTCGTAAAATGGGCGCTCTCGGCCTCATGGGCGTACTCGTGCCGGAAGAATACGGCGGAGCCGGACTGGGCTATACGGAATATATCACTGCCATTATTGAGATCGCCAGCATAGACGGCTCGATCGGCCTGTCACTGGCGGCGCACAATTCCTTGTGCACAAACCACATCTTACAATTCGGCAACGAAGAGCAAAAACGCAAATACCTGCCCCTGCTCGCCTCGGGCGAGTGGATCGGCGCATGGGGCCTGACCGAGCCCAACACAGGCTCCGACGCCGGCAACATGCGCACGACAGCCGTGCGCGACGGCGACTATTATATCTTGAACGGCGCCAAAAACTTTATTACACACGGTCGCTCCGGCAATGTTGCTGTAGTGATTGTGCGTACCGGTGCCGTAGGTGACGCACACGGCATGAGTGCCTTCATAATAGAAAAGGGTACACCCGGCTTTACATCCGGGAAAAAAGAAAACAAACTGGGCATGCGCGCCTCTGAAACAGCCGAGCTGATCTTCACAGACTGCCGTATCCACAAATCCCAGTTGCTGGGGCAGGAGGGCGATGGCTTTGTGCAGTCGCTCAAGATTCTCGACGGCGGTCGCATTTCCATTGCTGCGTTGGGTGTCGGTATTGCCACGGGCGCATTTAAAGCGGCGCTGAAATATTCGCAGGAACGCAAACAGTTCGATCAGCCCATCTCCAGCTTCCAGGGCATTTCCTTTAAATTGGCCGACATGGCCACAAAGGTAGAAGCAGCACGTTTGCTCACTTTCCGCGCCGGCGACTTGAAGAACAACCACAAGCCAGTGACCAAGGAATCGGCCATGGCCAAGCTATATTCCTCTGAAATTGCGGTAGAGGTAGCCAACGACGCCGTACAGATCTTCGGCGGGTACGGCTACATCAAGGACTTCCCAGTGGAGAAATTCTACCGCGACGCCAAGCTATGCACCATCGGCGAAGGGACGTCGGAAATTCAAAAACTGGTCATTTCGCGGGCACTTTTGAAGTAACGTTTGGATAGTCAGTGTGTTTCACCTATATTTGCAGCCCTAAATAAGGAATATGCTTATTATCAACGTAAAAGAAAACGAGTCAATCGACAAGGCACTGAAGCGTTTCAAAAAGAAATTTGAGAAAACAGGCGTTTTGAAAGAACTGCGTGCCCGCACATCTTTTGAGAAACCCTCTGTTCGTCGCCGCAATCAAATCATCCGCGCCGCTTACAGAGAACAGCAACGACTGCTGGAAACTAACGGTTAATTCCGCTTCTAGAGCTTTTACCGGGATTCTGTGGATAATTAGTTGTCCACAAAGTATCCCCATTGCATAAACATTCCCCGTAGGCACGTGCTTATGGGGATTATTTTTTTTACATTGCTTCTACACCGGCAAGTAGCGAGACTTGGTGAGGGCAGCATGGTACAATCCTTTCTTACATATCTTCAATCCGAGAAAAGGCTCAGTGCTAACACCATCCTGGCGTATGAAAGCGACCTCACTCAATTCTTAGGATTTCTCGAAACAACCTTTCCCGGTACTGCCCCCGAAAATGCAGACTACAATGAGCTTCGCTACTGGATCGTCCAGCTGGTAGAAGATGGCCTTGGCGCGACTTCCGTCAACCGCAAAATTGCGTGTCTCCGCTCATTCTACAAATTCCTCATGCGCCGCGAGGTCATCAAAAAAGATCCGACCGTCAAGATCAAGCCACTGAAGACACCCAAACGTATCCCATCATTTGTGAAAGAAGCCGACATGGTGCGCGTGCTCGACAACAAGGTATTTGACGATACACTCGACGGTCAGCGCACAAAGCTTATCCTTGAACTTTTCTACGGTACAGGTATGCGTTTGTCCGAACTACTCAACCTGCGTGAAAATCAAATTGACCTGATAAACAGGACTGTAAAAGTCCTGGGAAAAAGAAACAAGGAAAGAATCATCCCATTTTCGCTGAACCTCGTTTCAATAATAGAAGACTATAAGAACGTGAGAAACCGGGAAGTTGAAAATAGGGGACACGGCCTGTTGCTCGTTACAGATGCTGGCGAGCCCTGTTACCCAATGATGGTCTATCGCATTGTGAAGACACACTTGCAAATCTCTTCGGCCGAACGAAAAAGTCCGCACGTACTGCGTCACACATATGCCACCCATCTGTTAAACAAAGGAGCGGAAATAAACGCCGTAAAAGATCTGCTCGGCCACAGCAGCCTCGCAGCAACACAGGTATATACTCACAATTCAATCGAGAAGCTTAAGAAGGCATTCGACCTGGCGCATCCCAAGGCGTGAGGCTGCATCCCACCATCATTATACTCTACTCAGTATGACTATAACCAACCACGCATGACAGCATAATTACTTACCGAAAGCCCCGGACTTTCCAAAAACCGGCATAATTCTATTGTTCACTTTAAATTTCAACAATTATGAAGTTACAAGTTCATTCCATCCATTTCGACGCTGATCGCAAGCTGATCAACTTCATCCAGAAAAAGCTCGACAAGCTCGATACATTTTATGATCGCCTGGTGGATGGTGAGGTGTTTCTCCGACTGAATAATGAAGGTGCTGAGAACAAAACAGTAGAGATCAAGCTGCGTGTACCCGGTAATATGCTCTTTGCCACAGAAAAGGCAAAATCGTTTGAAGCCGCTGCCGGATTAGCCGCAGACGCTCTGCGCATGCAGCTCGATAAGTTCAAAACACGCGTTCGAAACAATAAAGTCTCATAATAGGACAATGCGGGGCAGCAACCTCGCAGTGTGCCAATAAAAAAGAAAGAGCCTCTCATGTTTATGAGAGGCTCTTTCTTTTTGCGCTCAGACGCAAATATTATTTCTTCGGTGCAGGTGTTGTTGTAGCAGGTGCAGTAGTAGTCGCCGGCTTCGGCGTTACACCCATTTTCTTCAACACCAGATCAGAGATATCCATCTTTTCGTCACCATACAGGATCACGTCCAGGCCGCCGATCTGCTGGTTCAGAATGAACGAAAATCCGTTCTCCTTTGCAGTTTCTTCGATGTTCTTACCTACTTTCTTGTAAATAGGATCCATCAGCTGGGTCTGTTTGTTTTGAATAGTAGTTTGAGCATCCTGCTGGAACTTCTCAATGTTTTGTTGCAGCTGTTGCAGTTCGCGCTCTGTGTTTACACGCACAGGCTCCAGCATGGTATTGATATTGGCTTGGTAGTCGGCTAGTTTCTTTTGAAACTCCTGTACCTTGGTATCACTTTGATTTTTGAGCTGTGTCTGTAGCGACTTCAGTTCGGCATCGACCTGCTTGGACTCCGGCATCTGGGCAAATATGTAGTCTACATCTGCATAGCCGACCTTCACAGGAGCCTGTGCATGAGCGACAGCAGCTGTCATTCCCAGCACCACAAGTAAAACGAGTTTTCTCATTACGGTATTCAATTTTTAGTTTTTAATCTCATCATTCGGGTCACCCAACCCAAGCTCATCCAATACGAAGTCGGTATAGTCATACCGCGGATCGGTGTAGATCATCGTCAGCTCACCTGCCTTGTCAAAGACAATATGCAGATTTTTTTGCTTGGCGACTTTGTCCACCGCATCCCACACCTTGTCCTGGATCGGCTTCGTCAACTCCTGTTTTTTCAGGAAGAACAAGCCGCCAAATCCAAACACCTTCTTCTGGTAGTCCTTTAGCTCAACTTCTTTTTTGTGAATTTCATCCGTCCGCTCTTTCCGCATGGCATCCGTCAACAACACTTGTTCCGCCTGGAGGGCGCTGTACATGGCCTGAATCTTTTTGTCCATGTCGGCGATCTCCTTTTCCCAGGCAACGGATAACTGGCTGATCTCATCCTGAGCCTTTTTATAATCAGGCATTTTCTCCAGAATGTAGTTCGTGTCAATGTATCCGAACCTCTGAGCGTTGACAAAATTCAGGCCGAAAATGAGAAAAAATATCGTAATAATATAGACCCGCATAATTATCTGAGTTGCTGACCGATAGTAAAGTGGAATTGCGACCCGCTGACAGGCCCTCTTCCATTTAACGGCACTGGATCGAAACCATATCCCCAGTTCAAGCCAATCAACCCAAATGCCGGCATAAAGATCCGGGCACCAAACCCGGCAGATTTATACAGGTTAAACGGATTAAAATCATCGTAATTGTTCCAGTTATTACCCGCTTCTGTGAAGACAAAACCATAAATCGTGGCGGCATTACCCGTCGTTACGGGATAGCGCAATTCAAGACCAAGTTTGTCGTATACAATACCCCCCGCCAGCACACCCTGGCCACTGTTCAGGCTTTGGTCGTAGTACGGAGGCGTAATGGAGTTGTTCTGGTAGCCGCGCAGACCGATCACTTCCTGACCTAACAGGAACGAATTGAAACCACCCGCCAGACCGTCGCCACCGAGGTAGAACCGCTCGAACGGTCCAATACCCGCCTTGTCCGTGTATTTGCCAATGAAGCCAAAGTGTGCCTTCGCCTCCAGCACCAATTTTTTCTTGTTGTCCAGTGGCAGGTAGTACTTCGCATCGAACATCCACTTGTGATATTCAATCCATTGATATTTCACAGCCGGCTCGGCCGTCGAGTAATTGATGTCGCGCCACAGCGAGAATGGCGGCGTGAGCGTTACGCTCAACGAAATAGTTGAACCTTGCGCCGGGTACATCGGATTGTCGATGCTGTTACGCGCCAGCGTCGTATTGAACGTAAAGCTGTTGGACACACCGTCCGTATATCCCAGACCGGAGTTCCAGTTCTGCAGAATATAACGCAGGTATGATACCGAGTTTGTCAACGTAAAGTAATTGTCAGGCCACTCCAGCAAACGGCCCAAACCCACCGTCACGCTATGTACTTGCAGACGCGAATCGTTGTCGCTGGTCGTGATACCATACGGGTAACGCTGGAATGAGCTGTTAAAGCTGACCGACAGCGAGTGCGGCTTGCGGCCGCCCAGCCAGGGCTCGGTAAACGAGAAGCTGTAGCTTTGGAAAGAACGGCCGTTTGCCTGCGCACGCAGCGACAGACGCTGACCATCACCCACCGGCAATGGACGCCAGTGTTCAAAGTGCGGTATATTACGCAACGAGAAGTTGTTGAAGGTCAGACCCAGCGTACCCACGAAGCCGTAATAACCACCCCAACCACCGGAAAGCTCCACCTGGTCGTTTGATTGTTCTTCGACAGTCCACTGAACGTCCACCGTTCCGTTCGCCGGATTCGGTACCAGGTTCTGGCCGATCTTGTCAGGCGCAAAGTAGCCCAGTTGACCCAGCTTCTGCTGCGTACGGATGATATCCGAACGTCTGAATTTCTGACCGGGAATAGTGCTTAGCTCACGACGGATTACGTGGTCACTGGTACGCTCGTTACCGGCGATCGTCACTTCATTGATTGTAGCCTGCTCACCCTCGAAGATGCGCATCTCCACGTCGATCGAGTCACCCTCTACCGCTACCTCCACCGGGTTGATCCGAAAGAACAGATAACCGTCGTCCATGTACAGACCGCTAATGTCCATCCCCTTCGGGTTGAACTGAAGCTTCTTCTGGATCATCTCATTATTATAAACATCACCCTTGCTGATGCCAAGGACCGCGCCGAGCTGCTTGTCGGTATAGATATAGTTACCGGTCCAGATGATATTGCGGAAGTAGTACTTCGGGCCTTCATATATATGCAGGTCGATGTCGATCGTGCGACCGTCGTGTGCATAGACGGTGTCGGTGACGATCTCCGCATCGCGGTAGCCTTTTGTATTGAAATAGGCAACGACCGCCTTCTTGTCGTCTTCGTAGTCGCTCTGGATGAACTTCGAGCTGCTGAAAATATTCAGTTTAACGTTGTCATTCAGAAACTCCTTCGCTTCTTTCCAGCTCACTTTGTAACTGGAGTCCATAAACTCTTTCGGCCTGATGCCGGCGATCTCTTTCAGCAGCGTACGGTGCAACGCAAAACGGGGACGCTCATGCGTGCCCTTCATTTTCTTCTTCAGCTTGGCGTCGTCAATGTTTTCGTTACCCGTAAACGCAATGTGATTAATCTTTACTTTCGACTTTGGATTAACCGCGATCCGCATAATGATCCCGTCACGCAACGTGTCGGCATCCTGGGTGATCTTTACCTCGGTATTGAGGAAGCCTTTTTTGACAAAATATTTCTTAACCGCCAGTTCGGTGTTACGCACCATGGCGTCGTTTACAATCTTACCGCGTATAAGTGTCAGGTCTTCTTTCAGACCACTCTCCTGTGACTTGGAAATACCAGTAAAGTAAAAACTGGTCAGGCGGGGCCGCTCGGCAAGCACAATATTGAGGTACACGTTTTCGCCTTCAATACGATCTACCTTGATAGTAACATCGCCCACCAGACCGTGTTTCCACAGACTGCGAATGGCCGTCGTGATTGCATCGCCCGGAATCTTGATCTTATCGCCCACCTTCAGACCCGTCAGCGACACCATGGCGTTTTTGTCCAATATGTTCAAGCCGGTCACTTCAATGCCTGCAATGGCATACTCCGCCGGGTTGGCGTAGTTCAGGTTATTTTCAGCGCCAGCCCCGGAACGTTCGCGATTTCGTCTGAATTGAGCCCATGTATCAACTGTGAAACCCAAAAGGATCATCAGGAATAAAACTTTCTTCATCAACTTACGGGATTCAATTGTTCGCTAGTTTTTCCAAATCTTCGTTCGCGCTGCTGATACGACCAAATGGCCTCATACAGGTGCTCCCTGCGGAAATCGGGCCAAAGTGTGGGTGTGATAAAAAGCTCGGTGTAAGCAATCTGCCACAGTAGGAAATTGCTCACGCGCATTTCACCACTGGTGCGGATCAACAGCTCTGGGTCTGGGATGCCAGAAGTCTGCAAATAGTTCTCAAGAACCCGCTCATTTATTTCCTCCGGCGCCAATTTCCCGCTCTTGACCTCCGCCGCCAGCTGCTTCACTGCATTTATAATCTCCCGGCGGCCCCCATAGCTCAACGCCAGGATCAGGGTAAGCCCTGTATTATTTTTGGTCTGGTTCATCGCCCAGGCCAGATTGTTCTGACAGTCCGGGGGCAGTTGCGACGTCTCACCGATCGTCGTCAGCCGAACCTTGTTGTCCATTAAGGTTTTAATCTCGCCCTTGATGGTGCTAACCAATAGCTCCATCAACCCATCTACCTCGGCCTTTGGACGCGTCCAGTTCTCGGTCGAAAAAGCGTACAGCGTCAGGTATTTTACCCCAAGCTCAGCACAACCTTCCGTCACATCTTTTACAGCCTGAATGGCGTTGCGATGCCCGAAAATGCGCATAGCACCCTTCTTTTTAGCCCATCGGCCATTGCCATCCATGATGATAGCAAGGTGCTGGGGAAGATTATTTAAATCTATATGTTCCTTTAGAGAAGCCACAAGAGGTCAAAAGTAGTAAAAAGCCGTATGGGTTAAAAGAAAAGCGACAGAAGGACTATTTATAAGGGCTTCTGGGGCAGGGAATTTCGTAAAAAGTCCGTGTCAGGCTAATTCCCAGGTAGTAGAAGGTATCGTTGTCGTTCGGGTTGCCGTATTGATAGTTCTTGTAACGAAGGTCGCCACCCGAAATATTGTCGAGGTTATCAAAGAAGGTCTTGCGCACGCCAAGCTCCAGGCCGAAATACCACTTGGGGTTGTACACATATTTTACGCCCAGCCCAAACGGTATGGACACTTGCACGTTGCTGTATTCTTCGGTCTTTTCAGCATTGCCCGAAATACCGAACAGTCCCACGCCGCCAAACAGATAAGGGTTCAACCGCACAAAGCGCTTGGAGTCGCGCCAGTCGAGAAAATGATATTCCAACACCGTCGACACTTCCATCAAAAAGATGTCGAACGAAGCATCGCGCTGCTGGGCAAAAGCATCGAGCGGTTTTTCAGAGGCGCTGAGCTGGCCGGCAGTCAGGCTGGTGCGAAAGCTCACCACGTTGCTAAGGTTGGAACGGTAAAAGACCGTTGCCGCCGGACGCGAATATTTAAAATTATAATTGTGTACGAGGTCTCCCGTATAATTAAACGTGCCAATGCCGAACCCCACTTCCGAGCGCTGTGCGTGCGCCCAATCCCATGACAACAGAAAGATTATAAAACCAAAAGACAGCCTTGTCAACGTATAACGGATCATCTGAATTTAGCCCTGTGAAATGTTTTGCCTAGTATATAAGTAAGTTTAACCGTCGTCACCATGTAAATATCCTTGTCGCTCTTGTTTCCGCGGAGGTTCTCCGGATTCTCACGGCCGTAGCCGTCCAACACCAGGTACGTGCGCCCGTCGACCGGACTGACATACGGCGGATTCGGCAGGTTCCCCGGCGTGAAGAGCTCGCTGGAGCGATACGACATCACCTTGGCCAGCTCGTTGTTACCGAACACGCCCAAATCCACGTAGTTCTGGCTTACATCGTCGATGTAGTCCGTAAACAGGTAGCGGAACCCGAACTCCACGGAAAGATCCATGAGCTGGTTGAGTCTAAAACGCGCACCAACGCCCATTGGTATAGCGATCTGAATTCTTTTATAAGGTTTTATGCCGTAGTTCACCGCCGAATCAGCCAGAGTAGCATATTGGCCTTCTGTACCGAGCGGTTGCAAGTCTACCCACTCACCGGCTTCGGCCAATGGATTGCCGTCGATGTCTGTATCAGGTGCTTTAGCTTGCGGGTTGTGGTGAAAGACCGCCACGCCGGCAAACAGGTAAGGAGTCCAGCGCACGCGGCTGATATACGTATCATTGTTCGGGAAAAGGTCGATGCTGGCAACGAGCGATAGTTCTTTTATGCGATTGCGGAACGACAGGTTACGCTGGAAGCGAAACACGCCGTTTTCGGCATCTCCAGGATCGGCTGAGTCAAAGTCCGAACCTCTCAGCGTACCATACATGAACGAAGCCGTCATCGTGTAACGCGGACCGAAGCGGTGGCCAAATGCAATACCAATACCCGGGCGCGTAAAGCTAATGTCGGTACTGAAACGGCTCGGCGCCGGCGCCAGGTCTCCATAGTAGTTCAGCCCATTGAGCGATACCGACACCATGTTGTACGACTTGGTCTTCTCGAAGGAAGATTTCCGACCGCGGTAGGTCATCATACGTTTGTTGTTGCGTTTGATGGACCTTCTGTTCATTTGGGCGACGGCCTCTTCTGCATTCGCAGCCAGAAGAACAAAAGCGAGTACGGCAAAGATTAGCTTCCTCATGTTGGTAAAAATAAGCTTCTATAGATCAGAGAATTACAAAATTACTAAAATTTCAATTACGGATGTCCAGGCCCCAGTTCAACTTATGGCGGAGGGTACGGAAGTAATGTTGCCCTTCCAATTGAACCAAATGCACAACATAATCCGATTTCGATACCTTCATAACTGCCGAAGCATCTACCGACGCCACCCGCGAATCCAATGAAACCAGAAATTTTTTACTCCGCCCCTCCACACGAAACGTGATCTCCGCCGTGTCGGGAACTACGATCGGCCGCACCGTCAAATTATGTGGACTTACCGGAGTGATAACAAAATTTCCAGATCTGGGAAAAATCAAAGGCCCCCCGCAGCTCAGGGAATAGCCTGTAGAACCCGTGGGAGTCGACACAATAATGCCGTCAGCCCAGTACGTGTTCAGGAACTCACCGTCGATGTAGGTGTGAATTGTGATCATCGACGACGTGTCCTTTTTCACCAGCGTAAAATCATTTAATGCGAAATTCTGCTTGCCAAAGGCGTCTGAGTTGGTGTCGAGCTTCAGCATGGAACGCTTTTCGGTGGTATAAGCACCCTGGCAAACCTGCAGTAAAGCCTGTTCCGTCTCCTCCTTGCTGATGGTCGCCAGAAACCCTAGCCGCCCCGTATTAATCCCCAGTACAGGAATCTTCTGCTTCGCAATATGTGTAACGGCTTCAAGAAGTGTGCCATCGCCCCCTACACTGATAAACACATCCACGCCCTTCAGCGAGTCGTCGGGATTGAATGTCTTCTTGATCTTTATCTTCTTAAAAGCCGCTGTCTTTAGATACGAACCGAACCTGGCCGAAACCCAGATCTCAACTTTCTGCTGCTGAAGGATCTCAAAAATACGGGCAATAAAAGGCGCTGACTGACGATTAAACTCCTTCCCATGAACAGCGATTCGCATGTTGACGTCTATTTAAATTTCTGACCCAGCAGGTCATTCACGCTAAAAAATCTCACGCTGGAATTAAAGATAGAAAGGATGTGGCAATGGAGCAAGCTACCGGCCGCCGCTTGCCTCTTTCTGAAAAAGTACTGATGCCCACGACTCACGTTCATCGTCGCGCACCGGGCGCAGGCCATAACGGCCCGCCTCCCCGGCAATGTCGGCAATGTCGTGTGTATAAAAGCCACTTAATAGCAGCAAGCCACCGGGCGCCAGGCAGCCCTGGTAATATTTAATTTCTTGGAGTAATACGTTCTTGTTGATGTTGGCCAGAATGATGTCGAACGTCCCCTGCGGCTGCAAGTCCTCAAACTTACCCTGCTCAAGATGAATACCCGTGCAACCGTTCACCTCGATATTCTCCTGACCGTTGATGACACTCCATTCGTCAATGTCGAATGCTTCCACCGAAGTCGCACCCAGCTTACACGCCATAATCGACAAGATGGCCGTGCCACAGCCGGCGTCCATCACGCGCTTGTCGCGATGATCCATGTCCAGCTGGCTCTTCACCATCAGGTACGTGGTCTGATGGTGGCCCGTGCCAAACGACATCTTGGGAGTGATGACGATCTCGTACGGATACGCCGCATCGGGCGCATGAAACGCTGCGCGTATAAGGCAACGGTTGTCGACGATAATAGGCTGATAGCTCTGTTCCCACTCTTCGTTCCAGTTACGCTTCTCGATCTTATCTTGTTCGAAAGTAAGCGGCGTCTGTGCGCCATAGCGCGTCTTGATCTCTTCTAATTTTTCTTTATCGTAATTCTCCAACGTAACATACGCCTCAAAACCACTGTCGGTCTCGAGAAAAGAATCAAAGCCTGCCTCCGCCATCTCAGCCATGAGGATCTCCGAATAGTCCGGAGCACAGGTCACCTGAAAACGCGAGTAGTACATGCGTAAAGAATGGAAATCGAATTAAACTGCTTAAGCTCCTTTGATGACTTCCGTGAAGTCGCGCGACTTGAGGGATGCGCCGCCCACAAGGCCACCGTCTACGTCGGGACAAGAGAAAAGCTCCTTAGCATTGGCGGCGTTTACACTACCACCATATAATATAATGATGGTATCGGCTACAGCCTGACCGTATTTGCTCGCCAGGTGCGTGCGGATTACCGCGTGCATATCTTGTGCTTGCTGTGCAGACGCTGTCTTACCGGTGCCGATAGCCCATACAGGCTCATAAGCAATCACCACTTTCTTCAACGCGTCAGCATTGAGGTGGAACAGGCCTTCTTCTACTTGCTTCTTCACCAGTGCTTCGTGGGTGTTCGCCTCGCGCACCTCCAGCGGCTCGCCGCAGCAGAAGATGGGAGACAGGCCGTGCTTCAACGCTACGTCTACTTTCTTCGCCAGCAGCTTGCCGTCTTCACCAAAGTATTGACGGCGCTCGCTGTGACCCAGGATAACGTAGGGGATACCCATCGACTTGAGCATCGGTGCCGACACCTCGCCGGTATACGCACCTGACTCGTGCTCGCTGCAGTTTTGTGCACCTACAGAAATCCGCGCGTTGTTGCCCAACTGATTTTTGATCGGCAGCAAATAGGGGAAGGGCACGCAAAAGATCACTTTCGCATCACCTTTTACTTCGTCTGCCACCATACCCGTTACCTCTGAAGCAAGGATGTTTGCTTCTTCCAGGGTCTTGTTCATTTTCCAGTTGCCGGCTACGATTTTCTGACGCATAGTTCTGTAGATTTAGATTTGAGGCCCCAAAGATATTTTTTTCCCCCTGTTTTCCCAACCCTATTGCGGACGGTACCGCGACTCCTTGAAAAGCTGTTGGGCATCTTCCGTCGCCATGAGCTGCGGCAGGGTCTTGTCGGCGTGTGATTTCATATAACTGTTGACAATGCGCCAACCCACCCACTGGCCAATGCGGCCCGGGCATTTCTCACCTACTTGTACCGTGATCGGTCGCTCGCCGAGATAGTCTTTCTTCACCACGTAACTGGTTTCATACAGCACCTTGCTTTCAATAAACCGCGCCCAGATCAGGTCCTCGTGCGCGCGCGACCCGTTGATCTCCGCCGGCGTATACCAGATCAACGTGCTGTCGGGCAAACACGGCATCATGTGTTTGGCAAAATAAAACGACTTGCCATAGGCAATCATGTCGGCCAGTACCGTCTTGTCTTGCAAAGAGGTTTTGTTAAACTGGTCGCTGATGCCAAACATCAACAGGCACGAAGGAACAATATCGTCCGGATCGTATTTGCGCAGCAGGTAATCGTACGTCTTGGGCCGGTACTTGGCACCGGCACCGAGGTAAAAGTCGAGGCTGACAAGAATGAGCGTATCCGACACCAGCAAGTCCGTGTCGAGGCCCGAGATCAGCGTCTTGACCTTCGGCGGGGTAAAGTCGGGATAATAATATTGAATGTGCGCAAAGGCATCTTCGAAGCTTTTACGCAGTCCACTGCCATCGCCAAACACCCGCTTGACCTCCATCGCCAGCGTATCGAGGTGTGGGTTGGCGAACCGTGCGTACAGTTCGTTAATAAAGACCGAGTCGTCGGGGTACTCCGTCCGCCGGAACATATAGTCCCGCACCAACGGCTCACGCGAGAGCAGCGCCACCAGCTCCTGCTTGCTTTTCACCTGCACCAACGCGTCCTGTAATTGATCGAACGTGATGGCTACACCTTCGCCTGCCAGATTGGGCTCAAACACACAGCCCTCTTCGCGTTCCTTATCACTACAACCACTCAAAAAAATCAAGGCGGCAAATAAGCCGATCAATGCGCTCCTCATAATCCGTGTAAAATATCCAGTGTTGTGCTGCTGTCATTTAAAAATCTAATTGCCCGGTCGATTCATCCGCTGTCAGTCGCAGACTCTTCACCTTGCCCTGCACCGTAACATGCACCAAATTGGACTGGTCGCGATAAGTCTCCATAATGACAGAGTTTGTCACCTGAATTTTTTTCCACCGTTTCACCGGGCTCACCTCCACATAAAAAATAAATGCCTCGCCCTCCTTTTCGTGTCCGAGGTATTTAACCTTCTGCGCCTTACCATCAAGCTGAATGGTAAAATGCTCCGCCAAGTACGGTCCCATCATCTCATCCACTGTAATACCTTTCGGCACCGTAATATCCAGTTCCGGCTGTTTAAGCCGGTTGCGCATAACCACCTCCAGGTCGTCAACAAAAACCCGCATCATAATTTCCAGCGCCTTGTCCTTCTCATCAAACGCAACCTCCGTCACCGACACATGCAACGGATGCGCCACGACAACCAGCACCAGCCATTGAACAAAAGAAAGAACACCTGAAACCATTCGCGCACTTTTTTAAAGGCCAAAAATAGTGAATAAGAACAAAAGGAGGGGAGGAGATCCCTACAACACCCCCCACAGAACCTGCCAAAACCCACAAAACACCTCTTCATAGCCCCATACCAGCATCCAGCCACCCCCATATTCAGGTATCCGTGCTCCGTGCAATCAACAGAACAATGCACAATTCAAACTTATCTCCTATAATTGTGCCCCTTTATCACAAACGATGAGCGAGTTTAGAGTTTATTTCGAGATCGGCAGGGATCATATTTTGGATTACCAGGATGGGTACGACCACATTTTGTTTGTCGTGTCTTTGTGTGCTTTGTATCTCATGCGCGACTGGCGCCAGATTCTTGTACTGGTCACAGCCTTCACGATCGGCCACTCCATCACACTGGCCCTGTCGGTGCTCAACATCGTCACGGTGAAATCCGAGCTGATCGAATTTCTGATTCCGCTCACCATTTTCATCACGTCGGTCTCGAACCTGTTCAAAGACGAAGAAAATCCAGGTACCGGCACGCTGCAGTTGAACTATCTGTTTGCCGCGGTCTTTGGCCTGGTTCATGGCCTTGGATTTTCGAACTACCTGCGAGGCATCCTTGGCAAAGACGATCGGATCGTATCCCAACTATTAGCCTTTAATCTGGGCTTGGAGGTTGGCCAGATAATTATTGTTGTGCTGTTTCTGGTCGCCGCCTTTATTATGGTAGATTTATTTGGTGTGAACCGTCGCGATTGGAAAATGGTAATTTCTTCAGCCATCGCCGGCATGGCCCTGATGCTCATGAAAGATACTTTCGAGCATTTAAAACAAAGCCTTTGACTAACTCAAAAAACCTAATATGACACGTATCTTAACCTTGTCCTGCCTCGCCCTTCTTGTGCTAACAAGACTGCAAGCGCAGGACGCACCCAAATGGAAAGGCAAGTTCGAGCAGTTGGACCAGCTCCTCCCGACTCCCAACGAATACCGCTCAGGCTCGGGTGCTCCCGGCCCCAAATACTGGCAGCAAAAAGCCGACTACGTCATCAACGTCGAGCTGAACGACGACAACCAAAGCGTAACCGGTAATGAAACGATTACCTACACCAACAACTCGCCCGACGCGCTAAAGTACCTGTGGCTGCAGCTCGACCAAAACAAACTGGCCGATGGCAACATGACGCAGAAGACAAAAGCCGGTACCATTAAGGATTCTGTCGACACCCGTACCGCCGCGGCAAACCTGAACCTCTATGACTTCGACGGTGGCTTTAAGATCAAATCCGTAAAAGATGCCAGCGGCAAAACGCTGCCCTACATGGTCAACTACACCATGATGCGCATCGACCTGCCCCAGGCCCTCGCACCGGGTCAGAAGTTTACTTTCTCCATTGACTGGGGCTACAACATCAACGACGGCATCCGCTTCCGCGAACGCACGCAGTTTGAATACTTCCCTGAAGATGGCAATTACTCCTATGTGATCGCCCAGTGGTACCCCCGCATGTGCGTGTACGACGACTATGAAGGCTGGCAAAACAAACAGTTCCTCGGCCAGGGCGAGTTTGCATTGACCTTCGGCGACTATAAAGTAAAGATCACCGTTCCGGCCGACCACATCGTCGGCGCAACTGGCCAGCTGAAGAACGCTGACGCGGTATTGAGCAAAGCCCAACTGGAGCGCTGGCAAAAAGCCAAAACCACGTTCGACAAACCCGTGATCATTGCCACACAAGACGAGGCCGTTCAACGCGAAAAGACCAAGGTAAAAGAGAAAAAGACGTGGGAATTCCACGCCGAGAACGTACGCGACTTTGCCTTTGCCACCTCCCGTAAGTTTATCTGGGATGCCCAAGCGGTGAAAATCGGCAACTACACGCCCCTGGCGATGTCGTTCTATCCAAAAGAAGGCAACCCCCTGTGGGAAAAAGAATCAACCAACGCCGTAAAAAATGCGCTGGAAGTATACTCACGCATGACTATTGACTACCCGTATCCGGTAGCTATATCCGTACACGCTGCAGCCCAGGGCATGGAATATCCCATGATCTGCTTCAACTACGGCCGACCGGCAAAAGATGGCACGTATAGCGCGGCCGTTCGCAAAGGCATGGTCGGCGTCGTGGTACACGAAGTGGGCCACAACTTCTTCCCGATGATCATCAACAACGACGAGCGCCAGACCACCTGGATGGACGAAGGTGTCAACACCTTTGTGCAGCTCGTGACGGAAATCGAACGCTACCCCGACATTGACTTCGACCGCGGCAAGCCGGCCGCTCTGGTACCTTACATGAAGGGCGACCAGAGCAACATGCGCCCGCTGATGGTAAATTCCGAACAGGTCATTCAGTTTGGTGCTGAACAATATGCAAAAGCTGGCACCGGCCTCTTCATGCTGCGCGAAACCATCATGGGCCGCGAGCTCTTTGACAGAGCCTTTAAGGAATATGCACAACGTTGGGCCTTCAAACATCCCAAGCCTGCAGACTTCTTCCGCACACTCGAAGACGCTTCTGCCGTGGACCTCGACTGGTTCTGGAGAGGCTGGTTCTATTCAACAGACGCAGTAGATCAGTCCATCGATCAGGTCAAATGGTTCAAAATGCGCAAAGAGGAAGTCGACCCGGAAAAGAAAAATGTGAAGACCAAGCCCGGAGACCTGGCCCAGAACGAAGAGAAATACCAGAGCTTCAACAGCGGCGCTGAGCCGTTCTCGCTTAGCAACACCGACCCGCGCATGTACGGTGAGTTCAGAAGCCAGATCGACGACAAGGCTGTCATGGCGAAACTGCAAGACAAAAACATCTACGAAGTAAGCCTCAGCAACAAAGGTGGAATGGTAATGCCCGTGGTGATCGAGTGGACCTACAAAGATGGCTCGAAAGAGATCGAACGTCTGCCCGCCGAAATCTGGCGCACGAACGAAACAAAGGTGACCAAGGTGTTTGTGAAAGACAAAGAAGTGACAGGCATCGTACTCGATCCACAAAAAGAACTCACAGACATCAATACACAGGACAACGTGTTCCCCAAAACACAGGCGCCCTCGAAGTTTGAGGAGTTTAAAAAGAAGACCAAATAAAGTGGGAAACATGACCACGCGTGTATTAACCGCACTTGCCCTGCTATTGATAGTAGGCTACGCATCGGCTCAAAATCAGCCGGCCGGCTGGAAAGGAAAATTCGAGCAGCTGGACAACCTGCTGCCGACACCGAACAGCTATCGTACAGGCTCCGGTGCCCCCGGCACCAGCTATTGGCAACAACAGGCAGACTACACCATTGATGTGGAAGTCAATGACAAGACGCAACTGCTGACCGGCACGGAGACCATTACCTATCACAACAACTCGCCCGAAGCGTTGGGCTTCCTGTGGCTGCAGCTCGACCAAAACATCCTGGCCGATAACAGTATCACAAACCAAACCCGCACCGGCGCCGTACGCGACTCCGTGCCCGCAGGTTTCTTTTCGGGAATGGCTGGCGTAAAAACCTCCGACTACAAAGGCGGCTGTACCATTAAGTATATAAAAGACGCTACCGGCAAGGCACTGCCCTACGTCGTCAACAACACCATGATGCGTGTAGACTTGCCTGTACCCCTCAAAAGCGGCGAAAAATATACGTTCTCCATCGCATGGAGCTACACCGAATACAACCGTCAGATCTTTGGCGAGCGTGGCGGCTATGAATACTTTCCCGACGACGGCAACTACGTCTATACCTTTGCGCAGTGGTTCCCGCGCATGTGTGTGTTCGACGACTACGAAGGTTGGCAAAACAAACAGTTCCTCGGCCAGGGCGAGTTTGCCCTCGTCTTTGGTAACTACCGCGTACGCATCACCGTACCGGCCGACCACATTGTAGGGGCCACCGGCACCATCCAGAACGCCCGCGAAGTGTTGACAAAAGATCAATTAGAGCGTTACGAACGTGCTAAGAAAACCTTCGACAAACCCGTTGTCATCGTAACACAAGATGAGGCCACCCAAAAAGAAAAGACCCACTCCGAGAAAAAGGCCACATGGGAATTTGCCGCAGAGAACGTTCGCGACTTCGCATTTGCATCGTCACGTAAATTCATTTGGGATGCCCAGGCTGTAAAGATCGGTGACAAAACGCCGATCGCGATGTCACTGTATCCCAAGGAAGGCAACCCGCTGTGGGGAAAAGAATCGACCAAGGCGATCAGGAACGCCCTTGAGCTATACTCCGAGCGCACCTTTAACTACCCATACCCGGTAGCATACTCGGTGCACGCTGCCAATCAGGGCATGGAGTATCCCATGATCTGCTTTAACTACGGCCGGCCGAACAAAGACGGCACCTACTCCAAACAAAAGCTGGAGGGCATGGTAAGCGTGGTGGTGCACGAAGTGGGCCACAACTTCTTCCCGATGATCGTAAACTCGGACGAGCGTCAGTGGACCTGGATGGACGAAGGTCTCAACACCTTCCTGGAAAAAGAAACCATTCGCACCCGCTATCCCGATCTGTTCGAAAGTCACGGCACACCCAAAGGCATCGTCCCTTTTATGAAAGGCGAAAAGAGCCAGATGCGCCCCATTATGGCGAACAGCGACGACCAGCGCCCGAGCGAATTTGGCGCCAATGGCTATACCAAACCCTCCGCCGCACTGACCCTGCTCCGCGAAACTGTCATGGGCCCTGAGCTTTTTGACAAAGCCTTTAAGGAATATGCCCAGCGCTGGGCCTTCAAACATCCCAAACCCGGCGACTTCTTCCGCTCGCTGGAAGACGCCTCAGCGGTAGACCTCGATTGGTTTTGGAGAGGCTGGTTCTATTCCACCGATAACGTCGACCTGGCCGTGGACGATGTAAAGTGGTTTCGTGTAAAGAGCCAGCAAGTAGATCCGGAAAAGAAAACACCCCGCGCAAAAAAGGGTGACCTCGCGGCGTCACAGCAGACAAACAATGGCACCGACTTCAGCGGCGGCGCACAAGAGTTTACCATACTCAATACCGATCCTAAGGCCTATGGCGAGTTCCGCGGCAATCTGAACGACGCCGAGATCCGGAAGCAAGTCGACGGTAAGAACCTATACCAGGTCCGCCTCAGGAATGTAGGCGGCCTCGTGTCGCCCGTCATTATCGAGTGGACCTTCAAGGATGGCTCGAAAGAGATCGAGCGCCTGCCGGCGGAGATTTGGCGCACCAACGAGAACGAGGTGAGCAAGGTATTTGTAAAAGAAAAGGAAGTAGTCAATATCTTACTTGACCCCAATGCTGAGTTGGCGGACGTAGAGACGGCCAATAACGTGTTCCCCAAAAGGGCCATGGAAAGCCGCTTCGACCAATTCAAAAAGAACAATTGACCAGGGCGGGTACTGTTCTCTCCACTATAGTATAGGAAGAGAACAGTACCCTGGCCGAAATTAGGTAACCCCTCCCCACAGGCACTTTAACGGCTGTAGCGTTTACCCCACAACATTTTTGTTTGTCTTATCGACCCTGCGTGTTATATTTACATCTTAGCGGTTTTGGTACACGAGCTCCATTCTATTTTTTGAACTGACTATCTTTACTGCTTCATTTTTTAAAAACCCCCCGTCACCCGTGGACGGCTTAAAACTTTTTAAGAACATGCAAAAACGCTGGTTAGGATTCTTTGGAATCGTGATGCTCATCGTCGCTGCCGTAGCTTTCAATCGCTATTACCTGCCGGGCCTTGCCTATCAGGACAACGCAGCAGATTCCGTCGGTAACTTCTCGCTGAAGCTGAACGAGCCCAGCGTATTGTACGGCATGGTGGTAGATGACTTCCTCGTCATCGAAGACAAAATCAAACGCAACGAACGCCTCGGCGACATCCTCCTCGAGTACAACGTTCCCGCTCGCCTGATCCACCAGGTATCACAAGTATCGCGCAACATCTTCGACGTGCGCAAGATCGTTCCGAACAAAAAATATACGCTCATCTGCAACCAGGACTCCCTGAAGACGGCGCAAGCTTTCGTGTATGAGCCGAACCCCATTGACTACATCGTCTTCCGCTTCGGCGACTCCCTGACCATCGACGTATGCAAACGCGACGTGGTGACGGTAGAGAAAGGCATTGCCGGCGAAATTCGCTCTAACCTGTCCGAAACCATCGAGGAGCTCGGCATCAGCCACGAGCTGACCAACAAGTTTGTCGATATTTTCGCCTGGCAGGTAGATTTTGCCCGCCTCCAGAAAGGCGACAAGTTCAAACTGATCTACGAAGAAAGCCAGGTGGAAGGCGTGACCGTCAGCATCGATAAGATCAAAGCCATCTACTTTGAGCACGTCGGCAGCCCGTACTATGCCTTCCCGCTCGACCAGGGCGACGGCGTCGACTTCTTCGACCAGGACGGCAAAAGCCTGCGCAAGGCCCTGCTGAAATACCCCATCGAATTTACCCGCATCAGCTCTCGCTACACCATGAGCCGCTTCCATCCCGTTCAAAAACGCTGGAAAGCCCACCTCGGCACTGACTTCGCAGCCCCCACCGGCACCCCCATTCGTTCGGTAGGCGACGGTACCATCGAGGAGGCCCAATACAAATCGAATAACGGTAACTACGTAAAAATCCGCCACAACGGCACCTATACCACCCAATACCTGCACATGTCGCGCATCGCCGATGGCGTACGTGCCGGCACACGGGTGCGTCAAGGCCAAACCATTGGCTACGTGGGAAGCACTGGCCTGGCTACTGGCCCGCACTTGTGCTACCGCTTCTGGAAAAATGGCGTACAGGTAGACGCCCTCCGGATTGATCTGCCGCCGTCTGAGCCTGTGAAGAAAGCATACGAGTCACAGTTCGAAACCATCAAACAAGACCTCACAAACCGCCTGCAGGCAATCCCATTCCCGGACCAAAACAAGCAAGAGCCGATCGCAGCGCTTTAATAAATTTCTACTTCGGTAGAATCCAAGACCTTTTCTCTGACGTTATTTGCCAGTGAAAAGGTCTTGTTGCTTTAATGACGCGCTGCTTCCTGCTCCTTCTGTTCCTGTTACCAGCACTGGCCAATGCGCAGAGGGTTGGTTTGGTGCTCAGCGGTGGCGGTGCAAAGGGCATTGCCCACATCGGTGTGCTGAAGGCGCTGGAAGAAAATGATATCCCCGTCGACTACGTTGTCGGCACCTCCATGGGCGGCATCATTGGCGGCTGTTACGCCGCCGGCATGAGTCCCGACCAAATAGAGGCCATGATCCTCTCCGACCAGTTTATGGGCTGGGTCAACGGCACGCCCGAGCAAGGCTTCAACTACTTCTACCACCAACACGACGTCACTCCGGCTTTTCTCAAAGTCAACCTGGGCCTGGACTCCACCTTTAACTTTCAGTTCAACTCCAGCCTGGCCCGCGACGTATCGCTCAACTTTGCCCTGACCGAACGAACCGCCCAGGCGTCAGCCATTGCCGGCAATAACTTCGACCGCCTCTTTATCCCGCTGCGGGTCGTCGCCGCCGACATCTTCACTCAAACCGAAGTGATCCTCTCAAAAGGCTCCATGAGCGACGCCCTTCGTGCTACCCAAACGGTACCATTCTTTTATACTCCCATTCGGGTGGATGGCAAATACCTCTTTGATGGCGGTATCTATAACAACTTCCCTGTTGATGTAGCCCAGCGTGAATTCCACAACCCCGACGTAATCATCGGCGTGAACGTCTCGTCAAAGGTCTTCGAAGGCTATCCCTACAAAGACGATGACAAGCTCATATCCAAGTCTCTTCTATACATGCTCATGGACAAGACCGATCCCAAAAAGATCGATGAGCACGGTGTCTTTATCCAGCCCAACCTGAATGGCTACACGGCATTTGACTTTGCCCGCGCAAAAAGCCTGATCGATAGCGGCTACCGGCAAACACTGCAACAACTGGAAGAGATCAAAGGCAAGATCGCCCGCCGCGTACCATGCGATACCATCGCGGTTAAGCGCAACGCCTTTAATGATAAGAACCCGCCCATGCTGTTTGATGGGCTGGTGTTTAAAGGATATAACTCGAAGCGCCGTCAATACATCCGGCGCCTCTTCAACACACACCTGGGTGGAGAGCGGCTTTATCCCTACAGCGATATCAAACGAGGATACTTCCGCCTGGTGGCCGAAGACTTCTTCTCCAACGCACACCCTACCATTCTATACGACAGCACGAGACGCACCTTCTCGTTACAATTGTCACGTCGGCCTCAGCATAATTTCCAGGTAGACTTCGGTGGCGTTATCGCCTCGCGCGATATCAGCAACGTATTTGTAGGACTTAACTTCTATCACTTCGCCAACACCTTGCAGCACTATTACCTGTCCTTTCAAACCGGCAGCTTTTATAAATCGGGCGTAGCCAAAGTACGAATAGACTTCCCCACGCCATTGTACCTCGAACCGTATGTGAGTTTTGACAGCTGGGATTATTTTGAAAATAATGACGTGTTCGAGGAGCTATCGCGCAACCGACCCACCGTGCTCACGCGCATCAATCGCAGGATTGGTTTTAATCTCGGTATACCCGTACAGGAATCGTTCCGCGGTAGTCTCCACATCGAATCATTCAACAACGATGACCGCTATATCAACGGCGACGTCTTTATCAGCAACGATACACTCGACGACCTCCACATACGCGGCTTCAAAACGGGCTTTAATCTTTCGGCCAACAGCCTGAACCGAAAACAATATGCCTCCACCGGAAAAGCTTACTCCCTTACAGGCGACTACTTTCAGGTATCCGTCACGCACACACCTGGCAATACATCCATACTCACGCAAGAATCCAAACAACGAAACACCTGGTTTCGCGTTCGTGGCAGCGCCGAACAGTTCTTCCGGTTGAGCCATAGCCTCAACCTGGGATATTATGCCGAAGCTACGTTCTCGAATCAGCCGTTCTTTCAAAATTATTTTGGCACGATCATCAACACTCCATCCTTTACACCCTTGCAAGACAGCCGCACCCTGGTATTGCAGAACTTCCGGTCTCCCAACTACGTGGCCGGTGGCGGCCGCGCCATCCTGGCACTACACCCGAAGATCGACTACCGCCTGGAAGGCTACATCTTCAAGCCCTTTGACTACCTTGAAGAAAATTCCCAACAAGGGGCCCATATCAGTCGCGACATCAAATCCGTCTTCCTGGCTGCCGCGACCAGCGTCGTATACCATGCACCCATCGGGCCCATCAGCCTTAGCCTGAACTATTACGACGACGATGAAAATCAGCTGGGGGTATTATTCCACATAGGCTTCCTGCTGTACAACAAACACTCGCTTGAATAACATACGAATAACCTCGCGGCTTTTATCGTATTCACAATTTTAACTAAGTTTATCTTTTGAATTTTTAACTGTATTCCTGCATGAAAAGACTTTTAATAACTACCCTTTTGCTCACCGGCTTTTCCCTCCTGTCGAAAGCCCAGGTTGTACAATGGGCCTCTTCCGTTATTGAGTTTTCATCTGAGCTTACACCCATTCAGTATTCTGCGAAGCAAGCACTCGGCAAGCCGAACGTATTGCCCGCCGGGGGCCAAAGTCCCAATGCCTGGGCACCCGACAAACCCAAACGCAAAGAGTTTCTCAAACTGGGCTTTGCAAACCCCATCAGCATTCGGCAAATCGCCATTGCCGAGTCGCATAACCCTAGCGCTATCTTCCGCGTATTGGCTTACGACCTTGCCGGAAAAGAATATGTTATCAATACACTTAACCCCATGGCCATCCCCCTCAAGGGACGTATGCTGAACATCTTTGTCGAGCAAACACCGTATAAGGTCGCCGCTGTAAAGATTGAATTTGACGGTGCCGCCGTGCCCGATTATTTCAGCATCGACGCCGTGGCAATCTCCGACTCCAACTATCCCATCATCGCTGACATCCCGCAAATGCAAATGCTGGCCTCCGGTATCCTCATCGAAGCTCTCGACAAAAACGTCAACAGCGAATACAAAGAGCTGAACCCGTTGCTATCACCCGATGGCAAGACGCTTTACTTCAGCCGCAGCAATCACCCTGAAAACGTCGGCGGCGTAAACGATAAAGAAGACATCTGGTACTCTGAGCTTGACACCACCGGCCATTGGCAGCTCGCCAAAAACATGGGGCCGCAGTTCAACAACAAAGGCCCTAATTTTGTCAACACCATTCGCTCAATCACACCCGACGGCAAAACGGCCATCATGGTGTTGGGCAACCGCTACGACAACCAGGGAAAGATGTCCGCCGGCGTATCCATCACATCAAACGTAGGCGGTGTTTGGAGCGCGCCTAAAGCGCTTAACATTAAAAACGACTACAACTTTGCCGAGAAGGCAAACTACTTCCTGGCAGACAATCGCAAGACGCTGCTCATGTCCGTACAACGCTCGGACTCACACGGCGACCGCGACCTGTACATCACCTTCATGAACGCCGACAGCACCTGGAGCGAACCGCTCAATCTCGGCGACGTGATAAACACCGCTGCGGAAGAATCCGGCCCCTTCCTGACATCTGACGACAAAACACTATACTTCTCTTCGAAGGGTTTCAGCGGTTACGGCGGCAACGATATTTATGTTTCCCGTCGTCTGGACGACACGTGGACAAATTGGTCGGAGCCAGAAAACCTGGGCCCCGAAATCAACTCACCTCTCGAAGACCTGTTTTTTAACATCCCGTCCTCCAGTGATTTCGCGTACTACTCGCGGGGTGTAACAGAGACTAATACCGACATCTTCCGCGTGAAGCTGCCGATCATAAAAAGCCCTGAGCCTTGGGTAACTGTGCGCGGCAAAGTAATCGACAAGACTACCGGTAAGCCGGTCGGCGCAAAGATCATCTACGAACAACTGCCCAGCGGCAAAGAGCTTGGTATAACACAATCCAATCCGCAGACGGGCGAGTATGAAATTCGTTTGCCGGCCGGCCAGCGCTATGGCATTCGCACCGAGGCCGAAGGCAAGATCTCCGAAAACCAGAACCTCGACCTGCGCGGCATTACTGCAGACAAGGTGATCGATCCGAGAAACATCGACCTGAGCCCGCTCATCGTTACGTCGCCGCAGCCGGAGGCCGTCATCGTGCTGAACAACGTCTTCTTTGATTTCGACAAAGCCACACTGAAACCGGAGTCATACCCGGAATTGAACCGCCTCGTAACGTTTCTAAACAACAATGCAGGAATGAATGTACAGATCGCAGGCCATACCGACTCTGTCGGCCCCGAACCCTATAACTTAGACCTTTCCAAACGCCGCGCCAACAGTGTCGTGCAGTACCTCTACGACAAAGGTGTTACAAAAGAAAAGGTCAAGACGGTATTTTTTGGTGAGACCAAACCGATTGACACCAACGCAACCAGGGAAGGAAGACAGAAAAACCGTCGCGTAGAATTTAAGATCGTGAACCTCTAATAGGCGACATCATGGCACCCTTGCACGTGAAGCTCTTCCTGGTACTTTATAGCGTCGCGATCATCACCTTCGGCCAGACCGCCGACAGCGTCATACAAGCGGAAGGGCAGATCTATAATGCCGAAACGAAGGAACCGATCAACGCCCGCATCTCGTATCAAAGCTTGCCCTATGGCAACCGTCTGGGCACGCTGAACGGCACAAGCTTTTCGTTCCCGATGTTCGACAATGAGAAGTATGCCATTACCGTAGAGGCCACAGGCTTTGCCGTGGCACGGTATATGCTCGACCCCGCCCAGGCCAATGGCAATCGGAAAGTAGTCCAGGACGTACCGCTCACCCCCAGCAACGGCACTACCGGCAAACATACCGTAGGGCAGGTAATGCGCCTGAACAACCTCATCTTTCAGGTAAGTAGATCGAAGATCGATCCGGAGTCATACCCGGAACTTGACGTAGTGGTAAATATGATGAAAGAGAATACGTCGATGATCATTCAGCTGGAAGGCCACACCGACTATCAGGGTAACGCCAACGACAACATGCGTCTGTCGCAACTGCGTGTAGCGGCCGTAAAGAACTACATCGTATCAAAGAAGATTGCCAAGAACCGTGTTAAGACAAAAGCATTTGGCGGCACGCAACCTCTTTCACGCGAAGACACACCGGAAGCCCACCGCATCAACCGGCGCGTGGAGCTACGAATACTGGAAAACTAAACGAGGGATTCTTAATGCACGGAAGCGTGCGCAACTACGTCCACCTGGCGCTTGCGAATAGCCTGCAGCTTACGGACGTAGTTTTCTTTTACAGTGTTGTCTAAGTTGCTTTCCAACACCGACAGCAACACAATGCGCGAAAACTCTTCTACCCGCGCGGAGTGATATAACGTCACCGTCTTATCCAGATACGAGATCGTCGGAACCAGCTCCTGTTTGTTGTACGTCACAATGGCATAGTTATAATACAAAAGGCCCAACACCTGGTCAAGCGTCACTTCGTTATAGAGATCGAAGTTAAAATTGTAATAATGCTTGCTGGCAACGGGGCGCTGCAAAATGTTCGCTCGGTAAGTAGCGATACGCTTTTGAATCTCCGTGTCGTTCTCTACAAAGCCGTTTGCCGGATCAGTCGCTTCCAGCAAAATAGAGCCCTCTTTCGTTTCGGCAATCAGGAAGATGTGATAGTTCGTTTCGATAATGCGATACGCAATGTTGAAGTGATCCAGCAACAAAGCATACAGCGCAGTGCCCGTCAGACAGTTGTAAGTACCCTCGTTCAACAAATCAGAAAAAGAACAATAAGACGTGTAATGTCGGAGATACTTCTGGTGGGTTTTCGTAAAAAGATAGCTTACAAAAGACTTGTCGCGCTTGAAGTTATCGCGCTTCGACTCCAGCTTGTCTATAAAGGCAGGAAGTTCAGCAGGCGACGTGATTACCTGTTGGTCCGCAGCACTATAAAGCTTTACATAGTGCATCACGTCTTTTTTACCCGAAGCAGCCCCAGGGCCCTGGGCGAGTGCCAAAACAGGCACGAAGAAAAACAACACAAATCCCCTCATATTACGCCAGTGTTAAATCTCTGTTAACAAATTTAACAGAATAGTAACACTATGCAAGCACTTGTTAGCCAAGGCGTAAGGTTTATTCAAGCATTACAGATTCATTAAAAATAGCTTAAAAACGCTGCTTTGCAGTTCTCCAACTGAAAAGGACCCGACAAAGCCAAAAAAAGGCAGCTCTCCGCGGGGGAGGGCTGCCTTTTAAATCGAGTGGACAACAAATTATTATGTCTTGGATAGTAACACTATCTTAACATGGTCGGCTCTGTTAACGCTCCTATAGAAGTCCGAAAACTCCTTGTACGACTCCGCGGGAAACTGTCCTTTCACCTGTTTCAGCCGTCGCACGTAGAGCAGGCCATGCTGATCCAGCACGCAGCTAGACTCATACTCCCCAAAGCGAGATGTGATTTTCACCGGATCGGGCAAGAACTCAGGATAGACTCCTTCCGGCAAATGGTACCGTATCGTATCAAGATCGATAAAGCCCGATTCCAAAACCACCGGCATCTTACGGCCATCAACCTTCTCGGCGACAAACGTGGAGCGGTTCATAAGATTAGGCGTAAGAAAAATGCGCTTACCATTGACCGAAGCAAACCGCCCCAGCCTTAGATCCAATACTACTTCCGCCGATGGCATCTTGTCCTTATGATTCACCAACGAGAAAGAATTCACATCGAAGCTGGGTATCTCTGTATTGTTCTGAACCCATTTTCGCTGATCATCATATTGCAAATGCACAGCGTTATCCAAATAGTTATTTTCGTATTGGAGGCCCTGATACGTGGTCTTCACTTTTGCCTTAGCATCACCAGTGGCCTCCACGGATACATCGGCTATGCGCGACTGTACATTCTTGTCAGCAGGATAGCGTTTAGTATTGACAACCTTTGCGCCTTTATCGGTAATCACAAGTGCCTTACGGTCGCCGGTAAATCTACCCATATAGCCAAATGGATTGGTCTGGCTGGTACACTCCAGCCACAACGTATCGCCCTTGTTCGGAACAGCCACAATGGCGTGATTAAACTGTGAGCTGGGAAAGTCTGTATCCATCGGAGAGGCATCGCCACCAGCACGAATCAATACGTAGTGCGCAGGAATACCGACCTCTTGCAGCATCGACACCATGTAGTTAGACAACGCTTTACAATCACCATAACCGGTTTGATCTACAACCGAAGCCTCAAACGGCTGGAAGCCACCAATCCCCAACTGAATGCTGACATAGCGCGTCTTGCTCTGCATATACTCGTAGAGAATCTTGATCTTTTCCTCGTCGGTCTTCGCCTGCGCCACTAACGCGCGAATCTTTTGTTTCGTGACCTCTGGCAGCACATTGCGACCCTGATTAAGCGAGCTGACCCACTGTCCAAACTGATCCCAGGTATCCATAGTGCCGACATAACCATCGTACTCAAACTGCGTCGGCGCCCCATCAATGTGTGGCAGCACATATGCCAGATCCGGTCCCATAGGATCGAGCTTAATGGGCATCACATTCTCAAACGTCCAGGAAAGGGTCTCCATGCCATCGGCCGACGGCTCCGCCACTGCCTTTACCTCGATGTTATAGGTCCGATGCCGCGGCGCCAGGGCCTTCGGAAATACATACTTGCAGCTGCTGTGTTGCACCGAGCAATTTTCACGGGTAAGAACATAGAAATCGGGTATGGAAAAAAGGTATTTGTACTCGACGTCGTATTCAATCTCTACTGTATAAGGATACGTACTTTGCGAAAGATCGATTGCCTTGATGCGGTTGTCGCTATACAGGCTAAAACCATCATACGCGCTTTGATCGTAGATCTCGCTCGACTTCAGGCGTTTGATCAGCATACCCTCGGCATCGTATACCGCGGCTTTAAAAGATGTCACCTTACTGAGTTTATCATAACCGACGGTCTCTTGTGCAAAGCGTTTGCCATTTGCATTCAGGATCGTAATGGCCTGGTAGACATGATGCGTAGCCCGGCTCTTGGACAGGATCGTAAACACCATTTGATCTTCTCGCATCACCACGTGCACATCCTTCTTCAAGGCCTCCGGTATGGCGCTTACCGGAAACTTCGGACTATCCTTCGCCACCGACGATACCCACAAAAGCACGCCGCATACAACTGTGAAAACTCTATTCATATACATTACAGTTTCTTGAACACAATCTGCTCAGCCTGTTTCGCGACAAGCTGGTTATAAAACTCCCGCAGGGTAGGGTACTCATCCATTGGAAACATACTTTGATTGATTTGTAACATGCTGACAATATTCAATTGGTTACCTGTTTGCGAGACGTTGTAGGTATACTTGCCGGCATTGTTCGGTAGCATAAGCACCTTGGGCTTGGGAATCTCTTCGATGGCATACCCCTCGGGTATCGTGATCCGGCACAGATAAGTTTTTTCCTCCGGCCGGCCAAAGTCAACCGGATACTCACGAGCCTCTAACTTAAATACGTTCTCTTTGATCTGACCCATCACAAAAGGATTCATGTAGATCATCCCGCCCGCCACAGTTGTATGTTCGCTAATATTCACGGCGTGAATCTGGTTCACACTTTGAGTCACTTCTGCTTGATTCTGAAACTCGCTGCTCTCTACTTCCCACGCCTTGTCTGCCAAAAAGCCCTTCACATATTCTTGTTCACCCTTGGCGAAATACACCTGGCGGAATTCGCGTGCGGCATACCCCTCATGGGTATATTTCATTTTGCCTTTAAGCTCACCCGTCGGGTGAAGAACCAATTCCGTGCTGATCACCGTTCGCGCCTTTGCCTTCGGTTGAATCGGTATCCAACGATGTTTTGTTTTTGAAATAACTAACCCGTGACTGTTAAGGCAGCGCTCTGGTAAGATTCCCATCGGCAAATAGCGATCAGTGGCATCCAGCAACAGGGTTTTGTCACCCAACGTCACCGAGCAAATCGCATAGTTGAACTGACTCGACATCGGGTACTGCTGACGCACAAAACCGTGGTCGCGCGTACTCAATAATACCATTTCTACCGGTATGTCTACCTTTTCAAGCATCGAAGCCAGGGCGAGATTGATGTCACCAGCGCTTCCTTTTTTATTCTCAAATATCGTCTTAAGATTATCCGCATAGAAATCCTTGGTGCCCGTCCACTCCACCGACTTTTGAACATAGCTAAAAATAGCAGCCACTTTCTGCTGGGGGTCGGTCACGCCCACCGTGAGTTCTTCCGCCTTCTTTTTTAAGAAATTCGAACCTGTTATCGTCTTACCAAAAGCTTCGCTCTCCAACAGATTTGTATTGAGCTTTTCCCACGTGCCCATAATCTCCTGAACTGGCTTTCCAGGGAAGTTGATATGCGAAAGCGCCAGATTTATCTTAGAGACATAGTCGTTCTTACACGTGATGAACGGCTCGTCTTTAAATGCCGGCACATCTTTCATCACCCAATGGTGTCCGTCGATGCGGAAGTCCGTACTATTTTTATTCTTTACTTCGTATACTGCAGGGGCGATGTAACCCTGCATATACTTCTCGAATATGAAAAACTCCGGAAACAACGCCCAATATTCACTCCAGCGAACTGGAACTTTATATTGAAATTGCCAATCAGGAAAGTTGGTAATAAACCCCGAAGTCAGGGTGTAGGAATACTCCAGCACCGAACCCTCCTTTACATTGGGGAAAGTAAACTTTTGCAGGTTAACATTCCGGTTAAACTTTTCTTTGAAAATGCCATCCTTGGAAAGATCGGTCTCAACAATTTTTCCATTCTCCAAATTGTAGGTAGTGGCTTTCAATTTGGTAACGCGTTCCTCCTCAGTGCCTTCGCGGAAAAGTGGTATCTCAACATCCGCCAAATCAAACCCATCTTTTTTCAGAATTTTGATGCGTACATGCCGTTCAAAGCTCAGCGACGCATTGATCGTAGTGACAGTAACGTACGCTTCGCCATAATCCGATAGGATTACCGCCGATGCCGAAGAGTCCTTATTATAGGTCTTCATCGTCATGTCATCCATTGGAATTTCGCCAAACTTAATAGGGGATTTTTGAGCCACCGCACATAGCGGCGCCAACAGGGCCAGGTGAAGCCCGAAGATTAATGCCTTCATACAACTACAGATTAGATTAGACTTTTTTGGTTATGTAAGTTTACGGAAATCGAGCTACTTTATCGCTACTTTTGTAATGGGGTAATCCTATAATCTTAATTAAATCACATTGGCCAAAATAAAAACAGGATTCTTTTGTCAGAACTGTGGGTATGAATCAGCAAAATGGCTCGGCAAGTGTCCCTCTTGTAACGAATGGAATACATTTGCGGAAGAAGTTGTAACCAAGGACGACAGCAATAATAAAAATGATTGGCGTCAGGACAATGGCCGGCAGAAAACCGTAAAAGCAAAGGCACTACACGAAGTAGAATCTTCGCGCGAAATTCGCGTCAACGCCGGCGACCAGGAGCTAAACCGGGTGTTGGGTGACGGCATCGTACCCGGCTCACTTGTACTAATCGGCGGTGAACCCGGAATTGGCAAATCAACACTGATGTTACAGGTAGGCCTGGGGATGAAATCCCTGCGGATACTCTACGTATCGGGCGAAGAAAGCGAACAACAAATAAAAATGCGCGCCGACCGCATTGGCCACAGCTCGCAAAACTTCTTTGTCCTGACCGAAACGAATACCAAGAATATATTCCTGGCCATCGACGCTGTGTTGCCGCAACTCGTCATCATCGACTCCATCCAAACCCTATACTCGCCCGTGATGGACTCCGCCGCAGGCAGCGTTGGCCAGGTACGCCAATGTGCCGGCGAGATGATGAAATTCGCCAAGGAAACCGGCATACCCGTATTTCTGATCGGCCACATCACCAAGGATGGTTTGCTGGCAGGACCAAAAGTGCTGGAACACATGGTCGATACCGTACTGCAATTTGAAGGCGACCGCCACCTGGCCTATCGCATTTTGCGCACGACGAAAAATCGTTTTGGCTCCACCTCCGAAATTGGCATCTACGAAATGCTCGGCACCGGCCTGCGCGAAGTATCAAACCCCTCGGAGATTTTAATCTCGCAGAAGGAAGGCCAATTAAGCGGCGTAACCATTGGCGCCACCATCGAAGGCAACCGACCCCTCTTGATCGAGATTCAGTCCCTCGTCAGCCCCGCCTCCTACGGCACGCCACAACGTACGCCTACCGGCTATGACCAGAAACGCCTGAACATGTTACTGGCCGTGCTCGAAAAACGCTGCGGCTTCCGCATGGGCACACAAGATGTATTCCTCAACATGGCTGGCGGTATAAAAGTAGAAGACCCTGCTATCGACCTGGCCGTCTGTATTTCGATCATCTCCTCGATGGAAGAAATACCTGTATCCGACAAGATCTGCTTTGCCGCCGAGATCGGCCTCGGAGGCGAGTTGCGCACCGTGAATAAGGTCGACCAGCGCATTTCAGAAGCCGAGAAACTGGGCTTTGAAGAAATATACGTCTCTAAATTCAGCCAGAAGTCCCTCGATCTCAAGAAGACCCGCATCCAGGTAAAGGCTTTTGCCAAATTGACGGATGTCTTCCAGGATCTTTTTGGTTAATCATATCCGCAAACAGCATGATACGCTCCCTGTTTTCACGATCCGCCTGGCTGCACCTGCGCATACCCTTCTCATACTACCTGTTGCCGGTATTTTTATTCAGCCTCGCCGTCTCGCCCAACATCAGCCCCAACCCGCTGCTGTGGACGTTCCTGATCGTGCACCTCTTTTTATACCCCGCCAGCAACGGATACAACAGCTACTTCGACAAAGACGAGAAAAGCATTGGCGGCCTCAAGAATCCACCCAAAGTAAACCTCGGGCTATACTACCTGTCCTTATTGTTTGACCTCATCACTATCGTACTGGCCGTGGTCAAGATCAGCATCACCTTCGCCATATTGATATTCATCTACGGGCTCATCTCAAAAGCGTATAGCCACCCGGCTGTACGATTAAAAAAATACCCCGTCGCCAGTTGGTTGATCGTTGGACTGTTCCAGGGGCTTTTTACATTCGTCATGTGCTACGTGGGCATAAACCGGTTTCCATTGGAAAACGCCCTGAAACCAACGGTGTTGATCCCCGGCCTGCTCAGCACGGCCCAGTTGTTGGGCACCTATCCCATTACGCAAGTATATCAACATGAGGAAGACGGCAAGCGTGGCGACCATACTTTTAGCCGCATGCTGGGTGTGCGCGGCACATTCTGGTTTGTAGGAGGAGTCTTTACACTGGTCACCGCCGGGTTCATAGCGTACTTCTATTCTTTTTATCCTGGCCAGGGTTACGAGTTTATCTTCGTGGCGGCGCTGTCGCCCGTGGTCTTGTTTTTCCTCGCGTGGTTCTGGCGGGTATGGCGGGATGAATCGCGGGCTAACCATGCATCGACCATGTGGCTGAATTTTATTTCAGCCACATGTCTAAATGCATTCTTTATATACCTGTTGCTGGACTCGACCCAGCTGACTCAACTTTTCTAACACATTATGAGATGGTAGCACCCACGCGCTCCAGCAACGCCTTCGTGGCGCGAATGCCCTCTTCCGGCGACAGCTTGGTGCCTTCATACTCTATGCCGACGTAACCTGTATAGCCAGCCGCCTTCACGATCTGCAGCATTTTGCTGTAGTCCGTCTCCACGCAGTTGCCCTGTTCATCAAAGTCGTGCGTCTTCGCGCTCACGCCCTTGGCAAATGGCATCAGCTCCTGCGTGCCTTTATAACGATCGTATTCTTCCAGACACTTGGTCTTCATCCACGCCTCCATCGTGTTGGCCTCGGGCTTCGTACGATTAACGCAGAAGTTGCCGAAGTCAGGCAATGTGCCGCAGTTGTCCATTCCCGTGCCGGAGATTACACCACTCAGCCATTGGCCGTCAGACGAGAAGCCACCGTGGTTCTCCACGATCACACCGATGTTGTGCGGCTTGGCAAACTCCGACAGTTGACGTAACCCATCCGTGGCGGACTTGGCCACTTCCTCGCGCTTGCCTTCGCCCGCAGCGTTTACGCGAATGGAATGACAACCCAGGAACTTGGCAGCCTCTACCCACTTATAATGGTTCTCCACAGCCTGCTTGCGTTTCTTGGGGTCGACATCACCGAGGTCACCTTCGCCGTCGCACATGATCAGTACGCTGGTCACGCCGAGGTCGTCGCAGCGTTTCTTCAGATCAGCCAGGTAAGCCTGGTCTTTCGCTTTATCTTTAAAGAACTGGTTGACATACTCTACAGCGGAAATACCAAAATCGTTTTTGGCTTTCGCAGGGAAATCAAGATTGTTTAACTGTCCCCCGAAGAGCGCCGGATGCAGCGACCACTGTGCTAATGAAATTTTGAAAAATAATTCCTTTGGTTTTTCCATAGTAGTAGCGGTGGAGTCTGCAAGTTTAGTTTCTGGTGTAGGCTTGCCCGTACAAGATGCCAGGAAAGAAGGCCCTACCGTTACACCGGCGGTAATAAGTCCCAGTGAGCGGATAAAATTTCTTCGGTTGGTTTCGTTACGCATGGTTGTAAGAATTTTGTGCTACGGAATATAAGAACTTCCTAACAGATAACCACACAAGCGTAACGCTAAGCAAACACCGAACCGTGTGTACTCCGCACAATGGCCTTCGCCAGCGGCCGTACATGTAACACCAGACCAATCGCCAGGCGCGAAGCCGTCTCACTTCCAAACAGCCGTTGTATCTGCCGGCCCCGCCACAAATGCACCGCGAACTGCGCACGCCATTGTGCGGTATATAGTTTCTCCAATGCCGCCCGGTTGGGAGTCGCGCTACGGTAATACGGTATCAACAGGTCCGTCAGGATCTTCGCCGAACGAATGGCCATGGCCATGCCATTGCCACACAACGGTGTGATCATACCCGCGGCATCACCCAGCATGAATATATGATCCTCCACCGGCTGTTTGGTCTCAAAGGATATTTCATTAATCGTCTCCGGTTTGGCCGAAAGAAACTCCGCTCCCATAAAGATGTCGCGCAGCAAGGGGTTTTGATATAGCACACCGTGTTCCATATCACGAATGTTGCCATATGCCTTCAGGTTATCACGGTGTGTCAGGTAACAGAGATTTACTTTACCATCCTCTACATGACTCATACCACAATAGCCGCCGGGAAAATTATGCAGCGCAATCAAGTCGTGCTGATGTTCCACGCGCACATGGTATTTCACACCCACATACGGCGATCGCTTTTGTACAAACGATCTTTTCAGCTGCACATCGATGCGCGACCGCTTGCCAAAGGCCCCAATCACTACACGCGCTTCGAACGATCGGTCAGCCGTCTTTACTTCAAAACGGTCGTTGGCAAAATGCACCGCGTGTACTTCGGTGTCAAGTAAAAATTTCACCCCTGCTTCGCGCGCACGTGTATACAAAAAGTTGTCAAACGCATAGCGGCTCACACCAAAGCCACCCAGGTCCAGCGGCAATACCGCCGAGCGCCCGGTAACCGACGAAAGTTGAAAACGGCTGATTTGTGCAGGATGTAAACTTTCCGGATACACACGCAGCGATTTCAAAAATGGGGAGACCTCGTGCGAGATGTATTCACCGCACACACGTTGTTGCGGATACGTGCGCTTTTCTATTACAATCGATGGAATACCAGCCTCCGCCAACCGGAGAGAGGCAATGAGTCCACCGAGACCTCCGCCAATAATGATGATCTTATCTTCTGCCATTCCCTCAAAATAATACGAAAAGGGGAAAACCGGGCAGTCAAAAAAATATTTCCGCGGGAATAGAATCTTTTCGGGAGGCTTTTTACGTTAGATGTTGTTACGACCCACAGTTAGCATGTCTATGGAAACAACTATACCGGCTGAGGCCACCAAACCTTTGAACGTCCTGTTGATTGGCAACAACCCAATCGAGCTCAGTGTTGTATTGGAAAAGCTACAACAAGTACGTGACAAGAAGATCATTACGGAAATTGCGTTCGACCTCAAAAGTATTCTCGAACGACTGATACGTTTTAATCCAAACTTCATTTTTATCGACGACAACCTCGGCAACTTACAATTGCGTGAGACCGTCAGCGAGTTGACAAACAATCGCAAGACGAAGGATATCCCCATCACCGTCCTGAAAAACTCCAACTACCACGAAGCCGCAGGCTCAGGTGCTGCATTGGACTATCTGCTCAAACAAAACCTCTCCGCCGACGCACTGTACAACACCGTGAAGAACTCCCTGAAGTTCCGTCGCACACAACTGTACCTGTACCAGGCATACCAAAAACGCAAAAAACAGATCGGTAAACTGATCTAAGCAAAAGAGGTTGCCAAAAACAACGTGAGCGCGAAGAAGAACGGAACATCTTCGCGCTCACGCTCACACTGGTTTAAATCTGGTCCTCCAACGTAAACTCTTTTCGCATACGCTCACCCCTGCGGTTAATCTCCAACCGGATCTTCTTACGCGGCTTGCTGTTAAAAAACCCGTTCACGTGGTTAAGACTCAGATACTGCGTCATCACACCGTTAATGCTGAGAATAACATCGCCGGCCAGCAAACCAGCCTTATCAGCGGCCGACTCCTTGCGCACTTCCGAAATCTCAAAGATGTTTAACTGCGAGCCCCGTGCCTTTAAGATGAGCCCGCTCAGGTTATAATGAAATCCTTTTTTGAACGACGAATTTTTGCGCAGGTATATTTCTTCTTTCGGAAAATTAAAGATGATGCTAAAGCGGCTCATGATCTCGCCACCCACGGCGCCGTTCCGAAAAATATTACCCGTCTTTAAGGTATCGGTATAACTATTGGGGTCGGGAAAATTCGCGATGGCATTCATCAATTTATACGACCCGATTTCGATCGATCGAATGCGGCCCACCTTTCCGGTGATCTCGCCACCCAACCCGCGACCAATCACACTGCTAATCACATGCGCCGGCGCCTGAATGCGGCTGTCCGTCGTAGGGTCTAACAACAACCCATGGCTTGCACCCGAGTCCATCAGCAGCTTGGCGTTAAACGACGTACCGTCTTGCAGCACCACCGGCGTGATGATGTAGGGTTTCGTGTCTTCAATCTTCATCGGCAGCGTCTGGTACTTGCGCGGTTTGCGGAAATATTCCGGGAGCGTGAGCGTCAACACTTTCTTCTCATAATCTACCTGCACAATAAAACGGCTGAATAGCTCATAGCCTAAAATGCCATGCACGTCGGTACCCATATAGTTGCGCAGCTGCAAGTAGTCCTCCTCCAGCACCAGCATGGCGTGGCCACGTCCCATAATGCCAGGCAGCTCGATCGTTACATTGTTGGTCACATACGCGTCAACAAGTTTTTCACCACCCGGACCGGAGATAGTATATCGACGGGAGTACGGCAGGTTAAGAATATCCGAAAAAGTCTTTTGCGTAAGAATGGCCGTGCGCACACCCGTATCGAGAATAAACTTCAGCGGCAAGGTTCCATTTAACACAACCGGTAAAACCACCAGGTTGTTATAGATCTCGATGGGCATCTGTACCTTCCGTTGGCCGTCGACAATGGAAAATCCTAAATTCTGTGCGGCCGCAGGAAAAATACCATAGCAAAACAAAACAGAAACCAGAAAATTCCTGATCATAACGTGTCTGGCCAGAAGGTTTACTGGTAAGATAAGGGAATTACGCGAATGTCCTATCGTATTGCGGTGCGGATAGCAGATAAAAGTGTTTCGGGTGTGTTTTCGCGGAGGAGTACCGCCAATTGATCGGCGTCCAGAAAGCCCTCGCTCACCATCCATTGCATTTGTGCTAACAACGGATCAAAAAATTCACGCGTGTTCAGCAGTCCCACAGGTTGTGTGATCAGGCCGAGTTGTTTCCAGGTGAGAATTTCCGCCAGTTCGTCCAACGTGCCCCAGCCGCCCGGCATGGCAACAAAGGCATCCGAAAGATCGGCCATGCGCTTTTTGCGGGCGTGCATCGTGTCTACTACCTCCAGGGTGGTAACATTTCGATGCCCGACCTCGAGCTTCAATAAGAAATCAGGGATGACGCCAATGACCTTACCGCCACCGGCTAAGACAGCATCGGCCACTACGCCCATTAACCCAACGTTGCCGCCTCCGTATACTAGCGTGTGGCCCTCTTGTGCCAACAAACTGCCAAATGTTTTTGCCGCCGCTTCGTACGCCACAGCGTGGCCACGCCGCGAGCCGCAGAAAACACAGATGTTCATAAGGGGAAAATCCCGTGTGGGGATTAGAATTTGTTGTCGTGCTTGTTCTTGCTCACCATTTTATTGGGGAAGATCCAAGGGGACACGATCGCCAGAATAAAAAGTGCGATCACAACATAAAAAGGCCACCAAGATGCGAAGTCCATAACTTTATTAATTTTAGGCTCGTAAAAATAGGGCGTGTCCCAGTATTTTGCATCAGAACCAGTAAAAAATGTTTCGGTCGCAATAATTGGGTCGGAAACCCTTGTCTTTCTGTATGAAAAAGTTTCTGATCATCTCCGGACTGGCCGTGGCCGTCCTGATTATTTTAGGGTGGGCGACCATGTATTACATGAAAAAGCAGACTAAGTCTTTTAGTCCGGAAGAGGAGGTCGTCTTCAGCCAAAACAAGCTCACCATCAACGTCTTTTATAACCGGCCCTTCAAAAAAGGCCGTGTTATCTACGGCGGACTGGTGCCCTATGGCAAAGTATGGCGTACCGGCGCCAACGAAGCCACCACCTTCCAAACCTCGCAAGACCTCAAATTCGAAGGCAAAACCCTTCGCAAAGGCAGGTACTCGCTCTGGACCATTCCCGGCGAAGACACCTGGACCATCATCTTTAACAGCGAATACGGCCAGTGGGGCGTCAGCTCCGATGGTGAAGCAAACCGCTCACCCGACCGCGACGTGCTCCAGGTACAGGTACATCCCGTCCTGCAGGACCGCGAATTCGAACAATTCACTATTGCTTTTGAAAAGCTGGGCGAAGAGGTGGAAATGGTGCTGATGTGGGACAAGACCCTCGTCGCCGTACCCTTTGCCTACTAAGCCCCGCCCCGGCAATCCATCATCCTTTTCTAACCACCGCCTTTATGGTAAGCTTTTTGTTTTCCGGCAACGCCGCCGGAATGGCGTTAACGAAATAGGTAAAGCTTCCCGGGGAAGCACCCTGCGACACCAGGTAGTTGATAATCGCCTGGGCTTGCGCCTGCGTGCGGTCATTGTGGAAAAGCTTCTTGACCATAATCGTGTCGCGCTTGTACAGCTGCCCCAATGAATCGATGTCGTCATATTTTGTATGGATCGAATCGACCGAAATTTCCGTCAGGTCGGCCGACGACCGGTTGGCATCTTCCACGTAGCCGCTCAGCAATACCTGAATCTCAAACTTAAATCCGGGGTTCGCTTTTATGAGGCGTGCCAGTTGTTTCAAGGCATTGTCAGACGTAGCCTGCAGCGTACTGGAAGAAGGCTTAAATTGCACGCCATCCAACACGATTTCGTCACCCACAGCCGGCTGTTTTAACGTCACATTTACTTTCTCTTTTTGCGGCACCTTGTCACCTGTCAAATCCAACTGCCGCGAGAAGTACGACACCTGACTTTGCTCCGGATCAACCGACAATTCATATCGTGTCCCTTCGGGCAAGTAAACGTAATACGAACCATCGCTCGCGGGGCGGCCGCTATAAACGCGTTTGCCCGTAGTCATATCAGACACGGAAAGATAGGCGGGCGTAGCTGCACCCGAGGCATCCGATATTTTGCCTTCCAGTTTCATAATACCTTTCGGCCGGAGATTGTCTGGTATCAGGAATTCTGTGATCTCGCGATTGTTACGGGTGCCTGGGGCTTCTTTCAATAGATATCGCCCGAGTGCCGCCACGCTTACATATTGATCGTCTTCGGCTGTATTGACAAAATCCAGCGGCGCCGGTGCTGACCAGCTACCATTCTTCAGGCGTGACATATACAGGTCCATGCCGCCTTTACCACCGGCTTTGTCAGACGAAAAGATCAGCGTCTCGCCATCGGCCATAATGCGTGGGGCCTGAGCGTTGCCGGTATTGATCGACGCTGGCAGCGCCACGGGTTCTTCCCATTGACCATTTGATTTTTTTACCGTGCGGAAAATCTGGCAACCACCGGCTTTACGCTGGTCCATTTTGTCGCACCGCATAAAGTATAGTGCGCTGCCATCGGGGGTAAACGACGGACAGCCATCGTTGGTTTTGGAGTTGATGGGCGCCCCAAAATTTTCCGGTGTGCTCCAGGTCGTTCCCTTCAGTTCCGAAACAAAAATATCATAACCGCCTACCACGGGCGATTTGGCACAAGTAAAGTATAGCTTTCTGCCATCGGCGCTGAGCGCATAGCCCTGGAAAAAATTGAGACGCGTACTGAGGTGCTTGGGCAATTCCACTGGGGTAGACCAATCTGTTTCACGCGACGTATACATGACTGCCAGCGCGCCATCCTGACCACTGTTCGAGACAAAAAGCAGTGCATTGCCATCATGGCTGATATAGGGCGACGACACGTCAAGCGACGGGTGGTTGATAATGCCGGGCAACTTGCGCACCTTGGATTGGGCACAGGCCGGCAACGCCGTTAAGCCTAGCAGCAGGAAAAGAAGAGGAGTTTTTGTCATAGGGTGAATACCAATAGAAACCGGGAAATAGAATGGATTAGCTAAAATTACGCAATTCCGTCCGGCAGGAAAGCAATTTTCAAGGGGGTGAATTATTTCCAGATTTTCAGTTGCCGTTCGGGGTTTTTCGGCTTAGCATCGTAACTTCGCTGCCAGAAAAAACCGTGTAAAATGATCCAGGTCATTCCATCCATTGCCATTCGCAAAGGGACCGTCGTCAAGATGCGAAAAGGCGATCCCAGCAGTGAAAAGGCATACAACGAAAACCCATTGGACCTTGCCAAGCGGTTTGAAGATCATGGAATCGACGTTGTCCACCTGGTCGACCTCGACGGCGCCGAAAAGGGCAGCCCCATAAACTGGCACGTGCTCGAAACCATTGCCGGCCATACCAACTTAAAAGTCGACTTTACCGGCGGCATCTCCACCGACGGCGACATCAGCAAAGCCTACGAATATGGTGCCGCATATATCACTGCCGCCAGCATTGCTGTCACCAATCCCGAGCTCTTTGCTTCATGGATCATCTCGTATGGCCGTGAGAAAATTACGCTCGGCGCCGACGTTGTAGACCGCAACACCAAAGAGATGCTCTTCCGTGGCTGGCAGCGGCGCACGCAGCAGGGCCTCATGGAGCACCTGGACTATTTCGCCTCCCGTGGGCTAAAGTATGTGAAGTCCACCGACGTATCGCACGATGGTACACTCGAAGGTCCGGCCTTTGAATTTTACCAGGACATACTCGATGCGTTTCCCGACATTTGTGTACTCGCCAGTGGTGGTGTACGCGGTGTGGATGACATCAAACGGCTCAACGACATGGGTATCTTTGCTGTCATCTTCGGCAAGGCATACTATGAAGGTCTCCTCAACCTCAAAGACCTGGAACAATTCCTGATCAAAAAGGAAATATAACTCGCTTTCGCTAACTGTCTTTCCATTGAATTCCGATCGCTATAATCAACGCGGCGTATCCGCCTCCAAAGAAGATGTCCACCAGGCCATCCGTAATTTAGACAAGGGACTTTTCCCCAAAGCATTCTGTAAAGTTGTGCCCGACTACCTTGGCCACGACGATGCATACTGCACCATCATGCACGCCGACGGCGCCGGTACAAAATCATCGTTGGCCTATTTATACTGGAAAGAGACGGGCGACCTGTCCGTATGGAAAGGCATCGCACAAGACGCCATCATCATGAACATCGACGACCTGCTGTGCGTCGGTGCCATTGATAACATTTTATTGTCCTCCACCATCGGCCGCAATAAACACCTTATCCCTGGCGAAGTGATCGCCGCGGTCATAGAAGGCACAGAAGAGGTACTGGCCATGCTGCGCAGCCACGGCCTGAACATCATCAGCACCGGTGGTGAAACTGCCGACCTGGGCGACCTCGTAAAAACCATTGTCGTCGATAGCACCGTCGTTAGCCGCATGAAACGCAGCGACGTAATCGACAACCAAAACATCCAGGCAGGCGACGTAATTGTAGGCTTCGCTTCGTTCGGGCAGACCTCCTACGAAAGCGAATACAACGGCGGCATGGGCAGCAACGGCCTGACATCAGCCCGTCACGATGTCTTCCACAAAGACTACGCAATAAAATATCCCGAGTCCTACGACGGCAACGTCACCGCAGGCCTCGTCTACACGGGCAAGTGCCGCCTGACCGACACCGTGCCCGGCGCGCCCATCAATGCCGGCAAGCTGGTGCTATCACCCACGCGCACCTATGCGCCCGTCATCATCGAAATGCTCAAACAACTGCGCAGCCGGATCCATGGCATGGTGCATTGCAGCGGCGGCGCACAAACCAAAGTGCTCCACTTCGTCGACGACGTACACATCATCAAAGACAACCTGTTCGATATCCCACCGCTCTTTAAGCTTATTCACGACCAAAGCGGCACCGACTGGAAGGAGATGTATAAAGTATTTAACATGGGCCACCGCATGGAAATATACCTGCCACAAGCTCACGCACAGGCCGTCATCGACATCGCCAGGTCGTTTAACCTCGACGCGCAGATTGTCGGCCGCGTAGAAGCCGGCAAAAAGCAAGTGAGCCTCCGCACACCGTTCGGAGAATTTACCTACTAATCAGAATTTAGTTACTACTTTACTGCAAAGACTCAACGACCTACGAGTGAGCCTCTGCTTCCGTATCTGTCTCCGTGTGCTCCTTACTGCGGAATTTAGACATTAGAGATTCCTTACTTTCCAACAGGCGATGCGACGTAAGATAATGAATCACTTTTTCTTCCAGATAGTGATGCAGCGGCAGTAAAATGGAGATCAACACGATTTTGATTAACATAATCTTCCACGGCTCGCCATGCGTGGCGTGGTGAATCTGATTATCGGCGATTAGAATAATAAACTCAAACAAGAAAATAAACGCAAAGAACCCCAAAATTTTGATCGTGGCCTTTGACACCCGAAAAATACCCAGCATGACCAGCACAATAAACACTGCAGCAATCGCCACGGTAATGCCCATGTACTGGAGGTTATGCCGGTCATGTAGCGCCTGCGCTTCCTTCAATTCTTCTCGCTCGCGACGTTTTGTTTCGTCCGCCACTTCCAACAACATCAGATCTTTCTCGGTAGCTAATAGTTTCAGGCTGTCTGTATACTGGTGATAGCGTTGATTATAGATGTAAGCATTCTTAAAATCACCCATCTGCTGATAAACCGAATCCAACTCTTGTGAAACCTCTTGCTTCATCTCGAGATTACCCGACCGTTCGCCAATGCGATATGCCTTCTGTAGATAAACTAATGACTTGTCGTACTTCTTCAAATCGTTGTAAAGCTGGACAAGATGCAGGTAGAAGTTATAAAGGTTGGAAGTATTTGCGCGGGCTTCCGCCAGCGGCTCCGCTTTGGTATAGAAATACTGCGCAGAATCATATCGGCCTAGCTTGGCATACGCGAACCCATACGTTTGAAAAATAATAAACTCAAGATTCGCCCGCTGCATGAAGGTAGTCAGATCAGGTGTGGCCTTGAAATAAGCTAATGCCTTCTCCGTCTGGCCGCTCTGTAAGTATTGCTCGAGGATACTGATATATCCGTTCACGCGGGTCACGCTGAAATGAATGGAATCCGATAACGCCAGCACCCGCTCGTGGTACTCCATCGCGATGTCGTACTGTTTCGCACCCATGTAAACAGTGCCGATTTGACGGTACAGCAATAGCCTGTCCAACGTCTTTCGATAGCGAAGCGTCAGCGCATGAACCTTGAATAAATAGTCTTTCGCTTTCTCATGATCATCCAGACTGTAGTAAAAGTCTGCCATGTTGTAATAACTCAATTTCAAAGGCTCATAATGAGCCAGTGCTTCGGCAATCGAAAGCGCCTGTAAATATTGCCGAAACGCTAACAACCTTTCTTTTTTGGCGAGGTAAGTATCGCCCAAAGATCCAAGACAGATCACACGCAGAGAATCGTCTTCTGTGGTAGCTGACAACGACAACGCCAGGTTACTGTAATTGAGAGCCTTGTCTGTTTCACCATTGTTTCGTGCTATCCGGGCCAGGACGACATAAGCCTCCGCCTGCGATCCCTCCAGGTTACTGGCCTTTGCCAGGGCCAGTGCTTTTTCTGCCGATACTAATGCCTTTGCCGCCTGATCGCGATTGCCAGCACCCACAGAGAAATACCGTTGCGCATCCAGCAGCAGAACGTGAACCATTAATTTCCGGTCACGCGTCTGTTCGGCAAGATCCAACATCTGCAATGCGTAACGATCCGCTTGCGCCTCATCGAGCACCATATAGAGACCCGACAGCTCCTTCAACGTAGCGAGCCGCGCGGCGTCCGTTTTGGCCAGCTCCAGATCGCGCTTCAAACTGTCTATATAACCGTTGTCTTGGGCGAGGCCAGCCGTGGCAAAAAGAAAAAACAGGATGGCAGACAATAGGCTTCGCGTCTTCATGTGGGTATACATTGAAGCACTAAGGTAAAAAAGCCAGGCAACTAAAGAAAATTAGCCTTTGCTAACACCCTCGGCCTTGGGTTTTCGTTTTTCACGAATCATTTCAATGATTGGCGGCAGAATCGATACAAAGATGATCCCAAGGATCACATAGGTGAAATTGTTCTTGATCACCGGCAGGCCACCAAAGAAAAAGCCCAGCATCAAAAAGCTGGTCACCCAGGCGATTGCACCGGCTATATTAAAAGTAGCAAACTTGCCGTACGACATCGTGCCGATACCGGCTACAAACGGTGCAAACGTGCGAATGATAGGAATAAAGCGAGCGTAGATAATAGTCTTGCCGCCGTGCTTATGATAAAACTGTTGGGTCTTCGTCAGATACTCCAGCTTCAGAAGCCTGAACTTACCGTTGAAGGCCTTCGGCCCAATAAATTTGCCGACGTGATAGTTTACCAGGTCGCCGAGAATGGCGGCAATAATTAGCAGAATCAGCATCAAGCCAACGTTCAATCCTGTCTCCGGCTTGGCGATGATCGCACCCGCTGCAAACAACAGCGAGTCACCCGGCAGGAACGGCGTTACCACCAGACCGGTCTCGGCAAAGATGATTAGAAACAGAATGAGATAGGTCCAGGTCTGGTAATCCTGAACGATTTCCACCAGGTGGTGGTCAATGTGCAGAATAAAGTCAATGAGGGATTTTATAAGCTCCATAATAGATTAAAGTCAAGACGTCGCGAAAATAACAAAAGCTTTACCCTCCACCCAACTTTCCGGTAACGAAAGCCTACCGGACTTTGCCGGTGTTGGCCATTATTACATTTATGTTATCGCATAATTTCTGACACCGGGCAAAAATACGCCGACCTGCCGCCCAACGCTTGAAGCTCTCTACTTCAGGCAATTCGGGCATGGGCCTTGCCGTTAAAAAAAGTAGGCCTCGTATATTCGTGTTTTGTGGGCTTGATATTTTAACATGACTTCAACATTATGGTCGATATTCTTATCGTAGGTGCAGGTGCCGCGGGGCTCACGGCCGCCCGCACGTTAAGTGTGGCCGGACGATCCGTAACCGTATTAGAAGCACGCGAGCGCATCGGCGGCCGCATCCATACGCTCCGCACCAACTTTACCGTGCCCGTAGCCGAGGGCGGCGCCGAATTTATGCACGGCAACTTACCGCTTACAACGGCCCTCATGCAGGAAGCTAACATGCCCTTCTACGAAGGCGACGGCGCCACATGGAACGTACAACACCACCGGCTGCAAAAAGGAGACATCATGCCCGAAGGGTGGGATGACGTTAACAACAAACTGCGAAGCCTGAAAGAAGACATCAGCATCGGCGCCTTCCTCCGTCAGTACTTTGGCGATGATGTCCATCGCGCACTGCGCGAAAACATCACGCGCCTGGTCGAAGGCTACGATGCAGCCGACGTCGACAAAGCCAGTGCGTTTGCCCTACGCGAAGAATGGGCAGCCGAAGAAAACCTGACGGGCTACCGGCCCAAACAGGGATACGGACCGCTCATGGAATTCTTACAACATAAATGCGCCGCGCAAGGAGTCGTTTTTCATTTTAAAAACAACGTAACGCACATACGCTACACGCCGGACTATGTGGAAGTTACCACCGCCGAAGGCGAACGATATATCGGCCGCCAGATCGTTATCACGGTACCGGTAGCCGTACTCAACGCCGGGGCCGTCGCCTTCTCGCCCGAGCCTGTCCAGCACCTGCAGGCATTGCGTCGCATCGAGACAGGAGGAGTGATCAAATTCCTCATCGAATTTACGGGTAAGTTTTGGGAACGGCCTCAGCCAGACGAAGGCTATGTCATGCCGGACCTGCACTTTCTGTTTTCCGACGCGTATGTTCCGACGTGGTGGACACAAAATCCTGCACAATCTACATTATTATCGGGGTGGCTATCCGGGCCCATCACCAAACACCTGCGCAAAGGTGACCATGAGCTATTACAAGAGGCATTTCTTTCGCTGGCCTATATTTTTAATTGTACCGAGGTATACTTACGGCAACATATTCGCAATGCCAGGGTCTTTAACTGGGTCACCGATCCGTTTGCCCGCGGCGCCTATGCTTATAAAAGCGTCGGCAACGACGAAGCACTCAAAATACTCGCCGTGCCCGTAGACGACAAACTTTATTTTGCCGGCGAAGCATACTATAATGGCCCGGAAATGGGCACTGTCGAGGCCGCCCTGGCCAGCGGTACCACAATCGCTGAAAAAATCCTCGCAGAAAAACACCTGTAAGATTAAAGTTTACATCGTCTATATTTCGAGTATATAACCTGCGGAAAAACCCTGATCTTCGGGTCCGACGATGGAAAGCGCTTTGCCAGCCGATTTTGCGAGCCTCTTCAGGCAACATCATAAAGGTCTATGCGACCTTGCCTATAATATTGTGTGCGATCGTGATGCCGCAAAGGACATTGTGCAAGAAGTTTTTGTTAAGCTTTGGAACAACCGGTCGCACGTCATCTTCGGCGACCAGATCAAACATTATCTTTATAAGGCCACCGTGCACACGGCCTATAATTATGTGCGTTCGCACAAACGTCTTTTTTCGTTAGACGATTACAAAGGTCTGGACATGCTGCGCGCCTTTCCGGAAACGGAATCCATTGAAATTCGTGAGCTGGAGCTCCGCACCCGGCAGGCGATCGACCGGCTGCCGGCCAAATGCAAAAGCATTTACCTCCTCAGCCGCCAGGAGGGCCTGAAATACCAGGAAATAGCGGATACCCTGGGCATATCGCTCAAAACCGTTGAAAATCAGATGGGTATTGCCCTCGAAAAGCTTCGCCAGGAGCTAAAACCCTTCCTTTCGCTCGAAATGGTCACATGGCTGGCCGCTGCCGGCCTGGCACTCTATCGGCTTATCTTTATAGAAGCGTAAAATAATTAAGAAATTTTAGGGGGGCGTTTGGGGGTAAGGTTACCCTTGCGTGCTATAAGCATACCTAATCATTAAAACAATACGCTTATGAAACGTCTGCTTGGCCTAATCTTAATCACCTCTGCCGTGCTGTTTTCAGCATGTTCGCAGTATACCTGTGCTACTTACGTTAAGAATACTCCGCCGGTAACAAAAAAGACCCAGCGGGTATAATTCCAGTATAAACTCACCCGATGAACGCAGATACACCAACCCCACGATGGAATAAAATATCCGCATACCTGTCGGGTGAGCTGGAATCTTCCGAGCGACTGGCTTTTGAGTCCTGGCTACAGGATTCGAAAGACAACCAGCGAGTCTTTGAAGAAGCCAAAAAGATCTGGGCGAGCAGCCGCCTCAAACTGACATCGGCCGACTATGGCACCGACGAAGAATTAAGCCGGCTCATGGCGCGTCTGCAGCGTGATGAGCGCAGCGAAAATGTACGCATACTTCGCAGCCCATGGTTGCGCGTCGCGGCCGCCGTTATATTCGTGGTCGTGGGGGCGTGGTTTTATACCCAGTTCCAGGGTTCGTCAACCTACCTACCCGGCTTTACACATGCCGCCGGCGATCACGTAGCGACTTTATACCTGCCCGACAGTAGCCGTGTGTGGCTCAACACCGGCAGTCGCATCAGCTACGACAAAAACTTCAACATAACCGAACGGCGGATCTACCTCGAAGGCGAAGGATATTTTGAAGTACGATCCGACTCGACACGGCCCTTCCGTGTATTGACGAAGACGACCATCACCCGTGTGGTCGGCACCGCCTTTAACGTAAAGGAGACCGATACGCTTACAACCTTAACGGTGAAGGAGGGAAAGGTTAACTTTTCGCGCATGGACAATACCCGCGGTGAGGTTCTACGGGTCGTGCATGGCGAGCAGGCAACCTTTCACCACCCCCACCAAATCTTCAAAAAATCTGCAATCATCAACAACGCGTATGCAGGATGGCGCCGGGCAAACAACCCAGCCTTTCAAAAGGAAAAAGAAAATCCGGTCGCTTTCCTGACTACGCGCTACGCCTGGCGAAAAGACCGCGCACATCAATCGGAAGTATACGGGCAGGTATGGAACCATGCCGAGCTGGCGACCTATAAAAATGTAATTCTCAAGGTCACCTACGCCACCCCCGGCGGCAAACCTAAGACCATGCGCATTAAAACGGAGCAGGTCATTTACCCGGGACAGCCCATCGACTTCCGCAAAAAACTGCGCGACCTTTCCTCCTCGACAAGTTATCTCAAGGTCGAAGTAGAATCGGCCGAACTTATTTCAGGATAGTATGGTAACCATGAACGACAACACTACCAACGCAGCCACAACGTACACGCTGCCGCAACAAGCCGAGGCCTTAATAAAGTTGGCCGAAAAAATCATCGAGCAACACGGCAACTCCGGCCCGCAAAGCCCCGTGAAGCCACACCTGATTGCCGACCTCAACTCGCGCGTCAGTCCCGCACGCGCCCGTCACGAGCAAGGCTTGCGCTACGCCCGCATGGCACAAGACGCGTTCGCCGAACGCGACGAATTACTAGGCAAAATTCCCGGCCGCAAAAGCGAGCTCGACGTGCGCAACCTGGTAGAGATGGTCGTGGAGCTGGTAAAAGAACACTACCCTGAGTCCGTGCACAAATGGGGTTTTGAATAAACGTTTGCTGAGCATACCGGGATGACACGGGATTTTTTGTTGACATCCCTGTTCTGACGATGCGAAGTTTTTGAATAAAGTAAGAGACTTGATTCATGGCCGATCCCTACCCATGAACCGTTCCCGACCATGCAGGAAATTAATAGCCCGCAGAATATTCCTATCCAAACTTTCCTTTGTCTTTAACAAAGCCAAATAGCGCACAATCTCATTTCTCCTGGAAGGACTCAACCCTTCGAATACCTGCATAGCAGCTTTATCCTTTCGCAGGGCTTTCAGAAATTCCGGCGAGTCAAATACCTCTTTTTCCGCGCCATCAAACTCAACCGTGAGCGCTATCTTTTCACCAATTCGCTTGGGTGAATCTTTCAACATCGTGGTATTAATATACAGCCGCCACTCACCGCTATATTTCACCAATGTCTGTTGGTAGGGGTCTCCGTTCACAGTCCCCTTGATGCGAATGTGACCTTTGTCCTTGCCCGCCTGGTCGAATATCTTTTTCAGAATTCGATCGGGCACTGATACATAGGGATTGATGCCGATGATTTTGATATGATCTTTAAACTTAAACATCCACCACAAGTTAAATATCAATCACCACTTTACCACACGTCGTACGATTTTGTATCGCCAGGTAAGCCTCTTCAACTGTATCAAACGTATAGCGCTTTCGGTCCATCAGCGGTCTCAGTTTCCCAACCTCGGCAATGTGTGTTGCTGCCGTGAGGATCGCGCCATGCGCGGCATGATGTTGACCCGAAATGAGCGGATACAACGTAAACACGCCCGAATAGGTCGCCCCGCGAAACGACAGCGGCGCCAGGCTATGGGTACCCCAACCCAGTGTACTTACTACATGACCCGTGTAATGCTTTACCGCTTTGAACGAGTGGTCCAATCCCGCGCCACCCAGCGTGTCGAGTACGATATCGAAACCCTCGCCGTTAGTATATTCCTGCACGTATTCCTCCAGGCCGGTGGTTGTATAATCGATCGGCGTAGCACCATAGCTTTTTACCAATTCGTTTTTGTCGGGCCGCACCGTGGTAAAAACCCGGGCACCTTTATAACGGGCCAGCTGAATCGCCACATGTCCCACACCTCCGGCGCCACCATGTACTAAAACCGTCCTGCCTTTTGATACATTCGCGCGGTCCACTAATCCTTCCCAGGCGGTGATCGTAATCAACGGCAGCGCAGCCGCCTCGCGGAAAGAGAGATTGCGGGGCTTGCGGGCCAGCAAGTTTGCATCGACTGAAATATAGTCGGCCAGGGTGCCGGGCAAACCCGCCACGCCACCAACCATGCCGTACACTTCATCGCCTGCGTTGAAAGACGTTACTCCTTTTCCCACAGCCTCCACTAAACCCGCCATGTCTATTCCAAGAATTGCCGGCGGTGTTACCTGTGCGTGAACCGCTGCACCGGACTTGATTTTCAGATCCAGCGGGTTAACGCCGCTGGCCACGATCTTCACTAATACCTGTCCGGCAGCTGGCTCCGGTGTTTCGATTTCCTCCAATACAAACGGTGTATTGTAGCTTTTTAGAACTAATGCCTTCATATACGTTTACATACGCCAGGCTTCCGTCGGCTTGGCGCACCAAAATTCCACAATATAGCCCCGAACTTTGGTGTATTCTTACATGTTTCCAGGGTACAAGTTTTCGTATGAAAAAAGACCACCTGCTCCAGCCGTTTGAGCTGGTATTGCGCGGACCCATGGATTCCTGTCCGCGTGGCGAACATGCGCATAGCTTCTTTGAAATGATATACGTGGTGGCCGGCACCGGCCGGCAACATGTCAACGAAGTAAGCCTACCTTACCACCCAGGCAGTCTGTTCCTGGTGGCACCGGGCGACGTTCACCTGTTGGAAGTCGAGACGATGTCGCGCATTTTATTCATCCGGTTCAACCCATTGTTTATACAGTCGTCCGGCGGAGGACAGGTGCTTCGGGCACAGCTGGAGATGATTCTGAATAACTCCCGCCACGAACCCGGCTGCCTCCTCAAGACCGATTCCGATAAAAAGTATGTGCCCCACCTGATGAACATGCTCATGGATGAGCACCAAAAGGGGCACCTATACCACCGCGAACTGATCAACCAGCTCGTCAATACTTTGCTGCTTGTAGTCGCACGAAACATCTCCCAACCCTTGCCCACAGCGATGGTCGAAACAAGCGAGCTGCGCATCCACGACATTCTACGCTATATACAAACCAACATTCACACCCCGCACCAGTTACGGGCGGAGGTCATCAGCGAACACTTTCAGATCTCTGAAACATACCTCGGCCGGTATTTTAAGAAACATGCCGGCGAGACGCTGCAGCAATACATTACCAACTATAGACTACAACTGGTAGAGAACCGGCTATTGCATAGTAGCATGCGCATTGGCGAAATAGCCGATGAGTTTGGCTTCACCGATAAAAGTCATCTGAACAGAATCTTTAAAAAATACCGGGGCACCAATCCATCGGACTTCAAACAACGGTGTGCACTGCGTTAAGGCTAAAAGAGCGCAGGAATAACCTGCGCTCTTAAAATATCATGCAGACAGAATTGCTTTGGCTTCCGAAACCAGACTGTCAATGTCGGCCTGTGTCTCTTCGGGCTCCAGGCTTTTGAGCTGTTTTTTGAGTGTCTCATGAAAACGGTAATACTGATCACGTTTGATAAACCCATCGCGCGCAATCCACTCTTCCTTGCCATAACGGGCCACATACTCTTCAATCATCTCTTGCTCCATGCGGGAGTTCGTGGTCAGATATTCTGCCATCTTCAGCAGCAACAACTTGTTACGGTTCAGCAGTCGCCCGGCTTCCACCTCACACGCCTTGATGATCATGATCGATTCGCTGGCATATCGATCCGACAAGAAGAAAGCATCTTCGTTGCCGGACGTATCTACCGCCAGGTGAATCGGGTCCGTGCCCATGGCGTACTGGCGCACCGCCCGGTTCGCCAGGCGGGAAGCTTCCTCAATATCAATGCTTACCCCTGATGAAGTAAACTGCTCGCCAAACACCAGGCGCTCGGCCACATAACCACCCAATGTAATTACGATATCCTTCTGCAGCGATTCGCGTGTCATGGGGCCTTCCGGAAAATCCACGAGGCAAAATCCCTCGGCATCTGACGCTGTCCGCGACACCACGACCGTCGGGATGATGCGCAACGTAAGGGCCGCCAACACAGCATGACCCGCCTCGTGCACCGCTATGTGCGCCTGCAGCTCGGGATCTACACTTTTACGAAGATTGTCGAGTTTCAACCTGGCCTTGTCCGAGATCGCCAACAGTATGGTACCGCCTGCATCCCGAAGGGTATAGACAAACGTCTCACCTTCAAACTTCCAGGCAATCGACGCGACAGGCAGTTGATACTCCAGCACCGAAACGGCCAGACTGCTGATACGCGACTCGATCAGGTTCCTGACCGTGGTGAATACCGGCCGGGTTCCTTGTGCCGGAAATACACCTTCCAAATATACCACGTCTACAATCGAATCATCAAACAGCGTCGTCCAGCCAAAACGCTCTTGTACGAAGGTGCCAATGCGTTGCAGCTCCCGTTTAATCAGCTCGCGGAAATGCTCCGTGTTGAACGAGGTATAGATCACGTGGTTGTTCCCCAACCGGGCAATCTGCTCAGCACGAAACCGCTTGCGCAAAGCGCGTTTAATATCGGCGAGGTTGATCTTTGTCGTCTGCTCGTAGAAGTCGTCTGCACTAATATCCGGATTCAGGTTTCCACTCATGGTGTATGCCTCGTCCAGGTTACCGAGTATAAAGATCAGCGCACCGGACAAGTCCAGCGTCTGCGTCAGGGGTTGTGAACGCTGAGCGTCATTTACCAACTGCATCAACCCGCGCAGGTCCAGCGTCGCGATGCGTTGCTGCAAGACCTCGTGTGTGATCTCTTCGTCGCTAAACAAGCTTGTCAAACCACCGGTAAAATCCCGGGAAAAGAAGTAGTCCGCCTCGGGATTCTTATTTCGATTTTCAAACTCAAAACAGAAGCCGTTGAAGACAGTCTTAAATTCTTCCAATCCGACGGCATCTACCCGACCCTGCGTAATTGTCACGCCGCGACGTGCTGCCTTCTCTAACTTGCTCAAGCATTTTTCAGCGCTAAAGATCGCGGAGGTATAGTGGCCGGGAACATAGTCGATCTTACCAGAGTCCAGCAAATCCCAAACCACGCGCAGCTTATCCTTACCCAGCTCGCGTCGCTCGCCATCGAGTGTACGCGCAAACTGAAATTCATCCAGGCAAAAGATGGCCGGTTTGCCATCGAAGAACTTCAGGTCGTCGGTGAGCACATTCTTCATCCACGACGCCGAATCAGACTCGAACTCACCCATGTCCATGTGCGTATACAGCTTCTGATATTGTAAGTATTCCACGATGGCTCGTACCAACGCCGTTTTACCCGAGCCCGTTAGACCCCACAGGTTAATGATCATCGGCCGTTGTTGCGCTTCCGGAAAAAGATACCAGGGCATCATCAATGACGTGACCTCGTCGATCACGGCGTCCAACCCCAGGAATTTCTCTTTCAGAGATACCGCCATGGCCTGCAATTTTGCTCTGCGCTCAATTAATAACGCATGTATATTTTTTGTGTCCATTCATTGTCTTTGTTTGCCCCACACCGGGGGACATGATCTTATAAATACATAGCTCCGCCGTCTTGCCATTCAAACACAATGGCGAGAGAAAAGGAGAATAGATTTCAGCTGCGCTTAAAACCTAAGCACAAAGGCTTATCGACATCGTGGCACGATGCGACGACCTTGTTAACTTTTCAAAAACTGTCAGGATTAAAAACAGCCGAATCGTTCCGGTAAGAAATCTACCGTGGCGGCTACTTGAAGATATGTAAACTCAAAACCAACATATTTTCCTCTATTTAAAAGTGAACAGTAGAGTGAAATGCTGATACAAGATACGGGAAAGCTTGCATACGGTTACATCTTGGGGCAAAATGCGAAAATTATTTTTGGATGGCTCAGCGTATACTAATGGGTCTGACCTGGGGCAAGCTTCTCCAACAACGCAATTTTTCTGCGGCATACCCACAGCAACAACAGTCCGATCACCCCAAACGAACAATCAATTAACTGCCAAAACAACGGTATACCCCGCACCGGTCCGGCAATAAACGCCAGCGGCAGAATCGCCACGCAAGCGATCATACCAAACTCCACCACCCAAACATTGCGTACCGGGTCGCGCCACGGCCCGACAAACGCCACTGCGATAACCAAGTGCGCAAATGCCAGCCAGTCTGTGCCATAAGCAATGAACGGATAGCGGCTATATGTTTCGTGCACGCCCAGATACACCCGTTCCAGCCACTGTGCCACGCCGTTGTTCCAATCCTGCTCCACCACCCAGGCGTGCGCAAGGTTTAGCTGCCACTCGATAGGAAAAGCTGTCAAACCACTAACAACAAGACATACCATGAATATCACCAGCAACATTTTTACCTGACGCAACACCCGCGGTTGCGAAATAGCAGGAGCCATACTATTACTTCTCATAATGAACTAAAAGATTATTGTTGTGAAATACCTCCTCTACACGGCGCAGCAGTGCCGCTTCGTCCTGGGCGGTAATGTTGATTAAACAGAATTTATTCTCTCCGCGAAGCATCCGCATGCGCCAGTCAAGCTGACTGATGGTCTCTACTTCTCCGTTGCTATACCACCATGCCGTGTGCAATACCTCGTTACCTTTTACCAGCTCCCCGCGGTAGATTGTCCTACCCGCTACAATTTGCTCTTGTATCGTGGAGAAGGTATAGCCGCTTCCGCGCCAGCAAAACAGGGGGCTGTGTTCGGCCACAAAGAATTCCGGAATGGGTTTCACATACAATAGAAATTCATTCGTGGCAATGCGGGTGACACCGCTCGGTAAATTTTCGGTTGGTAGATTTTGATACGCCACCGTCGCGTAAGAAAAAGCTGGTGCCTTCAATTGCTGGCCAAGTGTCACACCCGTAATCAACAGGGTCGCCGCGAAAAGATACTGCAACAGTTCCACTCCCGGACTCACCGGCATTGCTACCGGTACCGGCCTAAGACCTTTCCCCAGTTGCCGCACTAAAAAGACCGCCAGGAAATATACTGGTATCACCACATATACCAGCAGGCATGCCAACCCCATTCCCCCATGCAGGGCTTGCTCTGGCCCAATGCGGAACATCACCAACACCACGATGCGAAATAAGTTGGCAATAATATTCAGTACAAACACTGCCGTGAAGAATAGCACGATGTAACCAGCCGACAGTTGCTTCCGCTCCACGCGAAACCGATGTCCGAGAATAAACACACCCATCAGCAACGAGATCGCCAGCATGTTCAGGCCCATGCACGCATCGTCAACCGAAAACGTAGCGCCCTCCAATACCATGACATTTCCCGCTACGTGTATATCTACACCCACTGCCTGCAACAACCAACCCGTCCAGGCACTTAATTGCAGTCGAATGGGGAAACCCAGTATGCCGGAGATCTGCAGAAACGCCGGCGACATGCACACCACGAGGACCAGCAACAACGGATGACACTTGCCGATCATGAGCTCCACCAGCCAAAGTCCATAAAATGCCAGCGCAAAAAAGTAGAATAGCTTTAGCCCATAAAGCAAAGACAAACCACCCATGACCAGCGACAGGAATAGATAGAGGTAGTTCTTTCGCGTCTCACCGGTTATCAAACAGGCGAACGGCAACAAACAAAGTCCAATCCAAACATTGGTATTCGACACATACGACAGCGGAAACGCCGCGATACCGCCGACGATCCCCGCCAGCGCCAGGATCACGATCGGATGCCTGGCCCCTGTAGAAAGCCTGGATGACAAAATTGTCGTCATCATACGCGCGGTGCGGTTACACTCTTCAAGCGGTAACGTCTCACCACGTTGAACAACACGAAACACAGGAACACTGCAATCAATGCCCATTCGTGCGGCTCAGGCACAGCACCCGACTCGTTGTGCGTAGCGTTGCCTAAGCTATTAGCAATGTCTTTGATCCCGAAGCGGTCGTAATCTTTCTGTGTTTCCAACACGATCAGGCTCGATACCGGCGACACCACATAGGCCAAGGCCGCTTCGTTCACCAACGTTTCGTTTATAAAATCATCGCTAAAGAAATGTACTCCTACCTGGCGCATAATATTGTTATAGGCAAACAACCGGACCAGGTGATCGGGCGCCGTATCGGTCGCGCCTGCTGATGCCGGCTTTCGTTCTAACACCATCCCTGCATCGTACAGGATGATATGGTTCTCATCTTCAGCCGGTATGGGAAATTGATTGTGCTCCAACAGATCGGCCAGCGCATCAACGTCGCCTGTGGCAAAGTTGAACGCCCGCAGCTCACGCAATGAACGGATGTAAGTGGAAGTACCACCTACGAGGTTAAAGACATTAACCTTTTTATTGGCCGCAAAATACCGGCTCACGCTTTCGGCAAACGTGCTCTCTTTGATGTCCGTCAGGTACGGCGTCAACGGCCTACCCTTTGTAACAACCAGCGAATGCTCGGTGTCTTTAACATGGTGGAAAGGGAACAGCGAGAAGTTTCGTTGACGCAACTTGTTGGTAACTTCATACCAATTGTCTTCGTGCAGGCGAATAAACTCGTTGTCAAAGAAGGCGTACACATTGCACTTGGTCAACACGGCATAGGCAGCGTCTACTTCCGCGGCCTCCCACGTATTGTTGATATCCAGGAACAGGTAGCTGAGATGCAACGGTTTTGACACCGGCGTGTACGGTTTCAACGAATAAGTCGAGCCGTTAAATGTATACTGATTGTTCTCGATCGGAACCGCTTTCCACGAGATAGCGAAGTCAGGATCATAGGAGCGCTCGGCGATATATTCTCCTTTTTCGTTCTCTTCAAAACCGTGGGGTATCGTAGCATCGCCAAGGGAACCGATAAATCGGAAGCGGAACGTCTCGTTTGCATCGTGTGCATTCGGACCGCGGAACGTTGCCTGACGATATACGATGCGGCCATTTTCTTCCGGCAGGGGAGAGGTGATCCCAATTTTAAACTTCCGTTCCTCCTCCCGGGTACAAGGAAAGACGCGCACCGTCACGGTGTTGCCTTCCTGCCAATGTACAACCGAAGGGTCTCGTGCCTCTTTACCAACGATAGTAGTATACGCCTCTGTTGCCTTTTGCTTGGACGTGAGCACCGCTTTTTCTTCTTTTCCGTTTACCCACAAAGACAACGACGTAACCACGGACCCTTCCGGCAACTGAAAGGTATAGATCGCCTCCTGGCGTGAACCCCACCAGCCGGGATTATTGTTGTTTCGAATGTTCATGTATTGCTCTGTATACGCCAGGCGCAGCTGCGGATAGATATCGACGTCGGTCACGGTGTACGAGGTCGTGAGATTGTCGCCACGCCAGAGTCGTTCCTGGGTACGGTGACGGTTGTCGGTAATTGCCTGCAAAATCTTTTCGCGATCTTCGTGTGAAAGGGATGGCTTGCGCCAGAACATAGCGAGGTATACCAACGGGTCGTGCGTACGCACATCTTGCGAGCTGGACCGGCCTAGAAAATTAAATTCTCCCACACGGTCGTCGGGCGTTGTATAAGTAAAATCTGATTTCAATATGCGGTCGGAAACCCAATCGAGTTTTATGGATTGGCTGATCTTTACCCACACGGGTAGTTCGGTGTCGGCATAGATCACCGACTGGTTAGCCAGCCGCTCGATGGTACGCACGCGGGCATCCCACTCTATAATAAATATAAGCGCAAAAGTCACCGTCGTCGCCACGCCGGCCACAATCCAATTCGTCGATACCCGGTTGGTTTTTTTCGTGTAGCGAATCAGTGTTGCCGAGGCGATCAGCAAGAAGATCGGCACGAATGCCAACAGGCCAACACCCAGCACCAAAATGCCAAAGGTCGCCGGAAAGTAGACCAGGCCAATATAGAGTGCCAGGTAGGTATAAAGCACGAACGTGGCACCTAACAGGAAATGCTGTATTTTATTGATGGCGGGTGGCACGAAGTCATAATACCGGTAGCTGAGTGTGACCAACGAGCTCACCACCAGGTAAACACAGAGCCACGACGCTGAATCTTCAAATACCGGCACCGACCGATTTAAGGCATAAGCACTGACCAGAAACAGATTGAGCAGCACGATGGTGCGGTCTATGTTTTCACGAAGCCAACTTCTCCTGATCCCATAAGCGCGGTGGACTATGAGTGTAGTCATATAACCAAGCGCTATCGAGTAATGGACAACAAAAGCCGGGAACTCCATGTTATGCAGTACCTCCTGGCCGCTATACGCCAGAATGCAAAACAACAGGGTCGATGCGGCCAGAAGAAAATAGCCTGTCAAAAGAATTTTATCGGGTTTGACCACTTCGCGGGTTTCTGAAACCGGCGCGGCCTTTTTTGTTTCGTCCAGGGTGATCATAACAATCGTTCGTCTTAAGAAAAGTACTTTGAGTTACAAAGTAAAAACGGAAAGACGATACAAAGGTTGGCTTTCTACGAATTTTTTCTAGTAAGGATCAAACGCCCGGACCTGCGCTGTTAGCGGGCCGAATAGCATACCACTGGAATAGCCCCGGTAGTGGTACTCATCGTCCAGTAGTACGAGCTCATCGACGGGTCGACCCGGCCAGACTCTTTATATATAAGAGTATTCTCCCGGGGTGCTTCCGGCCGCGCCAACGACGGCGAGGTCTTTTCTTTTTTTAGACGCGACGACTTCACCGGACTGGTTTTGAGCGGCATCTCCAACGCCGGCAGTTCGATAGCAGTAGATGATTCGATAACGGTACGGCCATACGAGAAATCCGGTTGAAACATCGCTTCTTTACCCGGGGAAACTTCGGCATTAGTTGACGCTGGCGGGTCGGAAGCTGGCGTTGGCATTACTTCAGTAGCCGGTCCGTTAGCATTTTTACCCAGGTCAACATTTTCGGATGCCTTGCCTCCTAATACCATTACCACCTTGGCCGCACCGGCACGTTTTACTTCTTGTACGTTCCCTTTGTTAGAAGTAAAACCAAACCGAATACCCACCGATAGTACAAGGCTGTAGTTCGCATCCGGTGGAAGCTCACCCAGGGCTATGTCCAGCGACATGGCCTGTGCACCTTCCAGGGCGGAGTGCCAGTCCGTATAGGTACAAACCGATGGCCGGTTGTTGGTATACCAGGCCGGCGGCTGGTATTCACCCGCTTTCGGATTAAACGTAAAATTGGGCGCAACGCCTAACGTCGCCTCGATACGGAACAGGGTGTGCCGGTTGTTCGGAAAGAAATTGATATCCCGCAGCAGCCGGGGAATTTCAAGATGCGCGCTGCCGGTCGCGGCATCAACAGAAGCAACAATCGATGTGCGGAGAATAGAATCGAGTGTATATTTTTGGTTCAGGCAAAATCCTTCCAGCAATTTTGTGTGGTTGGATAGAACAATCGGCCTGCGGCCCAGTTCGTTTGCCTCGTCTTGTTTCTGAACCACCTTCATGATCTTATTGATGGGACCGCTGATATTATAGTCGGCCAGATCCCTGAGCTGTTGCATGGATTGCCGCACATGTTTGCCCATGCGCGAGCAGCCACCAAACTCCGTCATGTACAATCGCGCCGTAGCAAACGCGGGCGAGTTACGAATTTCGTCGCGGCGGGCGCCGCCTTTTTTCCGCATAACGATTTTGTCCGATCCGCGCATGCGGTATGCGCTAAAATCACCGAGCGATCCGGTAAAGGTCAGTCCTTCGAGAAGTGCCATAGTGTACCTGGGTTTATAATAACTAATTGATTTTGTCAACAGCTGCGAGGGCAACAACGGTTGTTTAGCGAATATAACGAAGGTCTATATTCAGTACACATAAATTATTCAGAAATTATTTTATAGATATAGATAACCCACTCCTTTATAAGACTAGTTCATCTCTGGTGGATAACTGGTTAGACTCTGGGTTATCTCTTCTTTATTTTCGGTAACGAGTCGAAAATTACAGTTCGTTTGTAAAAACACGGGAGGACAACGTGTATCGTTCGTTCATAAAAAGTATACCGAAGCCCGGATCGGAGCTTCGGTAGTACTGAAGAATTTATACCGGAATAGTCCGGTATCTATACCGTTACATCGCTAGTGCTATGCGCACAGCTTGCTCTACCGGAGTATAGTTTGTGTCTTCACGCTGCAAAATCAACTCTTCTCTCGACAACAGCGGTGGTTGTGCCAGGAAGCGAGGCGCTGCGCCGTGATGCGATTGCGCAGCATGTGCGATAAAGGGATGACAGAGATATACTGTTCCAGCTTTGCCGGTCGCCACAACTTCGTCGCGTGTGGGAAGTGTCGATAAACTGTCGGCTAGCGCCATGAACGACAGACCGTCATCACCTGCGGGTGCGAGCATGCGGGCAACGTCGTGGTGCGACCCTATACGAATACGTGTGGGGGCATCTGCTTCGTGTACATCCGAGAAGAGAAACAACATGAGCAATGCCCGGCCTTTTGACCGTATGTTGATCCTCCACTCAAAATAGTTACCTGGGTTAACACCTGGAAAACTGGCGTCGACATGCCAACCGGTATCACCAGGATCGTCGGGTGAGGGGAAACGGACGGGGAAGGTGCCCATACTCATGCAGGGTATCCATCGGCCCGGGCCGACCAGTTGGTTAAAGGCATTGTGGAGAACGGGAGTATTGGCCGCAGCGATAAAGGGCGGTTGATTGTACATGCCCAGGCGAATCACCGGACGTGTCCAGGTGGCGGGATCGTTCGGGTCGCAACCGGTGTCTTTCCACAAGATCGCGCGGGCTTCTGCTGCGAGGATGGGTGAGAAGGCATTTTCGAGACAGATATAACCGTCATGGATAAATTGGTGGATTTGTTGTGTATCGAGATATGCTGACATTTTTGTTCTTCTTTATGAGTTTGAAAAATTATTGCGCCCCGATCATCCACCAGCCATTGAGGTGATGAATAATCTCGTCCATCGGGAGTTCCACGACGGCGTTGTTGATAAAAGGGCAATAGGAAAAAGCTGCCTCCGGAATTAAAAGGCAGGATGTCTTTCAGACGGGGAAGAAGAAGTTACAATGTAGGTGTCATCCGCATGGACTAAAAATACCAAGAAACAGGCCGCGACGCAAGGGAGCCGGCCATGCCGGTGTATAGCGTTTGTGGTTGAGTTCTCGGGAAAATCACCGGAAAAGTTTCATTTTTGAGTACGTCTTTGTAGCCGCGCGAATCAGGGACGGTCAACTACAATAGTTATGAGTATCGAGGAGAAGAATGACTGGTTCCGAAACAAAACCTGGAGTGAAACGATCGAAAGCGACTTTCTGAGTCGCCTGGGAAATACACCAAGGGCGTTGGCGATGGCTTGTCTGAAAGTGCAAGGAGACCAATGGCTGTCGGGCCGTGACGAGGCTACGCAGCGGGCGGGTGTTAAATTGCTTGAAAAGTTGATTTCTGATTATGCGGAGGAGGTGTATGAAATCACGGCGGCGCAAGGCATCCTGGGTGACTATTATTATCAACGTGCAAACTTTGAACGGGCGGAGCCCTACCTGAAAGCCGTACTTCAATTTTACAATGACCACAAAAGAACGGGTGTGAACCGCATGGCCGATTTGATGTTAGCGGAAATTATACTTCTCCGCAACGAGACCGCCCGGTTGGAAGAAGCCTGGCAGCTGGCGATTGATTTCCCTACTACAGGAGGTAGCTTGAGTGAAGAGCACGAACAACATCGCTATTATGAATTGCTGGCACAACTCGGCTATCAGTTAAATAGAAAAACAGAAGCAGCCAAATATGCAACCAAGGCCCTTGCGTTGGCAAAAAATATGGAGTTGGACTTCTTGATTGGCAAACCGGTCGCGCTGGAAAATCTCTATCAATCATTGCCCAGTCTGGAGGTCATTGCGGAATCCGTGTAAGCATCATGACATTAAAGGGACCTTGGTCCGTGTAGGGGGGTATGCCTGGATGGAGTGATCGGTGCGTTACGCGAGCATCATTTTTTTGATGAGATCAAGTTTACTGTTGTAAGTTTTTAATCCTGGCAAACAATATCCTGAAGAGCTCTTCGGCTTGAGTGTAAAATTCACCAAACTCATTTTCTTCCATGAGCGATTCGTCTTTCAGGACGTCCAGGATTGCTATGCTTTCGAAAATTGAGCTTCGGGCAATGTAGAAATTTCTGCGGTCTGGTTTGGAGAAGCATCCGGAGCCTTCGGCCAGGTTTAAGACTATGCTGACGCAGCTCTTCTTAGCTGGTCGTTTGTAGAGGTGTCTAGTTTTGTGGTTTTGAGGAATTCCCGGATTTTGGAATTGAAAGTCTTGGCTTTTTTGTAGACATCGAGTTTTTCGAAATCGAACATAACGGGGGTGGTTTTGGGGTGAAGCTAACGAAACGAGTAGAGTGAGAGTGAGAGCGAAGAGAAAAACAGCGTGAGAGTGTTCGCTCTCACTCTCACGCTGTTTTTCGTACCCAGAGCGGGAATCGAACCCGCACGACTATTACTAGCCACAGGATTTTAAGTCCTGCGTGTCTACCAGTTCCACCATCCGGGCAGGGATGTTGTTTTAGTGCTTTGGCATTGCTCTAAAACACAAAAAGTGCGAGATAAACCCACACTTTTTATTCTTTCTGTCTCAACGGCTACTGCCGGAGCGACTTGAGCGGGAAACGAGACTCGAACTCGCGACCCCGACCTTGGCAAGGTCGTGCTCTACCAACTGAGCTACTCCCGCGGGATCTCCCCTAGCTCTTTCGCTAAGGGAGTGCAAATTTAGTGAGGGTTTGTAATATTCCAATACCCACACATTTTTTTTTGAGAAAGTTTATGCAGATTTCTTCAATTCCTGCTCATACTCCCGCTTTAGCTGGGCCGCATGGGCCCGGTTCTTCGAAAGTAGTATATGTTTGGGCACTGCCTTCAGGTCCCAGATCAGTCCGACCGCCTGGAAGCTTCGCAGTATATAGTATGTTATATCAATCTCCCACCAGAAGAAACCCTGACGTGCGGCCACTTCATAATAATGGTGGTTGTTGTGCCAGCCTTCGCCCATCGTCAGGAGCGCCAGCCAGATGCTGTTACGACTCTCGTCGTTCGACTCATACCGCTGCGTACCAAACTTGTGCATGATCGAGTTGATCGAGAACGTGGCATGGTACAAAATTACCGTGCTCAGAAAGAAGCCGATGAACAGGGACGAGAAGCCGGCCGTGGTAAACATATCTTGTATACCCTCTCCGTTGACGATGCCGCCGAGGGCCATGACCACAAGGGCCAGGATAGTCGGCGGTACGAGGTAATGTTTGTTAAGCCACATCAGCTCGGGATACTTGGCATAGTCGCCGATGGTTTTGTAGTCGGTCTCCTTAAAGTCGGGGCCGACGATCCAGCCGATGTGCGAATACCAGAAACCATAGATCTTCATGGAGTGCGGATCGGCCGGGGTGTCACTGTGACGGTGATGGTGACGGTGGTGTGCTGCCCACCAGAGTACGCCTTTCTGCGCTGTGGTCTCCGACATAAATGCGATGACGAATTGAAACCAGCGGGAAGTTGTATACGACCGGTGTGCAAAGTAACGGTGGTAGCCGCCTGTTACCCAGAACATGCGGGTGAAGTATAGTACGGCACACACCGTCCAGTCGAACCAGGTGGCACCTGTGTACAAAGCAGCCAAAGGGACCAGGTGAACGGCGAAAAACGCCACTTCCTGAACCATGATTGGTTTGCTTCTTACTTCTGGTGTTACTGATGGATTTGTCATTATGCTTATTAGGGTTGTTTACGTGTTTGATGAGGTTGCGAAGGCGCTGTTTTTTTCTTCACGCCTGCAGATCAAACACAAAGGTAACGTATTCAGTTCAAAGGAGTTTGGGGATGTAATATTCTTGCCAAACCGCCTGCATATACGCCAAAAAAGTTCACTTCTACACTGACAAGCGTCAGTTCAGTAAACCGCCGTTCTACCCGGTGGAGGGTAGTCAATTGTTTGTCCGAATTAGCGTATCTTTGCACAGGATTGACGCCATGAGCCACGCACAGACCATAGCCCTGTATCAGCCGATGCTGCATACGATCGCCTACAACCTGGTACGCTGTAAACAGGATGCGGAAGATATCGTACAAGAGACTTTTGTGCGCTGGCTGAGTGTTGATCAACAGAAGATCGATAACACCAAGGCCTACCTAATTCGCGCGGTGACGAACAACTGTTTGAATCATCTCAACTCGCTGCGTAAGAAGAAGGAGGATTGTTTCGACAACATGGCCGAGATCATCAAGCACTTTAAAGAAACCAATCTCGCGCACCTCGATCTCGACGTCCACCTCGCGGCTGCTTTTAAAGTATTGCATACCAAACTTGAACCGCTGGAGCGTGCGGTGTATCTGCTGAAGGAAGTGTTTGACTTCGACTATGAAGACCTGCAGGAGATGCTCGACAAGAAAAAAGAGCACTGCCGTCAGCTTTTCTGCCGGGCCAAGAAAAAGTTGAGCGAAGAAACGTCGCGTATCAATTTCGAACTGCCGGATACCTCGAAGCTGATGGAAAGCTTTCGCAATGCTTGCCACTTCGGTAACGCCAGTGACCTGGTGCACGAGCTGAAGAAAGACATTGCCGTCGCCATCAGCAAAAAGTTCTAGTCACCGGCTGGTCACCAGCCATCTTATTTCTCTGTTATCTTTTTGTTATGTAGACCGCAGTGGATTAGCTGATGCGACTCCAGTTGACGCCTGTTTTTCGCATGGAGTCAATTTGCGTGCGGATGAGTTTGTTTTCCGGCTTTTCGAGCTCGGGGTCATCTTTCAGAATTTCTTTCGCGAGCTCGCGGGCCTCTTGTAAAATGGCGCCGTCCGTAGAAAGGTCGGCCACGAGCAGGTCGAGCGCGCCACTTTGTTGGGTGCCCATCAGGTCGCCAGGGCCGCGCAGCTTCAGGTCGGTTTCAGCAATGTCAAAGCCATTGGTCGTGCGCACCATGGTCTCGATGCGCGTTTTGGAATCTGCGCCCAGCTTGTTGTTTGTCATTAGAATGCAATACGATTGCTCACCTCCCCGGCCAACCCGGCCGCGCAGCTGGTGCAATTGCGAAAGGCCAAAGCGCTCGGCGTTTTCAATTACCATCACTGAAGCGTTTGGAACGTCGACCCCCACCTCGATCACCGTGGTTGCCACCATGATCTTGGTTTCGGCTTTTATAAAACGGGCCATTTCGTAGTCTTTGGCCTCTGGCTTCATTTTGCCGTGCAAAATGCTGACAGCAATATCCGGAAATGCACGGCAGACACTTTCATATCCGTCCATAAGATGTTTAAGGTCCAGCTTTTCGGACTCGTCGATGAGTGGGTAAACCATATACACCTGTCGGCCCAGTGCAATCTCCTTCCGAAGGAATTCATTGACCTGCAGTCGATGGGCATCATATTTGTGTAGCGTTTTGATAGGTTTCCGGCCGGCAGGCAGCTGGTCGATCGTTGAAATATCGAGGTCTCCATAAAGTGTCATCGCCAGTGTTCTGGGGATGGGAGTCGCCGTCATGACCAATATATGGGGATACATATCCACATTTTTTTGCCACAATTTTGAACGCTGGGCGACCCCGAAACGATGTTGTTCGTCAATGATAGAGAGGCCCAGGTTGTTGAATTGCACCACTTCTTCGAGCAGGGCATGGGTGCCAATAAGTATCTTCAACTCCCCCGATAACAGTCCTTCGTGAATTACTTTTCGTTCGGACTTTTTGGTGGATCCGGTAAGCAACGCAATGGGTAGGTGCATACTGTCGGCATAGCGCTTCAGGTTCTTGTAGTGTTGTTGGGCCAGAATCTCGGTCGGGGCCATGAGGGCAGCCTGTGCGTTGCCGGCCAGAATGACCAACATGCAAATGAAGGCCACAATGGTTTTACCACTACCGACGTCGCCCTGGAGTAAGCGGTTCATCTGCTTGCCCGACTTCAGGTCGGTATATATCTCCCGGATGACTTTCTTCTGGGCATCGGTTAGGGTAAACGGCAGGTGGTCGTTGTAAAAGGCCGTCAGCAGGCGGGCGTCTTGAAACACCTGACCACGGAACTTTTCCTGTCGTACTACCTTCATTTTCAGGAGCCTAAGCTGAATATAAAAGAGCTCTTCGAACTTGAGTCGCTGTTGGGCTTGTGCCAGCTGGTCGGCTGTTTGAGGAAAATGTTTATACTGTAGTGCGTCCTTTTTGGAGATCAACTGGTACTTGTCGGTGACACTGCCAGGTAGTGTTTCACGTATATGGTCGACTGCTTTGACTAACAATTCCTGCATCAGTTTGGCGATGGCCTTACTGTCTACATGCCGGTTCTTTAGTGTTTCGGTTAGGGAATATACCGGATGTAGGGTACCACCCTTCTCATTCTTTGAGGTGAGCAACTCTATCTCCGGATGCGCTATGTTGAATTTACTTCCATAACGTGTAGGTTTGCCAAATACAACATACTGTACACCCGGTTTGATTTTATCCTGCACCCAGGCTATACCTTTAAACCATACAAGCTCCAGTTCATCGGTTCCATCACTGATATGGGCCACCAATCTTTTTTTGAAGCCTACCCCTATAATTTCTTTACGAAGCAGTGTACCTTTGATCTGTACATACGGCATCTCATCATAAATGTCACTTATGGCATAAATTTTTACACGGTCCTCATGCCGAAACGGGTAGTATTGGATCAAGTCGCCGAATGTAAAAATGTTTAATTCTTTGTTAAGCAACGATGAACGTTGTGGGCCTACGCCTTTTAGATATTCAATGGGAGTTTCAAAAAAAGAGGCCATTCGGGGAATTGCTCGAAGAAAACGTTTCAAAATAACAATTTATCAACAACGTATAATCTTTTTCTGCGTTAGAGGGCTTTGTAACACTTAATCTGGTTACAAACCGATGTTTAGTTTTATCAAGAAGCGCGAAAGAGGGGATGCGAAAAAAGCGAAGAGGGATTTATGAAAATTGATTCGAAAATCTTTAAAGGCATTCAGTACGTAGAGGTAAATCAACTCCCGTCTGAACAGTCCAACAGCATTCTGAAAACGTTTGAAGAGGATGCTTTTATCAAGATTCTCAAGGATGGAAAGATTCTCTCCGGTTGTATTCAGTATAGAGATTACGAAGCATGGTATCACACCGTGTATCGTCCCGGCACACAACCGTTTGTAGAGAAAGCTTCTAAGGTAAGGCAGCATATTGCCCCCTTGGTCGAAGAAGATACAGCGGTGTCACTTCAACACAACGAATGACTGTTAGGAGTGTAAGCGCTTGCGCAGCTCCTGATACTCCTGCCACATGTCATGCAGTATATCTGCCGCCGGCTGAACCTGGCGAAGGGCACCCGCTACCTGGCCGATCTCTAATTCACCCGCGTCGAGGTCTCCTTCAAATATACCGAGGCGAGCCCGGCGCTTCCCTAACAGTGTGCTGAGTTCTTGCACACTCGCACCTTGCCGCTCGGCGGCTTGCACTTCATCTGAAAACTTATTGCGAATCAGGCGCACCGGCGCCAGCTGTTTTAAAATCAGCACCGTTTCACCTTCTGTCGATGTGGTGACACGTTGTTTAAACCGTTCATGAGCAGAAGACTCTTCACTGACGGCAAAGCGACTGCCAACCTGAAAGCCATCGGCACCCAATGCTTCGCACGCCAACATCGCACGACCACCGGCAATGCCGCCCGCGGCCAGCAGGGGTACAGTGATAGCATCGCGCACCATGGGAATCAATACCAACGTAGTGGTCTCTTCACGACCATTGTGGCCGCCGGCCTCGAAGCCTTCGGCAACAATTGCATCGGCGCCAGCCTGCACTGCCTTTCGTGCAAACTTGACACTTGACACTACGTGTACCACTGTAATGCCGGCTTGTTTCAGAAAGCCAGTCCATGTGCCGGGGTTGCCGGCTGACGTAAAGACAATTGGCACCTGCTCTTCGACAATGATGTTCATCAGCAGATCGATCTCCGGATACAGCAACGGCACGTTTACCCCAAACGGTTTGGTGGTGGCCACTTTACACTTTTGAATGTGTTCGCGAAGCACTTGCGGGTGCATGGAACCGGCGCCGATCAGACCCAGACCGCCGGCATTGCTCACGGCCGAGGCCAGCCGCCAGCCGCTGCACCACACCATGCCGGCTTGAACAATGGGAATCTCGATCTTGAAAAGTTGTTGAATTCGCTGGTTCATACTAGTTGAAAAAATAGTTAATCCGGTTCATTTTCTGTCCCCAATTTGTGCAAAGATTTATGCACTTTTTTAGGGCTGTTTCTTAGTCGAAAAAAAGGCCCTTTTTTGGGCCTCTAAAGTTGTCCACAAATTTGAGACGGTCTGATTTGGGTTTAACTTGCTGATTATCATTACGATGAGAGGAAACATAATGGTAATGTGGATAAAAGGTTTAAAATGTGGAATTCTTTTGTTGCTTTTTTCAAGGCTATTATAACTACCTGAATTTTAAGGTTTTTCAGGGTCATAAATGAAAGCTTTTCATCAAGCGTTATAAACATTCTGGCCGGGGTTTTGAACATCCCGGTTTTCCAAACGTTTTTTACACCATGAAAAAAATAGTTGCCTTTTTGCTCCTGTCTGCGTCATATTGCTCGGTACAAGCACAGACCGCCACGGTCGTGAAGTTTGATCGCATCGAAAAGATCTTAAAGACCCAAACCGACGAGGTGCAAGTCATTAACTTCTGGGCGACCTGGTGTGCACCCTGTGTGAAAGAGCTGCCGTTGTTTGAAAAGTTAGGAGCCGAAACACCCGGTGTCAAAGTGACGTTGGTGAACCTGGACTTTGCAGACAAGATTGAAAAGGTGAACGCCTTTATGACCCGGAAAAGTATTAAGTCGGAAACGGTGCTGTTGGACGAGATTGACTACAACACCTGGATTGACAAAGTCGACGCGTCGTGGCAAGGGGCGATTCCGGCAACGCTAATTGTTAATACCCGTACCGGTCGCAGAAAATTTGTTGAACGCGAGTTAGCGGATGGCGAACTTCAGGAGCTCATCGCCTCGGTACAGTAATTTTAAAAATGTATTGATAACAACCCATAACAGTCTTCCTATATGAAAATACACAGTATTGCATCGACACTGGCGGCATTCTCCCTGCTGATCTTTTTCGCAGGCCGCCCCCCGGGCTACCAGGTAGGAGATACGGTGGCTACGTTCAAACTCAAGAATGTAGATGGCAAGATGGTGTCCTTATCAGACTATCAGTCGGGTAAGGGACTAATTGTGGTGTTTGACTGCAACACCTGTCCGTTTTCAAAAGCTTATAATGACCGGATTCAGGCATTGAATAAGAAATACGCGGTGCAGGGGTTTCCACTGGTGGCGATCAATGCCAATAGTCCGGAGCTTTCGCCGGGTGATTCCTTCGACAACATGGTGGCGCTGTCCAAACGTGAGAAATATGACTTTCCGTATTTGGTAGACGAGTCGCAAGAAGTAGCCCGGGCTTTCGGCGCCTCCAACACGCCACACGTATTTGTCCTTAAGAAAGAAGGCAACGATTTTAAAGTGGCCTATATCGGGGCGATCGACAACAACAGCCGCGACGCCGAAGCTGCAGAAAAAAAATATGTGGAAGAGGCCATTCAAGCGCTGTTAGCCAACAAACCCGTACCGACCGAACGAACCAAAGCCATTGGCTGCGGTATCAAGTGGAAGAATGTATAATTATTCATACTTCGATTAAGACAGGCCTGCCGGTGTACATAGAACCGGGAGGCCTTTTTTTTTACCTGCGTTGTGTTTTGTCAGGCTGCTGCAATACAGGCAATGCGGATTTGGCCACAACCCGCATCGGTCAGAGCCCGAACGCATGCTTCCAGGGTGGCGCCGGTGGTGACGACATCGTCTACCAGCAGCAGATTTCTGCCGGCGATTTCACGTGAAACATTTACACGAAATACATTTTGTACGTTTTCCCATCGTTCCAGCCGCGTTTTGCGTGTTTGGGTTATTGTCTTGATCGTGCGCACGACCGCTTTTTCGGAATACGGAATGTGTAAGGCTGATGCCAGTCCGGCGGCAAAACAGGCGCTTTGATTGTACCCGCGCTTTCGTTGTCGACTGGGATGAAGCGGAATGGGTACGATCAGATCAACCGATGCGGCCTGGTCGGTTTGCAAAAGTCGCGCGCCGTATAATTCCCCGAGCGCATTTCCGACGTCAGGCTGGTGGCCGTACTTGAGTGCATATAACAATCGCTGCACACGGCTGTCTTTGGAAAACTTCAAAAGCGCCTGTGCTGCGTGTATCGGCATAAAGCCCGAAAGGCGTTGGTACAACAAGTTTTTAGGGTCCAGGTGATGGTCTGTGTACGGTAACTCGAGCAGGCACGCCGAGCAAATAATGGGTTCGCCTTTGACCCGTGGGTGGGTGCAGGCTGCACAAAGACGCGGAAAGAAGAGCGAAACAAAATCGGAAAAGATAGACTCGAGAGAATTCGCCATTTTTAGAAATATATTTGCCAACAACAGTGTTGTAAAATAAAAAATATTATCAATAAAATACTTTATGGGACTCGTCGAGGATTTTAATTCGTACCGGAGCAAAATGAATGAGAAGATCATGGACTCCGACAGCCTGATCATTAAGAGAATTTTTAACCTCGATACGAACGCCTATGCGGAAGGCCACTTGGACGTGAAGTCGAAAGAACTGATCGGTTTAACCTGTTCATTGGTCCTCCGCTGCGACGACTGCGTGAAATATCACCTGGGTAAATGTAAAGAAGTGGGTTTCACCACATCGGAAGTGCACGAGGCCATGGGCGTCGCGACGCTAGTCGGTGGGACGATTGTTATTCCGCACCTGCGGCGCGCATTTGAATTTTGGGAGGAGCTGCAAAATGTTTAAGCGCGACCTGGAACTGGATCGTACCTGGGCATCCCTGCTCGCGACGGTTGAAACGATGATTGGCAAAAAGCCGAAAGACCTGAATAGCTTCCTGTTTCTGATCGGCGTTCAGGAACTGGGGCGTGGCCAGGCAACCTTTAGCAAGGAAGAAAAACAGGACCTGATGCACATTGGCATTTGCAAAGTGCTGAGCTATGCCGGGTATTATGTGCTGGAAGGAGCGGACAAAGACGGCTGGCCACATTGGAAACTGATCAAGAAGCTGCCGCACTTCGACCTGCTGGAGCAGGAGAAGTTGCTGAAAATGCTGGTGATAGAATACTTTGAAAAGGAATTTGAGTGGGTCGCCCCGCCGGGCAGCGGATTGACTTTGTAGAAGTGAAGCCCGTATCTTAGACCTTCCTCAACTTTGGAATACGTTACTGCGTTTGTTTATATAACCGAGCATCGAGATGGGAACAGGTATTGAGCAGATCCACGAAAAGATTAAGTCCTTCAAAAGGAAGTACTATCTCAACATTTTTCTCCGGGGAGCAATTCTCTCCCTGGCGATTCTGTTTTCGTATTTTCTACTGGCCGCCGTGGTGGAGTATATGTTCTGGCTGGGGCCGTGGGCCCGGTTTGTGATATTCTTCACTTTTCTGGGCGTAGCCAGTTATTGTGTTTACCGGTTTCTGAAAGATCCGCTGCGCTGGTGGATCACCCGAAAGGGTCTTGACGAAGAACAAAGCGCGCGGATCATTGGCAATTATCTGCCGAGCGAAAAAGATCGTTTAGTTAACCTCATTCAACTTTCCTCGCTTGAAAGCGGCTCGGCTCTCGCGGCCGCCAGTATTCGCCAACGTTCTCAAGACCTGGCGCCTGTACAGTTTGAACATTTCATCGATCTACGCGAGAACCGAAAATACCTGCGGTATTTATTCATTCCGGTATTTGTGATCCTGGCCATCGCCATTTTTAACCACAGCATTCTTACCCGCAGCGCCGACCGGATTGTTCACTTTAACCGGCACTATTCGCCGGAGGCTCCGTTTCAATTTGTGGTCAATGCGCAGTCGCTTCAGGCATATTACAATGAACCGTTTACGTTAAACCTGCAACTGCAGGGCCAGGCGGTTCCGCAAGATGCGTACCTGCTGCTCGGTAAAAATCGCCTGAAGTTTGAAAACCTCAGTGGCGGCAATTTTGCCTATACCTTTGAGAGCGTACAAGAGGCCATGGATTTTCAAGTGGAAGCTGCCGGATTCTTTTCGGATATGTTTCACGTGACACTGATCAGCCGACCGGAGCTCACACAATTTTCGGTGGCACTGGAATACCCACGTTATCTGCAGCGTCAAAATGAAAAGCTCGTGAATACGGGCAACCTGGAAATACCCGAAGGCACGCGTGTACGGTGGGAGCTGCAAGCAGCGAACACCGCGAACGCAAGCATTGTGTTTACGTCCGATAAAACACCGCAGGATATACAACAATCTGACAATCAATTATTTACATATCAGAAGGAATTTCGTGATCCCGATGGATATGAGATCAACCTGAACAACGCCGAGAGCCGGAATAAAGAAAAAATTTCTTACCGGGTAGATGTGATCAAAGATCAGTATCCACAGATCACGGTGAACAATTTTAAAGATTCGGTGCTCTACCAGCGCGTCGTGTTGGGCGGTACAATTTCTGATGATTATGGGCTGAGCCAACTGGCGTTGACATTCCGCGTGCGAAATGAAAATCAGAAAGAAGTATTGTCGCGTACCATAAACATTCCGATCACGCGCAACCAATCACAGCAAAGCTTCTTTTACAACTGGCCGGTGGACTCACTGAAGTTACATCCGGGTGAGCAGTTAGAATATTATTTACAGGTGTGGGACAACGACGGCGTGAACGGACGGAAGTCCACGAAGTCGACAACCTATTCGTTCATGCTTCCCTCGCAGGAGAATCTGGCGAACGAAATTGTGCGCTCGCAAAATCAGACAGAACAGAAGCTTTCACAGAGCAGCACAAAGGCTCAAAAACTTCAGGATCAAATTGAGCAAGCCAACCAGAAGTTGAAAGGGAAGCAGAACATGGATTGGCAGGACAAGAAAATGCTGGAGGACATTGTACAGCAGAAGCAAAGTCTGGACATGATGCTGGAGGAGCTCAAAGAACAGAACAAACTGTTAGAGCAAAAGAAAGATGCCTTTACTGAACAAGATGAGCGCATTCGCGAGAAGGCCCAGCAGATTCAGAAGTTGATGGACGAGCTGCTGGATGAAGAGACGAAAAAGCTGTTTGAGGAACTACAGAAACTTTTGAAAGAAAACTCCGACGCCACGCAACTGCAGAAGTTGATGGATAAGCTCAACCAGAAGACGGATAATCTGGAAAAGGAATTGGAGCGCACCCTTGAGCTCTTTAAGCAGTTGCAGTTTGATTACAAGCTGGATCAGTCCATCGAGGACATCAAAAAGCAGATTGAGAAACAGGAGGAGCTCCTGGAAAAAACTGAGTCGCTGGAGAAAAACAAAGACAATGAGAAAGGCGACAACAAAGATTCTAAGGGCGATAAAGACAAGAAGGGTGACAACAAAGACGGCAAGCAAGATGAACAGGGCAAGAAGCCTGATGAACAACAAAAAGATGGTCAGCAGGGTGCCGAGGATCAAAAGAGTGAAAACCAGAAGTTAGCGGAAGAGCAAGAGAAGCTTCAGGAGGAATTCCAAAAGTCATCTGATAAAATGGAAGAGCTCAAAAAGTTGGGAGACGAGCTGGACAAAGGTGATAAGCTTCCTTCCAAAGAGGATGCCGACAAAGTAGAGCAGGAGCAAGAGCAAAGCAAGGAAATGCTGAAGCAGAACCAGCCCTCCAAGGCTAAGCCTAAGCAACAGAAGTCCATTCAACAAATGAAGCAGATGCAGCAGCAAATGGAAGGCGCGCAAAGCTCCATGGGTATGGAAATGGATATGCAGAACATTGAGTCCCTGCGCCAGATCATTCACGGGCTGGTAAAGCTTTCGTTTGATCAGGAAAATCTGATGAAGAACTTCCATGAGCTGAATCAAAGCGATCCGCGCTTTAATGGTCTGGCTCAACAGCAAATGAAACTGAAAGACGATGCACGAGTATTGGAGGATAGTTTGCTGGCCATTGGTAAACGTGATGCGTTTATGGGTTCGATTGTTACGAAAGAGATTGGTGAGCTGAATGACCACCTGGACAAGGTTATTGCGGCCAACCGCGAGCGTAAACGCCCGCAGGCGGCCAGTGAGATGCAGCAAAGTATGACGTCGATCAACAATCTGGCATTGATGCTGGATTCTCACTTCGATATGATGATGCAGATGATGGCCAATGCAAAGCCATCCTCCAAGCCTTCTAACAAGAAGGGACAGAAGCCCAGCGTTAGTCAAATGCAGCAACAGCTAAATCAAAAGATCCAGGAATTGAAGGGGAGTGGTAAATCTGGCCGTCAGCTATCAGAAGAACTGGCGGAGATGGCTGCCGAACAGGAACGGATCCGAAAAGCCTTGCAGGAGATGCAGGACAAGATGAAAGAAGGCGGGAAGACACCGGGAGGTGATTTACCGGCGAAGATGGAGCAGACGGAGATGGAGCTGGTGAATAAACAACTGACAGACCAGATGATCAAGCGTCAGCAGGATATCCTTACCCGTTTATTGGAAACAGAGAAGTCTATGCGTGAGCAAGACATGGAGGAAGAGCGAAAAGGGGAGACGGCGAAGGATTACGACAAAGAAATTCCCAAGGCATTTGAAGAATATTTGCGTCTCAAGGAAAAAGAGGTAGAATTGCTGAAAACAGTTCCACCGAAGCTTTACCCTTACTATAAGAAAGAAGTAAACGAATACTTTAAAAGAATCGGAAACCAATAACAAGGCTATAGAGCACATGAACACCATTAGTATCCAGGTCCCGTCTATCGTAGAGAACATCCGTATGATTGAGAGCTTCATTGACAATGCCAAAGAACGCTTTCATCTCGACGATGATATTTATGGTAATATCATGATTGCCGTAACAGAAGCGGTGAACAATGCCATAAAGCATGGCAACGCCAGCGACAAAACCAAGAATGTGCATCTGAGCCTTTCCCTGGATGAGAGCATGATCCGGTTCGTAGTAAAGGACGAAGGAGTGGGCTTTGATTATCAGAATCTGCCAGACCCTACTGCCCCCGAGAACATAGAAAAGCCCGGTGGCCGTGGGATCTTCCTGATGAAGCATCTTTCTGACGAAGTAGACTTCAAAGAAGAGGGAAGAATCGTTGAACTGAGCTTTTACGTGAACTCCTGATGGCCTCTATCCGCTTCTTTTCAGAAGAAACAGAATTTAAGCTTCCGCACCCACGCAAGACATCCTCCTGGATCAAATCCGCCCTAAAGACCGAAAAGAAGACCCTGGGCGATCTGAACTTCATCTTTTGTACGGACGAGTACCTGTTACAGATAAACATGGAGTACTTGGACCACCACACCTACACAGACATCATCACCTTCGATAGCAGCGAAACGCCGGGAACTATTGAAGGTGATATTTTCATTAGCATAGAGCGGATCCAGGAGAATGCCACGAAGTTCGAGCGGCCATTTGACGAAGAACTACACAGGGTGATTATTCATGGAGTTTTGCACCTGATAGGCTATGGAGACAAGAGTAAGGCGGCAAAGGCCCAGATGAGAGGGAAGGAAGACACCTACCTATCTTTGCGAGGCATCTAATGTTCCACGTGAAACATAGAACGCAGAAATTAAGATAAAAGAAAATGTTCCACGTGGAACATTATAGATAAACGATGGTGACACTCAGAGTCAGCACAAACATCATGTTCCACGTGGAACACCATGTTCTAAACCACTGAATCCCCGATATATGTTCCACGTGAAACAAAATGTGGAAATGTGGATGGATTTTGTGGGCAACTTTGATGTTCCACGTGGAACGTAGAATAAAACAATAAGAATAGATGATGTTTCCAGAGTATGACGTCATAGTAGTAGGAGCGGGGCATGCCGGCTGTGAAGCGGCACATGCCGCAGCCATGATGGGCTCGAAGGTATTACTAGTGACGATGAACATGAACACCATCGCCCAGATGTCGTGTAACCCGGCGATGGGCGGTGTAGCAAAAGGCCAGATTGTGCGAGAGATCGATGCATTGGGGGGAATGTCCGGCATTATCTCCGACAAGTCCGCCATTCAGTTCAGAATGTTGAATAGGTCCAAGGGGCCAGCTATGTGGAGTCCTCGTACACAGAATGATCGCATGAGATTCTCTGAAGAATGGCGGCTAGCGCTGGAAAGAACTCCAAACCTTGACTTCTGGCAGGAAACCGTTAAAGAAATCCTGGTAAAGGATGGTAAAGCCATAGGAGTGAAGACTTCCTTAGGGCTGGAGATTAAATCAAAGTCCGTGGTACTCACGAATGGTACCTTCCTGAACGGAAAGATCCATATCGGTGAAAAGAACTTCGGGGGAGGACGTGCGGCGGAAACATCTGCTACTGGCCTCACTGAACAGCTCATACGCCTGGGGTTTGAAGCGGGTAGAATGAAAACCGGCACTCCCCCTCGCATAGACGGCAGAAGTCTGGACTATTCCAAGATGGAAGAGCAACCTGGTGACGAGATGCCCGGTAAGTTCTCCTATTCAGATACAACGCCCTTGGGTAAACAAGTCAGCTGTTGGATTACCTACACCAACGATGATGTTCACAAGGAGCTCCAAAAGGGATTCGATCGATCGCCCATGTTCCAGGGACGCATTAAAGGTTTAGGCCCTCGCTATTGTCCGTCCATAGAAGATAAGATCAATCGATTTGCCGAGAGAGATCGCCATCAGATCTTTGTAGAGCCAGAGGGCTGGAATACAGTCGAAATCTATGTTAACGGTTTCTCTACTTCCTTGCCTGAAGACATACAATATCAGGCACTACGAAAGATTCCGGGTTTCGAGAACGCAAAGATGTTCCGCCCGGGATATGCCATTGAATACGACTTCTTTCCACCGACACAGTTAAAAATGAGCCTGGAGACTCATTTAATAGAAGGACTATTCTTTGCCGGCCAGATCAACGGCACTACCGGCTATGAAGAAGCCGCATGTCAAGGGTTAATGGCGGGAATCAATGCCCACCACATAGCGCACGAAAGGGAGCCCTTGATTCTAAAAAGATCTGAGGCGTATATCGGCGTATTAATAGATGATCTTGTCAATAAGGGCACACAAGAGCCGTATCGTATGTTTACTTCCAGGGCGGAGTACCGCATCCTTCTGCGCCAGGATAACGCCGACCTTCGTTTGACAGAGATTGGTCATAAGATCGGCCTTGCCACCCAGGAACGATATGATTCTTTCACCCGGAAGAAGAGCGCGATTGAACAATTGCTGAAGGAGCTCAATACAGTTAAAGTAGAACCCGACACTATAAATACAGGTCTGGAAAATATCCAAACTTCCGCTATACGCGAAAAGGTTACCGCTGCACACCTGTTACGCCGTCCGCAAATAGGTATGCCTGAACTGAGGCAGTTAAGTACAGCACTAAAGGAATTATTGGACAACTATAGCATCGAAGTACAAGAAGAAGCAGAGATCGATATTAAATACGAGAGCTACATCGAACGCGAGCAAAAACTCGCAGAGAAGATTGGCAGCCTGGAAGAATACAGGATCAAACCTGATTTTGACTACGATCGGGTAAAGGCTCTCTCTTCGGAAGCCCGCGAAAAACTGAAACGAATTAAACCCGAAACCCTCGGACAGGCGACACGCATCAGCGGTGTTTCTCCGTCTGATATTTCTGTACTAACCATATACATGGGCAAATGATCGACATCAAGATATGTCCCGTATGCGGCGGACAAAATCTGCAGCATCTTCTCTCCAGCAAGGACAACACCGTATCCCAGGAAGTATTCGAGCTCCGCCAATGTCAGACCTGCAAGCTTGGTATCACCACGCCCAGGCCTTCTGACAAGGACCTACATCAGTACTACCTCTCGGACGACTACATCTCTCACTCCAACAAAGGCACAACCCTGGTTGACAAAGCATACCTGATCGCCCGGAGCTTCACCCTTAAATGGAAACTTCGGATTGTTCAGCAAGGCAATACAACACCCGGAAAGATTCTTGACTACGGCTGTGGCACAGGCGAGTTCTTATCAGCCTGTAGAAATGCCGCCTGGACCACAGTCGGAGTTGAACCGTCTCCAGCCGCAAGGGAGCAAGCGAAAAAAATCACAGGCTCACCAGTCTACGAATCTCTTCTGTCTGTCACAGATGAGAACTTCTCGGTCATAACACTATGGCATGTACTCGAGCATGTAAGCGATCTTGATCAAACCCTATCCCTCCTAAAAAGCAAGCTTGCCGAAAATGGCACAATCTTTATTGCAGTACCAAACCACAGCAGCTGGGATGGACAGCACTATAAAGAACACTGGGCAGGATATGATACTCCGCGACACCTCTGGCATTTTTCACGTGAAACAATGAAAGCACTGATAACAAAGAATGGAATGAAAGCCGTGGGAACAATCCCCATGAAGCTGGACTCCTTTTATATCAGCCTGCTGAGCGAGAAATACAAAAACAAACGGTCGTCGCTGACAGGCATGCTCAAAGCAACCTTCAATGGCTTCAAATCAAATGTAAAAGCCTCAAAATCAGGCGATTACTCAAGTCTTATCTATATCGTCAGAAAATGATCGTCAGAACAGTCTTACCCTTCCTCCTATACGCCCTCTTTCTCCTCTCGTGTGCGCGCCAAACTGCCCCGACAGGGGGTCCTAAGGACACAATCCCGCCCGTGCTGGTCAAGGCAGTGCCGTACATCAACCAAACGAATTTCAAAGACAAGGAGCTCACGCTGACGTTCAATGAACCGATCCTTCTGAATAACCCGAAAGAGCAACTCATCATTACTCCTGACATTCAAAAAAAATATAAGATCACCGTCAAAAAGAATCAGGTAAATATTGTTCTCGACACAGATCTGAAAGACAGCACCACGTATACTTTCAACTTCCGCGACGCCATTCAAGATATCACGGAAAAGAATCCGGCCAAGAATATAAAGCTTGCCATCAGTACAGGCCCTTATGTCGACTCACTTATTATCCAGGGATTAATCTACGACCCATTACGGCCGGTCCCTGTAAAAGAAGCAACCGTAGCGTTATATGAAAGCGACACATTCAACATCTTTAAACACGCTCCCGTCTACCTTACCAAAACCGATGAGACCGGACTGTACGCCATCGAAAACCTAAAGCCAGGCACATACCATGTCTTTGCCATCGATGACAAAAACAGAAACTTAATTGTCGACAGCAAAACCGAACTGTACGGCTTTATCGCAGACCCAATCGAGCTACGACGCAACCAAAAACAAATCGATATTCCCATCGTCAAACTTGACACGCGATCACTTAAGCTCACAAACTCCAGACCGTACAACACCTATTATAACATTAAGCTCTCCAAAAATCTCGCCACCTATAAACTCTCCTCCGAGGCTACCCCATGGTTATTTTCATCCTTTGGAGAAGACCAGTCGAACATTCGGATTTACAATACTTTCAACAAGGCCGATAGTACCGGCATTAGACTCCAGGGACGCGACAGTGTCTACAACCGCATTGACACCGTTCTCTTTGCAAAATTCACAGACCGCGAAGTGAAACCAGAAGCGTTCACATCCAAGAGTGAAGGCTTTAAAGTGTTTGCCCGCAAGGGACTCATCACCGGTAAAATACAATTCAACAAGCCACTCTTCGAAATCAACTACGACAGCATCCTGTATCAAATTGACTCCACCAAAACCATTACCTTTTCCAAAGCTGATATTCAATGGGATTCCCTTCGAAACAGGCTAGTCATTCAAAAGAATTTCGACCCGAAACTCATCATCGAACCGAAAGTAACCGAAAAGCCAAAAGCAAAACCTACCCAAACCGAGAAAGGCGCGGCTAAACAACAACCTAAGAAAGTCATCAAAAACAGATTCTACCTGGGAACAGCTGCTTTTGTCAGTATTGAAAACGACAGCTCAAAAGCATCCGAAGAAACCTTGCGACCCATTACCCTGGAAGAAACAGGCGTCATCAGCATGCACATCCAAACAAAAGAAGAACATTTCTTCGTCCAATTACTCGACAAATCCAATAATGTCGTTCGAGTAATTCACGACAACAAGAACGCAATCTTCGACGATGTCATGCCTGCCGAATACCAAATCAGGCTTATAATCGACCACGATGGCAACGGCGAATGGTCTCCCGGAAACTTCTTCCGAAAGACCGAACCGGAGCCAACGATCTATTATCTGAACGAAAAAGACAATCCTACGATCAATCTGAAGGCAAATTGGGAGATCGGACCTTTGTTGATAACCTATTGATAACACGCGGACATCTTGTGGATAAACCAGACGCTCTATCGGGAAAAGTCGATAAAAGCCAACAAACGGCGCACGGTCTACGTTCTCCGTGGACAACATGAAAGATACCCACAACCATTCACATTGAACCTTATACACACATCACTTGTCTACACACAATCTGGATGTTAATAACTATATTAAGTACCTGAATTAGAGAAGATTGATCTCCAATAGATATCTACATACTATTCACAGACCCAGAAACTCAAAACTTGTACACAATTGAACACCACTAATAATAACTATAATATATATAATATAATAAATACAATAAGGCCCAGCCTGATCTGGACAACCATGTTCGTGCTGCTTAGCTTCTTGTCCATGGGACAGAACCAATCGGAAATTCAGTTAGCCAACGAATACCTGCTCAAGGGCGACAAAAAAAAAGCGGCTGAGCTGTACCGCGACCTGGCCAAACAAGATTTCAACACGCCGTTTGTTTATAACAATTATTTAACCGTGCTGTTGGATCTGGGGGCGTATGATGAGGCGAGTGGATATCTGAAAAGATTGTCGAAAAGAGATCCGGAAAATTTACAATACAAATTGGATGTTGGCCTGGTCTATGTGAAGTCCGGTGATTTGAACAAAGCCGATCGATATTTTCGTGAACTGATCAGTGAAAACAAAACCGCGGTGCCACGTGCCAAGATGATGGCAGAATATTTTTCGTCGCGCTCGCTCGCCGACTACGGTATCGTAACGCTGACCGAAAGCCGCGACGCGTTGGGCAACCCCAGCCTCTTTAGCCTGGACCTGGCCATGCTCTATCGCTTGAAAGGCAACCGCGATAAAATGGTGACCGAGTACCTAAACTATGTCACCCAAAATTCCGCGAACATTCAGTACGTAAAAAATATTATGCAGGCGTTGCTAACAGAACCCGACGAGTTGGTAAGCCTTGAGAATCTCTTGTATGATCGCGTTCAGAAATTTCCGGATGTCGAAGTCTATTCGGATCTTCTCATTTGGGTGACGATCCAGCAAAAAAATTTTTACGCAGCCTTCGTCCAGGCGCGAGCCTACGACAAGCGCTACAAACGTGAAGGCGAAAAATGTATTGAGGTGGCACGGGTCGCTGTGGACAACGAAGATTTTGAGAACGCCGCGAAGATCTATCGCTACGTGGCGCGTGAATATCCGCGAACCTCCAACTACCTCATCGCGACGTTGGGGCTAATTCGTACGCGCGAAGCAAAGTTGAAAAAGATCTACCCCGTGAGTGTCGACTCGGTTCGCACGCTGATCACGGATTACAAAAAATTTATAAAACAATATCCCGACAACGCCAATGCGTTGGAAGCCACGCGCAGTCAGGCGTTACTCTTTGCGAACTATCTCGATCAAAAGGATTCTGCCGTTCATGTGTTGACAACATTAATCAAGAACCCCAGAACTTCGCTTTACCTCAAGTCGAAAGCGAAACTCGATCTCGGTGACATTTATTTGCTAAAGGGTGAGCCCTGGGAGTCGAGCCTGTTGTATTCGCAGGTTGAAAAAACGCAAAAGGAAAATCCCGTTGGCTACGAGGCAAAGTTGAAGAACGCAAAGCTCTCATACTACAAAGGAAATTTTAAGCTCGCCCAGGAGCACCTCGATATCCTGAAAGAAGCTACGACCCGTGAGATTGCAAACGACGCATTGGACTTGAGCATGCGGATAAAAGAAAATATCGCTTTTGACTCGGCGGGTGAAGCGCTGAAAGAATACGCATCGATCGAGCTACTGTTGTACCAAAATAAAACGAATGATGCTTTGAGCCGACTGGGCAAATTGAAACAAGGTGTCTCTGCCTCGGGAACAACTTTTTCAAACCAGGGTATATTGGACGATGTCTACTGGCTGGAAGCGAACATCCATATGCAGCGGGGTGAGTTTGAACCGGCGCTGGCCCTGCTTCAGAAAATTCAACAGGAATTCGGTGAAGACATTCTTGCCGACGACGCTTATTTTTTGGAGGGCGATATCTACGAGCGTCAACTAAAAAATAAAGAAAAAGCGATGGAAATCTACCGGGACTTCCTCAACAAATATCCCGGGAGCGTTTATGCTGCAGAGGCGCGCAAGCGCTACCGTGCATTGCGTGGTGACTTCACCGAGCAACCACAACTTTGATTTAATCCCGTGTTTCCGTGTCTTTTTTTGCCAACACGGACACGGTATCGCCAATGCGGATCTCTCCGCCGTGAATAACCTTAGCTGTGATGCCTCCGTGTCCACGCATCGCATTATAACCGCCCGGCCCAAAATTCTCCTCCATGCGGGAACAGGGATGACATTCGCCCGAGTATTCCAGAATGGCCTGTCCGATTTGAAACCGTTGACTTTTTAACGCCAGCAGGTTAATACCCTTGACGACAATGTTGCGACGGGTAAGTTTTGGGTCAACCGACTCCTTGCCAAGATAAGAAGCTATCGCCTGCAGGTGCTCTGCTTGGATGAGGGTCACCTGACGGCTTCCGCCGGCGTTCCTGTAGCGATCGCCCTCCAGTCCACCATCCTGTACGGCCTGAACGACATCGAGCGTCCTGACGTCCTCCAGACGTTTTGGACGGATGCTGATGAATTCGACAATTCCTGATTGGGTAAAATTTCCAAAAAGTTCCTTGAATGCTTCTACTGCCATATCTCTAAAAACGGACTAGAGCTCTTATTGTTGAAAATTTTAATGATTTGCCGGTCTGGCGAGCTGTGGGGAAAAAAATCCGAAAATACTCTGCATGCATAACAAGATTTTTCTACCTTCGCTACCACCAGGTGTAATCGTATGCGGAAAGAAGAAACGGTAGATCACCACATAAAAACGGCATGGCACGCCATCGCCCGCATGTACAATCAGCAAGCGGGCAAATACGACATTACCACTTCGATTGGTTTTGTCTTGCTAAACATCCATGCCGAAAACGGCACGCCGGCGACTAAAATTGCCCCGCTTATGGGACTTGAGTCGCGGAGCCTGACCCGTATGTTGAAGGCGATGGAGGAGAAAAAGCTCATCTACCGCGAGCCCGATCCGGTGGATAAACGCTCGGTCAGAATTTTTCTGACGCCGCTTGGCAAAACGAAACGCGAGGTTTCCCGTCGCACGGTGTTGCAATTTAACCAGGCGGTGCGCGAAGAAATTTCGATGGAAAAGCTGGAAGTGTTTTTCGAAGTTTTGCAGAGCATTAACCAAATTATCGACCGAAATAACATTTACGAAAAGGTAGAAAATTAACTTCGTGCCGGAACGCAGAAGCGTTCTCCATGCGTGATCAAAAAATAATAACTGATGAAACGTTCTATTCGCAAAGTTGCTGTCCTCGGTTCTGGTGTAATGGGTTCGGCAATTGCCTGCCATTTCGCCAACATCGGGTGCCAGGTATTGCTGCTCGACATTGCCCCGAAGGAACTTACCGACGAGGAGAAAGCCAAAGGTTTGACGACCGATAGCAAGGCCGTTAAAAACAGAGTTGTACAAGGTTCGTTCGACCGCTCGATTAAATCGAGTCCGGGTCCGATCTATAGTAAGAAATTTATTTCACGCATTGCACTCGGCAACTTTGACGACGACATGTCCAGAATCAAAGACATGGATTGGATCATCGAAGTTGTCGTTGAAAATCTCGATATCAAAAGGAAAGTTTACGAGCAGGTAGAAAAATTCCGCAAGCCGGGAACGCTGGTAACTTCCAACACATCGGGTATACCTATTCACCTGATGGCGGAAGGAAGAAGCGACGACTTCAGGAAAAACTTTGCCGGCACCCACTTCTTTAACCCACCGCGCTACCTCAAGCTATTTGAAATTATTCCGACAAAAGATACCGACGCCGAGGTTGTAAAATTCCTGATGCACTACGGCGATCTTTACCTCGGAAAGACCACTGTACTTTGTAAAGATACACCGGCCTTTATCGGCAACCGTGTTGGTGTGTGGGGTCTGTTGAAAGTGATCGACTCGATGCGCAAGTTCGACCTGAACGTTGACGAGGTTGACAAACTTACGGGCCCGGTGATTGGCCGTCCCAAGTCGGCGACGTTCCGCACGTCGGACCTTGTCGGTCTCGATACACTCATCAAAGTGGCGAATAACTTATACGCCGCGCTGCCCAACGACGAAGGCCGCGAAATGTTTAAGCTTCCCGAGGTTGTTACCCAACTCGAAAAAAATAAATGGCTCGGTGATAAGACCGGCCAGGGCTTTTACAAAAAATCGAAAAACGCAAAAGGCGAGACCGAGATTCTGACCCTCGACCTGAAGACGCTCGAGTATAAGCCGAAAGCGAAGGCAAAGTTTGCCACGCTCGAAACGACGAAGGCGATCGATAATTTGAAAGATCGTTTCAAAGTATTGCTAGCCGGAAAAGACAAAGCGGGTGATTTTTATCGCGATGCATTCTTTGGACTGTTCACCTATGCCAGCAACCGCATTCCGGAAATATCGGATGAGCTCTATAAAATTGACGACGCCATCTGTGCGGGCTTCGGCTGGGAGTTGGGGCCGTTCGAAACATGGGATGCCGTCGGCATTGAAAAAAGTCTGCCGGCGATGGAGGCCATCGGGTATAAACCGGCGGCCTGGGTAAACGAGCTGTTGGCGGCCGGACACAAATCCTTCTACCGCATAGAAAACGGCAAGCGTCAGTATTACGACATTCCGTCAAAGTCGTATAAAAATATTCCGGGCAAAGAAGAGTTTATCATTCTCGAAAACCTCAGCGACAAAGTAGTTTGGAAAAATGCAGAGTCGAAAGTGACCGACCTGGGCGACGGTGTGATCAACTTCTCGTGGCACAGCAAAAGTTATACACTGGGCAGCTCGGTGATCGAGGGGCTTAACAAAGCGATCGACCTGGCGGAAAAAGATTATCGCGGCCTGGTCGTCGGTCACCAGGGTGCCGACTTTTCACTCGGCGCGAATCTCGGTCTGGTCTTTATGTTTGCCATCGAACAAGAGTATGACGAGATCGACTTTATGGTACGTCAATTCCAAAACTCCGTCATGCGTCTTCGCTACTCCTCGATACCGGTAGTGGTCGCGCCACAAGGACGGACCCTGGGTGGTGGTTGCGAAATGACGTTGCATTCCGACCTCGCACAGGCGGCGGCCGAAACGTATATCGGCTTGGTGGAAGTAGGGGTGGGCCTCATTCCGGGTGGTGGCGGAACCAAAGAGCTGGCCAAGCGTGTAAGCGATGCGTTGGAAGAGGGCGATGTGGAGCTGAATGCTTTGCAAAATGCTTTCATGAACATTGCCACGGCGAAAGTTGCTTTGTCGGCCGAGGAGGCGCGGGAGATGGGGATCCTGCGACAGAAAGATCGTATCTCGGTGAACAAAGATCGTCAGCTATTGGATGCGAAAGCAGCCGTGATCGAGCTGGCCGATGCCGGGTATACTATGCCGGTGCCGGCAAAAAATATTAAAGTACAGGGGCGTACGGGTATGGCGCTCTTTATGGCAGGCATTGAAGGTATGCGTATGGGCAACTACATCAGCGATCACGACAAAAAAATTGCCGGATGGATTGCCAATGTTATGTGCGGCGGCGACTTGTCCTATCCGCAGGAAGTAAGCGAGCAATATCTGCTTGACCTCGAGCGCGAGGCCTTTGTTTCGTTAACAGGCGAAAAGAAAACGCTCGAAAGAATTCAATCGATCTTAACCGGCGGCAAGCCGCTGAGAAACTAAAAAGAAAAAAACTATGAACGCATATATCGTAGCTGGTTTTAGAACGGGTGTCGGCAAGGCTAAAAAAGGAGGTTTCCGTTTTACACGTCCCGACGATCTCGCCGCAGAAGTCATTAAGCACCTGGTGAAATCTGTACCAGGTCTTGAAAATAAAATGGTCGACGACCTTATCGTCGGCAACGCTGTGCCTGAAGCGGAGCAAGGCATGCAGATGGGTCGCATGATTTCGCTGCTCGCCCTGGGTATTGACATTCCGGGTATGGTGGTGAATCGTTACTGCGGCTCGGGTGTCGAAACGATCGCGATTGCGAGTCAACGCATTCAGGCTGGTCAGGCGGATGTCATTATTGCCGGTGGAACGGAGTCCATGTCGCTGGTGCCGGTGATGGGTGTTAAGACGGCTTTGAATTATACCATTGCAAAGGATCATCCGACCTATTATACCAGCATGGGCCTTACGGCCGAAGAGGTTTCGAAGCAATTCAAAATCTCCCGCGAAGAGCAAGATCAATTCTCGTACGAATCACATATGAAAGCGGCGGCGGCGTGGAAGGCTGGAAAATTTAAAGATGAGGTCGTACCGATTACGGTGAAAGAAACTTATGTGGATGAGAACATGAAGAAAAAAACGCGTGAGTTCATCGTCGATAAAGACGAGGGTATTCGCGCCGATACCACGGTGGAGGGCCTCGCGAAGCTGAAGCCTGTATTTGCTGCAGGCGGTACGGTTACGGCGGGCAACTCTTCGCAGACTTCTGACGGTGCCGCGTTTGTGGTGGTGATGTCGGAACGCATGGTCAATCAACTAAATCTGAAACCCATCGCCCGTATGGTGAGCTATGCGGCAGCCGGTGTGGACCCGCGCATCATGGGCATTGGCCCGGTGGCGGCAATACCCAAAGCATTAAAAATTGCCGGACTAAAACTGGACGATATTGGTCTGTTCGAGCTCAACGAAGCCTTTGCGGCACAGTCGCTGGCGGTTGTAAAAGAACTAGGCATTGACCGGAGTAAGCTGAACGTAAACGGCGGCGCCATTGCCGTCGGTCACCCCTTGGGGTCGTCGGGCGCGCGCTTGTCGGTTCAGCTCTTTAACGAGATGCGTCGTCAGAACAAGAAGTACGGTATGGTGACTGCTTGTGTGGGGGGTGGCCAGGGTGTTGCCGGCATTTATGAATTGTTGAATTAAGAAAATTAAAAATAGGATCGGGTTATGAGCACAGCATCAGCAACGAAACAAGCCATCAAGGGCGGTGAATTTTTGATCCGCGACACGGCAGCGGCCGACATTTTCATTCCGGAGGAATTCAATGAAGAGCAGCGCATGATCATGCAGCAGTGCCGCGACTTCCTGGCGAAGGAAGTATGGCCGCGCCTGGATGAAATTGATTCCCAGAAAGATCCGAAGCTTATGCCTTCCATCCTCGACAAAGCGGGTGAGCTGGGCTTACTGGGCACATCGGTGCCGCAAGAGTTAGGTGGTTTTGGCATGGACTTTAACACCACGATGTTGGTGGCGGAAGTTATCGGCGCGGGCCACTCGGTGGCGGTAGCGCTTTCAGCGCACACTGGTATCGGCACACTGCCCATTCTCTATTACGGAAACGAAGAGCAAAAGAAAAAATATATTCCGAAGCTGGCGACCGGTGAATGGAAGGCTGCCTACTGTTTGACAGAACCCGATTCTGGTTCGGATGCCAACAGCGGTAAAACGAAAGCAATCCTGAGCAGCGATGGTAAACACTATGTCCTCAATGGTCAGAAAATGTGGATCACCAACGGTGGCTTTGCCGATATATTTGTCGTGTTTGCCAAAATTGACAACGACAAAAACCTGACGGCATTTATCGTTGAAAAATCGTTTGGCGGCATCACCATGAACGAAGAAGAAAAGAAGATGGGGATCAAAGGATCGTCTACCCGTCAGATCTTTTTCAACGACTGCAAAGTGCCGGTCGAAAATATGTTGAGCGAACGCGAGAACGGTTTCAAGATCGCCGTGAACATTCTCAACATTGGTCGGATTAAGCTGGGTATTGCAGCCCTTGGCGGCAGCAAGCATACAACATCAATTGCCACGCGGTATGCGAATGAGCGCAAACAGTTTGGTACATCGATCTCTGCTTTCGGCGCGATCAAACATAAGATCGCCGAAATGGCTACTCGCATTTTTGCTTCGGAGTCGGCGCATTATCGTGCCGGTCAAAATATCGACGACGCCTACCATGGTTTTGTTTCCGCCGGAACAGATTCGTCAAAAGCTCGTCTGAAAGCACTGGAAGAATTTGCGATTGAATGTGCGATTTTGAAAGTGCACGGTTCAGAAGTTCTCGACTTTACGGTTGACGAAGGTGTGCAGATTTATGGCGGCATGGGCTTTTCGGCGGAAGGGCCGATGGACCGTGCGTATCGTGATGCGCGGATCAATCGGATCTTTGAAGGTACCAATGAGATTAACCGACTATTGACAGTCGACATGCTGCTGAAGCGTGCGATGAAAGGTTCGATCGATTTGATGACGCCCGCCATGGGCGTACAAAAAGAATTACTTGCCATTCCGGATTTTGGGGCTGCCGAAGAAGAAGGAGTTTTTGTGAAAGAGAAGAAGGTGTTGGCCAACCTGAAAAAAGCAGGCTTGATGGTCGCTGGCTCTGCCGTGCAAAAATTCATGATGAAGCTGTCGGAGCAGCAAGAGATTTTGATGAGCCTGGCGGATATGATGATTGAAATTTATGTAGCGGAGTCAACATTGCTACGGGTGGAGAAGATCATCGGCCAGAAGGGTGAGAAAGCAGCGGAGCTTCAAACGGAAATGGCTTTGATTTATTTGCACCATGCGGTTGGCAAAGCCGCTGCCGCCGGTCGCGAAGCAATCTCCGCGTTCGCCGAAGGTGATGAGCAACGTCTGTTGCTCATGGGCCTGAAGCGGTTCACAAAAATTGACGCCTACAATCTGAAAGATGCGCGCAGAAAAGTCGCGGACTATGTTATTCAAAAAGGAGAATATCCTTTCTAAGATTCTCATTCCTATAACCTAAACTGAAAAGGGCCGGAGTCATCTGGCCTTTTTTTATTGCCCCGGTGGACATACGGAGGTGTTCATATTTGTAAAGAGCACTGTTCGTATTTCGATCAATATGCCGAATACGAAAAAAGGAAAAGTCTGTTTTTGGCGAAATTTTGATGCTTTTTAAGCTCTACCGCAAGGTGCACGATCTTTGATGTAGCCAGATCAAACCTGATTGGATATGAAAGCGATAACAATATCAATCCTGATTTTAGTACTGGTAGTATTTGCCATTCCCTTTTCTTTTGCCATCGTTGGCCTGGTGCTGGGCGCGGTGGGCGGCGTGATCGGTTTCGTTTTTGGAATCATCGGCGCCGTGATTGGCGGCGTGTTTGAACTGCTCGGCAGTATCATCAGCCTGCCGTTTCACGGCTTCCATTGCCATGTGCCCTTTATTTCAGGCAACATCTTTACCGTGGCAGCCATCGTGCTGGTGGCCGTTATTCTGGTAAAGGCCCGCCGTTAAGCTACGCCACGGGATGCCTGTTGTACAGTGCCGGATTAAGAAAATATTTTGAATACACCGGATTTCGCTTCACCTCCACCAACGTCGGTTTGTGCGTGTTGGTAAAAATGACTTTGTATTGAAACTCAAATCCTTTTTCTGTACGAATGTCTTTGCGTACGATGTACCATTGTTTGTCATACGGGTTTAGCACTTTCACCTGTAAGTGAAACAAGCCCGGTGAGCTTCGCACGCGAACAAAATTGCCGGTCTGTTTAGTATATAGCTTACCGTTTATCGTCACCTGAATACGCGCCCCTTTGTCCGTTTGAATGGCGATGCCAGAGTCATAGGCCATAGCATGTATGGAGCCCATCAGCAGAAAAACCAACACAGAATATTTCATGGCTCGATTGTTTTACACTTATGGTATTACAACCACCGTGCCATCATTGACAATATAAAAAAGAAAAAGGCTGCGGAAAACGCAACCTTTTTCAATTCACGAGATTTTTAATCTTGTTTTGATATGGCGCCAGCGGCGCCGCTACTCTCTGAAATACCTGTCCTCTTCGAATTGTTCATCACCCTCTACCGGTTTTGTTACGGTACCAACTTCCAGGATCTTAAACTCTGTACGCCTGTTCTTCTGACGTCCTTCCGGATTGTCTGTTCCGTTCGGGTTTGTATTGCGTGCGATGGGTTTCGATTCGCCATATCCTTTGGCTTGCAAACGCTCGGCGGCAATGCCATGCTGAATCATGTATGCCACGGCGGACTCTGCGCGACGTTGTGACAGTTGGCGGTTATAGTCTTCGGAGTCGATGCTATCGGTGTGTGAGCCCAGCTCGATTTTGATCTCCGGGTTGTCGAGCAGCAGTTGCACAAGCTTGTCGAGCTCTTTTGCCGCATCGGAGCGAATGTTGGATTTATTGAAGTCGTAGTAGATGTTATCCAGTACGAAGCTCTTGTCCAGCTCGATCTTCTCCAGCACAATCATTGTGTCAAGAGTAATGTTCGTCAGCAACTCTTTGAGCGTAGCGGGATCTACAGACTTGCCTCTCGTGGTGTACCCTTGCCGTTTCACCAGGTAACCGCTGGACTCCCCGACGAGGTTATAATCCTCGTTTTCGTATACACGGAAGAGGAACTTGCCGTCGTTACCCGTGACGTAGTCTTGCATCACGTCACCCTTGCCATCGAGCAGGTTGACTTTTGTGTTAGGCAATATTTGCAGTTTGCCGTCTTTGCCAGGTGTGTACGTAATGCCCTGCAGGTAATAGTTCACCACACGCAGGTCGGGGTCTTCGTTAATGAAGGTATAGATGTCGTCATCGCCTTTACCACCGTCGCGGTTCGACGCGAAGAAACCACGATCGGGTTTGAAAAGAAACATGGCGAAGTCATCGCTGTTGGAGTTCATTGGCTGACCCAGATTTCTGATTTGGGTTTTGCCGTTCGCGCGTTTCACGACGAAGAGGTCTAAACCGCCGTATCCCGGATGGCCGTCAGAGGCGAAATACAGTTTGGCGTCTTCAGCCACATAGGGGAACATCTCGTTTCCGGATGTATTGATCTCGGGCCCCAGGTTACGCACGCGGGTGAAACGACCGCGAGTATCCATTTGTGCCGTGTAAAGATCGGTACCGCCGTAGCCACCTTTACGGTTGGAGGCAAAGTACAAGGTGCGTCCGTCGGGACTAAAGGCAGGGGTAGAATCCCAGCTGAAGTTTTTCGCGTCACCGTCGGACTCGTTTTTAAACTGCGTGTTGATGTTGATTGGAAGGGGCTCGGACCAAACGTCGTTGCGGAAGCGGGAGATATACAAGTCTACGTCGGCGCCGCCACCTTTTTTCTTTTCAGAATTGCCCTTGGCAAAGATCATGGTCTTGCCGTCGGGGGAGAACGTAATACAACCTTCGTTGCGCACATTGTCGTTGATGCCTTCGGGTAATTTGGCGAGGGTTGATAATTCGACGTTGGCACCTTTCGTGACCACTTTGAACAAATCGGTGAAGGGTTTGCCTTCGGCCTCATAAATCTTGCCGTCGCCGCGGGACGAGGTAAAGTACAGCTCGCTATTGAGATAGACCGGCGAATATTCGCTTGCGGGTGTGTTGATGGCTTCCAGGTTTTTTACCTTGTAGTAGCTTGGCGTTTCGGCAAGCTTGGCCAGGTAGCCGATGCCATTGATCTCAGCAGAAGCGCGGTCTTTCAGCGGCGTGTTGCTGGTGGAGGCTACGAGTGACTCCAGTTGCTGGCGTGCTTCGTCGTATTTGCCGTTTGCTTTGAGCGCCTGCGCATAATAAAATTTAATACTATCGGCATCGAAGGCGCGGCCACCGGCATTCGCATAAAACTGTTCCGCCTCTTTGGGTCGGTTTGACAGCCGGTACGATTCAGCTATGAAGAAGTTGGACTTGCCGGTATTACCTGTTTTTTTAAACAAGTCGATAGCGTTTTGGTACTTGCCGAGCTTAAACGCCTTAATAGCCTTCTTCTCGGTGCTGCAGCTACTGAGTATAATAACGATAAACAGTAGGAGGGAGGTAGATCTCATAACATCTTAAGATATAATCTGTTTCGCTCTGTAACGCTAAAGCTACAAAATATTCCGGCTTACGGAAGTACCGACTCCGCCGGTATATACCGCTTCAGCCAGGTGTCGCCAGCCGGAGTAATCCAGGCCTGGTCCAGTTTGCCTTTGGTGTCCACCAGATTGTCAAATGCGGGTGTTGTTCCGTTCCAGATTCCTTCCCCATACTTCTTCTTCAGATCACCCATGGAGAGCAAGGTTACACCCCCGGCCGTCTGGAACGCAACGTTGGTACGGTTAAAAAAATCTACACCTGCCGCGGTGCCGGCTTCTTTAACAGCCCGCACCGAGCTGTCGATCGAGCAGCCGCTTGCCTGGTCGTTGGCTGCCAGTATGATGAAATGATCGTGTCGAATTTCGAAGGACGTTTCCATGGGTTGGCCATGAACACTCCACCCCTGGGTAAACGCTGTGAGTACCTCGGAAATTATGCTTTTTTCAGCAGAAGTTATTTTTCTGTCGGCCTGGTATACCCAGACGCGGGATGTGGCGGGTAGTTGGTGAAATGGAATAAGCATAGTTGTACATGTTTACGCTCCCGCGTTCGCGGGAGAAGTCTTATTGCAAACCTTGCGATTCTGCGATAAGTTCGGCCAAATCCTTCACTTTTACATCGTTTTCGCGGTCTTTGCCTTTTACGCCGTCGCTCAACATCGTCATGCAGAACGGACAGGCCACGGCAATCGTAGAGGCGCCGGTCGCCAGCGCTTCTTCTGCGCGTTCGATGTTAATGTCCTTATCGCCTTTTTCCGGCTCCTTGAACATTTGTGCGCCACCCGCGCCACAGCACAGACCCGTCGTGCGGCATCGTTTCATTTCTACCAGGTCGGCGTCGAGGGCTTCCAACACACTGCGGGGAGCTTCATAAATGTTGTTGGCGCGACCCAGGTAGCAGGAGTCGTGGTAGGTAATCTTTTTGCCCTTGAACGACCCGCCCTCGACCTTGATCTTTCCTTCCTGGATGAGCTGCTGCAGAAATGTCGAGTGGTGGATTACCTCGTATGCGCCGCCGAGCTCCGGATATTCGTTTTTGATCGTGTTAAAACAATGGGGGCAGGCGGTGACAATCTTTTTGACGTTGTAGCCATTTAACACCTGAATGTTGCTCATGGCCTGCATCTGAAAAAGAAACTCGTTGCCGGCACGTCGTGCGGGGTCGCCTGTACAGGTTTCTTCGGGTCCTAAGACGGCGAATTTGACGTCTACGGCTTGCAGGATTTTTACAAAAGCTCGGGTTACACGCTTGTATCGTTCGTCGAAAGATCCGGCGCAACCTACCCAGAAAAGTATTTCGGGGCTTTCGCCTTTGGCGGCCATATCGGCCATAGTCGCTACATTCATTGTCGTCTGGTTGTTAAGTCGTACGTCGTTGCGTTAGTCCTGAGCCCATTTAAACCGGTCGCTGGGCGGAAATTTCCAAGGCGCGAAGCTGGTTTCAATATTCTGGAACATCGAGTTCCATGATGCCGGCGAGCCGGATTCTTCCATGGCCACGTACCGACGCAGCTCCAGGATAATTTCCAGCGGATTGATCATCACCGGACAAGCCTCCACACAGGCGTTGCAGCTGGTGCAGGCATTGATCTCTTCTTTAGTGATATAGTCGCCCAATAAAAATTTTCCGTCTTCGGCGCCGGGGCCACCGGTCTCCAGGCTTTTGCCGATCTCTTCCATGCGGTCGCGGGTGTCCATCATGATCTTGCGGGGCGAAAGCTTTTTGCCTGTCAGGTTGGCCGGGCATTCAGCCGTGCATCGACCACACTCCGTACAAGAGTAGGCAGCCATGAGATTATTCCAGTTCAGGTCGCGCACGTCGCGCGCACCAAAACGACCCGGCTCCGCCGGGGGTGTGGTGTTGGCCTCAGCCAACCCAAGCATCAGCTTCACTTCGTTTGTTACCACAGGCATATTTTTCATTTGCCCTTTGCGTTCCAGGTTGGCGAAGTAGGTATTCGGGAATGCCAGGAAGATGTGCAAGTGTTTGGAGTAGGTTACATATACAGCAAAGGCCAGAATGCCCAGGATGTGAAACCACCAGGCGCCACGCTCCATGACAATTAACGCCGTCTCGGACAGGGAGTCATACAGGGGTACAAGAAAAGAGCTTAGAAAAAGTTTGCCCGTGGGCATGTAATGCTCGGCATGGAGCTGTTGCAGCACCTGGTCGGCGGCGTTCATATTCAGGATGGCCAGCATCAGCACAATCTCTGTGCACAAAATAATGTTGGCATCCATGCGGGGCCAGGCGGTTAACTCCGCTGCGTGAAAGCGTTTTATCTTTAGCACATTACGCCGGATCAGGAAAAAGACGCACGCCAGTAGTACGGCCAGTGCCAGGAATTCAAAGATGTTCATCAACACCGTATAGAACCCGCCCAGGTAAGGGGCAAAAATACGGTGGGTACCGGCTACGCCGTCGATGATAAACTCCAGGACCTCAAGGTTGATGACGACGAAGCCGACATAGATAAAAAGGTGAAGGATGGCCGGGATAAATTTTTTAAACATTTTTTTCTGTCCAAAAGCAACGAGTACCATATTTGATAAGCGCTCGCCGGGCTGATCGTTAATGACACGGTCTTTTCCCAGTCCAATATTGGCCCAGAGGCGTAAAACGCGCTTTCGGATGAAGTAGATCGCCACGCCCAGTGTGATGACAAAAAGTGCTTGTTGAATCATATGCGATAATAAATGCTAATCCATTAATTTCAATAAATTCTCACAGGGTTTTGCACCAAATATAAATTTACATACTTTTGTGCCCCTGTCCGCTGAAGGTGGCAGTCAAAATTAGGTGATGTAGCTCAGTTGGTAGAGCAAAGGACTGAAAATCCTTGTGTCGGGGGTTCGACTCCCTCCATCACCACAGAAGGCCTCTACTTGGAGGCCTTTTTCTTTTTCCCCCGGGCTGGGTGCTGCTACCGGCCTAATTTTTAATATTTTAGCAAGCAATCCCTGGACCCATGGGTTTAAACCTCGCTGATAACACAGTACGCCTGCTTTATTTGTACCTGGCCCAATGTATCCTGGGGGGGATTTTATTCTTTATGTTCCGGCATTTTGGTATTCTGTACCGCCGCCGGTTTCTATACACATGGGCACTCAGTTGGGGGGCATTTGCCGTATACATGGCCTGTACGGGTGTCGTTGCGTTTTACCTGGCCCAAAGTCAGTCCCCCGTTCGCCTTATAACCAGTGTGGTCGGTCAAATGTCGTGTTTTCTGCAAGTCCTTTGGGTACTGCGGGGTACGTATGAGCTGATAACAGAAAGGGCTTTTAACCGGCGACAATTTAAAGTGATTTTGCTGGCGGTCTTTTGTATTGCCGTTGCCTCGGTTATTCTGTTCAGCCAAAATGTTCAGAATGCAAACCTGCGACACCTGGCACGCGTTGGCAGTCGTACATTGGCGATGGGCTCGGGCTTCTTATTCACCGGCATCGTGGTACTGCGCAACCGGAAGTTTTCCCGCGGCCTCGGACAACGTATGCTCGCCGCTTCGTTCATAATCTTTAGTGTATACCAGCTGTATTATTTTGCAGAGGTGGTCGTCAACCTGGCGGACCAACGCATGGAAGTGCCGGGCTTTTTTGGTGTAGCCGATCTGTTGTTGATCGCCCTGATGGGCATGAGCATGGTCATTTGGCTACTCGAAGACGAACGAGAAAAGCTAGGCCGCTCCAACAAGGAGCTCGACATGTTTCTGTACAATACTTCACACGATCTGCGTGCTCCGATTGCATCCATTCTCGGGCTGACATATTTGGGCAAGCTGGAATTTGAAGAAGAACGGGCGCGGATGTTTATGGACATGATCGAAGCCCGCATTAAAAAATTGGACATGGTCATCGGTGACATACTCAGTCTTTCACGTAGCAAAAAAACAGAGCCGCGCATGGAGGAATTGTGCCTGAAAGATCTGGTGGATGAAACGATAACCGATATTAAATTCAACAAGGGTGCATCGGCCATCGAGCTGGATTATAATCCGAGCGTCGCCGACGTTTTTGTATCGGACTACAATCAGATCAAAATCGTTTTGAATAACCTGCTGGCCAATGCTGTGAAGTATCACAACCTGGACCAGCCCAGGCCCTATATCCGTATAGGCTTTATCCGCAGCGACGACCAGGTGGAGATTATCGTGGAGGACAACGGACAAGGCATACCCGAAGAAAGCTTGCCGCGAATTTTTGAAATGTTCTATCGCGCCTCGGTCAATACCGAAGGGACAGGTCTTGGACTCTATATCGTCCGCGAGGCATTGAACAAAGTAAAAGGAACAATCGACGTTACCTCCGAGCTAGGCAAGGGCAGCATTTTCCGGATACAATTAGAAAATGCCTAAAAAAATAAAACCGGCACGGGGCCGGTCTAATCTGTTATTTGTAATGCTTTAGGCGAACTACTTCTTCTTTCTTTAAAAACCGCCACTCGCCTCGTCCCAAATCTTTTTTATCGAGACCGGCATATACGGAGCGATCAAGCTTAACCACTTCATATTCCAACGATTCGAAGATACGGCGCACGACACGATTCCAGCCGATGTGTAGTTCGATACCAATGGTCTTGCCATCGTCGGAGACAATCGCCAGGTCGTCTACCACGGCGCGGCCTTCTTCCAGGCGCACGCCTTCGGTGATCTTCAGGAAATCAGCTTTTGTCAGCGGACGGTCCAGCTCTACTTTGTAGATCTTCTTCACATTATACGACGGGTGCATCAGCTTATCGGCCAGGTCACCGTCGTTGGTTAATAACAATAGGCCCGTGGTATTTCGGTCCAGGCGGCCAATAGGGTAAATACGTTCTTTGATCGTACCACCTAAAATGTGCATAACGGTTTTACGTTCCTGCGGGTCGTTGGTGGTGGTGATATAGCCCTTGGGTTTATTCAGCAGAACGTACACAGGCTTCTCAGACCGGAGTACTTTTTCTTCGTGCCGAACTTCGTCACCCAGGTTGACTTTGTAGCCTAGCTCGGTAATAACTTTTCCATTAACCGAGATCAGGCCCATGGTGATGAGCTCATCGGCTTCACGACGTGAACACACACCGCTGTTGGCGATGTATTTATTCAAACGCACCTTGCCAGTTTGTGCCTCGGCAGGTACTTCATAGGTCTCTCCCGTTGTTATACGTTTCCGGGGGGATAAGCTTTTTTTGCTTCCACTGCCTCTATCTTCTTCGCGTCGCAGATTGCTTACACCACGCTTACCAGCAAAAGACTTTTTGTCGGAGTCGCCTTCGGCTCCACTCCGACGTGGTTTCTCTGAACGGCCGCGTTCCGAACCTGACGAGGCTCCGGCACGGGTGCCTCTTCTCTCGGAGAAGCTTTTGCCCTCGCGCTTGTCGCCAAAGGGTTTGTCCTCGCGACGACGGGACGGCTTTTCGTCACCGTCTTCTCTGCTGCGGCGAGGTTTGTCGGCACCGTCGCGTGTCGGGCGGGCAGAAGATCCTGCACGTGCACTGGATCTTCTTTCTGAAAAGCTTTCGTCACCGCGCTTGCGGAAACCGCCGGTAGACTCGTCGTCTGACTTTTTACGAAACGGCTTTTCACCATCTTTTTTGAATGCTCTTGGTCTGGCGCTTTCGCCGCCTTCGCTTTCGCGCTTGCGGAAGCCACCCGTGCGGGCCTCGCCTCTGTCGCTGTCCTTGCGGAAGGGTCTTGCACCATCTTTTTTGAATGCTCTTGGCCGGGCGCCTTCACCGCCCTCGCTTTTGCGGAAGCCACCCGTGCGGGCTTCACCGCGGTCGCTCTCCTTACGAAAAGGTTTTGCGCCACTTCTACTGGACGACTTTGCACGGCTGCCTTCCGAAGCATCGTCACCGGTACGCTTGCGGAAACCGCCGGATTCGCCACTGGTGCGTGGTCTGCGGACAGGCTTGTCGCCGTCGTCTTTTTTGAATGATTTTGCAGGGCTACCTCCACGTTTCGAGAACGACGAGGTTTCAAATTTGGGCTTTGCCCCCATGGGGCCTTTGCGGCCGCGCGATGGGCCTTCTTCTTTGTTATGCCTGGGCATCTGGTTCTTTTAAATCTTTGCTGTCTGCATCCATATCAGGCGTATTGTCCTGACCATTTGTTGCTGTGGGCTCGGCTGCGGAAGCCTCGTCAGTATTTTCCGGCGCGGCCGCTTCCGGCTCCTCCGTAGTGCTTGCTGTTGGTTCTTCTTTGGATTCGGCATTCTCGCCGATCGTGCTCACGTCGCCTGTAAACTCCTTGGGCGCTGGCAACTCTGCTAAATCGTTGATGCCGAAATACTCCATGAACTTTGTCGTGGTACCGTATAACATCGGGCGGCCAATGGTATCAGCCTTTCCGGTAATCTCGATCAGGTTTCTGTCGAGCAGTTTTTGTACGGCATAGTCGCAGTTTACACCGCGAATGTTTTCGATATCCGTTTTAGAGATAGGCTGTTTATAGGCAATGATCGAAAGCGTCTCCATGGCTGATGTGGACAAACGCTTTTTCGATTGTTGTTTGAGCATGATACCAATGCTCGTCTGATAAGCCGGCTTTGTCAGGAATTGATAACCGCCTGCCGCTTGAAAAAGCTGAAACGAAAACTCGTCGCCTTCAAACTTTTCCTGCAGTCGGTAAATGGCGCCTTCGATATCGTCGTCGGGTACGTCGGCATTAAACATTTCAGAAAGACACGCCTTGATATCGGCCAGTTTAATGGGCGTCGGCGAACAGAAGATCAACGCTTCTATATGGTTCTGAAGAAAATCCACGCTACTGTAAAGGGTATGTAATTGAGTCAGCAAAATATATCGGAGACAAAAATCCCCTCGGTGAAGAGGGGATGTTTGTTAATCGTGTTGCATCATTTTTGCCTCGATCGACTGTGTCGTATGCGGTACCGCAATGAGCCGTTCCTTTGGTATTAGCTTGCCCGTTACCGAGCAGATACCATATGTTCCGTTCTTGATACGCACCAACGCGTTCTCGAGGTTGGTAATATACTTTTGCTGGCGGGCAGCAAGTTGGCTGAGGTTTTCCTTTTCCGCTGTCTCGGCACCGTCTTCCAGTACCTTGGTATTGCCGCCAGAGGTTGCATCGGTGCCCTCGTCATTATTGCGGTTCAGCGTCTCCTTCAGGATTTTATATTCATCGCGCGCTTTGTCGAGTTTGCGATTGATCAGCGCCTCAAATTCTTTCAACTCGTCTTCCGAGTAACGGGTGCGCTCATCGCCAGCGGAGGGGGCCTTCGCCGCTTTGTGAGCAATCGGTCTTTGATTCGGCACGGGAAATATATTTAATTGTGGAGGTGCCGGCTTAGGGGCCGCTACCGGAACAGTTTTAATGGGCGGCGCGAGTTGGGTGGCCATGCGCGAAACTTTTTTCGGCGCAACCTTTTCCACCTTCTCCGCTGCTACTTTCTCTACTTTTTCAATCTTCTCAACCTTCTCGGCTTTTTTCGGCGCGGCAACGGCTACTGGCTTCTTAGGAGCCTCTTTTTTCGCTGCGACTACTTTCTTGGGTGCAGGCGCCGCTTTCTTGGCAGGAGCTTTTGCTACAACTTTCTTTGCGGGTGCTTTCTTGGCAGCCGATTTCGTGGCAGGAGCCGCCTTCTTCACTTTTGCTACAGGTTTCGCTTTTGCAGCTTTCTTGGCTGGCTTAGCGCTTGACTTCTTACTTTTAGCCATAAGGGGTTGTATCCTACTTTTAGTAAAGATTCGCAAAATTAGGAGGTCAGCCCCGAAAACAAAAATATTACACCATTTATTGCCATATCCAAAGTATAATACGATGTAATTCTCTTTCTTTTTCCTTAAAATCGAGCCATGCGTGCACGTGTTTCCTTTTTTCTATTACTGGCCTGCGCGGCGTGTAATCGGCCCACTTCTAAGTCGCCCTCTGACGATGCCGTTGGACCCATTACACTGGTCATCCATGGAGGTGCCGGCTCGATCAAACGCGAGAACATGACACCTGAACGCGAGGCCGCTTACCGTGCCGGATTAAACCAGGCACTCGACAGTGGGTATGCCGTACTCGAGCGGGGTGGCAAAAGTCTTGATGCAGTGATTGCCGCCATCAAAGTGATGGAGGATAATCCGCTGTTCAATGCTGGCAAAGGCGCCGTCTTTACGAACGAAGGAAAGAACGAGCTCGATGCTTCCATCATGGATGGTAGCAATCTCATGGCTGGCGCTGTGGCCGGCGTGACGACCATTAAAAATCCGATCACAGCAGCGTATGCTGTTATGACAAAATCGGACCATGTCATGCTGATCGGTGCAGGCGCTGAAAAATTTGCAGCAGAGCAAGGGCTCGAAATCGTCGACCCGTCATACTTTTTCGACTCGCTGCGGTACAAGCAATGGCAAAAAATACAGCAAAAAGAAGCAGATAAAGAAGCCGCTTTGTTTGATCCGTACACGAAAGATCGAAAGTTCGGAACCGTCGGCGCGGTGGCTCTTGACCAATATGGAAACATTGCAGCCGGCACCTCTACCGGGGGCATGACCAATAAAAAATATGGGCGTGTGGGGGATGCTCCTATCATTGGGGCGGGCACCTACGCCGACAACACCACGTGTGGCGTTTCCGCCACGGGTTGGGGTGAGTATTTTATACGGCTTGCGGTGGCGCATGACGTCAGCTCGCTGATGGGCTATGGCAACCTTTCTTTGCAACAAGCAGCAGACAGCGTCATCATGAAAAAGCTACCACGCCTTGGTGGCGACGGCGCGATCATTGCCCTCGACAGGCATGGTAATATCTCCATGACGTTCAACACAACAGGCATGTATCGGGGCTACATTACCAAAAAGGGAGATGGCAAAACGTTCATTTACCAGGATGACAAATAACTACGGCTGTATGCTGTTCCATTTTCAGGATATTTTGAACGCATGACCTACATCACTGCTATTGGAACCGCTAATCCCCGACACCGTTTCGAGCAGGGGGCGATAGCTGATTTTATGGTGAAGGCTATGAAGCTGGAAGCAGGCGAAAGCCGCAAGCTGCGGACAATCTTTAAAGCGGCGGGCATACACACCCGCTATTCGGTGCTGCAGGATTATGGTAAAACCGAAGACTTTACTTTTTTTTCCAATTCTCCGGATGGAGAGCCGTTTCCCGACACAGCAAAACGCATGGCGCTATTCCGCCAGCAAGCCCTCCCGCTGAGCCTGGCGGCCGTCGCGAACCTACAGACTGGCGCCTCTCTCAAAGATTTAACGTGTATTACACACTTGGTGCTGGTTAGTTGTACCGGCATGTATGCCCCCGGATTAGACATCGAACTTGTGGATGCGCTGGGATTACCCACGAGTGTGCAACGAACGAGTATCAATTTTATGGGTTGCTATGCAGCATTTAACGCACTGAAAGTAGCCGATGCATTTTGCAACGCCAGCCCGGATGCCTGTGTACTCGTGGTTTGTACAGAACTGTGTAGTATTCACTTCCAGCAACATCCGTCGGACGATAACATTTTGGCCAATGCACTTTTTGCGGACGGGTCCGCCGCCATGCTGGTGGAAGCAAAGCCCACAGGCACAAAAAACCTGCTTTGTGAAGCATTTCACAATGATTTTTCTATTTCGGGTCAGCACGACATGGCCTGGCAGATCGGAAACCACGGTTTTGAAATGATGCTGTCGTCCTATGTGCCTGATGTGATCGGTCGCGGAATTGGCGATCTCACGGCACGTCTCTTGAAAAAGATTGCCCTTGACATATCAGACATCAGTTATTTCGCCATTCATCCTGGGGGCCGAAAAATCCTGGAGGCGATCGAAGCCAAGCTCGGACTGACGCGGGAGCAAAATGCCCCTGCATATCAAGTATTAGCCGATTTTGGAAATATGTCATCCGTTACGGTAGTTTTTGTATTGCAAGAAATCTTCCGAAAAGTGGCTAAGGAAGACAATGGGAAGCATGTTTTAAGCTTTGCATTTGGACCGGGCCTGACACTGGAAAGCATGCTACTGCGCATTCAAACAACCTGATCTTATGCCCAATTTCTCAGCCCGTTCAACGGAAATCGAGATTATGGACGATCTGCTCTGTGCGGGTGAAGTCGTGCATCAAACGTTGCGCGAGTTGGAATTCATCAACAAATGGCTGGGCGGAAACGCCGTTACGATCACAGCGTTAGAGCGATTGTTAAAAGATTGCCCGACAACCGGTACCATCACCATTGTCGATTTAGGCTGTGGAGGAGGCGAAATGCTTCGCATCGTCCACCAATGGGCGGCAAAAAAAGCCATTCCTGTGAAGCTGATAGGGATTGACGCTAATCCTCACATCATTGCCTTTGCAGAACAAAACCTGCAGAATTTACCTGAAATAGAGTTTCTCTCGCTGGATATCTTTTCGAAGGAATTTAAAAACCTGCGTTTTGACGTCGTTTTGGGCACTTTATTTTATCATCATTTCAACGACGATCAACTCACTGCGTTTTTTAAAAATCTGCGCGATCAGGCTACAAAAGGCATAATTATAAATGACATTCATCGGCATCCGCTAGCGTACTATTCCATCAAATGGCTTACAACGTTATTTTCACGCTCCCCGATGGTTAAATTCGATGCGCCACTGTCGGTATTACGAGCGTTTAAAAAGAAAGAAATGGCTAGAATCCTTAAAAACGCAGGAATTCAGGACTTTCACTTGCAATGGAAATGGGCTTTTCGCTGGCGTGTGATCATCAACCTAAGAAAATAAAAAAGGCCCCAGAAATCGTTCCGGAGCCTTTTTCGATCAAAAGATTATCTTTTATGCGGCCTTTTGCACGTTTTCGATGCTTATGCTTTTGCTTTTGGCAATCCGAATGATGTGCAACTTGTCTAATATCTTAATAACAATATAAGTCGGATCGATCTCGTGCCAGCGAACACCACCGAAATTCGCACGGTTTCCGTGTTTGTGGTGATTGTTATGATAGCTTTCACCCATCATCAAAAAGTCTACGGGCAAGAAATTTCTGGAAGTATCGCCTACTTCATAATTGCGATAGCCATACTTATGGGCGAACCAGTTAATGACGGCGCCGTGGATCGGGCTCATCAGAAAGTGGACTGGCAACAGCAGGAAGAACCATGGGCTTGGTGCAAACACAACATATATGGTAATGTAGATAGCCGCCCAAAACAGGCGTGATGGCCATGAACGCGCAAATTTGTCGAAGGAATTCCACTGCGGAACGCCGTCTGTGAAACGCTTATCAACGATCATCTTGCGGTTGGCAATATCAGAATAGATCGTACGAGTCTTCCACATCATGTTCCAGATCGTTTCGTCGTATTTAGGCGAATGTGGGTCGTCCTCCGTATCGGCAAAGGCATGGTGCATGCGGTGCATCACGCCGTATCCGTAGGGGCTCAGGTAGTTCGCACCCTGAAAGATCCACGTCAGTACAAAAAAGACCTTTTCCCAGAATTTATTCATTGTAAAGGCATGGTGCGAAGCGTACCGATGCAGGAAAAATGTCTGGAAAAACAAGGACAGGTACCAGTGCCCGATAAAAAATGCAAGAATTACGGCCATTTTAAATGTCGATTGTAAGTATAAAAATGTTTTTTGCGGGCTCACCAAGAGCCTTTTGCTTGTAAGACAAGACAAGCATCGATTTGTGACAGAAAAGAAAAAGATTTTTTTATGAGCGCCCTTTCCTGCTGATCAATAGAACGCCAACAAGTATCAACATAGTTCCTACGATCTGCGCGGCATAGACAGGCTCCTGCAAAAAGATGTACGCTTGCAAAATGGTTGAGACGGGCCCGACACTTCCGACAATAGCGGCATTGTCCGACCCCATTCTCTTAATCCCCTCTGCAACCAAATAAGAGGGAATAACGGTTGAGAGAATGGCCATGATAAAGCTGTACAGGTAAATTTCTCCCGATAAATGAAATAGCGACCGATCGCTGGCCAGAAAGAAATGCAGCAACACCGCGGCGGCGGCAAAGGTCATAGCATAACTATTGAATTTTCCGGCGCCCACGATGGGGATCAACCGGCCACTACCCACGATGTATAACGCGTATGTAATGGCGCAAAGGAAAATAAGCCAAACGCCCAGGTAAAAATGTTCATCTGGCGTTTCGCTCCAATTCACTTCGCTCCAAAAGGCGAGGAGTAACCCTGCGTAGGTAATCAACAGTGCAAGCCACTGATAACCGCCGATCTTCTGCTTAAAAAAGCAGGCAGACATGAGTACCACCAGGGTAGGATAGATGAAGAGAATAAGCCGCTCCATCCCCGCTGAGATATATTGCAACCCCAGAAAATCCAGCAGACTACTAATATAATAACCCAGAATGCCAACGACGGCTACAGCCGCCCATTGTTTGCCCGTAAATTTTACATTCCCACTTTTGGAAGATGTCAGTGCGGCCGAAAACAAAAAGAAAGGCAACGAGAAAAGCATGCGTAGCGCGAGTAAGGTAATGGCGTCGACATCCGTCTCGCGATACGCCAGCTTTACGACGATCGCTTTCGTAGAAAAGCAAATCGCGCCAGCCAGGCCGATAATAACACCGCCAAGGAAATACCCGGGTGAAGGTTTTTTAGAAAGAAGGGGAGATCCTAACAAGGCCTAGTTTGTAAAGAGCTGACAATCAGATGCAAATATACTTCTCAGCGTCAGAAAAAATAATGTGGAGCAAAGGGAGCCGCCAACTTTCCCTTTATTTGCAGCGTGAAAGTTCTGATTCTCCACCAGCATTTCAACACACCTCAACACGGGGGAGCTTTGCGCTCCTATTATCTAGCCCAGGCGTTGGTGGCGGCCGGTATTCAAACCGTTGTCATCACCGGACACAGCAAGTCAGTAGAGGAGATCAAAACGATAGAGGGTGTTACTGTCCACTATGTACGCAATCCATACGAAAACCGCTTTGGTTTTTATAAAAGGGGTGTTTCGTTTGCCCGCTACATTCTTCAATCCGTGCGTGCAGCCCGTCATTACCGCGACGCCGACATCTGTTATGCTATTTCCACACCACTCACCATCGGCCTGGCAGCAAAATGGATCCAGCGGCGGTATGGCATTCCCTATATATTTGAAGTTGGCGATCTATGGCCCGATGCACCTATTCAATTAGGCGCTATTAAAAGCCCTCTTTTTAAAAAGGCCCTCTATAGACTGGAAAAGGACATTTACAATCATGCAAAATCAATCGTAGCACTTTCAGCACCCATTGCCTCTGCCATTCAAAAACGTGCCCCGGGGAAGTCTGTTCATGTTATTCCCAACATGTCCGATACGGAGTTCTTTACCCCTGAATCGAAAAACCCTGTTTTAGAAGTGAAATTTGATGTTTGTGGGAAATTGGTAATATCCTATATCGGCGCGCTGGGTATTGCTAACGGATTGGATCAGTTTCTGGAATGTGTACGTGTGAGCGAAAAAGTGGCATTACCCGTTCATTTTATCCTATGTGGTGACGGCGCAAAGCTTGACCATTTGCGCGAAACTGCGAAACACCTGGCACTAAAGACACTTACATTTGTCAATTTTCAAGATCGAGAAGGCGTACGCGAGGTTTTGAATGTTACGGACGCGGTGTTTATATCGTATAAAACGGCTCCCATATTAGAAACGGGCTCGCCCAACAAATACTTCGACGGCCTGGCAGCCGGTAAACTTGTCATCGTAAATTTTGGCGGGTGGATAAAAAGTGAGATAGAGCAACGTCAATGCGGTTTTTATGTAGACCAACAGCGGCCTGACAGCTTTGTGGAAAACATACAGCCCTACCTAAAAAACCGCGAACTTTTAAAGCAGGCGCAGAAATCAGCCCGGACACTCGCGGAAGAACGCTATTCACGCGAGCGACTATCAAAGCAGTTTGCAAAGATCTTTACTTAATAGGTGCATTGGCTTCTTTTGCCATGACGTTATAAACCATCTTGTCGGCAAAAGAAGGCAGCCATTTATTAAAAAAAACCGCCAGCTTGCCCTGGGTAGTAAGAATTAACGTGCGTTTGCGACGTATGGTGGCATTGTAAATATGAAGGGCACATTCTTCTGCCGACATCATTTTTTCCTCGGCGCGTGGCGACTCGCCTTGCGCGCTGCCGTCTTTGGCAAGTGCACGCTTCCGAATGTTAGAAGCTGTAAAGCCTGGGCATGCTGTCAGCACATGAACCCCGCTTTTCAATAATTCTGTCCGTAGAACTTCTAAAAAGCCATTTAATGCAAACTTCGAAGCAGAATATCCTGTTCGGCCGGGTAAGCCACGGAAACCGGCAATAGACGAAATACCCACAACAGATCCATTATTTCTGGTGATTTCGGGCAGGCAATAACGTGTGGCATACAATACGCCATAAAAATTAATGTCCATTACCTTCTTCACAACTTCCAGGTCTACTTCTGAAAAGAGCGCCCGCATAGAAATACCGGCGTTGTTGATCAATACATCAATGGTTCCATAGAGCTTAATAGCCTCTTCAGCCATACGGCGATTGTCATCTTCCTTACTGACGTCGGCTTGAAAACCGGCGATAGTAATGCCTTGGTTTTTCAACTCGTCGACGGTTGCCTGCAGCTCGGGTAACTGACGGCCAGTGATTAAAATACGGGAGCCTTCGCGTCCAAATTTCTCCGCCAGGGCCTTGCCGATGCCGGAAGAACCCCCGGTGATGATGACGACCTTGTCTTTCATGGAATGGGAATTGTTAAACAGACACCAACAGCTAGTAAGCTTGTTATCAGCTAGATGGGCATCTGAGGGCCCAAAAATAGCAATACTTGCGTAACTTGCCCCATATTGTTTTGCTGAGATGCTTTTTGTACGACTACTATCATCGCTTCCGTTTTGGGTGCTTTACGCGTTCTCTGATTTTTTGTTTGTGGTGAGCTACTACCTGGTACGCTACCGCCGAAAAATGGTATGGAAGAACCTAAAAAACTCTTTTCCAGAAAAATCAGCGAAGGAGCTGCAAAAGATTGAAAAGCAATTCTATCGCAATTTATGCGATTACGCGTTGGAAATGCTGAAATTGCTTACCATTAGTCGCGAAGAGCTAGCCAAACGCATGCGTTATACTGATACTGCTGCCGCCGAAAAATTTAAAGCGCAGAATCAATCCGTTTTTATACTCGCATCACATCATTTTAATTGGGAGTGGCTCCTTGTGGCATCAAGCTTTAGCTATCCGTTTCAGTCGGATTTCATTTACCAGCCGCAACACAGCAAGTTTTTTAACCGATTTTCACTGCTTTCCCGCACTCGTTTTGGGGCATTTCCCATAAAACGCGACGAGGTCGCACGGGTATCTGTTAAACGAAAGGATATTCTTCGCGGCATAGCGATCGTGGCGGACCAGTATCCAGGGTATAAAAAGGATAAAAAGTACAGTTTGGAGTTTTTAAACCAGGAAACGCTTTTTTTTTACGGTGCTAATCAGTTGGCCGTGCTGATGCAGTTTCCGGTTCTTTTCGCTGAAATACACAAAATTAAACGCGGCTACTACGAGGTCAAGCTTGTAGAAATAGCGGCGCCACCTTATGAAAAGAATAGCCACGTTGTCGTAGAGCAATACGCAAAAGCTGTTGAAAAGCTAATCCGCCAGGATCCCACCACCTGGCTATGGTCGCATAACCGCTGGAAAAAGCGGCATTTGCATCAGGATACGGTGATTGTTAAAGGTTCTACTACTGGTGACAGCTAACTGTGATCTTCCTCGCCAGTCTGAAGACTGGCGCCAAGGGTAGTCACAAGAGACGCGCTTCGCGCTAACTCTTGCGCCAGCAACCTTTGCACTCGGTTTACATATCTATACCAGCATTTGCATTATGTCATCCTTCGAAAGCTGCTTCATGAAGCTTTCTTCCGTGGTAATAAGCTCAGTCGTAAGCTTCAACTTCCGCTGCTGAAGCATCAGGATTTTTTCCTCTACTGTATTGCGTGTGATGAACTTATAGGTGAAAACCTTCTTTTTCTGCCCGATGCGGTGGGCGCGGTCTACGGCTTGAGCCTCTACCGCGGGGTTCCACCAGGGATCGAGAATAAATACATAATCAGCCTCCGTCAGGTTCAGGCCTAGACCACCTGCTTTAATAGAGATGAGAAATACCTTCAGGTTAGTGTCTTTGTTGAAACGCTCCACCTGTTCCTTCCGGTCGGTACTAGAGCCATCCAGATAGGCAAAGTCTATTTTTCGGCTTTTGAGATAGCTTCTGACTAATTCGAGGTGTTTCACAAACTGGCTAAACACAAGAATTTTGTGACCATCGCCCATAGCATTTTCCAGCATGTGCGTAATATCTTCGTGTTTGCCGGAATCGCCCGCATAGCCCTGATCGACCATTTTCGGGTGGTTGGCAAGCTGCCGTAGTTTGGTTAGACCCTCCAGGATCATAAAACGGCTGTTTCCGAGACCTTCCGTTTCGATCAATTTAAAGATCTTTTCGCGGTACACTGACTTGACCTCTTCGTAGCGCTTTTCCTGCTCGGGTGTCATCGTTGAATACTGCACGTTTTCCACCTTTTCGGGAAGTTCCGTCGCCACTTGCGATTTGTGGCGGCGTAAAATGAATGGCTTGATGATAGCGTGCAGCTTTTTGGAGCGGGTTTCGTCATTCCGCTTCTCAATCGGATTTTGGTATTCGTTGCGGAAATACGTCTGAGCGCCTAAAATACCTGGATTGATAAACGACATCTGCGACCAGAGATCCAGCGTCGTGTTTTCAATAGGCGTACCTGTTAAAACCAGTTTATGACGGGATTTGAGCTCACGAACCGCTTTGGAGATGTTGGAAGTCGGGTTTTTAATAACCTGTGACTCGTCGAGTATTGTATAATTAAAATAGAATTGCTGAAGAAGATCGACGTCCAAACGGGTAATGCCGTATGAAGTTAACACCAGGTCGTAGCTCTCAAACCGCCGGATGTCTTTATTGCGCAGTGTGCCTGTATAGTTCAAGATACGCAGGTCGGGTGTGAATTTGTTGGCCTCCATTTCCCAGTTGTAGATCAGCGACGTAGGCATAATCAGCAACGAAGTGCCAGAACCCGCTTCTTTCTCCGCGAGTAGCATTGTAAGCGTCTGCACGGTTTTACCCAAACCCATGTCATCGGCCAAACAGCCGCCCAGATTGTATTCTTGTAGAAAACGCAGCCAATTGTAGCCGGCCCGCTGATAGGGACGAAGCTCACCTTTAAAGCCCGCGGGCAGCGGATAATTCTTAATGCCACTAAAATGGCTCATAGAGCGCAGTTTTTCGCTCAAATGAACTTTTGCCAGGTTGCCTTCTTCCAGCTCCTTTATCAGATTCAAGTGATGTTTGCGCAGCACGGGCTTTTCATGATCGCCCTCCGTTTCGCTCAACGAGAACAGGTCGGCATATTTTGTCAGCCAGGCCTCTGGAATAATGGCGATTTCACCATTGGGAAGCTTAAACTCCACTTTCCGCCGCATAATGAGCCGGCGCAAATCCTTAAAGGGTACTTCAAACTCGCCAAAACGGATTTTGGCGTGAATATCAAACCAATCGATGTTTTCTTTAACCTCCACCTCAATCACCGCCTTGCCGACAAAGTATTTTTTGTCGCGACTTTCGGGCTGGCTTACTTCAAAGCCCAAATTGAGGAGGTTCACACGGTTTTCATTCAACCATGAAAATGCTTCCGATTTGGGAACTGCCACCCGGAAACCTTTCATCGGCAATCCCAGCTTTTGCAACGTGTGGAGGAAATTCTTTTCCAGGTCTGCATGGCGAGCTACCCGGTGGAAGATATAGCCCTCGCCTTGTCTTTCGAGGCTTACGCTTACAGGACCAATATTGTCACCGCGGAAGCGATGCTTGCCATATTTAAAGGAAAGATCGAATACAATCTTACCACTTTCGTCACTCGTGTCGTCAGTCTGCGCACCGCCTTCAAAAAGCGAAGGTGCCGATGCCATTTGCGTCGTGTGAAGCTCCGACAGCGTCAGCACCGGATGTGGATCGTAGGTTGTCTTGTTGATTTCAAAACCGCTAGCATCAACATCGTCAAACGACGCGATGAGGGGTGCTACGAAACGGTTGTAATATGTCTCCTCCACATTGCGTGGAATCACCACGAATTTCTTCGAAAAGAAAGGGATCAACTTTTTGCCGTCGACATGTTTCTCAAAGCCGTAGAGGTTGCCATTCAACACCATCCATGCCGGATTCTTACACACCAGGTAAGCAGACGGATCCGGCAGGTCCAACTTCTTACTCTGGAAATATAGAGTAGGGTAATAATTGGTCTGATCGTCGGTACGCATGAAGTGGAACTGAATCGTAGCGCGCTTTTCAAGCACGTCAATTCGTTTCCACGTGGGCTCGCCATCGTTCCCCATTTCGAAGAGCTGTTTGCCCTTCATCTTTTCGAGGATCTTCGCGCGACGTTTCTCCAGGTAGTCTTCGATCTGGTCCTGGATCATTTCGTTGCCCTTCGCCTTATCGTAGGTCTTGGCAAAGAATTCCTCCGGCTTCATAAATTTGGCGGAGAACTTCTTGACAATCGTCTCCTGCTGCATCGAGTCCATTAACTCGATCAGCTCGAAGTCGCGATCGTCAAGTCCTTTCGAAAACTCGCGCGCGTTCTTAGACGAAATGTTCTGGTGTTGATACGTAAGTTTACCCTTGTCATCCAAATGCACGATATACGACTCGAAAATATAGCCGAGGTATTCGTGTTGGTACAACGAATAGATAATTTGAAATGGTTGTGAAGCAGAAACTTTCATCACAAAAACGGTTTTTTGATGAAAACAGAATCCGCAATGTAGACATTAGACCGGAAAATAGCGAACATTCCGGGATTAGAATTGGATGAGAAAATCAGCAAATTTAGTGTAGAAATTACGTCCTATAATTGCTGCGGCGAGCCAAAGCGCGCGGCCAGAATAGCCGGGCGATACGAGATGATAATTGTCAGTACCGACATCACGGCCAACGTCGCCGCAAAGTCCGTCCAGTCCATTTTTACGGGATAGCCCTGTGTAATCGAGGTTTCCATACCCATCGAAACCATCCCAAAGTATTGTTGCAGCCAGCAGATAGCCCCACCAATCACGAGACCCGACAGGGCTCCTATAAAGGCAATTAAGGCGCCTTCCGCCAGGAAAATATTACGGATAAGATGTTGATTGCCGCCCATGGCTGCGAGAATGGAGATGTCTTTTTTCTTGTCCAGGGCCAGCATCATGAGGCTGAAAAAGATATTGATAGACCCCACGCCCAACAGCAGTGAGAACGCCAGAAAGGTAAATAGCTTCTCAAACTTCAGCAGACTATAGAGGTCCTTATGCTGCTCCTCCTGGTTCAGCACGCGGAATGATTCACCCAACACATTTGCCAGCCCGAGCTTTACCTTTTGTATATCGCTGCCGGCAATTGTCTTGATCTCGAGCGAGGTGCGTTTGTCGCCATAGCTCAACAGCTCTTGTGCAAAATCTAGTGGCACAAGCATATAGCTCTCGTCGATGTTCTGAATGATCGAGAATACACCCCCGGGCAAAATATTCAAACGAGCATACATACGGGAAGGATCGGTTGTACCGCCTTTCACATTTTTGATGTAATAAACCTGAATTGGAAAAGCCGTATTGCCGGCGTCAACGGTCAGGGTATTTGCAATGCCCTGGCCCAACATGGCATAGGGTATGTGGCGCTCTTTTAACCGGAGCTTGCCTTGTGTGATGTTTTCGGGGGGAATGCGGCCATGCTCAATAAAGTTTTCGCTTACGCCTTTCAGTGTTACGATCTGGTTGGCGTCGTGATACCGCACATACGCATAATCTTCAATCACTTCGGTTACAACTTTTACGCCTGGCACGGCAGCGACCTTTTTCAGCACCGCAGGGGTAGCGTGAAAAGATTTGCCCTGGGTGGCTTCGATTTTGATTTCGGGGTCGAACGAATTGTTAAGAGAACGCAACAGGTCTTCCAGTCCGTTGAACACCGAAAGCACAATCACCAGCGCCGCGGTAATAAAGGCCACGCCGACCATCGACAACATCGAAATGACATTGATGAAGTTCTTTTTACGCTTCGAAAGCAGGTAACGCCGGGCGATAAAAAAGGGCAGATTCAACGGGCGGGGGCTTAGCGGTTAAGGTTTGTCAGCAGGCGGGATGTTGAGGCTCTTGATCAGGTCATCCATCTTTTGCGCATTTTCCTCGACCTCGTCAAGGTAGAAGATCAGCTCTGGAATGACGCGCACCTGTTTGCCGATACGGTCACCCAGCGCCTTGCGGATCTCGCTTTTATGCTTGTTGATGTTGTCCATCGTCTTTTGCTTCTCCTTGGCGAGCAGCATACTGATGTAGATCTTCGCCACACCCAGGTCGGCGCTGACGCGCACATCGGCCACAGTAATGAAGGTATTCTCCAAAATACCGCGTTTATCGCGTTGGAAAATATCGCTTAATTCCTTCTGGATAAGCTTAGAATATTTTAGTTGTCGTGTCGAGCTCATAGCATTCCCCACTTAATTTACCTGACAAAGATGAAAAAACGAGCGATTCATTTCAATCTTTACAGCCACTACCCTAATTTTCGCGTTACTTTAACAAGCCACTTTAAAAAAACGCCTTGCTTCGTTATTTCCGCATAAACGACCCTTATCGTCTGCTGGGCCTGCTCATCATTATGGCCATAGCCAGCCTGCCGCTGTTCCTAAACAGCCCCGGCATGACCTACCCGGAGTTAAAAAGCATTCTGGTAGGCGAAAAAGTTCGCGATGGCCATACGCTGTATACGGAACTGATCGACTCCACGCCGCCCCTGGCTGCCTGGTTTAACGGTGTTTTTGATTGGATGTTTGGCCGCTCTATTCTGGCCCGTCACATCCTGGCCCTGCTGATCATCTTCTCCCAGGCCGGCTACCTCGGCATGGTGTTCATTTTCAAAAAGGCTTTTTCAGAAAATACCTTTATTCCGTCGCTGATCTTCGCCATACTTTCGCTCTTTTCTTTTGACGTGATTTCCCTCAGCCCCGAGCTGTTGGGTTCCGGCTTCCTGCTGTTGGCCATGAGTAACCTCTTCAAACAGATTGAATTCCGCGAGCAGCGCGCCGGCTCTATTTTTAACCTCGGTTTTTATATCGCCATCGCCTCGCTTTTTGCCTTCTCCTTTGTGGTATACCTGCTGGCCTCAGCGGTGATCCTGGCGATTTTTACCCGCGCCACTTTCCGCAGTTACCTGCTCATGATCTTCGGCTTTTTATTGCCCCACGTATTGCTGATGAGCCTGTACTACCTCTACGACGGCATGGGCGCACTGTGGACGTATTATTATCTGCCCAACCTGGCCTTTGGCAACACGTGGTACGTGCCTGGCTCGAGCCTGTGGTTGCTGGGAGCCCTGCCGTTGGGCTTCCTCGTCTTCTCGCTCATCATGATGAACCGCGACGCCCGCTTTACTAAATACCAGTCGCAACTCGTGCAAACCATGTTCTTCTGGATGCTGTTCTCATTCCTGCAGATATTTTATTCAAAAGAGCTGCGACCCCAGAGCTTCATCACACTCATCCCAAGCTTCTGCTTTTTTATAACACACTTTCTGTTAGTGATCCGCCGCAAAAAACTGGCAGAGATTGGCATCTGGGCTTTTCTGATTACCACGGTGGCGATTCAACACTTCGCACGGCGTGGCGCCATCGCTGCCGTGCACTATGAAAACCTTTTTGTAAAAGAGAACCCATACAAGGGCGCCGTAAAAGATCATCACATCCTCTTCCTGGGCAATGACCCCGCAGTCTATGCAAACAACACCCTGGCTACTGGTTTTCTCAACTGGGAGCTGGCCCGCGAGACCTTTGAGGAGCCAGAGTTCTACGATAACGTCATACAGGTGAGCGAGCTGTTCCAGGCGGACATGCCCGAAGTAATCATCGATCCCGGTAACTTCATGCCCAAATTCTTCGACCGAGTACCCGCCCTGAAAGGCCGGTACATGCCGTCAGCCCAAGGACTCTACACCCGAATCGACAAACGTTAACCTACGACCTTTCGCTTCAACATTAGCAGCTGATCTTGCCCACGCGGTTGGCGTGCCGTCCGCCTTCAAAGGCTTCCGTCAAAAATTTATTGGTGATCTTTTCCGCCAGGTCCAATGAGATGAACCGGGCTGGAATACAGACAATGTTGGCATCGTTGTGCAGACGCGCCAGCGAGGCGAGCTCTTCTGTCCAGCAAATGGCTGCACGAATGCCCTGGTGTTTATTAGCCGTAATGGCCACACCGTTGGCACTGCCACAGACCAGCACGCCCTGGTCAAACTCCTTCTTCTCCACAGCCTCTGCCACCGGGTGGGCAAAGTCTGGGTAATCGGTCGAGGCCGTGCTATAGGTGCCGAAATCTTTCACATCATAGCCGTTCTTTTCCAGCCATTGCTTCAATTCTTCTTTATACTCGAAACCGGCATGGTCGCTTCCTATCGCTATCTTTTTCATGATGCTTGTTCTTGCTCTTCGCGTAATCGTTCTTCTTCCTCTTCTTTGAGTTTCTGTTTCTGCACGCGTGCCGAAATCAGGATACTGATCTCAAACAACAGGTACAGCGGGATCGAAATGATCGTCTGGCTCAACGGATCGGGCGGGGTGATGATCGCCGCGATGATCAGGATGATAATAACCGAGTGTCTCCGGTACCTCCGCAGAAAGGCCGGCGTCACCAGGCCTAGCTTCGAGAGGAAATAGATCACCACCGGCAATTGAAAAAGCAGACCAGCACCGAATACCAGCGACACAAAGGTCTGCACATACGAGGTGATATCAAACTCGTTGCGGATCATGTCATCTATTTTGTAGTTGACCATGATATACACCATCAACGGTGCGATGACATAATACCCGAAAGAAATACCTGCTGCGAACAACGATGACACTGCGGCTACCACGCCTGTAGAATTCCGGCGTTCCTTTATGCGCAGCCCGGGCCGGATGAAGCGCCATAGCTCCCACACGATATAAGGAAACGAGAAAATCAACCCCAGCACAAACGCAGCTACGATCGTGATCGTAAACTGCCCCGTCATGTAGCGACTTTGCAGCTCCAGCGGAATGTCTTGAATACAGAGGTCTTGTGAACTAAACTTCTGGCCAAGCTTACAGAGCATACGCCAGGTCCAGAAGTCGGACTTGGCTGGTGCCAGAATGATATTTTTAAAAATCCATTTTACCTCTACAAATGCAACGATGGTAAAAACAACAACGGCTATCAATGAGCGGATAATGTGCCAGCGGAGCTCTTCGAGATGATCGAGAAACGACATCTCCACTTCGCCACTCTCTTCTTCAATCGGATCTTGATCTAAAGGCATGGTGTATAGGTAAAATGAACCTGCCCTTCCGGGGTTGAGCCAGAAGGGCAGTAATGATTAATATAGGGGGAATTTCTCCATCAGGCGGTTAACCTTTCTCTTAACAGCTTTCTGGTGTTTACTGTCTTCGGGCTTCTGAAGCGATTCATCGATCAACTCCACCACCTTCACAACGTCTTTTTCCAGCATGCCGCGCGAGGTAATTGCCGGGGTGCCAATGCGCATACCCGATGTGATCATCGGCGACTGCGTATCAAAAGGAACCATATTTTTGTTGATGGTGATGTCGGCCTGGATCAGGGCACCTTCGGCTTGTTTGCCGTTCAGTTTCTTTGAGCGCAGATCGATCAGCATCAGGTGGTTGTCAGTGCCGCCTGAAATGATTTTGTAGCCACGGTCCAGAAACGCCTGAGCCATCGCTTTGGCGTTTTTCGAAACCTGTATGACGTACTCCATGTATTCGTCCGAAAGGGCTTCCTGGAAGGCAATGGCCTTGGCAGCGATCACATGCTCCAGCGGACCACCTTGGGTGCCCGGGAATACACCTGAATCAAGCAGGGAAGTGATCTTCCGGATTTCGCCCTTGGGTGTTGTTATGCCCCACGGATTGTCAAAGTTCTTACCAACCAGGATCATACCACCGCGAGGACCGCGGAGGGTTTTGTGGGTCGTCGTCGTCACGATGTGGCAATGCTCCATGGGGTCGGCCAACAGCCCGCGGGCAATCAGACCGGCGGGGTGTGAAATGTCGGCCAGCAGCACAGCGCCTACGGCATCGGCTGCTTCACGCAATTTTTTATAGTCCCAGTCACGGCTGTAAGCAGAGGCACCGCAAATGATCATTTTTGGTTTCTCACGCTTCGCGATTTCAATTACTTTGTCAAAGTCGATCAGGCCGGTAGCTTCTTCCACACCATAGAAGTGCGGCTCGTACAGCTTGCCTGAAAAGTTCACGGGCGAGCCATGCGTCAGGTGACCACCATGCGACAGGTCAAAACCCAGAATCTTGTCGCCGGGCTTCAAGCACGCCAGCATTACGGCAGCGTTGGCCTGTGCACCCGAGTGCGGTTGTACGTTTGCCCATTCAGCACCAAAGAGTTCCTTGGCACGGTCAATAGCCAGCTGCTCGATCTCATCCACCACTTCGCAACCACCATAATACCGCTTGCCGGGAAGGCCTTCCGCATATTTGTTCGTGAGCACGGTACCCATCGCCTTCATTACCTGTTGGGAGGTAAAGTTTTCAGAGGCGATCAGCTCGATGCCATGCTGCTGACGCAGCTTTTCTTTTTCAATGAGGTCAAAAATGACTTTGTCTCTTTTCATCGTGGATGAGGTTTTTATAAGAAGGCTCAAAAATAAAAGAGTGCACGGAAACCACATAATCCGAACCCCCTAGTTACCAGAGATTCGCCGATTAATTTAGGCTCCGTACACCGGCGGTATTTTGCCCGGATTAAGGCTGGTTCTTCTGTTGTTGCGCGACCCACTGGTCGATGCGCGATTCCAGTACGTCCAGCGGCAGACAGCCGTATTTTAAAACCTCATCGTGGAAGGCCGCTATGCTAAATCGGTTGCCCAACGCTTCCGATGCTTTTTTGCGGAGGGCTAGTATCTTAAGCTGACCGATCTTATACGACAACGCCTGGCCGGGAATGGCCATATATCGCTCAATTTCGGCAACCGCGCTCTGCTCACTGATCGGCTCGTTCTCCATCATATATTGAATAGCCTGCTCGCGTGTCCACTGCTTCGTGTGGAGGCCGACATCCACCACCAGGCGAATGGCCCGGTGTATACCATCGCCCAGGTGCCCGAAATATTGATAGGGGTCGGTATACAGGCCCAGTTCTTTGCCAAGCGACTCTGTATACAGCGCCCACCCTTCGCCGTATGCACCGTACCACAAGAACCGGCGGAAACGGGGCAGCTCCTCATTTTCCATTTGCAAGGAACTTTGGTAATGATGACCGGGAATAGCCTCGTGCAGGAAGAGGGTCTCCATACCGGTGTAGTTAAAGGTCTTGGCATCAAGAATCGGTACATAAAAGATACCCGGACGCGAACCGTCGGGTGTACCCTGGTTGTATTCGGCACTGGCCGATGCCGCGCGGAAAGCCTCGGTCTGCCGTACTTCAAACTTCGACTTCGGCACCAGGTTGAAGAGCTTCTTCAGCTGCGGCTCCATGCGCGTGTTAATTGCGCGGAATCCCGCCAATACCTCCTCCGGAGTTTTATAGGGCATGAACTTTTTGTCGTTGTTCACATAGTCAAAGAACTGTTTCAAGTCACCCTTAAAGCCTGTCTCGTTTTTGACATTTTCCATTTCCGTGCGGATGCGCTTTACTTCTTCCAAACCTGTTTGGTAAATCTCTTCGGGGGTAAGGTCGGTGGTAGTCCAATACCGAACCAGGAATTTATAGTAGTCTGCACCCTGCGTAATGCCTGAGATGCCCGCCGTCGTACGGGTATGCGGAATATACTCTTGCTGCAAAAAGTCATACAGCTTTTGATAGGAGGGTACGATCTTCTCTTGAATGGCCTGGGTGTAGGCCGCTTCCAAACGCTTCCTGTCTCCGGCGCCAACGCTGTCCGGGAAACTTTTCAGCGGCATCCAGAAGGTGCTTTTAGTCACATCTTTTACCACCATGTCTTTCGCCTGCGGCAGCACCCGCTCCATCAGGATTTTGGGAAAGGTATGTCCTGTCGCCAGGCCCTTGCGCATGTTTACGATGGCCGTGTCCATCCATACAGCAAAGCCGTCGATACGGTGCAGGAAATTGTCGTAGTCTTTTACTGTCTTGAAAGGTTGCGCCCCCTGGCCACTGCCAAGCTGCGGCATTGTTAACGTCATGCCCCAGAATTGTTGCACGGGCATATAGTGCTCAGGGAACTTGAGTCGATCGAGGCTGATCTGCATTTCGCGCAGGAAGACGTCATAGCTCACTTGCTCCTGCTCTGAGAGCCTGGTGCGATCGAAAGCCCGGATGCCCGAATCGTATCGGCTATAGAACGCCTGAAGGGTATCGCGAAAGGCCTTGCTGATGTCGTTTGGCAGCAGATCGTTATACCGGTTGTCGCCGGCCTGTGTGGCTTCCAGCGGATAAAGCGGTAAGCGCTCTTCGTAGTACTGTTCCAGGAAATCATGGAGAGACTTTGCAGGCATCATGACTTCTTTTTTTGGTTCATGCGAACATGCCGCCAGCGCTACGGCCAGGGTGAGGAGAGAAAAATATTTCATGTATGTAAACGATGTTTCTAAAACACTACCACGAGCCGCTGGAACCGCCGCCCCCAAAGCTGCCGCCGCCGCCCGAGAAACCGCCCCCAAAGGAGCTGCTACTGCTGCCGCCAGACCGTCCGCTGGACCAGCTCCCTCCCGACCATCCACCGCCATTCCGGCGGCTACTGCTTTTCGCCTTCCCGGCCATTTGTTTTCCCCACGCCGTCTTGCCGGCAATGAGCCTGGCTATCGGAAAGCAAACTAAATATAAGCCAAGCAAAATCAATCCCCCGCTAGTGTTGAGAATGAACATCGGAAAGGTAGCGTAGAATGGTATGAGGAATGCATAGAGAAACCAACCGCTGCCACCCGGCACAAAAACACCGAGTACGGTAAAGATGCCAAGGATGGTAAAGACAAATACACCCATGAACAGACGCTCTTTCCAGGACAGGCCCGACTGTAAACTATCGTCGTCGTCATCGGCCTGATATTCATTCCGGATGGCTTTTATAATCGCCTGCACGGCAGCCGTAACACCTTCCTCATACTGTTGCTCACGAAAATGTGGTGCCATCTCGTTGCGAATAATACGGCTGCAGATGGCATCGGTCAGGACACCTTCTAATCCTTGTCCTACTTCGATGCGCATCTTGCGGTCATCCAACGCAATCAATAGTAACACGCCGTTGTCGCGATTTTTTTGCCCGAGCTTCCATGTGTCGTGTGCGACACGTATAGAATAACCTTCCAGGTCTTCACCTTCCAGGGAAGGAATGATCAGCACGGCAATTTGATTGGTGGTAGAATCTTCATGTTCTTTCAAGATAACTTCCAGGCGGTCGATCGTCGCTTGTGACAACACGTGTGCTTCGTCGTGCACACGGTGGCCCCACAGGTCGGGTATCGCGCGCTGTTGCGCAGCGGCACCCATGACCACTGAGAGAAGTATCAGGAAAAGAAAAAGCGTCTTTCTCATTGTTGCTATTGCATCATTACCAGGAATCACTCGATCCACCGCCACCGAAGTCGCCGCCACCGCCAAAGTCAGATCCGCCACCCGAACCCCACGAACCCGAGCTGGAGCCAAAGCCGCCGCCACCACCCACTGGAAACCAGCCACCGCCCGAAGACCAGCCGGTACCACCCCCCCCGCCCCGCCGGCGTGAGAGGAAAATGATCACAGCAATGATAATGATAATCGTAAGGATCGAGGAGCTGTTTCGTTTGGGTCGCCTGGTACGGGGTTCATCGTTCTTGTATTCGCCCTGGATGGCTTTGATAATACCTACAACACCTGCTTTAATGCCACTGTCGAAATCGCCCTGGCGAAAGTAAGGGGAAATTTCCTGCCGGTTTATGCGGCTCGAGAGCGCGTCGGTCAGACGTCCCTCCAGCCCCGTGCCCACCTCGATGCGCACGCGCTTGTCCTGAATGGAGACCAGCAACAGCACGCCGTTGTCGTTGTTGGCTTTGCCAAGCTTCCATTCGTCATAGGCTACATGCAGCGCGTATTCTTCAATCGATTCTCCTTGCAAAGAAGGGACAATCAGCACCGCGATCTGGTTAGAGGTCGAATCGCGCTCGGCTTTCAGCATATACTCCAGCTCGGCCACGGTCTGTGCCGACAATACGCCGGCTTCGTCGTGTACCCATTGGCCATTGTGGGCCGGTATTGCCAGCTGTGCAAAGAGGACGGAAGACGTCAGAAGCAACCATGCCAACAGGCAGGTGTATAGAAAGATAGGTCGGAAACGCACGTTCACGGGGTAGGGAAAATTCATTGGTCAATGCGGAGATCGTCCCGCAGCTCATTGATATCGTCGTCAGTTTTATGGAAACCTTTCTCGAGAAGAATTTCTCCGCAGCGTTTAATGGCGGTTTCCATACCATCGACAATCTTGCCGGCGCGGATGCTGCCAATGAGCCCGGCCACGATCTTGTCCCATTGCTTCTGCTCGACCACCTTGCTGATGCCGCGGTCGGCGATGACGATCACTTCGTGTTCAAAGAAGGAAATGAAGATCATTATACCGGTGCGGTGCCGCGTGTTAAAAACCTCTTCTTCCAGGAAAACATTTTCCGCGCGCTGGCGTGTGGCGTAGTCCAGTTGTACCTGGCCCACCAGCATGCGCTTCAAACCGCCAACGTAGTTCGGCAGCAGGCCACCCAGAATACCGCCCAGTGCTACCACCACAAAAACAAAGAGGGGGTCATAGTATAGGGCATACGAGGCGTCGGCAACGATGTACCGGTCAAAAATAATCGTGATCACAAACGTAAAGGCTGCAGCCAGTAACGCGCTGCGGTAGTTGGCAAGGGTGTACTGGCCGCTCCGCTCGACAATGACGGGTACGATCTCGCCTGAGATTCTATCTTCGGCCTGTTTCACCGCTGCTTTGATGCGGTCCAGGTCCTGGTCGCTGAATTTTTGTTTCAGGGTCATGATGCGCGTGGTTTGTTTCAAAGATACGGGGAAGAGTTAACAACTGAACATGCCCCCGCAGGAAGAAAGTATTCCATTATGGATGATAATTGTCTAATTTTAGCCTCTATGGAAGGCTTTTTTGTCGATACACTTGGATTCTCCGAAGACGTTTTCAGCTACGTCTTTTTGCCCCTGATGATTTTCTGCGCCCGCATTGGCGACGTCTCAATCAATACCATTCGCATCATTTACGTATTGGGCGGCCGCCGTGTTACCGCTACGGTGCTAGGCTTTTTTGAGTCGTTCATCTGGCTGATGGCTATACGCCAGATTTTCGAGCACCTCGACAACTGGATTTGTTACATTGCCTACCCCGGAGGTTTTGCCATGGGCATCTTCGTGGGCATGATCATCGAAGAACGGATTGCCTACGGCAAAGTGATCGTGCGGATCATTACCCGCAAAGAAGTGCGCGACCTGATCGCCTACCTCAACCAGCAACACTTCCGGTATACGCGGGTGCATGCCGAAGGGCCCGATGGCGACGAAAACCTGGTATTTACCGTACTGGAGCGTGAGCGGTTGGAAGACCTGTTAGGGAAGCTCAAAGACATTCTGCCGACCGCCTTCTATACTGTAGAGAAAGTAAACCGGGCTGCCGATGGTGGCACGGTAGTACAAGAAAATACACGGTGGAGCATCGGCTCGTGGTTGAAGAGTGTAAAAGGTGACTGACGTCGCTAAACTTCGGCCATCATGCGCAGAATATCGTCAACGTACTCGCGGCCGTTCGACAGGCGGGGTACTTTGTTCTGACCCCCCAATTTGCCCCGGCTCTTCATCCAATTATAGAATGTTCCTTCTTCCACGCTGTGGAGGATGGGGGCGACCAGGGCTAAATCGTGCGCACGCTTCGCGTCGTAGTCAGAATTGATCTTGCGCAACGTTTCGTCCAATATATGGGCGAACTCGTGCAAGCTATTCGGCTTCACTTTAAACTCGATGATCCATTCGTGTCCGCCTTTTTTACCCTCTGCCAGGTATACCGGGGCAGCGGTAAAGTTGTCGATCACGGCACCAGTATGGTCACACGCGGCAGTAATCGCCGCCTCGGCATTTTCAACAATTACCTCTTCGCCAAAAGCGTTGATGAAGTGTTTCGTGCGGCCGGAGATCTTGATCCGATATGGCGACAACGACGTGAACTTGATGGTATCACCGATACTATACCGCCATAGGCCCGCATTGGTAGTAATGACCATGGCGTACTGCTTGTCGAGCACCACTTCGCTGAGCGGTATTGCGCGAGGATATTCCTTGTCGATCTCACTGACGGGAATGAACTCGTAGTATACCCCGTAGTCGAGCATGAGCAACATTTCCTCCGAGTTCTTTTGGTCTTGAATGCCAAAGAATCCTTCGCTGGCATTGTAGATCTCCCAGTAACGCATGCCCTCGAAGGGAATCAATGACTTAAACAAATTTCGGTAAGGCGTAAAGGATACAGCACCATGGAAGAATACCTCCAGGTTGGGCCATACCTCCATAATATTTTTTTTCTGTTTCAGCTCAACCACTTTCTGTATCAGAAGGATGGTCCACGTCGGCACACCGGCAATGTTGGTGACGTCGTCCATGGAGCTTTCCTGTGCGAGCTTCTCGATCTTCTCCTCCCAATTGCTCATTAACGCAGTTTCTAAACTGGGCGTGCGAATGAACTGCGCCCAGGGTGGGAGGTTGCGCATGATTACCGCCGAGACATCGCCGTAATACGATGTAGCCGAGGGATCTAATTCGTTAATGCGATGGCTCCCGCCGACGGCAAGGCCCTTGCCATCAAACAACTTCGTGTCGGGGTAGTTGTTTACATAGATCGACAGCAGGTCTTTGCCCCCTTTGAAGTGACAGTCTTCCAGCGCCTCTTGCGACACCGGAATAAACTTGCTGCGAGCATTGGTAGTCCCCGACGATTTAGAAAACCACTTAATCTCCGATGGCCACAGCAGGTTTTGTTCGCCACGCATCTGGCGCTCAATATAGGGGAAAAGCGTTTCGTAAGAATGAATGGGAACACGCTCGCGGTACTGCTCGTATGTGTGAATACTGCCGAAGTCATACCGTGAGCCAAACTCGGTTAGTCGGCCGGTTTGTAAGAGCTTTTTGAATAGCTCATCCTGTACCTCATGCGGGTACTTCATGAAAAGCTCCATTTGATGGATGCGCTTTTGCATGACCCAAGTAAGTATAGAATTGATCAGCCCCATGATAGATTACAGTAATTTCAAAAATAACGAAACTTCTCTGGAATAACGTGGGTGGACAGAGCGATCAATCGTTTTTTGGTATAGTTATTTTCGCGCGTCGCAACTCAAAGTTCTGACCGAGATAAACCTTGCGTACTTGTGGATCGTTGGCCAGCTCTTCGGCCGTACCAGACTTAAACAATCGCCCATCTACCATCAGGTAGGCGCGATCCGTAATCGACAGCGTCTCGTCTACGTTGTGGTCGGTAATAAGTATGCCGATGTTTTTACTCTTAAGCTTGGAAACGATCGTCTGAATCTCTTCCACGGCAATGGGATCGACACCTGCGAAGGGCTCATCCAGCAAAACGAACTTCGGATCTACCGCCAGTGCGCGGGCAATCTCTGTGCGCCGCCGTTCACCACCCGAAAGAGACATACCCAGGTTCTTGCGTACTTTGTGGAGGCTGAACTCGTCGATCAGCTCATCTACTTTCGCCTTGCGATCAGCCTTACTAATGTCGCGCATCTCGAGCACCGACATAATGTTCTCTTCCACTGTAAGCTTGCGGAACACCGACGCTTCCTGCGCCAGATATCCCAACCCAATGCGGGCACGTTGGTACATCGGTAGGGGAGTGATCTCCTCCTTATCCAGATAAATATGGCCCTCGTTGGGTTTGATCAGTCCTACGATCATGTAGAACGATGTGGTCTTTCCGGCACCGTTCGGTCCCAGCAACCCCACGATCTCGCCTTGTGCCACTTCTACCGACACGTCGTTTACCACCGTGCGTGTTTTATACTTCTTTACCAGGTTTTCTGCCCGCAAAATCATACATCAGAGAAATTTGATATCCTTAATTCGCAATTGAATAGACGTAGTTCCGTTGAAAGTATTTTCCTCTACCGTAAAGACCATTTTAAAAATGTCGCGTTTAGAGAGGCGGTCGTAGTGCTCGATCATGTCAAAGCCCACCACCGGAAAGACATTGTCACTGCCATCCTGGCCCGCCAGGAAGCGCACGTGCTTGTCCTTAAAGCTCGACAGTGCATTGAACACATAGACATTTTCGGCCTCAAATATCGGCCGCGGGTTTTCAGGACCAAATGGTGCCATCTGCTTCAGTACATTCAGGAACTTCGGCGAGATCACGTTAAAGCTCAACGGCATGTCGATGTCGATCATCGGCGTCAACATATCTTCGGTAATGCTGGAAGAGACAACTTCTTCAAAGCGACGCTGGAACAATTCCAGGTTCTGCACATCGAGTGTAAGACCCGCGGCATATTTGTGCCCGCCAAATTTCTCCAACAAATCACTGCACTCCAGAATGGCATTGTATAGATCAAACCCGACTACACTTCGGGCAGAGCCCGTGATCTTGTTGTTGGATTCGGTCAGGATCACCGTGGGGCGATAGTATTTTTCCACACAGCGCGCGGCAACTATGCCGATCACGCCTTTATGCCAGGTGTTCTTAAAAAGCACTGTAGACTTGGCTGTGCGCAGCGAGAGGTCGCCTTCAATCATGGCAATGGCTTCTTCGGTAATATCTGAGTCGAACTGCTTTCGCAGGTCGTTCTTGATATTTATTTTCTCGGCCAGGGCATTGGCTTCCTCTTCAGTCCTTGCCGTGAGCAGCTCTACTGCTCCACGGGCGTGCGCCACGCGACCCGCAGCGTTGATGCGAGGGCCGAGGGTAAAAATGATACCCGATACGTCGAGATCGTTTTTAATGACGGCAATATCTTTCAGTGCCTTTAAACCCGGTCCGGGATTTTCGTTCAGTTTCTTCAACCCGAAGTGCGTCAGCACGCGGTTCTCGTCTACGATCGGCACGATGTCAGAAGCGATGCTAACGGCCACCAGGTCGAGGTAATGAAACACTTCCGTCTCATCGCGATAACGTTGAGCATACGCCTGCATCAGCTTAAAGCCGATGCCACAACCACTCAGTTCTTTGAACGGATAAAAGCAATCCTTCCGCTTCGGGTCAAGCACGGCCACTGCCTTCGGAATGTTATCGTCGGGCAAATGGTGGTCGCAGATGACAAAGTCAATACCTTTTAACTTGGCGATGCTCACGAGTTCGGAGGACTTGATGCCGCAATCAAGGGCAATGATCAGGCCACATTTGCTCTGCTCGGCCCATTCAATGCCTGCCAACGACACACCATAGCCTTCGGCGTACCGGTCCGGAATATAGACTTCGCAGTTGGTGTAAAAATTCTGTAAATAATTATATACCAGCGACACGGCCGTAGTACCGTCTACGTCGTAGTCGCCATAGATCATAATGCGTTCGTTCTCTTCAATCGCTTTTCGCAGGCGGGCCACGGCGGCCTCCATGTCTTGCATCAGGAAGGGATCGTGCAGGTGACTGAGCTCGGGCCGGAAGAATTTACGGGCCGTGTCAAAGTCTTCAATGCCGCGCTGAATGAGAATAGCCGACAAACAGAAGTTTACATTGATGGCGTGCGAAAGTTGCTCGACCTGCTCCTGTGGGGGCTCGGCTCTTTTTAACCAGCGTTTATCCATCTGCCTTAATTCGATTCGAAGTTTATTTTGCCCAATCCGCCGGGGATGCCGCTGGTGCTCTCTGTCCCGGGTATGCCATCTTTGCCATTTCTGCGCGACGGACCCAGGCCCGCTGCGCCATGATAACCTGCCCTGCCCGCCCTGCCGGCGTGACCACCCTGCATCTTGAAGATAATCGCTTTACCGATCCAATCTTTGATCTCAGGCTGCCTAGCACAGCTCAGCGTCAGTATGCCACCGTCGGCACCATTGCCGCCCGCGCCGGCATTACCGCCATTCGCGCCGTTGCCGCCAATGCAGTGTACCGTACCTTGGCTACCGCTGCCACCATTGCCTCCGTTACCACCATTGCCACCATTTCCTCCGGTCAGGTCGACAATAAGCGTCCCCCGTATGGTTATTCTTTCAAGATACAGAAAAAGATTGACCCCCGGTGTGCCGGCAAGTCCGTTGGTGGCATTTCTTCCCGGTGTGCCATTGTCACACGGCCCCATGGGTGTGTTTCCCGGTTTGCCATTGCGCCCTGATTTTCCATCAATGCCCCGCCCGTCAATTGTACAGTATTTTCCAAACACGGCCACCTTGACGCGGATATAGTTTTCTCGCTTCAGCTTGTTCAGGACGAGAACGGACGAATCCATCATGATAAGTGTATCCGCCACGACAATGTCCGATTGTAGGACCTCATACCTCTCCTTGGCACTGATGCGCAAGGTGCCCACACGAATCTGAGCTCGGCTTACTGTGGCGGTTATTGCACACAAAACAAAACTCAGGATTCCGGCACGACGCATAGTGGCGCAAAAATAGGGATGCAAAGGTGTTGTTGGAATTTTTAGTGCGAGTACAGTTACACTCTAAGTAAACGAAGTAAATAAATAAAAAAAGCAGTGCCAACCTAGGCACTGCTCTCCTATTGCTGAACGTTTGCGAAACTATTTTGTGCTGGCGGCCTTGTCGTTGATAACGCCTTCCAGTACATCTTTAATCTCCACGCGTTGGCCGTCACGGTACGGCACAATCCACGCATCTTTTACGCCCATGTCGCGCATATATTTCTTAAAGGTGTCGGCTTCCCAATAGTCGCGGAAAATGCCGATCGTGATCTTTTGCGGTTCGCCATCGCGGGCTTCGCCACCAAAGTTGGGGTTATTGTCAAAGTATTTCGCCAGGTCCTTGTTCTTGAAAGCACCAACCTGCACTTTAAAGACGACGCCCTTCGAAAAGTCCATCGGGTTCACCACCGGCGATTCCTTCAATTGCGCCAACTCGGCTTTGGTAGCCGTAAGCTGTCCGCGCATCTGCTGAAGCTCATTTTCCAGTTCAGCGATCTTGGCGTCCTTATCGCTGATGCTGGATTGCATCTGCGTTACTTTTGTATTCAGGGACGAAACTTGCTCGTCGGCGGTAGCTTTATCTTCGGTGAGCTGTTTCAGGTTTGCCGGGTTCTTGGCAAACTCTTTGGCCTTCTTCTTCCACTCTTTCTTTTCTTTCTTCGAGAGCTGCGCAGAGGCGGTCTGTGTCGAGACTGCTACACATATCAGGCAGAGTAGTAGTACAATTACTTTTTTCATTCTCGGATTGGTTAAAATCACATTAAAGGTACAAATAATTGTGAATAATTGTATATCAGTCGAGGCTGCCCACCATTTTCTCAGGGCGCACCCACTCGTCAAACTGCGCTGACGTGAGGAGGCCAAGCTCTACCGCGGCTTCGCGCAATGTCTTGTTTTCCTTGTGCGCCTTCTTGGCAATCTTCGCGGCGTTTTCATAGCCGATGTGTGTATTGAGCGACGTCACCAGCATCAGCGAGTTTTCGAGGTGTTGCTTGATCACTGGCTCGTTCGGTACAATACCTGCCGCACACTTGTCATTGAATGATACACAGGCATCGCCAATCAGGCGGGCGGATTGCAATACGTTGGCCGCAATCACCGGCTTAAATACGTTCAGCTCAAAATGGCCGGTAGCACCGCCGATTGATACCGCTACGTCATTACCAATCACTTGCGCGCAAACCATCGTCAGGGCTTCCGGCTGCGTCGGGTTAACCTTACCAGGCATGATCGAAGAACCGGGCTCGTTGTCGGGAATGACGATCTCACCGATACCGCTGCGGGGACCGGAGCTTAGCATACGGATATCGTTGGCGATCTTCATTAAAGATACCGCCGCACGCTTCAGCGCACCCGACAATTCCACCATCGCGTCGTGTGCCGCCAGGGCTTCAAACTTATTCGGAGCCGTCACAAACGGCAGACCGGTAAGGTCTGCAATCTTTTTGGCCACCAGTACGTCGTATCCTTTGGGTGTGTTCAACCCGGTACCTACTGCCGTACCACCCAGGGCCAGCTCACGCACCACTTCCAGTGCGTTTTTAATCGCCCGCATGCTGTTGTCGATCTGCTGTACATAGCCGGAAAACTCCTGGCCAAGCGTAAGCGGAGTGGCATCCATGAAGTGTGTACGACCGGTTTTTACAAGGGTCTTATAGGTCTCAGATTTTTTAGCCAGCGTGTCGCGCAGCTTCTTCATACCCGGCAGGGTAATATCCACCACTTGCTTATACGCCGCGATGTGCATCGCCGTGGGAAATGTATCGTTGGAAGACTGCGACTTGTTTACATCGTCGTTCGGGTGCAGTACTTTCTTCTCGTCTGTCAGTTGACCGCCGTGCAGTACATGGGCGCGGTAAGCAATCACCTCGTTCACGTTCATATTGCTTTGCGTACCTGAACCGGTTTGCCAGATCACCAGCGGAAACTCCTGGTCCAGGGCGCCTGTCAGGATCTCGTCGCATACTTTGCCGATCAGGTCGCGCTTGTCGGCGGTAAGAACACCCAGGTCGTGGTTTGCCTGCGCGGCCGCCTTCTTCAGATAGGCAAAGGCATAAATGATCTCCATCGGCATGCTGGCCTCCGGACCGATCTTAAAATTGTTGCGCGAGCGCTCAGTTTGTGCGCCCCAATATTTGTCGGCAGGAACCTGCACTTCGCCCATGGTGTCTTTTTCGATGCGATAGCTCATACATTGAATAATTTGCGGCAAAAATAGACACTGGAGCGGTGTTTTGGAACGTTAGGGGCTTCTGATTCACAGAATAGTTGCCCCAACCGCTATCAGGAGGGGTCGTGACGGTGGATCAGGCGCTTATCTACCCAGTGGAGGAGGAGCACAAACGCCACACCGAAGGCCAGCAGGCCCTTGTAGTCAGCCATATTGCGCAGAAAACCCGCTTCAAACGTAAAGCCCGTTAAGACAACCGCGGCGGCGCAGGCTCCCATCAACAGCACGATACCGGCAACCAGCCAGGCATAGGTTACCCGCAGCGAGCGCTGTTCTTTCTGCTCTACTTTGCGAAGAACCTTGTCGGCAAACGCATCGGGCAAGGTATAGCGCGGCGGAGTTGACAATGCCTGAAACACCTGCCGGTAAGCCCGGCCATCGGGATGGCTTTCGTCAAACCCCATGTTGGCTTCGATCTTTTCCTGAAATCTTTCTTCTTCGCGGTTCATAGCAGCTCCTCTTTGCCAAGGTACTTGATAACTTTATCTTTTAAAAGGGTACGCGCCCGGAACAGATAGCTCTTCACCGTGCCCTCGGGCATACCCGTTATTTCGCCAATCTCGTCATAGCGCATGCCCTCCACGTGGTATAGCATTAACACCATTTTATACTGCGGCGGAAGCTTGTCGACCATCTTCAAAACCATGCCTTCGCTGTCCTCCTCTTCCAGAATTGCCGCCGGATTGCGTTCTTCCACAAAGAGATCCGTAAAATGCTCCTCCTCGGACATGTCCAGAAACGACATCTTCTGTTTTCGCAAGTGGTTTATGGCCAGGCGATAGGCAATGGTCGCGATCCATGTGGAAAGCTTCGACTGATAATTGAAGTCGCCGATCTTTTCGAATACCCGCAGGAAGACATCCTGGCACAGTTCCTCGCGCTCTTCATCGTGCTTTACCACCCGCGCAACCATATGGGCCACAAGCCTTTCATGCTGCGTAATAAGCAGCCTGAAGGCCTGTCTGTCTCCTTGTAAGATCCGAGAGATCAGCGCCCGTTCGTCTATCATGGATGGGTTAGACAAAGCTTCGTTGCGGAATGTTGCAGGAATATAGAAAAATAGAGACCACAAAAAATAATGAAGGAAATTGCAACACCGGCCACCCGGTCTGTGTCCTACGGGCAGATCAAAAAAATAAAATATTATGGATGACTTGGTTAAAATACTAATGCCGATCTCGATCATGGGCACTTTTGGCGCCGCCCTGGTGGCATTTACCCGCGTGCTCACAGACTATATCCTCAAAAAGCGAATGATCGACAAAGGATATGTCAATGAAGATACACAGGCTATTTTTAAACAGCAGGCTGTACCTAGTTTTACAGAAAGCCGGTACCCGTCACTGAAGTGGGGCCTGATTATTTTCTTCGCGGGCCTCTCACTGATTCTGATGGAATACATTCCGCATGACGTTGAGTCTCCCCTGCCGTATGGCCTCTTCGCCCTTTCCGTTTCCCTGGGCTTCCTGATCTATTACTTCATCGTCCGGAAAGATCAAAAATAATACAGGCATAGACTGTCCGGAATCACAACGGACAGTCTATGCCCTTGGAAGTAGTGCTATACTACCGCGATTTCTTCAGCGCCTCCTCGTGTGACTTCATCTGTTTGTCCAACTGTTTTTTATCGCCCACCAGCACCAGCGTCATATTTTCGTATTTGAGATACTCCCTGGCAAGGCCCTGAATTTTCTCCGGCGTCACCGCGTAGATATTCTTCACACGGTTGCTGAGGTAATCGTCACCCAACCCGTGCAGGTCGATGAAGTTGAGCTGGTTGATGATGCCGTTCGGTGTCGAGTTCTGCAACACAAAATTGCCGGCCTCAAAATTCTGAATGCCCTCCAGCTCCTTCTTATCGACGGGCTCCGTCTGCAGACGCTTGATCTCTTTCGAGATTTCTTGCAACGACGCACCCGTGTGCTCTGTCGTCACGTCCGCGCGCTCGGCCCAATAGGCAGCCTTTACGTTCGCATTCATCGAGGCGTAAGGGGAATAGGTATAACCCTTGTCTTCGCGAATGTTGGACGTAATACGCGAAATAAACGAACCACCCAACAGCGTGTTAGTTACTTGCAGCGCCAGGTAGTCGGGTTGTGAAGGGTCGATCACCGGCAGGCCGAGCATAACGGTAGTCTGTGGTGCACCCGGGCGATCTATGATCTCGACAGGACCATTCCTGGCAGGCTTCGCCACAGGGTAGTCCACGGCAGGGCCCTTCTGCCACGGAGCGAAAGACTCGTCAATCGCCTTCGTCATTGCGCCCTCGTCAAACTTACCGACAACATATACCACCGTGCGTTGAGCGCCGAAGTTCTTATCATAGAATGCTTTGGCCTTTTCAAGGGTATAGCTATCCAGCATCGCCTCGGTTGGGAAGTACCGGCCGTAAGGCTGGTCAGGATACAGCGTCTTCCCAAAGCGTTCAAACGCCTGGCTTTGCGGTATACTTTTCTGTACAGAAAGTCCACGCTTCAAGTCGTTTTTCAAGCGGTCCACCTCTTTTGCCGGGAAAGCGGGATGCATGGCAACATCGGCCAGTACCTTTATCAGCTCCGGGGCATACTCAGACAACACGGATCCTGAAAGCGTCGTCTGATTCAGCGCGGTGGTGACATTTACTTCGCCACCCATCAGCGCGACCTTTTTCGCCAGCGCTTTGGAGTCAAGCGACGCAGAGCCTTCGTTTATCAGCTTTCCGGTAAAATCCGCCAGCCATACTTCGTTGGCACCTTCGTGTACATTGCCCGTCTTAATAATAACGCTCACCGTTACTTTCGGTGTAACACCATACTCCACCAGCGTGGATCGCAGGCCGTTGGGTAGTGTATTGACTTTTTTGGCAGGCAACTTAAAATCGTGCGGTGCGCTACCGGGAGGGGGGCTTTGCTTTTGAGCAAAGGCCGCACCTGTCAACAGCAGCGTCAGCGCGAGGGTATATACTGATAGCGAGGTTCTCATAGATTCGTGGCTTTAGGGTCAATGATCAGAACCGTGCGATTGCTAGCGCGCAGGTAGTCCTTAGCGGTCTTTTTGATGACGTCGGGTGTAATCTTTTTAAACTCGCTTTCGAGCAGGTTGATCCGGTTTGGATCATCATCGAACAAGGCAAAACAGGCCAGCAGGTCTGCGCGGCCGACACCCGACAGACGATCCATCGTGTCATAAAGGTCAGAACGGATCTTTACCAGGGCAAGATTTACATCTTCCTGCGACACGGCATCCAGCTCGAGTATCGCCTGGTCGAATTGGTGGAGGATAGAATCCGCCGGCAGAGCGTTGTCATAAATAAGGTTCGCCATCCATACCATCGGGCCATTGTAGTTATACATGTTGCCCAGGTAGTTAATGCCGCCGTTCACGCGGTCCGTATAACCTTTATCTTGTATCATGCGTTGCGCAAGCTTGCTGTCGTTGCCCTGTACCAGCAACTGGTCGATCAGACCCATGGCAAAATATTCGGGCGTGTTGCGCTCCGGCATTTTGTATGCAACGGCAATGGCAGGTCTGTTGGCAAGCTTATCTTCTTTCGTGTGGCGTTTCTCTTGCTGTTGTACCGGCTCGCTGATGTCGGGCTTCGCCGGCAATGTGGCCGCGGGTATCGGTGCAAAATATTGTTGTATCCACTTTTTAGCCTCCTCGGCAGTAAAGTCGCCGACAACGGTGATCACCGCATTGTTTGGGGCATAATACGTTTTGAAGAACTTGTCAACATCTTCTAGCCTGGCTGAGTCGAGGTCCTTCAGGTCGCCATAAAAGTTGTGCGCGTTATACCAGTTTTCGTTGGCGTACTGCGGCATGTCCAACCAGGGAAATCCACCATACGGTTGGTTGAGTACATTTACTTTTACTTCGTTCTTTACGACACCCTGCTGGTTGGTCAGATTCTCCTGGGTGATTGCCAGACCTTTCATACGATCAGCTTCTGCCCACAATGCGGTTTCGAGCTTGTGTGCGGGCATCACTTCAAAGTAATTGGTAAAATCAAAACGCGTCGAGCCGTTTAGCAAGCCCCCGTTTTGTTGTACCAGCTTGATAAACTCCATTTTGCCAAGATTCTCCGAACCCTGAAACATCATGTGTTCAAACAAGTGCGCAAAGCCGGTACGGTCCTTGGGCTCAATACGGAAGCCAATGTTATAGTATGCCGCAACGACAACTGTCGGTGCATGATGGTCTTCCGAAAGCACGACACGCAACCCATTGTCGAGCTTATAGTATTCTACGGGCACGTTAAAAGACGAAGCCGCCGCCTCTTTTTTCGCCTCAGGGCCGGCACATGCTGCCAGCAACAGCGCCAGTGCGGCTGCCGGCCAGACTTGCAAAAGTATTCTTGATCGATTCATGGAGTAACTATATATAGTTGGTTAATGATGACTAAAAATATAAAATCGTTTCTTAAACCGTGGTATTAATTTTTGATGGAATCGCAGGAATAGGGGAGAGACGGCTGAGATAACAGAAAGTTACTCCGGTTTGGGGGATATACTTTTAACACAGAAATAGGTTACACCGGTTGGAAACATACGTGTGATAACCGCGTTTCTTCCCTTATATGCCGCGTTGAATGCCTGCAGCGATCTGCCGTGCCGCCTGATGGGAGGTAGTCCACGCCGCCTGAAAATTAAACCCGCCGGTTTCACCATCGACATTTAACACTTCGCCGGCAAAGAATAGATTTTTTATCCTCCTGCTTTCCAAGGTTTCAGGATTGATCTCTTTCAGGTCCACACCACCACACGTAACAAACTCCTCTTTAAACGTTGTTTTCCCTTTTATTTGAAAGGGACAACGGATTAGATATTCCAGTAACTTATTCAGATTCTTTTGCGGCAGCTCGGCCCAGATCTTGGTTTCTTCAATCGCCGCCAGCGTGCAGAGCTTTTGCCATAAACGTTGCGGTAGAGAGAATAGCGGATTGGTATATACACGTTGCTTGCCGTGCGCGGCCTTATGCCCGTGCAACAACTGGCGGGTAGCCTCCTCCTGGGCTGGCCCGATCCAGCTGACCAGTGCGGTGCACTGATACTGGGCTTCATGCAGGTACGCCGCCGCCCAGGCAGAGAGCTTAATGACCGCCGGACCACTCAAGCCCCAGTGGGTAATCAATACCGGGCCCGTCTCCGAAAACTTAGTCGTGGCAATACGTACCTCGGCGTGGGGAACGGCAACGCCCATCAGGTCGCGAAAGTCCCTTTGCGAATCATTTAATGTAAAGAGCGAAGGTATCGGCGGTACCACGGTGTGGCCAAGTGCTGCAAGCCACTGATAAAACTGCGGGTTGGCATGGCCACCCGTCGCGACCAGGACATGATGCGCCTGCAGGGTCATGCCGTGCTGCGTCGTAAGCGTAAAACGCTCCCGTTCAGGTTGTACCGCCACCTCGCCGGTGCTTACCTCAATAGTAATGTTGTGGCGTTGCGCTTCGTGCAGAAAGCAGTCTATGATTGTTTCAGAACTGTTAGTGTCTGGGAACATGCGGCCATCTTCTTCGACCTTTAAGTGCACACCTTTAGAAGCAAACCAGGCCACCGTGTCTTTAGCCTGAAAAGAGCGGAAAAGATTCTTCAGGAGTTTTTCGCCTCGCGGGTAATGGCGGGCAAGGGGGCCCGGCTCAAAACATGCATGGGTTACGTTGCAGCGGCCGCCGCCCGAGATACGTACTTTGGAAAGAAGCTTGTTGGATTTCTCCAGAATAACAACGCGGCTGCCCGGTTTCATTTCGGCCGTTTGCAGGGCGCCAAAAAAACCTGCAGCCCCGCCACCGATCACCGCCAGGTCAAAGACTTGCATCCCCAAATGTAGGAGGCACTAACACATAAATCAATCCCCTCCTGAAACCAGGAGGGGATAGACCTAATAGAAGGGGGAAGTGTTTATTGTGTAGAGAGGGTCTTTACCAAACCAATTATATAAGATGGCGCTTACTAATTAAGCCGGGTGTTAGAAAGCAGGTCGTTCCAGTCCTTGTCTGCTTCGGGCTTTACACGCTCTTGAACGATGTCCGCCAAACGGTCGTCGACATCACGCTCTACGAGCGTGGCGGCAACGCCGAGGGCATTTCCTAAATGAAGAGTCTTTTCATTGACTTCGTCAGCAATAAAGATAACGGGAGTGTTACGGTTAACAGAATGTGTACGGATTGATCGTACTAATTCGAATCCTGTGACCACAGGCAGGTCAGTGCCGCAGATTATGAGATCGAAATGTTCGATTCGCGAGGTTAGGAGCCCATCCAAACCAGACTCGGTGTGAAGCACAACGGGATTACATCCGCTAAGCACTGACTTTATCTGCACAACTGTGTCTTTCTGCCTGTGAACCACAAGTATTTTCATTACTTCTAGGAGTGCTGAGTTAAACATCACTTGATCGTGTTGATCGTGTAATTCCTTGAACCTTTTATGAAAGTTCGCGAATTGATCTCAGTCGTTCTGGAAGAAGTGCACCGAAACGATGATTGTTGGAACAATGATCTGGTAAAAACCCTGAAAAGGAGATGAATATGTAGTTACCGACAGAACGTCGCTGGTAAAAAAGTACCATAAAAATAGTACAATTGTACTAGAGCCCTCTTTGGGGAATTAGCTCACAATGCCGGCTTCGTAGGCAAATTTCACCAAGCCAACCGTATTGTTAACACCGATCTTGTCCATCATGTTGACCCGGTGGTTGCGTACCGTATTTTCACTCAACGAAAGTTTCTGACCGATCTCTCGTATCGTCAGTTCGCGACAGATTAACACCAGGATCTCTTTCTCACGCTCTGTCAGCTCGGCAAGACGGAACTGCGGGCGTTGCCCTGACTTGCGCTCTGTAACGTTCTTGCGCAGCACGGCGGCAACGAGGTCGTTGTGATAAAAATCTTTCTCCACAACGGCATAGATAGCCTTCTCGAGCTCGTCGGGCTCCGTGTTTTTCAGCAGGAAAGCATGCACACCCATTTCCATCATGTGGAGGATGTACTTGTTGCTATCGTGCATGGTCAGAATGATGATCTTGACATCGGGGTGTTTCTTGATAATCTGCTCGCAGGTTTCGGCGCCATCCATCACGGGCATCTGCAGGTCTACGATCGCCACATCGGGTTGCTCGTATTTGATGAGCGTCAGCAGCTCCTTACCGTTCTCGGCATCCTTTACCTCCTGCACGCGGTGAAACGACCGCAGCAGGTTTACCATGGCTTTTCGGAAGAGCGTATGATCGTCGGCTATGTAAACTTTATACTTTTTCATACGGAATAACCAGCGTGATTTTGCTTCCATGCGAGCGTGCCGTGTCAAACTCGACCGTGGCGCCCAGCAGGCGTGCACGGTTCTGAATGTTGAACAGGCCCAGCCCCTTGCCACTTTGTGACGAGTTTTTGATAATTCCTGGATCAAACCCTACGCCATTGTCTTCCACCGACAACTGCAGGTTGTGGCTCGCGTGCATCTGCACGGAGATTTCGGTTGCCTGCGAATGCTTGAGCGCATTGTTGAGCAGCTCCTGAACAATGCGGTACAGCATAAGCTCGCGGCCTTTTTCAAAGCTCCTGACTTCCCCTTGCTCAATGCAATGTATGGGTAACAGTGACGTAGCGTGAAACCGTTCACATAACTCTTTTACAGCATGTGAGAAACCAAATTTTTCCAGGGTAGAGGGCATCAGGTCGCGGCTGATGCGCCGCACCGAGCCGATTGTGTCGTCCAGCATTTGTTTGGATTGCTCCAGCGCCTCCGAGTTGGAGCCCAGTCGGGCCATGGTGGTAATGCCCACCCGAATGGTCGAAAGCATCGCGCCAATGCTGTCATGCAGCTCGCCGGCCAGGCGGCGCCGCTCATTCTCTTGCGACTCCAGGGCCGCTTCCATCATTTTTTGCTGGTAGGTCAGCTCAAGCTGCTGGCGTTTGAACTGCTCCTGGATCATCTTCTTCTGGTAAAATACCATGAACAGGATAATGGCAATCGCCAGGAAGAGCATGCCTACGGTTCCAATAGCGATGATGAGGGCGATTTGATATTCCGAAGGTCCTGCCATAGTCCAATCATTACAACCAAAAGTTGTATGACATTCATGATGTTGTGAAAAGTCCAGTAAATCAATAAATCATTATGCAGAACTTCAACTAAATACGTCGTAAATAGATAAAGAAATAATGTTCCGGCATTAAAAATCAGCATACCGGCGTTGAACCAGAACATCGGCACGCGGTGCAGATGCTGTACGGGCAGATCTACCATCAGCCGGTAGAAATACAAAATGCTATAAAACAGAAATACGATGGCGCTGAACGTGTAGTTGTACGTATTGATCTCGACCTTTTGTACGAAGCACAAATTGGAGATGGCAAACATCAGGTACAAAATGGCCACAATGGTAAAACCCTTGCGGTACCGGCCGTTGAGTGCTTTGTCGTATAACAAGCTTAGCGGGATAAAGGAAACGATGCCATAAATAGTACTGGCGACGTTCACCTCCTTGCCTCGCAACGCGAGAATGTCGGCCATCTGGTCGTTGAGAAAGCTCAGCAAGAAGGTCAGCCCCAGCAGCTTGACCTCGAGCTGGCGCTTATCGAAATAGATAAACGACAGAACCGTTACAAGGGCTGCCAGGACTGTTTGAATTTTAAACGTTAACAGGTAGGTCTCCAACGTCATTGGGTGAGGTGCTTACAAAAACGCTTAGGGGCAATAGGGGGGGCACTGAAGTCCTTTATCGTAAGGATTTTGGGCATCCATTACCTTGAGTGCTGCGGCATCGGTGCCAGCTGATTTTGAGGTGGCCTTAATAGCGCCGTCTTCGTAGGTGGGGTAAAGCACCAACTGAACGGTCTTTTTGTTAGGATCTGCCTCTGTCGGCTTCAGCGCCAGGTAGAACGTAATCCCGGTGGTACCTTCTTCTGCCAGCATCTTCAGCAGCGCATCGCGTCCGTAGAAAATCGCCTTCGTGTCCACGAGCTTGTCCTTCCGCATCACGCGATCATACTCATCAATCCACTTTTGCGCTTCGCCGGCATCTACCTGGCGGCCAACATTTGGTTTAAACTCTTTTCCCATAAATAATTGTTGAGGTTTAGTGAAACATGGGCGTAAAGTATTGAAAAAATTCTAATGTAATTTTTTGGTCCCTATACGAACCTTACTTTAGTAGCATATATGATACACGGCAAAACTTCCAAAATTACCCAAAGTGTTCATGCTGGTTCGCACGAATACCTCGCGCATGGTGGGGTCGTGACCCCCATCTTTCCCTCGTCTGCCTACGATTATGAGGGCGGGCGTCCGTTGCAGTACCCCCGGTACTTCAATATACCCAACCAACTGGCTGTGGCAGGCAAGGTTGCTGCACTGGAAAACGCTGAAGCCGGCGTGGTCTTTTCCTCTGGCATGGCCGCTATTCTCACAACCCTTTTCAGTTTGCTTAAGAATGGCGATCACGCCATTTTTCAACGCGACCTGTACGGGGGTACACACCATGCCCTGGCCCAGGAAATGCCACGATTTGGTATCGCCTATACATTGGTGGACGGTGCTGATCCCGCAAACTTTGAAAAGGCCATTCGCCCCGAGACCAGGCTGATCTATATAGAGACGCCTTCCAACCCCACGCTCAAGATAACCGACATACGGGCCGTCGCCGCCATCGCCCGCCGGCATGGCCTGCTGACCGTCATCGACAACACCTTTGCATCGCCCGTCAACCAGAATCCCATCGACCTGGGCATCGACATCGTGTTACATAGTGGCACCAAATATATCGGGGGACACAGCGATCTTTGCTGCGGCTTCGCCGTAACCACCCAGGATCTTACCCAACGTATCCTCGCCAGTGCCATAAACCATGGTGGCAGTCTCGATGCTCACACGGCCTGGCTTGTCGAACGCAGCTTGAAAACTATCGTGTTGCGCGTGCGCCAGCAAAATGAAAATGCGCTGGCCATTGCCCGGTACCTGAAAACCGACAACCGCATCGGTCAGGTATACTACCCCGGACTGGAAGACCATCCAAACCATACCGTTGCCAGGACTCAAATGCCCGGGGGCTTCGGCGGCATGCTGTCGTTCGAAGTAAAGGGCGATGCACAAGTGTTCATGGCGAAACTTGCACTCATTCAACGCGCCGCCAGCCTCGGCGGTGTGGAGTCGACCATTACCAGTCCTGCGCGTACCTCACACGTTAAGGTAAGCGCTGAGGAGCGCAAAGCCACGGGTGTGACCGACGGACTTGTACGCCTTTCTACCGGAATCGAGGAAGCAGAAGATTTGATAAATGACATTAAACAAGCCCTCGCATAATCATCATGAAAGAAAAGAATAGATGTGGCTGGTGCCTGGGATTTGAAGAGTATATCCGCTACCACGACGAGGAGTGGGGCGAGCCCGTGCACGATGACAATGTGCATTTCGAGTTCCTTATTCTGGAAGGTGCACAAGCCGGTCTGAGTTGGTCCACCATCTTGAAAAAACGCGATGGCTACCGTAAGGCTTTCGCCAATTTCGATCCGAAAAAGGTAGCGCGGTTTACGGAGGCGAAGCTCGAAAAGATTCTGTTGGATCCCGGCATTGTTCGCAACCGCCTGAAGGTTTATGCCGCGGCGAACAACGCCAGGCGTTTCCTGGAGGTCCAAGAAGAGTTCGGTACGTTCGATAAATACATTTGGGGCTTTGTCGGCGGTAAGCCCATCGTTAACAAGCGGAAATCGCTTGGCGAAATACCGGCAACCACACCGGAGTCGGACGCGTTGAGCAAGGATCTGATCAAGCGCGGATTTAAGTTCGTTGGCAGCACAGTCATTTATGCGCACATGCAGGCATGCGGCCTGGTGAACGATCACCTGCTAGACTGCTGGAAGCGGACCGCACGAAAGAAATAATACATACGGTATCAACAAAAAAAGGTGTGCTGACAGATTCTTCAGCACACCTTTTTAAGGATGTATAGCGAATGCGTTACTTACGGGGCATTTTCTCATCGCGCATGGCGGCGAGCCAGGCGAACGACGCAACAATAGAGGCGTTCTGTTTCAGATCGCCCTCAACAGCTTTGTCATATACGTCCATGCTGGTGTGGTGCGTGCGCGTGCCGTACTCCAGCGGGTCTTGAATAAACTGGAAGCCGGGCAAGCCAATAGCGTCAAACGACAAGTGATCGGTACCACCGGTATTTTGCAGGGTAAGCGTCGAGGCACCCACTTTGTTGAAGGGCTTAAACCACACGCGGAAAATGTTACCGATGTTTTCATTGCCCTGCAAGTATATACCGCGGAACCGGCCAGAGCCGTTGTCCATGTTCAGGTATACCGAAAACTTCTCGGCAGCTGGTGTCACTTTGATAGAGTCATACGGGTAAGCCTTGTCGAGACGCTCGCCATACGTACGCTTTACATACGACTTCGAGCCAAGCAGGCCCTGCTCTTCGCCACCCCACAGCGCAATGCGGATCGTACGACGCGGCGATACACCCAGTGTCTTCAAAATACGGATCGCTTCCAGCATCACTGCCGAGCCTGCAGCATTGTCGGTGGTGCCTGTGCCGCTGTGCCAGGAGTCTAAGTGGGCGCCAATCATTACCACCTCGTCCTTCAGGTCAGTACCCGGTATTTCTCCAATGACGTTATAGCCAGGGGCCGACGGCGTAAACGCTGTCTCCAGTGCGAGCTCGAGCTTTACAGTCTGACCTTTCTGAATCTGGCGCACCAGGCGGTTATAGTGTTCAGCCGATACAACCACCTGCGGCAGAATCTTCGGCGCGTTTTCTTTGTAGGCAGCAACACGTTTGCTGAATGGCGTCTCCGCCGGGTAGGGTACGGTAGCGGCCGCTACGGTAAGGGTACCATCTTCGAGACGGAACGACGAGCTGGCTTCAATTACGGCTACGGCGCCTTCTTTCTGACACAGCGCCCATTTTGCATAGGCAAGACGTTGGGGTTCCTGCGGCGATGAAAAACGGCGGCCGCCTTGCGCTTCTACGACACCGGCATTGGACATCACCAGCAAGGTCGAGTCACTCAGACGCGTGGCGTCGGGTTTAAAGCCAGGCTTCACCGGTGTAGGCAAGCTAAACATCACGATCTTACCTTTTAGCTTACCCTCGTATTTCTTAAGATCTTCTTCTTTGCTGATGTCCAGGTATACCGCCTCGGCCTGAATGACACCTTTTACACCCGGCGACCAGGCTTTGGGATACGCGATCATCGGAAAATAGGCCGGTGCCAAAGAGCTCAAGCTGAACTTCTTCAGCTGCCAGCCGCGACCAAAGTCTTCCTCCCACGTATCGAAAACAACGTTTTGTACACCCCACGACTCCAGGGTGGTTTTAGCATAGTTGGCAGCATTTTTATAACCAGGGGAGTTGGTAAGTCGCGGACCGTGAATGTCGGTCAGCATGCTCAGGATATCCATCACCTGCGAGCGATTCATACCCTCGTTCTTAATTTTTGATACCATGGCGGTATCGATCTTTTCTACAGTCTGTGCGGACAATAGTAACGGCGCCGTCAGCACTGCCAGGGTCAGCAGGCTTGTAAAAGTTTTCTTCATAAACATTCGGTTTTGGTCAATGATGCCTAAATGTAGTGTCTATTCTGAAGCAGAAGGATACCGTTCATTTAAATCTTTCCAACGAAACACAGATTTTTGGTGTCTATTCAGGCATAACAAAGTAAAACGCATGCGACTAAATTGGTTTGCCAGAATGGCCGGACTGCTGTTTATAGTGTTGTCCTCATGCGAGGAGGACGGTGGCGGCATCATATCCGATTGTATCGATCCGAATAAGATCGTGAAAGATGGCGTGTGCACGATGGAGTATGCTCCCGTCTGCGGTTGCGACGGCAAGACCTATGGTAATGCATGCTCGGCCAGTACCCAGGGTGTACAGCAATGGTCGGTAGGCCCGTGTTAAGTAGGACAGCGCAACAGATAGTCCCAAGATCCTTGTTGCGGAATAGTTTTTTAGCATCTATGCCTGAGAAACTAAAGTAAAAACGTTATGAGGAAAAGTTATTATGCCATGATACTGGGCCTGCTGTTGATCACATCATTCTCTTGCGGCAGCGATGATGATAACGGCGCAACGAGTTGCGTAGACCCTGCTAAGATTGACGACCACGCCATGTGCCCCGCGGTAGTAGATCCTGTCTGCGGTTGCGATGGTAATACCTATGATAACGACTGTGAAGCAAAGGCAAACGGCGTCCTAAAATGGACGACAGGCCCGTGTCAGTGATGCGGTGCCGTGAGAACGACCTGTTTTTTGGACAGGTAAATATTCCACACGCCGTCAAGCTTTTCTACGCCGTCGGGCATGGGGCTCACCACGGGTTTGGAATATAAGATCGAGTCGTAGCCACCCTGCTTGGCGTCGGTATACAGTCGCTGCACATTATCTTGCAGTGAACCTGTCACCATGCCTGAAATATAGGCTTCAATCAGTTGCTGCTCGATTTCCTGATTAGTAGCCGTGCCGGGCACAGTCCAATGGATACGTGTTTTGTAACGCTCAGCAATCGAGTCGGCCTTCGCCGGATTAAAGTGTACTTTTTCCAGGGCCGCAAAAACCTCGCGACCGCGCTCGTGGGCAGTGGTCATAATTTCCGCATCGGTCATCTGTACGATTTTTTGCTCTTCCATGCCTTCGTGCAATTTGCGGCGTTGTTCTTCGGTCAGGGTGCCTCCGCACGCGGTGAGGCAAAGCAATAAAATGACGATCCTGGCTTTCATGACCCAAAGGTTGTGGGTAAGTGTTGAAAATCCAAATTGTTGTCTCGCGGGTGTCAACCCTCGGCCCGGGAAATCCGTATTCTTTGTCGTAACTTTGTAGGCTGATTACATGGTATGATAGAGAAATTGGAAGAAATAAAGCTCCGTTTTGAAGATGTGGGCATGCTGCTGGGCCAGCCCGACACGATGAGCGATTTGAAGAAGTTCTCGCAGCTGAGCAAAGAATACCGCGATCTGGAAAAGATCGTATTAAAATACAACCAGTTTAAGGAATCTCGTAACCACCTACAGCAAGCCAAAGACGTTTTGTCCAAGGAAAAGGACAGCGAGTTGCGCGAGCTGGCAAAGATGGAAATAGATGAGCTGGAACCGCGCATTGACGCTTTTGAAGCCGAGCTAAAAGAGCTGCTGATCCCCAAAGATCCAAATGATGACGGCAATGTGCTCCTGGAAATCCGGGCGGGTACGGGTGGAGACGAAGCCGCCATTTTTGCCGGCGACCTCTGGCGCATGTACCAACGCTTCTGCGACAAGCGCGGGCTAAAAATGGCCGTACTGGACGTGACCGAAGGCACGGCTGGCGGTTATAAAGAAGTAATCAGCAGCGTAAGCGGTGACGGAGCCTACGGTCTGTTCAAATTCGAGTCAGGAGTACACCGCGTCCAGCGAGTGCCGGCTACCGAGCAACAGGGTCGGGTACACACCTCGGCCGCATCTGTCGTAGCATTGCCCGAAGTAGACGAAGTCGAGGAGGTTGTAATCAATCCCGCCGACATAGAAATACAAACGGCACGCTCCAGCGGTGCAGGTGGACAGAACGTAAACAAGGTTGAAACCAAAGTACAGCTTACGCACAAGCCCACCGGTATTGTCATTACCTGTCAGGTTGAACGCTCACAGCACGGCAACCGGGAGCGCGCATTGCAGATGTTAAAGACCAAGCTCTACGAGATGGAGGTCACAAAACAGGCAAACGAAATAGGGGCGGCCCGCCGTTCGCTGGTACGCAGTGGCGACCGCTCAGAAAAGATCAGAACCTATAATTACCCGCAAAGTCGCGTAACCGACCATCGCATTGGCTATACGGTCTATAACCTGCCCGCCGTCATGAACGGCGATCTGGAAGACTTCATAGAACAACTGCGGATTGCCGACAGTGCTGAAAAAATGGCAGAGGGAGCTGGAGCGGCCTGATTATTGATTCTAATGCCTACATTCGATAAAGCATATAAAAAACTATGAGCAAAGGATTATTGACCGTACTGATTGTACTCGGTGTCATTGTCGTAATTGTTTTCGGATTTATTTCTTGGGGTAGCGGTGTCTATGATAAAGCCGTGGCCGCACAGGAAGATGTCAACGCCCAGTGGGCCGACGTACAGGCTGCTTATCAGCGCCGGGCGGATCTCATTCCCAACCTTGTGCAAACAGTAAAAGGTGCCGCCGAAAACGAAAAGAGCATTTTGACGCAAGTAACGCAGGCCCGTGCCGGTATCGTTAATGCCAAAACGCCGGAAGACCTTGAATTGGCCGGTCGCCAGATCAATACAGCCATCAACCTGGCGTTTGAGGCATACCCTCAAATCCGGTCAACCGAAAACTTCCAGGAATTGCAGTCGCAATTGGAAGGCACCGAAAACCGCATCAACGTAGCCCGCCAGCGCTATAACGAGGCTGTTCGAAACTACAACGTCTTCGTCCGCGGGTTCTTCAAACGCTTTGCCCTCGGCCTCTTCGGCGGTGGCGAGGACTTCAGCGTACGCAAAGGCTTCGAAGCTTCTGCCGATGCCCAAAACGCCCCGAAAGTAGATTTTAACGAAAGTAAATAAGATCCATACTCTCTGCTTGCACTAGAGAGGGCCCTTCCGGAATCGGAAGGGCTTTTTTTGTTTATATCCAAAACAAAAAAAGGCCATTCCAGCGGAATGGCCTTGATATCACAAGCTCTTAACGACTATTCTGCCACCAGGCTTCTTTCTGTCATAAATTCCGCAATCTGCACAGCATTCGTTGCAGCGCCCTTACGGAGGTTATCCGCTACAATCCACATGTTCAGTGTATTCGGTTGCGACTCATCACGACGCAGGCGGCCTACAAATACCTCGTCACGACCGTGCGAGTTGATCGGCATCGGGTAGATATTGTTTTTCGGATCGTCTTGAACAATCACGCCCGGGGTGTCGGCCAGGATCGAACGCACTTCGCTCAGGTTGAAATCTTCATCGAACTCAACGTTCACAGCTTCCGAGTGACCGCCGACAGCGGGGATACGCACGGTGGTAGCCGTTACCGCAATCGACTGGTCGCCTAGGATTTTGCGGGTTTCGTTCACCATCTTCATTTCCTCTTTGGTGTAGCCGTTATCGAGGAAAGAGTCGATGTGCGGCAACACGTTCATATCGATGTTGTGCGGGTATACCTTCGGCCCATTGATGCCCTGGCGCTCGTCCATCATCTGTTGTACAGCATCTTTGCCGGTACCGGTTACGGACTGATAGGTCGAAACGACAATGCGTTTAATGGTATATTTCACGTGCAGCGGCGCCAGCGCCATCACCATCTGAATCGTTGAACAGTTGGGATTAGCAATGATGCGGTCGTCAATGGTAATTTCATGGCCATTGATTTCGGGGACAACCAGTTTTTTAGTCGGGTCCATACGCCAGGCCGAAGAGTTGTCGATCACGATCGTGCCCACGGCTGCGAATTTCGGCGCCCACTCCAGGGAAGTGTTGCCGCCAGCCGAGAAAATAGCCACATCGGGAGCAAGCTTGACCGCTTCCTCCATGCTCTTAACGGTATATTCCTTACCCTTATACTTTATAATCTGCCCCACCGATTTGGCTGAGGCTACGAGATATAACTGGTCAAACTTAAAACTTCTCTCCTCAAGTACTTTGAGGATTTCCTGGCCCACCAGACCGGTGGCGCCTACAACTGCGAGTTTCATTTTGTTATGATTTTATTATAGTTTACAAAACTAATCTATTCCTGTTGTGCCTATGTCGAAGCCCCGACAAATATTCATTTTTTCCATCCTGAAAACGTTTACGGAAAATACTTTTATAACGTTTGCGTTTTTGCTCGCCAGCCAACAACTGTTCGCTCAAGTGTCTGATTCTTTTGCAGATGGAAACTTTACAAACAATCCAACCTGGATCGGCACCGCCGCGCACTTCACCGCATCGTCCGGCCGCCTTCGCCTGCAGGCACCCGAAGAGGCCGCCGAAGCCTACCTGGCAACCCCCAGTCAGGCACTGGCTGACGCATCGTGGGAGTTTTCCGTCTGGCTCGGGTTTGATCCCTCATCGGCGAATTATGCACGCGTATACCTGGCATCCAGTACCGCCAACCTGGGAGGTGCCCTACAGGGCTACTATGTCATGGTTGGCAACACCGACGACGAGATAAGCTTATACCGCCAAACGGGCACAACACGGGTAAAGATCATCGACGGCATGAATGGTCGCCTGGCGTTTCCCAATTCCAGCATGCGAATTAAGGTAACGCGTAACGCCACCGGTGATTGGCAACTCTATACGGACGTAGGCATAACTGGTTATTATACGTTAGAAGGAGCTACCGTGGATGTAACGCATGCAACATCGCAGTATGCCGGTGTCTTTTGCGACTACACGGCCACCCGTTCAAACCTCTTTTACTTTGACGACATTCTCATTACCGGCAAACCGGTAGCACCCGGCGCCCGGCCGGCATATAAAGACGTGATCATTTCCGAAATCATGGCAGACCCGACACCCGAGGTCGGTCTGCCCGATGCTGAATTTGTGGAAGTACACAACCGTAGCGCCAAAACATTCAACCTGGGAGGCTGGATGCTGACAGACGGAACGACGCGCGCTGCATTACCCGCGGCGATGCTACCCGCCGGTGGCTATGCCATCATCACCGGAGCCACTGTAGCCGATAGTTTTAAAGCCTATGGAGCCATCGCCGCAACGCAAACCTTTCCCTCGTTTAACAACGCCGGCGATAAAATTGTCCTGCGCCTGGCCGACAGCACCGTCATTGACTCGGTGCAATATTCCGACCGTTGGTATAGCAGTGCCGACAAGCGCGCCGGCGGATGGTCGCTGGAGATCATCGATCCAAACGACCTGTGCGGAGACGATGCAAATTGGACGGCCTCACTCGCACCTGCCGGCGGTACACCCGGGACACAAAACAGCGTATGGGCACAACGAACAGACAATATGGGTCCGGTATTGGTATCCGTTATCCCCACCGATGCCACACACGTCACGCTGCGCTTTAACGAGCGCCTGGCGGCCGAAGTGCCGGCCACTACAAACTTTACATTTTCTCCGGCAGTGCAGATCGCTTCGGTTTCTTTCGCCGACCCGTCGCTGCGCCGCGTGGACCTGCTCTTGCGCACACCGCTCGATATTGAAACGACCTACGCACTGACCACACAAAATATCTGGGACTGCACCGGTAACCCACTATTGCCGGCCAACGGCCGCGCTACCTTTCGCCTGCCCGCTGAACCCCAGGAACACCAGGTCGTGTTAAACGAAGTGCTCTTCAACCCCCGCCCACAAGGTGTAGACTTTGTCGAGATCGTAAACACTTCTACACAGTACTTTAACCTGAAAGGTTGGGCATTGGGCCACAGAAAGGATGAGCAGGTAAAAGAAGCCGAGGTCATCAGCGAAGACGATCTATTGTTGCCACCCGGCGGCTACCTGACGCTAACGGCCGATGTCACTACGCTGACGAATCATTACCCCACGGCGCAGCACCTGGTCGAAATGATACTTCCATCCTTGAACGACGACGACGGATCCATTGCCTTGACCGACAGCACGGGCCACATATTGGATAGCTTTCATTACAAAGACATCTTTCATTCACCGTTCCTGAAAGACACCGAAGGTGTTTCCCTCGAACGCATCTCGTTTAGCGGTGCCACCGATGCGCCCGCCAATTGGAAGTCCGCCAGCACAACGGCCGGCTATGCCACACCAGGATATATCAACTCGCAGGCCCGGCCCGCACGGGTGTTTGACGATGCCGTTGTTATAACACCGGAAGTTTTTATACCGCTTACCGGCCAGCCCGATTTTACGGAAATACATTATAGGCTCGACCCGGGTGGCTACGCGGCCAATGTTCGTATTGTCGATCCTCACGGGCGGGTTGTCCGCGAGCTCGCCAACAATGCCCTGCTGGGCAGCGAAGGTTTTCTGCGATGGGACGGCGACTGCGACGATGGCACGAAAGCACGGGTAGGCTACTACATGGTATGGGTGGAGCTAATAGACCCGAAAGGAAATGTACAAACCCTACGCAAGCGCGTAGCCGTGGCAGCTCGTCTTCATTAAAGGCTAAAGATACTTAGCCCTTGAGCTGTTTAAGATATAGTTGAATGGTGTTTTCCAGACCGTAATACAAGGCGTCGGATATGAGCGCATGGCCGATAGAGACCTCGTCCAGGAGCGGGATATTTTGATGCAGATACTTCAGGTTATTCAGATCCAGATCATGGCCGGCGTTGATGCCAATACCCCCTGCGTGGGCTATCTTTGCGCTCTCGATATAAGGCTTAATGGCGACTTCTTTATTGACGAGATACTCCACGGCATAAGGCTCTGTGTACAATTCAACACGGTCGGCACCAACGGCAATGGCACCCTCGACCATGCGGGGTGACGGATCCACAAAAATAGACACGCGTACACCAAGCGACTTGATCTCCTGAACAATGTCACGCAAGAACGCCGCATGTTTTATCGTGTCCCACCCGGCGTTGGAAGTAATGGCATTAGGTGGGTCTGGTACCAGTGTGGCTTGTGCGGGCTTTACGTCGTGCATCATCTTGACATAACGTTCGTCAGGATAGCCCTCGATGTTAAATTCTGTCGTCACAACGTCGCGCAACTGCAACACATCTTTGTGGCGTATGTGGCGCTCGTCGGGGCGCGGGTGCACCGTGATGCCCTGGGCGCCAAACCGTTCGCAGTCAATGGCGACCTTGATCACATCTGGATTATTTCCTCCCCGTGCATTCCGGAGTGTGGCAATTTTATTAATATTGACGCTCAGTCTGGTCATAGGTCGTTCTCCCGGATGCTTTGATAAAACTGGATCTCCGTAAATTGGTTTCGAAAAGTAGTACTTAAAAATAAATTCATATGAGCCTGAAGCAACAAATAGATGGTGATATTAAAAAAGCCATGCTTGCCAAAAACAAAGAAGAGTTGGAGGCGTTGCGCAGCATCAAGTCGATGATCCTGCTGGCCGAGACGGAGAAGGGTGGTTCGGGTGACGTGTCATCTGAGGTCGAGAACAAGATCCTCACAAAAGCGGCCAAACAACGGAAAGAATCCTCCGATATTTTTACACAGCAGGGTCGCCAGGACCTGGCCGATAAAGAAAACTTTCAGCTCGAGATCATCACCCGTTACCTGCCCAAACAGCTTTCAAATGAAGAGATCGAGGCAACCGTGAAAGAGATCATTGCCGAAGTGGGTGCCAAAGGTCCTCAAGACATGGGCAAGGTTATGGGCACGGCCACAAAAAAGCTATCCGGACAAGCCGATGGCAAAATTATTTCCGAACTTGTTAAAAAATTGCTCACCCCGTAAGGAGTCATGAGTAAAGTCGATATAACCCTCGCAATCATTATTCTGGTAGGTGCCTACAACGGATTCCGCGATGGATTCCTGTTGGAACTTATCTCGTTCCTCTCCATTTTGCTGGGTATCGTCGCAGGCTTTAAGCTCATGGGCTGGGTCATGGTGCATCTCGAAAAAAGTTATCATATCGACGCGAAGGCGCTGCCCTACATCGCCTTCACCGCTGTCCTTGTCCTCGTGGTATTTGCCGTCAATCTCCTGTCCAGGTTTATTTCCAAGAAAGTAGACCACTCATTTTTAGGGAAGGTAGACCAGGTAGCCGGAGGGCTAATGGGCCTGTTTCGCTCGGGCTTTATGATGAGCGTGTTCCTGTGGCTTTTTTATTCTATGAAATTCGGCTTTCCCGATGATTGGACGGCCGATTCCTGGGTCTTACCGATGGTCTCGAAGCTTGCCCCCAATATTATCCACGGTATCGGGTATATTTTGCCCTTTTTCAGGGGGATTTTCTAACGCTCGAATTTTTTCATTCTAATAGAATTTTTTCTTTACTTATTGACGTTTAATAGAATAACAATGGCCATCGCGGTTAAAGAGAAGGACGGGTTTAAGTTTGTCGACGAGGGGCAGGGCGAGGTTTTGCTACTCCTGCACGGTTTATTCGGTGCATTGAGCAATTGGGAAGGAGTTGTGGCCCGATTCTCTAAAAATTTTAGGGTAGTGATACCGATGCTGCCCATTTATGAAATGCCCATCAGGGAAGCGGGCCTGGAAGGACTCAACAAATTTGTAGAGGACTTTGTCGCCGCACAAAAGCTGAGCAACATGATTATCATGGGAAACAGCCTCGGTGGACATGTTGCATTGATCTATACGTTACGAAACGGCGATAAGGTAAGAAAGCTCATCCTGACCGGGAGCTCCGGCCTGTTTGAAGATTCTATGGGAGGATCTTATCCCAAACGGGGAAATTACGAGTACATCAAGGAACGCGTTGCGTATACGTTTTACGACCCGGCCGTGGCATCCAAAGCATTGGTGGACGAAGTGTTTGAAATCACCAATAGCATCCCAAAATGCATGCGGATCGTAGCAATTGCCAAGTCTGCGCAGCGCCATAACATGGCAGAAGAGATTCCCAATATCACGGTGCCGACATTATTGGTATGGGGTTTGAATGATACTATTACGCCACCCGTCGTGGCCCATGAGTTCAACAGGTTGATTCCCAATTCGACGCTTAAATTCGTCGACAAGTGCTGTCACGCGCCCATGATGGAGCACCCTGAAAAATTCAACGAAATCGTAGAAGATTTCGTCTTGCACTGAGAACTGACAAGAAACGCTAAAAATATAACCTACTTGCTGGCGGAAGACCTCATAAACCACATGATCCCTCCATTGAAGGGAACCGACGATGCTCACAAAGCCATTGTCTGGATGGAAGAGTTCCGCTGCAACTATATGCCTGTGATCGACGACGGCAAGTTGTTAGGATTTATTTCAGAAGAGATCATTTTCGAACGGAACGAAGTCGACAAGCCCGTGCGCGACTTTGCGCTGGTAGGGCAACAGTGCTATGTGCACCTCGACACACACTTTTACGATATCCTGAAGGTTGCAGCCGAGCACAATCTGCAAATGGTCGCCGTGCTTAACGAACAGCTCACCTACTGCGGTGTAATCACCGTGCAAGACACCCTCACCTCATTCGCACAAACGGCCGCCGTACAACTGCCCGGTGGCATCCTTGTGTTGTCGATGAACTTCAACGACTATTCATTGTCGGAGATCAGCCGCCTCATCGAAGAGAACCACGCAAAGATTCTTAGCAGCATTGTAAAGGAAGATCCGCTGGACGCAAACAAGATTCGCCTTACACTCAAGATCAATCAACAGGAGATGTCACGCATCGTAGCAACACTCGAGCGTTTCAACTATAAGGTTATCGGTCGCTATCAGGAAAACAAACCGATCGCAGGCGAGAAAGATCGTATTGATATGCTGCTGCGTTACCTGGACATCTAAGTCCGCCAATCGTTACGCCAACCACTTCATGACCAGGTCCACAAACTCTTGCGGCTTTTCAGCTTGCACCCAATGACCTGTTTCCAATGTTTCTAAAGTAGCCTGCGGGAATACTTGCTGTATTCGTCCAAGGTCCGCGTCGGCTATATACTTCGAGTATTTACCGCGAATAAACAAGGTAGGCTTGTCGAAGGTGCCAGGGTACTGTAAGTCTACACCAATGTTTTTAAGCTGCTCCGTAATCAGCGGCAGGTTTAGCTTCCACGAAAATCCACCTTCTGCCTTGCGTTGTAAATTCTTTAACAAGAACTGACGCACATCGGGCTCCGGCACATATGCCGACAAGCGCTCATCAGCTTCTTGTCGCGAAGTAATGGTATCGATGTCCAATGCATTCAGGCCCTTGACAATCGTGTAGTGCTCCAGGTCGTAATAACGAGGGGCAATATCGACGACAATCAACTTTGAGAGCTTATCGGCATGCGCAACAGCAAAATTCATAGCCGTTTTGCCACCCATGGAATGCCCCAGGATGACGGGGTTCTGAATATTCTGGTCGGCCAGCAGCTCCGCCAGGTCGGCTACCATGGAGGGGTAATCGAAGCGGTCGCTGTGGGGCGATTGGCCGTGATTGCCCTGGTCTACCGTGTATACACGGTAATTATGATTGGACAACACGCGGGCCTGCGTCAACCAGTTGTCGGCCGAGCCGAACAGTCCGTGCAGGATAACGATTGTTTGGGTGCTCTGGGCAGGGTTTGCAGCCGGGTACTCGCGAAAGAAAAGCTTCATGGGCCAAAAATAGAATTCAAAATCCACAAGTCAGATTAGAATCGCCCCCTTATATTTGAAACTTTTAGCTTTTTACATGGAACGATCACACGACACGTACACCCTGCAGGGCGTACCGGTTTTATCGCTGGCAGAACAGTTTGGCACCCCCTTGTACGTATACGATGCCGCCATCATCGTCCGGCAAATCAAACGCCTGAAGGACGCGTACGCCGCCGCCGATGTGCGCCTCAAGTACGCGGCCAAAGCCCTGACCAACGTGTCGATCCTCAAGCTCATGAACAAGCACGGCGTAGGCCTGGAGGCTGTGTCGCTCGGCGAAGTCTTCCTGGCACGCCAGGCCGGCTATACACCGGCAGAGATCACCTTTACACCCAGCGGCGTAGACTTCAGCGAAATCGAAGAAGGGGTGGCCCAGGGTGTTGCTATCAACATCGACAACCTGTCCACGCTGCGCAAGTTTGGCGAAAAGTATAAGGGCAACTACCCCTGCGGTATACGCCTGAACCCGAACATCATGGCCGGCGGCAATATCAAGATCTCCACAGGTCACAGTAATTCAAAGTTTGGTATCTCCGTGCTGCAGTTGTCGGAGATCCAGGCGCTGATAAAAGAGCACAATATCCGCATTCGCGGATTACACATACACACGGGCTCTGATATAAAAGAGACAGAAGCATTTCTGAAAACAGCCGAAGTATTGTTCGAGACCGCTAAACATTTCTCCGGTCTGGAATTCATCGACTTTGGCAGTGGTTTTAAAGTAGCCTACAAAGACGGCGACGTAGTGACCAATGTCGAAGACCTCGGGGCACGCCTAACAAAAGCCTTTAACGAATTTTGTACACAATATGGCCACAAGTTGGAGCTGTGGCTCGAGCCTGGTAAGTTTCTGGTAAGCGAGTCGGGTACGCTGCTCACACACGTGAATGTCGTAAAGCCTACGCCTACCGTAACATTTGTAGGCGTGAACTCCGGATTGAACCACCTCATTCGCCCCATGATGTACGATGCGTATCACCACATTGTGAACGTGTCTAATCCCACCGGCCAAGAAGCGGTATACACCGTTGTGGGGTATATTTGCGAAACCGATACGTTTGGAAGCGACCGTCCATTGAACGAAGTGCGCGAGGGCGACGTATTGGCCTTTAAAAATGCAGGCGCTTACGGCTTTTCGATGGCATCCAACTACAACTCACGGCCGCGGCCCGCGGAGGTGCTGATCGTAGACGGCCAGCCTAAGCTGATCCGGGCACGCGAACAACAGGACGACCTTTTAAAGAATCAGGTAATCATTGACTTATAAAATACAGCCGAATCGCATTAGGGTTGGCCGTATGTGTATTGTACTAAACTTTTATTCCGGCTAGTTCGTTACTTTCGGAACAGAATTCTCATTTAACTTATGCTGAAACGTATTCTCGTGTGTGCAGGGCTGTTTTTGGCCCTGGCAAGCCAGGCCCAGGTCCTGGAACCGGCCCGTCTTGTGAGTGTGCCGCTGGACAAAAAAGTCAAAGTAGGCGACATAGTAGAGCTTGTCTTCAAAGCCGACATAGATAAGACATGGTATATATACTCGGTAGGGTTTGACGCCGACTGCGGCCCGATCCCCATGACGATCACCCTCGACAAAGGCGCGGGCTTTGAACTGGTAGGCGGAGTGGATGCCATACACGACAAAGCCAAACACGACAAAATCTTCGACTGCGACGTACGCACATTCGAAGGAACAGGTGAATTCCGGCAGAAAGTAAAAATCCTCGCACCGTCGGTGACCATCAAGGGCGCGTACGAAGGTCAGGTATGTTCGGAGGTAGAAGGTAAATGCGTATTGTTTGATGGTGATGTATCATTCACCATCCAGGCCGAAGGCAAAGCGATCGCTGTGCCGCCGGCAGACGATAAAAAAGAAAATCCTAAGCAGGCTGCCACAACAGAAGCGCCGGCCCTAACAACGCCTCAGCCAACGGTCACGATCGATACGGTCCATGAAGTTGCTGCGAATACGCCAGCGGCCACCACCAACTACGGTGAGGTAAAAGGCCCCACACTGGATCCCAAGCTGGTGCAGGAAGATCCCGCCAAGCAATCATTTTTGGGTTTCTTTATCCTGGCCTTTGTCGCCGGCCTGGCAGCCCTCCTCACCCCATGTGTGTTTCCGATGATCCCCATGACGGTGAGCTTCTTCACACAAGGTCGTTCGAAAGGACAAGCATTGCTCTACGGCTTTTTTATCATCTTTATTTATACGCTTATCGGCGCGGCAATTGCTCCGCTGATGGGCCCTGAGACAGCCAACCATTTATCAACGGAGTGGATACCGAACCTCATCTTCTTCATCGTTTTTATAGTATTCGGTCTTTCATTCCTCGGTCTGTTCGAAATTGCGCTACCGGGTACACTGATCAATAAAGTGGATACACAAGCAGAAAAAGGCGGCTTCATCGGTATCTTTTTCATGGCGTTTACACTGGTGCTGGTATCATTCTCCTGTACTGGTCCGCTGGTCGGCAGCATCCTCGTGTCATCGGCTGGTGGCGAATTCCTGAAGCCAATCGTAGGCATGTTTGCCTTCTCCTTGGCATTTGCCATACCGTTTACGTTGTTCGCCTTCTTCCCGGGGTGGCTAAACGCCATGCCCAAATCGGGCGGCTGGCTCAACTCGGTAAAAGTAGTGCTGGGCTTCATCGAGATCGCCCTGGCGTTTAAGTTTCTGAGCATTGCCGACCAGGCCTTTCACTGGCGCATCCTCGACCGCGAGATCAACATCGCCATCTGGATCGTCATCGTAACATTGATCGGCCTATACCTCATGAAAGCCTTCCGGTTGCCCGGCGATACCGGTAAAGACGTAGAAGACAAACGCGTTAGCGTCCCGCGCCTGACGCTCGCCATCATAGCCTTTACATTTGTGGTATACCTGATACCCGGCATGGTAGGTGCACCGCTAAAGGCGCTGGCAGGCTACCTGCCGCCCGCATACACACACGACTTTGATCTGGCTGCCGCCACACGAAGCTCAAAGCCCAACCAAATCTGCGAAGAACCCAAATACAGCGAATTTTTACACCTGCCACATAACATCAGCGGCTACTTTGACTACAAGCAAGCCATCGCCTGCGCGCGTCAGCAAGGCAAGCCCCTGTTTATAGACTTCACCGGCCACGGCTGCACCAACTGCCGCGAAATGGAAGCCACCGTATGGCCCGACGCACAAGTGCTGCGCAAGCTGAAAGAAAACTTCGTCATCGTAGCGCTGTATGTGGACGACAAAACCGAGCTGCCCGAAACAGAATGGTACACCTCGCAATACGACCAGAAAGTAAAGAAAACCATCGGCAAGCAAAACGCCGACCTCCAAATCAAAAACCTGAACAACAACGCCCAGCCGTTTTATGTACTGGTAGGATTAGACGAACGCGTATTGGTGTCGCCCTATGGCTACAACAAGAACCCTGAGGAGTTTGCGAAATTCCTGGAATCGGGGGAGAAGAAGTTTGCTGAATTGTACAAGAAATGATATTCTGATATCGAATTGCACGAAAAAGCGACTCTGAAAGGGTCGCTTTTTTTGTTTACGCCCGAAATTTTTCACCTACGCAAAAAGGCTGCGTAGTGCAGTGCGATGTTTGTAGCTCGATTACAACCAGTATGAAAGCCTTTGAAGAATTTAAACAGAATGTTTTTAGGGTCGTGGAAGATCAGCTTCCCTTGGCAGATTTTGAGGCTTGGTTATATGTCCAGTCGGAATTGGCCGAACAAATGCATATTGATGCGATATATGAAGCATTTTGTTTCCACTATGGGAAGCGCAATGCCAACGTTGAGTTTACCAATACCCTGTTACCCTATTTCGATCAGGATGAGTTTTTACTGTGGAAGGTAAAGGCAAACTTGCAGGACGTCATTGAAGGGAAGCCGACGACAGAGCGGATCTTGTACGAATGGTACCGTACATATGATGACAAATTAGGATTTCTTAATAGCCTTGGATGGTATGTTTCGGAGTTGGAGTGTATGGAATTTACAGGACTTAAAAGGAATGAAATCCTCGATGAGGCAAAAGAGTCGGCAGCAGACTTGCTTGACCAGATTCTTCGACAAGAGAAAGGAAACCCCGACTTTAAGATTACAAATTTTAAATACCCACAATAAAACAAAGGATGGGAAACTATAAATACACCCATATGGGAGCATTGCATTAGGTACTAACCTGATGAATGCTCTCTATGAAAAAGCAGAAACGACTACAGTACGTATTTGGCGTTGACGAGTTTGGGATGATTGATTTTCCCAGGCAATTTTCAAACGTTAAGTTGTGTCGACTTATGTACGGCCGTGACGCCGGATGCGAACTTTGTTTCCCCCACGGCTATGAAACAATCAATTCAACTGTTGCAAACCGACAGCGGAACTGGAAACGATTTCGCCGGATGCAGTGGAAAAATTATGAAAAAGGCGGAGAACTCTCCGCCTTTTTTGATTCCATTCGAATTCAATGGAACGGGGATATAGATGTTACCTGAAAATATAGTATTATAGCTTCGTATTTGGATATCCTGTACCAGATGAAGCATAAAAGAACCTTTGAAAAGCTGACGTTGTATTTCGCAATCGCCATGCTGCTGATACGCTGTTCCCTTTTGCCTGTGGATCTGATGACTATCAATGAGATCCGTTCCATGTCAGGGTCTGACAATGCGACGGTTAATTGGAATTCAAAGTACGATTCTAACACCGGTACGGAAAAGCGGATAGAAGTAGTGCTTACAAATCCCGATAAGATTTACCTGGAGGATCACGAGAAGACGAAAGAGCTTTCGGAGAAGATTGTGGCGAAGTTTGTGGATGCACAGGAGGACTTCGGCGACGATTGGCGGTTTATTTTGGTCCTCAATCGGGGCGACAATAGCACGAATGTCGAGATGGATGAGAAGCACGTACGGGAAATCATCGGGAAGCAGACGGCCGAGTCAGAAGAGTAGGGGTAACCACTCCCACGGCACGCTTCGGACAGATCGCTGCCGCCACTGGTACCATCTCGCGCAAGGTCCTGCAACATCCCGACAATGCGCAGCACATAGAGTATACATTGACGCAAAAAGGCTACGACCTGATACCGCTCATTTTAGGTCTCACGGGCTGGGATAAGAAGTATTATCATCACGTATACTACGAAAATGAATCAGCCGAACATACCGACCTGCAGTTTTCAATATAAGTGCGTATCCGTACAATCTTTTTCATGACATAGACCGTTGTGCATTTCTAATTTTACATGTTATAAACCGCTATCTTTGAACCATTAACCTGATCAGTATATGCTTGACATCGTGATAGAAGCACGCAAGGCCGCCATTGCTCCTGGCATGGAAGTAAAAAGAATTCTTCCGTTTCGCCTCCGGCGTATGGTCGGTCCGTTCATTTTCATGGATCATGCCGGTCCAGTCGATATTCAGCCGCAAAATGCGTCGTCCATGGACGTACTACCACACCCACACATCGGCCTTTCTACCGTAAGCTATTTGTTTGGGGGCCAGGTAACACACCGCGATAGCACCGGCGCCCTGCAGGTCATCCGGCCCGGTGAAGTAAATTGGATGACAGCCGGAAAAGGCATTTCGCACTCCGAGCGTTTCGAAGACCCCGCCATGCTGGCCGGGGGTGCATTGGAGATGATACAGACCTGGGTAGCGCTGCCCGAGAAAGACGAAGAAGCGAATCCCACCTTCAGTAATTATAAAGAACAACAGCTGCCCATTTTCACCGAAAAAGATGTATGGATGCGGCAGATTGCCGGCAATGCGTTCGGCCTTCACAGCGACGTAAAAACACACTCACCCCTATTTTATCTGCACGTTGTATTGAAGAAAGGTGCCCGGTTCGGTCTGCCGAAAGAATATTCCGAGCGAGGCATCTATGTCGTGAAAGGAAGCATCGAGGTATCCGGACGTCCGTATATAGCAGGTCAAATGCTGGTCTTTACAAAAGGCGTAGACCCGGCATTGACCGCGCTGGAAGATACCACACTCATGATGCTCGGCGGTGAACCGGTAGGTGAACGTTACATCTGGTGGAACTTTGTATCGTCTCGCAAAGAACGCATCGAGCAGGCAAAGGCCGATTGGAAAGAGGGCCGGATCATTCTGCCTCCGACAGATAATCACGAATTCATCCAACTGCCGGAAGACCACACCCGGCCCGCGGGCGGTAGCCACCCGGCTCCCGGTTTACTCTCGTAAACACCTGCTCACGGTAAAATCCTTCACAAATTTTAGAAGTAATGAGTAAGTATTATTTTGAGACCCAGGAGTTTGGTGTTTCCGACCACGGTATACACCTGTTGCGAAGTCGGTTTAACTACAAAACCATCGATTTCTCGCAAGTCGCTAAGATTAGCATCGAACGAGGCAAGGAGTTAAACAATTGGATTGCTGTTCTCGTGCTCGGTGTGGCCCTTATCTCCTTTGCCGTGTATTATGCAGCCGGCGTGTTCACGACGATTACTGGAGGTACGCAGCGGGTGATCTATATCGAAGGGATCGTTGTCCCCATAATCCCTTTTCTCATGGGTGTTTATTGCTTGTATTCGTCCACCCGCAATGGTGTCGTAATGCGCGTTTATACGATGGAAGATAAGCATGAGCGTTTTCCATTGAAGGAACTGAAACAAGAACTCATGCCGTTTCAACAATTCCTGAAAGAAAGGGCCGGCACAAAGGTCAGGTCCTTCCAGGAAGGAGCTTGTTCAACGAGATAATGCTCAATTAGTATGTAGTGCATGTTGCTGACATACGGCTGTCACTCGCCCACGCGTTCTTTGGAAAAATATCATTGCATTTATGGAGCCACTAAAGGAAATGTTCGGCAAAGCCTACTACCAAAACCTGACACGAACGATTTCATCAGTATACAAACCATTTCCCGCAGCACCCTTCCTAAAGGAAGTCACCACAGGTCTGGAGCCCCTGTCGCTCAACGAGCGCATGCGCCACACCTCCCGGGTACTGCAAAAGCACCTTCCGGAGAAATACACCACGGCTGTTGGCATCTTGAAAGAGGTTGTGCCCCTGTTAAACACGGGATACACCACGCTTGTTTTCCCCGACTTCGTCAGTCAGTTCGGCACCAAAGACCTCCGCACATCACTGGAAGCCCTCAAATACTTCACCCAATTCGGCTCCTCGGAGTTTGCCATCCGCACATTCTTTAAACAAGACCAGGAGAAAACACTCCGCGCCATGTATACCTGGTCGGAAGACGACAACGTACACGTGCGTCGACTCGCATCGGAGGGAAGCCGCCCCCGGCTGCCCTGGTCATTTAAATTGGACGCTGTCATCGGCAACCCGGCCCTCACAGCACCGATTCTGGAAAACCTCAAAGCTGACGACGAACTATACGTACGCAAATCCGTCGCCAACCACCTCAACGACATCACCAAAGACTCGCCTGACTATGTCATGAACCTGATCCATTCGTGGGACAAAACCCACAAGCATACCGCCTGGATCATCAAACGCGGCTGCCGCTCATTGTTAAAGCAAGGCCATGAAAAATCCATGGCGGTATTCGGTCTGACGGCCGACGTACGGGTAAAACTTAGCAAGCTGAAACTCGACAGCACCACCATACAAGTAAACGACAAACTGGAATTCGCTTTTGACATCACCTCTGAAAAGACGAAGGCACAAAAGCTGATGATCGACTATCGCATTCATTATGTTAAAAAGACAGGTGTACAATTACCCAAGGTCTTCAAATTAAAGGAAATCGAGCTCGCACCGGGTGGGACAATACATATCGCAAAAAAACAACGCTTTCAGGACTTTACCACGCGCACCTTGCATGCCGGCACGCACGTACTGGAAGTAATGATAAACGGTAAAGTAGTACTAAGCAAAAAATTCGAGCTGGTACGATAGCGGTGTCTTGCCAGTCTTCCGCAGGAGAAAAAATACAGTTATCTTCGCCGTAAAGGCCGATAGCAAAACACTTTACCTCGCCATGCTTATGCAAGACGCACAGATCAGCACCGCGCCATCCGCTCCGGCAATAGCACAAAAACGTATGGACGCTAACATCGTCCGTTGGTTGGGTATTTTACTGGTGGCCACCGTCTGGACCAGTGCCGGCTTATTCGGTCTATACATCATCGCCTTCTACGCCCTGGCGCTGGTTGATGGCAACATGGTAAAGTGGAACGAGATTCTTCCCGGACTATACGAAGAAGATTCACGCACCGCGACCACCGGCATCGGCCTGCACTTCGCCATGGGTGGTATCATTCTGATATTGGGGAGCATTCAATTGGTCGAGGCCTTGCGTGTACGGTACTCGGCGTTTCACCGCTGGGTAGGCCGTATTTATGTTGTTGCTTCCTTACTGGCGGCACTCGGTGGGTTAACATTTATCTTTATCAAAGGTACGATTGGTGGGCTGGTCATGGACATCGGCTTCGGCCTATACGGCGTATTGATGTTGGTGGCAGGAGTAGAGACATACCGCCATGCTGTGGCGGGCCGCTATGAAAAGCATCGTGCCTGGGCGCTGCGGCTCTATGCGCTAGCAATAGGTTCGTGGTTATACCGCATGGACTATGGCTTCTGGTTTATGTTAGCGGGAAAGGTAGGTCACACGAACGAGTTTACAGGTATGTTCGATCGCATCATGGCCTTCTTCTTTTACATTCCCAACCTGCTGGTAGCCGAGGTTTTTATTCACCAACGAAAATATGTTGCCCCGACCATTGTAAATATCCTATCAACGATTCTGTTATTATTGATGACCGCTTTCCTGCTCACAGGTACCTATTTCTTTACCAAGTTCTATTGGGGACCAGCTATTATCGGTATGTTCGGATTCTGACGGGCTGAAATTCAGCATAAAAGAAGGTATGCGGGATCCTAGGGAGTAAAAACTTCGTACAATAAGAAACCAAACGTAAGGCCCCGCCGTTGCAAGCCAGATAACATCACGACGTTGGAAGACTTACTCAAGCTAGGATCCGCAGCGCTTAAAAAGGCTGCACTGAACGAAGAGGCCAAAACCTATTTATTGGCCAATCCGGTTTTATTCGGACTCTTAAAAAAGGCCGCCCGCCGGTATATCGCTGGCGACACATTGACAGAAGCTATCCCAATCGCCGCATCGCTAAATCAGCAGGGCCTCCGTTGCTCCCTGGAATTTATCGGCGAAAGCACCCGCAATGAACAGGAAGCAAAAGAAGCAACAGACGAATTTCTACGCGTCTGCCGAACCATTCGTGAAAATAAGCTCAACGCCTCGGTATCGTTAGACTTGTCGCACATAGGACTTGCCCTTTCAAACGATTTTTGCTATGCCAATCTCACGGCACTTTGTCAGGAGGCGGCCGCCGCCAATACCGAGGTGATCATTAGTGCAGAAGGTACAGAACGCACGGACGCCGTGCTGGCGATGTATCAGAAGATATCGACAGAGCATAAAAATGTTGGCATCACCGTACAAGCCTATTTACACCGAACCCCCGATGACTTTAAACAGCTTTTGTCATTGCCGGGGCGCATCCGGATAGTGAAGGGAGCTTTTGAAACACCCCCGGGTCTGTCGCTGCCGCGTGGCAAGGAGTTGGATGAGGTCTATCTCGGCTACGTGGAACAACTGCTCCTTACCGGTCACCGATGTTCTATCGCTACCCATGATCATACGCTACAACAATCCGCGAAGCAGCTGATTAGAAAACATCAACCGCCTGCCACATTATATGAATTTGAGAGTCTATACGGCATTCAGACGGCCCAGCTTACGGCGCTGAAAGAGGAGGGGTATCCTGCGAAAATGTATTTGGTCTATGGCAGCGAGTGGTATCTATATGTCTGCAATCGCATTGCAGAACACCCGTTGAATATTTTTCAAGCACTGAATGACATTGTTAGCGAATAAGGGCGAAGAGAAAATGGAGGCAACGAGTACCTCGCTGACGTCCCGTGTCAACACATTACCCTTGAGCCGGGATTGTTACGCCTGGTTTCTTTTTTAAGACCAGCGCGCTGACTAATGCGACGACGAGGCCGATGGGTAATACTTCCGCGTATGTAATGAGCACAACAAATAGCGGGTTCTTATACATTTCTTTGAACGTATCCATTTCTTTTACTTTGTCCGCCAACTCTGCGGCAGTAGCGTCGTTGCGCCTGGCTTCGGCCATAACGTGGAGCGTGTACTTATCCATGTAGTCGGGAACGACGAGATAGTAGTACGGCAGCCAGAAGGCAACATAGATCGTCGCACCCAGCATGGCGATCAGCGCACCCGTCTTAAAGGCTTTGCCAAATGTTATGGCACCACCCAGCTCCTTGTTGCGGTAATTTCGCGTGCCAAAGAAAACCAGGGAAAACACGACAATCAAAGCAACATAGCCCAGGGTGTCGTTGCTTTCGAACTCGGGATTGTTGTAGCACATGTTGCACATGTACACCAGATTTACCAACAGGATGGCGCCCAGAATGGAGCCGAAGATGAGGACGTTGCGTTTCATACAAATTTGGTTTTGATCTGGCCGTGAAACTAGGCCGTGATGGTCCGTTCCGACTCATACTAAAGTACCGAAATGCGTTTTCAGACCAAAGTACTGGTGTTGCTAGGGAGTGATTTTCAAGCGCTTGGCTTTTTCAATGGCTTTCGTCCGGCTGGTCACATCCATTTTAACAAATAAGTTGGATGCGTGGGTCTTGACGGTGCTAAGGGAGAGGAACAGTTCCTTCGCAATCTCTGTATTGCTGTGCCCTTTGGCCATGAGTCGCAGCACCTCGTATTCGCGGGAGGTCAGATTTAACTTTTCCAGTTCAATAGTATTGACAGAGAAAGATCCCTGCTGGGGGACAGGCACTTCCTTTTCGATAACCACGGTATGGACTTTGGGCTTGGAAAGTTGTAGCGACACACCGATGCCCAACAGAGTAAAAAAGACGGCGATCAAACCGACGTAGATGTCAATGGAATTGTCAACGATAAGGAACCGCCACTGCAACCACTTGAGCGCAAACACCAGTACGGCCATGAGAAGACCGTAGACAACGATGTACTGATATTGGGTAAATATGCTTTTAAATGGCTTCATGAAAGGCAGCGCTAACTTCAGACTAAAAATATGAAATATTTAAAATCTGTATTCTCTTGAATACAACAGAACGTAGTTTGGAAAGGTATCTGCCGTTTTGGGAAACATGGCTGCGTGGCGACAGGGTTAGGCTTTAGCTTCGGTCAAAGCTCAAACATATGACACCATATCTTAATCTAGGCGGCGATTCAGCTGTAACATCGTATCAGTACGGTCACGATTTTATTGAGGTCGAATTCAAGCACAAAGATATTTATAGATATAGCTATCTTAGGCCCGGAAGTCAACATGTCGAAATTATGAAAACGCTGGCAGACAACGGAGAAGGCCTGGGAGCGTATATCAATAAATATGTGCGGGATAAATATGAAAAAAAAATTAGGTGAGGGTTTCGCGTTAAGCATATAGATCTTTCACATCCGCCCTTGCCACCTCCAGAAAAAATGCCGCCACCTTTTCCGTAGCAGCCTTAAAATAACGTTCACCCTTATCAGCACTGGCCTGCCGCGGATCACCCACACCCGTATCTTTCGTCACCTGCGACCATTTACGTTCTGCCCAGGCCCATCCTTCGCGAATGCCACTAATGCGGAACTTCTTGGCGGCACCGTCGCCGGCTTCCGTTAACGGACTCACCAGGTGCGGCTCCAGGTGCATGATCACACTTGTCTCCATCTCGCCACCGTGGTCGTCTTTGTGTTCGAAATATGCTTTTTGGTCCACAGCCTGCCACCAGTTGCAGCTGCATAAAAACATCTTCGGGTATTGCAGCCCCAGTTCGCGAATCATCGTGCGAAAGTCGTTGCCGCCGTGGCTGTTCAGAATGACAAGCTTATAGATCCCCTGCCGGTTTAATACTTCAATAACATCGCGCAGCACCGCGAGTTGCGTGCTGGGATTCATGTTCATGTCGAGCTTAATATCGCTTTGCCCCGTGTTGACGCCAAACGGAATGACCGGCAGCACCGTAAGCTTCGCACCCTGTTCCCACGCAATACGTGCCGCCTCGGCCGCCACCCGGCCAGCTTCGAGTATGTCCGTGCCATACGGTAAATGATAATTGTGCGCCTCACAAGCGCCCCAGGGCAACACCGCCACTTCGTAGGGTGTGGCGGCTACGGTCTTCCAGGTATTTTCGGCGAGGATGTACGGACGGGGTTCGGTAGGGGTGGTGCTCATGGTCTGTATACTTATGAAGGAATAGCGATACGATAGCGTTCACCGCGTTTTACAGTAAGCCTCTCCTGCCGCAGCCACGGGTTGTGGCGCTTCAGTAATTTATAATTAATGCCCTGGCTGCGGGAAAAATCCACCAGGTCTTTGATCGTCTCGTTTACATCGACGTACCGCAGTGGCTCTTCATTGTATAGATGCTTCGGATTAATGCGAAAGCCATACTTTGCCGGGTTGTTGATGATCTCTTTAATGGCAATAATGCGGAAAACGTAGCGTGATGTTTCGTCGTTGAGGTATAGATCGTAATACGATTTTTCATGCTGGTCTGCCATGGCGCGGGCCATGCCGCCCATGCCGCGGTTGTACGAGGCGGCCACCATGGTCCAGTTGCCGAATTTATTATACGCCGTACGCAGATACTTGCAGGCCGCTTCGGTAGCCTTCAGCGGATCGTAACGCTCATCCACCTCGTTCGTAATTTCAAGGCCTAGCTCTTTGCCCGAAGTTGAAAGAATCTGCCAGTAGCCCACCGCGTTGGCCGGCGACGTGACGTTGAGCAGATTGCTTTCGATCAGCGGCAAATACTTAAAGTCTTCGGGAATATTGTATTTCTTCAGGATCTTCTCCATCTGCGGTAGCCAGCGATGGGCCCGTTTGATGAGGAAGATGGTATTACTGTGCAGGTAACAGTTTATCTGCAACTCCTTGTCCAGACGCTCGCGCACATCGGGAATGTTGAGGGGTACGGACTCGTCGGCGAAGGAAATCGTTTCGGGGATGTCAAACGATACGGCCGGCACACGCATAAGGTCGTCGGTGCCTGCTTCGATCACACCTTCATCGGAAATCACTTCTTCCATGCCGGGCGCAACGTGCGCCTGGCGGCCCTCCTGGTAAATGATGTATCCAAACAAAATCACCAGGGTGGCAATGGAGATAAATGTGGCCGTGGTAAGATCTTTCAACATAATAGAGATATGTGGTCTTTGTGCCAGAAAAGTAGTCATTGCCTATGACATGCGCAGGACAAAAAATCTAAAAGATCATTCCCGTAATGCACGCACCAGATTTTCAATGACGGTGCTCAGGCCGCGACGGGTTTCCCAGTCGACAATATTTCCGTCCGCGTCGATCTTGCTGCGAATGAACGGCACCAGCAGCGAGGCCCCTTCCGGCACGATGGCCGAAATGGCCGACAGCGTCAGCAGCAGCGAAGCGTGACCGCTTTCGCCCCGGGTAGAGGCGGTGATGAGCCCAACCGGTTTGTTGACAAATTCTCCCGAAGAGATTGTCCAGTCGAGCGCATTTTTTAATGCACCGGGCACGCCAAAGGCGTACTCGGGGGTGCAGATCAGCACGGCGTCGGCGGCCTGTACCTGTTGTTTAAAATCGGCCACCGCGGCGGGTATCTCGTCGTTGTCGTCAAAGGCCGGCAGAGACGCGAGGCCCCGGTAGCGCGTGAAATGTAGGATACCCTCGCCCAGGTTTTCGGTTGCCCGTAAAACGTGTGCTGTAGAGGAATTTTCGCGGAGGCTTCCGGCGATTGTCAGGATATGGTAGGTGTCGTTCATGCCGTGGATAGGGACAACAAACGTGAATGTCGCAAAGATGTTGGGCGCGATGTCTGCGTCATACTATTTTTTATATAATTTCGTTTTGGAGGTAACTCAAAAACATCACGATAACGTATGCGGTTAAAGGCAATTTTTGCTGGATTATTAATGGCTGGGGCCTATGCGTCGGCGTTTGCCCAGGAAGGCAGCGCGCCCGAAGAGCAGCGGTTTACAATCGACTCACCCGCCAGCCTCGACTTTAGCCAGGAAGAACAGACCGAAGAGCCTAAAAAGAAAAAGAAAAAAAAGAAAGTCTTCTACGGTATCAAGACCAAAAAAGGATTTACCCGCAAGGGCTTTGGCGACCGCACCACTTTCGAAACATTCTACTACATCAAGAAATCCGAAAAGCCTCAGACGTTTGTACGCGACATCTATTGGTACGACTTCACCCGCAAGGAAGTCCGCAAGACCTCGACGTTCGACCCCACCAAGGGCGTGCTGCTGCACGGCCCCTATGAAAAACGTCAGGGCGAAGCAATCCTCGTCAAAGGCATCTACTACAAAGGACTGCGACACGGTCGCTGGCTGTCCTACAACCGCGACAGCGTCCTGACCGACAAAGAAAAATTCTACCGCGGCTGGCCACGGGAATCAACGGTGACCTACTACGATCCCATGGAACGCAAGCGCATGAAAGAAATGACGCCCGTTGAATTTGGGGAAAAGGAAGGCTATTACTACCTGTTCCACGAAAATGGCACCCTGGCCGTACAGGGTGAATACCACTGGGACCAGCGCGTAGGCGACTGGACCGAGTTTTACACCACCGGCAAGCGCAAAAAGATCGTCACCTACTCCAAAGAGCCGTTCGACAAAGAAGTTAAGCCCTACATCAAAGTGGAATGGAACGAGAAGGGCAAAGAGATCTATCGCAACAACAAGATGGTGGCTAATTAATGGCGTCTTCGAAGTGGTCGATAGCCGGCTCGAAACCCAGCTTTACAGCCACAACGTCAAACCGCACATGTCCTTGCCAGTTAGTACTGTAGATATAATGCTCCGCCGCCCGGAAGATGTGCCGGGCCTTCAGGGCACTGACCGCCTGCTCAGGCTCGCCAAAGGCCGTGGAGCTGCGCGTTTTTACCTCGACAAAAATGATCCAGTTATCACGTTTTACAATCAGGTCGATTTCGGTATAAGAGGCGCGATAGTTTCGAACCAATATCTGGTAGCCTTTCTTTTCCAGGAAGGTCGCCGCCAGTTGCTCGCCGCGTTTGCCGATTTCCAGGTGTGTGGAAGTTTTCATAAACGGTTCTTTAGATAACGTTGTTAATAAACAGAGTAAACAAATATACGCAGATAAGCGTCAACAGAACTTGTTTAGCCCTTCTTTCGTTATACCTTTATACTAACGTTTCACGTTTTAAACGCACCCGGTATGAAAGCTCCCATGAGTGACCTTGTACGAAGAATCCTCGCCGATCGCACGCTTTCCAAGCGCCTGATGATGGTGGTTCAGTCCGAACGGCGGAATCCCGACGACATCGAGGGGCGTACCATCACCGTAGACGGCCAAAAACTAACCCTCACCCGCGCTACCGCCATCAGCTATACCCCCGGCAAGGAGTAACAGTAACGCCGAAGCATGAGTTTAGTATTCAGCTCGCTTTTCCTGTTTATTCTTATCTCGCCCGGCCTCATTTTCCGGTTTTCGTATTTACAGGGCACCTACGCCAAGCTTACCTTCAAGGTCTCGGCAGTAGAAGAAATTTTCTGGGCTCTCATTCCCGCCTTATTCTTACAGCTCGCCGCCATCCTGGTCGTCGATCATGTCACACCATATGAAGTTCGGCTAGAAGTAATCTATCAGCTGATCACCAGCAACGATGCCCTCGACTTTTTTGTGATCGAGCAAAGCCTGTTGCCTTTTCTGATATACATCGCGCTGTTGCTTTTGGCGAGCGTCTTTTTTGGCGTTGTTGCCCGCCGCCTCGTGCGTCGCTATAGACTCGATTTGCATACTAAGTTTTTGCGCTTTGGCAACGAGTGGCATTATTTATTCAGCGGCGAGGCATTCTATCTTTCCAAGAATATCAACCCTTCCTCCATTGCCTTCATTCAGATCGATGTCGTCATGGGCTCCAGCGAAGGTGACATGATCTATAGCGGCATTCTGGAAGACTATTATTTGTCGCGCGACAACAACGGCCTCGATCGACTTTATCTCACCAATGTATACCGCCGCCTGCTGAAAAACGACCTCGATGCCGACGCCCCTAACGTAGGCTTTCTGAATCGGCATCTGGACGATCGTTATTATGCCATGCCCGGCGACTTGTTTGTTGTTACCTACGATGACATCAAGAACCTGAACGTAACCTACATGATTGAAATGACTGATACCGAACTGGCGGAGGCGAATGAAAAAGATGAACCCGGTACAAAATAAAAAGACGCGCTTTATAGACATTGGTCTGAAAGACTACCAGCAAGCCTGGGATTATCAGGCTTCGCTGTTCGAACAGATCCTGGCCACCAAAACGGCCAACCGCGACCTGCCTGCCGACGCGCAGCAGCGCACCGATAACTACCTCGTATTTTGCGAGCACCCGCACGTGTTTACGCTCGGCAAAAGCGGCCACGAAGAAAACCTGATCATTCCCAAAGAAGAATTGTCAGACGTGCAGGCTACCTACTACCGTGTCAATCGCGGGGGTGATATCACCTATCACGGCCCGGGGCAGATCGTAGGCTATCCCATCATCGACATGGAAAACTTCTTCACCGACATCCATCGCTACATGCGCTTTATGGAAGAAGCTGTTATCCAAACCTTGCGCGAATACAACGTCGAAGCCGGCCGCAGTCCCGGGCAGACCGGTGTGTGGCTGGACCCCGAAGATTTCGTTCGGGCCCGTAAGATCTGCGCACTGGGGGTGCGCACCAGCCGGTGGGTAACAATGCATGGATTTGCTTTTAATGTTAACCCGGACTTGCGATATTTCGGCTACATCGTTCCCTGCGGCATCCAGGATAAGGCTGTCACCTCCCTGGAGCAGGAGCTGGGCAAAAAAGTAGACCTCGAAGAGGTCAAGCAGATCCTCAAGGAAAAGATTCGGGCGCAATTTGACATGGAGTGGCTATGATGAAGGACATCGAAATACCGGAAGTAAAAAATGTAACACTGGCCGTGGCCCGTCAGCGTACAGAAGGGCAAGACGAATGGCGGGTATACCTCATCAACAACAACGACGTCCCTATTGAAAATACACTCGTGGCCAGCCAGGGCTACGGCGAAAAAGATGGCGAACAGCAACGCACTTCCGTGTTACGCCATTTTCTCGACACCATAGCCGAGCATGCCGCCATACTGATCGAGCCCATTGACCCGTCGGTATTTCACCTGAACAATGAATACTGGGTGAGCTACTACATAGGCCGGCAGATCTTTGACAAACGTTTCATCTTCGTGCCCGACGCCATTCGCGAAGAGAACATCTCCTTTATCAAGGAATTGGAAATGGAAGGCGTATTGCATTCATAGCCATGTTGCCTGAGCTTCGCGATATACTCTTCCTCGACATCGAAACCGTTTCGGCGGTAGAAGACTTCAATTCATTAGACGACCGCATCCAGTCGCTCTGGTCGCGCAAAGCCGCCAACCTGCGCCGCGACGGTGACCTAACTGACGGCGAGCTATACTTAGACCGCGCCGCGATCTTTGCCGAATTTGGTAAGATCATCTGCATTTGCGTGGGCAAATTTGTAGACGGCGAGAACGGCGCATTGACGTTGCGCACCAAAGCCTACTACGGCGACGACGAACACGCCTTACTACTCGAATTCAAAACCATGCTCGAACGCCTCAGTGTCTCGGAGCGGCTATGCGCCCATAACGGCAAAGAGTTCGACTTTCCCTACCTGTCACGCCGCCTGCTCATCAACGGTATTCCACTCCCCAGCCTGCTCGACCTGGCGGGCAAAAAGCCGTGGGAAGTGCCGCACTACGACACCATGGATATGTGGAAGTTCGGCGACTACAAACACTTCACTTCCCTCGACTTGCTTGCCGCCGTGTTTAACATTCCTTCCAGTAAAGAGGGGGGCATCGATGGCAGCCAGGTAAACCGCGTGTACTATGTGGACAAAAATCTGGAGAAGATCAAAGACTACTGCCTGCGCGACGTAGCCGTATTGGCACAGCTGTTTCTAAAGCTCCGCGGCATACCGCTGGACCAGGAGCTGATCGTGCAGGTATCCTGACGCATCGCTAGGCGCGCTTGACACGCCCAATGATGCCGGGGTAAAGGTCCGGCACAGCGTCGCTCGTAAACACTTCTTTTGTCTCGATATTCATCATCGACAATACACCGCTCCAGCCGGCGCCGGTGTCCATCAGCCACACTTCGCCGCCTTGTATAGGGTGCAGGTACCCTGTGCCGGTATGCCCAAGATACACTTCATCAAAGCTGGTCAGCTTACCGGGAATATTGTGCGCAAAACGGTCCATGGCTTCTTTGGCCAGCGACCGATCCCACAGGAACATATCCTCGTCTTGCCGGCGCAACGGCAGCATAGGGTCAATGCCCGCATGTACAAAAAGCTTGTTTTGGCGGAGATAGTAAGGCAGCGCCTTGCGAAAGAACGCACGGTGCGAATCGGGCACACCGTCGTCGTACGACTGCAACGTAGCCAGGCCACCCTGGTCGTACCAGATGTCATTTATATAACCGGTAATCATCCACTGCCGCGTCCAGAAGTCATGGTTGCCTAAGATGAGCGTCAGGCGTTTGATGCGTAGCAACTCTTCCACACACGCGCGGGTTTCAGGCCAGCCGTCGCAGACATCGCCGAGACAGATCAGGCGATCGTGTTTATAATCGAATGCAGACCGGTCCAGACACTGCCGCAATGCACGGTATGCGCCGTGCATGTCCCCCATCACAAATGTTTTGCCCATGACTCCTTTTACGTCCTTTGTTTGCAATCCATATGCCTAAGGGGATTACTTTTTCAATATTTACACTATTTTTGACAGGTTTAAATCAAAATACTTTGTATGGAATCCGTAGCCGTTGAAAAGCACGAAGCGCATAAGGAAAAGGTAAGAGAGGTCTATGCCGAAGTAGCCAAAGTGGTCGTGGGCCAGGAATACATGGTCAACCGGTTGATGATCGGCTTGTTTACCAACGGGCACATCCTGCTCGAAGGTGTACCGGGGCTCGCCAAGACCCTGACCGTAAGCACCCTCGCCCAGGTGCTCCACCTGGACTTTCAACGCATTCAGTTTACGCCCGATCTGCTGCCGTCCGACCTCGTCGGTACGATGATCTATAATCAAAAGGACGGTAAGTTTGAAGTAAAGAAAGGCCCCATCTTCGCCAACCTCATCCTGGCCGATGAGATCAACCGCTCGCCTGCCAAAGTGCAGTCGGCATTGCTCGAAGCCATGCAGGAGAAGCAAGTGACCATTGGCGAGACAACGTTCAAGCTGGACAAACCTTTCCTCGTACTGGCCACACAAAACCCAGTCGACCAGGAAGGTACCTATCCGCTGCCCGAAGCTCAGGTAGACCGCTTTATGATGAAAGTGCACATCGACTATCCTACCAAAGAGCAGGAGATCGAGATCATGCGCCGCATCTCCAACATGAAGTTCGACTACAAAGTCAATACCATGCTCACGAAAGAAGATATCTTCTCCATTCGCGAGCAGATCAACCGTGTGAAAGTATCCGAATCGCTGGAGCGCTACATTGTCGAGCTCGTATACGCCACGCGCAAGCCGCTGGACTATAAACTAACGGAGCAGGCCCAATACATCCAGTTCGGGGCGTCACCGCGTGCCAGCATCAACCTCAACCTGGCAGCCAAGGCCATAGCATACATAGAAGGACGCGATTACGTACTGCCGGAAGATATTAAAGAGGTAGCCATCGACGTAATGGGTCACCGCATCCTGCTCAATTATGAGGCGGAAGCTGACAACGTGCGCCCGGCGGACATCGTCCGTGCCATCCTGAACAAGATTCCCATCAATCATTAAAATAACGTCCGGTGTCCCGGATTGGGAGCCCGACTCAGCCTGTAGCAGGTAGGGTCGGGCTCTTTATTTAAACATTTAGTGTTCCATCGGGAATTTTTTGACCCCGGCAGGCGTCATAAGCGGTAAAATATGGGGTTCGAGTCCACATTCCGAACGACATTTTGTTTCCTCTGCGGAAACTTTTAAAAAGTTCTATTACCTGCGGATTATGCAGATTAAAAAATCTTGTAAGAATTGTTAAGACCCCAAAACTGAACTCCTTGACAGTCATGCGAAAGCACAAAAAAGGTAGCGAAAACACATTAAACGCCTGTTAGCAAGACTTTTTGCACTTAACAATTTCGTAACAGCGGCATCCCCATCAGGTAATATTAGTGATAGACCTTTGTGGCAAATAAAAGGTTTATGTTAAGAAGCGTACTTCTTTCGCTGTCGCTAGTCGCCCTTACTGTGTTAGGTGCCGCAGCACAATCCGGCACCATCAAAGGAGCCATTAAAGACGGCATCTCCGGCGATCCGATCATCGGAGCCAACGTTATCATCGCCGGCACAGGCTTAGGCGCCGTAGCCGACGCGGAAGGCAACTTTGAAATTCCCAAGGTAAAGGTGGGTTCCTACAACCTCATCATCTCCTTTATCTCGTATAAATCAGATACGCTGAAAAACATTACGGTGTACCCCGACCAGGTAACGTTGATTAACACCACCTTGGTGGAAGAATCAGCGCAGCTGAATGAGGTGGTGATCTCAGGTGAGCGTGTACGCAACACCGATGTTGCCATCATTAGTGACATCAAATCAGCCCAGCTGGTGGTGTCGGGTATCTCAGCCCAGCAGATTTCCATGTCGCAAGATCGTGACGCTGCTCAAATTGTAAAACGTATTCCCGGCATTACCATCGTGGGCAACCGCTTTGTAAACGTGCGCGGTCTTAGTGAGCGCTATACATCGGTACTGTTGAACGGTGTGATTGCGCCCAGCACAGAGGTTGATTCACGCGCCTTCGCATTCGACCTGATTCCCAGCTCTATGATCGATCGCATGTTAGTATATAAATCAGGCGGTGCGAATCTGCCGGGTGACTTTGCCGGTGCAGTCATTGATGTTGGTACCAAGAGCGTTGTGGGTGAAGACGAGTTGTCGATCAACGTGACCGGTGGCATCCGCCTGGGCACCACGTTTGATGATTTTTACACGTCTCCGGGAAGCAACACTGACTGGCTCGGATTTGACAACAACTACCGTTCACTGCCGAGTGGCTTCCCCACACAAAATCTGCGGACGTATACAAGCGACCTGTCGCAGTATAGAAACCGCCGAATTATCGGTGAAGCAGGTGCCAGCCTGAATAATGATTGGCAAAATAAGAAAGGCACGGCGGCACCAGACTTCCGCACCACAATTAACTATGCGAAATCAGGTTATATTGGTCAAAAACGACTTGGCAATATTACCTCGATTAGCTACTCAAACACACGTCAGCGCCTGGAGCAGACGAATAACTTTTATGAGGCCTATGATCCTGCCAGCGGAGATGTGGGACGCAGAAATGAATACCGTGACATCCGTGACGCTGTCAATATTAGGTTGGGTGTCATCAGCAACTTTACGCTCGAGCTCAACCCCTCCAATAAGATTGAGTTCCGAAACTTCTATAACCAACAAGGTAGCGATCAGACTACGATACGAACGGGCGCCGAAATCGTGCAGAATTTTGATGTCTACAATACCGGTATGACGTACTCCGAGCGCTCCGTCTACTCCGGGCAATTGGCGGGCAAACATAGCCTGAATGATCATCTCAATCTTAACTGGACATTTGGCTATGGCAGCATGGCGGCAAATCAACCGGATACCCGCAGATTGCGGACACAGAGAACGCTTGGAACAGATGCTCCTTTTGCTGTTAACATTGCTCCCGGCGCAAATGCTGCCGATGGACGTTTCTTCTCAGAGCTGAACGAAAATGTGTATACCCATGCCTTGGATGTTGAGTATAAACTGAACCCGGAAGCAGAAGAAAAATCACAAGCAAAGATCTCGGCAGGCTACTACCTGTCTCAAACAGATCGCGATTTCAGCGCTCGCTGGTTCTCGTACAACTGGTTTGGTGAAGAAAGAAACCTGGCTATACTGACGCAACCATACAATACGATCTTTACGCGCGACAACCTGATCAACCCGGAGGATCGAGCAGGCTCGACGAATACATTCCCGCTGTTTAAATTAGATGAAGGAACCACGCTTGCGGACAAATACACGGCGGAGAACCTGTATACAGCTGGGTATGTCAATTTCTTTATTCCAGTCAACGCCTTCAAATTTGCCGTCGGATCACGCGTAGAATACAATCGTCAACAGTTGTCGTCGCATGACGACAAAGGCCCCATAGAAGTAGATAACCCGGTTACAAGCTTCCTGCCATTCGTCAACGTTTCGTATGACCTCAACGAGAAATCGCTGATCCGGTTGGCCTATAGCAAAACCGTCAACAGACCGGTATTCCGGGAGATTGCACCGTTCAACTATTATGACTGGGAGCGCGCCGCCAACTTCCACGGTAACGATAGCCTGAAGATTGCGGATATTCACAACGTAGACCTGCGTTTTGAAAACTATCCTACTAAGAACGAAATGATCTCCTTTGGCGTGTTCTATAAATATTTCAAGAATCCGATTGAAATGTTGTTGGAACAAGGCTCTAATATCATCTATACATTCGGCAATGGAGAAAGCGCTACCAGCTACGGCGCGGAACTTGAAGTACGTAAATCCTTGCAAGAATTCACATCCAGCAGATTTATAAACAAGCTGAACCTGATCTTTAACGCAGCTGTGATTAAAAGCGAAGTAACACTTTCTGACGCGTTCAGTAATCAGGAGAAAAATCGCGCAATGCAGGGTCAGTCGCCGTATGTTTTCAATGCCGGTGTGAACTATGTTGATCTGGAGAACGCCTTCCAGGTGAACGTAGCGTACAACGTGTTCGGTAAGCGTATTTTTGCCGTGGGCGATCTCAATCCTTCTACAGGATTTGCGAACAACGCAGCAACGCAATATGAAATGCCGAGAAACCAGATTGACCTGACAATTTCGAAAGGCCTGGGGCAGCGCTTTGAAATAAAAGGAGGTATTCAGGATTTGTTGAACCAGGAGTACAGACTGGTCCAGGACTCTAACAGTGATCAGAAAATTAAAGGTTCGGACGACGACATCATGGCATATAAGCCAGGTCAATATATCACCCTGGGCGTGACGTACCGCATCAAATAGTGGGTTATCCCTATATTAAATTTTTCAGGGGTCTCCCTAAACAAATGGCATTCGGCGACGAATGCCATTTGTTTGACGGCGCAGTAAATGACATTTAAAATATAAACCTAATGTTCCATTAACTGTCGCTTAATATTGCAGAATTACTTTTGAAGCGAAATTTCAAACTACTATACAAATGGAAAAATTTAGAACGAAATTGGTGATGGTGGCATTATCCGTGCTTTCATTGTCATTTGCGCTTTCGTCTTGCAGCGACGATGACGAGGCGACCCCTACTTACGGAGACCCCTCTGTTGCCACTTTCATCGGTGGTGTAACCAGCGAAGGTAAAATCCCTCTGACAATCGCAGTTACTGCTCCCGCAGGTTTGAAGAATGTGACACTGGGTGAGACTGAAATTAAGTCTTACAGCAACGGTGAAACATCTGATGTTTTCCAATACCTCTACGAAGGTGATGCTACTTCACTGGCGCTGGTTGTAACAGACGTGAACGGTAACACAGGCGAAAAAACCGAATCCATCGTTCCGGTTGTCGTGGTTGATGCTAACATCACTGCCAACACTACCTGGGAAAAAAGCAAGCGTTACCTGTTGAAGGCTAACATCTTCGTTACAAACAACGCTACACTGACAATTCAGCCTGGCACAATCATATTTGGTGATAAAACTTCTAAAGGCGCTCTGATCATCGAGCGTGGCGCTAAACTGATGGCCGCAGGTACTGCAGCTGAACCGATTGTGTTCACTTCATCTTCTCCAGCGGGTTTCCGTAACACGGGTGACTGGGGTGGTTTGGTCCTCCTGGGCAAAGCTAAAAACAATCAAAATGCTAATCAAAACATCGAAGGTGTTACAGCAGGTGCACTTGGCCAATACGGTGGCGAAGTAGCCGACGATAACTCGGGTACGATCACATACGTTCGCGTTGAATTTGCCGGTATCGCACTGTCAACAGATAACGAAATCAACGGTATTACGCTGGGTAGCGTGGGTAGCGAAACAACTTTCCACCACGTACAGGTATCTTACTCTGGTGACGACGCTTTTGAGTGGTTCGGCGGTACTGTAAACGCAACGCACCTGATCGCTTACAAAACATGGGATGACGACTTCGATACAGACTTCGGCTTCACAGGCAAAGTTCAATACGCTGCTGCATTCCGTGAGCCTAACACTGCCGATAAATCGGGTTCAAACATCTTCGAATCTGACAACGACGGAAACGGTAATCCTTCTGAGCCTTTCACAGCTCCTGTTTTTGCTAACGTAACTGGTTTCGGTCCTTTTGTATACGCTAAACTGGGCGGTACTGCTCAAGCTCCAGCACTGAACAACGGCGCGGTAAGTGCAAACTTCCAAAACGGCCTGCACGTACGTCGTCGCAGCCAACTAAAACTATACAACTCGGTAATTCTAGGTGCCGGTACTACTGGCAACGCAGCACTCCGCACTACAGACAGCAAAAACGGTGCTTCTCCTGACGCTGACTTCCAAAGCAACTACTTTGGCCGCTACGTAGGTGGTCTGACACTTCCTGCTACTGGCGCAAACGATCTTGGTTTTGACGTTGACGCAATACCTGTTGACAACAATACTGCAGATAAGAGTACAATCGACCTGTCTGCTAAGTTCGCAGGCTTGACAACTGTCGGTGACCTCAACACTCCGGCTGCTACTGCAACGCTGGCTGCTAACTCACCGCTGGCAACTGGTGCAAAAGATATGAGCGCTGAAGATGAATTCTTCCAAAAAACGGACTACATCGGCGCAGTAGGTACATCTGCTGGCTGGCTGGGCGAGTCTTGGGTGAACTTCACTCCGAACACGACCAACTATTAATCGACTCTGATATTCTGATAAAAAACCCGGATATTTGTCCGGGTTTTTTTTGTCCTTACTTTATGAGAATCGCCTACTACACTTTTTTCGCCCTGCTCGTTTTATCGACTTCTTGCAAGAAGAAAAATTACGACCCGTCTGGATGCCTTTCTGCAGAAGAGCAGAAGAAAATTCTCTATACGATGATGCACTACGCCTCGCGCCTGGCGCCGGAGGCCACACATGAAACAAAGTTTGATAAGAAATTCGATTGGTACTACGACCGCGCCGTAAACGAAGCCCGTGTCCTGTATTGCGACCACAACGAAGAAAATGATACCTATAGTCTGTTAGTAGCCCGTAAAGCACGAAGCATTACGCCCATGGAGGAAGGAATTGCCGTGCGTATAAAACTCGGAGAGAATGATACATTCGCAGACTACGAAGAAGTATTCAGAATGTGGAAAATGCACGCAGACTCGGTTGAAAAGAAAGGTAAGTTCCTTTTCCGCACCATGCTCGAAGGCGGCGACCTGACGTTGTACTATACACAGTTCCGCAAAGATGAATTTATCGAGTTCCCCGACCAGCGCTTTACATTCGATAAGAAGATTCGCCGCTGGCGGGATAGCGCCATGGATACCATTCAGTTTCAATAACAAGACACATAATCATAATATTTCAATAATAGGTTATCCGGCCTATGGCGATAGCTCTTACGTTATCTTAGCCATCGTTATCGGCTACAGATCAAGTTTCGATCGGTTGTCAGCAAGCACGAGAGTTGTTACAATTTAACTATATATGTTATGATTAAATCTCTATTTAAAAAAGCAGCGCTTTTGATGGTGCTGCATCTATTCATGTGTTTACAGGTATTTGCCCAATGGCAAAATTACAGCAGCTGGGAGATCGACCAAAATTCTCTCGGAGGCAGTACTTCCCAACTTTTGCTGGCGGCGAATCAGAGCAGGATCGTTAGGTTCCGCATAACAGTGATAAAAAATGTTAGCCCGGTAAATTTCAATTTCCAGATGTTCCGTAAACCCAGCGGCACACAAACATGTGGATGTATACCGATATCGAATGCCTTTAAGATAACGGATGCAGACTTTCCGAGTGGTGTTACCAGCATTACGAAAGAGTTTAGCATGACACTGTATGCTGAAGCGGGTTCATCGTTAAACGATGCTACAATGCGTGATTTTGATACTGTTATTATGGGCGTGGCCACAAATAGTCCCGAGAATCCTACCAGTCCCCCCTGGAATCCGTCGAAAACGTATACCGTAAGAGTTCAGAGCCCCCCGACAACGCCACCGGGAGTACCACGTAATTTGAAAGTAGATGCATCTTCCGCCTGTAGCATTACGCTCTCGTGGACCCGGCCCAGTTCATCGGTTCAGATAACGCAATACAGTGTATATATAAATGGACAAGGTAATTTCAACTGGGCGGTAGACGCCAGCAGGACGAGCATAACGATTAACGGTCTTGCCGCCAGCACGGCGTACGCAATTTATGTAAAAGCAGGAAACGATATCGGTGAGTCGGCGGCATCTAACACTGTGAATGTAACGACCCCAGGGCCAGTCCCCGGCGCCACACGTACCAACGCTATCGAAGTCCGTTTGGAGAATAGTAACTTGCTTTATTACTTCTCCCCAGATAATTCAAAAGCAAACTGCTACGGTAATGACTTTGTAGGCGATGCGTCTAACGAGTTTAATGGGCAGCCGAGCGACGACATTTATTATAAGGTCATTTCCAGCTACTATGGTACCCTTCAAATATCTACTTGTGGTTCACCAGATCAGGAAAATACCCGGATTCATGTACTAGATGCAAATGGAAAGTGGATGCGGCATGTCGTAGAAGCGTATCCGACGGTGTGTGCTAGTTATAATACATCACGAACACTGGATGCTCGGCCAGGAGTGTATTACGTTGTAATAGAACGTGTTGGTCAAGGACAAGGGGAGATCAATGTAAAGATGCAACTGAATCCGATGAATGTGCCGGGCATTTCATGGACACAGCCAATTCACCTGGGTGTTCTAGGCGACTGTAGCCGATTTAGCGACTACTTACCCGATATTAACGCGTCTTTCAGAGACCAGTATGGCTGGTATGGAGATGACGTCTTTTATCGGTTTACATTGACAAAGCCCACAAGCATTAGAATTGGAAACTGTAGCGATGCTCACCCGGATTTTGCCGTGTACTTGTTTGACTCACTGTATCAATTTATTGCAAAAGGAGACGTTGATAATTGTTTATTGACGACCCGCGTGCTCCCAGCAGGCGAATACACAGTGATGTTTGAAGGGGAAGCCGACAGTTATCCGTTTTCCTATGGAATGCCGGTCAGTATAGCGACCCAAGACTGTAATCAAGGAAGTCGTATTGCTTCCGCTGGACCGTTAGAAATGTTACCGGGTAATCAGCAATCCGCAAGTAAAGAGAGTGGGACCGCGATCTATCCTATCCCGGCCAGCGGTACGCTAACGATTGATGTACATGCCAACACCTACTACAACGTTTCGATGACAGATATCTACGGATTGCCCGTGAAAGCATGGAGCGCGCTGCGAGGTAAGAACAACCTCGACATCTCTCAGGTGAAGGAAGGTGTTTATGTTGTTCAGGTGCACGCTGGCGACCAGACGACGGTCAGAAGAGTTGAAGTGAAAAGATAGTTAAAATCTGCTATCTGTAATGAGATAAAAAGACCGGACGTCAATGTCCGGTCTTTTTTTAGTAACTCCGACTCATTTACCTTTAAGTCTCCATTAAAACAACATCTCTTCTAGTAATTCCGTGGTAGACGTAACATCTTTTTCTTTTTGCAATTTCCAGCGACGCAGCTCATATTTATCACCGCTTTTGGTAAAATACACCTTAACCAAATCGAGGTCGCAATAGGAATACAAGTATTCGAATTCCTCGTGCGGAGTTCTGTAAATTCCAATTGACTCGAGATCCTCATCGGTTAGTTCGTTCAGTTGTTTAGATTTAATGCAGGCCAACTTTTCAAAGTCCAGTTGGTCCATGTGTTCGGCTGCCCGTTCTTCATAGTCGGCTTTCATTCTTAGATTTAGGATCTCGTTTGAGACCTCGTCATCAAAATTCATCATCTTTTTTCCCAATTAACGTTTAACATTCTGTTTCTTGTGAAGTTTAGATCGTTGTGTTTCTTGTGAAGTTTTATGAACTTCCATAAAACGTGTCTAAAGTAGACTCGAGCGGGTTTGGCAACTCGGGTTTTGGTACATACGGATTGCACATGGAAAACAGATTGTAACGTTTAATAGCGGTCCTATTTATACAGACTGCGGGACGAAGACGTACGGCTCGTGTAATCCTCCACTGCAAGGAAATGTGGTTTTTACCGTGTGCGGTTTTTTTCTCCTTTTTCCAACACGCTTTCTCCACGTGAATCAGCGTCAACACAGTATATTTCTTATCCTCTACAACACAATACTCGCGATCAACCTTTCGGAGATACTCAACGCCCAACGTTATAAAAAGAAACTCATCCTCAACAGGCATGATGCGGCTGGTAAATGTCAGAGGAGTCCTCGCCACCATGCGCGACGACATCACTGCTGACCGGATGTGCTCCACGGAATGCGCACCGGTTTTAAAGTCGATCCTGGCTACGCCCATCACAAACCGAAAGCGCGCAGCATCCGCATGCTGTAGCACTAACTTCTTATCGGAAGGGATAATCGTGATAGTACAAACACCTCTTTCGTGATCAACATCCGTACTATACGTTGCCTTTAACACGCGTTTCAGTGAAGTCCCTTTATTAAACTCAAACCCACGCAACAGCCCGATATCGCCTGACTCCGGACGTCGCTTACCCGGCATGTTGGTGGTGTCGGACTGCATGGCGGCCATAACGGCCTGAGTAAGCCTACTGGTCATGCGCGTATCAGCCGCACCGGCAAACAACTGTATAAATGCCGCGCGTAAGAGCTTAACACCCCACGCACACCGTCCAAAGTCCGTATTGTTCTCCCGCACCCGTGCAAAGGCAGGATCAGTACGAATACGCTCCGCATCGACAGACGTTATTTTTCGGACGAGATAGCCATTGTCTTTAGTATAGTAGTAGCTATTTTCCCCTAGTTTGCCGATTAATTTAATAACACCCGTTTGTTTCGCCATGCCCTCTTAAGTACAAACCTAAGATCGCTTTCCGCTGCCGAATTAGCCAGTAATATGAGACGAGATGTCATTAGCGGATTTGGCATTCATATCAACTGTCCATGAACGGTATTCGGGCAATTTGGCGAGGTCCTGTATGCTGGCGAGTCTAAGTCCAAGCACATGATATAAGCTTTAGGAAGATCCGCATCTCCCCTAAGCCATCCATACAGCATACCTAAGGCAAATCTATGGATTACCCGTATCAAACATATACTCTAGCTATACCTGAGCTATACTAGACACATAGCTAATTAAAGCAATCCCTCCTAACCGGATAAATCAGGTGACCAATTTCTGTCTTCGTCAGTTCACCTTCCGCTGCTTCTCCTTCTGCGCCTCCATCACCTTCTTAATCTGCACCCCCGCCAGCGCTACAGAGTCACGATCGTGCTTATTTTTCTCGATCTTCTTCAACAGATCAGCATTTTGCAGCTTATTATTCTCAATCGACTTCTCCAGCTGAATCTTCTCCCGTTTGTTATCTTCTAACTTGACGTTCAGATTCTTATTCTCATTCGTCAGCTTCTGCTGCTGTTTATCCACCGCCTGCGCAGCACGTAGCGACTCATCAATCTGCACCTGGATTTTCTCCCGATAGAACTTCACGCCAAAGTCGTGCATCAACTTCTCCAGCTCTTTGTTAACATGCGCCGCAGTTTCCGCAGAGCCCCCTTCCGGCTTCATCCCAATCCAGGCTGCCGCCTTCGTAGTGCTTTCGGCTTTCATCACCGCGTAGGCAGGCGTAGCGTACGGAATAGCGCCAATGGTGGGTTCGTTGATCGTAATGGCCTCGGTAGCTTGCTTGGCCTTGCCAAGCGACTTGGCCAGCTTGAGCAGCGCAGCGTTGACCTCCTCAGGTGTGCCGTCTAGCTCTACCTCAAAACCTTGGAGATTTTCTCCCTTTACACGGGCAGTCTCTTTTTTAACTTTTACGGTTTGGGCGGTAGCGATAAGTGTAAGCGCAAAAAATGAAAAGATCAGGACAAACTTTTTCGTTAGCGACATGTTGTTTACTTTGTAATAATTCAGGGCTCAAAACTACTGAAAAATTGACTGCAAAAAATATACTTATTACCGGCGCTTCAGGTCTTATCGGTACGCACCTGACAGAACTTTTACAACGCGAAGGCCGCCACGTGGCGCATCTCAGTCGCAGCAACCGTGGCAACAAGACAACCACCTTTTTATGGCACATCGCTCAAGCAAAACTTGATGTAGCCGCCTTGCAAGGCACTGACACGATTGTGCACCTGGCAGGTGCCGGCGTCGGCGAAAAGCGATGGACAGACTCTTACAAGAAGGAAATCCTCGAAAGCCGCACGCACTCCACGCGCCTGCTGTACGACACGCTGCGTCAACACCCGCATACTGTCAAGACCTTTGTCTCTGCCTCCGCGATTGGCTATTATGGCTTTGAAGACAACGACTCGTTGTTAACCGAAGAGCATCCCTCCGGCAAAGATTTCATGGCGCAAGTAACGCGTGCGTGGGAGGAAGAAGTAGACCGCATCGCCACACTGGGCATTCGCGTAGTAAAGATTCGCATCGGTATAGTACTGGCAGCGGAGGGTGGTGCATTGGAACAGATGGCCAAACCGGTAAAGCTCTTTGTCGGTGCACCCCTCGGCACCGGGCGTCAGAATGTAAGCTGGATTCACATTCACGACATCTGCCGCATGTTTATCAAGGCCATGGACGACGAGGCAATGCAAGGCCCTTATAATGGCACCGGCCCGTATGCCATCACCAACTGCGAGCTGACAAAAGCTATCGGCAAGGCCATAGGCCGGCCGGTGTTTATGCCCCCTGTGCCGGGCGTTGTACTAAAGATGTTGATTGGACAAATGGCTGAAGTGGTACTCACGGGTAGCAACGTGTCGTCGAAAAAGATTCAGGGCGAGGGTTTTCAATTTCAATTTAAGACGCTGGAGGGTGCATTAAAAGACCTTCTTCATTAACTTCCACCGTATTGCACACGTATAAACAGCCGTAAAAAGGTTTTACATCATGGCAAAAAAATCAAAGAAAAAGGAAATAGAAACACCGGCGTTTCAACACAGCCTGGAAGAAGAGCAACGTATCCGCCAGGCATTTCAAGACAAAGACTGGGCCGAGATCAAAAGCTCGAACAGCTGGGTGATCTTTAAGGTCATGTCTGAATTTGTAGAAGGCTTTGATAAGCTCGCAAAGATAGGCCCCTGCGTGACCATCTTCGGCTCAGCCCGCGTAAAGCCCAGCAACCCATATTATAAAATGGCCGACGAAATCGCCTTTCAACTGGTGAAGCATGGCTACGGTGTCATCACCGGTGGTGGCCCGGGCATCATGGAAGCCGGCAACAGAGGCGCCAACCGCGCAAAAGGAAAATCCGTAGGCCTAAATATTTACTTACCCCACGAGCAAAAAGGAAATATATACATCGACCCCGATAAGCTCATCACATTCGATTACTTCTTCGTGCGCAAGGTAATGTTCGTAAAATACTCCCAGGGATTCATCGTAATGCCGGGCGGATTCGGAACGCTCGATGAGCTAATGGAAGCATTAACATTGATCCAAACAAAGAAAATTGGAAGATTCCCCATCGTGCTGGTAGGAAAAAAATTCTGGAGTGGACTGGTTGATTGGTGGAGGAAGGTATTAGTGGCGGAAAAGATGATTGACGCCGACGACCACTACCTCTTCGAAGTAGTAGACACCCCAGAAGACGCCGTAAAAGTCATCGAAGAATTCTACTCCAAATATCTACTCTCCCCCAACTTCTAATAGCAGCGCAACTGCTCTGACATCTGGTTCAAGTCTTCCGACCGAAGGGAGGGCGACTTGGACCTACTTTAATGGCAGTCTTCAGACTGCCGGAGCACAGTCGTCATAAATGGCAATCCAGCACCGAGCGAAGCGATGGTGCGCCACAACAAAAAGCCCCGGCACAAACCGGGGCTTTTTCTATGTATATAGTTGATCGAATTACTACGAAACCAACTCAACACTCCGCTTAATAAAGCTCGTCAAATCAGCCCCCGTCAACATACCCTGCGACAGCAGCGCCAAGTCAAACGACTGCTTCGCCAGCTTAATCTTTTGCTCTTCCGCGTCAGCCTTCAAAATCTTCTGCACAATCCCATGGTTACCGTTAATAGCCACCGCATAATTATCCGGCATCTGCCCCATAAAAGCATAACCGCCACCACCAAGCTTCGCCATATCCTTCATCCGGCGCATAAACTCACTCAGCGTGATCAACACCGGCAGTTCGTCCGGAGACAGCGATTCAACAGTCACGTTAAAGCTCTTATTATTAATAGCCTTCTCAAAAATCCCCTTCACCTGCTCCTGCTCTTCACTGCTCAGCACACTCTCAGTCTTGCTGTCGGTATCCACCAGCTTATCTGCCGTCTCGCTATCAACACGCTTCAGTTGCGTCTTCTCCAGCTTCTGCTCGAGCGTATTAATAAAGTGGCTATCCAGCACACCGTCTAACACCAGCACATCATAGGCTTTATTTTTAGCCGCCTGAATGAAGCTATCTTGCTTACCCGGATCAGACGAATAGATATACACCAGGTTACCATCCTTATCCGTCTGGGTAGCCTTCACCTTCTCCTTATATTCTTCCAGGGTAGCATACTTGCCTTCAGTATTTTTCAACAGGACAAAATCCTTCGCCTTATCGTAAAACTTCTCGTCGCTGATGATACCATACTTAACAAAGACGCTGATGTCATCCCACTTCTTGTCAAAGTCGGCACGGTCCTTCTTAAAGATCTCCTGCAGCTTATCCGCCACTTTCTTCGTAATGTGAGCGCTGATCTTCTTCACGCTAGCGTCACTTTGCAGGTAGCTACGCGATACGTTCAGCGGAATATCCGGCGAGTCGAGCACACCGTGCAACATCATCAGGAAGTCGGGCACCACATCTTTCACCTCGTCCGTAATAAACACTTGGCGTGAGTACAGCTGAATCTTGTTCTTCTGCATCTCGAAATCGTTCTTCACCTTCGGGAAGTATAAAATACCCGTCAGGTTGAAAGGATAGTCCACATTCAGGTGGATCCAGAACAGCGGCTCTTCCGAGAAAGGATACAGCTCCTTATAGAAGGAGAGATAATCCTCATCCTTCAACTCAGACGGTGACTTCGCCCACAGGGGAGCAGGATTGTTAATAATCCGGTCGGTCGTAACCGACTTATACTTAGGCTTACCCTCCTCGTCAACACCATCCTCTTCGTTCTTCTCCTGCGTGCCGAACTTAATCTCTACGGGCAAAAACTTACAGTATTTATCGAGAATGCCTTTCAGCTTCCATTCATCGAGGAACTCCTCCGAGTCGGCATTGATATGCAGGATAACATCCGTACCGCGTTCTGCTTTCTCAGCAGGCGTCAGTTCGTACTCGGTCGAGCCGTCACACTCCCAGCGGGCAGCCTCGTCGGCACCTACTTTAAAAGAGCGCGAAACGATCTCTACTTTGTCAGATACCATAAAAGCGGAGTAGAAACCAAGACCGAACTTACCGATGATGTCTTTCGCATCGGTCTTGTCCTTAAACTTCTCTACAAACTCAGTAGCACCCGAGAATGCAATCTGGTTAATATATTTTTTGATCTCCTCGCCCGTCATGCCGATGCCTTTATCGCTAACGGTGATGGTCTTCTTCTCTTTGTCAAAGCTCACCTCCACCTTCAGGTCGCCCAGCTCGCCGGTAAATTCGCCCAGCGACGCCAGCTTCTTTAATTTTTGGGTGGCGTCTACGGCATTGCTAACCAGCTCGCGCAGGAAAATCTCATGGTCGGAATAAAGGAACTTCTTAATGATGGGAAAGATGTTCTCGGTGTGAATGGAGATCGTACCTTTTTCTTGTGTCGTACCTTTTTCTTGTGTTGCTGCCATATTTGTCAGATTTAAGGGTGGGGGAATAAAAAATCCCCGACAGGCGGGGATTTCAAATGTTGTTCCAGTTCAGGAATGTGCCAAGGTGGCAGAATTTCGGGTGCTTAGCGCAGGCGATCGGAGTCGCGTACGATCTTTTCGTCGCGTTTGATAAAGCGAATTGCGGCCCAGTTAGAAATCACCGCCACAAAAGGTGCCCACAGACCGTAGTCGTAGTTGCCACCCTGGTTGGCCTTCAGAAGCCCACTGGCGAAGTAAACCGCCACGCCAACAGCGACAGCCAGGAAGACGGCGTTCAACGCACCCAGCTTCACTTGCAACAGGCGGTTGCGGAACTTTTGAATTTCAATAAAAGCGATGGTTGCCGCCGCGATGTACAGGACAGCGATGACACTATAAGGGAAATATTCACTCGTACGCACGTTGTTTTCAATGACGGTATAATGCAGCGCGTAAAGCGCATGCGTTTTGCCGGAGGCGTCTACGTGCAGGTAGATCGGTAGGAAGATGGAAGCGATAAGACTAAGGATGGTAATACCCAGAAATACGGTTTGAATTCTTTGCCACATGTGCCGGTTGCGTTAACTTGAGGGCAAAAGTAATCAAAAATAATTCACACCAGCCCGCGTATGTCAGCTGCCTTTATTGTCGATATACTTCGCACGCCCATCGGCCGTTACGGCGGTACGTTGGCCTCCGTGCGTCCCGACGACCTCGCCGCCTACGTGCTGCGTGAGGTGTTGCAGCGTCAACCTGCCGTCGACGCTTCACTCATCGAAGATGTCATCGTCGGCGCGGCCAACCAGGCAGGCGAAGACAACCGCAACGTGGCCCGTATGGCGCTGCTGTTGGCGGGCCTGCCCGTAACCGTGGCTGGGGTGACCGTCAACCGGCTGTGCGCCTCCGGTCTGCAAGCCATCATGCAAGCTGCCCAGGGCATCATGACCGGTGCAGGCGATGCATACCTCGCCGCCGGTGTCGAAAGCATGAGCCGCGCGCCCTTTGTAATGGCCAAAGCCGAAGAGTCCTTTGCCCGAAAAGCAGAGATTTATGATACAACGCTCGGCTGGCGGTTTGTGAACGACAAGCTCTCAGCGCTCTACTATCCCTATTCCATGGGCGAAACCGCCGAGAATGTCGCGGAGAAATGGAGTATCACCCGCGAAGAGCAAGACCGCTTTGCGCTGGAGTCGCAGACCCGGTATCAACGCGCGTATGAGCAAAACCGTTTCCAGGCAGAGATGGTACCCGTGGCGCTACCCTCGCCAGTCGCACGCCGGGAAATCATACTATTTGATAAAGACGAGCATCCACGCACAACGACGCTGGAAAAGCTCGCGACCCTAAAACCCGCCTTCCGCGAGCAAGGCACTGTCACCGCCGGAAACTCATCTGGTATAAACGATGGCGCCGCCGCCTGCCTGGTGGTAAGTGAAGCCCTGCTGAAACAACTGAACCTGAAGCCCATGGCACGTATCGTGTCGACCGCTGTCGCCGGTGTGGATCCCGCCTACATGGGCGTCGGCCCTGTGCCGGCCACCCACAAAGCCTTGCAGCGCGCGGGGCTTACCGTGGCAGATTTGGATTTGATCGAGCTCAACGAAGCCTTCGCCTCCCAGGCGTTGGCCTGTATAAAAGACCTGGACCTGTCACCCGACCGGGTAAACGTCAACGGCGGCGCCATCGCCCTCGGCCATCCCCTGGGTTGTAGCGGCGTTCGCATCAGCGCCACCTTGCTGCACGAAATGAAACGCCGCGACGCCCGCTATGGCCTGGCGACAATGTGCATCGGCGTGGGCCAGGGAGCCGCCATCGTGTATGAATCTTTATGAGGTATTTTTTTGAAATAGCCTACCATGGCGCCGCCTATAGCGGGTGGCAGTCACAGCCCAATGCTGTCGGCGTACAAGCCGTGGTGGAAGACGCACTGACAAAGTTACTGCGAGAAGAGATCAGCGTTACCGGCAGCGGCCGTACCGACGCCGGTGTACACTGCGAGCAGCAGTTCTTTCATGCCGATATTGAAAAAGACTTCGACCGGCCCACGCTGCTCGTAAAGCTTAACTCGTTTTTACCCAAAAGCATCGCCATTCACGCCATCCGGCGCGTACAGCCCGAAGCCAATGCGCGATACGAGGCGTACGAGCGCACCTACCACTATCGCATTACGCGCGTGAAAGATCCGTTTACCGAAGGGCTCGCTTTATATTATTTTCGCCCCCTCGACGTCGACGCCATGAACCGCGCCGCGGCTACGCTGTTGGGCGAGCACGACTTTGCCTGCTTTAGCAAGGTGCAAACCGATGTCAACCACTTTCGCTGCGACATGAAAAAAGCCGAGTGGCGCGAAGACGGCGCGCGGCTGGAGTTCACCATCACCGCCAACCGCTTTCTGCGAGGCATGGTGCGCGCCATCGTAGGCACCCTTCTCGATGTGGGCAGCGGCCGCACGTCGCTGCGTGAATTTCAAACCATCGTACAAAGCCGCGATCGTAAACAGGCCGGCGCCAACGTGCCGCCTCACGGACTGTACCTCAGCCGGGTTAAATACCACAGCCGTATATTTGTAAAAGAATAATCGTACTTAATACTGAGAAGCAATGACAAACATTCGCGTAGGCATGGGCTATGACGTACACCAATTAGAAGAAGGAAGAGATTTTTGGATGGGAGGCATCAAGCTGCCCGCGACCAAAGGTGCCGTAGGCCACAGCGACGCGGACGTATTGATCCACGCCATCTGCGACGCGCTGCTCGGCGCGGCCAACATGCGCGACATCGGGTTTCATTTTAAAAACACCGACGACCGGTGGAAAGGTATGGACAGCAAGTTCTTCCTAAAAGAAGTCACACGCATGATCACCGAAAAAGGCTGGAAAGTCGGCAACGTCGACTGCACCATCTGCCTGGAGAAACCCAAGATCGGCCCGCACATCGACGCCATGAAAAAAACGATGGCGCCCCTCATGAACGTAACCGAAGAAGAGATCGCCATCAAAGCGACCACAACGGAGACGCTGGGCTACGTAGGCCGCGAGGAGGGAGTGAATGCATCCGCCGTGGTGCTGATCTACAAATAAAGAATGAGTATCGAAATCATTACCACCGGCGACGGCTCGCATTCCCTGCTCAACACCGCCCTCAATGAGACCTACCACTCGCGCCATGGCGCCGTGCAGGAGTCGCGGCACGTCTTTATACAAGAGGGCCTCGATCGTTTCCTGGCCTCGGGCGCTACCACCGTGGCCGTGCTGGAAGTAGGATTTGGCACCGGCCTTAACGCGTTACTCACCGCACAACACGCCGAAGAGAAAGATGTAACCGTGCAGTATACCTCGCTGGAAACTGCGCCGCTGCCCGAAGACCTGTGGATGCAGCTTAATTATTCTACCTCGCCCGCCGCGCAAACACTCTTTCACGCAATACACCAGGCACCCTGGAACCAGCCGGTCGCAGTACGCCCGACATTTCAATTGCAGAAACTAACGATATCGCTGCAGGACGCAACCTTACCGGTCGCGCAAACCGACGTGATCTACTTCGACGCATTCGCGCCGAACAAGCAACCCGAGATGTGGACCTACGACATGTTGGCGAAAGCCGTACAGACGTTGCGGCCCGGAGGAATGTTTGTGACGTACTGCGCCAAAGGCCAGTTGAAACGCGATCTGAAAGCCCTCGGATTGACAGTAGAAACACTTCCAGGACCTCCCGGCAAGAAGGAAATGGTGCGCGGTGTGCGGAGCGTATAATTCATTGAAAATTCTTCAATCGTTTTCGCTGTTTCTTGAATTTTCAAAACTGAACAGGGTGCAATCGTATTCGTTTTTTAGTTTTTGAAGCATTCTGATTTTTTTGTGAAAAGATTCAAAAAATTCTTTGCATTACTGAAACCTCAGAAATTTCTTCTGTTTTCTCCCTAACTTTATAGACTCTGTTCCGCTCAAAACAGAGAATTAACACACCCATAACAACTAGTAAACGCCAGAAGTAATGAAAGAAACAACCAGCCGTGGTCTGTACACCCCTGAACTGGAACACGATGCCTGCGGGATCGGCTTTGTTGCCAACATAAACGGCAACAAAACCAATCAAAACCTGCGTGATGCATTGTGCATGCTCGAGAACATGGAGCACCGGGGAGGAAGAGGGAGCAGCCCAAAGACAGGGGATGGTGCCGGGATCTTGATCCAGCTGCCCCACGAATTTTTCATCGAAGAAGCAACACGCCTGGGCTTCACATTGCCCGCCCTCGGGAAATACGGTGTGGGAATGGTCTTCTTTCCGCGTGATAAGAAAGTGCAAAACGCTTGCCGCGAAGTACTGCGCAAGAATATCAAGGAACTGGGTTTCGAGCTCATAGGCTTTCGCGTTGTACCGGTAGATCACAGCGTGCCCGGCCCGGGTGCCGCCGAAGTGGAGCCTACCATCGAGCAGGTGTTTGTTAAACCCGCGGACGAAACCATCACCGGCGACGCCCTCGAGCGAAAACTCTTTGTACTGCGCAACTATACGCAGCACATCATCGAAGACACCGTAAAAGGAAACAACAAAGACTTTTACATTACAAGCTTCTCCGCACGCACAATTATCTATAAAGGTCAGCTGCGCACCGAGCAGTTGCGCGCATACTTCGACGACCTTCAGGACACGCGACTCAAAACAGCCCTGGCACTGGTACACTCGCGTTTCTCAACCAATACTTTTCCGAACTGGAAACTGGCGCAGCCGTTCCGTTACATCGCACACAACGGTGAGATCAATACCATCCGCGGCAACGTCAATAAAATGAAATCCAAAGAGGCGCTTTTCAAATCGACGTTGTTTAGCGACGAAGAATTGAAAAAGCTCGTGCCGATCACCAGCCCCGACGGCTCGGACTCGGCCAACCTCGACGCCCTGGTAGAAATGCTGGTACTCTCTGGCCGTACCATTCCACACGTCATGATGATGCTCGTGCCCGAAGCCTGGCAGGACAACAAGCTCATGGATCCACACCGCAAGGCATTCTACAAATACCATGCTTCCATGATGGAGCCGTGGGACGGCCCCGCCGCCCTCGTCTTTACCGACGGTACCCGCATCGGGGCAACACTCGACCGTAACGGTCTGCGCCCGCTGCGCTACTGCGTAACCCGCACAGGCCGCGTCATCGCCGGCTCAGAAGCCGGTGCCCTGCAAATCGATCCGAAAGATGTTATTGAGAAGGGTCGTATCACACCGGGCAAAATGCTCATGATCGACACCGAAGCCGGCAAAATACTCGACGATGACAAAGTAAAACGTGCCGTATACGAAGGCAAGTCATACTACAACTGGATCATCCAGAACCGCCTCAAGCTGCGCCTCGAACCCGAAGTAGAGTGGGTAGAAACTTCTTTCGACGAAAAGACACTCGTACAACGTCAGAATGCCTACGGCTACACCGCCGAAGACGTCAAGACGATCATTCTCCCCATCGCCGAAAAAGGTTATGAAGCCATCGGCTCCATGGGTGACGATACACCACCGGCCATACTCTCAAAAGAAAGCCGTCACATCTCCAACTACTTCAAACAGCTTTTCGCGCAGGTAAGTAACCCGCCGATCGACCCGATCCGCGAGCGCCTGGTGATGTCGTTGTTCACGCGTGTCGGCGCCAGCCTCAACGTACTGGACGAAACACCACAGCACACCAACCAGATCCACATCTCGCAGCCCGTGCTGCTGAACGACGACCTGGAAAAGCTCAAGCACCTGCAAGACCAGGGCTTTGAATATGCCGTCATCCAATGTGTATTCAACGCCGACGGCGCACCCGGTCGTCTCGAAGAAAGCATTGACCGCATCTGCGCAGAAGCCGAGAAGGCTGTACGCGCCGGCAAGAAGATCCTCATCCTGTCCGACAAAAAGATCAGCAACGACTACGCACCGATTCCGTCCATGCTGTCGGTAGGTGCTGTGCATCAATACCTGGTCAGCAAGCGCATCCGCACACAAGCAGGCATTGTGGTAGAAGCCGGCGACGTGTGGGAAGTGCACCACTATGCCACCATCATTGGCTACGGAGCCAGCGCGGTAAATCCATACATGGCGCTCGAGACCATCCACTCCATGAACAAGCACGGCATGTTCTACAAGCCGCTGCCCGATGAAGAGGCCTATGCCAACTATCAGAAAGGTATCGGCAACGGTCTGCTGAAAGTCATGTCGAAAATGGGTATCAGCACCCTGCAGTCATATCAGTCGTCACAGATCTTCGAAGCCCTCGGTTTGGGCAGCGACGTGATCGAGAAATGCTTCCGCGGCACCATCAGCCGCATCGAAGGCCTCTCGTTCGACGACCTGGCACAGGAAGTACTCGTACGCCACAAACTTGCCTACGAAGCAGAAAGCAAAGAGCTGCAAGTGGGCGGTATCTACCAGTGGAAACGCCGTGGTGAGAAACACATGTTCAGCCCCGAGGTAATCCACCTGCTGCAACACTCTACCAAGACGAACAACTTCGAACAATACAAGAAGTACGCACACCGCATCAACGAGCAAACAAAAGAGCAGATCACCATCCGCGGTTTGTTTGAGTTCAAGAAGCGCAACCCCGTACCATTGGAAGAAGTTGAGCCGGTAGAAGAAATCTTCAAACGCTTCGCCACCGGTGCCATGTCGTTCGGATCTATTTCCCACGAAGCGCACAGCACGCTGGCCATTGCCATGAACCGCATCGGCGGTAAAAGCAACAGCGGCGAAGGGGGGGAAGATGCCGCACGCTTTGAAAAGAAAGCCAACGGCGACTGGGAGCGTTCTGCCATCAAGCAAGTAGCCTCCGGACGTTTTGGTGTAACCAGTTACTACCTCAGCAATGCTGACGAATTGCAGATCAAAATGGCGCAGGGTGCGAAACCCGGCGAAGGAGGTCAGCTGCCCGGTCACAAAGTAGACGACTGGATCGGTCGCGTACGTCACTCCACACCGGGTGTGGGCCTGATCTCGCCGCCGCCCCACCACGATATATACTCCATCGAAGACTTGGCCCAGCTGATCTTCGACTTAAAGAATGCTAACCGCCAGGCGCGCATCAACGTCAAGCTGGTATCGCAAGCCGGTGTAGGTACTGTGGCAGCCGGTGTTGCCAAAGCAAAAGCAGACGCGATCCTCATCTCCGGTGCTGACGGTGGCACAGGTGCTTCGCCCATCAGCTCGGTACGCCACGCTGGCTTACCATGGGAGCTCGGCCTCGCCGAAGCACACCAAACACTGGTGAAAAACAACCTGCGCAGCCGCGTCGTGTTACAGACCGATGGACAGATCCGCACAGGCCGCGACATTGCGATCGCCGCCATGCTGGGTGCTGAGGAATGGGGCGTAGCCACCGCTGCCCTCGTGGTAGAAGGCTGCATCATGATGCGTAAGTGTCACCTGAACACATGCCCTGTCGGTATTGCCACACAAGACGAAGAACTGCGCAAGCTCTTCACCGGCGACCCCGACCACGTCGTGAACTTCTTCCGCTTCCTCGCACAAGACCTGCGCGAGAACATGGCCGAGCTCGGCTTCCGTACCGTCAATGAAATGATTGGCCGTGCCGACATGCTGCGTGTACGTCAGGATGTAGAACACTGGAAAGTGAAGAAGCTCGACCTGTCACCAATCCTGCACGTAGACTCTTCCCGCGAAGGAGTAGGTCTGTACAAACAGATCGAGCAAGACTTCGAATTGGAAAAAGTACTCGACTGGAAGCTCGTGGAGGCAGCACGTGCGGCACTTGACGACGCCGAAGCCGTACAAGAAAAGTTCATCATACACAATATCGACCGCTCTGTCGGCGCGCTGTTGTCGAACGAAGTATCAAAGAAATATAAAGGCAAAGGCCTCCCGGAAGATACCATCCACTTCCAATTCAAAGGCTCCGCCGGACAAAGCTTTGGTGTGTTTGGAGCACCAGGCCTTACGTTCGAGCTGGAAGGTGAAGCCAACGACTATTTTGGCAAAGGCCTGTCGGGAGGTAAGCTTATTATCTACCCCGACCGTGAAGCCAGCTTCAAACCGGAAGACAACATCATCATTGGCAACGTGGCCTTCTACGGCGCTACGTCAGGTGAAGCTTATATCCGCGGCCAGGCCGGCGAACGTTTCTGCGTACGCAACTCGGGCGTAACCGCCGTAGTGGAAGGCGTAGGCGATCACGCCTGTGAATACATGACGGGTGGCCGCGTGGTAGTGCTCGGTAAGACGGGTAAAAACTTTGCCGCCGGTATGAGCGGTGGTATAGCATACGTATTTGATCCCGAACATGCGCTCGAGCGTCTGACCAACCGTGAGATGGTCGATCTCGAAACCATGGAAGAAGAAGATAAGGTGGAGGTGAAGGCGATGATTGAAAAGCACCACAAATATACGGGTAGCGACCCGGCTGAGTGGGTGCTGGAGAACTGGGCCGTAGCGTCAGAGCTTTTTGTAAAAGTAATGCCGCGCGACTACAAAGCCGTTCTTCAAAAGCAAAAAGCTGCCGGCAAGCAAGCCGCCAGCGCCAAAGCCGCCGCGCCGGCCCTGGTAAAAGAATAATGCGATTCAATCATCAAAAAGTAACAGACACATGGGACAGATAGATGGATTTATGAAGTTCGAGCGCGAGATGCCAAAATCGCGCGACCCCAAAGAACGGCTCAAAGATTACAAAGAGGTATACAACCCGCTCGATAAAGAGAAAGTAAAACAACAGGCTGCGCGCTGTATGGATTGTGGCGTGCCGTTCTGCCACAACGGTTGTCCGTTGGGCAACAACATTCCCGACTTCAACGATGCCGTATACAACGGCAAGTGGGAAGACGCGATCAAGATCCTGAGCAGCACCAACAACTTCCCCGAGTTTACCGGTCGCATTTGCCCGGCACCGTGCGAAGCAAGCTGCGTGCTCAGCATCAACAACAAACCGGTCACGATAGAATACATCGAAAAGACTATTGCCGAGCAAGCCTATGAAAAAGGCTACCTCAAGCCTACACCGCCCAAGCATCGCACAGGCAAGCGTATAGCCGTAGTAGGTTCCGGCCCCGCCGGCCTCGCCGCCGCGGCACAGCTCAACAAGGCTGGCCATTGGGTAACAGTGTTCGAACGCAGTGACCGGATTGGTGGCTTGCTGCGCTACGGTATTCCCGACTTCAAACTCGAGAAACACGTGATCGATCGTCGCCTGCGCCTTATGGAACAAGAAGGCATCGTCTTTCGCACCAACGCCCACGTAGGCGTAAACATCAGCGCGAAACACTTGCAAGATGAGTTCGACGCCATCGTAATGTGTGGTGGCGCCTCGGCGCCGCGTGACCTGCCCATTCCAGGCCGCAACCTGAAAGGTGTACACTTTGCCATGGACTTCCTCTCGCAGCAAAACAAACGCGGAGCGGGCGACAAGCTGGCCGTCGAAGAGATCCTGGCAACCGACAAAAACGTATTGGTGATTGGCGGTGGTGACACCGGCTCTGACTGTGTGGGTACGTCTAATCGCCACGGCGCGAAATCGGTCACGCAGATCGAGCTGCTCGCGAAGCCGCCCGTAAAACGCGACGACACAAACAACCCCTGGCCGCTCTGGCCCATGATCCTTAACACTTCTTCCTCACACGAAGAAGGTGCCAATCGTCAATGGGCTATTTTGACCAAAGAGTTTGTGGGTGACAGCGCCGGCCGCCTGACCGGAATGAAACTGGTCGACATCAAATGGGGCACAAACGCACAAGGTAAAATGGGCTTTGAAGAAATCGCCGGCACCGAGCGTGTCATTCCCTGCGAGCTCGTCACCCTGGCCATCGGCTTCGTAGGCGCTGAAAAAGGCGGTCTGGTCGAAGAACTCAAACTGGAGCTCGACGAGCGTGGCAACATCAAAACGCAGAACTATATGTCCACACAAGAAGGCGTATTCTCCGCCGGCGACGTACGCCGCGGACAGTCGCTGGTAGTATGGGCAATCTCGGAAGGTCGCGAAGCCGCCCGTGCCGTAGACACCTGGCTGATGGGCTCATCGAATCTCGAAGCGAAAGACGAGTCGTTCATACACATCGAGCAAGAAGCGTAAAAAATCCCTTTTAAAAGTCGCATACAAAGCCCTCCGGCACGCCGGGGGGCTTTTTTTGCCCACTGCGTACGTCGACAGTCCTTTATCTTCTTCGCTCTCACACGCACGCTCACACTGATTTTTGCTGGCGGAATTACTTTCTCTACTTTTGCGTTCTGAAGCCAAAAAAACGGAATAATACGTGAGTAAATCAGTGAAAGTAGGTACCGTGCAAATGAGTTGCACAGCCAACCCCGACGAAAACCTTCAAAAAGCGGTTGTCAAAATACGCGAAGCCGCTGCACAAGGCGCGCAGATCGTGTGCTTGCAAGAGTTGTTCCGCTCGCTGTACTTCTGCGACGTGGAAGATTATGACAACTTCAAATTGGCCGAGCCGATTCCAGGTCCGTCAACCGACGTCCTTTCCGCGCTTGCCAAAGAGCTCGGCGTGGTCATCATCGCCTCGCTGTTTGAAAAACGCGCCGAAGGCCTCTACCACAACACCACCGCCGTGCTGGACGCCGACGGTAAGTACCTGGGCAAGTATCGCAAAATGCACATTCCTGATGACCCTGCGTACTATGAGAAATTTTACTTCACACCCGGCGACCTGGGCTACAAAGTATTTAAGACGAAGTTCGCCACCATCGGCGTACTCATCTGCTGGGACCAGTGGTATCCCGAAGCGGCGCGCATCACATCGTTAATGGGCGCTGAAATGTTATTCTACCCCACCGCCATCGGCTGGGCTACCGCGCAAGATGAAGACACCAACACCGAGCAATACAACGCCTGGCAAACCATTCAGCGCAGTCACGCTGTCGCCAATGGTGTATATGTAGTAAGCGTAAACCGCGTGGGCCTTGAGCAACAGGGAGCCATGAAATTCTGGGGCGGTTCGTTCATCTCGAACCCCTTCGGCAAGATTGAATACCTCGCGTCGCACGACAAAGAAGAAGTACACGTACACACGCTGGACATGGACAAGAGCGACCGCTACAGAACACACTGGCCGTTCCTGCGCGACCGTCGCATCGACTCCTACCAGCCGATCACCAAACGTTACATAGACGAAGAATAATATAATGACCCCCGGCAGCGACCCTGCCGGGAGTTTTTTGCCCCGATCCATTACCTCGCATAGTATTTCCATGAGCACCACTACCCCGAAGCAACAAGGATATTTTTTCCCGGCAGAATTTGCCAAACACGACGCCACCTGGCTTAGCTGGCCGCACAAAGAAGCGTCCTGGCCCGGTAAGATTGAAGCCATCTATCCGGTATATGCCGAGTTTATCAAACGCGTAGCCGAAGGGGAGAAGGTAAACATTAACGTGCTGAACGAGGCCATGAAGCAAAAAGCCCTGGGGCACCTGCAGCAAGTCGGTGCCGACGTGGGCAACTTGCAGTTTTTTATGCACCCCACTAACGACGCCTGGTGCCGCGACCACGGCCCTGCATTTTTGATCAACCCCCACGCCGCGCAGAAGAAAATAATCGTCGACTGGGGCTACAACGCCTGGGGTGGTAAATATCCTCCATTTGACCTCGACGATAATATACCGACACTCATAGCACAGCACTATAAGGTGCCCGTGGTATATCCCGGTATCGTCATGGAAGGTGGCTCAGTGGAATTTAACGGTCGGGGCACGCTACTAACGACGCGCGCCTGCCTGTTAAACGAAAACCGCAATCCGCACCTGACGCAGGAGCAGATCGAAACATACCTGCGCAACTACTACGGCGTCGACCACATCCTGTGGCTCGGCGACGGCATTGTGGGCGACGACACCGATGGCCACATCGACGATCTCACACGCTTTGTCAATGCCGACACCGTTGTAACCGTGGTGGAGGAAGATAAGAACGATGAAAACTACACGCTCCTGCAAGAGAACCTGCACGCGCTACACCGCCTGCGCCTGGAAGACGGCAAGCAGCTGAACGTCGTGGAACTGCCCATGCCAGGTGCCGTGGTATATGACGATATGCGCCTGCCCGCCTCGTACGCCAATTTTTACATCAGCAATAAATACGTGGTCGTGCCAACCTTCCGCGACAAAAACGACGACCGCGCGCTGGACATACTCCAGAAATGTTTCCCCGATCGGAAAGTGATCGGCCTGGATTCGGTTGATATTATCTGGGGCCTGGGCTCGTTCCACTGCCTCAGCCAACAGGAGCCGGCAGCATAGGACCCTCCACCCGGCCTCCCGGGCGACATTTTCATGTAGGATATATACTTTTTGGTATAACACCCATAGTAAACATGGTGTGTTGTCGTTATATTTATTCCAAACTGTTGCCTATTGAAAAAGTTACTACTCTTTTGCGTGCTGGTGGCTTCACCTGCCTGGATCTTCGCGCAAGACATGCCATCCATGCCGTTGACCGATATCAAAGATGGACAGCCCCTGGCGGAGGTATTAGTCGAATTGGAGAAATCGTATCCCGTCCGCTTTTTCTTTGCTTCCGAATGGCTTGAGCCCTATACGGTAGACAGTCAGTTTAAGGGCATGCCCATCAAGAGTGTGCTGGACGAGTTGCTGCGCGGCAGCGATATTCGCTACTCCTATAGGTTTGGCTACGCCGTCATCTTTATCCGTGATCCCCAGCGCGCGTTGGAACACGAAGCACGACTCAAGACAGCCATCGCCAAAAAGAAAACGATCGAATCGCGCGAGCTGGGTGACCGCCGCAAATACAAACCGGGCAACCGTGCCACCATTACGGGTAATGTCAAAGACGAATCTACCCGGCATCCCATGGCGGGTGTTACGGTGCTGGTCAATGACGTGGAAACGACGGCAACAGACGAAAAAGGAAACTATACCATCAACGTACTGGCCGGCGAGAACATAATCCACTTCAAGTCTGTAAACTTTCGGGAGCGCGTGGTAGACGCCAGGATATATAGCAGTGCTACCCTCGACATAATCCTCGAAGAGGCACCCACGATACTGGACGAAGTGTTGATCTCCGAACAGGCCGTACTCAACCGGCGGATCAGCCAAACGTCGCTCCGCATTACCGACATGAAACGCGCGCCCACGTTCCTCGGCGAAGTAGACCTCATCAAGCAAGTACAAAACCAACCGGGCGTGACGACGGTTGGCGAAGTAGCCCAGGGCTTCAACGTGCGCGGTGGCGGCGTGGACCAGAACCTGGTGCTATACGATGGCGTACCGGTGTTTAACACCTCGCACGCGCTGGGTTTCTTCACCGCCTTTAATGCCGATGCCGTCAGTCAGGTATCCTTTTATAAAGGCGGCATTCCCGCCGAATTCGGCGGCCGCGTATCATCGGTGCTCGACATCAAGTCGAAAGAAGGCCCGCTCGATAAGTGGCACGGTGGCGGTGGCATCGGCATCCTGTCCAGCTACCTCACAGCCGGCGGCCCCGTAAAACGCGACACCTCATCGATCATGGCCTCCGTACGCAGCTCATATTCCGACTGGGTGCTAAAGACCATCAAATCCAATTATCAGGACATACAAAGCGCCTCCGTGTCATTCTATGACGCCTCGCTCAAGTACACCCACAAGGTCAACAACAAGTCGAAGCTGACACTGTCGGGTTATACCAGCTACGACCGCTTTAGCCTCACCAACGACACACTATATACATCGCGCAACATCGCTGCGTCCATTCACTACGATCGGACCTTTACCGAAAAATTATTCGGCACCCTGTCGGTGTCGTTTGGAAAATATACCTACGGCACAAGCGACGACGATCCGACCCAGGCCTACGACCTGTCGTACGGCATTACATACCCCTCCGTAAAACTGGACTTCAACTACGAAGGCGAACACAAGCTATCCTTCGGTGTACATCATACCTGGTATGACTTTGTGCCGGGCAGGCTGGAGGCGACACAATCAGAGTCGATCGTAAAAAATATCGATATGGGGCACGAGCGTTCGTCCGAGTCTGCGCTGTACTTCAGCGATGCGTTTTACTGGCGCGAGAAGTTCTTGCTGGAAGCCGGCCTCCGTGCGTCGTTCTTTAATCGCGTGGGCGAAGGTGTAACCTACCACTATGCCGAAGGTCAGCCACGGCTGCGTCAGAATATAACAGACTCCACAGTATACAAAGGCGGCGAAAGCATGAAGACCTACTTCGGCCTCGAACCGCGTGTATCGCTGCGATATACCCTCGATGCTTTTGCATCCATCAAACTGGGCTACAACCGCATGTACCAATACATGCACCTGATCAGCAACACCGCGGCCGTGACACCGGTAGATATCTGGCAGTCGAGCAACACTTATTTCAAACCGCAGATCGCCGACCAGGTGTCGCTCGGCTATTACCGCGCGATCAACGAAAACATGTACGAAGCCTACGTAGAGGGATTCTACAAGGTAACGCAAAACGTACTCGACTTCCGCGACGGCGCAAGCCTCATCTTGAACAAGAACCTCGAAACAACGCTGCTGCCCGGCGACGCCGAAGCCTATGGCGTAGAGGTATCGTCGAGCAAAATCAAAGGCCGTCTGCTGGGCAGCCTCAGCTATACCTACTCGCGCTCGTGGCGCAAAGTGGATGGCGCCTGGGAAGAAGAAAAGATAAATGACGGCAATCGCTACCCTTCAAACTACGACCAGCCACACGTCGTACAACTCAACTGGCGCTATGGCCTCTCACGCCGTATCTTCTTCTCGGGCACATTCGTATACCATACCGGCCGGCCGATGTCATTGCCGATTTCGGGATACATAGTAGACGGTGTACCCGTCATAACTTTCTCGGATCGGAACAAATACCGCATCCCTGACTACCACCGGCTTGACCTCGCCCTAATCATCGAAGGCACACACAAACGTAAAAAGATCCTCGACGGTACCTGGGTCATTTCGTTCTACAACGCCTATGGAAGAAAGAACGCCTATGCGGTTTTCTTCCAGGATAATGGCAAAGGTTTTTATAACCCCTATAAATTGTCCGTGGTGGGCACAATCGTTCCTTCGGTAACATACAGTTTTAAATTTTGACACATGAGGACGCGAAACCTGTTAGTACTACTTATAATGCTGTTGATCGGTGCGTGTGTTGATCCGCTGAAGGTTCCCGATATTGCATTAGAAGAAGGCCTCGTCGTCGACGGCGCAATTACCGATCAACCGGGGCCCTATACCGTCCAGCTCTTCTCCACACTATCGCTGGACGGCGACCTCGACAAGCGCAAATACATTCCCGGCGCTACCGTCACGATCAGCGACGATCACGGTCACACCGTAACCCTGACGGAAAACGCCACCGGCACCTACCAGACCGATGCTGACGAAATTCAGGGCGTCGTGGGGTATACCTACCAAGTGAAGATTACTCTGGGGGACGGCCGGCAGTATGAATCCACCCCGGTGTTACTGGAGCCCGCGGGCACCGTCGATCGCGTCTTCTTTCAGTTCCAGGAAAACTCGATCAACCAAAACGACCTGACGAAACCGCAGGATGCCTTCGCGGTATACCTCGATGCCACAGGCACACCCGGCGCGTCGAATTTCTTCCGCTGGCGCTGGAAAGGCACCTTTCATTACATAGCCTTTCCCGAGTTGAGGACCCGCGGGGTAGGAATGGTAGAGATTCCCGATCCTGTGCCGTGCAGTGGTTGGGTATATACCGACACAGCAGGCCTCGAACAGATAGGGCCATGTGAATGCTGCGACTGTTGGGCGCCGCAGTATAGCACCGATGCGCTCGTATCGGAAAACGATTTTGTCAGCGAGATGGAATTTAAAACGGTGCGCATCGCGCAGATTCCCATCGACAAGCGGTTGTTCTATGAAAAATATCACATCGAGGTAGAACAGATGAGCGTATCTCAGGACATCTATGCTTTCTGGAAACTGGTCAAAGCGCAACAACAAAGCGCAACCGACCTGTTCCAACCTGCAGTGGTGAAAATCAAAGGCACAATACGATGCACATCTGACCCGGGCGAGAAAGCGTACGGAATCTTTTCCGCTTCCGCGGTAACAAAAAATTCAGTCTTCCTCCGGCGTCTGGATATTCCGAAAGGAATTCCTCCCATCGATACACTGAAGACAGACTGCCGCCAGATCTATACGGGCGCAACCAATCAACGACCTCCTTTTTGGTGATATGAAAAAACTGGCACTCTCCCTTGCTATAGCTCTCCTGACTCCCCTCTGTTCACTGCGGGCGCAGGAAGACCCGTTTGTGGTGCGTTTGAAAGAAAAGCTGGCAGCGTTTTACGAGAATCGCCTGCCCGTTAAGCTGCACCTCTTTTTTAACCAACCCGCGTATTACCCGGGTGACACCGCGTATTTCCACATATCGTTTCTCAGTGAACAGGGTCTGCGCGGCATCGGCGGCCGGCAGATCATACAGGTCTCCCTGATGGACGGCCAGAATACCCCCGTTATACGACAACAAGTATTGATCCGCGACGGATTTGGCTACAACCAGTTGGTAATTCCGCCGTCACTTCCCGCCGGTATGTATACCGTTACCGCGTACAGCAATTGGATGAATAACTTCGACAAGTCGTTGCTCTACCAAACCAGGTTGCCGATCGTTACCGAAAAGAGCCTTGCGGGTAGCCCGATCTACACCCCTGCATTTTATCCGGAGGGAGGCAATCTCGTACAGCAGGTTAGCAACAAGATTGTCATGACCGGTGCGCCGGGCACACAAAACGATATTGTAACATCGTCCGGTAGTACGGTCGCCACCTGCACGCTCGACAGCGCCGGTCTCGGCTTCTTTTTTCTGACGCCGCAACCCGGCGAAACCTATACTGCCGTTGGAAGCAAGGGTGTCCGCACGGCACTTCCCGCGTCGACTAACGTCGGTGTAAATATGCTGTTGACGCACACCAGTGCGGAGGCTCCCGTACGCATCATTCTGCAAGCGGGTCAGCAAACATTCACCACCGACCACAACCGCGCCTACCTCGTGATTAGTGCGCAAGGACACGTGTACTACAGTGCGACGATCCAGTTTGGCGAGAGCCGTAACGGCATGGTGATGATCCCCGTCGGAAACCTGCCCTCAGGCATGACCCGGGCCACGTTGTTTCGCCCAGACGGTACAGTACTAGCCGAGCGTTTGTTTTTTGTAGAAGAGGCCGCCCCCGTGCAGATCACCAGCACCTTCGATAAACAAGTATACAACACCCGTGAAAAAGTAACGCTAAAACTACATGTGGAGGATAAAACAGGCATCACAAAAACCAAGCTGCAGGTACGGATATACCAGCACGACCTGTTCCCTCCGGCAGTATCGCCGCGCATCCATCCGCTACAGGTCTCCGGCAATTTGCCATATACCGCGTATGCGCCATTTCTGACCAGCACGCCGCAGGCCTTTGATAATTTCCTCATCACCCAACAGGACAAACTGTTCACATGGCCGGACGTTTGGAACAACGCCGAGGCGCGTAATGATTATAGCTTTAGTACATCCCTGCGTTTCGCCGGTCGCGCCACGTTTCAGCAATCTTCCAAACCGCTTCCCGACTCAACCCGCATTACATTCTTCCTCGAAAAAGACGTGATGACATACTCTATCTATCTCAACAAAGAAGGACGATTCAGCTTTCCTTTGCTAAATGACTTTATCGGCGATGACCTGGTATACTACCGCGCCGATGTAAAGGGCGTCACTGTAAAAGATGTCGTTGTGACAATGTCGCTGGAAGATGCCGCGCCCCCGACGCCGGACAATCGCACGGTATACCGGGAGACGGCTACATCCTCGCCATACGCCACGTTCGCCACGCAAAAACTGACGATCGATCAGGCCTATGGATTTTTGAAGCATGCGCAACAACAGAACTATGAGAAAGCAAACCCGCATGCATTCCTGGAAGAAGAGATCTTCGGCCCCGATGTTACTGTAAACCTGCGCGACTACCTGCTCTTTCCCGACATGGAAGAAACGCTCCGCGAGATCATCCCCTTTGTACAACATCGCTGGCACAACAAGCAACACGTGGTACGGGTATTCTTACCCGACCTGGAGGCACTGGGCAAAGAATCACCCGTGTATATAATCGACGGTGTCCTGACAGATGATACCGATTACTTCATGTCGCTCAAGCCGGAAGATGTTGCTACGATCAAAGTAGTATGTTCAAACGATAAACTTCGGACATTCGGCCAGATCGGCAAAAGTGGTATTGTTTTGATAGAGACCACGATCCCAGGCAACGCTGCCAGTGTGCCGATACCAGTCACCACGCTAAAGGTACAGGGCATTACGCCTATAAAACCATTACTAACAGGTGCGGATGCCGACGCCATACAACGATATCCGCAGATTTTGCCCGCCCTCTACTGGAATCCCGACGTAACGACAGACGAAGCCGGCAACGCGACATTGTCTTTTTATACACCGGACAATACGGGCGAGTATAACATCGAGATTGATGGCATCACATACTCGGGTAAACCGGTCACGGCATCAGGGAAATTTAACGTGGTATACCAGCCCGGCCCGATGGGCAAACGTTAGAACACCGTCACACCCGCCGGTGTAACAATTTGAGTCAGCGGTTGGTCAAAGGCATTGGTATCATCTATTGCCACGGGTTCAGTAAACAAGGATAATCCGACGCGTTGGCACGAAGGCTTGCACAGCGGCAGGAACCGGTCATAAAAGCCTTTGCCATAGCCCACACGATTACCGTATACATCAAAGGCCAGCAGCGGCACCAACACCATGTCGATCTTTTCAGGCTCGGTCGGCACACCTTGCTTAGGCTCCAGAATACCCCAGGCGTTAGCCTGTAACTGGTGCATACCCTCAAAAAAAATATTCTCCAGTTGCCCTGTCTGCGGTTGTACACGTGGCAACGACAGCCGGATGTGTGGAAACTCCCTCCGGATGCGGTCAATGATTAGCCACGTGTTTGGCTCTCTGAATTTTTCAATCGGCACAAAGCTGTGCAGCACGCGCACGAACGAAAGATCAACAAACGCAAAGAAGTATTCACTTAAAAGATGATTGAGGCGGAAATATTCCGCCTCGGACATTGTTGCCCGTTTTTCTGAATAAAGCTTGCGTAGTTCGGCCTTGGTCATGCAGGGTTCGCCAGCGGTTGCTTGTACGCAAAGATATAGAATTGAAAATCGAATGGATCAAAATGCAGCAGCAGGTGCTGGATGAACTGCGGGTCCTGCTGGTAGAAGTTGAGGAAGTTGTCGGTGCGCTCCTGTAAGTTTCCGTTCGGGAATAGTAAATCTTTTACCGCTTCGATCTGTCGCAACGTGTCACTGTGTAAACGTTTCTCCGCGCGGAGCAACTTGTGCTCGATCTTCTCCAGGCTGTTCAGCGCCCGCTTCCCTTCTGCCGCCACATAGGCTGCGAGAGTAGTGTCAATCTCATGGGCGCGTTGACGCAAGACCTCGAACAACGCCTGAACGTCCGTACGTTCTTTGCCTACCGTGAGGTTGCGGGGCGAATGCTGCAATACCCAGTGATTGTAGATATAGTTCTTGTCTTCAAAGAAATCACGAATATGAAGTTCCGTCCGCAGGAACTTACGATGCGCGGTATGCTCCAGGACCAACGCAAAGTTGCGCGGCATGAGAATCGGGAAAGGCACCTGGAAGTGTTTGAATACACCGCCAAGCTGCAACCAGTACTCCACTTCAGAAGGTCCACCCGCATACGCCAGGTTCGGTAGGATCATCTCCTGGTACAGTGGACGCAGGATGACGTTAGGACTGAACTTTTCAGGATGCTTGTCGATCAGCGCGCGGAGTGCCTCGGCCGTAAACGATATATCGGTATCGACCACCTGAAACTGATCACCTACTTTTTCGATCCGTGCGCGCAGGCCTTCGTCCAGGTAAAAGAAATTAATGTCACGACCGTTTACAGCAGGCTTGTAGCCTTTTGCTTCCAGCGCCTGTGTGGTTTGATCAACGTGTTTCTTGGCGACGTTGTCAAAAATATCTTGTTGGATCACATCGCGGAAGCCGGTTTTAAAAGCCGTCTCATCGGCGTCGATCACCACCAGCCCTTCAGCGCCAAATAACGCATTGACATAATGCCGCACCGCGCCGCTTAAGGTCTTGTTTTTCGTATAAGCTTCCCGGAATAGTTGAATGTCGCCGGGAACTTCGCGCAGCAGCCCCGCCATGTCCTTTGTCGAGAACCGGCCGACAGCTCCTTGTTGGGGAGTCTCCCAGATATACTTCTTATTGTATAACCGGAAATATTTGATCTCGTCGTAATCGTGATCTTCCGAAGCCATCCAATATACCGGAACAAAGGTGTAGTCCGGATATTTTTCCTTTAGCTGACGACAGGTGTTGACGACCGTTACGATCTTATAAATGAAGTATAGCGGTCCCGTGAAAATGTTCAGCTGGTGACCTGTGGTCACGGTAAAGGTCGTATCGTCGGCCAGGGCCTTAATGTTGACCTGTACGGCCTCGGGTGTCGTTACGTCTTTGTATTGTCGCTGCAACACCTCGACGAGTGTCGTGCGGCGGTCGCGCGTAAAGGCGGCTTGCTTGTCGGTTATCTGCTGCTTGAATTCGCCTGGCGTCGGAAAGCGATTATAGAAAGGACGCAACGATTCTTTTTGCTGAATGTAATCGAGAAAAAAGGGATGGAATGCATGGGTGTCAGCAAAGGGAATTTTCTCAAGCTGCATAAAAAAGTGCGGAGGTTGGTGGACTCAGAAACTACACCCCGAATAACGGGAATTAATGGTATTATGTTTGAAAGAATTCTATCACCGGAGAAGCGCAGCCCGCCTTTGGTCAATAAAATTTGTTAATGATCTGTTAAAGCCCCTGCATCATAACACGACCTCTCCCGTCAGGTCGAATTCCGTGGCAGATTTAATTTTTACGTTGGCAAAATCACCGACACGAAGATAGTTGTCGGGACTTTGGATGATGACCTCGTTATCCACTTCCGGTGAGTCAAACTCCGTCCGGCCGATAAATGTGCCGCCCTCTTTCCGGTCGATCAGCACCGGGAGGGTTTTACCAACCCGCTGCTGATTCAACGACAGCGATATGCCTTGTTGCAGCTCCATGATCTCGTCTACCCGTTCTTGCTTCACATCTGCGGGTACATCATCAGGCATGGAGTATGCGTGCGTGTTTTCTTCGTGCGAGTAGGCAAATACACCCAGGCGATCAAATCGCGACCGCTCAATAAAACGTAGCATTTCTTCGTGCTCGGCTTGTGTTTCTCCCGGGTGGCCGGAGATCATGGTTGTGCGAATAGCAATGCCGGGCACACGCTCGCGAATGGTCTCGAGCAATTGCTCGGTCTTTTCGCGTGTTGTACCACGCCGCATGATCTGCAGCATCTTGGAAGAGCCGTGCTGCAGGGGAATGTCGAGGTACTTGCAGATGTTCGGCCGCTCCGCCATGACGTCAAGGACATCCATCGGAAAGCCTGCGGGAAATGCATAGTGAAGGCGGATCCAGTCAATTCCTTCTACATCCGACAGCCGCTGCATCAGCTCTGCCAGATTGCGTTTTTTATACAGGTCGAGACCGTAATAAGTTGAGTCTTGCGCAATGAGCAACAGTTCTTTGGTGCCGTTCTTGGCCAGGTTTTTGGCCTCGAGGACCAGCTCCTCCATCGGACGCGAGATGTGGCCGCCGCGCATCAGGGGAATGGCACAAAATGAGCAGGGACGATCGCAGCCCTCAGATATTTTTAAATAAGCATAATGGCTGGGATTCGTCAAAATACGTTCGCCTACCAGCTCCGTCTTATAGTTGGCTTTGAAGACTTTCAGCAACCGCGACAGGTCGCGGGTACCGAACCAGGCATCAACATCCGGGATTTCTTTTTCCAGGTCGTCTTTGTAGCGTTCGGAAAGACACCCTGTGACGTATACCTTGTCGACAATACCCTCTTCCTTCGCATCGACATATCGCAAAATGGTGTCGATGGATTCCTGCTTGGCATTGTCGATAAACCCGCACGTATTGATCACCACGACGCTCGCGTCATCGTCGCTTGACTCGTGTACAGCGTTGATGCCGTTGCCGCGAAGCTGGGTGAGCAATACCTCCGAATCCACCAGGTTCTTGGAACAGCCCAGTGTCACAATGTTGACTTTCGTCTTTTTATTTCCCTTTGTCTTCATGTCTCTTGGCAGATTTGGTGGGGGTCCAAATGAAATGGCCCCCCCAACGCCTTTCCGGCGGCAAAAATACAAAAATAAACGGGCACGGAATTTGGGCTTCCGGGTGTTAAAGTATCTTTACAGCCTCAAACCAAACCATGAAAAAGTCGTCCTGGTTCATTTTTTTCCTGATTTTGGCCGTTTCTTGTCTCGACGATCCCGACTGTTTTCGTCTAAATAATAATGTCGTCGGATTTGCTTTTCGGGTGATCGGTTCCAACCGCGCAGACACGGTTCGACTGGTGATGGTAAATGTGAGCGGCACGGACAATTTTGTTCCCGACACGGTCACATCCAGCGTATACGTGCCAATCAACTTCACCACGGATTCCACCAACGTCAGGTTTACATATCAGGACGGCACCACCCACTACCTCGATCTGCGATATAACCTTAAGACGCAGTTTATTTCCGAGGATTGTGGCTCGCGATATGAAGTGTCGGACCTCCTGGCGCGGGATACGGACATAGACTCGGTACGTGTAATCAGCAGTGCGCCCAATAAGGCCGCCGGAGCAATCAACATCGAGCTCCTCCGTTGCCCCAACCCGCGATACGTGGGGGTGGCCTTCTATGATATGTCGGCGTCCAATAACAACACGGTTGCCTTTAACATTAAATCCGGGTCGCTGGCAGTAGACAGCATCATCGCTGACTATAGCGGTGAAGTGCTTTACCCAAAAGCCAGCCGCGCACTTTTTTACTTACCAATAGACCCATATTCAAACGAAACAACCTTTAGTTTCTACACACGTGGTGGAAACCCGACCATCCCGCAAAAACTACGGGTGACTTACACGACACGTCCACAGAATTCCTTTCCCGACCTGTGCCCTGAAATACGCCGTGTCGAGAATCTGGATGTGACATTAGTAGATGCTGGTCTGGCCGCCGCCGACAGCCTTGGCATTGACGAAGACAACGAATTTCTGAACTATCTGACCGATCCGCCGTCGAGCAATATCCGGTTATTTCGGTGTCCGCAAACAAACCTGGCAAAGCTGGTCTTCCGTCAGCGTACTGCAACGGGCGCTACAACGACCAAAGACGATACAATTGCCGTCAAGCGAATTACGTCGAACTATGCTCCCGACAGGATTTATGCTGGCAACCGCGATCTTTCCAGCGTTACATTGCCGGTAGACCCGGACGCTGACGAAACAATATTTTATATCGAATATACGAACAGCAGTACACCGACCGATACAGTACATATCCGCTATAGGCGTACGACAAGCGCCAGCGGCATACGGAATTGTGGCACCATAACCGCATATACCGAACTGGTAGGTGATGAGGGAAATGCGGATAACATCATCGTCGCGCCAACGAATAGTACGAACTCCGATGCTTTACATAATCCCCCCACGTATACTAATATTCAGGTTATCCATGAGGCTGATCAGTAGCATAGTGTTTGTTTTGGTGGCCATCGTCGCACAGGCCCAGCATGCTGCCCCTCGACAGCCGGCTGCGCCCAAAAAAGACAAAGCCCCGGTGGCTACAGCTACCCCCGAGAAGGATACTGTTAAGGTGACGAAAGACCCGCGGCGGTTCATTCCTACCGGCGTGCGTTTTGGCACCGACGGTCTGACGATCGCCCGAAATTTTTACGATAATACTTTTTCGGGGTGGGAGGTTGACGCTGACGTGGATTTTGACCGGTATTTCCTCGCACTGGAATACGGCACGTGGTCTCGTAGCTTTGATGGCAGTGGCAACGTATATGACAACGACGGCCGCTATTTCCGAACCGGTATCGATGTGAATTTTCTTACGAAGGATCCCGAGAAAAACATGTTCTTTTTCGGCCTGCGCTACGGACGCGCTACCTATTCAGAGCACCTCACCGTGGATACAACGGATCCAGATTTTGGCGACATCAGGGATACATATCACAACACGAACCTCCACGGCCATTGGTATGAGTTGACCACCGGGCTTCGTGTCAAGATGATCGGCGGTTTCTGGATGGGGTATACTGCTCGTTTTAAGTTCGGCCTCAAAACCAACGATGGCGGCGAGATGATCACCAGTGATGTGCCGGGCTTTGGTCGCACCGACAAACCTTCCACGTGGGGTTTTAACTATGTGCTGTTGTTCAGAATCCCCCTGGGCAAAGCCAAAGTGCCTACGGCAGCGGCGCCGACAGCAGAGAAGGAAAGTACGAAAGAGAAATAATTCAGGAGCGCTTAGCCGTTGCGCTTAAACAGGGAATCGACAAACTCCGTCTTATTAAACACCTGCAGGTCATCAGTCTTTTCACCCACGCCAATATATTTGACGGGTATCTTAAATTCGTCGGAGATCCCGATCACCACACCACCCTTTGCTGTACCATCCAGTTTAGTAATCGCCAGCGCAGTTACTTCCGTGGCTTTGGTAAACTCGCGCGCCTGGATTACCGCATTCTGTCCGGTGCTTCCATCGAGTACCAATAATACTTCGTGGGGGGCATCGGGTATAACTTTTTGCATAACGCGTTTGATCTTGGTGAGCTCGGCCATCAGGTTGACCTTGGTGTGCAATCGGCCGGCAGTGTCGATTATAATAACATCGGCATTCCGATCCACACCTTCTTTCACGGCGTCGAATGCAACGGCAGAAGGGTCCGTATTCATGCCACGCGAAATGACCGGCACGCCTACGCGCTCCCCCCACAACTTAAGCTGATCCACCGCAGCAGCGCGGAAGGTATCCGCTGCACCTAGTACAACGTTCTTACCCTTCTTTTTGAATTGCGCCGACAACTTGCCGATGGTGGTCGTTTTACCCACGCCGTTTACCCCGACAACCATAATAACATACGGCTTTTTATCCGAAGGCGTTTCGAATTCGGCTACGTCTTGTGAATTGCTTTCGGACATAAGAACGGCGATCTCTTCACGCAAGATCCGGTCCAGTTCGGTAGTGCCGAGGTATTTGTCGCGGGCCACGCGGGCCTGGATGCGCTCGATTATCTTCAGGGTTGTTTCCACACCCACGTCGGAGGACACGAGAATCTCTTCGAGATTGTCTAGCACCTCGTCGTCTACAGTAGATTTACCGACAAGCGCTTTCCCCAGCTTGCCAAAGAAGCTATCCTTGCTTTTTTCAAGTCCCTTATCGAGGGATTCTTTTTTGTCTTTTGAAAACAGTCCGAACATAATGGGTCTGGGGTAAGGCATCCTGCGGATAGACGCCGACGTACAAATTAAAATAAAAAAAAAGTCCCTCAAGGGGACTTCTTTTATTCTGTGAGGCCAGCTTATTTCTTGGCGAGTGTTTCTTTCACCAGATCAGCTGCGACAATTTCTTCTTTGAAGGTATAAGCACCAGTCTTTTCAGACCGCACGGCACGGATCACTTTTGCGTAGCTTTTTCCGTCGGTTTTTTTCAGGGTAGCAACTACTTTCTTTGCCATGGTTATTTAATTTCTTTGTGTACAGTTACTTTTTTCAGAATCGAATTGTATTTCTTCAATTCCAGACGTTCTGTTGTGTTCTTGCGGTTCTTCGTGGTAATGTAACGACTCATACCCGGCTGGCCGCTGGTCTTGTGCTCTGTGCACTCTAAGATCACTTGGATCCTGTTACCTTTCTTTGCCATGATTTCTTTGCTTTATTTACTAGAGTACCAGGTTTCCGTTGGCTTTAGCTTCCTTTAAAACCGCAGAGATACCGTTTTTGTTGATAGTCTTAATTGCTTTTGTGGATAACTTCAAAGTGATCCATTTACCCTCTTCAGGGATAAAGAAGCGCTTCTTCTGAAGGTTCGGCAAAAAACGACGCTTGGTCTTGTTGTTCGCGTGCGAAACATTGTTGCCTACCTGAGGTCTTTTTCCGGTTATTTGACAAACTCGTGCCATATTCAGCTTTTTTAGCCCTTTTCGAAAAGGGACTGCAAATATCGTTAAAAGCAGTCCATAAATACAAACCGATCCCTAAATAAAACCCTAAAAAAGCTTGGAAATCAGTTCCTGCGGCTCCAAACCAGCAAAATCGTGGATAATAAAATCCGTCTCGTGTAGCTCCTCAGGGCTGTGCGTGGTCGTAATGCCCACAACTTTGCACCCCGCCTGCTTGCCGGCCTGCACGCCTGACAGCGAATCTTCAAAGACAATGCAGTCCGCCGGAGCATAGCCCAGGGCCGCCGCTGATTTCAAATAAATCTCGGGATCAGGTTTGCCTTTGCTTACAAAACTATCGTCAAGGATAGTAGGAAAAAACCGCTCGGTATGCGTCTTCGAAAGAGAAAAATCTACGTTCGAGCGCGGGGCAGAAGTGGCGATGGCCCGTGCAATGCCGAGCGCATCCATCTTTTCCAGGAAGCCCACCAACCCGTTCACAGCCCTAATGTCTTTGTCGTACACCTGGCGATAGAGCGCCTCCTTTTCTTCTGCGTATTGCTGGATGCGGGCATCGCCGATGTCGCCAAACAAATTGGAAATCCAATCTTTGTTGGTGCGGCCGTAAATCTTCTCGCGCAGCTGCGCTTCGGTCAGGTCGTACCCTAGCTGTTTGCAAAATTGTTGAAGAGCTATTTTGTGATAAGGATTGCTGTCGACAATGACGCCATCCATATCAAAGATAAAGGCTTTATTCATGCGGCGTTAATTACAAAACATTCCACATTAAAGCACGACAAATCTTCGTGCAAACGATTTGTTGCCAATCGCCACGCGTAAAATGTATACGCCCGCCGCGAGCGAGGCCACTGGTACATCCGTTGTTTGCTGCCCTTGCAGATACAACGGTTGGCCAACCGCCTGACCGGTGACACTGTAAACCTGTGCCGTGGCAGCCCGATCGATGCGCACTTCCAGTCGTTGTGTCTGGCGTGCGACGGGATTAGGTCCGAGGTAGATCGCGGGATCTCCCGGCAGAACGCCTTCATTGTCATGGCGCAGAATGTGTATGCCGCCTTGCAGATTACCCACCACCAGGGCCGGTCGCGCACTGCTAAACAAATTGACGGCCACGGGCCACACACGCCCGCCCAGGTTGTAGGATTCGTATTCGTCCAACAGCGGATTCCACAGAATATTGGTGGCGGCATTTTCGGCCTGCGTAGCAAGACGGAAGTTGCTGACGATGCGCAGAACACCCGTCTGATCGCCCATCACCAAATCGGCCGCGCCGTCGCCGTCGAGATCGCCCACCGCGCAAGCAATATTCTGACGCACCACACTGGACACCAGGCCCAGGTACGCGCTTGACTCCAGCACAAAGTTCAGGCCTCCTGTGTTTCGCAAATAAAAGAGCGTACCGTTGGTGCGGCCATACAAGAGATCGGGACGCCGGTCGAGGTTAACGTCAACGACGAGTATATTCTCCGACGAGACCAGGGTAGCGTTATTGGGCAGCGCAGGGAGTGTAATAAGCTGACGATCGTTCAGGGAAAAGTTGGCGCTGCCGCTAACACGGTTCGGAATATAATACAGGCGCGTCACCCCATCGTCAGGAGACGTGCCGGTGAAGACGAGATCGTTGCTACCGTTCGCGTCCATATCGGCAAACTGGATCTTGATGTTATAAAGCCGTAGCGAGGTGAAGATGAGATAGTCCGGGTCGACGAGTGTAAAGATGGGTAGTTCGGCCGAGCCGGTGTTTTCGTATACCTGTATCGTGGCATAAAGAATGCTGGAACTGTTTTGGCTGATGAAGAGGTCAAAGTCACCGTCGCCGTCATAATCCAAAAAGGCAGGCACGGCATTGTCTCCAACTTCCAGCATGGCGTCTTGTAAGAAGTTGTTCTTGACAAAGGCGAGCGATGGATCGGTATTGGTACCGTTGTTTTTGTACAGCCAGCTCGATCGTGCGAGGTCGATGAACGTCGCTGGGTCGGCACGATTGATCTGTTTACTGGGCAGGTTGGTAGAGACAATGATGTCTTTTTTACCATCGAAGTCGACGTCCTCGTAATAGGCCGCGGGGTATAAGAAGTTCGGGGCGGTTGGCCCGGGAAAGTCGACGTTGGTGTTAATAAGGGGTGCATCGACGGTGCCGGCGTTTTCGAGCAGCCAAAGGTGATTACACGCCGCCTCCGACAGCAATATGTCGGGTATGCCGTCGTGCGTGAAGTCTTGCACAAGCAGGCTTTTGCCACCGGCGTGTTCGGGCCGGCCACCGGTAAAACAAGCAGTGTTGTTAAAGGCAAAGTCGCCGCAGCCACATTCTACGAAGCCACCCCATTTGGATGTCACACGTTCGAAATCCAGTGAGTCACACGTACCGTGGTGCTCGATGCCAAAATTTTTATAATAGCCTACAGTGCCATTGCTGCCAAAGCTGATGCTAAAGATATCGAGGTCACCGTCGCCGTCTACGTCAGAAATCGACGGCAGGTCGTCAGGCGCCATTTGAAGATTTACTTTGAACGTGCCGGAGCCTTTGTATAATACCGCGTCGCTCATGCCGCCGCCAGGACCGCTGGAAAATCGAATATGCTCCCAGGCGGGGAGACCGCCCTCGGGGGTAACGTTGCGGAATACACGAATGCCGAAGTTGTCGCCGGTGAAGATGTCTTTGTGACCATCGCAGTCAAAGTCACGCAGCAATAACCAGTTGATGATCTCGGTTGGAAAAAAATGTTCGTAGGCAGGCGTATACACATAACGACCGTCTTGCTGCAGGAAGGTAGAGATTTTTGCCGCCATGCGGTCGTACACCACAAGGTCGTCTTTGCCATCGTGGTCGAGGTCCAGCGTGTTGTATTGGGCAGCGTTCAATCCACCGGCCCAGGCTAAGTCCAGGTTGTTCTCAGCACGGTTGACCAGCACCGAATCTTCCAGCGTATACGTAAACTGGGCGTGCAGGCCTAGCGGGAAGAGAATCAATGCGGCGTGTAAAAACCTTCTCATGTAAAATAAATTTCTTCCTTAGCATAACGTAGTCGCGATACGGCCTGTTATCTTGCTGCAAGATACTTTCTTCTGGGTTAGCCGGGAAGGATGGTCGTGTTAATATAGAGAATAGTACTGTATGGAAATAGCCGCATTGTATGCCCGGTTCAAAGAGGCAGGAAAGGTGTCTACCGACACCCGTAAAATTGAGCCCGGAGCGATGTTTTTTGCGCTGAAGGGAGACCGCTTTAATGCCAACGAATTTGCCGCGCAGGCCCTCGGGGCCGGCGCCCGGTACGTAGTGATAGATGAAGCCCGGTATAAAGTGGACGATCGCTGCCTGCTGGTGGACGACGTGTTAACAGCCCTGCAGGCGCTGGCCCGGTATCATCGCAGCCAATTAAAAATGCCGGTGGTAGGACTGACGGGCTCCAATGGAAAGACCACCAGTAAAGAGCTGGTCAGCGCCGTGCTGAGCCAGAAGTTTAAGACATATGCCACCAAAGGCAACCTGAACAATCACATCGGTGTGCCGCTTACACTGCTGGCCATAGACGACTCGTATGAAATAGCGGTGGTAGAAATGGGCGCCAACCACGTCGGCGAGATCGCGTTGCTTTGTTCGATTGCCAATCCCACACACGGTTTTATTACCAACATCGGCCGCGCCCACATCGGCACTTTCGGCGGGTATGAAAATATCATCCGCGCGAAGTCTGAATTATACCAGCACCTGCTGACGCATCAGGGCACCGTGTTTATTCAATCTCAAAATCCCGTGTTAGCCAATATGGCCAAGCGCTTTGCCGCGCCGGTATTTTACCCGGCATCGGGCGACTACTATCACTGTGCGTTGATCGATGCCGACCCGTTCGTGCGCGTACGCGCCGAGAACGGCGACACGATCACGACCAACCTGATCGGTAGTTATAATTTTGAGAACATTGCGGCTGCCTTGTGTATTGGCAAGTTCTTTGGCGTGGACGACAAACTGGCAAACCAGGGCATCGCCGCCTACGTGCCGGGAAACATGCGATCGCAGATCTTACAGAAAGGCAGTAATACCATCATATTGGATGCGTACAACGCCAACCCCAGCTCCATGCAGGCCGCCATTGAAAACCTGGCGGCGATGAAAGCCGACCGGAAAGTGGCGATCCTGGGCGACATGTTCGAGTTGGAGGAAGAAGCCGAAAAAGAGCATGCTGCGTTGGGCGCGTTGCTGCGCGAAAAGAATTTTGCCGCGGTATACTTGTGCGGTAACCTCGTGCGTGCGACGGCAGATGCTTTACCCGGCGCCCGGCACTTCACCACTAAGGAAGACTTGGTGGCTGACTTAAAAAGGCATCCGCTCGAATCAGCGACGATCCTCGTAAAGGCGTCACGCGGCATTGGATTGGAAACGATAGTCGACAGCTTATAAACACACAATAGTATTTACCCATGGAGTTTACACCCATACTCAAGTTCCTGAAAGACCTGGCCAAGCACAACGATCGGGATTGGTTTGAGAAGAACAAGTCGCGCTACGTAGAGGCGCGTGAGTATTTTGAGCAGGCTGTTGGAACCTTGTTAAACGACATGATCAAATTTGATGCGTCGCTGGCAGGCCTGGAACCGAAGAAACTGATCTTCCGCATCTACCGCGACGTACGCTTTAGCAAAGACAAAAAACCGTATAAGAATAATTTCGGTGCCGGCTTCTCCGCATCAGGCAAAGGACTTGGCATGCCCGGATATTATTTCCAGGTGCAGCCCGGTGGGGAAAGTTTTGTAGCCATTGGATTTTTTCAACCCGAGCCGGAGATCCTGGCCCGGGTGCGTCAGGAAATAGACTACAATGCTGCCGCGCTGGAGAAAATCTTTCGCGATAAGAAATTCAAAGCAAACTTCGAAAAATTTTGGGAGGAAGGCGCCCTCAAGAATGCGCCCAAAGGATACCCCAAAGATCACCCCCATGCCGACTGGCTGCGGCTGAAGAGCTTTATTGTCATTCGTAACTTCAGCGACGCCGAAGTGGCAGATAAGAAATTTCTCAAGCAAGTGGCCGACACACTTAAATCGGGCAAGCCATTGAATGATTTTCTGAAAGAAGCGCTGGCATAGGTAGACCGTGCCATTAACTTTGTACCATGTTTTTATATAATGTAACGGTGGGCATCGACAAGGAGCTTGAAGCGGATTGGGTGCAGTGGATGAAGGAGCAATATGTACCGGTGGTGATGGCTACCGGCATGTTTGTGGACTGGAAGATGTACAAGGTGTTGCACGACCAGGAAGACGGCTCGGTGTCGTACAGCGTGCAATATTTTGCCACAACGATTGAGCGGGTAGTGCAATTTGTTGAGCAAGTGGAGCCGGAGTTGAACAAGGCACACCAGCAACGCTATAGAGATAGACATGTGGCCTTCCGCACATTGCTGGAGGAGGTTTAAACAAAGGCAAAAAAAATACCCGGTTCGTCAGCCGGGTATTTTTTATATGTCCTTTCTTCAAGCTGTTAATACACGCTACTTCTTGCGTATTTTTCGAACGGTACTCTTCGTGCCGTTAGTTGCTTTCAACAGGTAATTTCCCGTCGGTACACCACTCAGGTCGAAGTTATGTTCGATGTTATCGATGTTCTCTTGCTTCAATACGTTGCCCGAGTAATCCAGCAACAATACTTTGCCACCACGCCATGACGCGTCGAAAAGCAAGGTCACTTCATCTTCTGCCGGGTTGGGATAGCTCACGATTTCGTTTGCCTCTGCGGTGCGGGCAGCTGCAGTCGCAGTACCGTACACTTCCAGCTCATAGATAGAATAGCCCCACTCGGTGCCGCGTACAGTAGCGTTGACACGTACATACCGTGCCGTGCCACTCAAGCCAGTGTGATCATTCACCAGCGTCGTGTTGCCTGTGACCGGTTTTAATGTAGACCATGCGTTGCCGTCGTTGGACGTTTCAATAACATAGTCCCTGCCATAGGCAGCTTCCCACGTGATCTTCACGCGGCTGATGGAATAGGTGCCACCCAGGTCCACAGCGATCCACTCGAGCGCTGTCTCTGCACTCGCCCAACGGGTGGTTGTAGTGTTTCCATCAACAGCTTTGCCACCTTCCAGACCCGCAGCCTCTACGGACGAGGTTGTTACGGACTTGTTCAGAGCGATGTTCGATACCGGGTTTGTTACCAGCGAACCATATACTTCCAGTTCATAAATAGAATAACCATAAGGTAATCCACGCACAGTATTATAGACCCGTACATAACGTCCGCTGCCGCTGAGGCCGGCGTAGTCGTTTACGAGGGCGGTGTTGCCGGTTACCGTGCGCAGCGGTGTCCAGTTGTTGTTATCGGATGAGATCTCAATAACATAGTTCGCAGCATAAGCAGCCTCCCAGGTAATTTTCACCCGGTTTACGGCGTAGCTTGCTCCCAGGTCAACGGTGATCCACTCGGTTGCAGTCTCTGCACTGGCCCAACGTGTTGACAGGTTACCGTCCACGGCTTTGCTGCCTTCCAGGCCCGCGCCTTCAATAGAAGAGGTCGTAGCAGCTTTGTTCAGTGCAATGTTTGCGCCACTGTTGCCGGTAGTGACAGAAACACTCACAATACCCGATGTGGTAGAAGCACCGGCATTGTCCGTAGCGATAGCAGTGAGAGAATAGCTGCCGGCGCTCACGTTGCTCCAGGTGTAGCTGTACGGTGCAGTGTTGTCAGTGCCCAGCAAGGTAGTGCCCTGGTAAAACGATACGCCGGTGATGGTGCCATCAGCATCGGCGGCATTGGCCGAGATGGTAATGCTGGCGGGTGCCGTAAAGCTACTGCCGCTGGTAGGCGCCGTGATGCTCACGGTGGGCAATTGGTTGGTGCCACCACCCGGGAAGTCGTCGGCCGGACTCATGATCTTGTCGCGGATCCACAGACCTGCTTCTTTCAGGTTGTTTGTAGTCCAGGGGCCATTCGGAGAAATGCCGGTCTTCCATACTGCGCCCGACAGCGGGTCGTCTGAATAGTTCCAGTTGGTCCAGCTGATCTTCTTCTGACGCATCATGTCGATGTAACGCTGCGTCATCACAAAATCGTTGGGGCCGTCACCCGATGCCTCTTGTGAGCCGAACTCGGATACGAACACCGGCAGGCGGTCGGCCGCCCAGCTGAGCTCGTTCAGGTATTGATCGCGGTGATCTTTTGCATAAAAGTGAAACGTATACATCACGTTCGGGAAGCTGAGCTGGTTGCTGACAATGTCTTGCGCGCTGCGGCCCATCGACACACCCATCGAGCTCCACGCATGCGTACCGACGAGGACTACAGCATCCGAGTCAATCGCGCGAATAACAGGAATGATCTGGTCGGCATACGTCTTAATAACAGGCCATGTTGTGTTGTTGCCGTTGGGCTCGTTGCACACGTCATAGATGATGTTATTGTAGTCCTTAAACGTGTTGGCAATCTCCGTGAAAAAGGTCTTGGCGCGTGCGAGGTTGAAGTTCGGGTCACCCGGGGTGAGCTGGTGCCAGTCTACCAGGGCATACATGCCGCGTTCGGTAGCTTCATTCACCAGTGTCTTCACCTGGTTGGTGTAACCGGTTGGGTTTGTTTCGTAGCCACCTTCCTGCACATACAGCGAAATGCGGAGAATGTCAGCGCCCCAGTCGTACGCGAGTGTATTGAGAGAGGTTTCGTTCAGCGACTTTCCCCAGCCGTGCCACTGAATGCCGTGCGTACTCATACCGCGCAACTGAATGGGATTGCCATACTGGTTGCAAAGCTTGGTACCAATCACCTTTAGCTGACCGTTTTTCTGCACGGGCGTCTGTGCGTGCGCCGACGGCGCCGACAGCTGCCAGCAGGCCGCGATCAACAGTAGGTGTAACATAACAATTCGGAATAGTTTAATCATAGTATTCAAATTTGGTTTTGGTTGTACGCTTGAAACAGGCCGTGCACGGCCTGAAGAGGGAATTAAAACTCCGGATGAATGGGGGAAAGAAAAAAAGCATTGATTAAACGGTTGGCGTCAATTATTAAAAGGCAGAGCCCAAAAAATCTCTTTACAAGGGTTAGCTTCCAATGGGTAGAAAATAACGATGAATTTTTTTTTGGCTGCGTGAACCTAATGGCGGGCGACATGGTTCTAAGACCATACCGATCGGTATGGTTTTACCAAAAGGTTAAGAACAATGCCAAAAGCAGAACAAACCCGGACATTTATCATCGAGCGCACGGCCCCCGTGTTTAACATGAAAGGTTACGCGGGCACGTCGCTATCAGATCTCGAAAAGGCAACTGGCCTGACGAAGGGTAGCATTTACAACAACTTTGCGAACAAAGACGAAGTAGCCCTGGCCGCCTTTGACTACAACCTCAACATGGTCCACACGCTGATCCAATCGGAAATGGCCCTGGCTGACTCGGCGCACGAGAAGCTGATGGCGTACATACGCGTTTACAGCGACCCTTCCTTTCGCAATGCTTTTCCAGAAGGCGGTTGCCCCATTCTAAATACCGCGATTGAGTCAGACGACACACACCCCGCGTTGCGTGAACGCGCGCATGCTGCCGTGATGGATTGGAAAGACACCATTGTGGCGGTAATCGAGCAAGGCATGCAGGCGGGCGAGTTTAAGGCGTCGGTCAACGCGCAAGAGGTGGCGGTGGCGATGGTGGCCATGATCGAAGGCGGCGTCATGATGGCGCGCGTGACAGGCAAGCCTGCCTTACTGAAAACGGTGATGCGTTCGGTCGAACATACCGTCAAAGAATTATTATCAGAATAACTACACACAAGTATAAATTATGAAAACAACAAACAACACCATCCTGATCACAGGCGGCAGTGCAGGCATTGGCCTGGAGCTCGCAAAACAATTTGACGCCGCGGGAAACAAAGTAATTATTACCGGTCGCGATGCCGGTCGGTTAAAGAAGGCCTCCGATCAGCTCCCCGGCGTAACAGGCATCGTAAGCGACGTAACCCGCGCAGCCGACGTCGACAAGCTCGTGGCTCAACTGCAAGCAGAATTCCCCAGCCTAAACGTTGTAATCAACAACGCAGGCCGGGCCTTTGTACACGACCTGGCCCTTGCAGAGGGTACGTACGATAAGGCGGCAGAAGAGATGGAGACCAACTACCTTTCGGTTATTCGACTGAACGAAAAACTGATCCCGATTCTCCGCAAGCAACCGGAAGCAGCGATCGTCGACGTATCATCGATCGTGGCCTATACACCGAACCACATCATTGCCACCTACAGCGCCACGAAAGCGGCCCTGCACTCATATACCGTGTCGCTACGCCACGCGCTATCAAAGAACAGCAGCATAAAAGTGTTTGAGCTCATGCCGCCCCTGGTCAATACAGAGTTTTCGCACGACATCGGTGGCGCAGAACGTGGCATACCGCCAGCTGTAGTAGCCGCAGATTTGTTGGCGGCGTTCGAGCAAGACAGCTACGAAGTCCGCGTGGGCGACACAGCCTATATCTATGAGCTGAGCCGCACATCACCCAATGACGCTTTTGCTGTTCTGAACCCTGCATAAGCAACGACCCTGCAACCAATGAAAACAGAACTGAAACAAAAGATAGCCTTCGCCTTACTCATGGGCATCGTTACAACAGGCGTTATTTCATTTACGCTGATTAGTATTAACGTAGGCTTCACGGAGCGCTTCTGGCAAATTTGGCTCCGATCATGGGTCATGGCCTATATCGTAGTGATCCCCGCCATTTTAATCATCGGCCCCAGGATTCAGGTACTGGTTCATCGGTTGATTCCGCACAGAGAATAGTCAGTGGCAAAATAAAGGGCTTACACCGTAAGCCCTTTATTTTGCAATAAACTTTCCAATTGCCCGCGCTCCAGCGAGCAATTCATCCAACTACCATCAATCGCCGCCCCATACTTCTTATAAAACTCAATGGCCGGCGTATTCCAATCCAACACCTGCCAGATCATACCATTACAATTTTCATCCAGCGCACATTGCATCGTCCGGTTGAAAAGCTCCTGCCCAATGCCGCCGCCACGTTGGCTTTCGGTAACGATGATGTCCTCCAAATAAAGCCGCTTCCCCTTCCACGTAGAATACCGCCAGTAATACAGCGACAACCCCACAATACCCTGCTCATTCTCGGCTACAAAAAAACCGTAGATGGGCGTGGGTCCAAAGCCGTCGCGCTCCATTTGCTCGACGGTATTTGTTACTTCGTGAGGCGCGCGTTCAAACAATGCCAGTTCTTTAATAAGCTCCAGCACGCGCGATAAATCTTCTTTTTTTCCTTTGCGAATCTGAAATGCCATGATGATTATTTACATATCTTTTTTAGCGAGCGGCGGCACGACACCCATGTTGTACCAGCTGAAGGCAAATTGATCGGCGTCGAGATCGATAGCCTTCGACAGGTTCGATGCGCCATGGGCGGACTTCGTGTCAATGCGGATCAACACCGGTGTTTCGCCGGCATGATATTCTTGCAGCGTCGCCGCGAATTTAAAGGAGTGGGCAGGCACCACACGGTCGTCATGATCAGCCGTGTTCACCATCGTGGCCGGATAACGCGTACCAGCCTTGATATTATGAAGCGGTGAATACCCTCTCAGGTAGTCAAACATTTCTTTTGAGTCGCTTGCCATGCCGTAATCAGGCGCCCATCCCGGGCCAGCCGAGAACTGATGGTAACGCAACATGTCCATGACACCCACACCCGGCAATGCTACTTTAAACAAGTCGGGACGTTGGGTCATACACGCGCCCACCAGAAGCCCACCGTTGGAACCACCTTTGATGGCGAGATGATCGGCGGACGTATACTTTTCTTTGATGAGGTATTCAGCGGCCGCAATAAAGTCGTCGAAGACGTTCTGCTTTTGCAGTTTGGTGCCGGCCTTGTGCCAGGTTTCGCCGTACTCGCCACCCCCGCGAATGTTGGGGAGCGCATAGACGCCGCCGTTCTCGAGCCATACCAGCAGGGAGGGATAAAAGACCGGTGTCAGCGAAATGTTAAAGCCACCGTAGCCATACAACAGGGTAGCATTTTTGCCGTCCAGCGTCAGGCCGCGTTTGTGTACGATGAACATCGGCACTTTTGTACCGTCCTTGCTCGTGTAAAACACTTGCTTCATTTCGTAGTCGTCGGCGTTGAAGTTCACCTTGGGTTGTGCATAGAGTGTCGATTTGCCGCCGGCGATGTCATAGCGGAAGATGGTCGTGGGGTAGAGAAACGACGTGAAGCTGTAGAACACTTCTTTCGCGTCTTTCTTTCCACCACCCCAGCCGGCAGCGCCAATGCCGGGCAGTGCTACGTCGTGCTCGAACTTGCCGTTCAGGTCAAATTGCTTGATGAGCGACTTTACGTCTGCGGTATATTCGGCAAACAGCTTGCCGCCAATGGAGCTGAAGGCAGCTACGTCTTTTGTTTCGGGTATCAGGTCCTTCCAATGTTCTTTGGACGGGGCAGAAATGTCTGCTATGACCAGCCGGTTGTTAGGCGCTTTGTAATTTGTCTGGATATATAGTTTCGAGCCTACGTTCTCGACAAAGGAGTGGTCGTTATCCTGGTCGCCCACCAGGGTGACGATCTTGCTGCCGGCGTCGTTCAGGTCTTTGATGTACAACTCCTGACCCGATGTGCCGTTGGTAGCGACGATTACGAGGAACCGCTCGTCTTCAGTAACCAGGGCGTCGAGGTAACGCTTCGGATTTTTGTCGTCGCCAAAGATCAATACATCTTCGCTGCGCGGTGTGCCGACGCGGTGGTAATACAATTTTTGATTTTCAGCTTTGGCCAGCAGCTTGCTGCCCTCTGGCTTGTCGTATGCCGTGTAATAAAACGAGTCGTTGCCCTTCCACGCGATGGAGGCAAACTTCAAGTCGTGTAGCGTGTCTTCCAATACACGTTTAGACACGGCGTCAATGACGATGGCGTCGTTCCAGTCGGAGCCACTGCGAGAGACCAGGTATACCAGGCGCGATCCGTCGTTTGTATAACTCAGGCCGGCGAGTTTCGTTGTGCCGTCGGCAGAAAAGGTATTGGGATCGAGAAATACTTCGGCGGCGCCATTTTCGCCCTTCTTGCGGTAATATACGTTTTGGTTTTGCAGGCCGTCGTTCTTGGCAAAGTACAGGTAGTCGCCTTTGCGGAAGGGCGTGCCCAACCGTTCGTAGTTATATACTTCGCGGAGGCGGCTTTTGATCGCATCGCGATACGGTATCTTGGAAAGGTAGCTCGCGGTTACTTCGTTTTGTGCTTCAACCCACTCGCCCGTCTCCCGTGCGGTGTCGTTTTCCAGCCAGCGGTACGGATCTGCTACGGCTGTTTCGAAATAGGTGTCAACGGTGTCTACTTTTCTTGTTTGAGGATATTTCATGGAATCAGTATGTTCTTCTTTGCCGGGTGTACAGGCTGTGATGGAAAAAGCCAGGCACGCAGCGATCGGGATGATAAAAGTCTTCATGGTCGGGGTTAATGGTATTGGCACTCAAAGTAACGCTGCGGAATGAATTCCCCAAGACAAGTTTGGTAATCGGCCAAACCGGCAGGCACTATTTCTTTCTGGTAGGATATCTGTAGTATAGATAACCTCCTGTATGAGCAAGCAAAAACTTCTGGCCGGCCTGGCCATCGTTTCTTTCGCCGGAACGATCGCCGTCAATGCCCTGGCAAACCTTCTGCCGATCAATGGATTGAATACAGGGCAAGTATCCAACCGCTATCCCAGCCTTTTCACACCCGACGGAACGACCTTCCTCATCTGGAATGTCATCTATCTGTTGCTGGTGGGTTTTGTGGCCCTGGCCTGGAATCGCCGGCATTTATCGGTGGTACAACAGGTATTGCCATGGTTCGTCGGCACCAATGTGCTTAACATGGCGTGGATCCTCGTGTGGCATTACCTGTTTATCGAGGTGTCGGTGTTGATTATGTTGATGCTGCTCACCGTGCTGGCCCGCATCTTTGTCACAATTTACAGCGCACGGTTGGCCGACTGGAAGGAAAAGACCTTTATTCGGCTTTCATTTGTTTGTTACCTGGCGTGGATTTGCGTGGCGACCATGGCCAATGTCGCCGCACTGCTGGTATCGGTTCGATGGCAAGGCGGTCCGTTATCGCCACAGGCATGGACCGTCGTGATGATGATCGCAGCCGCCTCACTGGCATTCTTTATGGCGTGGCGGTATAATGTGCCGGCATTTATACTGGTGGTGATGTGGGCCCTGCTGGGCATCTACCTGCGCTGGCGCCACACCGAGTTCACGGGCTTGATCTATACCGCCATGATGCTTGTGCTGGCGCTGGGCGCTGCGTTTATCGCACTCTCACGCAAAACAGGAGAAATCAAGACCGGTCGTGCTTAGCTTTCGCTATCGAAGTAAAGTTTATAATAGTGCTTCCCTTGCACTTCGTCAAATCCCTTTTCGATTAGTTCACGATTGCCGTGAATATAGATGTGAAAGTTCTTGTCCAGCTTGAGCACCGTCTTAAAAACTTTGGCCTGGCGCTTCACCGCCTGAACCGAGATCTCAAACTGATCCATGGCGTCGAATTCGTTTTCGGCCATAAAGTTCTTACCGTAATTACGGAAGGACTCGATCACGTCGGCGTCACCCAGCACACTCGTCTCGAACTCGGCTTTGCTAAACTCTTCGTTTGACTTGAAGAAATCTACGGATCGGTTGAGAAGATCGATTTTTTCAGCCTTCGACACGTTAAACTCTTCTGACAGTTGCTCGGATACAAACTGCCGCGTCATGTTCATGAAGTTGCTGGTATGATGAAATGCATCCGATTGCGGCTTGACATTCAGGAAATCATGTTTCCAGAAATGAGCGTCTGACTTGTTGTCGACGACCATTACTTTAAAGCCCGACCCCCGCTCGGTGTCAAGGATGATACAGCCTTTATCCAGCTTGCGCACGTTGGTGCCTTCGTCGGTATAGAGCTCGAAATCGCGCGTCAGCTTGAGGTAGTTCTCTTTATTTTCAGTTTTAAAGATGCCTACACCATTGAATAGCTCGTGATCTACTTCGATGCCTTTGACGTAGGCTACGTACAGCTCGCCCGCTTTGATGTTAGGGTGCTGTGTCGCGCCGAAGAGATGCTTGGCGATGTTAATGGAGTTATCAAACAGCGAATACGGATCATCAAAGATATCGCTGGCAAACCGGTAAAGCGGGTTGAGCGTAAAATCCTCATTGGAGAAGGTAAACGAATAAAACTCCGGCGTCGTAAAACCTGATAGGAAGTACGATCGTAGTAAGCTGACAAGATGATCATCTTGCAGCTCGAACGGACCCTCTGATAATTTCAACGGGTCGCCGTTAGCGTTGTTGCCTACGAAATGCGCAGCGACCTGCTGCAGCGAGCTGAGTGCTATATTGATCATGCCTTCCGCCTACGCAATTAGGTCAAAACCAGTATATGGCACCAGCACCTTCGGAATCCGAATGCCTTCCGGTGTTTGGTTATTTTCCAGAATAGAGGCCACGATGCGTGGCAACGCCAGTGCGCTACCGTTCAGGGTGTGCAGCAATTGCATTTTGCCTTCTTTATTTTTGTAGCGAAGCTTCAGGCGATTTGCCTGGAACGTTTCGAAGTTGCTCACCGAGCTTACCTCCAGCCAGCGCTGTTGCGCCGCGGAGAATACCTCCAGGTCGTAGGTCATGGCCGAGCCGAAGCCCATGTCACCGCCACAGAGCAACAGCTTGCGGTAGGGAAGCTCGAGCTTCTCTAACAAGCCTTGTACATGTGCGCACATGATTTCGAGCGTTTCGTATGATTCCTCCGGCTTGCGGATTTGTACAATCTCCACCTTGTCGAACTGGTGCAGGCGGTTGAGCCCGCGCACATGCGCGCCCCAGCTGCCGGCCTCGCGGCGGAAGCACGGCGTATAGCCTGCGTTTTTGACGGGCAGTTCGTTGTCGCCGAGAATAACGTCTCGGTATAGGTTCGTAATGGGTACTTCTGCCGTGGGAATTAAATACAGACCATCTTCGTTTACAAAGTACATCTGGCCTTCTTTATCCGGCAGCTGGCCGGTACCATAGCCGGAATCTGCGTTCACCACAATGGGTGGTTGTATTTCGCGATAGCCCTGGCTCACGGCTTCATCCAGGAAGAAGTTGATGAGAGCACGCTGCAAACGAGCGCCTTTGCCTTTGTATACCGGGAATCCTGCACCGGCGATTTTGGTACCCAGGTCAAAGTCGATGATGTCGTATTTCTTGATAAGTTCCCAATGCGGCTGTGCGTCGGCCGGCAAGGTCGGTACCATGCCGTGCTGGTATACCGTCACGTTGTCTTCGGCGCCGACACCTGCGGGAACATTCGAATGGGGTATATTGGGGATTTTATACAACAGTTCGAGTTGTTTCTGATCAAACTCTTCGAACGATGCTTCCAGGTTTTTCACGTTTTCTTTGTCCGCGGCTACAGCCGCGCGCAGTGCGGTAGCGTCTGCGGATTGGCCCGACTTCATCAGCTCGCCAATCTTCTTGGCATCGGCGTTTGACTTTGCTTTGAGCTCGTCGAGTGCTTTTTGAGTATCACGACGACGTTGATCGTTCTCGAGTACCGCGCGAACCAGTGTTTCCCCATCCTTGAAATTACGTTTTCGTAAGCCTTCCAGGATGGTGTTGGTTTGTTCGCGGATCGCTGCTACCTGTAACATTGTGTATGATTTTTTAGAGGATCAAAAATAGGTTTTTTGATCGTCCAGCAGGGTTTTCACGTGAAGAAAATATTTTTAACCGTTTGATAATTTTCAATTTTCGGCTATACTTGCAGGGTCGTTCGGCTTTTATCTCCAGCCCTCTGAATAAATCCGGAATTTTTAATCAAATTTTTGTCCTGTATTTCATCTGTTTACCCTGTTACCATACAGCCATGGTGCTGAGCAACGTATTCAATCATTTTTAATAAAAAATTCAATCCATTTCCCATTCCCATGTACACTATTGATGACCTGAATGTCAGGCTCCTTTCAGAATTGAAGGAAATTGCGGAAGATATGGGCGTTAAAAACGCCAAGAAGCTGTCCAAGCAAGACCTTATCTACAAAATCCTCGATCAACAGGCTGTATCGGGTGAAAAGACTCCCGCCAAAAAATCAGCCCCTGCCACCGCCTCTGCTCCTGCGGTCGAATCTGCCGATGCATCTGCCGCCACTGAACGTAAAATGCGTCCCCGTCGCCGTGAAAACGTAGCGCCTCCCACCGCGGCGACACCAAAAGCCGATAGTGAATTCACCTCTGACGAATTGCTTGATTCTATCAACATCAACTTTGATAGCCCCGCTACTTCGAACTTCGATGACACGTCAGATGCCGATATAGAAAATATTATCATCAACGAAGAGCCACGTCCTGATCGCCTTAGCCGCGAAGAGAGACACCAGCCACGCGCGAACATCCGCGAGTTCGACGGTGCCATCAGCAACGAAGGTGTGTTGGAGATCATGCAAGATGGCTACGGCTTCCTGCGCTCTTCCGATTACAACTACCTGGCTAGCCCTGACGATATTTATGTTTCGCCGTCGCAGATCAAATTGTTTGGTCTGAAAACAGGCGATACCGTAAAAGGCTTTATTCGCCCTCCGAAAGAAGGCGAGAAATACTTCGCGCTGCTGAAAGTAGAATCTGTAAACGGAAAGACTACCGAAGAGATTCGCGACCGTGTCGCGTTCGAATATCTCACGCCGCTCTTCCCCGAGCAGAAGCTGAGACTCAGCACAACACCCGATAATATGTCTACGCGTATTCTCGACTTGTTCTCACCCATTGGTAAAGGACAGCGGGGTATGATCGTAGCGCAACCGAAAACGGGTAAAACCGTCTTGTTGAAAAACATTGCAAACGCCATCGCGGAAAACCACCCCGAAGTATACCTCATCGTGTTGCTCATCGACGAGCGCCCGGAAGAAGTTACCGACATGGCGCGCAGCGTAAAGGCCGAAGTAGTAGCGTCTACCTTCGACGAACAGGCGGAACGCCACGTAAAAGTTTCCAGCATCGTATTGGAAAAGGCGAAGCGCATGGTAGAGTGTGGTCACGACGTGGTGATCCTGCTCGACTCGCTGACGCGTCTGGCACGTGCATACAACACCGTTGTACCTTCCTCCGGTAAGATCCTGTCGGGTGGTGTGGACGCCAATGCACTGCACAAACCGAAGCGTTTCTTCGGTGCGGCCCGCAAGATTGAAAACGGTGGCTCGCTCACCATCATCGCGACAGCCCTGATCGACACCGGTTCGAAAATGGACGAAGTGATCTTCGAAGAATTTAAAGGTACCGGCAACATGGAGCTCCAGCTCGACCGTAAGCTCGCCAACCGCAGAGTTTACCCGGCGATGGATGTACCGGCTTCAGGCACACGTCGTGAAGATCTGTTGATGAAACATGAAGACTTGCAGCGCGTGTGGATCCTGCGCAAATTCATGGCCGACATGAACTCAGTAGAAGCGATGGAATTCCTGCAACAGAAAATGAAAGGAACACGCAACAATGAGGAGTTCCTGGCATCCATGAACGGATAATAAATTCCTCATACCGATAAGAAAAGGACGTCTAGCGCGTCCTTTTTTTATATCCACCCTTTTTCGGAGTCTCTTCGTTTTTAGATTTGCCCGTTCTTGGCTGGCTGCCGGTCTTTGGCCTGCCCGCCTGTTTCTGCGCCTCTTTCTTTTCATGAAACGCACCCTGAAAGGTCGGGTCGTCTTTCTTGCGCTGGTCGTCCAGTGTACGTGCGATCGACTGTTGTTCCTGGTATGGCGTCTTTTCGACCTTTACACCTTCCGGTAGTTCCAGCACCGGTATTTTGGCGCGGATCAGCTTTTCTATTTTCTCAATGTGATATTCTTCGGCTTCGGTCACAAGGGTAATCGCCTTGCCCTCCTGAAACGCCCGGCCCGTGCGGCCGATGCGGTGCACATAGTCTTCATACAGCACCGGCACGTCAAAGTTTATCACGTGCGACACATTGGCAACGTCTATCCCACGCGCCGTGACGTCGGTCGACACCAGCACGCGCAACTTGCCTTCGCGAAAATCGTTCATCGCGTTGATGCGTGTGTTCTGGTCTTTGTTGGAGTGAATGGCCCGTGCAGGCCCCAGGTGTGTGTCGGCTATAAAACGGAACAGGTCGTTGGCGCTATCTTTCGAGCGCGTAAAGATCATGACACGTGTTAGCTCGTCTTTCTTCAGTAACAGGTGTTCGATGAAATTGAGCTTCGTTTTATGATTCGGTACACGATACATCTCTTGCGCTACCTGCACCGCCGGTGTTGCCTGAGGTGTTACTTCGATCTTTATCGGGAATTCCAGGAACTCTGCCGACAGCCGCTCCACACGTTCGGAGAACGTCGCGGAGAAAAGCAAGTTCTGCCGTTTGTGCGAGACAACTTCAAAGATTTTGCGCAGCTGGTGCATGAAACCCATGTCCATCATCCGGTCGGCTTCGTCCAGCACCAGCGTCTTGATGTGTTTCACCGGCAGATTGCCGCGCAGGTAAAGCTCCATGAAGCGCCCCGGCGTAGTAACCAGGATGTCAACACCCTGTTCAATGGCCTCGATCTGGATTTTGGGCCCCGTGCCACCGTAAATAGGCAATATGCGTAAGTCAGTATATTTTGCCAGCAGCTTCGCATGGTCGGCTAGCTGTACGGTTAGCTCCTTGGTCGGCGCCAGGATGACAGCCCGCGGCTCCGTACCTTGCGCATATTTTACCTTCATGAGCAAGGGCAGCATATAGGCTGCGGTCTTGCCTGTGCCGGTCTGGGCGATGCCGATCACCTCCTGTCCCCCCAGGATCAGTGGAATACTTTTCTGTTGAATCTCGGTAGGGTGCTCAAAGCCCAGATCAGCCACTGCCTGCAGCAGCTGTTTGTTGAGGTTAAATTCTTCGAAAGATGTAATGGCTGGCACGTTTTACTTTATTTTTGGGGCGATGAAAACTACACTGATCCTGCATGCAAATATAGTCAACGAAGGCAAGGTCTTTCAGGGCGATGTGCTGATTAAAGGGCAACACATCGAAACCATTGGCAAAGATCTGTCTTCTGTTAAGGCTGATACGGTCATTAATGCCAACGGCCGTTATTTGTTACCCGGTGCAATAGACGACCAGGTACACTTCCGTGAACCCGGCCTGACACACAAAGCTACTATCTTTACCGAATCGCGCGCAGCGGTAGCGGGCGGAGTTACCAGTTTTATGGAAATGCCCAACACCAATCCGCCGGTGTTCACGCAGGCACTGTTGGAAGACAAATACCAAATTGCTGCGCGTACCTCGTTGGCTAACTATTCGTTCTTCCTTGGTGCTGGCAATGACAACCTCGAGGAGGTGATGAAGACCGACATCCGCCGCGTATGTGGTTTGAAGATCTTTATGGGCTCTTCTACAGGCAACCTGTTGGTAGACGATATAACCGCCCTGGAGGGATTCTTCTCACGGTTCCCGTCCATCATCGCCACCCACTGCGAAGACGAAGCGACTATTCGCAAGAATTCGGCCGACTACAAAGCGCAGTACGGCGAGGAGATTCCGATCGAATGTCACCCGCTCATCCGCAGTGCCGAGGCCTGTTATAAATCATCTTCGGCCGCCGTGGCGCTGGCCAAAAAACATGGCACGCGCCTGCACATACTGCACATCTCGACGGCACGCGAGCTGGAATTGTTTGACAACACCATACCCCTCGAACAGAAAAAAATCACTGCAGAGGCCTGCATTCACCACCTGTGGTTTAACGAAACGGACTATAAGACACTGGGCACACGCATTAAGTGGAACCCGGCGGTCAAGACCCGACACGACCAGCAGGCAGTATTCCAGGGCGTGCTCGACGATCATCTGGACGTGATCGCCACAGACCATGCCCCCCACACCTGGGAAGAAAAACAAAACACGTATTTCAAGGCGCCGTCGGGTGGACCGTTAGTGCAGCACAGCCTGGTCGCAATGTTGGAGTTCTGTCGCCAGGGGCGGATCACCATCGAAAAGGTGGTGCAGAAAATGAGCCATAACCCCGCTATTCTCTTTCAGATCGAAAAGCGTGGTTTTATTCGTGAAGGGTATTTTGCCGACCTGGTGCTGGTCGACCTGGATAAACCGTGGACGGTCAGCAAAGAAAACATCCGCTCGAAATGCGGCTGGTCGCCGTTGGAGGGGGTCACCTTCCAGGCGGCCGTTACGCACACTTTCGTATCCGGGCACCTGGCGTATGCTGATGGCACGCTGGACGAGTCGACCATGGGTCAGCGGCTGCTCTTTGATCGAAAATGACGTAAAATCATTTTTGCAAATTCGGCTAACCTCGCTACATTTGCAGTCCTTAAACGGTGGATGTAGCTCAGTTGGTTAGAGCACCAGATTGTGATTCTGGGGGTCGCGGGTTCGAGCCCCGTCTTTCACCCAAAAGATAAACCCCTCATACGAGGGGTTTTTTGTTTTGCAGCCTTTTCCTTTCATAGAAATCCGGTGGCTTTTGAATCTGGAAAGCGGTATCTCGTGTCTATAACAACCCCCCTTTGCTATGGACCAACGTATCATCAACCTCTTTGACGAGTATACCCATAAGCCATTATCGCGTGAAGAGTTTATGCGTCGCCTGACAACACTGGCCGGTAGTACCGCCGCCGCGCTCTCCATCCTGCCACTACTGGAAGTAAACTATGCACATGCCGCCACGACCGCCATACAGGATGATCGGCTGACGACCGGCTATATTTCATATCCCTCGGAAGCAGGGCTCATGCGTGCTTATATCGCACGACCGAAAAAGCAGGGCCGTTATGGTAGCGTGGTAGTCATTCACGAGAACCGCGGATTGAATCCACACATTGAAGATGTGACACGCCGCGCTGCGCTGGAAGGATTTGTCGCGCTCGCACCTGATGCACTTTCGCCACTGGGAGGAACTCCCACCGACGCGGATAAAGCGCGCGACATGTTTCAGCAACTCGATATGCCGAAGACGATTGCGTCGTTTGCGAAAGCGTTTGAGTACCTCGGAACGCAAGCCGATAGTAATGGTAAATACGGATGCGTCGGTTTTTGCTGGGGTGGTGCGATGGTCAGCAACCTGGCGGTGCAGGTACCGAATTTATTAGCAGCGGTTGCATTTTATGGCCGGCAACCCGATGCGGCGGATGTACCGAAGATTCACGCAGCACTGCAATTACACTATGCCGAAATGGACGAGCGTGTGAATGCCGGTATAGCAGCGTATGAAGGAGCGTTGAAGCAGGCCGGTAAAACATACCAGGTATATATGTACCCGGGCGCGCAGCACGCCTTTCACAACGATACTGCGCCGACGCGCTACAACGCCGACGCGGCTAAGCTTGCGTGGAAACGCACGATCGACTTCTTTAACGAAAAACTTCGCTAACAAACAACGTTGCCTTCCGGCTTTTTTTGGACTATGTTCATGCCATGATTGTGTGGCCGGAATATAAGAAACTGACGCTGGAGGATAAGATCGATCTTTTGTATGAGCATGGTACATTCATCATGGCCATTCGCTACTATTCATATAAGATTAATCTCTATCTGATCGGCAATTTTTATGTGGAGGTCTTCGTTAGGCACAAGAATACCATTATTGAGAAAATAATTCCCCTCGATATGAAACACACGCGCATGAAATTCTATTCAGACCAGATCATGCTGCCGTGTGATATGTTCTAAAGGTTATTAAACGTATCGCAATAAGAAGCCGAGCAGTAGCCCCCCTAAAATAATCAGCGGCGACCACACCCGCGTAAACGCCAGCAGGGCGAACGTAATGATGGTAACGGCAAAATTCATCACCGTATTTTCTAGTGGTTGAAATAGAATAACAGCCGAAGCAATTACCAGTCCGGCACTCGCAGCTGTAATCCCTTCCAGGGAAGCACGTACGGCGCGGTATTTCTTTAGGCTTTCCCAGAAACGTATCACAAAAAAGATCAGGAATGTACCCGGCAAGAAAATGCCGAGCGCGGCGACAAAGCCCCCGACGAGCTCGCCAGCCGTGCCGTATTCACGCATGGAGAGCGCACCGATATACGCGCTGAACGAAAATACCGGCCCGGGTAAAGATTGCGCCACGGCATAGCCTGACAGAAACTCTTCCGACGACAGATATTGTTTAGGCGCGTATTGTACAAACTCGGTGTACAGCAGGGGTGTCAGTACTTGGCCTCCGCCAAAGATCAGGCTACCGTTACGATAGAAGTTCTCGAACAGTCGCACCGGCAATGCCTTTGTTATACCCCCTAACGCTGCCGCTCCAATCAATACACCGGCCCATAATAAAAAATTAGCCCAGGGTATAATGATCTTTGTCTTTTCCTCCTTCGGTTGCGCTTTATACTTTAACGCGGTCAGCAAGCCGGAGCAAAGCAACACGATGGGAAAGATAAAAGGAGTCTGAATAAAATACGAAAGCACCGCGGCGAGGATCATCAACGCCACACCCGTTTTTGTATGAATCGTTTTGACGCTGATCGTATAGGCACCATAGCTGACAAAGCCAACCGCCATGGGCTGAATAAAGCGCGTAAACTCAGTCGACCAATTTTTCTGTTCGATGCTTGACATCATCATGGCGGCCAACGTCATGAAGGTCACGCCGGGCAATATCCAAAGAATGAGGGTGAGGTAAGCGAGATTGGGACCGCCGATCTTAAAGCCGATAGCCGTCAACGTCTGCGTAGAGGTCGGGCCGGGCAGGATTTGACAGAGCGAGTTGATCTCGAGTAGTTCTTCCTCCGATAGATACTGGCGCTTGTCCACGAGTATCTTTTGGAAATGCGCTAAGTGTGCCTGGGGACCACCAAACGTAGTGACCGCCAGCATCAGCACATCTTTTAAAAAGATATAGTAGCGCACATTCCGGATCATGTGCAGCCTATTATTTCTTTAAGCCAATCTCGCGCAGACGTTGGTCGAGAAATTCCCCGGCTGTAATATCCTCCCACTGTTTGGGATTAGCGGCGTCTACGCAACTGTTTAACGCGGCCAGGCTCATGTCGGCGCGCGGGTGCATAAAGAAAGGTATAGAGTAACGCGGTGTGTTCATCAGCGCACGCGGCGGATTGACGACGCGGTGTATCGTCGACTTGAGGTATTTATTGGTGAGTCGCTCCAGCATGTCGCCTACATTTACTACAAGTTGGTCTGGCAGTGCAGTAATAGGTATCCACTTACCGTCGCGGCGCAATACCTGAAGGCCGTCGGCGCTGGCACCCATTAGCAGAGTAATAAGGTTGATGTCGCCGTGCTCGGCAGCACGTACCGCGTCTGCCGGTACGGCATCTGGATTTTCAATAGGGTAGTAGTGGATCGGGCGCAGAATGCTGTTACCGTGCTTTACCTTATCGTCAAAGTAGTTTTCTGGCAGTTTCAGGTATAACGCAATAGCCCGTAGCATAGCAAGACCGGTTTTTTCCAGGGCGCGATACACCTCTATGCCGACCGTCTTTAATGCAGGCGACTCGGCGGGCCAAATATTCGCAGGATAGTTTTCACGTTGTCGCTCTTCCTCGGGCAGTTCCTGGCCCACGTGGTAAAATTCTTTTAAGTCGCCGGTGTTACGGCCTTTGGCATGTTCTTTACCCTTACCAATATAGCCCCGTTGACCGGCCAGCTCCGCACGCTCGTATTTTTTCTTAACATCGTCCGGCAACGCAAAGAACTGCTGAATGGCAGCGTAAAGCGATTGCTGCGCGGCATCCGTCAGATAGTGATTGCGAATGGCGACAAACCCGATATTATGATAAGCTTCGCCGAGCGTGGCTACAAAATTGGCTTTTTTTCCGCTGTCGCCTGACAAAAAATCGGCCAGGTCGAGGGAGGGTATTTGATCGTAAAGAACTTCTGCCATAACTGTAACTGGTTACATGAGTGGTACGCCGCAAGCTAAATATTTTTGTCTAAATTTCGCGGACAGGAAAATCCAGCCTTATAAAGAAATGCGATTTCTCTGGCATGATTTATTACACAACCAACTGTTCCTTCATTTTTAAAAGTACTGATCATATGAAAACAACCCGTAGAGAATTTGTACAACGTACTTTAAAGGCGACGGCGATCACCGCCATCGGTGCACCCCTGGCCCTTGACGCCCTTGCCGGATCTGCTCCCGCCGCGACGGTACCCGCCACGGGAGTTGCCGCCGTCCAGTTCTCACAGATCGCTTTGCCGTATGCTTACAATGCACTCGAGCCTTCCATTGACGCACAGACCATGGAAATTCACTACACCAAACACCACGCTACCTATATTAAGAATGTAAACGAAGCGATCGTGGCAGAGAAAATCACCTACGCTTCAGAAAAAGATTTCTTTGCGAACGCCTCCAGGCTTTCTGACAAAGCGCGAAACAACGGCGGCGGTGCGTGGAACCACAACTTCTTCTGGGAATCAATGAAGCCGGGCGCGGCGGCACCCAGCGGCAAGCTGGCAGACGCGCTCAACAGCTCTTTCGGCTCCATCGATAAATTTAAAGAACAATTTAACGAAGCAGCGACCAAACGATTTGGCTCAGGCTGGGCCTGGCTCATAAAAGACGGCAGCAAGCTAAAGATCGGCTCGACACCGAACCAGGACAACCCGTTGATGGACTCCAGCGACTTCAAGGGCACGCCCTTACTTGCCCTCGATGTTTGGGAACACGCCTATTACTTAAAATATCAAAACAAACGTCCGGAATACATCGCCAACTGGTGGAAAGTGGTGAACTGGGACGAAGTGGCGAAGCGCTTCGCATAAGGATATTAGTTTACAGGGAAAGAAGGCTTCTGCAGCAATGTGGAGGCCTTTCTTATGTATAGGTCAATTTAGCTCGTTCAGGATCAGGTCGGTTATATCAAACAATGGAAACTCACCGGTGTTGTTTAACAAGATCACGGTGTTGCCCCGGTCAGGCTGATGCGCCAGCATGGTTTTGAAACTGAAGTCCGTTCCCGGATGTAACAAAACAGTGTGATGTTTCGATACACGAAATTGATACCGGTCGATCATCCAGCCATAGCCATAATAAACACCCCAGTCCTGGTAGTACGTGCGGGGAATGAACTGTACGTCCAGCCCGGGCGTAGACTGATTATTGCTCCACCGCAGCAAGTCAGCGGCTGTCGACGTGATAGCGCCCGCACCCATTACGTTGGTCACGGCATACGCCGGTTCGTCGACACCGTAGAGGTAGCCTTTGGCCAGAGAGGGTTCTCGTCCATCCAGCGACGTATGGGCCAAGATCAGGGGAGCTGTGATTTTTTCGTGTAATAATTGACGGAAAGATTTACCCGAAACTTTTTCTGCTACAAGCGCCAACAGGGTGTAGCCGGTGTTGCTGTATAAGAAGTCCGTGCCGGGAGTAAACCGGGGAGGCTCACAACCAAAATGGCGAATGATCTCTTCAAGGCTATAGACATGTTGTATAGAATCGATAAAACCGGGATGTGAAGTATAGCTCGGCAAACCGGAGGCATGCGTGAGTAAATGCTCCAGTGTGATGCCAGGGTATGGATACCAGGGCAAAAACTTTTGTACGGTATCCTGGTATTGCAAGAGCCCTTCTTGTTGCAGCGCAACGATTATGCGGCTGGTAAAGGTCTTGGATAACGACCCGATGCGAAAGACAGTGGTCGTATCGTGCGAACGCTGCGAAGCCTTGTCGGCGTAACCATATCCGCGATGCAGGATGACCTGACCGCGGTATTGTATGAGAGCAACACCCTGGAACATTCCTTTTTGATGATAGATGCGCAAAACAGAGTCAACGCGTGAGGCAGGGTGCTTAGGTGAATTTCGCAAGACTGTTTGTACCGATGTTTTCAACGCCGTATAGCCATTGCGCGCTTCGATGTCTGCGGCCAGCGCGTTATAGTTTACCGAGGAGGGCAGCGTGTTATACCCTTCCCAGAACGTGCGGCTTGTGTCAGCAGACGACTCCAGGAATCGCCCGGGAGAGGTACCCTGTGCGGATGAAGATTGGGCCGCGGTATCGATGCGTGTTATCAAAAAATCACTTCGCTCGTCCACCATGACATCAAAGCTATAACGCTTGCTGGTGACACGCGTGCTTTCATCACGGGCTATGTGATCGAGATACCAGCGTCGGCCGAAAGGCCGATAATGAATGACCGTTCGCTGACGATGTACATCGAGCTGGATGTTGAGGAGCTTTAAGACCGCACGCTCGGCAGCGTTGCCGGCTTGTACATACGGTAGCCCGTGTGGGCTAAGCTCGTATTCCACCTGTACCAAAGCAAGCGACGAAGTGCTGAAGAAAATTCTGCCGCGGTATAATCCGTCTTTAATCAGGGCCTTTTGATCAAACGATATTTCATGAACTTCTTCCGTGCCAATGTGGGTGACACCTTCATACGTGAAGTCATGCTTTCGCAGACCGCTTTTACTAAAAAACAACGTGTTTGGGTTTATCGCCAGGTCGAGTGTCTTGACGGTGCTCACCTTGGTGCCAATGGCCATCCCTACACCATTAAAGGCACGTTCGTCTTCAACCTCACGCGCTTTTAGTACCGTGAGCTGCGCTTCTCCGCCGGAGGATTGGTGTAATTCAAAGGCAGCTTCAGAGATATGTATATAGTGGTCAGCCTTACGTGCTGCCAACCGATAAAAGCAAGTCAGGGTACGGGTTCCGCCATGATTTTGTGAAAGCCGTGCGAGCGCTTGTTGAATCAGTTGACGGGGGTTGACGGGGGTGATCTCCACAGCCTGGAGCAATACAGTGTCAGGCAGCAGCGCGATGTCGAGCACGCCACCCAACGACGGCACGGCCATTTGTACAGGCTGATAACCAATAGATGAAATCAAAGCATGCCGGCGGGCAGCAGAAGGAAGAAGCTTCAAGGAGTAATGACCGTGCTCATCGCCCAAGGTACCCTCTCCAGTTTCAGGAATAGAAACATGTACAAATGGAATGGGCTGCCGCGTAGCCCGGTCGGTAACCTTTCCCGAGATCACCTGCGCGTTTGCAGGGAAGACGGCAAACAATAACACAAGGAAGAGAAAAGCATTCGGTATAGACACGACTTTTTACTGAAGATGTCGCCCGCCAGTAAAAAGTTTTTAAGGCCTCCATCTCCAACGGCCGTAAAACAAAGAATCCCCGGTCAGGAACAAGACCGGGGATTCCAAAAATCCTCATTCAAATTTTATCCGTAACTAAAATTCCAAGAGGTTTAACCAACCCTAATGCGTGATACACCTTGGAATTGTTAGTGTACGTTTGATTGATAAAATGTGCTTGGGACTAGACATGGGTACCTCCTTTCTTTTAGTGGGACATGAACTACAGGCGCTGTTCAAATACCTTATGAATCCTGGCCAGTAGCCGGCAGCGATCGCTGTCAGGATCATTAACGTTTTTGCAGGGTCGAATTGTTTACGGGCAACCTAATTTTTCGGGTTTTTCTAGCGAACAAGCGTTTTTTGCAGAATTTGGGGGTGATTCAGACAGTTTCCGGGTCAACCATGCCCAAATAGTTGCGGTGATTTCTATGCAAAAGGCCTTTTTTGCGCAAAAAACGCTTCCCGAAATGTCTTAAAAAGTCAAGAGCGACCGAATTTTCTTTTGACACATCCCCAGACGAGCAATGACCTTTGGTGTGCCCGCACACACAATGTTAACCATTCTTCGCACCGCAACTCTCGTAAAACAAAATCCTGATCGGATGAAAAGCGATTTTTCCTTACACGAATTCATGTAAGAACCGCTTTGACGAGCAGGGCACCGCGCAGCACCGCACCTTTGTATCATCAAAACAACACAAAAGCAACATATGAAATCCAAGATCGCCGTTTTAGCATTTGCCCTTCTGACATCCGCCGTAGCACTGGCTGATTCTCCCGCCATCCTGTCTGTAGTATCGACTGCCAACACCTACACTGTGTATTACAAAACCAGCGGTACCGGTAAAGTAAAGATCTCGATTGTGAACGAAGCCAATAAGCTGGTTTACTCCGAAGTATTGAATAACGTAGCGTCTTTCTCTCGCCCGTATAACTTCAGCCAACTGGAAGAAGGTCAATATACTATTATCCTGGAAGACAAAAATGGTCGCCAGGTAGAGAAAGTAAACTACACGCAGAACCATATCAACAGCGTCGCGAAAGTTACCCGTCTGCAAGCGGACCCGAACAAATACCTGGTAAGCCTTGCCAACAACGGTAGCGAAAAAGTTCTGGTAAGAATCTACAACGGCGAGCACACCATCCTGCACGAACAAACTGTGCAAGTAGACGGTAGCTTCGGCATGGTCTACAACCTGGGCCAGGCAAAGCTCGACTCAAACGTGCCCCTGACATTCGAGATCGTCACCAGCAACAAAGTTGAACTGGTGAACTTCTAAGAATTTCCAATTCGATTCGCAGAATTCTTAAAAAACAGAAGCCTCCCCATGCTCAAGGGAGGCTTCTTCTTTTATTGAAAGTTTCGAGACGACTTGGTCCGTTGCGTTGCTGGCGCAAAGTCTAATCCCGACAAGTCGGGAGGAACTTGTGACGAAAACGGGGCCACTCAGGCCAGTAAACAATACGGTGTCCGCGGGGTGGCCTCATAGTGCCAGTTTAACCTGGGCTCCTGCCTCCCTGGATTCAAGCCTGCCCCAGCCATGTCCTACTCCCTTTATAGCGTAGATCATCCGTGGTTCATCCGTGGAACATCTATGGAGGAACCCTGTGGCAGACTCGAAGGATCCCCGGCGAAAAATTCCTTTTTTCCGTCCTGGCTCCGACCCGTCCCGCAACTCCTTCTCTCCTCCGCGGAACCCCAAATTCCATTTTTTCAAACCAACGAAAATTATTTCAAAACAACCTGTCAAACCTGATTCAACAGGTGATCATCAAGTGTGCGGCTGGCGTGAGTTTAAGCCCCGCCGACTATTGGCCAGTCCCGGTTTGCTCAATCGCGCTAACCGCCGACATCAAAGGCATCAACTTCGCATGCGCCTTTTCATCATCAAAAGTATGCGCAACCGTTTTCCCATCACCTGTGAATAGCGTTAAGGTAGAGTGCCGGGCACCATCATATTCCCGCGCCTGTGAGGGAGATTTCAGCGCAGGGATTTCAGAAAGAGATACGCCGCGAAGGCTTTTTTGCACAGCCGCCCATTCCTCCGGCGTGATGAGCCGGCGCGACGCCCGTTGCTCACGTCCGGAAATGGTCGTAATAAAACTGTCGGCGGTAATAACGACGTGTTTTTGGAAACCACGCGTCAGCGAGCTGTATTCAACGCGACCAATTTTTTGTGAAGACTGGCATTGCATCAAAGCCATGGCCAATGTAAAAAGGAAAGCGGTCGACCCGCATCGGATAGTTTTCATGCCCGCAAGATATCAAACAAACCGCAACAGCCGAGGCAAAAAGAAACCTCCGGGTCGTCCAGCACAAACGCTAATGATGACACCGGAGGTCGAATAATTGTGACTATTCTATTATTCCTTCAAAAATTTCTCGCGAATAAGCCCCTTATCCGTCGACACCGATAAAATATACATACCCGTGGGCAGTGATGACACATCCAGCGAGCGCTCCTCCTGCCGCACATACGGCACTGCAGCACCCGTCAGATTATTGATCTGCAGCGCACGAATGACAACACCTTCTTCCAGTTCAAGCGTCAGCTGATCCTTTACCGGATTTGGATAAATGCGATGCGTCAGGATGCTTGCCTCTTCCGGAAGCACCACCTCGCCGCGATCCGTTTTAGCCAGGCCACTGCCGCCGGTAATGTTGACCGTATAATCTTCCACCTCACCATAAGCGAAAGCCTCGCAATAGCTCGGTACGCCATTATACTTCATAGATACGCGCAATCGGGTAGCGCCAGCGGTAACGGTAGAAGGCACCGTAAACGAGCCGCTCACGGGAGTGGTCGTGGTCGCATTACGGAACCACACACGCTCACCACTGTCGGCAAAATCACCGTCGCGGTTAAAGTCAATCCACGCGGCATAAGCTTCGCTATACGATGTGCCCGTCCAGGTAGGCGTGACGGTGATGGTGTAAGTCGAGCCTGCGCTAAGGGTTGTTGACAGGTTTGTAAAATTGCCATAGCCGCCGTTTGCGCCGCTTAGGTTGTTAATCGTGCCGAGCTGTACGCGACCAATGTATTCATCCGCGACGCTATTGCCGCGCGAGGCACAATAAGTAGGACCTGCATTGAGCGTGGTAAAGTTGACGGAAGCGCTGTAGGCCGAAGTAGTCGTGCCGCAGACGCTGCGCACCTGCGCCTCATACGCCGTCTGCGATGCGAGTGCGCTTAGCGTAATGGTTGTAGCCCCCGTGGAAACGGTTGTCCAGGTGGAGGCACTCGTCGCACGGTATTGTATATCGTATGTGGCATTGGCCACCGCGTTCCAGTTCAGGGTTGCGCCGGAAGTAGTAACACCGGATGCTGCAAGGCCGGTGGGGATAGTGGCATTACAGGTCACCGGACCTGTTGTAATGGTAAAGTTAGTGTTGGATATATCATAGAAGATATTGTCTGCAGCTTCCACTTTAATACGTGCCGTGGTTGTCGCGAGTGTCGGAACCGTAATAGCCTGCGAGCCATCGTTGGCTGTGCCGGCCACCAGCGTGGTGGGATAGGTAAAACCACCATCTGTAGAAAGAAGAATGTTTACCGTCGCAGAGTTTACCGGGGCTACGTTGGTGCTGGCCACATTCCAGGTAACGGTCTGTGCGCTGCCCGCGGCCCACGTCGTGGCGGCTGTTGGGAAGGTGACAACAAAAGGCCCCGCCGTACCGTTGACCGTTACGCGCATGAGATCTTCCGCTGTCTGGCCACCCCCGGCTTTGTTGTCACGTACGGTCAGTGCGAAGTTGAGCGTACGGGCTACCGACGGTACCACTTCCCACGTCGGTGTCAGATTGTTGTTGACTACGTCGCTGATGCGTGGGAAATAACGGTCGGGGGAAGTAGTTCCTTCCCATGAGCGGAACATCGGGCCCACGGTGCGGGTAGATGTCGGCGCCGAGTTGGAGTTCGGATTACCCGGGTCGTTTTGTTCCCATGCGAAGGTAATGGCATCGCTGTCGGGGTCTGTTCCTTGTCCGCGTAGCACAAAGGCGGTCGAGCGCGGAATGGTATAATCCGCGCCGGCGTTTGCCGTCGGCGGGTTGTTGGTCAGGTTAATAATCTGCGCACAGCCCGAGCTGTTACCGGATTGTACGTTCGCCGAGATATCGCGGATGTTTACATAGTGGAAGTATGCGTCGCTGTTGTTCTGTACGTTGGCGGCGCAGATGCCGGCATAGCCCATGATGGTGCTGCCGCTGCCGGGCTCTACTTCGGTCAAACCACTGCCACTGCGACAGGAAGAATTACTTTGTGTATGATAGCCACCAAACTGGTGTCCCATTTCATGCGCCACATAGTCTATGTCAAATGCATCGCCCGTAGGATTGGAGCTGCCGGTAAAGCCGCTACCTTTGCTGCCCGTAGTACACACGCAACCGATGCACCCGGCGTTGCCGCCACCGGTGGTGTTGAAGTTGTGACCAATATCGTAGTTGGCGTTGCCGATCGCGGCATCGATCACCTGTTGTGTTTTAGTATTCCACTCGTTTGACCAGGGGTCGGTAGTTGTACTACCATGGTAAATGATGAGGTTGTTGTTCGGAACGATCTCCATCGTAATAGCAAGGTCACGTTCATACACACCGTTCACGCGCGTCATGCTCACGTTCATTTGGGCGAGGATGTTGGCTTTCTTTTGTGCGTCAGTACCCGTGCCGGCAAACAGGTTGCCATACTCGGCTGTACAGGACAATGCGAGCCGGTACTTGCGCAGCTTGCGGTCGTTGGTGCTGAGAGGTGTCGGTGCCGCCGTGCGACCTGAAAATACATTCGCTTCATCGGTGTAACATGTAAAGCTCGTCTCGCGGGTCACATCGGCTCGGCGGTATACAGTATATAACGAACGGTCTTCGGTGTAGGGATCAATGTAATACTGACGGTCATGATCGCTGGAAAGTACCATGCCGTGGAATCCCGTTTGATTGGACACACTAAACCGGATGGTCGCAGAAGGCTCATCGAGGCCCTGGCCGGCATACGATTTAATGCCCGGGTACTTCGCGGCTAAGTCGGGGTGCAGTACCGAAGCTTCCACCACGCGATAACGCTTCAGCATACCTTGTGGATCAGGGAAGCTGACGATCAGATCAGCTCGCCCGGCAGACAAGCCCCGTATAGGGGCCTTGTTAACCTCTTGTTGAAGGCCGGAGAAATCGAGGGCAAACACCCGGTGCGCCGACGGTTGCGCGCGACGTGCCGCTAATGGCTTTTCCAACGGAGGCTCTGAAGACTGGGTCCAGTACGTTTTTGTTTGGGCCATGCCCAACGTTGCTGTCAAAGAGAAGACAGCCATAAATAGTAGTTTCTTCTTCATAACATGTATCGGTTTATGGTACAAAACAATATACCGAATAAGCCAGGAAGAAACATCGCGGTCACGACATAATTCGCTTTTATTCGCTCAACAACGGGTATATATTCTTTGGAGTATATATAATACCTGATAAGTAAGGTATACGAGAAATAAGGTATGCAACAAGTGTACCTGACGCGACTCTTAATTCTTATGCTGTTGTTTGCCGGCGCGAGTCTTCAGATTGCGTAATGTTCATGTCGTAGTGAATACACCGCCGGCGTCCCGACCAGGTTGGGATAACTGCATCTGCCTGCAGTCCGTCTTTCGTCGAGCATTATCCTCAGCAATCGATTGATACGTTTCAAAAGTTTAAAAATTCCTTAACCTGGCATTCGCCTTTCCATCCTTTTTATTTGGGTTATTTGGACGTCTGAATAGTCATGGAGACCCCGCAACAACATATTCAGTCAGATGAGCAACTGCTGCAGTCCTTGCAGCAGGATAGCCGCCAGGCATTTAATGAATTGTATTTCAGGCATTGGGAGAATCTCTACCGGGCGGCCTATTCAGTGTTACGCGACGAAGACTCGGCCAAAGACATCGTACAGGAAGTATTCTTCAGTATCTGGAAAAAACGTCACACCCAGCAAATCCGCCAGTTGTCTGCCTATCTTTTTCAGGCGGTAAAGTTTCAGGTGGCGCGCCAGCTGCGGCACGGTAAGTTGTTGGATATTCATGTAGAGCGGCTTGGCCACCTGCACACAATGAACACGACGGAGGAATCACTCCATGCCTCTGAGCTCGATGCGCTGCTCGAAACAACCCTGGGCAAATTGCCGGAGCGTTGCCGCGATGTCTTTTATCTAAGCCGCTTCGAACAGCTCTCGAATAAAGAGATCGCGCAACGTCTCAACCTTTCTACACGCACCGTGGAGTGGCATATCTCCAATGCGCTGAAACATCTGCGGCACACCATCGAGAACACCTTCCTGTTATTGATTCTATTTATGTTGCACTAACACGCGTTGCGTGTGCAACGTGTTATGCCCAGGTTATGGGTATTATGATTCTATTATTTGATGATTTTATGGCCCGTGTATCCGCCCGTTCCTGACACTATAGGACGTGTAAACACAGGTACATGACGAAGGAAGAATTTTTAAAACTGTTGGATCGGTATATCGCGGGCAAATGTACCGAGGCCGAACGGCAGTCGTTAGATCGTTTTTTTGCCTCCTTTCAGGAGGATGGCTCCTGGCAGCAATCGTGGGAGCTCACAGCACGCGAACGTATAAAACTGGAGATCTATACATCGCTCAATCGCCAAATGGATGAAGAACAGGTAACCGGTCTCTCCGTATGGCGACGCGCTGTGCCGGCAGTATTGCGCATCGCCGCCACGGTGGTAGTGACGCTGGGTCTCGGTTGGCTGATCTATACACGTTTTTATAGCGAGCCTTCCCCCCGGTACATCACCCAAAAAACGATTCGCGGTCAGCGCGCTACGGTTACGTTGAGCGACGGCTCCGTGGTTCGTTTGAATGCTGAAAGTCAGATCACCTATCCGGAGAAATTTACGGCAGATACCCGTGAGATACAGCTGACGGGTGAAGCGTTCTTCGATGTCCATCGCGACCCCGGGCATCCGTTTATTGTCCATTCACAAGGGTTAAAGACATCGGTGCTGGGTACCTCCTTTAATATACAGGCCGAAGCCACGGCGACAACCGTACAAGTAACCGTAAAGACGGGCCGGGTACAGGTTGAGCCGGAGGGGGACGACAGCAGTCGTCGACTGGTGCTGACCCCTACGCAGCAGGCAACCTATACGCGTGCGAACGCCAGCCTTACCCGCCAGACCGTGGCGTTGGATCGCTACCTGGCCTGGACGGACGATGTCATTTACCTCGACAATACGCCCATTCGCGAGATGGCACAGATCCTCGAAAAATGGTATGGCGTCACGATTTCCCTGGAAAAAGAAGGCCTCGGAAATTGCCTCATCAGCGGTAAGTATAAAAGCGATCAGCTTATCAACATCCTGGAAGGACTGGAGTTCATGCAAGGTATTACCTACCGCTTTGTAAACAACCGCACCATTATTTTATCCGGAAACCCCTGTAACCATTAACCAATGCCTATGCGATAAAAGACTACCAAACAACCCCTACTCAAAAAAGAAAGCCCATCGCTGCGGGAACAGAGATGGGCCCGACCCTAAAGATTGTAAAACCTTTAAAGCCTGATTCATGCGCTTGAAATTACTCAAAATATTGATGTTCGTGTCAAGAAAACTGATCCATGTTTTTGTGTGGCACATCGTCGCCATGCAATGTTTGCTTGCGGCACCTTCGAACGGCCAGGACCTGGAGGAGGTGAAGATTACCCTGAACCTGAAAGATGCGGCCCTGACAGAGGTTTTCTCTGCCATCGAAACCCAAACCGACTATGTGTTTGGCTATAACAGTCAGGTAAGGAAAATTAAAAAACGTTTCACATTTCAGTCGTCCAAAATTTCGATTGCCGATATCCTGCGTGCCGTATCGAAACAGGCGGACCTGAAATTCAAACAAATCAATTACAACATCACCGTTTCGTCCAAAAGTCCGACAGCCTATGTTGAACCTACATCGAATACCGATGTGGTGATCACGGGACAGGTGACCGATGCTGCTACCGGCGAGTCCATGCCCGGTGTAAACGTTATTGTAAAAGGCACGAGCATCGGTACCTCTACCGACGTGGACGGCCGCTATACACTCAATGTACCCGACGACGGTATCGTTCAGTTTACGTTTATAGGATACTCTACTGTGGAAGTAGTGGCCGGTACGAAAACCACGATCGACGTACAGCTCAAGACGGATTCAAAATCACTTGAAGAGCTCGTGGTGATCGGCTATGGTACGGAGCGTAAGGCAAACCTCACGGGCTCAGTCGACCAGGTGAACGGCGAGGTATTTGAAAACCGGCCGGTGGCCAACGTGTCGCAAGGCTTGCAGGGGTTGATTCCCAACCTGAACATTACGCCGGAGGATGGTAAGCCCATTCAATCACCCACGTATAATATCCGCGGGATAACGTCTATCGGTCAGGGTGGTAGTGCATTGATCTTGATCGATGGTGTGGAAGGCGATCCGCGCATGCTGAACCCACGCGACATTGCCAACGTGTCCGTGCTAAAAGATGCGGCGTCCGCCGCGATCTACGGCGCGCGCGCGGCCTTTGGCGTGGTGCTGATCACCACCAAGAAGCCGGCAGTAAACAAGATGACGGTAGACTACAGCACGAACTTCTCGTCGAAGAGCCCAACCACGGTTCCCGATCTTGTCACCGACGGCTATCAACAAGCGATGATCTTCAACGAGGCGTGGACGGCGTGGAACGACTACTCACAAACACCGCAGAACGTTAACAAAACCTTGAAATTTTCGCCCGCGTATCTCGAAGAATTAAAGCGCCGGTCAGAAGACCCTACACTACCAAAAGTAGAAGTGGGTCCGAGTGGCGAATATGTATACTACGGCAACACCGATTGGTATGATCTGCTGTATAAAGATCACACCACCGCCATGGAGCACAACCTCTCGGTTTCCGGCAGCACCGAAAAGGCAAGCCTCTACGTAACCGGTCGTTATTTCAAGCAGGATGGTCTCTTTCGTTACAACTCGGACGACTTTAAGATGTATAACTTCCGTGTGAAAGGAACGGTCCAGGTAACGCCGTGGCTGCAGTTGGAAAACAACACGCAGTACTCGGACATGAAATATCACAACCCACTCAATACGGGCGAAGGGGGCAGCATCTGGCGTAACATAGCCGACGAAGGCCACGTCATGTCGCCCATGTTTAACCCCGACGGCACGCTGACGTATTCAGCGGCATATACCGTAGGCGACTTCTGGTATGGCAAGAACGGTATTGATATGAAGAACCGCGTGCTGCGGAACACAACCGGTTTTACCGCCGAGTTCTTTGACAAGAAATTTCGTGTGAAGGGCAACTTTACGTACCAGAACACCGACTCCGCGCGGAAATTCATTCGCGTGCCGGTGCCGTACAGCAGACGCCCCGGTGTAATCGAGTATGTCGGTACGGGTACCAATGACATACGCATCGCTAACAGCGTGGCACAATATATTGCTACCAACATTTACGCAGAGTACGAAAACACCTACCACGAGAAGCACTATATAAAGGGATTGATCGGGTATAACTACGAGCAGTCTACATTGGAAGGCTTGTCAGCGCAGCGCAACGGACTTATATACAACGGTGCGCAAGACATCAACCTGGCGCTGGGCCAGTCGTATACCACCATCGGTGGCTGGGACAAGTGGAATGTGCTGGGCGGTTTCTTCCGGTTGAACTATCACTTCAACGACAAGTACCTGGTGGAAGTGAACGGCCGCTACGACGGTTCTTCCAAGTTTCCCACGCACGAACGCTTTGCATTCTTCCCGTCGATATCAGCAGGCTGGCGTGTCTCCAACGAATCGTTCTGGCATGTATCACCGAATCTTATTTCCGACTTGAAGCTGCGCGCTTCCTATGGTTCCCTGGGTAACGGTAGCATTGCCTCGTATGCTTTCCAGGAGAAGTTCGCCATTCGGCAGGCCAACCTGGCCCTCGGCGGTGTAAAGCCTCCGTATACGTCACAACCCAACGTACTGCCAGATGGTCTCACATGGGAAACATCGACGACGCAAAACATTGGCCTGGATCTGTCGATGGTACGAAACCGGTTGACGCTAAGCGCGGATGCATACATTCGCAAGACAACGGATATGTTCACCGTAGGCAGAACCCTGCCGAAGGTCTTTGGTACCGACGTACCGAAAGGCAACTATGCTGACTTGAAAACCACGGGTTGGGAAATTGTACTGAATTGGAATGATGAAGTTAATGTTGGCTCCAAGACGTTGGGGTATGTCGTACGCCTGACGCTGGCCGACAACCAGTCAGTCATCGAGAAGTATAACAACCCCGACAAAAAGCTGATCGACTACTATGAAGGCCAGAAAGTAGGCGAGATCTGGGGGTACGAAACAGAAGGTTTCTATGAGTCAGTGGAGGACATCGCGAATCATGCCGACCAGACGTTAATCAAATCCTCTACCAGTGGCAAAACCCTGCCGGGTGACATCAAGTTCCGCGACCTCGATAACAATAACAAAATTGACAACGGTGCCGCCACAGCAAACAAGCCGGGTGACATGCGGGTGATCGGGAACTCGCAGGCCCGCTATACCTATGGCATTATGCTGGGTGCAACGTGGAATAACTTTTCCTTGTCGGGTTTTTTCCAGGGTGTGGGCAAGCAGGACTGGTGGCCCGGTGCCGAGGCAGATGCCTTCTGGGGCCCGTACAACCGCCCCTACAACGGTACGCCGGAGTACATCGTCGGCAACTACTGGACGGAAGATAAACCCTACGGCTATTTTCCCCGCATGCGTGGTTATTCGGCGCAGTCCGACTGGCGTGAGCTGGGTGTGAAGCAGACAAAGTATTTACAGAATGTCGCATACCTCCGGTTGAAGAATGTGCAATTGAGCTATACGTTGCCAAAGTCGCTGGTGGAAAAGATCCGCGCCAGCAATGCGCGTGTCTATGTGACCGGCGAAAACTTGTGGACATGGTCGCCGTTGTACCGCCTTACCCGTGATATCGATGTCGAGAGCATTGGCCCGTCAGATAAAGTGCTGACGACAAACAATGCCGGCAACGGTAATAACTACCCGATATTGAAGAGCTATACCGCCGGTTTGGTTGTCACTTTTTAAGATTTAAACGCGCATCACCATGAAAAAACAATATTGGTCTATCGTACTCCTGAGTGTGCTGCTGGGCGCATGCGATCTGGAGCAAACGCCCGAAGCTACCACGACCCGCGACGCGGTGTTTAATAGCGAGAAGGGGCTCGAAGTTTATAGCAATTCTTTTTATGTGCCGCTAACAAATCCCGACTACAGCATCCTGCCTACTGCCAACAACCAGGTGCGTGGCGACGAGATGTCGGATTTTGCCGCACGTACACAAATACCCGACTTTTTACGTGATGGAGCGTTTGGGCCACGCCAAAGTTCTGGTTGGGACTGGCGTGCCCTGCGCAACATCAACTTCTTTATCGAAAATGCCAAGCCGTCGCCCGACGTTTCCACGGAGGCGCGCGAGCACTACCTGGGCGTGGCGCGTTTCTTCCGGGCCATGTTTTACTTCGACAAAGTGAAACGCTTTGGCGATGTACCGTGGATTAACAAGACTATGAGCATCGAAGATCCTGATCTGTATAGTAATCGCGACTCGCGGACGCTGGTGATGGACTCCGTGCTGGCCGACCTGGACTATGCGGGCGCACACGTGCGGGAGGCAGCGGATAACAGCCGTAGCACCGTGACACGGTACGTGGTATACGGATTTAAGTCACGGGTCTGTTTGTTTGAGGGAACGTTCCGCAAGTATCATACAGAATATAATCTGGGTGGAACCGCGACAAAATGGCTTGAAGAAGCTGCCGGCGCGGCGCAAAAGGTTATGGAGAAAGGCGGCTATCTGCTGAATGAGTCGGGTGGACCGACGGCGTCGTATCGCCAGGTATTTATCTCGCGCACGCCAGTAACGTCTGAAGTGATGCTGGCGGCGGCCGCGGACGTAAACCTGAGCTTGTTCAACGATGCCAACTGGTATTGGACCAGCGCTACGTATGGCTCGCGCGTAAGCTTTACCCGTACGTTTATCAATACGTACCTGCTGGAAGACGGCACGCCGTTTACGGATCAGTCCGGTCATGAAACGATGGTATTTGCTGACGAGGTGAAAGGCCGTGACAAACGTCTGCAACAAACCATTCGCATGGGTAACTATACACGTGTCAATGCCGGCAAGCGTGAGGTAGCACCGCCGGTCTTCTCATACACCTATACGGGTTATCAGCCTATCAAGTGGACGCTGGACGATACCTATTACGACGGGGGTACCCGCAATGACAATTCGGTGGCGTTGCTGCGGTATGCTGAAGTCTTGTTGAACTATGCTGAGGCCCGCGCAGAATTGGAAACGATCACCACCGACGATTGGACCAAGACCGTAGGGGCATTGCGCCGTCGTGCGGGTATTACGGGTAACCTGACAACGTTGCCCACAATGCTCGATGACTATATGCAGGCTGAATATTTCCCCGACATTAGTAACCCTGTGCTCATGGAGATACGCCGCGAGCGTGGTATTGAACTGGCACTGGAAGGCCTTCGCTTCTACGACCTGGTGCGATGGAAACATGGTGAGTTGCTGCTCAAGGTGTGGAACGGATTGTATGTTCCCGCGCTGGATGTGCCGATGGATCTGAACGAAGACGGCGTCATGGACGTGGCTTTCTACAAGACGATGCCGGCGAACCCTGTTAAGGGTGTTACCTATGTCAATGTGGGTGAAAAGATTAATAACCTGGACAATCCGCAGCGCTTGTCACATGACTCCTCTGGAGAAATTACATGGCTGGCAAATGTGGACCGGGGAGAATGGAATGACAAACGTTATCTTTACCCGATACCGGAAACGGACTCGCTGATGAACCCTGCTCTTGGTCAAAATCCCGGATGGTATTGAGAAAGAACAAAATAAACCGATGAAGAACAAATTGATCATGGCATTGCTCGCGCTGATACTGGCGGGCAACACCTTCGCACAAACATTACGCGTGGCGACCTACAACATGCGTTACGACAATCCGGGTGACAGCCTTAACCGGTGGAAGTACCGCCTGCCCATTATTATTGATCAGATAAAATTTCACGATTTTGACCTGCTCGGCGGTCAGGAATTGCTTAGCCACCAGGTTGAAGGGCTGATGAAACAACTCAAGGACTATGAATACGCCGGTGTCGGCAGGGACGATGGTGAGAAGAAAGGCGAGTTTTCCGCACTGTTCTATAAAAAAGACAAGTTCAAGCTGTTGAAGAAAGGCAACTTCTGGCTGTCGCTAACGCCTGACAAGCCAGGTGCGGGCTGGGATGCTGCACTGTCACGGATCTGCACGTGGGTGCAGTTGGAAGAAAAAGCCACCGGTTTGCGCTTCTATTTCTTCAACACGCACTTTGACCACCGCGGTGTTCAGGCGCGCAAGGAGAGCGGACGGTTGATCGCTGAAAAGATTGCTCAGATCGCCGGTGATGCACCGGCGATTCTCACGGGAGACTTCAACTTCGACGAGCAACACGAAGGTTTTGCTGCCATCACGGCTTCCGGCAAGCTGCGTAATTCGTTTGACCTGGCGCCCATTAAGCTGGCACCTACCGGAACCTTCAACAGCTTTGACATAGCAACAACGAACAAGGTTCGCATTGACCACATCTTTGTGACCAGCCAATTCAATGTAAAGAAGTATGGCATTCTGACCGACAATTACGGTGGTCGTTTTCCGTCGGATCACTTTCCTGTGATGGTTGAGATTATACCGGCAACGACACGCAAAGCAAAATAAACCGTTTTTAAATTTTCCTTAGTAGTTTGAGGCCACGGCACATGCTGTGGCCTTTTTTTATACCTACGCGCCGATGCTGGCAAAAAGATTATTGAGTGACTCGGCATACGTGGGATGCGCAAAGATACCGTCGCGGAGGGCCTCGTAGGTCAGGCCACCCATCATGGCTACTTGCAGGATCGTGACGATCTCGCCCCCCTCGTTACCCAATATCGCAGCGCCCAGAATCTGTTTTGTCTCGCGGTTTACAATCGCTTTCATTAATCCGGCGGCGCGGCCCACTTCGTTGGCGCGGGCTACACGTGACATCGGCAGGGTGGCGACTTCGATCGGTAATCCCTTGTCGCGTGCTTCCTGTTCGGTCAGTCCTACACGGCCTAACGGCGGGTCGGTGAAAACACAGTAAGGTACCAGCCGGCCGGTGATGCGGTCATGGCCGCCGTGCAGCAGGTTGTTAAATAATATAAGATAGTCGTTGTACGATACGTGTGTAAAGGCGGGTCCTCCCTTAACATCACCCAAGGCATATATACCCGGAGCGGAGGTCTCGAGGGCATCGTTTGTTTTGATATAACCTTTGTCGTCGGTTTCGATACCGGCTGCTGCCAGGTTCAGGGCATCGGTGTTGGGTGTTCGACCCGTCGCCATCAGGAGGTGAGAAGCTCTTATCGTGATCTCGATTCCCTGCTTGTCAATTGTGGCGGCAACACCATCACCGTCAGGTTGTACATGCCGCAGGTTGCTGGCGGCGTGGAGCGTCATGCCTTCGTTTTCGAGAATGGTTTTGAGTGCGTTGGCGATGTCGGTGTCTTCGCGCGGGAGCAGCCGGTCATGTGGGTCGATCAATGTCACCCGGCTGCCAAACCGCCGGAACATTTGCCCCAGCTCCAGGCCGATATAGCCACTGCCTGCCACGAGTAAATGCTCGGGTAGGACTTTCAAATCGAGGATGGTGGTAGAGGTAAGGTAGCGGACGGTGTCCAGGCCTTCGATCCTGGGTATTGCCGGACGTACGCCGGTATTGATAAATATAAAGTCGGCCGTGCACGACGCGACCGTGCCATCGAGCAACGTGACCGCCACCGTTTTGCGACCGGTGAAAGTGGCGGTACCATATACCAGGTCGAGGTGATCAGTGTCTTGCAGCTTTTGCTCGAGGCCACTACGCGATTTCAGTACGAGCTTGTCTTTACGTGCGAGGATGGCGGGCAGGTTGACGCTATAGCCATCGATGTCGATGCCCAGCGCTTTCGCGTGCGCGGTGACGCTCGCTGCCTGGGCGGAGGCGATCATGGTTTTGGTAGGGGTACAGCCGTCGTTCACGCAGGTGCCACCGACCCATCGTTGTTCAATGAGGCAGGTATTCCAGCCGGCTTCTGCCAGGCGCTTGGCCATGGGGTTGCCACCCTGGCCCGAACCGATCACGATAGCTTTGTAATGTTTTTGCATAAGCAGGTCTTAGTTAATTTCTGTGCAGGCTTCTTGTCAACGGCAAAGCCAACAATGAAAATACGCGTGGTCTAACGGTAAGGATCAATATGTAAATTTACCGACGAAGGGGCATGTGGTAAAAAACCGTGCCCGAAAATTCCTCACACAGTATATCTACGGAAGATAACAATTTCCTATGGGTGGTATGATAGTTAGTAGGATGAATCAATACCTTTGAATTTCGTGGATTTTTTAGTTTACAGTATACATGAAGAATTTTGACTCGGAGCTTTGTGGAAGCCTACCCATCCACCTGACCAACCACATCCAGCCGTATGGTGTCTTACTGGTGATCAATCGCAAAGATTTCAAAGTCATTCAGGCCAGTGAAAATAGTAATCTCGTTTTTGGTGATCCGATCCAAGAGATGATCGACAAGCCACTGAGTGCTTATGTTCCGGAAAATATTGTAGAAAAGATTCAACAAAAACTTACTACATCTTTTACAAATCCGCTTCCTGACCAATGGAACATTCGCGGTGTGGAGCATTTTGTTCTTTGGCACGCCAAGGAAAATTATCTCCTTGCCGAAATCGAAATACCAGGCGGTCGCACAGGTGATCTCTCCAGTTTTGCCAACGTATACCATGAATTAAAATATGCCATGAACCGCATTGAATCCGCAGAGACCCTCACGGCGCTCTGGCAGATCGTGGTGGCGGAGATCAAAAAGGTCTCGGGCTTTGACAAGATCATGGTGTACCAATTTGACGAGGAGTGGAACGGCACCGTGGTGGCCGAGGTGCTGGAACCGGGTATGGAGGTATACCTCGGCATAACCTTCCCGGCCTCGGACATACCCCGCCAGGCACGGGAGTTGTACAAAAAAAACGCCTACCGGTATATACCGGATCGCGACGCACAGCCCGTGCGATTATATCCCGTCATTAATTCACTCACCGGCGCCTTTATTGACCTGTTTGATTGCAACCTGCGCAGTGTAGCGTCAGTGCACGTAGAATACCTGCGGAACATGGACGTGGCCGCTTCCATGTCCATCCGCATTATGAAAAACAACGAGTTGTGGGGACTTATGGCCTGCCACCATCGTACGCCGCGGCAGCTATCGTTCCAGATGTGTTCTGTGTTGGAAATGCTTTCCGCAGCAATCTCGGCCAAACTGTCGTTGCTTGTAAATAAGAACAGCTACCAGTTCGACCAGAACCTGAAAGAAAAGTATACGACGCTGGTGAAAGAGATTTATGCATCGGGCAATCCGGATGATACGATGGTCGGGACGGGGCGTATTGCCGAGCTCTTTGAAGCCGATGGATTAGCCATTATACGCAATGGGCTGACGCGCACATGGGGCAAAACGCCGCCGGAGGAGGACCTGCAAGAATTGGCACTCTGGCTGAGCGTACAAGACATTAAAAGCCTTTATCATACCACCTCGATATCATCGGTGAACGACGCAGCAGAACGATACAAAGGCTCTTGCAGCGGACTGCTGTGCCTGGTTATTGATCCGCGCCGGCATGACTTCCTGTTGCTCTTTCGGCGCGAGATGATCGAGACCCTCCAATGGGGCGGTAACCCGCACGAACGGATCCAGTTTGAAAGCGATGGCAAGTCGTATCATCCGCGCAACTCCTTTAAGATCTGGCAACAGACCGTCACGGGACGGTCCGCGCGGTGGCGGAAAGAAGAGCTCATCCTGGCGGAAGTGCTGCGCAACTTTTTATATGAATTTAGCACAACTCGTATTAAATAACACATAGACGCTCCATGGCCCGCGAAACGGATCATTTTATAGTAGGAATAGGTGCCTCGGCCGGCGGACTCGAAGCCATCAATGAATTCTTCGACAACATGCCGGCGTCACCGGCCTGCTCGTTTGTGGTGATCCAGCACCTTTCCCCCGACCACAAAAGCCTGCTGGCCGAGATCATTACCCGTCATACTAAGATGCGTGTATACGAGGCCGTCGATGGTATGCAGGTGGAGCCCAATTGCGTATATATCATACCCAGTAACCGGGCGCTGACGATCCGCGGCAATAACCTGACGGTTGAAAAAAAGGAACCTCTGAAAGTACCAAACAATGCCATTGACGTATTTCTCCAATCACTGGCGCACGAGCGGAAAGAGAAAAGCATTGGTGTGATTCTCTCGGGCACGGGTTCGGACGGTACCCGGGGCATCGAAGCCATTAAAAACTGCGGAGGTCTGGTACTGGTGCAAGACCCGAAGACGGCGCAATTCGATGGCATGCCCATCAGCGCGATACAGTCGGGTCATGCACGGGCGATATTATCACCATCGCAGATGCCGGAAGAGATCCTGTTCCATACCCAGACCAACCTCTCGTATCTTAATACCAACAACCTGCTCGAGAACAAAGCGCTTGACGAGATTTTCCAGCTTATTCACGACGAAGTAGGTTTTAACTTTCACTATTATAAGACGCCTACCCTGTTGCGGCGTATTTACAACCGGATATCGAAGGGAAATCACGGCACGTTGGAAGGTTATTTAGAGGTGCTGCGCAAGTCGCCACAGGAGTGTCGTGCGCTGAGCAACGATTTTCTGATTGGGGTCACAAAATTCTTCCGCGACAAGGAGGCCTTCCAGGTATTGGCGCGTGAGGTCATCAACCCACTGGTGGCTTCGAAAGAGAATGGTGACATTCTGAAAGTATGGGTAGTAGCGTGTAGCACGGGCGAAGAGGCGCTTTCCATCGCGATCCTCATCAATGAAGCGCTGGAAAAGCAAAAGAAAGATTTGATGGTAAAAATCTTCGCCACGGATATTGACGAGCGGAGTATCACCATCGCTAACAAAGGTATATATCCAACTTCGATCGAGGCGGACATCAGCAAGGAACTGCTCGAAAAGTATTTTTCCAGGAGCAACAATAGCTATCAGGTCCTGCCGCACATCCGCAAGCAGATCATATTCGTTAAACATGATATCACCAACGAGGCGCCGTTTGTCAAGAATGACCTGGTAAGCTGCCGTAACATGCTTATCTACATGACGCGCTCGCTGCAAGAGAAGCTGTTTCCCATTTTACTATACGCGCTCAAACGGCAGAGTTACTTGTTTTTGGGATCCAGCGAATCGCCGGTGACGATTGAAAAATACCTGGTCGACGTCGACGCGAAAGCCAAGGTATATCGCAAGGAATATGAGGCCCCCCTGAACAGTCGTCACCTCATGGACATATCGCAGCGTAAAAGCAGCTATCCCGAGCCTGAGAGTACTGCGATGGGAAGAAGTGGAGACAGCTACGCTAAGTTCTTTCAGCAGGAGATCAGCCGCGAATTTGGATATGTAGGTTGTTACATTAATGACGAGTTTGAAATCGTCAAGACTATTGGGGACTATAACAATATACTATCGCTGCCACAGCGCGAGTTGGTGTTCAACTTGCTGGAGATGTTGCCGCCCAACCTCGGTCCGATGTTAAGCCTGGAGGTCCGTAAGGTATGGAAGACAAATCAACGGGTATTGCTCCGCGACCTGAAGTTTCAACGGGACGATGAAGAGTATGTGCTGGAGGTACTGATCGTGCCGGCCAAGGTAGAAGTGCCCACACGACTGACGCTGGTGATACTTCGCCAACAGCAAACACTGCCTGGCATGACGCCACCCCCGGTGGTGCCCGATCTCGATTCGACGGATAAATTCACGAGCGACTATATTCGGTCGCTGGAAATGGACCTGCAAAAGGTCCGCTACAATCTGCAAGTAACAGTAGAGAATACAGAAACGATCAACGAAGAGCTGCAAAGCTCGAACGAGGAATTACTCACGGCGAACGAGGAATTACAGAGCTCGAACGAAGAGTTGCAGTCTGTAAACGAGGAACTGCACACGCTCAATACGGAGTACCAGCTGCGCATTCAGGAGCTGTCGGAATTGAACGACGATTTGAACAATTATTTCCGCAGCAGTGACTTTGGACAGATTTTCCTGGACGAAGAGCTGAACATCCGGAAGTTCAATCCAGCGTCCGCCAAAATGATCAACCTCATCGAAAGCGATGTCGGTAGACCCATTACACACTTCTCGACAAACTTCCGGTACGATAACCTGGCGCAGGACTTGCAGGTAGTGCAGCAAACTAACCAGACACTTGAGCGAGAGCTATTATTGGCAAATGGCCGAAACCTGCTCATGCGGATGATGCCTTACCTTTCCAACGAAGACAAGCAAGTAGGCATCGTGATATCGTTTGTTGACGTGAGCTTGGTGAAACACCTCAGCACATTTATTGCTGCCGTGTTCAACGTTAGCCCGAGTGCCATTCTGGCGTTGAAAAGCGTGCGCAGCGTGGAGCGAAATATACTCGACTTCGTTGTAGAGACTTCCAACTATATGGCCAGCTCCTTGCTGGGCACGACCGAAGACCTGAAAGGGAAATCGGTGCGTAAGGACCTGCCACAACTGGTCAGCGACGAGTTGTTCCAGGAAATGCAATACGTCGTGGAGCGCAACGTTCCTATGCAGCAGGATTTTTACCTTCTTCACACACGCCGCTGGTACCAGGTGAACGCCATTCGCATGGAGGACGGGCTGGTGATGACGTTTGCCGATATCACGCAAAAGAAGGCCGCCGAAGACAAGCTGCGCAATAGCTATGCAGAATTGGTGCGGGCAAAAGACAGTCTGAAAGAGCTAAACGCCGACCTGGAGCAGAAAGTACGGGAGCGTACGCTCGAGTTATCAAAAAGTGAGGAGCGTTTCAAGACCATTGCCACCACCACGATCGATGCTATTTGGGAGTGGGACTTTGTACGGAATGAAGCGTGGTGGAGCGATACTTTTTACAACGTCTTCGGTTATGATGTCGTGCGCGATAAGTTCACGCGCGCTACCTGGGCGGAAAGGATTCACTCTGACGATAAGGACCGTGTACAACAGACATTGTACAGAGCCATCAATCAGAACAGTCAGCGTTGGTCTACCGAGTATCGTTTTCAGCGGGCCGATGGTGAATACCTCGACATACTCGACCAGGCCACAATCATCAAGGACGAGCTCGGTGCACCCTGCCGGATGATCGGTTCGATGCTCGACATCACGCAGCTCAAACAGGCCGAGCAAGCTATTGCCAACTCACAGGCCGAGCGCAAGTTCCTGGCAGAGTCTATGCCACTGATCGTGTGGATGGCCGACGAATCGGGAAATATCACGTTTGTGAACCGTCAGTTCGAGAAATATACGGGCCTGTCAACCGAAGAAATTCTGGCGAAGGGTTGGAGCACGGTGATCCACCCGCAGCACATTGACGTTTTCTTAGAGACGTGGCGTCAGTCTGTAAACCGCGCCGAGGAGTTTACGCTCGAGCTGCGGCTGTTGGTGCAGGGGGGCGAATACCGCTGGAACCTGCTGCGCGCCAACCCGCGTAAGAATCGCGCTGGCGTGATTGTGAACTGGGTTATTACCTCCGTGGACATCCACGAACAAAAAAGTCTGAATAAGCTCCTGGAGGAAAAAGTCGCCAGCCGTACCCGGGAACTGGAGGAGGTAAACGAGGCGCTTCGCTTGAGCAACAACGACCTGAAGCAATTTGCTTCGGTAGCGTCGCATGACCTGCAGGAACCTATTCGGAAAATGGTGATGTTTTCGCGTATGGTCGGCAGCCAGTTCCGCGATCAGCTGCCCGAGAAGGCGCACTTTTACCTCGATGCCATTGCCTCGTCGTCGGAGCGCATGCGCGCGATGATTACCAACATCCTGAACTTTTCCAAAATCTCTCCCGACCGTGGCGACTTCCGGGTAACGGACATCAATGCCATGTTAAAAGATATACAAGATGACTATGAGCTGTTGATCAAAGAAAGGAAAGCGGTCCTTACGGTGGACCAGTTCCCGGACATGGAAGTTATACCGAACCTGATCCGCCAGGTATTCCAGAACCTGATCAGCAACGCCCTCAAGTTTGCACGCGACGGTGTGCCGCCGCACGTTACCATTACGGCGACACGCGTGGCCGAAAAATCGTTCACCGCCTCTTCAGACCCCAACGGTCCTTTCTGTATATGCACTGTCCGCGACAATGGCATAGGATTTAATGAGGAATTCAGGGAAAAAATATTCGTGTTGTTCCATCGTATCAACCCCAAGGACAAATACGAAGGCTCCGGCATCGGCCTGGCCATCGTGAAGAAGGTGATTGATATACACCAGGGGCTGGTACGCGGCTCCAGTGAGGAGGGACAAGGCGCACTATTTGAACTTGTAATTCCGATTAAACAGTAAAGTAAGTATGTCGAAGTACTTGTTGTTATGTGAAGACGATCAGTATGACCGTGCCGTTTTCGCAGAGATCTTTCAAGAGGTGGAGAAAGAATATGAGCTCGTGATGCTCGAAGAGGGCAGCGAAGTAATACCCTTCCTCGCCAAAAAACAGCGGCGCGATGCATACCCGGCGTTGATTTTGCTGGATCAAAACATGCCGCAAAAAAAGGGAACGGAAGTGTTAAAAGAAGTGAAAGCGAGCGATGACTATAAACACATTCCGGTAGTGATATACTCTACCCATGATGGCCAGGAGCTTGCCAGCGAGTCGAAGGCGCTCGGCGCGGTGACATTCATGTCTAAGCCGTATGATTACAACGAGTATATAGCACTGATTAAAATGCTGATGACCCTCGCTCTCTGAAGAAAATACTCCACAGTGAGTGTGTCGACTGTTCCACGCCTTCGTTCGATAGCTTGTTGAATTTATTCCACAGGCTAGGTTGATTTCTTTTTCGACCCTTTCGTGCGTCATTACTTCTCATGCTGCGGGCACAATAATTAAATTATGATAGCCGGTACTTTCACCAATAAGATCCGTCTATCATAATGAACGAACTATTAGAACGCGAGTATTGGAACAATACCGTACAAGACTATCTCATTGCCCTGGCGATCATTGTCGTCGGCACATTGGCCCTGCGCATCTTTAAAGGCACGTTGTTGCGCCGCCTGGAAAAATGGGCAAATACCACCAAGACTACCAATGATGATTTTCTCTTAAAGAGTGTGGAACGTTTTGCGCTGCCGGCGTTATACTACTTTATTATCTATTCGGGTATCAACTACCTGGAGCTGACACCGAAGGCCGACAATGTGCTGCGCATTGCTACCGCCCTGGTGATTACGTTTTTTATCCTGCGGCTGATATCCTCGATCATTTTGCTGGTGCTTCAGAACTATATACGCCGACAGGAGAAAGGCGAGGAGAAGATCAGACAGCTCGGAGGCCTGATGGTGATCATCAACATTGTCGTCTGGATTTTGGGCGCGGTATTCTTAATCGACAACCTGGGTTACAATGTTACAACTATTATCACCGGGTTGGGCATCGGTGGTATTGCTATAGCCCTGGCAGCACAAAACATTCTGGGTGATTTATTTAATTACTTTGTCATCTTTTTTGATCGACCGTTTGAGGTCGGTGACTTTATTGTCGTAGATGACAAGATGGGTTCCGGGGAATATATAGGTCTGAAAACAACGCGCATTCGAAGCCTCAGTGGTGAGCAGTTGGTCATCGGCAACTCCAACCTCATGAACGCCAGAATTCATAACTTCAAAACCCAAAACTTACGGCGCGTAGTTTTTAACATCAATATCTCGTATGCCACACCAATCGAAAAAGTGCGGGAGATTCCAGCAATCTTAAAAGCAATTGTGGAAGCCCAGGCAGATGTACGGTTCGACCGTGCACACTTTGCTTCCTATAAGGACTGGAGCCTGAACTTCGAGATCGTATACTTTGTGCTCAGTTCGGACTTCAACAAGTACATGGATATTCAACAATCAATCAATCTCGCAATCTACGATCGTTTGCAGGCATTGGGCGTAGACTTCGCATTGCCGACACAACGTTTGATGATGAAAGGTGGCGGGGAGGAAGCTTTGAATCCCAATGAGGCGACAGATAAAACGGAAGCCGCCAGAACTTAACGCCTGACTATGCGTCCCAAGGCGGACAAAAACATCCGGAACCGGACACCATATAATCATTTGCTACGCCAAACGCCAGATCAAATACCAATATCGATTGTGGTCACATAATTGCATGCCTTGGCCAAATCGCCCGCCATGATCCGCAACTACTTCAAAGTGATCCTCCGCACGATGCTTCGAAACAAAGCATATTCGATCATCAACATTCTGGGCCTCTCTGTCGGTCTCGCGATGTACATCATCATCTCGCAGTATGTACAATACGAAGCGAGTTACGATCGATTTCATACCCACACGTCGGACATCTACCGTGTCGCCATGCACTTTGCCCGTCCCAACCAAGAGGCATATACCGACGCAGCGACTTATGTGCCTGCCGGCGCGGCGCTGAAAGCTGACTTTCCGGAAGTACAGGCCTATACCTTTATCACTCCTGAATACGGCCGCATCGTTTTCCAGGTTGACGACCGCATTTTTGAGGAAGAGAAAGTATACTACGCTGATTCCACCTTCTTCCGCTTCTTCGACTTCCAGGTGTTGACCGGTGACCCGGCTACGATGCTCGTCGAACCCGCATCGATCGTGCTGTCGCGTCGGGCGGCAGAGAAGTATTTCGGCCCAATGGACACCTGGAAAGAGAGCCCGTTGAATAAAACCATCCGGGTAAACGGCCAAAGCATCATGCGTGTGACCGGAATCATGGAGAATGTACCGGGTAACTCACACTTCAAACCCAACGTGCTGATCTCGTATGCAGAATTTACAGCCGGCAGGGACCTGACCCATAACTGGGGCTGGAATGACTTCTATACGTACATCCGGTTGGCGCCCGGCACTGACTATAGCATGCTGCAAGCGAAGCTTGACGACCGCTATGCCGAGAAGTATATGGGCAAAGATTCGCACAAGAGCTTTGTATTACAGCCTTTGGAGGATATTCACTTGCGCTCGCACCTGTCGTTTGAATTAGAACCTCGTGGCGACGGACGCGCGGTGCAGTTCCTGGTAGTGATTTCAATCATGATCCTGGTTATTGCCTGGGTCAACTATATCAACCTGTCGACTGCGCGGGGCGAAAGCCGCGGCAAGGAAATTGGCGTGCGCAAGGTAAACGGCGCCAGCCGACGGGAGATTATGGGCCAATTCCTGTTAGAGTCGTTCTGCATGAACCTGATCGGCATTTTGCTGGCCGTGATGATTGTACAGGCGTCGGTGCCGTTGATTGGCGCCATGTTGGAAAAAGACCTGCGCTTTACGTTGCTGGGCGATATAGATTTTCTGCGCGCATTGCTGACGTTGTATGTCGTCGGAAGCCTGGTAGCGGGCCTATATCCGGCGTTGGCATTATCATCGTTTCAACCGCTGCGGGTCCTCAAGGCTTCGTCGGGGAGCGTTGCGCGGGGCAAGTCGTGGTTGCGTCAGGCGCTGGTGGTGTTTCAATTCGTGATGTCGGCAGGTCTCATTACCGGTACGATCATCGTCATAAATCAGTTGCAATTTATGCGTAAGGCAGACCTCGGATTTTCATTCGACAAAACGCTGGTGATCAACAGCCCCAGTACGATTACGAACGACTCGGTGTTTTTCAGTCGCTATCAGCATTTCAAAGAGCAGGTGCTGAAATACCCGGCGGTAAAATATGTGACTTTGTCTTCCGCATTGCCGGGTAAATCTTATAACGACCTCGATAACATGGCCAACATTCGCCTCCTGGGTCGATCGGATCAATACCTGGGCTTGTTGACCTACCGTGTGGACGAAGACTTCCTGAATGTGTTCGACCTGAAGCTGTTGACGGGGCGTAAGTTCCCGCCCATGGAGCCGGGCAGGGACAGCCTGGTGTACCTCAATGAAAAAGCGGTGGAGCTATTTGGCATTGCTTCGCCGGAGGCGGCCGTGGGTCAAAAGATTGACTTCCAGGGTCGGACCGTAGAAGTGTTGGGCGTGGTGCAGAATTACCATCATAAATCATTGCGCAACAGCTTTGAGCCGATGATGCTCCGCAACACGCCGGCGTATCCGCTCTATATATCGTTACGGCTGAGCCCGGATAATACCGTTTCCATACAGGATATTATTACCCACGTACGGCAACAATGGCAGCAGACATACGCGGACAATCCTTTCAACTACTCGTTTCTTGACACGCACGTCGCGGATCAGTATAAAGAAGACCTACGCTTTGGTCGTGTGTTTACCATGTTTGCGTTCTTCTCAATTGCCATTTCCTGTTTAGGCCTGCTGGGCCTGGTGTCGTATACGGTCACGGTGCGCATGAAAGAGGTGGGTGTACGCAAAGTATTGGGCGCCACGGCATCCAGTATTTTTCTGCTCTTCTCGCGGGATTATATGCGTCTGTTGCTGACAGCCAACGTGGTGGGTATACCCCTGGCGTATTTTGTGCTGACGTTGTGGTTGGAAGATTTTGCTTACCGCGCATCGCTGGCGTGGTGGATGTTCCTGATGCCGGTTGTCGTAGTAGCCGTCCTGGCCCTTGTGGCCGTGGGTAGTCAAATTCTGAAGGCGGCGCACATGAATCCCGTCAATACTTTACGGCAGGAATAAGTGCGAATGGCATGGTTATTTAACGTGGATTTTTATCCACCGTTAATGAAAATGCCGGTCGTATGGAAGAACCAGGTGCAGAGAATAAAGCTCCCCAAAAAGAAGAAAAGAAATCCAGCAACGTCTTGATGTTTGCTGCCATCGGTGTGTTGGCGGTGCTCGTGGGTTGTTACTTTATCTTCCCGGATTTCCAGGCCGGGGTTAATGAGGCTTTTGAAATTATTACAAGCCAAGACGAGGAACGGATCAAATCCTGGGTACAGCAGTTTGGATTGTGGGGTCCGCTGGTGTTGATCGTGGCGATGATGCTGCAGATGTTTATGTTTGTGGTTCCGAATGTCCTGTTGTTTATGATCTCCATTATTTGCTACGGGCCCATATGGGGTGGGTTGATCTCGCTCGCCGGCGTATTTGCTTCATCAACCCTGGGATATTTCATCGGTCGCAAACTCGGCCCACGTGCTATCGACCGCTTTGTCTCAAAGAAAGCACAAGACAAGATTTGTATTTTTATTGAGCGCTATGGTGTGAAGGCGATTGCCATTACACGCTTGTCGTCCTTTTCGAATGATGCGTTGAGTTTTGTTGCCGGCATTCTGGAAATGAGTTATCGGAAATATATACTGGCTACCCTGGGTGGCATCACACCGCTTATCGTGCTCATGGCAATCTATGGTAACAACGGTAAGATCGAAAAGGCGTTGATTTGGATCGCGTCTATTTCGGTGGTGTTGTTATTGGGGTATATTTACCTTGACCGGCACAAACGACGCGAGGCATATGCCCGGTATGCTGACCGTTAGTAAGTAACATCCATGTTGTAACGCGGGGTCAGAACGAATATATATTACGTTTCCCATTCCACATTTGGCGGCGAATGTGTATATTCATTGCACGCTCGACGTTCGAACGCCCGTGCAGAACGCACGGCACACTTTTTTATGTGTTGTTGGCAAATAAAGCGCACGATCATGGAAAACCTTAAATTTAATCTCGATAGCGTAGAAGTATCGTACGGCGACAATGTCCTGACATCGATCATCCAGATAGACGAACGTATTTCCGACATTGCCAAATACCTGCGTACGCACAACGAGTCTAATGACTTTGAAAAGACCGAGGTCATCGACCGACTGAACAAGCTGATCGAGCTGAACCATAAGATCCAGCAAGAGCTGGAAGCGCAGGTACAAAAGATCAACGATATAAAGCCTATGTTGGCGCACGAGCCGATGAACGAATCCTTGCGAATAGCTTCCGTTCTCTAAGGCTTTTGTAAAGTCAAAAAAAGACCTGAATGTAGAAGGAGCCCATAACCTGCTACAAAACGAACGAGCCCTTCCCGAAAGAGAAGGGCTCTCGTGTCTTAATTCGGCCGGGGAGGGCATCATTTTTTATCTTGTACAGTAAAAACAACTGAAGACCATGAGCCAGGCATTTGTACGCGAGAACGACGACCTGTGGCTGCACGATGTGGCCCCCTCTGTAACCGCGCTGATCGTGTTCCTGACACAGGAAAACGGCGGCATCCGGGTGAATGAAACAAAGACCTTTACCGACCCGTCGGGCAAAGACGTGCATACCATGAGCAACGGCCTGTCATATGCTAAAGATGACCGCGGGCGGTGGGAAGTGGTCGTGGAAAATCCCACTTCCTAATGCTTAGTGCATCAGCTTGAATAATCCGGTGTGGATGTTGTCGTCGGTATTGACGGGCTTAACCTGAAAGGTCCACCGTCGCATCGACGAGTCTGTCGTATTTCGTTGGCTGTCAGAAAGTGTGCCGGTCACTTCCCAGGTATCACCTTTCTCGTCGATCAGCATCATTCCCAGGGCCGGCTCCACATGCCTGTCCAGCAGCAGCTCGGCCATATCGCCCACCGGCGTATATTCCGTTTCAATGACGTTTACAGTGATCATAGTAAAAAGTGTTGATACTGCTGTAAAATAGTAAAAAATCGCGCCTTTTGGTATGGAATGGTATGGAAGGAGTTGGATACGTATCTGGCCCGTGGAGAGCGATTGCTCGCTAATGCGTATAGTGGTTCAATTTGGCTTCTTCCAGGTCAAGCTGCGCCTCCTGTTTCCGCACCACTTCATGATCGTATAACTTCTCCCGCCGAATCAACGCAAGCTCCTTCCGTTGCGCCTCAACAAGTTCCTGAAGAATATGTGTATACTCTCGTATCTCCCGCATCTCCGGATCATGATGCGTAAGTGTCTCCAACCGTTGACGCGTCAGATCCAGGTCACTCTCCAGCTGCTGTTTAATGTTTTCAATCAATTCATTCTCTTCCACTTCCGTAGCGTGTTTCTGATCCAACCAGTGCAGAGAGACTTTCATCAGCCGCAGACGAATAGCAGCCTCTTGTTCCTCTTCCGGCACAATCTCGTCGATCTCTTTGATCTTTAACAATCGCAGCACCAGCGGCAGGGTGAGGCCCTGAATGACCAGCGTGATCAGAATGACGACAAAGGTGATAAAGAGGATGAGGTTTCGTTGCGGGAAGGCTTCACCGCCTTCCAGCGTTAAGGGAATGGCCAGTGCGGAAGCAAGCGATACCACACCGCGCATACCCGCCCAACCCATGACAAAAACTGTATTAAGACCCGGCGCGGGGTCGCGGTCGCGTATGCGTTTGCTGAACCAGCGGGGTAAATAAAAGATCGGATAGACCCAGATGATCCGGAGCACGATCGTGATGACACTGATGATGACGCCATAGCGGATGGCCTCGGAAACGGAATACCCGCCCATTTCGGCCATGATCACCGGCAGTTGCAACCCGATCAGAATAAAGACAAAGCCGTTCATCAGGAATACCAGTGTAGCCCACACACTGGTCGACTGCATACGCGAGCGATAGTTGAGAAAATCGTGTGAACGGAAGGAGAGAAACAATCCGCCGCTGACAACGGCCATGACCCCCGAGAAATGAAACCGTTCGGCGCCGATGTACATGATGTATGGCGTCATCAGCGTAAGCGCGGTGTCTACACTGGCGGTCGTGGGCATGTAGCGGTGAATAAAATACATGACATGGGCAATGGCTATTCCGACGACGACGCCCATACCGGCTACAATAAAGAAATCTCCAATAGCATCGTTCAGAATAAAATTCCCCGAGATGATAGCCGCCAGCGCAAACCGGAACACAATGAGTGACGATGCGTCGTTCACCAGGCTTTCACCTTCCAGGATGGTTACGACGCGCCGGGGCACTGGCAAGCCTTTGAGCACGGAGGTAGCGGCGACAGCGTCCGGTGGCGAGATGATGCCGCCAAGCAGGAAGCCGAGCGCCAGGGTAAAGCCCGGAATCATCTTGCTGGATATCACGGCGACCACACACGATGTGATGATCACCAAACCGAACGCCAGCTGACTGATGGGCCGTTTCCATTTCCAGAAGTCGTGCCACGAAGTATACCATGCTGCTTCGTATAACAGCGGTGGCAAAAAGATGAGAAAGATCAGCTCGGGGTTGAGTGTGATGTGGGGTGTGCCGGGGATAAGACTGATGAGCAGTCCGCCGATGACCAGGAATATAGGGTAAGAGACCCGCAGCTTCTGGCTTAACAGGGAAAGAATAGAGACCGCAAACAGCAGCGAAAGGATCAGCAGCAGGTTATGATGAATCATGTGGGGCAAATTAAAAAAAGGAAACGGAGGTAGGCAACCCATCCCGGCCAGCGGCCTGGCCGTGGTGACGTCGTACGCGTACAAATCGACTTGTCAGCACTGAAAAAACGACATATTCGTCGGGAATTAAAAAAGCATTAAAATTCGCAGAGCAGTGGCCTGTCGCAGGAAGCATAAAAAAATAAAACAAGGGATCGCCAACTTGCGGAAGCATTCTGCGTATATTGAACGAATATTGTTGCGTGATTATGTTACCGTTTTATGCAGTCATGAGAAAAAGGCCATGGCTTATCTTTGGTATGCTATCTATTGGGTTCACCGCCCTTTTCTCGATTATTCCGAATCATGATTTATCGCTCGCTGAGCACATCGGTAAATCGATGTTCATGGGCATCCTGATGGCCGGCTTTATGAAGTTCTCATTTTCCAGCCAGATGCGAACTGACGTATCGTTGCTGGGTGCAATACTGGAACAGGATGAGAAAACTGTAAGGTCAGCACAGGCTGGATACGTCGTGGATGGACAACTCACACAAGGTAACCTAATCCTGACCAATCAGCGACTGATCTTTTGTTATCCCAGTGAGAAGTACTGGCTGCGCCCGAGACATGTGGAGGCAGACCGGAACGAAATAAGCGAAGTACAATTATCCATTCTGCACAGCAAATATCGCACGGGCGTTACCGTAAAAGTCAAGGGCCGCACACACATCTTTACGGTATCATTGGCCGATCGCTGGGTAGATGACATTCGAAACGTCGTCAGACATGGTCATACTGCAAACTAATCGCCTTACCCTTTCAACAGTATCGATGGAAGACGCTCCATTCATATTGGAGCTACTCAATACACCCAACTGGTTACGGTATATTGGCGATCGTGGTATATTTAGCCTAGAGCGCGCCGAAGACTATATTCAGCAAGGCCCGCAAAAGAGCTATGCCCAGTTTGGCTTTGGCTTGTGGCGTGTTGCACGTACGGACGATAACTTGTCCTTGGGTGTCTGCGGGCTGTTAAAGCGCGACACGCTCGACGACCCGGACATTGGGTTTGCATTTTTGCCGGAGTATGAGGGGCAAGGGCTTGCGTTTGAATCATCACACGCGGTATTGAACTACGCTGCCACGACGCTGAAGCTCAAGCGCATCATTGCCATCACGACAGAAGAAAACCAGCGCTCGCTAAACCTGCTGAATCGGTTGGGATTGAGTTTTGAAAAAAAGATTACACTACCCGGACAGCTGCAAGAGTTTATTCTGTTAGGCAAAAATCTTTCGGTGGAAGAATAAATGTAAAGTGTGGCATTTTACTGCCATAAAAAAATAAAAATATTATGCGATATCCTTACGGAAAGTAAAAGCCTCTCATGAGGCTTTTACTTTCGTCCGGTGTACCGGAAGTAATACCTGATAGGGTCGGTTAGGAGCTTGTCAGGCGAAGTGTACCCGGCTACCGGGTACACGGAGGTGAGGGGTTAGTTTTTTTTACTTCATTAGCAGGGGGTTCGTCCAACCTTTACATGCTGGAGTATGCATGCCTCAACTTAAAAGCATGAGGTGCTCAAATCTAGGTACTTATTAGAGCCCATCTAATAAAGTCAGTGGTAAACAAGGTTCCGGGCTATCATAATTTTCGCAAATTCTGCGGACATCGACCGGAACAGAGCACGTAGCCAGAAAAGGCAGGATCTTGTTAAAACACAATCAACCCGTAAAGCACAAATCGATTAAGACTTACCAACTCAGACTACGTAAAATAGACAAAGCCCATCTATCCAATCACACTTTTAGCGGTATGACGGGATCGATGGGCTCGTGGGACCGAATGTAGAGAGCCCCTAACGATTTTGCAAACTTTACCTATATTAATTTTTTCATATCTATAGTAACTATATATATGATTTGTTACTGTGTATTTAACAGTTTTGGACCGGACTACAACATTTTGGCAAGCGCTAATCCCTCTTCCCACGGGCCAAACCCTGCGTCAACATTGACATGGCCTGCGTCGCCGATGTTGACAAGGGTACTTCCCCAATTCTTCGCAAACAGTGTTGCACGTTCCAATGTTACCCACGGATCGTTTGTGCTGGTGACCATGATGGTTTTGAAGTCGATGCGCTTCTTCGGCATTTTGTCGAATCCTTTTATCGGAAAAGTATACAGGGGGGACTCCATGTCGCTTGGTGCTACGAGCAATGCGCCGCGCACCCGTTTGCTATAGTGTGCGGCCCAATGCGCGATCGTGGAGCAGCCCAGGCTGTGCCCGATCAGCACAACGTCGGAAAGGTCATGGTTTTGTAAGGCGGTGTTGATGGTCGCGATCCATTCTGCGCAGTCTGGCGCTTCCCATTCCTGTTGCTCGATGCGCCGCGTGTTGCGGAGTGTTTTTTCAAAATGGGTTTGCCAATGTTCGGGACCGGAGTTTCCCAGGCCGGGAACGATGAAGTAGTGTGTCATATTCGATTTCCAAAAAGATCTTGTAATCCTTTTCGCAAGGTCTGCATGACGGCGGTATGGGTTTGTAATCCGCCGTGCTCGTCGATGTGCATGACGTCGATCTGTCGGGTCACGAGTGTCTCACCGATGAGTCGCGTGCGATGGCAGTCCTCCGGTTTACTTTCCGCGCACAGGATGGCCAGTGCAATGTCTCTGTCGTACGCTGTTTGCAAGCGGGCGATGCCTTGCTGGTAAAATTCTTTCTCTGCGACGAGCGCGTAGTTTATTTTTTGATCGATATAACAGGAGGGGTCTTCCGGCCGGCCGCCGAGTGTATCCCCGAGATAGACATAGGTAATGCCGCGTGTCTCTAACGACGCTGCAAGAGCCTCGCGATTAAACTGCGGATTGTAGCGCGAGTAAGGGCGGGAACGGACGTCGGCGAGATACCGGATGGAATATCCTTCCAGCAGATCCAGCAACAGCGTAATGGGTCGGTTGCCATGACCGATAGTATAAAGTGGTTTCTTCGGCGCTGTCATACGACAAGAGGTACGAAGATAAATTAAATTCCAGGAACGACTTGCATCTGCCTGCGCGGTTCTATTCATTTAAGGATCATTTTGCAGCAATGGATTTTTCGGAGGAACAAGTTCTCGCGATGGCCCCGGACGAGTCGTCCAAAAAGTCGGGAAAGGAACTGGCAAACGCATCGAAGTGGGGGAAACGCGCCTGTAGTGAGCGGGCCTTGTGGGGCGAATGCCAGGGCAGCGGCAAGCTGCCATATCAGGCACAGGTCGACCTGGCGGCAGTGGCGTTTAAATGCACATGTCCCAGTCGCAAGTTCCCCTGCAAGCACGGATTGGGACTCATGCTGCTCTACGTGCGCGATAAAAAGCTCTTTACGGAAACACCCGAGCCGGACTGGGTAACCGACTGGCTAGACAAACGTTCAGCGCGGGAAGAGAAAAAAGTCGAGAAGAAGGAAAAGGGAGCGAAGGTCGATCCGGAGGAGCAGGCGAAGCGACAGGCCACGCGGCTCAAGCGCGTGAAGGAGGGCATGGCGGATCTTAAACTCTGGATTAAAGATATTGTTCGCAATGGCCTGCACGCCTTGTCGGACCGAGACGCGAATTACTTCGAGGCAACGGCGCGGCGGATGGTTGACGCCCAGGCTTCCGGCCTGGCCGCCATGGTGCGACAGCTTGGTGCGATCAACCGGTTTCAGGATGGTTGGCAGGGTGCGTTTCTCGAGCAAATGATTCGTATATACCTGGTGATAGAAGGATTCAGTCGCCTGGACCAGTTGCCGGAAAACCTGCAGGCGGAGCTTCGTACGTGGGTGGGCTTTGCCCAGAGCCAGGAAGAGGTGAAAGCCGGTGCTGGTGTACGTGATACCTGGATGGTGTTGTCGCGTCGGTCGGAACAGGAGGATAACCTCATGGTGGAGCGTACGTGGCTGTTTGGCACCACGACACAACAATATGCATTGATCTTGCAGTTCTCTGTCCGCAACGCAGTGCCTGAGCTCACGCTCATGCCCGGCACGTGCATCGATGCGGAGCTATGTTATTTTTCCGGCGCTACGCCGCGGCGGGCGTTGGTACGCCAGCAGTTTGGTATGGTTGAGCCGGGTGTTGTGAAGGGATTAAAGAATTGGCACGAGGTGGCCGACATGCTGGCCGCCGTGCAAATGACAAACCCGTTGGTGGGTGCGAGTCCGGTGATCATCGACGGCGTCATACCGGTGCGCGACGGCAGCAACCGCTGGTTATTAAAAGATGCCGAAGGCCATGGCGTGGTGCTGCAAGGCAATGACGACCGTGCCTGGAAGCTGATGGCCGTCAGCGGCGGTACTCCCCTGCGGCTTTTTGTTTTGGGCAGTGCGCAGGCATTCGAGCCCCTGGGTGTATGGATCGACGAACATTACGTGGCATGGGCATGAAGCATTGGGAAACGATACAACAACATGCGATGCTGGGCACGGCACGCGCACCCCTTACGATCGCTGATCTTCCGGCAACCATTGCCGGCGAGCTGTCGTGGACACCGATTGATGCCGAGGAAGATTTTCTGCGGCTGGCCGGCGTGGCTTGGCAATATGGCCAGACGGGCAGATTGCCATCGGCAATATCGACGGTAACATCAGTGGCCGCGCCCGAAGAAAAACCGTATAGCTCGTCGCAGGCGGCGAATGAGCTGCAATCGCTGGTAGAGGATGAGTTATATACGTTAGTGCGGCTGTGGCTTGAATATTGTCAGGCCGCCGGCCAGTTGGCGAGACCTGAAATCTTGCCAGCATTACTCGACCTGGCGATACGTCGTCCAGAGTTTCGTACGATGATTACCACAGTGGCCGGCAATCGTGGTCAGTGGCTGATGCGCCTCAATCCTGCCTGGCGTATCGATACGCCGGCAGAAGACGACACCACCGTGTGGCAGACCGGTAAACCGGAAGCGCGCCGCGCCTTGCTGGCCCACATTCGTCAAACAGACGCGCCCGGCGCGCTGGTGCTGCTGCAAAGTACATGGGCAACGGAGAGTGCGGCCGATAAGGTGGCGTTCCTGAACATCTTGCAGGCGCAGGCTTCGGATGCCGACTTGCCCTGGCTGGAAAGTTTACAAGAAAAGGGACAGAAGGTAACGACTGCGATCACCAATGTCTTAAAACATATACCCGGATCAAAAATTGTCACAGCGTATCAGGACGTGCTTCGTCAGGCCTTTGTCATGCGCACGGGTAAGGCGCTGTTGGGCATGTTGAACAAAACATCGGTGGAGATACAGGAAGCGGTGGCTATACCGGCTGAGATCTTTACCACCGGCGTTGAAAAACTGAGCAGTAACAAACAGATTACCGACCAGCAATATATCCTGATCCAACTGGTTATGGCCGTGCCGCCGGTATTCTGGCAGACGCAGCTGCAACAAGCAGACGCCCGCGCGGTCATTACACTATTGCAAAAAGAACAACACACGGCACTCTATCTGCCCGCACTGGCCGATGCAGCCGTCACCTTCCGCGATCTCACCTGGGTACGGACATTGCTCGATCATGGCGACGAGGTACTGATCGACTCCGCCATCGTGTTGTTGCTAAAAGCGCTGCCGGTAGCAGAACGTATGACCTGCGCTGCCCGCTTCCTGCCACGCCAGCCACAGGCCATCATAGAACTCTTACTGGAACAGGATGAGCCGTGGGATATCGCGCTGGCAAGGGCTATTATAGCGTATACGGCCGGTGAAGTATATACCTATAACCGTACATTTTACCGGCAGGCTGTGCATAATATACCCGTGGAGCTGCTCTCGTATATCGATACGTTTACGCCAGCGGAGGAAGCCAAAAAACCATACTGGCGGACACAAGCCAACGAGCTATACCGGCTTGTGTCCTGGAAACAACAATTACAGAAATCATTCTCGCAGATAAATTAATCACGACCGATACCATGAGCACCATCCTTCGTCAACATGCCGAGCAACTGTTTGCCGCCGAACTGGAAGAACTGAAAAAGAACGATGCCGACAAGCGTCCACCGAACTGGCTGATGTCACCGCAGGCAGTGGTGACCTACCTGATGGGCGGTAAGCTCAAAAATGGCTTTGAAGTATCGCCGAAGTATATCGGCAATCGCAGATTGATCGAAATAGCGGTCGCCACACTGACAACCGACCGCGCCTTGTTGTTATACGGCCTGCCAGGTACGGCGAAGTCGTGGGTGTCGGAACACCTCGCCGCGGCGATCTCGGGGGACTCAACCATGATCATACAAGGCACGGCCGGTACGAGCGAAGAATCTGTTCGGTATGGATGGAACTATGCCCGCTTGTTAGCGGAAGGCCCGTCAGAGAAAGCGCTGGTCGAGACCCCGGTGATGAAGGGCATGAAAGCCGGCAAGATCGTGCGGCTGGAAGAGCTGACGCGTATTGGCTCTGACGTGCAGGATACACTCATCACCATCCTGTCGGAGAAGACGCTGCCGGTGCCTGAATTAAGTATGGAGGTACAGGCCGTGAAGGGCTTTAACCTGATCGCGACGGCTAACAACCGTGACAAGGGTGTAAACGAATTGTCGGGTGCATTGAAGCGCCGGTTTAATACCGTCATCCTGCCATTGCCAGACAGTATGGAAGAAGAGATCGACATTGTGCGCCGTCGCGTGCAGAGCTTTGAAAAGATCATGGAGCTTCCCGCCGAGCCACCGGCGGTAGCGGAGATCAAACGCATCGTGACTATTTTCCGCGAATTGCGCGCGGGTGTCACCCTGGATGGAAAGACCAAACTGAAAGTACCGTCCGGTACACTCAGCACGGCCGAAGCTATATCGGTCGTGAACAGCGGTATGGCCATGGCGGCGTACTTTGGTGATGGTACGTTGAAAGCGCCCGACCTGGCGGCGGGCATAGTCGGAGCCGTTGTAAAAGACCCTGTACAGGACAAGATCGTATGGCAGGAATACCTCGAGACCGTGGTCAAGCCGCGTGACGAGTGGAAAGATATTTACCGCGCTTGCCGCGACCTTGGTATATGAGTATACACATTCTGGGTATACGGCACCATGGGCCTGGATCGGCGCGGAATGTAAAGACATTCCTGGAAAGGCTGCAGCCGGATATGATCCTGGTAGAAGGGCCGCAGGAAGGCGACGACCTGCTGCGGTGGTCGCAACACAGCGAGCTCAAGCCGCCCGTGGCGATCCTGGCATTTCGACCCGACAAGCCGGCGCACGCTGTATTTTATCCGTTTGCCGAATTCTCGCCGGAGTGGCAGGCAATTCAACATGGCGCAACGAATAGCGTACCCGTGCGGTTTATGGACTTGCCGCTGGTATACCGGTTTGCGTTCGAGTCGGAGCAAGCGTCGCCGGCCGAAGGGCTGGAATCAACCGGTACACCGCCTGTGGAAGAAGAACACGTCGAAGCGCTTCATGATCATCGTGACCCGCTGCGACATCTGGCAGAGGCGGCCGGGTTCAACGATGGCGAACGCTGGTGGGATCAGATGTTCGAGCAACGGGTAAACAACGACGATATATTTGAGGCGGTAGGCGAAGCCATGCGCGCGCTGCGGCAGACGCTGCCCAACCGCGAAAATCGTACGGAGCAACTGCGCGAAGCCTATATGCGCAAAATGATCCGGCAGGCGGAGAAAGAGGGCTATCAAAAGATTGCCGTAATCTGTGGTGCCTGGCACGCGCCTGCACTGGAGACGATGCCCAAACAAAAAGATGATGAAGCCCTATTGAAGGGCCTGACGAAAGTAAAGGTAGAAACAACCTGGATTCCGTGGACCTACGACCGCCTGTCGTTTGCCAGCGGTTATGGTGCGGGCATTCTGTCGCCGGGATGGTATCATCATGTATGGAATTTCCCGAACGACGACGGCACGCAGTGGATGACGAACGTCGCCCGCCTGTTTCGAAGCCGCGACATCGATACCTCGGTGGCACACATCATCGAGGCTGTGCGCCTGGCCGAATCGTTGGCCTCTTTGCGCGGCCGGAGCAAAGCCGGACTGGACGAGCTCAACGAGGCTGCCCTGGCGGTGTTGTGTGGCGGCGAGCCGATCTTGCTTGAACTGATCCGCGAGGCGCTGATCGTAAGCGATACGATCGGCACGGTGCCGTCGGCTATTCCCAAACCGCCGCTCCTCCAGGATGTTGAGAAAACGCAGAAGCGGCTGCGCATGCCGGCGGAGGCGGGTATAAAAGAGCTGCTGCTCGACTTGCGTGAATCGCTGCACCTGGAACGAAGTATATTTCTGCACCGGTTGTTACTGCTAGAGATTACCTGGGGACACCTGCAACACGTGCGCGGCAAAGGCACCTTTAAAGAGCAGTGGCAGCTGCGGTGGGAACCCGAATACTCCATTCGCATCATCGAAAAAGGCAACTGGGGCAATACCCTCGAAGAGGCTGTTACGCAATATGTAGCCAACGAGGCGGGTGAGGCGGCCACACTCGGTGTGGTCAGCGGGCTGTTGGAAAAAGTAATACCTGCGGAGCTCCCCCGCGCCACGGAGGCGCTGATCGCGCGGATCGATGGCCTCGCGGCGGCGACGGGGGACGTGCTACAACTATTGGAAGTGCTGCCGTCCCTCGCTACTGCATCGCGCTACGGCAACGTGCGTCAGACTGACCAGGAGATGCTGCTCGGAATTTTGCAGTCCATGATCGCCCGGGTATGCGTGAGCTTACCGCCGGCGTGTGTGTCGATCGACGACGATGCTGCGACCACCATCACGGTACACCTGCACCAGTTAAGTGATACGATCGCCCTGCTGGATATACCCGAGCAGCGACAAGCCTGGTACGAGACATTGCAGCAGATTGCTGACCACCGTCAGGCAGCACCGCTGGTATCAGGCTATAGCACGCGCCTGTTGGCCGATGCAAAGGTGATCGACAGTGAAGCGTTGGAAGCACGCTTCGCGCGTGCACTCTCCCGGGCAGAGAACCCTGCGGCAGCGGCTTCGTGGATCGAAGGATTTCTCAAGGGCAGTGGCTCCCTGCTGATACTTGATTTGCGTCTTTGGAGTCTGGTCAATCGCTGGGTGCGCGACCTGCAGGAGCCGGACTTTGTGGCGCTGTTGCCGCTCATGCGGCGGACGTTCTCGCAGTTCTCGCATGCGGAGCGACGCAAGATCGGTGAGAAGGCGCGACAAGAGGATGCGGGCTTAGCGCCTGTCGAGGTACTTGATACCACTGCACTCGATCCCACGCGCGCCCGGCAAGGACTGCCGGTTATACTTCAATTGTTGGGCCTGCAGCGCAGTGGCATAGCGACAGATAAACCAGCCTGATTAATCCGATGGAAGAAAACGAAAAAACGACAGCACACCTGGAACGGTGGCGCATGGTACTCGGCGGAAATGAGAACGATGGCACCGGCGTAACATTGACCGGTATAAACCTGCAGATCGACCAGACCCTGGAAGCACTATATGATGCTGAAAGACAGGGTAGCCTGGGACCCTCTTCACCCAACATCAGCCGCTGGCTGGGTGATATCCGTACCTATTTCCCTAACACGGTGGTGCGTGTCATGCAGCAAGATGCCTTCAAGCGGCTTAACCTCACGTCGATGTTGTTGGAAAAAGAGATGCTGGAAAATGTCGAGCCCGATGTACACCTGGTCGCGACGCTGATGACGCTGAGCCACGTCATACCCGCGAAGACCAAAGACACGGCCCGGCAGGTTGTACGTCAGGTGGTGGAGGCGCTGCTGAAAAAACTACAGCAGCCCACGCAGCAAGCGATCGCCGGCAGTCTGAATCGTGCGGCGCGCAACCGGCGGCCCCGGCATAACGAGATCAACTGGCATAGCACCATACTCAAAAATCTGAAACACTATCAGCCCAGGTATAAAACTATTATACCCGAAGAACGCATTGGGTATGGCAAGCGGCGACGTTCGTTGAAAGATGTCGTATTGTGTCTCGATCAAAGTGGCTCGATGGGCACTTCGGTGATCTACTCCGGTATATTCGGTGCCGTGATGGCATCTATACCGGCGATTCAGACGCGCATGGTGGTATTTGATACCAACGTGGTGGATCTTACAGACGAGCTGCAAGACCCGGTCGAGCTGTTGTTTGGTGTACAGCTGGGCGGCGGCACCGACATCAACCGCGCCCTGACATACTGCCAGCAGATTATTCAACGGCCTGCCGATACGGTACTGGTACTGATCACGGACTTGTACGAGGGCGGTGATGCCGCCGAAATGCGCAAACGTGCCCGCACATTGGTGGAGGCCGGTGTACAGGTAGTAGTACTGCTGGCGCTGAACGACGAAGGAGCACCGTCGTATGATCATGGTAACGCCGCCTATATGGCGACGCTGGGCATACCGGTGTTTGCCTGTACACCCGATAAATTTCCCGACCTGATGGCGGCGGCGCTGAGCAAACAGGACATTGGTATGTGGGCCGCGAAGGAAGAGTTGGTAACAAAACACTAAGCGATTGGATATTATGCCCCAAGGCCGGATATTTGTGCCGGAGTGATGAGCATGGAGGCAAAGGATAAGAATCGGGTTTTTCTAAGCGTTTTCTTTTTTCTATCGGGCATTTGTTTTTCGACCTGGGCGTCGCGTATTCCGACGATCAAGACGACCTTTCAATACAACGAAGCCGAGCTGGGTACCATACTGATCTTTATGCCGATCAGCTCACTCATCGGTCTGCCGATCTCCGGCTGGCTTGTGTCGCGCTATGACAGCCGTATTCCCTTAGTCGCCGGATTCATCATGCTATCGGTTGCGCTCGCCTGCATCGGCTGGGCTTCTACCAGCCTGGCCCTGGTGGCATCGATCTGTCTCTTTGCCTTTAGCCTGCGCATGCTCAACATCTCGGCTAACACCCAGGCGCTCGCCTTGCAGCAGCTCTTTCAACGCAAGATCAATGGCTCGTTTCACGGTTTGTGGAGCACAGGCGGTATCGTGGGGGTAAGTATTTCCACCGCGCTTATTGCATGGGATGTGCCTATGAATATCCACCTGTCGTGCATAGCTGTACTGGCATTGCTCGTGACGGCATATGCGTATCGTTTCCTCATCCGGAACGACCGCTCCACCTCCGGCAACCGCATTGTGTTGAGCAAACCCGATCCCTATATTATGTACCTGGGCCTCCTGGTCTTCTTTGCTTCTGTCTGCGAAGGAGGTATGTTTGACTGGAGCGGTATATACTTCAAAGAAGTCGTGCACGAAGAGATCTTTACATTGGGGTACCTCAGCTTTATGATCTGCATGGCGCTGTCGCGGTTTGCGTCGGACCGTATCGTCGAGCTGATCGGCATGACCCGTACCTATATCATGAGTGCCTCGCTGGTCGTGACAGGCATTGCATTGGCGGTATTGTTCCCCATGTTCTGGCCATCGTTACTCGGTTTTTGTTTTGTAGGCCTGGGCACTGCGGCCGTCATTCCGATGACCTATACCCTGGCCTCAGGCTCGCGCAAATATTCCCCGGGCATGGCGATTTCCATCATCACCACCTATGGCATCGCGGGTGTATTTCTCGGCCCGCCACTCATTGGCTACATCGCTCACGCATTTAGCCTACGTGTATCGTTTGTGGCCTTTGGACTTTCTGGCCTGATGCTGATACCGATTTCGCAACGGTTTTTCCGCCATCAGCGAGCACTCGACACATAATCCACTACCCCGGCATTCTTTTTTACGCTACACAATCTTGCAATAATGAGTTCTATCATCATGCTGGATTTTACCGCGCTCTTTTCTCATTTTAAACACGATGTCTACAACGTGCTCATTTTATTAGGCACGGTAGTCGGTGTTTTCCTCGCGAGCTACCTGCTATTTAAGCTGGTGTCGGTGTTAGTAAAGCGCATATCGGGATCGTCGTACGCACTCATCCATAAACGTCTCAGCGTTCCGTTTCGATTGTTGATCACCGTCATCGGCCTGATCGTGGCACAACGGTTCATGTATTTTCATAACATCAGCAACTATTACCTGAATAAAATCACGTATCTGTTGCTGATCGCCGCGTTAGCGGGACTGCTGATCAAGATCACGGAGTTTGTGCGTGATGCGTTATACGAGCGTTTCGATATACAGGCGGCCAACAACCTGAATGAACGCAAGATCCGCACGCAAATTGATTTTATTCAAAAGATAGGCACGTTGTTTATCGGGCTCATCGCCCTGGCGGTCATGCTCATGAGCTTTACGCGTGTACGCGAGCTGGGCACCAGCTTGATTGCCTCAGCGGGTATCGCCAGCGTGATCATCGGTTTTGCCGCGCAGAAGTCCATTGCCAACTTATTAGCAGGTTTACAAATAGCGTTTACACAACCGATCCGGTTGGACGATGTGGTAATCGTCGAGGGAGAGTGGGGACGCGTGGAGGAGATCACACTCACGTACGTGGTGTTGCGCATTTGGGACTCGCGTCGCCTGATTGTACCGATATCATATTTCCTGGAAAAACCCTTTCAGAACTGGACACGTACATCATCCGATCTGCTGGGCACCGTGTTTCTGTCGGTAGATTATACCCTGCCCGTAGACGCCGTGCGCCAGGAACTGGTAAAGATTCTGGCGCAGGAAGACGCAAAAACATTATGGGACGGCCGCACGAGCGTGGTTCAAGTAACAGACACGACAGAAACAACGATGCAGCTACGCATTTTGGTGAGCGCCGCCAACGCGGGCGATACGTTCGATCTGCGCTGTATTGTGCGCGAGCGCATCATTGCCTTCATTACGCAGCACTATCCCGATGCATTGCCGAAGCGACGTGTCGATGAAAGCAGCGTGAAGCAAGCAGACCTGAAGAGCCTGGTATAACAGGATCTTAGCGCACCTTGGCCATTGCCCGCACAGGAAAAGTACCCACACCTTTAAACTTGGGTGGCACAGCGCTAAAGGTAAAGCCTTCGTGCGGCAGCAGGTGCAGGTTGCAGAGGTGCTCGACAATGAGAATGTCGGCTTCCAGCAACGTCGTGTGCACGGGTCGATCGTTGCCCGTGGTATTGTCGATGTTGTGTGAATCAATACCTACCAACGCTACGTTGCAGTCACGCAGGTACGCAGCGGCTTCAGCCGTTACGTAGGGGTGGTGCTCATAATACGTTGAGGTATTCCAATGCTCAGCCCAGCCGGTATGGATTAATACCGCCCGGCGACGGATCTCGTAGTTGCGTACGTGGTCGAGTGTAACGGCGAGTGTGTCGGTATAGGGCACGGAAATGACAATGCCTTCCAGGTCGGTAAAGCTTTCCAGCGTGATCTCCGATAAATCTTTACCATGCTCAAAGCGGTGAAAGGGGCAATCCAGATATGTACCCGTGTTCGTGACCATTTCAATTTTCCCGATTTGAAATTCTGTGCCCGGCGCGTAACGCGTCCGCGATTCCGCGCGGCTGAGATAGTCGCAAATGATCGGGGCGGGGAGGCCTTTGTATGTTACCAGGCCGTTCTCGATGGTATGGCTCAGGTCGATGAGTAAAGGCCCGCGCGTAGCATCCACGGCTTTGCGTTTGTGTGACTCGGTCAGGATCTGCTTGTTGAGAATCTTCGTCTCGCCGACCATAAGCAGCCGCATGTCCGCTACGATGTAGTCGGCCAGAGCCTGATCGCTGATGTCGTCGCCGACAATGTCCAGGCGGAATCCTTCTCCTTTTATCCCGCCGCCATTGGTAAAGAAAATCTCAAAGTCGAATGCTACGCGTTTTTCCATAAGTCATATTTCTCCGCCCACGTTAAACCGTTGGGCAATGTCGTACTGTTAAATTCGAGGTGTATCACACGCCGGTGTTTGCCTTGTGTGGCTTTTGATGACGCATGCAGCAGCAATGGCCGCATGACGTGCACACCACCCGCCGGTACATCGCAGCATTGGGGCACGGTGTTTTGTGTCAGGAACCTGATCTCATCATCCGATAACTTCTTATGATGGGAGCCAGGCAATATTTGTAGCGCGCCGTTTGTCTCATCCGTGTCGTCGAGGTGAATACGCAGCGTGACCGTATCTTTTAAGATGTCTTCCGGTGGGGTAACGCCGTGTACATCGTTCTTGCGGGTCCAGCCAGTAAAGCCTTCCGTCGCGATCTTCTCGGTGACGTTAATGATAATATCCTGATGCCAGGTGACGTACCAGTTCGCGTCGGGCGACTTGTCAAAGAATATAGCTTTGGTCAGGAACAAGTTCGGATTTATTTTCTTTACTACCTCCAACAAATTCGGTGTAAAGAGCATTTGTTTGAGTGTGGGAATCTCTTTCAACACATGCCGGATGGCGTATGTGTCGGCGCCCTCGCCGGTGGCCTTCAGATACAGGTAAATAGTATTCCGGATCTTGTCGACTTCTTTCCGCCGGTATATATGATGCAGCGTAGTTGATCCGCGGTGGATAAACCTTTGCAGATTGTTCTGGAGCGATTTGGAATTAAACTCGTAGAGATAGGAGTCGAGTGCATTGTTGAGGATATCGCGGATGCGTCGTTTCAGACGTGCCGGCTCTAATACCTGGACTCGGTCGCCATATCCCAGAAGCTCCCGTTCCAATTCAAAATTAATTTGTACCTGCAAAGATACCAGGGGCTCGCCGGTGGAGGACTCGAGAATCTCCTGCGAGTGGTGCAGTGGTTTGGTTTGTACATAGGGCAGTGTTTGCCGGTCGAACTTGAGCAAGACCCGCTCCGTCGCAAGGCCGGGACTAACGCTCACCCCGATCACATGCTGGAAATGGTCGTGCAGGTTAAAGTTGCCGGGGCCAATATACGTTAGTTTACAATCCTGAATCTCGACGATCCGGTCCAACGCCAGATTCAACAACGGTTCACCCCGCTTCCGCACACCGAGTACAAACCAGCGGTTGCGATACTCCTTAAGGTAATACGCGTGGAAATGAAAGACCGATGCCTCGCGTGCCTTAAATGACTGATAGGTTAGGTCGACGGCACGCTTGTTAACAATGGCTTGATACAGCGTGTCGATGTGTTCAAGCCCTTTCAGATTGTCATTCTTTTCGAAGTCGATGACCGGGGCTTGGTTGGTTTTAGCAGAGCGGATCTTATTTTCCAGTCGCTGGACCATGCCGCCCAGGTCTTGAAAGTGGCTAAAGCCTTTAAATTGGCGCAGAATCTCTACCGCCTCAGTCAGACGACCCAGGTCCTGGTCGGTTACCGGACTATTGGTGATCGAATACTCAGGGTCTTCGTAGGTATAATATTTCTTTTCCAGGACCACAATGGGGGCGTTGTAGCCCAGCTTGTCGCTGCGCATCAACTGGATGTCCATTTGTATAGTACGGCGGCTGATGCCTTTGTCGATCCCTTCGTACTCATATAGTGCTTCGGAGCAGGCGTCCAGCAGGTCGTCCAGTGTCCAGCGGCGGTACCGGTTGCGCAGGCAGGTGTCGATCGTGCGAAAACGGATCAGGGCATTGCGATTGACAGGCATAGTGACCTCGAATTTTTTAATTAAAGAAAGGCAAATTTTTCACTACGCAAAAAGGCTGCGCAGAGGTCCTTCAGCTTTGCATCATCAAACGGGTTTTCAGGGGGGAAGGTTTACAACAGCACCTTTGCCGGGAGATCGCGATATTTGTCATACATAAACAAGCACAACGATGAGCTTAACAGGAAACGATCTGAAAAGTGTAGGGTTCGAGGAGGGAAAAGCATTGGGCCTCGCCCTGCAAGTGATGGAAAAGAACTTCAGCACCCTGCCGGCAGCAGATCAGCTTTCACTTTTAAAACAAGTAATAACCGACCCTGCAGCCTATCAGCACGATACGCATTTCGGAGCCGTGGCAAACCAGCTGTTGCAACCGGTGGATCCCGTCATCGCGCTGGAGCCGCAGAAGGCGTATACCGTCTACGGTGCAGAAGGTATTGAGCAGGGAGCCATTGGCCAGATGCAAACTGCTATGAGGTTGCCGGTAACCGTAGGTGGGGCGTTAATGCCCGATGCGCACCAGGGCTATGGCCTGCCCATCGGCGGCGTGCTGGCGACACGCAACGCGGTTATTCCGTACGGCGTAGGCGTTGATATCGGGTGCCGTATGTGCATGACGCTGTATACGCTGCCGGCGACTATGCTACAGCAAAAGACCGAATCCTTTAAAAAGATGCTGGTGGATAATACACGGTTCGGTATAGCAACGTTTAAGAAGCCACAGGACGACGCCGTCTTTGAACGAAAAGAGTTTCAAGACTTGAATATTCTACGCGGGTTGAAAGACCGTGCGTGGCAACAGATCGGTTCTTCCGGTGGGGGCAACCACTTCGTGGAGTTTGGAGTGGTCGAGATCACAAATGCTATCAATGAACTGAATGTACCGGTCGGTCAATATTTAGCGGTATTGTCGCATTCCGGTTCGCGTGGTTTGGGTGCTAACATCGCCCGACACTATACGGATGTCGCCATGAATCTTTGCAAGCTACCGACGGAAGCCAAACACTTAGCCTGGCTTGACCTCGATACCGAAGCTGGGCAGGAATACTGGTTGGCAATGAACCTGGCGGGCGACTACGCCTCGGCGTGCCATCACCAGATCCACAGCCGCCTGGCGGTGGCGTTGGGTGAGACGCCGCTCGCGATGATCGAGAACCACCATAACTTTGCGTGGAAGGAGAAAGACGCGCACGGCCGTGAGATCATCGTACACCGTAAAGGGGCAACGCCCGCCGGTAAAGGCGTACTCGGAATTATACCGGGCTCCATGGCGTCGCCGGGCTTTATCGTCCGGGGTAAAGGTCTGGCGGCATCGATCAGTTCGGCATCACACGGCGCCGGCCGTTTGATGTCGCGAACGAAGGCTAAGGCGAGCATATCACCGGGAGCAGTAAAGGCAATGTTGCAACACGAAGGCGTGGAGCTAATCGGCGCCGGCCTGGATGAAGCACCGATGGCGTATAAGAATATACACCAGGTTATGGAGTACCAGAAAGACCTGGTGGATACACTGGGAACGTTTATGCCTCGTATCGTACGGATGTGCGGCGACGAGCGGTTCCAGGAGGTGGATTAAGAAAATAACAATAGAAAAGGCAGGTATACCACCTGCCTTTTTCTTTTCATTATTTGTTTTCGCGAATCAGCTTCATGCCTTTCGTCCACCGGGTTAACTCCCGGAGGAGTACTTCGGCCGACTTGGTGGTAGATTCTGGTGGGACAAATGTTGAGTCTTCGGTGATATATTGGGTGAAGAAGGGAATGCTGACCAGTTCCATCAACGGCACCATGCGGAGTGCCGGCAGGTCTGCCTTCAGCCCGTTGATCGCCCGGGTACCACCCGACAGACCACCATAACTCACCAAGCCAGCCGGTTTATAGGCCCACTCGTGTGACAGGTACTCCAACGCATTGCGCAGTGCGGCGGGGTAGTTGTAATTATACTCCGCCGTCACGAAGATGAAAGCGTCAGCGGGATCGATCAGGGCGCTCCACTGTTTGGTATGGTCATGTTGATATTGGCGCAGCACCGGATGGGCGGGCTCGTTCATCAACGGCAGGTTGATGTCGGCCAGGTCCAGCACTTCCACCTGGAAGTGGCCATGCGCACGTGCCAGGTCAGCGATCCAGGAAGTGATGATTGGCCCTTTACGACCGGGACGCACCGTAGAATTAATGATCTTTAAACTGTACATAAAAATTAGAGAAGACGATTGAAGAAAGAAGGTAAAGAGGGCCGACTATGCCTGCTTTCTGGAGATAAGATAGTCGACTGAATATCTGCCGCTACCGGTCACAGCCAGTACGACATAGAACAGAAGATAGACCATCGACAATTCTTTTACATTGATCGGGTCGGCAGCGTGCACGATAAAAAATGCCACCAACATCACCACGATCAGCGGGATTGCCGCCAGGCGTGTAGCAAAACCAATCAGCAGGAGCGTTGAGCAGAGCACTTCGGCGAAGACTGTCAATGCCAACGAGAGGGTAACTCCAAGGCCGATAGGATCGACATACTGAATAGGTCCGTCTGAAAAAAATTGCCCGAGCTTAGGAATACCATGCGTAAACATCAGAAGCGCCAAGCCAATGCGTGCTATGAGTAATGCAGCATCCAGGTAGGATGCGTTGATAGTTGTCTTAAATACTGCTTTCATAAATGGATAGGATTTAGCAGGAGCGTGGGTAAGATGTTAAGCCGGCTTAGCGACTTGAATGTTCGCGACGAATTTAATGTCTTCACCCAGTGCGAGGCCGCCGGTTTCTGTCAGCGCGCTATAGGTCAATCCGAATTCCTTGCGGTTTACAACACCCTTCACTTCAAAGCCGTGACGAATGTTGCCCCAGGGATCTTTCGCGGTGCCACCATATTCAGCATCCAGCGTGATGGGTTTGGTGATGCCTTTCATCGTCAGGTCGCCGGTCAGCGCATATTGGTCGTCGCTTACTTTTTTGAAGCCGGTCGACCGGAAGCTGATCGTGGGATAGGTGGCGGTATCGAAAAATTCCGGTGAGCGCAGGTGCTCATCGCGCTGTGCCTGGTGGGTCGAAATGCTGTCCGTATCCAGTGAGAATTCAATGGCGGCGTTTTCAAAATCATCGCCCTGCGTGGTGGCGGATCCCTGGAATTTGGTGAACGATCCGCTTACGGTAGAGATGACAAGGTGTTTTACCTTGAATTGCACTTCAGAGTGCATGGGGTCAATAGACCAGGTAGTTGCTGACATGTTAGAAAATGTTTAATGTTTTGATTATCTGACGCTTAGTGCTTTTTGATCTTCTTGATTAGCAGCTTTCTAGCGTTTCTATAACATTAAAACAAAATATAACAGTGTTAGTTCATGTTATTGATGGAATATTTACAAAGATTTGATAAAGCCGGCAACAGCATCTTTTAAGATAAGCTGACCTAATGGATCAGCGTCACGCTTAATCATCTGAATGGACACTAAACCGTGTAAAATGGACCAATAGGTGTGGAATTTCAAGAATGCATCGGCATTGGGGTAAGGACCGCTGGCCACGGCCTTGCCAATACTGTCAATCATAATAGCCGTCAATTGTTGTAATTCTGGCGAATTTCGAACGGCTTCGCACGCAGGAATGCCCAAACCAAACATAAGCTGATAGTATTCTTTCTGCTCGAACGCGAAGTCCCAGTAAGTCTGGGCCATGGCTTCCAATTGTTGGCGCGGCTCCGGTTGGGTTGTTTTGGTGTCATTCAGGCGGTCAGCCAACATCGTAAAACCCTGACAGGTGAATTCTGCTAAAATGGCCTCTTTGTTGGCAAAATGCGCGTAAATAACGGGTATGCTATATTCAATGGCATCGGCAATTCTGCGAATGGAAAGCGCCTGCCAGCCTTCTTCGCGGGCAATTTTCCAGGCGGCCTCCAGAATCAAGCCACGCACTTCTTCTTTTTGTCGTTGACGGCGCTCAATAATGCCCATAATGCTATTTAATAATACTAACGGTGTTAGCGTCGTGATTGTTCGTTTCAGCTTATTTATTGTTCCGGAGGCTGCCGGGCGTTACGCCATACTTCTTTTTGAACGATCGGGTAAAATGCTGGGCGTGCTCATAGCCGCAGTAGCTGGCAATTTCGTGGATGGGTTTTCCGGCATTATTCAGCAGCAGCCGGCGTGCTTCTTCCATTCGCAGGTCGTGCAGGTAGCCGAACACGGTATTACCGAATGTTTCTTTAAAGCCCTTCTTCAATTTGAAATCGTTCAGTCCTACCGCGCGGGCCAATGCCTGTAAAGTATGTGGCGTGTCGCGATGTTGTTCGAGCAGGTACCGGGCGTGGTGCAGCTTGTCGATGTCACACGGCTTGAGGCATGGCATGTCGCGGACGACATCCTCCTGCGTGAATTGTTCGATCTGCAACAATAGCAGCTCCAGCACTTTTGCTTCCAGGTATAGCCGTTTAAAGACACCGGTGCGTTCGCACGTCATGATCTCGTGAATCACGCGCGTCATGGCCGGTGTGATCAGGTGGTTCTGGCGACTCATCGTCACGATGTGCCCTCGGTCCATCTGCTCCATAAATTTCTCCAGCAGGGTAAAGGGCGCATGGGCCAGGCGTTTGAAGTACGCTTCGGTAAAATGTACCTCGAATACTTCGTGGAGGACGTCTTCTCTACCCGTTTTCAGGTAGCCTTCAAACCCCGGCATATAAAAAAGGTTATGCTGCTGCGGCTGAAAAACAAAATCGTGGATATTGTTGACCCTTGCTGAATGCGCGGTCCCACCCAGGCCGAAGTGCATTTCGATCACCGGTGTGTCGCTTTCAAAGTGTAGGGACGTATTGCCCTTCACACGCGACTTTCCGAAATTGAGGTGCACGCCTTCAAACCAGATTTCACGTATGGATGCGCTCCCAAGTCCGGCATGATCAAAATCGAGGGAATGATCTTCAATGCCGTCTGCGGTGTGAAAGTTGTCGGCAAAGGTCCGCTCAAACACGGGCTCCCAATTACTGGTATCGGTCAATCGCATCCGCATAAATAATCCCTTTAAGGTCAGTAAAAATCCGTCTGGGGTAAGAAGCGCCAGCCTCTAAAGACGAATCTTTGCCAAAGCTAATCATTATTCTTTATGCCGGGAGTTTCGAAGTGGTTGGGAGATACGATGAATGACCTGCTCAGCAGGTCTCTATATCGCGCAGACAGCAAGTATCATTTTTTCTTTGGTGATGAAACTTCGCTGCGGTTGTTCAGCAGCCTCACGCGCAAGATTCACGCGAACAGTCAGGAGTATTTTGGTGTATTGGAATTGCGCGAGGCATGCACGGAGTTGCCCGAGCAAGCTGGTTTGATGCTCGATGTCGTACCACGATCGAATATACCTGCCGCCCACGCCATTCACTATGTTGAAACGCTACACGAACGTGTGTGGCACGTGTGGCATACCGCAGCCTTTTACCTGGCGGGCAATACGCATTCCATTAAAGCTTTCCGCAAAGCCCTTTTGGACATGGGCGTCGACGCCAAAAATATTATCGTTCAACCTTATTGGGCAGAAGGAAAGGAAGGCTTGTAAGCACGTGCTGTTTCAGCAACGCCTTCTTCATAGGACGTGGGCGCTACACCAAAGGCTTTTTCAAATTTGCTGCTGTCGAACAAATAGTCTGCATTGTTCTGATACAGCATTTCAACAACCTCGCGAATGTTGCCGTCCATCAGGCCACCCAGGCGCACCATCCATTTTTTCAGCACGAGGTAATCCGGCTTTACACCATACGCCTTTGCTGTTAAGGCAATGAATTCTTTTCCCGTCAACGCGTTTCGGTCTGTCGGCGCGTGCCACACCTGGTTGTATGCGTGCGGCGTATTTCCCAGCAGGGCCATGGCGTTGCCGGCATCGGGGGTATAGGTAAAAGAGTGGCGTACATCGTCGCGCATCAGCCACTGCGCGCTTTTCTTTTTAGCGTAGTTTTCAAACAACATCATGGTTAAAAAACTAAGCGGAGTGGCCGGGCCATAAAAGTCGGCACCACGTACGATCATGGCCTGAACGTTGCCCTTGCGTACTTCCTCCAGCAAGTGTTCTTCTATTTTCGCGCGCACTTCACCTTTCTTGCTGACCGGATTGAAGGGAGTCTCTTCGGTCATCCAGCCTTGTACGTTGCCATAGGGATATACATTGCTAAAAAACACCAGTTTGGCGCCGTGACGTTTACAGGCGTCGATAACATTGGTCATTAATGCGGGCCATTGCTCGCGCCAGACTTTGATGTTGTAAGGCAGTCCTGCCGTAAGATAAACAATGTCCGAACCGGCCACGGCCTGATCCGTTTGCACGGCGTCTAACAGGTCGGCGGCGATGACTTCGGTCGCCGATGACACCCGTTGCGGATGGCGGCTTACCAGTCTGATGTTATCGGTGTAGGCGGGAAGGGCTTTCACCAGGTTGTTTGCAATGGCGCCGTTAGCGCCCAAAATCGTTTGCATGTTCGAGGCTTTCTATCAGGGACGTGCCGGCAAAGAAAATTATTGCAAAAAATTAAAAACCCTTGTGATCAGAGAGTTAAGGTTGTGCAACGACCATTCCGACGTTCACGTCGCCGCTGGCTTTACACTTCCGGCCCAATGCCTTATACTTGCGGTCCCTCTGGCTGAACCCCCACCGTTTTGGCGGTGAAACGGCCGGCATCTTAACACCTTGCGCAACATCCTATGATGCTTTTTCCGGACGAGAAGAAAGAAAAGAAAAGTGCTGAGCGCCCCAGACTACCGGCAGGCACGGTAGTCGATTATGAAATAGGTTTTTTATTTAACCTGGTATCCGGCAAGTCTACGCGCTTCGACCTGGAACCGATGCTGATCTATCGCAAAAACGGAATTCCCGAATACCGCCGTATTTCCATCAACACCGAACGCGGACTGGCGCTGTTGCAACCGCTGAGCGATGAGTTTTACAAAGATGTGCTGCAGTTTTCCGACAACCAATTACTGGACTGGATGACGCGCACGGGCAATCGGTTTATTCGCAATCATTCCGGCACGTGGGCTCACGTGTCTATTAAAGAGCTTGCCAACCTGCGCAAGCACTACGTAGAGTTGCTGCAAAAACTGTGGCCCGCGTTGCGTGCGTGGCCGCAACTATATATGCTCCGGTCATACGGACGCTTTAACCACAACAACGTTAAGCCGGTACAGCTGGCGGAGGCTCCTGCGAAGATAATGATCGCTGCCGACAGCAAAGGCAACGACATTGTGTTGCGCCTGAAACTTTTTCTCGATGGCGAAGAGTCCGAGCTAAAAATAGCGGGCGGCTGTTTGCTAGAAAAGGACGGCACGTTTTACCTGCCGCCGGACGCCGCAACGCTGGCCATCATCGACCAGTTTAAGAGTGGCCCGCTGGTATTCCCTAAGGAAGAGAAGCGAGACATCACACGTCGTTACCTGGTACCGTGGATGGAGAAATACGAAGTCACCATCAGCGACAAGCTCAATATCGACATCGTTCAGCCAGAGCCGCAGCCAAGCGTGTTGCTCAGCGAGCTGAATGAAAGCAACCTCATGCTGCGTCCACAGTTTGCGTATAACGAGGAGGTGATAGATTACAGTGATGCACAAAGTCACGTAACCGAGATCAACGGCGAAGTCAAGATCATTCAACGCGACACCCCGCGCGAAAAGAAACTATACGAATACCTGCGCTCACTGCACAGCGCATTTTCCAACCAGCGCAACAACCAGTATTATTATCTGCCTTTTGCCGACGTGATGAAGAACGGCTGGTTCATCACCATGATGCGCAAGGTGCAACAGGAAGGGTACGCCGTGCATGGCCTGCACGAGCTGAAAAAGTTTCGGTATAATACCAATCACGCGCAATTCATTATCCATGCCAGTACGGGGACCGATTGGTTTGACCTGAAAGTTACCATACGCTGGGGCGAGCTGGAGGTGACGCTTAAAGAGATTCGTCGAGCCATTCTCAACCGGCAGGATACGATCATGCTCGAAGACGGCACCCTGGGTCATATACCAGACGAATGGGTGAGTCAATACAGCTTGCTGTTGCGTACAGGCAGCGAAGACAATGGCACGCTACGCGTCAGCAAAATGCACTATACGCTGCTGGAAGATATCCTCGACAAGATCGATGGCGCCACCGTGCAACAGGACATTGAAGCCCGGAAACGTAAGTTGCTGGCATATGACGAGATTGAAAAGGTGCCCCTCTCGTCGCAGATCCAGGCCACGCTGCGTCCGTACCAGCAATCGGGATTCCACTGGCTGCAAGCACTGGACGAACTGGGCTGGGGTGGATGTTTGGCCGACGATATGGGTCTGGGAAAAACCTTACAGACAATATCCTTCCTGCAATTTGTAAAAGAGAAATACGTGGGTTGTACACAATTGGTGGTATGCCCCACGTCACTGATCTTTAACTGGGAGAATGAAATACGCAAGTTCTGCCCATCGCTGAAGTTTTATACCTACTACGGACTACAACGCGACTTTAAAGAAGAGCATTTCAAAGAATACGACGTCGTGCTCGCCACCTACGGTGTGGTGCGCAATGACCTGGAGCGCCTCACCGACTTCCTTTTTCAATATGTCATCCTCGACGAAAGCCAGGCCATCAAAAACCCGGATGCACGCGTAACGCGTGCCGTCGCGCAGTTGAATGCCGTGAATCGCGTCATCCTCAGTGGTACGCCGATTCAGAACAATACGTCCGATCTGTACGCGCAGTTCAACTTCCTGAACCCAGGTCTGTTGGGCTCACGCGAATACTTTAACCGGGAGTTTGCAAACCCCATCGACAAGCAAGGCAACAAAGAGAAAACGCAACACCTCAAACGCCTTATTCATCCTTTTACGCTACGTCGTACCAAAGAGCAGGTGGCGAAAGACCTGCCCGATAAAACCATTTCTGTGTTGTGGTGCGTCATGGAAGCGGAGCAGCGAAAACTTTACAACGCTTACCGCGATAACTACCGCAACCTGCTGTTGAAAAAGATAGACGAAGAGGGACTCGAGAAATCGGGTATATATGTGTTAGAAGGTCTGCTTCGCCTTCGACAGATCTGCGACCACCCGTCATTGATCAAGAACGCAGGCGACGACCTGAAAGCGTCTGTAAAAGTAGAAGAGTTAGTGCGCGAGGTACAGGAGAATGCGGGCATTCGCAAGCTGCTGGTGTTCTCACAATTCACAGAAATGCTGAACGTCATTAGTGAGGCGTTCGACGAGGCGGAGATCAGCCACTGCCGTCTCGACGGTAGCACGTCCCTGCCGAAACGCAAGGCGGAAGTAGAGCGCTTTACAGAAGACGAAAGTATAAAAGCGTTCCTGATCTCGCTCAAGGCTGGTGGCACAGGATTGAACCTGACGGTCGCCGACTATGTATACCTGGTCGACCCATGGTGGAACCCGGCCGCCGAACAGCAGGCTATCGACCGGGCACACCGGATCGGTCAGACGCGCAAGGTGTTCGCCTATAAAATGATCTGTAAAGACACGGTAGAAGAAAAGATACTTCAGTTACAGGAGCGCAAAAAGATGCTTGCCGACGAGCTCATTCACGAAGACGCCGGCTTTGTCAAGAACCTGTCGCGCGACGATGTTGAATTCCTCTTTGGCTAAGCCTTAGGATTGCCGGGATTATTTGGCCGGCGCCTGGTTTTGATTTTTGGCAAACACGCGGATGTTGCCGGCCAGCGAGCGGTGATACTTTCTTTCCTGCGGACTCATTTGCAGGAGCTCCGTCATAAGCTCCCGCACGAGCTCTTGCAGCTTTTCACGCTGCCCGGTCTCGCGCAGAAATTGACAGTATGCCAGGCGGTGGTCGTAGTTGGTGAACGTTTTGTTGAGATCTTCAAATATTGCCGCAGCAGTATCCGACTGGCCGGCATAATGATGCGACCAGGCATAGGCAATACGCGCCTGCGAATTCCGGAAGTCCTTTTCCGATTCCACCAGGCGGCCGACGGCCAGCACCTCGTCGAACGCTTTGTTAAAGAAGTAAGCCTCCATCAACTTCATGCGTAGCGTAGGGTCGTCTGCCATAAAGGCGCCGCTCAGACAGTCGTTGTACAACGCAATAGCCTCTGGCAACCGCCCGACAGAAACATAGGCGTCGGCCAGCAGGGTTTTATTGGCAACGTTGTCGACAAATTTTACTTGTTTTTCCAGTTGCTCGATGCGGTAATTGCTGTTTACCGCTTCGTTCAGTCCTTGCTTGAGGGTCTGTAAGTTATTCCGGTTATAGAAATTGTGCGCGAGGTAAAAAGCACAACCAATGCCAGGAACTAAAACAATGAGCCAATACCAATACTGGTCCGCACGGCTACGGTAGGCGTGATACAGGCAAATGGCCTGAAAAATGAGTAACGGTGTATAGAGTCCAACCATACCGCAATATGGTATAAATTTGCGAGATTTTTTACAGGAGCTTTGACTTCAACTCTTCTACGATGCCCATCAGCAACTCATCGAGTTGAACAATACTTTTTTGATGTTTTGGAGGATCGTTTTCCAGGCTGCCTTTTTCCAGCTCTTGCAAAATTGTTACAGCGTCGGGAATGTGCAGAAAACTAACGGGTGATTTTAGACTGTGTGCCTTATGACGGAGCGACGCCAGATCGTTTACAAGGGCGTAATCTTTAATTTCTTGTAAATGCTGCGGTATGCTTTTCAGGAATTTGCCCAACAGTTCCTGATACACTGCCTGATCCCCGTCGCTCAGGCGGATCAGTTGATCCAGGCTATACCGCGCACACTCCGCCGCAGGCGTTGTTACCGGCGATGTGGCAACCGTATCGCACCGCAGTTGTAACAGCCGTAATATCTTACGCAGCAACACCATCTCTTCAAAGGGCTTGGCCACGAAGTCGTTCATGCCGGCTTCTAAACATGCGTCCTCCTCCTCCTTGAGGGCGTTGGCGGTGAGCGCGATAATGGGCAGATTGTTGTGCAGCGCGTTCCGGATATAGCGTGTGGCTGTCAGCCCGTCCATCTCCGGCATTTGCATATCCATTAATACAATATCGTACGGATAATTTTTGATCTTCTGAATGGCCGCCTTCCCATTGTGGGCGACATCCACCGTAGCTTTCCAGCCCTCCAGGCACATCTTGGCCAAAAACGTATTGATCTCGACATCATCTACCACGAGTATGCGCAGACCGTCCAATACTTCGTGTGTGGGGATATCGTCGTCGTGCCGGATAATGTCGCTTTCGGAGCCTACTTGTAGTGGTAGCACTACGATAAAAGTGGTACCCTTACCGTGCACGCTCTTCACATCAATGGTGCCATGAAACTGGCTGATCAATTGACTGCAAATGGCGAGCCCTAAACCTGTACCGCCGTATTTACGAGTAACGGTGTTGTTCTCTTGCTCGAAGGAGTTAAAGATGCGTGAGGTATCGCTCATGCCGATGCCCGTGTCGGCCACGGTGAACTGTACAACTTCTATATCTTCATTTTTCTCCAGGAGCGAGCACGTAACCGATACATAACCTTTATCGGTAAACTTGGTAGCGTTGCTCACCAGGTTGTTTAAGATCTGCCCGATGCGCACCGGGTCGGATAGGTGTATCGGACTGACGCGTGGGTCGATACTATACTTGAGGGCTATATTTTTTTCTTCCGCCTTTTGTTGAAAGCCCGCGATGGTCATCGGTAACACTTGCCTCAGCTTCATGCCGATCTTTTCAAAGCGCAGTTTTCCGGATTCGATCTTCGAGACGTCGAGTATATCGTTGATAATGACGAGCAGGTTCTGCCCGGAAGAGACAATGGTTTGCAGGTAGTCGCGCTGGGTGTTGTCGAGCGAGGTCTTCATAAGCAACTTGCTCAACCCGAGTATCGCATTCATGGGTGTGCGTATCTCGTGGCTCATATTTGCCATAAACGTTTGCTTGGCGCGCAAGGCGTGCTCGGCTTTCTTTTTGTCGGTAATATCGCGAGACACGCCAAATGTGCCCATGATTTCCTGCCGCTCGTTTAGCAGGGGCCACTTGGAGCTTGTGATCCACCGGCTCGAGCCGTCCTCAAAGGTTTCGCGCTCTTCAATATTAATAAGCGGAATACCTGTGGCAATGATCCGCTGTTCATCAAAATAGGCCTGGTGGCTATGCTCCGCCGAAAAGAAATCAAAATCTGTCTTGCCCCACAGCTCCTCTTCATTCGTAGCACCCAACCAGGTGGCCTGCTTTTGACTACACCGTAAAAACCGGCTATTCCGATCTTTGAAGTAAATCTGATCCGGTGTCGTCTTCAGCAGGACGTCAAAAAGCATATTTCCCGAAAAATACGCTTCATTAATGTCCGCCGTGTCCATGTAGTCTGGGTAAGTACGTAAGGGTGCGGCAATTTTATCGCCAATGCTCAAGATAAGGTTTTTTCACCCTCTTTACGCATCAGAATTCCCAAAAATGGAATTCTGCATAGAATAGCATAATCGGTCTACACCTGTAGAAACCTACTTGGATAACTAAAATACAAATTTTATTCGTTCTTTTTACACCTAACAATCAGAGCGCATTCTCGTCGGTGTTCACCATAAACATTGCGGTAGGCACAAAACGTTTGAACAGGGAATCTTTCAACGCCTCGTCTATGGGCAATGTGCCGATTGCCTTGGCCATACACGAGAGCCAGGCCACGGCATCGTCTTCGGTAATGACATGGGGCATGTGGCGGGCTCGCAGCTGTGGGTGCCCGTGCTTTTCACTATATAGCGATGGGCCGCCCAAAAACTGCGTAAGGAACAACCGCTGCTTTTCTTTAATCTCTTCTTTATCGCTCTTAAACAAATGTGCGATCTGCTCGTGTTCAAATACCAGGTCGTAGAACCGGTCTACCAGTATGCGTATATTCTCCTCGCCCAGCAGTTCGAAATAAGTCGTTTGCATGCGGCAATATTGGAAGATTAAACATCGAAAAACAAGACATTTGTCATCTCTACCCGAGGCGGCACAGGTCGCTGAAATTATTGTTTACGATTTTTAATCAGTTGCCGCTCGAAGGTCTATAGGATGGATATCATAGCCCCGCCCGTACAATGTCTTTTGACAGATGTGCAGTTCGCAAATATCCGTGCGCGTTGCCGCGAAACAGTAGTTGTTTTTAGTATCTTGCCTGGCGTTCGAAAATCAGACACGTTCGCCATGCAATTTATGAACCGATACAAATTGTTTTTAGTAGCCGTTGTCAGCATGCTGATAAGCGCTTGCAGCGGACAGCGTGAGCGGGCGTTATCGCCCGCCGATTTTGACGAGGCCATTCGCGACGATGCGGGGGCTGTGGTGCTGGATGTCCGTACGCCCCGCGAGTATGCGGAGGGCTTTATTGCCCGGGCACAGAATCTGGATTTCAACAACAGCAATTTTACCGCAGCGGTAGAAGAGCTGGATAAAAACAAAACGTATTATGTATACTGCCTCGTAGGCGCCCGCAGCGCCGACGCAGCCACCTATATGCGCAGCCACGGCTTTAAATCAGTATACGAATTGAAGGGCGGCATTACCGCCTGGCAGCGGAGTGATTTGCCACTGGTGCAGGCCGGACAAGCCAACTTGCGCACGGATGCTATATCGATGGAGGCGTATCGCGCCATCATTGCATCGGACACCGCTGTACTCATCGACTTCTATGCGCCGTGGTGTGGCCCTTGCAAAAGGCTGGAGCCCATTCTGCAGGAGTTTGGCCGAGAGCACACCGGCCGTCTGAAAATCGTCCGATTGAACATCGACGAGAGCAAACAACTCGCCGGCGAGTTAGGAATAACGCAAATTCCGTTGCTAAAGCTCTTCAAAAGCGGTGAGGAGAAATGGTCTTACCTGGGGTTGCTGGATAAGGCAACGTTAGAAGCCGGCGCCGTACAGCATCTATAAGTGAATTACTATGGCCGAGTTAAAGACAAAGAAAACTGAAAAGTCGGTAGAGGAGTTTCTGGATGGCGTGCCCGCGGAAGATGTGCGCGACGATTGTTTTGCACTTGTAAAACTGATGACGAAGGTGACCGGCGAAGCACCGCGCATGTGGGGACCAAGCATCATAGGCTTCGGTCAATACCACTATCGCTATGACAGCGGCCACGAAGGCGACATGTGCCTGGCCGGCTTTTCGCCACGCAAGCAAAACATCACGCTATACGTTACGCCCGGCACCAGCACGGTCATGGAAAAACTGGGTAAACACAAAGCAGGCAAAGGTTGTATCTATATCAAACGCCTGCAGGACATCGACGCAAAGGTGCTCACAACCCTCATCGAGCAGTCGGTGAAGAACATCAAAAAACAATATCCGAGATAAAAAAAAGAGACCGGCGCCGCCGATCTCTTTTTTAAGAAGGCGTCAGGGGCGAGCCTTCAGACTCCCTGGTGCTCTGGTTACGACTCCGTAGCGACCTTACCAGACTCGGTCTTTGTATTCTTCGTTGCCAGTGTCGATACAAACTGCCAGTCGGCTTTGCATTGTTGTTGGAGAATGTAGGCATCACATACGAAGCTTCTGCGACTAAGCTTTGTAAAAAGCTTTTCCTTTTTCATAGTAGAATTTATACGGTAAAGTAGGCTTTATAAATTCATCCCGACGGCCGCACGCTGTAATGGTTTATTAAATCTTCTCCCCGAAAGTAACGCGCCGGGAATTGTGCAAATACGGTATGGGCTTACACAGGGTGTGGAATTTTTCATCACCGGGCAGGCCGCTAACCCTCATTTTTGCCCTGTTTACGCGGTTTTTTGAAAATGGCATTATTGTTCTAGGGTGGGTAAATACGGCAACGGACTAAGCCAACGCCGCGAATGATATGAAGAGACAGCTTGTACTTTCCATTAGCCTGTTGCTCGCAGCAGCAGCCACTCAGGCACAGACCCTGACCCCGAACGACCAGCCCACCCAACAATATCAGTATCAGACCAGCGCCACGCCCGTAGACTTGCAATACATGTCTTCGTCTGCGGAAGGTGACTACCGTATACGACAACTTGCTGCGCAAACGTATACCACAGCACAACCCGACAGCACCAAGCGACTCGCGGAACGCGAGATCCCCAATAGACTGCGCAAGGTGCTGCGCAAAGACGATCAATATGCGGGTTGGAACGACGCCGGTGTGTACCGCGACAGTCAAACCAATCTTTATGTGATCAGCATCGAAAACGAAAATCGCTCGATTACGTATAACCTGAATGAAGAAGGCAAAGCCGTGTTGGTCACGCAGTCTTACCGCTAACCCCGACTTCAACGACCGCCCTAACCGGCGACTATTCATATATATAAATAGGGAAAGGCCGTCCAGCAGGACGGCCTTTCTGGTTTAGCGAGTGCCTGCTTTGCCGTATCAGCAGGCATGTTGTACTTTTACGCGCTGCCGGGTACGGTGCCCGGCATAAAGTTTACGGATGAACGATAACCAACTTGCGCTCCGCACGGTCAACGTCTCCCGGTATGTCACGCCGCTGCGCGAGGGCGGATCGATGCCAGGCCTGGTCGAGGCGGATGATCAGTTTCTATATGTGTTGAAATTTCGCGGCGCCGGTCAGGGCACCAAGGCCCTCATTGCCGAGCTCATCGGTGGTGAAATCGCCCGCCTGCTGGGATTCCGCGTGCCTGAGATCGTCTTTGCCAACCTCGACATTGCGTTTGGCCGTATTGAAGGCGATGAAGAAATACAGGACTTGCTAAAAGCCAGCACCGGTCTCAACCTGGCGATTCATTACCTGTCGGGATCGATCACGTTTGATCCACTGGCTACTCCCGTTGATGCACGGCTAGCCTCACAGATCGTGTGGCTGGACTGCTTGTTAATGAACGTCGACCGTACCGCGCGTAACACCAACATGCTTTGGTGGCACAAAGAGCTCTGGCTGATCGACCATGGTGCCGCGCTATACTTCCACCATTCGTGGAACGACTGGCAAGAACCGCGTCGCCCGTTCACGCGGGTCAAAGACCACGTATTGCTACCGCAGGCAACGCTTCTGGAAACCGTCGATGCCGAGTTCCGGCAGAAGCTCACTTCCGAATACATCCTGGCGATCGTGCAGTGTATACCCGACGAGTGGCTGACCGACGATACCGTTTTTAACACGCCCGAAGAGCAGCGCCAGGCATATGCTCAATTCCTGGAAACGCGGCTGGCCCATTCATCATTCTTTGTAACAGAAGCTCAGCATGCAAGAGAATCGCTTATTTGAGTACGCCGTCATTCGCGTGGTACCCCGCGTGGAACGTGAGGAGTTCCTCAACGTTGGCGTGATCTTGTGGTGCTCCGCCGAAAAATTCTTACAGGTGCGCATTTCGCTGGATGAAACTCGCCTGAAGCTGTTATGCGCCAAGCTTGATATGGATGAGCTGCGTGCCTACGTGCGTTCCTTTGAGCGCATCTGCCAGGGGGGCCCCGGCGCCGGTCCTATTGGCAAGCTTCCACCGGTGGAGCGTTTCCGTTGGCTCACCGCCACGCGCAGCACGATAGTGCAATGCTCGCGCGTCCATCCCGGCCTATCGCCGGATGCATGCCAGATGCTGGACCGGTTATATGCCCAACTGGTACTGCCGGAGCATTAGCCGTTTATCAATTCTTGTAATGTTTGGGCATTGAAGGCAGCATACCCCGCCTGGTCGTTATCGAAGTAGATATAGCTGTCAATACCCTTGTCACGCCAGGCGAGAAGTCGCTTGGCCCATTTTTTCAGCATCGTGCGGCGATAGCTTCCCTGATATTTTGCGCCCGGACCGTGCAGCCGGATGTAGACAAAGTCGGCTGTCACCTCCAGCGGCGACAAATGGCCCGCTAATTCATACATGCAAAAGGCACAGTCGTGCGCCCGCAGGGCCTCATATACTTCGGGGGTATACCATGACATATTCCGGAATTCAAATGCTACACGCAACGTAGGTGGGAGTTGCTTCAAAAACGTTTGTAGCCGCTCGAGGTTTAGTTTCCATCCCGGAGGAAGCTGAAATAGCACGGGACCAAGTTTACGTCCAAGTCCGCGGGCGTTGTGTAGGAAAGCGCGCAACGGTTCACGGGCATCCGAGAGTTTTTTCATATGGGATATATACCGGCTGCCTTTCACAGAGAAGATAAAATTCTCCGGCGTTGCCTCTTTCCACTTCCGAAAAGTGGTGCGATCCGGCAGATGATAGAAAGAATTGTTAAGTTCTACCGTGTCGAAATAGTCCTGGTAATATGCGAACTGCTTGTCTGCCTTAATATCCTCCGGATAGAAAGTTCCCGCCCAGTGTTTATAGCTCCAGCCCGATGTGCCGATATAGATCTTACCTTTTCGCATTAGTGAAATACGGTTTGCTCATCAATCGCTCGCTCCAAAACCTTGCCGGTACACCCGTGTTGATAAAAATACACGCTAAAGCTCTTCGTAGCACCGTTACAGGAGCATTAGTCTTTCAACACACCAGCAGCGATCAGCGACCCAAAGAAAACAAACAGTAGGCCTGTTCCCAGATAGATGTAGGCCCAGAGCTGCATAGACAAGAAGAAAAAGGAATTGTCTTCTCCCATGGCTTCCCGCCGGCCGTTGACAATGAGGTAACTATCACGCGTCAGGTGGGTCCAAACACCTGCCCCTATAAATGCTAGGCCATAAATAACACTATTGTAAGTCACCGGCACTTCTATACCTGCGTATGAACTCAAGAGTGCAGTAATGCAAACAACGGCCAGTATGCTGGCCACCAGGTATACCGGAACAAGAATGCCTTTGTTTTTAAAAAAGAATATCATGGGGCATCAAATTTAATGGGATAACTCCAGTACTTCCGTCATTTCTTCCTTGTTCAAGCCTACCGGATTATTTTTATTATCAGTACTCGAAACAATTCTTTCCGTATCGGCAGCGGTCAGGCCGTATTGACCGAGTGTCGGTATGTGCATATCGACTGCCCAAATCCCGATGGTCTCCAGGAGATGGTCTGCATAATATGCGTCAGGCTGGTTTGCAATGGAAGTAAAAAGCTTGCCGACTGTGGTATATCGAGTCAGGGCTTCTTTATTTCCCGTCGTCCGCAGTTTGCGTACGGTCACCTGGTTGGTGACTCGCATTAACGCGCTGCAAATCACTCCGTGCGGAATAGGGAAGTATCCACCAATAGATGAGGCAAATCCATGTACCACACCCAGGCCGGCGTTTGCTAAGGTTACGCCTGAAAGATATGCCGCCAGCGCCATGTCTGCCCGGGCCTCGGGATCTTCGCCTTGCTGGTAGGCTCGGCGCAATGACCGGGCGACCAGTCGCAACCCTTCCAACGCCCATGCATCCGTCAGCGGGTTGGCTGCTGTGGACAGGTAGGATTCCAGTAGTTGGGTAAAAGCATCCATACCACTGGCGGCGGTCGTTGCCGGCGGACAGGTGATGGTTAAAAGCGGGTCGATAATCGCTACATCAGGCACAAAGTTGTTGTGGCGGAGCGACCGTTTATAGCCGTGCTCACCTACCTCTGACAATACAGCATTCTTGGTTGCCTCGCTGCCCGTACCCGCCGTGGTCGGTATCGCTACAAAGGGAATCTTCGATCCTGGATGATTGCGTGTACCTACGCCTTCCAGGTAATCTTTTACCGGCTCATTCAACGGGAGCATCGCAGCAATAGCCTTGCCCGCATCCAACACGCTGCCACCACCAATAGCGATGACTGCACGTATACCTTCACCGGCATACCGGCGCACTGCATCGTCGATCATCGTGGGCGTAGGCTCACCGTCAATGCGGTAATGCAGAATCTCACGTCCCGGCGCATCCAGCTGTTGCCGGATTGACGCACCCCAGGGCGAGCGTTCAAACGCCTGCGCACCCGTCACCAATAACACCTTATTACCATATGCCTGGGCGATATCCGATAGCATCGAGATTTTTCCTGCACCAAAGTGCAACTGTGGCGTGGCAGCAAAACTAAAGGCCTTCATAAAACGGCGATTATTTTGCAGCGGGGAAAAGCATCACATGCCTGATACCTTCCCGGGGCTTAGCCATCCAGGGTGCAACGGTATCACGCCACGTCAGGTAGTGGGAAGTCTCCTTGTGCGCAGCGACAGCTTGCTCGTTGGCATAGGCTTCGTAAAATACGAACTTATTTTTATCCTGTGCGTCTTGTAAGATGTCAAATCGAAAGTTGCCCGGTTCTTGAATGGACTGCTCATGGTTGAGGCGGGAAGCTTCAATAAAGTCGGCCACAAACTCGGGCTTTACGTGGACGTGTACGATGGTTGTTATCATGATAATGAAAAATAGGAATTATGTTCGGAGGAGGCTGATCTCGCCGGTCTTATTGTTAAAGACCATCTGCTGTACGGTGATCTGCATAGCAACATCTTCATCCTGGAGAATGTTCAAGCAGGCTTCGTTGTTCTGTGGAATGGCCTCCCGTAAAAGCGTCAGCGCACGATCGTACCGGCTGCAGGATGTCGCCTGCAGGATATTGCCGCCAGTACCATTCTGTAGCTTTTTATAGTCATTGGTTACGGCGATAAACTGCTCGCCTGTCTCACGTACGGCTGCCCGTCGCGGTGTGCGTTCGATGACGATATGTTCCTGCGCACCAATGCCCGACAGCAAAATCAGGCAGTCGCTGACAATCGGTGTTTGCTCCAGCATGGTGCGGGCGTCGGCGTACGAGTCTGCGGAGGTCAGCACGTCGCGCAACAGGAACGAGATCGGAAAGGCAACTTCCGGCGGGTCCTGACTCAGTACAGCATTGAGCGTAAGCGAAAACTTGCCAGGCTTCGTGCCTGACAGTGCACCGATAAATCCAGGCCAGCCAACCGTTTTAAATAGGGTCTCTCCATCGTGACGAAAATCAAAGATCATTGAGTGGCGACTCAACACGTTATTCTCCGTATGCCAATCCAGGTTTCGGCAGTGAAAGGTGGTCTCACCGGTATTCACGGCAAAGGCTGTGCATCCAAAGTACAATTTCAGAATATCGTAATACAGATTGGCCAGTAAAACCTGGTCTTCGCTAAAGCGGGAGAAAGATGCAACGCAGGCAATCTCCTCCAGGTAGTGTGCCGGAAGAATGTTCTTTTTATATTCGATCATCCCGGCCAGCAACATGGACTCCGCACCTTCAAAATCACGGAGGTAGCAGCTCAGCAGCTCGTCCATGTCTGTAATATACCCGGACAAAAACTGCCAGCGTTCGTGGGGTGTCAGATCCAGATCAATGATGTGCTCGCGGATGGGTGTCGTTTCAACGGGTGCCATAAGGCAAAGATAAACGTTCATCCCGTCTTTTTGTTCCCGCTTTTTTTCCTGAACGCGGCCGGTGTGATTTTAAATTCCTTTTTGTATAGGCGTATAAAGGAGCTTTCATTGTCAAACCCACTGCGCACGGCCACGTCGGCAATGGGATGCGCTGTACTGCGCAGCAGTTGAGAAGCCTTTTTCAGACGCATGTGCGTCAGGTATTGTATGGGAGTGACCTCATAAACGCTTTTAAAACACCGCAGATAGTGATAGGAAGAGAGGTTGGCGCTGTCCGACAGTTGTGCCAGGGTGATCTTGTCGTCCAGGTGTTTTTTCATAAAGGCCACCGAACGCCTCAGCTTGGCGGCCAGGTCTTTTTTGGTGGTCTCCAGGGACGCCTCTACCTGGTTGGGTGCCTGGTACCGGGGCAACTCGAACCACGGTTGCGTTGGGCGATTGGCCGGATAGCCGTGCTTCTCGCGAAACGCTTTACGTTCCGCGGTAAAGTCCCACCAGTTACGGTGTACAGTGGGATGTTGAGCATAGTGCACAATCAATCGGAATTGATCCTCCTGACAGGGATCGGCCCATGCCCCCAGGTGTCGCTCAAACTGGTCGGTAAGCTTGGCTCCGTCTTTTCCCTTTATATCGCGCAGCGAATAATATCCCATGGCAATCATATCGTGTGCAAAGCGAATACCGATCGACGGCAAACTCTGAAATTCGGACAGCGCATATAGCTCCATTGCCCGAATCTTCGATACACCCAGCAACGTCTGCAACTCCGCCACAGAATGATGATGCATTTCCTTCACCTTGATACCGTGTGCCCGCAATTTCTTTTTCTCCAGCGGACTAATATCTAATACGTTGGTGGCATCACTCATCTTCCGCGAAAGTTATCATATAGTGGTTGTTGTCCTGGACCGAAAATTCCGTGGCGCCATAAAACGTTTTTTCCAGTGGCGTCAGCACCGTAACGGTATCTTTGATCTGCTCATAAAATACCCGGATATTTTTCATCTTGACATATAGCAATAACGATCCACCATTCTCCCGGCGTACAATGGGATGTTGCCCTTCAATACTACGAAAAGTCTGAAACATAAACGTAGCCGTCCCACACGTCATCATCACAAAGGTCAGCCCACCGTCGTCGTCAGGCACCGTAACGGCCACAGCGAACCCCAGCTTTTTATAAAACGCCACCGTGGCGTTGATGTCATAAACAAAAATATTCGGTGATACAGACTCCATCATACTGTTAAAGGTTAATAAGACGTTCATCGCATGCGTACACAAAAGTACCACGCTCTGCCACGCGCCAATGTGCCAAAATTGCTAAAGTACAAGGCCTGACTCGAACTGTTGGCGAGGCCTGGGATCAGCCGCCACGTGCACAAATTAGAAAATGAACGACAATGACGCTCCGCGCACTGCCGTTCATTTTTGTTAAGAGATAGTTACCGCTCCGGCTCGGGTTCCCGCTTAATCCGCCGTATATAAAGATATCCTGCAACCAACACAACGGCAGCCCCCACCCAATTCCATGGAAACGGATTCCTCCGATCCAGCTCCGCCTCCTGATACGCCAGCACCCGCTCCATCTGCTTCTCCGACGAGCTATACTGCGTGTCATGATCACGAATCAACGGAATGCTATCCGCCCGCGGAAAGAATCGCCTTAATTCGGCGGCGGTCGGCACTAAAATATTAGCCTTCTTCATTGCCTCCGCAAGGGCGTGCTGCTTCGCCCGCATACCGTAGCGATCACTCGTATCATACTGCATACCTATATAATAGAACTTATACGCCTCCAGCATGGAATACTCAATCGCAATCGCGTCACCTAACTCGTTCAGAATATTCGCAAGAATCGGATCTGGCGCCGGGGTAAAAGGAAGACGTTCGTGCAATTGATACGTGGCATCCCACAACTTTTTCATATTCACTATAAATCGCTGTGAGGTGTCGGGCGATGCTTCGGTAATGCCGAGGTCAAGCACACGGTGCTGTTCCAGCCAGTCCGGGTCATTGCGTACGTGTAATTTCGCCTCCAGAACCTGCAGGTGAAACCACTCACTGCCATGGTGCCCCTCTGGAAAACGTTTGTTGGTAGCGCGCAATATGCGCAAGGCCGAGTCCGGCATATTGTTTAGCTCGTATACTGTGCCAAGGTTTGACAGGATGTTATACTCATGCGGATAATGTTTCACAAGACTCTGTAGAATGGCGAGCGACTCCCGGTAGCGTCCCGGCCGAGTCAGGTGGAAGGCTATATCCGAACGCGTTTTATAGTCGTCGGCGGGCACTGCGGATAGATCGTGTGAAGCAACAAAGTTTTCAGAAAAGACCCGGTTGAACGACCGGAAATAGGGTGGCTCGGCAAATGGATATGTCTGGGCAATATCGGTTCCGGCGAGGTCCCTCCCCGAAAGATTTACGGCACCATATTCATTCATGCATGCCTGCGCTCCTTGCCAGGAGATCAGCAGGAAAAGAACAGTGAGCTGTTTGCACATAGTTGTTAGGTTTAGGTGATCGTCCGCACCGGCTCTGACGGTCGGGCAACGCTTTTGGCTGGCGACCCTACCAGTGTCGACGGCATAATGTCCGCTAAGGCGCGAAAGTCACGGCTATAATAAAGATAATTATGGCAGACTATAAAAAGAAGCCCCGGCGGCTGCCGGCTATAGATGGGCTAAAAGTAGGCCCAGATAAAGTATTTTTGAATTAAAAAACGAAGAGGGCGCTTAGTATTTACGCACATAGAAGGTAATGTCCTTCAACATAATCTTCGTAAAGGCGAACGACAGCCCTTTGGCCACAAACGAACGACCCGGTTCCGGCAGGAAAAAAGATGCCGTATTGGGCACATTCAAACCCCAGGAGCCCGAAGGCTCCAGATCGCCCGGCAGGACCAGCGCTACGTGACCGACCGCCGAAGCGTTTTGATATATAGCCACCACAGCTTTGTTTTCATTCGCGGCCTGCTGCGCTTGCGTCAGTGTCTCTTGCAGGTAAGCAGGACCGAGTGCCGTCCAGCTACCGTTTTTTTTCAGGAAGCCCGCGATCTCACTCACTGTCATATAACGACCGGCCTTTTGCGAGAAAAAGTCGTTTACTTTATATACCGTATTTAACGTCTCTCCTTGCAGCTTGGTACAGTTGGTAGGCGTGCCGGTGTTATTTGGAGCACAGCCCTTAAACTCTTCCAACGAAGTATTCAACTCCTTTTTCCAGTTGGGATTCAGGCTTTGTGCTGACAGCGCAGAGAGCAGGGTGAGCAATAAGGCAAGGGTTGCAAACGTTTTCATACAGAGGATTTTGTACGTGTTTAAACCTCAAAGATATTGAGCGTTTGGGCTGCCTCCGTTTCCATGTAGGGTTATTGAACGAATCGCAACAAATCGGAACGAAAGTTGCGCTGCAATCCACTTAGGCCCACAGCGCAACAGTTGTGCGTGTACGGTTCACACTAGCTTCGTGCCCCGTGTTCCTTAGCCTCAGCGGCAAAGTCTTTTTTGGGAACGTTCACCTGGCGTGTTACCAGGGCGCTACGGCCACCCGCCAGATGTCGGTCATGATCCTGGCATCGGACTCTTCAGAATATTGGCGTACGACAAGTATTGCGTATGGAATGCGTTTGTCGAAACCTTTCGGCGGGCATAAATGCCGTCAGGCCAGCCGAGGAACGGCAACGTATAAAGCAGGTGGGAAGGTATTGGGGCAACTGGGCATGGCGTACATTAGTCGACAAACTGGCAAGCCTCGTCTAACAGTTCTTTCACAAACTTGATCTCGGCCAGCAATTGCTCTACCGATTTGGAAGGTTCTTCTTTGGCAAGCTCGTTGGCAGTCTCGCGCACCATGGCCAACTGGTATTTCAGCGCTTCGGTGTAGATCACTGTTCCCATTATCGTGATGTTTTAGAGATATGAATTTAAGGTTAAACTGCTTCTTCTACGCAAGAACCTCAATCTATTTTTAACCTCATTTTTCAGGTATATACTATCGGTCTTTCTACTTACACCGATTAGTTTTTAGAGATTTTTCGGCGTTTTTGAAGAGTATCATCATTTTATCCTTAAAAGTTAAACACATCCGCACGTACATTCTTGCACATAAAAGGTGTGAGGATTGGGGAAATATTAGCAACGTAAACATCCCCAACTTTCGGCTGTTAGCGCGATCGGATACCCCCACCGTCGCCATCGTTCTCGAATCCATGGCCGTCACTGCCTCCTCCTGAAGTCATCTATAGCGTTTATCCTTTCTTGACAGCAATTAAGAGCCCCGAAGCCCAGGCCTGCTTTGTTACCACAAAATCTTTTCGCTCCTCCAATTCCGCCACAAGCCGTATAGCCTTCTGATCATGCCCTTCTGGCCAATTCGCCTGCGGCAGCATATCATCAATAATATAGAGCCCACCCGGTTTCACCATGGCCAGCACTTCCTCCAATAACAAATACTTCCCATGCCAGGTATCGGCAAACACATAATCATATCGCTCCTTCAAATGACTCTTCACCCATTGCTCCCCGTCCGTGGTGACAAGTTTTACGCGCGAATCGCTTCCCAGGAACCGATCGGCAATTGCCAAAAAATCCCCATCGTGATCAATCGACACCAGTGTCGAATCAGCATCCATGCCGTCCAGTATCCAGGAGGTTGAAAGACCCGTGCCAGTACCCAGCTCCAGAAACTTGCCGCCTGGCTTCGATGCCGCCAGCGTGCGCAGCAGCGAGCAGGTAAGTATATCCGAAGCCATGGTAAACCCGGACGCCTTTGTGGCCTCATCGATGGCAGCGTAAGCTGCCGGCAAAGACTGTTGTATTGTTTCGTTCATAGATAGAAGATGTGATATATACACGCTGCGCTTCGCGTGTGCTAACGATCGCTTGCTTTTCACAGTAGAGAAGCACATACCAAACATACAATTTTCTGCGATATCACATACAACGAATGCTATAGTTACACGTATAATATATATCTTGATAACGATCATGTGTTTGTAAACAAGGTTCCATGACACAACAACTCACTATACGCACCGCAACACCCGCCGACCTCCCGACGCTCCGGGCCTTCGAGCAGGGCGTGATCCTTGCTGAGCGGCCCTTTGATCCCACGCTCGGTCCCGACCCCTTACGCTATTATGACCTGGAAGGAATGATCACGGCGACACACATCGAATTAATCGTAGCGCTGTTGGGTGATGAGATCGTCGGCAGCGGCTACGCTCGCATCGAACGCGGAAGACCCTATCTAAACCACCAGTACCACGCCTACATCGGATTCATGTACGTCGTCCCCCAGCATCGAGGCAAGGGCATCGCCAACGCCGTGCTCGAAGCGTTGCAACGATGGTCCGTCAAACAAGGAATCACGGAAATGCAATTGGATGTGTATTATGAAAATACACCAGCTATAAAGGCCTATGAAAAGGCCGGCTTCATCAAACACCTCATCACCATGCGCAAGCCGACGGCGGACGACTAGCCCTGAAACCTACTTTAGTTTATACAGCTCACTCCCGGCCAGCAAAAATGCCCCGGAGCCGTACTCCTGGTAGTTGTCGATCGTCACCTTATCCGGCGAGGCGCCAATGGGCTGTACCCACTGCAACTTTCCCTCAGCCGTTACATACTGATTTAGTCCTGCCCAGGCTTTCTTCACTACCGGTAAATAGTCCTTTGCCGACAACACATCATTATTAATTCCCCAGGTCAACGCATAACAGAAGAACGCCGATCCACTCGTCTCCGGATGCGGTACCTCTTCTTCATCCAATAGGCTCGGGCGCCACAAACCATCCTTCGATTGAATCTTCTTCACTGCGGCGGCCATCTCGCGCAGCAAACTGACGTAGTCGTTATAGCGCGGATCGTCTTTCGGCAGGTACTGCAATACGCGCACCGTGCCGGCCATCACCCAACCATTGCCCCGTGCCCAAAAGGTCTTTTTGCCGCGCGGCGTTTTCTTATCAAAGAAACTCTTGTCGCGATAAAAGAGATGCTCTTCTTTATCGTAAAGGAAGGCGTGCGTATCCCAAAACATCGTGTTTAAATAGTCGCGGTACTTACGCTCACCCGTTACAGCGGCCAGACGTGACAGGACCGGCGGTGCCATAAACAAAGCGTCGCACCACCACCAATCCTCGCGTCCAGGCTTGGCGTCGAGTATAAGGGAGTCAAATGTATGACGGATGTCGGCGATCATAATGGGGTCTTTCTTCTCGGCATAGAGCGCCAGGTATGTTTGTCCCCTGGCGTGATCATCGGCATGGCGGAACCGTTGTGCAAGCTTCCAGTGAAACGATTCGGCCCATGCGGTGGCCGCGTCGCGGTAGTGGGTGTCGCCCGTGGTTTGATAGGTGGCGATGACGCCGGTATAAAAAGCAGCGCGTGCCCAGTCGTTTTCATTCTTTGCGTTAAAAGGGACCGGGTTGGCCAATTGCCAGTCGCATACACGTTTCATGACATTGGCAATGAAGGGCTTGGTCATCACATCGGACGACTTTTGTTGCCCCTGCGTGACAAAGGAGAGGAACAACAGGACGATACAAGCGTAACAGGTAGTAAATCTTTGCATAACCTAACCTACACATTTTGCACATGAGTTTCCAACCGCTCATCATAATAAACGGCATGCCATCCGCTTGTCACAGAACACCCCGAAGGTTGTCATTTTTTGCCCACCCGCATCTGCAAAAAATGTAATAGGTTTGTCCTATCAATATGATTAACAACCCTAAACACAAAATACCATGACAACAGAAAGCAAAGCCATCGCCGTCACCGTAGAAGCCATCGTAAAAGCACCCGTAGATAAAGTATGGACTTGCTGGAACGAACCCAAACACATTACCCAATGGGCTTTCGCTTCGGATGACTGGCATGCACCCCATGCGGAAAACGATCTGCGCAAGGATGGTTCATTCAAAACGACCATGGCCGCCAAAGACGGTAGCATGAGTTTTGATTTTGAGGGCGTATATACAGCGGTAGAAACAAATAAGCGGATCGCCTATACCATGGCCGACGGCCGTACCGTAACGATTGAATTTACCCCGGAAGGGCAGAACACACGTGTAGTAGAAACATTTGATGCGGAGACGCAACACTCCGTGGATATGCAGCGTGCAGGTTGGCAGGCCATCCTCGACAACTTTGCGAAATATACCGAAGCCCAATAATCAAAGATGCGTTCGCTCAAGAGCCTGAGGATATGCGAGAAAGGGCATCGCTACTATAAGAGCACCGACTGCCCTACATGCCCGGTCTGTGCCCAGGAAGCAAAGCCCACCGAAGGATTTATGGCAGGCTTGAGCGCACCGGCACAGCGTGCATTGGCAGGTGCCGGAATCAATACACTCCAGCAACTCGCTAAAAAAAGTGAAGCCGACGTCCTTGGCCTGCATGGCATGGGGCCGGCCAGCATACCCAGGCTGCGACAGGCACTCGCCAATGCAGGGCTCTCCTTTGCAGCCAAAGAAACCCAATCAATAAAAAAGGTGCGCCGTTAACCGGTGCACCTTTTTTATATGCAATGCGATGTAAACTATGCGCTAGTCCCTAATTACTTATTCTTTTCTTTCAGCTTGTTGCCCTGAGCGTCGAACTTCACGATCTTCTTGTCACGGAACAGTTGATGCCTGTACCGCTAATTCATCAGCGACTTTTTCCGGTGTAACGAAGTAGGGTTAGAATGGAACCTTTAACTCTTTGCTTAGCGCTGTCTTAGCGCTGTTGTTCAGCACAAGCTGTATCTTATATGCATACGTGTTGTTGATCACGACCTGACTATCCGAAAATTCCTGTTCTGCCGGGAGAAGGGATTGATACAGACTGAATGGCTCATTATTTTTTCTACGGTATATGTTAATCTTAACGGCAGGCTCATCGTATTGCCATTGCAGTGTGATGGTTTTGTTTTCACGGTTGATGGTGGCGGTTAGCGCTGTTACGGCTTTATGTATTCCCGATTCTGCAACAATCGCTCTTGACGTAACCTTGCTTGAATTTCCGGCACTATCATAAGTTCGGATGGTATACAGGTATTTTTCCCCGGGGGAGATGGTATTATCTACATAGTTTGTCTTAATTTCATGAGCAGACCATGTCAGTAAAAGCAGTTGTGCGGAATCACTCATGGCTGTCCTGAGTAAAGCTGACTTCGCTATATCGCTGCTGGAGCTGTTAATCCAGGTTAGCGTAATTCCTGCTTTGCTCATCGTTATCCTGGAAAACACAGGTGGTGTTGGTGATATCATATCCGGTCTTGTTAATTTGACATAACCGGAATATTTCGATGTGTTATAATTTCGATCGACAGCCACAATCTTGTAGAATATGTTCTTGTTTAGTACATCGATACGGATGGTGTCTGTAAACGTGTTGCCATGGGTAATCTCCTGAGTAACCTCTATAAATTCGTGGCCTGCATCATGTGCGGAAAAGAGACGGTAGCCCAACAAGTCGTGGTCGGCGTTTTCTTTCCAGGTAAGAATCACCAGTCCGGCGGAATCGATATTTCCGGTCAGCCCTATGGGTACTGCGGGCGGTGTGTTGTCTTCAGCATGAACGAAATAGGGGTAAGAATGGGATAGCTCAATACCCTGGTCATCCACTACTTTTATCTGGTAATAATTGCTGGTAGCGGAAATGGCATCGGAAAACTCACGTGTTTTGGGGCTAAGTGCTTTAGACGTTACGCTGCGGTAAGGGCCTTCCGCCTTTTCTGATTTGCTGATGATAAAGCCACCGATACGTGCTTCGAACGAAGCAGGAAATTCCCACTCAATAACAACATTATTCTTTTCGGGTTTTACCTGAGTGATGACGATAGTTCCAGAAAGATCATTTTTCCCTGTACCCGTTACAATATTTGAAGGAGGACCAGTTTCTCCAAAGGGGGTGATTCCCTTCACACGGTACCGGTAAGATAAGGTGTTGTTAGCGAGCGAATCGACAAAGTGGGCTTGTTCCGCAGACGTTGACTCACTCATGGGGATGTACGGCAGTCCGGTGATGGCTGTGAACTGTTTCTCGTTCTCATCATACCGTTCAATAATATAAGCGGAGTATATACCCCGGTGTAACATAAGCGGCCAGGAAAGCGTGACGGTTTTGTCACCGAACGTGGCGCTCAGGTCATTGAAGGGTTGTAATGGTTTTGCTGCCACAACATCAACAACAATCACTCCAGGCTCAATTTTTATTGTTTGTATTGTATTGGCCAATGCAATTTTATAAATGTAGCGGACTCCGGCCTGGGCGGTTGAATCGCTGAAGAATAATCCTGCCGCGTGGGCTATGCCAGGTGTTAAATCGCACATCAGCATCAATAAACCGAATTGATTTTCCAAATCGTTGTGCCTTTGTAAAATAGAAGCCGCATCATTTTCTTTCAAGGTTTTGTCTTCACGATACATCAATTCCTGCAGAACGGCAGCATCTTCATTTATAACAGCAAGCTTTGCTAACCTTTCCCTGGAAAGTGGTTTAATACCAGCCTGTAGTGTCACCGGTACAGCGGATTGCAATGTGCCATCGTCCGTTAATTGAAACCGCTCTAGTGTATAGCCGTATTTGTTGCCGAGTTGCCATACTGTAAAATCTGTAGGTGCCCAGCGTAGCGATACCCGGTCGGGCTTTACATGCGAGAGGACTTTGATGCCATGCGGTACCGGGTGTTGTGCCTGTGCAATATGAAAGCAGAGCAATAAGCAGCAGAACACACCTGATGTAAAATTCAGGAATGATTTTGGTATAGACAGTATAGTATTTTTTTTATTCATTCTTGTAAATAGACGGTACGTTTAAAATTGAATAACAATCTGTTTTTGCGTGGTGATTTGATCTTTGCCGGGTAAAGCGTATGAAATGGTTACCGGATAAGATCCGGACATCAGGTCCGTATATCCTGTGGCCCTGAGCAGCCGGGTTACGGCCTGAGGTACGCTGCCGCCTGCTATAGCCCGTGAGGCGGCTTTGTTCCTCAATTCATCGTAGTCTCCAAAACTGATGAAGGAAAGAAAATACAATATTTTGACCAGACCGCTTTTGGACGTAGATATGCCGGATGAAATATTAATTTCCGTGAGAATATAGTTTTCCTGTTGGTTGTATAACGATACGGCTCGTAGTGGCCGTACACCAAGCGAGTCTGTGTTTCGTCTGGTAATAGATACGCCCGGATCGAGGGGGTAGGTATCATACATCATTGGGGAAATGACATTCTTCATCCAATTGTTTTCATAAGAGGCTGTGAGCTGAACGAGGGGTTTATGATGATTGGGGTTTCCACGGATTTCAAGATTGTCGAATGTCTCCGAAAGAGTCAGGCGTTTGCCGATCACAGCGATATTGCCAATGGCTACATCGAAAAGATTCTGCGAGGTGGATGCTGCAGCCAATTTTTCACTGAAGTTTCGGTATTGGCTGGTGCGAAACGCGCTGGTATAAATATCTTTCTCAAGACTTTGCACAATAGTTCCTTTCAGTGTGTTGGAGCGTGTATTTACCTCATTACCCTCCCCGGCATCTTTTTTGATGTTGTCTCTTTTTATGTTCTTGTCCACCTCATCGCTCGATTCGGGTTTCTTTATGAACGAAAATCTATACACGGTCTCTTTGTTCAATCCTTCCGGGATATTGAAGTCTACTGTTGCTTGAGTGACGTTGTAACGAATCGGAGCTTCGATGACGTTACCGGATGGTTCCTTGAAACGCGCGAGGTAAATCCACCGTACACTGTCGGCGGGTGAAGGTTGAAAAAGGTAGGCTTGTCCGTGGCGGAGTTTTACGTATCCCTGCCCGTATTCATCAGGAAAGAAGTTGTATTGATTTTTGACCGGGTAACTGTACACCACATTTTCTTCGGGAATAAAATCGGGGGCAGCACCGGTAACAAAGTTCACGGCTTTGGTTTCGTAGTCAATTTGGTTGTTTTCTTTTAGGGCTTCCCAGTTTCCATTGTTCAGTTTCTTTTCCCAATGGATTTTTACCAAGGCTTGCAGGGATGCCTGCGGCGGGAGTATTTCTGAGGTACGCAAGGCAAGCGCGTCTTTTTTAGCATTCCACTCCCGGGTGCCCGCTAGATTTTGACCGTTGTGTTTAATATTGAATTCGTCCAGAACGATCCGGTAGGTAGTTAGCTCATCCTGGTTGTTGAGCATGCTAAGCTCAGATTCCATGGCCGTGTTGAACGTTACCTGTGGAGAGGTAAAGACACTTACATCGTTACTCCCGGCGTCGGGTTTTAAATCAGCGATTACTACTATATCGCCCAGTTCGCCGCCCGGTGTCGAGATCTCACACTCGTCGCCAACGACGATTTTTATGTTGAACCTGCCGCTTACCAGACCGCCCAGCACAGAGTACCTTCCCGCCATCTCGCCTTTTAACCAGGTTGGGTTAGGCAACTTGGCTTGTAACAAGGCTGCCGCACCCAGACTAAGGAAGTCGATTTTTTTCCCTCTTACTCTGATGCCAACTTTTCCTTTCATGAAAACATAGGCCTGGCCGGATGCATACCATCCGTCAAAGCCTATTCTATCCGTAGAGCCCAAACAAGTGGCGTTACCGAAATCACGGATCATGACATCGGCTCCGGCACCTATTGAGAACACGGCATAGAATGGCCTGATCTTATCCTTTGAATCGTATCCTGTCTGGAAACGCAGACCCAACGCAAAACCTCTGCCCATTGTCAGCGTTGTTTCATCCTGTACAAGTGCTTCTTCGCGCTCCCCCATGATCTCACGAAGCTCTGGCGGGGGTGGAGGTAATTGTTCCAGTTGTGTTCCCGCCATAAAGTATCCCTGCGCCACGGCAAGGTTCGCCACATCAACGCCTAGCATCTGGGACGGACGGCCCATGTAAATGTACCAGTCGCGCGAATCAACGTGGATGACAGCTTCTCCCATCATGTTGTTGGCACCCGTTCCGCGTACTTTGCCCTCTAGGTTCAGGTACGTTTTCAGGTTGGCATGGAAGACGCCATTGTCCTGGTCGTAGATCATATTGAGGTCGGCAAATACTGGAGCGGGCACGGGTCGTGTATCGGAAGCTCGCCCACGCGATTCTGTGGAAGTGAGGAAATAGCCTGCGCCCTTAAACTGTGCATACCGTAACCCACCGGAGGTATTGAAGGCTACTTCAAGCACGGCATCGGAGTTGAAGGCTTTTTCGTTTCCGGCAATCAGTGTAACTCCTGCCATGAAGGAGAGACCTGCACGGGCATCGGGTATAAATTCACTTTGCGTTATGCTGTTGCCGGCTGAACCAGTTGAAGTTAATTGCGTGAAGTCTGGCGAGAAGGCCTGCTTGCGTGTCATCTTGTACGATGCTCCACCAATAATGCCGTTGATGGCTAATGGAGGAACAATGGGGATGGCTACAGTGGGTACATAAGCATCTAAATGCCAGTAGCGGAAATTATCCTTGCTGCCAAAATATCCATTGACTTGTATGCCTCGCTCCAATACTTTTTTGATCGAGAGGCTTAAGCTGCCACGGAAGCCATCACCAAACTGAGGGTCGTCATCAAACATCGTAAGCTTCCCGGAGATCGCGAATGCCGTGGTATTGCACGCCAGTGCTATTTCACTGACTTTTATACCCGCAAATTTCCATTCTTGCTTTTTAATCTCGCCATTACTGGTTGCAATAACCGTTTCTTCAACTTCAGCAGCGATATGGATTCTTGTACTGGCGGCGAACCCTTTTGCATCTTCTGCCATGAAGTTTATACTCACGCTAAAAGCCAATTCAAACTTGCCATCCACTACCTGCGGTACAATGTTATCGATACGGATAGCAAATCCCACACTTTCTCCCTGACCCTGACCCAGAAGCGAGAATTGTGCTCCATGTACATAAGGACTTTCCGAGGACAGCGCAAGATTCTGGAACTCGATGCCACTGCATTTCATTTTTCCATCCGCTATGGAAATTGATCCATTCAGAATTGCTGAGGGAAGAAGCTTTCCATTCTTTCTTTCAATGGAGATCATGGAGCCTTCGCCCAGTTTAATTTTAGCTTTTAGATGCTTTGTTGTATATTCAGTATCAGCCGATGTAATAATTGAAAATAAATAATTGATGTAATTCTCGGATTGATGAATATCAGCCTTATAAATAAGGGGTTTCTCTTCTCCACCTAAAAAAGGCACCGCGATTTTGCCGTTCATTTCTCCTCCCACGAGTCGATTCTGTACAAACTGCATGGATAAATTTTCCACTGAGAAAGCCCAGCCATCTGCCGATCCTGTTTTTGCAGTTGTTAGTGGTGGTGTTTGTCCGGGAGGGGCATCGGATGGTGGTGTCGGAGACGAACCTGTTCCAAGAGAAAGCACGTTAGTACCGGCAACAGTACCGGAAACACCGGTTTCGTCAATGATGAGATTACGTGCTGCTATTGTCGTGGGCGCGCTTCCTGACAGGCCATCGATGTGCACACGTAACTCTTGTAGATAAAATCCTTTCCATAGATTTTCCAAATCACCATAGGGTTGCTGATACCCGGCGGGGAAAGTGAATGAAGGTGGATTAGCATAGTCACTAAAATCAACTACAGCATTTTTTACTTCAAAAGTAATATCATCAATATTTTTAATCTTAAATGGTAAAATATTAACATTGACCATCCAGTTACTAAGATCCGATACGTTTGTTTCAAAACTTGCAACAACGTATTTTCTGTTCGCAACAGAATCCGGAAAGCTTGTGCCCGGACTGGTTGTGTTATGAGCAGGAATAATGATGTTATCATTAAATACAAAATTACCTTTTATATTAACGGACTTAAATCCACTGCAATCAAACTCAACAAAATTTGATCCGTCAGCAGGAAGCTCCAGCACAGTGTTGTCATTGATATTTACCCATTGAGGTGAAGCAAGAGCAAGTTTTGTTTCTGAGAGCGAAGCAAGACCGTTTTTATTGAACTCCACATTGCGCGCGCGAAAAGCTATTGATCTTGTAGTGCCCGGAATAGTGATGGAAGCATACGCACTGAAGAACCATCCTTTGCCATCCCAGTAGGCACTGTCGATAGCAATAACATAAATTCCGTTGCCGATCTGGCGTGCGATACCGATGGGGAGATCGGCAAGGTCTTCTTCGGCGAAATTGTCTGTTGTTTTATTCTTGTCCACAACATCTTTACATGTTTGGTGTATGTGACGCTCCAGCGGGCTCATAGGCTTGCCTGCATTTATGATCGGGTCGTCCTGCGAGAAGGAAACCGAGTGTATGAAACAAGCAACTAGTGTTAGTACTGGTATAAGACGAGGTATAAAGCACTTCATCGGCCAATGAGATACACAATGGAGGCGCGTAGGCAATCGGCTAAAGAAATTCAATGGCGGTTTTTCTACGTGAAAGAGTAAAGGCATGTTTGTACATGTTAAGGGTGATCTGAGCAAGGACTACAAACATCCTGATAATATAGAAAGGGTGAAGTGTAATTGCGTCGAATACCTTACCGGTAATTATGTAATATCAATTAGTAAACAGGTATCATCATCCGTTTGCAATGGATGGATTTAGTTATAAAGGAATGGTGATTACCAGAAAAAGATACATACAGAAAGCAGCCACCTGTTGTTATCGTAGCTTTGTAGAATCGCAATCTGTAAAAAAATCACTCCATGCTTACATGCAGGCATAACAAACCATACTGGCATATCCTCGTTATTTTCTGTGTCTTTTTGTGTTGTAATTCGCACATCATACGCGCGCAGGAAAAAACTGCAGCGGTTCATTTACTTGAGGTCTTCAGGGTTCATACCACGGTGAATGAAGATCCTGCTAATGATGATGAATTTCGCTGGAAGCTATGGTTGAATGACCGGTATCAAGGGTGTATTGAGGTTAATGGTGATAATGGATATCATGACAGGTATATGACTTTCCTTACGGATTCTCGCTATGATGTCACACAGCCGTTGGTATTTACCCTTGAAACCTGGGAGAATGATGGAGGAGGCTCATGTGTTTATGAAAGCAGTGATGAGGCGCACTGCGGTCCTACAAATTTTTACCTGACACTTGCGAACTACGAGCCTGGAGTGATGCGAACTTTCGAAATGAGCCCTTGCAGGAGGTTCACACTATGGATAAGATTTATCTATGGTGTTCCGATACCGAAAAATGTCACGGTGTTGCCGTCAGGTGAAACTTCTATATGCGATGAAAGACCGTGGATTACATTAAGCTCGGACAACTTCATTAATCCAGACTATCTTCCAAATACTACGTTTGTCTGGCAATACCGGTCAAATAGTACCCGGATATGGAGGGAACTGGGCAGAACTATAGGAAATCCAACGTATTCGTTTAATAATATACGAGACCTCAGGTTCATTTCTCAACAGACGACGAATGATGTGGAATTCAGCGTGAAATTGATTTATCGTACCAGTGAAGGCTCCATACGCTATGGTGAGCCCACGCCGGCAAGCGCAGCCATTCATATAAGCCCGGTAGCACCGGATATCGGTGGTGAGATCTCAACCTATCCCACCTGCTTTGGAACAGATACCGGGAGGATAGAGGGCTATGTCAGTGGATTATTCTCCAGCTATAATTATATTCTGCGCAATACTACACCCTGTAACCCCAACATACCCGGCAGTTGCGGAGGGGATAAATCAGGAACGATAGACCTGGAAAATGTTACGTCCGGATCCTTTTCAATTGAGGATGTTCCTAAGGGAAGTTACACCCTCCTTATTACAAATCCGGGTGGCAGTTCCGGTGTATGTTATAATACGCGCGATGTAACGATAGATGAGCGGCCCTCCCTGCAATTGGTCGTAAGCGGTGTTGATCCGGTTTCGTGTTACGGAAGTTCTGATGGCACAATACGGTTATCGGCTACAGGGGGAAAAATTCCCTATGGAAATTACTCGCTCTCAAAAGCAAGCGGAGAATTTCTTTCAACCAATTCAACCGGAGATTTCACCGGGCTAACAGCAGGTACGTATATAACAAACATTACCGATGCCTGTAACCAGCTAGATCCTTCTACCATTGCTACTGTGGTGGTTCCTGAACCAGTTCGTGTAAACGCTGCGGTCACGGTTACATCACCAACCTGTAACTCGCCTGCCAATGGCGCTGTGCAAGTGGCGATTAACCAGGGAGAGGGCGACTATGTATTTAAAATCCTGCAAAGCGCCGAGCCCGTGGTGGAGGAGAACGCTTCAGGAGTGTACTGGTCCGCCGCTCATCTTCCAGGCGGTACATACACGGTGGAAATACGTGATGCCCAGCGGTTGCAGTGCGAAGGCTTTGCGGAAGAGATCGTTTTATCACCACCGGAAAATTTTGAGCTTACGCTACCCAACGCTGCCAAAGACGATGTCGATTGCTACGGCCGCAACAATGGCAGCATTTCCCTGCACAATGTTGATCTGAGCGGAGATTATAAATATAGTTTGCTGACATCCGTACAAGCAGAGCTGCGCGTCTTAACCACGACACCTACTTTTGACAATCTCTCCGCCGACCGTTATACCCTGGTGATGCAACGAACCATCGAGGGCTGCAGCGACCGCGCAGAATACCCGGCCGTACTGGAAGTAACACAGCCCGAACAACCGGTAATTACGCTCGACAAAAAAGATATAAGCTGTCATGGTGAAATAGACGGTGCCATCATTGCCTCGGTAGCCGGGGCAACGCCATCCGACAAATATAGCTGGGAAATGCAATTAGGAAATACCTGGGCTTCATTAAATCATTCGGAACGCACGCTCACCCATCTTGAAGCCGGCACCTACCGCATGCACGTAACCAACGATTATAACTGTACCGCGACCGCGCCGGAGGTGACGGTCGTTGAGCCGGCTGTGTTGTCCATCTCCAGCGTGAGCACGCAGGATGTAGTCTGTTTTGGAGAAAAGGGACAGATAGCAACTGTTTTACAGGGTGGCGTCGCACCGTATGTGTACGAGTATACATCCGCCACCGGGGAGGTTGTTAATGCATGGTCGTCGGTAGCGTTAGTCGGTAAAGGTGTTTACACCTTGCGTGGCCTGGATGTAAATGGTTGCGCTGTGAATCTTGCAACACCACTGACCATCACGGCTCCGGATGTTCCGCTCAGCATGTCTCTTTCGCCTTCCGACTACAACGGGTTCAATATTTCCTGCACGGGTGCTTCCGATGGCAATGTGACGATTGACGCCAACGGTGGTAACGGAGGCCGTTATTCAGGATATGAATACTCGTTGGATAAACAGGTGTTTCAAGCCAGTGCTCACCTGGCAAACATCGATGCCGGCAATCACACCTTTTTTGTGCGCGATGAACGTGGCTGTATCGTCCATTCGGATATTCTTATGACCGCCCCTGCATCATCCTTACAGGCACAGTTGCTTGGCAAGAAAGATGTACGTTGTGCAGGCGATATCGATGGATTCGTTTCCATCGATGTACAGGGAGGTATTGCCCCCTATACCTATACAATGGGAACCAGGTCGCAATCAGATGGGACATTTTCTCCGCTTCCTTATGGGAACTACACGATTCTTATTACAGACCGGAACCATTGCGAATTGGAGTACCAGGCTTCCGTTGACGTGCTGATTCCTCCCATGGATGTGCAACTACAACATACGGATGTGACCTGCCATGGAGGGAATGACGGATCCGCACAGGCCTTGGTTACGGGTGGTATGCCTCCGTTAAAATATATGTGGAGTGGACTGACCGCTGAAACCTCCGGGCTTTCAGCCCTTGCAGCCGGTACCTATCAGTTTACTGTAACAGACCAGGCGGGTTGCATGCAGCAGCGTGAACTGATCGTTCGTGAACCCGACCAATTGATTGCGCGGGCATCCGCTTTTTCCGTGTGCCCGGCCAAAATCAATGGCGAGATACGACTAGCAGCGGAAGGAGGAACGCCTGCATATCAATATTCTTTAAACGACGGCTTGCTTTACCAGCAGGAATCGCTTTTCGTGGTGCCTGCAGGTACTTATGCCTTGCGTGTCAGAGATCAGCATCATTGCGAAGTTGCGCTTCAGGCCGAAGTAACAATGAGCACGAACGCTGCGCCCGATCCTAACTTCATTGTAGCGATGACACAACAGGCCTCTGATACATTACTGATCAAAGAAATCAGTGCGCCTAAGCCTGACAGCACATGGTGGACGTTTGATCCTGCTATTAACGTTGTGAATGAAGATCGCGAGTCACCGCTCATCACCGTCAGCGATCCGGGTAGTTACGATGTTACAATGCAGGGTTTTTTTGGAGGGTGTGATTACATCAAAACGCTTACACTCACCATTAGCCCCTTTGATCCGGAAGCCAAGGTGGTGAGCAAAATTCCAGTAAGGGTGATTAAGACTTTGGTAGTCACGCCAAACTCCAACAACGGGCAATTCGATGTTACGGTGGAACTGGACGCCAGGCAGCGGTTGACCGTAACGGTATATGATATGCTGGGGGTGGGCCATTATCGACAGCATTGGGATAAGACGTCCGGCATTGTTACATCTGTAGATATATCCGGCACAGCGGCTGCCGGTGTGTACGTACTTCAGGCCGTGACAGACACGGATGTCCGGGAGATTCGCCTTGTCGTGAACAAGTAACGTGTAACCGGTAGACCATGCACAGGATGAACACAAGCGCTACATCAACCCCGGGTCGTGCGGGATTATGTATGAAGTTGTTGAAATTTACTTTCATAAGCGCGATGCTGGCCCTGGCGCCATCATATGTCACAGCCCAGTTTTACCCCGTTCAGGTCACCACCCAACTGGCGCCACCGTATGCGGTTTACCTGGCTGATTATGCCATGCCCGGTAATGATAAACTCAGCCTGGTGGTGTTGCAGCGTGATTTGACCAAGGCGTCTTATCAGATAAGACTCCAGGTTTCTATCGCGCTTAACGGAAGTGTAATCATGCGGACTTCCAGGACATTCAATCCTCCCCCTATTACACTGGATCCGGGTATTCCCATGGTCATCCGCGGAGCCGACCTGCAGCCGTATCTCGACAGCCGTAACCTTGATTTTATAGGTTACAGCCGCACGGAGTATGAACGAACCAGGGCATTGCCGGAAGGTAGTTATCAGATCTGCTTTACCGCATACGACTACAGGCGTCAGGATGTGCCGGTGAGCGATCAACAAAATTGCAGCTTCTACTGGCTGGCTAAAAGTGAGCCACCGCTTATTAATTTCCCTGCGTGTGGCACAAGCTTGCCATTGAAAAATCCGCAGCAGATTGTTTTTTCCTGGTTACCGCGAAATACGTCATCGCCTAATTCATCTGCGGAAACCGAATATGATTTTGCGTTGTATGAGATGCGTCCTGACGGGAGAGATCCAAATGACGTTGTGCTGAGCTCACAGCCCGTCTATCGAACCGTCACCGAAATGACCCAGGTGGTGTATGGCCCCGCCGAGCCGGTTTTAATTCAGGACCTTACGTACGTGTGGCGTGTGCGGGCCATCGATAAAAATGGAAGAGATCAGTTTCGTAACAGCGGTTATTCGGAAGTATGCACGTTTACGTATGGTGGAACAGACATAGCGGCGTGGCAACCCATTAGGAAAATAGAAGCAGAAGGTGAAAGCGAGAGCAAGGGAAAGGCCTGGTGGGAGCCGCAACAGGTGGATGGCTATAGAGTAAATTACAAAAAAACGGGTTCTTCACATCAGTGGTTTTCTGCAAATTCCGATAAGCCTGAAGTTTTACTGTTTGATCTTGAACCCGATACCCGCTATGAAGTGCGTGTACAACCGCGTGTTGGCAAGGTATATGGACCATACAGCGACATAAAAGAATTCAAAACATTACCGATCCGTGTATATGAATGCGGAGAATCACCCGGTAATACACTGCCACTGGGCAAGCCCTTACTGTTTGCTACCATCGGGATGACAATCGATGTACAGGGAATTACCATGACCATCAAAGACGTGAACGTACCGAACGCGGACGGTATATATAATGGTCTGGGCGAAGTGAGTATACCGTATTTCGGTGGGGCGTCATTTAACGTAACCTTTTCCGGTCTTTATATCAATGAAAACAGGATGGCTCAGCAGGGACGCATCGAATTCATGACCAAAGGTGTAGAGGCTATGATCGAGGAGCAGCTCGCTGAGCAAAAACGCAAAGAGCTTGAAGAGCAACAAGAAAGGAATCGGGAAGATTGGGCAGGCACCGACTTTTATAACAAAATATTCTACTACGATGAGATTGTCATCGACAGCATGTACGCCAATGACCACGGCGAAGTTATTGTTGTTGATGAGAAAGGAACTGCCTATGTGAACAAAGATATCTCCGCCATTCTTGCCGATGCCCCGGACAAGGCCATTATCATTGAGGATAAAAATGGCGACCAGTGGGTGGTGCAGAAAGATGGGAAAATAACAAGAGTGCCGGCGGGTGGTCTGTCGCCTGCGATGGATGTAGTGGTGAGCGAGGAAGCATTAGACCTGGTGAAGGAAGCGTTGCACGCACTGCATCTTGAATACAACGGTGAAACCATGGCAACCATCGAGCGCGATTTGACCAATCGCAGAACTACCCTGGATGATTACACCAAAGAGTATAATCGCAACATTCTAAAAAGTGCTTTAACGATAGGAGAGACTACCCCACAAGATACCAGTGCGGTATCGGGCGGTCCTCTGTTCTTTGATTTTGAAGAGGTCGACCCTTCTCCGGGCGGATCAACCGACGAGGAATTTACACGATTGTCTGTTGCAGCCGAAGAGAAGGAGCTTGAACGAAACCGCGGCGTGCTCCTGAACTTCCTGGGAAATAATGACAACATAGATCAGGTGAACAAGCTTGTGGCCCAGGAGCTGGAAGTTAAGGGCAGTCCCGTATCAGAATACATAGAAAAAGAAAAACAGAGCCAGACTTCATCCGATAATATGAAAAGTAATATCCGAAGCGCCATTATCGGGTTGATTGATAGCGTATTGAAAGAGACAGCCAGGACCAAAAGTAAAGCCGAGTTATGATCAGGAGTATACTCTCAACCACAGCGTTGATTTTGTTGTCAGTGTTTTCATTGCGGGCTGGCTACAACCCGAACACGCTGGCCAAACAACTGAAAACAAAATACGAACAACTGGAAGCGTTTAACGACCGGAACGACCGCGAAGGCCGCCCGGAGTTGAATCAATATATCATCGAGCTGAACCCCGATTGGATAGAAGAACGGGGATCCAGCTGGCTCCAGTCGGAATACACATCGCTGGCGAACATGCTTCGCGGGTTCAACAATGGCCGTAAAGATAACCTGAGGTTTTATGTAGTAGCAGTATTCGGCATCGGCTTTCCGATCAAAAAGGATGTCAACCTGCAAAAATTGCCTCAAGTCCTTAGTTCAAAAAAATACTATCAGCTCCGGGGCCTTTTGAACGAGTCGGATTTCTATGCGTCACGTGATATTGTCTACCGAAACGATGAAATGGGTATTGGTATACGAAACGATATCCTGGATGCTATGGAAGCCAAGGGGCATACAGAACGTGTATTGTATTATTATACCGAGATACAGTTCTATGACCAAAAGGGTGAGAATCGCTACTATTCAATAGATCATCTAACTGTAACCGGAGCCCTGCTGCCCTTCGATAAGAAAATCCGCTCCAAGGCTCACCAGGGCTGGGCTCATCCTGATGACCCTTCTTTTCCTCTTGCTTCAAAAGGGCTGGACGCCGGGAGTCGGATAAAATTATCCGTAACCAACCTCATCACGGCCATTGGTGTGGAGTATGACGCAAAGGGTTCGTCAACCACGGGCATCGTGAATTGCGGGAAAGATACGGAAAGAGCGTTTACTCGTGGTACGGAATATCACAACGCAGTAAAAAGTATGGCGCAGTTGCTCGATGCCCCCACCGGTGAACAACAGGTTAATTCCAGGTTTTGCGTCGTAGACAAGCCCAATAACTTTAAGGATCCCAGGCTCCGTGACCTGGTTCTGCCCGATGTTGTGTTCAACACCGAGATTCTTCCGGATAAGCTCAACCTGCTGGAGAAAAAAAGCGATTACAGAATGTACGTTGTCTTCAAGGAAGTACCGTTTGTCATCCCGGAGGATAAACGGGAAGAATTTGCCCAGGCGGTAAAAGCGCAGTCTGTTGTTGTGGCACAGCAGCCCAAAGCAGTTGTTATCGTCGTTCCATATTATTCATGTACTGACAACGAGATCTATGTAGGAGCTGATGATCGGAACGTAATGGGGTTAAAGGTTGACCAGGAGTATGTCTACCCTATGCTGTTGATGCCGGCCTCTTTCGGCAAGAGCGAACAGATGAATTTGTTAATGAACGCAGCCCTGATACGCGAAAAAAGTTTCCGAAGCGGTTTCGAGCAAGCCTTCAGGCAGATACCGAAAGACCACATGACCTATTTGGGCTACCTCTTATGGAACGGTCAGCATATTTATAAGGAGTATCCCGAGAACGGGGTTACCGGGTTTTCAAATTTTGCAGACGTTCAGCTTTTGGTGGACGACCGTATGGAGAAAATTATGCCGTACCTCAACTGCTATCAAACTTTAGAAAATGACCTGCAGTTAGTGGATCCCAAATTGAACCCCTACCGTGATCGTAACTTTTATTATAAAAAGTACCATAAATGCCTTGAAGAAAACGGGGAGGCTATCGGCAAAATCCTCTCTCAGCAACCAGTCGTCGGATTCAAAGAATTGAATGCCGGCTTGTGTACCATTCGCCAACGCATATTGGCCGGGGAAGACGGCATGCTCGCCGCCATGAACTATATTCAGGCATCGTTTCACAGCAAGGGCGTAAAATTCTGGGTTAACAACAAGGGCGAAACTACACTGGAAGATGTTGACCTGGATAATGACATTTTTTACGGGAATAAAAACCCATACGCCAAGAAACCCTGGATATTGACCGCGATCGATGCAGGTTCGTTTTTGGCTTCTTTTGTCGGCCTGGATTTTATTTTCGATGCGGCCGGTGGTGTTGTTTGCCTGGTTATTGACGATGGCAACGGAGCGGCGGTGTATGCGGCCAGTATATTCGTGCCGGCAGCCATTATCAAAAGCTGGAAATACATAAAAGAAGTAAGAAAGATTGGCTCGTTAAGCGAAGAAGCATACAAGCTATCGTCAAAGTCCGGAGTTGTTGTGCACACACCCACGGGCCCGGTAGTGGCTCAATTGGGTGGCTCGGTGAATATGGTGCCCACAGCCAACGATGGAACCGATCTTCTCCGCACCCTGGGCATCGCGGACGATGAGGTGTTGACCATGGCCAAGTCAGATCCATCTGTTGCGAAGGCATTGGAGGAAAGCATGACTGCACGCCAGGGGGATGTCGTAATTTCTCGCCCGGAGCAGCAGATACAGTATAGTGTAGACGAGCTAAAAGTAAAGGCAAACGACAAAGCGCTGGTGAAACAATACAAAGAAGCTCGCAGGGCCGATCCTTCTCTTGATTTTATTTCCTTTCTGCGCCAGATAGAGCCAAAAGTAATATTCCAGGTTGATCCGGTGCTGGCGGATGTTGCTAAACACGTAAAGTACGATCCGGATTATTTTTATGTATTTATACACGGCACGGAATACGATGGATTTGCCCTTCATTTGGCAGACGGAACCGGAGTGTTAATTCCTCACGAAGAGGTTGCCGATTGGCTTATATTACAAAAGAACTTTGTTGACGCCATAACAAAAGAGGGCAAGAAGATCAAGCTTATTTCGTGTTGCGCCGCGGCAAACAGATCGGCTCAGGATCTTTCAGCCAGGCTACATGAACTTTCTAAAACGGAAGGGTCTTCCATTAAGGGAGCGTCTCCGCTCATTGAAGCGCCGGATGTTGACTATGGGGTGAATATACGCTATAGCGACACCGGCACTATTGAGCTGATTGAAGAAGGGTCTACGCTTCCAAATGGAAAATGGTATGCTTACAAGGACGGAAAGGCTCTTGGCCCTATTAAAAAGAACCCAGATATACCGCAGTATACCGGCAAAATCAATGTTTTGACAGTAGGGTTCAGACAAGTTCCGGATATTAACGTAGCTTCTTTAGGCAGAGACGCTGACATACTTACTTCTATCAAAAGAATAAAGCCAGTCACAGGCTGGTTTGATGTAGTTGTTCATGCAACACCTGACCGATTCTGGGTTCTTCATAATGGTAGTTGGGTGGGTATTACACATCGCGATCTCTTTAATTATCTAAAGCAATTTCCGGCTTTTGTTGAAGCTCAGGGTGTACGTCTTATCTCGTGCGAAGCTGGAACAAAAGAATTAGCTCAGAATTTTGCAAACAAAGCCAAGAAGAACGTACGGGCTGTATCTGGTTCCAGGATAGGTGTTGCTGGAAACGGAGATGTCGTATCCCTGTCGGGTGAAGGGCATTGGGCCGAGTTTAAAAAAGATGAATGGGTCATATCGTTTGATCATGCTTCTAACGTCCCGGCAAGCTATAAAATCAGGAAAGCAACTTCCGCGGACGATGCCACATCCTTGGGAATATTCGATGATGCTGTTGCAGAATTACCGGTCGCTTACAGAAATCTTAATTTTGATATCACCAAATTTCTGGATCATCCGGATGTGATTAAGGTCAAAAATGAAATACAGAGTAAAAATATACATCAGGCGTATCCTGATTTAACAGTTGATGAACTGACCGCCATTCGCCTGTATTCCAATCATAGTACTGAGCTCAATGGCAAGTTGGCCGCCGGAGGTACGCTGGATGAGTATCATAAAGGCTTTTATCATTTGCTTAACAGTGGTAGAGAAAAATTGGCACGCCCCATGGCGGGAACCTTTTATTCAGGGGTGAGTGGAGCCGGGGTTGACAAAGCAATGAAATGGGAGTTGGGCGATAATGTAAGCCAGCCTATTGTCACTTCAGCCTCAGTTGATCCCGGCATTGCTGCAAGATTTACCTCTGATGTAATATTGCAAATCAAAAATCCTATGGGTGCCGACATAGCGGGAATTGCATCGTTGGAAGAAAAGGAAATACTTATTCAGAAAGGATATGAATTTACCGTTACAAATATAGAGTACAACGTTTCTTTTCTGGAAAGAGTATCCGGCGGGCTTGTAGACCATGGCAAGTCAGGCCGGAAAATTTACCTTGAGCCCTCCAGTGCAGTCAGTGAGCTTGACAGGAATATCTACAAATTCAATGGGTCGGATGCACCTGATCTATTGAAGAAATGGGTCAACGATGCGAAAGCCGATAACGACCAGGGGCTATTGAAGGATCTCCTGGAGAGGAAAAATCACCTTCCCGGGCAATTTATAGGGTCTTCAGGCAGGCAATATCAAGCTTCATTGCCTAACCGCTTCAGCCAAACTGAGAAAGAAGGAGTGATTTGGTTCACAGAGCAACAACGTGCACAGTATGAGATTGTAGTAAAAGACGGTAAACCATACCAAAATGGCATTAGACTCAACGAAGGTGCAACAGATCCGAACGATCGGGATAAATATAAATTTGTTATGGCTTCTAATGGTAAAATATACGGAGCCCGGGAAATGGATTTTCCAGGGGGAGGGCTTGCCCATTCTTCCTTCTTGGGTAAAGATATAAACGTAGTGACGGCCGGATACTTAACCGTAGATGGTGGAAAGTTGGTCATTGAAAACTATAGCGGTCATTTCCATCCCCCCATTGATTCGCTTATGCACATGGCGCGTGAGCTTGGGGCAAGGGGAGTTGATATTAAAATCATTGATATAGTAAAACGTGATTAATGCGGTTATATAAGCATATATTTCTTTTTATTGTAGCTTTACTAGTAGGAAATTGTACTTTTCTGATCGCTCAAAATCTCGAAGTCATCAGCCTTAAGAAAGGAGGGGAAGTATCCGGTTCGCTGAACGTAAATGCAGTTGGATATAAAGCCTTTGGTATTGAGCAGCGCAGAGACCCGTTTGCGTGGTATCTTTCTGGCGGCCTTAACCTGACCCTTTTTGGTTATGCAGCGCCTTTCTCTTTTAGCTACAGCAATACGAACAAGAGCTACAGCCAGCCATTCAATCAGTTTAACTTTGCCCCGCAATACAAGTGGATAAAGACATACACCGGTAACACCTCTATGACCTTTTCTCCCTATACCCTGGCTGGTCATGTTTTTTTCGGTGGAGGTGTTGAGCTCAGTCCCGGTAAATGGCGTGTGGCCATCATGTATGGACGACTTCGCAAAGCAGTATCCATTGATATCGCTGATACACTACACTATGCGAATGCTGCCTATAAACGTATGGGGTACGGCCTTAAGGTGGGCTATGAAGCGAATGGCAATGCAATAAGCTTTAATATTTTTAAGGCAAAGGACGATCCGGCTTCGTTGCCTTTTTCCTTGCCTGAACATGTCATTACACCACAGCAGAATGTGGCCCTGGGTATATCGGGGCGTAAAACTTTGTTCAGGAATATTTTTGTGAATATCGAATACGCTGTATCTGTTCTGAACAACAATCAGCATGCCAACATTGACAGGGTAGACAGTATTGGTACAGGCAAAAATATCTTACAGAGCTTACTGCCCGGAAATACAACCAACCGGTATTTCGATGCTGTCAATACGAGTATAGGGTATCAGGGAAGAAGCTACACGGTTCAGTTCAAATATGAGCGCATTGCTCCGGAGTATCATACGCTGGGGGCTTATTATTTTAATAATGATATGCGCAACATCACGGTAGTTGCAAATACCCGATTGCTAAAGAACAAGCTGACACTGGGCAGCAACGTTGGCGTACAGCGAAACAACCTGGATGGCACCCGTGCTTCTACCAGCAGCCGGGTTGTGGCGTCTGTAAATGTTCAAATAGCCCCGACACCCCAATGGAACGCGTCTGTCAACTACTCGAACTTTTCATCTTTTACAAAAGTCCGCCCGCGCTCCGAGCCATTTTTCCATCCGGAACAGGACTCCCTGAATTTTTACCAGATCAGCGAAACCATGAATGGCAGCATGGCTTATTCTTTTGGTAGCGAGAATGTCAAACATAACATCTCATTCAACGGGAGTTTTCAAAAAGCAAGCAATGCAGCTTCCGGAACCGCACCTCCGCAGCTTTCCGATTTTTTAAACGGCTCATTGTCGTATGGGTTCGCATTAACTCCAGCTAACCTGGCTATGTCTGTTGCATTAGCTGCCAGTACAAACAATACTTCGGGCACCACGACATCATTCTTTGGCCCTGCCATAAATGCATCAAAATCAATTTTCGGAAAGTCATTAAAAACATCCTGGTCTGCCGCATACAGTGAAACCAAAGCAGCAGGCAGTGCTGCTTCCAGCCCTATAGTGAACAGTCAGTTAAGTTTTACGTATACTCCGGCGGGTAAAGAAGGTGATGGAGAAGACAAAAAATCAAACGTGTCGTCAAAGAGTAGTTTTAGCGTAAGAGCCAACATGCTGCGTCAATTGGGGGGGAATAATGCGCGGAACGCTTTTACAGAATGGACAATCACATTTGATTACTCTTATTCGTTTTAAATAGAGGTTTCGGTGTGAATATTTTTACAGTTCAAGTGCATTGTCATGAACGTAAGTTCCAAGTGTATAAAAGTAAGCCGGACGGTACACACTGCTGAAAAACCCGCGACTCGGATTCATCGTGTTGCTTCCCTTCCATAAGGCTTCGTGCAGTTCAAAGCATGGTTAATCCCATAATCAGAAGACTTAATCGGTGAATTGATTTTCATTGTGGAACGGGATTAATAATTTTGTATTGGAACTATGCCGTATGCCGGTGTCACATCGGAGTTTACAGGTATCAAAACCGGGTAGTTTTTTCAGGCTCAGCCCAGGCCTATTGTTTGTTGCCAAAAGCCACTTTCTCATTTTTAGTCTACGGAACTTACTTAGGATGCATAAAAAATTATATCTTCTATTGGTACTGCTTAGTGGATCGTTCCTCTGCCCGGGCCGTGACGTGTTATCTGAAGATACCCTTAAATACAATGAGATTGGCAATCCATATATCATGGACCCAATGCAGGAACTGCAAGCCGGCACACCACAAACCTGGTTCATCTGGCAGAGCCGGGAAAAGATTGTATATATAAGCAATACTGCTCTTCTTCTGGAGTATGATGGCACAAACTGGAAGAAAATAAACATCAATAATGGCAGGGTAGTGAGTATGGACAGTGGCCCCGCCAACACAATCTATGTCGCAACGGATTATGATTTTGGCTATTTAAAAGCCGACAGCAGCCGGAAGTTTGTCTTTGCGTCCTTGCTGGCAACTTTGCCGGAGCAATATCGCGAAAATATAAAAATGTTATCCTGCATCGCTACCAGCAAAGGCGTTTATTTTATCTCGAAAAGCTTTGTTTTATTGTTTAAGGGCAACACTGCGCAGCCCGAAGTCAGGAAGGCGCAGTCCGAAATCATACGCACCTTCAGGATTGGAGATGAGGTTTATGCCTTGCAAAAAGGTATCGGTCTGACACAGATTTCAGAAAAAGAACAGCGACCAATCCCGGGATCAGAGTTTCTGGATGATGAAGGCATGATTGGCATGTTTAAACAAGTTGACGGAAGTTTTTTGATTTGCACCCGGATTGGGAAGTTCTATCGCTATGATGGCCACACCTTCCGATTTTCATTCTCTCTCTCCCGGACGTATGATATTAACCACCGCTGTTATCAACCCGTAGTACAATTACCGGATGGCAGGTTTGCCTTTGCAACCCGCACGCAAGGCATTGTCTTGTTTTCCAAAGATGGAACATTTATTTCCTCAATCGATAGGTCTTCTGGGTTGCGGACCAATTTAGTGAATGCACTGAAGGTCGACAGCGATGGATCATTATGGGCTGCGCTGGATAATGGTGTGAACAGAGTAGAGATATCCTCGCCACTCACATTCATGGATGAAAGGTCGGGCCTGGAGGGCGCGGTGCTCCGGATTGTCCGTCATAAAGGGGTGTTGTATTTCGCAACGATGACCGGCCTATTCAGGCACGTTACCGATCAGCCCAGGTTCACGGTGAAGCCATGGAAGAATCTTCAGCACACAATGTGGGATATGTATTCGGAAGGCGACTTACTTCTGGTGGCAACAACGTTTGGAGTTTACCAGGTGACGGAAGGTGAGCCAGTGTTGTTGACCAGCAAAGATCATTACTGTAGAAGCATTGTCCGGTCAAAGAAGATGCCGGATGTATTTTATGCAGGCACATCAACCGGTATTCTAATTATCAGGCGCATATCCACTATAAAATGGGAGATGATCAGGGAGATCAACTTTGCGCGTGGTTTTGTTCTGGATATAAAAGAAGATACCCGGGGCGATCTCTGGACAACGGCCTACAATGATGGTTATTACCGGATAAAGGAACCCGTGCCGAATGACAGCAGGCAAACGGATGTTGCGCCGGCGGCGGTGCAACGATATGACCTTTCTCACGGGCTTCAGCTGATGCAGGGGAATAAAATCTTCGAAATAAATGGTGAGCTGGTCTTCAGTTCCGGCAACAAGCTTCTGCAATACGACGATCAAAAAGACAGGTTTGTTCAACAACGGGTCGTTCCCGACAAGGAAGATACTATCAAGTTCCAGGTCTTCCGGGTAAGAGAAGATAAGAACAAAAATATCTACATCAACCTCGGTTTTGGCGACAAAAATCGCGTAGTGGTCATTGATAAATTCGGGAATCTAATTCCCAATCCTTTTTTTGCCAAGTTGGAGAAAAGAACGCTGTACGACATCCTGATAGATTCTGATAGTATTGTCTGGTTGGGGGGACCATCGGGTATTACCCGGATAGATTTACATTGTTGGAACGGCACAGTCATACCGGCTTTCGAGACGATGGTGCGAACCGTTACCCTGAACCAGGATTCTATTCTCTTCGGCGGTCGCCATGACGATAACTTTAGCATTTTGCTGCCGTATCAGAAAAGTAATGTGTTGCGCTTTGAGTTCGGAGCACCTTCTTTCGATGATGTAAAGGAGAATCAGTTTCAATATTTTTTAGAAGGATACAACCAGGATTGGTCTGAATGGACCCACGAATCCTGGAAAGATTATACCGACTTGCGGGAAGGCAATTATCGCATGCATGTGCGGGCAAAGAATGTTTACAACATGATAGGAAAGGTGGCTATTCTGAATATAGTCATTTTGCCTCCGTGGTATCGCACCTGGTGGGCGTATCTTTTTTACGCTGCTCTTGTATTGTTTGCTGTCTGGGGCTTTGTGCGGTGGCGGCTCACGCGATTATACCGGGAAAAAGCCCAGCTCGAACAAATTGTGTCGGACCGAACAAAGGAGCTTGCCACCAGAAATGTACTACTGGAAGACCAGACGCAAAAGCTTCAGGCACTGGATAACGTCAAGTCACAGTTCTTTGCCAACATTTCGCATGAGTTCCGCACGCCGCTTACATTAATCCTGGGGCCTCTTGAACAATACATCAGCAAACCAAGTGACACAATGCCCAATGAGACTATGCGTATGATGTACAGGAATAGCAAAAGACTCCATCAGTTGATCGACCAGCTTTTGGATATTACGAAACTGGATAACGGATCCGTCCGGCTGACCGTGGTGCAACACGATATCTGTAATTTTATGCGAATGCTATTGCCCGGGTTCAACGTGCTGGCGATACAGAAGAAAATCGACTTTCAATATGCTCTCCCTGAAACATCCTGTTTGCTGTTCTATGATTCAGACAAACTGGAGAAGATATTGTACAACCTTTTGTCCAATGCGTTTAAATTCACACAAGAGGGTGGCACGGTTACTATAGCCGTATCGTTTTCCGAAAAAGACAAAAACTTTACGAAGAAGATCGATGCCGTCCCGGAATGGATGCAAATTATTGTGCGAGACTCCGGCATCGGGATGCAACCAGGCGAGCTGCCTAAAATATTTGACAGATTTTATCGTGTTAATGCATCGGGCACCAGTGAATATAGTGGAACCGGCATTGGCCTGGCGCTGGTGAAGGAGCTGGTAAAACTCTACGGCGGCACGATTGAGGTATCAAGCGAAGTGGGCAAGGGATCAATCTTTACCGTTATCCTGCCGGTAGCAGAACACACGCTACCACAACATGAAATCTCGGATTTTACGCTTATTACCGAAAAGACAATTTTTACGGATCACTTGCTTACGCCTGAACGGTATGACGATGAGGAAGAAATTGTTGATCCTGATACTGAGGATGAAAAAGTCACGGTGCTTGTAGCGGAGGACAATGCGGATCTCTATCATTACATTAAAAATGCGTTGAAAGACTATTATGATTGCATCCCGGCTCTAAATGGAAAGGAAGGCATGAGTAAGGCGTTGGCCATAATCCCCGACCTCGTGATTACCGATATCATGATGCCCGAGGTAGATGGACTGCAATTTTGCCATCAACTCAAAACGGATGAACGTACCAGCCATATTCCGGTAATCATGCTTACGGCAAAGGCAGGTCAATCTTCGAAGATAGAGGGTTTAAAGACAGGAGCCGATGATTACATCAGCAAACCATTTGATATAGAAGAACTGAAACTAAAGATTCAGAATCTTATTGCCTTGCGTAATTCGTTGCGGATACGCTACACAAAAAAGGTGGGCGTAGAACCTGGCGAGATTACAGTAAATTCACTCGATGAAGTCTTTCTGAAAAAAATCTTAACCCTTATAGAAGAAAAAATGACGGATTCCACCTTTAGCGTGGAACGGCTTGTGGACGAATCAGGTGTAAGCCGTATGCAATTACACAGGAAACTTAAGGCGCTTACGGGGCAGTCGGCAGGCGACCTTATACGGACTCTTCGCTTGAAAAGAGCAGCACAATTGCTCCGAATGAACAGCGACATTATATCGCAGATCGGATACCAGGTTGGCTTTAGCGATCATTCGTATTTCGCAAGATGTTTTCGTCGTCAATTTGGAATGTCTCCGTCAGATTACGCCGCTCGCACCTTCGCCGTTTCCAACGTATACACGGAGTCAGGGGAAATTTCCTGATGTTGGAGTCTCTTCGATTTTAGAAGTTTGGTTCGTTGGGAAAAGTTAAATTTCTATTTTGTTGTTTTTCTAAATTCAAAAGGAGTGGCTCCATAGTGAGAACGGAAGCATTTTGAAAAGTAAGAGGAGTCGGAAAATCCAACCGCAAACGCAACACGGGTTATCGGTTCATTGCTCGTCTGCAATAAAAACGCAGCCTTATCCATGCGCATTCGTTTTAACAGATCGGCAGGCGGAACATTAAAGATGTTTAGAATTTTACGGTATAGATGCCCGCGACTCATGTTCATTTTATCGGCAAACCCTTCAATCGTAAACCCGGGGTTCCCTAAATGTTGTTCAATGCACTGAACGGCCTTGGTTGCCAGTGGTAAGTCGCCAAGGTTTATTTTTCCCATGTCGGCCCGTGATTGGCTTCCGGCTGCTTGCTTGAAAAGAATTTTATGAATTTCTATTTCGTATTTCACCTTCGCAGCCAGCTGCTCCATGTTGACGATGCTTATTCGTGGAACCCCGGAGGTGTTTATGTGTACGCGATCCGATTGCGTGTGAGGAAAAATCTCGAAGTACAATCGCTTTATCTCAATCAGGTGATCTTCTATTTTGCGGGTAAGTTGGATGCTCTCCTTTTTTATAGATTCGTTCCCGTTTTTGCGTGATGACACATCCTGGTAAACCCCCAGACCCAATTGAAACTCTCCTTGATCACTATATTGTAAAATCACACCGCTGAATTCCATCGTCTTGTATTGCCCCGTAACACAACGCATGCGCCCCAACAATTTCATAACATGCGGCCCTTCTTTATCATACAACGGATTGTTCACCTCCATCAGGTAGCCTGACATTTTTTCATTGATCCTGAAAATGTCGTCCGGGTGGGTGATGAAAGAGATAAATTCATTATCCCAGCATCCCCGGGCATGTCCAAGAATCTCCTTTTGCCTTTTATCTACATAGGTACATTGTGTGTTAAAATCATGCACCATTACGATCACATAAGGCCATAGCTCCAGGTCACGTACAAGATTTTCAAGACGAACTTTGCTAGGATGCTCAATTAGTTGGAGGCGGGATGTTAACGATTGCATAAAGGGTTAAGATGGCTTTTGCTATTGCTTTTGCAACATTAATTTTACCGCCACAAATTTCCTTTTAGTGGTACAAAATTGATAGATTTTGGTACATACGTACCGGCTCCTAATGGCTTAGTATGAGATTTTTGCAATCAAATACGTGATCAAATCTCTATATGGTAATCAACAGCCACAGGCGTGACCATCACAGCCGGAATACTAAGGAAAGTCCAATCCTGCCACCACCGCTATTGGTAACGCTGTTACAACAGCCACATCGTATGCTTCTCGAACGATCGTTTGGAATGCCCGTGCGCACGATTCGTATTCCGTAGCCGAAGCCGTATTCGATTTTGGAAACATCCTGGACCGTTCCGTCTAATGTGGTACCAGGACAACGGGAGCTATAACCATAAGTCTTATTGCCAACGGACTAATTACAAGTCCTTCGGGTTATTGCGGGGGTGGTAACCTGGAAAAGCAGAGTAAGTTTTAAATAATAATATATGGAAGTAGGAAAAAAATCAATGCTAATGAAAACTAAACCTTTGTTAAATGTCCTTCGCGCATGTCATGTTTTTGTGAAAAGAACTTTTCCGGTAATCATTTTGTCGGCTATATTTCTTTCTTGCAGCGACCTGAATATGACAGATGTTGAGTCGCAAAAATTGAACAATGATAGAGCAGCATCTAACAATGCGGTAGATGTTTACACTCCGTTGGTATCGAATGATACGTTGAATTTTCGAAGACTGGATCTTTACCTGGAAAAAGGCCCGGCTGCCACAGGTTTCATTTTAGTGGTGGTACGTTCTGTTCCATACCACTATAGGGTTGACAGTGTGGCGGTACCGGTGAGTAGCCTGTCAGCCGGATCATCCTGGAATTCGTTCGTACTTTCAGGGAGAAAGATTCGTAAGGGAGAGAAGTATAAAATATATGTTACGCGTTCGAGCCCACATAACATAGCTACTGGCGATTACATCGCCTGGCGGTGCAGCCCCAACAATAGAGTAGATGCCTATCCCCCTGGACTCAGTGACGTTAATCCTGATCGTATCTCGGATTATGCATTTCGCACGTACGCGGATGATGCCATCGATCAGGAGCAATCGAGCGCATCAAGTCGTTTTTTTGTAGGAAACAAACAACCCCGTTGGCAGGAGTTTGTGGCTGACTACCCCAGGGTGAACCTCACCAGTGTGCAACTTTACCTTGGCGTCGGACCTGCCATAGCGTTAGCCGATTCACTGGAAGTGCAGGTAAGAGGTTTAAGAGATTCAAACGCACTGGATTCTGTTATATATAGAACTGTCGTTCCCACAGCGTCATTATTAGTTGGTCGCCATTGGAACACCATTCCGATACAAGGGCCTCTTCGGCGCGGTCAGCGTTTTGATATTGTACTGAGAAGGCGAGGGGTGCATAATGCCCCGTGGGGTAATTACATTTACTGGTATCGCAGTACCGGGGTGCAAGACCTCTATCCGCTTGGCAGTGCCGGCCCTTTTGTCAACCGCAACGTAGATTTTACCTTTAAGACCTTTTCAAAAGGTGGCGTTGATCAGCAGCAAACGACCGCGTATGATAGTACGGCAGTCAATAATTCTAGTGTGCTTTGGCAAACATTTACACCCATGAACCAATAATCGAAATGTTGATACATCACTAAGAAATAGCTTGAAAATAGAATAGTCAGGCATCAATGCCTGACTATTCTTACATGGCCCATAGGCTATGCGTTAACCCCTAATTACTTGTTCTTTTCTTTCAGCTTGTTGCCCTGGGCATCGAACTTCACGATCTTCTTGTCGCTGCCTTGTGTTAACTCAACAGCGTACATCATCTTGCCATCTTTTGTTTTGCGATAAGCTTTGCTTACCGTCCAGCCAGAGTAATCCTGACCTTGGATTTGGTCCTGCACAGTTTTCGGCAGGTCGCTGGTAGCGATTACTTCCTTGTCTGTGTACTCGTCTTTTTGTTTGTCTTGTTGTGTGCTGCGGTACTGGTCGCTGCTTTTTGATGTAGAAGTGGTGTCCTGTGCATACGTAGCTACTGCACTTCCGAGCAGTATGCAGAATCCAAACATTACCTTTTTCATACGAATTGTCTTTTTAGTTTCTTGTAGATAATTAAACCTACTCAGCATACTGTAAATATTGTGCCCCTGACGAATTCAGGGAGATAACGGCAATTGAGGTTCCCTGTGGACAAAAAAGCTGTGGTATTTATCCTCAACTATCCCCAAATTGAATCATGCAGCACAGCGCAGTGTGGCGGATCGCGTTATGATTGCTTGCGTGCCCGCTTGTTTGGATTGTATGACGTACGCTTTTGCAATTTGCCAGTCTTCTTTTGTACTGTCAAGGCAGCATTCGCCTCCTTCGCTTCACGCCGCCCCAACTCCACCGCATCGGTCTTTTTATCAAAAACTTTCTCCGCTTTTGCGGCGCCTTCTTTTTTTACAGCCCACTGGTCACCGTGATATGGAATCACATACCGATCTTCTCCGTGATGCTTTACATCCGTCGAACGCGAATCCGGCGAAAGGCTATCAGTCTCTTTCCCCCGATTAGCGGCCCAATCCTTGGCACGACTCGTGGCCGTAGCGATCGCAATACCTTCTGGCATATCAGTTCCCGCAAGCAGCGCGTTGGCGATTTCAACGGCCTTATTGCGCACTTCCGCCGGCAAATTCTTCATCGACGGTGGATAATTTTTTTTATTCCATGGCATACGCGTAATATTTAGTGTTACCAGGAAATGCCTAAAATTGTGCCAACTGCTATTTATACAACGCCACAAATGCTTTTAACGCCGCCGACTGCGGCACATCCTTCCGATAGATCAGCACCGTGGATAATGTATCCAATCCTCTTCCCAACGGAAAAGTATTGAGCTTCCTCCGCCCGTAAAATTGCTTCACCAAATCCTCCGGCAATACACTGATTCCTACACCCGCTTCCACAAAATTTACAATACCCTCCATCGTATTCATGATGGTACAAGTATACCTACTCACACCTCTGGCGCTCAACCAGGCCTCCAACCGCCCCCGGTAACTACACCCCTGATCAAACACCACCACCCGCACTGCCTTTGCTGCCAATACCGTTTTAATGTCTGTATTCGCAGCCGTGATCAACACCAGCTTATCTTTCTTTACGTGGCGCTCCTCCAACTCCGGTATATCAATTGGCGCAGAGACAAAGGCTGCGTCCAGCTTGTAGTGCAATACATCCTGAGCCAAATCACCGGGAAAGCCCGATTTAAATTCCAACAACACATCGGGATATTCTGTTGCAAACTGGTTGATCATCCCTGGCACCTTCAACGCCAGCGTCGTTTCAATACACCCAATCTTGAGCTCGCCCACTACCTGCCCCGCAGAACGTATCTCATGACGGGCTTCTTCCAGCAAATGATTGATCTGCTTGCTATAGTACAGCAGCTTCTCGCCCGCGATGGTAAGACTCACCTTTCGCGGACTGCGCGATAAGAGCTGCGCATCAAAGGTTTCTTCCAGCGCTTTGATCCGTGCCGTCACATTCGATTGCACCGTATGCATCGCATCGGCTGCCTTGGTAAAATTTCCATGAAAGACGACAGCTTCAAACAGTTTTAGGTCGTGGATATTCATAGATCATAAATAGTGATAGTTAGCATAAATATTAATCGTTTCTAAAGATTGATTAAAGGTACTTCTTTTGACCATGCAAAACACATTTTCGCTATGACACAACGAAATCCTATTCATTACCGCACCACCCAGGCCGACGGCCTGAACATCTTCTACCGCGACGCCGGAGCTCCCGAGGCACCCGTCATCCTGTTACTTCACGGGTTCCCGACGTCGTCGTTTATGTTCCGTGATCTTATTCCTGCCGTAAGCGACCGATATCGGGTCATCGCCCCGGACTTGCCAGGCTTTGGCTATTCCGCCATGCCGCCACGCGAACAGTACCCTTACACGTTCGACAACCTCGCCCGCACAATGCAGTCCTTTGTCGACACGCTGAAGCTTAAGCGGTTTGCGATTTATGTCTTCGATTATGGAGCACCGGTAGGCTATCGGCTGGCATTGGCGAACCCTGAAAAGATCGCCGCCATTATCTCCCAGAATGGTAATGCCTATGAAGAAGGACTCAGCGAGGGCTGGGCACCCATTCAACGTTATTGGCAGGATCCCACGGCCGTCAATCGCGAGGCCCTCCGGCAATTCATAACGCTGCAACTAACGCGATTCCAATACGAAGAAGGCGTAACCGACAAATCCTTGATCGCGCCGGAAACCTATACACTGGATCAATACTTTCTCGACCGCCCCGGAAATGCTGACATTCAGCTTGATCTGATGGGCGACTATAAAAACAACGTAGCCCTCTACCCTGCATTCCAAAAATATTTCCGCGACAAGAAGCCGCCAATGCTTGCCACCTGGGGTAACAAAGATCCCTTCTTCCTACCTGCCGGCGCCGAAGCCTATAAACGCGACAATCCAAACGCCACGGTTCATTTTTACGATACGGGTCATTTCGCGCTCGAAACACACAGCGCTGAGATTGCCGGAGCGATCATAAACTTTCTGAAACAGGTGCCGTGGTAACAACGTCCTAATACAGAATCTGCAGCCAGCCCTTCACTTTTTTTGTGATTGGCTGACTGCCTGGCCCCATGTAGGAGAACTCGATCATATAATAGTACACCCCGGCGGGTGGTATGTCGTTTTTAATGCGGCCGTTCCACACAGGTGAATTGGTGCTGTAGAGTCTGTGGCCCCAGCGATCATATAGGTTCATGTGGTACGACAGGGACGGACACTCGACAGAGAATACAAACGAGTCGTTCTCGTCATCGCCATTCGGCGTTATAACGTTCGGAGCGAAGTAAGGACAGACAGAGCAATCAAACGTTGTGACGGTGATCTCGTCACCGGTAATACAATCGTCCTGAACGAGCTTAACGGAATATTGCCCGGCGCTTGCTATGCTTACGACACGTTCGTCAGAACCGAAGTTCCACTCCACAGAGCCGGGAATGTCGTCTGGAATCTGCAACAGCAACACATCGCCCTGGCACAGTTCCGCCACCGGTGCGCCGAGGTCCAGCAAGCCGTGCACGTGAGCCTCGAGCGTTTGCGTGAGCGTACCACAGTCCGTCTCGGCCGTGAGCGTAACTGTATAGTCTCCCGGCCGGGTATACTCATGTATTGGATTTGCCTCCGTGCTGGGGGTGCTGCCGGTGTCACCAAAATCCCATTGGAAGGTAGCATTCGGATCCTCCGGGATAAGTCGGGTGGCAAATAATACACCCAGGCCCGCACAATCCTGGTCAACATCGATCACAGCCTGCGTGCCGCCTACCGCGATTTCCTTTTGCTCCACATCGGCATTGCAGTCGTGTTGGCGGTAAGCCATCTTTGGGCGATATGTACCTGGTTTTTCGTATGTATGCGCGACACGCCCCATCGGCTCATAGGTAAAAAATGGTTCAGTACCGTCACCGAAATCCAACTCCCACCATACATACCAGCCATTTGGGTTACTCGGGAGCTCGTATTCCTGATACGGCGAGATGTTTTCAAAAACAACCTCCAGGCCAGAGCAATCCGCCTGCATCGTGAAGTCCACATGTTCGGCCAGCGAGGCACCGATCGTGGGGCAGCCCGGTGTGCCCGGCACAGCAGTCTGAAAGTAAGACTCGATGAAATTGGGTAATCCCCACGAGCCACGTATGTAGCAGGGGAGTTTGATGTAATTGTGAATATGGCCGCTCGCGGCGCCGATATCGTTAGGATTGGTAAATACGCCAAAGTAAAAAGTAGTAAAGAACCCGTCGCTCCCTTCATATACATAGTAGAGCTGTCCGTCTGGGCCAAGCTGCATAGCGCCTTTGGTGTTCGAATCGGGTACAAAGTAGCGCTGGTCGATTATCTCTTCCGGGGTGCCAGCTTCCAGATTATATTGTATAATGCCCGCGTAGGTAGCAACCCCTGCCAGGCAATGCTGGTATAAAGGCGTTTGCTATCGGGCGAAAAGGACAGCGCATACGAGATGTCGCCGGTTAGGACAAAGTCCGACTGTACTTTGCCCGTGAGGCCGTCGAACCTGAAGAGCTCGGTATCGATCCCGTCCGCATAGTAGGTCATGAAACTGGCGGCAGCAAGCCGTTTCCCGTCGGGCGAAAACCGGAGGTAGCCCCGTCCGCCGCGATGGACCTGCCCCGTGCGCGATGTGACCGGCGTCGGATTCAGACCGGCATCGGTAACGGCATACGCAAAAAAACGGTTTGACAGCGTCTCGTGCGCCACCACCCATACATCGTGTCCGTTTGGATGATAGACTGCCGCGATCTTTTCCGCTGCCGGATACAACAGCTGTTGTTTCTTCATGGTAACGTCACCATAGCCATCGTTTAAAGACATGTCCACGATCGAGTAGCTTAGGCCATCCCGGAAACCGTCTTCGGCGCAATCGGTGGTAAAAATATAATACAGATTTGCATTACCGGGGTGCGGTACAATCAACGCTGCCTGAGTAGAAGAGATGCTTCCCCAGCCTTCGCAATTTGCACCCAGGCCACGCCCGTTGGGCAGTATGCGGCCCTTTCGATCCCAGACAATATCCCCATCCGTACTGAGAAGCCATTCGCCTGTAGGCGTGCTGATCGTGGCATTCCCCTCCAGCCCCTGGTGTGGCGATGGTATAACCCGTGGCGGCGAACAGGAAAAGTCGAGGCCGCCCAGTCCACCGAAAATCCAGTGTGTGGCCTCACGTTGTGACAACGCTACGGTGCCGCTGAGCGTAAAAAGAATTGTCAGGATGTTACGGAGCAGGTACATTTTAATCAATAGAAAGACATTTTGGATGGCCATAAAAATGCCACGTACCCGCTACGAGTGTGAAAAAGGCACAGGTGGTTACGGGGCATGGACAATTTTTTGAACGAGCACAGCGTTCTCAAACGAAGTATAAGCAAATACTCGGCCGTTTTATATCAGCCCGGAAAGGGGCGTAACCAGAACAGTTACACTCGATTCCAACCCTTTCTTTAAAAAACAGTACTGGATAGTATGCACCTTAAAATGCTATAGAACGAAAGGTATTAAGCCAAAATGGTACGAAATACAACGCGGTGGCGCAGTGGCGCATGTAACACCGGGTTGTGTGAGCCGGCATAATCCTTGTTGATTAGTCCGCACTGAATGTTAAGTTTACGCCGAATTTTACACGTGTATAGTAATGAGCTTTAAATTTGAGACGGTCGCACCACGCGAATCGCTGAGCGCCGTCGTAAAAAATTTTTTCGTACTTGAATTTTCCAACGACACTCCCATAACAGATTTATTGTTGCCCGATGGTCTTCCCTCGTTCTTCTATATAGAAGCCGATAAAGCCGTCGAGACCTTTTTCGGCGACGACACCCAGCTTTTTCCGTTGCAAAACGGCTTTTACGTCGGCTACTCCAACACCGCTGTCAGGTTTATCCACACCGAAGCCAAAATTGCCGGCGCGTCCATCTACCCGGTGTTTTTTAACCTCATTTTCGGCAAAAGCCTGATGAGCATTCTCAATCAGTTCCAGCGCCAGGACGAACCCAATGTGCTCATTCCCGTCTCATCCCTGATCGCCGGCTCCGGGGATAACTATAAAGAGATCTTTGGACTCTTCGAAAATTACATGGAGCAGCAGTTGGCCAATCATCCCTTCAACAACGAGTTTTTGCAGATTTATCGGGAGCTCACCAGCCCTGGCGGCTACCGCCTGAAGGTAGAGGAGCTGGCCGAACACGTCGGTTATTCCACCCGCCACCTGCACACCCGCTTCCAGCAACATTTTGGCATGGCACCCAAACAGTTTATCAAGCTGGTGAAGTTTAACCACGCGCTGAAATATATCTATGAAAAAGACGAAGCCAGCAGCCTCGCATCCATTGCCGAGGTCGTAGGGTACCACGACCAATCTCACTTCATCCGCGATTTCAAGGCTATCTGCGGCAAAACCCCCAAGGAAATTGCTTCCGCTCCCGGGTCACTGGCAAACAAATTCCGGTTGTTCTAAAAGACTTGATACTATTGTAATAGATAGAGAGTACCCCTGAAAACCTTTTCAGGGGTGTTTCGTTTCTACGGGATAACAGATACCTTTGTATCGCAATACATGTACAACCCTTAAAAAAGAGGGACTATAAACGTGCTCGCCTTTTAATACCATATCCTCACAAAACTCTCCCGCGCCCGGGAGCTGAAATGGTATTTCCTTTTCTGTACTGCCAGACTATATAAGCCTCCCTACCGGGAGACCGGGATTGTTTTGTTCTTTCACATTTGCCGCCGGTAGATTCGGCTGGCCCACCGGAGCGTTGGCGTAGGCGGGTTGGTCCGGCAAAGCCATGCTGTTTTTTTACTCAAACGAAAGTACATATGACAATATCAAGAAAATATGGGCGGACCTATCACTATCCTTTCTCGCCAGGCACAACAAGCGACGACCGCATCAGTCACCACTACTGGGCAGACATACGCAGACTAAAAGCCATTGTGCATACGGAGAAGCTGGACGGCGAGAATAATTGCCTGAGCCGGTATGGCGTCTTTGCCCGCTCGCACGCCGCGCCGACAACTTCCGCGTGGACGAAAGCAATACGCGAACGATGGGCGCTGCTGAAGAATGACCTGGGCGATCTGGAGATTTTTGGCGAGAACCTCTACGCTGTACACTCGATTGAATACAGGCGACTGGAACATCATTATTATGTGTTTGGAGTACGTATACTCGACACGTGGCTGAGCTGGGAGGAAGTAAAGTTCTACGCCGCAATGTTTGACTTTCCCACCGTGCCGGAGCTTTGCATTGTCTCGCCGTGGAAAGAAGAGGTATACCGGCAGGAAGTACTGGAACTGGTGTCGCAACCCAGTCTGCTGGACTCCCGCGACATCCATACCCAAGTCCCCTGTACATGCGAAGGCGTAGTAAGTCGGAACGCTGCCGAATATGCAGTAGCCGACTTCCCGCACCACGTATGGAAATACGTCCGGAAAGGACATGTGAAAACCGACGAACATTGGACACGCCATTGGCGACGTGCTCCGTTCGCCTGGGAATATCGGATCGGATCGTAAATAGAATACTGTATGGAATGGTCAATAACAACAAATAAAGACTGGTCGACCCTGGAACAAACGTTCCCGTGGGTGGCCGATATGCAGCACGTGCCGCAAGACCCCCTACACCATGCCGAAGGGGATGTAGCCATCCACACACGCATGGTACTGGAAGCGCTGCAGGCAACGGCACGATACCAATCGCTGGCACCACAACAACAGCAGATTCTGTGGGCGGCGGCGCTGTTGCACGATGTGGAGAAGCGCTCTACTACCCAACAGGAGGGGGACCGCATTATCTCGCCGGGTCATGCACGCCGTGGCGAACGCACGGCCCGTGAAATACTATATACCCAGGTGCCCACGCCGTTTGTTATACGCGAGCAGGTTGCGGCCCTGGTACGGTACCACGGTCTGCCCTTGTGGATCCTGGAGAAGCCCGATCCTCTCAAGAGCTTGTTGGAAGCATCCTTGCGCGTACAGATGCCGTTGCTGGCGCTGTTAGCAGAGGCCGACGCTCGCGGACGCATCTGCGCGGATCAGCAAGACCTGCTGGAGCGCATTGAGCTTTTCATCGCTTTCTGCGAAGAACAGCACTGCTGGCAAACACCGCGTCGCTTTGTCAATGGACTGGCGCAGTTTACCTACTTCCAAAAGGAGAATGGTTCGCCGGAATATATTCCGTATGACGACCTGAAAGGTGAGGTAATGATGTTGTCGGGCTTACCCGGCATGGGCAAAGATACTTTCTTACAGAAACACTATCCGGGCCTGCCCGTGGTCAGCCTGGACAACATTCGCCGCCAGCACAAGCTAAAGCCTGAGGACACCGCTGCCACGGGCTGGGCGGTACAGCAGGCAAAAGAGCAAGCCCGGGAATACTTGCGCCAGGGGCGGCCCTTTGCCTGGAATGCTACCAACATCACCCGCTCGGTGCGCACCCAGTGGATCGACCTCTTTGTGACATACAAAGCACGGGTTCGGTTGGTCTACATCGAGGTGCCTTACAAAGACTGGCTGCACCAGAACAAGAACCGGGAGCACGCCGTGCCACAAAAGGCGCTGATGCACCTACTGCAAAAACTGGAAGTACCCGCGCCGCACGAAGCCCATGAGGTAACGTATGTCGTATAGATGCTTCTGGAAATAAAGAGCCTCGAACATCTGTTCGGGGCTTTTTCCATGAAAAAAATTTCACGCAAAATCTCCTGCGCAAAAAGAGTGCGTAGTCCTGTATTTCCTTTGTAGCGAGGAACACGTACGACATGCGTGACAATGATGAAAGAGGTTATTTTGAACAAGCTGAAAGACCTGGAGCAGCAATTTGATGTAAAGATCCTGCTGGCGTGTGAATCAGGAAGCCGGGCATGGGGTTTTGCTTCGCCTGATAGCGACTACGATGCCCGGTTTATTTATGTGCACAAAAAAGACTTTTATTTGTCGATCGACGAGCGGCCGGATGTACTGGGCCTGCCGGTCGATGCGGTGCTCGATATCGGCGGCTGGGAGCTGCGAAAAGCATTACGACTTTTTCGCAAGGCCAATGCCCCCTTGTATGAATGGTTACAATCGCCGCTGGTATACACCGCACAGGACAACTTCGTGGCCGACATGAAAGAGCTGATGCCGCAGTATTTCTCGCCACGGGCAGCCATGCACCACTACCTCAGCATGGCCAAGGGTGTTGTTGAATACGAGCTTGCTGCACCGGAAGTACGGCTTAAGAAGTATTTTTATGCACTCCGGCCCATCTTGGCTGCCCGGTGGATTGCCGAACGGGGTACTGTGCCGCCCATCATGTTTGCGCAGCTGCGGGCATCATTGCCGGCGGCGTTGAACGACATAGTAGACGACCTGTTGCGGCAAAAAGCTATAGCATGCGAAGGCCACACCATCGTGCCGGTACCAGCGCTGAACCAATACCTGCTGGAAGAAGTAAAGTTTCTGAAGCAGGCGGTGCCGCCGGCTACAGAACCTGTCGCCGACAGCGAGCCTTTGCACACACTCTTTCGAAAATATGTAGTATGACTTTACAAGAATTAGAATATGATAGGGCACATCTCTTACTAAAATGTGTCAGCGGCAGCCAGGCATACGGCCTGGCGCTGCCGCATTCTGATACTGATATCAAGGGAATTTTTATACTGCCCCGTCGTGCATATTACGGAATGACGTACATCGACCAGGTTAACAATGAAACCAACGATGTCATGTACTATGAGATCGGCAAGATCGTCGACCTTCTGGTAAAGAACAATCCTAACATTCTGGAGCTGCTCAGCACACCAGACGACTGTGTAGTATATCGCCACGCTGTGCTGGCGCAATTGCGCCCGGAAATGTTTTTATCGAAGCTATGCAACCAAACCTTTGGGCAGTACGCGTATGCACAGATCAAAAAAGCGCGCGGTCTCAACAAAAAGATCTTAAATCCTGTCGCGGAGGTACGTAAAACCATCCTTGACTTTTGCTATGTATTGGTAGGTCAGGGCGCATTGCCCCTTGCCACATGGCTAGCCCAAAAACAATACCGGCAGGAAGATTGTGGCCTTATGCGCGTAGACCACATGCGCGAGGTATATGTCTTATTTCATCAGTCGCAAACCGGGCGTAAGCTTTCCGGTATTTTCTCCAGCCCGGCGGCCGACGAAGTATCGCTCAGCTCGATACCGGCTGGATCAGAGCCTCAGGCAACGGTATATTTTAACAAAGACGGATATTCGGTGTACTGTAAAGAATATCGCCAATATTGGGAATGGGTGAGTACGCGAAACGAAGCCCGTTATGAGAGCACCCTCAACCATGGCCGTCATTACGATGCCAAAAACATCATGCACGTATTCCGGATACTGAACATGGCCGAAGAAATTGCCCGCGAAGGACGCGTGAATGTTCGTCGTCCGGACCGTGAGCAGCTGCTGCGCATTCGCGCCGGCGAGTTTGCATATGAAGACCTGTTAAAACAAGCCGAAGAAAAGGTGCACCTGGTAGATCATCTGTTTAAAATGGCAGATTTACCCGACGCACCGGACATCCACCATGCCGAAGAGGCGCTCATAGGCATCCGGGAAGAGTTTTATACACAGTCATTCGACTAACGTCACGGATGAACCGCGTCGCAGTGTATTCTGTATCTCCGAGACCGTATCGGTGTGCCGGATGAGGGCGGCGATCTGCTCGTCGGTGGCCTCGCCCTCGACCTCAGCTTTATACTGAAAATTATATCCGGGCTGGCCCTCGGCGCTGAACTCGGCCGAAGCTTCCACCGTTACGCGGCGGATCACGAGGGCTTGCCGATGGGCCTCCCGGTAGAGATCGTTGCAAAAACACGTAGCCAGGGCCAGGCACAACAACTCGCCGCCGTTCACACCCGATCCAAGCCCGGCAACTTTACCTGGAATCGAAAGGTCACGCGCAACACCGTCCGATTCAACCGTTACAGCGTGGTAATTAAAATGATTTTCAAGCTTTGCCGTCACTTTCATAAACTGTGCTACAACGAATATACAAAAATCCAGGCTACCGCTCTTAAAAAAGAAGAACACCCATAGGTTCCAAAATAATATTATTTACATTTATGAATTATATTAAGATATAGTGCTTTGTCCCGGATTATATGAAAGGAACTTATCTCGGTGAATTTGAGGAGATCGTCCTCCTGGCCGTCGGAATCCTATACGACGAGGCGTATGGCGTCAGCGTGCGAGCGGAGGTAGAGCAGCACACCGGCCGCGTGATCAGTATTGGCGCGGTTCACACGGCCCTGCACCGGCTTGAGGAGAAAGCGTTTTTACAATCGCGGTTTGGCGAGGCCTCCGACGTGCGTGGTGGCAAACGCAAGCGCCTTTTCCGAATCACCGCCGAGGGCCTCCAGACCCTGCGCGACGCCCAGGCCCTGCGCAGCCAAATGTGGTCGCTCTTGCCAAAAGCTGTACTCAAAACCATCTGACCACATGAAACACACGCCACCCACGCTTATTAAGAAGATGCTCCGCTGGTTTGTGAACGTCGACTTTCTCGAAGAGATAGAGGGCGACCTCGACGAAATGTTCCAGCAACGTGTCACGTCTCATGGCATTTGGTGCGCTCGCTGGCACTATCTGCTCGAAGCCTTTCAAACCTGTCGGCCCTATACCATGAAAAAGAAAAGCCATGTGGCCCACGAAGTTGTACACCTGGTTTTTTTAAAGCTCGCCTGGCGCAACCTGGAACGGCGCAAAGGGTATGCGTTGCTAAACATCACGGGCCTGGCCGTTGGGCTTGTCAGTTTTATGTTGATCATGCAGTACATCGTGTTCGAGCAAAGCTATGATACTTTCCACACACGCGGCGAAGATCTTTACCGTGTCGCGTTCGATTGGGGAGAAACGGATTATACAGGAAACAACTCCAGCCGCTATGCGGGAAACGTACCAGCCATGGGACCGGTCTTAAAAGAAGAGCTACCAGGCGTGGAAGCCTATACGCGCTTTGTACCCGTCAACACGTTCAAACCCTATACCACAGTCACATACCGCGTCAACGATCGTATTCTCTACAACGCCAGCGCCGAGAACGGCTTTTTCGCCGACAGCGCATTCTTACAACTGTTCTCGTTCCCGATCCAACAGGGCGATCGTCATCCACTCACCGAGCCTCATGCCATTGCGCTGACACAATCCTTCGCCACGAAAATATTTGGCACGGCTATGCCTAACGACATAATCGGCCAGACACTTGAAATCGACAATGGCGAACGCGCCCGTTATACCGTAACCGCTCTTTTGCAGGATGTACCGGCTAATTCGCACATCCGTTTCGATTACCTGATCTCCTACGCCACGATCCAGTCCGCGCGACTCGACGAAAATAAATATTGGAGCCAGTTTTATACCTACGTCCGCTTTACCCCACAGGCGGCGAATAACCCACTCACGATTGATACGAAGCCACTACTGCACAAGCTATACGGCGACGACCACCACATCTCGATTTTCTTCCAACCCCTTCAGAAAATACACCTGCACTCGCACTTACGCGAAGAGCTCTCCCCAGGCATCTCCGCGCAGCACCTCATGTTCCTGACCATCATTGCGTATGCGATAATCGCCATGGCTTGGGTGAACTATGTCAACATGTTTCTGTCGGGATCGTTAGAGCGTGCCAAAGAGATCGGAATCAAAAAAATCTTAGGCTCTACCCGTGCACATCTCGTGGTGCAATTTCTCGCGGAGTCCGTTGTGATTCACATGGTCAGCATCGCACTCAGCGTGTTGATGCTCTTGTTGATCCATCCCTCTGTAGAGGCGTGGCTGGGTGTTGACTTGCCGTTGCCCTTCCTGGAAGACACGCAGTATACCTGGATCACGGGGCTCAGCATCGCCGCGGGCTGTGCTGTAACGGGGCTGTATCCTGCGCTCATCGTCTCGGCACAACCCATACAGGCGCTGGGCGCAAGGGTGGTACGTTCCGCGCAAGGCACCGGCATGAAAGCCGGTCTGGTATACTTTCAATTTGTAGTGGCATTTGTAGTATTCTCCAGCGCCGTCATAGTGGGCCGCCAGGTACGGTTCATGAAACAGGCCGACCTGGGCGTCGCCCTCGACAACCGCATTGTGGTACGCAGCCCGGGTACGACAGACTCCGCCTATGCAGGCCATGTGCAGGCATACAAGGAACGCCTGCAGGCATACCCCTTCATTCGCTCCGTTTCCTTTGCTTCGGCAGTACCGGGAATGAAGCTGAACGAGTCCGGTTATGTACGGCGCGTACAAGGACCCTCGATCGACGATAATAATGTCTTTAAACTGCTGGTCGACCAGGACTTCTTTCGCACGTACGACGTCCGGTTGCTGGCGGGTCGTCCTTTTTCCGATACCTTCTCCACCGAGACGCAGGCTGTCATTATCAACGAAGCCGCGCTCAGCATTCTGAAATTCTCTACGCCGGCCGAAGCCCTGCACCAGCGCATACGCTGGCGACGCGAGGAGTATGAAGTCGTGGGCGTATGCTCGAACTACAATCATCACTATCTGCAAACAATCGTCGAGCCCTTAGTCTTGTGTTACAACCCGGCCCCTGGAGGCTTTGTCACACTCCAGGTAAAACCTGGCCACGATGCGGCCGCAATAGCGAGTGCAAAACGCGAGCTGGCCACCCTGTTTCCCGATGCGCCGTTTGAATACGAGTTTATCAAAACGTCATACGATAAACAGTATGCCGTGATCGACCGCTTTGAAACCGTCGTTCAGTTTTTTGCAGCCATTGCCATCGTGATTGCCTGTGCGGGTCTGTTTGCCCTGGCGGCGCATCACGTCCAATATCGCACCCGTGAGATTGCTGTACGCAAGGTCTTTGGTGCACGTACTGCGCAAGTCATTACCTGGCTCACTGCGAAGTATGTACGGATTGTGTTGGTCAGCGCCGTGTTGGGAAGCGTCATTACATTTTACGCCATGCGGCAATGGCTGCAAAACTTTGCTTTTGCCGTCACGCCGGGAGCAGGCGACTTTATCGGACCACTGCTGGCACTCCTCACCATTACGCTGGTAGCGGTGGCTTATCCCTGTGTCAAAGCCTCGTGGAAAAACCCTGCACGTACGTTGGCGCACGGATAAGAAGAAAAGCAACGTGCTACTTTCCGCCATCATCGTGTGGGAGGGGTTGAATCCGATCAAAAAAGCACCGATATTGATCGGCGCTATGAATTATCTCAAGATTGCCCTACGACTGCAAGCCCGCTACAAGTGGTTTACACTCCTGAATATCACAGGGCTGGCCCTGGGCATGCTATGCAGCTTGCTGGTCTTTCTGTATGTCGGCAGTCACCTCGAGACCGACCGGCATCATGAAGATGCCGAGCGCCTATACCGTGTCGTACTGGACATTCATACACCCGCCGGTCCCATCGAGCATGAAGAAGGCACATCGCTGCCCCTGGGCCACGCGTTGCAGTCGACGTATAGTGCGGTGGAAGCCGCGGCCTTTTGCATGCGGTTCTATGCCGCGCCGACTATTACCATCACCACACCTGCGGGCAGCGACCATTACCAGGAGGACGGAATCGCGGCGTATGCCGACAGCACCTATCTTCAACTATTTCATCACGAATTTGTTCAGGGTGATAAACACACGGCACTGACGCGGCCCAAAAGCGTCGTGCTCTCGCAACGGCAGGCGCTCAAATACTTCGGCCGAGCCGATGTCGTCGGTCGTACGCTCAACATCAACCACACCGTCGACCTTACGGTGACGGGCGTCTTCGCCAATGCCGGAGATCGTTCAGCTCTGAACGTTGACGTGTTGGTTTCCCTACCCACACTCAAGATACTCAGCCCTCAATATCAGGATCAGAACTACACGTGGATCGGCGGTAGCAAGTGGACTTTTATAAAACTGAAAGCGGGGCAGCGGCCTTCTACACTCGAAGCCCAGTTACCGGCCTTTGTTGCAAAACACCTCGGTGCCGATTTCCGCCACTGGCAATTCCGCTTGCAGCCTTTGGCTGAAATACACTTCGATACCCGCTATGATGGCGTCGTCAGCAAGCCGGTAGTATGGACCCTGGCAGTGGTAGCCCTCGCATTGACCGGACTGGTATGCATGAACTACGTCAACTTGTCTATCGCGCAGTCGGGGTCGCGTGCAAAGGAGATCGGTGTACGCAAATACCTGGGTAGCAGCAAACGCCAATTGTTCATTCAGTTTATGATAGAGACAGCCATCGTCGTGTTGGCCGCCGCGGGCTTGGCGTTAATCGCAGTCTACATCACATTGCCATTCATTAATCTTTGGCTGCAGGTGGATCTGACGTTGACGCAATTGGCATCCTTTGGAGAGATTGCCACGATACTGTTCTCCTGTCTGGCGCTTATATTCCTGGCCGGATACTATCCTGCTGTAGTATTATCGGGCTTTAATCCTATCCGCGCCCTGGCCGGAAAGGCCGGTGTCCTGAACGGTAAACAGCAATGGCTACAACAATCGCTGATCTGCTTTCAATACACCGTCGCCTTCCTCTTTATGGCGGCTACGGTCGTTATGCTGCATCAAATACACTTTCTTCTACAAGAAGACCGTACAGGCGTGCCTGCCGAGGCCGTTGTAACGATAGGCTTACCAAAAGCCGACCTCTCCCGGCGGCAGGCTTTTCGCGATGCCTTACTTACTATACCCGGCGTGGAGGGAGCCACACTGCAACATCAAGGTCCACTGGCCGCATCGTTAGACGGGGGTTTTATAAAGTACGATAACCGTTCCACGTGGGAAGAATTCATCGTACGCGACCGCTGGGCCGATGATCACTTTATGGAAACCTATAAGCTGCCACTGGTCGCAGGTCGTAACATCGTGCTACAGGATTCCACTACCGAAACCCTTGTCAACGAAGCGCTGCTCCAAAAACTAAACATCACGAACCCTCACGACGCCCTGGGAAAACAAATCGTGCTGGACAATGCCGGCCTGACGGCGACCATCGTCGGTGTCGTACAAAACTTCCATCACCGATCCCTCCAACATGAAATTGAGCCCGTAGCGATCTATCCGCTTCGGGCAGCGCTTAGCCAAACCGGCATTCGATTGTCGACCGACCATACCCAGGCGACACTCGAAGCGATCGCTGTTGCCTGGAAAAATATATTTCCCGACGACGTGCTGCGCGTCTCTTTTCTCGACCAATCCATCGCCAATCTATACCGCACCGAACGCATCACGGGTAAGCTCATGACCATCCTGGCCGTTGTATCCGCGATTGTTTGTAGTATTGGTATACTGGGTTTATCAGCCTGGTCGGCATTGCGTCGCACACGTGAGATCGGCATACGCAAAGTACTGGGCGCTTCCACCGCCGACATCCTCGTGATGCTGGGCCGGCAATACCTGGTGCTGATGGTCGTGGCCATGATGCTGGCACTTCCGGTGGCCTATAGCATGATGCATCGTTGGCTCGAAGGTTTTGCCTACCATGTGCCGCTTACGTGGACAGCTTTTGTTATACCGTCAGTACTTCTGGTCAGCGCGACGCTGGTGTTGGTAGCCGGGCAATCACTGCGAACCGCCCGCACCAGTCCCAGCCATTCGTTGCGGAATGATTAAAAAAGAATTATACCGCCGACATGTGTACAATTAAAAAAGTCGACGTACCTTTGCCTTGCAATTACCTCTTGTATCACCCTATAATTATAGAGGATTATGTTTGCCCTGAAATTACATATCGCCCCGATCCGGCAACGGTAAGCTCTCTTACCGGCATATACTGCCGTGTTTTCTTCCTTTAACAAATTATTATTCTAAAAACTGGCTGTAAGCCTGCCCGTTTGTACGTGCATTGTTTTTTGCGATGTACACAACCGGAAAGAGATTGTCTTGTCCCGTTCGTAACAACGGGACCGGCACCCACTTTGCGCAGGCCCGGGCCGTATATCCCTATGGGCAAACAAAAATTAACGATAAAAGACCTCGCGGTCATCGACTTCCCAACCGATGTGACACGAAGCCTGGCGCTAAACATTATGAACCGCCACTTCAAGCACACATCCAACGACGAGAAGTTAAATCTTATCCTTGACGTGCTGCAAAACCCCGGTAATTATACCGACCACAGTACGTTAAGCATCCTGGCGCTAAAACTTGTCGCCAAGGTGCCGGTAGTACAACCGTTTAATACCTATACTCTTGCCGACGAACCGGCACACTTCGACATGTTTGGCAGCAAACACATCGAGCTCAGCGCCGTGCAGCAAATGGCCTTGGCGATGCGGCTGCCGATCGCGGTAAAGGGTGCGCTCATGCCGGATGCCCACCAGGGCTATGGCTTGCCGATTGGCGGCGTACTGGCCACAAAACAGGCCGTTATGCCGTACGGCGTCGGTATGGATATTGGCTGTCGCATGGCGTTGACCATCCTCGATGCGCCGGGCAGCTATATCGACCGACATGTATACGAGCTTAAGAAGGCCCTTGGCGCTGAAACACACTTCGGCAACGACGGTGCGCTCGAGACGATGCAAGATCACGCCGTGCTCGACCATCCGGACTTTCAGCTTACGGCACTACTGCGCAAAATGCACGGTAAGGCTGTACGCCAGTTGGGCAGTTCCGGCTCGGGCAATCACTTTGTGGAGTTCGGCACGTTGACAATTGAAGAAGGCAACCGTCTGCAGCTGCCGGCGGGTACATACGGTGCACTGCTGTCACACTCGGGCTCCCGCAGCCTCGGTGCGAACATCGCGCAGGCGTATACCGCCATTGCCATGGACCGCTGCCGCCTGCCGCGCGAAGCCAAGTCCCTGGCCTGGCTCGACCTCGACAGCGATGCCGGCCAGGAGTATTGGCTGTCGATGAGCCTGGCCGGTGCCTATGCACAAGCTTGTCACGATCGTATTCACGCCAACCTGTGCCGGGCCCTCGGGCTGTCGGCACTGCACACCGTGGAGAACCATCACAACTTTGCCTGGAAGGAAACCTTGCACGACGGCGAGACCTACATCGTCCACCGCAAAGGCGCAACGCCTGCGGCACCCGGCGAGATGGGAATCATTCCCGGCAGCATGACCACACCGGGTTATGTTGTAAGCGGTAAGGGTAACGAAGCTTCGCTCAACTCGGCCGCGCACGGCGCCGGTCGGCAGCTGTCGCGCCAGCGGGCCAAGAACTCGATCACGATGAGCAGCTTGCGTAAGACGCTACAGCGTGAGAAAGTTACGCTCATCGGAGGCAGCGCAGAAGAAGCACCCGAAGCCTACAAGGACATCGAGCTGGTCATGAGCAGCCAGGCTACACTGGTAAATGTAGAAGGTATATTTCAACCCCGGGTCGTTCGTATGGCCCGGGACTAAACCTTAAAACAATGGAGATAGCAATAAACGATATAGAAGATTACAGCGGGCGCTTCCGCGTGCGAAGCGAACGACGCCGGAAGCGGGCGGTGAAGGAGGCGTACGACAAGAATCTGCTGCGGTTAGGACGGGAGTGGGACGCCATCCGCCGTAAACGCTATAGCGTAGGATGGGATGAGCTAAATCCGCCGGTCCAACGAGGCTATGTACGTTTCTTTGTGCTGCGCGACGATATAAAACGTACGAAGCAGGCTGGTTTTTTTGAAAATCTGTTGGCAAAGATTAACGTCAGGCAGTATAGCCACCGCAAGGATTTTTTAGTGAAGCGGAGACGGTATGGCAAGAAAGTATATGCATCGCGCGAGCATACATTACCCCTGGTGGAATCCTGGGAACTCCAGAGAAAAAAACTGACAGCGGAAGAGTTGGCGTTCTTTTCGGAAGAAACGATATACCATACCCGACAGCATTGTTCGCGGATAGCCTATCGCTTTACAGAGCCCTGGCGGTTTATCTTGCGCATCCAGCCCAACATGATTACGAAGGTTCGCAAAATGAACGTGGACCTTGATCGTCGGGAGGCCGATTTGGATCGCTATTTCTCGTTCGATAACCGCCTGGACCACTGGGTGAAACTATTGAATGGGAATGCATATAAATGGCATAGCGGTCCGCCGAAGCAGCCCAACCCATTTCTCAATCGCTCCTTCGCTGACATCCTGTCGGAATATTATCCGGAGCCAATGCTTCGGATTACGCATAAAGATTCCCAGACCCCTGGGAATCTTTATTTTTATCAGGCGAATGTACCCCCGCCAGTGAGCCGGCCGTTTCCCCGCGAAGCGGGCCTTCCGCGCCATTTTAGCTCTATTTATATAGAGAAGATCGAGCCTCTTTCCCCTGACCGCTTTCTACCAGTAAAATTCATCAAATTGAACCGTCAGGTCCACTAGTCACTCCTGAAAAATCCGGTACGATGCCCATTAAATACCAGAATATAGAATAGATATTCAATAGTTTATCAATTCTTAATCAATAGATATTAAAATACTATATAACTATTGAATATGTCCTGATAAATTCCTTTTCCTTATAATTTTAATTATTCAATATATTGACAGCTGCCTCTCTTTTCGTAAATTCGATTCAGACACTGTTGCAATTTTGAATGTTGTCGAAAATCCCTCTCGTTACCCTAAAACCAATCAAATATGCCTTTTCTCGAAGGACCATTCGCCTTTACCGGTAAGTTAGACATGCTGAGCGCCTACCGCATGCGCGGCGTCGACAAGATTGTCGTTCGTCGCAAGGGCGGGCCCAGCGCCGAAAAAATAAAAACGAGCCCGAGTTTCAAAAATACGCGCCATACCATGTCGGAGTTTGGCGGTTGCTCACGCCACGGCAGCTATGTGCGGATGGCGATGCATCAACTCCGGCGTTTGTCAGACTATAATTTCGGCAGCGATATCAATAGTGTCATGCGCCAGGTACAACTCCGTGACGGCACGGGTGAATGGGGTCGCCGTCGTATTACGCTCTCCGAAAATACGCGTTTGCTCGAAGGATTTTCAACCACTAAAAAGGCGCCCAGCTTTGACTCGATTGTTCGCACGCCGGTATATTACACCGTAGATCGCGTCAATCGTTCAGCGCGTATTGAAATTCCCGAGTTGTTGCGTGATATTAATTATTTCCCACAGAACAACCATGCGATGTTTCGCCTGAAGGTTACGTTGGGTATTGTGCCGGATGTGACGTTTGATGTGGCCGCGAAGGAGTATCTGGCGCCGACATGGTATGATCCTTCCTACTATTCGATCGCTCGTTCGACAGATTGGAATCCTTCGTTGAAAGGAATGCAAAGTACGGTACTGGAATTAGCCATGGATGTTCTTCCGCCCGATAACCGGTGGACGTTAATGTTATCGATCGGTATTGAATATGGAGCCTTTCGGGAGAGTGGAAAGATTGAAGAAGTGCCGCGATTTGGAGCGGCAAAGATCCTGGCATTGCGCGGGAAGGACGATGCGTCTGGGGATGGGGCTGGAGATGGAGAAATGGGGGAAGAAGAAGTGCCTGTGGTGGATGAAACGGTGATGGAAGACGTGCCTGTGGTGGACATCGGTAAGAAGTCGGAAGGGTATCGGAGAGCGGAGGTGCAGTATGTGTATACTATGAAAGAAGCTGTTGCAGCGAAGCCGGAAGTTAAAGTTTATAGTTATGCTATATCAGTCGCGTGGCATGCAGATACAGATTTCGCAACAGACAAGATGCCAATGCTTGCGCCGGCAATTTCAGGTGACCAGCGCAAGCTTAGGCGTACTAGGCGTTCAGCGACCGATAAATATTCTTCAATTGCCGTAGGTGTCGTTGCGTGTGCACAACAAAAAAATTCAACCACTCATAACGCGTCATATATCCCAGTGTCGGAAAATCGAAGTCCATACACAATACAGTTAAGTCGAGATCGGTTGCCGCCCTGGTATGCTTCGCCTCTAAAGCACGTAACGTCTTTATTAACCCCGCTTTATCATGTGTCACCTGTTTGGGTAATACAAACTCCGGCGATTCATATTTTGCTTCGAAGTCCAGAAAAATATCGTTAATAGGAATCACCTTCTCGTCGATGAACCGGTTGGCCGCCGCCGTATGTCCATCGGGCATAGCTTCGATTGAAATGGAAATGTGCTCCGCCACCTGTCCCGCGTTCCAACCGCCTTCAGGAGGTGTCTGATCTATTTGTGCATCTGCAAACTTGCTCAACGTTTCACAAAAATCATCCAGCACGTCAGTAATTCGTTTCGTGAGTGATACAGGCTGTGCAGGAACATACCCGGGGCGCAAAGGCACAAAACAGCGCATCGTGTCGCAGCCATATTCCTCCAGGCAATACCCTTCAGGGTCGATGTCCGCGTGCTTCATCAGCGTATCAAAGGTGGTCGTTATCGCTGGAATGTTTTCGCGCCATTTGCGTACAGGTAAGGCAATAAAGTACCCTTTACGAACGGTAATGGATCTTGTACCCGGTACTGTTTGTTGAGCGTCGACCAGGCTCGCAGCGGCGTAATACAAGATACGCCCTTGAGGATCAGCATGGGATACGCCATAAAACGTTTGGGTGGGAATGTCGCCAAGCATTTCCCGGAGGGCATCAAAGGTACCCTGGATGCCGTCGGGGAACGAAGTAGCCTGCAGTGTTACAAGTTGAATATCGTGGGGAAGGTGTATGATGTCCATAGTGGTGCGTTTTGTGTCATGACAAATCTCCGAAGAACGGCCTGCCCTTGCGCGGTGCAAAAAGGACTATTGCAGGGGGATGACGCGCCGCGGCGGTACAATTCATGCAGCATACTCGGTGCCATAACGCCCAACATCGACTCGCCGGCGCGTCAAGGTATACGTCAAAAAAACCGTCCGGTGATTGTTCGTTATCGGCCATTAAAGAATACACAAAGGGCCATTTTTTGGCGGCCAAACGCATTTATTTTTTTGGCACAATAATTATACTACGTTTAGGAAATAATTCTGTCGCCATGAAGAAATACCAGCTGGGCGAGTTTGAAGAGATCGTGATGCTGACCGTAGGTGTTCTGTACAATGAAGCTTACGGCGTGTCTGTCAAAAAAGAAATCGAAACCAGGCTTTCCCGTAAGGTGAGCATGGGGGCTCTGCATACGGCCCTGAAACGTCTGGAAGACAAAGGCTACCTGCGTTCGTTTGAAGGCGAGGCCACCGAAGAACGGGCGGGTCGTCCCAAAAAGTACTTGCAAATTACCGCCCTGGGTAAGCGGGCGATGGAGTATACGCGCAGCACGCGCGAGGAGCTTTGGAATGCTATTCCGAAGATTGCCTTTAAAATTTCGGGTTAGTATATGAAGCCCACGCCCCGGCCGCCGCATCTCTTTCTGCGTTTTTTTCGCTGGTACTGCAACCCGCAATTGCTTCGCCATATCGAGGGCGATTTGATAGAAATATTTCATGAGCGGGTGACGCAGCAAGGGGCGCGCCGTGCGTCACGGCAGTTTATGATCGACGTGCTGTTACTTTTTCGGCCGGGTATTGTCCGGCCCCTCTCATTACAACAAACTCTAACTCCTGGCTATATGTGGAAGACCAATATGACGCTGGCGTGGCGTAACCTGTTGAAGGGCCGCGGCTATTCCTTTATCAATATCTCGGGTCTGGCCGTCGGTATCGCGGTGGCGATGTTGATCGGACTATGGGTGACCGACGAGCTTTCATTCGATCATCACTTTACGAACCACGAACGGCTCATGCAGGTCATGATGCGACAGTCGAACCAGGGAAAGACCTATACGGGGGTGGTCATTGCGCCGAATGTATCCGGACCGCTGCGCACGGAGTATCGCGACAAAATAGAGTCCGTAGCGCTGGTAGGCTGGAACGTCGACCACATTGTGGCGGATGGCGACAAGAAACTTGTGAGCGAGGGAATTTGGGCCGAAGCCACGTTGCCCGATATGCTGACATTGGAAATGGTGCATGGCAGCCGTCAGGCATTGCGCGATCCTTCTACGATGTTGATTTGCCGTTCCCTGGCCCAGGCGTTGTACGGCGACATCAACCCGGTAGGAAAACTGTTACGCCTGGACGACAGCCAGGAACTGACGATCGGCGGCGTATACCAGGATCTTCCAAACAACACGTCTTTTGGTGCCACGCGGTTCATGCTGCCATGGGAGAACAAACACAATTGGATCACCGGCGTGACGACCTGGGACGACCATGTCTGCTCGCTTGTCGTACAACTGGCAGAAGGCGTCGACCGGGCACAGCTTAGTGACCAAATCAAGACTATCCCCACAGCGCACATTCCCGACTGGCGTGAAGAAATCATGCTTTACCCCATGGAGCGCTTGCACCTGTACGGCGACTTTAATGAAAGCGGCGTGCAAGACGGCGGGCGGATCGAGTTTGTGTGGCTCTTCGGTACGATCGGTGCGTTTGTACTGCTGCTGGCATGTATCAACTTCATGAACTTGTCTACGGCGCGAAGCGAGAAGCGCGCCAAGGAGGTAGGAATTCGCAAAACGATTGGCTCGGTGCGACGGCAGCTGATCAGTCAATTTCTGACCGAGTCGATTGTAACGGCATTTAGTGCGTTGCTGGTGGCACTGATACTTGTGCAGTTGTCGTTGCCGTCCTTTAATACCCTGGCCGGTAAACGTATTATACTGCCCTGGGGTGATCTAAACTTCTGGATGGCGACACTGGGCTTCACGTTGCTCACCGGCGTCCTGGCGGGTAGTTACCCGGCATTTTATTTGTCGTCGTTCAAGCCGGTGAAGGTACTGAAAGGCACATTTAATGTCGGTCGTTTGGCCTCGGCGCCGCGGCGGGTGTTGGTCGTTGTGCAGTTTACGGTATCCATCACATTAATCATCTGCACCGTGGTGGTCTTTCAGCAGATCCAATTTACCAAGGACCGCCCGGCAGGGTATAATCGTAACGGGTTGATTTCCGTCCCCATCAGGACGCCCGCACTTGGCAAGCAATTCGATGCTGTACGTCACGAGCTGCTGCAGACGGGAGTTGTGGAGAATCTCGCGCAGTCATCGCAGTCGGCTGCCAGTTTCGGCAACAACACCGGTATTGAATGGCGTGGAAAAGATCCCGACGAAGTAATATTCTTTTTTAACGTCACGATCAGTCCGGAATTTGGTGAAACGATTCAGTGGAAGGTCAAAGAAGGCCGGGACTTCTCGCGTGCGACACCGGCTGACTCGTCTGCCGTCATCGTAAACGTCCGCGCCGCCGAGATTATGAACCTGCAACCTTCACCGATCGGCGAAGTCATCAAACATGGCGACCAGGAATATACCATCATTGGTGTAGTCGATAACATGGTAACACAGACACCCTATGAACCACTAAAGCCCGCCATATTCTTTATGCGCGGCTGGATGGGCACGATCACGATACGGCTTAATCCCCAGGTACCCGTGCAAGAGGCGCTCGCGAAAATTGCTCCCATCTTCAACAAGTATAATCCGTCCGCGCCATTTGACTACCGCTTTGTAGACGACCTTTACGCCGACCAGCTGGAGGCTGAGCAGCGCATCGGTACACTATCCGGTATATTTGCCGGCCTCGCCATCTTCATCTCCTGCCTTGGATTATTCGGCCTCTCGTCCTTCGTAGCCGAACGCCGTACGAAAGAGATCGGCATTCGCAAAATCCTCGGTGCCACGATCACCAATCTTTGGCACCTGTTGTCAAAAGAGTTTGTGGTGTTAGTGGTCATTTCCTGGCTACTTGCCATTCCGTTGTCGGCGTACTACATGTACGACTGGCTGAAACAATTCCCATATCGCATCACACTGTCCTGGACCACCTTTGCGCTCGCGGCCCTGGGGGTAATGGCCCTAACGTTGATGACGGTAAGTTACCAGGCAATACGAGCGTCGCTGGCGAAGCCGGTGAATAGCTTACGGTCGGAATAACAGAGATTGGGTAATGAAGCGATAGGGTTGAGCTTGGCGATTGCTTGGGATTTGCTGGCGCAAGTTTAAGCACCGAGCGTTAGCGCAGGTGCGGAACTTGCGCCAGCCCCACATACCCCATTTTGTTTTGTCGAAAATACGGGGATTTTCCCGTGGTACAGACGTGTACAATCCCGTGGCGGCCTGGCTGTACGGGCTCTAAATTTGAGCCATCAATACAGTCAGGAACAAGCATAGATGGGCTCTGTTCCTATAGTAGGACTGGGGGAGAAGTACTCAGGTGGAGTAGCTCTCCCTTTTTTTGTTTGTCGGTTTTGTTCTATTTCCCGCAGACGGGGGTGGGTAGTTTTGGTGTATCATTTAAACATTAAAACTTTATGAACACGACAAAAGAAACAAAGACGGTTTTGGTTATTGGCGGTAATGGTAAGACCGGGGCGCGGGTAGTGCAGCGGCTGGAGGCGTTGGGGTATGCGGTACGCGCGGCGTCGCGGTCGGGAAAGACGCGGTTTGATTGGAACGATCAGCAGACGTGGCAGCCGGCGATGGAAGGTGTACAGGCGATGTATATTACGTTTCAGCCTGACCTGGCGGTGCCAGGATCAGTGGAAGCTATTCATGCCCTGACACAGATGGCGAAACAAAATAATGTGCAACAGGTGGTGCTGTTGTCGGGGCGTGGTGAAACGGAAGCCCAGTTGTGTGAAAAAGTGGTGATCGATACCGGTATGCGCTGGACGATCGTACGGGCAAGCTGGTTTAATCAAAACTTCAGCGAGGGACATTTGGTGGAGCCGATTCAGGCGGGATATGTCGCGTTGCCGGCGGGCGATGTGAAGGAACCGTTTATTGATACAGACGATATTGCTGATGTGGTGGTGGCAGCGTTGACGGATAGCCGCCACGATGGCCAGGTATATGAAGTGACGGGGCCGCGCCTGTTGACATTCCGCGAAGCAATGCAGGAAATTGCTGTTGCCACCGGGAGAGAGATCGTGTTTGAACAAATCCCGATGGAGTCGTATGCGTCGACGTCGGGGCAGTATGGTTTACCTGACGATTTAATCTGGCTGTTGCGCTATTTGTTTACCGAGGTACTGGACGGCCGAAACGAGTATATTTCCGATGGCGTGGAGCGCGCCCTGGGACGCAAGCCAACAGACTTTAAAGAGTTTGTGCGCAAGAATGCTGCTACAGGTATATGGAACCCGGTACCGGAGGCTTAATGCCGCGCCGGGTTTCAGGATGGTTGTTGCCGCCGGGCGATAGCTTCCTTGATACTATATACCACAATGCCCAGGCCAATGACAGTCAGGCCGCTAAGTACCATTTTATACCCCGTTGAGATCAGGATGCCGGCCCACATGGCAATGGCAATATATACCGGTATGGGGAAGAATGGCATTTTGTAAGGAAAGCTCTTGCGTTTTTCACGTAGCCATAAGAGTCCGATAGCCTGTCCGATAAATTGTATGAGAATGCGCATCGCCAGAATAGCGCTGATGACGTCGTGTAGTTTAAAGAGCAAGCTGAACACAAAGGCTACGGCACCCAGTGACAAAATGGACACGTAGGGAAAGTTGCCCCGGGGGTGCAGGCGTGCAAAGGGTTTGAAGAATGCACCATCGGCCGCGGCAGCGTACGGTATACGACTGTAGCCGAGGGTGGCCGAAAATACAGATGCGAAGGCGACCAGTAGTATGAGGCACGTGGCAATGTTGGCAGCATTCGGGCCGAGCAGCCTTTCCATGAAGAGGCTCACCACAAATCTGCTGTCTTTGGCTTCCTGCCAGGGGATAACGCTGACGACACTGATGTTCATCGTCATGTACAAGACGAAAATGCCGGCAATGGAGAGGAACATGCTGCGAGGAATGTTGCGCGAAGGATTGGTAATCTCACCACCCAGGTGGCATACATTGTAATAGCCGAGGTAGCTGTACACGGTCTTGACAGAAGCAAAGCCAATGGCGGAGACGAATGCAAAATTAAACGTGAGGCCATCGTTGAGGTGTTGTATTGGTGCGATGAAGTTGCCGTGGGCAATACCGCCACCGATAATCCACAGCATGGTGCCGATGACCACTACCCATAGGAATACGCTGATCTTGCCGATGGCTTCTATGCGGCGGAATAACAGGAAGACAATCGCAGCGACTACGGTACCGCTGACGGCTTTCGCGGCGAGTGGCGAAAGGGGAACGAGGTATGAGAAATAGTCGGAGAAACCGATGGCGGCGGAGGCAATGACCAAGGGCGCCTGAATCATGGTTTGCCACACAAACAGAAAGCTCATGATCTTTCCTGGACCGCGGGTGCCGTATGTTTCTTTGAGAAAGTTATAAGAGCCTCCGGCGCGGGGAAAGGCGGCGCCCAGCTCGCTCCAAACCATGGCGTCGATACACGACAGAAATGCACCAGCCAGCCAGGCGTATAAGAAATAAGGGCCGTTCATGGTAGCAATGACCATCGGCAGCGTAATGAACGGGCCGATACCGACCATGTCGGTCATATTGATGGCTGTGGCTTGCAGCAGTCCCAGCCGTCGATCTTGCGCCTGTTCAGCCATGGTAAAGGTTTAACCGCATAGGGTATGGGTTTGTGTAAGATTTCTATAACTACAAAATATAAATTATCGTTCACGGGCTTGCCGCTGTACGTCAAAAACTGCCGGGACAATCACAACTAACTTCCGGGAAAGTCGAAAAAGAAGTATATTCCATCGTTTCCGGAACCTACAGCCAGCCATGATATCCCATTCCCACCACCACCCCCGGCATCGCGCCGCCCTGACAATGTTGTTCTACCTGGTATTGCTGTTGTGGCCGGTGTGGTATGGATGCAGCCGACCGGACGAGGGCTATTCCCGATGGGATGTCGTAGGTGGAAATTTCTCAGGGAATAAATATTCGTCGCTGACGCAGATCGATACCACCAACGTAGACCAGCTGCGTGTGGCCTGGCAGTACCATGCCGGCGATACCGACACGGCGGCACATTCGCAGATACAATGTAATCCCATTATTGTAGACGGTGTATTGTATGGCACTTCGCCGAAGCTGACATTATTTGCTGTCGACGCAGCGACAGGACAAGAGCGGTGGCGGTATACACCTTTTGACACGATTGCCGGCGACAAGACCGGACACTTTATTCTCAACAACAACCGTGGGGTAACGTACTGGTCCGACGGTCAGCACGATCGCCGTATCTTTTATACTGTGGGGCCCTTTTTGCAGGCTGTCGATGCTACGACCGGCAAACGCATCATGAGCTTCGGCCGCGATGGCCAGGTGGACTTGCACACGGGGCTCGGCGAGGCTTTTCAAGAGCTCTTCATCACGCATACGTCGGCTCCGTCTATCTACAAAGATCTGATCCTGACGGGAACGCGCGTATCCGAAGCGATGGACGCTGCACCGGGTCATATCCGCGCGTTTGATGTACGCACAGGCGAGCTAAAGTGGATCTTTCACACCATTCCGCAACCCGGAGAGCCTGGTCATGAAACGTGGGACAATCCTGACGCCTACACGCTGACTGGCGGCGCCAACAACTGGATGGGCATGACCATCGACCATGCGCGTGGCATCGCCTATGTGCCGACCGGCTCTGCCTCCATGGATTTCTATGGTGGCAAGCGCACCGGTTCCAACCTCTATGCTGATTGCCTGTTGGCATTGGATGCCAACACGGGCCGGCGCCTGTGGCACTTTCAATATATACATCACAATACATGGGATTGGGATCCGTCGTCCTCTCCGGTGCTGGTCACGGTAACACACGGGGGTAAAAAGATCGACGCAGTTGTACAGACGACGAAGACCGGCTTTGTTTTTTTGTTTAATCGCGAAACCGGCGAGCCGTTATTTGACATCGTCGAAACACCTGTCGATACCGTGACTCAACTGGAAGGCGAGAAGCTCTGGCCGACGCAGCCGATACCGCAAAAGCCGGCCCCGTTCATTCGACAGACTTTTACGGAGAATGACATCAATCCCTTTCTGCCGCCGGCCGAGCAACAAGCCATACGCGAAAAATTAAGCAAGCTGCACACAGGGCGCATGTTTATGCCGCAATCCAAGGACGGCACCATCATCTTCCCCGGACTGGATGGCGGTGGTGAGTGGGGTGGCCCTGCAGTAGATCCGACAACGGGTGTGCTGTACGTCAACGCCAACGAAATGCCGTGGGTGCTGCATATGCTCGATGCTGAAAAGACGGAGGCCGTCGAAAACTACGGTGCTGCCGGCCAACGCCTTTACCGGCAACATTGTATGGCGTGTCACGGCACCAACCGGCGGGGAAGTGGTAATTATCCCTCGTTGTTAGAAGTAAGTAAGAAATATACACCGCAGACGCTGGTGGAGTTTGTCAATACCGGCCGTCGTATGATGCCCGGCTTTCAGCATCTCAGCACGGAAGAGAAAAATGCTATCGCGGTGTATGTTCTCAACCTGAAGGAGCGGCAGGAGCAGCCTTATGAGAAACAGTTATCGCCGGCAGAAGCTTTTCGGAAGCTGCCCTATAACATTTCTGGGTATAATAAATTTGTAACATCGGAAGGATTACCCGCCATTGCGCCGCCCTGGGGCACGCTTACGGCTATTGATCTAAATACGGGCGAGCATGTTTGGAAAAAGGTATTAGGGGAGGATGAGGAGATGAAAGCATGGGGGGCTACGGTCACGGGTACAGAGAACTATGGGGGCCCCGTGGTGACGCAAGGTGGATTGTTATTTATCGGTGCGACCAAGGATGGAAAGCTACGGGCATTTCACAAACGCACGGGCACACTGTTGTGGGAGGCTTCCTTGCCGGCGCCAGGCTTTGCGACACCGGCTACGTACGAAGTGAATGGGAAACAATACGTCGTTATTGCTTGCGGGGGAGGGAAACTGGGTACGAAGTCGGGTGATTTGTATGTAGCGTTTGCGCTGCCTTAGTCGCTGCTACCGCCACATCCGCTGCAGCCGCTGGAACATCCGCTGTCGCCACCGCTGCTGTCGCTGGAACAGCCACTGTCACCCCAGTCGCCGCCGGACTCATTGTGATGATGCGCGCTATGATCATTGTCGTTATCGCTACCGAAAGAATAGTAAGGGAGGCCAATGGTCGTATAGTCCGTATCGTCGTAGAGAACTGGCGTGGCTTCTGCTAACGCAGCAATGAGGATCGACAGAAGCTACGGGACTGCTCCTTAACGATTATGGTCTTGTATCGTGAGATCGCGTAGAATCGATTTTGTCAAGCTCCATAGTTTGATTGCCTCGTAGTCTTTTGAGGAGATTCGGGTGTGGATGTCAGGGGTATTGGTTTTGTAGATGGTGAAATAGCTGTGGTAGTCTTTTACGCTGACATCGTTCCAGTTTAGCTGGCTGCCATTTGGAAAGATAATACCTTGTTGATTGAGCGTGTGATTATATAGAATAACGTCTTGGTCATTGTAGAATGTGTCGGCGAGATTCTCCACCAGCGGAGCGCAGTAATTATCCCAGCAGATATTTAGGATATCGTTGAAGATGTCCAGTTGTGATGCTCTGAAGTAACTTCGAAGGGTGACCTTAAGTTCGGTGTTGTTTTGGGTTTTAAAGGCAATAACATAACGTGTGCCGACCGATATTTCATACCAGATGATTTGTTCTACGCGCCACCGAAAGTCGATGATGTCTGCTTTCTCTATTCGCGTAAATTCCTTGCCTTTCAGGTCTTTGTTCTCAAAGGCAACATAGTCGGGGGCCAGGATCAGCTTTCTTGACCGATCGAGTAAGTGAGTTTTGAGTATGAACTCTTTCAAGCGAGTATAGATAGAAGATCAAATATAGCCTAAATGTTAGAGGATTTTAATCGCCTCATTTAAAATACTCGAAAAGAAAGCCTTCGTATAATGCTGTCCGGCGCCGTTGGTTAAGAGGATGATGGTGGTGCCGGTGGCGGGTTCAATGAAAACGAAGGATTGGTATTTGAGCGTACCGCCGGGGTGACCGACGAAGGTACGGTCGCCAAGTTGGAATTGCATGAGTCCGAGACCGTAGCGGTCGATGGTGACATCACCGTAACGGAGGGAGCGATCGCCCATGGTGGTCCAGGTGGTCATTGCGGTCATGCTTCCTTCCTGGAGAATGGTTTTCCCGATGAATACTTTTTTTAACAGGGTGGCAAGATCATCTGCGGAAGCGTAGGCGGCGCCATCGAAGCCATAGTGTTCCTGCCACGCGGAGACGTTTTGGGAGGATAGGGCGTTTTGGGCGTAGAAGGCCTGGCCATACATGTCGCCCGTATCGAGTCTTATGCCGGGTAGGCCTATTGATACATAAAAGTCGTTGAATATTTTCTGAGCGGGTTGGCCGCTTGCCTGTTCGAGAATTTGTTGTAGCAGGATATAGTTGCTGTTGCTGTAGCGAAATTGTCCGAGTGTATAGTTGTTGTCGGATGGGATGAGGGCAATTTTTTCGCGGGTCGTGGCCAGGGCAGTGCCGTTGAGAGTGGCTTCAAGCCAGGTGGGGTTTTGTGTGTAATCGGGAATGCCGCTGGTATGATTAAACAAGTGGCGTAATGTGATGGCGGAGAACCAGGAGATGGTGGTAAGATCTTTTGCTGCAATATAGTGGCTGATGGGCTCATCCAGGTGGAGGTGACTCTGTTCAACGTATTTCATGATCACCAAGGCAGATAAAAATTTGGTTGTGCTGCCGATGCCGTACGTTTCGATTTCTTGAATATCGGGATGTGGACTTTTGTAATGAAGGGCATATGTACCGGTATCTTTTTGAATTAAAACTGTGAGCGTGGGCAGATTGTTTTCGCGCGCCAGTGCTACTATCCGCTCTTTGGGATCGCTGCTGGTGGCGGGATTGTCATCGTGGCAGGCAGACAGCGATATGAGTAGGGCGAATGTGGGAAAGCATATGCCTCGTTTGATGCTTTTAAGGGGGGAGCGGTGTGTCATGTCGTGAAGATGTTCCTACACGCGCAATAGTTTCAATCGTTCGTCAACTTGTACGTTGACGGACAATCTTACAGTAATACAAATCGTAGTGTTATTCGGGGAGCAGGGCTTGCTTTTCGAGGTTGTCGCGTAACTTCCGTATGCGTGCCTGTAGTGAAGGTATAGGCTCGTGTGCGACGACTGTCAGTGTCTCCTGAAAAGGATCCCTGAATTCCGGATATATGCGCGAGAGATCGTAAAGGCTCTGCAGGGCGTGCACGCGGACCAGCTTGCTTTCGTTGGGGTTTCGTGCCCAGTACTGCAATATTTTCCAGACTTCGTCCGCTTCGTCCGGTAACAATGTAACGCGTACGATGAGCTGAGCCAAATGCCATCGTAATTCCGGATGATCGGACGTTGTAAACAGTCGCAGCAGGTCGAGCTTATGGGGGCGTAGAAATTCCTGATGTTTGACTGTGACTTTTTCTATGGCGTCGGCCGCCCGGAGTACCAGGGGTCGTTCATGGTGGTATAGAAGCTCAAACAGCGAGTCGAAGGAAAGCTGGTCTTTGATGCGCGCGAGCAGCACCTTGTTTTGGCGGTTTGTGCGCATGAGCAACGTTGTCAACGACTGGTCCATAGTTTACAAAAGGGCATTGTAAAAATCGTGCCGTGTTACCAGTAGCGTCACGCGTTTTTCCAGTGGATGACCACGTGTTTGTTGCAGCGCCGTACGGCGTCGATAAACCGCTCAAGATCTTTTTTTCTGAGCAGTAATATTTCCTGATCGTCAAGATCAATAGCAGGATCGAAAGCAATCGAATAGCGATCGAATCGCATGCCGCCGATCAACGTTGCGCGATAATTCAATTGCATATTATGGACATGAGCAATGCGCTTGATGCTGGCCAACGGTACCGATTTATTTTTTCGGAATCCTTTCAGGTATACAAATTGCTGATCGTAGTATAGATCATATGTTCGGTTGATCACACCGTACATCCAGGCGAGCAGGACAAGCAAAAAAATGAATGCTACGATGTTTGCCGAGCTTGAATGTTTGTAGTCGGTGGCGGAGAACAAAATCATCAGAACCAATAACAAAGCCACGGGCACCGCAAGCGCGTTTAGAATATTGATGGGGCTTAACAGTCGCATAATCTTTGTCGTCTAATAATACCGAAAAATTGATGCAGGTAACTTCCGGTGTTTTTGCATTCACCTGGAAAATTCCCCAAAAAGGGTATTGTCACATGTTAGTGGACGGACTTTTTTTGTGTTGCGTTAAAAGACACCGCATCTTTGATACAATTCCTTTGACTATGTCGGCTAAAACTCTCTCTGTCAAAACACGTCATCTGTTTCGCTTTGTTCTTTTTGTCACGTTCAGCGTGGGCCTATTGACAGGTTGCCAGGATGACGGACCCGGGGCGTTTGCCACAGTCGAGACATCGTCGATGTCCGACGTGACGCCAATTTCCGCGACGGGTGGCGGTACCGTCGTTGACGCGGGCGGATCGCCCGTTTCCTCGCGTGGTGTGGTATGGAGCACGCAGCACAACCCCACGGCTGATCTGCCCACCAAAACGGATGATGGCACGGGTGAGGGCGGCTTTGTCAGTCTGTTAACAGACCTCGTGCCGGGCACGACCTACTATGTGCGCGCCTATGCCACCAATGGTACGGGCATTGCGTATGGCGAGGAAGTGACATTCCTGGCGAACGAGCCGTTCACAACATTGGATAATGCGCTGAAGGCTAAAATGAATGAGCTTGCCATACCCGGGGTGTCGCTGGCCATCGTTCGCAACGAACGGCTTGTCTACGCGCAGTCGTACGGTTACGCCGACAAGGAAGCAAGCCAGGTGGCTGTAAATGTAGATCGTTATCGCATTGCCAGCCTGTCAAAACCGATCACGGCCATTGCCATCCTGAAACTATCGGAAGCAGGTTTGCTTTCGTTGGACGACGCTGTCTTCGGCGCTAATGGCATCCTGGGCAACGACTTCGGTGCACCACCCGTGGGTTCGGACAAGGATAAGATCACCGTGCGGCATTTGTTGAATCATACCTCCGGATGGATCAACTCACCCGATGATCCCATGTTTCGGGCGGTTAATCTGACGCAGGCACAGCTGATCAGCGACCTCCTGGCGAATCGACCGCTGGCCTATACTCCCGGCACGCATAATGAGTATCTCAACTTTGGATATTGCGTACTGGGCCGCGTAATCGAGAAGGTTACCGGGCAGTCCTATGAAGTTTATAGTAAAGCGATGCTCGCGCCCATGGGTATAGCAGACATGCAGATCGCCGGTAATACATTGGAGGCACGGCTGCCGGGGGAAGTGAAGTATTATCAGGCTGAGTTCAGCCCGTATAGTATGAACGTTGCACGCATGGACTCACATGGCGGCTGGGTGGCATCGGCAACGGACCTGGCGCGTTTTATGGTGCGTATCGATCGGGGGACGCATGTACCCGATATCGTTTCGTCGTCGTTGCAGACAATGTACTTTAAAGACAACTCCTGGGTGCATGCTGGTTCGCTGCCGGGGACGTCGTCGCTTCTGGTGCGGTTGGATAATACGTTTAGTTTTGTGGTCCTGGCGAACACGCGCACGGAGGACAATTACAATCGGATTCTGCAGGATCTTTATACGATTGTCCGGGAGCAGATTTTAATGCGGGACGTATGGCCCTCGTATAATTTGTTTGAGAAGTAGATGTTGCGACAGGTAGCGGTGGTGTGTCGGGAATGGTTTTTTCGCCGTATAGGACACAACCAAGACGAGATATGAAAGCAGTTACGATCCATGAATTTGGCGGCCCCGAGGTGCTGCAGGTGGAAGAGGTAAAAAAGCCTTTGCCACGCGATAATGAAGTGCTGATCGAAGTGCATGCTTCGAGTTTAAATCCGGTAGATGCAAAGTCCATTGAGAAGGATTCCTACTACCGATCGCAAATGCATTTACCGACCACATTGGGTATGGATGTGGCAGGTGTGGTGGAAATGGTGGGTGACAAAGTGAAACATATTCAGGTGGGCGACCGGGTATTTGGGCAAGCGAGTGTTTTGCGGGAAGGCTCCGGAGCATTTGCAGAATATGCGGTTACGGCGGAAGATTCGGTTGCTGTGATGCCGGAATGCCTGGGGTTTTTAGAAGCGGCGGCGGTGCCGTTAGCGGCGACGAGCGCATACGAGGCGATCTTCGAACATATGAAGCTGCAGGCCGGACAACGCGTGTTGATTCACGGCGGATCCGGTGGCATCGGTTCGTTTGCGATTCAGCTGGCCAAGCATGTAGGTGCATACGTTGCGGCCACGGCTTCAGGCGATGGTGTGGAATTTGTCGAAAGCCTGGGCGCTGATGAAGTGATCGATTATCGTAAAGATGCCTTTGAATGGAAGTTGCGCAACTATGATGCCGTGCTCGATACCGTCGGCGGCGGCATCTATAATCAATCGTTTCATGTACTTAAACGCGAGGGCATTATTGTGTCGATGTTAATGAAGCCCGACGAAAATGCGATACGGCAATTTGGCGTGCGGGCCGTATTGGAGATGACCCATATCGACCGAAAGGTGCTTACAAAAGTGGCGAAGCTGATCGACGAAGGCGTTTTGAAAGTGCACATTTCGGCGATCTATGCGCTAACGGAAGCAAAAGAAGCTTACCGCGCCAAGGACAAGCACCAGGTCCTGGGCAAAATTGCCATTGATGTGAAACGAGGTAATTATGTAAGTGTGTAGCGATTTGTAGAAGATCGGAAGCAGCCGGGAAAAGCACTACACGGTAACCGTGCCTGTATGAATTATTTTTGCAGGCACGCTATTTATGTCTGTACGAATGTCGATCTGGAAAATAGTGTGGGTAAAACATCCCGAGATGTGAATTTCCGGATAACTGCCGCCACTATATTTGACAGCCTTGCCGATCAATGATGGGTAAGTGTGCGATCGATACCAGAGGCTGTTTTTTTGAAAAAAAAGAACAGCCTCTTCTTGTTTTTATACCGTTCAGCGTTCAATTCCAGTAGACATCAAACTACTCCAGGAAACGTTGATAAGCTTCGATCTTCCTCGCCAAACGTTCTGCCAAATAGCGACTTCCGGCCTTCAGCTCATCGTAGATCAACTGAGCTTCGGCTCTATAGGCTTTTTTCTTTTCATTGTCCCAATAGAACGGTGGCGCGTAGAGGTTGGTGATGCGGTCAGCCATTTTTACAGCCCAGACTTCCTTTGGTTGCTTTTTGATGCGGGTTAGACTGTCGAGCATTTTGGCTTGCTTGTCGGCAATGGCATCACTTTTGGTGAGTGCGAGCACACCCTCGGCAATCGTGGGACCGAATTGGCTGGACAGCTCGCCGTACGTCAGCGCAGTATCCTCCAGCGTGTCGTGCAGAATGGCGCAGTGTATGGCGAGGTGGATATCGAGGTCCTTTTCGATTGCTGAAGCCGTGAGTACTTCGAATGCCACGCTTCCGACATGGTTCATGTATTCGATTTGTTCGCCCGGGTTGGAGCCGCCGTACTTTTGTCCGTTGTGCATGCGGGTTGCGAGCTGCCAGGCGTCCTGCAGCGCGTCAATGGGCCATGGGTTGGTCATAGTTGCGAAATGATAAAAGTGTGAAAATTTGTGAAAGATCTGTCGGGAATTGCCACGGTCTGGGTCGAATGCCGGTCGGCGGGGAAGATATCGTATCTTCGTATAACAGGGTATACGGAAAAATGCACTATGGGTTACATTCGCGAATATTACGAACGCATCATCCAGTTGAGCGAACCGGAGTGGAGCTTTATTGCTTCACATTTTCATCAGCACGTCTTTGCCAGGGGTGCCGTGATCACCCAACAAGGTGAGCTGGAAAACTATCTCTCTTTTGTCGAGCGTGGTGTCATACGGTTCTATATACCGGGCGCTGAACAGGAGCTTACCTTCAATTTTAGCGTGGACTCGCGGCATCACAAGTGGGCAGGCGCTGCAATTATTTGTAGTAGACAGTAAGAGCACATATGATAGTATGGATGCCGCCCGGCGTCAGGAGTACTTCCCAGAAGATGATACTGGCATTGTCGAAACATTTATCAACGCGCAGGTCGTGGCACAGTCGGATAAAAATTGGGATGACGAAGAGGGGTGTTTGAGTATACCTTCATTGAGTCGTGGCGTCTCACGACCGTGGTCGATTACGGTTGACTATTTCGATCGGTCGTTTATAAAACAGACACACACATTTGCAGGTGCCACCGCGCGGATGATTCAGCATGAATATGATCACACGCGGGGGGTATTATACCTGGACTATCTGAGTGTCTTTACGCGACAGCGAATGCAGCGTAAGTTGCGAGCGATTGTGCGCGGGCATATCGAAGTGGATTACCCCATGCGTCGGGGCCTGTGACAAGCAGGCGTGTGCTCTCTCGACTCCGATAGAAATATTTTGTAGAAGAGCGAACCTTGATAGTAAAATTACGTTACCTTTGTTTCATGAAGTCCGCAACACGCCTTATTATTAACGTAAAAGATTTCGCAGATCAATTCTGCGAGTGGACTGTTCGTGCCCGGCGATATCGAAGTCTATAAGCAAAAAATATTACTGAACATAAACCCGGGTCTATAAAGCCCGGGTTTTTTGTTTTAGGGCAGAATTTTATACGGAAGTAAAGCAGTGTTTAAATAGAAATGTAAAACGATGATGACACCTGTAACTTTGTACAGGCCGGTAGGCGGAAATGAGCTGATGCGTATTATTGAAACTGGCATGGCCGCCTTTCCACCCAGGCTTTATTGGCAACCTATTTTTTATCCGGTATTGAACGAGCAGTATGCTTGTGAAATCGCAGAACGTTGGAATATGCGCGATGCTGATGGCGACAGTGCAGGCTTTGTAACGGCATTTGAAATACCAGTGTCATATTTTAAACAATTCGAAGTGCAGACAGTTGGACTTGCCCATCACCAGGAACTGTGGGTTCCGGCCGAAGAGCTGACTGTATGGAACAGTCATATACTATCCAGTATTCGCGTGACAAAATCTTATTGCGGAAAACAGTACACTATGCCGCAGGAGATTCGTGTTTGTTTAATTCAGAATGGACTTTTATGATATCGGTATTTGCGATATTGCGTTCATACTGATATCTTTGTATTGAAGTTAAAAATCGACAGCCATGTCAACTATTCAAAAATTCATTATTGCTACGAGCCACATCATCTTAATAGTAGATGGGGAGGCACGGGTATTTCCGGATGAACGAGGATAGTTGCTACGTTATAGCATACTGCAAAAGCCTCTCCCATCCGGAGGGGCTTTTTTGTTGCTTCCCCGGTAATGCAGTACAATCCATCACAGAGCATCATACGATGAAACGTATCTTAAAATTTATAGTCGAAGACATTAGAAACAAGCCGGAGCGATAAGGCTATTGGGAAGATTCTGTGCTTACCCGAAAGCCCCTCACTGCCGGTGAGGGGCTTTTTTCTTGTGTTTTTGGCAACGCTTAACATTTATTACAATTATGAAACGACATACACACATTCGAAATATAGGGATCATGGCACACGTTGACGCGGGTAAGACGACCGTTACGGAACGCATGCTGTATTATACCGGCATGATTCACAAGATGGGAAATATCGACGACGGAAATACGATGATGGACACAGACCCGCAAGAATCGAAGCGAGGTATTACGATCTCCTCGGCTGCTATCACTACGTTCTGGTCGGTTGATAGTATACGGTATCAGGTTAACCTGATCGATACGCCCGGTCACGTTGATTTTACAGCAGAGGTAGAACGATCGCTACGTGTATTGGACGGTGCTGTGGCCGTATTTTGTGCGCGCTCGGGCGTACAGCCACAATCAGAGACAGTATGGCGTCAGGCGGATAAATACAACGTGCCGCGGATCATCCTGGTGAATAAGATGGACCGGCAAGGTGCCGACTTCCTGCGTGTCGTACAGGAGATTGAAACACGGCTTCCTGCGTTGCCGGTGCCAGTACAGTTGCCCCTCGGGGCGGAGGATTCCTTCTCGGGCGTGATTGACTTGATTGCTTTGAAGACACTGGTGTGGAACGGTGACGATGGTAAGTCGTATAGTGTGACGGCTATTCCCGCAGCATATGTTGCGGAAGTGATGCACTGGCGTAAGAATCTGCTGGAACAACTTTCGTTAGTGGACGATGCGATCTTTGCAAAGTACACCGCGGGAGCTGAGGTCAGCGAGGTGGAGATTCGTCAGGCTTTGCGCCGGGCTACTATAGGCTTGCAGTTGGTGCCCGTATTATGTGCAGCAGCGTATCGTAACCGTGGTGTGCAACCTTTACTGGATGCGATCGTGTCGTATTTGCCGGCACCCGCCGACAAGGGTATTGTGCATGGCGTTGCGCCGGATAGCGACGATCAGGTTATCCGTGAAACGACGCTCGACGCACCCGTGGCAGGATTGGTCTTTAAGGTCGTGACGGACGACTATGTCGGCCGGTTGGCGATGGTGCGGATTTACACGGGCGTGTTGCAAAGTGGCAGTTATGTTGTCAATAGTCGCACGGGTAAGCAGACGCGTGTCAGTCGACTATTGCGTGTGTTATCCGACCGGTTCGAGCCTGTCGAATCACTGGATGCCGGCGATATTGGCGCACTGGTGGGCCTGAAGGATGTGAAGACGGGCGACTCGTTGTCGCATGCGCTGCATCCGATTCAGCTTGAGCGTATGGATTTCCCGGTGCCGGTGTTTGGCTATGCCATTGAGGCAAAGGTTTCGAAAGATGTAGGCAAGCTTAGCGAGGCGTTGGCCCGGTTGCTGGACGAGGATCCAACCCTGGCGTTGGAAGTCGATCCGCAGTCAGGACAGACCATCCTGCGGGGCATGGGTGAGCTTCACCTGGAAGTCGTGCTGGAGAAACTCGCGGCAACGTATGGCGTCGAGGTTAACAAGGGTGAACCGCAGATTGCCTATCGCGAAGTATTGACACATGCCGTTATACACCGTGAGGTATTTAAACGCCAGAATGGAGGAAGTGGCAATTTTGCCGAGATACAGTTTGAGCTATCGCCTGCAGCCGACGGCGCGACGGGGCTTGAGTTCGTGAGTGACATCAAAGGTGGTGTTGTTCCGAAGGAGTTTGTGGCCTCCGTCCGAAAAGGTTTTGAGGAGGCAATGAAAAACGGTGTGCTGGCAGGCTATCCTGTCGAATCCATGCGCGTGCGATTGTTCGACGGCAGGATACATGAGAAAGATTCTCATGCGCTGGACTTCGAAATGGCCGCAAGCATAGGCTTTAAGGAAGCCGCCCGGCAGGCCCGGCCTAAATTGCTGGAGCCAATCATGCTGGTCGATATTCTCACGCCAGAGGAGTTTACCGGTGCGACAACGGGTGACTTGAACAGACGGCGCGGTGTCATCCTGGAGATCGGTACAAAGGCCGGTACGCAATGGATACGCGCGGAGGTACCGTTGGCCTCTTTGTTCGGGTATGTTACGGCCCTGCGTACGCTGTCATCCGGACGAGCATCGGCCTCCTTAACGTTTAGCCGATATCAATTGGCGCCGGAGAACGTCTTGGACAGGGTGCTGCGTGGTTGATACATTGGTGAACAGGCTTCCAATTGGGAGCCTGTTCTTTTTTAATGCCGGGCATAGTATTTAATGGCTCATAACGGCTATGGCAAAACCTGGGGAGATGCAGGAATGGACAAATTGGTCGGGGTCGTTACGTTTTACATCCCAGGAATATGTGCGTCCGGAAGATGAAGATATGCTGGCTGCAGTGATTCGCCGCAGCCATGCCGCCGGGAAAAAAATACGGCTGGCGGCAGCGGGACATTCGTCCTCGCCGCTGGTAGCGACTCCGGACACGTTATTACACTTACATCATTTTAAAGGACTGGTGTCTTACGATGCCATCAGGCGAACGGCCACATTTCGTACGGGCACTACCATACACGAGGCAAACATGGAATTGCAGCGGGTCGGGCTGGCATTGTTCAATACGGGTGATGTGGATGTACAGACGCTGGCGGGCGCTATTGCGACCGGTACGCATGGCAGTGGCCGGGCCTTGCAAAACCTGGCGTCGATATTACAGGGTGTGCGGATGATCGATTACGAAGGAAATGTCCAGGTGTTTTCGGAGGAGACACATGCTGATGTGATGCGCGCGATGCGCGTGTCGTTGGGGGCGTTGGGTATCTTTACGGAGATCACCGTTAGTGTGCTGCCGTTGTTCCGGCTTCGACGATTGGAACTGTGTACCGATGTCGAGACGTGTCTGGAACATTTTGATGCCCTGTCCGAGGAGAACCGGAACGTGGATTTTTATTGGTATCCGCGCAGCGATGAAATCAAGGTGCGGGTGCTGAATGAACCGGGACGTGGCACCAGGTCCTTTCCTGTTAGCTTTCGCTGCGTAGACGAAGAAGAGGGATTCGTGGGCGAGATATTGCCGCGCAAACGTACCCTGAAGTTTGATGAGATGGAGTATGCGTTGCCACGCGAGCGAGGTATGGCATGCTTTCGTGAAGTGCGGAAGCGCATGAAAGATAAACACCGGCGAACGGTGGCATGGCGTGTGTTGTATAGAACAATTGCAGCAGACCAGAATTATCTGAGTCCGCACTACGGCCGGGACAGTGTATCAATATCGCTTCACCACAATGCCGGCCTGCCATTTGAAGCGTTCTTTAACGACATTGAACCGATCTTTCGTGCACACGGCGGCCGACCGCATTGGGCAAAGAAACATAACCTCCGGGCGGAGCATCTCCAGGGTTTATATCCGGAGTGGAGTACTTTTCGCGCCATACGGAAATCATTTGATCCGGAAGGATGTTTTATGAGCGATCATTTGCGCGAATTGCTTAATCCTGAAGACAATGGCTGAACAAGCGCTAGGTAAAAAGACATGGGCATTTGCGGCCGGGCATATTCCGTTGACGTCGACGGGTCATGAACCGACTTTTACCAGTCATGATAAAATTGCAATTCTAAACACGTCGGCGCAGGATGCTGACATTACGATCACGATATTTTATGAAGATGAAGGCCCCGTCGAAGATCATGTACTATGTGTGAAAGCGCGGCGGATCCGCAAGATTCGTTTTAATGATCTGATCGACCCCCTTCCCCTTCCGTTGGATAAACCGTTCGGATTTATTGTACAATCCAGCGTCGCCGTGGTTGTACAGTTTAGCCGGATGGATACCCGTTCACGCAGTGCGGCGGTTTTTTGTGTAACACCTTTTCACGCATCCGCGTAATATACTTATGGACGAAACAAACGGTGCCCTCGGCATTCTCACCAGCATGATCACCCCGGCGGTATTGATCATGGCAAGCGGATCCTTAATCATGACAACCTCCCAACGGCTTAGCCGCGTTATTGAACGTGTGCGAAAAACGTCACAAGAGTTTATGCAGATCGAAAAGAGTCACGATCCGGAGTCGGCCAATGAGGCCAAACGCCGGATTCTCTATACGTTATTGGAAAAGAGTGCGCGGCGTAGCAAGCTGCTGACACGCGCCATGACATTTTTATATCTCAGCCTGGGGCTTTTTGTTACAACCAGCCTAGCAATCGGTGTAGTCGCCATTACACATCTCCGGTACACCTGGATTCCGACCGCGCTGGGCATGATTGGCGCCAGCTTTTTGTTTTGCGCGTCGGCCATCCTGATCATTGAATCACGGCTTACATACAGCGTCATTGCTGATGAGGTGGATTTTGCGATCGAAACCAGCCGGCCCAATGCGCCGGAGTTTGTAAAAAAAGCGGTGCGCAAAAGCTGGCGTAATTTGTTTAAGCTATGAGATTCCGGATATCAATCTGCCCCGCATACGGGTATAGGTGCTCCCGGCAATGAAGGTGATGCGCCCACAGGTTCTGTGGGCGCAAACCAATAAGAAACAATCAGCAGGCTCACCATAAAGAGCAATACGACAAAGAAAGTTTTCAGTGTAGGCCTCATATTCCCTAAATCATCATTTACGAATATCTATTTTACCGCATAGGGTAAGGACAGATTCCCGGACAGCACACTGTAGACCGTGTAGACACCTAGCATCGGCAGTGTTTTGCCGTGGCCGCCTTCGGGTGCGCTGATCTGCATGTAACATGCGACGGCATCAAACTTGAAGTTTACTTTGTTGTTTACCCGATACGTCGGCACGGCCATGCGGATGGTATTGCCTTCGGTCACAATCTGAAAGCCGGGTGAGTCCATATACATGTGCATGCCGGGTGCTGCCGTAGAAGGGCGTTTGATGGACTTGTCGCTGGGGTCGAATTCTTTGACGGACAGGCCACCTTTTACACGGTCATCTTTTACCAATATTACCCAGTGCGGATGCCAAACAATGCCTTCACTGGCATTGGTATAGTTGCCGTCCAGATCTTCGTCCCATAGCGGAGTGTCGTCGAAGTCGGGGTGCGACGTGAGTGCCATGGCGACAATGCCCTCGGTCTTCGAGAAACCGATGTCTTCCGCCGACAGCGTGGTAGGGAAAACATAGCCGAGCACGGGTGCGCCATCCAGTTTACCGACGGGCTTCGGTACCGTTTTACCGGCGCTGCCTTTTACAATGATCTCAAATTCCAGCTGTCCCCATTTTTTGTTGTGGGTGACTGAGGCCGATGTAATAATGAAGTCTGGGTTTTCTTCGGCAGATTTACATTTTTCGCAGGCTAGTGCGGTGGAGAATGTAACGATGGCATATATGCATGCCAGTGTCCTGAGAGCATAGTTCATGATCTTGAATGTTGAGGTGTTAAGAAGAAATTATAGGATAACGTCTGTAAAAGTAGTGTGTTACAGGTGGGCCTGTAAAGGAAGAAATTCGTGTGAAAGCTGTATAAATGCTAGGGGTTGCGCCAGCTTTCCGGGCTCGCGAGATTTACAAATACCGAGCCGGACGTATGAGATATAGCTGCTATTTTTCTGCCGCCGTAAAATCATTATTTTAGAGCATGGTAACATTTGATTATTTCCGTGACGTCGCCTTGTCTTTTCCGGAGGCTACAGAAGAGCCGCATTTTGAAAAGATATCGTTCCGCGTGCGGAAGAAGATTTTTGCCACCTACGATGCCGGCAATAACCAGGCGTCACTTAAGTTGTCGGAAATGGACCAGGACATTTTTTCGACGGCCGATAAGGCTATCTATCCGGTCGCGAATAAGTGGGGAAGGCAGGGGTGGACATTGGTAGAGTTGAAGAAGGTGAAAAAGAAATTGTTTCAGCAGGTTTTAATGACCGCCTACTGTACCGTTGCGCCCTCAAAATTGGCTGAACAGGTGGTTGGAGAATGAGCTGTTCCAGAAAAAGTTAAAGATTTTTGAAAAAAAATGCCGGAATATGTCCAGAAGCGCTATGTCGATTGTCAACTGGGCATACAATCAAAATTTCAACATTATGAACAATCGACTTAATCTCTGGGAAAAAGGACAAGCAGCCGTAAAAACGCTTTTTGGTATGGGCGGTTATCTAAAAAAATCACCCATTGGCGCATCTCTTCGCGAGCTGATAGAATTTCGTTTGTCGCAGATTAACGGCTGCGCCTACTGCCTCGACATGCATTATAAAGATGCACGTGCGCACGGCGAGACGGAACAACGGTTGTATGGCCTGAGCGCATGGCGTGAAGCTCCTTATTATACCGACCGCGAGCGTGCCGCATTGGCTTGGGCCGAAGCTGTTAACAAGTGCGATGTGTCTGACGCCGTGTATGCGGAAGCATTGAAACAGTTTTCAGAAGAAGAGCTGGTAGACCTTACGCTGGCAGTGGCGTCGATCAATGCCTGGAATCGTTTCAATATTGCTTTCCCGCAAAATATTGGGACCTACCAGGTAGGCCAATTCGGTTAATTTTGAGTTTTTAGTGAAACATAAACGAGAACCTTAACCTTAAACGTATGAACGAGTTCTTATTGATCATTCACCGGGACCTGACCAGTAAAGACGCAACGCCGTCGCCAGAGCAAATGCAGCAATCTATCAAACCCTTCCAGGATTGGATCGGTGGCATTGCGGCGCAGAATAAACTGGTGACGCCGCCGCGGCGCTGGGATCTGACGGGTCGCGTGGTGAAGCAAGACAATGTCGTGCTGAACGGACCGTATGCTGAAATCAAGGAGTCAGTCGGTGGGATGTTGTTTATACGCGCGAACGACTACGAAGAGGCGGTGGAGATAGCCCAGGGATGCCCTATTATTAAATGGGGTGCTGTAGTGGAAGTACGTATGGCGGCGCCCACAATGTAAGTTGCAGTAAAAGAATGTCTTTGTAGTTTTACCCGGGCATTCCTACTGAAGATGGACGATAAAGCCTTGATACCGCATTTGTTCAGAACGGAGTACCGGAACATCGTTTCGGTACTTTCGTATTTGTTCGGTATTCAGCACATCGCGGTTGCCGAAGACCTTGTGAGCGATACATTTCTGACGGCCACCGAACACTGGAGTTTGCATGGCGTGCCGGACAATCCCACGGCCTGGCTATATACGGTCGCCAAAAACAAAACCCGGAACTACCTCAAGCGGAATACGCTCTTCGAGAAGCAACTTTCGCCAGAATTACGCTATACCACGGAGAAGGTGGAGGAGCTTGACCTGGATCTGTCTCATAAAAACATTGCCGATAGCCAGTTGGCGATGATGTTTACTATCTGTAACCCTGTAAACTCAACGGAGGCGCAAGTGGCTCTCGCGCTAAACCTGCTGTGCGGTTTTGGTACACAAGAGATCGCCGATGCTTTCCTGACAAACAAAGAGGTGATCTACAAACGCCTGAGCCGTGCCAAAGAGAAATTGAAGGAATCCAATATCCGGATTGAGCAACCTACGTTGACGGAAATACATGAACGGCTTGATACGGTCCTTACGGCGTTGTATCTGCTGTTCTCAGAAGGATATTACTCCACGTCTCAGAACACCACGCTACGCAAAGATCTCTGCGTGGAGGCTATGCGGTTGTGTGCATTGTTGCTTGATAACGACATTACCTGCAAGCCGCCGGTAAATGCGTTGCTGGCATTGATGTGTTTTCATGCTTCGCGATTCGACGCACGGGTAAATGAGCAGGGAGAATCAATTTTGTATCAAGACCAGGACGTGGGATTGTGGAATCGTGAATTGATCGCGCGTGGCACCTATTTTTTAAATGCCGCTTCGATCGGTACAGCGGTAACGCGTTACCACTTAGAGGCCGGAATTGCTTACTGGCATACGCGGAAAGAAGATACTGTCGAAAAATGGGAGAACATTCTAAGCCTGTATAACGATGTGTTGATCCTGGAGTATTCGCCCATTGCTGCCTTGAACCGTACGTTTGCGTTATCAAAAGTACATGGTAGGGAGGTGGCGATTGTAGAGGCGGAGAAACTAAAGCTTACGACCAACCCGTTTTACTACTCTTTGTTAGGCAATCTATACACCGGTATCGACAATCGTAAAGCCTTGCAACACTTTGAGACGGCGGCGAATCTGACTATTTCTGCCGCAGACAAGGCAACCCTGCAACGCACCATCGCGCGACTGCTGGAATTGTCACGGTAGGCATATATTTAAACAATATGGAGTGGCCTTATAACCTAAACTTCAGCCGGCGTAACAAGAAACGATGGAAGGTCTCGTAGGGGCAAAAAGTACCAGTCGCGTACCGTTTTTGCTAATTCGCGACGTGTGTCGATGCCATAGCTTTGTATCATCAACCAATAACAAACAAGGTTATGAAATACAAAGCAACAGCACTCGCATTATTGATACTGGCAGTGATTTTTTCTGCCGGTGCACAAGTGAAGCCCGAAAACGATCCGCACGTTTTTGTACAGGTACGTGACTTTTTGAAAGCCTTAAATACAGGTGGTGGAAAGCCGATAGAGCAATTAACACCAGTAGAAGCACGGGCGGTGCTGGTCGGTGCGCAGAAGTCGGTGACAGTAGACTATTCCGGTATACAAGAGTCGGAGCGTAAGATCACGCAGGATGGTCAGACGGTCAACATTCACGTGGTAAAGCCGGTGGGTGTTAAGGCCAATGCGCCGGTTTTTATCTTTATACATGGTGGTGGCTGGGTATTGGGTGATTATCCCACACACCGCAGGCTGGTGCGCGACCTGGTAGTCGGCAGCGGCGCCGTGGCGGTATTCCCCGATTATACGCCGTCACCGGAAGCGAAATACCCGGTCGCGATCAATCAGATCTATGCTGCTACAAAATGGGTGGCTGAACATGGCCATGAAATCGGCGTAAACGGTCGCAATCTGGCGGTGGCCGGAAACAGCGTGGGCGGTAACATGGCGGCGGTGATCGCGCTGATGGCGAAGGATAAAAAAGGTCCGGCGATCAAGCTACAAGTGTTGCTCTGGCCTGTTACCGATGCGAGCTTCGAAACAGCTTCGTATAACGAACTGGCCGAGGGTTATTTCCTGACGAAAAACATGATGATCTGGTTTTGGAACAATTACACAACTGATCCCGCACAACGCAAAGAAATCTATGCGTCACCCCTGCAAGCCACCGTCGCACAGTTAAAAGGACTGCCGCCGGCCCTGGTACAAACGGCTGAGAACGATGTGTTGCGCGACGAAGGCGAAGCGTATGCACGCAAGTTGGATGAAGCCGGTGTACCCGTAACACTCACCCGTTACCACGGACTGATCCATGATTATGGACTGCTCAATCCCATTGCCCATGTACCGGCCGTTCAGACGGCTGTACTGCAGGCTGCTGCGACGTTGCGTAAAGCATTGGCAGAATAAGGAAAATAAGTCGGTTGAAAGAAGGCTGTCTACGTAGGCAGCCTTTCTTTTTGTCATCGTTTTGCGTAATATAGATGGTGGTTGTGTGCGATACGTGTCAGCGGTGATTTTCCTTCAAGGGTAATGCACAAAGTGCCCTACGTTTTATCAGAATAGGATATGGCTATCGAAGAAGCATTGATTCATATTGCCGAAGGTCTTACGCGGACGAACATCGCCAGCAGGATGTCGCTGGCGGTAATCAGCCTGCCAAAAACATTGGTGGAGCGAGCAGACCTGGTAATAGTTCTTTCCAACGAAGCGTATGAGCTGTATATGTTGCGCGTGATGCAGGTATCATTGATGATGGAGTACAATTACCTGGAATATTGTGGTATTCCGTTGTTGGCCAGTTCATGCGTAAAACGCGACGATATTGTTATCAAAGTGGCAGCGGAACACGAGCGCTGCGAAATAGATCGGTTGCGTACATTGGGGAATCGGTATGTGGTCGTATCGGAGCCTGTGTTGCGTACAAGTTATCTACAAGACGACGATACGGGCGACCTTTCCTTGTCGGTCCTGGTGGGCTTCGTCATGGACGCTATTTTGCTTTCTCTCCTGGTCATTTTCACTTAACCCGTGTCATTCCTGACGTTGGTAGAAGCCGGTTTTAGGAATTGAACAGCAAAGTTTGAATCTTTGACTGAATTTTCATTTTTATGTACTCCAAAAACTGGCTGATATTAAAAGACGACGCTAAGAAGACCTTTGAAGTCTGCGGACAGGACGGCAATACAAATGCCTTCATGAACCGAACGATCGGCATGCAGCGCCTGGGCATGCTGGTGAGCGGTATTACACCACCGGTCAGCAATACAAACTCAAACCGGGTTTCCATAAAGGTGCAGGGCTATACGCCGGAAGAAGGATTGGAAGAGCGGTTGATGGTTCAATACCGTGCGCTAATGAAGGGATCAATCGACGAGGAATAGACGACGATGAAATTGACTGCGCTATTCGACGACTTTTTTCATAGCGAGAAATCGTCCGGGTTAGTACTCATGGGGTGTACAGTGGCATCGCTGGTGCTGGCCAACTCGGCATGGCAAGGTGGATATTTGGCTTTTTGGGATTATCCTGTGTTTGACCACAGCGTTTCACACTGGGTCAACGACGGATTGATGGCCATCTTTTTTTTGCTTGTCGGACTGGAGTTGGAACGGGAAGTCTACATTGGAGAACTCTCCACGCTACAACAGGCTTTGCTGCCGGTAGTTGCCGCCCTGGGCGGTATGCTTGTGCCGGCCGGTCTTCATTTTGCTATTAACTATGGTACGCCTACGCAGGCAGGCGCGGGTATTCCCATGGCAACCGACATTGCTTTCGCACTGGCGGTGTTGTCGCTACTGGGAAGCCGTGTGCCGGTATCGTTGAAGATTTTTTTAACAGCATTGGCCGTGATTGACGATCTCGGTGCCATATTGGTTATCGCCATTTTTTACACGGGCTCGCTGGCCTGGACAAACTTATTGATCGCGCTCGGCGTATTTGGTGTATTGTTAATCTTGAACAGATGGAAAGTTCGTAACCTCATACCCTACCTGATTGGCGGTATCGTGATGTGGTATTTTATGTTACATTCAGGTATTCATGCAACCATTGCTGGCGTGTTGCTGGCGTTCGCCATACCCTTTGGAAATGGTGATGAAAAATCTACTTCGTATATTCTACAGCGTTTTTTGCACAAGCCTGTTGCATTTTTCATTTTACCGGTTTTTGCGCTGGCCAATACAGCCGTGACGCTTCCTGCAGACTGGATACATTCATTGGTAGAGGCCAATAGCCTGGGCATCTTTGTCGGCCTGGTTGCCGGCAAGCCGTTGGGGATTTCAATATTTTCATATGTCTCGTCGTTGGTAAAGCTGACGCGTCTTCCGGAAGATCTTTCGATGGGACAGATTATCGGCGCAGGTTTTTTAGGCGGTATTGGATTTACGATGTCGATTTTCATTACGTTGCTGGCGTTTGATGAACCACGCTTTATCAGCGAGTCTAAGATTGTTATTCTTCTTTCGTCGGTGTTGGCGGGTATCGCGGGATTTTCGCTTTTGAAGCTATTTTTGCCAGATGCAACCAAGCGCAGCGCAAAGCGTTAAAGTGTAGATGTAATCTGGTTACCGGCAATATGTAGGAACCGAGGATGAATGATGCAAATGGTACATCCGACAGGGGGTGATCTAAAACAACTTATCTTTGTAGACTAACCATATCCTAATTCATGAACCGCAGAGCTTTCATCGGCCGCTGTATGGCAGCGTGGGCCACGTTGCAACTTCTTCCGCAAAATCTGTTTGCTGGAATTACCAACGCAGGAAGTAATTTCAAACGGATCTACTCCAGCAACGAATTGAAGAGTGAGTTCTTCAAGTTTTTCAAGAATGTATTTAACCTTTTTCCGGAAGAAGAGATCCACAAAATGATCTCGGATGCAACAACAAAGAAACCAGATGACAAAAGTATTTACCTGACGGTACAATCGAAGCTCGGGGATATTACTCCGATGTTTTCGTCCTTCCGGTATGCACTGCCAGCACTCAACAAGCAGAAGGACGAAATGGCGCGAGAGACCCTTGACCTCCTTGGTAAAGAAGGCACCTATAACGGCTACCTGGAGATCGGATCATCCGGCCGTTACCTGGACTACCTCGAAGAAGAAGTAGACATCGAAGGGAAGCGTTACTATGCCGACGGCAAAGAACCCGGATACGGCGTAACAGAAATGATCGACCGGGGTCAGGTAGCCATTGGCGCAACGTATATTCCACTGGCAAATTATCAAACAAAATACGCGGAGATTATTCCGAAGGAAAGTCTTGACCTGGTCACCATTTACATCGGCTTTCATCATTGTCCGCTGGAACTTCGCGAACCCTTTATTTCCTCTATCCGCGATACTCTACGTGTGGGAGGAAAACTTATCCTGCGTGATCACGACTGCGATACTGAAGAACAGATGACGCTGGTGGCATTGGCCCACGATGTCTTCAATATGGGCACGAATGAATCGTGGGAGTATAATAGCAGCGAAACCCGAAATTTTTATTCCCTTGCATTCATCTGCGGGTTCGTTGAAAAGATCGGTTTCCGCTTTGACAAGCGCACGTTGTTCCAGGAAGGTGATCCTACCAAAAACGCCCTGATGTTATTTACTAAAATCTGATTCATGAAGAGAGTATGGAAGCTGTTGCGGTTTATCGTTGATAAACTGCTTCTGGTTTTGTGCGTGCTGTGGCGCCTTTTGAAACGATTTATCCGGTGGATTCACAGCCGTAAACGGTATGCCATTCCGTTTTATTCATTGGCGGCATACACTGTATTTGTTGTTCTCCTCATCAAACTTTCCGGAGATTCTGGCTATAAAAAAACTATTTCCAATAAACGTGTCAACGATGTGACCGCCATCAACCCTATACACGTAGGCCGGGAAATACAACCGCAGACAATAGAAGAAATTGTAAAAGCAATTCGGGAATCCAGCGGACCCATCTCGATTGGTGGTGGCCGTTTCAGCATGGGCGGACAGACTGCTTATGAGAACAGCCTGCACATTGACATGCGGGAATTCAATAAGGTATTGCATCTTGACACGATCCACAAACAGGTTACGGTACAGTCGGGTATTGCGTGGCGAAGCCTGCAACAGGTAATTGATCCGTACAATCTTTCCATCAAGATCATGCAGACGTATGCTAACTTCACGGTAGGAGGTTCGATTTCCGTTAACTGTCATGGGCGGTATATTGGACATGGCCCTATTGTATCGTCTGTATTGGGAATCAAACTGATTACTGCATCGGGTGAGATCGTAGCCGCAAGTCGTAATCTTAATCAGGGCGTCTTTGCCGCGGCGATCGGAGGCTATGGAGGTATTGGCGTGATCGCGGAAGTAACGTTGCAGTTGGCGGATAACGTAAAAGTGGAACGTCAGGTTGCTGAGGTTAGCCCAATCGATTACAATTCTTTCTTCAATTCTACCATTCGAAACGACTCCACCGTAATCTTTCAGAACGGAGATCTTTATCCACCGGACTTTGACTTGATCAACAGTGTGGCCTGGCGTGCTACGGAGAAAGCACTTACGGACACCGTGCGCGTTACCCCTGCCGGGGAGAAATACTGGCTCGAAGCGCAGATGATGAAGATTGTTTCCAGGGGGCATTTCGGAAAATGGATGCGGCGAAACATGGTTGATCCGTACCTCTACAGTGATGAAAAAGTAGTTTGGAGAAACCGGGAGGCGAGCTATGATGTCGCGGAACTTGAACCCGCTTCGCGCGAAGAAGATACGTATGTGTTACAGGAGTATTTTATTCCCGTACGCAATATCAATTCTTTTATTCCGAAAATGAAAGCGATTTACGATCGCTACGATGTGAACGTAATCAATGTATCTCTACGTCATGCGTATGCGGATACGTTAACATACTTGTCGTGGGCTCCGGAAGAGGTCTTCGCATTTGTGATCTACTACAAGCAAGGGACGGATGACGCTTCACGGGAAGAAGTGAAACAATGGACTGTCGAAATGACGGATGCTATCCTGAGTGAAAATGGCCGCTGGTATTTGCCGTATCAGCCGCACGCATCGACCGAACAATTTAAGAAAGGCTATCCGCGCGCAGCCAATTATTTTGACCTGAAAAATAAACTTGATCCACAGCATCGTTTTACGAACAAGCTGTTGGATAAATACAATCCGTATGTAGAACAGGCCATTGAAAAGCAACGCGCTGGAATCAAAGGCTACTACAAAGACGAGGCGCAGTCTTTTCTTACAGTGCCTGAGTGGTATCTGGTGTTCAATCCGAAAGAGTATGCTGACTTCCTGGAGGCTGGGAACGATCCATCCGATTTCCCATTCTATCGGTCCATCGATGAATATTGGACGCTCTACGACCGTTCGATGAAGCTGGTATCCGAGGCGTATCCATACAATGATGAGTATGTCACGATGCTCAACGTAATAGGAGCGAGCATAACCATGGAGTATGCTGCCAAGATGATCTATGAAAATACCGTGGGCCGGGTGTTTTCCTGGTTTTCGAATGGAACACTATCGGATCAAGAGAAAGTGATTATCGAAGCACAGCGCGCCTACAGCGACATGATCTACGATAAAGCGTGGTATGAATTCGGGTTCATGCCATGGGTGGGGAAAGTATGGGCTACGTCAAATACCGCGAACAGCAATTGGTTTAGAAAAGTTGAACGCATGTTGTTTTTTACAGCGGAGTTCGCTTTCAAAGCTGTGTATGCAGAACTTATTGAATGGGCTGCGAAGGCCAATTATGAAGAGCCCGTTACGGAAATCTATCTCCTGACGTCAGTAGCCGATTCTTTACAGACTTCCGGGTTAAAGGTGGTTTACGAGCAGGATGATAAAAAAATTGTTTCCATCAAGCGATGGGGTGATTTCACAAGGCAAATTTTACGAATAGCGAACAGGGATATAAAGATTATTGAGGTTGCAGGGAATGATGAAATTGTAGTTTCAATATTGGGAAGAAAAGATACAATGCCAGATGTTAAAGCCGAATTGCTATATACCTCTGAGGTCGTGACGGATGAAAGTCGCGCGCGGTATGTTTATTTGCTGCCGGTAAATGAGTTGCTGGTTTTTGTTGGTGAAGCGAAAAGGAAGGGGTTTGAGATAGAGCATGTTTTTGATTATTGAAAATGTCTTGTGGGGCGTTCCGAAAATAATGATTTAGACCAGTAAAGAATGGAGATATTCGGATTTGTATTGATGGAGATTATATTCACGGGCGTTGGATGGGCGTGTCTTCATGTATGGTATAGGGACAGGAAGAAGGTTGAAGAGATAAAAAATGAAGAATATGCGGGCGAATATAGTTCAGTAGGCAGAGTAATGGTCTTGAATTTAATTGCAGGTATAGGCGCGCTAACGATGTTTGGGATGGTGATTTTTTTGTTGGTTACTTGGATTTATGAGGCAGTAGCAAATTGAAGTTAAAGTGAATAGCCCCGGCAAGAATCGAACTTGCACCACAAGGTCCGCATCCTTGTATCCTGATCCATTAGACGACGGGGCAATGAGAGAGTGTGAGTGTGGGCGTGAGAGCGAAGAAGAAACAGCATGAGTGTGTTCGCTCTCGCTCTCACACTCACGCTGTTTCTAGTAGGGTAACCCGGATTCGAACCGGGGAGCTCCTGCGTCCAAGGCAGGCGAGGACGGCCTGACTCCTCCATTACCCTATGTATTAAAAATAAAAAAGCCTCCCGTTAGAGGAGGCTTTTTGTGATGAATGCAGTGCTGTTACAATGTCATTGATCCAGTATACACAATAGTGTAGCCTCCCGGTCCGGTAGAAAGGGTCGGCGCGGTTGACGTACGATATGTATATTGGTTGTTTTCATGATTCAACTATACGAGGTTGTATTGTTTGGGTTGCCTGTTTGATGATATTTTTTTATTCTGCTGTTTTTTTTATTCCTAATTTTTCCACGGCATCACTAAGCGTTGAAGCAAATACAACGGTATTACCCCGATTGCTTTCGCGAACAAAATCGTGGAGGCTTTTGCTGGTGTAGTGTGTGAAGTCGCCAATGATTGCCATACGCCGTGAGTAGTTTACAACTTTTTGCAGAATTTCACCGGCTAGTCCGCTGCGGAGATCGAAGAATGAGTCGTGCAGCGTCGCCTGGTGGACGACGATGACGTCGGCTGGTAAATTCATCATGGCTTCCAGGAACTCCTGGGCGCTTTGGATCACTGGATTGTCGGTCGATATTTCAGCGACAGGTTCGCGATGATCAATGTGCAATACGTGGTTCATTTGTCTCTTTCAAATTTAAATGTATTGTGGCGCGGAGGGCTTTAACCTCGATCTTCCACTCCGTAGTGTAAGTGGACGCATTTTTCAGCGACTATGCTATCGCGCCACCGGCATAACCTAAGCGCTGGATATAATTACCCAGGCATACGGGCTGCCCTATGTGGAGATTTCTGGTAACGCTCCAGTCCGTCCCGTCCCGATTGCTATCGGATTAACGGGATGCTTCTACTTAGTTAGCTTAATCCCCATTTAAAACTGCTGCAAACAAAAAAGCCCCGGGAGCAGTACCCGGGGCTTTTATATTTATTAAAACCTGATGCGATCTACAATAAATAGTATTTCCCCGAATGGGCATGACAATCCGCAAAGTCGCAGCTGCTGTTGAATCGCAGTTCGATTGCTAAGATGTTGTTACCCGGTTTCATACTCGTGTTAGCGCTGTTATCTTATGTTGTCTGATGCTTTACGGAAAAGCTGACGGCAGGGTTTTATAATTGTTGTGATTTCTCTCACAAAGGCACTCCTGCCGTACAGGCGAGACACGCATTGGCAAAGGCATCATATTCGTCGTACGCTGCGCCTGGCTTGCCGAACAAGGTGATGATGCGGTCGATCCGGACTTGTGCACCGGTGTCGAGCGTAATGAACATGCCCTGCCCGGGAATTTCTTCCAGCTTTTCCACGCGGCCGATCTGTTCCTCGACTGTTTGGCCTTCGCCCCAGTAAAAGATCTTACCGTGCGTGCGCCTGGTCATCTGTTCTTCAATGACTTCGCGGACGTCGTATGAAACAGGTGTGTATGAAGTGCTCATAATTGTATTATTCTACAGTGATAACGGCGAAAGTATTGAAAAAATTCCATAGCGGCCATATGGCCTCATGCCGCCGCCACGCGTTTCAGAATGTATCCAACGGCGCGGATATTTTCAATGCGCAGGGCGGTATCGTGGCTGAGGTATTTGCGCAGTCTGGATACAAACACATCCATACTACGGGCCACAAAAAAGCCGTCGTCTTCCCAGATGGTTTTAAGAAACACATCGCGCTCGATAACCTTGTCCGGGTGGCGGAAAAACAGTTGGAGCATGCCACACTCTTTGTAGGTGAGGCGCGTGGAGACACCGCCCGCGGTGAGCAGTAAATTGTGAATGTCAAGGGTGGAGTCGGCGATCTGTAGCACGGAGGATCTGTCGGCCGAAATTGTTTGGTTGCTGCCGGTGCGTTTCAAAATGGCCTCAATGCGGTATTTAAACTCTTCCAGGCTGAAGGGTTTGCTGACGTAGTCGTCAGCGCCGATCTGGAATCCTTTGATGCGGTCTTCGGTCTGGTTTTTAGCCGACAAAAATACGATGGGTATACCCTGGTTGTATTTGCGGATTTCGCGGGCCAGGTCGAAGCCATCTTTCTCGGGCAGCATGACGTCGAGGATGCAGAGGTCGAAGATGTGGTTGTGAAAGGCAGTCAATCCTTTTTCTCCCGTAGTATACAATTGAACGGCCCAGCCATGGGTACTGAGCGAGTCTTTGATGAGGAAGCCCAGGCTTTCGTCGTCCTCGACGACCATGATCTGTTTGGCGATGCTCATGCGGCGGGCAGAATGATTTGTACGGCGGTTCCTTTATGCAGCTCACTCAGGAGGTTGACTTTTCCCCGGTGTGATCGGATAACGCTTTTTACAAAGCTCAATCCCAAGCCAAAGCCCTTTACGTCGTGTACGTCGCCCGAGCGCACGCGGAAGAATTTCTCAAACACTTTAGTTCGCATGCTTCGGTCTATGCCAATGCCTTCGTCGACAATGTGGATGGCGATGCCTTCCCGGCAGTCACTGGTGCGTATGAGGATATTGGGCCGCTGCCGGGAGTATTTCTCGGCGTTGTCGATCAGGTTACTGATGGCCTGGGCCAGCAGCTCGCGGTCCGCGAGAATGGCGGTGTTACGTTCGGCGTGAAGCTCGACGATCAGTGATCCGTTGCGCTCCTGCACTTTGAGTTGAAAGGCTTCGACACACTCGCGAATCAGTTGGTGTACGTGCACCACCTCGAGCGTGGGTCTACGGACGTAGTCGACGGAAGCTCCCAGCAATACCTGGTCGATCTTTTGTCGCAGGCTTTCATTTTCCTTTAAAAGGATGTCGACGTATACGTGCAAGTTATCAGGTTCGGGGATTTTTTTCTTGAGGATCTCGCCGGCGATGCGCACGTTGGTTACAGGAGTTTTAAACTCGTGCGTCATGTTGTTGATGAAGTCGTTTTTCAGGGCCGCAAATTTCCGTTCGCGTAATAGCGAATAGATCGCATACGCGAAAAATCCCATCATCAGCAACAGGGCGAGCGTGGAGAAAATCCAGATATCGAGTTGGGCGGCGACGAAGCTGTTCTTTTTCGGAAAGTATACGGCAAAATTCTTTTCGTCGGTAGACGCTTCGCGCGCTGTGTCTTCCGGGGCGGACGTGGGCTGCGTTGCGGAGATATAATTGCCATACACCAGCGTGTCGTCGTGGGCATTGTAGACGCCAAGCTCGTAGTCGAGGTTGAGGCTTCGGACGAGGAACTCCTTTTGAAGCTGGTCGTCGAGCAGCTCGCTGTCGAGTTGGCTACTGGTTACAACGAAGTAAAAATTGGAGGAGAGTTTCTTGACCTCGGGGTTGCGGGCTACGGAGTCGGCTACCCGTTTCAACGCCACTTGTACACTGTGATCGAATTGCTTTTCGGCTACGTCAAAGGCTTTGCGGAACCAGTATACCTGTAGAATGAGCAGGCAGGCCAGTACGCAGGTGCCAAAAAGAATAATGCGGCCCAGATGTTTATTATTCATACGTCAAGATACTCGTTTATTGTGCCCGTTGTATACCGCCGCTACCTCCTTAACACTCCATTAACACTTATTTACACTCCTTAACGCGGCGGTCCGTTGCGTTTTGCTAGCCTTACAACATAATTCAACTCCCTATGTTTACGACTAAGGACTACCGCATATTGTTTTTGTCATTGGGGCTTCTCGTGGCCGGGTATGGCTGTATGCTGTACGATCCGGTTGCCCAGGGTTTTGGCCCGCTGACCCGCTGGGTGGCACCGCCGCTGTTGCTGGTCGGGTTTGTTTTACCTGTCTTCGCCATTCTTGGCACAGGATTTACCAGCCCTGTTTCGTGGTCCTCCCTGCGGAAAGAAACGTGGAAACACCTGTCGGGGTTTATGGTTTTTGTCGTGGCCCTGACGACCTATTTGGTGACGCTGGAGCCGACGGCGAGCGTGTGGGATTGCTCGGAGTTTATTGCCACTGTCTACAAGCTTCAGGTGCCGCATACTCCCGGTACACCGCTGCTGTTGTTAATCGGCCGGTTGTTTTCAATGGCCGCCGGAAGCGATGTTTCCCGTGTGGCGGTATGCGTGAATGCCATGAGCGCACTTTTTTCCGCACTAACGATATACCTGGTCTTTTACCTGATCTTCTATTTTGGTGAGAAGATGGCTGCTACGTGGAATGTTTCGCGCGGTGTGATCGCCATGGCTGCGGTGGGAGGTAGTTTATGTCTGGCCTTTTCAGATTCTTTTTGGTTTTCGGCAGTAGAGGCGGAAACGTATGGACCCGCGTGTTTTTTTCTCGCGCTGCTGCTGTGGCTTATGCTGCGAAGCTATGACATACCGGAGGCGCTACGCGGTCGGTGGCTTGTGTTGATCTTTTATATTACCGGGTTGGGGTATTGTATCCACCCGATGAGTGTGCTGATCCTGCCCGTGTTGCCGTTGGTGTGGTATACACGCACGCGCCCGCTCACAGGGTGGAAGGTGTTGGCGACAATGATCGCGGGGCTTGTTCTGATTGTGGTTATTAACCGCGTGGTGGCCATTGGTATTTTTGAATTTGCGTTCCGGTGGGACCTGTTTCTGGTCAATGTATTGCATCTGCCATTTTATACCGGTGTGTTTGCATTGCTTGCTGTGATTACGGGTGCGGTGGCGTGGGGTGTGCGGCGATACCCCGCCATTCGCCCCTATACCTGGGCAACCGTGTTTTTGCTGTTGGGTTTTACGCCGTATCTCATGCTTTTTATCCGGTCGAGCCATAACCCGCCGATCGACGAAGGCAATCCTGAAAACCTGCCGCTCAGCAAAGCGTATATGAACCGCGAGTCTTACCCGACCAGTCCGTTGCTGACAGGGCCGTATTTTGATGCGCAGGTCACCGAGGTTACTGCAGGTCGGAGTATGTATTACAAAACGCCGGCGGGTTACAGAGTAGCGGGCACGTTGTCTGATTATCGTTATGATCCGGCCCGGACAACGTTTCTACCACGGATGTATAGCAACGACCCCGACCATATCAAAAATTATCGCAGATTGGCTGGCTTGGCAGAAGGAGAGGTACCTCACTTCCGCGACAACGTCAGGTTTATGTTTTCGTATCAGCTAGGCTACATGTACTTCCGCTATTTTCTTTGGAATTTTTCCGGTCGGGAGGGCGATGTACAAGGAAGTGACTGGTTAAAGCCGTGGGATGCGTTGCACGTGGCCGCGGAACCCCAGTATGAGAATAGAGCCCGCAATCAATATTGGGCTATACCGCTGGTGCTGGGCATCGTGGGACTGATTGTGCAGCAACGAACCGACCGCAAGGGGTTTGTCGTAAACCTTTTCTTTTTCCTGTTGACAGGGATCATTCTGGTACTTTACCTCAATTCGCCACCCAGTGAACCGCGCGAGCGCGACTATATTTACGTAGGCTCGTACATGGCCTTTGCGCTCTGGACAGGACTGGGTATGCTCGCCCTGGCACGTATTCTGCCAGCAGGACCTGCCGCGATGGTATGCGTCGGTGTGCTGGCCTTGGCTATGCCTGCGTGGATGGCCTGGCAGAATTGGGACGATCACAACCGCGCGGGTAGAACCTTTCAAATGGCCAACGCCCGTAACGTATTGGATAGCTGCGCGCCAGGCGCAATCTTGTTTACCGGCGGTGACAACGATACGTTTCCATTGTGGTATTTGCAGGATGTGGAAGGCTTCCGCACAGATGTGCGGGTGGTGGTGCTGAGCTATTTTAATACGGACTGGTATGTCAACCAGTTGCGGCGTCAGTATTATGACTCACCGCCTTTTGCGCTTACCCTCACAGAAAAGGATTATTTACAATATGGCATCAACGACGTGCTGTATGTCCGTCAGTCGGTGAAAGGAGCGATCGACCTTCAGAAATACCTGCAGCTCTTGCACGAAGAGCACACGGCCCTGCGCGTGCAGTCGGCTGGTGGTGATGCATATAACATACTGCCTTCTTCGGCTATTAAATTGAGGGTGGATACAACGGGCATCATCAAGCAGGCGGGATATACACCGTTGCCCGAGGTAATATTTAACGTTAAAGGTAGCTACATGACTAAGAACACGTTAGCGTTTTTAGATGTTGTGGCGTCGAATCACTGGAAGCGGCCAGTCTATTTTAACTTCACTTCGTTGCACTCGCTCGACCTGGAGCTGGAGGAGCATGTGATTCAAGAGGGCCAGGTATACCGGCTGGCACCGATCGAGCAAGCAGGAGACGAGCCCGTAGTAGATACAGAACTTAGTTATCGAAATCTGATCGAACGGGCCGATTATACAAACCTGGCGGACGCCCAGGTCTATTTTAATACGGAAGACTACCAGGCCCGCATGATTGCGCCGGTGCGTATGTCTGTGAATACGCTGGCGACAACACTGCTTCGGCAAGGCGACCGCGACCGTGCAGGCGATGTATTACAAGCGGCACTTGACAGACTATATCCACCACACCTCGATCCGGGCTACGCAGGTCTGCAAGCTGCAGACCTGTTACAGGCCGTCGGGAAGACTGACTCGGCCCGGACACTGTGTGCCAGTTTGTTTAATTTTCAGTATGACCGTGTGCAGGCGAGTCTGCGGGAGCATCGCACGGTGGATCAGTTAGATCGTTATCTCGCGTGTCAGTCGGCAGAACTGCTGCATCAATTAGGGCAGGAGGAGTATAAAGCCAGACTGGCGGATTTAGGCGTATAGGTTTTAATCTATATACTTTTATTTATACACTTCCGTATCGGGATGAAACTGTTTCCAGCTATGCCAAAACTCCTGGTACGCCGGGAGTGACTTCAGTTCAGCCTGGCCTTGATCGGAGATCAAAGAGTCGTTTTGCATGACAAATTGTGCTCTCGCGGGTCGTTGAAATACGGCGAAGGACTGATTATCGGACGCTAATGTCACCACAATGGGGATACTGCCGAGGCTGTCATGCACGATGCGGACTTCCTTGAGTTGATTCCAATCATATGCTTTGGCGTGACCGTTGACGACGACGCCTACCACCCACGACTTGGCATTCCACGAACCTGAATCTGTTCGTGTAAGCTCTCCTCTGCTTTTGCCTTTTTCAAAGCGGCCGAGCGTATCATAGCTGTCCTTAAAAACAACATCTGCCTGCATCACTTTTCCAAAAGGGTACAGGTAGAAGAATCTCTGTAACGTAAGCTGCGTAGAATGCACAGCGGGCAATACAGTCCCTTTTAATGGACCAGCGACGGCTTCGCCGGTTGCCTGTCGCCACCAGCTACCCGTGGAATTGTCTTCAAACATGGCATTAAAATGATCCATGCCTACCAGGCGGAAGTTTTCAGGCCGTCCGTCTACAACGGGCTGGAATACCCGGCCTGTACGGCACACATTGCAATAGGTGACCATAATGGGGGTGCTACCGAGCGAGTCGCGGACCTGGTGATGGTATTGGATGTACCGGATGGGATATGCCTTTGCCTCGCGGCCGTCGCTCACGGCGATGACCAGGCTGCTGTCGCTCAACGCGCTTTCGGCTTTTGATCGGAAGGTAAGCGTGGCAGGTTGTAAAAACATGTGGTCTGCCGTCATTTGAAAGTTAAAGAAGTAGACAATCAACAGAACCGGTAGTGCCGCCACGATGGGTATCCAGCGTTGCAGAGTACGAAAGGCTGATCGGGCGCTGATGAGGATCAGCAACAGGAATAATCCGCGGAAGAACCAGCGACTGGTATATAAGAAATAAGCCACGTCGAGCGTCTCCCGTTGTTGACTGCCGGGCATGGGCATGATGAAGTATACATTGAGAATCTCAAAGAGGCCGAGGGCGATGAGGCCGGCGTAATATAGTTTCTTCATCGGAGGTTGATGGTAGGGGTTGTAGTTTGCGTGGCTGTTCCGCGTATGCCGGGTAAATGGATGTGTGCCATGATGGTTATGCTGGTTGGGGTGGAACATAGCCCTGGGTGGCGAGTCGCTTACCCATGGGCTCGTATTCGCGCGGGTCGGTGGGCGTGAGTGTAGCCAGTCCGTCGACGTAGCGGTTAAACATTGAAAAGGCAGCGGCGATCAATACGGTGTCGTGTATGTCGCGGTCCGTGGCGCCATGTTCGCGGGCTTTACGCACATCGTCGTCGGTTACGTGTTTGCCATTTTGCTGTACTTTGCCGGCAATCGTGAGCAAGGCTTTCATCTTGGCAGTTAGCAGGGGGCTGTCCTGTTGGTTGATGACGCAGTCGACAATTTCCTGTTGGTCGGCATAGAGCTCGCGTGCCGCCGCGGCGTGACTGCTCATGCAAAACATGCAGTTGTTCCGGGCTGACACATGGGTAGCGATAAGCTCCCGCTCGGCAGGGGTTAGCGGCGAAGGGTCGCGGAGCAGGACTTGCGCCAAGGCATATAGATGCTGCGCGGTCTCGGGGCGATACAGTGCCAGGCTTCGAATGCCGGGTATGCCTTCTGGTACGGCGATGTGTGCCATGGGTTAATCGGTTTGGGGTTTATGGGAAGAAAAAGAGCGTGACAAATCCAAGGATAAAGATACCAGCGAATGCCAGGAGGGTATTGCCATAGCCATGCAACGCTGAGACAAAGACGCCTACAAAAAAGATTGCAATGGCCGTGACAATGCGCCCGATATTAAAACAGATGCCAGTATAGGTGCCGCGGATGTGTACCGGGAACAGCTGTGGTATATAAATGGACAGCAATCCCTGGCTGATGCCAAAGAATAGCGACAGCGCGGCCAGTTCAGCATAGATAACCGGCGAGAATGTTTTGTTTAGACCAAACAAGATTCCCGAAAGTATAATGCAGCCGGCGAAGCAGAGCATCATGGCACGGCGCACACCGAGGCGGTTGCAGACCCAGCCGGAGATAAAACCACCGGTCAGGCCACCGGCTCCCAGTAACATCATGGCCATGCCACGTTCGGCCTGTCCGGTGGAGGTCGTGAGCAGGCTTTGTACCCACGTGGGTATCCAGGAGAACATGCCCCAAAGTCCCACCAGCATAGACCCGAAAATGGCAGCGCCTTTGAACAGGTTACTATGGTCGGCCGGTGTCGGCCTCAAACGGAGAGCTCCCGTCGGAGATTTTGATTGTTTCCAGTGCTCAGACTCCTTTACTAATAATAAAGACAAGATGGCAACGGTAATCGGCAGCGCGCCCAGCAGGAACGCCATGCGCCAGTCTTTAACGAGGTAGTTTACCAGTCCCGCGGAGAATATCCCTATGGGGAAGCCGATGGAGTCGATGCCGATCATGACGGCGCGGGTCCGCTCGGGCCAAATTTCAAACAGCAAAGTAGGAGTAATGACAAGAATACCTCCTGCGGCAAATCCCGATAATAGCCTGAACACAACGACCAGCTCCCAGGACGGAGCGGAGCTGATCAACATGGTGAAGATTCCGTATACGCCGACAGAAAGGGCAAGGCTTTTCACGCGTCCGATCCGGTCGCTGATCCATCCCCACATAAATCCACCCGCGGCCCAGCCCGCGATGTAGAGCGAGTTAATATACGCGCTGATGTGATTAAACTCGTCGCCCGTTACCTGGCCCGACAGGTCTTTTACTACGACGGGCAGATATACCGACATGAGTGTCGAGATCAATCCTGCCGCCACGTTACTCAACAGGCAGAGCGTAAACGAAATCCAAAGCAGCATGCCGATCTTACCGGTGCCCGCGCGTTCCTGTGTCATGATATTATCCATTATCGCAACAGTTCATACATGATGTCTATGGCGTAGGACTTATCTTTTTCAGATGGCTATATCCCTGTGGGAGTCGCCGATAGCCGTTTGTTACCAGGCGCTCGGCAAGGGTGTTATAGTAGTCGGTCGATTCTGGCAGGCGTGTGGCCATTCCATCGACATACCGGTTGTAAAGACAGAAGAGGGAGGCAATGAGTACGGTGTCGTGTATTTCGACGTCGGTAGCGCCGGCATCTTTTGCCTGTTGAATAGATTGCGTGGTGACACTCTTGCCACTTTGTTGTACGTGTCGTGCGATGACCAACAAGGCTTTCATTTTTTCACTCACGGGTGCGGAGCCGATGTCGGTTTTGATGGCACGGGTGGTGTTGCTTTCTCCCAGCAACTTGTCGGCAGCAGCGGTGTGGGCCGTGGTACAAAAGGTGCATTCGTTACCGTAAGAGACGATCGTGGCAATGAGCTCGCGCTCGGCTTCGGTTAACGTCGAGGGTCCGCGCAGGAGCAGTTGGGTCAGCTTGCGTATAGGCTGTGCGCTGTCCTGACGATATTCCAGCAGCCCCGTAATGCCGGGCAAGTGTTCTTCCAGGGGTATATGTGGCATAAAAATGTTTTTTAGTGTGCAGGGTTGATGCTTCTGATGGCATGTGCAGCAGGCGCCTGGAGATGGGTTATCCGTAGTACCTCATGGGATGTGGGAGTATAACAACAAACGGGATTACGGAGCGAAGGCGATTCATGGCTCACATCATTAGTTTAGGTGTAGTTAAACTAGCCAGAATATAGCAGAAATCAAAATCTGACACGTAAACATCCGCCGATTGCAACGGCTTCCCGGTAAGGTTGCAGCGGAGCATTTTTTTGTTGACCGGTAGAGCGCAAAAATGCCAATTCCGTATCTTTCGCCTGCAAATTATTAAAGCCAAAGAATCATGAGCATCAAAAGAATGTCCATTGCCCTCCTGTCCGCGTTGGTATTGTTGGCGGCTTGTAGCCGTCCGAAGCCTGCCGAAGAGGCTGCCCCACAGCCGGTAGAACCGAGCTATACCCAGGAAGCGGTGAGCTATAGCCTCGATACAACAACCATGAACGGGTATGTTGCTTACAATCAAACAGATTCGACCAAACGCCCCGGCATCATTGTCGTGCCGGAGTGGTGGGGTGTATCCGACCATGTAAAGACGAGTGCCAACGAGCTGGCGAAGCTGGGTTACGTAGCCCTGGTGGCCGATGTATACGGGAACGGCAAAACGGCCGATAACCCGACCGATGCCGGCGCACTGGCAACTCCTTTTTATCAGAATCCTGTATTGGCAAAGGCTCGTATCGACGCCGCGATTGCCAAACTGAAAACGTATAGCCAGGTAGACACCACCCGGATCGGTGCAATCGGTTACTGCTTTGGCGGTGGCGTATTGCTGAACACAGCCCGGTTGGGTGATGCCGATCTGAAAGCTGTTGTGAGCTTCCACGGTACCCTGATGGGTGGCGTGCCGGCTAAAAAAGAAACGCTGACGGCGAAGATCCTGGTGTGCCATGGTAACGCCGACCCGCTGGTGAAGCCAGCAGAAGTAGAGGCCTTCAAGAAAGAGATGGATGGCATCGGTGCTACCTATACCTTCAAGGCGTATGACAGCGCGCAACACGCCTTCACCAATCCTGCTGCTACCGAGCTTGGCAAGAAGTTTAACTTGCCGATTTCGTACAATGCGAAAGCAGACTCTGCTTCCTGGATCGAAATGAAGACGTTCCTGGCAGACGCACTGAAATAATCGGGGCATTACCCACGTAAACAAAAGGCCGGATCGTACCGGCCTTTTGTTTTTTTAAGACATCTGAATCCTTCCGCGTATTTTTGTATCATGTTTGCACGGGATGAAGCATCACGTACCAAAGAGGAGTTCTGGACTACGTTTGGGAAGTATATGAGCCCCATCCCTTCTGCCGAGGGGTTTAAGATCAATTGGGTGAACTATCACACCAGGCTCAAAGACGTTTACTTCCGGATGGACATCGGGCGAAAGGCCGCGATCATCAGTATATCCATTGAGCACCGGGATCCGGCGCTTCAGGAATTGTACTTTGAGCAGTTCCTGGAACTGAAAAGTCTTTTGCATGCTACGCTGGAAGAAGAATGGCAGTGGCAACTGCACGTGCCCTTGGAGGAAGGGAAAGTGATTAGTCGAATTTTTATGGAGCTGCCGGGTGTTTCCGTTTTTAACAGAGACCATTGGCCAGAACTAATCTCGTTTTTTAAACCCAGGATTATCGCCCTCGACCGTTTCTGGGAGGATGGAAAATATAGTTTTGAGATGTTGAAATGACTACGATGGTAAAGCCTGGATAATGAAAGTACTCCCGTGCATCGGTTTGTTGGTATTTTTTATAGCGGCTCCCGCGTTTGGGCAGCGGCCCGATAAAAGATTATTGGTGCGTATTCTACAGGTGCCCCAACGCGTAATCATCGACGGCAAACGTGTAGTCTATTATGAATTACAGCTCAAGAATATCTCGTCCGATACATTTCATTTAAGAAGGGTAGAGATTTCCGGTGCGGGCCCATTGCTTTCGATCGAAGGAAGTGATCTGGATGAGAGAATGAGTGACGTGGTTCTTACTCCACAACATACGTCCACACTTTATATCGAGTTGGAAAATTTGCAAGCTGACGACAGCCTTCTAAACCATCAGCTGGAGTATGCGTTTCCAATTAAAGACAAAGAACCCGGTGTCTTTCGTTTGTCGGTTGTTACTTCCATTGCAAAGGCTCCTGCTCCTGTTTTATCCGCCCCGTTGCGCGAAGGGAATTGGGCGGCCATCTATAGCCCTGTGTGGCAGCGTGGCCACCGACGAGTATGCTTTACCTTCGACGACACAGATTATCTGCCCGGACGTTTTGCCATCGACTTTGTACGACTGGATTCCGTCGGGCGCTATGCTTCAGGAAATGAGGACAGTGTGGCCAACTGGTATGGATATGGTAATGCAGTGTATGCCGTTGCCGACGGCGCGGTCGTTGCCATGCGGACCGATTTTACAGAGAGTCCGACGTTGTCGGGGCATCCCGCGTATGCGGCGGCGGATGCGACGGGTAACTTTGTTGCGGTCGACATCGGGCACGGCCAGGTTGTTTTTTATGAACACCTGAGGCCGGGAAGCATTCCTGTATCGCGAGGTCAGAGAGTTCGTAAAGGACAAGTGCTCGGCGCGATTGGCTTTACCGGACAGTCAACCGGGCCGCATCTTCACTTGCATGTTGCCAATGCGCCCTTGCCGCTGCGCGCGGAAGGTCTGCCATTTGTATTTCTGGATTTTCAATTAGTAGGACGCTATCCGGATTTCGGTGTATTTGGAAAATCAGTTTGGTCATCTGTAAAAGCTTCAGCCCGCGTGGTGCGCGAACGTCCAGCGCCCAACACTGTCATTCGTTTTACGCAAAGGTAATAATTGACAGAAGCCTGCTTGTTGAGAGCAGGCTTCTTTGGCGATCGTTACTCTTTATTTTGTCAAGGTCAACAAGAGGTCATCCAATCTTTCGAGGGTTGACATCATTCCTTCCTGCATACCCATGTTGAGGACGGTCTCCAGCGCTTCGAGCGACTTGTATTTGACCACGGTTTGCACGAGAGTCTTATCGCTGCCCGCCGGGGTGAATGTTACCACCCATTGAGCACGCGGGAGGTCGGGGTTTATAGCGCCGGTCTCATCGCTGAACGCATCAACCGTTTCGTAGCTTTCGATCGGTGTGATCTTCGTATACTCCGTGCGGCCCCAATACTCCGGTCCTTGCGGGTCGATCATGGCGTATAGCCAATAGCCGCCTTCACGGAAGTCCATGTGTTTTGTTTTTGTTTTTAGTGGTTTGGGCGCGAACCATTGGTTAAGGAGCTCGGCCTTTGTATGGCAATCCCACACCAGTTGACGTCCGGCGGCAAATTCTCTTCTGATGGTGAGTGTGTTTTTTTCTTTGTCAGCAATGAAATCGAATAACAGGTTGTTTTTCATGGTTCGTTCTTTTTAATGATGGATAATAAATTGTCTAATTGATTATAGCGGTCCTCCCAAATCTTTCGAAATTGAGCTAACCAATGATCTATCTCTTTCATCTTGTCAACTTTTAGTTCGTAGTAAATCTCGCGTCCCTTTTGCGTGGCGGTAATGAGCTCGCATTCATTCAGTACCTGCATGTGTTTGGAGATCGTAGGACGAGCAACATCAAAGTTGTCAGCAATAGCGCCGGCAGTCATGGTTTGTGACGCCAGCAGCACCAGTATCGCCCTCCGCGTGGGATCGGCAATAGCTTGAAATGGGTCTCTTCTTAGTTTCATTTTTCACCTGTTTACTGGTTATGTAGCTATGTGGCTACAAATATAACGTAAGTTGAAGTTAAATGGCTACATATTTATTGAATTTTTTTTAAAACGTCCAAAATAGGCTAAAAAGCAACTTTTTAATCGATTTAGGTACTAGCCTAACGGGATGCGAGGGCTGTCTTCATCTTTGAAATTGATAATGAAACCTGTGTTATCGCTATAGAACCGCCATCCTGCCTGACCCAACTTTACATCATCAAACAAAATTTAAGATCATGAAAACCAATATGGAGATCAGTCTGATGACAGCCATGTTCGCATTGTTCATCACGATAGCGAATGCACAGCACAGCGATGAAACCGGCTTTAAAATGCCAGCCTTGAACCCCCAAAGTAAACTCGCCGGACTGAATGGTAATCACGTCGGAGTACGGGTGCCGGATTATGCGGCGGCCATTAAATGGTACACTGAAAAACTTGATTTCCGGGTGATCCATCAATGGGACTACGCTGATGAAAAACTGGCTTACTTGGCACCGGCCAACACCAATGATTTCTGGTTGGAGATACTGGCCGGCGGCAAGCTTGTTGAAAATACCAAGTATGATGATCTGGGCAAAAGCCTGGAGGAAGCCGGCTATCACCATATCTGCATGCACGTGACGAACCTCGATGCAGTACTGGCAGAAATGAAAAAGCGTAACGTGACCATTGTTGGTCAGACGTTTTACCTGGAGGCAATCACGCGCAGGCTGGCGTTCATACAAGACCCATGGGGAAATATGATCGAGCTTGCCGAGGTTGTTAAGAAATAATAGGAGTTACGTTCCAGTCTATTCGTAAAAACCTGCCTGCGGTATCTACTATATCACGGGTAGTAAAAACACCCCCAATACCAATGGATATCAAACAAACACAGGCTTTTTCAGCTATAAATAAGGCTACCGAAAAGGCACAACAATTAGGCGTTAACGCCAATATTACCATCCTGGATACCAGCGGTCATCTAAAGGCATTTCTGCGTATGGACGACGCGTTCCTGGGCTCTATAGACATTGCTATGGGCAAAGCCAAAACTTCCATGTTGTTCCGCATGAACTCTGAAGCTGTTGGTGAATTCCTAAATCCCGAGAACGGGACTTACGGAATGACCAACACCAGCGGCGGACTGGTAGGTTTTAAAGGTGGGATGGCGGTAAAAGCCGCCGGAGAAATCGTTGCATACATCGGTGTATCGGGCGGTAGTCCCGATCAGGACTTTGTGATTGCAACCGCCGGAAGTGAATTATAAACAATACAAATCCATTAAATCATGTCAAACAAAAAAACAATTCTGATTACTGGAGCGGGCTCTGGTTTTGGCGAAGGAGCAGCATACGGTTTCGCAAAATTAGGCCATAAAGTTATTGCCGGTGTCCAAATATCCCCACAGGTAACAGCCATGCGCAAAAAGGTTGAAGAACTCGGGCTTCAAAACAATATCGAAGTCTTTAAACTGGACATCCTCGACAAATATGATATCAATGTCGCGTTGAAATATGATATCGACATCCTGTTTAGCAACGCCGGCATAGGTGAAAGCGGTCCGGTATTTGAAATACCTGTAGAGCTGGTGCGAAAGAACTATGAAACGAACGTCTTTGCTCCGCTTGAGCTTACCCAACAATTTGTAACCAAATGGATAAATGCGGGTAAGGGCGGCAAAGTTGTATTCACCTCGTCCATGGGTGGACTGTTCACGCCATCAGGGTATGGCATTTATGTTTCAACGAAACATGCGTTAGAGGCCGTTGCCGAAGCATTGGCCGATGAGCTGAAACCGTACAATATTAAAGTACAAACCATTAACCCAGGTGCCTACTTGACCGGGTTTAACGAGACCATGGCTGAAAATGCCTTCCGTTGGTTAGATGATAAAAAGAACTTCACCAAACGTGCCGATATGAAAGCAAATTTTGATTCGCTGTTAGGTACGCCGCAAGGCAGGCTTGACCCGACCGAAATGATCGACGCCATCATCAAGATTGTTCCTTCCGATACCGGCAAGTTCCGCAATGTTGTACCTCGGTTCGTAGAAGATATGCTGAAAGAGCATCAGTTGAAGGCCTGGGAAAACATCATTTAATACGACTACTCCCTTAAAATTTTTGGCAGTCGGCCATTGGCCGGCTGCCTTAGGGGTACGCGGCATAAGCGGTAAACAGGCCGGCAATCCGATACTGGCCGCGCAAGCCATTATCAAGATCGTTGAAACTGGAAATCCGCCATTACGTCTGCTGCTCGGGAGCGATGCTTTGCAGGGAGCGAGAGAAAAACTGGCTAAGCTGACAACCGACTACGATGCCTGGGAAAAGACCACGCTCAGTTGTGACTTTATCGATTAACGTATTGATAAGAAGTATACTATGAATAGATTTGTGTAAACCAATCATTGCTGCTCGTATGGCAAAAACAAGTCTCGATAGCAAAGTAATAGATACCTTGCGTGACCTGCCGGATATGATCCCGGTGTTTAGAGAATTTTATCAGGACTGGACGATTCGCGTTTTTAACCGCGAACAGCATGAATGCCGCAATTACTTATCGCCCAATCGCCGCGAATTTTATAAGGCACTTTTTATAACCAAAGGCTCTGGTGTATTTACAATGGGATTGAAAACCTATTATATTGATGAGCCGACCCTGCTGTACATTCACCCCAACGATATCATTTCGTGGAAGAACTTATCAGAGGATCCGGGCGGTTATTATGTTCTTTTTAAAAAGGATTTCATAAATCATCATTTACAGCTGAAGGCTGTTATCGATAAGTTTGGTTTGTTTACACAAAAAGATAGAAGCGTTATCCGTTTAACCGAAAGTGAGGTGCCGCGTATTACCCAGTACTTTGAGAAAATGCAGGAGGAAGAATTGTCCGGAGGCGATTTTAGGGAAGATGCCATGCAGGCTCTCTTGCAATTGCTAATGGTGGAAAGTATGAAACTGGCCCGTTATCCTAAGCCGGATTCGGTCACCGAGGATTATACCCATGTTCATCATTTTTTTAATTTACTGGAGACAGAAACTGCAGGCATTAATTATAGCGCTCCCATACGGATTAAAACAGCCAAGGAGTTTGCGGGAGTCTTGAATATGCATCCTAATTATCTGAATGCCCTGCTAAAAAAACATACCGGACAAAATGCAAGTACGCATATACGCAATCGCATATTGGATGAGGCCAAGGCGCTGCTTATACAAACTGACTGGAGCTTACAAGAAATTGGTTACAGTATAGGCTTTGCGGAGCAACCTAATTTTAACCAGTTCTTCAAAAAAAATACGGGATTTACCCCTGCCGAGTTTAGAAGAAATTCCTAACGAAATTCCATTTTCTTTTGTCACGGCAGCAACGTGTGATTGCTTTGATCCGAAAGCTGCCGGAACCTGGCATTGTCTTATCCGGCAGCGTAGATCTGGAGTTGATGGTGGTCGACTTCGTCGGAGAGGGGAGAATCGAATACCCAAGGCCTAAGCGCCGCTTTTACAGTCCCGACTTGTCGGGATCCACTTACGATCTACTCTCCGATATATAGTCGAGGTGGTTGGAGTCGAACCAACGTGCAACCAGCTACGGTTCCGACACGGTATAAGCGTGAGCCGATACACCTCGTATTTAGAGTCAGCGATCCCGACTCTGTCGGGATGAATATCTGCTTTGCAGGCAAACCCCTTAAACCTATTGGGTACGCTGACGTATAGGCAATACATTGCCAGGCTTCTTTCAACAGTATATAGTGCAGTTGAACAAAGCGACTAAAAAACAAAAGCCCCAGGCGGAGGCCCAGGGCTTTTTGTTAAGTATCTATAGTGTTGCTATATCATAACAATTTTTCCGGGCATGTCCATACCTTTTGCTGATAGCATATATGCTGATAACAGTTGTTGTTCGATATGATGTGACCCGTTTTCATTTTTGAATTGCTGATACAAAGATAAAGTAACTTTTTTTCGATAAGACAAAATATTTATTAAAAAAAGTTAACCGTCCTTTGTTTAATGATGTCAATCTTCCATTGGCCGCGGAGCCGAGGTAGCTCGACGGGCAATAATTTTTTTGTCGCCCTGTTGAATAAAGAATCCTGCCGGGTTTTCATCCTTGTCACGTTCAAACGTTATTTCCATGTCCGTGCCTTCGATAAGGAAGTGATCCTTTTTTATAGGGCGTATGGGTGACTTAGGATTTGACCCTGCCTGGATTGTTAATGCGCCGCCTTCGAGTGTAATATCGATTGGAAATTTTGGTGATTCATAGTGCCCGGTATACTCCCGTTGCTGTGCAGGAGTTAATGTGATGAACGACTTTTCAAACGGGAGAACATAGGCGGGATTCAGGACGACGTTGGTGGTATGTTGGATGATGCTTTGCATCGGATACCGGGCGCCGTTGGTGCAATAGGCGATGGCCAACGAGTCTTGAGGGTAATAGACCAGCATGGCGTGCGAGGCGATGTATCCGCCTCCATGGCCCCAGCCTTGCAAATCGTTATAGGGCATTTTCATAATACCCAGACCGTAGAACCCGTCTGTGGCTGCCATTTCTGTTAGTCTCGGGGATGGGATCAGTCGACCGGAGAACAGCGCAGTAATAAAAAATGCCATGTCGGTGGGTGTGGATACGATGCTGCCCGCGGCGCCCGGTACGTTCGTGCCGAATGATCCTTCCTCGACAGATTGCCAATGGTTATTGTCAAACTGAAAAGCTTGTGCTCTATTTTGGATAGTGTCGGTGGTATTCTTTTGGTAGAATGTATTCTTGAGTTTCAGACGATTTAAGATTCGCTTTGATAGTATAGTTGCGAACGGGGCTTGCTCCAGGTCTTCCAGGATGTACCCCAGCAGCAGGTAATTGGAATTGCTGTATTGGAAGCGCTCGCCGGGTACGAATTCAGGTTGTTGCGCTGCAATGGCGGATACCATTTCCTGACGGGAGTCATCCCGGGGCCGGGCGGAGGAATCGCTGATTTGTGTAAAGTCGTGAATGCCGCTTTGATGCGCTAGCATTTGCCTGATCGTGATGGATGACGCGTTCGCCACTTGCGGAAAGAACCGACTGAGCTTGACTTCCAGCGAAAGCTTGCCTTCGTCCGCCAGTTGCAAGATCATCGTAGCGGTATATATTTTTGTAATCGACCAGGTATGATATTTCGTATTGACATTGGGTGGAAGTGGACGGTTGGCGACGTGCGCGCGGTATCCAAAAGCGTTGGCATATATAATTTTCCCGTTTCTGGCCACCGCGATGCTTCCCATTCCCTGGGATTGATCGGCGAGCCAGGTACAAAGCCGGTCAAGTTTTTTGTTTTGTTCCAGTTGCGCGTAGGTAGTGGTGCTAAGGCATAGCGCGGTCAGGGCAATAAGGCATCCTGCCCCTCGCCGGGCGATTTTTTTATTTCTCATGATGTATTAAATTTTAATTGTTGCGGGTTGGTTTATGCCCTTAGAATTTTTTCGACGTCTTGCAGATAGCCGCTTCCCACAGGAATTTCATGGTGTGATATCCAGAGCGATCGTTTTTCGATCGTGGTTATTTTGTGTTTTGCAATAATGAATGACCTGTGTACGCGTATAAAATCTCTGCCCTGTAACAGGGTTTCCGCTTCGTTCATAGTCAGGCGGGAGAGGATACGCTGCTTTTCGGTTACAAAGCGTACATAGTTCCCATCGCTCTCGGCAAAGAGAATTTCATTCGTATCAACTTTTAGCTGCTCATAACCGCTTTTGATGAAGATGGTGTTGACGCGGTCGGTTGCATGTTTGCGCAGGGTAAGTTGTTGTTGCGCTTTGTTACAGGCTTTGAGAAAACGTTCTAATGAAAACGGTTTGAGCAGGTAGTCGATGGCATCCAGTTCGAAGCTCTGCACGGCATGCTGGCTGTAGGCTGTTGTAAAAATGGCCATCGGTGGGTCGGGCAATGTGCGGATAAAATCGGTGCCCTTGACGTTGGGCATTTCGATGTCCAGGAAAAGCAGGTTTATGTTGTTGGGTTGAATGAACGCGGCGGCTTCAAAGGGATTGACAAAATATCCTTCCATGCGGAGAAAGGTGACCTTCTCGGCGAGTGACCGGATAACTTCCAGGCCGATGGGTTCGTCGTCGATGGCGATAGCACGTAGCATCAGGCAGTCGTCAAAGGTAAGGTAAGCGAAACTACATATTCATTGCCACGGATGCCGTATTCCAACTGGAATTTATCTCCAAACATTAGCTTCAATCGTTCCATCACATTCGGGATGCCAACACCCGACTTCTCGCGCACGATGTTGTCGGGATGTACGCTGTTGCGCACGTTCAGGTACACATGCTTCCGATCGCATCGCACGACAACGGTCACCCAGGACTTGCCCACATTGCTGATGCCGTGTTTAAAGGCGTTCTCCACAAAGGCTATCAACACCATTGGCGGAATATCACCCTCGCAGGCCTCGTCGTTGATGTCAACCTGAACATCGACATTCTGTAAAAGATGTGTCCGCAGGTTTTGAAGCCCAACATAGTTTCGCAGGTAGCTCAATTCTGATTTCAGCGGAATATAGTCCAGTTGGTTTTGATGGAGCATAAACCGCATCATGTCGCCGAGCTGCTGGATGCCTGAGGCCGTCGTCATGGCCTTTTCCATGAGCGCATTGCCATAGAGTGTGTTCAGGCTGTTAAACAAAAAGTGGGGATTGATCTGGTAACGAAGGCTATTGAGGTCTTCCCGTGATTTTGTCAGCGCCTGGCCCACCTTTACGATGGCCAATAACTTATCCTTTCGTTGTTGGAACAGCAGCCAGCTAATTGGCGAAATCACCAGCAAGTTGATCATAACCATGGAGCCATAGATATGTATTCCGTTGCCGCGTAAACCGAAGGTCGCAATAAAGGGCGCTGTGATGACAAACGCAGCCGCAAGCAATGCAGTCAATATCCACCATCCGGGTTTTACCGACAGTCGCGGGAAAAGGTAGTATATATTGAAAAGGAACATGAGCAATGCGCTTGGGATAAAGGAGAATCCCATAAACAGGAGGGCGTGTTTTCCGGGCGTGCCGGGCAGGAGTATCAGGAATGGGAGCAGACACAAATACACGGTGATGATGGAGGCGATCTGGTTTGCCATGATCAAACGCGCTTCTTTTCCGGGCGAATCCCGTTCGAGGTAGTGTATTCCGCCCTCGCGAACGGCCAACAGCATGGCGATTATTCCCACCCAGGCCAGGGAACGATTGAAGCCTGTCCAGAGATTGGTCATAGGCCGGTCATTATACCCAAACCAGGCGAGTATGTCAAAGCCAGCACCTCCATAGTTGAAGACATGGGGATGTGCTACCCAGGTTAGATAGTCGATGGCCCGCCCCAACATGAATGCGATACCGGCTAACAACAACAAGGTCACGGGTATGACTCGTATGATATTTCGCTTGGGCCCGGCAATGTGTTGGGCGGCATATAGCACAGCACCGGATATCGCGAGGTACGCCAGAAAAACAAATACGATCTGGGCGATCTGCGGGAAGAGAATATTATGATGATACGAAAAGCCCTGTATGTTATTTTCGAGGTACTGGGTTTCATGCCATTGCCTCCTTTCTTCCGTCAGACTTTGATTGATCCAGAGGAATTTGATGATAGAGGCGATCACCAATAAGAAGACAAATACAAACTCATATGTCCTAAAGCGTATTTTCATGGTGCTATAAAAATTACACAACAAGAATAACGGGTTTACCTGCGCGTCGCTGTAAAATGTTACGAACACCGGGAAAAATGTGACTAACCACCCGTATAAAACGAAAAACCGCGCCGGAGCTATGTCCGACGCGGTTTTTTTATGGGTCTATCGCTGTAGTGCCGAGGCTTACAGGCTGCCCGATTTCTTCACGATCTTGCCCAGTCTGCCCTTCAGATCTTCGAATAATGCTTCCGTTGCGTCCTGGCAAAGCGGCTGGATTTTTTCTACGTTCATGATCGGTATACCGGCTGCCGCAGGTACTTTACCTTTTGATACAGCGCGCTCGCGGATGCGGAACACTTTGTCGCACTTCTTGTCGTAGAGGAACATGTTAAGGTATGCTACAGCACCGGCAGCAAAGCCCATGGCGCGTGACTCGAATTCATAGTCCATGCTTACAAACAGGATACCGTCGGCGTTCGGGAAGATCTTTGCCAGATTGCAAGGGTCTTGTTTTGCCTCGCTCAGCAGACCCTGTTTGTCACCGTAGGCCCAGATCATGCCAGGTATGATCGCATACTGGATACCCATGGCTTTGTTAAATCCTTTGGAGGTATCGGCGAGCATAACGGACTTGTACGCCTGGTAGTCGGCGTTACTGCTGATCTCTTTTGCTTCGATAAGTTTGAACGGAAAATCTTTTGCGAACTCGTTCACAAAGCGATCGTAAGCTTTTTCAACCAGGGGCTGCAGGTTGAAGGCCGGGTCTTTCATCAGCGATTCGCCGATGGTGGACATGCCGGTACCACCGATTTTTTTGTCACCAAAGAAGGTCACCAGCGCCACCTTTTTTTCCTGGGCAAAGGATGTTGTGAAGGCCAGTAACAACAGGAGTACTGGTAAAGTGCTTTTTTTCATGCGGGTTAGGTTTAAAGATGATATATTGATCAGGCGCAATGATAGAGAATTGAGTATATTTTACTACAGCAAAAAAGAGGTAAACCTTACACGTGCCAGGAGCGTATACGTTCCATAGAGGGGTAGTTGTACGCCCCAGGTCTCGCCTGGCTCGATTTTTTTTAGACGAAGCTAAAAGGATCGAATGGGCTTCAAAATCGGCATTAATTTATATGAAAGAGAATAGGCTTGTCGTCGTAGGGGGCGGTTTCGCCGGAATAAACTTAGCCAAAAAGCTTGCCGGCAAGGATCAGTTTAAGGTCACAATTGTTGATAAAAACAATTACCACTTCTTCCCCCCTTTATTGTACCAGGTTTCCACTGCGTTTATTGAGGCGTCGAATATCAGTTATCCCTTCCGTAAGCTGTTTCAGGAACGGGACAACATCCGTTTTCACATGGGCAGTCTGATAAAAGTGAATCCAGAGAATAATACTATTGAGACAGACACCGGGATATTGCCCTATGATTACCTGGTGCTGGCCGTGGGTACCGAGACCAACTTCTTTGGGAACCAGAACGTCATGCGCTGTGGCCTGCCGATGAAGACCATCGACGACGCATTAAACATCCGGAACCACGTTCTGCTCCGGCTCGAGGAGGCGGTTCGCGCTACCGCCCTGGAGGACAAGGCACGGCTCAGCAATATCGTTTTGGCGGGCGGTGGGCCCACGGGAGTAGAAATGGCTGGTATGATGGCGGAGCTTGCCCATAAAATTGCGGCTAAAGACTATCCTGAAGCAGCCTCCCGCATTGGCAGCATATACCTGATCGATGGTTCGCCCACGTTGCTTGGGCCGATGAGTAAGATGGCACAAGAGGAATCCTTTAAGGTACTTTCTAAGTTCGGTGTAAAGATCATGCTGAATACGTTGGTGAAGGACTACGTGAATGAAACTGTCATTCTTTCCAATGGTGAATCGATCAAAGCGGCTACGCTTATCTGGACATCGGGCGTTATCGGGCGGGAAGTGCCGGGTCTCCCCCCTGAAGTAGTGGCGAGGGGCCGACGCTTACTAGTAGACGAAATAAACAGGATAAAGGGCTATACTAATATTTTTGCCATCGGCGACATTGCTTATCAGACTGCCGACCCGGACTATCCCAACAGCCATCCACAGTTGGCGCAGGTGGCTATTCAACAGGGTACGCTTCTGGCAGAAAATCTGTTGCGTATAGACCGCGGCCAGACGCCGAAACCGTTCCGGTATAATAACAAAGGCAGCATGGCGATCATCTCCAAGTTCAAAGCCGTGGTAGATTTACCGAAAGGATCTTTCAAAGGATTCTTTGCCTGGTTGGTGTGGCTGTTCATTCACATCATTCCGCTGGTAGGCTTCCGCAACCGGGTGAAGCTGGCGTTTAACTGGTTGTTTAGTTTCCTGACAGATGATCCTACGTTACGCCTGATCATTCGACCCAGGAAAAAGGAGATATCCACACAGCCTTGTGTGAAGTAGCCGGTAATTCTTACATTGACTGGGCAGCGTCGCCCTACCAGGTGGGAGCTTCGCAGCAGATTTGTACAATTCCGCAAGGGAAAGGTAAATAGAGGGCACTAATATGATCCTGTGTAGGACGCTATTAGTGCCCTTTTTTGCGGCTACTAAAAAGGACTTTGTAGCAGGTTGAGATTTTTACCGACTACGCAAAAAGACTGCGTAGTATACCCGCAGCTTTGAGCCATTATGTTATTGACCATTACAACAACGCGCACACCCGCAACCGATCTTAGCTATTTGCTGCACAAACATCCAGGGAAGCTACAAGCCGTGGAGCTGTCGCAAGGAGTTGCCCACATTTTTTATCCACACGCGGACGACGACAAATGCACGGTTGCCCTACTGTTAGATATCGATCCGATTGGCCTGGTCAGGAAATCGGGCGAGGGTGGGCCGGACTCCTTTACACTGGGGCACTATGTAAACGACAGGCCGTATGTAGCATCCTCCTTTATGAGTGTAGCCATTGCCAGGGCTTTTTCCACGGCCATGAATGGCACGTGCCAGAAACGCCCCGAGCTGGTGGATGTAACGATGCCTTTTGAGGTGACTATTTCCGTTCTGTCTGCCGCCAGGGGCGGCGAGCTCCTAATCAGACGGCTGTTCGAGCCGCTTGGCTACGCCGTTACAGTAGAACAGTATGTCCTGGACGATAATTTTCCGGAATGGGGTCAGAGTAAATATTTTACGGTGACCCTGAAGGCCGACCTGAAGTTAAAAGATTTATTGTCTCATGTATATGTATTAATTCCTGTGTTGGACAATGAAAAGCATTACTGGGTTAGTCAGCAGGAAGTTGAAAAGCTCTTGCAAAAAGGCGAGCGCTGGTTGCGAGATCATACGGAGAAGGAGCAGATCATTAAACGGTATTTACGAAATATAGGGGGCCTGGCAAAAAATGCCCTGGCCCGGTTGACGGATGATGCACCTGAAGGAAGCGCGCATGACGATGGCGAACGGGATATTGCTAAAGAGAAGCTTCATGATAAGCGGTTGAAAGTCGTACTGGATGAATTGGTGTCGTCTGGTAGCAATACCGTCGTTGACCTGGGATGTGGCGAAGGCAAGCTGCTGAAGATGCTGCTACGGGAAAAGCAGTTCAAAAAAATTCTCGGTGTTGATGTTTCGTATCGTACGTTGGAAAAAGCGGCCCGCCGTCTTGTCTTTGATGAGATGCCACCGAAGCAAAAGGAGCGGATTGAGATCATGCAAGGGGCGCTTACCTATCGCGACAAGCGATTGGTGGGCTTTGATGCTGCCGCTATTGTGGAGGTTATCGAACACCTGGACCTGAATCGCTTGAAAGCCTTTGAACGCGTTGTCTTCGAGTTTGCAAAACCTGGGACAGTGGTGTTAACAACACCCAACCGCGAGTACAACGAACTTTTTGAAACGATGGAGGCGGGAACCATGCGACACACGGACCACCGGTTTGAATGGACAAGAGTCGAATTTGAAACCTGGGCGACAGACGTTGCGAAGAGAAACAACTATAGTGTATCGTTTAAGCCGGTTGGCGATGTCCATGAACGGGTTGGCGCTCCCACACAGATGGCAATTTTTAAAAGAAAAGTTGATGGAAACGAGGAGTAAAGAATTAAAGATACCAGAGCTTTCACTGGTGATGCTGATTGGCGTTAGCGGTTCGGGGAAGTCTACCTTTGCGAAGAAACATTTTAAAGAGACGGAGATCGCGTCTTCGGATCGTTGCCGTGCGATCGTATCGGATGACGAAAATAAACAGGAAGCAACCGATGATGCCTTTGCGTTATTGCATTATATCGCAGCCAGGCGATTAAAGAATGGTTTGCTGACGGTTGTGGATGCTATCAATGTTCAGCCCGAGTCGCGGGCATCTTTGGTTCGCCTGGCGCGTGAATACCATTGTATCCCTGTCGCTATTGTGCTAGACGTGCCGGAACGAGTATGTGAAGCACGAAATGCTCAGCGTCCTGATCGCAATTTTGGTGGACACGTTCTCTATCAGCAACGGTCGCAGCTGAAGCGGTCGCTGCGGAAATTGAAAGATGAAGGGTTTCGTCATATACATGTATTAAAGTCGACAGACGAGATTGAAGCGATTTCGCACATTGCACGTGAAAAGCTGTATAACGACAGGAAGGAACTTGGCGGGCCGTTTGATATCATCGGCGACATCCATGGATGTTTTGATGAACTGATGGAACTGTTGACCAAACTTGGCTACGCCGTTGTGCGTGTGGCGGTACAGCACCGGAACTTTGGCTTTCAGGTTATTCCACCTGCGGGGAGGACAGTGGTTTTCCTGGGCGACCTCGTGGACCGCGGACCCAAGTCGCCGGATGTATTGCGACTAGTCATGAGCATGGTACATGCTGGTACTGCATTTTGTGTGCCCGGGAACCACGATATTAAATTGCATAAGTATCTTCAGGGAAAGAACGTACAAGTACAGCACGGCCTGGAGAAAACGGTTGAGCAGCTTGCGCAGGAAGACGATGGTTTTCGCAGTGATGTCAAAGAGTTTTTATATGACCTGGTAAGCCATTATGTATTTGATCGTGGCAGACTGGTCGTTGCGCATGCCGGATTAAAAGAAGAAATGCAGGGGCGGGGAAGTGGCGTCGTGCGCACATTCTGTCTGTACGGGGAGACTACTGGTGAGATCGATGAGTTTGGTCTGCCTGTCCGGTATAACTGGGCTCTGGAGTACCGTGGCAAAGCTATGGTTGTATATGGACACACGCCAGTGCCAGAGGCCCAGTGGCTCAACCGGACCATCGACATTGACACGGGATGTGTTTTTGGAGGTAAGCTTACGGCCCTGCGGTATCCGGAAGAAGAACTTGTTTCGGTACAAGCCAAACAAGTATACGAGACGCCCGTCCGGCCAATCGACTTTGAGCTCCACCAGCAGATGCTGACCCACCAGCAATCGCACGACGACGTGTTGGATATTGAGGATGTCACGGGCAAGCGCATCATTGCCACACGCCTTCGAAACAACGTAACGGTAAAGGAGGAGAACTCCATTGCCGCGTTGGAGGTCATGAGCCGGTTTGCCATCAATCCAAAGTGGTTGATCTATCTACCACCCACAATGTCGCCTTCCGAAGCCAGTGAGCTGGAAGCTTATCTGGAACATCCCGTGGAGGCCCTGCAATATTTCCGCAGTCAGGGAATTGAAAAGGTGATCTGTGAAGAGAAACATATGGGTTCGCGGGCGGTGTTGATTGTAGGCAAAGACGAAGAGGCCATCCGAAGCCGGTTTGGCGTCGAGCACGAAGGCATCGGCGTGTGTTATACCCGCACGGGTCGGAATTTCTTTAATGACCCACGTCTTGAGAAAGAATTTTTGCTGCGGGTGAACCAGGCGCTTACAACGTCCGGATTTTGGGACACGCTGAATACCGACTGGGTTTGTCTCGATGCTGAGTTAATGCCGTGGTCGGTAAAAGCGCAGGCGCTGCTAAAGGATCAGTATGCTGCAGTAGGGACTGCCGCAACGGCTTCGCTGCGGAACGTCGTAGATGTTTTGGGTCAAACAGCGTCCCGGAACATAGACGGTATTGAGCAACTGTTGTCGAGGTTTCAACAGAAGCAAGATTTGATTGACGACTACAAAACGTCGTACCACCAGTATTGTTGGCCGGTAAACGCGGTAGACGATCTGACGCTGGCGCCGTTTCATATACTGGCGACGGAGGGTGCTGTGCATACAGACAAGAGTCATGCCTGGCACATGAATACCATTCAGGTGATCTGCGATGCCGACCCTGCGTTGTTTTTGGCAACTACGCACAAGATCATCGACGTGTTTGATGATGGGCAGGTAGACGAGGTGGTTCACTGGTGGACCAATCTTACCGGACAAGGTGGCGAAGGAATGGTGATCAAGCCGTACGATTTCGTTGCCATTGGCAGGAAGGGTTTGGTACAGCCGGCGATCAAGTGCAGGGGCAAAGAATATTTGCGCATTATATACGGCCCTGAATATACCGAGGCGGAAAACCTGGACCGGTTAAGGAACCGGAATCTTTCGTTTAAGCGATCCCTGGCGTTGCGTGAGTTCGCCCTGGGTGTAGAGGCGCTGGAGCGGTTTGTACGTAAAGATCCACTGCGAAAGGTGCACGAGTGTGTGTTTGCTGTTTTGGCGTTGGAAAGTGAGGAGGTAGATCCCAGATTGTAAAAAGTAGAGCCCTGGCAAACGTTTACAGGGCTCTCTTTTTTAGAAAATTCTTGTGTGCGACAATTAACGCTGTACTTTTGCGGCCGACATGAGTAATACACTGAAAAATCAATACGACAGTATAATCTTCGACCTCGACGGAACGCTGTGGGACAGTACCGCGAACGTGGCGCTGGCCTGGCAGGATGCCGTGAACAAGGTCGACTACCTGAAGATAGATATGACACAGGAGTTAGTGCGATCGATCACCGGCATGACATACGATGCCATCTTCGATAAACTCTTTCCAGATTTGAATGACACGCAGCGCGCCGAAGTAAAGGCACAGTGTGGTGAGAGCGAGCTGCGAATCTTGCACGCCAAAGGTGGTGACCTTTACCCACAGCTGGAAGAAACATTAAAAGATCTGAGCGCACGCTATAAACTATACATTGTAAGCAACTGTCAGTGCGGTTACATCGAGTTGTTTTTGGACTTGAACAACCTCCATCAATACTTTTTGGGGCATCAATGCTATGGAACGAAAAGCCGTCCCAAAGCCGACAATATTGTTGACGTTGTAACCGATCACGGCTTAAAAAGATCGGTGTATGTCGGCGATACGATGGGCGACTACAACGCCGCTACGCAAGCCGGTGTGCCCTTTATTTTTGCCAACTACGGGTTTGGCAAAGTTCCAGACGGCATGGTGGCGACGATCAGCAGCATTTCAGAAATGAAGACCTTGTTATAAGTCCGCCTGATCGATATGAATTATGGAAGGTAATTCATTGCTGTCTTCGATATGAAGCGTACTAAGAAGAAGCATCATTGACAGGGCGCTCTTAGCTATTGTTTTCCGGCAATGCGTTGAAAGCATTCCGCTTATCGTTCATCCATGCGTCTGCCGCTTCTGACGATGTCATGGCTTTTCGCATTTCATTCATGGCTTCGATGTGTGCGACATCGCCTTGCTGGACTCTTTCGCGGGCATGTTTGCTCACCATCATGGCGATCTCGTCAAAGCTACTGGCGCTAAAGGTCTGGTCGCAGGCGCCGCCTAATTGTTTGCAGGTCATTGTCTTCATAAGGTGACATTTAATGCCTGTAAGATCGAATATTTTGTCGGATTCACCATCGCACGTTGGCAATAAGGCGATGCGCTATACCTCGTCGAGTAGGCTAAGGAATATGTGGTCATTGAAATGTCAGGCTTCTTTTTTGTGGGCAAAGAATGACCGCGTGCGCGCATACGGAGTCACGTCTTTCGCAATGTATGTGTCAGTGAGACATTTATAGGGTTCGATTTAGCAATTCTATCAGGAGAATATTATCCTAACGGAGAAATTTCCTGGGAGAGCGTGGTATATATAACAAGTTAAATATCCGGCCTTGGTACTCAGCATATACGTTCAGAGCTCAGCCTGTCGGTTTGTGCGATCTCTTCGTTGCGGATTCATGCAACGCATCACTACTATAGATGGCGAATCTTGCAGCTGGATAGAGAAATATGTCAAAACGAACGGTCTTATTACAAGGCCAGGCGCCGAATATTATTTTCCCGATGCACTGGAAACGCTGTAGAAAGCAATTGTTCCCGAAAAACACGCATCAATACGCGAAATCCTTGCTGACAGTAGATTATGGCATTTCGTCGAGGTGTGTAAACGTTGGACGCACAATAGCTTTGCTGCCAACAAAAACATATTCTAACCATGAAAAAAATTTTTACAATCTTGATGTTCTGCTTTTTTGCTGCAGTTGCTGTTCAAGCACAGGACTACAAAAAATTCAGAGTAGGCGTTGGTGGCGGTTACGCTAGCCCCAGCGGCGAAGGTGCTAAGGGCGGCGTGCTCTTTTACCTCGAACCTGGCTACCGTGTGTCGGACGATCTGATCGTAGGTCTTCGCATGGAGTGGGCATTGATGGCCCGTGGCTATTCTGAGTCTCTTGGTAGCGACGAAGCAGATTTTGACATCGCTTCTGCCAGCTCATACACCGTAAACGGTCAGTACTACTTCAAAAAAGGTGGCTTTCGTCCTTTCGTGGGCCTGGGCTTGGGTATCTATAAATATTCCGCTGTTGAGTTTGATGGCGATGATGATGAGTCTGTAGAACTGACAGGTTCTGACGGAAGCAAATTCGGTTTCTACCCACGCGTAGGTTTTGACGCTGGCCACTTCACACTTTCTATCGACTACAACATTGTTGGCGCAACGAAAGTCGATGGCATCGAAGGTGACTTCAAAAACAGCTACCTGGGCATCCGTGTCGGTGGCTTCTTCGGCGGTGGAGCAAAATAATTTCCGCTGTCCATAAAATTAAAGAATAGAGTTTGGAAGAGAGGCTGTCGCAAGGCAGCCTTTTTTTTGTGCACGAGGTAATTTCAATTGGATAAATCGGAAGTTGTGCCGGGTATATAGCCATGCAGCGATCATTTGCAATTCTCGCTGAGAATAAGGACATTAAGTCGCGAATAGCCATCACTCGGTAGACGGGGATGGCTATCTTTATTATTCCACTACAAATGAATATGTTGATCAGAAAATCTATCGCGCCTTTATCGTTGTTTTTTCTGGCGCTGGTGACTACTGCTTATCCCGCAATACCGCGCCAAAATGCCAAAACAGTTATTATCGCGGGTAAAGTAATTTCGCCGAAAGCGAACTCATCTATCGCGCTATTTATTAACCGGGTCGGGTTTGGGCAGGAGGAGCTCAAGGCTTCCGTCGATGTCGCCGGAAACTTTATGTTTAAATTCGAGGCGTATGTGCCTACCGATGCCTGGGTAGCTTATCAAACGAACTTCCTGATTTTATTTCATCCCGGTGATAGTATTTACCTGGAATTCGATGGTACCACGAGTGACCGTACTGCTGCTTTGAAGAGTGCAAAATTTAGCGGTGATGCGGCCGCGAGCAATAAAGGCGTAGCCTTGTTTCAGCAGGCATATGCTGAAAATCCTGTTTCTTGGTATAACTATGAAAAACATACAATCAGAATAAAGAATTCTACGCCATCGCAGTTTGTTCAATACTGTGATTCGCTAAAGAACGAGATACTTAATTTCTACGCCGCTTTTGTTAAAAAGCAAGGGCTTAATCAGGAAGCTGCCCGTTGGTCAAAGCTTTATGCAGGTAATCGATACTATCATGATCTTACATATTTCCCGGGTGACCATCGAGCTGCCCTGGTGCTGAAAGAATCTGAATGGGATGTCCCCTTAAAGTATTATGACTATCTGCAGACTTATGATGATGTAAAACTAGCGCTTGTCAGTGGAGATGCTATTAGTAATTATATCAACCACTACGCATATACGTATATACGCGGGCATTCGTCGGCTGACGCTGCCGCCTTAAAAAGATCGCTAACAAAAGGGCAACAAGATTCTATAAAGCTTCGGAGCATTGTGCGATACTCTAAAGACCCCTTAATCAAGGAAATCGCCCTTTGTTATTTTCTAAACGGTTGGCTGGAGCAGTCGGCGCTTGGAACATTCGAGAAAAATCGGAGCCTGATCGATGCGAACCTTACGCAACCATTCTTGCGTGAACCCTTATTTAAAAAGTATGCACTGAAGAAGAAGGAGGTGGAAGGTCTGCCGGCACCCGCCGTGGAGCGGTTGGTGAGTGGTGTTTCTTTTGTCGACAGTGTTATTCAACAGAACAGAGGGAAAGTGATCTATATTGATATCTGGGCTACGTGGTGCGGCCCTTGCCGACAGGAATTTCCGTACGCCAGAAAGCTGGAGGATGCTTTCGGCGACAACGTCGTGTTTTTATACCTGTGCCTGGAGTCCAGTGAGGATGCGTATCAGAACCTGCTTAAGAAGTATGCACACAAAGGAATTCACAAGTTTTTAGATGAAGAGCAGAGCAAAATACTACGGGCGAAATATAAAGTCCAGGGTGTCCCCCACTACATGTTGATCGACAAAGATGGGCACATCGTTACCATGGACCATTCTATCAAGCCCAGTGCTGATGAGACACCGGCGGCCATACGTGGCTTATTGTAAATAAGAATCAAGCCGGAAGGTGGCGGCAACCATGCTGTAATGGTGCGGAATTCGGCGATTTTTGCATGTATCAGGCTGGAACAGAGGCTCCCCTGTAATTATGAGTAGGATTAAAACTTTTTTTCGGTTACCTTTGCAGAAATCAATTGCGGATACCCAATTCTCAGATCGTTTTCCATTTGGCGCGGTCTTTAATTCTCTCCTCAGTTAATTCGGGAAATAGTCTTTGTTTGTACTGCCTAATCCGCACGACTGGCTTGTTTTCTTTTAGATTTGTTTAACGCAATGTGCTGAATACACAGTCATGCAGGAGACACGTCAAAACAAAAGATAACGTCAAAATTTCGTGTGGAAGGTCGGGATTCATTGCTGATTGCAAGTCAAAGAGCAAAGATCTAAGACATAATTCTCATGAATATTCACCTGAACAAGCCGTACAGCATTAATACGGACAAATTAAAGCGTTATCAGGCCCATTATCAGATATCGGCCACTGAGATGCTTATTGTTCCGCAGCGGGCCATGGGTGAAGAGTCGGCCTGTGATGTACGATGGGAAGACATTGATGGAGCACGGCATGTAATGCACAATGTTATGTTCCGAAATGAAAATCTTGTGGCGTTAGATTTTCTGCTTTATGATAATTTGTATAAGTTGTGGAAGCACTACTACTAGTACCGAATTTAGATGACGGTAGTCGTGGCATACTTTTTAACGAGAAATATTTTTAACATTCGAAATATTTAAAACAATGAACATTTATGTAGCAAACATCCCTTTCAAAGCCTCGGAAGGCGAGTTGAAAGAATTATTTGAAGAGTACGGTGACGTGACCTCTGCAAAAATCATTTTAGATAAGGAAACACAGCGGAGCCGTGGTTTCGGCTTTATCGAAATGCCTGACGACGCTGCGGCGCAGCAAGCAATAACAAGCCTTAACGGCTTTAGCTTTCTTGGAAAAGAACTGAGCGTTAACGAGGCACGGCCGAAAAGTGACAATCCACGCGGCGGTGGCGGCGGCTACGGTGGTGGCGGCGGCAGACGCGGTGGTGGCGGTGGCTACGGCGGCGGTGGTGGCGGTGGCTACAATAAAGGCTGGTAAGCATTTTAAAGAGGCCCTTCGTAAAAGGGCCTTTTTTTATCTTTTATCCCAGGTACGTTCGTAACTGTTGTGCCTGGCGGGACCGCTGTAGTCGCTGCGTAGCATGGTCTTTAATTTGCCGTACACGTTCGCGTGTAATGGAGAACCGCTCGCCGATTTCGCTCAGTGTGAGTGCCTGCTGATCATTCAGACCATAAAAAAGTGTCAGCACCTCGCCTTCGCGGGCAGTCAATACCGACAATGCCAGTCGAATTTCGACCTGCAAAGCGGCGCTCATCAGCGATGCGTCGGGTGCGCTGGATGTTGCGTCAGGCAACGTGTCGATCAGCGATAAGTCATCGGTGTTTAGTACCGGTGCATCTGCCGAAACAGACTTTTGTGAGATAATAAGTGTATCGTCCACGGTGTGTACCGTGACGTTTAGTATTTCCGCGAGCTCATTGTTGCTTGGCTCGCGCTGCAGGCGCTGCTCGAGCTCTGCTTGCGCCTTCAACAGCTTGATGATAGAACTGACGCGGTTTAGTGGTAGTCGCACGATTCTGGCTTGCGACGCCAATGCGGAGATAATCGCCTGACGAATCCACCATACAGCATAGGAAATAAATTTGAATCCGCGCGTTTCGTCAAATCGTACGGCGGCCTGGATCAGGCCAACATTGCCCTCGTTGATCAGATCGTTCAGCGCCAGGCCGCGGTTCTGGTATTGTTTTGCGACGGAGACGACAAAACGCAAGTTGGCTCTTGTCAATTTCGCCAGCGCCACCGCGTCCCCTTCGCGTATTCGTTTTGCCAGCTCCACCTCTTCGTCCATTGTTACAAGTGCCACTTTGCCTATTTCGGATAAATAGCGGTCCAGCGACTGACTTTCGCGGTTCGTGATCTGCTTACTGATTCTTAGTTGTTTCATTTCTCAGAGTTGCTTGACGAAAGTGTGCGGCCGCGGTGCGATGGGCACGATCGAGGCTACCGTTTTGCCTGTTTTTGGCGTGCCTCGGAGATAAACATTTTGCGGCCGAAAAACTCTACATTTTTTAATTGGCGAATGGCCTCCTTTGCTTCGTTGTCATACGGCATTTCCACAAAGGCAAATCCCCGAGATTCACCCACTTGCGGGTCAACAATGACGTTCGCGGATGACACTTTTCCAAACTCTCCAAACAGTGCCTCGAGTGCCTGGTCGTTCACCTGGCGGGCAAGGTTTCCTACATATAAATTCATGTGAATACTACTAGTTACAATAAAAAATAGAGAACCTCCCGCACAGTTGCCTATGCGGGAAATCAGAAGACGATCAGGCAAAAGGATGCGCCAGCACTTCGATCTTACCGGGCGAAATGCGGTTCAGGTTCCGCAGCTGTCCTTTTTCCTCGTGGTCGCAAAACGAAATAGCCGTGCCCGAATTACCCGCGCGGCCGGTTCTGCCAATGCGGTGGGTGTACGTCTCGACTGTATCCGGCATCTCGTAATTAATGACAAAAGGAAGATTGTTGATATCGATCCCCCGGGCGGCAATATCTGTGGCGACCAGTACCCGTGTTGCGTTCTTTCTGAAATTGGTCAAGGCACGTTGCCGTGCTCCCTGCGAGCGATCGCCATGAAATGCCTCTGCCGAGATACCGGCTTTCACCAGATTGCGCACGATTTTGTCGGCGCCATGCTTGGTCCGGGCAAATACCATGACATTTCCCATAGCTTCGGCAATGACGTGGTGAAGCAATGCTTGCTTGTCCTGGCGGGAGACATGGTATACACCCTGCCGTATGACCGCGGCCGTTTGCTGCGTTGCCACCTTGATAGTAATCGGTGTGCGAAGCATGCTCGTTACCAGTGATTGAATTTCCGCGGGCACTGTTGCCGACAGAAAAATGCGCTGGCACTCACGTGGAACGAGTGAAAGTACCTTCCGCACGTCGTGAATAAAGCCCATGTCAAGCATACGATCGGCTTCGTCGAGCACGAGAATCTGCAAGTCGCTCAGTTTTATTATCCGTTGGTTAATGAGATCGAGTAATCGGCCGGGCGTGGCAATGACAACATCCGCTCCCTGGCGAAGCTGTCTGACCTGGTGCATCTGAGAAACACCGCCGTAAACAAGGACACTCGATAGGCGTAGATTCTTTCCATAGAGCGTCAGGTTATCCGCGATCTGAATAGCCAGTTCGCGCGTAGGTGTAAGAATAAGGCCGCGAATACCATTCGATGGCTTTGCCTCTGAGAGTCGTTGCAGCAGCGGGATGGCAAACGCCGCGGTTTTACCGGTGCCTGTCTGTGCGGAAGCGAGTACATCGCGTCCCGTAAGAATGGCAGGAATGGCCTGTTCCTGGATGGGTGTAGGTTGATTGTAGCCTTTTTTCTGGAGCGCATCCAGAATAGGTGCACTTACCTGAAGTTTTTGAAATGACACGTAGAATGTTGTTAAGATATAGGAATGCCACACCGATCCTTTCGATGCGCTTATCCAGGGCATAGCGTTAACAAATTCAAAAACAAAAAGCCTTTTCGGCGGTCCGTTAGCAGTGTAACAACGACGTATCTCCTGGATTAATTGGGGAGAGAATTAGTGACCGAGCTTCTCCGAGGAAGAACCAGCGAATAAGAATATCCACAATTGACGGTGCAAAGGTAGCCTTTAAAAGGCTGTAAACCAATCTGCGCATGTGCCGTGCCTGCGTGCATCTCTGCAAATCAGCTTAAAAACACACAATAAGCCCTGCATTGCCTTAAAAGGCGTTGCTAAATTATTTTAGCGATGCCACATGATCGAGTAATTTAGCGTACCTTTGAAGACTTATTCAGCGCTACCATGGTCCTTTTGCATGAAATGCTTCCTCAAGGGCTTTGTTCTGTCGACACTCGATAAGGTAACTTTACATGCTAATCTCGTCCTGTTTAATGACTATGTGTGACGAGCGAATAGTTTTTTACACATATAAATAAGAATCATGAGCTACGATCTGCCCAACCGAAAATATGCACCTCTTTGGAGCAAGTATCGCCCGGTTATACTGAAAATGATGATCGACTCGCTTCAGGAGCCGCAACAGTACCAGCTTATGCGTCATGAATTTCAGGCGCTTGACGAGGGTAAGAAGAAGAGCATAGGTTTCAGCTTGCAGGTTTTCAAAAACAAGGCGCTGAACGATATCAAAAGTTCTGAAGTAGCCCAGGATTTATTGCACATGCTGCTGCAATCCCGTAAGGGTATTGAATTGATGGATAGCAATACGTTCGAAATTTCCCTTGACCGGCAGTTGATCTTGCACGTCAGCAAAGCGGCGTAATAAGGACGAACCTCACTTCACTTTCTTTCCGATGATTTCGCGCCCGCCCTGGTGGAGGGTAACGCTTTCGATGGCCCCCGAAGCATTTTGGTGGAACGTTAGCTGTGCTTCTACTACTTTGTAGAAGAAGACGTTCTGTGCCCTGGCGAATATCGGAAAATTTCCCTGGCCTGTCGCCTGGGCGAACAGTTGCTTTTCTTCTCGCGTTACTGTTAGGATGAAGCCGGGTGCAAGCTCGTATTGGCCAATGTAAGTTTCCAACACGGCTATATCAACAGGTATTTCTGCTGTTTCGATCACGGGGGGCTTGCCGTCTGTTACGGGGATGTTCGTGTCCAGCAGGTGCAAGCCGATGTCGTCGACACCGATCGCTGAATTTGTGAGGACCACGACGCCTTTCTTACCATTCTTTTGGAAGCCAGAAAATGTGCGGTAGCCGCCGGTGCCGCCGCTGTGCGTGATGATTTCTACGCCATTGACATTAGCAATGTGCCAGCCCAAGCCTACTTGTGGTGCTGCGTCTGCCGGGCGTGTGTTTGTCTGAGCCAACTGCATGGCTGAATACAACTTGCTCTTCCCCTGTCCCATGTTAGCGCGTATATACCGGACCATGTCCACGGCGTCGGACCGGATGCCACCGGCCCCTGCCAAGATTGGGAGATCCCAATTCTCGACTGCCACGCCTTCGCTGTAACCCTGTGCCAGGTTCTTTTTCATGGACGGCGTTAAGGTAACGCGCGTATTGGCCATGCCCAGGGGGGTGGCAATAACGTCGACCATTAACTTTTCATATGTAGTTTTCTTCTGCGTTGCCAGGATGTGCCCCAACAGGCCCACGGCATAATTCGAATATTCGTATTGTGAGCCGATGTCGCGTGGAAGAGTATAGCCTTTCAGGAAATCATATAATTGCTTCTCGGTATAGTCGGCGTATGGGTTTGCCGGGTTGGCGGGGGTAAAGTTGTCCGGAAGCCTGGGAAATGACGAAGTGTGATTGGAAAGATTAACCAACCTGATCACTTCGCCATTCCGGGTGGGAGCGGTGACTCCGGTGGGCAGATATTTTTGCAGGGGATCGTCGAGCTTGATTTTCCCGTTGACGACTTCGTTGGCGAGCAGAATGCCGGTAAATGTTTTAGAGATTGAGCCGATCTCGAATATAGTATGCTCATTGACGGGGTCGGTCGTGGTCAATGACTTCACGCCGAATGAATAAAAACGTACATCATCGCCGTTGATCAGTCCGATGACGATGCCCGGGTTGGTGTGATTGTCGACGCGTAGTTTGATTTTGTCTTTGACGTCCTGAGGGAGGTCGCTTTGGCAGCTGGCATTGCTATAGCAGGCGACGGCGAGTATGAACGGTAGAATTTTCGTTAGCATATCCTTAGTACGTCCTCTGTACGCCTTTTGTTTTTGGTGATCATGTTATTTTATACTTACCCAAATCGAAACTTGTGGTTTCATCGACAGGGTATTTTGATCCCCTGTGAAGGGTATTTTCTTCTTTACCATGCTGTTGAGGTTGTGATAAACCCGGATTCTTCCGGTAGTTATTTGGAACTATTCTAAACGAGTTCTAATATCGCACAAAATAAAGCCGTACAGCGGCAACTGTACGGCTATCCCGGTGAACCGGGAGCGATTAAACGGAACATTTAAAAGCAATGCAAAGTAGACAAATTTTGCTCATGGCTTTGCTATGTGCGTGCGGTATTTTTGCGCAAGCACAGACAGGGTCGATTCGCGGTACTATACTTGACAAAACAGGTGAGCCCGCTATAGGTCTGATGGTCAAAATTCAGGACCTTGCCCTCGGCGCAGCGACGAATCATGCGGGTGCCTTTGTCATCGAAAATGTTACAGCGGGCAAGCATATACTTCTCGTTACCGGTATAGGTTTTCAATCCTTACAGCATACTATACATATAGAGACCGGCAAGGAAGCTGTTGTTTCGCTCACCGTGGAGTCGTCGTCCACCGAGTTGGAGGAGGTCATGGTGGTTGGTCGCTCCGAAGTGCAGGAGACCAACCGACAGGCTTACAACGTCACGGCCGTCGATGCCAAACAATTATACAACACCACCCTTGATCTGGCAGGCGCGTTGGACCGTGTCGCAGGCGTTCGTGTTCGTGAATCGGGCGGTGTAGGGTCAAGTTTCAACCTCTCTCTGAATGGTTTTTCCGGCAACCACGTGCGTTTTTTTATCGACGGAATACCGATGGATGGATTCGGTTCGTCTTTTCAGATCAATAATATTCCCATCAACTCTGCCGATCGAATCGAAGTATATAAAGGTGTTGTTCCGATATCCCTGGCTTCCGACGCACTAGGCGGCGCCATTAACATTATCACCAATGATCGTTACCGAAACTATGTGGACGTATCATATTCCTATGGCTCATTCAATACCCACCGAAGTGTGATCAATGCCGCGGCCACATCAGAACGTGGTTTGCAAGTGCAGTTAAGCGCATACCAGAATTACTCCGACAATGATTATAAAGTAAAGGTGGATGCCGCTGACATCTGGACCGGGGCATATACTCCGGGCGCCTGGGTCCGACGTTTTCACGATGTTTATCACAATGAAGCCCTGATTGCGCAGGTGGGCGTGGTCAAGAAGAAGTATGCCGATAAATTGTTGTTGGGCATTACATTGGGGCGCAACTATAAAGAAATTCAGACTGGTGCGAGAATGGTGTCAGTGTTTGGCAAGTGGCACCGACGCGGGGATGTCGTGACGCCGACTTTTAAATACAGAAAACAGGACTTGATCAAAGGCCTGGATGTCACCCTCAATGCTAACTACAACCTGGGAAGCGAGCAAAATATCGATACGATGAACGTCCGGTATGACTGGTATGGTAACAGTAAACCGAATGGGACCAGTGGCGAACGGTCCAGAAGCTTATACAAGTATAAAAACAATACTGGTGTCGCGACGGCGATGGCTAGTTACCGCATCAATGACCGTCAATCCATTGCGATGAGCGATGTGTTCAATACCTTTAATCGCAAAGGGTCGGATGTGTTAAATCCGGATGCGACCAACCCGCCGAGTAAAACTCAGAAAAATGTATTAGGGTTGAGCTATGCCTACAGTAAGGAGGATGCTTTCGGCATCACCTTGATCAGTAAGTTCATCACTCAAAAGAACGTTGTCGCTGCGCAAGAGGCCCGTGCTACAACAGATAAGATTGGCTACGGTATCGTGGGGACGTATTTTTTCTCGACTTCACTACAAGTGAAAGCATCGTATGAGCTCACCAATAGAATGCCGGAAGCACAGGAGATATTCGGGGATGTTGAGAATTTTGAAGGCAATCCGAGCCTTTTGCCGGAGCAAAGTGATAATATAAACGTGGGCCTGGCGTACACCTTTGCCGCTGATGCAAACAATAAGTTCCTCTTGAATGCCAATGGTGTATATCGATACTCCCGCAATTTCATCTACAACCGGTTAAATAACAATCAATCGAAGCTCATTCCAGATAACCGCGAGGGGGTGCGGACCTATGGAGGTGATGCTGAGCTCCGCTACTCGCACAAACGACTGATATCGGCAGGAGTTACGATGACCTACCAATATCTGCAGAACATGCAGAAGATCGAGCCCGGATACACAGGTGTAAGTCCGGTTTACCTGGATCAGATGCCAAACATACCTTACCTGTTCGGTAACGCCGACGTCTCGGTATCGCTTCGCGATCTGGGCGCGAAAGGTAATAATATGAGCATTGGCTATAACATGCTGTATGTTCACGCATTTTACCTGTACTGGCCCAGCCGCGGCAGCGACAAGCTGGACATTCCCGAGCAGCTGAGTCATGATGTGAACATTGTGTATAGCCTGAAACAAGGTCGCTATAATGTCGGCCTGGAAGCCCGGAATGTTACCGATGCCTTACTGTACGACAACTTCAGTCTCCAAAAGCCGGGCCGAGGATTTTATGTAAACGTTCGGGCTTTCTTTCATAAGACTAGTAATAATTAACAATCTATTTTAATATGAATATCAAAACCACACTGGCGGCCCTGTTTGTTGCCGTAACATTTGCCGTGTCATGCTCTGACGACGACAACGCTCCTGCGAACCCCGGCAATTTCATTCTGGCCGTAACGCCTGCCGCATCTACCGGCGTTGCTGACTACCTGCTCACTGCCAGCAGCCTGGATACGGGAAGCGTATCCACTGCTGAAAATGGTGTTGAACAAGACGGAACATATCGCTACTACGTAACACATAATAACAAATTCTTTAGTATGCTCTACGGGCAGGGCAACCCCGGCGCGGTAACGGCCTACGATATACAAGCCGGTGCGCTGAATAAATTGACAAATTTTCAAACCGAAACGGTGCAGTCATTCGCTCCGGTAAACAACGACCTGCTGCTTGTTAAGATTGCCCGGAACCTAGCGACTCCTACCTCTTCGTGGTATAAGGTCAGCACAGAAAGCCTGACCATCACTTCCGAAGGTACGATGAACACCCTGGATATAACGGGCGACCTGGGGGAGTTGGCTCACTTTACCTGGATCAAACAGGTGGGTGATAAAGTGTATGCACCTTACCAAACTATTAAAGACAGAAGTTTCAATACGGACTATCCTGACCAGGCATGGATTGCCGTGTTCAATTACGCCGACATGTCTCTTGATAAGGTAATTGAAGATAATCGCACCAGCTTCATCGGCCGGTATTTTATGGACGGTCTTTCAATAGCTGAAAACGGCGACATCTATGCTTTCTCTCCTTCGGCGGCAACAACTGGCGGTGCACTTTCTTCTACGAAGCATTCTGCTATTACCCGTATCAAGTCCGGCACTACTGAATTCGACGAATACTATTTTGATGTAGAAGATGCCAGCGGCGGTAACAATATTACTTCCTGGCTGTATGTGGGTAACAATAACTACATCGTTCACTCACAGGCAAAGTCGGAAAGAACATCATTTCCTTCAGGTCGTCGTGTGGCAGTCGTGAACGTTATCAATAAAACCTATGATATCGTTTCAGGACTTCCTGCGTTTGACGATATCGCCAGTCTTACTACGAACAACTATACCCCCAAAGATGGGCGCACTGGCTATATCGGTGTAAACCTGAAAGATGGTACCGGTTACGTATATAAGATTGATGTCACCACTAAAACAGCAACGCAGGGCTTGAAGGTCGACGGTGGAACGCTGACAGCGATCCAGCATCTCGACTAACGGTTGCCTGAGAAGATGATATAAAACTCGTTAGCACGGGCCTAAATGCCCGGCTAACGAGTTATCCATTAAGCACTATTTCGTATGATCACCACATTTTACTTCATCCAATTGATTGCTTTTCAGCTTCTGTATGTTACTTCGGAGCAAGTAGAACATACGGATCCGCCGTCGTACCTGCTCAGTATCTTGCGCCACAGGCAAACGTACCGAATGATTGGAGGAGCACTGATGCTGTTGGTGACGATAGCGTTTGTCGTGCAATGGGGGTGGATGACAGGAATATGCGCCAGCCTCGTGGGCTTGATGGGAGTAGGATGCCTGGTGGTTTCGCTTAATCCGTTTCGGTATGTAAACGAAACGGGAGTGGTTGTGCTGTATGTGTTTTTCCTGACGCTGGAATTTTTAGTTTGATCATTATGCCTGCCAACAAGAAATACCTGACGAAATCACCGTGGCTACGATTGGCCAAGATACTGGCCGGCGTTGTCGGCGGGTATACGGTTATGTTTAGCTTCCACATGTTGCTGACAAAGCTGTTTCCGAAAGAGAATGTTATTGCCACTTCTTTTTTCACTGGCTACATTCTGTGGGCTATTCTTTTACTTGTGGCATTCCTTGTTAGGAATGTTTGGAAGGTGTGGGCGGCTTACGTCATTCTTACTCTTTTGTTTTTGCTTCCTTATTTGATCTCTTAAGTGCCAGCCATGGATAATCGCAATTACAATATTTACTTCCATACGCATACGATCAGCGGCATTTTCATTTGCGCGTTGTTATACGTGATTTTTTTTGCGGGCTCGTTCTCCTTTTTTAAGGATGATATTGCGGCGTGGCAGAAGAATGAATCGATCACCGCACAACGCGGGATTACAGAAAGAGATTTTAACCATGTGCTGGATTCGCTTGCGGCGAATCATACGTTGAAAGGCCGCGATATTGAGTTTTCAATGCAACGACACGGTATGGGTGCGTATGTGTCCATGTCGGCTTCGCATGATAGCACGGTGAAGGCGAAAGTGGAGAAAAAGCCGGAGGAGCAAAAGAAGGGTAGAGGCAGAGGTCGCGGAAGGCGTGGTGGAGATGATGACTCGGCTTTCTTTACGTACAACTTTGGACAGAAGAAAGAGGTCGAATATCAGGCGGGGTACGATATGGGAGAGTTTTTGTATCGGCTGCATTTTCTTGCTCAATTGAATGCTATTCCTATTTACCTGGGCGCGCCGTTTGGCTATTTGCTGGCTGGAATTGTGTCCTTCCTTTTTCTGTTTGCGCTTATCACGGGGTTGATGCTGCATTGGGATAAGATTGTTTCTAATTTTTTTACGTTCAGGCCATGGGCGAAGTGGAAGACGGTCTGGACGGATCTTCATACGGGGTTGGGGGTGATTCAATTTCCGTTTCAGTTCATTTTTGCTGTGACGGGGATTGTGCTGATTGCGAATTCGTTTTTGATGACGCCTTATGCTACTTATCTATATAAGGGCGATAGCGAGAAGATGTATCAGAGCCTGGAGTATTCTGATAGCACGAAGTTTCAATATACGTACACTCCGCTGGCTGCGACGTTTGATTTGAACGATTACCTCGCGGGAGTCGAGCAGAAAATTACGGGAGGGGAGATAAGCCGGGTGGCTATTAAGAGTTACCAGGATGATAATATGCACGTAGTTGTGCTGTCCAAACCGCTGGCGGAAGCAAGCTTCGCCGGATCAGGAAAGACCATTTGTCGGGTCCGCGATCAGAAGATCCTGCATGAATCCCTGCCGACGGAGCATGCCAGTTATATCGACAAGGTAAAGGCACTTATTTACCACTTGCATTTTGGTGACTTTGGCGGACGGCCTTTGCGCGTGATGTATTTTGTGTTGGGGGCAACGGGGTGTGTGGTGATTATATCCGGTATCTTGATTTGGCTGGTAGCGCGCGATAAGAATAGTATACCGAAGCATAGGCGGGTGTTTAATTTCTGGACAGCCAATGTGTTTATGGCGGCTTGCATGTCGATGCTGCCGGTAACGGCTTTTACGATGATTGTGCTGTTGTTTCTGAAGAACGCGGGGCAATCGGAGATTTATAATTGGTATTTCTATTCGTGGCTGGTGCTCGGTGTTTATTTTATTGTGCGGAGGGATCTGGAAGTGACGAACCGGCAGACGACGCTGCTATCTGCGCTGACGTGCTTTTTGTTGCCGCTGCTGGATGGTATTGTACGGGATAACTGGTTTTGGAGTACGTATGCGCGACGGGCATATGATATACTGTTTGTTGACCTGCTGTTCTTATCGCTGGCGGTGATTAGTGTGGTGGTGTTGGTGAAGGTTTGGAGAGCGCAGGCGGTTAAGAAAGTTGGAGCGGTCGCCGCAGTGGAGGAAAAGACTCGACGTACACGCGAAGCAGTTCTGTAGCGAGCGGATTATCGCATACGATCGGGTGTGCTGCGCACAACCTACCCACTGGGTAATTATGGACCACGCCATCGGGTTGCTTTAATGGTCTTGTGTATACTGTTACGCTATTTTATTCTGGCATGGATAATGCACTTTTGGAATGCAAACGGCCTTGGCAGCCAGGCCCAATTTATTGTTAAATCAATTATTATGCGGGGAATAAAGTTTAAGTGCAGTATGCTCGAGTATTCGAAGTTGATTTTGTCGAAGATGACATTCGATAAAAAATTGTTCAGAAAGGAAGTTAGAAAGGCTTTTCGGTATTTAAATGCGGAGGAAAGGAGGCAGCTTATCGAATGGGTTCGTTCCAAATCCGAAATGCTGCGTATTGCATAGCAGTAATTTCCTGAAGGAGTACTTGCGTAAGGTCAAGTGCTTTTTTATTTACTTCAGGCGTGATCAAGCGCCGGTTTTTCGGTGGGTGGCTCTTTCGCCCATGGATATACGCTCGTCGCTGTCTTCGGTTAAGATGTTGTTGATGAAAAACAGGTTTCGTACGTTGTTTCCTTGCTCATCGTATACTTTAAAGCGTCCTTCCCGTAAGCCGTTAAAAAATTGGCCCTTACTAAATACCTGACCATTCGGATAAAAGGAGGTGTACGGGCCATGCTGGATTCCGTGTTTGTAACTCTCTTCCAGCATTATACTGCCGTTCTCATCATAGTACTCGCGCCAGGCTCCGTGCTTTTTGCTATCCAGGTAAAACCCTTCTGCGATGAGCACGGCGTGTTTATTGAACTCCTTCCATTTTCCGTTTTTGATTAGTTTCGTTTTAATATTTTCGTGCGTTTTCATAATAATGCTTTTTGGTCATTAGCTGAATTCGGGACAGCGCCAAACACCATCTTTTCTTCCGGGTAAGGTGCAATTATGGGCGTGGTCGCAGGCTGTGCATAAACCACGTGTAGCATCGGAATCGGTCATATGTTCCCGGTTAAGTTTGAATAACTCGCACTGAATGATTGCTTTGGTGGAGGTCTTATGATAAATACATTCATACTCATGAATGCACGTTCTGCACAGTGCCCGTAGCTCCCGCTTCAATAGGTCTTCGATGATGGTATTCGTTTGCATGGTGTTGCACCCCGGGGGAGGTGTTTCCAAAAGGCATACCATTTAATTTGTGCGTAGCAGCGGCGAATTCGTCGAATGGATCAACGAAGGTTGGAGCAAAGACGGCCGACCGGGGAAATTCTCCCCAGCCTAGTCCTTCGCTTTTTTAAGCTTTTCACGAAGCGTTTTGCGGTCAATACCAAGTATCTGCGCTGTGTGTGAAATGTTGTTTTTGTTTGCGGCTAACACATCTGAAATATAGTCCCGCTCGATGTCGGCGAGTTTTCGATTCAAGCCCCGGCTTCGTGTGGCTGAATACCGAAAGCTCTCCGGAAGGTCGGGGGTGTCGATAGTGTCCTCGTCGGCCATGATCACCAGCCGATGCACCAGGTTTTGCAACTCCCGCACATTGCCGGGCCAAGCATATTCCGTGAGGGATTTTAACGCTTTCTTCGAAAATTGCATGGGCCCTTTCGCCAATTCGCGGACGTATTTATTCAGGAAGAAGTCCAGCAATAGCATAATGTCTTTGTCACGCGCACGGAGTGGTGGCAGGTCGATGCTAATGATATTTAACCGGTAATACAGGTCCTCCCGAAATAGTCCTTTCTTTACAAGTTGCATCAGGTCGACATTGGTGGCGGCAACAATCCGGATATTTACCTTCATAGGTTTCTTCGAACCGACCATATAGAACTCTTTTTCTTGCAGGACACGCAAAAGTTTTGCCTGCATGGCCAGGCTGGTATTGCTGATCTCATCCAGAAAAATGGTTCCGCCGTCCGCTGTCTGAAAAAAACCTGCACGCGTTTCGGTTGCGCCCGTGAACGCACCTCTCACATAGCCGAACAATTCACTCTCGAGTAGTGCGTCGGGAATGCCGCCGCAGTTTACCGGGACAAACGGGGCAGCCGATGCGTGACTACCATAGTGCAGCGCCCGGGCGACCAGTTCCTTTCCAGTTCCGCTCTCGCCATTGATCAGCACAGTAGCGTTTGTATTTTTTGCCTTATTAATTGTTTTGAAAACATCGTGCATGCCTTCTGAGCTGCCGATGATTCCAAAATTGACGGGGGCAGTTGAAACAACTTCTTTTTTATACTTTGACGTTTTCGCCAGTACACGTTCGACCGATTTAAACAATTCTTCGTCTGTAAAGGGCTTTACAAGATATTCCTCGGCACCGATCTTGATAGACTCAACAGCACCCTGAATGGACGGAAACCCGGTAATGACAAGTGTGCCCGCTCCCTTATAGTTTTCGGAAACGTGTCGCACGAGCTCAATTCCACTTTCGCCGGGCATTTTCAAATCGGTTATCACCAGGTTGACCTGTAAAGTCTCCAATAACTTCACCGCAGATTGAACATTGTTAGCGCTATAGACCTGATAGCCGACACTCTCGAGGTTTCGCTTGATTAACTCGACGGTCTCCGGTGAGTCATCAACGACAAGAATATTTGTTTTACCTGCGTGTTTCATGATGATCGCTTTTTCTTTTCTTGTTTTAACGGAAGCTGGATTTCAAACTTTGTTCCTTTACCAGGCGAGGTATTTACGATGATCTGACCGTTGTGTGAGTCAACGATGCCCTGCACCACGGACAAGCCCAGGCCCGTTCCCTGTCCAACCTCTTTCGTGGTGAAGAACGGTTCAAAAATCCGATCTTTAACTTCTGCAGTCATTCCTATACCCGTGTCTTTCACAATAAGTTTCACGTTTGCGGTGGTGCTTTTGGTTATTACATAGATGCTCCCGCCACCCGGCATCGCATAGACGGCATTGGTGATAAGATTGACAAGGACCTGACTCATCTGAACCTCATCGGCCATCATTTCGGGCAGGTTTGGTTCCAATTGTTTTACAATGGTAATCCCGCGGCTTTGGAATCGCACGTCAATAAAATACAGAATATTGTGAACGATAGCATTCAAATTAACTTTCGTGATCTGTTGTGGCATTTGCCTGGAAAAGATCATCAGCTTCTTAATGATCTCCCGTGAATAGAGCGATGCCTTGATAATACGTTCAAGATCTTGCTCCTGTTGTTCGTTTAGACTCCCTGCCTTTTTAATTAGTTGCGCGAAGCCCAGTACCCGGCCAAGCGGTTCATTCAACTCGTGCGCGATTCCAGCAGACAACTCTCCCACGAAGGCGAGTCGCTCTGCATGCTGCAACTGTGCCTGGAGCTTGTATTTATCTTCTTCAATCGAAGCGCGGTGTATCACGAGCGATAACTCCTGGGCCACGGCTTTTAGGAGGCGACTTTCTTCCGGAAGGAATTCCATTTTCTCTTTATTCGACCGGGAACTCCTATAACCAATTTGGATAGTCCCAAATTTCTTCTTGTCAAACCGTAACTCTGCCGCAATCACGGTGGTTGTTTTATCAAAGCCACGTGTTGAATAGTCGCGGGAGTCGATTGATATACTTGCCTCGGCAGCGTCAGGATGTTGCAGGGCGGTGGGTAAGATCTCCAGTGTCTTTGATACGATCGCATCAAAATCATTCTTAGCCTCCCAGGCAACTCTGGATAACTTGTAAAGACAGTTCAATTCTTTTACACGTTCCCGTAATTTAAATTCGTTGGAATTCATTTGGATCCATTTCATGCAAAGGTATTAACATAAACAGGAAAGCGCGGTAAAGGTTCGACTTTATTGGTGAGCGGGTGGGTAATTTCGCCCGGTGGGGAGTTTCGCCCCGTTTGCATCTCCGGAAAAGCGGCACTGCCGGTTAAATTGTACGAAATTATATGGCACAGGAAGTGCATGGTAATATACATGAACCGTATACCAACACATAAAAAAGATAGCGCAGAGGATGCGAGCGGAACAATAAGTACGTTGTGTGTTTTCTGCCTTGCTATCCTTTTGTCAGATTATTGCGCGGATGCCGTTGCGTGGCCCTGGATAGAATTTACGGCCGCCGTTGTTATCAGCTTTTCGATTGTTAAACCCTTGCTGCTTCACGACAACTGTATTAAAGAAAGTGAAGGTTCATCGGTCGGGTGAAACCCCAGGAACACTCACCCAGGCGCTTGTCTGGAACACGTTTCTAAAAAGGGCGTGATGATGTATAATATAATTATGGCAATCATGATATAATCAATGCCTGAATTTGTAGTTGTTTTCATAGTATCGAACGTTAGGTGTTGACATATAAAATAAACAGCAAAGTTCGGTCCAATTATAGTGTCCAGATCAACTATTAAGGGTAACTTTAACTGTGAACACTTCGTATTGTCAAGTGACGGGTGTAACGGAATACAGCGGTTTGCCTGTGTCCAGGATTGAACAACAACAATCATGAGTGAAGAATTTATACTTTGGGGCTCGTTTAGCCTTTTTGTGATCGGTATGCTGGCATTGGACCTCGGGGTCTTTCATCGAAAATCACATACGGTATCCGTAAAGGAGGCGCTCACCTGGACTGCTGTCTGGATTGTTCTTGCAATGCTATTTAATCTTTTTGTCTATCATTATTTTGATAAAGAGAAGGCGCTTGAATTCTTTACTGCTTACGTAGTAGAGAAGTCATTAAGCATTGACAATATATTCGTCATTATTATGATCTTCTCGTACTTCCGGGTGCCCGATGCTTACCAGCATAAGGTTCTCTTCTGGGGCATATTTGGGGCCCTGGTGATGCGCGTGATTTTCATCTTCGCCGGCATAGAGCTTATTCACAAGTTTCATTGGTTGATTTACGTCTTTGGGGGCTTTCTCATTTTCACGGGTGCCCGTATGCTTTTCGGAGAAGACAAACCCCTGGACCCCGAGAAGAATCCAATGGTGAAATTCGTTCGAAGGATGTTTCCTGTTACTGAATCGTTTGAAGGCGATAAGTTTTTTGTCAAGCGTGATCACCGGATCTGGGCAACACCTTTGTTCATCGTAGTCATGTTGATAGAGGGTACTGATCTCATTTTCGCTGTGGATTCGATCCCGGCAATCATCTCCATATCGGACGATACCTTCATCGTATACACGTCAAACGTATTTGCCATACTGGGTCTGCGATCCTTATATTTTGCCCTGGCTGGAATTGAGAAGTATTTTACGTACTTAAAGTATGGGCTGGCAACGATACTCGTATTTGTTGGTGTGAAAATGGTAATCGTGGATTTCTACAAGATTCCGATAGAAATCTCCTTGATCATCATTGCTTTCCTGTTGGCTATCTCGATGATCGTATCGGTGGTTCTAAAAAAGAAATAGCTGCCCCGGCCGACAATGACGCGGGTCTTCTCATTTTAAATGGAAGTACCCGCGCTAAATCACAACTACTATTTCATCAAAAGCCCAAACTGCTTCGGGCGGACCATACTTTCTGTATAAACGTTTCCAAACCGGTCGGTGATGTAAATCTCCAGGGTCGTATCGGGTGCACTGGCCGTGACGCTGAACATGTGTGCTGTCTCGGTCGAGACAAAGGCATCGGTTGGCTGAGCGCCTGCGTTCAGTCGCAGTGCTTCGTAGGAAACGATGTGCAGCGGGTCGAGCACCTTCACACGACTCACGGCGAGACTTTTTCCGTTCTCGGTAACCTCGATTTTCCACTGACTGTCGTAGCCCCATACGTTGATCAGGATTTCGTTGCTGGCATGTTGCGCGGCATAAGGACCTGCAAATTTAGCGAGTGCACTGTCGGTCGAGTTTGGGGCGAACGCGGCAGCGGTAATGTGTACAGCATTCAGGTCGTACGCACGGAACTGGTAGTTCTCCTGGTAGCCGATGCTCTTGTATAGCCACGTTATGTCGCGGCCGTTCATCTTCCAGATGCCGTATCCACCCGGACTGCCGTCCCGGCAAGTATGGTTTCCGGCGTAGCCGTTCTTACCGGTCCACCACCAGGTAGCACAGATCGCTGCGATATTGTGCTCCATTATAGAAGCCTTTTCTTCCACGGTGTAATTGATATGCGTGTGTCCGGTCAAGACGTGCACGGTAGAAAAATCCTGGAAACAGTCGGTCAGGGTATCGCCATTCGTCATATCGATCTTGTTCACTTGCGTACCTGCCGCGCCGAGCGAGGGATTTGCATACAACGGCGTGTGCATGGCCAGTACAATCGGTGTGTTCTTGTCGGTGACGGTGGCCAGGTCTTTTTTCAACCATTCGATCTGGTCGTTATGGACGGTGTCCCGGTAGCTGCGGTCACCAATGGTTCCCACGGTGCCTCCGTTGTTTACGTACTCTACATTGTCCAGCACCACGTAGTGAATCTTTCCAAGGTTAAAGGAGTAATAGGTAGGACCGATGATGTCGCGGTATTTTTCTTCGGCATCCCAGTCATTGGCGTAATACGGATCGTTATCGTGGTTTCCCATCAGGTTAAAGACCGGGCTCTTCAGCTTGTTCATGTACGGAATATACTCGTTCAGCCCAAACCCGTTGCTGTACCAATAAAGCTCCCAGGTCATATCGCCCAGGGTGAGCACGTATACTTTTGTGCCGTCGGCGGCGTATTGCTCGATGGTTGCGTTGACATCGGGAAGAACCTTGCTGTTGAATTGCTCCAGGTCGTTGTTACGGTTGGCCAGGTGCCAGTCGGCCATGGGTATGACGACGTGTTTTTCATTGCTCACCTTCATCAGTGAAAAGTCCTTTTGCTCTACAGCAGTGGTATTATTGCTTACCCGCTTGAAGAATTGTGGTGCATTGCCCTGGTTGGCCACCTCGTAGTTCGCAGGAATAGAAATGAAAACGAACCCGGTCTTCTTGAGCGAAGGCAGGTAGTATATGCCTTTGCTGTCGGTAACGGTTACTTCAGATCCATCCGATACAACCACGCCGGCAACGCCTTTGCCATCGCAGTAGACAATACCCTTTACGGTCATGCCCGCGACATCCGGAATGTCTGTGTCGGCTACGACGTTTAGCAGTGTACGGCCGAGCGTAAGGCTGTCCGCCCCTCGGATAACTTTTATGGAATAAGTTCCGGTGGTGATTCCGTCGGGCATCGGGAAGGTCGCGGAATTATTCGTGATGGCCGTAACGCTCACGGTAAAGATTGTCCCGTCGGACGAGCGCATCAACTCGATCGTGTCGCCTGCCTGAAATCCCATGCCTTGCAGGGTTATATCGGTTCCTGCTGTAACGTCCAGGCTGGAGGGAATAGAAACACCCCGGATGCCCAGGTTGTTATTTTCATCTACCGGACCATCTTCCTGACAGCCGGCAAAACTGAATCCCAATCCACCGAGTCCTGCCAGCGTCGTAACGCTTCCCAACTTTATAAAATGCCTTCTTGTGTACTTCACGTTTCGCTGTTTATATACTTCTTTTATTATTACGTTCGCGCCTATTCATACTTCGAAAAGATGACGGCAAATATGCATCTGTTCACCTGGCTGCCGTTGTCGGCTCCACTATTGGGGGCATGCTCGGTCAGACTCCACAGGTAGTCCAATTCGGCTTCATAGTATAATGCTTCGGCGCCATAAGGCCATCGATACCGCACGGTGTTGTCGTCGCCGTCGGTGTATCGTGCCAGTCGCGCTTTCGAGCCGTATGACTCCGACGGTGATCCGGTGCATGACAACCATGTTCTCGAACCCTTTCTAAAAATTCCCTGCATGCCATGGGCGTGGTTGCCGTCAAAAAGTGAGTTCTTTGGGATGACGTACTGGATGCCGGAATTAAGCACCGTGCCGCTGGCGTTTATCGGGAAGCCGTAAATCTTTGGAACAACGGAGGCTGCTGCACTTCCGGTAGAGTATTGTGCGGTCCATAACTCGGTTCCTTCCGCATTGATCTGTATCGTGGAAAACGGATCGGCCCCACCGTTGATATCATAGTATCCTACTTGTGGCAGAATGTACCGGTAGTTAAACGCATACAGTGTTCCGTCGGGAGCTTTGCCACATCGGTTTGTAGTTTCATCGCCGGTCGCCACTTCTATAATCTTGTTGAGGTCGAATACACGGATGCCGAGGTTTGTACTGGCCACGTACAATTTGTCGTTGACGTATGCCACGCCACCGGCGTGTATGTTCAGAGGCGCATACGTTCCGTATTGTGTATAGTCGGACACTGATGCCGGTACAGTGTGCTGGACCAGCAGAATATGGCGGTACATCAGGTATGTGCTGGAGCTCGGGCTGATGTCCATCAGGGTGATGCGCGACCCTTTGTATTCCGCACCATCGGTGCCATACCAGGTCACCAGCAGGTAGCGTATGCCATTCTTCTTAAATCCCGTGATCCCTTGTGGTATCCAGATCTTCGTGGTCTCATCGTCGTCGTTCCAACGGATGCCTCTCGCCCGGTTCTCTTCCGGAACATTAAAGCCATACACTGCCGTGTAAGAGCTTCCTCCGATGGCCTCGCGGTTCTTATTTACCTGGGTGGGGTTCAGAAATGAAAATCCACTGTTGATGTAACTGCTGGTGTTTACATAAGGGTCAACGGTAATGGCAGTGGTGCCGGTCGCCAGCGTTCCAATATCCGATGTGTTGAGTGTATAAGGTATTGTGCTTTCTGTAGTGGGTTTTACACCCAGGTCGGCACAGCCTGCCAGGAGTACACCTGTCAACAGGCATACTGCCAATGATCTATTTCTCATGACTGCGTATTAGTTTATAGGAGTGTTTTAAAAAAGTCGCCACGACCTATGGAGTCGTGGCGACTGCGGTTTATTCGATAATTTCGATGTTGATGTCATCGATAAAGATGCGATTCTTCCCTAGTCCGACACCGGTCAGGTTGTAGTCGCCGCCGAGGAACTTTATCTGGGTATCGGCCGTGGCACCTGTAACGGTAAAGCTATAGGCTCTTTCGGCAGCCCAGATATTGTTTACCACGCCTGCGTTGTCCTGTGCTTCCGAATTGGGCACGTTGTCGATCGTAAGCTGCGAGATGCTTGTCGCACCCGCACCCAAGGCGTATATCTTCAGAAGCTTGTCGTCTATCGCTCCGCCGGCGGAGATATATGCAGCTGCCTTGAACGTTACGCGAATATTTGCCGTGCCTTCAATGTTGAGCCTGGGTGAAATAAGGTCGCCACCAAAGCCGGTTTTGCCCAGCTTCACAAAACCCTGACGGGCGTAGAGGAGCGGTTGATTGCTTGAAGCTGCTACCGGGGTGCTGTACCATCCATGGTTTATTTCGTCCTGCGTCCATGTATCGAAGCGCGTCTCGCCGGTGGTATTGTAGGGCTTTTCGTTGCCATACGCCAGCCAGCTGAAGTCTTCCCGCAAAATGATATTGCCTGGCAGCTGTGTGATGACGATCGTCTTGTCGAGCTCCGGGTGTTCGGAGGACTGTATAGTTACCGTTGCTGAGCGGTCGGCGCCATTGTTCTTTTCCGCGCGCAGTCTGATCTTTGTAGCGGATAATTCCAATTGCGTTAACCACGTAGCATCGTCGTCGAGTTTGTAGGTCCAGGCCACATTAGCGTCTACGTCGATCGTAACATCGCCGCCGGCGGCCAGAACCTCGGCGCCGTTTTGCGCGCCCGGAAGGTTTATATAGGGCACATTGGCGGCCTGCTCCACACGGAAGAGCACGGGTTGCTCCGTTCCGTTTACGATAAACGAAAAGTTTATCGTGCGGGCATCGAATGTTTCATTCTCTTTTACAATGAATTTAAAGGTTCCGTCTTCGCTTCCTTCTGCCGGAAACGCGCGTACCCAATCATTATCTTCCTGTGCCACGACCTGCCAAGACCGGTTAGAGCGTACTGTATAGCTCACGGTTGAGCCTTCGACGCCTGCTGTAAGACCGGTAGGGCCGTCTTCTATGGAGAAATAGGGATCACCTGAAAATTCCTCGTCATCATCGCTGCAGGAAACAAACAGCAGCGACAGGACCGCTACCATTATCAACAGGATGGCAGTAAAATGTCCGGATCTGAACGTTATAGTGCTTTTCATGTTATGCATTTTTATGCGTTAGTTCGCTTCAATAGCCTGTTTACTCCACCATACGGGAGTCTTCATGGTATTATCACCACCCATTCTTTCGAGGGCCTCACGCGCATGTTTTTCGTTGGTCGCGATCGTGGTGTTGGGAAATGCAAAGCGCGTGGGAAGTGTATAGTCGTTGAAGACTGTACCATCGCCAATTGTCAGCTCGGGGTACCCGGTGCGACGGTATTCGTGATAGGCTTCCATGCCGGTCCAAAACAGCGCCAGAAATTTTTGGTTGGCGATCAGTTCTTCTTTGTTACCAGTATTGTCCCATGAGGCTAGCTCAGAATCCAGGAAGGTGGTGATGTCGCTTTCGGAAATGGTCACGGGCACGGCGCTGAATTGTCCGAGTGGCGCCCATTTTTCCAACGAGGCGGTTATTGCTTCTGTATAGTACTCGCTTGCCGCTGGTTCGCCGCCAGCGATATACCCTTTCAGGGCGGCTTCGGCCAGAATGAACTGCACTTCCGCATAGTCCATAAACCAGGCCGGCGCGTCGGCACGGCAGAATACGGCGGCGTTCAGCCATGATGTTCCTCTGTCGACGATGCTTTGCTCTTCGGCCGTACAACCCGATACCGTGCCGATCCAGATGTTGGAGGGGTTCGTCACGGCGTCCGGGTTCTTCCTGCCGATGATCGGGAGGCGAGGATCTATGTATACCTGTGCTCCACCGCCGTCGGTAACAACCGTCATGCCGATGAGTTGCCGCGTGAGCTTGCGTCCCGAGCTGGTAAATTCTCCCTGACTGGTCAAGGCGAATTGGTTGAGATACGGATCGCTGCCCGAAAACTTAACCGTGGCATTGTCTGCATTCGATGTGAAGATAGGGTAGGAAGCCGGCGCGCTCAGGATCTCGGTCATCTTCGATCCGGCTTGCATTTCGGTGCGCCCGCTTACGCGGCAGAGCAACCGCAGATAGAGGGAGTTGTTGAATTTACGCCATGCTTCCATCGAGCCGCCGTACATGCCGTCAAGGGCCGGCTTTAGAAATACGGGCTGCGATGCGTAGAGCTCGTTAGCAGCTTCGAGGTCGGCAAACATCGCTTTGTACGCATTCATCTGTGAGTCGAATGCCGGCGTAGTGGTACCGCCGGGTTTGTTGGCTGTGAAGGCTTCTGCATACGGTATATCACCGTACATATCCGACAGGTTCGACATGTACAATACTTTCAGTGTTAACGCAACGGCCTGAAGCGCCCGGTCTTCCTGCTCAACACTCAAGTCGTACATATGCACGGCATTGTTGGCGTAGCTGGTGTACAGGTTCCATACACCTTGCCAGTTACCATCGGCAATGGAGTAGCGGTGCTCCTGACGTGTCACTCCGCCGGTAAACGCCGTGAATTGAATGAGCTCGTTGTTCCAGAACCAGGTTTGATTTAACCAGGCGTTGGCGCTGCCGTACAGCAACGGCTCGAACATACCGCTTGCACGTACATTCCCAACCGTGGTAAGGTTGGGGTTTTTATCCGTCTCTTCAAATTCAGAAGTACAGGCGAACATGGCAATGGCCATCATCCCTGTTATCAGTATTTTGTTGAATGTTTTCATATCGGTTCGTTTAGAATGAAACCTGAACATTGAAACCATAGGTGCGTGTCATGGGAAACGCCATGGATTCGATGCCTGAGTATATATCCGATCCGTTCAGCAAACCCGTTTCCGGATCAAACTGCGGAAAGTCGGTAATACAAAACACGTTGGTGGCGTACATGCCCACGGACGCCTTCTGTAAGAAATGTGTTTTTGCCAGGATTTTCGAAGGAATCTGATAGTCGAGACGCAGCTCGCGCAGTTTTATGAAGTCCGTGCTGAACGTGTTCATTTCAGTATTGTCGCGGGTCCACATATAGCTGCTGTAATAGGTCTGGATGTTGCCGGTTACGGTTGTATTCTTGGTATAGGTAACCGATCCATCGTCATGGGTCACGGCATTTACCCCTTTGTGTACTAAGCCATCGTTACGGCCCGCCAGCGAGTTGGTAAGCTTGCCCTGATACGACAGCGAGAAGTTCGTAACCGAATACGAGTGTCCACCGTATTGCGCGGAGAGTGTTGCCGCCAGGGAAAAGTTCTTGTACTGTAAGCGTTGCACCATGCCCGCACGCCAGTTGGGATTTACCTTGCCGATGCGGCGATCGGGAGACTCGTCGAGTACCGGATATCCATCGGCATTGACGATGTGCATGCCGGAAGCGTCCACCTTGTTGCCATTCTCATCGAGATAAGAAGCGCCTTCCGGTGCTCTTTTGAAACCTCGTCCGTAGAGCACGTGCATCTCTTCTCCTACATACGAATACACAAAGGTGCGGCTGCCGATGGTCGTTCCGTTGTCGGTCTGCAGGGGTTGGGTAGGGTCCCAGCCATCTTGTAGCTTCACCAGCTTGTTGATATTCCTCGCCCAGTTCACATCAAACGACCAGGTAAAGTCTTTGGTCTTTACCGGCATGAGCGTCATGGCCGCCTCCACGCCTTTATTGGTAATCTCGCCTGCGTTTATCCGCATGGAGGTAGCCCCTGTCGCCTGATCGATGGCCACTGGCACGATCTGGTTTTTGGTGGAGGCCGAGTACAGTGCCAGGTCGAATGACACGCGGTGGAGGAGCTTACCTTCCAGGCCCACTTCCCAGCTGGCGGTCTTTTCGGGCTTGATCAACGGATCGGGTATTACACTCGGCAGGGTATATCCTCCGGGATATGATGTCGCGTTATAGTACTGATCGCGCGAATAGGCTTCCGTGTCGTTTCCGACATTGGCCCACGACGCCCGCAGTTTTAACATGTCCACCCACGACGTGCGGGTGTGAAGGTCCAGCACTTCATCCAGCAGGACGCTGGCCGCCACGGACGGGTAGAAATACGACCAGTTGGAAGGCGCCAGTGTGCTCGACCAGTCGTTACGGCCGGTGATGTCGAGGTAGTAGGTATCATTCCAGCTAAGCGACGCCATGCCGTAAAAGCTATTGACGATCTTCTTGATCCGATAGTTATACGGATCGGGATTTATACCTGTCGGCAGATTCGTGGTATGGTAGATGCCCTCTTCGCCCAGCTGGCTGAGTGTGATTTTGCTGTTGAAATTTTCGTACACCCGGTTGTTGCCACCCACCATCACCGAAAGGCCCAGTTGCCCGTTGGCTACGTCGTTATTCTGGTAGCGCAGCATGAAGTCGTTGTTGTTCTCCATTTCGCGTATGGTTTGCTCGCGGTAGAAACCATTGGTATAATCGGTGGTATAGAACGGCCTGCGCTGTGTGCGGAAGTTATTCGACCAGTCCAGTCCCGAACGAAGCATGAACGAAAGATTTTTCACCAGGTCGGCAGTAACACTGATGTTTCCGAACATCCGGTCGCGGTCTTCCGAGCTCAGGGCTTCGTACAGCGTGCGATACGGGTTATAGCCGGCCGTGCTGGGATATACCAGGCCTTTGCCATCTGTTCCGCCCGCCGACCAGTTGGCATAGTTATAACGTCCGCTGAAATATTCGTTCTTCCAGTCGTTGATGCTGTTTACGTTGAATCCCCACACGAGCGAGTACATCGGACTGCTTTCATCGTAGCCGCCGCTGGGCATGTTGTCGCTTTGTTTGTGATAATAGTTCAGCTTGGCGGCGAGCTTTATCTTTTCCGTTACCGGAGTGTTGACGGTGAGTGATACGGTTTGTTTTTTAAAGCCGGTGTTGGGAAGGATCCAGTCGTTGTTGTAGTTGGTTACAGAGAAACGTGTCGAGGTACCCTGACCGTTGTTTCCGTCGATGGTGATGGTGTTGTTCGTGGTAACGCCCGTTTGAAACAGGCCGGTGTACCAGTCGTCCTGATATACCCAGGGTAGTTTGGTATAGGTGTCGGTGTTCCAGTCTTTGGAAGCGTACAGGTACCGTGTTTTGTTGGCATCGAACTTCTCGCCAAATGTGTAGCGCGAATAGCTTCGCGGCTGTGCGACGCCGTCGGGTGCCATACCGGGAGTGATTTCCCATAGCGAATACTCGTTCAAGCCGAGGTCTATGCCGTTGCCGTATTCCTTCTGGAAGCCGGGGAAGTATCCGGCCTTTTCGAAGGTAACGGAAGAGTTGATCGTAACGCCGATACCTTTTGTTTTCTTACCCGACTTGGTGGTGATGATAATGGCGCCATTGGCAGCACGCGAGCCGTACAGCGCCGCCGCTGCGGGGCCTTTTAGTACCGTAATGCTTGCGATGTCTTCCGGGTTGATGTCGCTTGCACCATTACCGAAGTCTACCGGCGCGTCTTCCTGCGCATAGTTACTCACGCTGCGCGTGGCCGTCATACCCGACGAGATGGGCACGCCGTCTACTACAAACAACGCCTCGTTCCTACCATAGTTCAGGGAGCGGTCGCCACGCAATGTCACCCGTATCGATCCGCTGGGTCCCGTTCCTGCCTGCGCATAGATGAGACCGGCCACCTTGCCGGACATGTTTGTCAGCCAGTTGCCGGAGACAGACCGCGTAAGGTCCTCACCTTCTACTTTTGTCACCGAGTAACCCAGCGACTTCTGCTCGCGTGTCAGGTTCAGCGCGGTTACCACCACTTCATCCATCATCGCGGCATCTTCCTTCATTATGACGTTGACCTCGCTTTGGCTTCCAATCGCTACTTCTTCCAGTAACATCCCGATAAAGGAGAAAGTCAAAATGCCATCGTCGGGGACTCCGGCAATGCTATATTCCCCGTTCGCGTCCGAGATTGTTCCGATCGTCGTACCCTTCAATACGATGTTGACACCCACCATCGGCTCTCCCAGCTCGTTCGTTACTTTTCCCCGTATGGGTTTATCGCTTGGTTTTTCCGCGGGCTTTTTTTTCACCGAGATCACACCGTTCGTCAGATTGAAATCGATCGGAAAATGTGCTTGCAACGTGGCCATGATCTCGGCCATAGACTTGTTTGAAATATCCAACGTAACGGTTTTTTCCAGTTGAGAAATATCCTTCGAATAGGCGACAGCGTAAGAAGTCTGGTCGTCGATCTTTTTCAGGATTTCGGGGAGCGTTGCGTTTGTTACCTTCAGGCTGGTATTCACCGTGCGGTCCTGGGCATGTAGATTCGATATGGCACAGCAGAGACAAAAGAGTAGCCATACCCAACCTTTTTTAGGTTGAATAATTGATAATTGCATTTATTACAATACCTTTAAACAGTTAATAATTGATCCTTGAAATTCAATTTGACTGCCCGAAATCGACTGGCCTTGATCTCGGGCTTTTTTGTTTGTAATGGGTTCTTATAGCATAGGCGCGTGGGGGTTTTAACAGGGGTTTGCTTTTAGACATATCTCTCCGTTCGCTTCAAAGGAATATTCAATTCCATAGATGAACTGAAGGCTTTTCAAAACATCTTCAATATGCCGATCGGGATAGCTTCCGGTAATCGTGCATTTTTCGTCGATGGTCGAGGTCAGTACGATGTTGACGTCAAACCTCCGGTTGAGCAGGTGGATCACCTGCTTCAGGTTGGACGCATCGAACACAATGTTGCCGTCTTTCCAGCTATAGTATTCCTTCGACTCTACGGGCTCTACCCGCGGTATACCGTTTTTATAGTAAACGCGCTGGTCCTTTTCCAGAATGGCAAGCGGCCTGTTGTCGGCTGCTGCCACGCCTACTTTTCCGGACCGCACCACGACAGATGCTTCTTCGCCGGGATAGTCTGATACAACGAAACGGGTGCCCAGCACGCGGGTCTTTAATGCGCTGCTCTCAACAATAAAAGGCTTCGAAGGGTCGTGCTTCACTTCAAAGTAGGCCTCTCCCGAGAGCGTTATTGTACGTTCACTTCCGCGCATGCGGCTGGAATAGGAGATCGCACTGCCGGAATTGAGGTATGCAATGCTGGAATCAGGAAGCACCACACGTGTGCGTTCGCCCTGCTGTGCGAGAACTGTGATTGTGCTTTCTTGAAGAAGGAATATGGGGACAATGGCGGAAAGAATTACCAGCAGCGATGCCGCCGCGACCAGCATGATTTTTCTCCGAAGCCGTTGGCGGTGAATAGTTCTTTTAAATACTTTTTCGTCCAGTCTGTTCAACAGAAGCCGGTCGTGTGCCGCGCGTTCGGGTGTAACGCCACCTTCCTGCATCTTTTCAAAAAACTCTTCTACAACCTGCCGCTCTTTGGCAGAGGCTGTTCCCTCAACATACTTGTTAAATAAATCTCTGATCTTCTCTTCCATCGAAAATACTATGCGTCGTTTTCAGATACATAGTACTGTCCTGGAGTGCAGCACCTACGCGCTTTTATTCATTTAACAATTCGGTAATAGTGACAGGCTATTAAACATAAGGTGATGATAGACTGAGAATATTAAATTAACACAACGGTACTACTGCACACTCAGCCCGATGGTAGCGGCTAATAATACAATACCTGCTTGCTGGCTAAGGGAGAAGCGAAGGAGCTTGAGTGCCTTGTTGACCTGGTTCTCGACCGTACTGACAGACAGACCGAGCTTTTCGGCGATCTCTTTGTTGGTCAGCTGATGATAAAATCGCAGCTCGAATACCTGCCTGCATTTTTCGGGCAGTAGAGAATCTGCTTTGGTGGTAATCTGTTTTATAAGCTCTTCGGTTTCTTCCCGCGAGAGATCGAGCTCGTGCCGGTTGATGATGTCCACCACGGTGTCCAGCTGCACGTGGGTGAATTTGTTACGTTTGAAATATCGGGCACACTGAAACCGCGCAGCCTGCATGAGGTATGCCCGGGGCTCCCGGATATCGAGGTCGTCAAACCGGTCCCATACATTGATAAAAATGTCCTGGGTGATGTCTTCCGCCCGTGCATGATCGGAGATGATATTATACACATACGAAAACAGCAGGTGCCGGTGCTGCATATACAGCTCCTTGAACCTGGCTTCCTTCGTTTCCATGCTTGAATAGAACATGCTGCGGATCGTGCTGATGGGAGATTCCGCAATAATACAAATGGAGCTTTGTGTGGAGGAGTGCGAACTATTAAGTTATGGTGATGTTTTGCAGCTCCCGTACTGTGGGAGGCTCATCTAAATAAGTTCCAGGATCTAACAGGCCTCAAAAAATAGGGAGCAGGAAGTTTTGCCTTTCAGGCGGCTATTCAGGTTATACAGATACGCTTCGAATGACATGCTTGTTTCCGAAACATGTACGGTGTCGATCTCTACATAGCCGCTATCTTCCTCGAATGATTCGAACAAGTCGGTTTTATTGGATGCACCAACGAGTTTAAGCGCATTTTTTCCCAGGAGGAGGTTCAGTCGCAGGTGAATTGCCTCAGACATGACATGTAAAATGTCTTTGTTGTTGCCCAGGGAGGCAACTGAAAACGCAAGTTTATAGGAATCAGGATCATCGGAGATGACCCGGAAGTTGGTCGGTCTGCTCATGGTTTTTTGCACAGGCCGAGTATACGTCGAAAAAAGAAATCGTACGCGCTGTCTTGCATGACTGGTAATTTCAGGTGCGCGAACTGGAATATTTTGGGTGTGATCTGCCTCAAGCGATACCGCCTATTTGCGGCAATGCGTCTTCCGGGGCTGTTTCCGGCTAAACATATTTGTCATTTTGCTGTTTATCCCTCGTATGTCCGTCCGCGTGGTGCACGGGCGGGCATTTTTGCTGATTGCCTGACCATATACTATTATGATACTAATGCGATTTACTTTTACAATCCTGTTATTTCTGGCGCTATCCGGCGCGCACGCGCAGCAGCACCAGGCTGATTCGGTGGTGAGCGGAGAGCGACTAAAAGACGAACTCCTGGCGCTTCGCGCGGATGTGGACAACATTCAATTAAATCTGGGAAGATCGGAAAGGCATTTTAAGGCCGGTATCGCCGTGGCCACCCTCGGCTATTCTGTTACGATCGCGGGCGGCCTCATGTTGGGTCGCAAGCGGGATGATCTTGGAAAAGCTTTGCTGCTTGCCGGTGGCGTCACGGGCATTACGGGTACATTCTTAATGGTCGATGCCTTTAAATTCCTGGGGCGCGCTGCCCGGAAACGGCGTTCCTAGCGTTATCGATCCATCCATTTTTTGAATTCGTGCGCTCGCTCGCGGCTCACGGAAAGGTCATGCTCGCAGGTCTGGTTGAGCTTCACTTCAAGTTTTGAGCTCATCAGTCCTTTCACTTCCCATACGCAGTCGAAGTTCACAATGTATTTCCGGCTGATGCGGAAAAACTGCCGCGGATTGAGCATGTCCTCCAATTCCTCCAGCGTGTGATCGACAATGAATCTTTTGGCATCGCCTTTTCCTACCAGGTAGCTGGTCTTGCCATCGGCAAAAAAATAGCAGACGCTGTCCACGGGTTTATATTGCAGCTTATTACCGGATTTGATCAGGAGGCGTTGTTTAAACCGGCTACCGGCGTTCGCAATGATTTCCTTAAGGGCGGCGATGTCGGAGTGCGTGAGATGCGCATCCGATTGGTAAACCTTTTTGAGTTTTTGGATAGCCGTCATCAGTTCGTTTGCCTGAATCGGCTTGAGCAGGTAATCGACACTGTGAAGCTTAAACGCCTGCAATGCGTATTGGTCGAACGCCGTGGTGAAGATGATGGGAGAGTCGATCTTTACCTTGTCGAAGATCTCAAAGCTTTTGCCATCGGCCAACTGGATGTCCATGAACACGAGGTCGGCACGTTTGCCGGCGGAAAAATACTGTACCGCATCCTGTACGGAATCTATCGTCTGCACGATCCTGATCGAAGGTTCACATTCTTCGAGCAGTGTTACGAGGCGCTCGGCTGCCTCTATTTCATCTTCTATAATGAGCGCTATCATGGATTAACTGGGATCTACCTCTACCAATGGAACTGTAACAATAAACTCGTTGTCTGTTTTTTTGATCTCGACGGGCTTACCGCTCAGGAATTCGTATCGTTTCTGAATATTTTTCAAGCCTACCCGTGCGGAGGGCTCCTTGATATGCTTCTCCTGAAGGTTGTTCGATACGGAGATCGAGCCATCCACGGCGGTGATGTTGATGCGGAGGGGGGCTTTCCCCGACACGATGTTGTGTTTGATCGCATTCTCAATCAGCATTTGCAGCGTAGCCGGTGCGATGTGGAACTTATACACATCGGTGGCAATGCGTTTAACGATAGAGAGGTTGTCTCCGAACCGGATCTTAAGCAAGAACAGATACGAGTCGATGAAATCGATTTCTGCCTGAAGCGATACGATCTTTCGTTCCTGGCTGTAGAGCAGATATCGGTATACATTCGAGAGTTGCGCGATGAACCGGGCGGACGTGTCGGCATCCTTATAAACCAGGTTGGAGAGGGCGTTCAGGCAGTTGAATAAGAAATGCGGATTGATCTGGTTTCGGAGCGCTTCGAACTGCGCTTCGATGCTGTCCTTTTCGAATTGTTCAGCGCGCAGCTCGGCAACCCGGTAGCGGTCCACAAAATACCAGATGGCATTCACACAGTTCAGAAAGAGATTGACGCGAAAGCCGAACGCCACCACCAATGTGTAATGAGCTGCATTCCAGGTCAGCTCCCGGCCGAGCACAAGGTATGATGCAGCAAGGGCCACCGCCGCCGCGATCATGGCGTTCAACTGGCTGAGGATAAAGAGTACAATCAGGGGGTGAATCTTGCCTGCGAAGCGTTGATATAGCGTGTCGAGGTGGTGATCGATGAGCCTGTTCAGTTCCCAAATCCCAAGCACAACCACCAGTAATAAACCAAACAGTACGGGTACAGGGACGGTGAAATCGAACAGCCTGTCGCCTACGACGAACAGAATATTAACGAGCGAGTACGTGGCCAGGAGCAGAATCAGCAGGTACCGGTATTTTGTACGAAACATAGTTTTGTCCGTTACGCTAATTCCAAAGCTCTGTGAAAAAAAGCTCACACCCTGCTAACAAGGTGTGAGCCGATTTGTTTGCTCCTTACTGTTAATCAGGGATCAATACCCGATCAATGGTATGGATCACGCCGTTGGTTGCCAGCACATTGAGCAACGCTGCGTTGGTGTTCAGATTGGCCACGTTGCCGCTTCCGTCGGTAATTGTTTTATTGGTGGCACTAACCGTTACGTTTCCGTTGAGGGTGGGCACACTTCCGTCTTTCAGGTCGGTGGAAAATACACGGGCGGCTACGACATGGTGCTGTAGCACGGCTGTCAGCGTGGCCAGCGGGATGTCGTCGACGCCATCGACCTCCAGTGCCTCGTACAGCTGCGCGAAGGCAGCATCGGTCGGAGCGAACACAGTGAGGTTAGCGTCTCCATTACTCACGGCGGCGAGCAGGTCTGTCTCTGTGCCGCTGGTTCTGGCCAGGGCGGCTACGAGCTGCGTAAACTGCGGGCTGCCGGCGGTCGATAAATCGGAGGCAATGCCGGCGATGGTCTTTGACGGCGGCATCAGCGTGCGATCGATCACGTGCACCACGCCATTCGAACCCAGGATATCCGTGGTGGTAACTTTCGTTGTTCCATTGATGAATACGCCGGCGGAGCCGTTATTACTCAGGTAAAAATCACCGCCCAGGGTAGGGATTGTTGCGCTACCCGAAGGGAGCTCAGCAGCACGCACCTCGTCATCGATAACGTGGTATGCCAAGACCGCGCTCAGCGTCTCCTTACCCGGCAGCGTAGTAATACCCGCAGCCGTGAACGCTGCATTTGTCGGGGCAAACAACGTAAGTTTCTTGTTCGAAGGGCCATTGCCCAGCAACGTTGTCATGATCGACGCATCAGCGGCTTTCACGGCGGCGATCAGCGTGGTGAAATTCTTGTTGAAGTATGCGGGGGCCACAATGGTGCCTACAATTGGCCTGACCGAAGGCGGCACCAGTACGGCGTCGACTACGTGTACAATTCCGTTGGACGCTGTGACGTCGGCGGTGGTCACTTTCGTGGCGCCGTTAAGTTTTACACCGCCGGTGACTGTCACGGCAATGTCTTCACCGTTGGCGGCTTCCACATTGCCGTCTTTCAACTCACTGGAGCGTACCGCGCCGGACGTGACGACGTGATACTGCAGTACATTTTTGAGCACGTCCTCCGGAATGTCATCCAGGGACTGCTGGCCGATCGCCGTCAATAGATTCGTGAACGCGGTATTGGTGGGAGCGAAGACCGTATAATTGCCGTTACCGCTGAGCGTTGAGACCAGGTCGGGATACTTCGTCAGCGCAGTGACCAGCGACGACAGGTTGCTGTTACCCTGGGCTATTGCAACAATCGTTTTTTCGTCCGTCGACGGTGAGTCATCGTCATCATCGCTACAACCCGAGATAAATACGAGTGATGCTACCAATGTGAGCGCCATCGCTGCTTTGCGCATGGCCGGCTGCCATACATGTTGTTTACTATTTACTTTCATATGCGTTAATGGGTTTTGGTCATTACCAACCTATTAACCCGTTCACGGCTGATTTGATTAGCGCATGGGCGCCGGGGAGGGGACTATGTGGTGTGAATCGTCAGTTTTTTGGCGTGAACGGCCGGCGTGCCGGGAGACCGATTTACTTAAACATGACAAGTTTTTCGCCATCGAATGAGGCGAACACCATGCGGGGATGTGAGTCGATGTAAAATACGTTTCCGTCTTTATCTAACGCGATGGCGCCGGCAAAACCGTCGAAGGGTTTTAGCTCGGCGAAGGTTCTTTTACAGGCTTCGTGAAGCGGTACGCCGTCGGTAACGCGGGTTACGATCTTGATCGCTACCGCGCCGCTCACGATATCTTCTCCCACTCCGGTGCATGACACGGCACACGCTGCATTGGCGAAATTACCGGCGACGGTTGCAGAGTCGGATACTCTTCCGGGTAATTCAAATCCTTTTCCACCGGTCGATGTTGCAGCCGCAAGATTGCCGTGGCTGTCGAGCACCACACAGCCAACCGTTCCCACGCCGGTGGAGGCGAGTTTGGTTTCGTATTCTTGTCTGCGTTGTGTTGTTTCGGTGCTGAAGTGTTTGAACCCGTGCACGCGCGCAAAGCGGGTGGCACCTTCACTGCTCAGAACCCGGTCGTCGACCTCCAATAAACATTCGGCTACGCGAATTGGGTTTTTTACATCCTCTATATTAATGACGCCTGAGAACTTCAAACTTACACCATCCATCAGGGAGGCGCTCATGCGGATCTTTCCGTCGCGCTGAATCTGCGAACCGGTGCCTGCATTAAAGAGATCGCAATCTTCCAGTAATTCAACAGTATATACGACAGTTTCAAGCGCGCTATGGTTCTGAACAAAGAGATATGCTTTCCGGATGATATCTGCCAGGGCATCCTGCTTGGCTTTCTTTATATGATCTGTAGTACCTGCCTCGCTGAAAAAGCCACCGTGAACGATAATTTTTGCCTGGGTCATGGATGATGGGATATATTTTTTGCCAGCACGCTTTTTGTCGCTTTGTGTACGATGAGCTTGTGTGTTTCAAGGTCGTACAAACTTCCCTTCGCCATGACATGTACCACGAGGTGCTCGATGGAGATAGGCTCGCCCAGTTCAATTTCAGTGAGATTGGTGTCATTAATAAAGCGGCCATCGACCAGGATTACAAGCCCCGATCCGAGCGCTTCCATTTTTTTGCCATCGATGATGAGCAAGCCTGTATCCTCGCCCAGTCCGATTCCCAGCACCATGGGGTTGCCGACCACGGCCTGAAATAGTCTGCCGATCCGGCCACGGTGGACAAAATGGGTATCGATGATAACATGATTGATCAGGCCCAGACCGCTGGTAATCTTTACTTCTCCCTTCAACAAGGCCTCTGTTGCCGAGCCCTGGTAGATCATATTGTTAGAGCATGCTGCTGCACCGGCAGACGTACCGGCGATGACAACCGACTCATGCTGATACTTCGACAGCAAGTTGCGATGAAAGGCTGTACCTCCTAAAATAGAAGTAAGGCGCAGCTGATCACCACCGGTGAACATGACAATGTCGGCTTTTGCCAGGCGATCGTTGATCTCCTCGCTGTTCGCTTCTTCACGTGTTTTGATACCCAGTATGCCGAGGTTCGTAGCGCCCAGATGCTGGAACGCTTTTTCATATTCATGGCCTACTTCTTCGGGTACCTGCGAGGCGGTGGTGATGACTTCAATACGCGAATTGTTGTTGTGCGCAGATTCTGTAACGATTCGCCGCAGGATGCCGCGTTCGAAAAAATTGAAATTCTTCTGAACCTCCTTTTCGTCGTGCTCTTCGGTAAAACTGCCCTTATCGACTGCTCCCCCGACCACAATGAGTTTACCCTTCGGTACCATATCGATCGATTGTTTCAAAATTCCTTCAATGTTAGCCCATTCAGACCTATAATCAATTTGAATTCACTAATTACTTTGCTTAACCTTATCCGGTGAAGCAGAAGCGGATCAGTCCCCATCATGAAAATACTGAAGATTCAGGCCCTGCGCGGGCCTAATATATGGAGCGTTAACCGTAAGAAACTGATCCAGATGCGCCTGGATATCGAGGAGCTGGAAGATCGCCCTACCAATATGATCGATGGATTTGGAAAACGCCTTGAAGCGATGTTTCCGACCATGTATGAGCACCGCTGCTCAGAAGGACGACCGGGTGGCTTTTTTTACCGCGTGGAAAAAGGAACATGGATAGGACACGTCATTGAGCACATTGCACTGGAGATCCAAAGCCTGGCGGGGATGGAGACCGGTTTCGGACGAACGCGTGAGACGAAGACCCGGGGCATCTATCATGTAGTGTTCAGCTATGCGGAAGAAAATGTGGGACTGTATGCCGCGGAAGCCGCTGTGCGTATAGCCGAAGCATTGATTCAGAACGCCGAATACGATGCCGGTGCCGACATTCGTACGATGCGGGAGATTCGCGAAGATGTTCGTCTCGGTCCGAGCACGGGATCGCTGGTGGGTGAGGCCGCGTCACGTGACATACCCTGGATCAGGCTGGGCACGAACTCGCTGATACAACTTGGGTATGGTGTGAACCAGGTTCGGTTCCAGGCCACCATTACGCAAAATACCAGTCACATTGCTGTCGATATTGCGGGAAACAAAGCACAGACAAAAAAGCTTCTGAAGATGGCCGCTATACCGGTAGCCGTGGGAGACATCTGTTCTTCGGAGGAAGACCTTCAACGAATCATCGAAGAGATCGGCTATCCCATTGTGATCAAGCCCCTCGATGGTAATCATGGTAAAGGCGCTTCCATTAACGTGAACGCCTGGGAAAAGGCGGTGGAAGGGCTTCACCATGCGCAGACATATTCGAAGCGGGTTATCGTGGAGCGATTTATTACCGGCAACGATTACCGGATACTCGTGATCAATAACCAGGTAGTTGCGGCGGCGCAGCGCGTTCCTGCCCGCGTCATCGGTGATGGCGCGCACACGATACAACAACTCATTGATATCGAAAATAAAGATCCGCGCAGAGGATATGGGCACGAGAACGTACTAACGGAAATTGCTGTAGACCGGGATACCCTGGACCTCCTCGCGCTGAAACAGTACACGCTGGACACGGTGCCGTCACAAGACGAGGTGGTATACTTAAAGTCCACGGCCAATCTGAGCACCGGGGGTACATCGATTGACGTCACCGACAAGATGCATCCGGAAAATATCTTTGTCGCCGAGCGCATTGCCCATGTCATTGGACTTGATGTCTGCGGCATTGATATTATGGCGGCAAACCTCACGCTACCATTGAAGGAAAGTGGTGGTGTTGTACTGGAGGTAAATGCAGCGCCCGGATTCCGCATGCACCTTGCGCCTTCCGAGGGCCTGCCGCGCAACGTAGCGGCGCCTGTGATTGATATGCTGTATCCTCCCGGTAAGCCATCGCGAATTCCCATTATTGCCGTGACAGGAACCAATGGTAAGACGACGACGACGCGTCTGCTTGCGCATATCATTAAGAACGTAGGGTACCGTGTAGGATTCACAACCTCCGACGGAATTTATGTTCAAAACCATTTGCTGGAGAAAGGTGACACCACGGGACCGCTCAGCGCGGAGTTCATATTAAAAGATCCCACGGTTCAATTTGCCGTACTGGAAACGGCCCGTGGTGGTATACTACGTTCAGGTCTTGGCTTTAGCTTGTGTGACATCGGTATCGTGACCAATATTACCGAAGACCATCTTGGCATCAGTGATATCAACACCCTCGAAGACCTTGCCATGGTAAAGTCCGTGGTGGTACGTAGCGTTAAAAAAGATGGCTGGGCTGTATTAAACGCGGAAGATGAAAATTGCGTCGGCCTCGCGAAAGGCCTGGATTGTAAGGTGGCTTATTTCAGCATGAATGAAGCACATCCCGTTATTGTTGAACATTGTAAAGCCGGCGGGATCGCTGCGATCTATGAAAATGGATATGTTACCATTAAAAAAGGTGACTGGAAGATCCGCATTGAGAAAGTCACCACGATTCCGCTTACGTTCGGTGGAAGGGCGAAATTCATGATCGGCAATATCCTGGCAGCATCGCTGGCTGCCTATCTATTCGGGTTTAAAACCGAAGGCATCAAGCTCTCGCTCGGAACGTTTATTCCTTCGCCGGCGCTCACCCCGGGGCGGATGAACATTTTCAACTTCAAGAACTTTACGGTGATGATAGACTTTGCGCATAATCCTGCGGGGTTCATTGCTATCGATGAGTTCCTGAGCACCATCAACTCGCCAAAAAAGATCGGCATTATGGCGGGTGTGGGCGATCGCCGCGATCAGGACATCGTAGAGATCGGAAGGCTTGGGGCGAAGATGTTCGATCACATCATTATACGGCAGGAGAAGCATTTGCGTGGACGACTGGAAGAGGATATTGTTGCGTTAGTGGTGGAGGGGATTAAATCGGTTGACAAGCATGTTACTTATGAGACCATTCCCAAAGAAGTGGAAGCCATTAAACATGCCATCTCCATTGCCGAGCCGGGTACGTTCATTGTGGCGTTGAGTGATGTGGTGACCAACGCTATTGATATTGTACAAGAGTATCTGGATAAAGACTCTGAACCCTTCTTGTAATACGGCAGCCCCGCCTGCCTTTTTACTCAGACGAATGATACCGACGGATGCACGTCCGTATGATGCGCCGGGCATTCACTATGTATGTACTGGCTGGTGCCTCACGTGAAATTCACTCCAAATTTTGAGATTATAGTAAATTTTCTGTGCACACACAGGTCCTTCCGGTAACATTTCCATAGCCGGCGGTGAATTATCCTAAATACTTGTTAACATCACTAAATATTTAGTAAGACAATCATTTAACGTCAATCTTATGATACGCTTAAATAAAGCATCAACGCGCTCAAAAAAGACCAGTCCGCTTTCCACATTTTCGAGCTATCGATTGTTTACCCTGTCAATACTAATTGTTTTTGTACTTTTCGTCAGTAGGCAGGCGGTTGCTCAGCAGGTGGCGCTTTCGCGCGAACAGGTTATTGCATTGACGTCAGAATGGAAGGACGAACGCTTATCCGACGGACGCCCCAATGTACCGGATCGCCTCCTGGCGCGACTGAAAAATATTTCACTTGAAGAAGCATGGGGTGTGCTTCGTAATGCCGGGTACAACAATCAATTCGAAGGCGATTGGATGATTCTAAAGCCTGGACAGACGCTTGTAGGCCGCGCACTCACGGTACAGTATCTACCCAAACGGCAGGATTACGATAACGCCATCAAAGCGAAAGGAAAAGCGGAGAAACGCATTGGCGGATTTAACTCTTGGGCAATCGACATGCTTAAGCCAGGGGATATTTATGTGGCAGATGGTTACGGGAAAATTATTGACGGTACCCTGATCGGCGATAACTTGGGAAACTCCATCTATACTAAATCAAAGAATGGCGTTATCTTTTATGGATCGGTTCGCGATGCCGAGGGCCTCGAGAAGATCGAGGGCTTCAACGCGTGGGTTAAGGGGTATGATCCTTCCTACATTCAGGAGATGATGTTGGGAGGGATCAATGTTCCCATTCGTATTGGGCGGGCTACCGTGCTTCCTGGTGATGCTGTGCTGGCAAAAAAAGGAGGTATTGTATTTATTCCGGCCCACATGGTAGAGGATGTCGTGATTAACGCGGAGTTTATTGCCTTACGCGATATGTTCGGCCACCAGCGTCTCCGCGAGGGAAAATATACTGCTGGCCAGATCGATCAGCAGTGGTCTGACGACATCAAGAAAGATTTCCTGCAATGGCTCGACCAGAACCCTGATAAGCTCCCGATGTCACGGTCCGAGCTTGATGTCTTCATGAAAAAAAGGACCTGGTGATGAAAAACACCTTGATCCAGAAAACCAAGTTAGGTTGCTCCCACTCCGGAGTGGGACAAACAACCAGCAGCCATAGAAATTTATTTAAGGCTAAAAGTAGCAGGCCCCGGACCGGGTCTGCTACTTTATTTTCAGCAGCCGCCGTTCTTGCGGGCGACTAATATTCCAAACGGCGTTACGAGTATATTGTTGAAAGACATATCGGCGGGAAGGCCGGTGTTTTGGAATGGCCGATTTTCACGTAGGGAACGGAAAGAATTCTTCCATGGGGTCAGCAAAACAGGGGGGCTCGCGGGCGTGATGCGGAAGGTATGGGACGCGGACAGCATGTCAGGCATGAATGATCTCTTGTCATTGACCTGGCCCAGATAGACACTGTCACCGTCATTTCTGGAAAGAGATTTTGTGCTGTCGGTGCAATGAGCATACGGTGCACTCCACGACTCGCCACGATCTTCGGAACGCAATTCGCCGAGATTTGTGCTGGCAAACAGTACGCCGTCGGCTTCTCTAAAATCGTTGACCCGCATGTTTCCGGTGATATGTGTCCACGATGTTCCCTCGTTTCTGGACGCATAAATGCCCTTGTCTGTACCGGCAAACAGTGTGTTATCCTGTGCGTAGAAACAATGTATGTTCAGCGTCTTGAGCCCGGTGCTGGATTCTTTCCATGAGTTTCCATGATCGCGCGACGAAAAAATGCCCTTTCCAAAGCTTCCAATAAAAAGCATGTTACTATGATCGGCAATGGATGAGGTTAAGATGTCCTTCGGCAACCCATGTCCGGCGCGATTCCACGATTTTCCATCGAACGATTTGAAAACCCCATAATTCAGGGTAGTCATCACTATTGCATTGTTCCGGGTTACTACCCACGAGCTGATATTAGCATCGTCCGGGAGACCTGTGCTGGCGGGTTTCCAGGTTTCACCCTGGTCGGTTGTTAAAAACACACCTGCCTCGTTTTTTGGCGGTTGACAAAAGCCGGTTGTGGCCAGCACGAGCGCGGCTAAAAGAACTTTGATACGTTTCGCTTTCATACGGTTTGTTTTTGTATAGCCAAACCTATCCACACACGTTACCTTCTTTGTAAAACGCATGTAAAATGATGTTAATGAAATGTAAAACCTTCTAAACGCATCCGTTAAGCCCGTATCTTTGTTTTCTTGTTTCTCGTTAACATCGTAAAAGCATGGTGTACCTCCGTTCCATTAAACGATATCGCCCTTTTCTTACCGTTGCCATTGTCGTGTTGGCGGGGCTGTTGATCTTTCAATTGTTCCACCTTACCCGGCGGTCCGTAGGCGTTGCGCCTTCCGCGGCAACGATCAATTTGGCACTACGAAGCGTGAGTGATAAACTTCTGACCAGCGAAGGACGGCCTACGCAGCGCATCAGGCCTGTGAAGCAACTTTCGCTCAGCACATACCGCGTACAATTAGACGCGCCGATTTCCTACAACGTCCTGGACTCGCTGGTTAAAACAGAGTTTCGTTCCCACGCCATATTAGCGCCCTTCGAATTGGCAGTATACGATCACCGGTTTGATTCATTGTTGTTCGGCAATCTCTATGCTAACGGTATTCGTTCGGAAGGCACACCGGTTTGCCTGGGACGTGAGCAGATAAGTGTTCCGATGGATTTCACGGCTAAGTTCTATGAACATACAACGGAGGCTGCCACCACGGAGAATATGTGGTGGCTTGTGCTGCTGAATGGCCTATCGATCACGGGCGTAGCCTATTGCCTGATGCTTACCAATAGGAAAGAAGAAAAATCCGTTGTTACGGATGCGTCGCAGGTATACGCCCTGGGCTCCCTCGCCTATGATTTTACCAATCAGCAGATCACGTCTAAAGCCGGTGTGGTGGAGCTTACCTACAAGGAAGCAAAGCTGCTGAAGTTATTCTGTGTAAATCAGAACCAGGTCATCTCGCGCGATGCCATACAGAAAGCAATCTGGGAAGATGAAGGCTATTTCGTTGGCCGGAGCATGGACGTGTTTATTTCACGGCTTCGGAAATTACTGAAGGAAGACCCGGCTGTTTCCATTGTTACCATTCATGGCGTTGGCTATAAACTTTCAGTTAACGCGCAGTAGATGTTATGTTGTTCAGCTCTTTGCTGCAAGAAGTGTCTTTCTTTTTTGTGATCGCCGGCAGAACTATTTTCTTGATTTCAAATGAATTACTTACTTTCTGATTCTTTCACGCTAAATGTCCTGTATCTTTGCGTGCAATTAAGTTTGAATCATGAGAAAAGTGTTCCTCTTTGCTATTTCGGTTTTGCTTGTACTCTCATCGTGTCGCACGACTAAAGTGCCGCCAGGCCAGGCGAAGAAAGTAACTAACCCGCCTCCCGGGCAGGTGAAAAAGGTCACGGGTAGTAAGTCTGCTGCGCCGTATGCGCCCGGTCAACAGAAGAATAAATCGAAGGGGAAGAAGAAAGGGTAGTGGCTCCATTTAGCCCGCGGTAAAACGTGCCGTAGAATATAGAGACATCTGCCGTACTTTTTAAGTATTCATTGGCGTTTTTCCGTTGTTGTGTGTAAGCATACCCTCCATCACAGGAAAAAATCCATGTTGCATTATTCGTTCAGTTCGAAGCTATTACAAAAATTTCGCGCTATAAAATTACGTCGTTATCAGTAGCGGGATCAGCAGGATGCTCTCTGTCAAAGAGACAATTATTTTTTCTGAACCAGCATACATCGAACCGGAATACTCGTCACCATAACGTTTGCGCATCGCCGCGGCGTGATACGTACTTACTGTAACCTGCATCAGCCTATGGAATGCCGATGTGTATATGATACCCTTATTTATCACCTTAGCAAAAATCTATTTTATGAATATATATACCGTCCTACACGTAAGTAGTGCTACTGACTTATAGAGGACAATTTGACAATTATAGAAATACACTGTGTGAAAAAATCCTTGCATGTCACAAAAAATGCGGGGTTCTTATTTCGTATTCTATTTTCATTGTATCTTCTCATGAGTCTTTGATGCAACGCTAACATCACCTATTATCACCATGCACGTATCCAGGTATTCTCTCCTGCTTGCCACTTTGATTTTTAGTACGCTCCCTTCCTTTAGCCAGACCGCAGGTTTAATCTATAAAACTGCAGGTACCGGATCGCCCATACTGGATCCTAACGGAGATGGCTACACGTCTGCGACAACTTTCGGTTTTACAACCAATGATCAGGTGCAAAGTGAAATTCCATACAAACCAATTCCAGTGCCATCTGTGGAGCCCACGGCTGATCCAGGTCCGGGCCCGGACTGTGGATTTACGGATTTTGTTGACTCGGGAGTAGAGGATCCGGAGCTAACCTATTTCGACGGCACCAATCTGCTCTACCGGATGAGGATCGGAAATACAGCTCCCAATTCAAAAGGATATAGCATCCTGATCGACACCGATCAAAAATTTGGATTTAGCGGCCCCAATGCCGACCCCAACGCCGTCGTCGGAAACCCCGGGTTTGAAATAGAGATTTCCCTGCAGACCAATTTTTTTGTAGGGCTATATGCTGTTGACGGCACGACTACCCCGTCATTAAAAACAAGCTTTCCGTACGATAATTATGCGCAGAAGTCCATCGCATTAACAACAAACTGCGGAACGCCCGACTACTTCTATGACTTTTTTATTCCGTTCGCGGCGATTACGGCAAACTTCCCGTCTGTCACGACGGCAACGCCGCTGCGGATGCTGGCGATCACAACCATGAACCCATCTCCGGCCGTCGGGAACAATGCTCAGTCAGATGTGGGCGGGATTGACGATGCCGCCTATGGGTATAACTACGACAATATCTTTCAGGCAATCATTAACAATTTTTACCCAACGCCGGTAACCGGAATTAATACCGGCTTCCCTGCCGACAGAACTTCATGCCCCTCCATAACCAGTTCACTGAACGTTAATTCAACGAGCATTGGTGGAACTTCTTCCGAAGTCAACGGGACTATCATTAAGGTCTATAAAAATGGCACCGTATTAAATACGACGACGGTAAGCTCCGGCGCCTGGACACTGTCGGGCGTCTCCGGCCTTATTGCGAATGATGTCATCACCGCGTCAGCAACGGCACCTGGCAAAACGGAATCCGTTATAAACTGCAGCAATGTCATTGTAGCGATTAGCTGTTCTGCCGACGTTACTATCAATGCCACGAACACCAGCGCAAAAAACATCGGCGGAAGTGGTGTCGTCGGAGCAACCATAAAAATCTACCAAAATGGTGTTGCTCTAACGCCAAACCCGGTCTCCAGTGCTACCGTGGCAAGCGATGGCACGTTTTGCTGGAAGAATAATGGAAATACAGGAAGCTGTAATGGTGGTACCAACTCACTCTCGGGAGGATACCGGGTCACCCAGACCGAACCTTCAAAATGCGAATCAAGTGGACTATATGTCTGCGTCGGATCATCACCCACTCAGACCGCGGCACCGGTCATAACAACGAGTCCTATTACGACCAGCACAACTTCCGTAACCGGAACATCCGTATCAGGGGCCGTTATTGAGCTGTATGCGGGTACCACTGCTATTGGAAGAGCCACCGCTTCCGGAACAAGCTGGACCATTACCGGGCTAACCTTTGCCATCGGGCAGGCGATCACGGCGAAAGCCATTTCAGGAACGAACTGCCTTTCGAACGCTTCCAATACAGTAACCGTCACGTCGCCATCGGGCGGCGCGACGTTGGCACCTATCATCACTGGCTCGTATTGTACGGCCAGTACCATCTCTGCTGTGTCCGGAACGTCGGTGGAAGCAACCGGAACGACCATTCAGGTATATAATGGGGTTACCTTGCTGGGTTCTACTACAACCCTGGCCACAGGCACATGGACTGTCACAGGATTGACCATCGCTTCAGGAACAACCATTACAGCGAGGGCAACGGCTGTGGGGAAAACACAAAGTGCCCCGTCGAACAGCGTTACGATAAAAGGCGTCTCCAGCAACGCCGGGTTAACTGTAACCGGGCCGATCGTCGAAAATCAAACTCCTATCACGGGCACATTGTCCACGCCGGGAACGGTAAACGTATATGCAGATGGGTCATTCCTGGGCACCGCCACGGTGACAGGAAGTACATGGAGCTATAGCCCGGCTTTTCCGGCGACTGAAATTTATGCGGGCGCATCCGTCACGGCAACCGTCACCATTGGATCAAATTGTGAAAGCCCGGCCAGCACGGCGGTAGTCGTGCAATGCGCGGCGCCATCCACGGGGTTGACAATTTCTCCTTCTTCTGCCATTTGTGCGGGGACCACCGCTACCGTCACGATTACCAGTCCCGAAAGCGGCGTAACCTATCAGCTATTTGACGGCAGCAGTAGCTCCGGTTCTGCGAAAATAGGCACCGGAAGTTCCATTACTCTAACCTCAGGAGTATTGACGTCCTCCACTACTTTATCGGTGAAAGCCGTTAAAATATCTGCGGTGCCCTGCGCCAGCACACTGACGTCAACGCATGCCGTAACGGTCACGCCGGTCATCGCTACGAATACATTAACCGTGCCGGCGGTCACCTCGTTTTGTGGGAATGGTGACGCCACCGAGATCACCGGCTCGGCACCGTCTGGAGGCAACGGAACGTATACATATCAGTGGCAGTCCAGTGCGGACAATATTCTTTTCAACGATATCGCCGATGCGACGTCGCAGCATTATGATCCGCCGGCTGTGTTGGCAACGACATATTTCAGGAGAACCGTTTCCAGCGGCGGATGCGCCAGCAACAGTCCTTCCGTCACGATTACCATACAACCGACGGACCTGACCAATACGATCACAGCGCCGGCAGTCACCTCCTTTTGTATTACAGGTGACCCGCTGACGATCACCGGATCTTTACCTACCGGTGGAACAGGCACCTATGCCTATCAATGGCAAAGCAGTACCGACGACATGGTATTCAACAACATAAACCTTGCTACCGCCCAGCATTATGACCCGCCTGTTACCGCAGCCACCACGTATATCCGAAGATCGGTGACAAGCGGACCATGTCTAAATTTTCCCAGTCCGTCTATTAAGTTTAGCGTAGCTTCTGTGAGCAAAACGCTCATCACCGCCACGCCGTCATCCATTGCTGCGAATGGTACCAGCGCAGCGTTTATCATTGTACAATTAAAGGACGCCGCCGAAAACGACTTAACGACCAGCGCCTGTACCCCGCTCCTGTCTACAACAGCAGGAACACTTTCCACGCTCACGGATAATGGAGACGGTACCTTTTCAGCCACGCTAACGTCCACCGTTTCGCCGGCAACCGCTACAATCTCCGGGTCCTTAAATGGCAGCCCCATTACGGATACAGAAATCGTCACGTTTGTTTCCAGCGGGATTCCCAGCACAGCGACGTCAACGATAACCGCGGCGTCCGCATCGATCACGGCCAATGGCGTAAGCACGTCGCTCATCACTATACAACTGAAGGATGCCGGGGGCACAAACCTGGCAACGGGAGGCGCCGTAGTAGGGCTGTCAAGCACCGCGGGAACACTCTCCTCCATCACCGACAATGGTGACGGAACCTACACGGCAATTCTCACCGCTGAAGCGACGCCCGGCATCGCTACGATCACGGGAATAATCGGTGGTGTTGCGATTACAGATAATGAGGTTGTAACATTCGTACCAGGTCCCGCCGATGCCACTACTTCAATCATCACCGCATCACCGACGTCCATACTGGCTAACGGGGTAGCTACATCTACCATTACAGTCCAGCTGAAAGATGCTACCGGAAATAACCTGACGAGCGGTGGTGCCACGGTTACACTAGCGAGAACGTCTGGAACCCTCAGCCCGGTAACTGACAACGGCAACGGAACCTACACGGCTACCCTCACCTCTTCTACGATTGCCGGAAATTCCTCCATCACCGGTATTGTTGGCGGTGTCGCCATCACAGATGACGAAGTAGTCACCTTCACGCCCGGTGCAGCCAGCATCGCGACGTCAATCATTACCGCTTCGCCAACATCCATAGTCGCCGACGGATCGAGTACATCGACCATCACAGTCCAGCTGAAAGATGCCAATGGCAATAATCTTACAACAGGAGGAGCGACTGTCACACTGGCGAGAACATCAGGAACCCTCAGTGCAGTAATTGACAATGGGAACGGAACCTATACAGCTACCTTAACGTCTTCGACTACAGCAGGCAACTCCACGATCACTGGCACCATCGGGGGTGTTACTATCACCGACAATGAAGTAGTCACCTTTACGCCTGGTGTAGCTAGCGTAGCAACCTCAACGATCATTGCTTCGCCAGCATCGATAACCGCCAACGGATCCAGTACTTCTACAATTACGGTTCAGCTGAAAGATGCGAACGGCAACAATCTCACAACCGGAGGCGCTGCTGTCGTGTTAGCAACAACAGCAGGAACACTGAGTGCAGTAACCGACAACGGCAACGGAACCTACACCGCTACGCTGACCTCTTCGACTACAGCAGGGGCCTCCACGATCACCGGAACCATCGGGGGTGTTACTATCACCGACAACGAAGTAGTTACCTTCACACCAGGAGCAGCCAGCACGGCAACTTCAATCATTGCGGCTTCGCCAACATCCATCCCGGCCAACGGAATCAGTACATCTACAATTACCGTCCAATTAAAAGACGCCAATGGCAATAATCTTACGGCAGGAGGAGCTACTGTGACACTGGCGAGAACATCCGGAACCCTCAGTGCAGTAACTGATAATGGAAACGGAACTTATACAGCCACCTTAACGTCTTCGACCACAGCAGGGAACTCTACTGTCACAGGCACCGTCGGTGGTGTCACCATCACCGACAACGAAGTAGTCGCCTTCACGCCGGGAGCAGCCAGCGTGGCAACTTCGACCATTACGGCTTCGCCAACATCCATCACGGCCAACGGAATCAGTACATCTACAATTACTGTCCAATTAAAAGACGCCAATGGCAATAACCTCACCACAGGTGGTGCTACGGTAGTGTTGGTACGGACATCCGGAACCTTAAGCGCTGTAACCGATAATGGAAATGGAACCTATACAGCCACCTTAACATCTTCGACTACAGCAGGGAACTCTACTATCACAGGTACCATTGGGGGTGTCGCCATCACCGACAACGAAGTAGTCATCTTCACGCCGGGAGCAGGGAGTATAGCAACTTCGACTATTACGGCCTCACCAACATCCATAACTGCCAATGGATCCAGCACTTCTACGATCACCGTTCAGCTAAAAGACGCCAACGGCAATAATCTTACGACAGGGGGTGCTACGGTGACACTGGCGAGAACATCCGGAACTCTCAGTGCAGTAACTGACAATGGAAACGGAACCTATACCGCTACGCTGACCTCTTCGACTATAGCAGGGAGCTCTATTGTCACAGGCACCGTTGGTGGTGTCGCCATCACCGATAACGAAGTAGTCACCTTTGCACCGGGAGCAGCCAGCGTAGCCACTTCAACGATCGTTGCTTCGCCAACGTCGATAACTGCCAATGGATCCAGTACTTCTATTATTACCGTTCAGCTGAAAGATGCCAATGGCAATAACCTCACAACCAGTGGCGCCGCTGTCGTGTTAGCAACAACAGCAGGAACATTGAGTACAGTAACCGATAACGGAAACGGAACCTATACCGCTACGCTGACCTCTTCGACTACGGTAGGGAACTCCACGGTCACCGGAACCATCGGTGGTGTCACCATCACCGAGAACGAAGTAGTCGCCTTCACGCCAGGCGCAGCCAGCGCGGCAACTTCGACCATTACGGCTTCACCAACATCCATCACGGCCAACGGAATCAGTACGTCTACAATTACTGTTCAACTAAAAGACGCCAATGGCAATAATCTTACGTCAGGAGGTGCTGCTGTGACGCTGGTGAGAACATCCGGAACCCTCAGTGCAGTAACTGACAATGGAAACGGAACCTATACAGCTACCTTAACCTCTTCGACTACAGCAGGAAACTCTACTATCACAGGTACCATTGGTGGCGTCGCCATCACCGATAACGAAGTTGTGACCTTCACACCGGGTATAGCCAGCACAGCAACTTCGACTATTACGGCCTCACCGACATCCATAACCGCCAATGGATCCAGTACTTCTACGATCACTGTTCAACTGAAAGATGTCAACGGCAATAACCTGACAACTGGCGGCTCTACCGTAGTATTGTCAACAACGACTGGAACCCTGGGCGCTGTAACCGACAATGGTAATGGCACGTACACTGCTACGTTGACTTCTGCGATTACGGCAGGAACCTCCACCATTACCGGCACCATCGGTGGTGTTGCCATCACCGACAACGAAGTAGTCACCTTTGCGCCTGGTGCAGCCAGTGTAGCAACCTCAACGATCGTTGCTTCGCCGACGTCGATAACAGCGAACGGGTCCAGCACCTCTGTCATTACGGTTCAACTGAAAGACGCGAATGGTAACAATCTTACAACCGGTGGCGCTACAGTCACATTAGCAGCAACTGCCGGAACCATCAGCGCTGTAACCGACAACGGGAATGGGACTTATACCGCCAGCTTAATTTCGTCCACGACAGCAGAAAATTCGACGATCACAGGTGCCATCGGCGGTGTGGCCATTGCCGATACGGAGGTGGTAACGTTCACCTCCGGTATCGCCAGTGTGGCAACTTCGACTATCACGGCTTCGCCAACATCGATCACCGCTAACGGAAGCAGCACTTCTATCATTACCGTCCAGTTGAAAGATACAAACGGTAACAATCTCACAACCGGTGGCGCAACGGTGGCACTGGCAACAACTTCCGGATCGCTTTCTTCCATAACCGATAACGGAAACGGAACGTACACAGCTACATTAACTTCTTCAACGACCGCCGGAAGCTCCACGGTCACGGGTACCCTTGGTGGTGTCGCGATTACCGACAACGAAATGGTGGCATTCACGCCGGGAGCGGTCAGCACAGCAACGTCAACCATTACCGCCTCGCCAACATCCTTAACCGCCAATGGATCCAGCACTTCTATCGTTACTGTTCAGTTGAAAGATGCCAACGGCAACAATCTTACAACGGGTGGCGCTACCGTAACGTTAGCAGCAACTGACGGGACCCTCAGCACCGTAACTGACAATGGAAACGGAACGTACACGGTTACATTAACTTCATCAACAACCGCCGGAAATTCGACCGTTACAGGTACTGTTGGCGGTGTCGCCATCCTCGACAACGAAGTGATAACGTTCAGCCCCGGTACAGCAAGTATAGCAACGTCAACCATTACGGCCTCGCCAACATCGATCACCGCGAATGGAGCCAGTACTTCCACCATTACAGTCCAGCTGAAGGATATCCATGGCAATAACCTCACCACGGGTGGCGGTGCCGCCGTCGTATTGGCAACAACGGACGGAACGTTGAGTGCGGTGACTTACGCTGGAAACGGGACCTACACCGCGACGTTGACCGCCCCAACGATTTCAGGAAACGCTACGATCACCGGCACGATCGATGCAGTCCCAATAACCGACAACGAGGTCGTAACCTTCACGCCAGGAGCAGCCAGCGCGGCGACATCAATCCTTGCGGCGTCGCCTACATCGATCACGGCGAACGGATCCAGCACGTCTACCATTACGATTCAACTGAAAGACGCTGATGGAAATAACCTCACCACTGGTGGCGCCACCGTTGCACTAACCACGACTTCCGGATCGCTTTCTTCTGTAACCGATAATGGAAATGGTACTTATACCGCCACGTTGACCTCTTCCACCACCACCGGAAATGCCACGATCACCGGCACCGTCGGTGGTGTTACAATAACCGACAACGAAATAGTAGCCTTTATCTCTGGCGCAGCCAGTGTCGCGACGTCAACGATCACCGCTTCGTCCTCTTCGATCGTAGCGGACGGCGTCACGACCACTACCATTACCGTGCAGCTGAAAGATGCCAATGGAAATAACCTCACCGCCGGTGGCGTGGCTGTCGCCCTGACGGCAACTTCCGGAACGTTATCCTCCCTAACCGACAATGGCGATGGGACCTATACGGCGACATTAACCGCACCGGTCACTACCGGAAGTACTACGATTACGGGTACGATCGACGGGGGAGGGATAACCGATACCGAGGTAGTGACTTTCGTGCCGGGTGCCGCGAGCGCAGCCACGTCGACCCTGGCCGCCTCACCGACATCCATCACGGCCGACGGGGCCAGCACGTCCACCATTACTATCCAACTGAAAGATGCCAACGGCAATAATCTGACAGCCGGTGGTGCTACCGTGGTGGTGTCGGGAACTTCGGGGACCCTCAGCGCTGTGACCGATCATGGAGACGGAACGTATACAGCCACGCTAACATCATCGGAAACCGCAGGAAACGCCACGATCACCGGTAGCGTTGACGGCGTAGCGCTAACCGACGACGAAGTTGTAGCCTTCACGCCCGGTGCAGCCAGTGCAGCCACGTCTACGATAACCTCTTCTGTAACATCCGTGCTGGCGGATGGCGCCACGACCACCATGATTACTATCCAACTGAAAGATGCCAGTGGCAATAATCTTACCGTGGGTGGTGACGATGTGGCCCTGTCGACAACGCTGGGTACGCTTACAGGTGTGACGGATCATGGCGATGGAACATATACTGCTACGTTTACGTCATCGCTCTCCACGGGTATGGCCGTTATCTCAGGGACTGTAAATGCCGTCGCGATAACCGATACAGAAACGATCTTCATCACAGATCGTTTAGCCAGTGCGGTAACGTCTACGATCACAGCGTCTCCCACCTCGATTGCTGCGGACGGGACTTCCACAAGCCTGATCACCGTACAACTAAAAGATGCCGCGGACGATCCGCTTACTTCGGGCGGCAACACCGTCGCACTCGCTTCAACCCTGGGAACACTCTCCGCCATAACCGACAACGGCGACGGCACCTATTCGGCGGTACTCACGTCGTCTCTTCAACCGGGTCAAAGTATCATTACGGGAACCGTAAATAATGTCGGCATGACAGACGATGCCACGGTTACGTTCACCATGCTACCAGACGAAACGCTTATCAGTACTATCACGGCCGATCAGCTGACCCTTCCCGCAGATGGTGCCAGCACGTCTATCATTACGATTACCGTAAAAGACAGCGACGGCAACATGGTCAGCGGTGTTGAAATCGCAATCAGCACAACCGCTGGTGTAGTTTCCGACGTCACCGACCACCAGGACGGAACGTATACGGCCGTCCTTACGTCGTCTGCAACACCCGGCGAAGCGATACTGTCCTACAGCCTGAACGGGGAACCCGCTTCGAATTCCCTCAGCATCACGTTTACACCGCCAACGGGAGGCTTTTTTATACCGGAGGGTTTTTCGCCGGATGGAGATGGCGTCAACGATACTTTTATTATTCAAGGCATCGAAAATAAGAAGGTGACCTTACAGGTATACAATCGCTGGGGTGAGCTGGTATATCAGGCAGACGAATATAAAAATGACTGGGACGGGCTTGCTACCCGCGGGATTGTTCTCGGCGACAAACTTCCTGACGGAACCTATTTCTATGCCATCGACCTGAACAACGGTGACAAGCCGTTGGTACGCTACATGACCATAAAAAGAAAATGATATTTAACCGAACCAAGTATAACAAGATGAATACCATGCGACACAATACCGGAAAAATGCTAGCGCTTCTTTTTATGACGGTTGCGTATAGCGTGCAGGCGCAGCAGGACCCTACGTATTCGTTATTTATGTACAATGGCCTAGCCATTAATCCGGCGGTAGCCGGAAGCGCCGAAACGCTGAGTGCTACCGCCCTGTACCGCAAGCAATGGGCAGGTATTAAAGGCGCGCCGGAGACACTGACGCTGAATGTCGACGCGCCGTTCTGGAATAAAAGGGTCGGGCTGGGCCTCTCCGTCATAAACGATAAGATCGGCGTTATGCAGAACCTGAATATCAACGCGCTCTACGCGTACCGCATCCGGTTTGAAACGGGTACGCTTTCTATGGGTATACAGGCGGGTATGAATAAGTTTTCGGCGGATTATTCGTCGGTCGTAACCAACCCTCAGAATACCACTGACAACTCCTTTACGGAAAATACAAACCACACTGTATTCAACTTCGGTTCAGGCTTTTATTATTATTCAGAAAAGTTTTATGCCGGTATTTCCTGCCCACATTTTATTAATCAGCAGCTCGATGGCATCAAGGATACAAACGGAGAACAAGCACACCAGTATCGCCACTACTTTTTAACCGCCGGATATGTGTTCGACGCCGGCGAAATGTTTAAAATCAAACCTTCGACCCTTGTGAAGATCGCCGAGGGAGCGCCGCTTCAGGTTGATATCAACTCCAACTTCTGGTATGACGAAAAGATCGGCCTCGGCTTTTCATACCGTACCAATGACTCGTTCACCACGTCGCTTCAATTCCAGATCGACAAATTCAGGATTGGCTATGCGTATGATCTTATTGTTTCATCTTTTAAAAGATACGCTACCGGCAACAATGAAATTATGGTCAGGTTTGAGCTGGCCGAAAAACATAAAAGAGTTCTGACGCCTCGTTACTTCTAATTCCCATCGAATCATGAGAACGTTCTTCTTCCTGCTGTTTTCGGTTCTTTTCCTGCAACAGACGCTTGGCCAACAATCAGATCTTAAAAAAGCAGATACATACTTTGATCGGTTTCAATATGCATCTGCGGCCGCCGCCTACGAAAAGATATTGGCCCTGGATACCGCGAATGTTAATGCCCTTAAAAATATAATTGTTTGTTACCGTAAATTAAACGACTCTGCCAACGCTGAAAAGTGGCTTGCCAGAATGTGTTCGCGGGACGGCGTGGACGGCAACTATTTCCGACAATACGGAGAAGTTCTGGCGGCGAACAAAAAATATGAGCAGGCTGTAGTCTGGTATAAAAAATATTTGGGAAAGACACCTGACGACGCCATCGCGAAGCTCATTGCCAGTTACAAAACAATGAATGATTTTTATAGAGACTCGTCACTTTATACCATCCGATCACTCCCCTTCAATTCAAAGCAGGCAGACTTCAGTCCTGCTTATTACCAGGGAGGTATCTTATTCTGTTCGGCCAGAAGCGGCAGCTCAAACGGGGCGACCTATGCCTGGGACAATTCCGCATATATAGATTTATATTATGTGATCCAACTAACCGACTTGCCACTGCCTTTTGCGAAGCAAATAAACTCCTCGTTACACGAGGGCCCGGCAACGGCCTCCTCCCGTGGAGACACGTTATTTTTTACCCGGAATAATCAATCTGGGAAGTCATCAAAAAGCAGTGATGGGATCACACGGCTCAGCATTTTTTACAGTGTGCAGAAAGACAGCGCGTGGCAAAAGGCACAGCCCTTCGAGTTGAATAACGATGGCTACTCCCTGGGGCATCCTGCACTCGCGCCGGATCACAAGCTATATTTTGTGTCAGATATGCCCGGGGGATTGGGTGGTACCGATTTATACTGGACTCGGTACGTCAACGGTCATTGGTCGGCCCCGATAAACCTGGGTCCTGGCATCAATACATCAGGGAACGAAATGTTTCCCTATATAGATCAACAAGGCAACTTATACTTTGCTTCCACGACACATGCCGGGTTGGGCGGCTTGGATAACTTCCGGGCCGAGGCAACAGCCGGCGGCTTCAAGTCGCCTTCGAACCTCGGCTACCCGATCAATTCTTCAAAAGACGATTTTGGGTTCATTATTAAAAACGATCAGGGATATTTCAGCTCAAATCGCGGTGCCGACGCAAAAGATGACAATCTCTACGCTTTTACGATAGATTATACTCTTTACTTAACTATCCGTGCGCAACGCAGCGATGGTAAACCGGTAGATCATTTCACACTTGAACTCACCGAAAATGGCGCGGCTCCCATAACACTGCCAGTGGACCAGGTCGCCACCCGGCCATTTAACAGGCAACGCAGTTACGACCTAACCTGTACCAAAGACGGCTATCAGCCGAAGCATCTTACCCTGACCGCGGCCGACCTGGCAAAGTACCGGTCGTATGAGACCATTGTCTTTCACCTCGAGGAAACTTTGCCAAAGCCCATCGCGGTAACACCACGCGGCCAACAGGTGCTTCCGCCAGCGGTGTCGTTATTCGAAAAGAATGAGATCGGTCAACTGATCGAGCTCGATATCCGGTACGATGTAAACAAATCCAACATTCGTAAAGATGCGGCGGCCGAGCTCGACAAGCTGGTTATTTTCCTGCAAAAAAATCCCACCGTAACGATTGAGCTAGGCTCGCATACCGACAGTCGAGGAAGCGAAGACACGAACCTGGCGCTTTCCCAAAAACGTGCTACCGCCGCTGCGCTTTATGTCACCTCGAAGGGAATCAGTATCCAACGAATTGTTCCGGTTGGTTATGGTGAAAACAATCTAAAAATCCGCAATGCAAAAAGCGAGGAAGAGCACCAGCAAAACCGCCGGACTACTGTAAAGATAATTCGTAACTGAAGTTCTTGTTAACCCAGAAGGAGCCGGCAAAAAATAGAGATGTTACTATGGGATGAGCACTGGTCGGATCTCCTGTTTATATCGTAATCATCCTTTTACTATCAGGCCGTCTTTGTGGGACTCGATATATCATTTAGTCCTGAATTACCCTCTTAAATAGTACACCATCTTTGTAGTAAACGATCATCGTTACACCTTGGCCGGTTCGTTCATAGTAACGGGGTTTGTCGGTTGTCTGCCAGTTTACCTTTCGGTGTTGTGTGATGGCTTCCGTCCAATGACGGCTGGCTGTATCGGCGGGTACCTCCGTCATTCCAGCACACCATTTGGACACGTCAGTGGTGTCTATTTTAACGACAAATTTATAGTCCCAGGAGGATGCGCCAGGAACGGACAGGGACCGACTGCTAAATCCGTTGACATTGAACAATTCAAATTCGGCGTCTTTAATGGCTGAAAAGGGCTTTATCGCATGGCTTAAAATTTCCACCCGCTCTGTGCTGTTCCTGTAATTGTCGCTATCGAGCTTCGTTTCAGGATCGCATTGAGTGAGGCAGAATAGAAATCCGATGGATAAAAGATGATAGGTTTTCGTCATGTTATAGGCCTGTTAATGTAACAAAGTTTGGTAATCCGTTCAATAGATGGATATGTACGGTGCTCAGGTCGATCTTTGAAAGTCACAAGCGTCCCTTTGATAGGAATAAGCGGTGGTCGCGCCTATTGATGTTTATTTGCGGGGGGCAAATGCTGGAGACGCAATGTGTAGTGGGTCAGAAGAACATCATGGATATGTGGGCATTTAATATTTCGCTTCCGGGCTGGGGATCGTATGCTTTCAAGGCGGATCATTTCATTATTAAGGACTGGAAACAACATGCGCTTGCCGCGTACCTGTCGGCAGCATGCGCACCTTTTTATAAAGTTTTTCATGTGACCGCCGGAAAGGGACTTTTGATTGCCGGTGTGCATCACTATGTACTAGGACCGGGGAATGTCGCGTTCATTCGTCCGGATGAGTTCATTGCATGGAGAACACTCTCCGGTGACATCGACGGGCACTTCTGTTTTGTTCATCCCAGCTTCTTCAAGGGTGCCAGCCATGTACTCGACTCGTTCCTGACCTTTCCACACGCGCACCCCGCAACGGCCGTAGTGCCGTTAAATCAAATTCAGTCCGGGAACGTCCAACAATCGTTCGAACTGATGCGCCAGGAAGCGGCGGGGCATTTTGACGATAAAAAGCAGGCTATTTTACTACACCTGCAAATGATATTGCTAAAGGTTCGTCGGGCAGGCAGAGAATACTATTGAGGTTCTCGTCTATTTCATTATTAAAAAGGTTTTTATAATTTCGATTGTATGGAAAAAACAGCTATTCCCCGTTTCGCGTTGGAACCTTTTGCTGTGGCAAGTTACCAAGGTCCGGTGATGCAAGTACAACATTACCCGATCGACACCAGTTATTTCGTAATCGAGAATAGAGCAACTTATCCCATCATAGACTATATCTCTCCGAACCGGAGGGATTTTTACAAGATTTTTCACATGACTTCCGGCACCGGTGTGCTCACGGTTGGCTTATATCGGTACGAAGTCGGACCTGGAGACATCGCCTTCCTACATCCCGACGAGATCATGTCGTGGCACACCACGTCGCCGGGAACCGGCGGTCATTTTTGTTTGATACATCCCCGCTATTTCGACCGCGACGCTGAGCACGTTCATCAACTCATGAAGAATTGCCCGTACTTCAAAGCGCCGAACGCCGTGGTGCGGTTAACTGCCGGACAGTCTACTGCGGTAAACCAGCATTTCGAAAACATCTTAAAAGAAGCGAGGAGCGACAACGACGACAAGAAACAAGCACTGCTTCTCTATCTGCAAATGATGCTGGTGGAGGTTCAGCGTGCGGGTAAAAACATGAAGAATGCAGCAGTGTCAGAGAGCTATGGCTATATCTATAATTTTCTTTCGTTACTCGAATCGTCGTTTCAGCTCAACGATCGCCAGACATCGGTGAAGATCAAGACGGCCACCGAATTCGCTGATCAACTGAATGTCCATCCTAATTATTTAAACGCCCTTGTGAAGCAGAACACCGGAAAGACGGTTCGCGAACATATCCAGGAACGGCTGTTGTACGAGGCTAAAACACTGCTTCTGCGGACGGACCTTACCATTCGTCACATCAGTCATGGGTTGGGATTCTCCGATCCCGCCGCATTCACCTCTTTCTTTAAAAAGAAAGAAAATGTGTCTCCCTCAACTTTCAGGAAAGACGGTTTGGCCCAGGCCAATACTTAACAAACAACGTAATTTCATAACGTCGATTTGTTACACAGGTGTTTCGACACTATGGAACGTGCAATAGTATTGCTTTTAGTTCCGTTGTCTGTATTCTTCCAGCCCGTGCCATCCAATCTTTGAAACTCACAAGTATCCCTCTGATGTGCGTAAGGCCTGGCTACCCCCTGTAGCCGTTATTTGTATCATAATTCAATGCACAAAATTATGAATACAATGAAAGCTTCTATTTCAAAATTCCTGGCAGGCCTGTTGGTGTTGATAGCAACCCTGGCAACAAATACATGTACGTATGCTAACGGCAACAACTCAAATACACCACCCAGGAAGAAAATTCTGATCGTCCTTTCAGCCGCGAGCGAATGGACACGCGCTGATGGATCGAAATATCCTTCCGGATATTGGACGGAAGAGTTTGTCGATGTACATGAAAAATTTGTTGCAGCTGGCTTTGACGTTGACATTGCCACTCCGGGTGGAAAGAAACCAACGGCCGACCCGCATAGCCTCGATCCCAAGTTTGCGGGAGCAAGAGTAGACGCGTTCAAAAAGTACCTGCAAGATCTTTCGGGTGAAATTTCTCATCCACTTGTACTCGGTAAGATAAATATGGCAAAGTATGATGCCGTAGTGATTCCCGGTGGCCATGGACCTGTGGAAGATCTTTATAAAGACAAAGACATGGGTCACGTGCTTTTCGAAGCCGAAAAGACGAATAAGATCATCGGTGTCATTTGTCATGGTCAGGCTGCCCTTTTAAGTGCAGTCGACGAGAAAGGTAACTGGTTGTTCAAAGGTACAACGCTGACTTCCTTTAGCGATGAAGAAGAAATCGAGTTCGGGACGGCAAGCAATGCGCCCTGGCTCCTGGCGTCGCGGCTTAGACAATGTGGCGCAAACTACCAGCGTGGTGAAAAGAACTGGGAGGCGTTCGTGGTGACCGATGGCAACGTCATCAGCGGTCAGAATCCAGCATCGAGTATCCCAATGGCGGAGGCCATCATTGTGGCGCTAAACAAGTAACCCTTAACAATTAGAATTCAGGAGCGATAAGCATGCAGTATGTGTTGTGCTTATCCTCCGAATACACGGCTAGAAAACATCATTAATAATTTGTCAACCCTAAAACAAACATGTATGGAAACGAAAAAAGTATGGTACGTTACGGGCGCCTCAAAAGGTTTAGGCCTGGCTCTGATCAAAAAACTTATTCACGACGGATACCGCGTCGCGGCAACATCACGGAACGTAAGCGACCTGGACAAAGAAATCGGATCGAACGTTAACTTCCTGTCTCTTGGCGTGGACATCGCGAACGAAACGAGTGTTCGGGCGAGTATCGAAAAGACTTTACAGAAATTCGGAACGATCGACGTGGTGGTAAACAACGCCGGCTATGGACAACTCGGAACCCTGGAAGAAACCAGCGATGAAGAAGCGCATGAAAATTTTAATGTCAACGTGTTTGGAACATTGAACGTTATTCGCGCGGTGATGTCGCATTTCCGTCAGAAAAAATCCGGTCGGATCATCAACATTTCATCTATCGCCGGCTTCCTGGGTGGCTTCCCTGGCTGGGGTATTTACAACGCCACGAAGTTTGCCGTGGCAGGCTTAACAGAAGCGCTCGCCGTGGAAGCGAAGTCGCATGGCGTCACCGCGACAATTGTTTATCCTGGTTATTTTAAGACAAACTTTTTAAAGCAAGGATCGCTTCGCCTCGCCAAGAATCGGATTGCAGATTACAAGGAAGCACGCGACCTGGAGGTAATTCACGATACACAAATAATCGGAAACCAACCGGGTGATCCTGAAAAAGCAGCCGCAGCGTTTGTAACCCTTGGCGAAAGTAAAAACCCTCCGCTGCATCTGTTCCTGGGGACCGATTCATTCAACATGGCGAATGGAAAGATTGAGACCCTGCAACAGGAGTTACGTACAAATGAAGCACTGAGCAAGTCAACAGACTTTGTAGCACAGACAGTAGCATAAGAACATGCCTTCATAGGCTCCCGGTTACTGCTTCCTCTGTTGGGAGGGTTGAGCAGGAGGCGTGACCGGGCTATGGAGGTAATTTTCTTTTCGCAAGCTAGCGGATATGGCCAGGAAAAAATAAGCTTAACGGTTGAGCGACCGTTAACGGGTTTTTGCTTCGGTCAGTTTTTCTTCCAGCGCCAACGCTCGCGGAATCAAGACGTGATCTTCAATCAAGGCATGAACAGCGAGGTCTCTTTCAAACACGTGCAACTGCGTGAGTAAGATTCGGTATGGAGTCTCATTTGTGACTGGTGGTTGGTACTGCAAAATCGTGTTCCTTACATTTGATAGGTCCTCTTCGGTGTCATGGTGATTATCGACGAAGCTTTTCAATGAGAAGTTTTTGGATTGATGCGTGCTGTCTAACGGCAAGGTCTTTTCATGCTCTGACTTTAGAAGCATATCAATGTAAGGCAGTACATGAACTTCTTCTGCCTTGATGTGTTCAATTAAATCTTTCTTATAGTTGCTGTAAAACCTGTCCAGCACGGAAAGGAGCGGATGGTTGCCATCGTAATTCTTCAAGAGGATACCGATACTTTGCTCGATTTCAAGTAATTTTTTTGACAAGTAGTAGCGATGCGTCCTTCTGATATAATCTACTATTGTCTGAAGAGAAAACCGCTCGTATTGTGCTGGTGCGAAATCGTTGAGATTTTCAAAGGATTCAAGTAATACGTAAATGAATTCACGGTCAATGTTTATGTCCTGTAATTCGTGATAAGAATGTAGAATATTGCTATTGAGCGGAATGGCATACCGTTGAACAATTTGATCCACTTCAAAAGGCTGCTCCATGACTATCGTATTTTTGTAATAAACCGACAATCTACCACCCGGCGTGATTTTAAAAAATGATAAAAATCATTCGTTACTTAACTTTTAGATCTACTTCGGCTGTGAGCTCTTTTTCAGGTTTTATCTTATCCCATACCCGTATTTTTACATGATATGTTTCACCGGAGACCATGGGTTGCGCAACGGTAACAATGCTGCGCAGGGACGAAGCATCGGCAGGGGAATAGCCTTCCTTTCCTTCAGAAAACAAATCGGCTTCGCTGATCACGGCCACGCCAGCCTGATCCGTCACCGTCATCGCCATCCCCGGGAAAGCCTTTTCATTCTTCAATTCATAGTTGGAAAGGCCTTGTACCAGGATGGTAACCTGCGAATTCAGCACCACCTCGTTGCTGCTCATGGCCGCGTTGTCGGGACCGACAAGGACTACACGTTCGGCTCTGAATCCCCTATAGGAATAGGATAAACCCGTAACGAAGTCTGTGTTTGTGCCAGCGCTAAAATTACAAGCACTGCATAGTGATGCTACGACTACAAATAGTGCGTAAGGGCTCTTTTTCATTTAGGTTTAAAGTTTTGAAGAGGGCAAAAAAAAGGAAAGCACATCCACCGCGCAATGCCCTATTTGGGTAGTAAACCGCTGTACCGTGGCCGGATAGTACCCGATGCATACGTCCTAATTGTAGCTAATTCGATCCGTTTCCACGATTTACTTATCATTTGCGTTGTTTCAGGTGAGTAGTTAAACAAAACGCTCGCTCAATTGTTTAACTCGCATAAAAGCGTTCTAAATCAAGGAAATCATTTATGCTATCACAACTTGTCTATGTCAGCAATCGGAAAGCGAATTGTACAGCCGAAGAAATTGAAAAAATTCTTGCGTCCTGTAAGCAAAATAACCCTTCGCTAAACATTACCGGGGTTCTGCTTTATTCCGAGGCTAAGTTTATTCAACTGGTGGAAGGAGAAGCCAAAGTTATTATGAGCTTATATGACAAAATCAAAAAAGATCCACGTCATTCGAATGTCATGATGATTTCGTACAATCCCATCAAGGAAAAGTCTTTTCCCAGCTGGCACATGGGTACGCGCGATATCTCGAAGACTGATGTTCAGTTCAAAACCGATATTTCGACTGAGGACAAGAAGGTATTTACTGAAATATTAGGAGGTAAGGAAGAAAACGGACAGAAAGTATTAAACCTATTGAAGCGATTTTTCTAGCGAAGCATTGTGAGCGGAGGGCATACCATCTCCGCTTCTATGAAGGATTTGTTTAGACGGGGCCGGGTTATCACATCAACCTAATGGACATTATGATATATCTTTCTGCTTCCTCTTCCATTGTTTTGGCATTCTGTTCCGTAATTTCGCAATAGCGGGGACGGTCTCATGCACACCCCTGATAACGCTATGCTAACCATCGATAACTACCTGGACAGCCATTTCATACATCGGAGTAACTGGCTGCGTGCCGCGGTGCTCGGGGCCAATGACGGAATCATCTCTGTTGCCAGCCTGGCCATCGGCGTGGCTACGGCCAGCAGCACCCGGGAACCGATCTTGCTGGCAACCGTCGCGGGACTGGTAGCAGGTGCCCTGTCGATGGCTGCGGGTGAGTATGTATCTGTTAGCTCACAGACCGACATAGAGGAAGCCGACATTAAACGAGAGGCCGAAGAACTTCACGCAATGCCCGAGGAAGAACTGCAAATCCTCGCGGAGATTTATGAACGGAGAGGTTTGAAGAAAGAAACGGCGTTGCTGGTGGCGCAGGAGTTGACCGCTAAAGATGCCCTGGCTGCTCACATCAGAGATGAGTTGGGAATCAATGAAATCAGCAAGGCTAACCCGATTCAAGCTGCTTTCGCTTCCGGAGCGGCCTTTACCGCCGGAGGAGTCTTGCCGTTGATCGTAACGCTCGTTGCTTCTGTGAGTAGCATGGAGTATTTTCTTTACGGATTTACCATTATATCGCTGGTTATCCTCGGGATTGTATCCGCTAAAACGGGTGGTTCCAGTATCGGCAAAGCGATTCTGAGAATAGTCGTTTGGGGTACCCTTGCAATGGGATTGTCGGCCCTGGTCGGTTATCTGTTTAATGTGAATGTGTAATGGTGCGCGCGCTCGAGGACTGCAATCGCTGGCTTTTGAAACACTACCATTGCGTTCGCGATACCCAACCAGCTGTTTAATCTATTACGGCATTTATTTTTTGCCAGAGGGCATCATCAAATCCGGAAAGCGCAAAATTCGGGTTTGATGGATCGGATGCATCTCCCATTCGTACCACCACCATATTCTTGCTTGGAATCACATAAATCCTTTGATCTTCTGCGCCCATAGCGGCATACATATCACTCGGTGCGCTTGGAACTAAGTGCCCCTGGTAGACAGTTTGACCACCTGGTACCCTATAGCTTGTCTTTCCATTTAACCACCATAGATATCCATACGCTGGATTTATGCTTTGGGATGTGCTGATACTTTCGTTAAAAAATGCTTCGTCTATTATTTGCTCGTCTGCCCATTTCCCTTTGTTCAGGGCAAGGAGTCCAAACCTCGCCATACTACGAGTGTTGCTATGATAAATCTTATAGATAACACCATTATTCCAAAAGCCGTCCATTGCTATTTTGCTCTCTAATTTCGCGTTGAAATAGGATTCGAACTCCTGGTTACTTACCTCGGCCACCACATCCATCAATTTTTGAAAAACATTGTGATAAGACCATCTCAGACCGGCATCTTCCAGATATGTTAAGTTCGCTTTAATTACCAAATCATTTTCATCATTTATCCCCGAAGTCATGGTTAGCAAATGCCTTGAGGTTATTAAGTTTTCTTTTGCTATGGATTCACTAGTCCACCCTGTACCTAAATATTGAGATACTTTGTTATTAATATTTACGAGTCCCTCCTGTTGGGCTATTCCGGTTGTGGTAGCTACCAATGTTTTGCCAGCGCTATTCCAAGGCCAGGAAGAGGTTGATGTATGGCCGTTAAAATACTCTTCCAGAACAATCCTGCCGTTCACGAGAATCATGAACGATTTTGAGTTCTTTTCAATAAGATAATCCTTTAAAGGCTGGACCGCACTTTCATTCCAGCCCAAACTGGAAAGTGATTTTGTTTCCCAATCAGCGGCCGTGTCTGAAGGATAATACATTGCTTCATCAGGGGCGGGTTGTGGCTCCTCATCGTTGCCACAACCCGAAAAAAGCAATGCAGATGCTAAAAGGAGGTTCAAATACTTCATCATAGGTGTATTAGACTTCCAATTTCTCGAAAAGTTTAATCAACGCAATGACTTTTTTCGATGTTTCTGATCGCTTTTTCGGTCACGGGGGCTAGCCCTTCCTTTTCTCCTTTGCCCTTGCCTTCAGTTTTTCTTTCATTGCCTCTTTATTCCTGGTGTATAGCTCGTATTGGGTAGGTTCGAGCACTTTTTTTAATGCGCTATCCTTTTCGTCAGCCACGCTCTTTAATTTTTTCAGGCGTTTAAATTTTCCGGTTTCGCCCTCGTAGGCAGCTTGCATTTTTTTTGAATAGGCCAGGTTAATTTCGCTCACCAGGGGCAGCTGCATCCCGGTAAGCGAAAGGTTCTCCTTCATGTATTCAGTCTGCATTTGAGCCCTTTCCTCGGGAGACGTTTGCGTCATAAATTCGTCGAGCTTTTCCTGCGCAAAGGATGCGCTGCAAACTGCTAACAGACTAAAAAGTAGTACGGTAACGAACGTTATCTTTTTCATTCTTTGTGTGTTTTGTTTTGTACAAAAGAAAGCGATGGTGATGGACCATACGTAATAAGATAAGTGAAGCTGAAATATGGGTGGGTGAAGCCGCTGTGTACCTGGGCAAAATTTTGTGGACGTCTTCCTAGATCACAGTACCTTTTTTGATCCAGTCCTTAAATACCGGAACCCTGATTTTACTGATCAATACTTCTTCTTTGGACTCCGGCATGAGTCGGAGCAAAAGCCTGCCGTTGAAGTATAATTCCGCTTCTTTAATGGCCAGGCGGTTGACAATGTATTGACGGTTGGCGCGGAAAAATTGCTCCTCGTTTAGCTGGAGGCTAAGCTCCTCCACGGTCTGCTCCATAAGATAAACTTGATTTGTGGAGGTGCAGCCGTGAACCAGTCCATTGTTGATATAGAAATAGGCGAAGTCCTTTTCTGCTATCGGAATTAGTTTGTTTTTATGATGGATAAGAAAACTCGAAAAGGACTGGCGGGATCCCATTGTGCGCATGATTTTATCAATGATATTTCGATCTATAGGGGTGCTGACCGACTTCCGGTACTTAGAGAGGCTAAATGTAAGAGCATCACTTGTAATGGGTTTCAGCAAGTAGTCAATGCTGTTCACCTTGAAAGCTTCGATGGCATACGAGTCGAAAGCGGTAGTAAAGATGATGGGGAAATCAACGTCGGCTTGCTTGAAAATTTCGAACGACACCCCATCCTCCAGTTGGATGTCAAAAAATGCCAGGTCCGGCGCGGGGTTCGTGGAAAGCCATGACACGGTTTGTTCGATCCCCGGCAGAATCTCCACAATGGTAATATCAGGGGCAATCTCGCCCAGCAACAGTCGAAGGTTCGTCGCTGCACCCGTTTCGTCCTCCACAATTATAGCATGAATGGTATTCACAGCAAGGGAAGTTTAATTTCAAAGGTATGTTCGTCTTTGGTGATGGTTATCTGATTTCCGCCGATAAGCTGGTATCGCTTGGAGAGATTTGCCAGCCCAATTCCATGGCCGGCCATGCGCTGTTTAGGCCTGCAATTATTTCGAATTACAATAGCATTGTCAGATGAAACGATCTCCAGGATCAGCGGATTTTTAATCGACACGACGTTGTGCGTAAGCGCATTTTCAACAGTGATCTGCATGGCAAATTGTGGAATATGTTTTACCAGGTCTGCGTCGACCAGGTTGATCGTAACCTGAAAGCCTTGGTCAAATCGTTGCTTCATCATAAAGATGTACGACTCCAGGAAGTGCAATTCGTCGCGCACCGTGACCATCTTATATTCGCGTTTGTCCAGAATATAGCGAAACGTTTCCGCCAGGTGGTCTACAAATGTCAGGGCGTCTTTGCTGTTCGAACGAATGAGCCCGCTTAGCGAGGTGAGACAGTTGAATAGAAAATGAGGGTCAATTTGGGCACGCAACGCTGCCAGCTCTGTTTCTGTGTTTTGGTTTTGCAGGGTAAGTATTTCGATGCGGTCTTTTTCGGATTTGTGGACAAGCTCGAGCACATAAGTAATCAGCATGACCATTAGGCCGATGCCTGCATTTCGGTATACATAGAAAATTAGAAAGCCACGCCAGGCATTAATATTCAGCACACGTTGAGAGATAATCACTAGCGCTGCGCAGGTTACGAACAGGATCACACCGTTGTAAAAGAGATTGAGCAGGCGGTGAACAGCGCGGCTTTTGGTCGCGCGAAGGGGATGCTTCCAGAAGAAATTGTATTGAAAAAACAGGACGCTGGTGGCAAACACGGAAAGGAAGAGATATGTAACCCGTGTCGCCACCACTGCGCCATCAGAAAAGATTCCATCCGAAGCACGTGATTGCTCATGAAGGGCTATCCACGGCAGCGTATAAAAGATCGCTAGCGCAAGGGAGAAACTTAAAATTACCTTGTATTTGCTACTCATTTGGCCCTCAAAGTTCACATTTTTTTTCTATCCATACGTCATTTCAAGGGTGCTGTGGGTCTGTTCACAGCCTGTTTCAGCCACTTTACGATCAATCGATATTTCCAATTGAGATCGTCAGGACAGTAATGATGGGCTTCTAGCAGCGGTAGATAGGGTAGTCGTTCAATCGGTTCAAGTCAGGCGTCGGAGAGGTCATGCTTCATTTGAGATGCTTCGCTAATAAAGTTGAGATTTCCTGTCGGGCGCTGCTTAATCTTGTCCAGCGAATACGGATTGCCGGGCACGACTGCTGTGCCGGAAAGTGGTTCTGCCCTTCCGGTGGGCAACGGTCCGGACGGCCGTATTTAAATTTTTAAAAACCGTAGAATCATATGACATCTTCTATGAGAAGTTTCCTTTTATTGTTTTTCTTCTTCCCGTTTTCAAATTGTGACAGCAGCGATCCTGCCGTGGCGAATGAATATCGCTTCCATGCAACGCTAACGGTAGGGGGCATAACCAGAACGTACTTATTGGTGCTACCCTCCACTTACTACGGTAGCGACACGACGACGTTTCCATTGGTAGTAGGCATGCATGGGACCGGGGGTAGCGCCAGCCAGTTTGACCGCGATTACGGCGTTACAGAAAAGGCGAACAGCACGCATTTCATCGTCGCGTACCCCGAAGGCGTACAACGCGAGGGGAGGTTTAACGTGCGCACCTGGAACGCGGGCACGTGCTGTGACTACGCCATGGAAAACAACATTGACGATGTGGGTTTTATCCGTGCCCTGATCGATTTAATGATTTCAGACTACCGGGCCAATGCCAGGCGCGTGTATATAACAGGAATGTCTAACGGCGGCATGCTGGCCTACCGCCTGGCGTGCGAAATGCCCGAGAAAATTGCCGCCATGGCAGCTGTAAGTTGTTCCATGATGGTGGACGAACCGTGCGATCCATCGCGAAGCGTACCCATATTGCACATGCACTCAAAGCTCGACACGAAAATTCCCAGCGACGGGGGCATTGGTATTGGTGGTTACCATTACCCTCCAATTGATTCTGTTTTAGATGTATGGTCTCGGTTAAACGAGTGTGAATCGTTGCCACAGGTGGAGGTAGATAATGCGGCCTATAAACTTACAAAATGGTCTACGTGCGATTCAAATGTTACTATCCAATACTACCTTACGCAAGATGGAGGACATTCATGGCCAGGTGGGCTGAAACCACAACCACGGGCCGACGAACCCTCAACGGCCATTGATGCTACGGACCTTATGTGGACGTTCTTTGAACAGTACCAACTGCCGTAACTATTTAATCGTTGCACGTCGAGCATGGGCAACCTGATTTGCCGACAGGCTGGTTTCACTGCCCGGTTCAGGCATTCATGTTGTCATTCTATTTCATTTTATAATCCATTTTGTTTCTTGTACTCACCGGGAGTGAGGCTGGTGACCTTTTTAAAAATTTTTGAAAAATGAGATAAAGTTTCAAACCCTACCTTCTCGGCAATGTCCAGATAAGACAAATCTGTCGTAGCGATTAAATACTGGGCGCGTTCGATTCGTTTCTCGTGCACGTAGCTTAAAGGCCTTTGCCCTGCGTGTTTTAAGAATAGTCTTGAGAAATAATCCTGATGCAAGTTTGCTCTTTCGGCCAGGTAATGGACGGTTAGATTTTCCTTTAAGTTTACTTGAATATGTCGCATGGTTTCTAAGATCCTTGATGGTATAGGGTCTGGGGTCTTGCTTTTAAAGCTACGTGAATCTAAAAACCGGGACATTAATTGAAGTACTATGCCCTGCGTTTCAAAGTAAGTAGCATCACTCACTGTTTTGTTGAGTTCCTGATAGTGTTTGTAATAAACCTGTTTCTCATAGTCCTTCGGATTGTCTGAACGGTTTATGCCCCGTCCAGGGTTGATTTCGTGTAGGCGCTTGAAGTTTGCAATGTCTATGTTGCACGCTGGGACTTTGATCACTTTTCTGGTATTCTCAAACAGTGAAATGCCTTCTGCAGATTCTTCGAAAAAGTGAAGAAAATACTGGCTTACATACGCCTTGCAAAACAGGTGGCACAGGGTAAAGCTCGGGACAATATATAAATAGCCTTGTTCAAGCTTTATTTTATCCTGTTTACTGGTGATAAACCCTTCTCCGTCATCGATATAGTATATTCTAAAATATGGACTGATGACATTGGCGTAGTTCCACTTTTTAGTCAGCTTAACATAGTCAACGTGTAAAAGTGAGAAATTATAACCCACTAAATTCTTTACCATGCGATCCCTTTAAAGTTGGAAAAAGTCGGATTTAAGCAAAATAATGTCTTTTTGGTGTTAACGGCAAGCTTGATGTTGATCCTAAATTGCCGGGATATCACCGGAAAGAGAATGAGAACATTAGTTTGCACGAAACCCGGCGAGTTCAACTACGCAACTGCGGAACGGCCGCAACTAGATACAGGCCATGCCATCATCAAGATCAGGAGAATTGGAATTTGCGGAACCGATTTACATGCCTTTGAAGGAACACAGCCATTTTTTGAATATCCGCGCATTTTGGGTCATGAGCTTTCGGGTGAATTGATTGCCGTGGATGATGCTCCCGATTTTGAGATTGGTGAAGCCGTCACGTTTGTTCCCTATTTCTCTTGCGGCAGGTGTATTGCGTGTCGCAATGGGAAAGAAAATGCTTGCGTCAACATAAGGGTGTGTGGCGTTCATCAGCATGGTGGCATGGCGGAGTATTATTCCGTACCATCTTATTCCTTAATTCATGGTAATGGCCTAAGCCTGGACGTCCTGGCCCTGGTTGAACCTTTTGCGATCGGCGCACATGCCGTGCGAAGGGCTGGAATAACAAAAGATGAGTTTGTTTTAGTGGTCGGCGCCGGGCCTATTGGATTGGGCATTATGGAGCTTGTGCGTGTAGCGGGAGGGAAAGTGATTGCGCTCGATACTAATACTGACCGGTTAAGTTTCTGTAAAAACAGGCTGGGCGTTCAGCATTGCATTAACGCCATGGAGGGTGATGTTACAGCGCAATTAAATTCAATCACGAATGGTGATATGCCAACCGTTGTTATGGATGCAACGGGAAATTTAAAGGCCATCAATAATGCGTTTCAGTACATGTCACATGGAGCGAGGTATATTTTGATCGGCCTGCAGAGGGGTGAGATTTATTTCAGCCACCCCGAGTTTCATAAAAGAGAAGCGACACTGATGAGTAGCCGGAATGCAACAAGAGCTGATTTTGAGTTTGTGATTTCATTGATTAAACGAAAAGAAATAGATCCAACGACCTTTATCACACATCGTGTTCGTTTTGACCAAGTCAAGGATGAATTCAAGGGATGGCTGGATCCAGCCAGCGGCGTCATAAAAGCGATGGTCGAGTTGAATTGATAAATTTATCCGGCTGACGCAATCAGATTAAAATCTTATTCCGGACGACTGAAAGACGAAGACGTCTTGATTCGTGTTAAGTAAATCCATTAATTTCCGTATGAAAGAATCAAAGGATGTAATCGAATATTTTTTTTATGTAGTCGTCTTTTTTCTGTGTGTCAGCTGTAGCAAAACCCATGCCCCGGCACCTCTTTGCCCGGTTCCATCAGAGGACCAAATGCGGTGGCAGGAAATGGAATATTACGCTTTCGTACACTTCTCTTTGAATACGTATACGAATCAATCCTGGGGATATGGCAGTGAAGATGTAAACCTGTTTAATCCCGAAAAGCTCGATTGTCGTCAGTGGGCGCGAATTTGCAAAGAGGCAGGGATGAAAGGGATAATCCTGACGGCAAAGCATCACTCTGGTTTTTGTCTTTGGCCATCCGAATACACGGAATATTCAGTGAAGCATGCGCCCTGGAAAAATGGAAAGGGAGATGTAGTTCGTGAAATGAGCGAGGCCTGTAAAGAATACGGTTTGAAGTTGGGAATCTACGTGTCGCCGTGGGATCGGAATCACCCTGACTACGGCAAACCCGAATATATCACCTATTTTAGAAACCAGATTAAGGAATTACTGACTAATTACGGCCCCATTTTCGAGATCTGGTTTGATGGGGCCAACGGAGGAACCGGGTATTATGGGGGTGCCGATGAAAACCGAAAGATAGACCGTACCACGTATTATGACTGGAAGAATACGTACAAGATGATTCGCGAATTGCAGCCCGATATCGTGATATGGAATGACGGAGGCGACAGGGGTGATCTTCGTTGGGTCGGAACTGAAGCTGGCCTGGTAGGCGAAACAAACTGGAGTTTGTTGAATGGCACTGGAGAAGTGGAATGGGCCATGTTGCATTATGGTTTGGAATCGGGTGATTCATGGGTTCCTGCTGAAGTAAATACTTCCATCCGGCCGGAGTGGTTCTACCATCCTGATGAAGACAGTAAGGTGAAAACTGTGCCTCAGTTAATGGAAACGTATTATAACTCCATTGGCCGCAATGGTACATTACTTCTCAACTTTCCGATCATGCCCAATGGTCTGATTCATGAAAATGACGAAAAAGCAGTATTGGAGTTTGCAGCTACGGTGAAAGCTTCGTTTGCTAAAAACCTTGCGGAAAATCGGAAGGTAAGTGCTTCGAATGTGCGCGGTAATGCAAAACAATTTAGAGCAGAGTATGTAGTGGATAGCAATAAAGATACGTATTGGACATCTGATGATAGCGTGACAACACCCTCACTGACGATAGATTTTGAAAAGCCAACCTTGTTCAACCGTTTCCTGGTCCAGGAATATATCCGCTCGGGACAGCGGGTGAAGTCTTTTATTGTGGAAGCGTTTATCGATGGGGCCTGGAATGAGGTAGCCAGGGGGACGACCATCGGATACAAACGCATCCTTCGTTTTCCGGGGGTAGAAACAACAAAGGTGCGTTTCAGTATTACCGGTGCGAAAGGTAGTCCTGTAATTTCCAATATCGGAATTTACAATGCGCCGGTGTTTTTGAATGCTCCCAGTATTATGAGAAATAAATCCGGTGAAATAACGATCAAGACAAATGACATCGGGCCTTATTTCTATTACACGTTGGATGGCAATGAACCTACGCAGCAATCGAAAAAGTATGAAGGCCCTGTTCCGACAGAGGGAAAAGTGAATGTAAAAGCAATTGCTTACGATCCTGCTACAGACAAGAGCAGCCCGGTGGCGATTGAAAGATTTGATATTTGCCGAAAGGATTGGAAGATCGTTGAAGCAGAAGATGAAAAAGTATATGCCATACTAGATGGAGATGTCTCCACCACCTGGAGTCAACGTAAGGAGAAATTGCCCGTGGATCTTGTGATTGATTTTGGAAGTGAGAAGAATTTAAATGGTTTCAAGTATCACCCCGATCCGGGCATGTGGAATCCTGGGATTACCCAGTACGAGCTTTACGTCTCGGGTGATGGCAAAAAGTGGAAACTGGCAGATCATGGAGAATTCGCGAATATCAAAAACAACCGTGTTTGGCAAATCAAGAAGTTCTCTGCTACAAAGGCTCGTTTCATTAATTTGCGCGCATTAAAAAACACCGAGGGCAACAATACGATAGGGTACGCTGAAATTGACGTGGTTACGGATTAAATATGATGCTGAAATAGATGAGTACGGTATATAGAAGAATATTCCAAATGATTGAATTTTTTAATTTATAGGTTCAATTTTTAATTAGTAAGTACTACAGAATGCGGGAAGTACGAATGCTTTTTATGTGTTAAAGTGCATTATAGCGCACTTTGGAATGTGCTCAATCACTTTATTTTTTCTTTTAACTCTGCTGAGCCGGGATCGAGCGTAGCGGCTTTCTGGTAATTACTCAGCGCTTTTTTCTTGTCTCCTTTTTTATCATAAACATCTCCTAGCGTGAGAAACGTTTTAGAAGAGGTGGGGTATACAGTCGTAAGCATTTCCAAAAGGCTGATGGCATTATCAAGGTAATCAGGTTTGCTCGCCAGCCACAATGCCCAATCGTAGATATTCTTCTCGTTTGGCAAAATGGTATATCCGTACAATTCCGTCAGCTTGGTATAATGCTTTAAGATCCATTCACCACTCACATCTTTTTCGCTTATCGGTGGGAGAGCCCAGGTTTTAAAGATAAATCGCAATGCATCGGCGTAAGCAAACAGGGGTTCGGACATGTGACTCTCCTCCGGATAGTAAACATATTTATAACGCAAGCCGGATAAAGATCGTGTGTTTATTAATGAATCAAATGTTAAAAGGTTTGAATGAAATGCGGATTTATCGGAAGCCCCTTCATTGCCATCGCTGTAAAAAAGAATTTTATTGAGCGCAGTGCCTTTCTTTAATTTTTGATCAGTAAGTTTCAATAAATTACCTCGGTCCCACCAAAAGGAAGGGCTTACGGCAACATATGCATTAAATAATGTTGGCCGCGTCAGTAGACAATTAACCACGGTGATCCCGCCAAAGGAATGCCCTGCAAATATTTTGAATGGCTGTGTTTTATAATGAGAATTAACATAGGGCATCAATTCATTTTGTATGAACTGAAAAAACTTTTCGTTACCTCCGCTTGGTTTCAGCCACGACGTAGCACTCGTATCTGTTTTTCCAAAATAGTCGAGGATGGAATGCGTTGGCGTAAGGTCACGGACACGGTTTGTATTCACAATTCCCACAACGATCATTTCCGGCATGACATTAACATCCCAGCGACTCAAGTAAATACATTGCTGTGAAACGAGATCGAAATGACTTTCGCCATCCAGCAGATACAATACCGGATATGCCGCAGCCGGATTTTTTGGGTTCGGTTTTGGATATTGAATGTAAATAGAACGATTCTCTTCAAGAATTTTGGACTCAAGCGTAATGCGATCAATGCTGACCTGGTCGTTACCTTGCGCGTGGAGGTAGGCTGGAAAGAGCAGGGAAATAAAAAGGATATGCTTCATGGTAACTAAAAATAACGAATTTTCCGGCACTGCCGCCGACACAAGTTCTGGTACATATTTCTGGCCCTGTCTTACACGCCGTGTGTAGTTCGGGTAAACAATACCAGGGCCGGGGTGCAGGTGCTCAAATGAGCGTAAGTACGAGCCGGAATGTGGCGGGTTGCGGATTTTGTAATAATTTGCATGTCTTAAATTTTACCCGACCATGGCTGAGCGTATTTCCAAAAGACTCATGGAGATTGTTGATGCACTGCCTTTGAAAGAGGGAATGCGTGTCCTGGAAATCGGCTGCGGACCAGGCGCAGCGGCACGGGAAATTTGCAGGAGGACAAAGCGCAGCTATGTTCTGGCAATAGATCGTTCGGAGAAGGCGATTCGGCAAGCGATGGATGGATCAACGAGCGAATTAGAATCGGGGCGGATATACTTCCGTCACGTTGCTGTTGAAGATTTTGAATTAGACGCGAGGGACAAACGTTTTGATCTCGCTTTTGCCGTGCGAGTAGGTGCGCTGGATGGACGACGTCCGGAACTTGAGAAACAAGCGTTGGGAAAAATCGCGAAAGCACTTAAAAGCAATGGCAGATTTTTTATCGATGGCGGTGATCCGTTACAGGAAATATCACTGGACGACTTCCGATAATGCTCCGGGAAAAAAGTGCCATTCAAAGGGAAAAGCATCCATGGATGGCCCTGTTAATTTACCCCACCTTTACATCATCAAATTATTCATAACAATTTAAACCTCACGAAGATGAACAAATTCACAGTTAAAGACGGAACAGAAATCTACTACAAAGACTTAGGTTCAGGACAACCCATTTTCTTTCATCATGGCTGGCCTTTGTCATCCGACGATTGGGATGCCCAAATGATGTTTTTCCTTGAAAAGGGATATCGTGTCATTGCGCACGACAGACGCGGCCATGGACGCTCCACGCAAACGTATACGGGCAACGATATGGATACCTATGCGGCAGACGTTGCCGAGCTTACAGCGCACTTAAACCTTAAAAATGCCATTCACGTGGGGCACTCCACGGGCGGTGGTGAAGCCATACGGTATGCGGCAAAATATGGTAAAGACCGCGTTGCGAAAGTCGTGTTGATCAGTGCCGTTACGCCGTACATGATCAAAGATGACAGAAATCCCGACGGCGTTCCGCTGGCTGTCTTCGATGACATTCGGCACAATACCCGACACAACCGGGCGCAGTTTTATCAGGACATTACCGTGCCATTTTTTGGATACAACAGAGAAGGCGCTCGCGTTACAAAAGGAATACAGGATAATTGGTGGAGACAGGGCATGATGGGTGGCATCAAAGCTCACTACGACTGTGTTAAAGTGTTTTCCGAAACAGACTTTACCGAGGACCTGAAGAGCGTGGATATGCCCGTCCTGGTACTTCACGGTGAAGACGATCAAATTGTTCCGTATGCTACGACCGCGGTAAAAGCACACAAGCTGTTGAAGAAGGGCACGATCATTTTATACCCGGGATTTCCACATGGCATGCCGACTACAGAAGCAGAAACGATTAACAACGACATTCTGAAATTCATTAATTCATAGAAAATTGCAATTCAAGGGGGAGCGATGTGGAGTTACATTTCACATCGCTCCTTTATTTTTTCTGATTTTAAGCGTTGCGCGTCATTTTACGGCACGATCCATCATTCGTCAGGAAAGCCTATCCCACGGTCGGTGCCAAAAACCCCGAAACAAGGCTGCAATTAGTGTATGAGATGTTGTAAATTGAGTAAGGCTATTATAGAACCCAAATGACTACAGCAACGGACGGTTTTTTTGGAATCATGGTGTCGTGGTGGAAAAAGGGCCTGAGAATGGGGTACCACGCTACTACTCCCGGGCTGTTACGGGGTCGTGTCATGTTGCTCAATGGACTGTCAATCATTGCTTCGCTTTCGGTGATTGTATTTTCAATTACCTATGCGCTGATTGGATATCAATATTACTATGGTCCGCTTTATATTCTTCCGGTTGCTGTTTTGGTGCTGTGGTTAAATAATCGCGGCCTTTTTGGGGCAGCACGAAACAGTTATCTGATAGGATCACTGATCGTCGTAAGCTATTGGTGCTATGAAGGTAGAGGAAATGGAAATGAGTTTACATTAATTGCCATTGCTACCATGGCAACCCTGATACTTGAAAAAAAGCACATGATCGTCATCAGTAATCTGTTGTGCTTTTTGATTTTTGTACTTTTCAAAGTCTACGACAGTCAAACGCCATTCATTCCAGATCCCCACATCAATTACAACGTCGTACCCACTGTTATTTTGCTGTATACCGTGGGTATTATCTCCTTCCAGATTGCCTTCTTTCGTGACCTGGCGAAACACTATGACGAAAAGTTGACAATAAAGTACAACGAAGTGCAGGCAGTACAAGAGGAGCTAAAATCCAACAACGAGGAAATCAACTCCATTAATGAGAAGCTGCACGGATTGACAGGTCAGTTGGAAGTCATGGTAAAGGAGAAAACACTGGAGCTGCAAACCTACATCGATGCTATTGACGTAAATCTCTACTCTACGATAAGTGATCTCGAGGGCAACTTCGTTCAGGTGAATGATCAATTGGTTAAGGCTTCCGGATATACCCGGGAAGAATTAATAGGGAAACATTATACGCTGCTTGCCACACCGGCACACCAGGAGGCAAATGCCGATCAACGGAGAGCCAGCCTTCTTGCCGGCAAAGCCTGGCGGGGCGAAGTTGAGCATAAAAGCAAGCAAGGGGAGCTCTATTGGTTTGATTGTGTTGTAGTGCCCATTGTATATGAACACGGAAGGGCGAATGGGTTCCTTTCAATCGGCTTGCCTATCACCGAGCGGAAACTGCATGAGCAGCTTCGTGAGAAGACCCATCTGGTACTTGAGTCTATAGCCTTCAATGCGTCTCATAAAATTCGAGGCCCGATGGCTAGAATAAAGGGGTTATCCTATCTCATTCAAAAGGATTTTCTCAATAAGGAGGAATACAGCGCCATCGCCGAAAGGTTTACCGTCTGTGCAGATGAATTAAGCATGGCGACAAGCGAGCTTGTAGATTTTGTGTACAATCATCAGAAGCTGATGAACCATGAGGGTAGTTCTCCATCTACCTCCTGAAGGCTCCAGCTCACAGTAGAAAACGGCAAAACGGTTAACTAGGTAATGAGTAACAGATCAATTTCAACCCAGGGAAAGGCTCTTTCCATTCTCGGGAGACCTTTAATTTCATCGTTGCCTGTCATTTAACCTTGCCCATAATGAAATAATAAGTGGTCCACCTGCACCAGGTCAATATAGTTTCCAATATTGCTGGAGGCTGATGGCAGTGAGATATTACTGACTTTCTATTTTTGTTCGGGCGATTGCGCTGTATCTCAAAATAATGCTATTTACTAATAGACAGCAGTGGTTTACTTTTATCGACGATATAGGTTGCAAGCTCAGAGGCCTGGTCAGTTCCAACGTTTTTCACTGTGTGAATGGCGCCAGCTGGGATGAAGTAAACATCTCCAGTGGTAAGTGTTACTGGAGCCCTTCCATCGATGGTATATTCCAATGAGCCCGTGATTACATATATGATCTCTTCGCCTGGATGAGAATGCCGAGGATACTTTGTATCAGGAGCAATGTCTACCCGTACCTGGACAACTTCTCGTCCAGGAATGCTAAGGTCCTCACGTATGAGTTCAGTACGGCCTAACTTAGGTGCTTGCGCATTTGCAAAATTTGAGAAGAGAAATGTCGATAGGCCAAATGTGGTAATCATACTAACCAGTAATTTCATATAGTTCTATAATATATCTTTTTACATTATCGCTTTCACCGCGAAAACCTTGCTTTTTTGATGTCTGTCTTATCGCGAGTGAGACTTACACATTGTAAGAATTGTTTAAAAGGGACTGTCACAGCTGCGACAGCCCCTGGGAAGTCCTTTACTTCTTATTAATGAAGCTAAGCAACTCGGAATTAAATTTGTCTAATTCTTCGATAAATAGCGCATGTCCACTTTTTTCCAATGGGACCAGGATGGAACCTTTTACCAATGCATGCATTTGTTCTGCGAGATCATACGTGCAAATTTTATCTAGCTTACCATGAAGAATGAGTGTTGGAATCTTGATGCTCTTCAAATCTCCTCTAAGATCACTATCGCGCAAAGTCTTCATTGCCTCTGCCATAGCGTAAGGAGACGCCTGAGATTGGATTGTTCCCAACCATGCGCCATGGCCTGGAGAAACGCTCGTTTCGCTCGCAGGAAATATCTTTCCAAAGTTTTCGAAAAGTTGAGGACGATTGGTGTTGTTCAGTTTGATTAGTCCATCAACATCTGCTTTTGTCCAAGCACCGAAATTAAAGTCATCGCGTTTAGTCCAGATCGGAGCAGCCGCGCCGAACAATGCAAGCTTTGACACATGCGCTGCATTATATTTGGCAACATAATGAATGACAGTTGCTCCACCCATGGAGAAACCACCGATTGTTGCATCCTGAATTTTCAACTTTTCGAGGACAATCTTGATGTCATCAGAGAATACGTCGTAATCATACTTGCCCGCTGGCTTATCAGACAAACCAAAGCCGCGCAACGTGATGCCGATTACGCGGAAACCATTTTCAACAAGTGCCGCGTACTGATATTCGTACATAGCATCGCTTAAAGGCCATCCATGGATGAGTACTACGGGAGGGCCTTGACCCAGGTCAGTAACATGAAGCTTCACATTTGGTTCAACTTCAATAAATTCTTGACGCCCGTAGCTTCCAGGCACCCGTTTGGTCTGACTAAGACCATCGATCGTCATTAGAAATTGACTGAATAATATCCCGGTCAGTGACATAAGGATCATTTTTGTTTTCATGTAAGTAAAAAATTTGTTTGTAAGGTGTATTCGAATACTTAATGGCACTTCCCATTACAATGCCAATAGTTCACGAAATAGAACTTGTTTAGCCCGAATTGCTCAAGAACGCATTCAATCGATTGCAGTTCCAGTAGAAAGCAGAAGCAAAAAGTTAAGGACCAAAATTTCTCCGAATAAGATGGAGCTGCTCGTAGTAACATCCGAACATTTCGGACTTAGAAGCTAAATTCAAATAAATGGGATATCCGCTCTGTTTGACTTGCTCTCTCGCTTTGTAGTAATTTGCAAGAATTCTTATTTTCTGTTAGAACATGTGCATTTTTTTAAAATACTTCTGTTCTGTCCTGGCGTTTACATTGCTTACAAGTGCCTTAACAATACAAGCCCAGACGTTTAAAATTCATACGCCGTTCCAAGAAGATAGTTTGCGCACAGTGCTTCGCCGCAGCGAACCAGATACGAATAAGATAAATACCTTGCTCGAATTAGGTAATCCGGCGATGAATATCACAGGAAAAGTAGTTACAGATCTTGATACTGCTTACAAATACATTAAACAGGCGGAGGCGCTTAGTAAACTAATACAATTTCCTAAAGGGGAAATTCTAGCCAGTTTCAGGTTAGGCTACATTTTTCTTCAACGAGGGGAAGAGGAGGCATCACGAGCCGTTGTGCAAAGGGCAATTGACTTGTCAGGAAAAAACAGCTACGTGAGATTAGAAGCTCAAGGATGGCACTTTCTGGGCGATTCTTACAACGGACTCGATGATAAGAACTTCTTCGAAAAAATTCGATGCTTTTATCAGTCCGTGCAGCTGTTTGAGAAATCTGGAGACATGTTGGGGGCTGCGGACATGATTGCGCAGATTGCTGAAATTGAAAATATGAAGGGCCTGAATACGGCAGCAAAAGGCAATCTACTCCATGCGTTGGAAATATACCGTTCACTTGGTAAGGAGTCTCAGTATATAAATCAAGTGCTTTCACGCGTAGAGAGGTTTTTGGAAAATTATACCGAAGCATTGGACTACGGCCTATCCAGTTTGAGAATCGCTTTAAAAAACAGGGACAGCACAAACTTATCATTTATTCATCTTGGACTAGGCGTAATTTACGCTGATCTAAGGCTGGAATCTGAAGCTTTAAAACATTACGAGGAGGGGCTTTGGTATTCACGTAAGCAAAAAATTGACTATCTCGCTGCAAACGCTGTTGCGCTTATTTCCCAATCGTTCATCAGGGCACATAAGCCTTACCAAGCCCTTGACTATCTAAAAAAGATGGAGCGGGAATTGTCCAACAGTGATGAGGGATCAAAAAGACAATTTATCGAAGCTTATGCGGAATGCTATACCGCATTGAAAAGGTTCGAGCTCGCTGAAAAATTTATTATTCAGCTGATTGACTTTTGGGAGTCGGACCCAGATCAGAGCGTGAGAATGTTTGGCCACCAAACGGCAGGGAGATTATATGCAAATATGAAAATGTACGAGAAATCGCGCGTGCATCTGGAGAAAGCAATAGCCTTAAATGCAAAAATACGATCCTCGTATGCTGCGCAACACCAACAATTATCACTATTTAAACTTGACTCCGCCCGTGGCAAGTATGTCAGCGCTATTGCACATTATCAGAATTACAAAAATCTAACAGATTCCATTTACAACGAGAAACTAAGCAATCAGATTGCTGATTTGCAAATCAAACATGAGACAGCCGAAAAAGAACAACGTATAGACTTGTTAATGAAAGAAAATCTCATTCAGCAAAGCATTTTAAGCGAGCAGAACTTTCGTCAATACGTTGGTGTGACCGGATTAGTATTGTTGCTTTGCCTCCTGGCGATAACTTTCAGCAGGTTTCAAATCAAGAAACGAGGCAACGCTCTTTTGCAAGAAAAACAAAATGAAATAAATCAGAAGAATGAATCACTCCAAAATATCCTACTTGAAAAGGAGAATTTGCTGGGCCAACAGCGTGTGTTACTGGAGGAGAAAGAGTGGTTACTTAAAGAGAATCACCACCGCGTTAAAAACAATCTTCAGATAGTAATGAGTTTACTCAACTCCCAGGCGGCGTATTTACAGGATGAACAAGCGCTTTCAGCAATACAAAACAGTCAACACCGCGTATATGCTATTTCACTAATTCATCAAAGACTGTATAAATCAAATCACGTGGCGACGATTGAGATGTCATCGTACTTAAGAGAAATCGTTGACTATTTAACGGAGTGTTTTAATGAGCCACAAAAAGCGCGATTTGATTTGGATATAGCACCCTTTGAACTGGATGTCAGCGTAGCAGTTCCACTGGGATTAATTATTAATGAGGCTATCACGAACTGTCTAAAATATGCGTTCCCTGATGGGCGGACTGGTATTGTCACCATCAAGCTTTGTCATACGGTAGAAAAAAAATATCAGCTAACGATCGCCGACAATGGTGTTGGCGTTGGTCAGGGTGTCGATAACATAGGGAAACATTCACTTGGTATGAGCCTGATGAATGGCCTCGCTAAACAGTTAGGTGGAGAATTACAAATAGAAAATAGAAACGGGCTGTCGGTTAATGTCGTGTTTCGCATGTGACACATCAATACAAAATGAGGTAGCATTTCTGGAAAGACTCCAATGAAAATGGATATGATCAAATGCATCCGATGCAAGTATTAAAGTCCGAATATTTCGGATATTTATCCCAATAACTCGTAGGTCCTTCGCCTGGTTTTAGAAACATAACGAAAATCTATTGTGTTTACCCTTTTTTTGCCAGCCATTATGATTTTATGCTTCGACTTTTTGGTAGAAAAATTGTCAATGTTACGAATTTGGATCGATGAGTTGATAAGCCAAATACTTCATATTATAATTGAACAGGATGTTAAAAAAACCTCTAAAAAAATAAATGGCGTCTAACACTGAGACCGATGACAAGCAACGCGATCGAAAATCCGCGTTTCGGATATTAATTGTCGAAGATGAATTTGTTGTCGCCAATGACCTACGAATAATTCTTGAACGCGCAGGTTATGTCGTGGTTGGCATCGCTGCGTCTTTCGAAGAGGCGGATATCTCCGTCGGACAGGCGGCGCCCGATATTGTACTCCTCGATATAATGCTACATGGGCATAAAACAGGTATTGATGTCGCGAATATCCTTAAAGCAAGAAATATTCCTTACGTCTATCTTACCGCCAATTCGAATGATACGGTTTTAACAGCAATGAAGGAGAGCAATCCGCAGTCAGTTATTTTAAAACCTTTTCGCGAAAAAGATGTATTGGTGACCTTTGAGATGGCCTTGTACAAGCATGCCCATAGTGTTGAGTCTGCATTAAGACGACAACAGGATTTACAAATGGAACTTCTCGAGATCTTCACAGCGTCACGTACATGGGAGCAGCAATTGCTATCGGCAGCAAAAACGTTTCAGGCGCATATTTCATTTGATTTCATTCTACTAGGTATAAGTAATGCGCCTGATTATCATAAGCTCTGCGGTTTCAACCGCATTGGAGCTGAAGAGTATCAGGCGATTAAAGTTTCAGATCTTCCAACAATGACATCGTTGCCCCTGAGTGAAATATTGACAGCCCTTGATAGCGAGATATTTAGGCAGGGCGTTTTTGTTTCGGAAGACTTCCAAATAATGAGCAGAGGCAAGCAATTCACTTTTGTACTTGCAAAAGTATTCAAATTTGAATCCGCACTGGTGTATGCATTCAAACTCACGCAAGGTGGTCAATTCGTGATGACATTCTATAGCAGGAATTCGTCTGGCTATGGTGCTTCTTCACTGCAGCAGGTGAAGCGGCTTGAACAGCCTTTAGCCCTTGCGCTTGACAGGCTGTTAGCGTTTGATGAGATCGAAAAACTTAGTGAACAGCTCAAACAAGAGAATCGATACTTACAGGAAGAAGTAAAGACTGCCGCAAATTTTGATGAAATTATCGGAAAAAGCGCGCCGTTGAAAAAAGTTTTTGATATGGTAAGGCAAGTATCGAATACTGATACCTCGGTCATTATATTGGGTGAGAGTGGAACCGGAAAGGAACTTATTGCGAGGTCAATACACAACTCATCAGCGCGGAAAGGAAAAATTCTGGTAAAGGTGAATTGTGCCACGCTACCTGCTAATCTTATCGAGTCGGAATTATTCGGTCATGAGAAGGGCGCATTTACCGGTGCAATAGATAGGCGCATTGGAAAGTTTGAACTTGCTCACGGTGGCAGTATTTTTCTTGATGAGATAGGCGAACTTCCAACAGATTTGCAGGCTAAGCTTTTACGCGTTCTCCAGGAGAAAGAATTTGAACGTCTTGGGGGAAAGACCACGCTAAAGGCCGATGTCAGGATAATTGCCGCGACCAATCGCGATTTAGAAAAGGAGGTCTCGGAAGGAAGATTCCGTCTTGATCTTTATTATCGGTTAAATGTATTTCCGATAAAATTGCCGCCGTTGCGGGAACGCATTGAAGACATTCCTCTTTTGGCGAATTTTTTCGCGAAAAAGTTCTGTACAAAAGTTGGCAAGCCCTTTACAAACATCGGCCAGGGTTCGATGGAGGAATTGTTGCGTTACGATTGGCCGGGAAACATCCGGGAACTCGAGAACGTAGTGGAGCGCGCTGTCATTATCCATGATGGCCAAAGCACCTTAGCATGGGCACAGCCGCTCATAAACAGGTTTGCAGTTCCAGTAGTAAAAGAAGAGCATTTACGACCAGTCAAAACATTGCAAGAGGTTAAACAGAAACAGCATGACACGGAACGTGAATATTTAATTTCAGTGTTGCGTACGGCGAATGGAAGAATTCGCGGCAGGAACGGCGCCTCGGAATTGCTTGGACTCAAACCGACAACGCTTGAGTCAAGGATGAAGAAATTGAATATAACAAAAGAAGATATTTTTGATTGACCAGAAAATATAATATGGAATTAAATATTGGACTTACTATAGCAAGTAGAAAACAAGTATGTGCAATGTTATGAACCTTGCTTCCAGATGAGCTTGTCCTTGCGCATAAGGCAAGGCATGCGCACCGGAATGTCACCGGACCGAACTGGCGTAAACTATAGATCAGACAACATGAATAGAGACTTAAATTACGAATTAGTTAAACCCGACAAATCGATTGCCGAGTTCGTAGAAAGTTTTTGGTTGTTGCAAAACCTGTCTGAAAGCGATAAAAAAATTATTGTATTACCTGATGGAAGAATTGACTTGATTTTTATAAAATCTGGAAACGGACCATTTCGGGCTATCCTTTTAGGAATTGAGACTTATCCCGATGAGGTAATTCTTAAAAGCAATACAATAATGTTAGTTATTAGTTTCAAGTTACTCGCCATAGAATATGTATTCAAAAATCCAATTTCTAACTTATTAAACAGCGCTCAAAATTTGCCATCCGACTACTGGGGTGTTAGTCTAACAGAATTGAACGATTTCGTCCTTTTCTATAAAAAAGCGACACGGATAATTCAATCACTTTTACCTTCAGAGATTGACAGTAGAAAAGAAAAACTGTTTGGCCTACTTTATTCTTCAAATGGAGAAATGACTGTAAAGGAACTCTCAGGGAAGGTTTTTTGGAGCAGCAGGCAAATCAATCGCTATTTCAATCAGCAATTTGGACTTTCATTAAAAGCATATTGCAACATCCTTCGCTTTCGAGCTTCTTTTAAGCATATAAAAAAGGGCAAGATATTTCCACAACAAAAATTTGCGGATCAATCTCATTTTATCAGAGAAGTGAAAAAACTTTCTGGTGCATTACCCAAAGAATTGAGGAAAAATCAAAACGACCGATTTATCCAATTTTCTACCCTACAATAGAAATAATCTTGCATCATAGATTTTGAATCCTAAAATGATGCAAACTAAAAGAACAGCAATTGTCAACGTACATGTGTTTGACGGCACTAAAATGCTAGGGCAAAAGAACGTAGTCTTTCAGCATGGTAAAATTATTTCTATTTCAAATGAAGTACCAATTGGTGCTGAAGTTATAGACGGAAGAGGGTGCACATTACTTCCTGGATTAATAGATGCACATGTTCATACATCTGAGGACTCATTGAGAGATGCCATACTGTTTGGAGTAACCACCGAATTAGAAATGCAAGGTGGCATGACGAAGAAAGGTCGTGAATTACAACTAAAGGACAAGTTTAATGTCGCCGATGTTCGTTCATCTGGCATGGCGTTAACAGCACCGGGTGGACATCCCGATGAATTAATTCCCAAAGAGGAGGGTATTCCAAGCTTCATCTTGAAGAAGATGGAGAAAATGACTGAGGAAGAAAAGCAGGAATTCATTGCTTCATTCGAAGAAAGAAAAAGTGAAGATGGAAATAAATTGGATGTTACAACCAAAGATGGTGCTGTGAAGTTTGTAAGACAACAAATGGAAAACGGTGCGGACTACTTCAAAATAATGATTGAAGAAGGAACGGTTATGAATGCTCCAGGTTTACCAATGATACAGCCAGAAGTGATGAGAGCCGCAGTTGATGAAGCTCACAAATTAGGAAAAATAGTAATCGCCCATGTTTTAACAGCCGAAGCTGCAAAAACTGCTGTTGATGTCGGTGTTGATGGCCTGGCTCATTTATTTATCGACAGACCTGATTGGACTCCTGAGCTTATCAAAGCTATTGCAGATAAGGGAATTTTTGTAACACCTTGTTTAGTACTTAATTCATCAATAATAGGAACGTCGGCTTGTCATGTTGCAAAGGATAAACGTGTCGAACATAAACTAAATGAAGACTGGAAAATGACCATGTGTTCATGTTTCAATACGTTTCCCGCTGGCAATATGGAGGATAATTTCAATAACGTGAAGGATTTATTCGATGCAGGTGTTGACATTCTTGTGGGTACAGATGTATCCGTTCCAATGCCACATTTAGGCGGACTTGCACACGGAGTAAGTGTTCATCATGAAATGCAATTATTAGTTGACGCCGGCTTAAGCCCTACGGATGCTTTAAGATCAGCCACCTCCGTAATAGCAAAAAGATTTAGCTTGACAGACAGAGGCCAAATTGCGGAAGGTTTGAGAGCTGATTTAGTATTAGTAAAAGGAAATCCTTCTGAGAACATTTCTGATTCGCTTTCCATACTTAACGTATGGAAAGAAGGTGCCGAAATAAATTTGTGTGTTGATAAGAACTAAAATGTCTCCATCTAGCTCCTGAACGTTTCCTGCTCGCAGTAGAAAACGGCAAGACGGTTAACTAAGGGATGGGCAACTGATCAAATTTCAATTTTTTGTTTTGTACCCTATCCTCATTGAAGCGGGACGCGTCATCGATAATGGGATTGACTGAATGATGTCAGTGAGGGTCAACGGGGAGACGGGGGGACATTATCTGTAGTGCCCATTTTTCCAGGAGCTCTACCAGGTTTTCCAGCTTAATCGGTTTGCTGATATAATCATCCATGCCAGCTTGGAGGCAGATCTCGCGATCGCCTTGCATGGCATTGGCGGTCATGGCCACGATGAGGGGTTGTGAATCTGTTCGTAACCGGATCCGTCGTGTCGCTTCAAGGCCGTCCATAACGGGCATCTGAACATCCATCAGCACCACGTCATAGATTTTTGCATCGAGCGCATTCAACGCTTCCTGGCCGTTCAGAGCCTGGTCGGGACTATAGCCTAGTTTGGTGAGTATCCGTTCTGCCAATTTTTGATTCACCGGATTATCCTCGGTGACCAGTATGCGCAAAGGATACTGTCTGGCAAAGTCAGTCGATAATTTTTTCTTGCTCGTAGTTTCCTCTACCATCGTTTTACCTTTCTGCGGATTGAGTTGTGCGACGATGTGTTTGAAAAGCATAGCTTGCTTAACAGGCTTGGTCAATACCGAAGCAAACAGTTCCGTATACTCTTTGGTCTTATCATCACCCACCGAGCTCAGGAGTATAATGGGAAGGCCTTTTTGTTTCCTCCGGATCTGCCTGGCCAGGTCTATGCCATCCATCTCCGGCATCTGCATATCCGAAAGCACAAGATCAAAATCTGCAACCTGCGAAAGGATCTCCAATGCTTCTGCACCGGAGACGGCCAACGTAGGTATCAATTTCCATTGCTCCAATTGATTTTTGAAAATACTCCGGTTGGTAAAGTTATCATCGACAACGAGAATCTTCCGGCCTTCGATATTCGCCAGGTGATGATGTACATACGTGCGGGAAGACTCCTGGCTTACAGTGGCCCGGATCGTGAACGTGAAGGTGGTGCCTTGGTCCGCCACGCTCTCGACCAGGATTTTCCCGCCCATCAGTCCAACCAGTTTTTCGCAAATGACCAGGCCTAAGCCTGTACCGCCGTATTTACGAGTTGTGGATGAGTCAACCTGGGAGAATGCTTTGAACAGCTGGTTGATCTTATCTTTCGGAATACCTATACCCGTATCGCGAACCTCGAAGCCAAGCTCGATCGCATGGCCTTGTGCATGTAGCAAATGGACCCCCACAAAAACTTCTCCCTTATGGGTGAACTTGACGGCATTGCTAACCAGGTTAAGTATAATTTGCCGAAGCCTTACAACGTCGCCAATAATTTGGGACGGTACATTATAGTCGATTTCGTAGATAAGATCCAAACCGACCTTTACCGCTTTGGTGGCAAAAACATCCAACACCTCTTCAATGCAAGTCCGCAAGTCAAAGTCTTTTTCTTCAAGCTCCATTTTTCCGGACTCTATCTTTGAAAAATCGAGGATATCATTGATTACCGTAAGCAAGCTTTCTCCACAACTTTTAATGGTTTCTGTATACTCTTGCTGCTCGCTGGTCTGCGACGTCTCGGCCAGTAACGACGCCATGCCGATCACGCCATTCATAGGCGTTCGTATTTCATGACTCATGGTTGCGAGAAAAACGCTTTTTGCTTTGTTTGCCTCCTCGGCTTCTTGCCGTGCTTTTTCTGCTTCTTGCCGTTGGCGTTGAAGCTCTTCGTTCTGTTTCGTGATCTCCGCCGTACCTTGCCGTATTTTTTCTTCCAGTAGAACACGTTGCTGTTTGATCGTGTTGATCCGGTTCCTCACAAATGTATAGATACATCCGGTAATGCCGGCGACCATCAGCATTCGGAACCACCACGTAGCCCAGTACGGAGGTGTAATGTAGATCTTGATGGATGTACCTTTTTCGTTCCATACCCCGTCGTTGTTCGTGGCTTTTACCCGGAAGGTATACTCACCCGGATCCAGGTTGGTGTAGGTGGCTTTCCGTTGCGTACCCACGTAATTCCACCCCTTATCAAAACCTTCTAAGATATAGGCATAACGGCTTTTTTCAGGGAGCGTATAATTCAACGCGGCGTAGTCTAAAGAAAATACAGATTGTTTATAGGAGAGCGTCAATTCCCGGGCGTCGTTGATATGGCTTTTAAGCGGCGAATCTTTTTCCGAGGGTTTTACCGATTTGTTAAAGATCTGGAAGTCGGTTATAAAGACTGGCGGGATAAATGGATTGATGCGAATACTATCCGGATGAAAAATAGTAAATCCCCGGGAGCCGCCAAAGAGCATCTCTCCCTTCCGTGTTTTAAGGTATGCCCCGCGGTTGAAGTTGGGGCCCTGCAACCCATCATTTAATTCATAGTTCCGGAAGGTTTTAGCAACCGGGTTGAAACAGGAAATCCCGTTATTCGTGCCCATCCACAAATTTCCATGGCTGTCTTCCAAAATGCTCTGAATGACGTTGCTGGGCAAACCATCCTTCAGGAAGTAGTGCGTAAAGGTTTGGGTATCCGGATGGAAAAGGTTTAATCCATTATTGGTTCCTATCCATAAATTTTTCTTTTTATCCTTGTAGATGGCAAGGACCCTGTTATTGCTCAAGCTCCGGGGATCATTATCATCGTGTTTGTAATGCGTAAACCGGTAGGTGTCTTTGTTCCGGAGATCTAGTCCGCCGCCCATGGTTCCGATCCATAAATTTTCGTTCTCGTCCTGGAAAAGAGTACTGATGTTCATCGAACTGATACGCTGTGCGTCCTTGGGATCTGGCAGATAATGAATAAAGGTGCTGTTGCTTTTATCGTAATAGTTCAACCCGCCCAGGGACGTGCCCACCCACCAATTTCCTTTCTTATCTTCCAGCAAGGCAAGGACATTGTCACCGGCGATGCCACTGTTACCGGCAGTATCCACAGGGAAAGTATAGAACTTTCCGCTTTCGGGATTTGTCAACCGGCTGAATCCACCCCCCCGGTACATCCCTATATAAAACGTTTTGTCGCGGCTTTGTCGGATCGTTAAGACTACATCGCTGGGGAGACTGGTGGGCGTTGATTGGTGGCGATAATGACGAAAGGTATTATTCTTCCGGTCGAACACCGTAATGCCGCCGCCATCGGTGCCGATCCAGAGCTGGCCTTTGTCGTCTTCCGTAAAAGTATTGACGTTGTTATGACTCAGGCTATTGCTGTTGTTGGGTTCTTTTTTGTAGCTGGCAAATTTAGCCGGTTCCTGATCCAGGAAATCGACGCCGCCGCCAAAGGTAGACAGCCATAGATTCCCTTTATTGTCCTTGTAAATATCCTCGAAGGAGTTGGCGCTGATACCCAACGGATCTTTGTCGTCTTGCATATACCGGTAAAACAGCTTCTTCTTTTTATTGTAAAGGTTCAGGCCGCCATTCTCTGTGCCTAGCCATAAATACCCCTTGTCATCTTCGTTAATACAAAGAATTGTATTATGCGACAAGCTATTGGGGTTATCGGGTTCGTGCTGGAAACGGGTAAAGGTATTCGTCTTCCGGTCCAGCAGGTTCAAGCCTTTAGAATCGGTTCCAACCCAGAGATTTTCTTCGCGATCTTCATAGATAGAAAGGACAGCGTTTTGACTGATGCTGTGTACATTGGCCGGATCGTTTTGAAAATGTATGAACCTGTTTCTTTTCCGGTCAAACTGATCCAGGCCTCCTTTTCCGGTTCCCACCCACAAATGGTCGGTCTTGTCTTCCAGCAGGGCGTAAACATCATTATGGGCCAGGCTACCTGGATCTCCGGAATGGTGTTGGTAGTGAATAAATTGATTCTTTTTTGTATCCAGCAGGTCCAATCCACCTTTGGTACCGATCCATAGATTATCCTGCTTATCGACCAAAACGCTCTGGACTGAGTTATGGCTAAGGCTGTTGGGATTCTGGGGATTATTTACATAGCGAATGAATTTATCGCTCTTCCATTCGTATTTGCTCAGACCACCATCGTATGTACCGATCCATAAATTGCCTTGCTGGTCTTCTTTCACGGACAAGATAAAGTTTCCACCGATACTGGTAGAATCCTCATGATTGCGTCGGTATATTGTAAAGGTATACCCATCGTATTTATTCAATCCGTCGCGGGTACCAATCCAGATAAATCCTTTCCGGTCCTGTAAGACGCACGTAGCATTATTTACGGAAAGACCCTGTGTAGAAGACATGTTTTTATACTTGAAAACGAGCTTCTGGGCGTGGATGGCATGCACGATCGACAGCCAGGCCACCCCAATCAGTAAATATTTTTTCATCTATGGAAATGAATTTACCTAACCTGTAAAGGTACAGCTCGGTGACTGGGGGAAAATCAGGTGAATCCTGAATTTGAAAAAATCAGGAGTGGAGTGTATTGAGAATAAGCGAGGGCTTGCGTTCCATTTAGTGGGGTCTCATCGTCGCTGCGTGGCTATTTTTCTTGGTTTTCTTGAAAAGTAGAAGTGCACTTCAAATCTGTTTTGATGATTTGCAGTCTTTTGAATGATTTGATATTGAATCTGGCAGAGGAAGAGAGATTATGAGACATGATCCCTTTGTTGAGGCAGCAGAGGAGGAGGTTCTGTAACCCGTCCTGCAAACTGCTTATTACCAATGTTTTATTTCAAAGCCAGTAAATGACTCACCAATTTCCGCGGCGCATTTCGCGATGCCGCAAGTCTGATCTAAAGATACGTTTTTTGTCCAAGGTCAGAGCTTCGTAGGCCGAAATTCAGTACATGGAAATCTTATGGGCAGTGAAAAGGAAGGGTGGATCAAGGGCACCGCTTCATTTACTTTTGTCGTGGTCTTTCAGCGGGATCGCCCTTTTCCGCGCTTATGACGAATTTTGTCAAGTTCCACGATGTCCGATTGATCAATTTTTCGTTTACGGCCTGTACGTCACTGGCGATCATTTGCCAGAGGCGGTTTTTGGATTTTGGAAGCTTTACCAGTCCGATTCTTAAATGATTCATGGAAAATGTCCATGAGAGCCTGGGAAATGGCAAGCCTTTTTTCAGCCGGAACATTCGCAATAACAGCCTCGTCTATGGCTTGTTTTTCGGAATAGCTGTGATAAATGATCGGCTTAATCATGACAATTAAATGATGAAAAGATATTTACAAGTTTCCTAGAATTGTTGTTTTTGCCTTAAATATCCAGCGCTAATTGCTTACGAAACTTAAAGTCGGTCGCTTACTCGTGCATTCAAATTCTAGATGGATTTAAGTTTCGAATCCTTGTATCCTTTGTTCCGAAGATCTGATAACAGTAGATGTTTTTCTTTTTTTCAATTTGCAATTAAGAGTTCAGCGGAATGCCGTCGGTCTCTTTTAAGCAACTAATTTCCGGCAAAATGCTTCTCTATCTTACATGACGGCACTGAGCATCGTTTGTTTATATTACCGAATATTCCGATGTTCGGCTTTGGGGCCTTCCAGGGGTGTATATAACCCCATTTCTCGGAAGACCTACACTACAGCCGGTCATGAAATATTTCTATCGCACGCTCCTTCTATTTTTCGTAAGTGTTACATCGCTAATTCTCCCTTCATGTGGCCCCAATCTTGGCTCGGGCGATAAAATCATTTTACATAACGACACCTCGTTCGGTACCTCCGTGGATCTTGCCCTCAGCCCGACGGGGAAAGAAGCTGCGCTAGCGAATGAAACAGCTATCCTCGTGTATCAGTTGTCGGATGGTATTGTAGCAGGCTCATTTCCGTATGAATATCCGCACCAGGTAGATAAGTTTTCGTATCAGCGGCCCGCCAAAGTAATCCTGTTTGCCAACGATAGTCAAAATGTGCTTGTATTATCCAATTCCGGTGCCATTGATGTTCGCGAAAAACGGACCGGCGATGTCATACAGGTAGTGAAGGTGCCGGATAGTAACATTACGGCGATGGAGTTCAGTCGCGATAGACAACAGCTGCTGCTCGGTACAGGCTGGGGCTCCCTGTATGTTCTGGACGCTAACGATTATACCATTCAAAAGCGCTTTGCGCTCCCGGCGGGCGCATCTGTTGTGAGCGTCGCCGCGAACAAAAACGTTCTGCTCGCCAGTACCCACGACTCGACCATTCACGTGCTGGATATTCATACCGGCACCGTACAGAAGACGTTGAAGGGCGCTTCGGCCAACATCTATTCGCTGGACATTTCGCAGGATAACCGCACCGTGGTAGGCGCTATGCCGCGCAACCGCGAGAAGTCTTTGTACGGCGAGGCTGTCTTTTGGAATCTGGAGACCGGAAATATTATCTACCGCTCGCACGATGATTACACGCAGGTTCTTCGGGCAAAATTTACAGCCAACGACAAACATGTGATCGTCGGGTTTAGCGATGGTATTATGATATATAAGCCGGATGGAAGCATAGACCAGCATATCGGCCACTTCGTGGATCCCGAAGTGGTGTTCGATCTCCTACCCGATCAGAACACGATTGCCACAATAGAATGCGATTACGGTACCGGAACAGACAACATAAAAAGCATCAACATCGATACCCGTACCATCGAGAACGTCGTGCAGGAGACACCTTCTGTATTGTGGGGCGCGGAGATGAGTCCTGACAATAAAAAGTTCATGTTTATACAAACCGGGTTTGTAAAGTCTTTCGATCTTGAAACAGACCAGCTTGAGCAGCCGTGGATGCCAGGGAGTCTGTCGAATGGCCGCTTCTCCTATCATAAAAAATGGATGATGGCCACTGCGCGCAATCCGGCAGACAATGTAGTCTACCGCTATGTGTTTAGCGTAGCAGATAATACCCGCCTACTCGAAACTGACGCCGCCGACGTCAGTCCTTTGCTGAAATACGCGGTCACTGCTGTCTATGATCAAACCCTGGGGGGTCAGTATATCCGCGTATCGAGCATCAAAGAACCATCCACAACGGTTTGGGACAATATGGCCGAACGTTCATCAACCGGTTATCCAACTTACGAATTCACATCGGTAGATGATATCCTTCTCTACTCGTACGACCGCGGCCAGGACATTACGCTGCAATCGATTATCGATTCCTCGCGTCATATTACTTTTCCGGCCCAGCCACTGGTGTATACCGACGATGCCGTTATCCTATACCAACACAATCACTACCAGACCGAATATAAAAGCATCGTCGTCTTCAACCTCAAAACATTCAAGGTAGAGAACGAAATCCCCATCACCAGCGGCCGTCCCGAGAAAGCTGTGCTGGATAGCAAAAATCAACTCTATCTATGGAGTGGTACCACCGTAGAAATATATGATCTCAACACGATGATGGCTGTCCGCCAGGTGACGTTTGTTCCGGAGTTTCTCAAGAGTGAGCAGGACTTCATGGTATCTCCCAATGGAAAGACCTTCGTGGTTTGCAGCCGCTATGGCGTCATTGAATTCTTCGATGCTCAAACGGGCAAATCCAAAGCAGCACTATTTCCGAAACATTCTGAAAAGAACGACTATGTGTTGATCAACCGCGAATTTCAATGGACCGCCTCCGACCTGGGCATCCGGTACATGCTGCACATCAAAAACGGCGATGATATTGTGACACCCGAAGATCTCCAGGGCTATCGAAAGCCAGGTCTTCTCAAATCGCTGCTGGTAGACTAAGGAGACATTCGTGACGGGAAAATGGATAAATATACGCCAGGAACAACTGCCAGTCGATGCAAACTCTTTGATGCAATTTAAGCTACTGATGTATATGGGTAGGACCCGAGGCCGGTTCGGCCCTTTAATTTAAATCAATACGTAGAACCGTGAAAACGAATCAACAAACGTGAAAGTAATCGATTTGTTTCCTTTTGTAGGGGCAAGCATATTTGCGATATTACACCGTGGAAAGCCGAAAAAGGGAGGTTTTCGAGGTCGGGAGTTTAACACTATTGAAATAATAGAATGTTAGAAATTGGGCAACGTCTCATCTATCAGAGTTTATGGCAAATATGTCAGGCCTAATCATATGTGCATTGCAGGCTATAATCGTATGGACAAGTCTTTTTTCCTGTAAACAAGCCGAAAGGAATAAGCCGGTAGCATTAGTGGAATGGAATGCGGGGCAATGCGATCAGACATATGATCCCTACCGGCTCATAAACCGCATCACAGAAAGCAAGGTGGGGGACGGAATAACGTCCCTGACAGTCAGCTTTCGGGAATCGTGCTGCGCCACCTACGGCTTTAGGCCACAAGTCGATTTTAAGGACAATAAGCTATTTCTATTGTCGTACACAGGCGAATCACCCGACTCGTGTGCATGCGATTGTTGTTTTTCCATTGAATATAGAATAGTCGGCCTTCCCGCCGCCGGATACGAAACCTACTTCCACGAAAAGAAAATTGAAATCTCGAACGATCATTACAAGGTTGTTAAGCCGACGAGCGAATTATACAATGGACAGGAAATCAATCGCACCAATCGTTACGGATTCAAAGAAGGTCGTTGGATGACTTTCTTTAAGGACGGAGGTATTGAGGCAATAGAGATGTACCGTGAACGCGAGCTTTATGAAGAAAAATCTCCCTTATGGCGAAAGGTTTTTTATTCGTCTGGGCGGCTTTCATACTTTTCCCGGAACGACACAACCGAATCCTGGTTTGCCGATGGCACGTTAAAGAGAAGAATGGCAACGTACACGGTTGGAGATACGACGTATCAAAAAGTATTTGCACTTCACGATAATCGACGCCTTTATAAAAGATCCCTGGAAAGAAGTTACCCGTCCCTATCCCGCAGTGAAAGCAAGCCAAAAAATGAAGAGGAGTCGATTACCCAGGTTTTATATGACGAAGAATATAATACAAATGGACAACTACAACGCCGGGTTACGAAAGACACAACCTACACCTGGCATGGCAATGGCCGAATTGCTTCGCTCGAATTTGGCAACGGTAGTATAGACTATGATGAAGGCGGAATTGTGATCGAACGAGCGTTTTACTGGACTATTGAGGGACCGGTACAATGGCCTGCACTACACCATTCGCTATACGCTGATATTGGTCGTAGCGGAAAAGTATTAAAGGTGCACTATGTACGAGAAGAACTGATCCAGGATGGAATAGTGCCGGGCGAACATTACTACTGGACATGGAATAAAGCGGGGAAGCTGATCGAATCGCCGGAGAACTGGGAGGAGCCGCTACCCTGGAAGGGATTTAATCAGCTTACCATTCCATAACTTAACCCTCGCTAAAGTCCCTGCGGCTTTGCAGCTTAGCCAAAATTGTATACGGTAGTTCTAACTCCTGCCATAGTTAATCCCATGCTCGACACGTCGTTGATCCAAACCAAAAAATAATCAACAATTCGTTAAAACGGGCGCGTTTTACTCTCCGCCTGGCAGGTACAGAAGCAATATATTGTACTGGATGGGCTGTTTTCAGGTGGCTCGCTGCCGCGATGCACGCGCAAATTGCCGTGGCATGATAATTTCCGGTTTCAGTAGTGATCAATCATGTGAAAATGAAAATTGAATTCCATACAGAGAAAAGTGCCAATGGAGGCAAGAAATCCGCTGATTCTTATATCTATAAGATTGAGTCGGCACTGGAACCGTTCCGCGAGGTTATTACACATCTCGATGCGCATCTTTCAGATGAAGACCCTGCCCATACCGGTGTCAACACTAAAAAATGCAAACTGGAAATTAGGCTGGAAAATAGAAAACCGATTGCTGTTACTGACCAGTCCGACACCTATGAAAAGGCTATCGATAACGCGCTGATTAAATTAACGGCATCGCTGAACGATTTTGGATAACCCGTTATCGATTCGCTATGAAAAAACAAGATTATCAACATCATGTGCGCTATTATACGCCGCATCACTTCGTTTTTTATCCACTGAGTTTTTTTGTCTGTCTGACCTGCGGCTGGTTTATTTTTATTGACCCCGAGCATGCGTTGCTATGGTCCGGATTAACGGCAATTTGCGCGCTGATGATCATGGTAGCATTTATGCTTCGCCAGCATTACGCGCTGACGAACCAGAATCGTATCGTGCGACTGGAACTTCGATTCCGGTATTACCTGCTTACCCACGAGCGGCTAGAACCATTGGAAGATAGACTTTCGCTAAGCCAGTTGTTTGCACTACGCTTTGCTTCAGATGCCGAACTACCAGCGCTTGTCAATCGCGCACTGAGCGAAAATCTCTCCCCAGATGCCATCAAACGGGCTATACAGCATTGGAGACCAGATCATCTGCGTGTATAGTGTGACAGAAAAACCGGTTGATCTACTGTGCAGCCAACACCAGCCGCATCGACGCCTTTCCGCTACTGATCACTTCAATGGCGTTGTTCACGTCGGAGAATGCTACATAAAAAATTGCCTTGATCGAAACAAATTCACTGACAGAATCCCGTATCAAGTCAATTACTGAAACATGCCGATTGAAACTATGTCGCGGGGTTGTAGTCCAGTAAAGCAAATTGGGCATTGTTTCATGGCTAAATTCTTCTAATTCATTTCCCGGTAGTAGGGGCCTCAAAAAACTCAAAATGATCGGCAACAAAAAAGCTTCGCCCTACAGTCAGGACTTTTAGATTTTTACTCTCAGGCTCATAGCTTGCTCCATTCCATTTTTGTTGGTGCTCTATCCAATACAAAATTGGTAATTATACCAGGCGTTGTTAAAACACGAGCATAGGCCTCCAAAATATCTTTAGGCCCCTGCGCGAGCAACCCGTTTCTAGACGACAATAATTTTACTAAGTCCAATCCTCCGTTAAAGTAACAACCAAACCGAATCCAGTCCCCGTATTTTTTCCCATGAATTCTGTAGAGTTTGTGAAAAATCACCTCCGGATTTGCAGCGTCACCTTCAAAATACAAACTGGACTGAAGTTGATTAAATTCAGAAAGTAAACAATGCGATTCTTCAAGCGTAATCGATCCGCCCCAATCCATATTGATTTCTGATTTTCGTAAGTTCTTTGTGGTGATAGTCCAGCTCCGGTTGGCAATGCTGGGACTTCCCGTATCGACACAGACCTCAAAAATTAGCTCTTCACCCTCCCGTCGAAGGGAATTTATATACAAGCCTATGTCTCCCTGGATTTCAACGGTTTCGATGAAGTCAATAATTTCTGACGGGATCATTCTGTATTCTGGGTTTCTAAACTAATTAATACGTTTTAAATCTTCTTCGCGGGATCGCTGCTAGGGCGGTCAGTTGGAGGCAGTATAAGAACGAGTTTCAAATTTATGCACCCTGAGGACGAATAGCAATGAACCTGGGATATCCTGAATAACTAAATCCTTAAGGAGAATGACCTGGACCTGCCGTGAGCAGGGTCGTTGATCAGCGCGGAAAGCTTTACGCAGCAATGTGCGCAAATAGGTTGCGGCTGAAGTGATTTTTGGCGATGGTGTCAGACTAGTATATTTGCGTACACAGATAAAGCTTTGATCGAAAATGGAAATAAAGTACATAACTGGCGATGCGACCGAGCCGATTGGCGATGGTAATAAGATCATTGTACATGTATGCAACGACGTTGGAGGTTGGGGGAAGGGCTTTGTCATGGCTATTTCAGAGAGATGGAAAGATCCGGAGAACAAGTACCGTGCGTGGGCCAGCAGTAAGGAAAATTTTGAACTGGGAGAAGTCCAGTTTGTGCAGGTAGAATCCACGATTTGGGTTGCCAACCTGGTTGGTCAACGCGATGTTAAGCGAGGGAAGGATGGCACGCCGCCTGTCCGGTACGAGGCTATTAGAAGGGGGCTGGAAAAGGTCAGTGTTTTTGCCAGGCAAATAAATGCCTCTGTGCACATGCCCCGGATAGGCTGTGGGCTGGCCGGAGGAACCTGGGACCAGATAGAGCCTGGTATTACAGTTGAATTGACCGGTGAAGGCGTGGCGACCATCGTGTACGATTTCAGTTGACGGTTTGTTTACTGCTGGTCGCTTGATTCAATGCCATGACTACTTCGTATACTTGTGCGACGAACGATACACTGCCATGGACGGATTATACCCGGATCTTGAGGATTATATTTACGAATACTGCGGCGATTTTAAGACTTCTCACGAGCAGTTGGCCTCGAAGACGCTTATTTACAACCCTGACGCTGAGTCGCTGCGTGCCATGATGTTAAGATATGGGTGGATAAGCAACGACCCCGCTGTTCTGGAGTTGATCGCAGACGGTTATGAAGCCTTCAAAAGCAGAACAACAACTCCTCTGGATTACCGCTCCTCCCACCCAAAAAAAATCGTCTCATTGGATTTTAGTGCAAACAAACAATACCAATCGCTAAGTGACGGAGCTACATTTATCAGCCGCCAGCAGTAATCGATTTCTTTTTCATGGATTCTCCAATGGCGGAGGTCGCGTATTGCGATAGTTCCTGATTTCAGAGAAGAGATATTCAGTTTAGCTAGAAGGAAATCCTCGACTTTTTGATGCAGGAGATTTGGACGTACCTACTATTTTCTTGCATTACGTTCCATGTTGCTCAACACGAACAACGATTCCATCTCTGAATTCAACTATTAACACATCGGGATCTATTTTCAGCAACTGCGGGCGAAAACCCAGGTAATAGCTCCAGTGGTTACCTTGACCTGTATTTCCTTCATCCCCAAGCAAGCGCCGAATTTCGGGCTTCGTCTTGCCTAGCAAGACTTCGCTCTCGATTAAATCTTTTGAGAGTTCGAAGCGCTTTTCCTGATCGTTTAGCCACTGTTGGCGGTTGAATTCTCGCGATGGATAATAGCTGATGCTAAGTATCCAGATTATTCCGATTGAAATGTAGAGTAATGGTGTGAGGAGTATCGTTGCGATCCATGTGATTTGTATTCGGCGGTGATCGACTTCTATAAATCGCTTGAGGAGCCAGCGCAAAAAGAAATAGACCGGGGTGCCGAGTGCGAGATTGATGAAATAGACTTCGATGCTCATTGGAAGCTTCGGGAGTAGCGTATAGGGGGATTAAACGGGGCGTTGCAGATTCTGTTGCGGGCTTTTTACCACGAGCGCTTTGTGTGGCGGGGGGCGAGGGAACGTGTCAGTCTCAACAACTCAAAGTTCGCTGACGCTCATTTTTTGTTTTATCGGCTGTCCTCATTGAAATGAGGCGCTTACGGCCAGCCGATAAACAAAAACCCCAGCGGAGCTGGGGCTTTGAGTTGTTGAGGCTGCAGAGGAGGAGGGATTCGAACCCCCGGACCTGTTACGGTCTCCGGTTTTCAAGACCGGTGCAATAAACCGCTCTACCACTCCTCTGTGTACCGGTTTATTTTAAGGATGGCAAAGGTAGCAGTTTCTGCCTTTTTGGCAAAAAAGCTGCCTTTTTTCTTTTTCTGTACTAAACAGCCCTATTTCTCCTCGTCCGCGAAGTCGACAAACGTCTTTTTGATGTCACGATCGTCGACCTTGGCTACGTTCTTGTGATATGCGTCCAGTTCCAGCAGCACAATGCGCTGGTCGTTCAAAATGGCGCGTAGTTTTTCGATCTCCTTATCAAAATCCGGTTTCCGACGCTCCGATTTCAGCGAATAACGGCGCGCAAACTCGTCGCCCGAAGACTGAATGCGGTTCCGGATATCGATGCTGATCTTAATCTTCTCCAGGATGGCGTCTTTCGAACGGCCGATTACTTCAGTGGCCTCCAGCGTACCCATGGTCAACACCGTCGTCCCGCCCACAGCCGACACAATCTTCGACTGATCTGCATTGTCTACCATCGCCGGTGTAAAACCCGTCACGGCACCCAGTGAGGCATTGACGATAGAGCGGTGCTTTTTGCCTTTTTTGGCAGACTTGTAGTCGGCGTTCAGTTTCTTTTGATTGGCATCCAGCTGTTGGATCAGAATCATGGCGTCTACCAGGTTGGTGCGGTATTTCTGGAACAGGTGGGCATCCTTCTTAATCAGGTTTTCGGTATCGGCGATTTTGATGCGAATCCTTCTTTGCGTCCGGTTGTTGGACTTGTCGAGCACGAAGAATACCAGCTCTATTGTGCGCGATACCTGGGCGTCGTCTACGAAATCGTAGCCCGGTGTCCAGGTAAACTCGGACTGCAGGGCAGTGTTTTCTTTCAATGCCGACGCGGGCACGCGCTTGTCGCTGGAGACGAAGCCTACGTTGCGTACGTTATCGTCGCCGTTGGGATCGGAGATATAAATCTTCAGGTTGAGGGTTTCGTCTTCTTTAATGGAGAACAGTGTATCGACGGGTACCACCAAAATATCCGGGGGCAGGTCTTGTTGGGTCTGGGCTACTTTGATGCGGCCCTTCGTTTCTGCTTTGTCGGGTTGATCCTGGACGACAAACTCCAGCGTGAGCGGATTGCCGCGAAGGCCGGCGAACTGGCTGCGCGAGGGTGTCCAGGTCAGCTGGCCAAGCGATGACAACGAAGAACCTTCCGGCATCTGTGATTGAATGGAACGAAACACCAGCGGGTCGCCGTCGGGGTCGTATACATACTCGCCGGCCACCTGGAAGGTGTTGGGGCTGGCCTGCTTGACGTAGAAGACAGGCAACTCTTCCACTACTGGCGGGCGGTTGATGTGGCGGACGGTGAATGTTATCGTTCTTCGGTCGCGCTTGCCGTCGCTGTAGGCGCATTGGAAGATTACGGAGAAATCTTTTTGAAGGCTCACACGATCTACGAGGTCGTAGGAGGGTCTCCAATAGAAATTGCCAAGCGAGTCGAACTGGATGCCGAGACCATCGGCGCCGTCGAGGGTGAAATATTTTGTGGCAGTGGCGTGAGATTTTACCTGGAAGCGCAGCTCGCGGTTTTCGTCCAGCACATTCCAGCCAGTCGAGTCAGGAAAGATCAAATGCGAAGACTGTCCAAACGCAGCAGCACAGCACAGAGACAGAAAAAGAACAAGAGCGGATTGCTTCACAAGAATCTAGTTTGCTTATTTAAAGGTCGTAAAGTTAATAAGATCGAGTTTTTGTGACATGCCAGGTATGAAAAAGACGCAATCTGCATCCAATTTCTTCGACGATGTGTATGAAGTATGCCGTCTGATACCGCCTGGGCGGGTGACCAGCTACGGGTCAATCGCACACTATTTAGGAGCGAAATCGGGTGCGAGGATGGTCGGATGGGCCATGCACGGCTGTCCAAAAGACGTTCCTGCCCACCGCGTGGTGAATAGCAGCGGGCTGTTGACAGGTAAGGTTCACTTTAAACCGCCCACCGCCATGGCGTCGCGACTCAAAAAAGAGGGCGTGAAGGTGGTGAACGACAAAATTCAGCACTTCAACGACGTATTCTGGGACCCATCGACCGAACTCACCCTCGATAAACCCAAAGCAAGAAAACGCGCTCCCAAAAAGGGATAAAATTTTCAGGCCAACCCGCTATTTACGCTGATTTGCGCCAATTGGCGCATGGCACAGCGTTCGCATTACCGTTGTCAAAAGACACTAACTATGAAACCCCTCATCAGAGTTTTTGTTGTCGGCCTTCTCTTCTTCGCTGCCCCCGTGCAGCGTTCACATGCGAAAGATGCTGTGGTGCCTGCGCCTCCTGCGGCCCGTGAAAGCAGCCTCTTTATTCTCAAAGCAGAGAAAGATTTTGTCGGCGCAACGGTGGAGATATTCCATGTCAGCGGTGATCTGCTGGCTTCTCAGCAACTGCAGAAACGTAAGGTTGTGATTGATTTCGGAAGTGTTCAGTATGGTACTTACATCATACGCCTGACGAAAGGGGATAAGATACAGGAGTATCAGTATACTAAGAAATAATACCATGCAAGTTCCGCTTACCTGAGCGGGCTCATGTCAAGAAATAGTGGGGTTGGTTTTAATCGGGTTTAGGCTGCTTCGTCCAAGAGGTAGCCTTTTCCTTTTTACACCGTTATGCGGGCTTCTTTGGGTTGTGAGATTAGCAGTAGGCCCAGGAACGTCAGTGTTCCATTCAATAGAATTACTTCTAATCCGAATTTGTAGCCGCCGAGCCAGGTTTCTGAGGTTGTGGCAATGGCGTATGTTACGGCGGGTGAGAGTACGCAGATTATCGGCACCAGTTTGCCGCGGACTTGCAGCTTGGTGAGCAGTCCAAAGGAGAACAATCCTAGTAAGGGGCCATAGGTATAGCCGGCGATCTTCAGCACGGCGTCGATTACGGATTGTTTGTTGATTTCATTGAATACAATGATGATCAACAGAAAGAGTAACGAGAAGCCCAAGTGCACAATGAACTTCTGCCGGCGCTTTTGTTTTTCGTCTTTGTTCTTGAAATTCAGGAAGTCGATGCAGAACGATGTGGTCAAGCCTGCGAGTGCGGAGTCGGCGCTGGCGTATGATGATGCCGTTATGCCCAAGAGGAAAAATACGCTTACGGCCAGGCCCAGTTTGTCGAGGGCGAGCATGGGGAAGAGGTGGTCGCTGGAGGTGGGCACCGCGATGTCGGGGTTGGCGGCCATATAGAGGTATAGCAACGCACCCAGGGTAAGGAAGAGCAGGTTCATGGCGACCGACATGAGGCTGAACCAGAACATGTTTTTCTGTGCACCGCCCAGTGTTTTTACTGTCAGATTTTTTTGCATCAGTTCCTGGTCCATGCCGGTCATGGTAAGGGTGATAAAGACGCCGCCCAAAAATTCTTTGAAGAAAAAGCTGGGTGCTTTCGGATCGTCGAGGTAAAACATTTTGGAGTAGTTGCTGTTCTTAATCGTCTCGATCAGGCTGCCGGGAGAGAGGCCGAGTTGTGAAGAAATCTGCCACACAGCGATGCATACGGCCGAGACGAGGAACAGTGTTTGAAAGCTGTCTGTCCACACGATAGTCTTCACGCCGCCCTTGAAAGTATATACCCAAATGAGCAGGATGGTGATGGCGACTGTTACGTAGAACGGTACGTGCCACTCGTCGAACAGAAAGAGCTGAAGCACGGTGGCCGCCAGGTAGAGGCGCAGCGACGAGCCAATGGTGCGTGATACGACGAAGAAGAAAGCGCCGGTTTTGTACGCGGCAGTGCCGAGGCGTTGCTCCAGGTAGGTGTAGATCGAGACGAGGTTGAGTCGATAGTAGAGCGGCATGAGTACGCCGAGGATGAGCCAGTAGCCGACGAGGTTGCCCATGATCACCTGGAAATAGCCATACCCGTAAATGCCCACCTTGCCGGGCACGGAAATGAAGGTAAGACCGGAGAGGGACGAGCCGATCATGCCGAAGGCCACCAGATACCACGGGCTTTGGCGGTTGCCCGTGAAGAAGGTGTTGGTGTCGGCGCCGCGTGATGTGAGGTAGGCGATCAGGATCAGCATGCCAAAATAGACAGCCATGATGGTGGCAACCAGGGTGGGGGTCATAGATTTTCGGTCAATTCGGGAACAAAATCAGCAAATTCCTGTTAAAACCAAATCGGCGGAGCGCTGCTCGCACTTCCGCCGGGAAATCATTACCTTTGTAATAAAACTTTAGAGTCATACATGATCCCCGAATACCAGGAAGAAACGTTAACCGATGTACTGGAAGCCGTCGAGACGACCGACCTCATGGACCTGGTCGTGTTCAATGACGATTTCAATACGTTTGAGCACGTGATCCAAACGCTGATCCGTGTGTGTAAGCATACCAACGAGCAGGCAGAGCAGTGCACGTATCTTATTCATTATAAAGGCAAGTGCACCGTGAAACACGGGACTTTCGATTTTCTGCGCCCCATGCGTGAGGCGATCTGTGAAGAGGGCATTGACGCCCGCATTATGTAAGCAGGCACCGTCCTGCCTGTAGACCAACTTGATTAAACCGTTCCGTAAGCGCCGTGGAGTACCCGTCGAGATTGATAGAAGAGGCTGTTAACCAAATCGCGAAACTACCCGGGATAGGCAAAAAAACGGCCCTGCGCCTCGTACTGCATCTTATCAAAGGCAAGGAAATTCACACGTACGCCCTAACCGACGCCCTCAATAACCTGCGTGCGAATATTAAATTCTGTGGCCGTTGCCACACCATCTGCGATGGCGAAACGTGCTCCATTTGCGCCAGCCATCGCCGCGACCGCGGTATGATCTGCGTCGTAGAAGATGTGAAGGATGTGATGGCGATTGAAAATACCGCTCAATACACGGGCTTGTACCATGTGCTGGGGGGCATTATTTCTCCCGTAAACGGCATTGGTCCGGCGGATCTTAAAATCGAATCACTGGTGCAGCGGTTGAGCCCCGGGCAGGGCTCCGAGCCGGTGCGGGAAGTCATCCTCGCCCTGAGCCCGACGATGGAAGGTGATACCACGGCCTTTTACATCAACCGCCGGATCAAAGACCTTGATTTGCGCATCAGCGTCATAGCCCGTGGGGTTCCTGTCGGCGGAGATCTGGAGTATGCCGATGAAATCACCCTCGGACGGAGCATCACCGGCCGCACCCTCTTCAACTAGCCAACCTTAGGGCATACTTATCACCATAGCTATGGCATACCTATACCATAGCTATGGATACCTTATTGTAAGCTTATAGTGAGTATGGTACAATGCACCCGAGCTCACCCCGAACCCAAGCCTGACAGTGTGGCACGAGTAGCACGTTTTTAGCGAGGTTTTTTCGCAATTGTTACTCCATAGTAAAGCCGTACTAAAGCCCTGTCGAAGTGCTATCAATCCGGCCGACCTGAGAAAGCGGAAATTTTGGCAGACACTAAGCTGTAGCATATAAGAATTACTGCGAACGCTAAGCTTTTAGATTGTGATTTCTGGCATCGGCCTTGCAGGCAGGGACTATATAATCCCACCCTATGAAACCCTGGATAGTGATTACCTGCCTCTCACTGATCGGCTGCACCACCGTCGCCCAGCAGCCGCAACCGACAATAACAACGTACGGTCATTTTAAACTCGACGGTCAGGAGCTGATCTGGCAGCACGTCATCGATACGACACTCCGCCCGGAAGATGTTCGTACGTTTTACAATCACCTTTCGCGCATGTCGGACATAACCTTGGAAGATAACACGCTGCTCGCGTCGTTCGACATGCTCACGTTCGACGGCAACCGGTATGGCGGCATCGCCTTTGGCCATTGGGCGCTGGTAAGCTCAACGCCGCTCCTCTCAGGCAGGCTGAAAATAGATCTGAAAAACGACCGCTACCGCATCACAGTGTACGACCTGCGCTTCATCGACTATCCGGAAGACAAGTCATGCGCCCCCAGATACCAATCTGCCTCCCACGCCTTACTGATGCGTGAGGCACGATCCATCAAACCAACAGCCGCTGTACCGGATGTGCTGGGCGTATACGACCGCTTCTTCCAGGAATACTTTCCGGTGCACGCCTCTGCCCGGGAGGACGATTTTTAGTCGGCCGGGACCGCTGCGCCGGCTAATTTTTGCACGAAAAACAACGTCTAACCCCCTCTAATACGAATTTTTCAATTCTGCGGCCTGCGGTTCCATGTTCGGGCATTAATGCTTTTCTTTGCTCGCTTTTTTGAAAACTGCGTAACCATGAACAAACTTTCCAATCGCATTGAAGCCATTCAGGAATCCGCCACACTGGCGATGGCTGCCAAGGCTCGTGAGCTGAAGACAAAAGGATTCGACGTTATCGGCCTGAGCCTCGGCGAACCCGATTTCAAAACCCCTGCGCACATCTGTGATGCTGCCAAGAAAGCGATTGATGACGGTAAGTACTTTGCCTATCCTCCCGTAGCCGGCTACCAGGACCTGCGCGAAGCACTGGCCGCCAAATACCAGAAAGAAAACAACGTGCCCTACAAGGCCGAACATATTGTCGTTTCCAACGGCGCCAAGCAGTCTATTGCCAACGCCATGCTGGCCCTGCTGAACCCGGAGGACGAAGCCGTCATCTTCTCGCCCTACTGGGTGAGCTACGACGCCCTCGTACGCCTGACCGAAGCCACGCCGGTACTCGTTAAAGGTACCATCGAAAACGATTTTAAAGTGACAGCCGCGCAATTAGAGGCTGCGATCACGCCGAAAACCCGCATCGTGATCTTCTCGTCGCCTTGTAACCCGACAGGCTCCGTATTCTCGCGCAAAGAACTTGAAGCTATTGCACAAGTAGTGCTGAAGCACGAACGCGTTATTGTGATAGCTGACGAGATCTACGAACACATCAACTATACGGGCGAGCAAGTGAGCATCGCGTCACTGCCTGGCATGTTCGACAAGACTATTACGGTAAACGGCTTTGCAAAAGGCTACGCCATGACAGGCTGGCGCGTGGGCTACATCGCCGCTCCCAAGTGGATTGCCGATGGCTGTAACAAAGTACAAGGCCAGATCACTTCGGCCAACTGCTCGATCGCACAACGCGCTGCACTGGCAGCCGTGACCGGCGACATCACCCCAACCAACAAAATGGTGGAGGAATACCGCCGCCGTCGCGACGTGGTATACGAGCTGTTGAAAGAAATTCCAGGCATCAAAGCGAACTACCCCGAAGGTGCATTCTACTTCTTCCCCGACGTAAGCTATTACTACGGCAAGAGCGACGGCACGCGTACCATTCAGACCGGCGATGACTTCTGCATGTATATGCTGGAGAAAGCACATGTGTCGCTGGTAACAGGCGACGCCTTTGGTGAGCCGAACTGCATTCGCCTGTCGTATGCCGCATCGGAAAAAGACCTGCGCGAAGCGCTGAAGCGTATCAAAGAAGCGCTGGCGCAATTGAAATAAAATTGTATTTATACCTATGCTACAAAGAGAGGCCACCAAAAGTGGCCTTTTTTTACTTCCGCACCAGCTGCAGGAAATTATCCATCATTTTCAGGTATCCCTCTTCCGTTATAGGCTTCACCGCGACCATCCCTGCACCCAGCTTTTTGCACTCGATGATCAGGTTGCTGTCGGCATAGGTGGAATAAATCACCGCCACGATGTTGGCAAACCGCTCGTTTGCTTTTAAAAAGGCCAGCGTTTGCCGTCCGTTCATCATCGGCATGTTCTGGTCAAGTATGATGAGGTCGGGCAGTGCCTCGTCGGCACCGAGGTTTTGCAGATACTCCACCAGCTCCACACCGTTTGCCATGGCGGGCAGCAGTTTCAGGTGTTTGCGGGAGGAGAAAAAAGAATAGAACATATCCCGATCGTCGGGATCGTCCTCCACCAATACTACACGCGTGATGGTCATCTCAGGTTGGTCTGCTTCAGCGGTAAAATAATACTAAACTCCGATCCTTTGCCTGGTGCACTTTTGGCAATGATCAGTCCGTGGTGTTTGTCGATGATCTTTTTGGCAATGGCCAGTCCGATGCCCGACCCTTCAAAGGTAGATTTATGGTGCAGCTTTTCAAACAGGCTGAAAATGGCATACGCAAATTTTTCATCGAAGCCGATGCCATTGTCGCGTATGCTGATGTGACAATATTCCTCTTCGTTCAGTAAGGCAACGCCCAGCTCTACGGCCTTCACAGGCTTGGCGGTTACAGAAATATAGGGTTTGCTGCCGGGGGTAGAAAATTTGAGCGCATTGCTCAGCAGGTTATAAAACACTTGCCGAAGTTGACCCCGGTTTCCTTCTACAACGGGCAGCTCGCCCACATCGATGACAGCATGCTGTTCAACGATCTTCAGGTCAAAATCTTCCAGGATTTCATCTACCAGCCGCTGTAAGTTTACTACTCCGGGCTGTGCGTCATTCGCCGACAGCCGGGAATAGGTGAGGATGTCGACGATAAGCGTCTTCATTCGGTTTGAGGCCGAAATGATTTTATCGATATACTGTTTGGAGGAATCAGTCAGCGCGTGGTAGCTGCGCTCCATTAGAAAATTGGAGAATACCTGGATCTTCCGCAGCGGTTCCTGCAGGTCGTGCGAAGCGACCGAGGCGAATTGCTGCAGGTCGTGATTGCTGCTCAGTAAGGCATTGTTCAGCGCTTCCAGCTGCTCATTTTTATGTTTCAGCTCTTCCTCCGTTTTTTTCTGTTGCGTCAGGTCGGTGATGATCATGCTCAGCGTTTTGTCGCCATCAAAATCCAGCACCTTCAACGACAGCTGTACCGGCAGCGACTCCATGTCGCCTAACAAAACCTCTTCGCGTTTGGCAGAGTCCTGCCAGGCCGCCGATAGTACCTGCTCAAATAGTGGGCGGTCGGCCGCAGCAACAAATTGTATAAAGGGGCAGCCTAGCACCTTTGACAACGGTTGCCGTACCATGGCGGCAAACTGCGCATTACTAAACAGAATGATGCCGGCGGCGTTCAACGTCACCGCGCCTTCTGTCATTTCCTCGACAAAGATCCGGTAGGTGTGATCTGCCGACCGCAGTGTATACAGCGCATGTCCATCGTCGCCCTTCACTACCAGTGCATCGATCTGGCCGGTGCGGATCGCGTCGAGCGTATCGTTGGCTTCTTCCAGTTGCGTCTTCAGTGCATCGATTTCGGCCTGCAGTGTATGGATGGAGGATTGTGGTTCCATGACGTTACCCATTTATGCCTAAGCCGTTTAGAACTTTGCGAAGGTCAGACATGTCTCCGATGAGCCTTCGTGCCGGTAGGGGACTGTCTTTGATCAGCATCGGTAGCGCGATGATCTGTTGCTGTTCCGCTACGGCGGCATCCTGGCGCACGTCGATGATCGTGAGGTGATAGCGACCCGCGAGGTGGGTTTCCAGTATATGCTGTAGATTATCGATGGCTCGCAGGGAATTGGGAGACGCGCCCGAAACATATAATTTCAGGACGTATTCGTGGGCAGAATGTGCAGGTGCTCCCATAGCGCGTTGGTACGTTAACGTATTACTGGCGGGCTGGACGAATGTCGAGGCCTACCAGTACCTTCTCTTCGTTGGAAAGGTCGCCGATGATCTTGCGTACGGGTTCCGGCACTTTTTTTACAAGCGTGGGGATGGCCAGGATCTGATCGCCTTCGGCCAGCTGGGGGTTCACCAGCAGATCGATCACTTCGATCTCATAAATACCTTTCAGATGCTCTTCACAATATCGCTTGAGATTGTTCAGGGCGGTAACAGATCGTGGTGTATTGCCGGCAATGTATAGCCGCAGCTCGTATTTTTTACTTGCTTTTGCCATTGCCTTTTCCGCTTTTTGATGCGTTTTCATTTAAGTACCGCTTTTTGACCAATTCCATCCTGTTCTTTTCCAGGATCTCCTGCCGCAGCTGCTCTTCCTGTTGGGTACGGTATAGCTCATCTTTCAACGACTCGAATTCCTCCTGAAGGCTGGCGATCTTGGCTTCGAGCACGGTCTTCTTGCGCTGAATCTCGCGGTCGCGGCGAGTGTGCCCATGTGATTTCAATGCCTGGCCTGTTACTTCTTCCAACTGCTGCGCTTCGCGCGCCGAGCCGATGAGTATGCCATTAGGCCCCAGGTAGACATCCACCAGCTCCAGCCCTTTACGGGTAATGATGAACTCACGCACCTGGTTGGAGTGTTTCATGCCCCGGGACTTCATGATGTATAGGCCGCGGTTGCGCTCGCCGTTCGACTCGAGATCCCGCACGGTAATCCAACTATCTACTAGCGATGACACGCCTTCATCCGTTTGCTCTGTTACAGAACTGTTTAAGGTCAGCGCTGTAAACAGCACCGTTATCTGCTTCCTCTGCAGAAAGTCAATAAGCCGTATCAGCATCGCCTTGACCTCGCTGACCGTTCCGATCGTGACCAGGTTGGTAATCGGGTCGAGTATGATGACGCGGGGATTAAACTGTTGGATCTTTTTGTGGATCTCTACCAGGTGCATTTCCAGGCCGTGCACGGTAGGCCGTGAAGAATGGAACTGTAGCAGGCCGTTTTCGACGTGCGCCTCGAGGTTCATGCCAATGGACCGCATGTTGCGCACGATTTGCTGGGGAGATTCCTCAAAGGCAAAGAACAGGCACCGCTCTTTGCGCAGGCATGCCGCGTTGGCGAAAGACGCCGCAATGCTGGTTTTGCCGGTGCCGGCCGTTCCCGAAATCAGGATACTGGACCCGCGGAAAAATCCCCTGCCCTCGTCCAGCATCTGGTCGAGCGATGGTATACCCGACGCGATTTTATCCCGGGATACAGGATATTTCAGCTCCAGCGAAGTGATCGGCAATACTGAAATGCCATCTTCATCAATCAAGAAAGGATATTCATTTGTGCCGTGCACCGTGCCCCGGTATTTCACCACCCGTAGCAGGCGGGTTGACACCTGGTTCCGCACGCGATGCTCCAACAAGATCACACAGTCCGATACGTACTCTTCCAACCCCTGCCGTGTCAGGGTATTGATGCCCCGTTCGCCGGTAATGATCGTGGTAACACCTTTGTCTTTTAGCCACTGGAACAACCGTCGTATTTCCGAGCGCAGGATGCCGTCGTTTGACAAACCACCGAATAAGTTCTCGATCGTATCCAGCACAACGCGCTTTGCACCGATGCTCGTGATGGCATGTTCCAGGCGGATAAACAGGCCCGAAAGATCATACTCGCCGGTTTCTTCGATCTCGGTCTTATCGACGTGTACATAATCGATCTTGATCTTTTTATCCCGCTGCAGCTTGCTGAGATCGAACCCGAGCGAGGCCACGTTTGTAGCAAGCTCATCGCTCTTCTCCTCAAACGCAACGATCACGCCGGGTTCTTTGAACTTCAATGCGCCGTTCACGATGAATTCGATCCCCAATAAGGTTTTGCCAGAGCCGGGACCCCCACAAATAAGTGTCGGTCGTCCCTGGGGCAAGCCCCCATGGGTAATCTCGTCAAGGCCAGTGATGCCAGTGGGGGATTTTTTTAATTGTTTGTCCGTCAAAACGGGTTGTAGACTCCTTTTGCTTTTTGCCATGCGCAATAAATTGAAACGACAATAACGGATCAGCAAAATATAAACGAGACAAGCTGATGCGTACCGCGGAAGGAAGATTTCTGATAGAATGCTAAAAGTAGTGAAACTCCCGAAAATAACTAGGGCTAATCAGCGAACGGGAAAATTATAGTAATTAAAGACACTTTTGCAAACGTCCCTCGGGCAGTCGGTACGGGTTTATCCGGAACTGTTATTCGTCTGCAAACTGCTGCTCCAACGGCGCGATCTTCTCCAGGTCTTCCCGGATTTTTGCGTCCAGCGTCGTTTCCTTTAGTACGTTATAGCTCGCCCAAAACTCTTTGTTGTACGGATAGTCCTGGTATTGCAGCCCATAGCTGCGCATCTTCTCCGTAGCGCCGATGCGGCTTTTGGTATCGGCGTGAATCTCGTTGATTACTAAATGCTGTACTAATTCAGTTTCAAACTTCGGCTCGTCTGTCCGTTCATCGTGCCAGCGTTCGCGGGAGTTGACAGTGATGTAGTTCAGGTACATCTTGCCCTGGTAGCGGCGGAAGTCGATGGCTTTGGTATACTTGAGGTATTTGCTGACCATGCCCTTTCGGATCGCCAGGTTGTCGCCGGCAGTCTCCATTTCAAATTCCAGGTGGACGATGGAGTAATCGGTCTTGTCGATATATACTTTCAGGAAGAACTGGTCGGTGGTGCTGACGACGAAAATGTCGTGTCCGTTGTAATGCGAGTCGGGCTCGCGGGTCATGCTGGCGAGGAACTCTTCGTCGGCCTCGATCTGGCGGTAACGGATGTTGTTGTGCAGCAGTAAGTCTTCGAGGAGGTTGGTCTGGCCAAAGTAAGAGGTAAATTTGTTGTCGTAGCCAATGCTCTTGCGTACCTCTACCAGCTTGACACGTTCGCGCAATTTGTTTTTGTTACGGGGCTCGGCGTAGTTGTCGTCGTATATCTTGACAGCAGCTTCCAGTAGGGCGATGCTGGTGCCGCCGATCTTTTTTACGTCGCGGTAAAAGCCGTCCATCAGGAACGGCTGCATGGGGAAGTTCTGGTCGATGCGCGACAGCGCTATACGGAAGATTTCGCCGCCTTTATCCAGCGAGTCGGTTACGACCACTTCCTCGAGCATCGTGATCGACTTGGTAAGCCGGATCTGAAGGGGTTGTTCGGCCAGGAGCGACCAGACGGGGGCTTCGTAGTTGAGGTACCCCAGCATACTAATGACCAGGATGTCATTGCGATAGGCAGCCTCAAAGTAGAAATCAAATTCACCCTGCAGGTTGGCAATGGTGCCCACGGGCTTGCCTTTAATCGCCATAGAGGCATAGGGCAGGGGTTCACCCGTGTCGGTATCGGAAACCTTTCCGGTTAAGGCTATTTTCTGCGTCCAACCCGGTAAAATGACGCAGAAGAGGCCAATAATGAGGATAAACCGCATGCAGAGAGTAGCAATAAGCGGTCAAGTTGACCATTAAACCGTTTCTTTCAAATACTTTGTAGGATAATCCCTCATTTTGCAGATTTAACGCCAATAATTCAGCCTAAACGTATTTGCATTTCATTGCTTACTTTTAATCATGAATTTGCCGGGCTTGAAGTCATTAGAAGAAATACCCCGTATCTGGAAAAGAGCCTACCTGGTGCTTTGCTTCTGGTTTGCCGCCAATTACGGCGTGGGCACCTTTATGAAGTGGAAGCTTGAAAACCAGCCGACCTATATCTTCTGGAATGCCCTGCAGTTGTTTGAGGCGCTCTGTATTTTTATCATCATCATCTTTTTCTATACCAACTGGCTGTTTCGTTTTAATATCTATGTGCAAATAGCCGGTCACGCAGTGGGAGCCATGTTCCACTTCCTGGCAATGGGTACCCTGTCTTATTACCTGGAAACCTATGTTGAGGGCTATACTGGCTGGGACTACTGGCGCGAGCACATCATCGGGCTGCTGAAATGGGAGGGGCTCCACTTCCACGACCAGTATATCATTACCATTGGCGTGTACTACGTCATTCGCTATTTCCAGGGCGTGCAGCACCAGGAGCAAGAGAAAAGCGAACTAGCCCTCAAGAACCGGGAAATGCAGATTTCACTGCTCAAATCGCAGATCAACCCGCACTTTCTGTTTAATACCCTTAACTCCATTAATACCCTGATCGGGTCCAGTAAAGAGCAGGCCCGCAAGGTGATCACCCAACTGTCCGATATCTTCCGTTATGCGCTCGACTCGCATGGCGACCAGATGGTCAAGCTCATACACGAGCTGGACTTTATCGACAACTATATTCGCATTCAGCAGGTACGTTTTGGCGACCGTCTGAAGTTCGTCAAGCAGGTCGATTTCTCATGCCTGAGTGTGGAAATCCCGCCGATGATCCTTCAGCCGCTGGTGGAGAACTCGGTAAAATATGGTATCGCCCCCAAGGATGATGGCGGTACGATTATTTTAACCGTGAAGCGTTTTAACAATATGATATTTTTCGAGGTCAAAGATGACGGTCTTGGCTCTAATGCCAAGAAGGTAATGGACGGCAGCTCCAGTGGGGTAGGTATGAAGAACACGGACGAGCGCCTGAAAAGTATCTTTGGTCCCGGTTCGGGCTTGCGGATACACTCCAATGAATGGGGGTATTCTGTCAGCTTCTTCATACCGTTTGAGGAGCCCGCCGTCGCGGAGCTCAATAGTAAAGCCGTGTAGACCCCTCTATGAAAACAGAATATATCAACCTCACCATAACTAAATTGTAGTTTCATGAATATAACCTGTGTTATCGTAGACGATGAAAAACTGGCCCGTGACCTGCTTCAGGAATATATACAGCAGATCCCGAACATCCAGATCATTGGTGAAGCTTCCAAAGGGAAGGAAGCCGTAGAGTTGATCGACAAAGAAAAACCCGACCTGGTGTTTCTCGACGTACAGATGCCTGGCATGACCGGCTTTGATGTGCTGGACGAGATCACCCACGACCCCTATGTTATATTTTGCACGGCCTACGACCAGTATGCCATCAAGGCCTTTGAGAAAAACGCCGTAGATTATATCCTCAAGCCACTGGACCAGGAACGGTTCAAACAGGGTGTTGAGCGCGCCATTGCCCGCATGAAGATGGAGCAAAATAATGTGGGCGAGCTGCTGCGCAACATGAAGACAGAAAACAAGACTTCGTACGACTCACACATCTTCGTACAAAAGTCTGAAAAGCTGCTCAACCTGCCGGTAGATGAAATTGTATACCTCGAAGCCTCCGGCGATTATACCATCCTCACGACCAAAAACGATCAATTCGTAAGCTCGTCGGGTATTGGTAAACTGGAAGAAATTCTGAACCCGGAAATTTTTATCCGTGTGCACCGCAGTACGATCATCAACATCAACAGCCTGAAAGAAATCGAAAAGCATTTCAACGGCGGCATGGTGGTAAAGATGCAGAACGGCAAAAGCTTCCCGGTAAGCCGCACGTATGCGAAGCTGATCCGGAAAAAGGTTGTTTAAATTGTCCTGTAATAACCAGACGGGATGTAAGCCACTCTACGGAGTGGCTTTTTTTATGTCAGCGCCGCTCGATTGTTTCGGTGGATGTATAGCGGATCACGGCATGCTTGTCGTGTTGTTTCAGGATTTCACGTATGCGAACCTCAAATGCCTTTTGCGCGTCGGCGACAAAGGGCGCCTGTTCGGCATACCGCCGGGCATCGGCCGAATACGCATTCATGGCCGCGGAGCGGTCAGCGGCATCGACCCAGTTCCAAATACCATTTTCGTCACGGAAGGTAACGTCGGGCTGCGATTCGAGCGACAGCAACTGCGGCGCGGGCAGGGTTACCGTGGCCACGGTGTCGTCTATGGAAATGGCGAATTTTTTCTGCAGATCAAACCCAGCCTTGGCTTCGAATGTACCCGTGATCTCGATCTTTTTTGTGCTCTTCATCCACGTGTTGCGCCACTCGTACCGGTGTTGAAACTTCTGCGACAGCGTAGCCAGCTCCAGAATAGGGATTTGTTGCTGCAGTACGACTGTGTTGTTGACCGTCACCTCGGGTGTAAAATGAAACGCCTCACGAAAGTCTTGTCCCAATTGTCGCGCGCCGGCGTAGGCCTTCTCGGCCAGGCGTGCCGGGATGACGACAATCAATACATAGGCCGTGATGCTGAGCGTGATCAGCAGGATGATGACGAGGACGATCTTGCGGTTTGAAAACATGCCGTTATGCCGGGTAGGTTACTTGTTCCACCAGCTCCAACCGGCGTACAATGCTGCGGGGTGTAAGAATGGTGCCAGGTGAAAGTACGGCGTTGGCACCGATTCTGGTATTGTCGCCTACCAACGCGCCGAACTTGGTAATGCCGGTGGCATAGCGATGGCCCTGGAGCATGACGTCGATAAGTTTGTCCGTGCGTTCGTTGTAGTGGTTGGCAATGATGGAGCCGGCCTCCATGTTGACGCCGGTACCGATAATAGAGTCGCCGGCAAAGTTGAAGTGCGCGAGTGCAGCACCCGGCATAATAAAACTGGACTTTACTTCGCAGCCCGGGCCGATGCTGGTCTTCTCACCAATATACACGCCGTTGCGTATGTACGCATGCGCGCCGATAAAACAGCCCGCGGAGATGATGACGGGTCCTTTGAGAATAACATGCTCTTCCACCCGGGCATCTTTATGAATAGCCACCAATCCCTGCACGGCATAGTCGTCGGGCAACATTTTGATCTTGTCACTCAGGATTTCCGACGCGGCAGCGACGACCTGCCAGGGCAGCAGGTGCGACAGGTCGGGAAATAACGTATTGAACCGGGCGACGTAGTCGCTGAGGCGAAGCATTTCAGGACTCATAAAGCTCCAGGGGTAAATTGTCAGGATCGCGAAAGAATGTAAACTGCTTGCCGGTATATTCGTCGATGCGTATGGGCTCGGGCGTTATGCCATTCTTCTGCAGCGTGGCTACGGCGGCCTCGATGTCGGTTACGGCAAAGGCCAGGTGGCGCAGGCCACAGGCCTCGGGGCCCGAGGGCCGCGGGGGCGGGTTCGGGAAAGAAAACAACTCCAGTGTATAGGTGTCGTTCAGCGCCAGGTCGAGCTTATACGAGTTGCGCTCGGCGCGGTAATACTCGCCCACGACGGTAAAGCCCAGGATTTCTGTATAAAACCGTTTGGAGGCTTCGTACGATGAGCAGATGATGGCGATGTGATGAACGTGGCGCAACGAAAGCATAAACAAGCAAAGGTTTACCTGCTAAAGTTCTATAAAATAATGTTCCCAAAATAGTACCTTGACCACTGTTAATGTCGATACATCCCATGGAAAAATTTATCCTGCCCATACAGATCCGCTGGTCTGACATCGATCAGAATCGCCACATGCGCCACTCGGTGTACTACGACTACGGCGCCATGATGCGCATGGCCTTGCTGTCGTCGGAAGGCCTGACTACCGCCAAGCTCGAAGAATTAAAGATCGGCCCCATTCTTTTTCGCGAGGAGGCCGTCTTTCGTCGTGAGATCAAGCTCGAAGATAAGATCACGATAGACGCCGAAGTAATCAAGGCGACACGCGATTACGGCCGTTGGAGCCTGCGTCATAACATTACGCGTGAAGATGGTGCGGTGTGCGCGATCCTTACCGTAGACGGCGCCTGGATCGATATGGAAAAACGCAAGCTGACGATTCCGAGCGAGTTTGTTCACGGGGCCTTTGCCAAGTTTCCGCAGGCCCCCGACTTTCAATGGGTAGAAGCCAAACAGCCGCAGTAGACGCGCCTATCCGTTTGCCATACTCTGGCGTATAGCCAGGTCGCTTTCCGGCAGCGAGAAGAAGAATGTGGTGCCTTTGCCTTCCGCGGTCTCAAACCAAATGCGGCCGCCGTTCTTTTCAACGAACTCGCGGCATAGCAGCAGGCCGAGGCCGGTACCTTTTTCTTTGCTGGTGCCCGGCGTAGTAATGCTGTTGAGCGTAAACAGCCGGTTGCGATGTGACGCCGGTATCCCTACACCCGTGTCGGCCACAGAGATAATCACCTGGCGGTCTGTGCGGAGGAAAGAAAGTGTAATCATGCCATCCTCACCGGTAAACTTAATGGCATTGGTAAACAGGTTGCGCAGCACTGACCGGACCATGTTCAGGTCGGCATACGCTTGTAGCTTATAGCTATGGAGATTGTTGCGTACGGTAATGTTCTTGCGCTTGATCTCGGTAGTCAGCAGAGACACGGTTTCGTCGGCAATGTCGGACAGGTTGATTTGTGACGGTTCGTACGACTCGCCCTTCAGCTGGAGCGTAGCCCACTGCAATAAGTTTTCGATGAACTCCGTGGTGTGGCTGAAGCGCTCCTCCAGGGAGTTGGAGAGCTGTTGGAATTCTTTGGCGCTTACGTCGCCGGCACGCAGTAACGAGAGTGCCAGTTGCAATGAGCTGAGCGGTCCTTTGATATCGTGTGATACAACGGAGAACAACTTGTCTTTTACCCGGTTTACCTCTTCGAGGCGCTCGCTCTTGTTTTGGATCTCTTCGGTGCGTAACAACACTTCTTTTTCCAGGCGCTCGTTCTCGTCCTGATTGCGTTTTAGCTCCAGTTCTTTGGCACGACGATTTTCCTTCTCCAGAATATTCCAGCGGTCGCCGAGCGCAAAGGAGATGAACAGCATCTGCAAGATGCAGCCGATCATCAGGCCGCTGTAGTTTGTGCTCATATACCCGGGCACAAATCCCAGGTTGCTCATGGTAAAGACAGACGTGGCGGTGAGGATGGTGATCCAGGCCATCAGGTAATAGCGGGCCGACCGGTATTTTTTATAGAAGCAATACCCTGCGCTGATCAGGGACAACATGCAGTGGATCAGGATAAAGTAATGATGGTACTGGTACGAGATCTTGCGGAAGAAAATAAACATCAGAATGCCCGCCAGAACATTCAGCGACATATTCAGCAACATGAGACGGTCCAGTAAGCGGCTGAATTTGGGCAGGTTCAGGAACGACCGTGTCAACATGGTGGAGGCTGTGACAAATGCCGGCCCCGAGAACATGGCAAAGACGTCGTTTAAAACAGGCGTCTGGGGAAAGATGTACAGGAAGGTATATCCTTGAAAGTACGCGACGATATTGATCATCGTCAGCAGCGTGCAGACATAGTAGAATGTGATCTTATCCCGTACGGAAAAGAACAGGAACAGCTGGTAAAGCATCATCAGGATCATGCCTCCATAGAAGAGGCCGTTTATCAACTGAATGTTATAAATACCGTTGAGGAATGCCCGGCGATGCCAGAAGGTTACGGGCAACTGCACCGACGACACGGTATGCACGCGCAAATAAATGGACTTCGACTCGCCTGGCTGCAGGCTGAACGTAAACACGGGGTGGCGATGGCGCAGGGTGCGGGAGGAGATCGGCAGGGTGTCACCACAAATCTTGTGCACCCATGTCAGCGACGAGTCCGAAGCCATGTAAAAGTCGATGTGGTCGAGCGGTGCGTAGTTCACCTCCATCATCCAGTCCTTTTCGTGCGAGTCGTTTGTTACATCAAACCGGAACCAATGCACCGCCCGGTCGAACCCAAAGTTGGGTGCGTCAGCCGGCGGTAGCGAGTCGAGCTGCATCTCGCGGATACGATCGATGGTCAGCTCGCCGGTGGCGTCGCGCCAATGCATCATGTTTCCTTTTACCACCACCCAGCCGCTGTCAGACAGCCGCAATCCCTGCGGCAGCGCCGTCAGTGACAGGAGGAGAAGAAGCAAAACAAGAAGAGGGGTCTTGCGGCGCATAAAAGGGGGATAGGGACTATTGACGCTTCACGGCCTGCGCAAACTCTTTGGCAAAATAGGTCAGAATAATATCTGCCCCGGCACGCTTCATGCTCAGCAGCATTTCCTTCGCCACACGCTCGCCGTCGAGCCATCCCTTCTGTGCCGCCGCCTTCACCATCGAATATTCACCGCTGACGTTGTAGGCAGCGATAGGTAAGTCGGAGTTGTCTTTCAATAATTTAATAATGTCCAGGTATGCCAGCGCCGGTTTCACCATCAGGAAGTCGGCTCCCTCTTCGGTGTCCAGCGCGGCCTCGATCATGGCCTCACGGCTATTGGCCGGGTTCATCTGGTAGGTTTTTTTGTCGCCGAACTTTGGTGCCGAATCCAGGGCATCGCGGAACGGATTATAAAAGCCGCTGGCATACTTGGCGGTATAGCTCATGATCGACACGTCGGTAAAACCATTGTTGTCGAGCACTTCGCGCAGGTAGCCTACACGTCCGTCCATCATGTCGGACGGGCCGAGTATATCGATGCCGGTTTCGGCTTGTGCCAGGGCCATCTTGCCTAGGATCTCCAGCGTCTCGTCGTTCAGGATATTACCGTCCTCTACCAGGCCATCGTGGCCGTCCGAGCTGTAGGGGTCCATGGCCACGTCCGTCATGATACAAGCTTCGGGAAATTGTTTCTTTACCTCGCGCAATGCCCGCAGGTAAAAGAAGTTTGAATCATAGCTTTTGGTGGCCGTTTTATCTTTCAGCGACTCTTCCACTACCGGGAAGATGTCGAACGCCCGGATGCCTAAGTTCAGACATTCTTCGACTTCTTTCAATACCAAGTCGGTCGACAGCCGGAAAATGCCGGGCATTGACGCGACTTCCACCTTTTGGTTCTTACCGTCCAGCAGGAAGATCGGGAAGATCAGGTCGTCGGTTGTTACTTTGGTCTCTTCCACCAGGGCCCGTATAGCTGCACTTTTTCGGTTCCGTCGGGGTCTGTGTGATAGTTGTATCATGGTCTGCGAACAATATGTTATGCTATAAAATTCCTCGGGTGACGATGTAGCCGGTGAACACTACTGCCGTTATAAACAGGCATAGCATCACGGCAAAGATGCCCTTCAGAATACTCTTCCACCAGGACTGTTCATGCACGTGCCGCAGCGATATTGCCACGTATACGCATACAACGCCTATGAGCGGCCCGCCAGTATAGCCGCGCCACGCCGGTGTCACCCACAGCAGGAGGGCCAGCAACAGCGAGATCAGAATGTACACAAACGATTGGAGGTGCATGGTATAAATCAGGTGGTCAACGTAATACGTCTTGCGGCGTATGTAAAAGAGCTTAAAGATCAGGGCATAAACCGGTAGCAGGAAGAACGAAATGTACTTGATGTTGTGAAAGAACTCCGCGAGGCCGGCCCGCGCATCCTGCATCATTTGCTCAGGTGTTTTCGCGCCGTCTTTACCATCGTCCCGGGTGGTGATGCTGACCCCGAACTGTTTTTTCCGGGGTGAAGCTTGGGTCGAGTCGGCAGAGGATACCTTTTCCTGTGTGATGATCTCCTGGCGAATAACCTCTTCGAACTTGTGATAATAGAGGTTGGAGATCAACACCATGAAGATGGTACAGAAAAAGAACAGGCGCAGGGGGTGTATGTTGCTGACGCGCTTGCCCTCCAGGTATTGACGGGTCAGGTAGCCGGGCCGGGTGAACAGCGGCAGCAGCCCTTTAAAGAACTTCGAGTCGTAGTGTAAGTAGTCGGAAATGAAATGGCCCACGATATGCACAAAAGAATCGCGCAGCTCGATATTCTCCTGACCGCATTCGGGGCAGAATTTACGTGTTACTTCGGCACCGCAGTTCAGGCAGTTAGTTTCAACGCGGTATTTCTTGTGGCTCATGGGCGGGGTAAGCGAAAGGTAAAGGTAACGGCTTCCGGGAGATCAAAAAACAGCCATCCTGTAAAAATGCACCCCAAAAGGTTAACACTTGTATATATTTTCGCCAGGTCCGGTGTGATGTTTTTGTTAAGAAGCCAGACGATGGCCGGGGATGGTGGAACCAGGCTCGAAACGATCCGTGAGGTTGGCACGTTAAAGACCTTTCTGTGAGTGCTTAAAATGAAGAATAGAACAAAGCTCATCCTTATTATTATAGTCGCCTTCGCAGCGATGAATGCAGTGGCCTTTTTACACGCCTATACGTTCACGCATTTTTCTTCCCCGGATGTCGTTCGCACCAAAGACCCCGAAGAGCTTTCTGTCTTTGCCAAAGCCGGGTTGCTTTTTACCGGCATCGACAATCCTCGCCCGCAGGCGAAAGAGCAGCCTGCCGATGCTTTTGAAACGGTATATGTACAAAGCTCGGGCAAGTTGCAATGCTGGCGCATCGCGCAACCCGGCGCCAAGGGTACCGTGATACTGTTTCACGGCTATGCCGGCGAAAAGTCGTCATTGTTAGGTCGTGCCGCGGAATTTCGCAAGATGGGCTATCACACCCTGCTGGTCGACTTTTACGGTTCGGGTGGTTCGGAGGGTAACAGCACGTCGGTGGGATATACCGAGGCGACGCAGGTAAAGGATTGTTTTGATTACCTCGCCGATACGGGGGAACAGAACATTATCCTCTTTGGCACGTCGATGGGTGCCGTGGCTGTACTGAAAGCCATGCGCGACGATGGCATCAAACCGACTGCCACGGTGTTGGAGTGCCCTTTCGGGGCATTGTATAATACCGTCTGCGCCCGCTTCAACCTGATGCACGTGCCCAGCTTCCCCATGGCGGGGCTGCTGACTTTTTGGGGTGGCGTGCAGCACGGTTATTGGGCCTTTGCGCACAACCCCGCCGATTACGCCGAGGAGGCTACCTGCCCGACGTTATTACTGTTTGGTGCGCAGGATGAACGGGTGACGGTGGCAGAGACAGAACGCATCTTTGCCAACCTGCCCAAACCCAAAACATTAAAGATATATCGTGAGGCGGGCCACAATGTTTTTATCCCGGGGAATCAATCCGCCTGGGTACACGACGTGGAGGCTTTTGTGGGCACGCTTACACCTTCCCTTTAGCGCGCTCCCAATACACGTCCATTTCGGCGAGTGTCATTTCGCCCATCTGCTTGCCGTCGCGGGCAGATTCGGTTTCGAGGTATTGAAAGCGTTTGATAAATTTTTTGTTGGTGCGTTCGAGGGCTTCTTCCGGGTCGATGCCGACAAAACGGGCATAGTTGACCAGGGAGAATAGCAGGTCGCCAAACTCGGCGGTAGCTTTTTCTTTGTCGATAGCCTTATTGGACTCCGTATTAAACTCGGTCTTAAACTCCTGCATTTCTTCTTCGACCTTTTCCCACACCTGCTCTTTGCGCTCCCAGTCAAAGCCTACACCGCGTGCCTTGTCCTGGATACGCATGGCTTTTACCAGGGCCGGCAACGAAGTGGGTACACCTTCCAGTACCGATTTATTACCGGTCTTGAGCTTGATCTTTTCCCAATTGGCTTTGACGGCTTCTTCATCGTCCGCTACGGTGTCGCCGTAGATGTGCGGGTGGCGTTCGATAAGCTTTTCGCAGATGGCGTTGAGTACGTCGGCTACATCAAAGGCTTTTTGCTCGGAGGCAATGCGTGCATAGAATACGTTGTGCAGCATGAGGTCGCCCAGCTCTTTCTTGACTTCCGTCAGGTCTCCCTCGAGAATGGCGTCGGAAAGTTCGTAGGTCTCTTCGATGGTGAGGTGGCGCAGGCTTTCGAGTGTCTGCTTTTTATCCCACGGGCAGTTCTCGCGGAGCTCATCCATGATGGTAAGCAGACGGTCAAAAGCTTTTACCTTGTCGGCACGACGCAGGTCGGGTTGTGATACGTTTTTTTTCATAGAGTGTATTCAGGCCATATACCCTCAAATTTTACGGCGTGTCCCCCAACAGGCACAGAAGATCATACGGCTGGCAGCGAAGGTACCACGCGGGGGTGGGTTGACGAAATTTTCTACTATTTTTGCCGTCCGCTTAAAACCATCCAACACGTGACGCTCATAAAATCAATTTCAGGTATCCGGGGTACCATCGGTGGCAAAACCGGTGATAACCTCACACCGGTAGATGTTGTAAAGTTCGCGGCTGCCTATGGCACCGTATTGAAGAAAAAAACAGCCACCCCCAAGGTCGTGATCGGCCGCGACGCGCGCCCCTCGGGCGAAATGGTAAGCGCGCTGGTAACGGCCACTTTGCAGGGCCTGGGTATAGACGTGGTAGACCTGGGACTGTCTACTACCCCTACCGTCGAGATGGCGGTGCCGTGGGAGAACGCTGCCGGGGGTATAATCCTTACCGCCAGCCACAACCCGGTACAGTGGAATGCCCTGAAGCTGCTGAATGAAAAAGGCGAATTTATCTCGGCCCAGGACGGCGAGGAGCTGCTGAAGATCGCCGAAGCCGAAGGCTTTGACTTTGCCGCCGTGACCAAGCTCGGCAGCTACGTGAAGAAAGACGAATATTTGAAAAAACATATCGACGCCATCCTGGCCCTGCCGTTGGTAGATGTCGACGCCGTTGCGGGCAAAGGGTATCGCGTGGTCGTCGACGCGGTGTGCTCCACGGGCGGTACGGCGGTGCCGATGCTGCTTAAGGCCATGGGCGTAGAAGTAAAAGAACTGCACTGCGAGCCGACGGGACATTTTCCGCATAATCCCGAGCCGCTGCCCGAGCACCTGACGGACATCATCCGGGAGATTAAAAAAGGCAAATACGACCTTGGCATTGTCGTTGATCCGGATGTAGACCGTCTGGCCCTGGTGGGTGAAGACGGGACGCCGTTTGGCGAGGAGTATACACTGGTGGCTGTGGCCGACTATGTGTTAAGCAAGAAAAAAGGCAACACGGTATCAAACCTGTCGTCCACCCGCGCGCTGCGCGATGTGACGGAAAAGGCGGGGGGTCAATATTCCGCTGCCGCGGTTGGCGAAGTGAACGTGGTAACGATGATGAAAGACGTTCACGCCGTGATCGGTGGCGAGGGCAATGGCGGGGTGATCTACCCCGACCTGCACTACGGCCGCGACGCGCTGGTGGGCATCGCTCTTTTTCTGACGCACCTGGCCAAGTCCGACACGACGGTGTCGCGCCTGCGCGCCAAGTACCCGGCGTACATCATCTCTAAAAATAAAATTGAGCTGACTCCCGGCATTGACGTAGATAAGGTGTTGGAAGAAGTACAGAAGAAGTACAAAAATCAGCCGATTAATACGATAGACGGAGTCAAGATTGAATTCGACAAGGAGTGGGTACACCTACGGAAATCGAATACGGAGCCCATTATTCGCATTTATGCCGAATCTGACCTGGAAGCGAAAGCTGACAATCTGGCGCGTAAGATCATTTCCGATATAAAGGAGATCATCAGCTAAAAAATACTACGGCATTTCCCCAATGCACCGTACCTTTGGGGTCGACTCATTAACATTTAGCTAGCCATGCGCATTTACCTGGACAATGCTGCCACCACTCCGCTGGACCCGACGGTTTTCGAGGCCATGAAGCCTTTTATGCTGGAAGATTTCGGAAATCCGTCATCGACCCACGCCCACGGACGCAAGGTGCGGGCGGCCATTGAATCCGCCCGTAAAAAAATTGCAGAATTGTTAAACTGTACGCCCGGTGAGATCATCTTTACTTCGGGTGGTACGGAAGCCGACAATTCCATTCTTGCCAGCGGCCTGCAGACCTACGGTGTGCAGACCCTCATTTCGTCGCCGATCGAGCACCACGCGGTAGAGCACACGCTCCAAATTCTGGCCGCGCAGCGCAAGATCGCATTACGCATGGTGAACCTGGATGAAAAGGGCCATGTCGACATCGGCCACCTGGAAGTCCTGTTACAGGAAAATCCGCGGGCGTTGGTGTCGCTCATGCACGCCAACAACGAAGTGGGCAACCTGCTGGATATCGACCGGGTAGGACAGTTGTGCGACCAGTATGGCGCGTACTTCCACTCCGACACGGTGCAGACGATGGGCCACTACCGGCACAACCTCGGCGCCCTGAAGGTGCACGGCATCGCGGCGGCGGCGCACAAATTCCACGGTCCCAAAGGCGTGGGCTTTATGTTCATCCGCAAGGACAAAAAAATCCAGCCGTTCATACACGGTGGTGCCCAGGAGCGCAACATGCGTGGGGGTACCGAGAACGTGTATGGCATTGTGGGCCTGGCAAAAGCATTGGAAATCGCTTACCGCGACATGGATGACCATAAAAAACACATCGAGCAACTGAAAGCCAGTATGATCGGCCAGTTGAAGGAGCAGGTACCCGGCGTGACTTTCCACGGCGACTCCGACAACCTGAACCGCAGCTTGTACACGGTGCTGAACGTCAGCCTGCCCGAGTCGGAAGAGAATGACATGATGTTGTTCAACCTCGACCTGCAGGGCATTTCCGCTTCCGGCGGCAGCGCCTGCTCGAGCGGGGCGACTACAGGCTCGCATGTTCTCGGTGCGTTGTATCCCGATTCCAGGCGCGGCGCGATACGTTTTTCCTTCAGCAAATACAACACGCAGGAGGATGTAGACGTTGCCGTTAAGAAGCTGGCCGAGCTGGTAAAAGTACCGGCATAAGCGCCACACACCCTAACCCGAATATTCCCTTGTCGAACTTCATGAACTTTACACGATCGTTTTCTTCTGCTGTTGTTCTGCCGCTGCTCGTATTGCTGGCGTCTTGCGCCGATACCAATACAGACCCGACATATCCCAAGGCCACACACCTTTACTTCACCGACTATTCCGGTCGGCAAGTGGGCGTGGTAGACCTGAACAACATCGGCACGTACACCTCGTTGTTTGATGCCAATGATGGGCTCGACACGCTGGCGGGACTGACGATCGATTTTACCAACGGTCACCTCTACACGGTGGAAGAGACCAACAACCGCGTGTTGCGCCTGAACCTCGACGGCTCGGATAGCCCCACCGTACTCTACGACGAGGCAGACAGTGTAAACATGCCGACGGCCATTGCCATCGACGTACAAAACAAACTGCTGTACTGGGCCAACTCGGGCACGGGTCAGTTAAAAAGTGGTCCCCTGGCCGGTGGCGACGCTTCGGGATCCATGTACAACTACCGCGAGTACATAGACTACTGCTACGGTCTGGTGATCGACAACAAAAACCACTTGTTGTACTTCTCCGACCTGGGCGACCAGGCTTCTATCTGGGCCGCCCGTACCGACGGAACCGGTTCCCGCGGTATTCTTTTCGGCAGCAGCATTCTGAGTCTTCAGAATCCGTCGGCGTTGTATTATGACGAGCCCTCGAGCTCACTGTTCTGGGCGGACGAAGGGTTGCAAAAAATTGTTCAGGGAACGATCAACGGAGGTACGCTCGTACTGTACGACCGCGAAGACGGCGTCACCCGCCCCGACGCGATTGCCGTAGACCGTGGAAACAGCATGATTTACTGGTCGGAGACCGCCAGCGATCCTGACACGGGTGCAAAAACGCATCAGATTAAACGGGCTGCTATGGATGGCACCGGCACACCGGAAGTGGTAGTGGACGGCGTCGAGTCATACGGCATGGTGCTGCGTTTTGCAAACCAGTAGTTGCCGGACCGGTTGGCGCTGATCGCAAAGACCGGAAGCACCTGATTTTTACAGTATTTTCAGACGATTGCGAAGGAACGGCTAAAATTAAAATAGTCGTAACATGACTATTGCCGTGCAATCCGCTCCAGGAATTGTATCTTTACAGACGACTTCGTACGCCTAATCCAGCTTCAGTGCGCTTTATCGGTTTGATAGCGCAACTTTCCCTAGAAAAACGTTGTTGGCGTATTTGAACACTAAATATTAACCCTAATAATAGCCTATGGCAGAAACATTCAGTAAAAGAGAGAACGAAAAAAAGAAAGACCAAAAGAAAAAGGAAAAGGAACAGCGCAAAGCTGACCGCAAAGCAAACGCCAAATCCGGGGCATCGTTGGATGACATGATGGCGTACGTGGATGAAAATGGTAACATCACTACGGTACCGCCCGATCCGACCCGGAAAAAAGCCGTCATTAACGAAAATGATATTGTCATCGGCTCCCGGAATATCGGTGGTCAGGAGGCAGCTCCACTTCGTAAAGGACGCGTTTCTTATTTCAACACGTCCAAAGGATACGGATTTATTAAAGACCTGATGACCCAGGAAAGTATTTTCGTACACGCCAATGCGCTAAGCGCGCCGATCAAGGAAGGCGATATGGTGACATTCGAAACCGAGCACAGTGCAAAGGGCCTGAATGCTATTCAGGTTAAAAAGAACTAATCGGTCAGACGGGGATTATCCCCATCTTCTTCATTAAGAACGTGGCATTCATTTTCTGCGCGAGTCCCGGCTTTAGTTTGTAATCAAACGAAAGCTGGTCATTCTCAATTGTGGCCTCAAAGCAATAGCTTTTTACCTGCTCAGGATACTCCTGCTCAAGCTCGCCCAGCGCTAGGTCGTGTGTAGCGATCAGCGCCAGGCAGGGGTGGGGCAGCAGTTGTTTTACCAGGGCGATCGAGCCCGCTTGTTTGTCGGTCGAGTTTGTCCCTTTTAAAATCTCATCCAGCAAAATCAACAACGGTCGGTCCTGACGCAATTCGTCCATGATGGTCTTGAGCCGGTTCAGCTCGGCATAAAAATACGATTGATGATCTTTTAATGAGTCGGCTGTACGCATACCCGTGCGCAGGCCGATCACCGGGCAACGAAATTCTTCGGCACACACCGGTGCGCCGTTCAACGCCAGCACCAGGTTGATGCCGATCGTGCGCAGAAACGTACTTTTTCCCGCCATGTTTGCCCCTGTAATTACCAATACTGATTGTTGCGCACCCACCGACAGGTCGTTGTCGACGCGTTCGTCGGTACTGATCAACGGATGCCCCAGGGCCTTCACTTCAATGGCGAGCTTCTCCTGGAGGGTGGCGTACCGGAATGCCGGATGATTAAAGGCAAAGGTGCCGAGGCTGCAGAGCACTTCGGTTTCGCTGATGGCTTCCAACCAGGGAATGAGCTGGTCGGCATGCCGGGCTTTCCATTGCTCCAGTTTGTATACACACCGCAGGTCGTACAGGAACAAGCTGTTCATCACGAGGGAGGTCATGGCATTAAGCCGGGCGTCGAGTGCGCTGACGCGTGCTGCCAGGGTGCGCACGTGTACATCGGCCTCGTGTGCCTGGTGGGTGAGCTGTTGCAGCAGCGGCGCCTCGAACCGCTCGCGCTGCATCTCGTGTAACAACCGCGCGTATTTACGGAGTATATTTTTCTTGCGACTGATATAGTCGTGAAAGGCATTGATCTTTCGGAGGTGAAAACCGAGAAAGGCCCATTGTGACAAGGCAAACAAAATAGCCCACGGCTTTGCCTGTGCGACAAAGAACGAAGCGATGACCAGCAGCACGGTAACGGCGGGCATGATCATAAGCCCGTAGCGGTAAAACGCTTTGCCATATAAAAACGCAGGCTGCTTTAGCCAGGTTTCCAGCTGCTCGCGATCGCCGGCTTTTTCGTCGGCACTCATACCGGCCGCCTGGAAGTGCTGGCGGAAATCGGTGGCGCCGGCCAGCGCCTGCACCGCCTGCTGGTAGGCTACGATATCGGGTGCCGAGGGTAATGGATGCGCCAACCGGTGGGCAAATTTTTTCTTACCGCTCAGCGTGTTGCAGCGATTGACAGCCTGGAACAACGAGCCTTCGCCAAAGATGTCGAGGTCGTGGGTATAGGGATGATGCGGGTCTGTGAACTCGATGCCCGACGGAAACGCATCGTGCTCTCCGGTCAGCGACTTACGTTCACCTTCGTTTAAGCGTACCAGGTTTTCCAGGTGCACGCGCTGGTCGAACAGCTGCGCGTGATATTTCACAAGCGCGATGAACGCAGCCAGCAACGCCAACGCACCATAGAGGTATAGGTTGTCTTTTGCCAGGCCAATATACAGCACGATCAGGAACACCACGGCGGTGGTCAGGCGTATATTCGAAACGTTGTTGATCTTCTTACGAAGGGTCGCCAGCGTCGCCGTAAAGGCGGCGTGTCGTTGGGTATAAAAGGTGTTGAGTTCAGCAGATGTCATACAGGCACAGATTACAGAAGACCCTCGATGATACGCATGATCTTTTCCAGGTATTGCTGGTCAACGGCGTCGAAGTCGGCCGGCTTGTCGCTGTCTACATCCAGCACGAGGGCCACTTCGCTATTCTGAAAGGCAGGTAATACAATCTCCGATCGTGAAGCTGAGCTGCACGCGATGTGCCCCGGGAAAGCCTCTACGTCGGGTACGAGAATAGTCTTTTGTTCTTTCCAGGAAGTGCCACATACACCCTTGCCAAAGTCGATGCGGGTACAGGCGATCGGACCCTGGAAAGGGCCGAGCACCAATTGATTTTGTTTGACGAGGTAAAAGCCTACCCAAAAGAACTCCATCGATTGCCGCAGCGCCGCGGCGATGTTGGAAAGATTGGCGACCAGGTCGGGCTCGCCCGTTACGAGCGCTTCGATTTGGGGAACCAGTGTTTTATACCGTTCTTCTTTGTCGGTAGAGGTGGAAATGATAAGCTCTTCTGCCATGCCTGCTAAACTGTTATTTTGATAGAATGTTCCAGGGTGCAAGGTTAACGTTTTCCGGGCACCCGACGTTTACGCCTATAGCAGGAAATATTATTTTTATCCAAAACATCCCCATGAAACCCATCCATATTGCCCTGATCGGTGACTTCAACGAAAAGAAGCACACACACCTGGCGCTAAATACATGTGTCGGGCATTGCCGTGAAAAATTACAGTTTCCTGTAAAAACTACTTGGATCCCCACAACCGCTATTCCCGATCCAATCGTATTGTCGCGCGACTATGACGGCCTGTGGATTACGCCCGGCTCACCCTATGCAGACGACGAAGCGGTCTACGAAGTCATTCGCTGGGCACGGGAGCAAAACGTTCCGTTGCTGGGCACCTGCGGTGGTTTTCAATATATGGTCGTCGAGTATGCGCGAAACGTGCTCGGCATGCCGGACGCAGCGCATGAAGAAAGCGATCCCACCCAGCCGCAGCTTGTTGTTGCTAAGCTGAGCTGCTCGCTGAAGGGTCAACAAGAGGAGGTTCGGATTACGGACAAACAGTCCTGGTTATACCGCGTATTACAACGCGACGTGATGACAGGCTTCTTTAACTGCGCGTATGGGGTAAACCCTGCCTATACCGACAGGCTCAATCAATATCCTTTTGTCTTTACAGCGTTTTCTGAAAGCGGTGCCGTGCGCGGTGTAGAATTAAAAGGCCACCGTTTCTTTGAAGGCACCTTGTTTCAACCTCCGCTGGAGTCTACGCCGGCAGTGCCCAATCCGTTAATCCTGAATTTCTTTGAGCACTGCGCTACACCGGCAGTGGCCGGAACCGTTGCAACAGATCGGTAGCAACGGGTACCTGTTCCGTTAGCGTACCGTTCAACACGGGCGCGCTAACGCCTTTACCAAAACGTTGGGAGGAGGTAAAGACACGGGCCTCGTCCCAGAGTGCACGTTCGATGAATAGTTGAAGAATGGTGGTACCACCTTCTACTACCACCGACTGGATCTTTTGCCGGAGCAGGTCGTGCAGCAGGTTTAACAGGAAATCGTTTTCATCCAGACGGACGAACGAGATGTTCGGACGCTCTTCGTGTTTCAGCACGTTGTAACACAGCGTACGTTGTGCGCCGTCAAACAAGTGCAAGGTGTTGGGTAAGCGCAGATAACGGTCTATGACCACACGCACGGGATTGCGTCCGGTCCAGTCGCGTACGTTCAGCTGTGGGTTGTCGTGTGCAGCGGTGCGGCCGCCTATCATAAAAGCATCTTCTTCCGTGCGCCAGCGATGTACCATCTGCCGCGCGTATACATTGCTGATCCACTTGGAGTCGTGGTTCTGCCGGGCAATAAATCCGTCGGCGGTCTGAGCCCACTTGAGTATGATATACGGCCGTCCCTTTTCCATCGCGGTAAAGAAACGTTGGTTCAGTAGCCGCCCTTCTTTTTCAAGTATACCGGTAATGACTTCAATGCCCGCCGCGCGTAATTTTTTGATGCCGTTGCCCGCCACCAGGGGATTCGAGTCGAGGTTGGCCACGACAACTTTGGCCGGGCGATGGGCGACCAGCATGTCGGCACAAGGTGGTGTTTTACCAACGTGCGAGCAGGGCTCGAGGTTGACATATACCGTGCTGCCGGCGACCAGGTTTTTGTCCGCCAGGTTTTGTACAGCATCTACTTCGGCGTGAGGGCCGCCGTATTGATGGTGCCACCCTTCGCTGATGATCTGGCCGTCGCGTACGATCACACACCCTACCAGGGGGTTGGGGCTTACATGACCGCGACCCAATGTGGCGAGCTCCAGTGCGCGCCGCATAAAAAACTCATCGTGCGAGTGATCGTGCTTTTCCATTGATTATACTTGCAAAGATTGCCAGCCCATGACGAATTCCAAAACAATGCTTCACGATTTCGTACGCCGCATCACCCTGCGCGACGATCCGGACGAGATTCAGGGCATTGCATACCAGGTGTTTGAACACCTGTTCCACCTCTCGCGCACCGAAATGGTCATGGGTAAAGAAATTACCCCCACGCCGGCGGAAGAGGACCGGCTGGAAGAAATCGCGGCGCGCATCAACCGCCATGAGCCGGTGCAATATGTGTTGGGAGAAGCCTATTTTTTCGGACGCAAGTTCGCGGTGAGCAACGCGGTGCTGATTCCACGCCCTGAGACCGAAGAGCTGGTACAAGCCGTAGTGCATCACCCCCTGCCGGGTGAGTCGGACTCTTTATCCATCCTGGACATTGGTACCGGCAGCGGCTGCATCGCCACCACCCTGGCCCTGGAGCTGCGCCCGGCAAAGGTATATGCTACCGACATAAGCCCGGCAGCGCTTCAGGTTGCCGCACAAAACGCGAATACTCTACGGGCATCTGTATCCTTCCTGCTACACGATATTTTAACAGCGCCGCTACCCTTTACAAAACTGAGTGCGGTTGTCAGTAACCCCCCTTATATCACAACGTGTGAGCAGACAGCCATGCACGCCAATGTACTGGATTACGAACCCCACCTGGCGTTGTTTGTGCCGGACGACGACCCGCTGTTGTTTTACCGTGCCATTGCCGCCCGCGCGTTCCCGACATTGCTGTCAAAAGGCCTTCTGGCGGTTGAGATTAACGAGCGCTATGCTGCCGATGTGGAGGATGCCTTCGGCGTAGCCGGGTTTAGCAACATGAAGACAGTACGGGATATACCGGGCAAAGACCGGATCGTAATGGCCGTGAAGCCCTGAGCACGAGTATCAATATAGTCCGGGTTCTTCGCCCTGCATAATTTCCACCCGTAATCCGTGGAGGCGTTCGTCGATCGGTATGTGACATGACAACCGGCTGGTGGGTAATACGCCCGTCATTTTACCCAAGGTGTTGGGCTCATTGCCCGCGCGTACCAGTAATGTCTCTTCGGCATATTCCGGCAAGCGTACGTGGCAGGTGCCGCAACGGCCAATGCCTTTGCAGTCGCCGAAGTTTACAACGTATAGTTTGTCGTAGATCAATGCCATCAGGCTGCGGTATTCGTGTGTATAGGTACGAAGAACGTGTTCACGTCCCTCGTACACGATGGTGACGGCGATATCGGCTTGACGCGCTGGCATGGTGGTGGATCAGGCTGCGCCCGGCCCGTTCAGGGCAGCTTCAAGTTGAACGGCTTTCGCGAACAGAATGTTGTTTTCCAGGTGAATGTGCAGGTGCATATCCTTTTCGTAGTCCTTTAGCATTTTGTACGTAACGGTATAGGTAGAGCAGGCATCGGCGGGTGGCGTGTAGTCGTTGCTAAGGGCGGCCATTTTCTGAAGTTGTTGTCCTTCGTCGAGGTGGTCGTCTTTCATAGCATGGATGGGATTGCTGACGCTGCCAAAGATGGGGGAGCTGACAGGTCGTGATTTTCGCCGGCTTTTGCCAGGCGCTTGATATAGGGGAACAACATCAGCTCCTCTTTTTTCATGTGTACAGCCAGTGTGCCGGATGTTTCCTGAAAGATGCGACGAATCTCGTGCAGCTCGGGATGGCGATCGCCGTGTACAGCGCAGATTTTGTCGAGGTAGCCCTGGATGATGGGTGTTTTCTCTTCTACGTAGTGGTGGTGGCGTTGGTAAATATAGTCGGCGAGCAAGTCGAGGGGCCAGGTGTCGAAGTTTATGCCGTCGCTGCCTTCGGCTTCCAGCGCCTGCAGGGCCGCGGTTACTTCGGCGGGGTCGCGTTGGCTGGCCTGGCAGGCCTCTGCCAGCGTTTGGCTGCCCATACAACAAAAGTCCAGTCCGAATTTTTCAAATACTTCGGCAGCGCGGAATTGTTTTTTGACGATCTCACCCAGGGTGAGGGTTGTTAGAGTTTCCATGTGGCTAATAATTTAAATCCGTATAATAAAAGTGAAATGAGCTTGACGGCTTCCAGCACGACAAAGTTGATATGCGCGTTGGAAGGTGGTGGTAGTTTACCGGCAAGGTATATGTCAATGTGCGAGGATAACAAGGGTAGAAGCCAAACGCTCTGTAATATCAGGATGGCCAGCGCCACGAGGTAAAATACCTCGGTACCCCAATCTATCTTTCTTTTAAAAAGCCAGGGAAGGGCAAGCAGCACGGCGAACGTCAATTCTACTTTGTTTAACGCGGCAAATACTACTTTGCCGATGCTGAGTCCGATCGTCAGCGTGACGCCGGGCGCTGTGAATTTAAGCCAGGCTTCCAGGAAGCTGATGGCGCCGACACAGCCCACCCAGATAAAGGGAATGGCAATCTTACCGTATGCTACTTCTTTTCTCATGGTGCTTTGCGGATGGCGGGTAGGTCGTGCAAGGCCTTCTCTTTGCCGGCATGGATGCGGCCATAGAAGGTATGTGCCATGATCATGGCGCGGCGTTTGGCTTCGTCGGCAATCAGTCCTTCGAACCGGTCGTCGATGGTAGCGTAGAACAAGTTGATCCATTGTTCAAAGTGCTCGGCCTCTAAAGGAAGTGCCGCGTGCCTGGCAAAAGGATTTCCTACATACCCACGCACGCCAAACAACGCTGCATTCCAAAAGCGGTACATGATCTCGAGGTGTGGTTGCCAGTCGTGTATACGCGCCTGGAAAACCGGCCCCAACAATGAGTCAACCCGTATTTTATCATAAAAGGTATCGACGAGATATTTGATGTCGTCGATATTCTCAATGTCTTTCTTTGTGGTGCTTGTCATAACGCAACTTGTAGTGATGTAATAAAATAGTAGGCGGCCCAGCCGGCAAACAGGATCATGGCAGCCCAGATCCACGCCGACGCGCTGCGGGGTGTTTCGCTTCCTTCGATAAGGAACTTGTGCTGGTCGCCTTTGCCGTAGGCATTGATCATGAGCGGCAGCACACCGTCTACGACATCATGCGCCTTGAGGCCTTCGATGCTAATGGCGGGACCGTTGCGAACGGTGAATGGTATGGTACGGAGACCTTCCTTGCCGGAAGGATCCTGCCCTACGATCTTGAGCACGTGTTCGCCGTCTACGAGCCGGCGCGTGTCGAGCTCAAAATGAATGGGCGTGTAAAAGTCACCCAGCGGAACCGTCTCGTCGTCCAGGAAGAGACGCACTTTGCTTTTTTCGCTCATACAGATTCCTGTGTAAAGATGCTATGCTTGATATGGTCTGCCTGTTTCTCGCCGGGTCTGATCAGCCACTTGATGGAGTAAAAAAGTGTAACCAGCACCACGACGGCGATTGTGATGACAATGACATAGTCCCAGTTGCTTTGCGGACCCGCGCCGTGCGTAATGCCGCGCAGCACTTTGGGTTGTTGTTTCTTACACACATCGCAGGCGAAGGAGGCACTGTATAGTACTACTGCCAGCAGGGTTATGATGATTCTCTTCATGTTCTTATGGATTATTCTTTTTTGATTCCAGCATCGCGATGATGTCTTTGACTTCGGCCACCGACACCTCGCGTGCGCTGTTCCCCCAGCTCGTGCGCTCGTGGTTGATGATGGCCGTGATTTCTTCGGGTTTGAGATGATTGATCGTGCCGATGGCCGGCATCTCACCATATTCTTCGCGGGCGTTATACCCCTGCAGGATGATGTCGATCAATACTTCCGGATTGTCGTTTTGGACTATGGCGCTTCCCTTCAGCGGTGGGAAGGCGCCTTTGAGTCCGGTGCCGGTGGCCTGATGGCAGGCCTGGCAATTCGCGGCATAGATCGCGGCGCCATCTACGACGGCTTCGGCGGGTGCTGCGTCGGTGGTAGTGGTTTGCGCCGTGGCGGCAGGTGCTTGTGATTTATACAGGAAGGCAGGTGTAACCGTACCATCGGGCAGCGGCGCTTGTTGCAGCGACTGCAGGTAGGCAACCAGTTGCAGCGCTTCGCGTGTGGCCACGACAGTGCCCTCCTGGCCGCGCAGAAACTCAGTCGGTACGTTTACCACTTTGTCGCCTTCTTCTACGTGCGTGGTGACCTTGAACATCCACGGATAGGCGGGCATAATCGATTCTTCTACGACCGCGCGGGGATTGTACAGGTGCAACAGGTGCCAGTCGACACTGGGCAACCGGGTGCCGATGTTGGTCAGGTCGGGGCCGGTGCGCTCGGTGCCCATGAGGGTGGCCGTGTTCATCCACCAATGCATGCGTGTGTTGTGGGCATAGTCGGCGGCGACGTTCGGACGCGGGCCCCAGACGTTGTCCATAGCAACGTTGCGCACTTGTTGGGAGTGGCAGGCCACGCAGCCATTGGCAATAAAGACATGCTTGCCCGCCAGTGCGTCTTCACGCAAGGGCTCGGTGCCGGGCAGCGGCGCGTTGTTCTTCTGGTTATACAGCGCCGGAAGTATCACGACGACAAGCGACAAGCCTACAAAGAACAGGAAGGCTGTGGTATATAAGTATGTGTTATTACGAAAGAGATTCATATTGGTCAGATGATTAAGCCAGCGCTTCGCGTACAGGCGTTGCCGCCGGGTGGGCCGCGCGTACGCCCACCACCATGCGATAAAAATTATAGGCAAAGAGCAAATGCGACAGCCACATCAGCGAGCCGCCAATGGCGCGCCACAGCCAGTAAGGGGCCATGAGCACAACACTTTCGATGAAGGGTTTACCTTCCATCCACATCAGGCCGCGCAGCGTACCGCCGATCATGAGCGGAATAGTATAAAACATCATCCCCAGGAATGCCAGCCAGAAGTGTGCGCCCACCAGCCACTGCGGAGGCTCGTGGCCGGTGAGGCGTGGCACCAAAGCATAGATGCTGGCCCACAGTAAGAAGGCAATGATGCCATACATCGTCAAGTGTGAGTGGGCCACGGTAAAGTCTGTAAAGTGCCACAGCAGGTTGGTAAACCGAAAGGCTTCGGCCGTTCCCTGCAAGGAACCGGTAAAGTAGAAGATGATGCCCGTGACATAGAACGGCAGCGTATAGCTGCTGGCAATCTTGTTCCAGCCACCTTTTAAGGTCATGAAGAAGTTGGTCGTGCCGGCAATGACCGGTATCAACATGCCCATGCTTCCTACAATAGCCACCGTTTGCAACCACCAGGGTATGGAGCTGAACACAAAGTGGTGCGTGCCGATAAGCGTATAGAAAAGAATCTGTGCCCAGAAAGCCAGGATGCCGAGACTGTAGGAGTATATCGGTTTGTTTAGCTGTTGTGGCAGGAAGTAATACACGAGGCCCAGGTTGAAGAGCATGAACCACATGCCTACGCCCTGGTGCATATAATACCCCTGCACGATGGTCTCGCCCAGGCCGTTTTGCCACGTAGGCCAATAGGCAATGACGGTGATTACCAATACAAAGATGATGGCCGAGAGGATGTACCAGTTCGAGATATATATTTCTGTTGTGGTACGGCGGGCTACCGTGCGAAGAAAGTTGATAAGCGTAATGATCAGTCCCAGGCCAAAGAGCGCCATCACCGGCCACACGTACTCGCGGTATTCGCCGCCGGCGTTGTTGATGCCATTCATCAGGCAAAGGCTGCCGAGCGCTACCGCGGCATTCACGAGGATGAGTGTTTGCCAGCCCTGGCGTATACTGGCGATTGCGGTATTACTAACCTTTGGCACAACATAGTATCCCAGGCCGAGCATGGCGAGTGTCGACCAGCCCCAGAACACCGCGTTGGTGTGTACGGGGCGAAGGCGCCCAAAGCTCAGCCACGGCACAGTGTCGGCATCGGGCGATACGAACTTGATGCCAAGGTACTCGCCCACCGTTGTACCAATCACCAGCCAGCACGTGGCGGAGCCCAGGTACCATAGAATGAGGCGTGTGAGCTTCGGGTCGACCGCCGGTCTGGACTGTGCTTTTTTCTTTTCGGCTACAAACGGTATAACATGTTCGTTGCTGGCCTGTTGAATGATGCCCCGGCTGTCGTCCGGGGTGTTGGCACCCGCCAGTTCGCGGCCGCTAAGTTGATATACCAGGGTGGGCTTGCGCTGCAGGCGGGCGGCATTGATGGCCTCTCCCTCCAGGTATTCAAGCTGGTCGGCTTGCGTGGTGGGTTGCTTCTGCCACTGCAGACGGAGCAACGTTCTGCGTACCTGCCATATCATAAAGATGAATGCGGCCAGCAGCGGGATAAGAATCAGCACCAGTGTAATGAGAATGCCGGGCTGTGCTAACAAGGGGGCACTTTGTTCTGCCACGGGCTGCGCGTAGCCTGCCAGCGGCAACGCGGGAATCGTGAGCAAGAGAATGTAGGTAAGAAGCGTTCGTGCAGGTCTCATAACCGTATATATTAAGACATTTTTGTCCTTTATTTGAGTAAATTTTTTTAGACGCGCTTCAGGTGGAGAACTCCTTTTTCCAGGAGCTCATTGAACTCGCCCACCTGGGTAGTTTCTAAAAGTGATTTGATCTTATTGCGGATGAGCTTAAACTCATCGTGTATAGGGCAGGGTTTTTTCTCGTTACACTCCGGCAAGCCGAGACCACAACCAGTAAAAAGTTGATCACCGTCGATTGCCAATACCACTTCGGCCAACGTTACTTTCAGGCCCGGGGCGTCCATATAAAAGCCGCCATTGGGACCTTTGACCGATTGCACCAAACCTTGCCGGCTAAGCGCCTGCAGGATTTTGGCCATAAACGCCTCGGGCGAGTCAATGCCCTGTGCGACGTCTTTCAACCCGACACGCTCCCCCTGCCGCGATTGCTGGGCAATGTAGATCATCGCACGTATGCCGTATTCACAAGCCTTTGAGAACATGCCGTTTAGTGGTTGGTATGACGTTGAACGGGGCAAAGATACAATAGGTTGAGGAATAAAGGATAATTTTGTCCTTTTATTGTTCATGGATGGTTCTGCTAACGGAATGCGGTTTTTCCCGGAAAAAGGGCATTTTTACAATTGAAACGTAACAAGTATGCAGGTATCGATCATCGGTTCGGGCAACCTGGCGTGGCATTTGGCGCCGGCCCTGGACAACACGGACTTTGCCGTCCGCGAGGTATATAGCCGGAACCCGGTTCACGCCGCCGCCCTGGTGGAAAAACTATACGAGGGCCAGGTGAAGGCGTCGCTGGATTTTTCCACCAGCACATCGCGCATCTTTATCCTGGCGGTGACCGACGATGTTATAGAAGATATTGTGCAAGAGATCATCCTGCCGGCCGATGCGATTCTGGTGCACACATCCGGTAGCAGGCCGCTGAGCGTGTTAGGCTTTGCGGCCACGCCAAACATCGGTGTATTTTATCCCCTGCAGACCTTTTCTAAATCCAAGAAGGTGGATTTTAAGGACATACCGCTCTTTATAGAAAGCGATAACAAGGAGACCGAAAAGGTACTGCAAAAGATGGCGAAGGCACTGGGCCGTGATGCTGTGAAGATTACGTCGCACGACCGGAAGGCTTTGCATGTGGCGGCGGTGTTTGCATCGAACTTCACCAACCATATGTTGCTGCTGGCGCAGGAGGTTATGAAAGATAATAGTCTCAGCTTTGACTGGCTGAAGCCACTCATTGCCGAGACTATTAATAAGAGCTTAAGCATCGGCCCCGAGAATGCGCAGACCGGACCGGCTAAGCGTGGTGACTTTGAGATCTTAGACAACCATATGATCTTTTTGCAGACCGATCCGTCGTTGGCGGAGGTGTATAAGATCGTGAGTCAGCATATCGTTGATCGGTATCACAGTTAGCCGGCTATAGTTGCTCGGGCAGTGTATACTTCCGACCCTGGTTTTCGGTCTTGAGCCATTGCATGAGCGGCTCGAAGTAGCGTACCATGGCCGTTGCGTTCATGTCTTCACCGGTAGCTTCTTTCAATACGTCGCGCCAGTTTTTAGAGGCGCCGGACGCCATGATTTTCTTTAGGAACTCACCGGTCGATTGATTGCCAAAGTAATTGGTGGCGCGGGCATCCTGGTGCAGGATCTTTTCGGCGATGTGCTGGTGCAGCTGGAACAAAATGACATACGACAACGCATAGTCATAATACTGTGCGGCATCGTCGTTGATGTGTGTTTTGGTAGCGGCGTCGCAGTAGGTCTCTTCGCGATCGGAGGGTGGCACAATGCCTTGATATTGTTTTGTCAGCTCCCACCACTTTTTATTGAACTCGCTTTCGGGCAGGTTATCGGCGTACAATGCCTTTTCAAACTCGCTCATGGTGCCGGCGGCGAACGGAATGAAGACGGCAAAGTTGAGTGCCTCCTTTAACAGGATCTGAATGGAGTCGGTTTTGGCGCCCGGAGCGATCAATCCGCGGCCGACAAGGTAAGGCTTCTGCATGGCCGCCATGCCCATCATGCTGCCGATGGCTTCGTGAAACGCGCGGTTGGCACCCTCGCGCAGCAGCGGGGGTATTTCGGGGGTGGTATAACTTTGATAATAATAAATGTGGCCCAGCTCATGGTTGGATGTTTCAAACCACTCGGCGTTGGTCTCGATGCTCATGAGGCTGCGTAGGTCGTTGTTCAGATCGACGTGCCAGGCAGAAGCGTGGTTATTTTTCTTGACCACCGAATCGGATGGATAGGGGTATAAGCTGGACTTCTCCCAGAACGACGCCGGTAGGGCATCGAAGCCCAGGCTTTTATAGAAGGCTTCGCCTTCCTGTACAATCCACTGTGGTGTTTTTGTCGCCAGCACGCTGTCGACGTTCAGCCCTTTAACATCCAGCATGGCGCTCCAGTCCTGGCCCCAACGGTTGGGCAGCCAGTGTGCCGGCAGGTAGTCGGGTACTTCTTTGGCGCCGTACTTTTTGGCCAGGGTATAGCGGGCGTAGGTGTGCAGTTCGCGGAACAGTGGGCGCAGCTCCTGGTTAAGGCGCTTCATGAGCTCCATCATGTCGGGCGTGGAAAGACCATAGTCCGATACCTGGTATGAAAAGAAATCGGGATACTTCAGCGCCTGCACGGTTTCGTTGCGCAACCGGCGCAAGTTTACCAGGCCGGGCTTCAGTACTTTGCCCACCTCCTTGCTGGCGTTCCAGGCCGCCAGGCGTTTCTGCTCGTCGTTTTCGGTTTTGAGGATGTTGTCGATGTCGTTGGTCGACACGGGTTTACCGTCCAGGGTATACGCAAACCCAAAGAGCTTTTCGGTTTGGGCTACCGAGGCACGGATCTTTTCCTTCACCACGCCGCTTACGGTTTGCGGGTCGCTGCCGGCTTTATACAGTATAATCTCCAGCTGGCGGATTTGCAGGTGTGTGAGCTTGTCCTTCTGCGCCAGGAATTTCTGGGCCTGCCCGATGTTCTCCACACTGCCGGTGAAAGAGGCGAGGGCTTCATCGGCCACGCGCGAATTATAGGCATTGACCGTATCGCCTTCTTTAATCTCGATGTTGGTTTTCCAGGCTGCCTGGGAGGAGGCGGTATACCGTTCCACATAGGTTTTGGTATACTGATCGATGAACTTTTGGGCGTCTTGTTGCGGATTGGAACACGCGCCCCATAAAATGATGGCCAATAGAGGTAAATACCGTCTCATACACGTAAATAGGTTTGGTAATCAGTGAAGGTATATAAAAAGTAGCAGCTTGAGCAAGCAGGGTGGGGAGTTCAAGCCAGATCCTAATCGGCATAAGGTCGATATTACCCGGAATTCCAGTGCCCCCGGTTTCGAGATCGAATTGCGCCCTGGCGTTTTTCTAACGACACGGAACAACGCAATTTTCGCAACCACCGTATAGGGTTGTGCATTTTTATTGAAATAGTGCTTTTGATACCAGGAAACGAGCTATATGCCGGCAGAAAGTACGGTCGGTGTGCAACTCGTGTGTGGTGGGCTGCCACAGGGTAACCTTCCAGTCAACGGGATAAGCGCCCGCATTATCCCTGAATAACTATAGGTTGTCCGTTTTACCTTGATTGCTTTGTTGAGGTGCAATTTTCCCAAACTGTGAATTTCCACTAAAAAACTTGCATGGCTACCAGCCACCCGAGAAATCTAAAATCTACCCCGTGCCATCCGCCTACTTTTGCCAGAGGCAAAATATTACTGTGGGTATGTCGCTGAAGAAGAGAGTACGGAACATCATCATCGGGGAAGATCGATATATTGAGTCGTGGGGGGAGTACAAGCAGGTCATGCTGTCGGGGCACTTCGCGTTGATCGGTATCTTGTTATGCCTGGTGTATATGCTGTTCGACTTTTCGTCGGGGAACTACGTATCGATCCCGGTGTTTGCCACGTCGATATTTTTTCTGGCACTCTCCGTCTTTATACATCGCCAGGGTGACCACGGCCTGGCTAACTACTTCATGCTGCCTACCTTAAACATTACGGTATACCTGTTTTCTGCAAGCGAATCGCCCAATACCGGAGCGTTTATGTTTTTTATTGTCGTGGCTGTCGCTGCCTTTGCGGTTTTTAATTATAAAGAGCGGTTGGTGTCAATCTTGTTTGCGGTGTTCACGTATATACTTTTTGCGCTGGCCTATTTTATTGACTTCAGCATCATGCCGAAGCGCGCGTACACGGAAGAGATGTTGCTTTTCCATGTCGTGGTGAACTTCACGGTCGCGCTGCCGGCCACGACCATGGGCGTGTACCTGCTCATCAGCCTGAATCATTATAACGCCATCCAGCTGGTGCAAAGCAACGAGATGCTCACCAAGACCAACTCCGAGCTGGACCGCTTTGTCTACAGCACCTCCCACGACCTGCGCGCGCCGCTTAGCTCCGTGCTGGGACTGATTAACATTGCCGACCGCACGGAAAATCCGCAAGACGTTAAACGGTACCTGTCCATGATGAAGGAACGGGTGCATTCACTGGATAAATTTATCCGGGATATTACCGATTATTCCCGCAACAACCGGCTGGAGATTGTGCGGGAGAAGGTGAACCTGTCGGAGATGGCCCACGAGATCTGGGACAGCCTGAAGTTTGCACCCGAAGCCGAACGCATTAACTTCCAGGTGGAGATACCCCAAGATGCCATCGTGGAGTCGGATAAGAACCGTCTGCGTGTGATCATGGGCAACCTGATTTCCAATGCCATACGGTACCACGACCTGGCCAAGGCCGAGCGGTTTATCAGGCTGCAGCACCAGATGAACGGCAAGGTGTTTTACCTGCGGGTGGAAGATAACGGCCAGGGCATTGCACCGGAGTATCACACCCGTATTTACGACATGTTCTATCGTGGTAACGAGCAATCGAAAGGCTCGGGCCTCGGCTTATATATTGTAAAGGAGGCCCTCGTCAAGCTGTCGGGTTCGATTCATCTGGAATCGGCGCCGGGCAAAGGGTCGATCTTTACCGTAAAGTTGCCGAAGCGTTAACCGCCGCTTACCTTTTTCGGGAAAACCGGCTCCTAACGACCGGAAGGATTCCTTTTTCAGACCGGGCTTTTAACAAATTCCCACAGCCTGTACGCCGCAGACTGTGGAGTAATATTATCTTTGCCCGCTATGGCGAATGAAGACAACCTTTTCAAGAACGTGATTGCCCATGCCAAGGAGTATGGGTTTGTATTTCCCTCCAGTGAAATTTATGACGGGCTGAGCGCCGTATACGACTACGGTCAAAACGGCGCCGAGCTGAAAAATAATATCAAGGAATATTGGTGGAAGTTCATGACGCTGCTGCACGACAACATCGTGGGCATTGACGCCGCCATCTTCATGCATCCCACCACCTGGAAGGCGTCTGGCCACGTCGATGCCTTTAACGACCCGATGATCGACAACCGCGACTCGAAGAAGCGTTACCGCGCGGACCAGTTGATCGAAGGTGTGATCGAGAAGCTGGAAGAGAAGATTGAGAAGGAAGTTGAAAAGGCCGCCAAGCGCTTTGAGAATTTTGACCGGGCCATGTTTGTGACCACAAACGCCCGCGTCGTAGAGTATCAAAAGAAGATTGATGATATCAACGCCCGGCTGAAAGACGCCATGGGCAATGGCGACATGGCCGCTATGAAGCAGCTGATCGAGGACCTGGAAATTGCCGATCCTATCTCCGGCACAAAGAACTGGACCGACGTGCGCCAGTTCAACCTGATGTTCTCGACGGAGATCGGATCGCTGGCCGATGATGCCAATAAGATTTACCTGCGTCCCGAAACGGCCCAGGGTATCTTTGTGAACTTTCTGAACGTGCAGAAGACCGGCCGGATGAAGATACCCTTTGGTATAGCGCAGATCGGTAAGGCCTTCCGTAACGAGATCGTTGCCCGCCAGTTCATTTTCCGTATGCGCGAGTTTGAGCAAATGGAGATGCAGTTCTTTGTGAAGCCGGGCGAAGAGATGAAGTGGTACGAGTACTGGAAAGAAAAGCGGATGAAGTGGCACCAGACCCTCGGTTTGGGCAGCGAGAACTATCGCTACCACGACCACCTCAACCTGGCGCACTATGCGAACGCGGCGTGCGACATTCAATTCAACTTCCCGATGGGCTTCCGCGAGCTGGAAGGTATACACTCACGTACCGACTTCGACCTGAAAGCACACGAAAAACATTCCGGCAAAAAGCTGCAGTACTTCGATACCGAAGATAACCAAAACTTTATTCCCTATGTGGTAGAGACGTCGGTGGGTCTTGACCGGATGTTCCTGTCGGTACTCTCCAAATCGTATGTGGAGGAAAAACTGGAAGACGGCAGCGAGCGTGTGGTGCTGCGTATACCCGCACCGCTGGCCCCGCACAAAGTGGCCATTCTGCCGTTGATGAAGAAAGACGGCCTGCCCGAAAAAGCAGGCGCGATCATGAACGACCTGAAGTACGACCTGCGCTGCTTCTACGAAGAAAAAGACGCCATCGGTAAACGTTACAGAAGACAGGACGCGATCGGTACACCGTATTGTGTTACGGTCGATCACCAAACGTTGGAAGACGATACCGTCACCATTCGCGATCGTGACACCATGAAACAAGAGCGCGTGAAGATTGCCGAATTGAAGGCCAAGCTGGTTGACGCCTGCTCGATCAACAACCTGCTGCGGAAGATCTAATCACGTTTAACAAGAAGATAATCAACAGGCGCCCGGGCACTCTCCCGGGCGCTTTTTTTGTGCTCCGGGGACTTTTTGCGCCAGCGAGCAGCGCGCAAAGCCACCGGGATTTTGTGCTGACGGCAGAAAACGATTAATCTTGCAGCAAATTTTACCTGTACCTATGGAGTGGAAGCAGCTTTTTTCGCCGCAACGAGCCGGGCAGACCCGGGTGGTGGCGTCGGAACAATCGCGCAGCGCCTTTGAACAAGATTACGACCGGATTATTTTCTCGCAACCCTTCCGGCGGCTGCAAGACAAAACCCAGGTGCATCCGCTGCCTGAGTACGACTTTGTACATACCCGCCTGACGCACTCGCTGGAAGTGTCCAGCGTGGGGCGCTCACTCGGTAAGCGTGTGGGAGAGGAGCTGTTAAAGCGCCACCCCGAGCTCGCTCCTGAATATTCACTTTTCGATCTTGGCAGCATTGTGGCGGCAGCATCGCTGGCCCACGACCTGGGCAACCCGCCTTTTGGCCACGCTGGCGAAGATGCCATCTCTGACTTTTTCCTTTGCCACGAACAGGGCCAGCAGTTTAAAGTGCATGTGTCGGAAGCGGAGTGGTGCGACCTCATCAAGTTCGAAGGCAACGCGCAGGGCTTTCGCATCCTCAATAAAAATCAATACGGGCTGAAGCTGACCTACGCCACGCTGGGCGCCTTCACGAAATACCCTTGCCCCGCGTTTTTTCCCAACCGCGACAAGAACCAACGCAGCCAGAAGAAATTCGGGTTCTTTCAATCAGAGAAAGACATCTTTACAGACGTAGCCGGACAGCTGGGACTTGCGACCACGAGCGACATCAGCTGGAACCGCCACCCGCTGGCTTTCCTGGTGGAGGCTGCGGACGATATTTGTTATAGTATAATAGACCTGGAGGACGGGTGCAGCCTGGGGCTGGTAGGCTACGAAGAAGCACGCCAGCTTTTTGAAAACGTGCTGACAAAGGGTAAAACCAAGATCGGCAAGCTCGGCGAGATCAATGGCCAACAGGAAAAGATCGGCTATCTGCGCGCCCTGGCGATTGGCGACCTGATGGGCGAATGCGCCACGCTGTTCCTGGATCACGAGCAGGAAATCCTAAAAGGGACCTTTGACGTGGCCCTGGCCGATAAATGTCCCTCGTGGCAGGCGCTTGAGCAAATAATTAAAGTGTCACAAGAAAAGATCTACCGTGCGCGCAAGGTGGTGGAGATCGAAGCGGCCGGGCACGAAGTGTTGCCGGGCCTGCTGGAAGAGTTTTCGAAAGCCGGGATGTACCTGATGGAAGGTCGGAAGTCGCGCAAATATGAGAACCTGCAGAAGCTGTTCCCGGCGGAGATCGAGGCGGCTATACGCACGGAGAAAAATGTGTATAACATGCTCCGCCTGGTGATTGACTTTGTGTCGGGATTGACAGATCGGCACGCGTTGTCGCTTTACCGCCGCATCAAGGGCATCTCCTTCTAACCGGCGCCAGACAAAAAAGGCTTCAGCGTTCCCTGAACGCTGAAGCCTTTTGAAGATCGGAAAAGCCGTTTTTTACTTTGACTTCTTTTCGCGCTTTTCAGCACGTTTTTCCTTCAGGGTCTTAACCGGTTTTTTCTTCTCTTCTTTCCGAGCATCTTGTGATTTTGCCATAGCTTGTAAAAGTTATTTGGTCTTCAAAAATAGTAAAAAAAAATCCACTGTTCTATGGCTGGGGGGCTGGTAAATAGCACGTTATGAGCGGCGCGAACGGACGTACGGGGGGTGTGCCGACTTCCGGCCAAAATTCTTAGCTTTGGCCCCTCGGATTACTGATATAAACAGCTATGTGGAATAGGATCGCCCGGTTTATCATTCAATACAGGTTGCCCTTGATTATCGTCATCGGTTTGCTGACGGTGGTCATGGGGTATTACGCATCACGCGTGGAAATGAGCTACGATTTTGCCCGCACGGTGCCACTGTCGGACCCGGACATGATCTATTTCAACAAATTCAAGGAGCAGTTCGGTGAGGACGGCAACGTGATTGCCGTAGGTGTAAAAGACAGCAACGTCTACAAGCTGAAAAACTTCGAGGCCTTCCGCACGCTTTCCGCCGACATCAAAAAGATTGAGGGTGTGAACGAGGTGCTGAGCCTGCCGGTCATGAAAATGATCGTAAAAGATACGGCGGCGCAGCGGTTTACCCTGCTGCCGGTATTTTCCGAAAAACTTTCCAGTCAGGCCGACCTCGACACTGCCCTGGCGGTAGCCCGCAATCAAAAGGTATACATGGACCGCATTGTCAATACGCGCAATGGTGCCGCGATGATGTTGGTGTGGGTACAGAAAGAAGTGATGAACTCTTCCCGGCGCGAGGCCCTGGCACAGTCGCTGCAAGATGCCGGCAAACGCTTTGTCGATAACACCGGCATTGAACTGCATTATGCCGGCTTGCCCTTCATCCGCACGCTGGTTGCCAACGAGGTGAAGCGCGAAATGGCGTTCTTTCTCTACGCTTCGGCCATTGTCACCGGCCTGATCATGTTCCTGTTCTTCCGTTCGTTCCGCGCCGTGCTCTTCTCGATGATCATCATCGGTATCGTGGTGGTGTGGACACTGGGTACACTGTCGTTGTTTGGCTTTAAGATCACGCTGCTGAGTGGTCTTATTCCGCCGGTGATTGTCACGATCGGGATTACCAATGCCATCTATTTATTGAATAAATACCATCTGGAGTTCGTCAAGACCAACAACAAGCTCGAGGCGATTACCACCGTGGTACAGAAGATGGGTCTGGCGACGTTCCTCACCAACCTGACGGTAGCGATTGGCTTCCTGACGCTCCTGTCGACGGATATCCTTATCCTGCGCGAGTTTGGTATTGTGGCGGGGATCAACATCATGGTATTGTTTCTGGTTAGCCTTGTGATGATTCCCAGTGTGTTTTCGTGGCTGCCGACGCCGTCAGAGAAACACTTGCGCCACCTCAACTTTCGCATCATGGGCGACTTCCTGAAAGGTATCGACGCAGTGGTACATCGTCGTCGTCCGCTGGTTTATATGGTGTCGATGGCGCTGGCGATCTTCTCGGCGTATGGCATGATGCAGCTGCGCTCGGTGTCGTACATGGTAGACGACATTCCGGAAGAAAGCCAGATCAAAAAAGATTTGCACTTCTTTGAAGCGAACTTCACCGGCGTCATGCCGCTGGAGATCGTGGTGGAATTTAAGACGAAGAAACGCCGCCCGGTACTGGATGTGAAGAACCTGCAGAAGCTGGAGGAGTTTGAAAACTTTCTCGACTCGCTGCCGGAAGTGTCACGGCCGGTGTCGGTGTTAAGCCTGATCAAAGCATCCAAGCAAGCCTTCTACAACGGCAATCCCGATCGCTACGCGCTGCCGTCGAAGAGCGAGGGCGCATTTATTCTGCGCTATATGAAGGGCCAGGTCGACCCGAGTGCGGGTGGACAAGGCAGTGGCGATGGCAAGGGCCTGTTCAAATCTTTCGTAGACTCGACCTTTACCAAGGTGCGGATGTCGAGCCAGATCGCCGATGTGGGCTCCATCCGCATGGACTCGCTCGTGCACGATGTGATCGAACCGCGCATGCGCGCGATCTTTGTCTCGACAGAAAAAGACTCGGTGGTCGCGACTGTTACCGGCTCAACCAAGATCTTTATAAAAGGCAACAAATTCCTTGTCGACAACCTGCGCGAGAGCTTGCTGCTGGCCTTTATTCTCATCACACTGTCGATGGCGATTATGTTTGCCAACGTGCGGATGATTGTGATTTCGCTGGTGCCCAACTTGCTGGCGCTGATGATCACGGCGGGGTTGATGGGTTATTTTAATATTCCGCTCAAGGCCAGCACGGCGCTGATCTTCAGCATTACGTTTGGTATCTCGGTCGATAACTCCATTCGTTTCCTGGCGAAGTACCGGCAGGAGATCCTGGCCAACAACTTCTTTATTCCGGTGGCCGTGACAGATGCTATTCTCGAGACGGGCAAGAGCATCATGTATACTTCCATCGTGCTGTTTGCGGGCTTTATCATCTTCACGTTCTCGTCCTTTGGCGGTACGATTGCGCTGGGCTTGCTAACATCGGTGACGCTGATCATTTCGATGTTCACGAACCTGATCCTGCTGCCAGCGTTGATTCTCACATTCGACAGACCCAAAAAGAAGAAGGGCGAGCACCTGCCGATCGATGATTTTGATGCAAGCTTTTATGGCGAGTCGGAGGATGAAGAGATCGACCTGAACAAGATCCAGATTCACAACCGGCACTCGGCGGCCGAGTAAGCGGAATAAGATGCTGACGACAGCGCACCGAACCCATAGGAAATTTGGTGAGGTGTGCCGTTCCATGTCTCGGAAATCGTAAATAACAAATATCTTTGCGGTCTTAAAATCGAAGTAGTACCCATTAACGCGTAAGATCGTACCTCGAAATGGCCGCCAGATATAATGACCTGAAAGAACTGAATTTTGCACAGATAGCTGCTGAAACCCTTGAATTTTGGAAAAAGGAAGGGATTTTCGAGAAATCTGTGACGAACCGTGAAGGGGCACCGTCGTTTACCTTCTACGAAGGCCCGCCCTCCGCGAACGGCACCCCCGGCATTCACCACGTCATGGCCCGCACGGTGAAAGACATCTTCTGCCGTTACAAAACCCTTCAGGGCTTCCAGGTAAAACGCAAAGGCGGCTGGGATACACACGGCCTCCCGGTAGAGCTGCAGGTGGAGAAGCAGCTGGGCATTACCAAAGACGACATCGGCCGGAAGATCTCGATCGAAGAGTACAACCGCAAGTGCCGCGAGACGGTCATGATGTACAAAGACCAGTGGGACGATCTGACCCTGAAAATGGGCTACTGGGTCGACCTCAAGAATCCCTACGTCACCTACGAGAAAGAATACATCGAGTCGCTGTGGTGGCTGCTCAAGCAGTTCTACAACAAAAAACTGCTCTACAAGGGCTACACCATTCAGCCTTATTCACCCGCCGCCGGTACCGGCCTCAGCTCGCATGAGCTGAACCTGCCGGGCTGCTATAAAGATGTGAAAGATACCTCCATCGTGGCGCAGTTCACGGTGAAGCGTGACGCGAAGTCGGCGTTCCTCTTCCCGGATGCGTTTGGCGACAAAGTATATATCATGGCCTGGACGACCACGCCGTGGACACTGCCTTCCAACACGTCGCTGGTGGTGGGTGAGAAGATCCAGTATGTGCAGGTAAACACCTACAACCCCTATACGCACAAACCCGTTAGTGTGGTCGTGGCAAAAGACCTGCTGGGTAAATACTTCTCCGAAAAGAATAAGGACCTGGCGTTGGATGCCTACAAGGCAGGCGACAAAGCAATACCCTATCAGGTTGTGCGGGCGTTTACCGGCAAAGATCTCGTGGGCATTGCCTATGAGCAATTGCTGCCATACGTACAGCCGCTGTACGATGCTGACAAAGCCTTTAAAGTAATTGCGGGTGACTTTGTGACGACCGAAGACGGTACGGGGGTGGTACACGCATCGCCGACGTTCGGTGCGGACGACTTCCGGGTATCCAAACAACAAGGTATTCCGCCCATTACAGTAAAAGATGAAGCGGGCAACGAAGTGCCGACGGTAGATCGCAAGGGTAAGTTTATCGACGCGATCGGTCAGCAGCTGCAGGCCGGTGTGGCGCGCTATAACATCAAGACGCACAAGCCGCTGGGTCCTGCTGACTTTTACGTTAAGAACTATACCAACGAAGACGAGTCGAACCCGGACTACAAGAATACCGATGTGATCATCTCTATCATTTTGAAGGAAGAGAACAAAGCCTTCAAAGTGGAGAAATACGAGCACACCTATCCACATTGCTGGCGCACGGACAAGCCCGTGTTGTATTATCCGCTGGACTCGTGGTTTATCCGCACCACGGCCCTGAAAGACAAGATGGTGGCACTGAACAAAACCATCAACTGGAAACCGGAGTCAACGGGTACGGGGCGCTTTGGCAACTGGCTGGAGAACCTGGTAGACTGGAACCTGTCGCGCTCGCGCTATTGGGGTACGCCGCTGCCGATCTGGCGCAGCAAAGATGGTAAGGAAGAAATTTGCATCGGCTCGCTGGAAGAGCTGAATAATGAAGTAGCCAAGGCCGTGAAAGCCGGGCATATGGCGGCACCGTTGTCGCCGGACTTCGATCTGCACCGTCCCTATGTAGACGATGTAGTGCTGGTCAGCGCCAGTGGCCAACCGATGTACCGCGAGCCCGACCTGATCGACGTGTGGTTTGACTCGGGCGCCATGCCGTATGCGCAATGGCATTACCCTTTCGAGAACAAAGAAATCTTTGAAAAGAACTATCCCGCCGACTTCATTGCCGAAGGCGTGGACCAGACGCGTGGTTGGTTCTTTACGTTGCACGCTATTGCCGCCATGATCCAGGACAGTAGCCCGGAAGTGCAGGCGGTCAACAAAAAGACCGGTAACGGCGGCGTGGCCTTTAAGAACGTTATCTCCAATGGCCTGGTGCTCGACAAGAATGGCAACAAAATGTCGAAGAGCAAGGGCAACGTGGTGAACCCGTTTGAGACGTTGAGCAAATACGGCGCCGACATTGTGCGGTGGTATATGATCGAGAATGCACCGCCGTGGGACAACCTCAAGTTTGACTTTGAAGGCATTGTAGAAGTACAGCGCCGTTTCTTCGGTACGTTGCAAAACACGTACTCGTTCTTTGCTTTGTATGCCAACATCGACGGCTTTGTAAAAGATGAGTCCAATGTAGTGCCGTACGAAAAGCTTACGTCGCTGGACCGTTGGATCATCTCCAAGCTGCAGTCGCTGATCACCGAAGTGACCAGGGCGTATGAAGAGTACGAGCCGACACGGGCTGCGCGCGCTATTCAGGATTTTGTGAACGATCATCTTTCTAACTGGTACGTGCGTCTGAACCGCAAGCGTTTCTGGAAAGGCGAGATGAGCGAAGATAAAAAGGCGGCGTATGAAACGCTGTACGAATGCTTGCTGGTAACAGCACAGCTGATGTCGCCGATTGCGCCGTTCTTTAGCGAATGGTTATACCGCAATCTGACGGACAACATCCGCGAGGTGGCTGTTACCAACGGTACACCGCTGCGTCACCCGTCTGTACACCTGACGGACCTGGTACAAGCCGAAGCCAATCGCACCGACGCCGAGCTGGAGAAGTCGATGGCCTATGCGCAGCAGATCTGCTCGTTGGTGCACTCCATCCGTAAGAACGCACGCATCAAGGTGCGTACGCCACTGCAGCGCATCCTGTTGCCCGTGCTGGATACCGCTTTCGCTACACGCATCAAAACCGTGGAGGAGATTATCCTGGCCGAGGTGAACGTGAAGAGCATCGACTACATGGACGATACCTCGGGCGTGTTGGTGAAGAAGGTGAAGCCTAATTTGCCCAAGCTGGGTAAACAATATGGACCGAAGATGAAGGAAGTGGCCGCCGTAATCGCTACACTTACCGCGGACGATATTCGTACCCTGGAGAAGCAAGGTGCGCTGGCGAAAGGTGGATTCGATCTGGCGTTGGATGATGTACTGATCTCATCCGAAGATATACCGGGCTGGTCGGTCGCGACGGAAGGCGCCGTGACGGTAGCGCTGGATATTACGTTGACTGAGCCACTACGCCGCGAGGGCATTGCCCGCGACTTTGTAAACCGCGTGCAGAACCTGCGCAAAGATATGGGCCTGGAAGTGCTCGATAAGATTGCGATTGAAGTCGGCAAGCCCGACGACGCTGTTACGGCGGCGCTGACGGACTTCAAAGAGTATATCAGCACGGAAACACAGGCCCTTACGTTGGATTTCCGTGAAGCATTGGTGGAAGCCACCGAGGTGGATATGGACGACTTTACTCTTACTGTAAAAATCAGCTTAAAGAAGTAGCCAGGAAATGGCTTGAAGCCCATGAAAATATATAAATACTTTATTCTCGCCCTCGTTGTCATCCTGATCGACCAGGCTTCTAAAGTGCTCGTGCATCATCACATGGATTTGCACGAAGAGATCACCATCCTCGGTGGCGAGCGTTTTGGCTTTAAGCTGCATTACTTATTGAACCCGGGTATGGCATTCGGTATACGCTGGAACAATGAATTCGGCAAGCTGGCGCTGACGGTGTTTCGTATCCTGGCCATGGGGGGCATAGCGTATTATTTGTGGAAGATGGCGCAACGACATGCCCATACCGGTTTTCTATGGTGTATGGCATTGATCCTGGGCGGGGCCGTAGGCAATGTTATTGACAGCACCTTTTACGGTGTGTGGTTTAATAACCATCCGGTCGATTCGCCTACACCGTGGTTTCACGGGCAGGTAATCGACATGCTGTTCTTCCCCTTATTTGATTTGACGTGGCCGAAGTGGGTGCCCGTCGTCGGCGGAGAGTATTTCTTATTCTTTAGTCCGGTATTTAATATCGCCGATTCCTCCATTTTTGTCGGTGTAGTTGTCATCCTGATCTTCCAGCGCCGTTTCTTTGGCGAGCACATCAGCGACACTGTACCGCCGGAATTGCATACAACACACACCGATACGCAGGAGCCTTCCTCGGGAGAAACGATTGAAAAGCCTGCAGACTCCACATCTTCTTCGCGTTAACAGTAACGCAGACACCTCTACCGAGCCTGTAGATTTACTACAGGCCCTGCATACCGTCGATCATTAATTTTGTTGATCGATGCTACTGCTCGTTAGCCAAGTTCATTATTATTATTACTTTTAAGGCTGATAAGTATTTATCGGATAACGTATAGTTAATTATCCCCTAACCTTAAACCTATAACACTATAATGAGTTTGTTTATTAAGAAGCCGCTGGAGCAGCTGCTTTCACAGGCCGACGAAGGAGAGAAAGGATTGAAGCGAACGTTGGGCGCTGGAAATCTTGTTGCGTTGGGTATTGGCGCCATTATCGGCGCGGGTCTTTTTGTGCGTACAGCGGCAGCTGCCGGCCAGGCGGCTGGTCCGGCCGTTACTCTTTCGTTTATCGTTGCCGCGGTGGGTTGTGCCTTTGCGGGATTGTGCTACGCCGAGTTTGCCTCGATGATCCCGGTTGCCGGGAGCGCCTATGCCTATAGTTATGTGACGATGGGCGAGCTTACCGCCTGGATCATTGGATGGGCCCTGATCATGGAATATGCCCTGGGCGCGGCTACTGTTAGTATCGCCTGGAGTGAATATCTCAATAAACTGTTGGGTGGAGGCATACCGTATGAATGGTGTCACTCGCCTTTTGAAAGTTATACCGACTCGGCCGGAGTGTTACATCAGGGTCTCGTCAATTTTCCGGCCCTTATCATTCTGGTGGCGCTGACCATGCTGCTGATCAAAGGCACACAAGAGTCTGCTGTATTCAACGCCATTATTGTATTTGTTAAGGTTGCGATCGTATTGCTGTTCATCGCTATCGGATGGCAATTCATCAATCCTGCAAACCATACGCCTTACCTGATTCCAGAAGGTACACCCCCCGTGGTGGACCAGGCTGGTAAAGTTATTGCCGACTACTCCGGTGTATTTAAGCACGGCTGGGGCGGTGTACTGGGCGGTGCTGCCATTGTATTCTTTGCGTTCATTGGTTTTGATGCGGTGTCTACTGCTGCTCAAGAGGCAAAGAATCCGAAACGCGACATGCCGATCGGTATTCTCGGCTCGCTTCTGGTATGTACGATCCTCTATATATTGTTTGGTCACGTATTGACGGGTGTGGCGAACTGGCAGGACTTTGTCGATCCGGAGAAAGGCCGTGAAGCGTCTGTCGCCTATGCCATTAGTACCTATATGGCCGGTTATGGCTGGTTGGCTACTGCCGTGACGGTCGCCATCCTGGCGGGTTTCTCGTCGGTTATTCTCGTGATGTTGATGGGTCAGAGCCGGGTATTTTATACCATGAGCAAAGATGGTCTCATTCCTCCCATCTTCAGCGACCTGCATCCTAAATTCAAAACTCCTTATAAGGCCAACTGGATTCTTTTTGTGTTCGTTGGTTTGTTTTCAGGGTTTGTCCCTGGGCATGTGGCCGGTGACCTGACCAGCTTCGGTACGTTGTTTGCGTTTGTACTGGTGAGCATTGGCGTATGGATTCTGCGGTTTAAATCGCCTAACGCCGAGCGGCCGTTTAGATCGCCGCTGTCAAATCCTTACTTTCCCCTGGTGCCGATCCTGGGCGCACTCATCTGCCTGGGCATGATCGTGGCGCTGGACCGCCAGACGCTGACCGTAGCGTTTGGGTGGATGATTGTCGGGTTGGTGGTATATTTTGGCTATAGCAAACACCATAGCAAGCTGCGGCAAAAGAAATAGGCTGGTGCGCTGGCACAGCAATAAAAGCAATAAAAAAGGCTCCTTGTGGGAGCCTTTTTTATTGCTGTGTATTTTCTACGATTAGAATTGCTCGAATGCCGAGAAGAAAAAGTTTCCTTCGTTGGCTGCATTTTCGTCGCTGTCAGAGCCGTGGATGGCGTTCGCCTCGATAGACTTGGCAAAGTCGGCACGGATGGTGCCGGGAGCTGCTTTCTTCGGGTCGGTTGCGCCGATCAGTTTGCGGAAATCTTCTACGGCGTTGTCTTTCTCGAGGATCATCGGCACGATGGTGCCAGAGGACATATACGCGCAAAGCTCGTTGTAGAAAGAGCGTTCTTTGTGGATGGCATAGAACTGGCCAGCCAACGCAGCAGAAAGTTGAGTTTTCTTCAGTGCGATGATCTTAAAGCCTGCTTCTTCGATCCGTTTAATGATCGCTCCGGTATTGCCCGCACTGACGGCATCGGGCTTCAGCATTGTGAAAGTTCTGTTTGTAGCCATTTTTTGTTATTGTTATTTCGTTTGGTTTATGGATCGCGGCCGGAGAATGTTTTAAACGGCGTCCGGCAAGCGGCGGCAAAAATAGAAAAAAAGGTGGTCTGTGCACTGTTAAAAAAAATACTCATTTTTGCGCCTTGCTATAACCCTGACCATGCAAAACATCCAGGCCTTTAAGGATTATATGGATCAGCCACGGAAAGTGGTTATTCTCACGCATTTTAAGCCCGATGCCGACGCGCTTGGCTCGTCGTTGGGGTTGGCCGGCTATCTGAAGAAAAAAGGCCACGCCGTGCAGGTGATCACGCCCAGTGATTATCCCGATTTTATTGCCTGGATGCCGGGAAACAGCGAGGTGCTTGTTTTCCAAAAGGACCGGCCGCAGAAGGCGCGCCAGGTGGTGGAGGCCGCCGATATTATCTTCTGCCTCGATTTCTCCAGCCTCAACCGCATTCACGACCTGGGCGAAATGGTGAAAATTTCGACGGCCCGCAAGGTGCTGATCGATCACCACCTCGAGCCCGAAAAGTTTGCCGACTTTGAGCAGTGGGACGAAACCGCGGCATCAACTGCCGAACTGGTGTATCAGCTGATCGAGCAACTGGGGGACAAATCGCTGATTGATGCCAATATTGCGAGCTGCCTATACGCAGGCATTATGACCGATACCGGGGGATTTCGCCATCCCAACACCACGCATAAAGTATTTCAGATCGCGGGCGAGCTGGTGGGCCTGGGGGCGGAACCGGCCAAGGTCTCGAAGCAGATTTACGATACCAACTCGCTGGAGCGCCTCCGGCTGATGGGCTATGTGCTAAGTGAAAAGCTGCAGGTACTGCCCGAATACAGAACGGCCTACATGGCCCTGTCGGCCGAAGACCTGAAGAAATTCGCTTCGCAGACGGGCGACACGGAGGGACTGGTGAATTATGGCTTGTCGATTAAAGGCGTGCGCCTTTCCGTGATGATCTCGGACCGGCGGGATAATATTAAACTGTCGTTCCGGTCGCTCGGGAGTTTTTCCGTAAACGACCTGGCGCGTAAACATTTTGAAGGGGGAGGTCACCGCAATGCCGCCGGCGGCCAGACCAATCTGACACTGGACCAGACGTTGCAGAAATTCCTGGACCTGTTGCCCACCTACAAAGACGAGCTCACGGCCGATGAGCCCTAAAAAAGTGTTACCTAATTCCAACTTTATAATCTAAATACTTGTCTAATCATGAAGATGACCAAACTCGCGAACGTGCTGATGGGATTGCTGTTACTCGGTGTAGCCGCATGCAAAAACGCCGAAACAAAAGAAACTCCCAATGGCTTTAAGTACCAGGTAGTAGAAGCTGGTGACGGCATTGTGCCGAAGCAAGACCAGTTGCTGGTATTTGAATACATCATGAAAGATTCCAAAGATTCCGTTTGGATCGATACCTATGAAAATGGCTTTCCCGGCGTGATCCGCATTCAGGACACTTCGGCGCTGAAGACCGAAATCGGCATGATGCAAATGTTCCGCCAGCTGTCGGACAATGACAGTATCACGATCAGCAAGCCTGCCAAAGAATTCTTCAAGGACGTGCTGGGCCGCCCCCTCACGCCGGAAGTTGACTCGACCGTCACCATTACGTGCAACCTGCGCGTGATTGAAATTCTCGACATGCAGAAGTTCAACGAATTCCAGGCCAAGTTGTACGAGAAGCGCAAAGGCAAGCAAAAAAGCAAAGACGAAAGCGCGATTGACAAATACATCGCCGAGAAAAAGGTCGCCGATGTGAAGACCGACACCAGCGGTATTCGCTACGTAATCCACAACAACGCCGGTGGCAAGAAACCCACCGCCGCTAGCTGCGTGGAAGTGAAATACGAAGGTAAATTCCTGAAAGACGAGCGTATTTTCGACAAGAATGAAAAGATCGCCTTCTCCCTGGGCCAGGTTATTCCGGGTTGGAGAATCAGCATTCCGATGCTGGGCATTGGCGATTCGGCAACATTCTACATCCCCTCTGCGCTTGCCTACGGACCACAAGGCTACCCGGGCGCTATTCCGCCGGACGCCATTTTGATTTTTGACGTGACGCTGCTGGGTGTAGGCGATACCTACGACCAGGAAGCACACGGCTGTAAGTAGAAAAACATCCATACCCATCATGAAGAGAAGTGTTCATAGATTTTTCGGAATTGCCCTGGTAGCCGCGGCGCTGCTTGGCGTGAGTAGCTGCCTGGATTCACCGGACGACATTGTCGACCCGAATATTCAGTTGCAAAAGGATATCGCGACCATCGACAATTACATGTTGACAGAAGGTGTATTCGGCTATCGCGAGGACGAGTATACCAAGATCCGTTTCGTTATCAAGAAACTGGGAACCAAGCTGCCGGCACGCACTACGGCGACAAAGATTTCGGCTGACTACAAGGTCTTCTCGATTCCTCCGGGAACCACACCGTATGACCAGGGAAACATCACCAGCACGCAGTTGGGTACGTTGATCTCGGGTTGGCAAACCATGGCGATGAAACTTCCTGTGGGTACAATCGCGGATCTTTACATTCCTTCTCTATGGGCATATGGCACAGGGGGCAAAGGCGAGATTCCTGGCAACATGCCGCTGCTGTTCGAAGATTTTGAAATACTCAACGCCGAAATCACCAGCGCAGAGCAAAACCAGTTTAAGTCAGACACCACCGCTATTCGCACATACCTGGAAGGGAAAGATTACACGGATGTAGTCTACGACACCACGGGTATTGCGTACCGGGTCACGACGCAAGGCGGCGGTTCCCAACCGAGCTGGTTCAGCAAGGTAACGTTCAAGGCGCAGTACAAGCTGCTCACAGACGATACCCGCGCGGTGACCGATGTACTGGAACTGAAGCCGCAGGAAAACGTAACGGATAGCCGCCCCGTCGATTATATCCAGGGTCTCATGATCGGGTTGCAACAGCTGCGCGAAGGCTCGAAAGCCACGTTCTACATTCCGTCGGGATTGGGCTTTGGCGTGCAGGGTGCCTCTAACAATGCTGGTACGACCGTCATTCCCGCGAATTCCAACATTATTGTCGACATCGAAGTGATTGCCGTTAGTCAATGATTAAACTTTGTTTTGCCTCCAATAACAAACACAAGCTTGAGGAAATCAGCCAGGTGGTGGGAGGTTACGTTGATCTGTTAAGTCTGAACGATATTAAATGCTTTGAAGAGTTGCCCGAAACCCGTGATACGATGGAGGGCAACTCTTTACAAAAAGCAGTCTACGTGCTCGATCATTATCACGTTCCTTGTTTTGCCGACGATTCGGGCCTGGAGGTGGAAGCCTTAAAAGGCGCCCCCGGCGTATACTCAGCGCGTTATGCGGGCGACCACCGCAGCAACGAGGACAACATCGACCTGTTACTCAAAAATCTGTACGGTGACACCAACCGGCGGGCGCGCTTCCGCTCCGTCATTACGTTGGTAGGCCTGGAGGAAAAGCCGGTATACTTTGAAGGCATTATACCGGGCACCATCATTGCCGCGCGGCGCGGTACGGGAGGCTTTGGCTACGACCCGATTTTTGTTCCCGAGGGTCACAATCGTACCTTTGCAGAAATGAGCCTGGAAGAGAAGAATGCCATGAGCCATCGCGCCATTGCGGTGCGCAAGCTGGCTGACTATCTCAAGGAGAGATAACCGCACGGGAGCTACCATGAAACCTGTTTACACCATCGGCATTACCGGCGGCAGTGGCTCCGGTAAAACGCACTTCATAAAACAGCTGGCCGGCCGGTTTCAGCCGAACGAGATTTGCCTCATTTCGCAAGATCATTATTACAAACCCATTCATTTGCAGGTGCGTGACTCCGAAGGCATCGAAAATTTCGACCTGCCGGAGGCCATCGACCGGGAAGCCTTTCACCAGGACTTGCTGAAGCTTAAGCGCGGCGAGACATTGCTGAAACAGGAATATACGTTTAACAATGTCGATGCAAATCCCGGTATACTGACGTTTACTCCGGCGCCCCTCCTGATCATCGAGGGGCTGTTTGTGCAATATTTTCCGGAGATTGAACAAGAGCTCGACCTGAAGCTTTTTATAGAAGCCAAAGACCACCTGAAGCTCAGCCGCCGCATTCGCCGCGACAGCGAAGAGCGGGGCTATCCGCTGGACGATGTGCTGTATCGCTACCAGCACCACGTCATGCCGATTTACGAAGCTTATATCAAGCCGCTGCAGCACAAAGCCGATCTGGTCATTCCCAACAATCACCATTTTGAGCGCGCCCTCGACCTGCTCACGCTGGCGCTGAAGCACCGCATTTCGCAAATGGAATCGTAGATCCAGCGATCAAAAATGCAGGCCAGGCAGGCCCGCCTACCGGCAGGCAGGCCTAAAAACGCTGTTTTCAGGCTTCCTCAAACGAAATCTTGCACATTGCCGCCAAATGTCTACTTTTGTACCCCTTGTATAGACATGGCAGGAAGAGCTGACATACGATTTGGAACCTTGGCGGCGGGCGTTTTAACGGCCGTGATCGTCATTGTTTCGCAGCTTTTTTACTTTCAGACGGCTGCCCATCATCCCAAAAAAGAAGTAAAGACCGAGCAGCAGGATTCGTCTACGCCCGACGGTACTTACATCACGCTGCCGTCGAGTACCTTGCCTTCATCCTCCCACGTCGTTTTTCAGCAACAGGTTTTCTGCCTTTTCACTGTACTGGTGAAAACGGTAGAGACATCCGCACCTGATCGCAGCGTTTCGCCGACACCCAGCCGGTTTTTTAGAACGCTCTTCAGGACCATCATTTCTCCGAACGCACCCTAAGGCTTCAGCTTCCTGGTACTTGCCTGAACTGACCGGTTTGAGCCGGCAGAACTTCAGCTATTCTTTTTCTCCTGTATTTTACTTTTTACCAAACCATATGCAAAACAAAGGATTAGTAATTTCTCTCGCGGTAGTGATCACACTACTGTGTTTTTACTACCTGTCGTTTACGTTCGTCTCCTACAACGTGCAACGCAAGGCAGTAGCCGCCGCCGCCGATGCGAGCGGTAACATCGACATTAACAAAAAGCAGGCTTACCTGGACTCCGTGTGGACTACACCGGTATACAACTTGCTGGGGGCAGAATTTACCTACAAAGAGGTAAAAGACTCTGAGCTTAGCCTTGGCCTTGACCTGCAAGGCGGTATGCACGTTACCCTGGAAGTATCGCCTGCCGACATTATCAAAAGCCTGAGCGGCAACAGCCAGGACTCTGCTTTCCTGAGCGCCCTGCGTGTAGCCTCTAAAGAACAAAAGACCAGCCGCGACAACTACAGCACGCTGTTCTTCCGCGCGTTTCGTAAGGCTAACCCCGACAAGCGCCTGGCTTCTATTTTCGCAAACTCCTCTACGCGCGATAAGATCGCTACCAACGACGACGACAAGAAAGTGATTGACGTTGTAGACAGCGAAATTGAAAGCGCCATCGATCGTTCCTTTACGATCCTCAGCAACCGTCTCGATCAGTTTGGTACGTCGCAACCTAACATTCAGCGCCTGCCGGGCACCGGCCGTATTCAGGTAGAAATTCCGGGTGCTGACAACCCGGCGCGTGTACGCAAGCTGTTGCAAGGTGTGGCACGTCTCGAATTCTGGGATGTGATTGAGCCCAACACGCTGAATACGCAATTGCTCGCCATCAACGACGTACTCGTAAAAGAACAAAAGGCTGCCGCCAAGCCGGCTGTAGCTACTGGTGCAACGACCAGCACCGATACTACCAATGCTGACGGCGACGATCTTTCTTCCCTGCTCGGCGATAGCACCAAAACTTCTTCGGCTGATTCTGCTGCTGCCCAAAAAGGTCTGGACTCGCTGCAGAACATGGCGAACGTGTCGGCTCTCTTTTCTCTGAGCAATCCTCCGAGTGCGTTCCGCTATGCGCTGAAAGACACCGCTAAAATCAACGACATCTTCCGTCGTCACGACATCCGTAACCTGCTGCCCCGCACGGTAGGCGTTTTCTGGGCGAACAAGCCTGACCAGGTGGGCAACCAGGAGTCACTCGAGCTTTTCTTCCTTGATATCGGCCGCGACGGCAAGTCCCGCCTGACGGGTGAAGTCATCACCGATGCACACAGCGACCTGGACGAGTATGCCCGCCACGCAGTAAGCATGAAAATGAACGCGAAGGGTACACGCACGTGGGCAAAATGGACGGCAGAAGCTGCCAGCAAATCACCGAAAGGTAGAATCGCTATCACGCTGGATAACACGGTATACTCAGCTCCTTCAGTAAACGGCGAGATCCCCAACGGTAACTCGCAGATCTCCGGTAACTTTACCGACATTGAAGCGAAAGACCTTGCCAACGTGCTGAAGGCTGGTTCGCTGCCGGCACCGACGAAGATCGTAGAAGAATCATCGGTTGGACCTACACTGGGTGCTGAGTCAATCCGCAACGGTATCCTGTCGATCATCGTGGGCTTCCTGATCATCATCTTCTTTATGCTGGTGGTTTATAATACCTCAGGTTGGGTAGCTGACCTCGCGGTAATCCTCAACTTGATCTTCCTGTTGGGTGTTCTGGCGTCGTTAAACGCAGCGCTCACACTGCCTGGTATCGCCGGTATCTTGTTGTCACTGGCCATTGCGGTAGATGCGAACGTACTGATCAACGAACGTGTAAAAGAAGACCTGAATTCTGGTAAGAGCCAGGAAGCTTCTATTCGTGCGGGGTACAAAGGTGCCTTCTCGGCCATTATCGACTCGAACGTAACGACCTTCATTAAAGGTCTTGTGCTGTTGGCCTTCGGTACTGGTCTGATCTATGGCTTTGCGCTGAACCTGATCATCGGTATCGTGTGTTCGTTCTTTACATCGGTATTCTTTACCCGTGTTATTTTCGAATACTACACACGTCGTGGTAAGAAGATCGCCTTCTCACGCAGCTGGTCCAAGACACTGTTCCGCAGCATCAATTTCGACTTTATCGGCAACCGTAAGATTTATTATACCATCTCGGGGGCCATTGTAGTAGCCGGCATCGCCATGATCGCCTTCAAAGGCTTTAACTACGGTGTGGACTTCAAAGGTGGTCGTACATATATCGTGGGGTTTGAAAAATCAATCTCGGCTTCTGACGTACGCGGTGCGCTGACCCAATCGTTCGAAGAAACCCCGGAAGTAAAAACCTTTGGCGGCACAACGAAATACAAAATAACCACGAGCTACCTGGTGGACGACGATTCTGATGAAGCAACTGTAAAAGCAGAACAGCGGCTCGAAGAAGGTCTGGCGAAGATCGGCGACAATAAGGCTGAAGTATTGAGCTTCTACAAAGTAGGCCCGACGATTGCAAACGACATCAAGGTGTCGGCTGTATGGTCGCTGCTCATTGCCGTAGTACTGATGTTCCTCTATATCCTGATCCGTTTCCGCAAGTGGCAGTTCGCCCTCGGTACAGTAGTGAGCTTGTTCCACACGGTGTTAGTCGTGCTGTCGCTCTTCGTACTGTTGGAGCCGATCATGCCGTTTACCATGGAAATCGACCAGGCTTTCGTCGCCGCGATCCTGACGGTAATTGGCTACTCCATCAACGACTCCGTGGTGGTGTTTGACCGCGTGCGCGAGTTCCTGTCGCTGAAGAAAAGCTCTGAAAGCACCTCTTCGGTGGTAAACAATGCCTTGAACGACACGTTGAGCCGTACCCTCATTACCGGTATGTCGACGCTGTTCGTACTGGTGATCCTCTTCTTCTTTGGAGGCGAAACGATCAAAGGCTTTACGTTTGCCATGTTGATCGGTGTATTGATCGGTACCTATTCGTCACTCTGTATCGGCACGCCGGTACTGGTTGACTTCTCACCCGAAGAAAAACAAGCCGAGCCGAAGCCCGTTGCGGCGTAAGCATACGCTTAATAATACTGAAAGGCCGCCTCGATCGAGGCGGCCTTTTTTGTTTTTAAGGATATGTCAGATTTTGGAACTGTGTATAGATGCCAGCAATATCTTTCTATTACCGGAAGCTTTTCCCGAGGTTCTTTTGCTTCAGCTGATCACGAAACTTCCGCGCGTTCCAGAGCGCCTGTTGGCGGATAGCGTGGTGCAGCGTGGCATTTACCTCATAGCCGATCAGCAACACGACGGTAACCAATTGTACCCATACCATAATGGCAATCAGCACCCCGATCGAGCCATAGACCTTGTTATAGGTGGCGAAGTTGGTGATGTAATAGGAAAATCCGTAACAGACTACCAGTGTGAGCAGGGTGGCGATGAACGATCCGATGGAAAAGAAGCGCCAGTTGTAGTGGATCGCCGGGCCGAAATAATAGAGAGCCGAGATGGCGATAAAGAATACGATGAAGATGACCACGAAGCGTAGGGAAAACAGCAGGAATACGGTAAAGCTGCTGAGGTGCAGCCAGGAGAATTGCTCGAAGTATTCCAGTACTAACTGACCTACTACCAGCAGGATAATGGCCAGGAACACTACAAAGGCGAGGTTAAAGGTAAGCCCTGTGGCGATGAGGCGGGTCTTGAGGCCGCTGCGGCGCTCGACTGTGCGGTAGCAGGCGTTGAAGGCGCGGATGAGGGCCATCGTGCCGTTGGTGGAGAGGTATATCGAAAACACAAAGCCTAACGAGAGGAGGCCGCCGCGCTGGTTGCTGACGATGTCCATGACGGTAGGGGAGATCACATCGTACATACTGGCAGGCATCATGTCGCCCAGAAACCCCAGAATGCTTTCGTTGGTGATGTCCGGAAAGAACCGGGTGATGTAGGGGATCAACGTAAAGAGAAAGATAATGGCGGGGAAAATGGCCAGGATAAAATTATAGGCCACGGCGTTCGACCGGTCCATGATCTCATCTTCTGCCAGGTTGTGAAAGAACAGCTTGATGATCTTATACAACGAAACGTTCTCGTATTTCTTTAGCCGTATTTTCCGCAATCGTGTAATGAATCGCCGGCCGGGATTCCATTGGAGGATAATGCGTTTGTGTTTATACTTCATCGTGCGCTGTGCATTTGCCGTAGACGATGTGCTACGGTTGTTAAAGCTAACGACTGGCGGCTAATAACAAAAGCCTAAAAGTAGGGTGCGAGCAGATCTTCCATGGCCTGCGGCGGGCGGCAAGGCCGGCTGGTCGTTTTGTTGACAAAAACCAGAAGGGTTTCACCCTGGTTGATCAGCTTATTGGCCTCGTTGAAGATCTCGTATTCAAACTTGATGCGAATGCCGGGCTTCTCGCGAATGGTTGTGACGATGCGCAGCAGCTCGTCGTAACGGCCCGGCGCCAGGTATTTGGCGTGGTTTTCCAGCACCGGCAGCATCACACCCATGTCTTCCAACGCCTTGTAGCTCATGCCCAACTGGCGCATGGCTTCCACCCGGGCTACTTCGTAGTACATGGCGTAATAGCCATAATACACATAGCCCATCTGGTCGGTCTCGCCGTAGCGTACCCGCACGGTTGTTTCGGAACGATACATGCTACTGCTGTTGTCTTCTCAGGGCTTCGCCCTTTTTCTGTTCGATGGTAAGCGCTTTTTGGTAACGGGCGGCGTTCCGCATGTGCTCCTCGTAGCTGTTGGTAAAATTATGCTCACCCGAAAAGTCCTCCTTTGCGCACATGTAGTAATAATCGGTAGGTGTATAATTCAACACGGCGTCGAGCGAATGGATCTCCGGCATGTTGATCGGCCCCGGTGGTAGTCCCGGGTATTTATAGGTATTGTATGGCGAGTCGATTTCTTTGTGACCGTTCAGCACGCGTTTCAGCGAAAAGTCACCGACCGCAAAGACCAGGGTAGGGTCGGCCTGCAGGGCAATGCCTTTGCGCAGGCGGTTCAGGTATAAGCTGGCAATGACGGGGGCTTCGCTTTTACGAATGGACTCGGCCTGTACGATAGACGCCAGGATGGAAACCTCCATGGGTGTGAGGCCGGCCTTCTTGGCTTTCTCAACGCGCTCGGGGCTCCAGAAGCGATCGTACTCTTCGTGCATGCGATTGACCAGGCCATCGGGTGAAATGTTATAGTACACTTCGTAGGTATTGGGAATGAACATGGCCAGTACGTTGTCTTTCGTAAAGCCATCGTGGTTGTTCATGGTAAACTTGATCACCGCCGCTTCAAACTCCTCGGGCGTCATGCCCAGGTTGCGGGTGATGCGTTGCGCCAGGTCTTTCACCAGCCGTACGTTGTTAAACGTGATCTTCACGGGCTCCTGCTTGCCCGCCCGCAATATGCGCAGGGCCTCCAGATTAGTCATGTTGCTGCGGAGCACGTAGCGACCGGCCTTTATTTGGTTGGCGTAGCCGGTCAATTTGGCCAGAAAACTGAAGGAAATGAGGTCGTTAACATACCTTCCCTTGTGAAGCTTTGCCTGGAGATCCTTAAAGTTGTCTTTTTCGTCGACAACGAGGAGCTTGCTATCCATCTGCACCAGGATATTGGGCGTGTACACGATCTGATAGGCGTAATACGCAAACGAAATACCGAGGACGGAAACTACCAGAAAAACAACAATACGTTTATTCGCTTTCATAACACTCTTGAGCTGCAAAAATACTAAAATGCCCCGGAACCGCGCCCGGGCGGGAATGGTTATCTTTCCAGCATGGCAGCCGAATTAATAAGCATACACCCCCGTAACCCCGAACCCCGTAAAATCGAACAGGTGGTAGCGGTATTAAAACGTGGGGGCATCATAATCTACCCCACCGACACCATTTACGGCATTGGTTGCGACCTCATGAACCGGAAATCGATCGAACGGCTGTGCCAGATCATGAATATCAAACCGCACAAGCTCGATCTTTCGTTCATCTGCAACGACCTCAGCCACATTTCCGAATTCGCCAAGCGCATCGACACGCCGGTGTTTAAAATTCTCAAAAAAGCCCTGCCCGGACCTTATACGTTTATCCTCGAGTCCAGCAGCCGTGTGCCGAAAATATTGGATGTAAACAAAAAGACCGTCGGCATCCGCATTCCCGATCACCACATTCCGCGCATGTTGGTAGAAAAACTTCAGAACCCGCTCATCACAACGTCTATCAAAGACGATGATGCGATCAAAGCCTATACCACCGACCCCGAGGAGATATACGAAGATTTTAAACACCAGGTTGACGTGGTTATAGACGGCGGCATCGGCGGCAACGTACCCTCCACCGTCGTCGACTGTACCACTGACCCGATAACCATCATCCGCCAGGGGTTGGGTGATATTGAACAGTATTTATGAACGGTTGGGCAACATTGGCACGTATTGTGTAAAATTGTATAGACTAAAAAACAACCGCCCATGCGAATAATTCCCACGCTGACACTAACGCTGTGTGCTTTTGGCACATGCTATGCACAGCAATCCACCAACTTGTTTCAAACCCGCGATTTCACCGCCGAAAACCTCTTTACCGAAAACATCGAAGGCCCCGCCTTTGACGCCGCCGGTAAACTGTACGTCGTAAACTTTCAGCAAGATGGCACCATCGGTCAGGTTGCGCCCAACGGTGAGGTATCGCTCTTTGTAAAACTGCCCGACGGTAGCACCGCCAATGCCATTCAGTTTGGCAGTGATGGCACCATGTACCTCGCCGACTTCGCTGCCCATAACGTGTTACAGATAAACATGAAAACCAAAGCCGTGCGTGTCTATGCACACACCGACGGCTTCAATCAACCCAACGATATTTGTATCAACCGCCGCGACCAGATCTTCGCTTCTGACCCCAACTGGAAAGAAAGCACCGGCAAGCTCTGGCGTATAGACAAGGGTGGTAAACCCGTGTTGCTCACCGACAAAATGGGCACTACCAATGGCATCGAGCTGAGCCCCGACGAAAAGACCCTATACGTAAACGAAAGTGTACAAAAGAAGATCTGGGCGTTCGATGTCGATAAGCAAGGTAACATCTCTAATAAGCGCCTCTTTGCCGAGTTTCCGGACTTTGGGTTTGATGGGATGAAGTGCGATAAGAAAGGCAACCTATATGCCACCCGTTATGGAAAGGGTGTTGTCGTGGTACTATCCCCGCAAGGGAAGATTATTCGCGAGGTGGTGTTGAAAGGGAAAAAATGCAGCAACCTGGTATTTGGTGGTGCCGGCGGGAAGCATGTATATGTGACGTTGCAAGACCGGAAGGGGATGGAAACATTTGAGAATGATATAGCCGGCAAGAATTACTAATTCAATACCTCCCGCAGCACGGGAAGTGATTTAACTTCGCCGATCGTCTCGATGTGATCGGTGTAAAATTTTAGAATAAGCTCCAGCAGCTCACGGCGTTGAAGGTTCGTGAGCTGCAGCGGGGCGTCGTACTCCGTTTTTATCAGCGTTTCCAATAGTCCCTCGGTTTCTTCCGTGGCAAAACGCCCACCCACCACTTCGTTTTTAGTATGTGCGCCAAAGCCCAGGTGGCGGCTTAGCTTTAAGAGAAAGAGCAGGTGGAAATTCTCGACGCCTTCTGTCTGGCGATCCAATGCCATAAACGAGTGGATCAGAAATTGACATAGCTCCTGCGCGTGGCTTTCCTCCTTGATGGTCTTGTTGATCATCTCGTTCAGAAACATGGCGATGGTCGACTTGCGCACATCGGTCGGTATAGATTGATAGGGGTAGAGACATTTGATCTCCTTGATGCGCATGATGCCGGCGTTCTCTTTATGATAGACCACAAGGTCCAGCAACGTCATGGGTTGGTATAATGCAATGCGGCTGCGGGCCGACTTGCTGCGCACGCCGTTGACGATGTAGGCCTGCATGCCAAACAGCTCGGTAAAGATGTTGACAATAATGGAGGTCTCGCCGTACTTGGTAAACCGGAAAACGATGCCCTGTGTTTTGTGCAGCATGTTAGTCGATCACGGCAATTTTACCCACGGCACTTTCGCTGCCATCGGGTGTAGACGCAAAAACAAGGTATATACCGGTAGCGGCGCGTTTGCCGTGATAATCTTGTACATTCCAGGAGGCCGTGCCTCCCTGCGCCTGGGTCTGCCAGATCATTTTGCCGCTGATGTCGGTGATCTTGACAATGGCGTCGGTCGTCAAGCCGTTGATCGCCACGGTACCCATAAACGCCGAGGTGACCGGGTTGGGAAATATTTTGACTTGTTGGAATACTGCCGTGCCTTCGGTGGCATCACCGCGGAACGATACCAGGCCCTTATCGGTGGCGAAAAATACTTCGCCCGTTTGGGCATTGATTTCGATGTCCAGGATGTTGTCGGAAAGGAGCGGGCTGTTGGCAGTCGTAAAGTGATGCACGAGGGCTTCGCCCGTGGGATTAAACAACCAGACACCGCGGCCGGTGCCCATCCACTTGCGATTGCCACCGTCGATGGCAATGCTGGTCACCTGGTCGTCACGCAACAGAAAGCGACTTTCAAAAATAGGTCGCGAGGCGTCGTTGGTTGGGTCGAAGAAATAGGATACACCCGCCGCCGTTCCGGTCCAGACGAGGCCGTCGCGGTCGGTCACCGCGGTCAGGACACTGCGATTCGGCAAAGCGCCCGACCCGGCTGTTTCTGTAATGTACTCCGAGCCACCGGTGGCCAGGTCATACACCAAAATACCGCCGTCTACTTCCGGATCCAACACCGCCCACACGTAACCGAAGGGGTCAAGGGCGAGGTCGATCGGATAACGCGCTGCCGTAAAGGGTGCCGTCACCGACTCCCACGTGTTGTCGGGCTTGAGTAAATGAAGGGGTGTGCTGGCGCCGTAGTTTGCTACCCATAGCCCCTCTGTTGCGGGCGCCAGGGCAGTGACCTTCACGGCCGCGCCATCGCTCTTCAGCGGGCTGTTGCCAGCCGTCAATACCTTAATGTTTTCACCCTGGCGTACTTCCAGGCCACCCTGGAACGACGCCGCGTATACAGTAGCGGTGTGGATGTCCACCGCCACATCGGTAATGTCGGGCAGCGTAGCCGTTGTGGCCGACCAGGTGCCCTGCTCAAATTTGTTGATTATCCCGGCGTGGTTCAGCGGCTGGCGTGAGGCGGAATATCCTCCCGACACCGCGTAGATCACGCCGCCCGCATACGTCAGCCGCGATGCCGGCGGTCCTGCAGGGCCATTGGGCAGGTACTGTTGAAACGCCCCTGTGTCGTCGGAAATTAGGCCGTTAAGCCCGTCACCGATCCAATATTTACCACGGTTTTCTAGTAGGGTTAGAGGCTGCCGAATAAGCGCGTCGGTAATGGGCGCGGGTTCGCCGGTACCGGTAAAGCGCCAGACTTTTCCACTTTCAATTACGAGCAGCGCCTGACTCGTAGCCGACACGGCCTGAAAAGTGCTGCCTACAAAAACACTTTCTTTCGCCCAACTGCCGGCGGCAGTATACCGGTAAAGGCCGCGTGTGTCTAGCGCCGCGTATAGCGACCCTTGAAAGATCGCTACCGTCTTTGCGGCCGCGTTGAGCTCGCCGCTGTCGAAGTGTCGCCAGTTTCTAAAGTCCAGGAGGTTGGTGCTGACACGGCCTGCCAGGACACCTTTTTCAGTCGCCAGGAAAATGCTGTCTTCGCGCACAGCGGCGGCGTTGATCTTCAAGGTATTGCCGGTGCTGCCCAGGTCGCGCCACGTTTCTTTTACTTCGGCGCGCGGCAGGTCGAGCACCAGCACACCAAAGTCTGTGGAGAGATAGGCCAGGCTGCCTTGTACTAAAATATGGTTGATGCGTCGCGAGCCGGTAATGGTCGACTGGCGCAGTGGGTCCAGGGTCTTGAGGGTATTGTTCCAGAGTATATCGATCACGCCGTCGTCGTAGGCGATGAGTAGCTGTTTTGTGGTGGCGTCGGCCTGAATGGCGGTGATTGTGCCGCCGTGGAGGCCGTCGAGCTTCGAAATGACCGAAAGACTTTTGTCCTCGCGCGTGAAGATCATGATCGCATTGGCGGAGGCGCCATATACGTGCGCGTCGTCGGCCGTGATGGCGGAGATGGCATTAAAGGAGGCGTGCACACGCCAGGTGCCCAGCGGGATGTCTTGTGCCGTGGCCCAGAGGGTCGGCAGCAAAACAGCGGCCCAGCAAAAGAAGTTACGAAAGTCTTTCATCCCCAGGAAATTTCTATCGGTCCGGATCTTTTTTTCGTTCTTTCAAGCCTTGCATAAACGCCTGGCGGCTTCGCGCTTCATATTCGGAGCGCTGTCCCAGCATGACTTGTTGCTCGTGTTCGGTGAGCCGAAAGGAGAACGACGCCAGCTCGCCCGTTTGTGCGCAGATGGCGTGAACTTTTGTGACAAATTCCGCCACAGCCAGCAGGTTTGGCATCGACCCGAATGGCTTGCCTTCAAAATCCATGTCCAACCCGGCGACAATCACCCGCTTACCGGCATTGGCCAGGGCGTTGCAAACATCGACTATGGCCGGGTCGAAAAATTGTGCTTCGTCAATACCCACCACGTCGCAGTGCCCTGCCAGCAGTAAAAGGTCACTGGCAAAATCCACCGGCGTCGAGCGGATGGTCCGTTCGTTATGCGACACGATATGCTGATCGTGATACCGCTTATCGATCACGGGCTTAAAAATCTCTACCTTTTGACGTGCGATAATGGCGCGGTTTAGCCGGCGAATCAGCTCTTCGGTCTTGCCGGAAAACATGCACCCGGCAATGACTTCAATCCATCCGCCGCGTCTTCCCAGCTGTGGTTCGATAAACATGCGCTAAAATTAAGAGACTTTGCACATACGACCTACACCGCGTATGGGCGATTCACTGAATATCCATTAACTTTAAGGCCAGAGAAAGCTGTAAAAATCACAAACGAACTCATGGACGAAAAGATCAGTCTGGAAGCGATTGCCCTCTATGGAGATATGTATGCGGATGCCGTGCTGAAAGGATTCTTCGCGTCCAGGGACAAGATCACCGGACCTGATATCCTGAAGCTGTGCAACGTACACCAGGTCAACCTGTTTGTGATTCGCGAGCTTTTGCGAAGCTGGAAGGACGAAGCCAGGAAATTGAAGAGCCCCTACTTCGACTACGAGCACCCTGACGTGCGCGAGGCGCTGGATAATTTTATGGGCACGCTCTCCCAACAGATATCCATTGACCGGCAGCACTTTGCCCCGCTGTTAAAGAAGGCGTCGAGCCAGGCTCTCATGGCCATCTTCGACCCCTATGACTTTTACGTCATGATCCTGACCGGTAAAAACAACAAGCTTGAAGTAGCCTCCTTCCGCGACGAGATCAAATACATGAAGGTCAACAAGGCTCCGCTCGATAGAATGTTGCTGCGCATGGAGCAGCGCAACATGACGGAGCTGGCCGGCAACGAGGCCTTTGCCGTACTCGACGAGATTCTCGAAGAGGTGAATTTTACGCCCGAAGACGTAGACGAATATATAGAACAATTTTCGGCGGTCGTGCCACTGGATCCTGCGAGCTTCTATGTGTCGACAGCCCCCATCGTACCGCCGGTAAGGCAGGCTCCGCCGCCGCCCCCTCCCGTCGAAGTGCGCCGACCGGCGCCACCACCACCACCGGTGTCCACGCCGCCCATTTCGACTCCACCTGTTTCGCAGGCGCCGCCACAGCCCAAGCAACACAATACCATGCGTCCACCGGCACCTACCGGCGCGGCTGCATCGCTCAACGAAAAGCATAGCCGCGAGAGCCGCTCCTCGCTGGGAAATAACCTGCACAAGATCTCACGCATCAAAGACAGCCTGACGATCAACCAGAAGTTTATGTTCACCAAAGTGCTCTTTCACGGCGACTTCGAACTATTCAGCAAGGCTATTGATCGCCTTGACCAGCTCGACACCATCCAGTCGGCACTGCGCTACATTGAAGAAGAGCACGCGTCCACCTGGGATCGCGACAGCGAAGAGTTTCATGAATTCATGGAGCTTGTCGAGAAGCGCTTTATCTAGTGCCTACTTCTTTTTAGGCAGGCGGAACTTCAGCCGCACTTTTACATTGTCCTTGACCGGTTCGTCCGCACGTTTAGAAGGTTGCCATTTGGGCCCGTTTTTAATGAGGCGGATCACCTCTTCGTCGCAACCATAGCCGAGACCCTTCAGTACTTTAAAGTCCGTCATCCGGCCGGAGGATTCTACGGTGAACTGGATCGTTACCTTGCCTTCGACCTCGTTGGCGAGTGCCTGCTCGGGATAGTGCAGGTTGGTCTCCAGGTATTGTTTGTAAGCGCCACGGCCGCCGGCGGGGACTGCCAGCTGGAAGGTGGCGAGGTCTTCTTTCAACGGACCATTGTCGGTACCAAACCCGGTCACAACAACTTCACTCAATTGCGACACGTCCTGGTCCAACTGTACATCTACATTTTCGGTATCGCCGAGCGGCACTTCTTTGCTTTGCATGCCGATGAATGAAAAAGCCAGCGCGGTGTTGTTTTCATCTTCCACGCGAATGTGATAGTTGCCATTGATGTCGGTCACGGTTCCCTGATCGGTACCCACTACCATCACGTTCACGCCGGGGATGCCGGTGCCGTCGTCTGAGAGCGTTACTTTACCATGAACGGTTTTTGTCGGCATCGTGACATAGTTCAGGGTGTCGGCAGCACGCCTGGTCGATATACCGGCTACACGGCCCGAAAGAGTTGAAGGAGTGTATGCCAGCTCCTTTTTCGTCTCCATGTTTTTGTCTGCGTTTTGCATCGCGAGAGACTTGCGCTTGCGTGTGGCATCCTCCCGGTCCTCGGCTGGTTCGGTCCTGAGTTCAGCTTCTGGTGCTGCCGGTGGAGCCTGCTGGACTTCTGCAACAACAGGTTGTTGTTCTTCAAAATAGTCCGCCGATTCCCCGGCATCTGCTATTGGGCTTGGCGTTGACGTAGGTTCCGGGGCGCGGTTAAGGTGGAAAGATACAGGTTCATCTGCGGTATGCTCTTCGGGCTTGCTCGCAACAACGCCTGGTTTGGGAGGCGATGTCACGACGGAGTCAGCGTGTGGCCGGGCAGGAGCGGGGGCTTCTTCCTGGCGAGCCTGGGGTGGTGTTTGCAGGGCCAGCCGTTTGTCCGGGGTCGATACAATGCGCACAATGATCGCCGTAGCGACAGCCAGCAACAGCAGCGTGGCGGCAATGCGCAACGCCCAGACGCGTAGCGAGACCCCAGGGTCTTTTTGAGAGGCTTGCCGCAACGAAGCCTGCAACTGCTGCAGGTCGGCCGATAGATCCGCCGGGGCAAGCTGCGCCGCACCTTCCAGCGCTTCGGCCAGGAAGGGATCGTACAGCGCCTTTTTCTCCAGGGCGTGCATTTCCGCCGGCGAAAGCTCGCCGTTCAGGTATTGTTCGATATCGTGATGGTCGTTAGCCATGTTGTTCCATACAGATCTTCAGGTTCCGTTTGCCGTTCTGGATGTAGCTTTTTACGCGATTATCCTCAAAGCCCGTGGCCTGCACAATCTCTTTATAGCACAGTTGCTTTAGGTAAAACAATTGTACGCACTGTTTCTGTTCAGGGGCCAGCGTTTCGATGCATTTCTCTAATTTACTGAGATTTGCTTCCGTTTCTGGTGCCTCTTCCGGATGCGTCGCCAGCGCATTTTCCATAAGAAAACCTGGCATTTCTTTCTGTTGCCGGCTTTTCTGGGCCCGCAGCTGCATCAGGCAATGGTTGCGGGCCGTGACGTACAGCCAGCTTTTAAAGTTGGCGACCTCGTGCTCGCGCAGCACGGTGACCAGTTTCTCAAACAGCTGCATCACGGCGTCACGGCTTTCCTCCCGGTCCTTCAGGTACTTGAGGCAGACGCCATACACCAGCGGCATGTACCGGTTGTAAAGCTCGCCGGCCACGTCCAGACTTCCCTCCTTTCGATACAACGCCACCAGGGTGTCATCAGTACTATTTCTATAATGCGTGGCCTCCGGCATGGGGTTGAAAAATAGTGAAAAAAACACGGCGTTTTGAATGTTATCACAAGAAGGTACACACGTTGCACTTTTTTGCTATTTTTAAGACCGCATATGGAAGAACTCCCGAAACAACAATATACAGACGCCGAAAGACAGCACATCTTCAACGACGAGTTTATGCCCCACATAAACGCCATGTACAACTTTGCCTATCGCCTTACTTTAGACGGTGACGATGCAAAAGATCTGCTGCAGGACACGTATTTAAAGGCGTATCGATTTTTAGATTCATTTCAACAAGGAACTAATGCGAAGGCATGGCTGTTTCGGATTTTGAAGAACAGCTTCATCAATGACTACCGGAAGAAGAGTAAAGAACCTTCCAAGGTGGACTATCAGGAAGTTGAGAGCTATTATAACTCTGAGGAGGTAGATAGGCAAATTACGCCGGATCTGCGTGTGGAGGCGCTGAAAGACATGATCGGCGATGAGATTTCCAATGCGTTGAATGCTCTTGACGTTGATTTCAGGACGGTCATTATACTATGCGACCTGGAAGGTTTCAAGTACGAGGAAATGGCGAAGATACTGGATATACCAATCGGAACCGTTCGTAGCAGACTTCACAGAGCCCGTAATCTGCTGAAGGAAAAACTAAGTGAGTACGCGAAAGAAATGGGTTACAAAACCGTCTAACATCAAATGGATTCAGATAAGAGTTTTATGAAGCAAGACTGTCCTGAAAAGAACGAATGTCTTAAAAAGCTCCAGGCTATTCTGGACGGCGAAGCGACTCCCGAGCAGCGAACCGATTTTCTGGAACACCACCTGGAAGAATGTTTACCCTGCTATAAAAACTATCACCTCGAAGTGGCTATCCGCCAGTTGTTAAAAGCAAAATGCTGCCAGGAAGCTCCGCAGGATCTTATTGAAAGCATCAAGAGCAAGTGTACTGAAAAACTGTCCAGCTAATGGCAGGCAAAGCGTTGATTTTCTGTGCCCCCTCCGGCTCGGGAAAAACCACCATTGTAAGACACCTGCTCGCCAACAATCCATCCCTGGGTTTCTCCATTTCGGCATCCACCCGTGATAAACGCGGTCGCACCGAAGCACATGGCCAGGACTACTACTTCCTATCGCCTGACGAGTTCAAAAAGCGCATCGACGCCGACGAGTTTATAGAATGGGAAGAAGTATACGAAGGTAATTTTTACGGCACCCTCAAATCAGAGATCGAGCGCATCTGGAAAGAAGGCAAAGACGTCATCTTTGATGTCGATGTAAAAGGTGGCCTTGCCTTGAAAAAATATTTCGGCGACAAAGCCCTCGCTATTTTTGTAAAAGTCCCCTCCCTGGAAATTCTCAAAACCCGTCTCAACGACCGCGGTACAGAATCTCCCGAAAGCCTCTCCCGCAGATTGTTCAAAGCGCAGTTCGAAATGTCCTTCCAGGATAAATTCGACCAGGTGCTGGTGAACGAAACCCTCGACACCTCGCTGCGCGAAGCCCAAAAACTCTACGACGATTTCAAAACCCACTAAAAGCCGGTGAAAATCGGACTCTTCTTTGGCTCCTTCAATCCCATACACATGGGACACCTCATCATTGCCAACCTCATGGTGGGGTCCACGGACCTGAAGAAAGTATGGTTTGTCGTGTCGCCGCAAAACCCGTTCAAGTCAAGCAAAGGCCTGTTACACGAATTCGACCGGTACGACATGGTGCGGGCCGCGATCCACGACAATTATTCGCTGGAAGTATCCGACGTAGAATTTAACCTTCCCAAGCCCAGCTATACCATACACACCCTCGTGCACCTGCGCGAGCGGCACCCCGACACCGAGTTCAAAGTGATTATGGGCGAAGACAACCTCGCGTCGTTCACCAAGTGGAAGAACCACGAGCGTATCCTGGATGACTACGGTTTATATGTATATCGCCGCCCCCATGTGCAACTTTCGGAGCCGGTTACGCATCCTAACATTACCTTTGTGGAAGCCCCGCTGTTGGATATTTCGGCTACTTTTATTCGGAACTGCATCAGAAACAACCAATCTATTCGTTATCTGGTGCCGGATGTGGTGGCGGAAATAATTCGCGCAAAAGGATTTTACCAGGAGCACTAATAAACCCAGTTGTATGTCTTTTCTACCCCTGCTGCCCCGTCGTTTTATGGATCAAGGGCTGGCTTGCTATAAAACCCTTTGCCTCGCGGCGGGCATCGTTATGCTTTCGCTGCACGGCTATGCGCAAGGTATACGCGGTACGTTGCAAGACGAGACTGGTAAGCCCTTGCCCTATGCTACTATCTTTGTGCGGCAGATCGGTACCGGCACCACCTCCAACGAAAACGGCCTGTACGAAGTGGCGCTCGACTCGGGCCACTATGAGATTGTATACCAGTACCTGGGCTACGAAACCGCCGTGCGCATCATCGACGTCGACAAGAGCTTCCGCGAAGTAAACGTTTCTCTCAAGCCCCAGGCCACCGTCCTGCCCACCGTGGTGGTGCAGGACGGCAAAGAAGACCCCGCCTATACCATTATGCGCAAGGCCATCGCTAAAGCAAAGTACCACACTCAGCAACTCGATGGTTACTCCGCCCGCGTGTACATAAAAGGTGCCGGCAAACTAAAGGATTATCCCTGGCTGGCCAAGCGTACGCTGCAAAAAGAAGGCATCGAAAAAGGCCGCGTGTATATTTCGGAGTCCGTCAGCGATGTAAAATACACCCGACCCAAGAAGTTTGAAGAGAAAGTGATTTCCATTCGCAGCGATGGCAAAGACAACAATACTTCGCCCAACCAATACATCTTCGGCAGCTTCTACGAATCCGAAGTTGCAGAGACCGTCTCCCCTCTTTCGCCCCGCGCATTTTCATACTATAAATTTGAATATCTCGGCACCTTCCAGGATCGCGACTATGCCGTAAGCCGTATCAAAGTCATTCCACGCGTCAAAGGTGACAACGTCGTGGACGGCGTCATCAACATCGTCGAAGACTGGTGGAGCATCCACAGTATGGACATTCATACCACCCGCCTGGGAATAGACATCTATATCAAGGCCGTCTACGCCCCCATTGAAGACAAAGCCTGGCTGCCGGTGTCGCACCAGTTCCGGATTGATGGAAAGGTCTTTGGCTTTGAGTTTGAATATAAATACCTCGCCACGGTGAGCGACTACAAAATCAAGCTCAATCCTGCGCTCTACGTCGAGACGGACAAAATGGAAGTGATCGACGAGAAAATCCAAAAACAGGAAGCACGGCAGGCGAAGACCACGGCCCCACGTCGCCAGCCTGACAATGCCAAACAATTGCAAGAACGGCTGCAGTCCGGCAAAGAGATCACCCGCAAGGAACTAAAGACGATCATGAAGGACTACGAGAAGCAGGAGCTGCGCCAGCAAAAAGAGCCGGAGGTCCTCTCTGAAACGTTATTCGAAATCGACAGCGGCGCTTTTAAAAAGGACTCAACCTATTGGGCGTCTATGCGCCCCGTACCCCTGACGCCGGAGGAAGTAAAAGGCTACCAGAAGTCCGACAGCACCGCCGAAATTGAAGCCCGTAAAGACGCCGGTGATACCTTGAAGCAATCCAAACACGCCGGGTTCCAGCCGTGGGATCTGTTGATCGGCGACACCTACAAAGTCGCCAAGCACTCCAACATTAAAATACACTTTCCGATGCCCGGTTTCAACACCGTCGAAGGCTGGAATTTGGTATACAAAGTGTCGTTTGGCACCATCCTGCAAGACACCAACAAGACACGCCTGAGCATCACGCCCGCCTTCCGCTACGCCTTCTCCCGCAAGGTGGCATCCGGCAATCTGAAATTTGCATTGCGCAACAAGGTATACCGATTCGAGGTGGAGGGCGGCCGGTATGTGCGTCAGTACAATGCCGATCAACCGATCCTGCCGATCGTCAATGACTTCATGACCCTGTTATTGGAAGAGAACCTCATGAAGCTCTACGAGCGACGCTACGTAGATGTACTATACCGCCGCAACCTGAGTGACTTTGTGTCAGTAGAAGGCACGGCCTCCTGGCAACGCCGCCACATGCTGCAAAACACAACGAACTATAAATGGATAGATCGCAAGAGTATCGAAGATTATACTTCCAACATTCCGGTAAACTCCGAGCTGTTGGATACATCCTTTCCAGACCACGAGGCCCTCACGGCGTCCGTTAGCGTTGTAACACGCCCCTGGCTGAAATATCGCATTCGCAATCGCCAGCGCAACGAAGTGGAAAATTCTTCACCGACGTTGAGCCTTACGTATAGAAAAGGGATCTCCGACGTTCTCGGCAGCGACGTTGACTTCGATCAGCTCGAAGTAGGTGCGAAACATCAGATTGCGATCGGTGTGCGTGGTCGCCTGCATTTCGCTGTGCGTGCCGGCACGTTCCTGAATGACCGCCGCATGTATTTCATGGACTACAAACACTTCCTCGGAAACCGTACGCCTTTCAGCACCACCGATCCGGTGGGAAGCTTCCGTTTGCTGGATTATTATACCTATTCTACGCCCGACCGTTATTTGGCGGGTAATGTGTACTATCAATTCCGCCGCTTCCTTGTTACCAGCTTCCCGTTTGTGCGTATGATGGGGATTCGTGAAAACATCTTTGTAAACTATCTTGCCACGCCGACTTCTAAGAACTATACAGAGGTAGGATATTCTATTGATGGTATCTTACGCTTCTTCCGTTTGGAAGGTGCAGTGTCATTTCAGGACGGGCAGTATCATGACTATGGCTTTCGCGTAGGGATAGCTAGTTATTTGACAGTAAACTTCTCGGACAACTAATTGAATTGTGTTATAGTACCTGTGCCAGACGTACACTTAATGATCACCTGTTAGTCACCTGTTGGATCAGGTTTGACAGGTTGTTTTGAAATAATTTTCGTTGGTTTGAAAAAATGGAATTTGGGGTTCCGCGGAGGAGAGAAGGAGTTGCGGGACGGGTCGGAGCCAGGACGGAAAAAAGGCATTCTTCGCCGGGGATACTTCGAGTCTGCCACAGGGTTCCTCCATAGATGTTCCACGGATGAACCACGGATGATCTACGCTATATAGGAGTAGGACATGGCTGGGGCAGGCCTAAATCCAGGGAGATAAGAGCGCAGGTTAAATTGGCATCATGAGGCCACCCCGCGGACACCCTATTGTCTGTTTTCGGGAAGTGACGTAAATATTAGCTGTTTCAGGATGTTATTCATCCCACTCAAAATATTCATCCTTTGCCAGTTCGGCTTCTTTCTTCTTCTGCGTGCCTTTATTCTTAAATGCGTCCTTCAGTTCCTTCACCTCGTTCTTTAGATCCGAAACAATCTTCTTTTTCACTGCATCCGTATCGTACTGCACGCGATAATTATCCGCCGTTCCCGTAATCTTCAAGTATAGCTTGCTGCCCGAAGCGTCCTCCTCCACGGCCTGCATTGCCTCCGGATCGCGCTGCCGGGCCAAACGCAGCGGCGTAATGACCCGGTAGTCAATCTGCTGGTCAAACGTATGCGTACCGCTCACCCGCAGACTGGTGACATTGGTTCGTATTTCCATCTGCGGTATATAGATGGTTTTATTTTCAATATGAATATCATTCTTGATATCCGAGAAACGCAGATGGCTTAGCTCCTTATCATTCACATACCGATTCAACTTCTGCATGGGCTCGAAGTTGTTTAGCTCTCCACCTTTGATGGACACACCGATATCGGCAATCAACGTCTCCGGGAACAATCGCAGGCTCGGCTTTAATGCCATCTCCAGGTTCACGTCGGCATAGGCGCGGCCGCGCAAGTGTTTGTCTTCGATAAAGCTCTGTTGGAAATTTTCAAAGACATAAAAGGCACTATCGAGGTATACGCCGTTCACCTTGCATGTGCTCACGACATCGATCGCCTTTTTGTTCTTGGCGTCGATAATGCCCGAGAGCATCATGTCACCGCCCATGGCATGCAGTGTGATATTCCGCGATACGGCCATCTCGTTCTTCACGAGTAGGTCGCCGGTCAGGTTGGTGGCGTGAAAACGCTTATATGTCATCGCCTTCACATCGCAATTGAAGTTCAGATTGATATTTTTTGAAATGCTGAAGGCATACTCCTGTTCCTGTTTGCCGGTGGTCTGGCCAAAGCCAATCGCGAGCAGTTGGTTCATATCGATATAGTTCGACTTGAGGTCTGTTTCGATGCCGATGGGTTGGTTCTCAAACAGCAGGAAGGTGATGATATTCTTAAAGAAGCCGTTCAGCAAAAAGTCGCTGTTGCCCAGCTTGCCCGACACGTTGCTTAATGCCAGGTCGTTGTTGCTAAACTGCAGGTTGCCGCGCATACCTTCCAGGGGAATTTTACCTGCGCCGAATTTTAAACGAATCTCTTGTAATTCAATCGTCCCTTGTGTCGATACTTTTTGAGCAGTAGCCCGTCGTTTCAGTAGTCCTACCTTGCCCTCAAACGAGACATCGGCAAAAAGGTAGCCCGACACATCCGAGACGTTTTCCACAGGGTAGAAGTCCAGCAGCGAGCCCGCATCAACACGTCCCTTGAAATGGCAGATGACCTCGGGATCGTTAAAGTTCTGGAGCACGAAGTCAGCAACAAAAGACTCGTGATTAAGCTTGCCTTGAACGTTCTTCAATATCAGCACGGCCTTCGACAGGTCCGTAATGTCACCGCTGGCAAACGAGCCCTCCAGGGTAGCCTCTTCAATGCGTGACTTATACTCCGGGTGATAGATGGTGGCGTTGTCAAATCCGAACTTCACCGAAAACGCAGGACTTTTACGACGGCTGATCACGCCCTTTAATGTTGAAGAGAAATATACATCGCCTTTGCTCTGATACTTCTCCAGTCCATGCGTGGCCGACTCGGGCAACAAGGATACAATAGTTTGAATGTCGGTATCCTGGCCGTCTACCGTCAGGTCTATTATGTTGTCATCCTGCCAGCCGTAGCTGCCGCGAACGGCAAAGGAGGATTTCTTCAGTTTCAAGGTAGAAGGGTTGATAGTGAGCAGTCGGTTCTGATCGTCGTAGGCCAGGTCACTGTCGATTGTAAAGTTCTTTCCCGCGAGGTAGGCGGAGCCACCAATGTCGAGTGTTTCCGTGATTAGCTGGCCGTGTGCTTTAATGTGATAGACATTCTGCACGGAATGAATAGACGCATCCAGCGCATCGCTGGTGAACGTCATGTTCTTGTGGTCGTGCAGATCGACATAGTGAAATCGCGTCTTCTTCAGGGCTACGTGGCTCAGCTCAAAGGTTACTCCGCCGCCCCCTGTTCCATTGTCGCTTTCGGTGGCTTTAAAAATGGTATAGTTGTTTTGACCCTTGGCGTCTATGCGCAAGTTCGTTTCGCTGTTGTGGATCTGTACCCCGCGAATAGTATACTTGCCGCGCCAGAGCTCCAGGGGGTGTAACTGAAATGCAAGGGTGGAGGCTGTTAATAGTGGGTATTGCCCCGGATGGCTATCCTCGACATACACATCGCGGAGCACGATCGAGATTTGTGGGAACTTCTCAAACACCGAGACATCCATCTGGCCGATCTTGACCGGCGTCTGCAGGTTCTTGTTCGCCTCCTCGATGAACTGACGAATGATCTTGTCTTTAAACAGGAACACCGATGCCGTGAGGGAAAGTAAAAGCACGACAAGGGTCAGGACGAGATAAAAAAATATTTTCCGGACTGTCTTCAAAAGCTTAAAAAATGGTTTGCCAAAAATACAAGGCAAAATTCAAACCACAGAAAGACAGGCGGATAGAAAGCTGTAAAGTCAGTCCGGCGGACCCTACAGGGGCATCACTACTCACTCAGGGAAATCTTCTCAGGAATGAGGATAGCAGCCGGGAAATAGCGTTTTACGGCTGTATAGTCCTGCTGGGCCTCCATGCGGCTATAATATTTGCCCACCTTCACACGAAAAATGGGTTCGGTGAACTGCACCTCGGATTCCAGTCTGGGGAGGGAAGTCGTCAATTGTTTTTTTGCGTTCAGCGCCTCTTCCCGACGTCCGGAGTACACTTGAATGGTAAACCCGTCAATGTAGCGACGGTTCAGGTTGGTCCGGTCGATGCTGTCCAGCACCGTGTCCAGCTGCCTGTTCACGGAAAATCGCGCCTCCGTATAGGGCTGGGTCTTGCGGTCTTCCGGAGCTCCGGTGGTGGGAGGGGCTGTGGTAATAACGGGGGTGGTAGTAGTCGACTCAACCTTTGGGCGCCATACGGAAAGGTCTTCCGTATACTTGCTCACTTGTGAGGTACTGCTGGTTGTTTTTTGAGTGGTCTTGCACCCTGCCAGTAGCAGGATGCAAGACGTATAGATCATTCCTTTTGACAGGTGCATGCTATTCAATTATGATACAGCGGTTGTTGGCGATGTCTTCTTCTACTTTCTTATACTTCACGTCGCGCAGTACGCGGCCGTCCGGGTATTGAACGCTCACCTTGTCGTTACGGTTGGCTACCTTGTCTGACTTGATGGGCATTACCTTCTCCTGCGGTCTTTCGTAGGGAGCCTGGGCGCGGCCATTGCCGCCATCGCGCGTCTCGCCGTTGCCACCACCGCTCAGCAGTGAACGGGACTCTTCCTTCTGCTCGCTCAGGCGTACTTTGCTGCGTTGTATACGGGCTTCCTGTACCTGCTGCTCCTGCTCTTGTGTTGGGAAGTCAGCTTTTGACAGGAAAGCAATTGTGTCTTCGTTTACCTTGGCCACAAACCGTTTGAACAGGTCAAACCCCGAGAACTTATAGATCAGGAGCGGGTCCTTTTGCTCGTATACAGCATTCTGTACCGATTGCTTCAGGTCGTCCATCTCACGCAAGTGCTCTTTCCATTGCTGGTCGATGATGCTCAGCGTAATGACCTTTTCCATCGCCTTGATAAACTCGCCGTTGTTGGAGGTAATGCATTTGTTCAGGTTGGCCACGACGCCAATCTGCTTCTGACCATCGGTGACCTGAACCATCACGTTTTCAATGGTGGCGCCGCGCTCGCGGTGCAGCTGCGTGAAGCCCGGCAGGGCGCGCTCAGCCATCAGCTTGTTCTTATTATGATAACGCTCGAGGGCCTTATGGTACAGGTCGTCGCCGAGTTGCGCCTCGGTCATCTTGTTAAAGGCCTCTTCGGTTATGTCGTAGTCGAGACCGAACGTGCTCAAGGCACTCAGGCGCAGGCTTTCGTAGTCCGCGCCGTTCTTGGCATTGATTACCATGTCCTCCGACGTATCGTTCAGCATCGTCAGGATATCCAGCTCCAGACGCTCGCCAAACAAGGCGTTGCGGCGGCGCTTGTAGATAACCTCGCGCTGCGAGTTCATGACGTTATCGTATTCCAGCAGGCGCTTACGCGTGCCGAAGTTGTTCTCTTCTACTTTCTTCTGTGCGCGTTCGATGGAGCTTGTCACCATCGAATGTTGAATGACTTCACCCTCTTTGAGGCCCAGTTTGTCCATGATGCGGGCAATACGCTCCGGCATGAACAGACGCATCAGGTTGTCTTCCAGCGACACATAAAACTGCGATGTGCCGGGATCACCCTGACGACCCGAGCGACCGCGCAGCTGGCGGTCTACACGACGCGACTCGTGACGTTCCGTACCGATAATGGCCAGGCCACCCGCGGCGCGGGATTCCGGCGTAAGCTTAATGTCGGTACCACGACCAGCCATGTTGGTAGCGATTGTTACAGTACCCGGCTTACCAGCCTCTGCTACAATCTCTGCTTCGCGTTGGTGCTGCTTGGCGTTCAATACCTGGTGCTTGATCTTGCGCATCTGCAACAGGCGGCTGACAACTTCCGAAATTTCGACAGACGTTGTACCGACCAGCACCGGGCGTCCTTCGTTGGTCAGCTTGACGATATCATCAATCACCGCGTTGAACTTCTCCCGCATGGTTTTATATACCATGTCGTCGTAATCTTTCCGTACTGCCTGTTTGTTGGTAGGGATTACGACTACGTCCAGTTTATAGATATCCCACAGCTCGCCGGCTTCCGTTTCGGCTGTACCGGTCATACCGGCCAGCTTGTGATACATACGGAAGTAGTTCTGCAGGGTGATGGTCGCGTAGGTCTGGGTGGCGTCTTCCACCTTCACGTTTTCCTTCGCCTCGATCGCCTGGTGCAGGCCGTCGGAGTAACGACGACCGTCGAGTACACGACCAGTTTGCTCGTCTACGATCTTTACTTTTCCATCTACCAGGATGTATTCGGTATCTTTTTCAAACAGCGTATAAGCCTTTAGCAGCTGATTCACACTGTGAATGCGTTGTGTCTTGGTTTGATAGTCGCGGATGAGCTCCTCTTTGCGTTGGAGGCGTGTTGCATCGTCCAGGCCGGCTTCTTTTTCAAGCTTTGAAAGCTCGGTGCCGATTTCCGGCAGGATGAAGAATTTTGGATCTTCCCCTTCGCCCGTGATCAGGTCGATACCTTTTTCTGTCAGCTCCACGCTGTTGTCTTTTTCGTCGATGACGAAATACAGCGGAGCGTCGGCCTCCGGCATGTTGCGCTTGTTGTCCTGGAGGTAGTAGTTCTCCGTCTTTTGCAGAATGGCTTTGTTACCCGACTCGCTCAGGAACTTGATCAGTGGCTTGTGCTTCGGCATGGCGCGATGCGCGCGGAACAGCGGCAGGCCGCCGTCCTTTTCATTGCCTTCGGTTATAAGCTTGCGGGCGGTGTTGAGGTATTCGTTTATCAGCTTCTTCTGGGCTTCTACCAGCTTAAAGATGCGGGGCTTGAGGTCGTAGAATTCGTGCTCGTCGCCGCGGGGCACGGGGCCGGAGATAATGAGGGGCGTACGGGCTTCGTCGATCAGTACAGAGTCCACCTCGTCCACCATGGCATAGTGGTGCTTGCGTTGTACGAGGTCTTCCGGCTCGCGCGCCATGTTGTCGCGTAGGTAGTCGAAGCCAAATTCGTTGTTGGTGCCATAGGTGATGTCGGCACGGTATGCGTTGCGGCGGGCGCTGGAGTTGGGCTCGTGTTTGTCGATACAATCTATGCTGATGCCGTGGAACTGGAAGATCGGCGCCATCCACTCGCTGTCGCGGGTGGCCAGGTAGTTGTTTACGGTAACGATGTGCACGCCGCGTTTGGCCAGGGCGTTCAGGAAGGCCGGCAGGGTAGCCACCAGGGTTTTACCTTCACCCGTAGCCATCTCGGCGATCTTGCCTTCGTGCAGTACGATACCACCGATGATCTGTACGTCGTAGTGTACCATCTCCCACTTCTGCAGCGTGCCTGCGGCAATCCACTGGTTGGCCCAGCGGGCTTTGTCGCCGTCGATCTGGATATGCTCACGGCCGGCGGAAAATTGTATATCGAAATCCTGGGCGGTAACTTCCAGGTAGTCGTTCTCCTTGAAGCGGCGTGCGGTCTCGCGTACAATGGCAAACGCTTTCGGGAGCACTTTCATCAATACTTTTTCGAGGTCCTTGTTCCGCGTAAGCTCCAGCTCGTCGATCTGCATAAAGATGGCCTCCTTGTCCTGGATCTCCAGGTCAGGGTTGTCGGCGATCCTTTGGTGCAACGCCGCCAGCTGATTGTCGATGCTCTGCAGCTCCTGGTTGATGAAGTTCTGGATATTCTTCGTTTCGGCCCGTAAAGCGTCGTTGCTAAGCGATTTCAGCTTCTCACCTTCCTGTTGGGTTTGCTCCACCAACGGCATGATGCGCTTGATGTCTTTCTCTGACTTGGTTCCGAAGATCTTGGCAATGAATTTCAGCATATAATGGTCGTTATACTTTCGCCGCGCTGCGCCTACCGTTGTTCGCCCAGGGTAGCGTGTCACGGCTAAACCGGTGGGTAGAAAAAACGGATGACAAAGAGCGATCAGCCCTGTTTAGGGGGCTTAAAGTTAAATTGTTTTTTGAGATTTCAGGGGGAGCAATAACAGTTCCAACGCTTCTTTAAAGATCATTTTGGCAGGAAAGACAAGAAAAGAATCCGAAACATGCCAAGGGGACCGGCATGTCGACGCCGAGGTTCCTACACTCGGACAGTTTTTGGGGAAATGGGAAATTATGTCAGCTTTTGAAGGCGCTAGACTTCTACGTCGCCTTCAAAGACACACTGCGCAGGGCCGATGAGATAGACATTCGTAAAGCTACCATCGCCTGTCCGGGTAAACTCTACCGACAGCTCGCCGCCCAGGGCCTTGATTGCGACAGGTGAGGAATAACCCTCCAGCGCTGCGGCCAGTGCCGCCGCTGTAATGCCGGTACCACACGACAGTGTTTCGTCTTCAACACCGCGTTCATACGTGCGGACAAAAAGCGTGTTGTTTGGCAACCGTTGTACAAAGTTGACGTTCGTGCCGCCCGGTTTGAACGCGTCGCTGTAGCGGATCTTCCGTCCTTCTTCTACCACGGGGTAAGCCTTCACGTCGTCTACGAAGCGTACGTAGTGCGGTGAGCCGGTGTGAATAAAGTAGTCGTCGCCGTGCCGGGTGTGGCTGGCCACGTCGCCCATGCGCAGACGGATAATGCCCGTCGGCAAGAGCTCGGCGTCGTGGGGGCCGTCGTAGGCCTGAAAGGTAGCCGCCTTGTCAAGCAGACCGAGTTGCGCGGCCATGTGTACCGCGGCGCGGCTGCCATTGCCGCAGAGGCTCTGCGAGCCGTCGCTATTATAGTATTCCAGGTGAAAGTGCAGGGAAGGGTGTTTTTCGATCAGCATCAGCCCATCCGCCCCTACGCCAAACTTCCGGTGGCACAGGCGTGCAATCTGCTCCTGGGTAAGTTGCAGGCTGCCGGCGCGGTTGTCCACTACCACAAAATCGTTTCCAGTTGCCTGGTATTTATAAAAATGAAGTCTCATGAATGCCTCCCCGAAAATGGGATTATTTGATCTCCTCGTAGTCTACGTAGTCGCCGCCTTTTACGCCGCGTTTCTTCGTTTTTTTGTACGAATCGGCGTCTTTTTGCTGGTTTTTGTAATTCTTCAGTTGCTGCGCAGCTGCGCCGGCCCGGAAGAAGAATGAGCCTATTTTGTAGAAAACGTACGAAATGATGCCAATTATTAAAAGGAATCGAAACATAGCTGCTGTTATTAAAGCTTAACAGAAACGTAAAGGTAGAGGTTCGCCGCCAAATCCCCAACCGTCGGAAAATTGCGACTGGTGCGCACACGGGCGTCCTTTTCCTGTCAAACGTCTCGCCTACGGTGACGAATTCCAGTCATTATTTAGTTTAATAGGTATACCGGAAAAATTAGGTTTTTCTCCATTTCCTACATGGGTATGCACGTTCGGAGTTCTCTTATAATTGATAGTGTAGACCATACGTTATTCGCACCCACATTAAAACCTAAAAATTATATATGTTATTATCCCTGAAGAAATTCTCCGTTAGTTGTCGGGTACTTTTTGTACTATGCCTGGCTGTACTGGCAGCAAGCTGTAGCGACGACGACGCTGATCCTGCCGTTGTAAAAAGCAGCGCTAAGGCAATCACCTCCTTCAAGTTTGCTACCCCGGCAGCAACAGGTACTATCACTGAAAGCGACAAGAAGATCGCTGTAACAGTACCCGCAGGTACAAACGTTACTGAACTCGTGCCGACGATCGCTGTTTCTGAGAAAGCAACGATTGATCCGACCACGGGTGTGAAGCAGAACTTCACAAACGCTGTTACCTATACCGTAACAGCTGAAGACGGATCTACTCAAAAGTATGTCGTTACTGTAACAGTAGGAACAGATGACGAGGGGCCTGGTGAAGATGATATTACGGTAACGGGTATTTCGTCAGTAGAGGTGGCCAAGGGAGCAGAGTTCTATGTCACAGGCACAAACTTCGCTGTATTTACGGACAGCGAGATTGCTCTCACCAACATTGATTCCAAAGAGAAGTTCACCATTGGCGCTAACGAAAATTCGACGACGACGCGTCTGTACTTTACGATGCCTTTTATCATCGAGGTGGGTGAGTATGCGATTACTGTAACGAGCAAAAATCAGTCTGTTACGCTGGACGTTACACTGACAGTGAAGATTCCGGCTCCGGCAATCTCCGGAATTAGCACCGAAGAAGTTAATCAGGGTGGCAGTGTGACCATCACGGGTATAAACTTTTCAGAAACCGGCAACCTGATAAAACTGGTAGACGATGGCGGTATCCGTTACGGAATGGAAATTCTAAACGAATCAGCGAATTCGATCCAATTCACAGCGGAAGTACCCAACTATGGTTCCTATACCATATTGATTATCACGGCAGATGGCCTGGAAGTTGAATCGGTATTTTCAATTTACGTAGGCAATCGCCCACGCGTTACGTCGATCAACAAGTTAACCTTTGCCAGAGGCGAGCAGATCGTCATAACAGGTGAAAACCTGAAAGCAGAGGGCACCTCGGGCATATTCTACTTCTGGCCTGAAGTGGGCAATGGCTTCCAGAGGATTGTTACGGTGAAAGCCGACGGCACGGAAATGACCTATGTGATTCCTAACGACTTCACTCCCGGCAACTACGAAATGGAAGTACAGGTAGACTTCGAGATGATCGAGAAGTTTGATATTGTAATACAATAACGAAAAGAAGTTAAAATCATAAAAACAGGCTGCTCTCATCGGGCGGCCTGTTCTTTTATATCCATGCACAGGGTAGCCATTGCCATCAAAAACAAAGAAGGCGTCCTGGTGGGCGCCTTCTTGCTGTAGATCAATATGGTCAGATTTATTTGCTCAGATACAAATTCCGCTCGGAGTAAATCTTCATGAAATAATCGTCCATCAGGTCGTCGATAAAATAGATTGCCTCACCGGTGGATTTCATTTCAGGACCAAGCTCCTTGTTCACGTCCGTGAACTTGTGGAATGAGAAAACGGGCTCTTTGATGGCGTAACCTTTGCGTGTCGGATTGAACGTAAAGTCCGTTACTTTCTTCTCGCCCAGCATCACCTTCGTAGCATAGTTCACATATGGTTCATCGTAGGCTTTGCAGATGAACGGCACTGTACGCGATGCGCGCGGGTTGGCTTCGATGATATATACCTTGTCGTTTTTGATCGCAAACTGAATGTTGATCAGACCGACCGTTTGCAGCGCTACCGCGATCTTATTCGTGTAATGCTCGATCTGTTTGATCACCAGGTCACCCAGGTTGTATGGCGGCAGCACGGCGTAGGAGTCGCCGGAGTGGATACCCGCTGGCTCGATGTGCTGCATGATGCCGATGATATAGACATTCTCACCGTCGCAGATCGCATCGGCTTCTGCTTCAATTGCCCCGTCGAGGAAGTGATCCAGCAATACTTTGTTGTCGGGCAAGTGCTTCCAGATGTCGATGATATGATGCTCCAGCTCTTGCTCGTTAATCACGATCTTCATGCCTTGTCCACCCAGTACGTACGAAGGGCGAACCAGCAGCGGGAAGCCGATGGTCTTACATACCTCCAGTGCCTCCTCGGCATTGTTTGCTACGCCAAATTCCGGGTACGGTATACCGAGATCTTTCAGCAGGTTGGAGAACCGCCCGCGGTCTTCTGCCAGGTCCAGTGCCTCGAACGAGGTGCCGAGGATTTTGATGCCGTATTTATCCAGCTTCTCTGCCAGCTTCAGCGCCGTCTGACCGCCCAGCTGTACGATCACACCTTCCGGCTTTTCGTGCTCGATGATGTCATAGAGATGCTCCCAGAATACCGGCTCGAAGTATAGTTTGTCAGCAATATCAAAGTCCGTTGAAACCGTCTCGGGGTTACAGTTGACCATGATGGTCTCGTAGCCGCACTCTTTTGCGGCCAGTACACCGTGCACGCAGGAGTAGTCAAATTCTATACCCTGACCGATGCGGTTCGGGCCAGAGCCCAGTACGATGATTTTCTTACGGTTCGATACGGTTGATTCGTTTTCTTTGTCGAACGTCGAGTAGTAGTAGGGTGTCTTCGCTTCAAACTCCGCGGCACACGTATCGACCAGCTTGTAGACACGCTTGATGCCAAGCTCGGTTCTTTTCTTAAATACTTCGCTCTCGTAGCAGTCCAGCATGTGCGCGATCTGACGGTCGGCAAAGCCTTTTTCTTTCGCCTTGCGCAGCAGGTCGGTGGGAATCGTTGACAACTCGTACGTTGAGATTTCTTTTTCGAGCTCCACCAACTCCTCGATCTGTTTCAGGAACCAGCGGTCGATCCGCGTCAGCTTCTGAATGGTCTTCATGGCAATGCCCAGCTTGATCGCATCGTAGATGTGGAACACGCGGTTCCAGCTCGGATGCTCCAGGCTGTACAATAGTTCGTCCTGGTTTGTGAGCTCCTTGCCGTCAGCACCCAGACCGTTGCGTCGGATCTCCAGTGACTGGCAGGCTTTCTGCAGTGCTTCCTGAAAGTTGCGGCCAATGCCCATGGCTTCGCCCACAGACTTCATTTGCAGACCCAGCGTGCGGTCTGTTCCGGGGAACTTATCGAAGTTCCAGCGCGGAACTTTCACGATAACATAGTCAATCGCAGGCTCAAAATAAGCCGACGTGGTGCCTGTGATGGCGTTTTTCAATTCGTCCAGGTTATAGCCAATCGCGAGTTTGGCAGCAATCTTGGCGATAGGATATCCCGTAGCTTTCGAGGCCAGTGCCGACGAGCGTGATACACGCGGATTGATCTCGATGGCGATAATATCTTTGTCGTCGTCAGGGTTCAGTGAGAACTGCACGTTACAGCCACCCGCGAATTGGCCAATGCCGTTCATCATCTTGATGGCCAGGTTCCGCATGTTCTGGTATACGGTGTCGGGCAGTGTCATGGCCGGTGCGACCGTAATAGAGTCGCCGGTGTGAATACCCATGGGATCGAAGTTTTCGATCGAACAGATAATGATCACGTTGCCTGCGCTATCACGCAGGAGCTCGAGCTCGTATTCTTTCCAACCCATGATGCTTTGCTCGACCAGCACCTCGTGAATTGGTGATGCGTGCAGGCCCCGGTTCAGCGCTTCGTCAAAATCTTCGGGGGCATTTACAAACGCGCCACCCGTGCCGCCCAGGGTATACGAGGGACGAATAACCAGGGGAAAGCCGATGTCCTGTGCAATCTCTTTGCCTTGCAGGAAAGACGTTGCGGTACCACCCTCACAAACGCCGACATTCAGCTCCAGCATTTTCAGACGGAACTTCTCGCGGTCTTCGGTTGTCTCGATCGCCTTGATATCAACACCGATGATGCGCACACCGTAATGCTGCCAGATGCCCGCCTTATCGCAATCGATGCACAGGTTCAGCGCGGTCTGACCACCCATGGTCGGAAGAACGGCGTCGATGTGATGGCGCTCCAGGATCTCCCGAATTGACTTCTTGGTAAGCGGCTTCAGATACACGTGATCGGCCGTCACTTTGTCAGTCATGATGGTGGCCGGATTGGAGTTGATCAAAACAACTTCAATACCTTCCTCACGGAGTGAACGGGAGGCCTGCGAGCCGGCGTAATCGAATTCACAGGCTTGCCCAATGATAATAGGACCGCTACCGATGATCAGTACGGAGCGAATACTTCTGTCTCTTGGCATTATCGTAGTGGAATGGGATGTACAAAATTGCGCAAAAATATAACATGGCATGGAATCGTAAAGGGATTGGCCAGATTAAATATTCCCTGTAGGGGAGCGAGCCGCCAAATGCCGTCATATCGATGAGTTCAGCCGGACGTGACCCGAGACTGTTACCGTTTGAAAAACTTATTTTCATCGTTCAATAGGTTTTTTACATCTTTTGATTCGAAAAGAAGTGTTATGAATTTGAACCTGAGGGCGCGCGCGGAAAACACCTATGATGCCATCGTAGTGGGATCAGGCATCAGTGGGGGATGGGCGGCAAAAGAACTGTGTGAAAAAGGACTGAAAGTGTTGATGTTGGAACGCGGCCGCAACGTCGAGCACCCCAACTACCCCACCACGGCCAAAGATCCGTGGGAAATTGCGTACGGCGGGCGGCTGACGCGCGCGGAAAAAGAAAAAAGCCATGTGCAGACACGACACTACTCATTTCGGGGTGACAACAAACACTTCTATATAAACGACCTCGAAAACCCCTACACCGAAGTCCAGCGCTTCGATTGGGTGCGCGGCGACGTTGTCGGCGGCCGCTCCCTGTTGTGGGGACGCCAAAGCTACCGGTGGAGTGACGTCGATTTCTCCGCCAATGCCAAAGACGGCCACGGTGTAGACTGGCCGGTGCGCTACAAGGACCTCGCACCGTGGTACGGCTACGTCGAGTCGTTTATCGGCGTCAGCGGCCAGGCAGAAAAGTGGCCCAATTTACCCGATGGCAATTTTCAGCCACCCATGGAAATGAACTGCGTCGAGCAACACTTCCGGGGGGCAATGCAGAAGAAATTTCCGGAGCGGCTCGTCACCATCGGCCGGGTGGCAAACCTCACCGCCCCCGTAAAAGGCCGGGGCGTATGCCAGTCGCGTAACCTTTGCCACCGCGGTTGTTTGTACGGTGCTTATTTCAGCACCAACGCCAGCACCCTGCCCGCAGCATTTGCCACGGGCAACCTCACGCTACAGCCACAATCATTGGTTAACCGCGTGCTGTACGACGAGCAAGGAAAAAAAGCCACCGGCGTGGAAGTGGTCGACACCGCCACTCGCACCGTAACGGAATATTACGCGCGGCTTATTTTTCTGAACGCATCCACGTTGAGCACTGCGTTTATCCTGTTGAACTCAACGTCCGGTAGATTTCCGAATGGACTGGGCAACGACAGCGACCAGGTGGGGCGAAACCTGATGGATCACCACAAACACGCCGGCGCATATGCTGACGTCGAAGGCTTTGAAGATCGTTACTACATCGGCCGGCGTCCCAACGGGTTGTACGTGCCGCGGTACAGGAATCTACACGAGCAACGGACGGACTACATCCGTGGCTTTGGTTATTTGGGTGGAGCGTCGCGTGCGGGGTGGGGCGACCTGAACGGGCAGGACGTGATCGGTGCCGCGCTCAAAACAAAAGCGCAGACGCCGGGCCCGTGGCACTTTAGCCTTAATGGCTATGGCGAGTGCCTGCCTTACGCCGAAAACAGGGTAACACTGAATACCTCCGTACAAGACGTGTACGGACGCCCCACGCTCACGATCGACTGCTCCTTTAAGGACAACGAAAAGGCTATGCAACAAGACATGGCCAACTCGGCAGCCGAAATGTTGGAAGCGGCGGGCTATAAAAATGTAAGACCGTACGTCACGACCTCGTATCCTGGCAACGCCAACCACGAGATGGGTACCGCCCGCATGGGCAAAGATCCGAAGACCTCGGTGTTGAATGCCTTTAACCAGGTACATGCCGTGCCGAACGTATTCGTCACCGACGGGGCGTGCATGACGTCTAACGCGAGCGCTAACCCGTCGCTGACCTATATGGCACTGACGGCCCGCGCGTGTGACTACGCCGTAAAAGAACTAAAACGACTAAACCTATAACAACGTAGCATGAAACGACTTATCGTATGGCTGTTTGCCTGTTCTGCACTGGCGGGCTATGCCCAGAAGAAGGATAAAGACTGGCGACCGCTCTTTAATGGTAAAGACCTGACGGGTTGGAAACAGATCAATGGCAAAGCCCCCTACAATGTCGAAAACGGCATGATCGTCGGCACGACGATAGACGGCTCGCCCAACTCCTTCCTGATGGCCGATGGGACATATGGCGACTTTGTACTCGAGCTCGAATTTAAAATGGACGACGGCACCAATTCGGGTGTGCAGTTCCGCAGTGAAAGCAAACCCGACTACCTCGATGGCAGGGTATTTGGCTATCAACTCGACTTCGATCCCAGCCCCCGCAAGTGGTGCGGCGGTATATACGACGAAGCCCGCCGTCAATGGCTCTACCCGCTGGACTATAACCCGATCGCAAAAAGCGCCTATCGCAATACCCAATGGAATAGCGTACGCATTGAAGCGATCGGCAACAGTATCCGCACATGGATCAACGGTATACCGTGCGCCAACCTGGTGGACGACATGACACCGAAGGGTCTCATCGCGCTGCAAGTACATGCTGTGGGCAAAGGCGAGACGGCCGGTAAACATGTATGGTTTAAAAACATTCGCATCAAGACCGAAAACCTGCAGCCGTCACCCATCGACAATATTTACGTCGTAAACTTTGTGCCCAATACGCTTACGGAACAAGAAAAGAAAAACGGCGTCGTGCTGCTGTGGGATGGTAAGACCACCAACGGCTGGCGGGGAACAAGCAAAGATAGCTTCCCCGAAAAGGGCTGGGAGATTGTAGATGGTACCCTCAACGTTGTAAAGTCTGCCGGCGCGGAGTCGCAGAATGGCGGTGACATTGTCACAACAGACGAATATGCAGCGTTCGACTTACAATTCGAGTTCCGCCTGACGGAAGGTGCGAACAGCGGCGTGAAATACTTTGTCACGGAAAAAGAAAAAACACAAGGCTCGGCCATCGGCCTGGAGTACCAGATACTCGACGATGAGAAACATCCTGATGCCAAGCTGGGCGCCGTAGGCAACCGCACCCTGGCATCGCTGTACGACCTCATTCCTGCCAACCGCAATCCGCGCGGTGTGCATAAAATCGGTGAGTGGAACCTGGGTCGGGTTATTGTATATCCCGATAACCGCGTAGAGCACTGGCTGAACGGCTACAAAGTGGTGGAATACGTACGCGGCAATAACATCTACAAAGCCCTGGTGGCGCGTAGTAAATATGCACAGTGGGAGGACTTCGGCATGGCCGAAAAAGGCCACATCCTGTTACAGGATCATGGCGACCGCGTGTCCTATAGAAGTATCAAGATCAAAACCTTAAAATGACCAACAACCCCTGAATCCTATGAGTCACTCGAGAAGAGATTTTATCAAAAAAGCATCGGTCGTTACCCTGGGCGCGGCGGCCTTTAGTGCCAAAAGTTATGCAAACATCATCGGCGCCAACGACCGTGTGCGCGTAGGTGTCGTAGGCTTCTCCGACCGCTTCCGGCAGTCCTTGTTCCCGGCTTTTCAGAACCACTACCAGGAGCTGAACTTCGACATCGTGGCTGTCTCTGATCTGTGGAAGAAACGTCGCGAAGAGGGCCAGGCCTTCCTGAAAGAAAAATTCGGACACGACGTCCAGGCGTGCGTCAACAATGACGAGCTCTATAAGATCAAAGACCTGGACGCAGTCATCATCAGCACGGCCGACTTTCAACACGCGCTGCACACCATCGAGGCTGTGAAGGCCGGCTGCGATACGTATACCGAAAAGCCGTTTGCCGAGACGATGGAAGATGCTCGTGCCGCACTGAAAGCAGTAAAAGAATCGAAAAAGATCGTGCAGATTGGATCGCAGCGTCGCAGTGGTAAAAATTACCACGCAGCAGCGAAGTTCATCAAAGAAGGAAAGTTCGGTCCCATCGTCATGGTAGAGCTTACCTGGAACGTAAACCAACCCGGCCGTTGGCGTCGTCCGGCGCTGGTGGCAGAGCTGCGCGAACAAGACACCGACTGGAAACGTTTCTTGCTGAACCGCCCCGTGGAAGCCTTCGACCCGCGCAAGTATCTGGAGTACCGTCTCTTCTGGCCATACTCGTCGGGCATGCCCGGTCAGTGGATGAGCCACCAAATCGATACCGTACACTGGTTCAGCGAGCTGAAGCACCCACGCAGCGTCGTGGCCAACGGGGGAGTATACTTCTGGAAAGACGGCCGTAAAAATTGGGATACGACCACCGCCGTATTTGATTACGGCGATGACAAACAGGGCTTCCAGGTGCAGTTTACGTCCCGCATGATGAACGGCGACGAAAGCCCCGCCGAGATATACTATTCCAACGGCGGCGAGCTCAACCTAAACACCAACAAAGTGTCGTCGCGCGGCGGGCTCAAAGAAGGCCCTGCGGCGGCCATGAGCATGAAGCCCAACTTACTTGCCGACATGGACCTGACCATGACGGCCGAGAAAGTAGTGGCTTCCGCCAACACGGGTGGCGACGCGCTTACCTCCGCGCACATGCGCAATTGGATGGAGTGCGTGCGCAGCCGTCAGGAAACCAACGCACCCGTAGAGGCTGGTTATTCACATTCCATCGCCACGATCATGACCAACGCCGCGGTGCGCACGGGCATGAAGGCCACCTTCGACGAAAAGACACAAGAGGTGATGGCCGGCGGAAAAGTTTTTAAATACTGATTATTACGTTAGTTTCGGGACCACGGGCAGAGGACGTTATGTTCTTTGCCCGTAGTTTTTTATAGCGTCCACTACTGCATGCGCGGTGCTTCTTCTACCTTGCCCCCTCGTTCGTATATAATAACCCTGGCGATATGCTTGTTCTCTTCGACGAATTCAAACTGGAGGTCGCGGTTCCGGAGAAAAAACTTCGTGGTCGTCTCTGGAAAAGCTATTACCTGGAAGTTCGACGTTGTTATTTTTAAGGCATTGCCTTCCTGCTTTACGGTGAGGGTGCCGGCTTGTGATGAGTTGTAGGTTCCATTCAAACGCTTCAGCTTCGCCGTCGGTACCGGTATGATCTTCGTCTTCGCTGTATAGACCGCAGGCTTATGATCATAGCTCAGCACACGCGCCATCTTCCAGGCCCCGTCCTTGTTGAGCCACAAGTGACTAAAGCGCGCATGGCCGTCCAGGTATTCTTTCTTGCCCGCCTCGTGTACATAAAAGACATGCTCTCCCTGGAGAATGGCGCCATATAACATTCCGCTGTTATACATCGGAAAGAACTTGACCGTACCGGGCACTGCTTCACGGCGTAGCTGCCAGTTGGCGGTATTGCCACACAACCCCGTGCGGGTAGTCTCGCCAAACTTCTGCAGCCCCAGCGTCGGGCCACCTTTGTCGTGGTAAAATTCCAGGTCGTCAACAAAGAACAGTGTCATACTGTCGGCATTGCAGGTGTTATACGCGTGCCAGAAGAGGCTGTCCCGGTGGAGGATCGTTGCTTGTAATGCAGCAGCATCGCTGTGTTGATTAGATTGTGCCGCGGCAGGTGTATATACTATACAACAAACAAGAGCAGCGGTAAGGATACTGACAAAATGTATTTTCATAGAAACGTTGGTTTAAGAGTTGCATTACTATATCTACTATGATGCCAGTTGCAACACCTGCGTTACACGCACGGAAATGCGGGTTGCTTCCTGAAGTTTGTTCACCGCTGAACAAATCGACGAACAGATGTGAACACCGACCGATTTGCCCGCGTACCGATCACACACTGCACACATCGGTGAGATGGTGCCCGCTTCCGGACATTATTGTTCAGATACGATCGTAACGAGTCAGTGGATAGTGATGATTTTTTCCTTCTGGTGGGTATTTATAGAATGGCACTGGTTTAGTGACCTTCCTTCATTATTTTCGTGCACGTATGCTTCGTAACTATATCATTCTTGCCTGGCGCAACATCCTGCGCAGCAAGGTTTACTCCTCGATCAATATCTCGGGCCTTTCCCTGGGGATAACCTGTTGTCTGCTCCTGGCGCTATACATCCAGGATGAAATGGCGTACGACCAGCACCATGAGCGGCTGGGTGACCTCTACCGCGTTTACACGCACTTTGATACGGACTTCGGCTTCGGTCAGCCGAATATTCCCAGTATCTCGCCGCCTATTTTGCCGGCCGTGCGTGCGGAAGTTCCTGAGATCGAGGCAGCCGCCCGGTATGTCGGCGCCGGCGCGCAAAGCCTGATCACCTACGGTGACAATGTGTTTTATGAAGCCGACGGTGTTGTGGCAGACTCATCGCTGTTCAACGTGCTTACCTATGAGTTTATCGAGGGCAATCCGCGTCATGCGTTGGTCGATGCCAATACTGTTGTTATTACGGATCGACTGGCTCACAAACTTTTCAACAACGAGTCTGCACTCAACAAGCTCATTGAGATAAACCAGCAGGGTATACCGGTAACCTTTAAGGTCACCGGGGTCATAAAAGATCAGAAGAAGACCTTCGCGCACATCAACTTTGCTACCTCTATGACCAGCGAGGGCTATGCCAAGGACCTGCGCTCGGAATATATGATGAACCAATGGGCAGGCGAAAATTTCTTCAACGCCGTAGTTCGCCTCGCCCCCGGCCATGACATCAAAACAGTGGAGGCCAAGATGGACCAGGTACTGGCAAAGTACGGTACCGAAAGCCTTCGGGCACTTGGTTTTGCCAAATCGCTGCACCTCGAGCCGGTAAAAGATATATACATGCGTTCTGACATCGGCCAAAGCCCGCGTATTCGCTATATCTATGTTATTGCCTCCATCGCGATTTTTATCTTGCTGATCGCCTGCATCAACTTCATGAACCTGTCTACCGCCCGCGCCGGCAAGCGCGCCGCCGAGATCGGGATTCGTAAAGTGATGGGCGCCTTCCGCAGTACGCTGATACAGCACATTCTCGGCGAAGCCATGGTCATCGTATTGCTGGCTGTTGCCATCAGCTTAGTGCTGACACAGGTATTCCTGCCGTACTTTAATTATCTCACAAACAAGACGATCTCATTTGATACAGGCAACGCCGGCTACTTTGCCGTGGCACTGCTACTATTAACGGTCTTTACGGGATTGCTGGCCGGCAGCTATCCGGCATTCTACCTGTCGTCGTTTCAACCGGCGGAGGTACTAAAAGGCAAGTTTGCGTTAAGCAATGCCTCCGGGTTTTTGCGGCGGTCATTGGTGATCTTTCAGTTTGTAATAGCCATTACATTAGTGTCGGGCATGATCATCATTTCCCGCCAGCTCAGCTTCATGCAGAACAAAAACCTGGGTTTCGATGCTCATGCCAGGATTGTATTGCCGTTGCGTACGGTTGAGGCACGCAATCGCTATGAAGGCTTACGCAGTGAATTGCAGAAGTACGAAGCGGTAGAAATGGTGTCGGGCGCGCGTTTCGCGCCGGGTACCCGCGTTTTTGGCGACATGATATTTTATGCGGAAGGCGGATCGATGGAAACCGGCCGGACCAATTTCCGCAACGAGGTCGACCAGGGTTACATCGAACTGTTGGGCATTCCGATGCTGGCAGGCCGTACCTTCACAAACAATCGTGACATGGAGAGCCAGAATAAGATCATTGTAAACAGATCTTCGGCCAAACAATATGGCTATGCGCCGGAAGAGATGGTCGGCAAAAGCATATACTTCGATTGGGATAAAAAGAAGCATTCGTTCGAGGTGATTGGTGTCATGGAAGACTATCACCATATTTCCACCCGGGAGGAGATCAAACCACTCATCCTCGTTATGCCTGATACAATCAATGAGTACGAGGTAATGATTGCAAGCTTGCGTCCGGGAGGCGACTTCGAAAAGGCCGTAAAAGGCGTCGAAAAGATCTGGAAAGCACAAGTGGATAACACACCGTTTGAATATTCCTTCCTCGATGAAAACGTTCAGAAGCAATACGATGAAGATCGTCGCGTAGCGCGTATCATTACGGCGTTTACCTGTATGGCTGTGCTGATCTCCTGCCTGGGATTGTATGGTCTCTCGACTTACATGGCGGAACGTCGTTTCAAAGAGATCGGCGTGCGCAAGGTCATGGGCGCCAGCGTAAAACAAATCGTCACGCTCATGTCGTCCGAGTTCATCAAACTGGTATTGGTAGCGTTGGCTTTGTCAGTGCCCTTGTCGTGGTACCTCATGGACCTGTGGTTGCAAGGATTTGCCTACCGGGTTTCCGTCGATGTGCTTATATTTGTTTACGCTGGAAGTATCGCGTTGATCATTGCCCTGATCACCGTAAGCTTCGAGTCGCTCAAGGCTGCTTCGGCAAACCCGTTGACTGCCCTGCGGAGCGAGTAAATGTAGCTGTACAACCCAATCCGAATGAAAATAAACATCCTCGCCGGTGCATTGGCACTCGCTTGTGCCGGCTGCACGCCGGCGCATCAACCCGAATCCCAAGCCCCGAAAAACAACGCCATGGGCACCTGGCAGCTGGTAGCCAAGACCACATACATTGGAGACACAGTCAAACACGATAAAATTGAAGGCACAAGAACCATCAAGATCATCAACGACACCCACTTCGCCTTCCTTACCCACGAGGCACCCATACCCGGCGACACTGCCAAGGCGGCCCCTGTGTTCGTCGCCGGCGGCGGCACGTACACTTTACGCGATAGCATTTACACCGAGGTACTGGAATATTGTAATTTCCGCGAGTGGGAAAACCACGAGTTCACCTTCACGCTGAAAGTGAAAGGCGACAGCCTTATCCAGTCAGGCGAAGAGAAAGTGGAGGCTGCCAACATCAGCCAGACCATCGTCGAAAAATACCTGCGTGTTAAACCGTAACAAGGCAGTATACTTCGCAAAAAGAGGTTTTGCCAAATAAAAAACGGCAAAACCTCTTTTCATAAAAGAGCCTTTGGAACTGCTGAGAGGCTGGTAACGATTGCGTAATTTGGTGCATAAACCACAAGATCTATGTACTATTACCGATTGGGCAACATTCCTCCCAAGCGTCACACGCAATTCCGGCAACCCGATGGCAGCCTGTATAAGGAAGAGCTGGTAAGCTCCGAAGGATTCTCCGGCATCTACTCCAACTTATATCATACCTACCCGCCCACGCGTATCAAGGCCATAAAAGATCCCGTTAAATACGGGCCGACCCGCATCAATGATTACGCCCTGCGGCAAACCCACCTCAATACCTCCAAGGTTGCCACTACCGGCGACGACTACCTGAACGCCCGCAAGGTGCTACTCACCAATGCCGACTGCTCGATCTCCATTTGCGCCCCCCGCCAGCGCAAAATGGACTATTTCTATAAAAATGCAGAAGGCGACGAGGTACTGTACATACACGATGGCAAGGGCACGCTCATCTCACCCTTTGGCAAACTTGACCTCCGCCAGGGTGACTATATCGTTATACCCCGCACTGTAATCTATAAGCTTGAATTTGAAGAAGGCCCGTTGCGGCTGCTCATCATCGAGTCATCATCGCCCATCGAAACCGTGAAACGTTATCGAAATCAACTGGGCCAGCTCATGGAGCACTCGCCCTACTGCGAGCGTGACATCCGTCCGCCACACGAGCTGGTCACCGATACACGTCCGGGCGAATATTTACTGCAAATCAAAAAGCAAGGATACCTGCACCAGTATATATATGATTACAGTCCGCTGGACCTTGTGGGGTGGGATGGATTCCTCTGGCCTTACGCCTTTTCCATCCACGACTTTGAGCCTATCACGGGCCGCATACATCAGCCACCCCCGGTACACCAGACGTTTCAGGCACACAACTTTGTGATTTGCTCGTTTGTGCCGCGCTTGTTTGATTATCACCCCCAGGCCATACCGGCTCCCTACAACCACAGCAACATCGACTCCGACGAAGTCTTGTATTACGCCGAAGGTAATTTCATGAGCCGTCGTGGTATTGAACGTGGTTCTTTTACGCTTCATCCGGGCGGACTGCCGCACGGGCCGCACCCGGGAACAGTAGAGAAAAGCATTGGCGCAAAGGAGACCCACGAATTGGCAGTAATGATCGACACATTCAGACCATTATTCCTCACCAGTGATTCTTTGGAATTCCTCGACGCCAACTACCCCATGAGCTGGACCGATCCCGCTTCGGGACCCTTTCATGAGGTAAATACGCCATAATAACCGTTTTTCTGTTGATTCAGCGGGTACGGGCGATGAGCGATTTGTTTCCTTTTCGCCCGAAATATTACTACTGTGTTATATACGCATCATTGCCTAAACAAGGGGCATGTGATTTGCGTTTATTGTAGTGTCAAACAACCACTACATGTATGACGAACTTTGATCAGAAACACAAGATTTTGGCGTCGTTAGATTCGCTGGATCAGGAACAGACCCAGCAGGTCATGGCGTACATCAAAAGCCTGACGTACCGTTCGGCTGAAGAAATGTCGTACCAGAAATTTAAGCGCGAAGCATTGAAAGAGATCCGCCAGGCATTGGGTGGCACTCGCAAGATGCGACCGTATTTCTAGGCGTAACGCATCCGGACGGCCTACACCGGGATGATCAACATCCCGGCAGGGAATCATATCCTTCTCCAATAACTTCGGTATGCACCGAAGCAGGAAAGTTACCCTCTAAAAATACCCGCCGTATGGGAATACCCTACTAATTAAACTTTACGTAGTGCTCCCACTTCTCTAAGACATCCACAAAGTCTTGCGGCAAAGGTGATTCGAATTGCATAAACTGTTTCGTTATGGGGTGGTTAAAGCCCAGCGTCTTCGCATGCAGCGCCTGCCGTGGCATCAACTTAAAGCAGTTGTCAACAAATTGTTTGTATTTGCTAAAGGTGGTGCCCTTCAACACCTGGTCACCCCCATACATGGCGTCATTAAAGAGCGGATGCCCTAAATATTTCATGTGCGCACGGATTTGGTGTGTACGACCCGTTTCCAACTTGCACTCCACTAACGAAACATACCGCAAATCTTTTAAGAGGCTGTAATGCGTAATGGCATGACGGCCCATGGTGCCATCCGGAAAGGACGTTGTAATACGCCGGTCCTTTAAGCTGCGTCCTACGTTCACGTTAATAGTACCCGCCGGCGGTTCAGGCACCCCCCACACCAGGGCGTTATAGGTACGCTCGATCGTATGGTGAAAAAATTGCCGCGCCAGTCCGGAGAGCGTCGCTTCGTCTTTTGCAATTACCAGCAGTCCCGAAGTATCCTTGTCGATGCGATGCACCAGGCCGGGTCGCCCGGCATTGCCCTTCATTTCGGGCAGGTTCTGGAAGTGGTATACCAGGGCGTTCACCAGGGTGCCGCTCCAATTTTGGTAAGCAGGGTGCACCACCATGCCTGCGGCCTTGTCGACGATCAGCAAGTGCTCGTCCTCAAAAACAATATTTAGGGGGATGTTCTCGGGTGCAACCTCCGTATCACGCGGTGGCTCGGGAAAAGAAACGGTAACGACATCGTTCGGATGCACCTTGTAATTAGGTTTCACATCCTTGTCATTTACTTTCACAAAGCCGTCATGAATGCCGTTCTGTACTTTTGTACGGGTCACGTTTGCCATCCGGGCCTGCAAAAACTTGTCGATGCGCAGCAACGCTTGCTTGCGATCGGCCACAAACCGGTGATGCTCAAAGAGGGAATCATCTTCTTCCTGCTCCTGCCCACCGGGGGGTATCTCGTCTTCTTCGATCATAATCGACACAAAGGTAACGAAAGCAGCGTACCAATACCCCTCCGTATAAGTACGTACGGGCATACTTTTTACAAGGAAATACGGATAACGTTGAAACCTTACCCATCGTTGGCTTGTTCTACCTAAACCACTTAATGTACACTATGGTCTTTGCTGACGACATCCGGAAAACGATCTTGAAGCTCGCCGAAGAGCGGGGCGGAAAAGGTACGTTTGACGTAGCGGACATCGCCCGCACCATCGATCAGCAAAACTGGCGTATGCTCATCGACCAGGTTAAACTTGTCGCCGCCATGCTTGTGCGCGAAGGAAAGATCAGCACGACCCCTTCTGACGCGGCCGCATACATGGCGTCCACCAAACGTACGGGTAAACCGGGCGCTAAATCGTAACTCTCCTTTACCTTTTGGCATAAATTCATTTCTTTACCTGCGTGAAATTTCTTTCTTCACGTAGCGAAAACAATCTGTATGAAGAAAATCGCTTTGCTCCTGGTGCTGCTCATCTTAGGATCGTGTTTTTCAAAACATACACCCCCGGGGCCGTCCAATGCCTTTCAACCGGCCCGCAGAGTTTCCACGCTCACGGATAAGACACTCGAGGAAGTATCGGGCCTTGCCGCCAGCATCACTAACCCCGGCTACCTGTGGGCACACAACGATAGCAATTCCGGCCCTGAAGTATTCCTCATAGATACGGCACTCAACGTACGCCTTACCTGTGTCCTGAAGAATATCGACAACCGCGACTGGGAAGATATCGCCGTAGGCCCGGGGCCCGATCCGACGAAAAACTATATTTACGTAGGCGAGATCGGCGACAATCTTGCCAAGCATACCTACAAGTATATTTACCGGTTTGAAGAACCCGTGCTTACTTCCGGACAAACGCAGTTGGAGATAACCGACTTTACCACGCTATGTTTCCGGCTGGAAGACAAAAAGAAGGATGCCGAAACACTGCTGCTCGATCCCGCTACCAGGGACCTCTACGTCATCACCAAACGGGAAGAGCCCGTGCATGTATACCAGCTGAAATATCCCTACGATGGCGGCGATACGCTGGTGGCTCGCAATGTGGCTGCCCTGCCGTTAACGCAGTTGGTGGCCGGCGACATCCTGGCCCACGGCGGCGAGATTGTACTGAAGAACTACAAGAAGATATATTACTGGCCCAACGAGTCTCACTTGCCACCGGTGTCGGCCCTGGCCGAGCTGCCGCAGGAAATACCCTATGAAGAAGAGCCCCAGGGCGAGGCCATTGCCTGGCGCCGCGACGGCCGCGGATTTTACACGCTGAGTGAAACGAAAGGCAAGAAAAAAACGTACCTGTACTTCTACGCGCGCAAATAAATCCTCTCTACCTTCCGGCATGAAAAAGCTCCTGCTCCTGCTGTTGCTAGGCACTCCCTGGGTGGCCCCGGCACAAATCCATAGCTTTTACGACACCACGTTCTTTTTGCCCGGTCAGCGGCTGACGGAATCCAAAGCCCCCAAGCTGCAGGAAATCTCCGGCATCGCTGCCAGTATACGCAACCCCGGCTACCTGTGGGGTTTGAACGACAGCGGCAATCCGGCCGAAGTGTTACTTATGAACGACAGCCTCAGCATCAAGCTCGTCGTCGGCTTTGGCAAACAGCTCGTCAACCGTGATTGGGAGGACATTGCTGTAGGTCCTGGTCCCAAGCCCGGCAGGTCTTACCTCTACGTGGCCGAGATCGGCGACAACCTGGCGTTGTTTCCCTATAAAATTATTTATCGCTTTGAAGAGCCATCGCTGGCCGACGCCAAACGCGGCCAACTCGTCGTAAGCGACGTGACCCGCATCGTATTCCGGTTTCCCGATGGCGTAAAAGATGCCGAAACCTTGTTGCTGGATCCCGCCACGAAAAACCTGTACGTCGTCTCCAAGCGCGAGAATCCCGTGCACATCTATGCTTTAAAATATCCGTACGACAACGCCGACACACTGGTGGCGCCGATCGTGGCCGAATTACCCCTGACCATGATCGTCGGGGGTGACATTCGTCCCGACGGTTCCGTGGTGTTGAAAAATTACCGGCGTGTGTTCTATTGGGACAACCCCACCCATAAGCCATTGGAAGAATTGTTAAAGCAAGATCCTTCCATCATTCCCTACGAAGAAGAGCCTCAGGGAGAGGCTATGACCTGGCGCCGCGATGGCTCCGGCTTTTATACCCTCAGCGAGCGCAACCCGGGCAAGAAGACCTATTTATATTTTTACAAGCGTCGCGACGGAAAGACCGCTAAATAATTTTGGCTTTCCACTTGCCGGAGCGGATGTAGAAGAAGGCCATGCTGAACATCGACGTCCAGTATACCCACTCCGAACCCCACCCCCAGGTAATAGGCAAATGGAGGTATTCCAGCACGATGAATACATACCCGCAATAAATAAAGATTGTAATAAACTCGATGCGCAGGTTCACCACGGTGTTGCCGGTGCCCGTTACGGCGTTCAGCCACACCGTACCCACCGACATGAGCAACAACGCGATCGAAACAATGCGTACCACCGGTATTGCCTCGCGTATAAAGTCGTCACCTTGTCCATAGAATGACAGGAACCAATGCGGCACCAGGTTTAAACAGATAAAGATCACCAAAGAGATTGTAAAGCTGATGCCCGAGATGCGTTTGATGAGCGGCACCACCTCGGGGATTCTTCCTTGCCCGATAATATTGCTGACCATCGTATTGGTTGTGGAGGCAAAAGCCCACGAAAAGATGCCAAACAGTCCAAAGATGTTACGCATGGTATTGGAGATGGCCAACGCACGTGCACCGTGGTGTTCGATGAGGAGGTAAAAATACTCCCAGCTGGCAATGCTGATTGCATACTGCAGAATCAATGGCAGCGACTGCGTCAGGATAAGTTTTGTCGTGGGCCAACTGGCCGAGATGTCGTCAAAGAAGGCAAACGACCGGTGTAAGCCTTTCAGTCGGATTACCGCATAGATCACCAACAGGCCTATGCCTTCTGCGATGATCGAAGCATAGGCGGCCCCGTTAAACCCAAGTTCCGGAAAACCGAGCTTGCCATAGATTAAAGTATAATCGAGGAAAATATTCACGAGGGCCTCGCTCAACGTGCCCCATACCAGGAAACGCGTTTGGTTGGTGCCCACCAATAGTGCGTTGCGCATCACATACAGATATAATAGCGGCAACCCCCAAATGCGGATCAAAAGAAAATCGATCACTTGCTCAGCAATCGCTGGATTGTGAATTACAGCCCGCATCACCGTCGGTGCCAGCATATACGTGATCAGAATGCCAAGACCGGCAATGCCCAGGGCGATCCATACGCCGTGCAAGAACAGCCGGCCTATTTCATGCGGTAGATTCTGACCCGCCCGACGAGCAATGAGTGCCTGCAGACCGTTGTTCAAGCCGCTGCCGATCACCGCAAAGATCAAATAGTACACACCCGTAATACCGGCACTGGCGAGCTCTTGTTCACCCAGTCCGCTCAGAAAGATGTTGTTTGTAATGAAATTGATCTGCGGCACCAACATCGAAAGCGTGATCGGCAACGCCATGCCCAAAATAGACCGATAGCCGGTTTGTAACTTCAATTCCATACGCCCGCAAATATTGGCAATGTGTCTCTCATACAGGTATAGTTAGGCGGAAAGTTTTTAGGAAACGGGTTTTCGACTCCAACTGGATTAGAACACCCCTATACCAGAAGCGCCCCCATACTTATGGGGCTCCGTGTTTTCCCAGGTTTTTGTTTTGAAACCAAACCTCTGCCTGCTTTCTTCGTTGTTTAGCTTTCAAACATCCCACTCTATGAAATCAAAAATTTTACTGGTAGGGCTGCTGGGCGCGGCATCTCTGGCGTCGACCATGCCAGTGCGCGCGCAGGGGCTCATGAACAAGCTCAAGCAGAAGGCTGAACAAGCGGCCGAGAAAGCGCTGGATAAGAAAGCACAGGAGAAAACGGGCGTAAACACCGGTGGCTCGTCAGACACACAAAGCACGGGCTCGTCTGGGAGCAGCAGTTCCGGCAATCCCAGCAACAAAGGCGGTGGTGGTCTGGTCACAACACCACCCGATGTAAAAGCAAACCTCGCCGAGGCCGAAACAGCGTTCAAGGCAACAAGCTATGGCGAAGCACGTTATGCCGTGCAGCAAGCCATGCTCGGCGTGGAAATGGAGATCGGTAACAAAGTATTGCTATCACTCCCCGAGACCGTCAGCGGTCTTCCGTTCCAGAAGCCGTCCGACAAAGTGACCTCTACCGGCTGGGGCTGGGTAGGCCTTACCATCGAACGCGAATACCTCAAAGATGATAAACAACTGCGTACGCTCATTGCCAACAACTCGGCGTGGATGTCCGCCATTAACCTCTACCTGGCCAACGGGGGCTATGCGCAAACCACCGGCGGCGAGCAGAACTGGAAACAAACCAAAGTAAAAGGCCATCGCGCCGTGATCGAATACGATGAGTCGAGTGGCTACAAGCTCAGCGTACCGCTGGGGCAAACTTCGCTCATTGTATGGGAAGCTGTCAACTTCGCCACGGAACAAGAGGTTATGACCGCCGCCAATGCGTTTGACATAGATGGTCTCATCAAGACCCTGGGCGAACAATAGCCCGTTTATTCACCCTGTTAACAACGATCATCATGAAGAAACTAACCATACTGATTGTCGCGTTGCTGCCCCTTGTGGCCTACGCACAAGATTTTAACAAAGACCTTGCCTCAGCACGCACAGCCTATAGCGGCGGCAAACTCGAGGATGCCCGCTTCGCCATGCAGCAGATGCTGAACGATATAGACGTGCTGGTAGGAAAAGAGATCATCAAAATATTGCCGACCAAGATGGATGCCCTCGCGTCCAACGCCAAAGAAGATCAGGTAACGGCCAACACCGGTATAGCAGGGGCGCAGGTTCAACGCACCTATGGCACCGGCCCAAAAAACGCAACAGTCGACATCATGAGCAATTCGCCGCTTATCGGTTCCGTTAATGCCATTTTATCCATACCATTCGTAGGAAATTCAAGCGACGGTACGCAGAAGGTTGTGAAAGTACAAGGCTATAAAGGAATCTTACAAAAGAGCACGGACACGGAAACAAACAAGGAGAACTTTACCCTGCAGGTGCCGCTGAACTCCGCGCTGCTCACCTTTACTGTAAACGAAAGCAACGAAGCCGATGTGCTGCGATTGGCCAACACCATTCCTGTAACACAGATCGCTAAAATGGTGCAGTGATACTTTAAGAATATACTCAGACGCGTAGCGCAAAGAAATAGCCCGTCCGAAGAAAGGAGTTTCCGTTACCGGAGCTCCTTTTTTATGTCTTATTAGTTCAGGCGCAGCTCGGCCTTCATGCCGCGCAGCTGGTTTAAGAGCGCCTGCTGCCACGTTGTGTCCGCATCCCACTTGGTACCCAGGAACACATTGCCTGAGTCGATGTGCTTAAAATATATCTTGTACACGACCTCGTCCGAGGGAATGTTCCTGAGCTCTTGCTGCGGACCAGGGTAGGCCACCGATACCAGGGCTGTCTCACCCGGTTTTACCTGGTAGCCCAGCAATTCCTTGGCCACGCTGCCGCGTGTACGCACAATACAAAGCACATATAACGAGCCCTGCTTGCGTAGATCTTTTTCGGGAACGCCGGGCTCCGTCATTTTATACTTGAGGGTATAGTTGTCTTTAAAAATCTGCTCGAGTTCTTTATCCAGCGCCTCGTCGCCAAACTTCGGCACCGCCAGGGGATCTACTTTCAGGTCCATGGCAAAGAACTCATTGCGCTTACCCAGGATAGGATTAACTGTCAGGCCCGTCTCGGGCTGATCATTGATCAGCAGATTCAATTTCTTTAAACCGCTGGAGCTGGTGCGGTACACCGTTTTCAGCGCCTCCGTCAGGTTGCTATTGGTTACCGACCACGCAGATTGCTTGCCATCGAGCACCGTCTCCTTGCCGTTGAATACCGTGATCGTGATGCGATACCCTTTGCTGTCTTTCTCGATAAATACCAGGTTGGAGAACTCGCGCTTCAGCAGGTAATCGCCGAATGCGCGGGTGATGTCCTTGCTGGCCATGAGCATATCCAGATCGAAGTATGCCACGGCATCGATGCCCGACCGCTGAAAATACTCTTGTGCGACCAGTAGTTCTTTTTCCGTGAGGGTATAACTGTGAAAGACCGCCGTGCGGGTAGCCAATAGCTTCTCGGGCAGCGGGCCGGTGAGGTTCAACCGGTCGATCCAATTGTCGGGAGTAAAATAACTTTGGGCGCCGGCGGGTTGAAACAGGCCGGTATACAAAACAAGCAGGAAACACGCAGACAGAAAGCGCAGGTCCTTGGTCACAGGGGGCATCGGCATGGGTTAAAAACGCAAATAGCGACGAATGTATTTTAAATACCAATAAAAAAACCGCTTTCATCCGTTTTAATCGGATAAGTTGCCAGGGCGCGGCAGCTGGAATCCATTGCCCGGCCGGTTTTTAGCTCAAAACGGTAATTGTGCCACGGGCAAATGATTTCCCCCACATGGTTGACGTGCCCCTTGCTAAGCGACTCCTGGTTGTGAGTACAGGCATCCTGCACGGCATAAAAATCGTCGCCGTAATGCACCAGTGTGATGCGCCGGCCATACACCACAAGCAGCCGCGGCTTGCCAGACAGTAACTTTTCTCTTGCCTCCGCGAGGCTGGAAAAGATTTTGACCCACTCCATATTCTTTGTCGTTGGTTGCCAGACTGGGAATCAATATCTTGTCTCCCCCACATCCGATCCTATGATGAAGATACGCGTTTGTAGTCTACTTTTACTAACCCTTGCCTCGGGCGCCATCGCCCAGGTGAGCCCCAAGCTGCAGGCTAAGCTCGAACAACAAGCCCGCCAGCTCGAACCTTCCGTCATCACCTGGCGCCGCCACCTGCACCAATATCCCGAGCTGTCGAACCGCGAAGTAAAGACTGCCGCCTATGTCGCCGAACACCTGCGCAAGCTGGGCCTCGAAGTACAGACCGGCATAGCCCACACGGGCGTGGTGGCCCTGTTGCGCACCGGCAAGCCCGGGCCGGTTATTGCCCTGCGCGCCGACATGGACGCATTGCCTGTAACGGAACGCAACAGCCTGCCTTTTGCCTCCAAAGAGAAAACCACCTTTAATGACCAGGAGACCGGCGTCATGCACGCGTGTGGTCACGACTCGCACGTGGCGATCCTCATGGCCGTAGCTGAGATCCTCAGCAAAAACAAAAACGATCTCAAAGGCACCATCAAGTTTATCTTCCAGCCCGCCGAAGAAGGGCCACCCAAAGGCGAGGAGGGCGGGGCCGACCTCATGGTGCGCGAAGGCGTGCTCGACAATCCTAAGGTAGAAGTAATCTTCGGCCTGCACATCCAGGGCATTCGCAAGCTCGGCCAGATCGCCTATAAACCTGCCGGCATGATGGCCGCCTCCGATTGGTTTACCATCAAAGTAAAAGGCAAACAGTCACACGGTGCCGCACCGTGGCTCGGTATAGATCCCATCGTCGTGTCAGCGCAAATCATCAATGGTATTCAGACTATTGTGAGCCGACAAACCCAGCTGACAAAAGAACCCGCCGTTATCTCCGTCGGCATGATCAATGCCGGTGTGCGTCAGAACATCATTCCCGAGACGGCCGAAATGAGCGGTACCATCCGCACATTCGACCCCGCCATGCAGCAAGATATACATGAGAGGCTAAAACGCACTGCCACGCTCATCGCTGAAAGCGCCGGCGCCACGGCCGAAGTAACGATCGACCGCAAGACCCCGGTAACATTCAACGACCCCGCCCTGACGGAGAAAATGGTCGCCAGCCTCGTGAAAGCCGCCGGTGAAGAAAACGTGGCCCGTATTCCCGCCGACACCGGCGCCGAAGACTTCGCCTACTATCAGCAGAAAGTCCCCGGCTTCTTCTTCTTCGTAGGCGCCTGCCCGCCCGACACAGATCCCGCCAAAGCCCCTTCACATCACACTCCCGACTTCATGATGGACGAACGCGGCATGCTCACCGGCCTCAAAGCCATGCTCAACGTCACTGTCGACTACATGTACAATAAAACAGAGTGAGTGTGAGAGCGAATACTGGTATTTTCCTTCGCTCTCGCGCTCACACCCACACTGTTTTTACTTCCCCACTAGCCAGTAATTCCCTCTACAGCACGGTTCCTCCGCAAAGGTTTCCGAAGAAATATACTATACCACACATTGTAGAAAAATGGGGAATTAAAAACCATTCATAACATTTCCCCAAATAACATGCAGATATAGTTGACATTACAGTGTCAATAAGACAATATTGCGCCGTGAAATAGGTTTGGAATATAGATAGAAAACTAAACCCCATTAACAATTTGATAACACCCAACCAAAAATGACCCAATCCCTAACCTTCCTCTGTCGCTTTGTAGTTCTGCTTGCCTGCTTAACGATCTCCGCCGGTGCTTTCGCCCAGCACGAGTATCGTATCAAACTGTACCAGCATACATCTTCGCTGGAGACAGTGTATCAATATCAATCGGATGGTGCAACAAGCGAGAAGAGTGGTGACCGGCATTTCACCACGGGTACATTTTCGGTTGCATTCAACCTGGTGTCGCTCCGCGGCGGGTTCCATCATGAAGTAGAGATTTTTATGCCGGAGATCGACCGCTCAGCGCAAAACATACAGTTCCCCAAGAACTTTGGACTATCCCAAAGCGCGCGGACAAGAGATGTTATCAGCACGTATGCTGCCCGCTACGAGATCAATCAGGACATCACCAATGTGACCAAACGTTTTGTTCTCAATCTCGGACTCGCTGTTAATCCATATCATATCGAGATGGAGTTTAATCCACGCGAAGGCAATGTATACAATCGAAATGTGCGCGTTACGGGCGCAAACATCAATATTATTCCGCGTGTCAGCTGGCAGCTGACCGATCGGCTTAGCCTGGAGTTGAATGTTCCCGTAAATGTTTTCAATGTATACAGAAGCAAACAGCACGTCGACAACCCTATACTTCCGAAGGAGGGGCAAACCAACGCCGGCACGGAGCATAAGTTCTTCGAGGACATATACACCGTGCGCTTTGGCGTAGCCTATACTCTTTAATCCATAATCGCGACCACGCGCGCCGGCGCCGCCGACGCACCTTTGATCTTCAGCGGAAAGAGTGCCACTTTAAAACCCTGGAAGGGTAGTGCATCGAGGTTGGTAAGCTGTTCCAGGTGGCAATACTCTTTTTCACGACCCACGAGGTGGCCTTCCCAGAAGAGCTCGGCATTGCCGCGCTCCCTGGCCTTTTGCACCATGTAGCGCAGCGGCAAGTCCCAACCCCACTGGTCGATGCCCATCACCTTGATGCCCTGGTCGATTAGCCAGGTCGTTGCTTGCGCGCTCATGCCCGTGCCGCGCTCAAAGAACTCCTTTGTGCCCATATGCTTGTCGCGCCCGGTTTTGATCAATACAATCAGCCCGGGCTTTAGCGACAGGTTGTTCTTCGAAAGGAACTGCTGTAGATCTTCGACCGTGATGGCCTCGAAGTCGGCCTTGTGTTTCATGTCAATGACAATGCCGTCGCCATAGCACCACTCCAGCGGCACCTGGTCTATTGTTTTAGCCGGTTTGCCTTCGCTGGTAGGCGCATAGTGCCACGGCGCATCCAGGTGCGTAGTGGAATGGACACCCATTTGTTGAATCGAATCGTCGGCCCAGCCAGTAAAGTTCTTGGGGAATAAGCGGAACGGTAATCCCAGGTAGCGGATCAACCAACGCGCCTTGCGGTGCGGCTTGTGTTTGATCTTGACCTTCATAAAGAAAGGGTCGCCGGGGTTGTACTGGATGGTCTTGGAGAGATCGATAATTTTCATGTCAGTCGTTTTACCTGTAACGAGGGGCTTTGTGGCTGCAAAAAGAAAGACTGCGGCGCAGCTTTACAACTTTTTAGTGTCACTTTCTTTTTTCAATACGGCTCCTCGTACCACCGGTATTGATAGCACCAGGCTCGCCAGCACTATGCCCAGGGCCGCCCCTGCACTAACATCCCGCGCGGTATGCACCCCCATCGCTACGCGGGATATCGCCACCAGCATCGCCCACGCCAACGGGAGCAGGTGCAACCAGCGGAATCGTTTTCCCGCTAAATGATAGATAAAGAACGCGAGGATCGTACCGAGTAAGAAGGTGTTAAAGGAATGCCCCGAGGGAAAAGAATATCCTACCTCGTCAATCCAGTGCGCCACGACACGCGGATCCATATTCCGGAAAGTAACAGTATCCGGTAATATCAGGTTTTCATAAAACTTCCGCCGCTCGGGCTCAGCCAATGAATAAAGCGAATCCAGGTCGGCGGTAGATTTCGACTCGTGTAAAATATAGGTGTGGCTTGGCCGGTGTACACGAATGAGCGTCTTGATTACATTCTCATTGAGGTACGCAAACGACGCAAGAATTGCACCAAGCGTTAGTACCGTCAGAAAAAATACCCTGGCCTTCTGCGTCAGCGAGTTGAACGAACCGGCATATAAGATCGCTGCCAACAGTACAATGACGGTCGTGCCCCGTTGGCCACCCGACTCCGTCATACCATACATAAAGGCACACCATGCGCTATCGCGCGAGCATGCACTGAATGCCACGGGCAACACAAAAACAGTAAAAACCAGCAGCCCGTAAAATGACAGAACTGCGGGTAAGATCGGACGGAGAAGGCGCATGATACTAGCGTGATTACTTCAACAGCTCGCGCGAGATCACCATCTTCTGAATCTCGGTGGTGCCTTCATAGATCTGTGTGATCTTGGCGTCGCGCATGAGCCGCTCTACGTGATATTCTTTTACATAGCCATAACCGCCGTGAATCTGTACAGCTTCCGATGTTACCTCCTGGGCGATCTGTGAGGCAAACAGTTTTGCCATGGCGGCGGCCTTTACAAAATCTTGCTTTTGATCTTTGCGCCACGCCGCCTGGTGTACCAACAAACGTGCGGCATCGATCTTGGTGGCCATCTCGGCCAACTTAAATTGAATAGCCTGGTGTTCCGAGAGGTTCTTGCCAAACGCTTTGCGTTCCTTCGAGTACTTCAGCGCCAGCTCGTACGCACCGGCAGCAATGCCCAGTGCCTGCGAGGCAATACCGATACGGCCACCATTGAGTGTGGTCATGGCAAAGCTAAAGCCAAAACCGTCGTCGCCGATGCGATTGGCCTTTGGCACTTTTACGTCGGTGAACATGAGTGAGTGCGTGTCCGACCCGCGAATGCCCATCTTGTCTTCTTTCTTGCCCACTACAAAACCAGGCATGCCCTTCTCAACGATTAGCGCATTGATGCCTTTGTGTTTCTTCGCAGCATCGGTCTGCGCAATGATAATATATACACTTGCACTGTTGCCGTTGGTGATCCAGTTTTTAGTGCCGTTCAGCAGGTAATAGTCGCCTTTATCTTCGGCGGTTGTGCGTTGGCTGGTAGCGTCAGAACCGGCTTCGGGTTCGGAGAGACAGAAAGCGCCAATCAACTCGCCGGTCGCCAGGGGCTTCAGGTATTTCTCTTTCTGTTCTTCTGTGCCGTATTTTTCCAATCCCCAGCAAACAAGGGAATTGTTAACGGACATACATACGGACACCGACGCATCTATTTTCGAAATTTCCTCCATGGCCAGCACATACGAAATGCTGTCCATGCCGCCGCCGTTGTATTTCGGGTCAACCATCATGCCCATAAAGCCGAGCTCGCCCATTTTTTTTATCTGGTCCTTCGGGAATTTTTGTTCGGTGTCTCGTTCGATGACCCCTGGTAGAAGCTCATTCTGTGCAAAATCGCGTGCTGCCTGCTGTACCGCCAGGTGCTCTTCAGTAAGTTGAAAATTCATAAAATAATAGCGTATGGGTTAATGATAGACAGGCAATATACTGTGTGTTTCTTTTTCTTTATAGGCAGAACGCCGAAAAAAGAGAAGCCCGGGCGGAAGACCCGGGCTTTGGATAGTATAGTCTTAATAAGATGTTACTCGTCGCGCTGACCGAGGAACAGCATCACGTAATAAAACAGCGTTGTCAGCGCACCGATGGCGGCAACCACGTACGTCATAGCGGCCCATTTCAGCGCATCTTTGGCCATATCGTATTCGGCATTGTTTACAATACCGCGGGATTGTACCCACGCCAATGCGCGCTTGCTGGCGTCAAATTCCACCGGCAGGGTAATCAGCGCAAACAGTGCAAACACACCGTAACACGCAATGATGATCAGCAACGCCAGGTTCCAGGGAAGGACGTGCGAGGCAAACATAGATCCGAATATCATCACCATAAACAAGAAGTTAATCACGCGTGCGCTGATGTTTTGGATCGGCACCATGGCCGAACGAAACTCCAACATGCTGTAGGCGCGGGCGTGCTGCACAGCGTGACCGCATTCGTGCGCGGATACGGCCGTTGCGGCGGCGTTGCGACCGTGGTATACACCTTCGCTCAGGTTTACCGTTTTGGTCGCCGGGTTATAGTGATCCGTCAGCTCGCCCTCTACACTAATGACTTGTACATCGTGAATGCCGTTGTCGGCCAGCATCAGTCGTGCCACTTCCGCACCGGTCAGGTCACGCGTGAGATGCGTCTGTGAATATTTTGCAAACTTGCTTTTCATCCGGGCACTGACAATCATGCCAATGATCATGAAGAAAATACCAATAACGAAAGCTCCCATGTGTATTCTATTGATTTAAAAAGGTTATTTCTATTTACTTGAACAGGCTAAGTATCAAGGTTTGCGCCAAACCCGAAGGACTGCCAATTCGACATAATAACAAACGAAATTAAAGGGTTTCGGGTTCTATAAAACCGATTCTGGCGCCGGTATGCCGGGACGACAGGGAGCAAGTGGCAGGCTGATGCTCACCTCGGTGCCTTCGCCGGGTGTGCTCGAAAGGTCAAGGGTGCCGCTGTTGCGGCTGATAAATTCCTGGCACAGCAAAAAGCCCAATCCTGTGCCTTTTTCTTGTTGTGTGCCTGACTTGGTAAAATATTCGTGACTGTTTAACAAACGCGCTTTTTCATCGGCAGTAAGGCCGATGCCGTAGTCGCGCACGCGCACCGTGCACATGGTGCCCTGGCCGACGGCCGAGATCACCACCATCCCACCCGATTTGGAGAACTTAATCGCGTTGTGCAACAGGTTGCGGAGAATAAGCTGCAGTTGGTTGGTGTCGGCGAGAATATCCAATCCTTCTCCGATTTGTTTTTCCAGTGTCACTTGCTTGCGTTCGGCAAATTCCGCCAGCAGCGCGCAGGCTTCGTCTACTGCCTGTTGTACGGCAAGGGTCTTCTTTTCGGTGCGAATGCCGTCCATTTGGCTCAGCGACCAGCTGAGCAAGTTCTCTAGGGTGCGCTGGGTGCTGTTAAGGTTTGTTTTTAGTTTGTCAGACACCGCGATAAATTCCTGTGGCGTCATGATGTTCGCCGTCAGCAGGTGCAGCAGCGATTGCAGGTTGGCAACGGGGCCGCGCAGGTCGTGGCTGATGACGGAAAAGAGCTTCGACTTTAATTGATTAAGCTGTTGCAGAAACTCCGCCTGTGACTCGACCTCCTCTTTTTGTTGTTCAATAGCCAGATTGCGCTCCGCCAGCGCCTGGTTAGCACGTTGTTGTGAAATGCGCAGGCGCACCAGCAACAGTATAACCACTACCAGCAGAACAACACCAACCGCCAGCACAATCATCAGCATGCGCTGAATTTCCACCCGGTGCTTCTGGGCCATATTCTTGTGGGCCAGCGTTTCGATTGTACGATCTTTTGTCTCCAGTGCATAGAGCGATTGTATTTCCTGGATTTGCCGGTTCTTCTCGGCATTATACAAACTATCTTTTAAGATACTTACCCGCTTGAGTTGCTGTGCAGCGGGAATGCCCCGGCCCATTTGCATATAAACTTCTGCCAGCAACGTGTGCGCACGTACTTGTAGCGTCAGGTTGTGAATACGGTCGTTTAAGGCCATTGACTGTCCCAGGTAATGAATCGCACGGTCGTATTGCTTGCGGCGATACGCAATGTCAGCTGCGTAGAAATAAGAAAAGCCCAGGGCGCGGGTATTTCCCACCAGGCTGTCAAGTGTCATCGACTTGCGGTTATACAAATCACTTTTTTCATAATCGCCCATGTCCAAATATGCCCGCGCTTTGCGGCCATAGAGGATGCTTACGCGCAAGGAGTCATTTATCCCCCGATAATAAGCAATTCCTTTGTCGGCATAGGCTAAGGCCGAATCGTAATGTTTCGTTTCTGCCAGCAGCGTAGACTTCTCGCGATAGGTGTCGGCCAGCAATTGGTCATCGTGGTGCTTCTCCGCCAGGCGCTGTACTTTGTTGAGAAATTCTTCCGCCTGTACATAGTCATCCCGGTCGATGAACGTACGCGCAAGCCCCAACATGACCCGGCCACGCAGGTTTGTATAGGCATGCGAATCTTGATCCAGCAAACGCAGCGCTTTGTAGCCATACTCCGTGCTAAGCCGGTAATTGGTTTTGGTCCAATTCGCTTTGCTTAACACATAATAACTATATGCCTCGAGGTAAAGATTCTTTTTCGGTTGGACTTGACTGAGCACTGCGTGGGCCAGTGCAATCGATGAATCAGGTTGAGACAGAATAAGACCGTACGCCTGGGAAGCTACGCTGGCGAGATGAACGCTGTCAGCCGTTTGCAGCACCGGGGCAGTAGTAGAAAGCCCTGCTGCGGCATACCATAAAAGCGCTATAATTCCCTTCATTCGTCATAAAACGTTGAAAGTAAAATCTTTCCGGCATGACATAAAAATCAAATCACCGTAAAAAGGCATGTAAGATTCGCCGTTCATAAAATACATTTTTTTAAAACATTATGCTGCCGCTGTAAAGTATAACGTGGCCCGGATATTGTTTCGTTACCTTTGTACGTTACAGCGTAACAATATGCTGCGGAGCCTAAGCCTGATAATACTCGTGTTGATGGATTTTGTTGCGGTGGCGCAACAAATAACCGTCAAAGGTACCGTGCGCGATGCCAGTGGTGAACGTTTACCTTCTGCCTACGTGCTTTTTACCCCCGATTCTATTCACACCACGACCGACAACCAGGGTCATTTTTCGGTGCGCCTACCTACGGGCTCCAAGGTATGCCAGGTCACCTACATTGGGTACGAACGCTATCAAAAGTCGTTCACGCTGCGGGGCGACACAACCCTTACCGTTGCGCTACGATCCGCTCCAGGCCAGTTGCAGGAAGTGGTCATCACCGGTACACGCAATGTCCAGCAAGACGTCTTTAACTCCAACCGCACCAGCACGTACCTTCTGACGAAAGAAGACATCAACGCGTTGCCTGTATTGGGCGGCGAAGCGGATGTTATTAAAGTATTGCAACTGTTGCCCGGTACGTTGCGCGGCGCCGACGGAAGCTCTGATCTCTTCGTGCGCGGCGGCGCGGCAGACCAAAACCTCGTGCTGCTCGACGACGTGCCCATCTACAACACCAGTCACCTCTTCGGATTTCTATCGGTGTTTAATCCCGACATCCTCGACCACGTAGAGGCTATCAATGGTGGCTTCCCAGCCGAGTTCGGCGGTCGCTTATCGTCTATCCTCAACATCAAAACCACCACCGACGTTCCCGAACGCACACATGTTTCCGGCGACATCGGTGTCCTCGCGTCGCGTCTCTTCATCGAGCAGCCGCTCGTCAAAGACAAAGCAAGTATTTGGATTGCCGGTCGCCGCACGTATATCGACCAGGTGGTAAAGGCGCTCGGCGAAGAGCTGCCCTATTTCTTTTACGACCTCAACGGCAAAATAGTGCTGAAGCCCACACCGCGGGACCATATAGAAATGAGCTATTACGGTGGCGAAGACGTACTCGACTTCTACCGTGACCGCGACAACGACGGCAGCGGATTCACGACTACTTACGAAGCCGGCAATAACAGCCAGTCAGCCCGTTGGACACATGCCTTCGACCACGGGTGGAAAAGCGAGCTCTCCGCCATTCGTTCGGAATACCGGTATAACATTCGCAATGCCTTTGAAGACAACGAGCTGGTGGCGTTCTCTGACATCGAAGACTACGGTGCCCGCTGGTCGATACACAAAGACTCTTTGCGCGGTAGTGCCTCATTTAAGACCGGCGCTGAATGGACACGGCACGCAGTAAGTCCCAACATTATTAATACTCAGGGCACGTTTTCTCAGATCTTTGAAAGCAGCATTGCCCAGGGCCGTATTGCCAATGAGTTTGCCGTACATGCGCAATACGAATGGTCACCTCTGACACACCTGCGTATCAATGCCGGTATGCGCGGATCCATGGCCGCCGTCACCAATCGCAACTACGTCAATCCCGAGCCCCGGCTGTCGGCGCGCTACTCGCTGACAAACAACCAGGCGCTCAAGCTCAGCTATTCGCGCATGGTACAGTACATACATCGCATATCAAGCTCCGCGGTATCGTCGCCCACCGACATCTGGTACCCGGTAACCGATGCCATTGTGCCGCAGACATCAAACCAACTGGCCCTGGCGTGGCAGAATACCTTTCGTGAAGACAACATATTCCTAAGCGTGGAGGCCTACTATAAATCCATGAACCACCTTATTGGCTACGAGGAAGGCACCAACCTGTTCATGAACAACGACTTTGAGTCAAGGCTTATCCAGGGCCGTGGCCGCGCCTGGGGACTGGAACTATTGCTGCGCAAAGAAGCGGGCCGTTTCAAAGGGTGGATCAGTTATACCCTGTCATGGTCACGACGCCAGTTTGATGAGGTGAATGACGGAGCCTGGTTCTACTCGCGCTACGACCGTCGCCACAACGGAGCAATTGTGGGACAGTATGCCCTGGGCAAACGCTGGGCCGCATCGGTGGTATGGGAGTTTATATCGGGCTCGCGCTTTACGCCGGTTATTGGGCAGTATGCCGTCGCCGCCCCCACGCTAACCGGTGTCGACCTCATTCCCATATTCTCTGGCATCAACGAGGTAAAGCTGGCCAACGCACACCGCCTCGACATCGGCATCAAGTTCAAAAGCCGTCCGCACCGCCGTTACCAGTGGGAGTGGTTTGCCGGCGTATACAACACGTACAACCGCGCCAACCCGGTGGCGATTACCATTGAGCAGGACGACGACGGCACACTGCGTTACGAACAGCCGGGCCTGTTCGGTGCCATTCCCTTTATCAGCTACGGTTTTAAATTTTAAGGATACCCTAACATGAAGCAACACTACCTCACACGGCAACAAGGTCTGATCGGCGCAAAGCTTCTCACGCTGGGACTACTGGTGGGCAGCTGCTTGCCGGAGCCGCTGCCAGTGGACGGCATCCCGGTGCTCAATCCGCAGATTGTAGTGTCGACACAAATCGTTCCCGATCAATTGCCGAATGAATCATTTATCGTGTTGCTCACCAAGACCTTTGGCGCGCTCGATGCGAGCGATGACACCGATCCTTATGAGCTTATTGAACAGATTGCTGTAGACGATGCCGTCGTCACCATCACCGGTCCCGACAGTACGTACAATCTGCTTAATATCGGAAGTGGTATATATGGAGGAGTGTTTATACCATTTTTGCCAAATGCTTCGTACCGGTTGGATGTTGTCAGTGAGTCCCTCGGATCCGTAACGGCCACGACCACTGTGCAGCCGCCCATCACCTTCGATGAGCTTATCACCGAGTTGTACTTTAACGGTTATGACGACACTTTGCTGCAAGTCACACAACAGTTTACCGACCCTGTGGGCAAGGATTATTATATGGTCAATGTACAAGACATCAGACGCCAGGATGTCTTTGAGAACCTTCTCAATCCACGGGACTTCACGCGACTGATTGACGATGTGAATTTTGATGGGGAAAAACACCGCGAATCGTTCCGCGTCGTGTATCGCGATTACTACGCCGGTGACACAACGGCTATTTACCTTGCACGTATCAGCGAAGAATATTATAACTTTATGAAACTGCGGCTCGACAATCGTTATAGTTTTGTTGAATACCTCAGCGAACCGGTAAACTATCCTACCAACGTAGTCGGTGGAAAAGGTTTTTTTAACTTATACGTGCCCGACGTGCGGATCAAATATGTGGGGGTGGATTGACAGCGGTGCAACCACGCGGCACGTTCTTTTAGTAGGTGATTCGGGAATTATTAAACCGCACGAACGGCCATGGAAAATAAAAGCAAGCGTGACGAGATCATCGAAGTTGTCAATAAACTGTTCATCTATACCGACACCCGGCAGTGGAGTCGCTTACAAGAGGACGTGTTTACTCCCATCGTACAATTTGATCGGGGACAGGAAGGAATTGTAGGCCTGTCCGGGACGGACATCGCCAGGTTGTGGGACGAAGGTTTTCGCGATCTGGGAGCCATTCACCACCAAGCCGGGAACTACCTGGTGAATTTCGGCCACGAGTCCATTGAAGCAGACGTCTTTTGTTATGCCGTGGCCTATCACTTTACCAAAAAAGATCCCGTAGAAAAACTGCGCGAATTTATTGGACAGTACAATCTGCATGTTGTCCTGACAGACCTGGGGTGGCGTATCGATAGCTTTAAATATACGCCTACCTACCGTAGCCCCGACGCCGCGACCGTGTAGCCTGAGAAGGATTATTTCTGGATTGGGGTTGGGGCGTTGCTCTCAAAGAAATTGTTGAGCAACGAGATCAGCTCCGGGGCGGTGAGGTAATACATCACCTTCACATTGCGCGTATTAAAATCGGCCAGTAAATCATAGTACGCGGTTTCGGTCAGGGCATACTTTTGCATCAACCCGCTTTTGGTTTCCGGAGTATTAATGACCACATCGACATATGTCTGCGCCCGGGCGTTGTCTTCCTTGAGCCAGACCAGCTTGCGCTTTTGTTTCTTCGTCCGCGATAAATAAAATGGTACTCGACGGCGGTCGATCTTTTCGTTCTCCTCGTCAAACAGGCCCTCATACGGATCCATCCGTCGCGATTGCACCGTAACAGTACTAAGCAGAATGCTCTTGTCACGCATGCGGATAACGCTCGGCTCCCAATCCCACAACGGTTGCTCGATGGTTTGGTAGCCTACCACCGACAATATCAGCGTATCCCGTCGCGTAGCGGTAATCGCAAAGTTTCCCTGCATGTCCGTAGAGGTGCCGCGCATAGAATTCTTCACACGCACATTCACAAACGGCAACGCCGCAAACGTAGTAGAATCCACCACCACGCCTTTAAACGTTTCCTGCTGTGCAAACAATGCTGTGACCGAGCACAAAAGAAAGGAGAGGAGGAAGGAGAGTCTGCGCAGCATCAACAGCATTTACGGGTTTGTCAGCGACAGTATGATGTCGGCATGGCCCGAAAAAGTTTTAAGCAGCGTCGCGCGATCGGCCATTTCAAAGTCTGCAAAGTCAAATCCCGGGGCTACCGTGCAACCCGCCAGCGTATAGCGGCCAGGTGTTTCCAGGCGCGCGCCAAACCAGGTGTTGGCAGGTACGACCACTTGCAACGAGTCGCCATGCTCGATATCAGCGCCTAACCGGTGCACCGTCAGCCCGGTTTCTTCGTGCAATACATAAATGGAAAGACTGTCGCCGGCGTGGTAATGCCAGAGCTCGTCGGAACGGATGCGGTGAAACACCGAACGATCCTGATCCCGCAACAAAAAATAAATGGCAGTAGAGAAGCTCCGCCCGCCGGTAAAGCGTGCCGGCAGGCCGGAGGTCTCGATAGATTCCGCAGCGCGGTACGTCTCACGGTAAAAGCCTCCTTCCGGGTGAGGCTTCAGGTCTAAACAACGTACCCAATAGGCTGCGTCCTGCATGATGTGATATTCGATTAAAGGTGATCGTTCTGCTCGTGTAATTGCGCATCCACTACAGCGATGGCTGCCATATTGACAATCTCGCGAATGGAGCTGCCCAGCTGCAGCACGTGCACCGGCTTCTTCATGCCTAACAAAATCGGACCAATCGCGTCCGCACCACCGATCTCCATCAACAGCTTGTACGCAATATTACCCGACGCCAGGTTGGGAAAGATGAGCGTGTTGGCGGGCTGGTCCGCCAGGGCGCTGAACGGGAATGTTTCCTGTTGTATCCTCGTATCAAACGCCACGTTGCCTTGAATATCACCTTCTACCACCAGCGACGGATTTTTTTCCCGCGCCAACCGCACCGCCTCGCGTGTTTTGGTTGGCACTTCACCCTTCGACGAACCGAAGTTGGAGTACGATAATACTGCGATGCGTGGGTCCATATCGAAGAACTTCACACCGCGCGCGGTGAGCTCAATGATACCGGCCAGCTCTTGCGCATTCGGATTGACATTTACCGTAGTGTCAGCGAAGAAGAACGTGCCATTTTTGTTCATGATGATATACATACCCGCTACGCGGTCGACGCCGTCGGCGGTGCCGATGATCTGGAGCGAAGGCAGAATGGTTTTCGGATAGTCTTTGGTCAGACCGCTGACGAGCGCATCGGCGTCGCCGAACTCCACCATCATCGCGCCAAAGTAATTGCGCTCGCGCATCTGGCGCATGCTGTCCAGGTAGGAGAGACCCTTGCGCTGGCGCTTCTGGTATAAGCGCTCGGCGTAGCGGGCTACTGTAGCGTCGTCTTCGCGCGGGTAGATGATCGGGCAATCCGCCAGGTCGAGGTCGTACTCTTTGATCAACGCGAGGATCTCTTCGCGATTACCCAGCAGGATCGGATGCGCGATGCCTTCGTCTTTGAGAATCTGTGCCGCCTTAAGAATCTTGTGGTGATTTGCTTCGGCAAAGACCACGCGCTTGGGATTCTGTTTGGCGCGCTCGATGATACGCGAAATAAGCTTCTGATCGATACCGATGCGGCGCTGCAGGTCATGGTGATACGCCCCCCAATCGGTGATCGGGTGTTTCGCAATACCCGAGTCCATCGCCGCCTTGGCCACCGCCGGTGATACGGTGGTAATCAGGCGTGGGTCGAGCGGCTTGGGAATGAGGTACTCGCGACCAAACTGAATGCGGTCGGTTCCGTAGGCTTTTGCCACCATGTCGGGTACGGGTTCCCTGGTCAGTTCCGCCAAGGCACGCACCGCGGCGAGCTTCATCTCCTCGTTGATCTCCTGCGCGCGTACGTCTAGCGCACCGCGGAAGATATAGGGGAAACCCAACACGTTGTTTACCTGATTAGGATGATCGGAGCGGCCTGTTGCCAGGATAGCATCTTGCCGCGTGCGGCGTGCCAGGTTATAGTCGATTTCCGGGTTCGGGTTGGCCAGCGCAAACACGATCGGGTCTTTGGCCATGTTGTTAAGGTCTTGTGGCGTAATGGCGTCGGCGACCGAGAGGCCTATAAATACGTCCGCACCGACCATTGCTTCTTGCAGCGTGTTGAAGGGCACGTCGAGTACAAACTGTTGTTTGATGGAATCCAGGCCCGTGCGCCTGGTGTTCAGCACGCCCTTGCTGTCGCACATAATGATGTTTTCCTTCCGGGCGCCCAGGGCGATGTATAGCTTGGTACAGCTCACCGCGGCGGCACCCGCACCGTTCACGACGATCTTGACGTCGGCCATTTTCTTGCCTACAATCTCGAGCGCGTTTAGCAACGCCGCGGCCGAAATGATCGCGGTGCCGTGCTGGTCGTCGTGCATGACCGGGATGCTCATTTTCTCCTTCAGCTCCGTTTCGATCTTAAAACACTCAGGGGCTTTGATGTCTTCGAGGTTGACGCCACCAAAGGTGGGCTCCAGCGATTTCACGATCTTGATAAAGGAGTCTGGATCCTTCTCGTCGATCTCAATGTCGAATACATCGATGCCGGCGAACTTCTTGAACAAAACACCTTTACCCTCCATGACGGGCTTGGACGCTTCCGGACCAATGTCGCCCAATCCCAATACGGCCGTACCGTTGGAGATCACGGCAACGAGGTTGCCCTTTGCAGTGTACTTATAGACGTCCTCCTTATTGGCGGCAATTTCTTTGCAGGGTTCGGCCACCCCGGGAGAATACGCTAACGCGAGGTCCAGCTGGGTACTCAGTACTTTGGTCGGTACTACTTCAATCTTTCCCGGCTGCCCTTGCATATGGTAATTCAGGGCGTCTTCCTTTCTGATTTTAATAGACATGCAGTCGTTGGTTGTTAAAGGGCCAAATATAATCACCTTAAATTTATTGTGATTTGCGAATTGATTTTTGGAATTTTACCCGAGATGGAAAAATCAGACATGATCTACGGCACCCGGGCCGTGATAGAGGCCATTGTGGCAGGAAAGGAAATCGAAAAAGTGATGATTCAGTCTGGGTTGACCAATGACCTGATAAAAGAGCTCATCGCGACAGCCAAAAATCATCGGGTACCTTTCACATTCGTGCCGGCCGATAAGCTCAAACGCATGTCTTCCCGTAACCACCAGGGCGTCATCTGCCTGTTGGCCGCCGTAACCTTTGTGCCCCTGGATAATCTCATCGATAAGGCCTTTAGCGAAGGCCGTGAGCCCTTTTTCCTGCTCATGGACCGCGTCACCGACGTTCGCAACTTTGGTGCCATGGCCCGTACGGCGGAGTGCGCCGGCCTGGACGGTATCATTATTGGCGAAAAAGGCAGTGCCCCCATTACCAGCGACGCCATGAAAACCTCGGCTGGCGCCCTTAATCACCTGCCGGTAGCACGTGAAGCCGACCTGAAAAAAACCGTCAAACTGTTGCGTGACAGCGGTATACGCGTAGTAGCATGTACAGAAAAGGCCAAAGAAGACCTCTACGACGTAAACCTGACAGGCCCGATCGCCGTCATTCTGGGCTCAGAAGAAGATGGCATTTCAGATGTATTGATCCGCGAAGCAGACGAACTGGCCCGCATCCCCATGCAGGGAAAGATAGGCTCCCTCAATGTATCGGTCGCCGCCGGCGTCGCCATCTATGAAGTAGTGCGCCAACGCCGCAAAGGATAAGATAATAAGGGCGTTCCATAGGGGCTTCTCTATGGCATACTTATAGGCATACCTATACCATAGCTATGGATACCTTATAGTAAGCTTATAGTGAGTTTAGTATAACCCATCCAAACCGATCACCGCCAACATTAAAATAAGCCTCGGATTGAGGCGCGTATCTGGCGTATGAGTCCTAGCCCGCCTACCGGCGGTATGCCAACACCGCACGTTCAATCATATCACAGCAATCATGCAACTGCTCTTCCGTAATAATAAGCGGTGGAGCAAAACGAATGATATTGCCGTGCGTAGGCTTCGCCAGCAGCCCTTCCTTCATAAAATCCATACACAGATTCCAGGCCGTCTTGCTTTCAGCCGTATCGTTGATCACAATCGCATTCAACAATCCTTTTCCGCGTACCAGCGTAATCAGATCCGTCTTGCGAATCAACGCTTCCATACGCTGACGGAAAACCACGCCCAACTGCGCCGCATTCTCCGCAAGACGCTCATCCAACACCACTTGCAACGCCTCGATACAGACTGCCGCCGCCAGCGGATTACCGCCAAAGGTAGAGCCGTGCTCGCCCGGGCGGATCACCAACATAATATCGTCGTCCGCTAACACACAGGATACTGGCATGGTACCGCCTGAAAGCGCTTTGCCAAGGATCAACAAGTCAGGCCGTACATCTTCATAATCAGATGCCAACATTTTACCGGTGCGTGCAATGCCCGTCTGGATCTCATCCATCATGAGCAATACATTGTTCTTGCGGCACAGCAGCTCCGCTGTTTTCAGATAGCCTTCTGCTGGAATATACACGCCGGCCTCCCCTTGGATCGGCTCGATCCACAGTCCGCAGACATTCGGATTCGCCAACGCCGTTTCCAGTGCCGCCGTGTTGTTATACTCGACTATTTCAAAGCCCGGCATAAACGGCCCAAAGCCGCCGCGTGAGTCGGGATCGGTAGAAGCAGAAATAATGGTAGTCGTACGACCGTGAAAGTTTTTGCGGGCAACAACAATAACCGCCTGATCCGTGGCAATACCTTTTTTGGTATAGCCCCACTTGCGCGCCAGCTTGATTGCTGTCTCGTTGGCCTCCGCGCCACTGTTCATAAAGAGCGCTTTCTGATATCCGAAGAGCTCACAGATATACTTCTCAGCACGCCCGAGCTTGTCGTTGTAAAATGCACGCGAGGTGAGCGTAAGCTCTTTCGCTTGCCGGATCAGCGCATCGATAATACGCGGATGGCAGTGTCCCTGGTTGACGGCGCTATACGCCGACAAAAAATCATAGTAACGTTTGCCCTCTACATCCCAGACAAACACACCTTCGCCCCTGCACAGCACGACGGGCAGCGGATGGTAATTGTGCGCTCCGTACTGATCTTCCAGCGAAATAGCTTCTTGACTTGATGTGATGGCATGCAGCATATACAATAAACTTCAGGGTATCAGGCAAATTTACCAAATCACGTCCGTAAACCCTAAATAGAACCCCTCCCTTCGCCAAAAATGAAAACTTTAAAGTTTTTACGACTGTTTTCGAAAGAAATAGGATCAGACATGACAAATTGCACCCCAAAATTAAAACGTATTTAAAACAACTAATAGATAGGGGCTGGCGCAGCCCTGACGCAAAAGGTAGTAGACTGGAAAAAGAAAAAAGCAATTCCGGAAAAAATAATAGACCAAGAAAAAAGAAAAGAGATAAACCGGTTCGTTTAACCCACCGAACCAGGAAACCGCAAACAAAAGAATGGAAATAGTACTATTGATAATAGGTCTCGCCATCGGCGCCCTCGCTGCCTGGTTCATTGCCAAATACAAATTCACCGCCGAAACCCAAAGCTTTTCCGGCCCGCTGCTGGCCGAACAAGAGCGTAGCAAAGTTTTGCAATCGCAATCGCAAGTACTCAAGCTTGAGCTCGACGCCGAACGCGCACGCCTCCTGGAAATGAATCACAAGCTCGCCGCCGCGCAAGCCGACTACCGCAACCTGCAAGAGCGTTTGCAAGATCAGCGCAAAGAAATGGAAGCGCTCAATGAAAAGTTTGCGCTACAATTCAAGAACCTCGCCAACGATATTTTTGAGGAAAAGAGCAAAAAGTTCACGGAGCAAAACCGCACAAACCTTTTCGACATCCTCAAGCCGCTCGGCGAAAAGATTACCGACTTTGAAAAACGCGTCGAAGACACACACAAAGACACCATCACGCGCAACGCGGCCCTACGCGAGCAGCTCGAGAACTTGCAAAGGCTCAACGTGCAAATGACGCGCGAAGCCGAAAACCTCACCCGCGCTTTACGCGGCGACGCAAAAACCCAAGGTGCCTGGGGGGAGTTTATACTCGAAAGCATCCTCGAAAAATCGGGCCTCGAAAAGGATCGCGAGTACTTCATTCAGGAATCTTTCACCACGGCAGAAGGCCGTCTACGTCCGGATGTAATTATACGCTTGCCCGAAAAGAGACACGTCATCATAGACTCAAAAGTGAGCCTCACGGCCTACACAAACTTTGTCAACGCAGCAACGGAGGAAGAAAAAGTGGCGGCCCTTAAAAGCCACCTGATATCGATTCGCCAGCACATGAAATTGCTGGGCGATAAAAATTACCAAAAGAATATAAGCGACAGCAGCCTCGATTTTGTCATCATGTTTATACCGGTAGAACCGGCCTATATTCTCGCGATCCAAAGTGAGCAGATGTTATACGAAGAAGCGCTCGAACGCCGCATCGTTTTCGTAAGCCCTACGCTATTGATTCCTTCGCTTCAGCTCATTAAGAATAACTGGAAACAAGAATATCAGACACGCAATGTGATCGAGATCGCCAGTAAGGCCGGCGATCTGTACGATAAATTCGTGGGCTTCTCAGACGACATGATTTCCCTGGGACGCCATCTGGAAACATCCAAGAAGTTTTACGAAGAGTCCATGAAAAAACTCTCCGTAGGCAGTGGCAACCTGGTAGGGCGTGTAGAAAATCTTAAAAAACTCGGCGTCAAAGCCGGCAAGTCGATCGACGCTAACCTATTAAAGCGCTCGGAAGATCAACCCGATATGTTCGAACGGTAAGCATTTAGGTGATGCCGGTGCGAGTCTTAGCCCGTGTCGGGCGGAGACTCGTACCTACCATCGTGCCAGTCTTAGCCTGTATTAATAAACCCTCCCGATCTGTTCCACAATAACCTTCTTCAGCGCCAACGCATCAATCACTCCCTGCTTGCCATAAATGATCTTTCCCCCCGGAGCAATAAACAGCGTATACGGCAACGACCCCTCCCAATTCTTATCCAGCGCCTCAATAAAAGCGTACTTATCTCCATTAAATATATAGTTCTTCGTCGATGCCTGTTTCTTCGTCAAAAAGTTCAATGCATTCGGCTTTCGATTGATATCGTCCAAACTAATGGTCACCAATTCAAACTCCCGGTTCCGATACATCCGGTTCATATTCACAAACTCCGGAAACTCCGCTACACAAGGCCCGCACCACGTGGCCCACACGTTAATGAGCTTATAATTTGTACCTTCATTCTTCAGCAACGCCTGTAGTTGCTCGCTATTTAATTCATCAATCGTCACTTTTTCTTTTGCCCACTCGCCCGCGGCCTGGTTAGCAAAGTCGCGTTTGTCGGGCCACTTGATCGAGCAACCAAAGGTTTTGGTTTTCTCCACCGGGACAGGCTTGCCGGCGACCAATGCGTCGAGCGCTTGCCGCGTATCGTGCACCGTAGCAGTGCCGGGCTTTTCCTTGTCGTCGATGCGCCCGGTGTAGCGCAACGTACGCTTCGCGTCGAAGATAAAGACGTGTGGCGTGGCCTGCGGACCGTAAAGCTTTGATACAGCAGACGTTTCACCATCATAGAGATAGGGAAAATTAAATTGTTTGTCGCGGGCGCGGATCTTCATTTCTTCAAACGTGTCGCTCAGGTCGGTATAGCCGAGTTCATCGAGACGTATGGCTTGCGGGTCGTTAGGCGAGATGGCGACCACGCCTACGCCTTTGGGATTATAGTCGGCGGCGAGTTGTTTGATGCGGTCTTCATAGGCCTGGGCCGTGGGGCAATGGTTGCAGGTGAAAACAACCATCAGGAACTTGTATTGGGCAAAGTTTTTGAGTGTGTACGTTTTGCCGTCCGTGCCGGGCAGCGAGAAGTCGGGTGCAGCGGCGCCAATGGCCAACGGTACGGGGTCGGAGGCATGTAGGGTTTCCGGCACGCAAAAGACCAGCAGGGTGATAAGGGCAAGGGGTTTCATGGGTGCAAAGGTTTGTTTTACCGAATTTAACCATTCTGCTTTATTCTCCGCGACCGAATACACTGACGGTAAGACCTGCATCCCGGCGACCGCATTTACCGGCTGTCGATGGTTTGCCATGTACCATAACCCTCGTTTATACTATTTCCCCTGGAGAATAGTTAATATCTTTGTAATCAAGCTTATGAAGTCATTTCTTTCCATTCTGCTGGTGTTGGTGGTCTGTACGGCCTACGGTCAATCGTCCAAAAAGCGCAAGCGCGACGGCGATACTTTCCAAAATTCACCGTCGACGGTGGACCCGAACTTTGCGCCAGCGGAAGCACCCCGGCATCATTCCAAACGCCGTAGCGGCAAAGGCCCCACGGTGGAGTCGCAGAAAGAATATGCCGACCGCATGCATGCGACCGTAAAGGCTAAACGCCGGGCAGAGAAGGAGATGATGAAGCCCCAATACTCCGATCCCATGTACTTTGGCCATAAGCGTCCGCCCAAAAAACGCCCACCCGGCAAAATGAAGTTCTGTAAGGTATGCGGCATCCGGCATTGATTTGACTTGATTAAGGGAGTACATTGCAGGGATGACTTGCCAACCTCCTTAAATTAATTCATACATGAGCCAAATTCTAGCCAACGTCTTCCCGGCGGAAGACGTCATTCCCGAAGCATTCCGTCTTGCCCAGCCTATTGACCAGCGCGAGTACCTCGTCGGTGGCGAGCTCAAAACCTGGACCGGCAGTCTCAATCCCGTCCTCAGCCCGGTATTTGTAAAAGACGGCGCCGGCTATACGCAGAAAGTCATTGGCAGCACGCCGCTGCTCACCACTAAGGAGTCTCTCGAAGCCCTCGACGCTGCCGTAAAGGCATACGACCTTGGCCAGGGTTTCTGGCCCACGCGCAGTGTCACGGAGCGCATCGCCCATGTCGAGAAATTCCTGGCCGCCATGCGCCAGCGCCGCGACGAAGTAGTCAAGCTGCTGATGTGGGAGATCGGCAAGACCCTCAAAGACTCCGAAAAAGAATTCGACCGCACTTGCGACTATATCGTCGATACCATTAAGTCCTATAAAGATCTTGATCGCAATGCTGCCAAGCTCGTAGAAGAGCAAGGCTTCATGGCACAGATCCGTCGCGTGCCCCTGGGAGTATCGTTGTGCATGGGCCCCTATAACTATCCACTGAACGAAACATTCACCACACTCATCCCCGCACTGATTATGGGCAACACCGTGATCTTTAAGCCGGCCAAATATGGTGTATTATTGATCCGCCCACTACTCGAAGCCTTCCGCGACAATTTTCCCGCCGGTGTGATAAACATCATCTACGGCCGCGGTCGCGAGACTGTCGGCGCGTTGATGGAATCGGGCAAGCTGGATGTGTTTGCGTTCATCGGCACCAACAAAGGCGCCAACGAGCTGAAGCGCCTGCACCCCAAGCCGCACCGCCTCAAAGCCATCCTCGGCCTCGACGCCAAGAACCCCGCCATCGTCCTGCCCGACGCTGACCTGGATATAGCTGTCAGCGAATGTATCACGGGTAGCCTGTCGTTTAACGGCCAGCGGTGCACCGCGCTGAAGATCTTATTTGTACACAACAGCATTCTCTCGAGGTTCCTGGAGAAATTCCACGCAGAAGTAAAGAAGCTCAAACCCGGCATGCCGTGGGAAAATGGTGTATCACTTACGCCACTACCCGAACCTGGTAAAGTAGAATATCTGCAGGAGCTGGTAGAAGACGCCCGCAAACACGGTGCGCAGGTAACAAACGAAAACGGCGGCGAATCGCTCAACGCCTTCTTCTATCCGGCAGTAGTATGCCCCGTCAACGATAAGATGCGTTTATACTTTGAAGAGCAGTTCGGCCCCGTCATTCCCATCGTGCCATTTGAAACTGATGACGAGCCAATCCAATACGTAGTCAACTCCAACTTTGGTCAGCAGGTAAGTATCTTCGGCACGGAGTCAAAACGCATTGCCCTTTATATCGATGCCTTCGTCAATCAGGTTGGTCGCATCAACGTTAATGCACAAAGCCAGCGCGGCCCCGACACCTTCCCCTTCAACGGCCGCAAAGATTCCGCCGAAGGAACCTTGTCCATCGCCGATGCGCTGCGCGTATTTTCTATCCGCACGCTCGTGGCCACGAAGAGCACTGATAAAAACAAACAGATTATTAGCACCATCATTCGTAACCACGAATCAGCATTCCTGAGTACCGACTATATCTTTTAACACCAATAGGTAACAAAAAAAACACCCGGAGGTCTCGATTAATCGAAACCCCGGGTATCGTTCTTCCTCGTAGTGGTTACTTCTTATCGTCGTCAAATAGCTCCTGGAACTTTTGTCCCAGCTGGCGGAAGCCTAGCCGTACTTTTTCGGCCGTATTGCGGGCGCCCTTTTTCACATCGTCCCAGGTTTCTTCGGTAGAGTTCTCAACTTTGTCGAGGGCCTTATCGAGTTCCTGCTTCTCTTCATTAAGCTCGCGACGGGCTTCTTCCATTTTGGCTTTGCCGTCGTCTGAAGCGTTATCGATCTTGACACCGAGTTCGTCGATCTCCCGGTCGATATCTCTTCGTAACGAGCGAAGCTCCTCTTTTACTTCTTCCCGCTCCTGGTCGAATTTACGACCGGCGGCTTCTCCTTTGTTGCCTTCACATTGTGTCAGCATCAAAGCTACAACGGTAACGCAAACAAATGCGAGGATAATCTGCAAAAACTTCATGACGTAATTAGATTTCCGATTCGATTATCTGGCGAATCTCTTCTTTCTTTTTACCCAGCTTTTGTTGCAGGCGTCCCAGCAGCTCATCTTCCTTGCCTTCAGCAAAGACCAGATCATCGTCGGTCAACTCACCGTATTTTTGTTTCAGTTTGCCCTTTACTTCGTTCCAGCGGCCTTTCAAATCGAGCGTTGTCATAGTCGTATGATTTAAGTGATTTACTGTTGAATTGTTTGCGGTCATAGATCAAACAATCATACCGTTGTTGAAAATCAATAGAATAATGCTGGGAGAGAGAAATTCCTAAGAATGTATGTGTATTTCATTCTACAGTATCATGTCGCGCGCTATGATATAATTATAGAGCAAGGTATGTCGCTCTTAACAAATATACACGTTGGCATGAAATTCTATTGGATATGCTCAAGTAACTAAAACGAAAATATTATGATACGCTGGACTGTAATCTTTCTGATAATAGCGATTATCGCCGCTATTTTTGGATTCGGCGGAATTGCTGCAAGTGCAGCTTATTTTGCCAAAGTAATTTTCTTCATTGCTGTAGTGATCTTCCTGGTGTCTTTGATTGCCGGTGCTACACGGAGAAATTGATGTTGCAACAACGCCGATCTATAGGATTGGCATACCTTTCAAAAGATCCCCTGTTATACGTGACAGGGGATTTTTTTGTTTATAGGATTTACGTTTTGCTTCACAACGTCTGCCCCTGTACGCAATCTAATATTATATATAGGGTCATGCTGTCTCTAAACAGATGAATGCGGCGCGTTAGATATGCTCATAATGAGGAATAGAACGTCCTAAAATGGGGAGGCGATTGTACGGATGAGCGGCCATAAGAAGGGCTTTTCGGTAAAGCGCCAAGTGGCATAGTTATTTTTCCCATGTTGGTACAAAACTCAAAACAAACTTGTACTTAAGAACTAGACTATGAAAACACAATTGAAACACATTCTGTTGGTTGCGGGGATAACGATATTGACCTCAGCTGCGACTACGACATTCGCCCAGGACCGCAAAGCGGGTATCAAAGGCGGCCTGAACGTCAGCAATATGTATGTTGACGATGTAGACGATGAAAATGCCCGTTTCGGCTTCAACGCCGGTGTATACGGCGAGATCATTTCTACAGAGACATTCGGCCTGCAAGTGGAATTGTTGTATGACACAAAAGGTTCCAAATTCCAAACCGATGGTGCGATTGACCAGGAGTTTAAGTTTAACCTGAACTACCTCGATTTGCCGGTGTTGGCAGTCTTTAAATTGGGTGAAGCAGTGGAGATTCACGCCGGTGGTTATGCAGGTTACCTGTTGAATGCCAGCACTAAAACCGAAGGCGATCTGGGCAACAGCACGGATGAGCTTGATAAGGACAATTTCCGTTCGTTAGACTACGGTTTGATCGGTGGTATCGGTTTTAACCTGGGGGCAGCTCAAATCGGTGCCCGCTATAACTATGGTCTGGCCAGAATTGCCGATTCTAACACTGCCGAAGACTTCCTGGGTAATTCCAAGAACTCTTACGGCCAGGTATATCTGGCACTCAATCTCAATCACAAGCCGTAGTACAGGTTTGTTGCGGTAATGATTGAAATTGCCGAGGCCCGGAGATCTTTCTCCGGGCCTTTTTTTGTTCTATAAAGGCCTTAGGCATACCGCTCCGCCGACCATCGTTCCCTAACGCGACCGTTAAAAAGGAGGTAATATTGTCATTTCGACATGCCAGGCTGAAGACCGGCACCAGCCGGCGGTAAAAAGACGGGTTATGGCCTTGCGCAAGAATAGTATTTATCGTCGTGTATTCATACGGCTTTGATAGGGCTTAAGTACGGCTTTAGTAGGGCTTTAGTGCGGAGTATCCCGCGCCTACTTTTCCTTTTCTCCAGGTACTATGATAGTTCCATTTTTTTGAAAGGCCGTATAGCCTTATCCGGATTACGGAAAAACTGTATAGTTTTTTCCGTATCGGACAAATGTGCCCTTTTCTGGGAACTGTTGGGAACATGTGGGAATATGTGAGAACATGTGGGAACTGTTATTATGATTTGCCTCGCGCTGCGGATATGTTTGAGTCGCTGCTGCATAGAAGGCGGCCATTCAGCCTGTAGTGGCTGGATGAATACTTAATATTTTTCTTTTATGGCAGCAAACATGAACCATACCAAAGCCCCCGTGGCGATGCTAAAGATAGCACGCGACAAGGGCCTCTTTGTTTACTTATATAACGACCTCCGCTATCGGACAACATCAAAAGCGAATCAATGTATAGCGTCTTTCAGCTTCTCCCGTTGTTTATCCGCACTAGGGTCGCCCATCAACATCCCCCATGCTTTCAAACCATCCACACGGTCAAAAATCACTTTAAGCACCGCTACGCCCGGAATTGCCAGGAACATACCCGGCACGCCACACAGCGCACCACCGATCAATACCCCAACGATGGTAGCCAACGCGTTGATCCGTACCTTCGAGCCCACGATCAACGGCATCAGGAAGTTGTTGTCGATGAACTGAACGGCCATCAGGACAACACCCACCCACAAAACGTCACTGAGTTCGGGGCTGGATATCATGGTAATGATCATACAGAATACATTTGCCACCAGCATGCCTACGTAGGGAATGAGGTTCAGCAGTGCGCCGACAAGCGCCAGAAATATGGCGTAGTGAATGCCCAGGATCAAAAAGCCTGCAGCATTGAGGGTAAAGACGATGGTCATTTCGATGAGCAGCCCGAGAATATAATGTTGGGATACATTTTGGCACTCTTGTAGAATTGTAACGACATGTTCTTCACTGCTGTTCTTAAACGAGTCCACCAGGAACTTTTTAATGAGGTCTTTGTAATACAACAATAGAAACGTATAGATGGGAATAAATATCAGATAGGAGAATATTTCCGTCAGTGAAAGAAATGTCTTGCCGACCAGGGCCGGGCCGGAAGTTTTGATCTTTTCAGCCGTATCGTGTATATATTGGTTTTGTTTACGAATGCCGACGTGGAAGTTTTGTGATACCCATTTTTGACCATCGTGCAACAGGCCGTCGAATTTTTCCTTGATCATGTCAGAGTCGTCAAGGAAGTTTAGTACCTGCGTTGTGAGGAAATAGAGAACACCAAACACCAATACGAGCGAGATGATGAGCGACAGAATCACGGAAAGGATTTTTGGTATTTTTTTGCGTTGCAGGAATTTGACTGCTGGCAACAGCAACGCTGCCAGCAACATGGAAAAGAAAAGTGGCAGGAGTATGTCCTGGCCGATGTAAAGTGCTGTGGCGATCAGGCTGATACTGATCAGGTTAAAAGATAGCCGTCTGTAAAATGGGTCGGATTCTTTAGAAATGGTCATAATAGGCGGTTCGGGAAGATGTTTAGTGATATATACTGTGTAAAATCGTGCCCTTTCGTTAAAGGTAACAGTTCCTGAAATCCGTGTAATTCTAAAGGGATATCCCTATAAGTGGGGAATTTGCTCTACGCGCCCCTTGCGCCGGATGCACTCGGCGCGGGCACAGTTCTTTTGGCAGAAGGGGAAAGGTACTGTTCGACATATAATGTTATGAAGCACTCCCGCGAAATCAGCCAATTAAACACCCTCGTTAGTTTGCACTTTGACCGCATTGCCTGTTATGCACAAGCAACTGACTTGTTGACACCAAGTGCGAAGGGCCTTGATGCGGCGCCTTTTTTCGGCCAGTTGGCGCAGGGTTGTTTGCATGCGGTAGAAGAGCTTGCAGCGGAGATCAAGCGACTGGGCGGCATGCCGACCGAAGGGCAGACGCTGGCGGGAAAAACATTATTGCTGTGGATGGAAGTGCAAACCGCCGTCTCCGGCGATACGCTACAAACTATTATGGGCTCGTGTCTGCGGATGAACCGCCTGGCGGTACGTGGCTACGAGCGTGCCATTGGCAGCCAGTCGGCGTTTAGCGACATCGTGCGGCAGCACCTGCTCGACCACAAGATCGGGCTCGAAGCAACTTCGACGCTGATTCAGAGCTACAAGGAGCTGCAGAGCTCGTGCCTGGTCAGCGAGCATATATAGACGAAATAAGTAAGGTTATGAAATACGCCACATTCATCCGCCTATGGGCAATTGTTGCATGTGTCACCGTTGCCGCCTGTAGCCGGCCGCAGGAAAGCAAAGACGCGGCTGAAGAAAAGAACCGCGAGAAGTTCGAGAACAAAACCGATGAGCGCGACGCGCAGTTTGTGGTCGAAACGGCCAACAGCCTGCACACCCTGATTGCATTGGCCGACGTGGCCATTGAAAAAAATTCCCCCCGCACCAGCAACGCTGCTATGGCGGTGAAGCCCGACTTTCAAAGTCTGTTGAGTGAGATGGAGGTATTTGCAACGTCGCAGGTAATAACACTGCCTGACGAGGCGACAGCGTCGGACGTCGACCATGTGCGCGCGTTGCTGGATGAGAAGTCCAGCAAGTTTGATGAAAAATGGTGTGCGGAGATTCGCGAAGAAAATAAACATTTGATCGGCGAGATCGAGTCGTATGGTGCGACCACCAACGACCTGAACTTAAAGACCTGGCTGAACAGCGCACTGCCGCAGGTGCGTGCCGTGCAAGATAAGCTCGTCGACTTGGAGAATGCTATTTCGGAACGGTAAGGAACAAGTATCATGACAAAGAACGCCACAGAGATACCCTACATGAACACCCTGCGCGCATGTCGCACGCGTATGTCGCAGGAAGGTTACAACGACGACTTCCGCGCTACAACGGCGGGGATTCGTTCGATGCAGGCTGACACGATATATAAGGTGGAAGACGTGCGGGTTATTACGTCATATCGGTTCGAAGGGCTCACCAACCCCGCCGACCATGCTGTGATGTACGTCATTGAGACAAACGACGGACGCAAAGGCACGTTGGTAGATCTGTACAGCACCCATACTCACACCCACCCTTCGGTTGCCAGGTTGCTGGCAAAGGCGGGAGCACGATAACATGCGCATACTACGGCAAATATGGTCCGTGTTAAAAAAGGCCGGTACTGAGTTCATCGAGGACAATGGTATGAAGCTCAGTGCTTCACTTTCTTACTATACCCTATTTTCCCTTGGCCCTATTCTCATCATCATCATTTCGTTGGCAGGTGTGTACTGGGGAAGGGATGCTGTGGAGGGCCGTATTTACGATGAGATCAACGGGCTGGTCGGAAACGCCGCCGCCTTGCAAATACAAGACATTATTAAGAACATTGAAAAGTCCCAACTGGGTGCTTCTGGGGCTGTGATAGGGTTTATTGTTTTGCTGGTAGGGGCGACCGGAGTATTTACCGAAATACAAGATTCGATCAACTACATCTGGTCTATTCGCTCAAAGCCCAAGAAGGGTTTGCTCAAACTTTTAATAAACCGACTGATCTCATTCTCGCTCATTGTCAGCGTAGGCTTTCTGCTGATGGTGTCGCTCATTCTAAATGCCTTACTGGATCTGCTGCACGACCGGCTGGCGATATACTTCAACGATGTGTCGGTCTACCTGTTTCAAGGGTTGAATTTCATGCTGATCTATGTCGTGATTGCGTGCCTGTTCGCCATCATCTTTAAAGTGCTGCCCGATGCGTCCATTCGCTGGCGCGACGCCTTCGTGGGCGCCGCCTTCACAGCTGTATTGTTTTTAATCGGCAAGTCGCTGATCAGCGTGTATGTCACCAATTCCAGTATTGGCGTAACGTATGGTACGGCGGCATCGATTGTTATTTTGTTGCTGTGGATTTATTATACCTCCATCATTCTTTACTATGGCGCCGAATTTACGAAGGTATATACTGTTAACTATGGCGGGGGTATAAAACCCGACAAGACTGCAGTCTTTATCATAAAACAGGAAACGCGTGAGGTGCCCGGAGACCAGCGCATAAACGTTTTGCACTAGGCATGCTTACAATTCTATGGACCTACGTTCTAACGCGCCCTTCTGGCTTCTGAAACATGGCATTCTTAATAGCTATCCCTCACTGCCGACGTCGACCCGGGCAGACATTGCTATTATTGGCGCGGGCATTACCGGCGCGTTGATGGCGGACCATCTGTGCAAAGCAGGCTTTGATGTATTAATGCTGGACCGCCGTCATGCAGGCCATGGCAGCACAGCTGCCAGCACGGCCTTGATACAATATGAAATTGACACCCCGCTACATAAGCTTATTCCGCTCGTCGGCGAGCAGCACGCAGTCCGCAGCTATGCGCTGTGTTTGGAAGCGATCGACCGCTTGGGTGCCATTGCCGGAAGGTTTAAGGGTGTAGAATTTGTGAAGAAGCCCAGCTTTCAATTCGCTTCCTTTCGCAAGCACGTAGAAAATCTTCGGAAAGAGTATACACTGCGGCGTCAGCACGGCATTTCTATTGTGCATTGGCTGGAGGAGAGCGACGTACGTGAAAAATATACTTTCGCCGCTCCCGCAGGCCTGCTTTCAAGTGATGGCGCCGAACTGGATTGTTACCATCTTACGCATGCCTTGCTATCGTCCAATCAACGGCGTGGTTTACAGGTTTACGATAACACCGAGGTTGTGGGTATACGGCATCGCAAACGCAGCGTTGAACTGCTCACGGCGGGTGGGAATACCGTCACCGCCCGCAAGCTTATTATCTGCTGCGGCTATGAATCACAGCGGTATATACCAAAGGTGATTGAATCGCAGCATTCGACGTATGCGATCGTGAGTGAGCCTTTCGAGGAAGAGAATTTCTGGCATCGCAACAGCCTGATCTGGGAAACGGCGATGCCCTACCTATACATACGCACAACGTCCGACAAACGTATCCTCATCGGCGGCAAAGACGATGACTTCTATCAGCCCGCCAAACGTGACGCCCGCATCCCGCAGAAGCGGCAGCAATTGGAACATGCTTTTCGGAAGTTATTTCCTGCTATAGCTTTTAAAACAGACTTCTCGTGGGCGGGTACATTTTGCGGTACGAAAGATGGGTTACCGTATATTGGCAGCATCCGGCAGCGGCCGCATACATACTTTGCACTGGGGTTTGGCGGAAATGGTATAACATTTAGTGTTATCGCCGCGGCGATCGTGCGGGACTTGCTACTGGGCAAAAGTAATCCGGATAGCAAGATTTTTACGTTCAACCGTTAGCCCGACCGTATGCCACAAGACCAGTTCCTCAAGTTCCCAGGCTGATCGGGTAATTCCACCCTCAACGGATGTAACGCTACGTTCAAATTCCAGGTTTGTGACGTTTTTCACAGCCTGGCACTATATTTTATTATCCGTTGCCGGATAACACAATACCGTATGAAACGCCGTCGCTCTATCGTCATTGCCGCCCTGGTATTCGGGAGTATGACGGCGTATAGCCAGGCTACCGACAATGTTGGCATAAAAGACTCTCTTCAGGTAGCAATGGAACGTGAGCAGCTTTCCACGGCACTGATGCAACTGCGCGATTCGATCGTGCAATCGGTGCAGCATTTGGAAGCACGCAAGCCCGGTATGGTGGCCAAGGCCAAGCGGCCGGTCGACAAAGCCCTCAAAGACCTTCATGTTTACCAAAAACGCGTTCAAAAGGACCTGGACGAACTTGTAGCAGCCTCTAAAAAGGGGTGGAACACTGATGTGGCTACGCGGCTGCGCGCCAGTCTTAACAACGTACGTCGTGAACATAACCGCATTCGCCAGAACCTCCAGTCATTGTTAACCTCTCAATCTTGAATGACGTTTAATTATGTTATCTTTTATATAGTGCTTTAATCTCCGGATTGTCTCTCTGTGTTTGTTACAGCCCTGTCTATAGCTGTAATGACACAGGGAACCCTCCAGGAAAAATTCACGTTATCAAAACAGCGCAAAAAAGCACATCAGTTTTTCCATAATTCCGTCGCTTTTCGTGTAAATCCGGGTATTTTATCCCAGTCGTAGTACCCTTTTTGAGTAAAAAAATCTACATATTTGTACAGGTGCTTTTGTACAGCACCTTGTCGATAAATATTTATTGGCCTGGTTTTCAGTCGTTTGCATAAAATTTTCAGACGGGTCAGATTTTTGGTGCTGAGGTTGCATAAGCTTTTGTTCGATAAACCCGAAACATTATGCTTCACCAGAACCTTACACAGAAGCAACAGCTTAAGATTAATCCCCAGCAGCTACAAATGCTGGAGCTGTTTCATTTGACAACACTGCAACTGGAACAACGCATAATTCACGAGCTCGAAGAGAATCCCATCATAGAGGAAAAAACTGATAACGACGACACCGCCGCTACGACCAGTAAGGACGATGTTCAGGAGTATCAGGATTGGGACGAGTATGGTTATGACGATGTTCCGGACTACAAGACGGAGAACAAGCATTACTACCAGCAGGATGATATGCCGGACAAACCGATCATAGCACGACGTGATTTTCGCGAAGACCTCAAAGAACAGCTCTCGGCCATCAAGATGTCGGAAGCTGAGGCGACCTTTGCGCATTTCATTATCGATAACCTGAATGAGAAAGGTTTCCTGGAAACATCCCTCGACACGCTGGCGGATGATTACTCTCTGAAGACTATGAGCTGGATTGAGGCTGACGATGCCGATAAGATCCTGAAAAATATCCAACACCTGGAGCCCGCCGGTGTGGGTTCCCGGACACTGCAGGAATGTATGATGCTGCAACTGCGCCGCATGAACACGAAACGTCCCGACGTAAAGGCCGCTATTCGCATCCTGGAAGATTTTTATACGGACCTCAAAGGCCGCAACTTTGAGAAGATCGAAGAAGCATTGGGCATTGACGAGGAAGAGCTGCGTATGGTACTCGAGTTGATGGCCAATCTGAATTTGAATCCCATCGGTACAACCGAGGAAAAGACTAACGTCGAAAGCATTATTCCCGACTTTATCGTTACGCATCGTGACGATGGCGTGGAAGTATGCCTGGCCAACCAGCGTTCATCCAACCTGTTCATCAACAACCGTATGAAGTCGATGGTGAAGGATGCTGAGAAAGGTAAAGATCAACGTACCTTCCAATACTTGAAGAGCAAGCTCAACTCCGCCGAGTGGTTCGTCAACGCCATCCGGCAGCGGGAAGGCACGATGTTGAATGTGATTAATGCTATTGTGCAGTATCAGTACGACTACTTCCTGGAGGGCGACAAGTCGTTGCTCAGGCCGATGATCCTGAAGAACATTGCTGAACGCGTCGGGGTTGATATTTCAACGGTATCGCGCATCACCTGTAACAAGTATGTACAGACGCCGTTTGGCACCATCCTGCTGAAAGACATCTTTAGCGAAGGCATTGAAAACAAACAAGGTGCCATTGTCAGCAACAAGGTCATTCAAAAAGAAATTGAGGAAGTGATCAAGACCGAGGATAAAAAGACGCCGTACTCAGACCAGCAACTGGCGGCGGTGCTGGCGACCAAAGGATTTAACATCGCCCGGAGAACGGTAACGAAGTATCGTGAGCATCTCCAAATCCCGGTAGCACAGATGCGTGCTTTCTGGGCTTGATTTTTTCGTCTTGAAAAAGGTTACTAAAAGATATGGCAGAAAAAATTCTAATTATTGATGACGACAAGGACATGTGCCTTGTGCTAAAGCGCTTTTTATCGAAACATGGCTTTGAAGCCGTGGAAGCCAACAGCGGTAAGAAAGCGCTGGAGGTGCTGGAAAACACAAGTCCCGATCTGATCTTGTGTGACTTCAAGCTCGAAGATATGGATGGCACAACTATCCTGAAGAACATCAAAGAACGGCTTCCGGCCGTACCTGTGATCATCATTACCGGTTATAGCAACATTAAGACAGCCGTGGAAGTCATGCGGCTGGGCGCGATCGACTATGTCACCAAGCCCTTGCTGCCGGACGAGATTCTGCTGACCATCAAACGTGCGCTGGCCAACCCTTCAGGCCCCGTCGAGTCGATGCCTTCCAACGAGTCAGCATCGGCCTCCTCTTATACGCCTAAGTCTCAAACGCAGTATGCCAAGAAAAGTGATCGTCAGCAGTATATCTTCGGCAACAGCCCGGACTTTAAAAATATACTCAACCAAATTGACCTGGTAGGACCTACCAACTATAGCATCATCATTTATGGTGAGAGCGGTAGCGGTAAAGAAGCGATTGCACAGGAAATTCACAAGCGAAGCAAGCGCAGCGATAAACCTTTTATTGCCATAGACTGCGGTGCGCTTTCTAAAGAATTAGCCGGCAGTGAGCTGTTCGGTCACGAGAAAGGCTCTTTTACCGGCGCCCTGAACCAAAAGATCGGCAGCTTCGAGCTTGCTAACGGTGGCACGATCCTGTTGGACGAAATCGCCAACCTTCCGTATGATGTGCAGGTATCGCTACTGCGTGTAACGCAAGAGCGTAAAATGAAACGCGTCGGAGGCACAAAAGACATCGACCTCGATGTGCGTATCATCGTGGCGAGTAACGAAAAGCTCTGGGACGCTGCCCGTACCGGCCGCTTCCGCGAAGATTTATACCACCGTTTCAACGAATTCCAGATCAACGTACCGCCGCTGCGTGAACGCAAGAACGACATCATGACGTTTGCGATGCACTTCCTGACCATTACCAACCAGGAGCTCGGCAAGAACGTAAAAGGCTTCAGTGCCGAGGTAGAAAATATATTTAAGAACTACATATGGCACGGAAACCTGCGTGAGTTGAAGAACGTTGTGAAACGTGCAACACTGCTGAGTGACACCGATATTATTGAGACGCGTACCATTCCATTTGAGGTATCCAACTACAGCAAGCTTCAGTTCGACGGAAACGGCGGAGATGCAACCCCGATGGGCAGCAGCTCGTCACCTGCCGACCATGGACTGCCGTATCAGCCTACCCCTTCACGCCCTGTAATCAAAGAGTCCGGCTTGAAGGGCGCGGGCATTGACGCGGAGTATGAAATTATCCTCGAAGCCCTGAAGCGTGTAAATTTTAATAAAAGTAAGGCAGCCAAACTACTGAAAATCGATCGTAAGACGTTATACAATAAGATCAAGCAATATAAGGAGCTCAATAATATTGAGTTTCAGCAGGAGGTATAAGCGTGGAGGGCATAAATTATCTGAGCGAAATATTCGACATGGAAGAAGGCAAAGACTCTTTTGATGGGAGACTCGCTGATTTCTTTCCGGGGATAGTCTATGTCTACGACGTCGACCGCCGTTGCTTGAAGTATATAAACAAACGCGTCACAGATTTTCTGGGACTGCCGCTGGAAGATCTGAAAGACTGCTCACTCGATCAATTCATTTTTCCCGAAGACTTAGCGCAGGTACAACGCGAGCTGGAGAAATTCTACGATTTACAGGATAATGCGTCGCATGCCTACAATAGCCGCATGACACACCGTCAGGGTGGCTGGCGTTACTTCCGCACCCAGGGCTCGGTGCTCCGGCGTAAGGCGGATGGCACGGCGTCGTCGCTACTGTTCATAGCGCAGGATATTACTGATCAGTGGAAAGGGCAGGAGGAAGTGCAGGCGTTACGTGAGCTGCTCCACGAAACGGAGGCACTGTTACAATTCGGCAGCTGGAATTGGGATGCTGCTACAGATACCACACAGTGGACACAAGGTCTGTATCAGCTATTTGAATACCTTCCCGAAGAAGTTGCGAGCATTACCCGCGAGTTCTTTTTTAAGCATCTGTCGCCGGAAGATGCCGCTAGCTTCCAATATCACGTGAAAGAAGCTATCGATACACAAACAGGTTTTGAGTGTGAGTATGGCATTACGACACGCGCCGGCGTACAGAAATTTGTTTCGACCAAAGGCAAAGTGATTCTGGGAGAAAAGAACGAAGTCGTAAAGATGATCGGTATTACCCGTGACATTACACCCTTACGATATTTTGAGCGCGAACGTGAGCGCAGCATTCGCGAGCTAAACCGCTCTAACCGGGAACTGGAAGAATTCGCCTATGTGGCATCACATGACTTGCAGGAGCCGCTACGCAAGATATCGACGTTTAGTGAGCGATTGAAAGCGAAATTTATGACGCAGCTGGGCAGCGAAGGTTCGTTGTACGTAGAGCGTATTCTGGCGTCGACAGAAAACATGCGCATTCTCATCGACAACCTGCTCGAATTTTCGCGCATGGCCCGGAGTTCCTATGCATTTTCGCGTACAGATCTTAAGAAAACTATACAGTCTGTTACGACCGACCTGGAGCTGAAGATTGAAGAGACCGGTGCTCAGATCATGATCGGTCCGCTGCCGGAAGTGGAAGTGGTCGAGGCGGAAATGAAGCAGCTGTTTAACAATCTGCTTGGTAACGCCATCAAGTTCCGCAGCGAAGGAAAGCTGCCAGTCATCACGATCAGTAGCGACAAAGCTACGCGCCGCGACAAAGAAGACCAGCATTTGCCGGCGGACAAAGAATTTATCAAGATCACGATACAAGACAATGGTATCGGTTTTGAAGAAGAATATGCTGAAAAGATTTTTCAGATCTTCCAGCGGTTGCACGGCAAATCGGAATACCCAGGATCGGGCATCGGCCTGGCCATTTGTAAAAAAATCATGGACAACCACAACGGTGCGATCTATGCCGAAAGTACACCGGGCCACGGTGCCGCCTTTCATCTGCTCCTTCCCGAAAAACAATTCTGACCGTATATAGAGTACATGCAGCAGTCCAACGTTACACGAATTCTCATTGTAGACGACGATGAAGATGATTTCATCATAACCAGTGATTATATCCGCAGCATCGAGGGCGTGCGCTATGAAATCGATTGGTGTCCGACATATGCCCGGGCTGTGGAGCATATTCGTCAGCGTCAGTACCAATTATACCTGGTAGACTATCGCCTGGGCGCGAAAACGGGTCTGGACCTTTTGAAAGAGGCCGTTAAACTGAACTGTGAAGAACCTATCATTCTCCTGACAGGGAAAGGCAACAAAGCAGTCGATAATGAGGCGATGGTGATCGGAGCCATGGACTATCTCATCAAGTCAGAGCTGAACACCGAGAAGCTTGAACGCAGCATTCGCTACTCGCTCGAACGTGCGGGGGCGTTGAAAGCATTGCGTTCGAACGAACGCAAATACCGCATCATTTTTGAGCGTTCTAAAGACGCCGTCTTTATTGCCGATGAAGGCCTGCGTTTTCGAGACATGAACAGTGCCACGTCGGAGTTGTTGGGCTATGCACAGGGAGACCTTTTAAACCTGTCGTTATACGACCTGATCCTGGAGGGCAAAGACAAGGTATATGACGGTTTGTCGCGTTCGAAGGAAATTGACGATGTCGAGATTACCCTGGCCGACCGGCAGGGTGAAAAAAAATACTGTATCATTTCGGCTTCGCTGGAAACCGGCAACGACGACAGTCCATACGTGCAAGGCATCATTCACGATATTACCAACTTGAAGAAAGCCGAGAAAGCTACGCTCCAGGCCGAAAAGCTGGCCGCGACAGGTCGATTGGTCCGCACATTGGCACACGAGGTGCGCAACCCGCTGAACAATATTCAGATGTCGGTCGAACAGTTGATCCCCGGTAACCAAAGTGACGACGACACTCCTTTCTTAGAGATCATTCACCGTAACTCTAAACGCATTAACGACCTCATCACCGAGCTGCTGGATTCGTCGAGGCCGACGGAGATGATCTTCAAACGCGTCATTCTACAGACGGTGCTGGACGAAAGTATCAGTGCGGCGCTGGATCGCATTACACTGCAGCGCATCAGCATGAAGGTAAGCTATCCGGATGTACCGTGCTATATTCAGGCCGACGCCGACAAACTGAAGGTCGCGTTCCTCAACATTATTATAAACGCGGTAGAAGCGATGCGCGACCGGCCGGGCGAGCTAAGCATTAAGGTGACACCGTCGGCGTCGCAATACGCGGTCGAGATTGCAGACAACGGATGTGGTATACCGCAAGAGAGTATCTCCAAACTTTTCGAGCCCTACTTCACGTCTAAACGCAACGGCATGGGCCTTGGCCTGGCGGCGACGCTGAATATTCTACAGACGCACAAAGCGCACATCGACGTACGTTCCAAAGAGAATGTAGGCACTACCTTTGTGATCGCTTTCCCGGTGCAATGATCAAATAAAAGCTACCATTTTGCTGAGCGTGCTTTCCCAATAGTGGGCCTCCTCAGGCACAACACGGATCAGGCATAATTTAGGATCATCCAACCCTAATGGGAACCATTCGGTAAGGGGCGGCACCCACAGCTCGTGTTCTTTTGCTTTGTCGCGTACGATGGTGCACGTACCGTTGATGTGTATATAGATATTTTTTGACGGCCGTGCATAGATAAGCGCGACAGCCGCGTGCTCACTGGCGTCTTGCACTTTGTCGGAGAGCTCATTGGTAAAAAACCAGACGCGCCCGTCGCGGTCGACGTCCAGGGTCATCATCGGGCGGCTGGTGGTTTTACCGCCGCTGTCGGTCGTCATAAGCATGCATACTTCAACATCGTTGAGCAATTCCTTAAATTTTTGGATCGCGGGCGGATACGCAGGTGCGGTTTTCATGGCGTTGGTGATACAAGGGTGGAGAATGCAGAGTGGGTGTGGCAAATAGGGTATTCTTATTCGCTTTCGCTCTCACACTCACTCTGTTTTATCAGCGTCCCCGCGGTTGACGGCTTTTCGTTGCTCATCTTCGTTTACCCGTACATTGTCGGGGGTGCTATTTTGTACGGTAGGTTGCCGTGCGTGTTCAGCTTCCTCCTGCAGGCGTTCCTCTTGAGCCGTGGTTTTCTTTTTACGGCCAGGTTTAGCGGGTTTTTCTGTTGTTCCAGGTTTTCGGGAAGCGGGAGAGGCCGGAGTGGTATGTTGCGTTTTCATGATGTTTCATTTAAGTGAACAACTAAAAAACGAATGCCAACACGAGAGCTTTTTCGAAGATACCGGTTTTTTTTCAAAATACAGTGCAGGCGCGATATTGTATGCTTTCGCAAGTGAATCCGTATATTTGGTTAATTTATTCACTTTATGAGTAAGGCATTTATCCTGGTGGCTGAAGACGATGCCGACGACCGTTATCTCATGCAGACTGCGTTCCGCGAAAAAGGTTATTCAGACAGGATTGAATTTGTGGAAAACGGCGTAGAGCTGCTCCGTTTTCTGGAAATGGCAGAAAACACCCACGGCGGGCCGGAATTCCCGGGATTTATCCTACTCGACCTGAACATGCCAAAAAAAGACGGCCGTGAAGTACTGCGCGACCTGAAGCAGCATCCCGTATTTAAGCGTATCCCGGTCGTTGTATTCACCACGACAAAGAATGACTCCGAAATAAAGCGCTGTTATGAATTGGGTGCGAACAGCTATGTTGTAAAGCCCACCAGCTTTGAATCGCTATTAAGCGTTGTCGAAAATATTCGCAATTACTGGTTCCAGGTTGCGTCTACTCCATAGCGGCTACACCATTCGGTTTTGCTTTCTTTTTAAAAAGCCTGCCCAGGAAAGGCGCCAGGTTGTTATAGATGACGTGCGACGATACATTTTTCAACATCGGTGGCAGGAACAGTCGTGTGAGTAAATTCCCCGACAGAAATTTCTTTACAATCAGATCGATGGCCAGTGATGAGCCCGTCGTAACGAGCGCTTCGTTGCGGGTTTCCCGGTTGGTAAACTTGCCAATGACGCGAACCAGGCCCAGCACCGGTTTAAACTCTTCTTTGATCTCGAGCATGTCTTCGCGAATTTGTTCTTTTTGCACCTTCAGCTGTGACCGTAGGCGCTCTTGTTCAGCAAGCAGGTCATTATACGAGCGTATTGTGCTATTCATAGATTTTTTGAATGATAAAATCGCGTATAAAAGGTGCAATGTATTTCTTCCGGAAAATGAAGATAACGCCGATGAAGAGCAAGTATATACCGGCCATGATAAAAAAGCCGCCAATCATGTTGTCGATCGCTTTGCCGATCCACCAGCTAAATCCAAAGCCGGAAAACAACAGGACAAACAATACCAGGAAGCCGATAAAGATGGCGGTGATGCTTACTGAGGCAATTCCTGCGGTTTTTTCGGTAGCGTTGAGAACGGTTAATTTATAATAGGTTTCCAGGTAATCACTTACATGGTCCGTCAGGTTTTCAGCCTTGTTTTTAAGCTCGTCCATGATACAGTTAGGTTTGGCGGTGGTTGACAAAAGGCATCGGAAGCACCCGTATTGACCGGCTGCTTCCGGCACCGTGTACACGTGCTCGACTTACGGAGCCATGTACGCTGTTTTTGTTAGGTTAGCGATTCCTTTACGCGGCTGTAACGGGCTGCAGCGTCGTGGCCCAGACCTCGCGCTTCTTTCAGGATCGTATCTTTTGCGTCGCTTGCCTGCTCGCGGCCGGAAATGATCGCTTTGGTCAGATCCTCCGCGAAGTCGGAAGCGGCTTTGGAGATTCTCTTGCGCATGTCGTTACCACTGTTGGGAGCAACCAACATACCGATCACAGCACCGGCAGCTGCCGCGCCCAGGATCCCGAGGATTATTTTACTACTCTTATTCATACCCTTATTTGGTTTGATTTGCAAGAAATAGGTAAAAAATTGTTCCCCTCACGAAAGCATATGCACAAGGCCCGTCAGCTGGGTATGAATATCTACAGCAGCCAAAATGGGGTTTTACGGGATTCTTTTACGCATCTTTTGTATAGATTTTGTATCATTGGACTGAGTTGATGAAGCGTATACTAATTATCGATGATGAAGAAGACCTATGTGTGCTGATGCGCGCATACCTTCAGCCCCTGCAGTTCGATGTACACCTGGCATTTACCCTACGGGATGGGTTGCAAAAAGCCCGGGAGTTGTCTCCGGATATATTGTTCCTGGACAATAACCTGCCCGACGGCCTGGGCTGGGACACCGTAGGCCAATTGCGTACGCTTTTACCACAAAGTAAGATCAACCTGATGAGTGCCTTTACACATTTGCCCCAGGAGCTTGAAAATATACCGTTGGTAAGATTTCTGGAAAAACCGATCAGCCTCAGCACGCTGAAGAGCTTCCTCTGATCTATTCTTTGTTGCGCTTTTTGCCACGCGCTTTGTCGTTTTCAATGTTGAACGACGACTTAATGCCGGAAAAGAGCGATTTCCACCAAAAATTAAAGATGGCCTTTTTACGGTCGCGGTAGAACAGCACGGTCCCCGTTTTCTTCTCTCCCGTAAAGAGTTTACCCGCGTCGTCCTGAATGAAAGTATTCAGCGCAAAGCTCAGGAACTCATTCTTGAGCGTACCGTCTTTGTCTTTATCGCGATCTTTCTTGCGATCCTTCTTTTTGGGTTTGCGCAGGCCGGCAACTTTCAGGTCATGATAGCTTAAGTCGACGGAGCCATCGGAGCGGATGTCGTTGAACCGGAATTGGAACGCCAACCGGGTCATCACGCCGCTTTCAATCTTAATCTTGGCCTGAGGCTGTAATATATCATTCAGGCTGGGCAACGGAAACGCTAGCAGGGTGCCTTTGAGGAAAGCGGGTTTCTTTGTACGCGAAAAGGTGCACTGTATAGCCAGCTTCCCCTTGCCCATAAAGTTGGCCGCGGCAATTAGTACCGGGGCCTCGGCCGTGCTGTCTTGTGTAATATGCGTGAGCGTGGCATTCAACTCGTCAAAGAAGACGGTGCCACTGGAGTCGGCTTTTTCGCCCACCTCTTCGTATGAAATAAAGCTCTTCACCAAATGCAAGGTATCGATGCGCAGGTAAAACGGTATACGCTTTATTGCGTCGATCGGCAAGGGTGTATACGTCTTATTGGGAAAAGGGTAATGTTTATTGCGATAAATACGTAATGTGGTGCTCGTCTCCAGGCGGTCAGCGGTGAAAAATGTAGAGTCTCCCATACCCACTTGAAAATTGCGCAGGCTGAGATAAGGAATGAGACCTTCAAAACGATCCACCTCTTGCCCCATGCGGCGGGCAAAGGCACGTTTGGAGTATCGCGGCTTAATCGTGATGGTGTCGGCCTCTAATTGTTGTAAGGTTTTGTTGATCGTCAGTTGGTGGATGCCAAAAGTATACAGGGCTGTGACGATCCGGGTGGAATCAAGACGGATGCCGCCGACGTCGAAGGCCTGTGGTAAACGCTTATCAAAGGTGAACGCCGCTGCGGCGAAGTGCAATGAAACAGATAACGTATCGTGTTGCACGGTATCGGTTTGTACCAGGGTGAGACCAGGGATGTGCAGCGAATCTATTTCCAATACGAAGGACGATGTCTTTTGTTTTTTTGCTGTCGCCTCGTCCACTTTTGCGCTGTCTTCTGCAGCAGGCTTTGTTAGCAGTAGCATAGGGTGGTCGATGTGGGCGCGAGCGATATGGAGGCGCTTGCGGAACAGTAATGGTAAAAGCTTGATGGAAGAAATTTCAATGCGGGAAGATCGCAGGCGCAGGTGTTGTGCAGGCACACTCAGTTCGAACGAGTCGACGACCACGTTCATGCCTGCGAGGTCGATGTGTAACGAATCGTAATGAATGTCGATACCTTGCTGCTTCAGGTCGGCTACGGCTATGCGGGCTTTTTGTTGTAAAAAGGCAGGCAGGCGGGTGTAGCCCACAAATGCCAACACTCCCAATACAAGGACGCCGGCGGCGAAGATTAACAGAATTTTTTTGCGTTTCATGATATCACCCCGGCGGGGCTTTCAGAAAAAAAATCCCTGAAGGAGTATAGCTCCTCCAGGGATCCAGAGATAGCGGATGGTATCGCTACGAATTGCCAAGCTGATTTTTTTCAGCAAGCTTCTTCATTTTTTTGTTTGCGAAGATTGCTACTTCTACCCGACGATTTTGGTTGCGGCCCGCATCGCTGGCGTTGTCGGCAACCGGTTGGCTTTCGCCATAACCCACTGTCGACAGCCGTGTATTTTTTACAGCCTGCGCAGTCAAATACGAAGCTACAGCCTTTGCACGCTGCTCTGACAGTGTTTGGTTTAGTTCGTCGCCGCCCGTGTTATCGGTGTGACCCTCGATGAGAATCTCAGTATCTTCGTACTTGTTCAGCGTGGCGGCCAGCTCGCGCAGGTTTTGCTGCGTGGTATTGTTAAGCTGTGACGAGTTCAGTGCGAAGAGTAATCCTGAATTGAAGGTGATCTTGATCCCTTCTCCTACGCGTTCTACTTGTGCCCCTTCGAGGTCGCGCTTAATTTCTTCTGCTTGTTTATCCATCTGACGGCCGATCAACGCGCCGGCCGCACCGCCTACCGTCGCACCGATGATGGCGCCGACGGCTGTGTTACCCGACTGGTGGCCGATTACGCCCCCGATAGCACCTCCGGCACCGGCGCCGATGGCACCACCCTTCATGGTATTATTTGCCTGGCAGCCGCCAAGCAAACCTGCTGTGATGGCCGCTGTGGCCAACAGCAAGGTCGATCTTGAAATCAATTGCTGTACGGTTTTCATATCTTCATTAGTTTAGTTTATTTACTCGCTGCCCGCCAACGTTAAAACTTCGGCGGGCAGGCGATAGATTGTCACGCTCGTCGAATCACGCCCAGTAACAGCGAGACGATAGCCAATACGATAAGAACATGGATCAAGCCTGTAGCGCTATAATAGAATACGCCCAGCAGCCAGCCGATAATCAAGATGACCGCAATTAAATACAATAGTGATCTCATATAGGGGTTTGTTAGTTGTTATTAATATGGTTTCGGAGTATGGAATAAAAAAGCTTGCCATTGCAACACACGCAGGTGGTGCTCTATACACAATGCTTATTATACGCACCTGTAGGGGTCTGGGAAATAACGTTCGGTTATCGCTATTGGGTATTTTTTTGCACAGCGACCCGACGCATGGGCGATTGCGAGCGGGGTACAAGTTTTACACTGTACTGGCGAGAGCATAGTACTTTACCGCATGAAAATCAGAAATTTCTTAATACGCATAGCTGATATATACCGATTTGTTGCCCGTGCGGTGCGTGAAACCATCCTTCCACCCTATGAATGGAAGGAAACGTTGCACCAATGTTTTGTCGTGGGCAACCGGTCCCTGTTCCTCATCGCCTTTACGTCCTTTTTAGCGGGTGTCGTATTTACGCGGCAATCGCGACCGTCACTTGCGTCGTTCGGTGCCGAGTCGTGGCTACCCTCGCTGGTATCACAAGCGGTAATACGTTCATTGGGGCCGTTGATCACAGGGCTGATCTGCGCAGGCAAGCTAGGCTCTAATATTGGTGCCGAGTTGGGCAGCATGCGTGTATCCGAGCAGATCGACGCCATGGAAGTGTCGGGCACGCGGCCGTTTTCGTACTTAGTAGTAAGCCGCGTTACGGCGACGACACTGATGCTACCGTTACTGGTAGTGTTCGCAGATGCCATGGCATTGCTGGGGTCTTATCTGACCGTGAACACGATCAACAGCACTGGCTTTATGCTATATTTTAACGACGTGTCCGTATCCGTCACGTATGTTGATATATTTTCATCGATCATCAAGGCCGGGTTCTTTGGCTTTGCCATCGGCATTGTAGGATGCTACGCCGGTTACCATGCTGAACGTGGCACGACAGGGGTTGGGCGCGCCGCCAATACCGCTGTCGTGGCATCGATGATCCTGATCTTTATCGTAGACTTGTTAAGCCTGCAATTCATTAATCTCTTCCGCCGATGATCACGCCTTTGCAAAATAACCGGCATACCTCTGCCGCCGGAACACAGCAAGCTGACGACGCCGTAGTCGCCAGTGTACGCAACTTACAAAAGTCTTTCGGCGATGTAATCGTGTTGCGTGATGTAAACCTGGACCTCTACGCTGGCGAGAACCTGGTCATCCTTGGACGTTCGGGTACTGGCAAATCGGTCCTGATCAAATGTATGGTGGGTTTAATTAAACCCGACGCTGGCTCGATCAACATTCTTGGCTACGATGTATTGAAACTAAATCAGGACGAACTAAACGAAATGCGCCTGCAAGTGGGATTTTCGTTTCAGGGTAGCGCCCTTTACGACTCCATGACGGTGCGCCAAAACCTGGAATTCCCGCTTCAACGCAATCTGGGCATTTTTGATCAGACAGAATTAAATGAGCGAGTGGTGAATGCGTTGGAGGATGTGGGGTTGGAATCGGCCATTGATAAAATGCCGTCGGAGCTTTCGGGCGGTATGAAAAAGCGCGTAGGCATTGCCCGCACGTTGATTCTGAACCCCAAGATCATGCTGTACGATGAACCTACGGCCGGGCTGGATCCGATCACCTCGATCGAGATCAACGATCTGATTGTAAAGGTGCGCGACAAATATAAAACAGCCTCCATCATCATTACGCACGATATCAGTAGTGCCCGCCATACAGCGGACCGCGTCATTGCGTTGGTGGGAGGATATAATAAACAGGAAGGAACATTTGATGAGATCAAGCAAACTACGGATCCGGAACTCCAGCCCTTCTTTAACTATTGACAGTATTATCTGAAAACATTAAGTCTATACGATTATGAAAACAGCGGAAGTAAAACAGGACATAAAGCTCGGCATCTTTGTCGTAAGCGGAGTGCTGCTATTTGTCCTGGCGGCGTTCTTTATTGGTAGTGAGAACAATTTGTTCAGCCGCACCTTTACGGTGATGGCCGTTTTTAAAAACGTGGAGGGTCTCAAGCGCGGCGACAATGTGTGGTTGTCCGGTGTAAAAATCGGCACCGTACGGGATGTAACGATCGCCGCCGAAGGCAAAGTATTGGTGACCATGTTGCTGAAGGAAAAACAGAATGAATTTATCCGGCGTGATGCTACAGCGTCGGTCGGCTCAGATGGACTGGTTGGTAACAAGATCGTGGTGATACGCCCGGGCGTTGCGCCCCAAAATATTGCTGATAACGACACGATCAATTCATTGTCGCCAACAGACACGCAAGACCTCATCAACATCGCGAAAGATGTAGGAGAAAATACACGTTCACTGACGTTCAATTTGAAGGAAGTCGCACGCCGGGTGAGTGACGGGCAAGGCATCGTAGGGGACCTGATTACTGACAAGGGCTCGTTCTCACACGATCTGCGTGAGACCGCCACCAACCTGCGGCAAGTTGGCGCGAATATGAGCAAAGCATCGGCACAGTTGAATGACCTGGTGTATGAAATGAAAAACGGCCAGGGGGTAATTCACAAGCTGGTGTCGGACACGACGATGGCAGCCGTATTTGACGACGCGTTAGCAAATGTCCAGAAGGTGTCGGCTAATTCGGCGAAGATCGCCAGCGAACTGGAAGAAGTAGTATCAAAAGTAAATAACAACGACAACGCCTTGGGTAAGCTGCTGGCCGATACAACCTTTGCAAACCGCATGGAAAAAACGATGGTCAATGCGCAGAGCGCCTCGGCAAAGCTGGATGAGAATATGGAAGCGATGCAGCACAACTTTCTGTTGCGAGGATATTTCCGCAAAAAAGAGAAGCGCGAACGCAAGGCGGCCGAAGCTGGGGATAAATAGAGTCAGTGCGGACAAATATGCCGCACGCGTAGATGTTCATCTACAGCGCCAGCGTCTACTGGCAAGGCATAACGGGTATACGATTTTTTACCGTTGCCTACAGCAACCCATTAAAATTCAGGATATCATGGAAAAGACAACATCAAAATCAAAGAAGACCGCGTCAAAAGACGACGCGTCCTTATTAGAGAATTTCTTTGTAGAAGAGCTCAAAGACATCTATTGGGCTGAAAAACATCTGACGAAGGCTCTGCCGAAAATGCAGAAAGCCGCTACATCAGAAAGTCTTGCAACCGCATTTGCTGACCACCTGGTGGCAACCCAGGAACACATCTCACGCCTCGAGAGAGTATTTGAAATGCTGGACAAAAAGCCGCAGGCTAAAAAGTGCGACGCGATGGAAGGCATTCTCAAAGAGGGCGAGAGCATTATCTCAGAAACCGAAGCAGGATCGGCTACGCGCGATGTGGGCCTGATTCTGGCTGCGCAGAAAGCCGAGCACTACGAAATTGCTACCTATGGCGGTTTGGCCCAATTGGCCAAGACCATGGGCCGTGAAGACATCAAGAATTTGTTAGGCCAGACACTGGACGAAGAAAAAGAGTGCGATGAGCTGCTCACTTCGCTGGCCGAAGAGGATATCAACGAAACAGCTGACCAGGAGTAAGGTTACAGCTTCCTGTCAGCTTTATAGGTCAGGGCATAGCCCTGACTTTTTTTCGATATACTGCTATGGATATACCTGCTGTATCACTAACACACCGCGAGTTCCTTCGCATAGACCGCAATTACGCACAAGCGGCGAAGGCGGCATCATTAAAATATATAACGGACACGTCACGTGGCATTACACGCCTGCGTAAAGGGAAAGGCTTTGCCTATATGCTGGAGCGAAAAGCAATACGTGATAAAGATGAAATTCTGCGCATTCGCAAGCTGGCCATTCCGCCCGCGTGGACCGATGTATGGATCTGTGTTGACCCCATGGGGCATATACAAGCCACGGGCTTTGACTTGCGTAAGCGCAAACAATATCGCTACCATCCGTTATGGTCGGCCTTGCGTAATGAAACCAAATTTCATCGGTTATATGAATTTGGTAAAGCATTGCCGGCGCTACGATTACAATTAGAGAAAGATTTGAGCCGGCAGGAGCTTCATGAAGAAAAAGTACTGGCTGCCGTGATTGCGCTCATGGAACGTACCTATATCCGCATTGGTAATGATGGATATGAAAAACTTTACGGCTCGTACGGATTGACCACATTAAAAGACAAGCACGTCTCCATTGAGGGCAGTAACCTTCAGTTCTCCTTTAAAGGCAAGAAAGGCATCTTTCACAATGTGTCACTGCGTAACAAGCGGTTGGCGTGTATTGTAAAGGAGTGCCGGGAGATTCCGGGCAAGGAGTTATTTCAATACTATGACCGCGCCGGCGTGCGCCACCCGATCGATTCGGGCATGGTCAATGGCTATATCCAGCATGTTACAGGATTTGAATTTACGGCGAAGGACTTTCGTACGTGGGCCGGATCGCTGCACTTTTTGCGCGAGATAAAGACGATGGGTGAGGTGGAGCGGGCGGCCGAAGTGAAGCGTAATATACTCCGTGCGCTTGACGCGGTAAGTAAGAAGCTGGGGAATACGCGAACGGTGTGTCGTAAGTATTATGTACACCCGTCGTTGGTTCGCCTCTACGAAGAGAACAACCTGCAACGTTACTTCAAGGAGCTGGACGCGATCGAAGTAAACGACGGACAGGCTGATCTCACCGCAGAGGAAAAAGTATTGATGAAAATTCTAAAGGCCATGCACTAGGGCGGTGCTTATTTCTTCCGGCCGACCAGGTATCCTTTGGTACCGAAATACAAGATATACAGATAGCAAGGCAGCATAATCCAGTAAGCCGATTGCGCATTGTGCAGTTTATCCGACAGCGAGCCGTAGATCAGCGGAAGAATAGCACCACCGGCAATGGCCATGACCAGCAGACCCGAGGCTTGCTTCGTAAATTTACCGAGGCCGTCCAGTGCCAATGGCCATACAGCGGGCCAGATAAGCGAGTTGGACAGACCGAGCAGCGCGATGAAGAGCACCGACGTAGCACCGGAAGTCAGCACGGCCAATACCGTAAAGATGGCTCCTGAGATAGCACAGATCTTCATGGCGAGCTCTTGTGAGAGTATCCGGGGAATGGTAAAGATACCGGTGATATATCCCACCAGCATAAAGGCCAGCGTAGCTTGCGAGAAGTAGCGGGCCGTAGACATCTCAATATTTAAGTATTTACCATAGCTGATGATGGTATCGGCGGCCATTACCTCCACACCTACATAGACGAACAGTGCCAGTGCACCGAGAAACAGGTGCGGGAACTGGAAGATGCTGGTTTTGCCGGGGACGGATGCGTCATTGCTTTCCTCGGAATCTTCTTCGTTGATCTCCGGTAATGACGACAGGATAACGGCGACAGCCAGGACCACGAGGACTGCTGTGATAATAATATAAGGAACGATTACGCGTGAAGCGAGCTCTGCCAGTTGCGCTTCTTTCGCCGCAGCATCCATGACCTTCAGGGCGGCCGTCAATTGATCTGCGTCTTTCAGCGCAATATAACCGAAGACAATACCCGCCAGGATACCGGCTACTTTGTTACATACCCCCATAATGCTGATACGCTGCGCGGCACTTTCGATCGGGCCGAGAATGGTAACGTACGGGTTAGATGCCGTTTGCAACAAGGCAAGGCCAGTACCAATAATAAAGAGGCCGGTCAGGAACAGGTTGTAGTTACGGGATTGTGCTGCCGGTATAAAGATCGCGGCACCCACGGCCATCACAAGCAAGCCAAGTGCCATCCCCTTTTTATACCCGGTAAGGTTCAATACATACGAAGAAGGTATACCCATCACACCGTAGGCAATAAAGAAAGCAGTGGTTACAAGATAAGCCTGGAAGTCACTCTCCAGCTGACAGGCTATTTTCAGGTACGGTATCAGCGTACCGTTGACCCAGGTAACAAAGCCGAAAATGAAGAAGAGTGTTCCGATGATGATCATCGGCACCAGGTAGCCTTTCCTTTCGTTGGTCATACAGGTGGTGTTTTTTAGGTTTTAGGTTAGGTAAATAGGTTATTATTGTTCGTGTGTTCTATGCACACATGTCTTAAAACTTCTATTTTTGGGGCCTTATTACTTTTTAAAGCGCGAGGCCTTGAGTATTATTTTTTTGAATTTATCAGGAGGAAATTTTGTAAAACTTCCCATAAGCCCGTCAAAATCCTCCTAAAATCAAAATGTTCGCGCAAACACTTCGTTTTATCGATCTGAAATAAACTAAAACCCCATGGACACACCAAATCGCACGCAAAAAAAAGTCACCCTTTTAGTTATGGCCGCCGGCATGGGAAGCCGTTACGGAGGCATTAAACAGATCGATGGTTTTGGTCCCAGCGGCGAGACCATCATGGATTATTCCCTTTTTGACGCAGTGCGTGCGGGTTTTACAAAGGTCGTCTTTATTGTGCGTGATGAAATCCTTGAGACGGTAAAAGAAAAATTCCTGCCAAGGCTGCAAGGCAAAGTAGAGGTTGAATTTGTCGTGCAGTCCATTGATAAGCTGATCCCTTCCTCCTATAACATCACCGAGCGCACCAAGCCCTGGGGTACAGGCCATGCGTTGCTGTGCGCCAAAGACGTCATTCAAGAGCCGTTTGTGGCCATCAATGCCGACGACTTTTACGGCAAAGATGCATTCGCGTCGGTAGCAAATTATTTCAAGAACGATACGACGGGTGCTCACGCCATGGTTGGCTTTACGTTGAGCAACGTGCTGTCGGAACATGGCAGCGTATCGCGCGGTGTAGGCGAGCAGGATGCCGAAGGTTATTTGCAATCCGTCGTTGAGCGCACGACCATCGTACAGGAGAATGGCAAAGTCATTTCGAAAGAAGCTGCCGGCGACCGTGTGCTGGATCCATCGGCGCCCACGTCGATGAACTTCTGGGGGTTCCATCCTTCCGTGTTTGCACTGGCCTCGTCGATGTTCGACGACTTCCTGAAAGAAAATAATCAGAACCTTAAGTCGGAGTTTTATATACCCCTGATCGTAAACGAGCTGATCCACCGCGGCCAGGGCAAGGTGAAAGTGCTGGGCGGCGGCAACATATGGTTTGGCGTTACCTATAAAGAAGACAAAGAAGAAGTGTCATCTAAAATCCGGGCGTTGATCGAGAAGGGCGAATACCCTTCAAAGCTCTGGTAAGAATTATAAGAAGTCGTTGGAGTTCGGGCGGGCTTTCAGGTCATTGACAAACCGCCTGAACTGCTCTTCCTTATCTTTTTCACAAACGATCACCACGTTGCCGAATTCCCCGACGAGGTAGCCGTTCAATCCCTGTACAACGATAAGCTTATCCGGCGAGCCCTTGACAATGCAGTTGCGGGAGTCGTATAGCTGTGCGTTGGCGCTGATCACGTTGTTATTCTCGTCTTTGGGAGAAATGTCGTGTATGGATCCCCACGAGCCCAGGTCGCTCCAGGTAAAGTTGCCCAGGCACACATACACGTTAGTGGCTTTTTCCATGACACCGTAGTCGATGGAGATGCTCTTGCATTGCGAGTAGGCGCTGAGAATGGCTTCCTTCTCGCCGGGCGTATCGAGGCGGGGCTTTACGCCCTCATCAAACACTTCTGACATTTCGGGCAGGTGTTCGTGAAAAGCTTTTAAGATGGCCTGTACACCCCAGATAAAGATGCCGGAGTTCCACACGAAGTCACCACTCTCGATGAACTTCTTGGCGAGCGATAGCTCAGGCTTTTCAGTAAAGGTCTTCACCTTTTTTGCAAAAGCCTTTTCGGTGTGGTATTGAATATAGCCATAGCCCGTCTCGGGACGGGTGGGAGTGATGCCAAGGGTAATGAGCTTGTCCTGCGCGCGGCCCTGATCAGCGGCCTTGCGAATCACGTCCTGGAACTCCTGTTCTTTCAGGATGAGGTGGTCGGACGGTGTCACGACGATCACGCCTTCACTATTCCGTTTTGCGATCTTATAGCTGGCGTATGCGATGCAGCAGGCGGTGTTCTTCCGCATGGGCTCGGCCAGAATCTGGTCTTCATGCAGGGTTGGCAGCTGTTGGCGTACGAGACCGGCGTGCTCTTCATGCGTGACGACAAATATGTTCTCCTGGGGGCAGATCGGAAGGAAACGCTCAAACGTGGATTGGAGTAAGGTTTTTCCTGTACCGAGAACGTCTAAGAATTGCTTGGGTTTAGAATTACGGCTATATGGCCAAAAGCGCACGCCCACGCCACCGGCCATGAGGACAACATACAGATTTTGATTCATTTAAGTGTTTTGTCGATAAGACGTTTTACAAAAGACGTTTAATGCAGAATTTTATAAAAGACTTTTCTGTTTTTTTAAACGATTCCTTCCTTTAGCAGGTCGTGCAGGTGAATAAAGCCGGCTACTTTGGTGCCTTCCAGCACAACTAATTGGGTGATATTGTTGGCCTGCATCTCATGTAAGGCTTTGACTGCAAATTCATCTTTTTCGATCCTTTTGGGATTGGGGCTCATAATACTGGCAGCTTTAAGGTGAGCGAGTTGGGTGAGGTCGCTGCTCTTCTCGAGCATGCGTCGCAAGTCGCCGTCGGTAATGATACCCAGGAGGTTACGATCGCTGTCAACGACAGCCGTACAACCTAACCTTTTCGATGAGATTTCCATGATAACATCCTTCAACGGCGATTCAGGGCTTACCAGCGGTAGCTGGTTATTGATATAGATGTCGGAGACCTTTAGGTATAATTGTTTGCCCAGGGAGCCACCAGGATGGAACTCGGCAAAGTCTTTGCTACTAAAATTGCGAAGCTCGAGCAAGCATACTGCCAGGGCATCGCCTATAGCCATATGGGCCGTGGTACTGGTGGTCGGTGCAAGGTTGTTGGGGCACGCTTCCTCCGCAATCGTTGCATTGAGTATAAAATCGGCCTGCTGTGCTAAATATGAATTTGTATTGCTCACAAGGGCAACAAGCTTGGAGCCTCTACGTTTCAATAACGGAATTAGTACTTTGACTTCCGGGGTGTTACCACTTTTGGAAATACAAATGACAATGTCCTGTTTTTGGATCATGCCCAGATCGCCATGTATAGCATCGGCAGCGTGCATAAACAGCGCCGGGGTTCCGGTAGAGTTCAACGTGGCAACAATTTTATTGGCAATGATGGCACTTTTGCCAACGCCTGTAATGACAACTCGCCCGCTTGCAGAATAAATTTCGTTCACGCAGGCTTCGAAGCTATCGTCAATAAAATTGGTGAGATTCTGAATTGCTAAGGATTCGTTTATTAATACCTCCTGTGCAATTTTTTTGATATTTTTTCCTAAATTCAATGCCTTTTCAAAATTATCTTTGTCTGTTGACAAAGATATATAACTTATCAGACGAAATGATGTTGGTAGAAGAGAAAGATGCGCTAAAAGAAAGACTTAAAGAAGTATTCGGTTACAGCCAGTTTAGAGGTAATCAAGAGACGATTATCCGCAATCTACTGGATGGTAGAAATACATTTGTCATCATGCCGACGGGCGCTGGTAAGTCATTATGCTATCAGCTGCCGGCGATGATGAAAGACGGCCTTGCGATCGTTATATCACCGCTCATCGCACTCATGAAGAACCAGGTGGATCAAATGAATGCCTACGGTGTAAACGCACGCTTCTTAAACTCTACCCTGAGCAAGAGTGAGATCACGCGGCTGAAGAAAGATTGTATGAATGGCAACGTAAAGCTTTTATACGTTGCACCGGAGTCGCTGAACAAAGAAGAGACAATAGAGTTCCTCAAGAAAGTGAATGTAGCCTTCGTTGCCATTGACGAAGCGCACTGTATATCAGAATGGGGCCATGACTTCCGTCCGGAATACCGCCGTATTAAGAATATGATTCAGAACCTGGGCGATATGCCGGTGATCGCGTTGACCGCCACCGCCACGCCCAAGGTACAGATCGATATTCAGAAGAACTTGCAGATGGAAGAGGCCGATGTATTTATCTCTTCCTTCAACCGTAAGAATCTGTACTACGAGGTTCGTCCTAAAAAAGAGACGAAGAAACAGCTGATTAAATTCCTGAAAGAACATAAAGGCAAGTCGGGTGTGATCTATTGCCTCAGCCGTAAGAAGGTGGAGGAGATCGCCCAGCTGCTGAACGTAAACGGCTTTAAAGCCGCTCCGTACCACGCCGGGCTTGATCCGGATGTGCGGATGAAGAACCAGGACGATTTCCTCAACGAAGAAGTAGACATCATCGTGGCAACCATCGCCTTTGGGATGGGTATCGACAAGCCCGATGTGCGCTTTGTGGTACACTACGATGTGCCCAAGTCGCTGGAGGGGTATTACCAGGAGACCGGCCGCGGTGGTCGTGATGGACTGGAAGGGCTCTGCCTGATGTTCTATAGTCATAACGACCTGAGCAAGCTCGAGAAGTTTAATAAAGATAAGCCGGTGCAGGAGCGCGAGAATTCGCGCATCCTGCTACAGGAAATGGAATACTATGCAGAGTCGCCGGTATGTCGCCGTCGCCAGCTGCTGCATTACTTCGGTGAAGAGTATACACAAGAGAACTGCGGTATGTGCGACAACTGCGTACATCCGCGCGAGCGCTTTGACGGCACGGAAGCCGTGAAACTGGTGATACAAGCCGTAAAACAAACCAACGAGCGCTTTGGTCTGAACCACCTCGTGAACGTTATCCGTGGCACAGAAGATGAATATGTGAAAAGCTACGGCCACTTCGACCTCGCCGTATATGGCAAGGGTGGTGACGAGGACGTCGACTACTGGAAATCGGTCATTCGCCAGACGCTGATCTATCAATTCCTGGAAAAAGACATTGACAATATCGGCGCGCTGAAGGTCTCACAAAGAGGTGAGGACTTCCTGCGGAAGCCGCACGCAGTAGAGCTGGCACGCGATCACGACTTTACCACGGAGATTGACGAAGAAGAAGAGTCAGCCGAACGCATGCCGGTCAACACTAAATCGTACGACGTGAAGTTGTTCGAGATGCTGAAAGCCCTGCGTAAGAAGATTGCCAAGGATAAGAATCTGCCGCCGTATGTGATCTTCCAGGATCCGTCGCTGGAAGAAATGGCAACGACCTATCCAACCACCAAGGACGAGCTGGCCCAGGTGAACGGTGTGGGCATGGGCAAGGTGAACAAGTTTGGTGATGAATTCCTGACACTTATTCAGCAGTTCGTAGACGAGCACGACATCGAAACCGCCAATGACGTGGTGGTGAAGTCGTCGGTAAACAAGTCGAAGACGAAGATCCTGATCATTCAGCAGGTTGATCGTAAGGTGGACCTGGAAGAAATTGCCGAAACGGTGAAGCTGTCGTTTAGCGACATGCTGACGGAGATCGAAAACATCTGCTACTCGGGCACAAAACTGAACCTGAACTACTACATCGATCAGGTTCTGGACGAGCATAAGCAGGACGATATACACGATTACTTCATGAACGCCGATACAGACAGCATGGAGGCCGCCCTGAACGACGATTCCATCGCCGACTATTCAGAGGAGGAAATCCGCCTGATGCGTATCAAATTCATGTCTGAATACGCGAACTAAGAAATCCAATCTGCCGGCTGGCGGTGGCGCACCTTTTCAGAGGAGTGCCACCGCCGGCCAGATTGTTTTTATTACCGGATTTCGCGTCTATCTTTGAGGTTCAACGAGATTTGAACCCATGAATATCCTCATAATTGGTAACGGCGGCAGGGAGCATGCTTTGGCCTGGAAGATTCGTCAGAGTCCCCGGTGCAGCAAGCTGTTTGTGGCCCCCGGCAACCCGGGCACGGCCCAGGTAGCGGAGAATGTGCCCATTGCAACCGACGACTTTTCCAGCCTGGGCGAATTTTGTCTTGCCCAATCCATCAGCCTGCTGGTGGTCGGCCCTGAGGCGCCGCTGGTAAAAGGCATCCGCGACTATTTCGAACAAGACCCCAAGCTTCAACATATTCTAATCGTAGGGCCCGGCAAAGTGGGTGCTCAGCTGGAAGGAAGCAAGGATTTCTCCAAGCAGTTTATGGTGCGCAATGGCATTCCCACCGCCAAAGCCCGCACCTTTATGGCCGCCGAGTTGGACCAGGCCATGGATTATATCAGCACGTGTAAGCCCCCGATCGTATTGAAGGCCGACGGCCTCGCCGCTGGCAAAGGCGTGATCATCAGCCTGAGCCAGACAGAGGCCAAAGCCGTGATCAAAGACATGCTGGTGAACAAGAAGTTTGGTGAAGCCAGCGCTAAAGTGCTGATCGAAGAATTTCTGAACGGCATCGAAGTGTCGGTGTTTGTACTGACCGACGGTAAAGATTATGTCATTCTGCCTGAAGCAAAAGACTATAAACGCATTGGCGATGGTGATACCGGTCCGAATACGGGCGGTATGGGCGCAGTGTCGCCCGTGGTGTTTGCTACCCCGGCTTTTATGAAGCGGGTAGAAGACGAAGTAGTAAAACCTACGATTGCGGGCCTCCAAAAGGACGGTATTGACTATAAAGGATTTATATTCGTAGGAATTATGAACGTGGGTGGCACCCCTTATGTAATCGAGTACAACGCCCGCATGGGCGACCCCGAGACACAGGCGGTAATGCCCCGTATTAAAAGTGACCTGGTCGATCTGCTGGAAGCTGTGGGCAAAGGTGCCCTGCAAGGCAAGACCATCGAGATCGATCCGGACCATTCCGTAACGATCGCGCTGGTATCCGGCGGCTACCCGGGTGAATATGAAAAAGGCAAGGCGATTGATGGCCTGGGCAACTATGAGCCTACGCTGGTCTTCCATGCCGGCACCAAGCAGCAACAGGACAAGGTTGTGACCGAAGGTGGGCGTGTGCTGGCCGTGTCGGGTAAAGGATCGTCGCTGGAAGATGCTCGTGCAAAGGCCTACGCAGTGGCCGATCAGATTCAATGGGATGGCCTGTACTTCCGGAAGGATATCGGCCAGGATTTGTTGAACTTTAAAATATAACCACTATGGGATGTTCCTGTGGAACGAAAAGTAAAGACGGTAAAGTCGCCGGCTGCCAGAACAACGGCGCGTGTGAGACCGGCGGCTGTAATAAGATGAATGTATTCGACTGGCTGTCGAACATGGATGTGCCGGTAGAAGATAAATTTAATATCGTAGAAGTGCGCTTTAAGAATGGCCGCAAGGAGTTCTTTCGCAACGTCGATAGGCTGGGACTAACCACGGGCGATGCCGTGGTGGTAGAAGTTCCCAACGGTCATCACATCGGCCACGTATCGCTGCAGGGCGAGCTGGTGCGGTTGCAGATGCAAAAGAAGAAGATCGCCAACGACGGCGAGATCAAAAAGATATACCGCCTGGCGCACCAGAAAGACCTCGAGAAATTTGAAGAGGTAAAGAAACGAGAGCTGCCTACGCTATACCGCACGCGCGAGATTGTCCGTGATCTGAAACTCGAAATGAAGCTGTCGGATATCGAATACCAGGCCGACAATATCAAAGCAACATTCTTTTATTCGGCCGACGACCGGGTAGACTTCCGCGAGCTGATCAAGCTCCTGGCAGGCGAGTTTAAGATTCGCGTAGAGATGCGGCAAATCAGTCTGCGCCAGGAAGCAGGCCGCCTCGGTGGCATCGGTGTCTGTGGCCGTGAGCTGTGCTGCTCCACCTGGCTAACCGATTTTAAGAACGTGGCAACGAGCGCGGCGCGCTACCAAAACCTGTCGTTGAACCCCAGCAAACTGTCGGGCCAATGTGGACGCCTGAAGTGCTGTCTGAATTACGAGCTGGAAACCTATATGGACGCGCTGGAGGATATACCGAAGATCGAAGCGCCGTTGCAGACCGAAAAAGGTGAAGCAACGCTGCAGAAGACCGATATCTTCCGCAAGATCATGTGGTTTGGCTTCAAAGAAGAAAACACCTGGTACCCGCTCAACATCGAGCGCGTGAACCACATCTTACGCATGAACCGCGAGGGCAAACGCCCGGCGACACTGGATATCGACATTGTAGAAGAGAAAGTCATGGGCGGCCCGCTGAACAGCGATCTGGACCAGATGGACAAGAAGTTCAAGAACAAGTCGCGCACCAAGAAGAAAAAGAAAAAGGGCCCCGAGAGTGGTCAGGGACGTGGCAATACCAACGCTCAGGCCGCTGGTGCAGAAGGTGCCGCGCCAACAAAAGACACACACAATGCTGCGGGCGACCAGGTGCAAAGTGGCGGCGGCCGGCAGCAACAGCGAAATTCGGGCGGCAACAACCCGCAGCAAAAAAATAACCCGCAGAACCGCCAGGGACAAGGCCAGGGAAATCCTCGTGGCAACCGCGAACAACGCGGCGGTGGTGGCAGTGAAGGGGGTGGCGGTAACCGCGAAGGGCGGAGCCGTAACCGTAACCGTGGGAATCGCGGCGGCGGACAAGGCCGGGAGAACCGCGGTGGAGGAGAAGGTCAAACGCCCAAACCCGATAACCCGCAATGAGCGTGAGAGCCGTATGGATGATCGTCGCAGGACTGCTGGTAGCGGCCTGCGGTGACGACAACCGTGTGTACGAGAAGTATATAGACTTTGAAGACCGCCATTGGTTGGTATCCGAAAAGCCCGAGTTCGAATTCGACATACAGGATACACAAGCGCGGTATGACATTATCGGGAACATCAGAAACGAAGTGTCCTATCCGTGGTCAAGAATTTTTATTACCTATTATCTGAATGACTCGACCGGCAAGCAGCTGCATAAAAACCTGCTCGGCAATTACCTGTTTGACGCCAAGTCAGGTAAGCCGCTAGGCACGAGCGGGCTGGGCGATATATATGATCACCAGCTGGTATTGTTAAGTAACTATCAGTTCTCCAAGCCGGGGAAGTATACTGTAAAGCTGGAGCAGTTTATGCGGAAGGATACGCTCGATGGCGTGTTGGCCGTGGGCCTGCGGGTGGAGAAGATTGTGCCGTAAAGTAAGTAAAAGCCATAAAAAAGAAGGGCGGGATATACATCCCGCCCTTCTTTTTTATTACGCCTTTATTTAAGCCACAACTTGTTCTTTCTTTACAGTGCTGGCGATCGGTGTAAAAGTAGCACCCTGCGCCAGGATAATACCCACACCATCCTGCTGAGACCACTCGCGCAGCTTAGACAGGCGCACTTGCCCAACCATATACTGTTTGCCGCTCGCAGCATAACCCGACTGGAACTGCTCAAAATCCTGAATCGAAATTTTGATCGTGTCATCGAAGCTGACGTGTGCATCTACAATGAGGTCGTTCGAGAACTCGAAGCGATCAGCCTGGTGGAATTTTTTATACTCATAGGCATAGTCATACGACAGCGCGGAGATGTCAGACAATACCGCCGATCCGGTAGGGTAACTACCAGCGCCCTTGCCGATAAACAATTGTTTTTCAGCGAAGGCACCTTGCACTTGTACGGCATTATACTCGTTGCGTACGGAGGCGAGCGGGTTAGTGGCTTCTATGAACTGCGGTGCCACGAAACCATATACCTTGTTCTGAATGCGGAACGAACGTGCGATCAATTTGATGAAGTAGCCGTTGTCACGGGCGAACTTCAGGTCCTGGTCGGAGATCTTATCGATGCCGATGTTGATGATGTCTTCAGGTTTGAGAAACAGGCCAAAGGTGTGGGCAATGGCAATGACCAGTTTATACTTGGGGTCGTAGCCTTTCACGTCGAGGCTCGGGTCGCTTTCGGCAAAGCCCAGCTCTTGCGCTTTCTTTAGCGCATCGGCGTAGGTCTTCTTTTCTTCGAAAACTTTCGTGAGGATATAGTTGGTGGAACCGTTGAAGATACCTTCGATGCTGTTCAGCAGATCGTTGTCATAATACTCTTCCAGGTTGCGCAGGATGGGAATGCTACCGCAGACGGCTCCTTCGTAAAGCACTGGAAGGCCGGTTTGCTTTTGCAGGTTGTAGATTTCCTGCAGGTGTTCGGCCAGCATCTTTTTGTTGGCAGTGATTACAGCTTTGCCGTTGAGGAGGGCGGTCTTTACTATTTCAAAAGCAGCACGGGCGTCGTCGATGAGCTCGACAACAACATCAATCTCGGGATTGTTAAGAATCTCTTCTTTGTCGAAGGTAAAGAAGTCATCGTTTACGGGACGTTCTTTGGTTTTATTTTTAACGCAGACCTTTTTGATCTCGGCCTCTACACTGCCATGTGTTTCGTTCAGTACGTGATAGAGTCCTTGTCCCACACATCCGAATCCAAACAAACCTAACTTTAGTTTCTTTCTCATGATAATACCGTGCTTAATTGCTTTTGCTGATAAAAGTGTTTTATGACTGAATCCAATTGTTCGAACTCCACCAGGAAGCCGTCGTGTCCATAGAGCGAAGTAAGCTCAATGTACGTGGCCCCCGGAATGTTAGCGGCCAGGAATTTTTGCTCGTGTACCGGAAAGAGTATATCGGTGTCGATGCCGACTATAAGAGTCCTGGCCTGGACAGTCTGCAGCGCTGCTTCGATGCTTTCGCGCGTACGGCCTACATTGTGGCTGTCCATCATTTTAGAAAGTGTATAGTACGAAAAGGCATCGAAGCGATTCACGAGCTTCTCGCCCTGGTATCGTTGGTACGTGGAGGCGCGAAAGTCGTCGAGCTTATCGTGGTCCTTTTCGATCTGTGTCTGGTTGAATGTTTCGTAGTAACGATAAGAAAGCATACCGATAGCACGGGCAGCCTTGAGGCCCTGGGCACCGGCGCGTGGATCGTTTTCTTTCCACGTAGGATCGGCTTCGATCGACAGGCGCTGTGCTTCGTTAAAGGCAATGCCCCACGGTGAGTGCGCAGCGTTTGTCGCGAGGGCAATAAGATGTTTGAAGACACCGGGTTGCTGAATGGCCCATTCCAACGCTTGTTGTCCACCGAGAGAGCCGCCGAGCAATGTATGGATACTATCGATCTGTAATTCCCGACGCAGCAGGTCGAAGGCACGCACCGAATCGCGGTTCGTCAACGTCGGAAACGCGTGATAAAACGGCTTGCCGGTTTCGGGATTGATCGAAAGTGGGCCGGTAGAGCCATAGCAGCCGCCGAGCATGTTCGCGCAGATGATGAAATAATGTTTGGGATCGAACGCGCTGCCCTCACGGAACAGGTCGCCCCACCAATCGGTGAAATCAGAACTGCCCGTCAGTGCGTGACAAACCCAGACGATGTTGGAACGATCGTGGTTGAGCTTCCCTAATGTGGTATATCGCAGTTGAAAACCTGGCAATACGCCGCCGGCTTCGAGCGGAAAGGGATGCTGGTGGTGGAATGTATGATCGTGCTTTTGCATGCTTCACTTACTCTCCCCGAAGTCGCCTTTCCGGGTTTACCGGAAAGGGACGTTCAGGTACTCTATAAACTACTTTAACTTAGGATACTAATTCTCCTTCGAATACTTTCTCGAAGGCTTGCTGCAAATCTGCCTTCAGGTCATCGATATGTTCGATGCCCGCGGAGATGCGCAGCTGATTCGGTAAAACACCCGCAGCGGCCTGCTCCGCATCGCTAAGCTGCTGGTGCGTGGTGGCCGAAGGTTGTATAATGAGCGTTTTGGCATCGCCCACGTTTGCCAGGTGGCTTACCAATTTCAGGCTATCGACAAAACGCGTCGTGTGCTGTTTGGTGCCGCGCAGCGTGAACGAGAATACACCGCCAAAACCATTGCGCAGGTATTTCTTCGCCAGCTTGTGATGCGGGCTGCTCGGCAGGCCGGGATAATACACTTTCTCCACCAGTGGGTGCTGCTCCAGCCATTGTGCCAGTGCCAGCGCATTATCGACGGAGCGTTGTACACGCAGCGACAGTGTTTCCAATCCTTGCAGTAACAAGAAAGCGTTGAAAGGGCTCAGTGCCGGACCAAAGTCGCGCAAGCCTTCTACGCGTGCGCGAATGATAAAGGCAATATTGGGAAGCCCCAGTGGATTACCTTCACCAAATACTTCCGCGAACTTCAAACCATGATACCCTTCGGAAGGCTCCGTAAACTGTGGGAATTTACCATTGCCCCAGTTATAGTTACCACCATCAATAATGACACCGCCAATAGAAGTACCATGGCCGCCAATCCATTTGGTAGCGGAGGCGACGACGATATGTGCGCCGTGCTCGAGTGGACGGAAGAGATAACCTCCCGCGCCGAACGTATTGTCGACGATGAGCGGCAGGTCATGCTTCTTGGCAATCGCGGCGATTGCTTCGAAGTCCGGTATATTAAAGCCCGGGTTACCGATAGTTTCCAGGTATAAGGCTTTGGTGTTTTTATCGATCAGTTTTTCAAAGGATTCGGCTTTGTCCCCGTCAGCGAAACGCACATCGATACCGAGGCGTTTGAAGGCTACTTTGAATTGATTATAGGTACCGCCGTATAAGAACGACGTAGTCACAAAATTGTCGCCAGCCTGAAGTATATTATTGAGGGCAATGAATTGCGCGGCTTGTCCTGAAGCCGTGGCGAGGGCGGCGACGCCGCCTTCCAGTGCTGCGAGGCGTTTTTCAAACACATCGTTGGTTGGGTTCATAATGCGGCTATAGATGTTGCCAAATTCTTTGAGGGCAAAGAGGTTGGCGCCATGCTCGGAGTCGCGAAACCCGTACGAGGTAGTTTGGTAAATGGGTACGGCGCGTGCGCCTGTAGTGGGATCTATTTCCTGGCCTGCGTGAAGCTGTAATGTTTCGAAACGTAAGGTCGACATAATGTTAATGTTTTATTCAGTGAATGATTTGTTGTAGAAGTTGCGCGACGTGGACGTAGCCGTAATCGTACCTGTCACCGGGTAGATCGTACGCTAGTGTGTTGCTAATGGCGGTGCGCTGCTAGCAACGACACATACAACAACAGGCGTTGTTGCACATACAACAAATAATAGAGCTGAATAAAGCAGAGACGTAAGCACGCGGACCCTGAAGAAGGGCCGATCCGGGAAAGATGGTGTTGATGATGCTTTTCATTTTCATCGTTTTATATTTCCCGGCCTGGACCATCCAAGCCGGAGTCAGGATTTAGCACCTTTTCCCTATTGGGAGTGGTTGCTAGCGCTTCTTAGAGCCTGTCTCTCCGCGCTTCTTTATAAATCGATTGGCAAGATGTGCCTATTCGACTTTGATACTACAAACCTAGAGCCTGAAAAGCTGCTTTCCAAACGCTGTCAGAAAAAAATTATGGCAAAACACCGTACGAGTGTTCGGAGAATTGCGTAAAAACCGCACTGGAAATGTCGTGAAGGCGCTTTTGAACCGCGCCGGATGGAATCTGAAAAAGACCCGCCACACCTGGTTGACAGCGTGTGGCGGATGAATTTTGAATATCTTAGGTCAGCATGCCGCCGTCAACCTGCAGCACCTGGCCGGAGATGTACGTGGACATATCCGAACCCAGGAACACACACGCATCGGCGACGTCTTCGGGACGGCCGCCGCGCTTCAGCGGAATGGCGTCGCGCCAGGTTTGCACGACTTTCTGATCGAGCACGGCCGTCATTTCGGTCTCAATAAAACCGGGCGCCACGGCATTTGAGCGGATGCCACGTGAGCCAAGCTCCAGGGCAACCGACTTCGTAAAGCCAATGATGCCGGCTTTTGATGCCGCATAGTTAGCCTGACCGGCGTTGCCCTTCAGACCTACCACCGACGTCATGTTGATGATCGAGCCGCCTTTCTGTTTCATCATTTGTTTGGTGACAGCCTTTACCGTATTGAAGCAAGACTTCAGGTTGACATTGATGACCTTGTCCCACATCTCTTCCGTCATGCGCAGCAGGAGTGTATCGGCTGTGATGCCGGCATTGTTTACGAGGATGTCCAGCGAGCCAAAGTCGGCGATCACATCGTTGATCAGCTTCTCCGCTTGCGCGTAGTCGGATGCATCCGAACGGTAACCTTTCGCCTTCACACCTTTAGCGGAGAGCTCCGCCTCGAGGGCTTGTCCCTGCTCTACGCTGGACAAATACGTGAAGGCTACTTGTGCGCCTTGCTCGGCATACTTCAAGGCAATAGACCTTCCGATGCCTTTTGATGCGCCTGTGACAAGCGCTGTTTTTCCTTGTAATAGTTTCATACCAAAAAGTTCAAATTCCGGTGTTAAAATTAAATGTTGCACCCTCCGGTTTTGCCGGAAGGATTGCTGCCAAAAAGTGCCAAAAATAGTCAATTCCTGCAAAAACACGAGAAAAGGGCGCCGGGAGCATTCCTTATTTCAAACGTTGCGTAAATGTAGTGGCACCGCGTATATTTGGCAGCGAATTATAAATCCTATACTATGTCAAAATATGATCTGATTGTGATCGGGAGTGGTCCCGGGGGGTACGTGGCAGCCATCCGTGCCTCTCAACTGGGAATGAAGGTAGGGGTAGTGGAGAAGGCCGAAATAGGTGGTATCTGCCTCAACTGGGGCTGTATCCCCACCAAAGCATTGTTGAAAAGCGCAAACGTTTTTGAATACATCAAGCACGCCAAAGATTACGGTGTAGAAGTAAAAGACTTCAAAGCCGATTTTACAGGTATAGTAAAGCGCAGTCGTGACGTGGCTGCCAGCAACAGTAAAGGTGTACAATTCCTGTTCAAGAAAAATAAGATCGACCTTCTCGAAGGGTTCGGTAAACTGAAGAAAGGCGGCAAAGTGGAAGTGACCGATGCTGCCGGTAAGAAGACCGATTACGAAGCGAAACATACGATCGTGGCAACCGGAGGTCGCTCACGCGAGCTGCCTGCCATGAAGATCGACGGCAAGAAGATCATCGGCTACCGCGAGGCCATGGTGCTGCCGGAGCAACCCAAGAAAATGCTGGTCGTAGGCTCCGGCGCTATCGGCATCGAGTTTGCGTACTTCTATAACGCACTGGGCACGGAAGTGACTGTCATCGAATTCCTGCCACGCATTCTACCGGTTGAAGACGAAGAAGTGTCCAAAACACTTGATAAGATCTTTAAGAAGGATGGCATGAAGATCTATGTCAACTCGGAAGTAACGAAAGTTGACACCTCCGGCAAAGGCTGTGTGGCCACCGTAAAAACGCCCGATGGCGAGATCAAACTGGAAGCAGACATCGTACTGTCGGCCGTAGGTGTAGCAACAAACCTCGAAGGTATAGGCCTGGAAGATGTGGGTGTGAAGACCGAGAAAGGAAAAGTGTTAGTAGATGATTTCTACCAAACCAACGTGCCCGGCGTATATGCCATCGGTGATATTGTAAAAGGCCAGGCCCTGGCACACGTAGCGTCTGCCGAAGGTATCATTTGCGTAGAAAAGATCGCGGGTCAGAACCCTGAACCGTTGAACTATAACAACATTCCAGGCTGTACCTATTGCACACCAGAAGTTGCTTCGGTAGGGTATACCGAAGAAGGCGCGAAGAAAGCCGGCTATGAGATCAAAGTGGGCAAGTTTCCGTTCTCCGCTTCAGGCAAAGCAAAAGCTGCCGGCGCCACCGACGGCTTTGTGAAAGTGATCTTCGATGCGAAATATGGCGAATGGCTAGGTGCGCACTTCGTCGGTGCGAACGTAACGGAGATGATTGCCGAAGTTGTAGCCGCGCGTAAGCTGGAAACAACAGGCCACGAGATCATCAAGTCCGTGCACCCGCACCCGACAATGAGCGAAGCGATTATGGAAGCAGCGGCGGCTGCTTATGGTGAGGTGATTCACTTGTAAGTCGCCTTACTGAAAAGATAATATAAGAGCGGCTGCCCAAAAGGTAGCCGCTTTTTTTGACGGTCGTATAACAACGAGAGGCATTAAGAATAAATGACAATGAAAAAGAATCTGATTTTGTGTATCTGTTTTCTGCTCGTGCTCGCGGGATGCAGCAAACCAGAGCTGTTTAAGGCAAATCAAATCGAAGAAATCAGAATTGAAGAAAATACTTCCTCCCTGGATGCTGCCAAAATCGTCACCGATCGTGAAGTTGTAAAGCAGTTTATTGAAGCAATAAATAACGCCGAGCCAGATTCAATAAAGTTCTCTCCAAAATGGCGGATATTAATGACCGACGAAAAAGGAAATGTACACATGGTTTTCTGCACGAAGCACAACTTCAAGTACAAAGGGAAGTTCTACAAATCGGAAGAAGACATGGAGCAGATTCTTATGCGTGAAGATCGCGAAGGGAAAAGAAAATGAAATAAGATCACCCACCTCATCCCGTCGCTCACACACGCAAGCGATTATTTTGGATTAAATAAGATGCTTGATCGAGGCAAAAATTTCGTCGTGCACGATGGTGAGACAGTACTCCATCGCTGCCTCGTGATCCGGATCTTCTTGTAACGTTAGCATGATCGGACTGTAGTGAACCCAATTGACAGGTGCTATCTGCAACTCCTTCAGGGATTTCCACATGAAGGTTGTTTTTACTTTCGATAGATTTTCAATCTGATACCGTTCTGAGAGATAAGCCCTTAGACTTGCTTCGCTAAGGATTTTCTTGATTTCATAATTTCGAAGTTGCTTTACAAACGAGGTGGCATCGTTGATGTTGAATACCTGATCTTTAATCTTCTGCATACGGTTAAAGGCCAAATATAATTCATCGCGATAAATTAGACACATAAATTTTCAAACAACGCGAAAATCATCAGCGTCCGGCCATAGAATGCCTAGGGGCCACGTTGTTTCCAATGCGTGGAACCGCGGGTCTGGCGCGAGCGGTAAACACTCGCGCCAGAATATATTATGCGCCTGCAGCGCCGAGGATCTTCGCGGCGCCGGCGTATTTCACTTCTTTGACGATGCTATCGCCGTATAGCGCTCCGAAGCGGATGCCGATTGTAAGTACCAGCGTATAGGCTTCGTCTTCTGGTATCCGGTCCAGCGCTATTTCCAATGTGGAGGATGGGCAGCCTTGCTTAGCGGGATACCAGGGTGTTTCTGAATTAACCGTACCCGTACCGTTAGTGAGGCCTCCATACCATTTCGGAGGCAGAAGCTCTTTGCGGTCGAGGTCATAGAGGAAGTCGGGGGCCATGCCCAGCGAGATCTCGAAGCGAAACAGCGCGTGATCGTCTTGTGGAAGAAAATTGATCCCTCGCATCAGTGCTGGGATCTCTACACGGGCTGTGAGGGTGGCGCGGTCCAGGGACCACTCCAGTGTGGTCCGGACGATCGTATCGAACAGATTGATTTTATTGAGTGGGAACCCTCGCAGTACATCGGGATATCGGGAGAGAACAATGTTACGTGTGCCCCATTCGCTCAGGCCATCTTGCTTTTGTACGAGCCTGATTAGCGCGTTGATGGGCCCGGTGAAGTTGAATCCGCCAGACAAGTCCCGAAGGGTGTGAAAGGTCCACCGCACATGCTGTGCAGCCAGCGTAACAGCCGTAAACTCTCGGTGATGCCGTCGTGTGTTGGAAAAGTTTTCGCCATGCAGCACGTCTTTGCGGTCAGGGCCGCCTTTCTGCCGAACAATTTTTTTGTCTACACCACGCATCTCGTAGATGCTGAAATCTCCTAATGGCCCGGTTATATCGAGCCCTTTTAATGTTGCCATACGTATATAATTGGTTAATTGATTACAATAACATCCCAGGGTAACCTCCAAAGAGGTCACCGTAAGTCAGCAAAATCTATTCATAATATCGATATACCCGTGTCTGTCGCGAGGGGCGAGCGACTATTGTGCTAGTCCTTTCTGTACTAGCTTATCTCTAGCATAAGTCTAGCTTGACTCTAGCTCAAGACTAGGTCATCCCCCCTCTATCCCGCCTCCGTAAAACAATTTTTGGGAAGCCGTGATATCTTTTTTTATACTGCTCTAAAAAACACGATCGCGGTGATCTTTGCAAATGCAGGGATGCGTGGACTGCCGGATATGGCCGTTTTGTCCTATAATGTCCTAAAATGTCCTATTATTTCCGCGTACGATTGCGGTATGGAATTGAATGCTCCTGCTAACGCTCGCCGTCATACTCGGCACAAGTGCCGCATCGCTGATGCGAACACTTGCGCAGAGGGTAGACTTAGAAGAAAAAAGAAAGGCCCGTCTTAAAGAAGAAAGGCGTGCCGGGTGTGAAGTGTATTTCGGAAACCGGGTCGATCTCGTTTTGAAGTCTTGACTCGGTGTCGAACTGGGCTTCGTTCCATGCGTCATTGAGCAGGTTCTCGGCTACAAAGCTTAACTCGAACCTGGAGCGTGTATACTTCAACACGGCGTCGGCCAGAAAGTATCCTTTTGCTTCGACGGAATTGTCTTCGTTGGCCGCGCGATCGCCCATGTAACGGTAGCGGAGGCTGCCGTTGATGCCATTCTTTAACCGGAACGAAAGACCGCCGATGCTGGTAAACGTTGGTGCCAGCGGAATGTAATCTTCGCCTTCGGGGGCATCTTCTACTTTGGGATTTGTCAGGTTTACGTCGCCGTCGAGGTAGAGCCAGGGCATGATCTGATAACGTAAGGAAAGGTCAAGGCCCTGGCGCAAGGTCTTTCCACCGGGTTCGACGACGCCTTCATCACCGACGTAGACAAATTCCTGATCCAGGCGCAGTGTCCAGGCGGCGGCGGTCAGCAGCAGCTTGTTGCTTATCTTCACCGTTGCGCCGACATCCACGCCGTAAGCCTTCGGGAGGATGTCTTCGCCGCGTTGGGCTACGACTACGCGCGTATCATTAGAGTGAAAGCCGATGCCGCTTTTTACAAACAGGTTTAGCGTGCGCGTCGCATTATAGCTGACATTAAGCTTGGGGCTGACAGTGGCTTTGCTGACACTTTGCCGATCGTACTCGGGCGTAAGCGCATCGATATAATTGAAGGTGAAATGGTCGAGGCGTACGGCGGCGTTTACCGAGAGCTTCTGCGAGAGGCGCAATGTTTCCTGCACGTAGGCATACAGGTTTGTCTCGTCGATGTCGCCGCGTGCGATGTCGTTTAGAAATATCTTGCGCGACCGGGTATGGTACAGGTGTAGATCGTTGATGTCATCGTATCGGAAACCTGCTCCGACTTCGCTTTGCACGGGCCGGCTGGCGAGCGCAAGATCCTGCGTGTAGCTACCGCGATAACCATAGATGTTGCGGGTTTCGCTTTGAGTGATCTGGTCGCCGTTGACTGGGTCGTTCAGGAAGAACGTGAAATTCGAGATGAGGTTAAAATCGTACCGGCTGTAATATAGCTGGTTTTCGATCATGGCCCCGTTGTCGAGCGTCTTCAGGTGTTTGATCCAGGCATTCGAACGTGATGTCTCGCCGCCTTCCGTGGGGTCGATCGAGCCAAAACGGGTGATGGCGCCGTTGGCGACGGCGCGCTCAGGTACCTGCCCCGAGGCATCCCAATGGCTGTTGAACGTCGACAGCCCTGCCGTGACGAACTGACTGCTGTCGAGATAAGCAGTATACTTGCCCATCAGATTCAGCCGGTTGAAGTTTTGGTTTGCGTCGAAGAACCCGTCGGTGCGGAAGTATTCGGAAGCGATGTAGGCGTTGCTGCGCCGGTCATCGTGCTGCTTGTCGAACAAGGTAATGGCATTCACGTTGCGGAAGGTGCCAAAGCGGCCGCCTTCGATCTTGATCATATCCTGGTCGAGGGCATCGCGGGTGTGGAATGCGGCGTAGCCAGCCGTGGTCATGTTTCCCTTGGCGGCATAGTAGGGGCCTTTGTTAAAATCTACGGTGCCGACGATCTCAGGAATAAGAAAGTGCAGGTCAGAGTAGCCCTGGCCGTGCGCGTGTGACACCATGTTGACGGGCATGCCGTCTACTTCCAGGTTGATGTCGGTGCCGTGGTCGATGTCGAATCCGCGCAGGAAGATTTGCTCGGCTTTACCCCCACCGGCGTGCTGCGCGATAAAGAGGCCGGGAACCATGCGCAGAATATCTTGCGACGTGTTGATCAGACGCAAGCGGATGTCTACCTGCGAGAGTGTGTTTGTCTCCCGTACCCGTTGATCCTGTACGACGACGTCTTCCAGTAGTAAGTCGCCGGGCTTGAGCATGGCGTTGAAGACGGCTGTTTCGCCGGATTGGATCATGACGGGTTGTTGCACGGCGGCGTAACCGACGAATGTTATCTGTATATCATATTGGCCGGCGGGTAGGCCGGTGACCCTGAAGTGGCCGAGTTTGTCTGTGGAGGTGCCGCGGTTCAATGACGGCAGGTAGACGTTTACGTCTGGCAAGGGGACCTTGCCCTCTTGCGTGATGGTGCCAGTTAGCGTGCCCGTGTTTTGTGCAAACAAGAGGGTAGGAGCTAACAGTACTATGTATAGTATTGATAGTATACTTTGTTTCATAGAAGAAATGGTGAAAAAATAATTGGGGTTCAGGCATGCCATGTATCGGCGATCGGCGCAAGTATTCGTGCCATTGCGTCTATCGTTGGCATTCTCCACGCCAGTCTGAAGACTGGCACCATGGTAGGCACTCCCGATAGCTATCGGGATCTCCGCCCCGAGACGGGGCTAAGACTTGCGCCAGATGCGCGTTTTTATACACGGGATTAATGAACCTCTAAATGTTAATGGACGTGCGGTTAATCCGAGGAGGTGGAGTCACAGGAGAACGGTATGAGGAAAGAGGTACGTTTGTCCTGCTCGGTGGTATGCGGTTCAGGAGTTGACGTATGAAGAGAATGTCTGTGATGGATTGTGTATATAAAAATAGGCTTACCAATGACGGCAGCTCCGCACTAGCCGGCTCCGGCGCGTGGGTATGGACTTCGTTAGATGCGTGATGATGGTGGTGATCGTCGAAGGAGTGGTCATGCCCATGATCGTGGTGATGGATGTGAATATGGCTGTGGGCGTCGAGGTAGTGCAGGAGGTCGTGCCCCATTTCCAGTGCGCCGTAGCTGAGCATGGTCATGGCGTATACGATCAGTATCAGGGTGCTTCCGCGGGTCACACAGCAAAAGTAGGAAAATGGGTGGGCTATAAAAGAAAAAGAGGTTGCCGGATGGCAACCTCTTTTTGGTATTGGGTGATGTTTTTGATTAGAAGTTCGAGCGGTCGAGCTGTAGGGCGGCGCCGTGCTTTGAGTACGCATTCTCGACCTTCTCGGCCAGCTCTTTCTCGCCGTATTGTGCCAATACGCGTTGCAGCTCGCCGAGGATGATGACGTTTACCTGCAGGTCGCGGCCGTAGTCGCGCGTGCGGATGTAGTAGTCGGCCAGGGCGTCGGCGCGGGGCCACATGATATTCGCAATCTCGATGGCTTTTGCTTTTTCGCCCACTTCGAAGAGTAAGGCGACAGCTTGCGCCGACGTATAGTCATACGGGATCGACGTGTCGGGCATGTGCGAGAGGCTAAACAGCAATACTTCGCGGGCTTTGGCGGTTTCACCTTTGTTGACGAGTGCCTGAGCCAGGGAATTGAAGCTGCTGCGGTGGTTGAGCACGAAATTACGATAGTCCTGTGTATAGTATACGTTTGGATCGTCCAGGTTACGGAACTGGAATTTCTTCAACATATTCTCCGTGCTCACTTTGGTGTTGACCAATTCAGATTGGTTGAACGAGTTGGGGTTAAACACCGGCAGGATACGATAGGCATTGCCTTCCTGTACTACGTAGCGGCTCAAGTCTACATTGAATTGCGCCAGTGACGTGTTGTTGACATAGAGCGGACGCTCCCAGTTGGCGGAGGCCAGCATATCGAGCATCGCGAGGTCTTTTCTTTCCAGGGCGTTGCCTTTTACGCGCAGGTGCATTTCGGGTACCACGAGGCTGTCCATGCCTTCGGGGATGATGCCCAGGCTACGCACTTTGTCGACGTCTACTTTCAACACGATGTCCTTGGTGGGCAACATATAGCGCTCGCCGCGGTATTCGGGGTGCAGCAGGCTCTTGTTGTTGTCGCGTAGCAGCTCCAGGTATTTTTTCAGGTCCATCTGTTTGATGCCTGCATTGTAGTACGGAATGTACTGTGTCTTATCGTCGCGGTAGTTTTCTACCGTAAGGGTGTATGGGAATGGCTTCGATTCATACGCAGCGCGTGTAGTCTGCTCGATGTACCAGTCGGTGTTGTAATAGCTCAACACGATTACGCGTACGTCGGTGCGCACACCCTCCACGTCCTGTGCATACCAGAGGGGGAAGGTATCGTTATCTCCGCCGGTGAACAGCACGGCTTCCGGCGCGCAGGATTGTAAATAGTTTACCGCTGAGTCTACGGAGAAGTAACGGTTTGCACGGTTGTGATCATTCCAGCCTTGTTGTGCCATGAGCACGGGCGCCGAAAAGCAAACCAGTGTAGCGATGATGGCCGCGGTCTTTAGGTTGCCCATTATTTTACCTAACCACTCTGCGATGGCAATGACGGCAAAACCGATCCAGAAACAGAAAGCATAATATGAGCCTGTATAGATATAGTCACGTTCGCGCGGCTCGGTAGGCGGCGAGTTGAGGTATACCACCAGTGCTACACCCGTGAGGATGAAGAGCAGGGCTACCACCACGAAGTTGCGCGTGTTGTGTACCGATTGCCAGAACATGCCGATGAGGCCAAGCACGAACGGGATCATGAAGAAGTTGTTACGGCCGGCATTTTCGGCCAGCTCCGTTGGCAGCTTGTCGAACCAGTGCAGCGGACTGAGCCAGTCGGCGCCCTGAATGTCGCTCTCGCGGCCGGCAAAGTTGAACATGAAATAACGCATGTACATGTTGCCGATCTGGTGGTCGAACATGAAGTACAGGTTGTCGGAAAAGAACTTCGGCTTTTCGCCTTCTTGCAGGCCCAGCTCGGAGCGGTAAATGCGTGCGTGTTCCGGGTCGCTGCTATAGATCCGTGGCAGAAAGGTTTGCTGACCGGGGTCGTACTCGTATTCGAATTTGTGGTCTTTGATCTCGTATTTGTCTTTGCCTTTTTTGTAGATGGCGGCGCCTTCTTTAATGCCGGTTACCTGGGCGGTGAAGTACGGGCCATACAGTAACGGGCGGCTACCGTACTGCTCACGCTTGAGGTAGCTTACGAAGCTCATTACATCTGACGGGTCGTTTTCGTCAATCGGTGGGTTGTCGTTCGAGCGGATCACGACCAGGGCGTACGATGCGTAGCCGATGAGGATGAAAGCCACTGCGTTGAGGAACGTGTTGAGCACGACGCGCTGCCGCTTTTGTGAGAACACGATGCCCCACACCAGTGCGGAAACCAGAATGATTGTAAAGACCAACGCGCCGGTGTTAAACGGCAGGCCGAGGGTGTTGACAAAGAACACTTCGAAGTGGCCCGCGAACGTCGGCAGACCAGGGATGATGATCTCGTTGATAAAGAAGATGATCAGGAGGCTGATCAACATCGAGGCGATCACCCCCCACATGGTCGGTGTATATTTTTTGAAGTAATACACCAACGCCAGTGCAGGGATCGTTACAAGGTTCAACAAGTGGACGCCGATGGAGAGGCCCATCATGTAAAAAATCAGGAGCAACCAGCGGTTGGCTTTGGATTCGTCTTCAATAACATCCCACTTCATCATGGCCCACACCACAAAGGCGGTGAAGAATGACGACATGGCGTACACTTCCGCTTCTACGGCTGAGAACCAGGCGGAGTCGGAGAAGGTGTAAGCCAGTGACCCCACGAGGCCGGCGCCGAGCAGCACCCAAATTTTGTCGGACGGGATTTCCTCCGAGGCGCCGATTTTCATCAGCTTGCGGCCGAACAGGGTAATGGACCAGAACAGGAACAGCACGGTAAACGCGCTGGCGAGTACGCTGCTGAAGTTAATCCAGTATGCAACTTTCGTAACATCGCCCATGGCGAGGAAAGAGAACATGCGCCCGATGAGGAGGAATAACGGAGCTCCCGGAGGGTGGGGTACCTGCAGCTTGTAGGAAACGGAAATGAACTCACCGCAGTCCCAATAGCTGGCTGTTTCTTCCATGGTAAGCCAGTAGCTTATGAGCGCAATCGCGAAGACGCCCCAGCCAACGATGTTGTTGAATTTCTGAAAAGTTGAATTCATGAGGTTTTAAAGACTTAGGGGGCGAAAATAAGTAAATAATGCCTAAAAACGGTGTCCCAGGGTTATTTGTAGACGATCACATAAAACACCAGCCAGAGTAGGAAAATAAGCACATACGAGCACAATACGATGGTCCAGACGTACCGCCGGTCTTTTTGTGCATAGTGGTGGATGCCGGCGACCAGGGCGAAGCAATAGGCGATCTCAAATACGTTGAGGGCTCGCAGAGGGTAGGCCCAGCGTTTGTCGAGGGTGTTGTAATCAAAAAAATGTATCAGGGATAACGGGTAAAACCCACGTATGTCGTTATAAGTAGGGTCGGTCTCGATAACCATGAACCAGGCGATTTTCAAGACCTCGGGAAGGAGGAAGATAAATTCGGCGCCGATGACAACCCCGAAGCATTGGCTGTAGGTGACGCGGTAGCCAAACATGAAACATCCCACCCAGATGACAAAGGCGATGACGACGAATTTCCAGGCGTAGATAAAGGGGATGGAAAAGTATTTAAGGGCGTTGATGATCTGCAGGATGCCGCCCTGGGGGCGATCTTGCAGGAATTCGAACGCGGCGGTCTCGTTTTCAATAAATGCAATTTTGATGTATAACAACAACAGGGAGGCCATACACAACAGGATAAAAAGCAGCTTTTTGTCGGCAGCAAAGAAAGATTTAGTTTCGTGCATGGAGTGTTCTGTATTCAAGATTTTCCTTCTCGTGGTGGTTCTCCTGCTGGTTGCCGACATCCCGGGCCAGGCGCAGCCGAGCACCCGAAAAGATACGACCATCATTTTGCTTTCCAATGTGGGGGTCCAGTTGGAGTGTACTCAGGCGTTGAACGATCTGTATAATTTTAAGTTTCCCCAGGCGGAGTTCCAGTTTCAATACCTGCGGGCCCGCTACCGGTGGCACCCGCTGCCGTATTTCCTGATGGGACTGATCGAGTGGTGGAAGATCATGCCGAATACCAAGGACACCTCGCACGACGAGAAGTTCCTGGCGTATATGGACTCAACCATCGAGGTGGGCGAGAAACTGTATGACGATTACCCGGCCTACAAAACGGAAGCAGCCTTTTTTCTGGCGGCGGCCTATGGTTTCAAGGGCCGCCTGTATTCGGATGAAGAGCGTAAGAACTGGCGCAAGGCTGCCTCGGCCGGGAAAAGCGCGCTGAACTATCTCGAGGAAGGCAAGGAGCAAGAAAATCTGAGCCCCGAATTACTCTTTGGCGATGCGCTGTATAATTATTTTTCGGTGTGGGTGCCCGAGAACTATCCCGCCTTGCGACCGGTGCTTTGGTTCTTCCGGAAGGGTGACAAGGCCTTGGGGCTAAAGCAGCTGAAAGAGGTGTCGTACAACGCCTTTTATACACGCACGGAGGCCATGGTCTGGCTGATGCGTATTTTGAACAGCTACGAGAAAGACCAGCAGCAAGCCTTTCAAATCAGTGAATATCTTTTCCAAACCTATCCGGATAATCCCTATTTTCATCGGTATTATGCCCGGATGTTGTATTCGCTGGGCCGGTATATGGAAGCAGAGCCGGTTTGCAAGAACATCCTGGCGAAGATCGACAGTGGTCAGGTAGGCTATGAAGCCACCAGCGGCCGATACGCGTCCTTCTTCCTGGGGCAAATCTACGAGGCGCGGCGTAAGCTCGACGATGCCAAGAAGCAGTACGAGCTATGCATGAAGTTTGCCGAGCAGATCGGCGCGACGGAATCGGGTTATTACCTCTACTCCATGATTGCCCTGGGCGAGATTGCTGAAAAACAAGGACATAAGGCGGAGGCCAAGACCTGGTTTAAGGCGGTGCAGAAGAAAGCAGGGCGTAAGGACGAGGCCTACAAAGATGCCAAGTGGAGGCTAAAACGATTAGAGAAAGGGGACTAGTGAATCCCACTAAAAAACAATAAGTGGAGCTCAGGGATCTTATCGTTACACCGTTTTTGATTGTGCTGGTGTATGTCGGCGCGTATCTGGTTTACCTACGGGTAACAGATGACTGGACGCGTCGCTATTTTTTTCCGGCGCTGACAGCGAAGATCGTGGGGGCGCTGGCACTGGGGTTTGTATATCAATTTTATTACAACGGCGGAGATACCTATAATTTTCATACACACGGCAGCCGGCACATTTGGAGGGCCTTTATGGACAACCCGGAGACGGGATTCAAGTTGTTGTTTTCAAACGGAAAAATGCACAGCGATGTGTACGAGTACGCAAGCCGTATCGCCTTTTTTCGGGATGCTCAATCGTACGTTGTCATCCGCATTGCTGCGGTGTTTGACCTGATCACATTTTCATCGTATTCGGCCACGGCGGTATTATTCTCGGTCGTGAGCTTTATCGGTTTATGGATGCTCTTTCGTTCATTTTACGAACTTGCGCCCGAGCAACACAAATGGATCGCCCTGGCAACGCTGTTTATTCCGTCGGTTGTTTTTTGGGGGTCGGGGTTGCTCAAGGATACCATTACGCTGGCAGGCCTGGGTGTCGCAACGTTTTGCGTCAAACGCATTTTTCTGGATAGGCAATTCAGCATATCGCGGTTGATCACGCTAATCATATCCTTCTATTTGATTTTTCTGATCAAGAAGTATATCCTTTTATGTTATCTGCCGGCCGTCATGGTATGGGTATATGCCGTCAACCTGACATATATACGCTCGGCGATGTTGAAAATGCTGATGTTTCCGGTCATTACCATGCTCGTGGCAATACTGGGATACTATGCAGTAGCACAGGTGGGGAAGGATGATCCGCGGTATGCGCTTGAGAAGCTGGGAAGCACGGCAAAGCTTACGGCGTATGATATTGCGTATCAAACGGGCCGCGATGCCGGCAGTACCTATTCGCTGGGAGAGCTTGATGGATCTTTCGGCGGCATGATGAAGCTCGCCCCGCAGGCAGTGAACGTATCATTGTTCCGGCCCTACCTCTGGGAGGTTCGTAATCCGTTGATGCTGATGTCGGCGCTCGAGTCGACGGCATTGTTGGTATTGACACTTTATGTACTGGTGGCGAGACGGCGTATGATCACGCGTTCGCTGGCAAACCCGCACGTCATTTTTTGCCTGGTATTCAGCATTACCTTTGCTTTTGCCGTGGGCGTGTCGTCGTTTAACTTCGGCACCCTAAGTCGGTATAAGATTCCGTTGCTGCCATTTTACACCCTGATGTTAATTCAGTTGTATTTTGTGAACAGACCGAGTACCGTAGATGCGTTGGAGCGTACGGAGTAGGCACGGAGGATCTTTTCCCGTCCCTTTTCGCCCATGCGGCGGCGCCGGTCTTTGTGTTTAATCAACACTTCCAATGCGTCTAGCCATTCCGGTGGGGTGCTGCATAAGAACCCGTTTTCCCCCGGGTCAACGATCTCCGTATTAACGCCAACCGGCGCGACGACGGCGGGTATCTCCAGCGCCATGTATTGCAGAGCTTTGAAGCCGCATTTGCCTTTGGCCCAGATGTCGTCGGTCAGGGGCATGATGCCGATGTCGATCTGTAAAAGATCCTGTGCCTCTTGCTCTTTGCGCCACGGCACAAAACGAAAGTGTTTGAGCGCCAGCGTCGGAGCCTTGTCGGCAATGACGACGAACTCGATGCTATTGCCGTGCCGTGCTTCCAATGTTTGAAGCACAGGGACAATGTCGTCGAGATACTTGAGTGTAGAGTGCGAGCCCGTCCAGCCGATGGTGGTGACAGTCCGGGGAGGTTGCGGTGGATAGAGGGTTGGATTGTGAAGGTGGTCGGTGTCGATGGTGGTCGGGTTGATCACGACATGTGGTGTAAACTGCCGGGCGTAATCGGCTAAGTAAGCATTGCCGCAACTAACCTTATAGCTCCACCGGCAAATGGCGGCCACCTTGCTGTGCCATTTGATACGTGCCGCGATGCTGTTGGCATCAGACGTATTGGGAAGCCAGATTGCGTCGTCGAAATCATAGATGATCTTTTTACGCAATACCCTGGCAATGAACCACTCCAATACCGGCGGACCTACGGGCAACGCTTCGCGGTGAATGAAGACCATGTCGTAGGAGAGTATCAGGAACGGTGCGAACATTCTGCGCAGCACGCCGCGCACAAAGCCCATGACTTTCTGAACAGCGTGACCTTTTTTATACAGGATTCTCCATGCCCTGATATCCCAAAAGGATTGGTATCGATAGGTGATACCGGCTGTTGTCAGTAAGGGAAAATACTGTTCAAAGCGAAAGCGCTGGGACGGCGATTCTTTTACCGGGTACGGTATGAGCAAAAATAATTTCATTGTAAATTCACCTAAAAATCGGGAATTAGAGAGAATTTAGCGTCCTTCTATCACAGGAACTTTTCTGAATGACTCCACAGATATCCTTCATTATTCCGCTGTACAACGAGGCACTGGTGTTTCAAAAGCTCATTCAACGGATCGATGCGTTGGCGGAACGTGTGGAGCAGACACTGGAAGTAATTCTCATTGACGATGGGAGCCGGGACGAGACCCCATACCTGATGCGGCAGGTAGCCCTGAACAATCCTCGGTATCATTGCATTTTTCTTTCGCGCAACTTTGGTCACCAATATGCGCTTAGCGCAGGCCTGCGGTATGCACGCGCGACGGAAGCTGTCATGATTCTGGATGGCGACCTGCAAGACCCTCCGGAATTGTTTTTTGAATTCTATCAATGTTACCTCGAAGGTTTTGACGTCATTTATGGCGTGCGGAAAAAGCGGAAGGAAGGAGCGTTTAAGAGAGTGAGCTATTTTTTGTTCTACCGCTTGCTCCAACGTATTTCCAATACACCCGTGTTTCTGGATTCGGGTGACTTTTCGATGATCAGCAGACGGGTGACCAATATCATCAACAGCATGCCCGAGGACAACCGCTTCCTGCGCGGACTGCGCAGTTGGATAGGCTTCAACCAGAAGGGAGTTCCGTATGAGCGGGATGCGCGGGCAGGCGGCGAGCCGAAATACACACTGGCGCGGTTGATGAAGCTGGCCTATGAAGGCGTATTTAATTTCAGCGTTTTCCCCATCAAGTTTCTGACCTTTTCCGGGGCATGTTGCCTGATTCTTGCCGTGGGCTACTTTGTTATCACCCTTGTGCGCAAACTGGTGTGGGGCGATGTGCCGGTGGGATTCACGGCGCTGCTGTTTATGGTCATCTTATTCGGCGGCATTCAGCTTGTTTCGATCGGTATCATCGGCGAGTACGTGTCGCGTACGTTTTTGCAGGTAAAGAACAGGCCATTGTTTATTGTCAAAGAGCGAATTACTGAAGGACAAATTATTCATGACTAGAGAAGTGATCATGTTATCACCGGCGGCCCCGGTGAGTATGGCAGATGAGTGGTACGCGATTGCCTCACCCGACCATTTTTGGATGGAGTGGCGCTTTCGTGCGATTATACATAACCTGCATAAAGCCGGTAAATTGACACCGGGAACCGGCGGACGTTTTCTTGAGATCGGTTGTGGACATGGCGCCTTCATTCAACAGCTCGAGCGCGACCCCACCATCGTTACCGATGGGTGCGATCTGAACCTATATGCATTGCAACAGATCCCTCCCGTGAAAGGCAATATTTACGTATACGATATATATAAGCAACAGTCAGAGATGCTCGGCAAGTATGCCGGTGTATTTCTGCTGGATGTGATCGAGCATATCGACGACGACCGCAGTTTTTTAAAGGCGGCGCATGACCACGTGCAACCCGGTGGCCTGGTGGTCGTAAATGTTCCGGCCTTGCAGACGCTTTTTAGCAAGTATGATACAGCGGCGGGTCACAAACGGCGGTATACACGGCAAAGCCTGCGCGCCGCGTTGGAAGCCAGTGGCCTGGAACCGCTGCATGTTGGCTATTGGGGACTGTCGCTGATACCTATAGCTGTTTTGCGCAAGCTATACCTGGCGTTTGTGTCACCAGACAAAGTCATCGAACGCGGATTTAAACCACCTGCTCCGGTGGTGAATATGTTGTTTAAAGTGTTGATGAAGTTGGAGATGGCTATCTTCAAAGCACCCCTACTCGGTACGTCTGTATTGGCCGTAGCCCGAAAGCAAGCAAAATGACCGAAGCGCGCTTCCTGTTTGTTCAATATGGTGTGGTGCTCCTGCTGACGGCGGGAGTGCTTTGTCTGTTGGGAAGCATCGGGCAGCGTATTGTCGGATGGCGCATAGGCAATCCGTATGCGTCGTGGCTGGCCCGGGGATTTGTGGGGTACCTGTTGGTCCTGATCGTCTATGCGGTGGTATGTACAGGAGGTGTAACGGTAAATCTTGTTTTTGTCCCGATACTGGCGTTGGCATTCTGGGAAGTTCGGAAAAACCGGGCAACGATCGCGCCTGTCGTGCGGCCTGCCCGGTCCGTTGTAGGATCTGCGCTGGCGGCACTGGTGCTGCTGTTCGCGTGGAGTTGGTGGACGTTGTATACCGATCTGCACGACATCATGGCCGACTATGGATACGCAGATTATGTGCTGTATAGTCGAATATCTCATATGATTGGTGTCGCCGGATATGAGAACGGATTTAATTTTCTGAATACCTATGATGCGACGTATCACGGTGCGGAACCCTATCATTATTTTGATCTGTGGGGTGGCTCGGTGGTGGCGACGATATTCTCTTTGAATCATTACCTCACACTAAAGTTGGTGGTATACCCGCTCTTTTTCTGGTTTATATTTTTGGGATATGGCGCGCAGGTTCACCGGCCTGATACGCCCTGGCGTTCGTTTTTTGTGTTGATTCTGCTGTTGTTTATCAGCGGAGTATACTTTCATTTTTATCGATACCATCCTTTTCTGCAATCCCTGGCAAGCTTGCAATTCAATGTGCTGACGCCGACGATCAACAAGCTGTCCTATTTTTATGTTTTTCTGTTGTCGGCTTTGTTGTTGTATCGACACGGGCAAACGAATCTGGCGTTGCTTTGCCTGTGTAGTCTACCCGTGGCAAACATTGTTTCGTTTCCGGTTTGGTGCGCTGCCGGTGGTGTTGTCGTCGTGGCGTATTTGAGGAAGGCTGTACCGGCAAACATGTTCTGGCAGCAAGTTCTTTGTATCGCAGTGCCGGTGTGTGGTGTTTTTATCTTTTATGCGATCTTCAAACAAAATGAGCTGGGATTGGGAGGGGCGGAAATTGCCGCGCCCGCAAAATTGTTGGTGCAGGCAGCGGACGGCTTTCAGTGGCGCACGCGGTTTAATATTGTGGTGGGGAGTGTGCTGCACTTATTTATTTTATATGCGCCTATTGTATTGCCGCTGCTGATCTTTTTTGTTGTGAATAAGATATGGCCGACAAAGCGTTATTTCTTGCCGGCAGGTGTTGTTGCACTGTGCATCCTGGGTGGTATCGGCGCCTGGGCTTTGTTATACCAGGAACTGAATTCCTTTCAGGTGTTTAGCAATATCAGCATTGTGTTGTTAAACATCCTCGTGGCAGTCGGTGTTATATACGTGTATAACCGGCTTCCGAGTCGGTCGGTAAAGTATAGCATAGTATGTTTAACGCTGATGATGGCCCTGTTGCTTGTGCAGGGAGCCCAGGCATTTTCACGGCTGCATGCGCCGGACGTGCATTCGTCCGAATATCTGGGCGCGGTGCAACGGGCTGTGGCGCAATACCGTCTTCGGGCCGGTGTTTCGATTAAGGACGCCAGGGCCTTGCAGGATATTTTCTCGAAATATAACGCGGCGTATCCCATGGGAGATTATTTGGTCGTCATGCGGGATGGTCTTTCGGTTGTGAATATCGGCGACTTCAACACACCCATAGACTCGTCGTCGGTATTAAACCAATACCGGTCGGTGAAAGCTATTCAAAACGGATTGTTTTATAAGCAGGTAATGCAGGCGCACAAAAACGAGGTTCCGTCCGGGGACGTTATCGAACGTGAGCAGGTGGCGTTTATTCGCCGCCATCGCATGCAGTTTGTGATCCTGTCGGCCAACGCAGCCTTGCCGGAAGCATTGGCAGCGGAGGTGGTGCACGAAATAACGGATTCAAAATCAGGTGAGCGCTTTTTGATCTTAAAGTAAGGGAATGACGCAATACACAAGGAGATCATTGACCATAGCCCGAAAGCGGTAAAATTGAGATGGAACTGAACAGAACAGATATGCATCTGGGACACATTCTGGTGCGCTGCGCGGACGGGATCATCGGCGCGACCGCTGCGCTGGTAAAGAAGCGATACGCGATGGTGGTCATACCGTTCTTCGCGGCAGTACTTTCGTTATTTTTTGCATTTCCATCGTACGATGTTGCCAGTAAGCCCGAAATGGCCCACAGTTGGGATGCGGTATTGTTACAATCTCACAATGTTCTGAATGCAGTTGAGTACGATCCTGCCAGCCATGCCGCAAATATCGCTTTTCGGTTTACTCCCACGTTGTTGGGCGGTTTGTTGGGGATTCACACGCTGAAGGCTTTTCTCGTGTTTCAGGGTGTGGCCCTGATTATCCTGTTTGTGCTGATTGGCCGATTGTTTCAGCGGCTCGTTACTGATAATGTGGTGGCCTGTTTGCTTACGCTGGCCACGGCATTTGTGTTTATCGGCAACGTGCTGTGCTCGGATTATCGCGGATTCTTCGACGTATTTGCTTTTCTTTTCCTGGTAGCCGGTATGCTTGCCGGACCCTCCATCCTGACATTTCTTTTTTTACTGCTGGCATATTTCACCGATGAACGCGCGTTGATTGCCTCTAGTCTGGTATACCTGCTCTTTGTGTTTGCCAATCTGCGCGACCTGACGGACTTGAAATTTAAGCATCTGTTTTTTTTTAACAAGCAGATGGTGGCCGTACTGGCGTCGTGGGTTGTTTATTTTGGGATTCGATCCTATCTGTCGCATGTATTCGGTTTTCGGACCAACGCGACGGGCCTGACAGATTACCTGGCATTAACCCAGGGGAGACAGATCAACCTGGCGCCGTTTGCTATGTGGACGGGGCTGGAAGGTTTTTGGATCCTGGTGATAGTTGCTCTTTTTGTATTGGTCTACGCACGTAAGTATTCCTTTGCTTTCTTATACATCCTGGGTATGGGCGTGATTATCTTTGTGGCTGTCTGTGTGTTCGACATGACGCGAAGCATGGCCTATCTGCTGCCTGCGATATTTGCGAGCCTGGTGGTGCTGCAGAAAACACAGACAGAACGCACGCTGCGTTACATCGCCCTGGGCGTATTGGTGGTTTGCTTGTTTCCAACCTACTATGCCGGCGGAACAAGCGATATCAGCGTCTTTTATCCGATGCCCATGCAGGTGTTCAGGATGATGCGGTAACGGGGATGGATGCCATGGAAAATAGTCGTACTATGAAGAATCTCGAAGATGTATTAGTTATAGAGCCCCCGCGTAAGTTCTCCCTGAACCTTACCGAAGTCTGGCAATACCGGGAGCTGTTCTATTTTTTCACCTGGCGCGATGTCAAGGTCAAATACAAACAAACTGCCCTGGGTGTGATCTGGGTCGTCATGCAACCTTTGCTGATGGTGCTTATTTTCACCTTGTTCTTCGGCCGTGCGCTGAATATCAAGACCGATCCGCTGCCATACCCCTTGTTTGTTTTTTCCGGCTTGCTGCTGTGGAATTTTTTCTCCTCCAGTATCATTACGGCGGGCAACAGCATGCTGAACAATGCACCCATCATCAAGAAGATCTATTTCCCGCGGATCATCATTCCGACATCGTCGCTACTGGTATCCTTTATTGATCTGGCCATTGCCTTTGTGGTATTTGTCGCCATGCTGGTGTACTATGCCGTAGACGTGGAGTTGCTGTCGATCCTGCTCTTCTGGCCGCTCGGGTTACTGATTACCCTTGTCGGCGCATTGGGCATCGGCAGCCTGCTGTCGGCGCTGACCGTGAAGTATCGGGACTTTCGCTACGTTGTGCCTTTTGGCCTGCAGCTGGCGCTGTTTGTAAGCCCGGTGATCTATCCCACCACCGTCACAGGCCATGCCTGGATTGGCTACTGTCTGGCTATCAACCCCATGTACGCGGCCATAACATTGTTCCGTGCCGGGTTGATGCATATGACCTTCGACCTGCCCCTGCTGTACATAAGTACGGTATCGACAGTTATTTTTCTGGTACTGGGATTGTATTATTTTAGAAGAACGGAAGCATACTTTGCTGACATTGCGTGAAATCCATCCTCGACATTGAGCATATCTCCAAGCTCTTTCTGATCAGTCATCAAGGGCTGCCTTATTTAAGTCTGCGTGAGCGTCTGACGGGTCTTTTCCGTGGCCGTGAAAAACAAGAGCCCTTCTGGGCTTTGCAAGATGTTTCATTTTCCGTGACACCTGGCGAGTCGCTGGGGATTATTGGTAAGAATGGTGCCGGCAAGTCTACCTTGTTGAAGATTCTCTCCCGTATTACGCCGCCCACGAGCGGCCGGATCGTAAGCCGGGGCCGCATTGCCAGCTTGCTGGAAGTGGGAACGGGCTTTCACCAGGAGCTTACCGGTCGGGAGAACATTTTTATGAACGGCTCGATCCTCGGCATGCGCCGGTCGGAGATCACGGCGAGCTTTGACCAGATAGTGGACTTTAGTGGCGTAGAGAATTTTCTCGATACACCCATCAAGCATTATTCCAGCGGAATGCAGTTACGCCTGGCGTTTGCTGTGGCGGCACACCTGGAGCCGGAGATATTGATCGTAGACGAAGTATTGGCCGTGGGCGATGCCGAGTTTCAAAAGAAGTGCTTGAAAAAAATGGAAGACGTGGCCGGCCAGGGGCGGACAATTTTATTTGTCAGTCACAATATGGACGCCGTGACAGCCCTGTGCAAAAAGGGTGTCTTTTTGAAGCAAGGTCAGGTAGAAGGTTATGGTGACATTCACGAGATCGTGCGCAGCTACCACGACGAGACGCACCATAACAGCATGACACTCGAGAAAGGTTCGGTTCGCTCGGTAGAGATCCAACAACAAGGCGAGACGCTTGTGCTGACTGTAAGCTACCAGCACGACGCGGTGATTGATTATCCCAACCTCGGCTTTTCTATACGCGATATGTTTGGCCATCCGCTGGCGGGTACAAACCCGATGAAGTCACAAGTAAATATGTATCCCTACAAACCTTCGCGCGAGGGACGCATCGAGGTAACGATATCGTCGCCGAAGTTCATGGAGGGCACCTATCAGCTATACGTATGGTTTGGCGATAGCCGGCGCAACTTTTTCGAGACAAAGGACCCCATCCTGTTTCAGGTAACAAAGATGAGCCCTGAACAAGGCCGCAATGCAAAATTTGACGGCTATATAATTCCTGAGTGCCAGTGGAATTTTTTCTAACGACATGCTATGCTTGAACCATTGAAAAAGGTATACCGGAAGATCAAGTACGGTTTTTTTACGACACCGCAGAAAGAATATATCAATTTTCATAAACGGCGGCAGCAGACGCTGTTGGACGCATATCGGAAAACGAATGTCGTTCGAAAGCTTCAGATCGGTGCGCAAAGCAACTCGATCGAAGGGTGGCTGAACGTAGATATTTTGCCGAAGGCCAACACCGTGGCCTATATGGATGCCACCGAGACCTTTCCTTTTGAGAGCAATTCATTGGATTATGTTTTTAGCGAGCACATGATCGAGCATGTGAGCTATGAAGGCGGGCGAAAGATGTTGCAGGAGTGCTATCGGACTTTGAAGCCGGGCGGCAAGATACGGATCGCTACACCCGACTTGCAGACGGTTGTACGTGTGCTGACCAATAGCCAGGACCCGGACGTGCAGCGGTACATCCGGTTTTATGTTGACCGGTTTGTCGGTCCCACCGTGCCCTATGACCCGGCGCAGATGGTGAACACACTGTTCTATCAATTTGGGCATCAGTTTATTTACAATGAGTCGTCGCTGTCGCATGCTTTACGGCAAGCGGGGTTTACCCAGGTGCGGCGTTGTGCTGTGGGGGTGAGCGACGACCCCATGTTGCGGAATGTAGAGCAACACATGGTGGAGATGGGTGAGGCGAACAACGCCCTGGAGACGATGATCTTAGAAGCAACGAAGTAATGGCCGCTGTATCTGTTCTGATACCTGCTTACAACACGGAGAAGTATATCGCGGAGACGATCCGGTCGGTGATGGCCCAAACCTTTACGGACTGGGAGCTGATCGTCGTAGACGATCGTTCGACCGATGGTACCGCAGACATTGTTGCCGGCTTTGCTGCCGCGGATGCCCGGATCAAACTGATTCGAAATCAGGAGAACCTGGGGATGATGGGCAACTGGAATTACGGATTATCGCTTTGTACGGCACGGTATTTTGTCAAACTCGATTGTGATGACGTATGGGCACCCGAGATGCTACAGGCATGTTATACTATCCTGGAACAGGATCCGTCGGTGGGCATGGTGTTTTCACAGTACCGGCTGATTGACGACAATAACCAGCCCCTGCCCAGCATTGGTGGAGACCTGCCGGCCTATGCGCGGAATGCGGCGTTTACAGGAACTTCGCTGGTAAAGCGCGGCACGTATGGCATGTTGATGGACAACGTATTGAAGCAGGGCATCGGCTTGATCCGGCGACGCATCTTTGAAGAGATCGGTCCTTTCTCTCTGCACGATTCCGGGGATACGGAAATGTGGTATCGCATTGGGGCGCACTATCGCATCTACGGGATCAACCAGATATATTATTCTTACCGGGTACGGCCCGACAATTTTACCCGTACACAAATACTAAAGCTGAGCAAGCGGGAAAGGAACCTGTATGACGTGCGGCGCATGATTATAACCTATTATTATCAACAGGGGCAGCTCACGGCGTCGGAATACCACGCATTTATGCGTGACAACCAATTCGAGTACGACAAGAGCGCCCTGTATGCCTATCGCGTGCAAGGTAAGTGGGGCAAAGCTCTCCAACTATTGGCAGGCACCTTGCTGCGACATCCACTTAGAATGACGCGTTTTTATTTCGGACGGCTTGCGGACCGCTTCACACGAAAGGAATCGTCTACTCAAACAACAACGGTATGATCAAGGTTGGTTTTTGTGTTTCATACGATTGGGAGATGTTGAAGCGGTCGTTGCCGCGGGTATATGCGTATGCGGATAAGATCTGTTTTTCACTCGATAAAAATCGTACGAGCTGGAATCGTCAACACTATACATTTGATGAAGTAGCCTTTGCTACCTGGCTGGCGCAGGCGGATCCGGACAAAAAGATCGACCTGTACGAAGACGATTTTTCCATCGATGGGCTCTCTCCTATGCAAAACGACAGCCGGCAGCGCATGCTGATGGCCCAGCGGTTGGGAGAAGGGGGTTGGCACGTGCAGGTAGACAGCGACGAATATTTTCTGGACTTTGGAGGCTTTACCCGGCAACTTAAAAAGATTAACCCGGCTCCTACGGGCAAGGAGAAGCCGGTAAATGTTTGTGTTTGTTGGGTTCCGTTGATCCGACGCGTACCCAATGGGTATATCTATGTCGACTTTAAAGATCAGGTGCCGGAAGTGGTACCGGTGGCCACGACCTTGCCGCACTATGAACGTGCGCGGCACAGCGGGCATTTTAATATCCTGACGTCGCACTATGTGATTCATGAAACCTGGGCGCGGTCGGAAGACGAGCTTTGGTTTAAGATGAATAACTGGGGACATGTGGGTGATGAATTGGTGGAGCGGAACACCCGGCAGAGCTATTACAATCTCTGGAAAGTATTGGATGAGTATAATTATCAATACTTGTCGAATTTTCACCCGGCGCAAGCGGCCGTGTGGCCCACGTTAGGATTCTGCCCGGGCAAGTCCGTGGAAGAGTTTATGCAAAACTATAAGCCTCCCGTTTTTCCGCTTTCGCCGCTCCGCCTGGCGATGCGGAATAATCGGAACGTAGCGCGGATCAAGGCGTTGTATACTAAATTGTTTTCATGATCGAGCTGTCCATCGTCATCATCAACTACAATACGTTTGGTCTTACCTGCCAGTGTATTGATAGTATTGTCGAACAGACGCAGGACGTGCGGTATGAGATCATTGTCGTGGATAATGCTTCGCGCGAACGTGACCCGCAGGATTTCGCTGCGCGCTATCCGTTTATCAAGCTTGTGAAGAGCGAAAAGAACGTGGGCTTTGCCGGCGGAAACAACCTCGGCATCGCGGTGGCCGAAGGACAATACATTGTCTTGCTGAACAGCGATACGGTGTTGCAGAACAACGTGATGCATATTTGCCTGGACTACTTGCGCACACACCCACGTGTGGCGGTGGTCGGGCCGGCGCTGTTCTTTGACGATGGCACGCGGCAGCATAATTGTCAGCGGTTCCCTTCGATACGGTATAAGCTCTTTGAGCTGTTCCGGCTGCAAAAGTTCCTTCCCCGTCGTACCGGTGGAAAAATACTGTTGGGCTATTTCTTTGATCACACCGAACCGGTGGAGACGGACTGGATTTGGGGCACGTGCTTTATGTTTGAGAAGAAACTGCTGCTCGAACTAAAAGATAGCAAGCTGGCGGAGACTTTCTTTATGTATGGTGAGGATATGCAGTGGTGTCTGGAGTTTAAGAAGCTGGGCTATCATATTGCCTACGATCCGGCGGCCAGGGTGTTGCACCTGATGGGTAAGAGCGGCGGAGCGAAATCGGATCTGATCGAAAAGAATGCCGCTATCTTTATGAATATGTATTACTCGCCGGCAGAGCGATTTGTGATCCGGCAGTTAGACCGTTTACTAATGCCATGACAGCGACCGTAGAAAATAGTGAGGTAAAGCTTTCGGTGGTGATTCCCACGTATCAGGGAGCACTGCGCATCTTGACAGTACTACGCTCGTTGGAGCAACAATCGTTTCGGGACTTTGAGGTGATTGTCGTGATTGATGGAAGCACGGACAACACCGAGGCCGTGGTGCAAGGGGCGGATGTCAACTTCCTGCTTCGCGTGGTAGTACAACAGAACAAGGGGCGGGCAGGTGCGCGGAATGCCGGCGTACAAGTGGCAAGTACAGACGCCGTTGTATTTTTTGATGACGATGTGATCGTTGCGACAGATGTACTGGCATGTTACTATCAATATCACCAACGAGGAGAGGCTCTGGTGGTCGGGGGGCTTTATTCCGTACAAGAAAGCCAGAACGAGTTCTTTCACTATTTTGAATATCTCAATATGAAGTGGAGCGCCAACCTGAACGGAAACACGGCAGGGTATATGAAGGCACCGTATATGTCGGCGGCGAATGCCTGCGTGCAAAAAAAGATCTTTTACGAAGTGGGTGGTTTCGATGAAGGCTTGCGTGATGCCGAGGATTTTGATTTGGCGATAAAGTTGTTCGAGAGGGGATATAAGCTGTATTTTGATCCGGCATTGCGTGCCGGCCATCATCTGCAACAGAGCATGCAGGTATATGTGCAGCGCTTGAATCAATATAAAGATGCCCGTCGAGCGCTACGCGAACGCAATCCGGCCGTAAAGAAGTATACCGCGGAAACGCCCTGGCAAGGAAATCTATTGAAGAAAATGATTTATCATTTCTTTGCATTCCCTTTTTATATCCGGTGGGCGGATGCGGGTGTATTTACCTTTCTGCCGGTAAAGATTCGCTACCGGTTTTATGATGTGATCGTCACGGCAAACTCCACGAACTTCGTATGAAAAAGAAGCTGGTGTACATTCTGTCTTTTGTGGAAAAGTCGTTGCCCGTCGAGTGGGTGATTGAAAACCTGGACCGCACAAAATATGACTTGTCCTTTATCATGATGGGAAGAGACAACACACCCTTTACCCAATTTCTGCAGCAGCAAAATGTGCCATACGACGTTGTGCCGTATGACGGCAAGGGCGACCTGCTGCCAACCTTTTATAAGATTTTCAGGATTCTGCGTCGTACGAGGCCACACGTGGTGCATGTACACTTATTTTACGCTGGCATTATCGCACTGCCGGCGGCCTGGCTGGCCGGTGTACGAAGTCGGATCTATACACGACACTATAGCAGCTATCACCACGACTATTTTAAGAAGGGCGTCGTTCTCGACAGGGTTATCAATTTCTTTTCGACCCGGTTGGTCGCTATCAGCCAGGTGGTGGAGAATGTGCTGGTAACGCGGGAACACGTGGCGCCGAAAAAGATCACACGGATTCCGCACGGATTTGATTTTTCTTACTTTGTGCGCCGGTCGGAAGAGATCGAAGCGGTGCGAATCAAACACGGCATTCCCGCCGGGAAACATCCGGTGATTGGGGTCATTTCCCGCTATACGCATCTTAAAGGTATTCAATACACGATTGAGGCATTTGCTGCATTGCGCCAACATTACCCGCAGGCACACCTTGTCCTGAGCAATGCCAACGGTAACTACAAGGCGGTGCTGTCCGCGAAACTGAACGCATTGCCACCGGGCTCTTTTACGGAGATTTTGTTTGAGGAGGACGTCCGCGCGCTGTATGCGTTGTTTGATGTCTTTGTGCATGTGCCAATCGCGCCTGATTGTGAGGCGTTTGGGCAGACGTACGTGGAAGCGCTGGCGATGCGGGTGCCTTCGGTCTTTACGTTGTCGGGCATTGCCCGGGAGTTTGTGGAAGATGGCGTGAACGCCCGGGTGGTTCCCTACCACGATGCTGCCGCGATAGCGCACGCGATCCAGGAACTGCTACAAAACGTGACGCTGCGCGAGCGTGTTACTACCCAGGGATACGAGGCGGTGACCCAACGGTTTGGTATGCCCGTAATGATCGAACGCCTGGATGCTGCGTACCAGGCGTCTTCAAAAACACGCATCTGACGGAAAAACACACCTGCTTAAGGTTTCCTCTGGCGGTCTGCTTAATTTTGCTCAAAAGGTCTTTATCATTCCTTGTCGTAAAATCAGATGTTCCTCTCCATCATCATTCCCACCTATAACCGTGCCGGTTTTATCGGTAAGACCTTAGCGTCATTGCTGGTCCAGGATGCATCCGCATCCGATTTTGAAATCATTGTGATTGATGATGGAAGTACTGACAACACCCGGGAGATGATGGAATCCTTTGATCGCACGCGCGTGCGCTACTTTCGTAAAGAGAATGGTGAACGGTCGGCGGCACGGAACTATGGCGCCCGCCTGGCGAAAGGTGATTACATTAACTTTTTTGACTCGGACGATCTGGCCTATCCGCATCACGTACGCACGGCGCTGGAAACGGTGCAGCGATTACAGTCGCCCGAAGTTTTTCACCTCGGCTATGATGTGAAAGACGATAAGAACCGGCTGACGCGGACGATGTGTGATTTGCCGACGAAGGTAAACGGCCGGCTGATCGACGGCAATCACCTGAGTTGCAACGGTGTATTTATCCGCGCCGACGTTTGCGGGCAATATCCATTTCTCGAAAATCTGCATGTCTCGGAAGACTACCAGTTGTGGCTGCGCCTGGCGGCAAGATTCGATTTTCATGCCATCAAAACAGTGACGTCTACGGTGGTCGATCATCAGGCGCGTAGTGTGTTTAAGATCCATGAAGAGAAGTTTCTGAAGCGCATGGCGCTGTTACAAACGTCACTGGAAGCGGACGAACGCTTTATGCAGGTATACGGCGGCCAGCTCGGAACCTTTCGGGCTTACCTTTTTATTCATACGGCCTTACACTTCGCGATGGCGGGGCTGTCGTCGGCCAAAGTATTTCGCTACCTTTTGGCGGCCGTCAAAAATAAGCCGACGGTGCTTTTCTCACGGCGGTTTGCGGCCGTCCTCAAAAATACGATCCTATAGCACTTGAATGATATGACCCCTCAACTGATCAATCCGAACATGGGTGCTCCGCTTACGCAGCGGGGAGATCTGCTGATCGATAGCCAGGGGGTTACGTTTCCCCGGGTGAACGGTGCCTGGCGTTTTGTGAAGAGCGATAATTATACGGGGAGCTTCGGGTTTCAATGGAACCGTTTTGAGCGAACCCAGGTGGATCGCTTTCAGCGGCATTCGTCGCAGAGCTACGATCGGTTCTTCGCCGTCACGCGCTGGAACGAACAGGATTTGTCGGCACAAAACATTTTAGAAGTGGGCTCGGGCGCGGGCCGGTTCTCACAGGTTGTTTTACAGCATACACAGGCTACGTTGTATAGCGTGGATTATTCCGATGCCGTAGAAGCAAACTATCGCAACAACGGCAGCGATGATCGTCTGAATCTTTTCCAGGCGAGTGTCTATGAGTTGCCGTTTGCTCCCGGGCAATTCGATAAGGTGTTTTGTTTTGGTGTGCTGCAGCATACCCCAGACGTTAAACGCTCGGTAGCGAGCCTGATCCGGATGGTAAAACCGGGTGGTGAGCTGATCGTGGATTTTTATCCGGTAAAAGGATGGTATACGAAGATCCATGCGAAATATCTGCTGCGCCCGTTTACGCGCCGGATGGATCACCTCCGGTTGTTGAATCTTATTGAGAAACATGCAGACAGGCTTATCCGTGCGTATCGTTTTTTTGATCGCCTGGGGCTGGGCCGGATCGTAAACCGGTTTCTACCGGTCTGCGACATTCGCCGCACACTGCCGACGAATCTGTCGGAGGCGGAACTGCGTGAATGGGTGATATTGGATACCTTTGATATGTTCTCACCGCAATACGACCAGCCGCAGCGCCTGGAGACCGTTGCCAACTGGTTTGCGGAAGCGGGCATGCGCGAGGTGATTCCCTCGGTTGTGCGGTACGGCGATGGCAACGAAATCTATACAGTAAAAGGCATACGATAGCTTATGTGCGGCATTTCAGGTATTCTCTCGCCAGCGGGTGTAACGCGTGAGCGGATTGGGCAGATGACCACGGCCCTGGCGCATCGCGGCCCCGACGCACACGGCGTATGGGTAAATTCGGCTGCAACCATCGGCCTGGGGCACACACGGCTCAGTATCATCGACCTGAGCATTGGCGCGAATCAGCCTTTTTACTCGCGAGACAACCGGTATGTGGTGGTCTTCAATGGCGAAATCTACAACTTCCAGGCACTGCGCAACGAGCTCAACGAACGTCATGGCATAACGTTCCGCACGACGAGCGATACCGAGGTATTGGTCGAAGCGTTTGCCGTGTGGGGCAAAGGCGCTGCCGCCCGGCTCGAAGGCATGTTTGCGGCCATTATTGCCGACCAGCAAACTGGCAAGGTATACCTGTTGCGCGACCGCGCAGGTAAGAAACCCCTGTTCTATTTTCAGTCTGGAACGACACTGGCGTTTGCCTCTGAGATGAAGGCGTTGTTGCGCGACCCCGAGATACGACAGGCGGCGAAGATCAATCGCGACGTTTTTACAACTTTTCTGCACCTGGGCTATATACCCGGCCCGGCGACGATTTACGAAAATATTTTCAAGTTCCCGGCAGGGCATATCGGCGAATGCGATGCCTCACTGCGGATCTACGCCCGGCCCTATTGGCAGTTACAAGATCACTTATCGGATGTGATCCTGACGGATGCGGCGCAGGCGAAAGATACCTTGCGTACGCTGTTGCACGATGCCGTGGCGAAGCGCATGATTAGTGACGTACCGCTGGGCGCATTTCTCAGTGGCGGCACCGATTCGTCGCTGGTGACGGCTGTCGCGGCGGCACAACGGAGCACGCCCCTGAAGACCTTTAGCATTGGCTTTGAAGAAAGCAAGTTTGACGAAAGCCGGTATGCACGCGCGGTGGCCGAACACCTGGGCACAGACCACACAACTTATACGCTGTCTGAGAAGGAAGCGCTGGGTATAGTGGAAACCTATCTGCAACATTTTGACGAACCTTTTGCGGATACCTCAGCCATCCCCACCATGCTGGTGTCGCGCCTGGCGCGGCAGCAGGTAAAGGTGGTGCTGACGGGTGATGGTGGGGATGAGCTTTTTCAAGGGTATGGCGCATACACCTGGGCCAACCGCCTGGACCGGACTGGCATGGGACTGTTGCGTGTACCCTTCAGGGGAGTATTGAAGGCTGCCGGCACAAGCCGCCTGGAGCGCATTGGGCACCTGCTGGCGTCTCCCCTGGGAAATGAACGAAGTCATATCTTTTCACAAGAGCAATATTTCTTTTCACAGCAAGAACTGGATACGTATGCCAACGGGTTTACGCCCTTTCGCTATCAGGATGCCACGGATAGTAAACAGCGCTTTACAGCGGGCGAACGACAGGCGCTGTTTGACCTGGAGTATTACCTGTGTGACGACCTGTTGGTGAAGATAGACCGGGCATCGATGTATTATGCGTTGGAGTGCCGTTCGCCTCTGCTGGACCATCGCCTCGTCGAGTTTGCTTTCTCACTGGATGCTTCGCTGAAAGTCCGTGATGGACGCGCCAAGTGGCTCTTGAAAGAGCTGCTACGGGAATATATTCCGTCGGAATTGATAGACCGGCCCAAGTGGGGTTTTAGCGTGCCGCTGGCCACGTGGTTGAAAGGTGATTTGCGTTACCTGGTGGAACGTTACCTGAGCCCGGAGGCAGTAGCCGCCGCGGGGGTTTTGGATGCCGGTTATGTCAAGCAGTTGGTGAATGGCTTCTTTGGTGGGAAGGATTATCTCTATAATCGCCTGTGGGTATTGATTGTTCTGCACAAGTGGCTACACGATAACGGATAAGGCGATGGCCGAAAATGTATTATACCTTTCGTATGACGGCCTGACCGATCCGCTGGGACAATCACAGATATTACCGTACCTCGCGGGGCTGGCCGGGCTGGGGCATCGTATTTCCATCATTAGCTTTGAGAAAGACGATATGCTGGAAGCCGGTGGTGAACAGATACATCAGTTTTGCCGGAAGAATAATCTGACATGGTACCCCCTGCGGTATCATAAACAGCCGCCGGTATTTTCTACAGTGTACGACGTTTGGCGTATGCGGCAGCTGGCACACACATTGCACGCGCAAACGCCGTTTACGATTGTGCATTGCCGAAGCTATATCACGGCGCTGGTAGGGCGCTGGTTGAAGAATAAGCATGGCATACGGTTCATCTTTGATATGCGCGGGTTCTGGGCGGACGAGCGTGTAGAAGGAGGGCTTTGGAACCTAAGTAACCCATTGTACCGCCGTGTATATAATTTCTTTAAAAGACAAGAGCGCAAGTTTCTGCAAGATGCCGATGCGGTGATTGTGCTGACCATGGCCGCACGGGTGGAGATCCTTTCGTGGGGCGTGGACGATAAGATTACGGTTATACCCTGTTGTGTCGACTTGCAACTTTTTGATCGCGGGGCGGTGGCAACCTCGGATACCGACGCGTGGCGCACACAATTGGGTATACCACCCGGGGCCTATGTGCTGCTGTACCTGGGTTCCATCGGAACCTGGTACCTGTGGAACGAAATGGTTTTGTTCTTTAAACACCTTCAAAGAGAACATGCAAATGCTAAATTTCTTGTCCTCACGCCCGATGCCGACAAAATTATACCCCATGCTGATTTTATTGTCCGGACGGTGAGCCGGCAGGAGGTACCTGTCCTGATCAGTTTGGCAGATGCCTCCATCTGTTTTATCAAGCCATCGTTTTCGAAGAAGGGCTCGTCGGCGACGAAAATGGCCGAGGTGCTGGCGATGGGGGTACCTGTTATTACCAACCCTGGGTGGGGCGATGTGGCCTTTCTGGCAGATAAGCTTGATAGCCTGCTGGTGGTGGACCCGCACGCACAACAAACCCCTATTATTCCGGTATCATCCGGTCCGGTATCGCGTGCATTCTTTGATGACTTTTTCTCATTGGCCGAGGGGGTAAAGCGGTATAACGCGGTATATCGTGGGCTCGGCCACTAGCCGATCTTCTCTTGTACTTCACCTGCGTTTTATTCCTCTTAAATTATTATTAACAGCCGTTAGCCATAGAATTGCATTTTTCCCTTATTTTTGGCCAAATTTTATTTGGAAAACGAACCCTCGCTTATATTTATGATTAAGAACATCAAACTAGACGGTACGGATCGTAAGATCCTGGAAATCCTCCAACGTAATTCGAATATTACGAATGCACAGTTAGCCAAGGAGATCGGTCTGTCGCCAGCACCGACACTGGAGCGTGTGAATAAGCTGGAGACTTCCGGGGTGATCAGAAGTTATCATGCCGTGATCGACCCGGCCGCCGTAGGCTTAGGTGTAAGCACATTTGTGATGGCTTCGTTGAAGGGTCACAATAAAGAAAACATCAACAAGTTTATAACCGCTATCAAAGCAGTAGACGAAGTGGTGGAATGTCATCACATCACAGGCTCGGGCGACTTCATTCTGAAGATTGTGTGTGCCGACATTGCGGCGTACCAACAATTGATGTTGGACAAGGTATCGAATATTGAAGTGGTTGACAGCCTGCAGTCGATGGTGATCCTCTCTACCTTCAAAGACAGTAAATCGCTTCCAATACCGGGATAACAAGGAAGAAATATGCTTGCTGAAAAAAGTTTTATTCTCGATGCCGACCAGGTAAAGCAGAAGATTCGGCGCATGGCATTTGAGATCTATGAGCACAACTTCAAAGAAAAGAATGTCGTGCTTGCGGGAATCGAAGGGCAGGGATATGTACTGGCGAAATTGCTGGCGAAGCAGCTGGAAAGTATCTCGCCCCTGGAGGTCAAGCTAGTGAAGATCAGCATCGATAAAACGGCGCCGCAGCAAAGCGAGATCACGCTGGATTGCGACCTGAAGGATATACGTAAACGCAGTATTATTATGGTAGACGATGTGCTGAATACGGGGCGCACGTTTACATACGGTATGAAGCCGTTCCTGAGCATTGAAGTAAAAAAGATCGAGACGGCAGTATTGATCAACCGTAGCCATCCGCTTTTCCCTGTTCACGCCCAATATGTGGGGTATGAGCTCTCCACCACGATAAAAGATCACGTCGAAGTAGACCTGACAAAGGATACTATGGCGGTGTACTTACACTAGGCTTTTCTATTATTACTACCATCATGTCTGTTCACAAACAAGATATCAAGCGCATTACCACGCACCAGTTACAAGAAATGAAAAACCGGGGCGAGAAGATCGCGATGCTGACGGCCTATGATTACAGCATGGCCCAGCTGATCGATGGCGCTGGTATCGACGTCGTCCTGGTGGGTGACTCGGCCTCAAACGTAATGGCGGGCCATGAAACAACCTTGCCGATCACGTTGGACCAGATGATCTACCACGCTGCCTCGGTAGTGCGCGCCGTGAAGCGTGCGCTGGTGGTGGTCGACCTGCCGTTTGGTTCATACCAGGGCAGCTCGAGCGAGGCGCTTCGCTCGTCGATTCGCATCATGAAAGAAGCCGGCGCCCATGCTGTGAAGCTGGAGGGTGGCCATGAAATAAAAGAATCTGTTCAACGCATTCTCAGTGCAGGCATTCCCGTGATGGGCCACCTCGGCCTGACACCGCAATCCATCTATAAATTCGGAACGTATTCCGTACGCGCGAAGGAAGAAGCCGAGGCGCAGACGCTGCTGGAAGACGCCAAACTGCTGGAAGAATGCGGGTGCTTTGGTATCGTGCTGGAAAAGATCCCGGCAGTGCTGGCTGGAAAGGTGTCGTCGTCATTGCATATACCCCTTATCGGCATTGGTGCCGGGCCCGATGTAGACGGGCAGGTGTTGGTGATGCAGGACATGTTGGGCATTACGCAAGAGTTCAAGCCGCGATTCCTGCGACGGTATGCAGACCTCAGCAGCATCATTACCGGTGCTGTGGGAAAGTACGTCTCTGATGTAAAGTCCAAAAGCTTTCCGAACGCAGACGAGAAATATTAGGCTATAGTCCCTGTCGTGCCATCTCCCAGCCGAGCATACTTTTCTTGCGGGTAGGCTCCCAACGATATTCTCCCAATATACCGTCTTTGCGGATGACGCGATGACATGGTATCAGGTATGCCACATGATTGGATCCTACCGCAGAGCCTACGGCCTGCAGGGCCCGTGCGTTTTCAATCGACGACGCGATCTGTTGATACGTGGTGACATGTCCTTCGGGAATGCGCAGGAGGGCCTCCCATACTTTTATCTGAAAATTAGTACCCTTGACAAAGACATGTAGCTTCTTTTGCTGCGGCTGATCCTTTGCCGGAAAGATCTGTCCGATGAATGCCTGAGTAAGCTCCTGGTCCTGGTGGAACACTGAGTTATGCCAGTGTTCCTTCATGGCGTGCAAGGCTTGCGTGACATCTTCGTCTGCTTGTAGAAATGACATCCAGCAAATGCCGCGCGCCGTCACGCCGAGCAGGCAAAGGCCAAACGGCGTTTCGTGAAAGCCGTATTCAATGTGAATGCCGGCACCACGTTGTTTATACTCTTGCGGGGTAACAGCTTCCAGGGTTGTGAACAGATCGTAGACCCGTGATTGGCTGGAGAGCCCGGCAGACTCGGCGGCTTCCATCAGGTTACGCGACGCCTGTAGCCGGTCTTTCAGGAAATCGATCGTGAGAAATTGCAAGAAGCGTTTGGGGCTGATACCGGCCCACTCCGTAAAGAGGCGTTGGAAGTGAAAGGGGCTTACGCTCACTTCGTCGGCTACCTCACTCAGCTCAGGCTGACGTTTGAAGTGCTCTTCCAGGTAGCGAATGGCTTGCTCGATGCGCCGGTAGTTGATGTCGTCCTCGTGTGTCGTCGCCATAAAACAAAATTAGTGGTTTGTAATGACACAAAGGTCGCATGCGGCCCACGCCATCTCAACCCGCTTCTTGCGCATAAAAAGGCCCGGCATGTGCATGCCGGGCATTAGTTTACAGGTATTTATGACGTGGAGAGATTATTTCACGGCCTCGGCATGCTGGTCGATGCAGGCATCGGCACAGCGGTCGCACGCTTCGGCACACTGACGGCAGTGATCGTTGTTATGTTTTTTACACTCTTCGGCGCATAGACGGCAGGCCTCTACGCAGGAGGTGAGAAAGTGATTCGCGTTTTCCGAATCGCGCAACAGCAGGCGGGCGCCCAGTGTGCAAATGTCTGCACAGTCGCGGTCGGTTTCGATACACCGGGCCATCATGGCCGGGTCTTCTTCATACAAACAAGCGGCAGCGCAGGTTTCACAGGCCGCTGCACAGTCCAGCAGGATTTGTACCAGCTCGCTGTGCGCATGTTCCATAGTCTTTTTCTGGTCTTTCATAACAGCATGAGATTTTTAGTTCACCATTGGATATCTCTTGCGTGCGGAAAAAACCATACCCGCTTCGGAATTGCTATTATTGACCGCGGTATTCGGAAGGCGTGCGTTGGGTAATCTTCTTAAAGGCGTTATTAAATGCCGATTTGGAGCTATACCCTACCTGCAGGCCGATCTCTTCGACTTTGATGTGGGGCATTTCTTTGAGCAGACGCCGGGCCTCTTTAATCCGATATTCCGCGGTGAGCTCGGAAAAGCTCTTGCCGAGCCCTTCGTTGACGGCTTGTGACACCGCGTGTACCGAGGCATGCAACGCCTGGGCCAATCCCGGCAGGGAGAAGTCGCTGTTGAGAAAAGGTTTCTCTTCTGCCATCAGGCGCGTGAGTTTTTCGAGCAGCTCTTTTTGTGCGGCGGGTGTGACGCTCGAGTTTTTATACCGCGGCGCCTCGACCAGGCCGACCTGGTTAAAAAAGCCGGACTGCCGGATGATGTTGAAGCTTGTAAAGTACGCCGTCAACGAGAGGAACGCGGCCGACAGATGATCGCCGGTGTCAGCACGATAGATCAATTTTACCAGCAGGATGATGCCGAAGACCAGGCCCAGGTGCAGGATGCCCGCCCGCACTTTACGCAGCACAGGATTTTGGGTGTGTAGTAACGACTCCCGTTTTTGGCGAAATGCTTTTACCACTTCGACAACGACGAGGATACCGTATAGAAAGAGGCTGATGAGAAGTGTGGCGGAATGATTGTCGGTGACCCAAAACGGGCGAGGGTCGAAAGCGTAGTGCACTTCGCGGTACGGCAAGCCTGGGTGGTAAGATGAAATATAAGCGTTATACTTTTCATTCTCGGGTTGTAGCAGAAAGGGCAATTGCAGGAGCAGGTATATTACAGGAAATATGAAATGCAGGTAGGGGCGCTTGCCGGGGGTGCCATGAATGAGGCTTACCACCATGAGGTATAATGCGGGACCAATGAGGAATGCTGGCGCTTCTGAGAAGTCGACAAGGTGTAGCATGTGCCGGATGTAGCCGGTATACATCAGCAGGACTTCCAGCAGGCACGCCGCCATGGTCAGTAATAAAATGCCATGGTACAGATTGGCGGGTATCTTTCGGTTTTCGCGGGTCAGGAAAAAGAAGGACAGGAAGAGCGCCTGGACAATGCCCAGGAGGATAAAGACGGCGAAGAGGTCAACGCGATACGGCATTCGCGTTGCTAGCGGTTGATAACAAAATGTTTGAATCCCTGCCACTCGCCAGGCAGCACGTGTACACGGTCCACTTGCGCCAGGGGCGGCCCCTTGCGGCACCAGGTCAGGAACATAGTCAGGGTCATCTCGTCGCTTTCCGCTTCGACGTACACACTGCCGTCAGGCTCATTGCGGACAAAGCCCTTTACCCCGAGCGTGTCGGCCTGCTCTTTGGTAGAGGCTCTGAAAAACACACCCTGCACCTGGCCGGTTATTTTGATCGAAACATGCTTGACCATGACTTTTTTAGATTCATCGAATCTTAAATGTAATAAAATTTAAATTTCGGTGTCCGGATTGGGAAAGTTGGATCGTCATAAGGGCATTTAAACCAAAAACCAATAAACAATGGAAAAGTACATGTTCGTATTCATGGGTGACGACGCCAGCCGCCTTTCGCCCGCTGAACAGGAAGCCAGCATGCAAAAGTGGTTTGCCTGGGTGGACAAGCTTACCAAGGCCGGCCGTTACGTTGCCGGCGAAGCGCTGTTGCCGGGTGGGAAAACGATTGTTGGTACAAAAAAGACGGTGACCGACGGCCCGTTTGCCGAAGGCAAGGAAGTGGTCGGAGGCTTCTTTGTTGTCTACGCCAAAGACATGGACGAGGCTACGGAAATGGCCAAAGACTTCCCGGACTTCGAGACCGGGGGTGTCGTAGAGATCCGCGCGGTGCAGAAATTTGATATGTAGGTATGCGGAGAATACTGTTTGCCGTCCTGGCGGCGATGCTGCTGGGACGGTGCACTGGTCCAGCGGACGATGAAGGCAACGTGGCCATTGCCCGGAAGATGTTCGAGGCCTTTAATGCGCATCAGTGGGAAGCGATGGCTGGGTACTACAACGAGCCTGCATCGTTTTTAGATCCTTCGTTGGGCAAGGCGTATGTTGACCAGCACCGGGCGGATGTCGTGCGGAAATACGCGGAGATGGAACAGCTGTTTCCGGATATACAGGACCAGATCACGGGCATCTATCCTTCGGGCGATCGCGTGGTGGTGGAGTTTACGTCGACGGGTACTATGGGTGATAGTGTTTCTTTTTCGCTTCCGATCGTTACGGTGCTCACTTTTCAGGACGGTCACATTGTCAAAGATGCTACGTACTACGACCTGGAAAATCCATAAATTTATGGATGCAGGAATCTGAATCTGTACAGGAGAAAGTGGGTCATCTGTTCCGTCATGAGGCGGGGCGGATGACCTCTGTTCTTACCCGGCTGCTGGGTGTACAGGCTTGGGAGGAGGCGGAGGACATTGTACAAGATACGCTGTTGCAGGCGTTGGGTTCGTGGAAGCTCAAAGGCGTTCCTGACAATCCTTCGGCATGGCTGTACACGGTCGCCCGGCGAAAAGCCGTTGATAAACTGCGGCAGCGCCGGATGCAGGGGCAGCACCACACTGTGATCGGGCAGGCGCTTTACTCCGAATACACCTTATCGCCAGCGGTGCAGCAACTCTTTCTCGACAACGAGATCGAGGACAGTCAGCTACGAATGATGTTCGCCTGCTGTCATCCTTCCATCGCATACGAGGCGCAACTCGCACTGATCTTAAAAACGCTTTGTGGTCTTAGCGTAGGCGAGATTGCGCACAGCTTTCGTACCCATGAAGAGACCATTGGCAAACGGCTGTATCGCGCTCGCGAGAAGATACGGGAGGAAAAGATAGCATTAGAATTACCGCCGTCAGGTGCATTGCCGGCACGCCTGGACGCCGTGTTGCATGCGATCTATTTACTTTTCAACGAAGGGTATCATTCAGCACACCCGGATAAGCTGATCCGTCACGAGCTTTGCGCAGAGGCTATCAGGCTGGGGCTGCTGCTACTCAAGAATCCGGTTACGGCATTGCCGGGGGTATATGCACTGCTCGCGTTGATGTGTTTTCAGGCCTCGCGCGAAGATGCACGTACGACAGCGGAAGGGAGCATGATATTGTTGAAAGAACAGGACCGCAGTCGTTGGAATACGGCTTTGATCAAAAAGGCAGAATATTTTCTGGAGGTTTCGGCTACGGGCGAAGAAATATCCGCCTATCACGTGGAAGCCTCCATTGCGTCCTGCCACGCACAAGCAACGACATTCGGCGAGACTGATTGGAGCCGGATCGTGCAATTATACAACGTCTTAGAAACGATCAAGCCCGGTCCCTTCGTAGCATTGAACCGAGCGATTGCAATAGGTTATGCTTTCACACCAACAGCGGGCATAAATGCTCTGAGAGCCATACCTGATATGCAGAATGATTATTTGTGCCTGTCGGCGCTTGGTGATTTTTATGCAGCCGACCATGCATTTATAGAGGCTCGGTCGAGTTATGAGCGCGCATTGCAGCAGGTGCCGACAAATGCAGGGCGCATGTTGTTGCAGCATAAGCTGGCGGCATTACCCCTCGGCTAACAGCCGGTCAATTTCTTGCCGGATGGTGGCTTCCCGCTCAGCATAAGTACCGCGAACGAGTACATACGGAATGTCGCGTTGCTCCAGCGCTTGCCGGAAAACGGTAAACATTTGCTCCCGCTGATGACCCAGGTCGCGTAAGTCATCGGCTACCCAGGGGACGTCGATGTCGAGCAGAAAGTAGCACTCGTAGGATACCTGGCGCTCTAGGTCGTATAATATTTCTGGCACTACCTGGAGGTAGTGATTGGAGTATAATTGTGTCGTGATGATGTCGGTATCGCAGAACAATAGCTTGTTGGCGGTTTGTAGCTTCTGTTCAATGCGTGCGTGTTGAGCATGCCCAATTCGGATGATGTCGTCGACGGTGAAGTCATTGGAGGTGATGATCTCGCGCGCTACTTCGGGCACAAATTCTGTTTGGTAGTGTGCTGCCAGTCGTTGAGTGAGCGTCGACTTGCCGGTACTCTCAGGTCCATAGATGCAGATCTTTTTGACGAAGTACGGTCGCACGATGAGTGGTATATACTCCCAGTACCGAAAAGGGTGTTGCCGGATCGCCGTGGCCGATATGGGCACCTGAGTGCGTGGCGGGTCGAACGGTATATAGGTAGCACCAAGATTTATGGCAAAAGGCTCTCCGTAGGCTTCGGAACTGAAGAGGACGTCGATGGGAGGATAGGTCTTCAAAATGAATGTGCTCCATACTTTTGTTCGTTGCAGTAAGGGGAGTGATTCGTCGTCGAAGTCGTCTATGACGATGTTGGGTTTGATCGCGGGGTTGTCCTGACAAAGAGCTTGCAGCCAGGAGAAACGCAAGGCAGCGGGGATCGGGTCGTGCGGTGTATAGCTCATGGACACGATCAGCTCGTCGCAGTGCCCGGTGGCAAAGTGGATCAGGGCGAGGTGACCCTTATGTAAGGGCATGAACTTGCCAATGACCAGTCCGCGTTTCATGCAGGTGTCCGGCTATAACCGCGATATTCTTTGATCCAATGCCAAAGGCCAAACGCAGCGATGATGGTAAAACCGAAGTATAACACACTGTAGAGCATAACGCCCTTTATATAATATAAATAGGTGGCGACTACGTCTACAATGATCCAAATGATCCAGCACTCGATCTTTTTGCGGATCATGAAGAAGGTGGTGATGACACTCATGACGAGGATAAAGGAATCGGCATAGGGAAATGCGCTGGGGAGCGCAAAGACCAGCGGGAACCATTCATGCAAACGGGCTGCCAGGGCACCCAGGGCGGCCGTGCCGGCGATGGTGACAAGGCTGATGAGCATAAAATTTCGCCAGCCCATGTAGCTTACCTTCAATTCTTGTTTCCGGTCTTCCTCTCCCGGTTTGGGATGCGTCCACTGCCACCAGCCAATGGCATTGGTAACGAAAAAGAAAATTTGCAGGAACATGTCGGGATAAAGCTGCACCTGGTAATACAGAAAAAACGACAATACAACGTTTACGATACCGATGGGCCAGCTTAAAACTTCGGCGCGGGCGGAAAGCCATACAGCGATGGTGCCCGAGACGAATCCAAAGAATTCCAGGTAGCTCATACGGTAGCCGAGGAGCTCGAAGAAAATGTTGTCAATGCTAAAAAAGGACATGAATGCGTGCTGGAAAAAGCGTAATTTTGGAGGCTCAATATAGTGCGATATGCAAAGATTTGCGTGATTGGGCAGTTTCTTTTGTTTTTCTTCCGATCGAGTATGAAATACCTGAGTTGTTTGTTGGTGGCTGCACTTTCAGTTTGCCAGGCCGTGGGCCAGGATGTTACAAAGAGTTCTGGCAGAACATTGTTGAATGATCGAAACGAATGGTCAGAGGGTAGTATTTTGCTATCCGATAATACGGAGCTTAAAGGCATGGTGAAGTACGATGACCACGATGGAATTCTGTCGTACAACAATGGTGATAATACCCGGGCATTTGGTCCCCGCAGCGTATTGGGTTTTGAGTTCTTTGATAATTCGCGGCAGCACCAACGCATCTTTTACACGTTGGACTACGAGGCGCCCGACAATATTCGGAAACCATTGTTTTTTGAAGTGCTTCGTGAGTACAAAACGTTTGCGGTACTGGTGAAATTAGATCCGGTGCAAACAGAGAAAAAGGCAATATTGTTGCCGGGTCAGGCTTTTGACGGGTTCAGCGCCGTCAATCCTGGCGCAGGGACGTTGAAAAAAACAGTTGTGTCTCAAGTCGAAACGGTATACCTGATGGGAACAGATGGCGAAATAGAAGCTTACTTCAGAAACAGATTGGAACAGGATGGCTTCGCCTCTGCTACTTCGGGAAAAGATGATAAGGTGAAAGGTAAAGTCATCGATCGTGACCTGCTCGAAAAATATACCGGTCCTGAATTGTATGCGAAACTGACGGCGTACGCAAAGGAGAATGATCTCAAGTTTAAAACACTGGATGATTTATTGAAAATCCTCGACCACCACAAAGAACTGCTGAAAGCAACAGAATAAAGTTAGCGCTATATGAAAAAGCTCGCATGGTTGGTAGTATGTATTTTATCCGCATTTCCACTATTCAGTCAGCAAAACGCTAAAAAGAAGAAGTCGCAGGGCGAGACACTCCCCTGGTACGAAGGAAGTATTTTGCTCACTGACGAAACCCGGTTGGTGGGGCAGGTGCGATATGATGACCGGCATGGCGTGTTATCGTATCAGGACGGCGACGATTCGAAAGCATTTAATGAACGTCGTGTCATAGCGTTTGAGTTTTTTGATCAGGAACTAAAACAACGACGGCAGTTTATAACACTTCCTTTCGAGGAATCGGGACAACCATTTTTCTTTGAAATATTGAAGGAGCTTAAAACCTTTGCCATTCTGGTCAAAACAGATCTTTTAGAAATGAAGCAAAACAACGCTGGCGGAGGCAGCCCTCATATTAATGCCTCGGGCACTGCTGTCGCACCATCAACAATGCCCGGTAGTGTGAGGGCTACTCAGCTCGAGACGGTTTATCTTATGAGCAAGGACGGCGAACTCTTCCGGTTATTTAAAAGATCTGTCGATCATGATCCGGACGATCTGGTTCAGACTGACGGTGAAAATGATAGGGGTAAAGGTTTTTATGCGGATCACCTTATAGCGTGTATTGGTAAGAATCGTTACATGTTATTGGAAAAATATGCCCAGGAAAACAAACTATCTTTTAATCGAAAGAGGGACTTGGTAAAAGTAATGAATTATTATGCTCAGACGCTGGAGCCTAGTGATGATTAAAGCCGGATACATATATTCTTCGTATCCGTAAAAAACTTCAACGCTTCCCAGCCTCCCTCACGGCCTACGCCCGACTGCTTCATGCCGCCGAACGGCGTGCGCAGGTCGCGGTATAACCAGCAGTTTACCCAAATGATACCGCTCTTAACTTGCGCCGACACGCGGTGGGCTTTCTTCAGGTTCTCCGTCCAGATCGTCGCGGAGAGGCCATAGTCTGTAGCATTAGCAGCCTTAATCACTTCTTCTTCCGAGTCAAACGGCATCACAGTCACGACGGGGCCGAAGATTTCCTCCTGGTTCGTGCGGCATTGCTGCGGTAAGCCGGTAATAATCGTGGGGCCCAGGAAGTAGCCGTTTGCGCATTCGTCTTTCAGCAGTATACGTGTTCCGCCGGTCACGATCGTGCCGCCCTCTTTCTTCGCGAGCTCGATATACGACAATACTTTTTGCAGGTGCGCTTCGGATACCAATGCCCCCAGGTGTGTTCCATCTTGTAATGGGTTGCCCACCACTAACTTATTGGTTTGCTCGACAAAGGCCTCCAGGAATTTGTCATATATACTCCGTTCGACGAAGATGCGCGAGCCGCACAAACAAATCTCTCCCTGGTTTGAGAACGACGATCGTATGGAAGTACTCACGGCCTGTTCGAAGTCGGCGTCCGCGAAGATGATATTCGGGTTCTTGCCGCCCAGCTCTAATGAAAGTTTTTTGAATTGGGGGGCTGCGGTGGCGGCGATCTTCTTGCCCGTGGCCGTGCCGCCGGTAAACGATATAGCAACGATATCAGTATGTTCAATAATAGCTTGTCCGGCTTTGGCGCCGAGGCCGTGGACAATATTTAGTACACCTTCGGGCAGGCCGGCTTCCATGCACAACTGTGCGAAGAGGTATGCCGTCATAGGAGTAAGCTCTGAGGGCTTCGCTACGACCGTGCAGCCTGCCGCAAGGGCGGGCGCAATCTTCCACGTGAAGAGGTATAATGGCAGGTTCCAGGGAGAAATACAAGCTACGACTCCTATTGGCGTGCGTGCAGTATAATTCACAGCTTCCTCACCGGTGAGGTGTGCTTCGGTCGATGTATGCAGCGCGGCGGTAGCGAAGAACCGGATGTTGGCAGAGGCACGTGGAATGTCGAGCGTACGCGCCAGCTGTACAGGCTTGCCGTTGTCAATGCTTTCGGCAAGCGCCAGTTTGTCGAGGTCGCGGTCGATCAGGTCGGCGATGCGCAGGAGAATGGTCGATCGTTGTTCTGCTGGCATACCCGACCATGCGGGGAATGCTTTTTTGGCAGAGCCGGCCGCCTGCTTGACATCGCCCAGGTCTGAGTCGGGCACAAGACTGTATACTTCGCCGCGAGCGGGGTTGACGTTGTCCAGGTATTGATACGACCGGGGCTCGCAAAGTACGCCGTTTATATAGTTCAGAATTTTCTCCATGGTTATAAGCTGCCCGTGCGGCCGCCGTCTACAGGCACATTGATGCCGTTAATATATCCCGCTGCCGGCGAAGCCAGGAAGGCGACCGCGGCGGCTACTTCGTGCGGTTCGGAAATACGCCCGGCCGGTATTTCGGCCATCATCTCCTGTTTCGCTTCCTCAAAGCTCTTTCCTGATTTTTGCGCTTTGCTTTGGATCAGCCCTTCCAGGCGGCCTGTCATCGTAGCACCGGGAAGCACATTGTTGACCGTGATACCGAACGGCGCCAGCTCCACGGACAATGTCTTGGCCCAGTTGGCCACGGCACCGCGGGTGGTGTTGGACACGCCGAGGCCTTTAATGGGAATTTTAACAGAGGTGGAGATGATATTTATAATACGGCCGTATCCGTCGCGGCGCATGCCGGGCACGACTGCCTGAGTAAGCAGGTGGTTGCAAAGCAGGTGTGCAGAAAATGCCCGTACAAAATCGTCGGGTGTCGCGTCGAGCGCCGGTCCGGCCGGCGGGCCCCCTGTGTTATTTATCAGGATATGAACCGTTTGCGTGGCGACGTAAGCCTGTACTTTTTCCTGTAGTTTATTGGGTTGGCTGAAGTCGGCCACGATATAATCATGCTGTTGCCCCGAGTACACTTGTAGCTCGCGCACGACGGCCTGCAGCTTGGCCTCGTCGCGTGATACGAGGGTGATGCTGGCACCGAGGAGTGCCAGTTCGATGGCCGAAGCCTTACCAATGCCTTGGGTGCTACCGCACACCAGGGCTCGTTTGCCGTTTAAATCGAGGTTCATCGCGTGGTTGAAACGATCATAATCTTTGTTAAATTAAAGGAGTAATTGCGCATTAACCAAAATACCGATGGCCATCCGCAGACCTTTTCATCTCAAACAGTGGGTACAGGAAAACCGGGACCTGCTCAAACCGCCCGTGGGCAACAAAAATCTATACGCCGATGCGGGCGATTATATTGTCATGATCGTGGGCGGCCCCAATGCCCGCAAGGATTATCACTTCAACGAGACCGAGGAGCTGTTTTATCAATTGGAAGGCAACATCAATGTGCGCATCCAGGAAGACGGCAAGCCGGTTGACATTGCCGTGAAAGAAGGCGAAATGTTTTTGCTACCTGCCCGCGTGCCACACCGCCCGGAACGGCCGGCCGGAAGTGTAGGGCTTGTCATCGAGTGTAAGCGCCTGGAGACGGAAGTGTTGGATGGCCTGGTGTGGTTCTGTGATAACTGTAATAACACGCTACACGAATATCGCTTTCACCTCGACAACATCGAGAAGGACTTCCTGCCACGCTTCCGCGAGTTCTACGGCAGTGTCGACCTGCGTACCTGTAAGAAGTGTGGTACGGTCATGGAGGCCGACCCACGATTCATTTAAAATATAGTGTGCCGGGCGGAGCCCGCAGTATAAAATAAGGCTCCTGTGTTGTGCACAGGAGCCTTATTTTATATGCAGTATTCAAGGCGCTACTGCGCTAAACTAAACCGTATTTGTGTGCCAAAGCGGGTTGTGGCACGCCGGTAGGAGTTGGATACCAATGGCTCGTTGATAGTACGTTCAAAATATAGCTGTATGTTAAGCTTCTGGTTTACAACATAGCTGATGTTAGGACGCAGCTGGAAGTTGATGTTACCGTTCGTAATGATGTTTGTCTCGTAAATCTTCCGTTGGATGGTTTTGGTATCGGCTACCGATACGTTCATCCGGAACGTGACGTCGTTCTTTAATACCACTGTACGGCCCTGTGATTTGAAGGGCAGTTTCATATTGTTTTTGGTATAGCCCAATTCGAATGAAAAGTCTTTCGTACTCAATTCGGTCACCTGTGCGTTAGAAACGGTCAATGCCAGGTCGCGTTTGGTTTTATACTGGAAGTTGGCCGAAAGTCGCCCTTTCGTGCGCATGTTCACACCGATAAGGGGCGAGAATTGTTCGCTGATGAGTACCTGGCTGATGATGTAGACAGGCACCAGTTGGTCGACATTATTAGTGCCTGTATTATCGCGTGGGAAGAACTGGCCATAGTAGGAAACGTTGTAGTCCGTTATGGGTCGGTCGAGCTCCAAACCCCGCACGTCGCCGCCTTCACTGAACTCCAGGGAGTTTTGGTAGTTGACGACAGAGTACGACGCCTGGTAAGCATGTGAAAGGGTGATCGAACTAAAGATATCTTTGAACATACCCAATTTGTTAAGCCCCGTGTAGTCGATGCGCCAGTTTGGCATTGGGATTTTGGGGAACGGCGAGAGGTTCACGCGCTTGGCATCGCTGCCGGTGTATGCGGCAATGAAGGCGGGGATCAATACGTCTTGCGATGCTAATTTGTATTGTGACTCGGTGGTATCAGGTGTTGGATTATTGCGGTAAATAATGTTGAAGCGTTGCCGCACCTCTTCCAGGTTCTGCTCGAAATCCTGGAATACGGCGGATACGATCTTGTCATTGCTGCTGTTAAAGGCAGTTCTTATGTTGATTGTAGAGATGCGGTAACTGCCACCGCGGCTGGGGCTGAGGTCTCGGAATTCATTTACCTGGTTAGCGGTATCGTAGCGGAAGATGGATTGGAACGTGCTGTTTGTCTCCTTTTTCAAATCGAGTTGAATTTTTAGATCAGGGGACGGTTCGACGTTGGCGCGCAGGTTGATGTTCTCGGTGCGTGTTTGGGTAAAAGGCGTGGTGAGGCTTTCATTTTTGGTAAGCCATCCTTTGGCGGCGGCCTTATGGCGGATGTTCGGGTTCTGACTGCCGAGGACAAAATCCCAGCCTGGGGCATTCCAATCCTGGTCCATACCGAAAAATTTGGGAGAAGGTTCAAAACCCGTAAGCATAGTGCCCCGCGTAACAGTATAAGTACCGTTGATGGAACGCACGGACATGAGCAGGCGCAACAGACCCTTTACCGCGCCGGGTACTTCGGCCGGAGCTTTTGTTTTGGTCGTGTCGGGTTTCGGGGCCGCCTTCTGCAAGCGCGGGTTTGTCACGATCTTCGACGGCTTTTTAGGCGTGTTGAGGTCTTTCAGGATCTTTACTTTGTTATACAGTTTGAGCATGTCCAGACGGCCGGAGAAGTTTTGATCCTGGCTATTCTGAATGGTGTTCTTAAAGTCGTATGCGTCGAGGATATCGCCCCGGGGTTTTTCTTCGGGTGGCAACTCGTCGGGATAGTTGACCGGGCCGGCCTTCCAACCGTAGGTTATTTGGTGACGATACTCGGCGCCGATCCAGTCGGTCACTGGAATTTTATCTAGTGGCAACGTATAGTTTACCGTCACATTTTGTGTGAAGTTTTTCATACGCCCCAGCTTTTTGATGTTCTTGATGATATAGTTGCGCTCGGGCTGGGTATCGACTTCACCGTCTATTTCGTTCTCGGGTTCATCAATGACAGCGTCGGCACGCGAGCTATATTCCAGCGATAGCCCTTTGGAAATGTTCCACCGCAGGTTGTATTGCCGGGTAAAGGTAAAATACTTCATGTAGTTCGGTCTCGACTCGATGAATTTACCATAGCCGGCAGAGTTACGATAGATGGTGGAGGTCAGCGAGCGATCCAGGTCCATGCGTGCTGACAAACTGCTCGGGAGGAAGCTGATGTTAAAGTCTTTGATGGCCTTGAGCCAGGGTGAGGACAGCCCCTTCGCATTCTTGAAGGGCTCGATGCCGGTGGCCTTCGGGCTGTAGGTATAGGCAACCGAGCCGCGGTATTGTTTTTCAAACAGCTCCGCCATCGTAAAGTTGGTGCGGCGGCGGTCACTGTACGAGTAGCTGAAGGCCAGGTTTTCGATGTCCCACAAATGTGTTTTTGCATCGGGGTTTACTTTTACCTTACGGACGTTGACGAAGTTTATACTTCGCCCTACCGTTCGGTCGCGGGCGATGTTGAGGTAGTTCTTTCGGTCATCTTCATTCAGCGACTGTAGCGCAGCGTCCAGCTTTAAGTCGGGGTTGGCGGGATCATACAATGGCGTGATGGTTGTATTTTCGTAGCTGACGAACATCGGTATTTTGATGCCGGTGTTACCGGGGAGTAATTTGTCGACGTTGACGTTTGCCGAGATATCGTAGCCTGTTGTTTCTTCGCGCGTACGCTCCCCTATCTTAGAGCTTACGCTCCCAAAGCCAAAACTGGTATGCCGCACGGCGCCGGTAAGGGTGGCAAAATCAGCAAGCTTGGCGCTCATGGTCGCGTTGACGGCCCAGCCGGGGGTTCGGTTAAAGTCTGTGACGCGCAGCTCGTTTGCCCAGAGACATACCTGGAAGGCCCGTTTGTCAGGCGTGCGCGGATTGCGCACACCGATCATAATGGATTGTACTTCTGTCAGATCAGGACGGCCAAAAATGCGGACGCCGTGGTAGCCCACGATGCGGTGACCACTCTGTGGATAAAGTATGTTCATGGAAACACCTTCGCGATCGCGGTCGGCCTTGAGGCGGTAGAGCTCGTCGAGGGCGAGGTCGATCTGGTTTTCGTCGGGCCAGACCGATACCGGGTCGGTATCGGAGATGTTGGTCATCTTCAGGGGAACTTCGATCTCGTAATAGTTGGAGTCAAGATCTTTCCCCAGACGGATGAAACCGCGCAGGTCGTTGTCGGCGGCATCGCCGTGTGCATGGAAGTACATTTTTACACGGCCGTAATTGAACAGGTCGAACGAAACGTTTTTGTAGATGGACCGGGCATCGCCGTCTTTTACAGCGTCGGCGCAAAGTTGTACAGACTGCTCGTTCAACAAGCGTGATACGGACGAAGTATTGTCACGGTCACGCACTACGCCGGGCGGAATGACGTAGGGAGACTTGTTGTCATTGCCTTTCCCGTTTTCTTCCAGATTCACCACGGATACCGTAAAATCTTCAGGGGTTAGCTCGGGCGTGGGAGCGATACCACCTTCTTGCAGGCTGTTGGTATATCTCCGCCAACGGCTGCCCACCATGCGGAAGTTGGCGAAGCGCAGGACGACCGGCTCGCGGAAGCCCGTGAGTACCATCCGTGCATACCGCACGGATTTAAAGCCTTCAATGTTGCCGTATTGATCTTCGAACTCGCGTACGGGAATGCGGTATAGATACCAGTTTACCTGCTCGCCGGCTTCGTTCCGGTTGTCGGTGGTAATTTTATCGACGATATATTTCCGTCCCACGGCCAGCCCACCGGGCGCCAGGTCGATGTTGTAGCTATAATATTCTTCCAGCTCGCTCAGCGTGTTATCGGCGTTCAGGTCTTCGTTGTCGGGAATGGTCGAGCCGGCGGGTGTATACAGGTCGCTTGAGCCGTTGGCCACCGGCGAGTTGCCGTCTATGCCGTTGATGTTTTTGTAACGCTCCAGGATCTTTGCATCGCGATTGTCGAGTTCGTCGCCGAGGAAATATTGGAAGTTATCGGCAGAGGGGTCGTTTTGAATGCGTGCTTGTCCCTCGGGGTTCAGGCCACTCAGCTGGTTGAGGTAATCCTGGAACGTATCAGTCTCTCGCTGTGCCGTCACCCCGTCGAAACCTACGTCTTGCCGGGCACGTGCACCGGCGTCAAGGTCGAAGGCGTTTGTAACATATTGGTCAGACGCCACATATCCCCAGGCGTTTTTAGTAGCCTGCTCGAGGTCGTTCTCGCCGCGCGGCAGGCCGTTCTCAAAAGCATGTTTGCCGTCTCGGGCGACATCTTCGGAAATACTTCCCAGATGGAAAATCAGCTTACCGCCGGTCTCGTTGCGCTTGGCAGGCGAGATGCCGTCGTTGATTACACCCTGCGGGGAGTTGATGAACGGATCGAGCAGCCAGAATTCAACGTACTCAATATTGGCTTTGTCAAAGTCTACTTCGGTTTTGATGGCGGTGGTAATACCCCCCCAGTTCTCCTCCGGGCGCGGCAGGAAGCCATCGGCCGTGACGGTGGGGTTGTAATTATACGGGCCACGTTCGCGTGGATAGTATGCCACGTCAAAAATCTGTTCCCAGAACACACCCTGTGTGAGCTGTTTGGCCGGAAAGATTTCCTGCGGGCCGACGGGACGTACATAGTGGTTTTTGATATCGTCTTTGGAAATGTTCGAGGGCTTTACGGCACCACCGTCGCGGTAGAATTGGTTGTCGACCTGATACCAGGCCAGCTTGGCCCGCTTGTACCCGATCTGAAGAATGTCCGCCGAGCCGACCGGTATGTTGGACGGCCCAAAAGCGTTGCCGCTGGTTTTGGGTGTGGCGGCCAGTTTCCACGCCGTGGGGTTCATGAGCGTATAAGGCGTGGCGGTATTCTCGAAGTCGTCGATGTAGCCCGTGCCTTCGCCATCGATGATGTTGGACGTGCCGGGCAGCAGCTGCGCGAATTCGCCGGTGAAGTTCACGGCAGACTGTTCTTTGGTTTCCAGGAAGGGCAACGCATCGACGATCTTGGTGAGCAGGCGGCTCTTTTTGTTGATGTTAAAGTCAAAGCCATACTGAACGTTACGCGCTGGCTCGGTGCCGATCTGGTTGCGGCTGATCATGGGTCGTTCGTTATAATACAGCAGGGTGGAACCGAAGTTGACGTCTTCGCTGAGCTTGTAGTCAAAGCGCGATCCCAGCAAGCTCCGCGTTTGGAATGCAAAAGGGTCGGATTGTTCGTACTGCACCTGGATCTCTTTGTTGGAGCTGAGAATGGATTCGTTCAGGATCGTTACCTTACCAAAGGTATAGTCCACCACGTAATCGCTGCCTTCGGTCAGCGGCATGCCACCGGCGTATAGCTTCACCGATCCTTGTGACACACCAAAGCCGGGTATAAGAATCTCTTTAGAGGAGCCTGCACTGTAGGTACCCACGAGCCAGAATTTATTTTTTGTGGCATACAGCTCTGCATCGGCTTTGGTACTGCGGTACAGGGTGTCGTACGAATATTTCTGGATCATGTAGTCCCGCCGGGAATCACTGGCGAAGGCCTCCCGTAATCCTTCACTGAATGGCTCCAGGTAAGGAAAGATGATCTGCCCCGTCGAGCTATTGATGGTGATGCCTTCGACGTAGTCGAAGTTACCGTCGAAGCCGGGATCGTTTACCGGGTTGAGACGGTCGAGGCCCAGGATGTCGAGCAGCTGGCGGGCGCGGATGGTTTCACCGCCATCTTGTAGCTGGGGGTTGTCAACACCCGTACGCGCGTCCCGGTAGATTACGCGCAGCTGGAAGTCTTCACGGCTCAACTGGTTGACGTTGAGGTTATAGATGTTTTTCATCATCAGGTCCCAGGTGGGAATGATCCTGCGCTGCTGGTCGCGGATCGCCACTTTGCGGGGGCGCAGCATTTTTAACAAAATAACGTCGTCGTCCCTGAGATCGGAGTAATCCTCGGACAGCTCGCCGACTTTATACGCCCGTCCGTTATAGGTGTATTCGTACGCTACGGCCAGAACTTCGTCGTTTTGCAGTTTGCGGGTAAGGGTGATATACCCCAACTGCTGGTGATAGGTAAATTCTGTCGGTGCCAGCTTACGTGCTCCCGTTATTTTTTCGTAGTCGGTGCCGTTTTCCAGTGACATGGGTTCCAGTTTTCCATTGGCACCGTCTGCCCCGCGGGCGCCGGCAATCATCGGAAACCTGCTCTGATCCGTTAATCTGGAGTATAGCTGGTTGGCCGCGTTCGCGTTGGGAAGTCTTGGGTCGAGCGCGCCGGCGGCGGTGTTATTATAAACGCGTCGAGGCTCGCCAAGGTCCATCAGCGCAATCGCGTTGCGCATGGTTTGCGTGTCGTTGTTCCGGTTGAGAACATACACTTCCACACGGGTGATGTTCACCCCCGAAATGATCTGCGGGATATTGCTGATCCACTTGCGATAGTTGTCACGGAAGAAGTGACCGAGGAAGAAGTGGCGGTTGTCGTCATAGTTGGAAGCGATGATTTCGAAGGGCCGTCCCTGGCCACCGCCGTTGCCGCCGCCGATGTCGATGGACGAGGCCTTGCCGCGTTGGGTGGTGGCAATGGTCGTCACCATGAGCTTGCCAAACTGCATCTGTGCCTTGATACCGAAGAGGTTCTGCGCCCCCTGAATGAGGGTATTGTTCAGCGGCAAGCTAACGTTACCGATTTCAAGCTTTTGCAGAATATCTTCTTTGAAGCCAGTGTATTCGATCTTCATGTTGTTCTGAAAATCGAAGGAGTTGTTGTTGTCGAAGTTGGCGGTGACCTGTAGTTTTTCGCCCACCTTACCCGTCACGCTCATATTGATCTGCTGGTCGAACTCGAACCCACCGTTTCGCTGCATGCGGATGGTCTGGTTGGGATTGTTGTTGCGCTGAAAGGAGGCACCGAAATCGAGGGTTACAAAGCCGCGGGGTATGAGCTCGATGTAGCTGCCACCAAAGATGCGGTCGAGTATCGGGCTGATGAAGATCTTCGGAATCAGGCCCCGGCCGCTGACAGCGCTTTCACCGTCTTGCGCCCGGGCGCGGCTCTGCCAGTAGCTTTTTAACGCCTGCCGATCCTGGTACTGTTTGAACTCCTCGAAGGTCATGCTCGAGGTGGGGCGATAGTTCATGTCGCCGATCTTTTCGTAGATGGTATAGTTCATGCTCGTGTCGATCTCGACATCGAGCTTCATTTGCTGTGGGTCTTTCAAATAGAACGGCGAGGCCGAAGAGGTATTTGAGAACGGGTCACCGTACCGATCGGTCGGTCGGTAGGTAGGGCGACGGTTGGAGCGATAGGGTCGGGAGGTCGTGTCCTGCGCATTGACGCGCGTAGTATCCTGCCGTTGAGCCAGGGCCTCGTCGGTAAAGGTAAAGATGCTTAGGCACGTAATGATCAGGCCCCCAAGCTTGGATATAACCTGACGTTTCTTTGTAAAGACTTTCACTACTTAAAATCTCGTAAACCCGTTTGTGCTTTGTCGCTGCGTAAAAAATTTAAAAACCTTCCGTTCCAGCGACCTCTTCCATCCCTTGTTTCAGCCAATAAGGACCTGTGCGGTTCCGGCTAGACACATCGTTCTCCGAACTCCTAACTATTCTTCAAAGCTTGTTTAACCAAATCTTCTAATGTAAGGGTATTTCCTGATTTTTTTAGGACGGCATCCACACTTTTCTCCGCTGCCGCCTTGGGCAAGCCCAGCGTGAGCAAAGCTGATAACGCCTCTTTGCGCAAAGTATTGTTTGTCCCTATAGAAATTGCCGGCTGGCTTTCCTCCCACGACTCCTTTTTGAGTTTGTCCTTTAGATCGATAATAACCCGTTGTGCCGTTTTGCCGCCGATGCCTTTGATCCGCTGCAATGCGCCGGCATCTTCTTGTACAATAGCCGTTTTCAGCTCGCTGCTGTTCATGTAGGATAACATGACAATCGCCGTGCTGGGGCCGACGCCGTTTACCGTGATAAGCTGCTGAAATAGCCGCTTTTCGCTTTCGTTACTGAATCCAAACAATACGTGGGCGTCCTCCCGGATGGCTAGGTGGGTATGAAGCAGGATGTTTTCCTGTTCTTTGATCTCCGAAAATGTTTGCAGCGAGATGGTAACGAGGTAGCCGATGCCATTAACATCAATAATAACATGGGTGGGCTCGCGATGAACGAGTCTACCCTTCAGGAAAGCGATCATAGGTTAAAAAGTGGGTTGCTCAGGATACAAAGATTGCAAAAAAAGATGTACAAGGCATCAGGGCGGACGTGGATATTGACGGGCTGGCGCGAAAATACAATCCGCGTGTCAGCGCGAGAGCGGAAGGGTGGTAGTGGACGGGACCGACTGGGCGGTCGCGTTAAGGGAATGTAAACAAACTGTGTTGCTGGCACGGGCCATTAGTCGTGGGGCGCAGGCAGTAAACAAGCAGACCAAAACTTGCTTTCATTGTGTGGAATGTTGCGTCAATCGCCGTGTGAACCTTTTGGTTACCGAATACCATTTTTTGTACTGCCTATTTTTTTGGAATGAATTTTTCTATAGGATTTTTCCGGTATGTATGAAAGGATATTTCCTGGCAGGATATGATGTGCGGGGTATAAGGAAAAATATTTTTAAATATTTTTTGTGTTGTCAGGCCAATGTGTCAGTAGGTGTCTTTGCAACACGTTGCATGGATTGGTACGCTTGAAGTCCATGTTTGCTTCAAATTTTATATGCCATAATTTCCGAATATACCGTTTATGTGATGTTACAGGCAGTTCACCTGTGCTTTGTGCGAAGCTGTCGAATTTTTCCTTCTACAAGAAGGGCCTATCTTCGTGGTCGGTATGTTGGCTTTCTTACGATATGTGTGTGTCATAGGCATCTTTATGTCTGTGGGTATTTCGTGCGATCCTGCTCAAACAGCTGCGCGCATGAAGCCCATATATCGTCTCGATCTCGAGGCGATTGTACGACGCGGGTATATTCGTGCGTTGGTCGATAACAATTCCACGAGCTATTTTATTTATAGGGGTAGAGCGATGGGCTATGAATATGAGCTGTTGCAGCTGCTTGCCAAACAGTTGAATGTAAAGCTCAAGATTACCGTTACCAATGGCGTCGACCATGCTATACAGCAACTACAAGCAGGCGAAGGTGATATACTGGCTTTTCCGCTCACCATCAACAAGCCGCGCAAAGAACTCATTGCATTTACACAACCTCACTTCAATACTTACCAGGTACTCGTACAACGCAAGCCGGAGAACTGGCGAACGTTAACGCAAGACAAGATCGATGCCGCGCTGGTGCGTACACCGACAGCTCTCAGCGGGAAGCAAGTGCACGTGATGAAAGGTACAAGCCACGCTATGCGGATGCGCAATTTGTCCGACGAGATTGGTATGGATATCGATGTGATGGAAGACACGGTCGTGGTCGAGAGTGAGGGGCTCATTCGTCAGGTGGCGACTGGTGAGATCGAATATGCTGTAGCCGATCATACGATGGCCCAAGTCAATGCGGCGTATTATCCCAACCTCGATGTGCGCACTGTATTAAGCATGTCGCAGCAGATTGCCTGGGGAGTACGGAAAAATTCTCCCGCGTTGTTACAGGCGATAGACGAATGGCTACGGGAAATCAAAAAGGCGCCTACGTTTATGGTGATCTACAACCGTTATTTTAAAAGTCCGCGTACGTCGCTTTCGCGTATGCGAAGCGATTATTTCTCATACGGTGGCAACCGGCTTTCTCCGTACGATTATATGATCAAGCAAGGTGCCTTGCGCCTGGGATGGGACTGGCGGTTGCTGGCGGCAGTGGTATACCAGGAGTCGAAGTTCGATCCGCGGGGTGAATCGTGGGCCGGCGCGAGGGGACTGATGCAGCTTATGCCGGAGACGGCCCGTCGTTTTGGTGCGCGTGACCTGAACGACCCACAGCAAAGTATTCGTGCCGGTGTGGGGTATTTAAAATACCTGGACCGGTATTGGACCAAGTCGATACCGGATTCCGCGGAGCGACTCAAATTTGTGCTCGCGTCGTACAATGCGGGACTCTCACACATATTGGATGCCAAGAAACTAACTGAAAAATATAGCGACGAACGTGAAGACTCTTCGCAATGGGATGGTCATGTACAGTCGTATCTCCTCAAGAAATCTGATCCCAGGTTTTACCGCGACCCGCTTGTATCGGCAGGCTATTGCAAGTGCGAAGAGCCGGTAAACTACATCAAAGATGTGTTAGATCGTTACGAAGAATACCGCGTCCACATCAAGGACGATGTAATCGATTTGCAAGCTGTTCAAAATTCAGTGACGGCCAGGTAGTGGCGATGTCGGGCTGGGCCAGGATGTCGTCCATGATTTCCTTTTGCTTTCGTCCGGTTTGCAGCGCATCGGCATAGCGTATGTTTTCATGAAATGTAACCATGGAGTATAGGGGTATCCACTTGTCGGGGTAAAGCTCGTGGATGCGGGCTTCGATCTTTTTGCGCAGAACGAATTTTTCGTCGGCCACCAGGTCGCGCATCTCGATGAAGTTGTCAAGCGCCAGTTGCGCGATCGCATCGGTGTCGGGTTTGCGCAGTTGTTGAAATTCCTGGATGGCTGCGTCCCAGTGATCGTGGTGCCGCTGCAAGAGCTTGTTTAATACAGAACAATCTTCAAAGCCTGCGTTCATGCCCTGCCCGTAGAACGGTACGATAGCGTGCGCAGCGTCGCCGATAAGCACGGTGGTGTGTCGCACCCACGGATAACACTGCGTGGTGATCAGCGAGCCCGTCGGGTTGTGGTTGAAGTCATGGAGTGCTTCCGGCATGAGTTTGATGACGTCGGGAAAAGTCTCTTCCAGGAAACTACGTATAGCGGCATCCGTTGTAAGCGATGCAAATGAGTTCTTGCCCTCGAACGGAAAGAATAATGTGCCGGTGAAGCTTCCGTCGGGGTTGGGCAGCGCGATCATCATAAAACTTTCACGTGGCCAGATGTGCAGTGCATTTTTCTCCAGGGCGAACTGGCCGGAGGCAGCGGGTATATGCAGCTCTTTGTAGCCATGCTCGATATAGTGCTGCGAAAAATCAAAACGATCGGTGAGCTGTAAGCCCAGGCGCACGGCCGAGTAAGCGCCATCGGCGCCCACGATACCGTCGAAATGATAGGTGGCCAGGTGGTTTTCGGGGGACGCGGTGGTGATGGCTGATCGCTCGGTGTCGATGTGTGTGACGCGTTGTTCGAAGTGAAAGACGGCGCCCATCGCTTCGGCTTTGTTCATCAACACGATGTTAAGATTGCTGCGCGAGATGGAATTGATGAACTGTCCTTGTTTGCCGTATGGCTGCAGGTTGGTGTTGCCCTGGCGGTCATGCACCATGCGGCCATGCATGGGAATGGCCACGGCACGTAAGTCGTTGGAGAGGCCGACTTCGTCCAGCGCATGCAGTCCGCGGTTGCTCAGCGCCAGGTTGATCGAACGGCCGGCGCCTGACTGGTTCTTGCGCATGTCGGGGCGACGTTCAAAGATCGTTACATGATATCCCCGTCGCAACAGATAAATGGCCAGCAGGGAACCTACGAGCCCTGCACCGGCAATAGCGATATTTTTTTTCATTCTATATAAAGCTAGTATAAAGAATCGGACAGGAGTGTGACAAAACGAAATACCTCTTCGAAAGTATTATATAGCGGCACGGGCGCAACACGAATGACATTGGGTTCGCGCCAGTCGGCGATGACGCCTGCGTGGGTAATGCTGTTAAAGGTCTTTTTGCCCTGGCGCTTCATGAGGATGGAAAGCTGACATCCGCGTTGACGGGGGTCGTCAGGTGTGATAACAGTATAATATTTTCCATCGGGGTCGGCCTGGCTTAACAGAAACTCGAGAAACCCCGTGAGCCGCAGGCTTTTCTGCCGCAGCTTCTTTATGCCCGCCTCCTGGAAGATCTCCAACGAAGCCAGCAACGCAGCACTTTGAAAGATGGGCACGTTCGAGAGCTGCCATCCATCGACACCGGGTTGCGGCTTAAAACCTTTCTTCATTTGAAAGCGTTCACCCTCGTGGTGACCCCACCAGCCGGCAAAGCGAGGCAATGGTGCGTTAGCATGACGGTTGTGGACAAAGGCGCCGGCGATTGCGCCAGGCCCGGCGTTGAGGTATTTATAGCTGCACCATACGGCAAAGTCTACGCTGTCGCGGTGCAGGGCCAGCGGCACGTTACCGACGGCGTGCGCGAGGTCGAAACCCGCATAGGCGCCCGCCTGGTGTGCTGCCGCAGTAATGCGCGGGATGTCAAAGAACTGCCCGGTATAGTATTGTACACCGCCCAGGATCACCAGGGCAAGCTGACTGGCATTTTCGTGAATGGCATGGAGAATGTCTGCTGTGCGCAAGGTATACTCGCCGACGCGCGGCGCCAGCTCGACGAGGGCGGTCGTTGGATCGATGCCATGATACCGAAGCTGCGACTCAAACGCATATTGGTCGGAGGAGAAAGCGCCCGCTTCGGTAATGATCTTAAAGCGCTGGGCGGTGGGTCGGTAAAATGACACCAGCAGCAAGTGGAGATTGACCGTGAGCTGGTTCATGGCGACTACTTCGTTCGCTTGCGCACCGACAAGCGCTGCAAGCGCCTTCTTGGAGAACTTATGATAATACAACCAGGGCCGTTGTGCGTGCACGTGGCCTTCTACGCCCAGGGTTGCCCAATCGTCCAGTTCAGCTTGTAGATACCGTTTTGTGGTTTTGGGCTGCAGGCCGAGGGAGTTGCCGGCCAGGTATAAGGCGGGGCCGTTGCCGGCCGTCGGCAACAGGAATTTTTTGCGAAAGGACGCGAGGGAATCCTGGCGGTCGAGTGAACGGGCAAATTTTAAAGAATTTTCAAACATGGTATAGCGCTGAGGGCAATCGTTAAAATGCGTAAACAAGAGGGAATTTATAATCTTTTTGGCCTTATTTCCCAATCTTCCATTCTTCCTGTATTTTTGGCCCCATAATAACGCATTAAACCATAAACCATGAACATTCCTGAAGGACTGAAGTACACCAAAGATCACGAGTGGGTGAAAATTGAAGGCGATATAGCGACTGTCGGTGTAACAGACTTTGCCCAGAGCGAGCTGGGTGATATCGTGTATGTAGACATTACCACGGTCGGTCAGGACGTAGCCGAACACGATATTTTCGGAACGGTAGAAGCTGTAAAGACCGTATCGGACCTGTTTATGCCGGTATCCGGTAAGGTGCTGGAAGTGAACCCTGTACTGGAAGCCAGCCCGGAAAAAGTGAATGAAGATGCGTACGGCGAAGGCTGGATGATCAAAATAAAGGTCACGGGTTCTGCCAGCGGCCTGCTTTCCGCTGCCGAATACAAGGAACTTATCGGCAAGTAAAGCGTTTTACAATATGCCGACCGCCACGCCCACCCGGCTTGCTGGGGTTGAGCACTAACGCTACCATCATGATAGAATTACCCGTCATATCATCTCCGGAAACCCGCAAGCGCAAGCCAGACTGGCTGCGTGTAAAACTGCCGGTGGGTCCTGAGTACGCCAAAGTGCGCAAGCTTGTAGACAACTACAAGCTTCATACGATTTGTGAGAGCGGCAACTGCCCGAACATGGGCGAATGCTGGGGAGCAGGCACGGCAACGTTCATGATCCTGGGCAACGTCTGTACCCGCAGCTGCACGTTCTGTGCGGTGGCGACGGGTCGTCCGACAGAATACGACATGGAAGAGCCTAAACGCGTGGCAGAAGCCATCAAGCTGATGGGTGTAAAACATGCAGTGATCACTTCGGTAAACCGCGACGAGTTAAAAGACCGCGGTGCCGAGGTATGGTATCAAACTGTGGTCGAGACCAAGAAGGAAAGCCCCGAGACAACGATCGAGACGCTCATACCCGACACAAAAGGCAACTGGGACGCACTGTATCGCATGATCGAAGGCAAGCAAGAGGTGGTGTCACACAACATGGAGACCGTAGGCCGCCTGTATCGCATCGTACGGCCACAAGCTAAATATGAGCGTAGCCTTGAACAGATCCGCCGCATTCGCGAAGCCGGTATGCGTACCAAGACGGGTATCATGCTGGGCATTGGCGAAACCAAAGAAGAAGTATTCAAGGCGATGGACGACCTGGCCGCAAACGGTCTGATGATCCTGACCCTGGGGCAATATCTGCAGCCTACGAAGATGCACCTGGAAGTAGCCGAGTTTATTCATCCGGACATGTTCGAGATGTATCGTGAAGAAGGGTTACGCCGTGGATTAAAGTATGTAGAGTCTGGTCCCTTGGTGCGCTCCAGCTATCATGCTGAACGGCATGTAAACGTGCCGTTGGACTAGATTTGCTTTCGACGATCACAATAATAATGAAAAAGGTATTCCAAATAGGAATACCTTTTTATTTGCGATCTGTTCAATCAGCGTGAGAGATTATTCACCCGAGTCGAGGCTTGTGAAAACTTTTACATTTACATCTGCGGTGATGTCGATCTCATGGCCGGTTCTATTGTATTCGTCATTAGCAGGAACCAAAGCATGAAACTTGAACTTCAGCTCGCCGGTGGCGGAGTTAAAGTTATACTCCGTAACAGCTTCTGATGCGTCCAATCCGAAATATTGATTTAGCCTGAAGAATTTCCTGTCGCTGGAGATAATCGCTACATATGTATTGAATTGAAGGTAATCGCCGCCATTGCTGTAGCGGTCATAGTCAATATCAATGTAGCTATTGCTGCCTTCGCTAGGGGATATGATGGCAGAATTGTAGCGTGTAATATCAAAATCAGTTTCTGTTTCGCCACCTTCGGATTCGTACTCCCATACAGAAGAAGTATATGTGACATCTGGGCCAATCGGGCTAAATTTAAAGTCGACGGTTTGATCAAATGCTACATCATCGATCCGGGTACCTTTATATCGTACAACAACATTTCCGTATTGTGTGGCCTCGTCAAAGCCAACACCATTAGCGCCGGTGTCGCCGGTATCACCTTTGTCACCTTTGTCACCGATTGCTCCCGGTTCACCATCTTCGCCTTCACAGGCCGTAAACAGAAGTCCCGAAGTTGCCATTGTAAAGATCAAACCAAACGTTAGAAGTTGTTTCATAAAGAGAGATAATTAATTAAGATTTAATTTTTATTATACTATATTTCCTTGTGACTATGAGGAAAGGCGGAAGTAGCTACTTAGTAAGTAGGTGTTGTGATTATTTTGGGGTGTCGATGTCCTGGACAACCTTTACGTTCACTTCGGCCGAGATCTCCAGGTCGTTGTTTGTATCGTTGTATTTGTTGTCTGCTGGTACAGTACACTTGAATTCAAACATAAGCTCGCCGGTAGCAGCGTTGAACGAATATTCAGAGACGGCTTGAGAAAATGGCAATTCAAAACGTGGATATGTCGAAAAAGACTTCTTGTCATCGGATATGATCGCTACCTGTGACTCGATATTAACGGTAGATTCGCTGCCATCAGCAGGTTTGTCGAAAGAAAAACGTACATAGCTGGTGCTGGAGCCTGACATCATCGCCGAATGATAACGGGAGAGCTCAAAAGCAAGAGCGGATTGGCCTTCGCCATACTCGTATGATGACACGGATGACGTCCAGGCCAAATCGGGTCCATTAGGACTAAATTTAAAGTCAAATGTTTTGTCGAACGCTACATTATCGATCCGAGCACCTTTATATCGCACGACGATATTGCCGTATTGTGTCAGCTCATCAAATCCTTCACCGTCTGAACCCATGTCGCCTGTATCACCTTTTTCGCCCTGGGCACCACTTATTCCCGGGTCGCCATCACCGCAGGCCGTTAATAGAAGCCCTGACGTTGCCATTGTAAAGATCAAGCCGAACTTTAAAAATTGTTTCATAGTAAATAGTTAGGAGAAAAAATTATGAAAATGCTATAGAGTTGAATGATTAGACGCTAGACCCCACGGACATGTAGTAAAGACAAACTCCTGCAAATACCTAAAACAATTCTTTTCCGGCCAGGGGAAAATTCCCTGGTACATGACTGGTTACCTCGAAATTGTGGGTAGGGTAGCTTGTGAGATTAGTCTTTTACACACTCATCTTAGCGACGAATATGTACGAAGGTAAAAAAAATAAGTTCGGATAGAACGAGTCTTTTTTGTTCAAAACTTACATACCTCGGAAAACCTTCACATTACAGTGGCCAGTACGTGTCGGTCATGGCCTGCCGTATTTAAGTCCAACGTTTATAGCGCTGTAAGCTGTATTCCAGATCAAGAATGCTAGTGGCCGCGTTGTAAGTGTATTTCTGGTTCCCCTGTAAGCGCAACCGGAGAATAGTCATCCTGCAAGACGAAGAATTTAAAATCACTGGTCTTTTTACGACGTTCTAAGGCAAAACTTTACATCTTCTCAAAAACCTTCACATTTACAGTAGCCGCAACGTGCAGGTCGTGGCGTGTTCCGTTGAATTCAAAGTCTCCAGGCACATCGAAATTCAATTTTAGGCTAAACTGGCCGGTAGCTGGGTCGTATGTATACTCCTTCTCGCCGGTGAGCGCGTAGGGTTCATAGTAATCATCCAGAAAGAAAAATTTGAAATCGTCAGTAGTGATGACAGTTCTGAGATAAAAAAATACGTTGGTTATCTCCGGTTTACCCCCATCATTAGAAAAATGCACATTCAAGGTTATCTGGTTGTCCTGTAGCCCCTCCGCCACAGTACTATAAAATCGTCGTATGGTAATGATATGGGCATTTTCTTCTATGTCTACAACGGAAGAAGTGTTAATACCATTGACCCCCACCGGTGTGAATTTGAAGTTGAGATCCTTTTTAAACGCTTTGCCGTCAGGCCGGTGCCCGTCAAGGGAAATGGCGACGTTACCATATTGTGTTGCTTCTTCAAAGCCCACGCCGTCTTCTCCGTCCTTTCCGTCTTCTCCGTTTTCACCTGGCCGACCTTGCTCACCTTGTTCGCCGGCGGGGCCCGGATCGCCGTCTTTGGCGCAACTGGTAAACATATAGGCAGCCAACGCCACGGTCAACATCGCAATGAATTGTAAAGGGTTTTTCATAAAGATTAAAGCTATTACGTAATGACTATAAACTATGGGGATATATAGTATTCAAGCAGCGTGACTACGGTCCCTGATCGATATACTGGAAAACTTTTAGGGTCGCCACCATCGTGATTTTGAGTCCGGATATGCCGATGTCGTTTTGTTGATGAGACTCTTTAAGAGTCAATCGAAACGAGAGATCGCCGGTAGCAGCATTGTACTGGCAATCTTCAAAATCGTCGACAGACAGCATGCCGGCAAAGTCTTGCTGTACCGCAACCAGCTTCGTAGCGCTGGCGTGCATGTAGGTATGAATAGTGCATTCATTAGGAATGACAATATTGCCATCTCCTGTTGGGATCACGTCCAGGTTCAGATGGACGAAATTGTCTTGTAGGTCTGGGGGAAGATCAACCGCACCGTAAAAGCGACGGACACTAAAGTTATAGAAGTCGTCAGAAACAGTAGCTAACGACCCGATCATAAAACCAGTGACACCTACCGGTGCATGTTTAAAGTTGACACTGTCGGTGAAATCTCTGCCGTCAGCGAGTTTGCCCGCAAAGCTGACAACGATATTACCGTAGGCGGTAGACTCCTGAAAGCCGTCTCCGTCTTTGCCCGGGTCACCATCAGCGCCATCAGGACCGTCGAGGCCGTTGGCACCTTTTGGGCCAGGGTCGCCGTCTTTGCCATCAGTACACCCGAACAAAAGCAGGCACCCCAGTACCGGGACCGTGGCAAGCATAGCGCATAAAGACATTTTCATGTGCGAAGGGTTAGGGGGGTTTTCAAATAGAAGTCAGCAGGATCGACTTAATGGCACAAAACGGTAGAATTAGTGTACGAATATCCGATATTCTGGTTACGGTTCCAACACTCTGTTGGCCATCGATCTAAACTAATTAACGTCGGTGATTATTTTTTGATGCTTACATCCACAGAATATCTTGTGTATAAGGTATGAATGGCTTTGCTGCGGCTGGAGGGTGGCTTTAGTATGATCGAATATCGCTATAAGGTCCCTATAAGGCTCTATAAAAAAGAGGCCGTCTCTTTTGGGGAGACGACCTCTGTAGATTCTTTTCCTCGCTGTTATTTCTTATCTGCTTGAATGCGTTGCTCGCGGTTCACTACTTCCCAGGCTGTGTAAAAGACTGCCTGTGCACGTTTGGCCAGCAGGTCGAACTCGATGCGGCTTACCTCGTCGGTAGGCTGGTGGTAGTCTTCGTGAATGCCGTCGAAATAAAACACGATCGGAATGTTGTTTTTTGCAAAGTTCCAGTGGTCGGAGCGGTAGTACAACCGGTCAGGGTGATTCTGGTCGTTGTACGTGTAATCGAAGAGCAGGTTAGTGTATGTCTTGTTCGCGGCCTCGTTGATGTTGTGCAGCTCGGTCGAAAGTTTGTCGGAGCCAATCACATATACATACGGTGCACTGTCTTTGTGTTGGGGGTCGCGACGGCCCACCATGTCGATGTTCAGATCGACTACCGTTTTCTCTAACGGGAACACCGGGTGCTGTGTGTAGTAATCCGAACCCAGCAAGCCTTTTTCCTCGCCCGTTACCAGCATGAACAGCATGCTTCGGCGCGGGCCTTTCCCTTCTTTCTTCGCGGTAGCAAATGCTTTTGCGAGTTGCAGCACTGACACTGTACCGGAGCCGTCGTCGTCGGCGCCGTTGTTGATCAGGTCGCCTTCGCCTCCGGATTTCTTACCAATGTGGTCGTAGTGTGCTGTCACCACCACCAGCTCGTCTTTCTTGTCCGTTCCTTCCAGGTAACCTAGCACGTTGTCGGTCTTGAGCACCTTTACATCCATGGCGGTTTTGTATGTCAGCGTGGTCGGCTTTATTTTTTTCAATGCGCCTTTCTTGGTGTCTTCGTTGGTAGCCTTCAACAGTTTCTCTGCAGGCTGGTTCAGCGCCTTGGTGGCTGTGGCCGTCGAGATAAAGAAGATCCCGGAGCTGGCAGAATTGGCCTCGGGTTTCTTCAGGGACAAGGCACCACCACCCAGATAGCCCTTGAACTGGTTTACCAGGTCTTTGAAGGCATCGGCGTTGTTGTTCCAGAGCAGGACCATGCGGGCTTTGCGCTCGCGTGCGATAGCCATGGGGTCGCGGAAATTTTCTTCGCTTTCCACCAGGATCACAACAGCCTTGTTTTCAACCGAACCCAGCTGATCAAAATCTTCTTTGCGTCCTTTGCCGGCAAACACCAGCGGAAGCGATACTTCGCCGCCAGAGTCGCCATTGCCGTAAAACACCACATCTTCGAAGTTTGTAAACTTCTGCTGCCCCGCTTTAATATAGATGTCGCCGGGAATGCTGGTATACAGCTCTACCGCCTGGTAGTAGCTGTTGCCATTGACGGGGCCGGTCAGGCCGAGCTCCTCAAAGTGGGCCTTAATAAAAGCGGCTGCCATTTTCTGTCCGCGTTTGCCGGTCTCACGACCTTCGAGGGCGTCCGAGGCCAGGATCGACAGATTTTCTTTCAGGTCGGAGGGAGTTATCAAGTCACCATATTTCTTGGCAACGGGATCTTGCGCCTGGAGCCTGTTGCCGGCCAGGGCACTCACCAGTACAACGAGTAGGGTTAATTTCTTCATGGTTAATGAGTTTATTTTTAGGTGTTTTAGCACGCAATATCAGCAAGTAATCATGAACGATCAAACCGCTCCTGTATCTACGGCCGGGAACTACATGGTTTGCGGATGGGTTAGAAAGGGTACATGAGGTATTCGTGCTGTATACTAAAACCCTATATACTCGCTCGTGAAATAGCACTTTTTGAATCGTGTAAACTTTTTACTTCCTGGGGAAACGTGCTTCAAAACTTCCGGAGTCTTTTCCTTACCTTTGCAGCCTTACAGACGTTTGTCTTTTGTTAGTCCACCTAAAATATTGAAAATCAATAACTCAGATGAAAATAGACTCGCAGTACTCCGAGAAGTTTGAAAGCCGCCACATAGGTCCCGATGCACGCCAGGTAGAAGAGATGTTGAAGGTGATTAAAGCGCCATCGATTGATGCACTGATCGACCAGACCGTTCCCGCAACAATACGGTTGAAGAAGGCACTTAATCTTCCGGCAGCAAAATCTGAGTTTCGTTTCCTGCAAGATTTCAAAGCACTGGCGGGCAAGAATAAAGTGTATAAGTCGTACATCGGCACCGGTTACTATAACACCATCACTCCGGGCGTAATCCTCCGCAACATTCTGGAGAATCCGGGATGGTACACGGCCTACACACCGTACCAGGCTGAGATCGCACAAGGCCGCCTGGAAGCGCTGATCAACTACCAAACGATGATCATTGAGCTGACCGGCATGGAAATCGCCAACGCTTCGTTGCTGGACGAAGGTACAGCGGCGGCCGAATCGATGCACTTGTTGTTTGCCTCGCGCAAGGCTTCTAAAAAGAACGCGACTACTTTCTTTGTAGACCAACATACATTCCCGCAAACCATCGACGTGCTGCAAAACCGCGCTACGCCGATCGGTGTTAACCTGGTAGTAGGTGACATAAGCACTCTGGATATTTCGTCTCCCGAGCTCTTTGGCGTGTTTGTACAGAACCCCGATAACAATGGTGCTGTAAAAGACTACTCCGCCTTCATTACCACGGCACACGCGAAAGACGTGTTTGCCGTTGTTGCCGCCGACCTGATGAGTTTGCTGCTGACGAAGTCGCCCGGCGAAATGGGTGCTGATGTGGTGGTAGGTTCTTCGCAACGCTTTGGCGTGCCGATGGGCTTTGGTGGTCCGCATGCGGCATTCTTTGCTACGAAAGATGACTTTAAACGTCAGATGCCCGGCCGTATCATTGGCGCGTCGATCGATGCCTCCGGAAACCCGGGCTATCGCATGGCACTGCAAACCCGTGAGCAGCACATCCGCCGCGAGAAGGCTACCTCCAACATCTGTACAGCGCAGGTGTTACTGTCGGTCATGGCCGGCATGTATGCGGTGTACCACGGCCCCGAAGGACTGCGCAAGATCGCCGGCCGTATCCACGGCCTCACCCGCGCGCTGGACTCCGGTCTGAAAGCTGCTGGCCTGAAGCAAGAGAACGAACAATACTTCGATACACTGAAAGTGGCGGTTGCCGATAAGAAAGCGGTAGAGCGTGAAGCGCTGAAGCGTGGCGTAAACGTGCGTTACTTTGCCGATAACCACGTGGGCATTTCGCTGGACGAGACCACGTCAGCCGAAGATATATCCCAGTTGCTGGAAATCCTGACGGCGGCGGAAGGTAAGAAGGCCTCTGCCGTATCCCCGAATGGCATGGAGATGAACTGGCCCGCGGCGTTGTCGCGGAAGTCACCCTATCTCACGCACCCGGTGTTTAACACGCACCACTCTGAACACGAAATGCTGCGCTATATCAAGCGCCTGGAAAATAAAGATCTTTCCATGGTACACTCCATGATCTCGCTGGGATCCTGTACCATGAAGCTGAACGCTACCGCCGAAATGATTCCGGTGACGTGGCCCGAGTTTGGTAACATTCACCCGTTCGCACCGGCGGACCAGGTACTGGGATATGCCGAGCTGACGACCAACCTGGAAAACTGGCTGAAAGAGATTACCGGTTTTACCGGTGTATCGCTGCAGCCGAACAGCGGCGCACAAGGCGAGTACGCCGGCCTGATGGTGATTCGCGCGTATCACCTGGATCACGGTGACAGCCACCGCGACATCGCCTTGATCCCTGCTTCGGCACACGGTACAAACCCGGCCAGCGCTGTGATGGCGGGTATGGATGTCGTTGTGGTGAAGTCGGACGAAGATGGTAAGATCGACGTGGCCGACCTCAAGGCCAAAGCCGCACAATACAAAGATCGTCTGTCATGTCTCATGGTGACCTATCCGTCCACACACGGTGTGTTTGAAGAATCCATCATCGAGATCTGCGAAACGATCCACGCCAACGGTGGCCTGGTATACATGGACGGCGCGAACATGAACGCCCAGGTAGGCCTGACGTCGCCCGCGAACATCGGCGCCGACGTATGCCACCTGAACCTGCACAAAACCTTCTGTATTCCGCACGGTGGCGGTGGCCCTGGCATGGGTCCCATCTGCTGCAACGACAAGCTGAAGCCTTACCTGCCGGGACACGCTGTCGTGAAGACCGGCGGAGAGAAAGCCATTCAAGCCGTATCAGCTGCTCCCTGGGGCAGCGCGAGCATTCTGACGATTCCATATGCTTACATCGCGATGATGGGCGGCGATGGTCTGACCAACGCCACGCGCTATGCGATCCTGAATGCAAACTATATCAAGAGCCGCCTGGAAGGCCATTATAAGATTCTCTATACAGGTGCCAACGGTCGTTGCGCACACGAGATGATTGTAGACTGCCGCGATTTCAAGAAAGCTGGCATTGAAGTGGAAGACATTGCCAAGCGTTTGATGGACTACGGATTCCACGCGCCGACCGTGTCGTTCCCGGTAGCGGGCACCCTGATGATCGAGCCAACAGAAAGCGAACCGAAAGAAGAGCTGGATCGTTTTATCGAAGCGCTCATCGAGATCCGCAACGAGATCCGCGAAGTGGAAAACGGCAAAGCCGATAAAGAAAACAACGTATTGAAACATGCGCCGCACACTGCGGCCGTGATCACCGCCGACGAGTGGACACGCCCGTACAGCCGCCAAAAGGCTGCGTACCCGCTGCCATTTGTGAAAGAAGCAAAATTCTGGCCTACCGTGAGCCGCGTAGATAATGCCTATGGCGACCGCAACCTGATGTGCAGCTGTTTGCCACTGGATGAGTACGAGAAGACGGGAGAGACCGTAGAGGCATAATATCGCCCGACGATAATATTCCAGGAGGCTATTCCGAAAGGGATAGCCTTCTTTGTATAAATGTGAAGGATTAAACTGCTGGCATGTTTCATGCTATAAACAGAACGTATATGAAGGCCGGAAACGTAAAGCGTATGTTTAAAGGAAAGGCTGTCGTCACTATGATCGTGCTGGCAGCGCTGTTGCTGCTATCTCGGCCGGGTTATAGCCAAAAGGGTGGTGTATATAAACAGAAAAGCACTTACAGCGGCTTTCCGTCGTTGATATGGCCGAAGCTGTATGCCACTTCATTTGAAAACGCAAAGGACGATCTGGGCGAGTATGACAAGCCTGTATTTTCCGACGCGGTATTGGCCATGCAGGGTAAAATCGTTACGCTACCCGGGTATATGATGCCTTTTGAGAACGGCATCAAGGGGAATCACTTTATGCTTTCATCGCTACCCATCAATGCATGTTTCTTTTGTGGTGTGGGTGGTCCCGAAACGGTAGTAGAAGTATTTGCGCTAAAGCCGATGACGTATACCGAAAAACCGATCGAGGTGAAAGGTAAGTTGATGTTGAACGAACGCAATCCCGACCAGATGATTTATATTCTGGAAAATGCGGAAGTGCTGGGCGAGATCGGATTCTAAACAATACACAACATACAAAAGCAGCCCCGGCAAGGATTACTTGCCGGGGCTGTTGTTTTTAGTTCAGACCGTGCTGGTCGAGAAGGTACACCAGGGCGGCCATGGAGGCGGCGCCCAGCTCCAGCTCGCGCTTGCTTACTTTGTCAAACGTATCTTCGCGCGTGTGGTGGTAATCAAAGTAACGTTGTGAGTCGGGCAGGAAGCCGAGGGTGGTTACACCTTGCGGCTCCAGCGGACCAATGTCTGCGCCGGCGCCTTCCTCCTCAAAATCCGTCAATCCGTACGGTGCGAAGAGTGGCTTCCAGCTTTTGATGCGGGCTTTGGGGCCTTCCTGGGCATTCATGGTAAAGCCGCGTGGGGTAAAGCCGCCGTCGTCAGACTCGATGGCAGCAATGTGTTTCTCTTGTTTGAGCGCTGCCTGGCGTGCATACTCCAGACCACCGCGCAGACCATTCTCTTCGTTCATAAACATCACGGCGCGGATGGTGCGCTTGGGTTTATAGCCGATCATTTTCATGAGGCGCAAGACTTCCATGGATTGTACACAGCCGGTGCCGTCGTCATGCGCACCCTGGGCCAGGTCCCATGAGTCAAGGTGGCCACCGACAACAATTATCTCGTTCGGATATTGCGAGCCTTTGATTTCGCCAATGACATTAAAGGACGGCGCGTCGGGCAATGTTTCGCAGTGGGTCTCGAAATAAAATTGGAGATCCTTTTCGGTCTGCAACAACTTGCTCAGCAGTTCTGCATGGCGGGTGCTGATCGCGATAGCCGGAATCTTGGGAATGTTTAGGGCATAGCGCAACGAGCCGGTGTGTGGGTAGTCTTCCTGATTCATGCCCATGGAGCGAACAATGACACCCACGGCGCCATATTTGGCAGCTTCAGAAGGGCCCAGGGCACGCTGTTCGACGGCACCACCATACGCCGCAAAGGTGTTGATCTGTTTGAGATCCATCGGGCGGTTAAAGAATACAATCTTGCCTTTGATTCTTTTCTCGCCCAGCTGCTTCAGCTCGTCAAAGCTCTTTACCTCGATCACCTGACCGGTAACACCTTCCGGGCCGGTGCCTACTGACATGCCCAAGGCGCAGACATTCATTTCGATCGTGCCCTTTTTGGAATTTACGATACGGGCCTGTTCCTGCTGGCCGCGGATCCAATGGGGTACCATAACGGGCTGCAGCCAAACGCTGTCGGCGAAATTTTCCATTTCGTGCCGGCTCCATTCCACACCGGCAGCGGCGCCCGGTGAGCCACTCAATCGTGCGCCTATGCGGGTCGTGAGGTATTCCAGGGCGGCGTAGCTCTTGCCCTGGGTGAGCTCTGTATCGAAGATTTGACGGATGGCCGACGCATCCGGCGACTGGGCAAACGCGGGTGTGGCGATACAAGCAAACAACAGCAAGCGTACAGTGTCTTTTATCATAATCAGTTTAGTCGTTTAGCAGCGGTTAATATATACATGTGGTGATTGGGATCCTTGTCGTTTAGTACCAATGTGCCTTCCAGGGTAATCGGTTTGGTAGTGAAGGGAATCTTGACGGGTGTTTGTACTTCGATGACGGTTTCCGGGCCGGCCGCCCCGCAGAAGAAACAGAGGTTGAACGGCAAGGACGAAAGCATAAATCGCCCTTGTCCGCCGAGCTCTTCCAGCGGAATGATATAACCCTTCAAGCTGATCTTTTTGTTGTTAAAGGCCTTCAACTGTGGGCTGAAGACAGGCACCTCGACATCGTATCCGCTCTTGTCCTTTCTGTTTTCAAACCGTACGTTGGCCAGGGTATCCCAGAAATTCTGTTCCTGCGACGCCACCGTGAGGGGCAGTAGGAGTAGGGACAGGAGAAGAGTCTTCATAACATTTCAATGATACGGATTTTTTGATGTTTTTGACGAAGACAAACGTTGCGGTATACCGCATCTCTAAAAAGTATATTTTCTACAACGTGTGTTTACCCGAAAAATCCGTTTTTGTTTGTTCGGGCTCTGGTAAACCTCGTACTTCGTAACTGCATTAGCGCATTACAGGCATGGGATTTTTGTTTGAATCGTTTGCCGGCTGGAAGCAGTATAGCGAACAGACGGGGTTACCGCTCCACCAGGTGGTATTGGAATATGAACATGAGCAGAAAGGCCGCCGGGAGGAAGAGACGTGGGAAGGCCTGGCACAGGCGTGGAGTGTCATGAAGGATGCTGTACGTTCAGGGCTTGAAGACGAGATGGTGTCGCGGTCGGGCATGATCAATAACGGCGCGAAAAAGGTATACCGCTATCCAACGCCGGTATTGTCGGTAGAGTTTCAGCAGTTGATCGCACGGGCACTGGCCGCGAAAGAAGTAAACTCGTGCATGGGCCGTATCGTGGCGGCTCCTACCGCGGGTGCCAGCGGTATCATGCCGGGGGTACTGTATACGTTACAAGACATTCATAAGATTGACGACCATACAATTTTAGAAGCCATGCTGATTGCAGCGGGTGTCGCGTTGATCATGGAACAAAAAGCATCGATCGCGGGGGCAGTCGGCGGATGTCAGGCCGAGACCGGCACTGCGGCGGCGATGGGGGCCGGGTCGATTGTACACTGCCTGGGCGGTGATACCGACCAGGTGTTTAACGCTGTGGCTATTACTGTACAATGTATGCTGGGCTTGGTGTGCGACCCCGTGGCGGGACTGGTCGAAGTACCGTGTGTAGTGCGAAATGCCAGCGCCGCGGCCATCGCCAACAGCTCGGCTCAAATTGCCCTGGCGGGTGTCAGTGCCGTAATACCCGTAGATGAAGTGATTGAGGCCATGGGCGAGATCGGCTCCAGCATGGAGACACGTTATAAAGAAACTGCACTGGGCGGCCTGGCGGCTACTAAGACCGGGCAGGCTATTGCCAAGCGGGTGCTGATACACGACATCGAAGTTTTGCCCGATGAAGTATAATGTCTTCCCGACTTATCGAATGACGTCGGGCAACACTTCGTTGCCAAAGAAATAGATCATGCTGCTAAAAAGCACCGACCAGAACGCGGCGCTGACAAACATATAGAAGATCAGCTTTTCTTTGGGGGTACCAAAGCTGATGGCCAATAAACACCCCCCGATGGGTGATAAAATAACCGGTGTCAGAATGGCCACACCCAGTAGCCCATACTTTTGCCACAGGACGACGACCTTACGGGTGCGTTTGGAGAACACGGGGCGTTTGGTTCGGACCCGTGCCACTTGCCGCCGCATAAAATCTCCAAAGAACGAAAAGAGTAACACCACGGTCATCATACCCGCCACCGTGACGAGAATGGTCGTGATAAGTGTCAGTCCTGCTGCATAGCCACCTATCGGTCCAAGAATAAACTTGAACATGCTTGAAAAATAGACGGGTATGACTTTCAGGATGGATTCCCACATAGGTGCTGTGTTGCTGTGTTGCCGTTCCGCGTTGTACTACAATTTTGTGCCATAGCTCAGGTCACCAGCGTCACCCAGTCCGGGGACAATGTAAAACTTATCGTTCAGACTTTCGTCGATGGCACAGGTCCAGAGGGAGTACGGTACGTTGACGTGTTGGGCCAGCTGCTTAATTCCTTCGGGTGCTGCCACCAGGGCGACGACGTGCAAATGCTGGGGTTGCCCGCCTTTTTTGGTCAGCAGATCGATGGCGTCGGTAGCCGAACGGCCCGTGGCCAGCATCGGGTCGACGAGGATAACTTCCCGGCCCGTCAACGCCGGGGTTGTGATATATTCCGTGCGTACAGTCAGTTCGTGGGCAAACTCGTCGCGGTAGGCACCGACGAACGCGGCGTCGGCCCGGTCGAAGACATTGATGAATCCCTGGAAATAAGGCAGGCCTGCACGCAGGATCGCTACCAGGAGCGGCTCCTGTTTCAGCACGTTGATCCGGGTTTTGTCTAGCGGGCCCTCCACGATACGGGTGCCGTACTGAAGCTTTTTAGAAACTTCGTAGGCCATGATCTCGCCCAGGCGCTCCATGTTTTTCCGGAAACGCATACGGTCGCGCTGAATGTCCCGGTCGCGTAGCTCGGCCAGGAACTGATTGGCAATTGAATTCTGTTCGCTGAGGTTGAAAACCATGGATGCGTTTTTTTCTAAGCAAAATTTAGGATAAAGTTGTAGATAAAAACGCTAAACTGTGCGCGAATGATACAAGAATTCAAGCTTTTAAAGCAGCTGTGCGAGGTACACGCACCCTCGGGCCGCGAGGTGGGCATGAAAGATTTTCTGCTGCGCTACATCGCCAAAGAAAGTAAGAAGTGGAAAGTGAAGCCCGAAGTATACCACGGCGAAGAATTTCAGGATTGTATCGTGCTGAAGTTTGGCAAGCCGCGCACCGCGATCTTTGCTCACATGGACAGCATCGGTTTTACCGTGCGTTACTTTAACCAGCTCCTGCCCATTGGCAGCCCCGATGCCGATGCCGGCACCGTGCTGGTAGGCGAAGACAGCCTGGGCGCGATTGAATGTGTGTTGGAATTCGACAAAGACAATCATGCCTTTTATTCCTTCGGCCGGCAGATAGACCGTGGCACGGAGCTTACGTACAAGGTAAATTTCCGTGATAGTAAAATGTATATCCAGTCAGCATACCTCGACGACCGCCTGGGTATCTACGCAGCGCTAAAAGTTGCTGAGACATTAAAGGACGGCGTCATAGTATTCACCTGTTGGGAAGAGCACGGTGGCGGCAGTGTACCCTACCTGGCCAAGTTCATTTATGAGCAGTGGCAGGTGCGCCAGGCATTGATATCCGATATTACCTGGGTGTCAGACGGCGTAGCGCCAGGCAAAGGTGTAGCGATCTCGATGCGCGACCGGAACCTTCCGCGGCGCAGCTTTGTCGATCGTATTATTGGCATTGCGCGCAAACGACAGGTGGATTTTCAATTAGAGGTAGAAGGCATGGGCTCGAGCGATGGCCGCGAGCTGCAGGTGTCGCCGTATCCGTTTGACTGGTGCTTTGTAGGCGCGCCAGAAAGCGGGCCGCATACGCCGGACGAGCGCGTGCATAAGCATGACATCCGTACCATGATCGAGCTGTACCAATGGCTGATGAAAGACCTGTAAAAATCACGCGGAACCACTGGTCTATTGGGTGTTACAATTTCTTTTATCTTTGTGCCCCCTTAGCGGGAGCACTATGCAAATAAAAGATCTGGAGTTTAAGCAATTCATCAATAAATCGAAGATTCAGGAGGCGATTCGTGGGCTTGCCCAGCAGATCAACACGGATTATAAAGACAAGACCCCGGTGTTTCTGCCAATCCTGAATGGTTCCTTTATTTTTGCCGCCGACCTCATTAAGCAGATCGAAATTTCGTGTAAAGTATCATTTGTAAAGGTTTCTTCGTATTCCGGCACAACAAGCTCCGGCCAGCTCAAGACGCTGATCGGCATGGATGCCAGCCTTTTTAACCACGACGTGATCGTGGTAGAAGACATTGTCGATACGGGCCAGACATTGCAAAAAATTATCGAAGAGCTGAAAGGCTTAGGAACAAAGTCAGTAGAGGTTGTGACGCTGCTACGCAAAGAGCCTGCCCGCGAAAAAATGATCAACGTAAAATATACGGGATTTGAAATCGAAAACGAGTTTGTTGTGGGCTATGGGCTGGACTACGATGGACTGGGGCGGAACCTGAAAGAGATTTACAAAGCCGTGAAGTAAAATGCAAGCGATTGTAATTCGTGCGTCATTCCGTATCTTGGGCGGCTTATGTAACCTAAATTCTTAAACGACAACACAGATCATGATCAATCTCATTCTCTTCGGCCCGCCTGGGGCTGGTAAAGGCACGCAGAGCGCCAAGCTCATCGAGAAATACTCGTTGACGCACATTTCTACCGGCGATCTGTTTCGTAAACACCTCAAGGAAGGCACGCCGCTCGGCAAGCTGGCCCAAGGGTATATGGATAAAGGAAACTTAGTGCCCGACCAGGTGGTGATCGACATGGTGGATGATAAGATCAAGAGCAGCGGTAACATTACCGGTATAATCTTCGACGGCTTCCCGCGCACCATACCGCAAGCCGAGGCGTTGGACAAACTACTGGCTTCCAAACAAGCTCCCATTAAGGTGTTGATAGAGCTTGTCGTGCCCGAAGATGAGCTGCGCACGCGCCTGGCCGACCGCGCCCTGAAAGAAAACCGCCCCGACGACGCCAAGCCGGAAGTGATCGAAAACCGCATTTCTGTATATAAGTCAGAGACTGTCGCAGTAGCGCAGTACTATAAAGAACATAAAAAATACGCCTCCGTTATTGGTGTGGGTAAGATCGACGAGATCTTTGTAAACATCTGTACTGAGATCGACAAAAGCTTACTGGTAAAATAATCCGACATCGTGTCTGCTCCGAACTTCATTGACTACGTTAAATTCTGCTCACGCTCCGGAAAAGGAGGTGCAGGCTGCCTGCACTTTCACCGCGAGAAGTTCATCCAGAAGGGTGGACCCGACGGGGGCGATGGAGGCCGGGGCGGAAGTATCATCTTGCGCGGCGACTCCCAGCACTGGACGCTCCTGCACTTGAAATACCGCAAGCATGTTATCGGCACCGACGGCAATCCGGGCGAAGAGCAAGACCGCACGGGCGCCTCAGGCAAAGACGAAATCATTCCCGTGCCGCTGGGCACGGTGGCCCGCGACGCCGAGACCGGCGAAATCCGTTGCGAGATTACTGAAGATGGTCAGGAATTCGTGTTGACGCCGGGTGGCCGCGGGGGCAAGGGCAATGCCTATTTTTCAACGCCCACACACCAGGCGCCCCAGCACGCGCAACCCGGGGAGCCCGGCATCGAAGAGTGGATCATCCTCGAGCTGAAGCTGCTCGCCGATGTAGGCTTGGTAGGATTTCCCAACGCCGGCAAGTCCACCCTGCTGTCGGTGGTGTCCGCCGCCAAACCCAAGATCGGCGATTATCCCTTTACGACACTTACGCCTAACCTGGGCGTTGTTTCATACCGCGAAGGGCTGTCGTTTGTCATGGCCGACATACCCGGTATAATTGAAGGCGCCGCCGAAGGGCGTGGGCTTGGTACTCGCTTCCTTCGCCACATTGAACGCAATTCCCTGTTGCTGTTCATGATCCCGGCCGATGCCAACAACATTCAAACAGAGTACGACATTCTGCTAAACGAGCTGCGCAAGTACAACCCCGAGCTACTCGACAAAAAGCGCATCCTGGCTGTTTCTAAATCAGACATGCTGGACGATGAGCTGAAGACCGAAATGAAACGAGAGCTGCCGACTGACCTGCCCGCGGTGTTCATCTCCTCCATCACCAACCAGGGCCTTGTCGAGCTCAAGGACCTGATCTGGTCACACCTACACTAGAAACCTCTTTTTCGCGATCCCCTGCCACTTCAGGCGTGCCCATGCGCTTTTCAATGGCATTTAAAACCCATCGGGTAGGTAAGGCACCTGCCTGCCGGACTGACTACCAAAGGTAGTTTTCCCAATTTCTCAGGAATGCCAGTTTGGCATGTGATAGCTTTGGCAAAATTGTTGACATTTGCCCCTTCATTAATTTGTAGTTACCATGCAACCAGAAAATAAGGACCAGCGCGAAGAATTCGATCAAAATCAGGAGACGATCTCTGAGAATACAGAAGAAATGGCAGAAGCTGTCAAAGGGGCTGACAATGCGGAGGAGGATTTGACGGGTGGCGCCGAAAATGGCGGCCTCGTCAAGGTACAGGCCGAGCTGGCCGAACAGAAGGACAAATACATCCGCCTGTATTCTGAATTTGAAAACTTCCGTCGCAGAACGGCCAAAGAAAAGATCGAAATGATTGCGTCTGCCAACGAGCAGTTGATCAAATCGCTTTTGCCGGTGGCGGACGACTTTGAGCGCGCCGAGAAATCGTTCAAGGATCGCAACGACAAAGAGTTGGAAGGCTTCTTCCTGATCTACAATAAATTTAAAAAAACGCTCGAGCAGTACGGCGTAAAGATAATGGAGCTGGGTCCCGGCTCAGACTTTAACGTCGACATGCAAGAAGCCATTACACAAATTCCTGCGCCCAATGAAAAGCTGAAAGGCAAGATCGTGGATGTTGTGGAGAAGGGTTATTTACAAAACGATAAGGTGATCCGGTTTGCCAAAGTGGTAATCGGAAGCTAATTCATATTACTTACATGTCTACCAAAAGAGATTATTACGAAATACTGGGCGTTAGCAAGACGGCTACTCCGGAGGAAATTAAGAAGGCCTATCGCAAAACGGCCATTCAGTTTCACCCGGATAAAAATCCCGGTAACAAAGAAGCTGAAGACAAATTCAAGGAAGCCGCCGAGGCATACGAAATCCTCAGTGACGCCGACAAGCGCGCGCGCTACGATCGTTTTGGTCATGCCGGTGCCAACGGTGGCGGAGGCTATGGCGGTGGCCACAATATGAATATGGAAGATATCTTCAGTCAGTTTGGAGATATTTTCGGTGGTGGCAGCCCCTTTGATAGTTTCTTTGGTGGTGGCGGCGGCGGTGGACGACGTCAGCGCAAGGGCTCGAACCTTCGCATCAAGCTGAAGCTTACGCTGGAAGAGATTGCGGCAGGCGTAGAAAAGAAAATAAAGGTTAACCGCCTGGTACGGGCAGAAGGGGTAACGTTCAAGACGTGTACTACCTGTAACGGCACGGGCCAGATCAAAAAGGTCGTAAACACCATGCTGGGTCAAATGGTCTCGGCTACGACTTGCTCTACCTGCGATGGCAGCGGCCAGATTCTTGACAAACGCCCTGCTGGCGTAGACAATTCTGGCCTTGTATCGAAAGAAGAAATCTTGTCGGTAAAGATCCCCGCCGGAGTTGGCGAGGGTATGCAGTTGGCCATGTCGGGTAAAGGCAATGAAGCTCCGGGCGGCGTAGCCGGCGATCTGCTCATCCTTATCGAAGAACAGGAAGACAAACAGCTGAAGCGCGACGGCAACAACCTGATCTACGAGCTTTATATCACGGTGGTGGACGCTGCGCTGGGTACATCGGTAGAGGTTCCTTCCGTCGGTGGCAAGGTGAAGATCAAGATTGAGCCAGGCACACAAAGCGGCAAAATATTGCGCCTACGCGGCAAGGGCCTGAAAGACGTCAATGGTTATGAGACCGGCGACCAGCTTATCTATGTGAATGTGTGGATTCCGAAAAAATTGACCGCCGATGAAAAGGCGAAATTGGAGAGCCTGCGCAGTGCGGTAAACTTTCAGCCACACCCGGATGCCAGCGATAAAGGATTTTTTGAAAGAATGAAGGAATACTTCAGTTAAACATCGCCATTCCCTTGGAAACCCTCGTTTAATACGTAGAACACGTACCTGGACGAGGGTTTTTCATTTTATTTATTGTTTAAACTTACAACCGTGTAACCTGTAGAGAGCAGGGCCGTAATAATTCACCATGCGTAAGAAGATTTGGCTAACATGTTGCGGAGTTGCGCTTGGCGGGATAGTTTTCGGCCAGATCAAAAAGCAGTTTACGGTCGAAGACGTCCAATCGTGCGAAAGCGTGCGTCTGAGCCTGCAAGCCAACAGCGGCAATTGCTACATCAAACCCAGCCAAAATCCCGAAATTCTCAACGTTTTTAGCAATCAGACCGAAACCGAATACGCACATAACTTTCGAAAAGAGATCAAAGGCAGAACCTGCGAAGTGCAGTTGAACCTGGAAGATAGCCAATCAAGCTCCCTGGGTGAGTCCATCTCCACCCACTTCTTTGGCGGTACCGAAGGCGGCGGCGACAAGCTGTGGAAGATGTACCTGACCGATATGAAGCCGTACCTGTTGGAGTTAAAATATGGCGTGGGCAATGCCAATGTCGACCTCTCCGGCCTGGCAATTAAAAAATTGAAAATAAGCTCGGGCAGTGCCAACGTAACTGTAGGCTACAATTCATCGCTGGAAAACCAGATCGACATGGACACGTTCATTGTAAAGGTGGACCTGGGCTCTGTTAACGTAAAAAATCTGAACCTGTCGCGCACACACTTTGTGCAGGCCGATGTGGGCTTTGGCAATGTAACGCTCGACTTCAGCAATAAGCCGTTGGTGCAGAATATCGTGAAAGGCAGCGTAGGCGCCGGCAACCTGTTGATCCTGATGCCCAGCGATGAAATACCGGTGTTGGTAAAGATTCACGACTCGTGGCTGTGCAGCGTAAAGATGCCCGGAAGCCTGGTAAAGATCAAGGAAAATACATTTGCCAACGCCGCGTACAGCAAAGATCCCAAAGGCGGCCTGACATTCGACCTGGATGTATCGATGGGCAGCATTGTGTTTAAAGAAACAAAAGAGGTTGAAGTAAAAGATCCCAAGTAGTTGTCGCCCGTCAGGGCTTTTATTTTTTTTCCCTTCCGGTAATTTTATCTTGTAAGCCGATACTAATCGGCCAAACAACCACCATCATTGGAAGCGCTTATTGCCCACGAGGTAACAAAACGGTATTCGCAGCACCTGGCACTGGATCGCGTAAGCCTGGCTATTCCGGCGCAGACGATCTTTGGTCTGTTGGGGCCAAACGGTGCCGGCAAGACCACCCTCATCCGCATCATCAATCAAATCATCCAGGCCGACGAAGGTACTATCACCCTCTTTGGTGAACGGTTACAGGAAAAACACATCGGTACGATTGGCTACCTGCCCGAAGAGCGGGGCCTGTATAAAAAGATGCGCGTCGGCGAGCAGCTGATCTATTTTGCACAGCTGAAAGGTCTGAGCCGCCAGGAAGCTGTTGCCCGCAGCAAGGCGTGGATCACAAAATTTGAGATCAAAGAGTGGTGGAATAAAAAGGTAGAAGACCTGAGCAAAGGCATGGCGCAAAAAGTGCAGTTTATCAGTACCGTAATGCACGAGCCGCGCCTGATCATTTTAGACGAACCCTTCTCCGGCTTCGATCCCATCAATGCACAGCTGATCACGAAGGAGATCCTCGAGTTGAAAGAGAAAGGGTGTACGATCATCTTCTCCACACACCGCATGGAAACTGTAGAAGATCTGTGCGACCATATTGCGCTGATCGATAAATCGAAGAAAATACTCGAAGGGTCCAAACGACAGGTCAAAGAGACCTACCGCACCCATACCTATACCGTTGAGCACCGGGGGGCGTTTGACCTGGATGCCGCGAAATACCGGTTAATCCAACAACGCATCGTGGAAGATAATTTCTATAAATCGGTTATTGCCGTAAATGACAACAGCGGTCCGAATCAGCTCCTCCGCGACCTGATACCGGTAACGGAAGTGCATAGCTTTATTGAAAAGATACCGACCATGAGCGAGATCTTTATCACGTTGGTGAAAGGAGGGAACCATGAATAAGATTTGGCTCATTATGAAACGCGAGTTTCTCACGCGCGTACAAAAGCGCTCCTTCCTGATCGCCACGATCCTTATACCGCTCATCTTTCCGTTGATCATGGGGATAACGGTCTATTTCTCGTCGGAGCAAAAGCGCCACGCCGAGAAAAAGGAGATTCAATATGTAGACGAGAGCGGTTTGTTTGTACCCGATACATCAGTTTTTCGCTTCAAGCCCTTTCCCGGTAATTTCAGCCAGGCCCGATTGTTACTGGATGCCGACTCCAACGCCGTAGGAACACTGCTGCATATTCCAAAACTGGACGTGATGCGGCCGGCGGGAATCACGTTGTATGGCAAGACAAATCTGAGCCCCTCGGACATTGCCAGCCTGGAGCAGATGCTGGAGGACCGCATCCGCGATGTTAAGATGAAACAGCTGAAGGTCGATCAAAAATTACTGGATGAGCTCAAGACCGACGTGTCGATCGAAGCCATTACAGTGACAGAAGGCGGACATGAAGAGGCCTCCGACTCGACCATATTGTTTGGCATGGGCATGGCCTGCGGCATCCTGATGTATATGTTTATCTTTATCTATGGTGCGCAGATCATGCAGGGCGTCATTGAAGAGAAATCCAGCAAAGTCGTCGAGATCATCGTGTCGTCGGTCCGGCCCTTCCAATTGATGATGGGTAAGATTCTGGGGCTGGCCTCGGTGGGCTTACTGCAGTTTTTGATTTGGATTATATTGATTACCGTGGTATCCACTACGTTGCTGACCTACTTTGGTGTGTCCATGCCACAGCAGCAGATGCTGGAGGAGGTAGGCCGGCAATATCCGGACACTGCCGCGGCACAAAACTACGCTGTCGCTTCGTTTATGAAGATCTGGGACCAAATACCGCTCACGTACGTCATCCTCAATTTCTTGTTTTACTTCCTCGGGGGCTACCTGCTCTACGGTGCGCTCTTTGCCGCGGTCGGTGCCGCGGTCGATAGTCCAGCCGAAGCACAGCAATTTATGTTCCCCATCACCATCCCGATGTTGATTGCGTATCTGAGCTTGTTTGCCTTTGTGTTGGAAGATCACGATAGCGCAATCAGCGTGTGGCTGTCGATCATACCGTTTACAGCGCCTATCACCATGATTGGCCGGTTAGGCTTCGGCGTGCCGTGGTGGCAGTTGCTATTATCGCAAGGATTGCTGATCCTGGGCTTTATATTTACCACCTGGGCCGCAGGCAGAATCTACCGCATCGGCATTTTGATGCACGGTGCCAAAGTGAATTACCGCGTACTGCTGAAGTGGTTTTTGATGCGAAACTAGCATGAGTAAAAAGTCTTCAATACCGGGACTGGCATTTTATCAGAACAATTCCGCCGCCAAGTGGATCGTGCTGGGCGTCGCTGTCCTGATCAGTGGAGGATCCATTTATTATACTAAAATACTTGTCGACCAGCTGAAAGGCCGCGAGCGGCAGCAGGTGCAACTATATGCTAAAGCAATAGAATATACCGCCAACGAAGACGATACCGGCGGCGATGTAAACTTCATTGCGCAAGAGATTCTCTTTCAAAACAACTCGATCCCCATCATACTGGCCGACGAGAAAGGTAACGTTCTGTCATACCGCAACCTTGACCTGGTAGAGACCTGGTCCACCAAACGCAAGGATGCTTTCCTGGCCGACGCCATGGAAACCATGAAGACGACCTACGAGCCCATCACCGTCACGTTGCGCGATTCCCAAACAGGGGAGGTGTTTGGCGTACAATATATTTACTATAAGAATTCTTTCCTGTTGATTCAGCTGATTGCCTATCCCTACATTCAGTTGTCCGTCATCGCAATCTTTGCTTTCATTTCCTATCTGGCGTTTAGCTACTCCAAGGCAGCCGAGCAAAACCGGGTGTGGGTAGGCCTGGCGAAAGAGACAGCCCACCAGTTGGGTACACCGCTGTCGTCGTTGATGGCATGGGTGGAGGTGTTGCGGGAAGATCCTGCCATAAACCAACGGGGTATCGTAGAGGAGCTTGAAAAAGATGTGTACAAACTGCGGATTGTGACCGAGCGGTTTTCCAGCATTGGTTCGGTGCCTACACTGAAACGTGAGAACATCGTGTCGCTGGTTAATAATGTCGTAAATTACCTTCGACCACGTGTTTCTGCCAAAATACGCATTGAAGTATTTACCCTGTCAGACCATATCGATGCGGATGTGCATGCACCGCTGTTTGAATGGGTCATTGAAAACCTTTGCAAAAATGCGGTGGATGCGATGGGGAACTCTGGTACCATTGCTATTAAGGTCCTGCGGGGCAACGAAGGCAAGGTCTTTATCGATGTGTCGGACACGGGCAAGGGTATACCCCGGTCGAAAATCAGTATGGTGTTTCGGCCTGGCTTTACTACAAAAAAACGGGGCTGGGGCCTGGGCCTTGCGCTGGCCCGGCGCATTATCGACACCTACCACAACGGTAAGATCTTTGTAAAAAGCTCGGAAGAGAGCCAGGGAACTACGTTCCGCATCGTGCTAAATGCGGCACCGGAGAGCTTTGTGCAAGGGCCGCTGCCGACAGCTTAAAAAGGAGGAATAATTCAGCTGGCGCTCTTTGTTCTTTTTGCCCAAACGGCTACTTTTGCGGTCGATTTCAGAACCCTGAATCAGACCCTGAATTCGAAAACAACATACAATGGCAAATATTGGAAAGATCACCCAGGTAATTGGCCCAGTCGTAGACGTCGCCTTTGACGGCGAAGGGGCAAAGTTACCCAACATCCTGGACTCCCTTATAGTAATGAAAGGTGACGGTACCAAAGTCGTTTTGGAGTGCCAGCAGCACCTTGGCGAAGACCGCGTTCGTACCATCTCCATGGAAGGAACAGAAGGCCTTGTGCGGGGAATGAAAGTGGAGGATACCGGCTCGCCAATTCGCATGCCGGTGGGTGACGATATTAAAGGCCGTCTTTTCAACGTAATCGGTGAGGCCATTGACGGGATCAAGCAACCAAAAGGTACGCAGTCCCTGCCCATTCACCGTTCGGCGCCCCGTTTTGAGGATCTTTCCACGGCGACCGAAGTACTGTTCACCGGTATTAAAGTTATCGACTTGATCGAGCCCTACGCAAAGGGTGGTAAGATTGGATTGTTTGGTGGTGCCGGTGTAGGCAAGACCGTATTGATCCAGGAACTGATCAACAACATCGCAAAAGCATATTCTGGTCTCTCTGTATTTGCCGGTGTGGGTGAAAGAACCCGCGAAGGAAACGACTTGCTGCGTGAAATGATCGAAGCAGGCATCGTGAACTACGGTGAAGAATTTAACAAGTCCCTGCACGCCGGTGGCTGGGATCTTTCCAAAGTAGACGAAAAAGGTCTGGCTGACTCGAAGGCAACCTTCGTGTTCGGACAGATGAACGAGCCTCCCGGAGCGCGTGCGCGCGTGGCCCTGTCGGGTCTGACCGTAGCGGAATATTTCCGCGATGGTGATGGCAAAGGTAAAGGCCGCGACATCCTGTTCTTCGTAGATAACATCTTCCGTTTCACACAAGCAGGTTCTGAAGTATCGGCCCTCCTCGGCCGTATGCCTTCCGCCGTAGGATATCAGCCTACCCTGGCAACCGAAATGGGTGCCATGCAAGAGCGTATCACATCGACTAAAAATGGTTCTATTACTTCTGTACAAGCAGTATACGTGCCGGCCGATGACTTGACCGACCCTGCGCCGGCAACGACCTTCGCTCACTTGGACGCTACTACCGTATTGAGCCGTAAAATCTCCGAGCTGGGTATCTACCCGGCCGTAGACCCGTTGGACTCTACCTCACGGATTTTGCGTCCGGAGATCGTAGGCGACGAGCACTACGACTGCGCACAGCGCGTGAAGAGCATTCTGCAGCGCTACAAAGAACTGCAAGACATCATCGCCATCCTCGGTATGGACGAGCTTAGCGATGAAGACAAGCTGGTCGTAACCCGCGCCCGCCGTGTGCAGCGCTTCCTGTCACAGCCTTTCCACGTGGCAGAAGCCTTTACCGGTCTGAAAGGTGTGCTCGTAGACATTAAAGACACCATTAAGGGCTTCAACGGCATCATGGACGGTCACTATGACCACCTGCCGGAAATGGCCTTCAACCTGGTCGGCAGCATCGAACAAGCTGTTGAGAAAGGCGAGAAGATCATGGCCGAAGCCAGAGGATAATATTCATTTCAGGTTTCAGGTACGGCCTGCAAGCAACGCTGTACCTGTAACCTTTAACCCGATACAAATGCACCTGGAAATATTAACTCCCGAGAAAAAAGTATTTGAAGGCGAAGTGTCCATCGCCACCTTTCCTGGCGAGGATGGCTCCTTCCAGGTGATGGATCACCATGCACCCCTCATCAGCTTGCTGAAAGCTGGCACCGTAGAGTACAAGGGGAAAGAAGGTGCGCACCAGATTGCAGTTACCGGCGGGGTTGTGGAAGTGTTGAAAAACAAAGTTATCGTGCTGGCAGACAGCGTGGTGGGATAGTCTTACGCCAAACAGGTATAAAAAAAGAGACTGCTTTTGGAAGCAGTCTCTTTTTTTATGGGTATGTGCGGCACATACTATTGACGCACCAGCCATTTGATCAGGAAGACCACGCCAATCACAATCGAGATCACGCCCAGAACCCAGAAGGCCTCGTTTACGCCGCCAAAGAGTGTCAGCGTCAGACCGACGGCACCAAAAATGATCGCCAGCTTCAGGTCGTTGTCCATTACCTGCACCGCCTTTTCTGCAGCGCCCTTATCGCCTGCTTTCACGGCCTTTACATACGCTTTTACCTGGCTCTTGATCTCCCGGCGAAACTCCCGCTTCTCGTCCTTCGTCATGGCTTTATACCGTTTGGACAGGTTGGCGGCGGCTTCCCCGGCCGCCGGGGCTTTCAGCGCCGGCTCGGCCAGCGTAATGGGAGTGGCCTCAGTGCTGGCCACCAGGGTGCTTTCATTTAAAGACAGCGGGCTGATGGGTTGTGCTTCTTCGGATAAGAGTTGCAGCTGCGGTGCATTGGCCTTCCGGCCACTGTTATAATCATAATGATCAAAGTGATAGGCATACCGGGGCGACGAGCATGCCGCAAAGAGCAGCGCTGCCGCTACCAGGAGTGGATAATTTCTCATAAGGCTTCTTACTTGTTTGTTTTCCGGAAGCCGGAAAATATCCTGCCAAGGAAGCGCTTCTCAAATTTCCAGAAAAAGTCGAATTGGCCGAATAAAAAGCCATACGCCAGGAGCACGACGTTATAGAGCGGTAAGATGAAAATATAGTATAAAACGGTCACCAGGGTTGAGCCGGCAGCAGACTCACCAAACAAAAAAAGCAGTAAAGGCCTCTTGATGAGAGCGATCGTGATACCTGTGCAGGCAAACACCACCAACACGACCACCACCTGAAAGATGCTGCCGAGTTGCCAGCGTTGTCTGAGTTTTTCAATCCACGAACTGTTATTCATAACGGTTAAATTTAGCGGAAATATCTCCACAATTCCTCGTCGGGTATCGGTGCCTCGCACGATACCGGTTCCTTCTTTACCGGGTGCATAAAGGTCAGCTTACGGGCGTGCAGGCAAATGCTGCCATCGGCGTTGGGCTGGGAAGCACCATACTTTACATCGCCGGCAATGACACAGCCCATGCTGGCCAGTTGCACACGTATCTGATGCGACCTGCCCGTGATAGGATGTACTTCCAACAGCCAATGCCCTGCGGCGCCGGTCAACACGCGGTAGTGTAGCTCCGATCGCAATGCACCCGGTGTTTCTTTACGGTAGGCCGTGGTTTTGTTTTTCACTTCGTCCTTCTGCAGCCAATGCACCAACGTGCCTTGCTGCTCCGGCGGCTTTTGCCCGACGATAGCCCAGTATATCTTGGTCGTCTCGCGCATGCGGAACAGCTCGTTCATACGCTCCAATGACTTGGAGGTACGCGCCAGTACAACGACACCGCTAACGGGCCGGTCGAGCCGGTGCACCACGCCCAGAAATACAGCGCCGGGCTTATCGTACTTTTCTTTGATATAGGCCTTGCAAAGATCGACCAGGGGTGTGTCGCCCGTCGCATCGCCCTGCACCAGGATGCCCGACCGCTTGTTGACGATCAACAGGTGGTTGTCTTCGTAGAGTACGTCAAAGGGCTCTTGCATACCGGATAAGGTGTACTAGAACTCGGACGTGAAGTGAAATTCAATGTCGGGGAAGTTGTCCTGCACCATCTGCAACCAGCCACGCGACTCCGCCATAAAGACCAGCTTGTCGTCTTTGTCACGGGCAATGTGCCGCTGCTTCGAATCAACAAACTCTGCCAGCTTCTGCGGATTCTTACTGCTGATCCAGCATGCTTTATAGATGTTCTGCGGCACAAATTGTGCCGTGGCGTTATACTCGTTTTTCAGACGGAACTGAATGACTTCAAACTGCAGGGCCCCTACAACACCCACCACTTTGCGTTTGCCAAGCTCATACGTAAACAGCTGCGCAACGCCTTCTTCCATCAACTGCAGCAAGCCTTTTTCAAGCTGCTTGGTTTTCATAGCGTCCATGTTCACCACTTCTTTGAAGATCTCGGGTGAGAAGCTTGGGATACCGGTATACATGAACTTTTCACCTTCGGTGAGTGTGTCACCGATCTTGAGGTTGCCGGTATCAAAGATACCGACGATGTCGCCTGGCCAGGCTTCTTCTACCGTTTCGCGGTCCTGTGCCATGAAGGCCGTGGCGTTGGAGAAACGCACGCTCTTGTCCTGACGTACGTGGAAGTAGTTGTTGCCGCGTTCGAACTTGCCCGAGCAGATGCGTAGGAAGGCAATGCGGTTCCGGTGCTTGGGATCCATGTTGGCGTGGATCTTAAAGATAAAGCCGGAGAACTTTTTCTCCTCAGGCTCGACAATCCGCACCGAGGTTTCACGTGGTATAGGATGTGGCGCCAGGCGAATGAACGCATCAAGCAATTCTTTCACACCGAAGTTATTCACCGCGCTGCCAAAAAATACAGGCGCCACCCGGCCATTCAGGTATGCGTTTACGTCAAACTCGGGATATACGCCTTCGATCAACTCGATGTCGGCGCGTAGTTGTCTGGCATTGTTTTCACCGACGTAGTCGTCCACCACCGTGTCCGTGATATCTTTTATTTCGATGCCTTCTGCAATCGTGGTCTTGCTGGAGGTAAAAAGGTGGAGGCTCTTTTCGTAGACGCTATAGACTCCTTTAAAATTCTTACCCATGTTGATGGGCCAGCTGAGCGGTCGCACTTTGATGTTGAGCTTTTCTTCAATCTCGTCCAGTAGTTCGAACGGGTCGCGTCCTTCGCGGTCCAGCTTGTTGATGAAGCAGATCACGGGGGTGCTGCGCATGCGGCAAACCTCCATCAGTTTTTCTGTCTGAATCTCCACGCCCTTGACACAGTCGATCACCATGATCACACTGTCCACGGCCGTGAGGGTCCGGTATGTGTCTTCGGCAAAGTCCTGGTGACCCGGGGTGTCGAGCAGGTTGATCTTGACGTCTTTATAGTTAAAGCCCATCACGGAGGTGGCGACGGAGATACCGCGTTGCTTTTCGATCTCCATCCAGTCCGACCGGGCGTGGTCCTTGATCTTGCTGGATTTCACGGCGCCGGCTTTTTGAATGGCGCCCCCAAAGAGCAGCAGTTTTTCTGTCAACGTGGTTTTGCCGGCATCCGGGTGACTAATAATGCCAAAGGTTCGGCGTTTGGCGATTTCCTGTTCTAAGCTCATGGGTAATAATTCGGTCGGCAAAGGTAGGAGAAAAGAAGAATAAGATACGGCGGGAAAGAAATGTGAAAGTGCTATTTTGAAGCAAAATCTTTAGGGTATGAAGTATAGAACGTTTGGCCGCACCCAGTGGCAGGTAAGTGAAATCGGTTACGGCATGTGGGGCCTGGCAGGCTGGTCGGGCTCTGACATGAAAGAAGTGATGCAGTCGCTAGGCCGTGCAATCGACCTGGGCTGCAACTTTTTTGACACCGCCTGGGCCTATGGCAACGGCAAAAGTGAGAACATCCTGGCAGACATTTTAAAACAGTATGCCGGTAAGCGGCTGTACGTCGCCACGAAGATTCCCGCCAAAAATTTTACCTGGCCGTCTCGGCCATCGTTCACCCTGGAAGAGTGCTTCCCGGCGTCACACATTATTGAATACACGGAAAAAAGTTTAAAAAATCTCGGTGTCGATTGCATCGATCTGCAGCAATTCCACGTGTGGGAGGACGGTTGGGCCGGCCACGACGACTGGAAGAACGCGGTCGAAAAGTTGAAGCGCGAGGGGAAAGTGAAGCACTTTGGCGTAAGCGTAAACCGCTGGGAGCCTGACAACGTGTTGAATACGCTGCGCACAGGCTTGATCGACTCGGTACAGGTCATCTATAATATTTTTGACCAGGCGCCGGAAGACAACCTCTTCCCGTTGTGCCGCGAGCTCGGCGTCGGAGTCATTGCCCGCGTGCCGTTTGACGAAGGCACCCTTACGGGCATGCTGACAAAAGAGACGGTCTTCCCTGCCGACGATTGGCGGTCCACGTATTTTGTGCCGGAAAACCTGAATGCCAGCGTAGACCACGCAGAGGCATTGCGGCCGCTGATCCCCGCGGGCATGACCATGGCCGAGATGGCGTTGCGGTTCATTCTGGGCAACGACGACGTGCACACCATCATCCCCGGAATGCGGAAAATCCGTAACGTGGAGGCCAACATTGCGACGAGCGATGGCCGGGGGCTGCCAGAAACGTTGCGTCAGACATTGAAAGGACACCGCTGGGACAGAACGCCCACATCATGGTCGCAATAGAAGATTGGACCTGTCATTGTGTCATTTTATTGGGGAGAAAATTGGGTTGGCATAACCATTGAAGAAGGGGGTTGTACAACCTTAAAAACAACAGAAAGAAAATATCATGGGAAAGATTATTGGAATAGACTTAGGAACCACCAACTCGTGCGTAGCCGTAATGGAAGGCAACGAACCCGTGGTGATCGCCAACAGCGAGGGTAGAAGAACCACACCTTCTATAGTCGCTTTCCTGGATAACGGTAAGGGCGAACGTAAAGTAGGTGATCCTGCTAAACGCCAAGCTATTACCAATCCTCAAAATACAGTTTCCTCGATCAAACGCTTCATGGGTAAGAAGTTTGATGAGGTAACAGGCGAAAAGAAAATGGTATCGTACCAGGTAGAAGGTGGCAACAACAACACGGTACGGGTACGTATCGGCGACCGCCTCTACACACCGCAGGAAATCTCTGCTATGATTCTTCAAAAAATGAAGAGCACCGCAGAAGACTACCTGGGCACCACTGTAACAGAGGCCGTTATTACTGTACCTGCCTACTTTAACGATGCTGAGCGTCAGGCTACCAAAGAAGCCGGCCAGATCGCAGGCCTGGATGTAAAACGGATCATCAACGAGCCTACTGCTGCTGCGCTGGCGTACGGTTTGGATAAGAAAAACAATGACATGAAGATCGCCGTCTACGACTTGGGCGGTGGCACATTCGATGTTTCCGTCCTCGAGCTTGGCGACGGCGTGTTTGAAGTAAAATCTACCAATGGTGATGTGCACCTCGGTGGTGACGACTTCGATATGCGTGTCATGAACTGGCTGGCCGATGAGTTCCATAAAGAAGAGAACGTCGACCTGCGTAAAGACCCGATGGCACTGCAGCGTTTGAAAGAAGCTGCTGAAAAAGCGAAGATCGAGTTGTCCAGCTCACAAGAGACTGAGATCAACCTGCCCTATATCACATCGGTAGACGGTGTGCCCAAACACTTGGTGAAAAAACTCAGCCGCGCGAAATTCGAGCAGCTGGTAGATGACCTGGTGCGCAGAACACTGGAGCCTTGCCGCCTCGCGATAAAAGATGCTGGTATTAACGTATCAGAGATCGACGAAGTAATCCTGGTCGGTGGTTCTACACGTATCCCCCGCATCGTGGAGGAAGTAGAGAAGTTCTTCGGTAAGAAGCCTTCGAAAGGTGTTAACCCGGACGAAGTAGTAGCCGTAGGCGCTGCGATCCAGGGTGGTGTATTGACCGGTGAAGTAAAAGACGTACTGCTGCTCGACGTAACCCCGCTGTCGCTGGGTATCGAAACGCTGGGTGGTGTGATGACCAAACTGATCGAGTCGAACACAACTATTCCTTCGAAGAAGTCGGAGACATTCTCCACAGCGGCTGACAGCCAGCCTTCGGTAGAGATACACGTGCTGCAAGGTGAACGTCCGATGGCGAAAGACAACCGTAGCATCGGTCGCTTCCACCTCGACGGTATCCCGCCGGCACCGCGCGGCATCCCGCAAATCGAAGTAACATTCGATATCGATGCCAACGGTATCCTGCACGTATCGGCTAAAGACAAAGGCACCAACAAGGAGCAGAAGATCCGCATCGAAGCTTCTTCGGGCCTGACGGACGCCGAGATCAACAAGATGAAGCAGGAAGCACAGGCAAATGCCGATGCCGATAAGAAAACGAGAGAGCGTGCTGAGAAAATCAACCAGGCTGACTCACTGATATTCCAGACGGAGAGCCAGTTGAAAGAATACGGCGACAAGCTTTCTGACAGCAACAAGGCTGCGATCAACAGTGCACTCGAGAAGCTGAAAGAAGCACACAAGGCGCAAGACCTGGCAGGCATCGAAAACGGTGTGAACACACTGAACACAGCATGGCAGGCCGCTACGACGGAGATGTATCAGAATACGGGTGGTGCTCCTGGTGCAGCACCGGGCGCAGGTGCCCCGGGCGGTAATGCTTCGAACAATTCGACTGACAACGTATCGGATGTCGAATACGAAGAAGTAAACGACAAGAAATAATCTTGAGAAGTTAGTTTAACATAGTAAATGGTTTGGAAGGCCTTCCCCACGGAAGGCCTTCTTTTTTTACCCCGAAAATGCGGCTTACGAACGCCCTTTCGTTTGTAACGGATTGAAAAAGAGCCTGCTGGCCAATAAAAGGTTGCCCGTTCTCTGGCGAATGTCTTTCCGCACGCATTATATTTGCGCGTTTTAAAAAATACAGTCCTTATGCTAGTAATGAAATTCGGAGGCACCTCAGTAGGGAAGCCTGAACGCATGAAAAAAATTGCGGACCTTGTATCAGGCGTTCCCGGTAAGAAGATTGTTGTCCTTTCTGCTTTATCAGGCACGACTAATTCACTCGTCGCCATTGGTGATCATCTGTTGCTGGGACAACGCGCCAAGGCGGAGGAAGTAATCGTGGCCCTGGAAAATCATTACCAGGTATTCATTAAGGAACTGTATGGCAGCGAGGGCTTCCTCGCCATCGGACAAGAGATCGTAAGCCGCTTCTTTATCTTCATTCGTCTGCTGGCCGCCGGTCAGTTCGACAACAAAGGATACCGCGAGCTGTTAGCGCAAGGCGAGCTCATCTCTACCGAGCTGTTCTACCAACACCTGCAAGAACGTAAGATCAGCGCGCGCTTACTGCCGGCGCTATACTTCATGTCCATCGATGAGAATGAAGAGCCCGAGCTGGAAAAAATATCCGAACGTTTGAAGCCGCTCGTTAGCTCGCTGGCCAATGTAGAGATCATCATCACCCAAGGCTATATCTGCCGTAATCATCGCAATGAGATCGACAACCTGAAACGCGGGGGCAGTGATTATACCGCTTCCCTGATCGGCGCTGCGATCCGTGCGGAAGAAATCCAAATCTGGACCGACATCGACGGCATGCACAACAACGACCCGCGCATCGTGAAGAAGACCGTGCCGATCTCCGAACTGACCTTTGACGAAGCGTCTGAGCTGGCCTACTTTGGTGCGAAGATTCTGCACCCGTCTACAATCGTCCCCGCGCAGAAATATAACGTACCGGTGCGGTTGAAAAACACCATGGATGAAAAAGCCTTTGGTACCATCATTACCAGCAAAGGCACGGAAGGTTCGTTCAAAGCCATTGCTGCAAAAGATGGTATTACCGCGATTAACATCAAGTCATCACGCATGCTGATGGCGTACGGCTTCCTGCGCCGTGTGTTCGAGGTGTTTGAAAATCATAAGACGTCAATCGATATGATTACCACGGCAGAGGTATCGGTGTCCCTAACCATTGACAACGATGCACACCTGCCCTCCATTGAAACGGAGCTGAAGAAATTCGGTACCATCGAAGTGTATAAAGATCAGGCGATCATCTGTATTGTCGGTAACAAGATTACCGAGCAGAAAGGTATGCTGAACAAAGTATTTGATGCCCTTTCGGAAATACCGGTGCGTATGGTATGCTGCGGTGGTAGCCCAAACAACGTGACGGTACTGGTCGACAAGAGCTATAAAGAGAAGGCCTTGAATGTGCTCAACGAAGAGCTCTTCGGTCTGAAGTAATGGAATCTATACTATCATCACCGGACACAGTTTCCGTCGCGAGAGGTGTCCGGTGTTTTTTGGTGTAACACGTAAGTTTTCTTGACCCTTGTAAGAAATACCCCGTTCACGGTTATCAACCCCGATTTTTAGGGTAGAAAGCAGATTTTAGGGGTTTTGTCACTTTCAGCCAGTGTTATTTTTTGCTGATTTTGGCATCCTAAAACGCCTTATCTTCCTGCGTAGGGGCTTTTTAACCGGGCGTCGGCCCGGTGGCCGGGTGCCAACCCCCGGGGTGCACAAAAAAAGCGGTACAAAACCGTTAACTTTGAAGTTTTAGCGTTCACTATGGCGTTTGATATTTTCTTAACACTTTTCCTGGTGTTGCTAAATGGTTTTTTCGTTGCTGCCGAATTTGCCATTGTTAAAGTCCGGTCCTCGCAAATTGCTGTACAAGCCGGCAATGCACGGAAGGCTGCTGCACAGATCATCATCGACAACCTCGACGGCTTTCTGGCGGCTACGCAATTGGGCATTACACTCGCCAGTCTCGGTCTTGGTTGGGTGGGCGAAGACGTCGTATCCCGTATCATCCTAAACGTTATGGATGCCTTTGGACTGCCACTCGACGAAGCCCTCGCACATCGTATCGCGGTGCCGGTAGCCTTTGCTACGCTGACCGTACTGCACATCGTTTTTGGCGAGCTGGCACCGAAGTCCATAGCCATTCGCTACCCGACCTCTACAACGCTGGCGGTATCTGTTCCGCTGCGTATCTTTTATTTCATTTGTAAGCCCGTTATTTCGTTGCTGAATGGTTTTGCCAATCTGGTACTGAAGATTTTTGGTATAAAACCTATGCACGAGCAAGACGAGATTCACTCCGAAGAAGAACTGAAACTCATCATTGCGGAAAGCGAAGAAGGTGGCGCCATTGAAAGCAGCGAGCGCGAGCTGATCCAAAATGTATTTGACTTTGACGACCGCATTGTAAAACAGGTCATGGTGCCGCGCATAAAAATCTCGGCTATTAACGTAACCGCCACGTTGGATCAGGCACTGCAAATCGTGCTCAAGGAAGGGTACTCACGCTACCCTATATACGACACCAGCCTGGACGATATAAAAGGTATTGTGACCGGCAAGGACATTGTACAACACTTCATCAACAAGACCAACAAAACGCTGTTGGAGATCGCCCACCCGCCGTATCTCGTGACAGAGAATAAACCGATCGACCATCTGTTGCGCGAATTTCAACGCAAGAAGATCCAGATGTCGGTGGTGATCAGCGAGTATGGTGGCACCATTGGTATTGTGACCATGGAAGACATCATCGAAGAACTTGTCGGCGAGATTCAGGACGAACACGACCACGAAGCGCAGATCGTGATCCAGAGTGGCAACACCTTCCAGGTGATTGCCACGTCGCCCATTCACGACATCAACAAAGAGCTGGATATACCCTTTGCCGAATCGGAAGATTACGATACCCTGGCCGGACTTCTCTTGCAGCATAAGCCTTTCGACTTGCGCGAAGGCGAAGAATTCGAGCTGGATGGCTACATGGTGCGTATCATCAAGATGACCAAGACGCTGCCAGAACTGGTAGAGCTGCGCGTTCTCGACAGCCCCACACATAATACAGACTAGAAGAAACAAAGCGGGCGTGGAGTATGAGAGCCAAGATGGTGCTCTGGTTTTTCTCCGCTCTCACACTCCACACTCACGCTGTTTTAAGCCGACACCAGTTGCTTCAGCGAAAGCTCAAACGACGCTTGCGCAATCCCCGTCTTACCCTTGTTCACAGCATACGTCCTATCCAATGCCTTCCGGATAGTCTGCGCAATATCCTGGAAGATCGCGGCGTCCTCCATCTTTACTTCACTCTCCATAAAGAAGGCAAAGACCCGGGCCATGCCACAGTTGGCAATGAAATCTGGTAACACCGAAAACTTCTGATCAGCGTATAGCCCTGTCGGGCCAAAGAAAATCTCCGGATCTGCAAAAGGCACGTTCGCGCCACACGAGAAAACTTCCAGGTGCGAGGCCATCATGCGGTCTACCTGTTCGCGGGTAATGAGCCGCGATGCCGCGGCCGGTATAAAGATTTCGAAAGCAAGATCCCAGATGCGCGTATTGGCGACATCAAATGGCAATAGATCGGGCGACACCAGTCTGTTGCCGTTGCGATCTGTGACAAGCTGGCGGATCTCTTCCAGCGTAAAGCCGTCCTGATTGATCAGCCCGCCTTCGTGGGTGAGAATGCCGACTACTTTTACACCCATCTGTGCCAGGTAAAAGCCGGCCGCCGCACCCACGTTGCCCCAGCCCTGTACCACGGCGCGTTTGCCGGCCACGTTGCCGCCCCACAATTCATAATAATGTTTGACAGCCTGTGCCACGCCATAGCCGGTACACATGTCGGCCACGGTATACTTCTTTTGTAGAGAAGGCGTGAACTGCTCGTCTTCAATAACTTTCACCACGCCCTGGCGCAGCTGCCCAATGCGGTTTACCTTCTGGGCTTCGGTTGGTTTATAGTGCCCGGTAAATACACCCTCTTGTGGATGCCAGATACCGACATCTTCCGTAATGGGGATTACCTCGTGAATCTCGTCTACATTCAAATCGCCACCGGTGCCATAATAATACTTCAGCAACGGCATGACCGATGCATACCACCGTTGCAGCACACCCGCTTTGCGCGGATCGTTAGGATCGAAATTGATACCGGACTTTGCACCGCCGATGGGTGGGCCCGACACCGTAAACTTTACCTCCATGGTTTTTGCCAGCGACTCTACTTCGCGTTTGTCAAGGCCTTTGCGCATGCGTGTTCCGCCACCGGCGGCGCCGCCGCGCAAGGAGTTGATGACGACCCAACCTTCGGCTTCAGTCTCACTGTCTTTCCATTCAAAGACAATCTCGGGGCGCTTGTTCTCAAATTTCTGTAAGAGTTCTTTCATGGGGAAAAAAGGGCTTCAGTTTAGGAGCTGCGAGTTTACGCGTTTACCGCCGAGCTTCAAAATAAAGCACGCACGGAATGTGCGTGCTGAAACACCTATAGATATAGTATACGATGAATGGTGGCGTTATACCAGGCCAACGGTGAGGCCGGAGGAACTATCGCGCGACGCCAGTGTAACCGACTTCAGGCAGTTGACCTCGTTGCGGCTGCGCAACACACCCAGGAACGCAAAGACCAGCGCTTCTTTAAATTTGATCACCGTTTCATCCGGAAGGATCAGCGAGATTTGGTCACCGCAATGCTCCAGCAGGCAGCTCATGAAGAAGTGGTTGAAAGCGCCACCGCCGGTACACAGCACACTGGCCGCGCGGTTGCCCACGCTTCCCAGAATGGCATCGCCGACTTCGCGTGCCGCGGCGACCGTGAAGGTATGCAGGCGGTCGTGTAGGGCTATCGTGTCTTTGTCGAGCAGGGGACGGAATTTCTTTTCAAAGATCTCGCGGCCGAGCGAGGGCTTTTTCGCGCGCAGCGGCTCATACGCTTTGGTGAGCGACTTTAAAAGACCTGTATGCAGCTCGCCCTCAGCGGCCATAGCACCACCGGCGTCATATCCTTTTCCGGCCTTGCCAGCCAGGTAATTCAAGCCCATGTTTACAAAGGCAGCATCCCACGCCAGGCGTTTGCCTTTTACATCGAGCGATAAATTGGCAATACCCCCCAGGTTGAGGCAAACATCGTATTCGTGAAACAGGTGTTTATCACCGACGGGCACAAGGGGTGCACCTTGCCCGCCGTAGAGCACGTCCAGGCCGCGGAAGTCGTATATGACGGGTTTCTCTGCCGAGGTGTACAAGGCCTGGCCGTTGCCAATCTGCAGTGTAAAGCCGTTGTCGGGCTGGTGGAACACCGTGTGACCATGCGAGGCGATAAAGTCTACGTTCACCTTATGCTTGCTCAGGAACGTGCGGCACGCCTGCCCCAGGAAATGACCGTACTCCACGTCCAGGGCGACTAATGCCTCGCCGCTGAGCTGATGGGCGGCCTTCAGCTTCTTTTGCCAGGGCGATGTGTATTTCAGCGTCTCGGCTTGTACGATGGAAAATGTCCAGCCGGCATCGGTCCGTTTGAACGTACAGTAGGCAAGGTCCAAACCATCCAGGGATGTGCCCGACATCAGGCCGAGGACTTTGTACACATCTTTTTTAGAGTTGTTCTTTGAATCCATACTTTTGAAGTGGTCTGTCGGCATCGCGGCCAAAACTGTAAATTTTCAAACGGCATGAATATAGTGGTTGATTATGGGAACTCATCAGCCAAGGTGGGGATATTTGAAGGGACGGTCCTGCAGGAGAAGCACATATTTCGCGAAGAAGATGCTTTGCAGCAATTTCTACAGAACTTTCCGGCGGTTCATTTCATCATAAGCTCGGTAAATGCCGATGCCGCCCGCGTGGCAAGCTGGACCGCGGCCCAAAAGAAATTTGTGCTGCACCACTCGTTGCCACTCCCCATCCGGAACTTGTATGCCACACCGCATACGCTGGGGGTGGACAGACTGGCAGGGGTTTGCGGTGCGCAGCAGCTGTTTCCAGGCAGTCCTTGCCTGGTCATTGACGCGGGCACGTGCATTACGTACGACTTTCTGGACCGCACGGGAGCGTACCACGGCGGCGGAATTTCGCCCGGCCTGAACATGCGCTTTGAAGCCATGCACACGTTTACCGCCCGTTTGCCGTTAGTGCAAGCAGCGGATACGGTCGATTTGATCGGCAACAGCACCGAAACATGCATGCAAAGCGGTGTGATCTACGGTCTTCTGGAAGAAGTGGATGGCATAATTCGCCGCTACCAGGAGAAATTTGAAGGTTTGCAGGTGATTTTGTGCGGGGGTGATGCCCTATTTTTTGAAAACAAACTTAAAGCGTCCATATTTGCGAGCCCTGAACTGGTTCTCAGCGGATTAAACAGCATTTTGATCTATAATGTCAGTCTTTAAAAAGCTTCTCTTTCTGGGTATTGTTGTGGTAACGTCCGCAGATGTGTGGGGTCAGGCAGCAAGCTCACCTTTTACCAACTTCGGCATCGGAGATCCCTATGGCAATTCGCTCATCCACAACCAGGGCGTGGCGGGTACCGGCGTGGCCCAACCGCAATTCTGGTATATCAATAACCAAAACCCCGCCTTGCTGGTGTTCAATTCTCTCACGTCGTTTGAAGCAGGTATGGTGTACGAGCAGCGCAAGATCAAAAGCGCTGAGCTGAGCGAAAAAAGCACTGGTGGCAACATGAGCTACCTGGTGACAGCGTTTCCCATCAAGACGAACAGATGGACAACGTCTGTGGGGCTGATGCCCTATACCAATGTTGATTTTTCATTTCAATACGATACCACTTTTGTGGACGACGACAACCGAAAGGCCTATTACAGCGAGTCGGCAAGCGGGGGGCTTACGCAACTGTACTGGTCTAACGGCGTTCGGATCAACAAAGAAATGAGCGTAGGGCTACGTGCTTCGTATATTTTCGGCCCGATCGAAAACATATATTCTGATCAGTTAGACCGCACGCCCACCGTAGTGACACGCGAAGAAAAGACAAGTGTCTCGGACTTTAATTTTGGCGTTGGCTATTCGTTTAGCCGCGACTCCCTCTGGGGAAAGAACTACCGTTTCAGCGCGGGCGTTGTCTATAATCTAGGCACTTCGCTGAAAGCCAAAATGAAAGACCGATTCTATGCGGTGAACGCCGCTGGCGATACGTCAGACATTTATCCGCTGTCAAGCACTCGGGGCAACATTGATATCCCCTCCTCGATTACTGTGGGGCTAGCGTTAAGCCGTGGTCTGAAGTGGAGCATAGCTACCGAGTTTATGTACCAGGACTGGTCCGATTTTAAGAGCGTTAACACCGACGACGAAGGTCTTGGCAAGTCGTGGCGCGTAGCATTAGGCGGCGAGATCACGCCCGATCCCGTGGCGCTGGGTAGTTACCTGAAGCGGATCACCTACCGCGGTGGGCTAAGCCTGGAACAATACCCCTTCCTGCCCAATGGTAAAGCAGTAAAGGACTACGGTGCAAGCGTGGGCATGTCGTTACCGGCCGGCCGGTCGAACGTCAACATTGCCTTTAAAATGGGGCGTCGGGGTGATCGTGCGCAAAATATCCTGGAAGAAAGCTACGTCAAGATCTATTTTGGCATAACTTTTAATGATACCTGGTTCATCAAGCGTAAGTTTGACTAAGCGCCTTTTTTGAAATAGTACAAATAATGAAAGGCCGTAATGTTATGGCCTTTCGATTTTATATGATGCGATACCTGTCCATAGTGTTTGTAGCTGTTTCCCTGATCGCCTGCGACCAGCCGGAGGCCAAAGAGCCTTTGGAATACAAAGGGCCGCTGCGCGAGGTAGAGAACATGGAAATGTTTTATACCGAGAATGATCACGTCAAAGTGAAAATGCAGGCCGCACTGGTATACGAGTTTTTGAGTGGCGATCGCGAATTTCCAAAAGGCGTCTACCTGGAATTTTATACCGAAGAAGGAGCCCTGGAGTCAACGTTAAAGGCCAACAACGCCTACTTCTTTAAAGAACAGAATCTATGGCGCGGGCGCGGCAAAGTAGAAGTTAAAAATATTGCCAAGAAAGAACAGCTGAATACCGAAGAGCTCTTCTGGAAACAGACCGATCAGAAAATCTACACCGAGCAGTTTGTCACGATCAAAATGCAGGACGATGTGATCTATGGAACGGGGCTGGATGCCAAACAAGACCTTTCCGACTATGTCATTACGCATCCTTACGGCGACGTCGGGTACGAGGGAGAGCAGTAATATTCCGCTCGATCAAAGCACGTTGTTTAATTGCTCCTTGATTTTCTCCAGCTCTTCCTTCATCACCACCACGTGCTTTTGAATCTCCGCATCGTTGGCCTTAGAACCGATGGTGTTGATCTCGCGGCCAATCTCCTGCGAAATAAAGCCCAGCTTCTTGCCGTTGGACTGACCCTCTTGCAATATTCCAATGAAATAGTTCAGGTGTGACTTGAGACGGACTTTTTCTTCGTTGATGTCCAGCTTCTCGACGTAAAAGATAATCTCTTGTTCGAGCCGGTTGGTATCATATCCTTCTTCACCGAAAAAGGCGTCGACATTTCCTTTGAGCTTCTCACGGATGCGCTGTACGCGCTTGGGGTCGAGTGCTTCTACATTCTTCAGCTCTTCGCCGATCAGGGCGCAGCAATCCTTCAACATCTTACCGAGCACGTCGCCTTCCGCCTTCCGGAATTGATCGCACTTTTGTATGGACTCGTTCAGGAGCTTGCGAATGATATTCCACTCCTCGTCATTACCTTCTTCCTTCTGGCTGCTTTGAATAACGTCGGGTGAGGAGAGGGCTAGTTGAAACAGATTGTCATACGGCGCCACAACACGGTCGGCCAGTTTTTTGAGCTCGCTGTAATACGCGACAAAGAGTGCTTCGTTATAGGATTGTTTTAAACTGGTGTCGCCATAGCGTTGATACTCTACGACGATAGAGACTTTGCCACGCTCGAGCTTTTCGCTCACCAGGTTTCTAAGCTCGATCTCCTTTTCGGAGAATAGCTTGGGAAGCCGGAGGTTCAAATCCAGAAACTTGGAGTTAAGGCTTTTTATTTCTACGCTGATTTGCCGCTGGCCGTCATCGTATGTCGACTGGCCGAAGCCTGTCATGGATTTTATCATAGAGCTCAAAAATTAAAAAGGGCGGCATGATGAGTCATGCCGCACCCAAATGTTGTGCAAGATAGAGAATTGTCGGTCAGAAGTCGAACCCGAGCGTTACGTAAAATTGCGGGTCGCGCACCTTGTAATTTTCAACCGGCCAGGCCAGGTCGCACTTTACATAATATCCCAGGAACATGGTGCGCAGGCCGGTGCCGTAGCTATACAGCCAGGGGTTCAGGTAATTCTTGATCTCGGCTTCAAAGGGACCGCCTTGTACAATAGTATAGCTTACACTATTGTTCGACGAGAAAGGCGGCTTGCCCGACCAGCTCGTACCCATGTCGTAGAACGCTGTCAGCTGCATGTGGCGCAGGAAGTTCGACGAGATCGGTCCATTTACCAATGCGCGGATGAGCGGTACACGCAGCTCGGCGTTGAACAGCAGTACGCTGTTGCCGAAGAGCGTGCCGTAATCAAAACCACGCAAGCTGGTAGCATACTCGAGGAAGAGCAGGTCCGGGTTAGGATCGGCAACGCCATCCCGGTTCAGGTCAACTGACGAGAGTGGGTTGGGCTGGCCCTTGCTGGTCCGGCCGGTATAACGCGAGTCGTTAAAGAGCCAGTTATCCATGCCGCCGAGCATGTATAGCTTCGGTGAATTGCCAAAGAACGAGCCGCCAAAGCCGCGCAAGGCGAGGACTATTTCCTTATAGATAGGCTGGTAGTGACGCAGGTCGATCGAAACCTGGCTAAAGCTCAGCGCCTCGTTGCTCAGGCCTTGATAGTGCTGGAAGCTGACCTTGCCGCGCGAACCTTCAATAAGGTTGAGGCCCGTAGAAACAGAGTTATCGTATACAAGCTCCGACCGAACGCCGGCGTAATAATTGTTTATCGGCTCGGCGACGGGCTCGGAGGAGGGATAGTCGGCGATTCCCAGGTCTGCCGTACGGGTTACCGCGCCGAATGGTTTTACCGTTATCCGCAGGCGGTCTGTAATGGGCAGCGATGCGCCCAGCTCTAAGCGGTTTAAGGTATATTTATAATCCGTGCTGTTATTGATGTCATCGTTCGTGACAGTTTCCCAGCGAATGGCTTTGCGGTCAAAACGCGCGCTGAAGTCAATCTTGGCCGGCAGATATTGGAACTCGGCATATACATCGCCGCCGCGCAGGTCGATCGGTGCCATGATGCCGCCGTAAAACCGGTAGTTCTCCAGCATGTCGTTCATCTGGGTCTCAATCAGCAGCCCCACGCTCCGCAGCTGATCCACGACCAGGGATGTTACCAGGTTGTCGGCGCTAAACTTCGACTCGTATGGGTACGGACCCGTGACACGTCGCCGGTCACGTGCTTTCATATACCGATTCATGAACGACTCCGCCGGTTGCGTTTGTTTCACAGCGTCGTCCTCAAATACGTAGTTGTCGGTATTCACGACATCGGGCTTCTTTTCGGGGGCCGGTGGCGGTGTCTTTTCCGTGCTGTTTATCGGCTGGCCATCGAAAGTATAATCGTCGGTATTGACCTCACCCGGTTTGAGCTCGGGGGCTGTACGCGTCACGGTATCGGCCGGTACCTTCACCGTGTCCGCCGGCATCTGCACCTTGGCGGTGTCGGTAGGTGGCACGTCGACGGTATCTTTTTCCTTATTGGCCTCTTTCAGACGTGCGTTGAGCAGGTCCTTGATGCTCATGTTTTTGTTGCTCTCCTGCTTGCGCCTTTCGCGAATGACACGGGCTTGCTGAAGTTCCTTACGGCGGGTGGCCGGTGTAAATACCTGGCGGTTTACGTCAAAGCTCCGGTCCACAAAAATATGCTGACGTTGTCTTTCCGTCATCACCATCGCCATCGTGCCGGTGCTAAGGTTCAGATCGTAGTCTTTAATGCTGGTATCGAAATTGGTGACCTGCGAATAGATGCCGGTAGCCTGGTTGTATTTAAACAGGTTGACAATACCGCGTTGGTCGCTGAGGTAGTATACATTGCTCTGGTCTGCCGCCAGGGGCATGATGTCTTTGCTCAGCGTATTCGTGACGCGCTTCAACGTGGACGATGTGCTATCGAGATCGTAGATAAAAAGATTATAGTTGTTGTTGAGCTTCTCAAACTCCGGTTTAGCGTTGGCCTTGAGCGAGTCGGTCGTGCGGTTGGAAGAGAATACAATCCGGTTTGTGCCGGGAATAAACGTCGGATCGAGGTCGTCGTACAGGTCGTTGGTCAGGCGGCGTACGCGGTCGCGGCGGGTGCTTAACAAAAACAGGTCGCTCTTCCCTTCGAAGTCGGCGCTGAGGATGATCAGGCGGCCGTTGTCGGAGAAGTGAAGGCTCCGGATGTTACTGAATTTCTCGAGGGCGCGGGGCTGCTTGGTTTTTGTGCTCAGGTCGTAGAGCCAGAATACATACTCGCCGCGTTTTACGCCGATAACCCCCAGCGTGCTGGCGTCCGACCAGGCAATGATCGGCTGACGGTAGTCCACACGTTGGTTGATCACTTTGCTACCGCCGGAAATAATGGTCTTTTCTTTACCGCTTGACAGCGACTGTACTTTTACAATATACCGGCCGCGGTCGTTTTCGGCATAGGCAATATAGCGCCCGTCGGGGCTCAGTTTCACCTGGGTAAACTCCGTAGTGCGGTTGTGGCGGCGGCTGAATTGCAGCGAGTCGGCAGGGGCGACGTAGGCCTTGGCCGTGGCCGATTCCATTTCGGTATAATAACGTTGCCACTCCGTCAGCATCTGCCGGAAGCTGATGCCGAGCGTGATCTGGATGCTCTTCTCCTCGTTGCGCGTCACACGCGTATAATTGAGGATGTTGGCCATGCTGCTCTTGCCGTACTTCTCGGTAATGAAGTTCCAGATCGACTGGCCTACCAGCGCACCTTCCTTGCCACCGAGCTTCGTCGCGCGTTTGGCTTTGCGTGAACGCACCAGCGTGCGGATATAGTCATCCATTTCGGACGTCCAGCCTTTGGCAACATACAGGGATGCACCGTTCGTAAACCAGTCGGGCAGGTTCATGAGGATGGAGCTTTGGAAAATGTCTTTGAGGTTTCCGCCGAACATCATCTCGTTCACCATCAGGTCGGAGATGCGGACTAATAATTCTTCCTTGAATTCCTGGGCCGTGCCCAGGTGTGCTACTTCGATATAGGGTTTGATGAATTCTGTTTCGCCGCCAACCTTGTACACGTTACGGTTCAGGCCCATGTTGCTTTGGCGCAGGTCGGCCAGGGAATTGTAAACGAATACTTTGGTTTTGAAGTACGGCGGGTAGTCGATCATGTCGGTGATGCGATCGAACTCCCCTTCGAGGTATTCCAGTGCTTGCTGCGCTACACCTTTGCGGGCGTCGTAATAATAAATATCGAAATTTTCGCCACTCAGGTATTGCCAGTCGAACTGGCGGTATTGGATACGGTTCTTGCCGAAGACCTCTCTGGCCTGCTGAGCAAACCCGGTAACGGAGATCATCACAATCAAGAAAACAGCTAGTAAACCTCTGCGCAGCATCATAGTCATTTAGGGGAACTCAATATAATGATTTATAACGTTCAATATCTATCTCTTTGTTTAAGGGCACCTGATTTTCCAGCCGGCGGATCAAAACCTCGGAAAAGTACGGCGACAGGCTTACACCCTTCGTGCCCAGCCCCGTAAAAACCGCTACTGACGGGTGTTCCGGATGGACGCCCACCAGGGGGCGCCGGTCGGGCACGGTGGGACGGAAGCCCCACTCCTGACTGGTAATTTCGTACGGGAAATCCACCAGCTCTTTCAATTTTTGCCCGAGTGTTTCTCTGGCGGCCGGCGTAATCGTCGGGGTGCTGTCGTGGAAGTCGTACGTGGCGCCCACGCGTCGCTCGCCGGGCTCCGTACCAGGCACCAGGTAAACGCCGCGGTTGATGATGGCATTGTGTTGAAAGTCTGTTTTGATGCGGATCGTTTCACCCTTCAGTGGCTTTACCGGCAGCCATTCAAACCCCTTAGCCGGCACCACGCCCTGACAAAAAATAATCTGGGCTGCCGCGTATGTTCCGTATTGTACACCGTTCGGTGCTATGTGCAGGTTGGCGGGGTCAAATGACGTTTGCAGCAAAGTTCCTTCGGCGGTAATCCAGCTGCGTACAGCGTCGATATACCCGGTTGTGTCGAGGTACCCACATTGGCGGAGCAGCAGTCCGCCCCAGGGATCGTGAATGCCGGGTATCGCGGGGCGCTGGTGGATGGTGTCGATGTAGGGGGCATACCCCGGCTCGGCACTCCGGGCCATCCAATCGTTTTGCTCTTCAATGGAAAGAAAGGGACGATAGAGCGGCATGGGAAAGAAAAATTTTCGAGCCGTGCGTGCCTCTACAGCCTGATAAAATTCGTGCAGATAGGGGAAGAGTGTGTCGGCAAGCCACGTTTTTGTCATCTTCTTGCCGGTAATGGGATTAAACAGCCCGGCGGCAATGCGCGACGAGCTGTTGCCGGTGGGTTGGTCGATGACGACGATGCGCTTTTTACGCTGCAGCAGTTGCACTGCCACGGCCGAACCGGCCAATCCCTGGCCCACGACGATATAATCCACTGCCTGCACGGTACAAAATCGAGGGCTAAAATTGGAAATAATTCTCTGGCCTTCTGAGGAATTCCCAGTTATTTTTGCCCATGCTTCAAATTCACTCTTTTGTTTTTAATCCCTTACAAGAGAATACCTATGTACTCGCCGACGAAACAAAAGAATGTGTCATCATCGACCCGGGTTGTTATGACGCGGAAGAGCGGTATGAGCTGGCGGATTTTATCGAAACCCAGGGGCTGACGGTAAAAATGCTGCTCAACACCCATTGTCATGTAGACCATGTGTTGGGCAATGCCTTTGTGAAAGACACGTACAAAACCAAGCTGTACATACACCCGACGGAAGTCGCCGTGCTCCAGTCTGTCAAGGTCTATGCACCGCACTATGGCTTCTTTCAATACGCCGAAACCGAAGCCGATGCCTTTCTGCAAGCGGGTGAAACGCTGACCTTTGGCAACCAGCAGCTGCAGGTGCTTTTTGTACCGGGCCATTCACCCGGCCACGTTGCGTTTTACCATGCCACGCAAAAAGTGCTGATCGGCGGCGACGTGCTGTTTTATAACAGCATCGGCCGAACCGACCTGCCGGGGGGAAATTTCGACACGCTGATCCACAGCATCCACGAAAAACTTTTTACCTTGGCTGACGATGTAACCGTCTATCCGGGCCATGGTCCTGAAACAACCATTGGGTATGAAAAACGCACGAATCCATTTGTTGGCGTATCATCCCCGCGACCTTAATTTTTTATGATCCGACACCTGCCGAATTTTCTCACCTGCTGTAATCTTATTTCAGGCTGCCTGGGAATTGTTTTCCTGCTGGAAGGCCGCTCTGTGCCCGCCGCCTATTTTGTGTGGGCCTCCTGCGTCTTCGATTTTTTCGATGGTTTTGCAGCGCGGTGGCTAAACGTCTCGTCGCCCATCGGGCGTGAGCTCGACTCCCTGGCCGATGTGGTCAGCTTCGGCGTACTGCCGTCGATGGTCATGTACAAGCTCATCGGCGCGCATTCGTCCAGCGAAGCGCTGCCCTACATTGCATTCACCATTGCCGCCTTCTCCGCCATGCGGTTGGCGATCTTCAACATCGATACGACCCAGTCCGATTCCTTTAAAGGACTAAACACCCCGGCCAATACGATTTTTATCACGTCGCTGCCCCTGCTGCCTGCCCACATCGGCGCGTGGCTCTACCAGGATTGGCTGCTGGTGACCATCACCATGGTTTTTTCACTACTGCTGGTCTCGCGCATCGAGATCTTTGCGTTGAAGTTTAAGAACTTCTCCTGGCAGGACGATACCAATAAGCTGCGGTTTACCTTTTTGTTGCTGACGGGATTACTGTTAATACTTTTCCAGGTGTCTGCTCTGCCCCTGGTTATACTTTTATACATCGGCATGTCGTTAGGGGCTAAAGCACTGTCCAGATAGTTCACGATCCTATTCCCATAGCCTTGCGCGCAAACATTTCTATAAGGTATTTGCTGGCGGGCCTTCTGGCCCTCGGCCCCTTATTGCTGAGGGCTCAATCCTCCGTGCTACACGCTGGCAGCTGGTATAAAATGGGCATTCCCGCCCGCGGCGTTTACCGCATTTCATACGACCAATTTCGAAAGATGGGCTTTGCCGGGTCGATCGATCCACGCAACATCCGCGTGTATGGCAACGCCGGCGGTATGCTGCCGCAACCCAACGCCGCCGCGCGGCCGGAAGATTTGACGGAGAGCGCCATCTTCATACAAGGTGAAGACGACGGTGTATTTAATTCCGGCGACTACATTCTTTTTTATGCCGAAGGGCCCGCGCTGGAACGCTTCGATGCACTCCGGCGCATTGCGCGGTACGAAAGCAATCTGTATAGCAATCGCAATTATTACTTCATTACCGTCGGCGATACCCCCGGCAAACGGCTGGGAGAGGCTGAAAATTTAAGCGGTAGCTATCCGGTTGTAAACCGGTTTGACGACTACGCCTACCACGAAGTAGACCAACACAACGAGCTGGAGTCGGGACGCGAATGGTTTGGCGAAACGTTTTATACCGCCAGCGAGCAAGTCGTTACCGTAGAGATGCCGGGCGTCATCGAGGGCGCGCCCCTTCAGCTGGTGTCAGATGTTATGGCCCGGTCCACCAGCAGTACATCGTTTAAGGTATATGTAAATAATACACTGCTCGGAGAGCAGGTCATCCCCGGGTTGCCCGACTCGCAATATGCCATGAAAGGGGTGCACAACCGCGATACCTTACAGTCCGTAGGAACCGTGCCCGTCGGCGGCCGGACCACACACGAAGTAAAATTTCAATATGTCAAGACAGGTTCGGGGACAGGTTATCTGGATTTCTTTTTGTTGAATGTCCAGCGCGCGCTGGCGATGTACAAAGACCAGGTAATTTTCCGCTCCACGGCAAGTATAGCGCAACCAGCCTCCACCTTTACGATCGAAGGCGCGGGAGCTCAAACGACCGTCTGGGATATTACCGATCCGTCGACACCGGCTTTGCAAACCACGGCAGCCTCGTTTTCTACTACGACGACTACATTAAAAGAATTTATCGTTTTCCGTCCCACAGCACCGGCACCGGAATTTATAGGGAGCGTAGACAACCAGGACTTGCACGGCATGGCTACACCCAACCTGATCATCGTGGCATACCCTGATTTTTCAGGTGCTGCGCAACGGCTTGCCGCACACCGCGAATCACACAGCCACTGGACGGTTCAAATCGTCACGCCACAGGAAATTTATAACGAATTCTCTTCCGGTCGCCAGGACATCACAGCAATACGGGATTTTGTCAAGTATATTTATGACAAAAGTCCCGGAACCCTGCGGTCGCTTTTACTGATGGGTAGAGCGTCGTACGACTATAAAGATCGGATGTTGAACAATACGAACTTTGTGCCTGCCTATGAATCGCGTAACTCGCTGGAGCCGCTGGCGACCTATTCGTCCGACGATTATTATGGATTTTTAGAATCCAACGAAGGGGAGTGGAGCGAAGAAGTAGTACAGAGCCATACACTGGACATTGGCGTGGGGCGCCTGCCGGTAAAAACAATAGCAGAAGCGAACACCGTAGTGGATAAAATTATCTATTACGACACCAATAAAAAATCATACGGCCGCTGGCGTAAGCAGATTATGTTTGTAGCCGACGACGGTAACAACGACGACAGGTTTACGCGCGACCACCAGTTTCAGGCAAACACCATGGCCGAATCCATCGAAAGCCTGCATCCTGAATTCGATACACGCAAAATCTTTATGGGGGCCTACCACAAGACCGTTCGGCCCAATGGCGAGGTGATCCCCGAAGTAAGTGAAGATATCGTTCGCGCGTTTGATCGCGGTACGTTGATCATCAATTATACCGGCCACGGCTCCGAACAGGTGTGGGCGGACGAGCGTGTCTTTACCGATGCCGAGATCAACGACCTACAGAATAAATTATATCCGTTTGTCGTTACCGCAACCTGCGAGTTTGGACGCAACGATGACCCTGCCGTGGTATCGAGCGCCGAGCAAACACTGTTACATCCCCAGGGCGGCTCCATCGGTCTGGTGACGACCGCCCGCCCGGTGTACTCGGCGACAAACTTCGATTTGAACCGGGCGTTCTATGAAGCACTGTTTGAAAAACAAGACAACTACTATAAGCCACTCGGAGAAGTGTATCGCGATACAAAAAACAATAGCGGCAACGCGATTGGCAATCGTAATTTCTCTTTGCTGGGCGATCCATCGTTGACACTGGCCATGCCCTACCAGGAAGCCGTCGTCACCACCTTGCAGACATCCACAGGCTCGGACACGCTCAAAGCCCTGTCGACCGTAGAAGTAACGGGCGAGGTACGCGACGCCAGCGGCAACCGGCTCGACAATTTTACCGGTATACTGGAGGCAACGCTTTTTGATAAACCGACAGCCTATGTAACCGTCGGAAAAAACAACCCGCCCTTTTCCTTTTCGCAACGGGACAATGCCTTGTTCCGCGGCAAAGCGAAGGTGGACCACGGCACCTTTACGTTCTCCTTTATTTTGCCCAAGAATCTGCGGTATGAAATCGGGCCCGGTAAGCTGAGCCTGTATGCGTCTGATCCGGAGCATATGCTGGACGCTGCGGGGTCGACAGATGACTTTCAGGTTGGCGGCAGCGAACCGAACGTTGCGCCCGACAATACTCCGCCGCAGATCACGCTTTACATGGGCGACACGACCTTTGTTTCAGGAGGTATTGTAAATCCATCTACGACACTTGTTGCGCGGCTGGAAGATGCCAGTGGCATAAACATTTCCAACTATGGCATTGGCAATAACCTGGTGGCCATAGTGGATGACGGTACAGCATACGCCGTCAGCGACTATTACGAAGCCGATGTAAACGATTTTACGCGTGGCTGGCTGAACTTCCCCCTGCATAACCTGACGCCTGGCCGTCATACCCTGACGCTGAAGGCCTGGGACACCTATAACAACCCGGCGCAAGCGCAGATTAATTTTGTGGTAACAGATGGTGAAGCACTGGTTATCGAAACCTTCAGCAACTACCCCAATCCTTTTCGTGACGGTACGACACTTTTCTTTACCCATAACCGTGTGGGCGACGACCTGGAAGGCGAGCTGGTCGTGTACGACGTCACGGGGTTGGAGCTGAAACGCGCTACCTTCACTGTTTTTGAAAGCTCGTATCGCGTGGAATTGCCACGCCTGACCACGTCGGTGGACCTGGATAAAAATGTTTCCGGGGGCTTATACCTGGCGCGCGTTGCGGTTCGTTCATTAACCAATGGTTCTAAAAATGAGCGTGTTACAAAGCTTATTACCGTTAAATAATTATCTTTATACCCTTGAAACTAACTCGGATGAAGCTTAGAGTACTTTTCACTGTGGTTCTGTCGACCACGTTTGCCAGTCAAATTTTCGCCCAAGGCTCTGTGTCTAACCCCGGTGAACTGATCGGTCAGAACAACGCCATTACTACGGCGGTTCCGTTTTTGGCTATTTCACCCGACGCCCGGCATGCTGCATTGGGCGATGCCGGCGTGGCAACTTCGCCGGATGCAAACTCTGCGTACTGGAATGCGGCCAAGCTGGCCTTTATCGATAAACAATATGGTGGCACCCTGTCGTATACTCCCTGGCTGGGGAAAATCGTAAACGACATGAAGATTGCCTACTTGTCAGGCTTCTACAAACTGAACCGGGAACAAACCGTCGCGTTCTCGATGAAATATTTTGACCTCGGCGACATCACCTTCACGACCGGCCCCAACCCTGCCGACGTGATCGGTGTCTACAACCCGCGCGAGTTTACACTTGATGCAACGTACTCACGCATGTTGTCCGAGAACTTTAGCATTGGCGGTACCGCGCGTTACATCCACTCCAACATTACCGGCGCCTTTTCCGGTAACGATGCGCAGCCCGGCAAGAGCGCCGCGGTAGACTTTGGTGTGTACTACGTAAAGCCGATGACCGGTGTGAAAAATTCCACCTTGTCATTGGGCGCCACCATCACCAACATTGGTGGTAAGATTTCGTATACCGGTGGTGACAACAAAGACTTCCTGCCCACCAACCTGCGTGTGGGTACTGCCTACAAAATGGAGCTCGATCCATACAATACCATTACCTTTATACTCGACTTCAACAAGCTGTTGGTGCCGACACCGCCTGTGTATGATTCCGCCGGTAACATCTATGCCGGCAAAGACCCTAACCGTTCACTGTTGAGCGGTATGTTCGGCTCGTTCTCCGATGCACCGGATGGTTTCAAAGAAGAGATCAAAGAGGTTATGACCTCACTGGGCATCGAATATTGGTACAACAATCTCTTTGCTGCACGCGTGGGCTATTTCAGCGAATCCAAGACCAAAGGCAATCGTAAATACATGACCCTCGGCGCCGGTTTCCGCAAAGACCGCTTTGGGTTTGATATTGCCTACCTGGTGCCCACCAACAAGCGCGAACACCCCCTGGCCGAAACACTGCGCTTTACGCTGCATTTCACGGTAGCGCCTACCACGCAGGAAAAAGAAGAATCAGTTACTGACTAATCGCTGAATGCTAAATCGTAGTGTAGCGCCTCCGTTCACCCGGAGCATCGACTTTGAATTAATTCAACCTCGTACGCAAGTACTGGCCAACGGCCTGAAGATGTTTATTGTCTCGGGAGGTTCGCAGGAAGTGGTGCGCGTAGAAATTCTGATGCGCGCCGGCCGCTGGTTTGAAAAGACCTCGGGGGCCGCCTACTTTGCCGCCAACCTCTTGTCGAAAGGCACGTCTGCAAAAAGCAGCTACGAAATCGCACAATACTTTGACCAATACGGCGCGCACTTTGAAGTAAGCGCCGGGTTGGATGTCGTATCACTGTCACTCTACACGCTCACAAAAAATCTGGCGCCTACCCTGGCCCTGGTACGCGAGGTGTTGGAAGACTCTACCTATCCCGAGAAAGAGCTCACCCAGCTGAAGTCAATTTATATTCAGAACCTGAAGGTAAATCAGGAGAAGACCAGCTTTCAGGCCGGTAAGCTGATCCGCCGCAACCTCTTTGGGGAATCTCATCCCTACGGTAAAGAGCTGGAAGAAAAAGAAGTAGAAGCGCTCACACGCGAGCAACTGATACAGCACATGCAGGCCTTTGGCAAAGACCTGGTCGTGTTTGCCTCGGGCCGTGTAAACGAAGCGGCGGAGCAGACTATACGTGAAACGCTCTCGTCGTTAGCCCTCTCGCCCGTCGCGCCGAAGACAATCGAACCGATACATGCACTGCCTTCTCACCAATATCAGAAAAAGGAGGGGAGCATGCAGTCGTCGATCCGCATGGGCCGCAAAAGCATCGGGCGGGCACATACCGACTATGCCCCTGTATTACTGATCAATCATATCTTAGGTGGATACTTCGGCTCGCGCCTCATGAAGAACATTCGCGAAGACAAGGGACTGTCCTACGGTATATACTCATCGTTACAAACACTTCAGCAGGATAACTACATGGTCATTGGTGCGGACGTGAACAATGAGAACCTGGAAATGACCTTTGCTGAAATCCGCAAAGAGCTGGGCCGCCTCTACACCGACCCTGTAGGAGCCGAAGAGCTCGAAATGGCGCGCAACCACTTCATCGGCAGCCTGCAGTCCGAGATCACCACCCCGTTCGCCCACGCCGAGAAAATCAAAAACATATACCTGCACGGCCTCCCGGCCGATTATTATCAAACCCTGATTCACAAACTGGATGCCCTGACAGCAGAACAGCTGATGCACACGGCAAAGCAGTATTTTGAAGAAGATAGCTTCTTTGAGGTGGCAGTGGGGTAGTGTTTTAACAAGTTCAGAATCAATTAAATAAAGAAAATAAAGGTCCGTGATACCATTCCTCCCGCAAAAATCAGAGATTTGAAAGCCGTATAATCTCTATCTTCACGGGACTTATCACACCTATGGATCTAACCATCTTCTTTTCTCCCCTCGACGAATCGCTCTACTCCGACATCACGGCACACTCCAGCTTCTACAAAAACATCGTCGCGTTCAGTGACAAGATGCCGGACTATAAAGGCGCGCACATCGCGATCTTTGGCGTCGGCGAGGCCCGGGGCGCGGCGCGCAACGCCGGAACTGCCGAGGCACCCGATGAGATTCGCCGGAAATTATACCGGCTGAAGAAAGGCACCGGGGCATATCGCATTGTCGACCTGGGCAACCTGCGCCTGGGCCACGACCTGGAAGAGACCTATGTGCGTGTAAGCGAGGTATGCCGCATGCTGTTAGAAGACAACGTGCTGCCCCTTATTCTGGGTGGTTCACAAGATTTGGACTACGGTCAATATGGGGCGTACGAAACGATGGACAAGTTGGTCAGCCTGCTGAATGTCGATGCCTTTTTAGACCTTGACGACAAGAGCGAGGCCGGGGCAAGCAGCCATCATATACACCGTATACTTCTGCATGAGCCGAACTACCTGTTTAGCTATACACACCTGGCCTATCAAACATACCTGATCGATCCCATGTCCGTGGCCGTGCTGGAGAAGTTATACTTCGAGGCTTTCCGCGTGGGACAAATGCGCACCAATATGCAGGAGATGGAGCCCGCCATTCGCAATGCCGATATGCTGTCGTTTGATGTTACCGCCGTGCGCTCGTCGGATGCGCCGGGCAATGGTAATGCACAGCCGTTTGGGCTCACGGGTGAAGAGGCCTGCCAGGTATGTTGGTATGCGGGAATGAACGAAAAGCTTAGCTCCGCCGGGTTCTATGAATATAATCCGGCATTTGACGACGTCCATAAAAAAACAGCTTCGGTGGTCGCTACCATGGTGTGGTATTTTATTGAAGGCTTCTACCATCGCAAGCACGAGCCGAACTTTAAGAGCAACGACTTTATGAAATACTCGGTGTCGATGCCCGTAGAGCCGGAGGTCATTACGTTCTACAAAAGTAAGTTCAGCGAAAAGTGGTGGATGGAAGTGCCCTACCCCAATGGACGGCAGAAGTATGCACGCAACAGCATTGTGCCCTGCAGCTATAACGATTACCAGGGAGCGCTCAAAGGCGACGTGCCCGAACGGTATATTAGCATGCTGGCGAAGCTGATCTGACCTGTAATTGCCGGGAATAATAGTACTTTTGGGATTCCATGAAACTATTAGATATCATTCTCCTTTCCCTTGCGGTAGCTTTCCTGATCATCGGTATTCATCAAACGATGACGCTCGGCATTGGTCAGGCATACTGGGCGCTCATGCTCACATCGGTATTGTTTTTTGTGATTGTACTGCGAAAGAAGAAGCGGTAACCTATGGACATAGCGCAGTTGCTTTGCATCGTGCTCACCATCCTCTTCGGTTCTTTCTTTGCGGGCATCGAACGTGCCTTTCTGTCGGCCAATACCCTGGAGGTTGAGCTCGAGGGCCGGCTTGGCTCATCCGCTGCCCGCATCATGACATTTTTTCTACGCCACCCCCTGTGGCTGCTCGCCACTACCCGGCTGGGCTATATCTTGTCCGTATTGACGTTTGGTGTGTTGATGGGCCGGTTCCTGCTGCCGATACCCGAAACGTTCGAGCCTACATTTTATCCCATTGCCATGATCATCGCCGCCATTGTGATCACCGCCTTGCTCGTCATGCTGGCCTGGGAGACGCTGCCCGTCATCTTGTCGTCGGTCAGTCCGAAGCGGGTGTTGCTGATCCTGGCGATCCCGTTCCTGCTGGCCTTCGTGGGGCTACTGCCGGTGGTGAGCGTGGCCATCTTGCTGTCACGGCTGTGGGTGGTGCACGTGCAGAAAACAGAATTTCCCGGCGACGGTCGTCTGTTCGGCTCCTACGACGTAAGCCGCTACCTCAAGGCGCTGGCGGCCGGGCGGCGTGAAGAAACAACCAGTCACACCCGCGTCTTACAAGACGCGATGGCCTTCCGGCATTTGAAAGTGCGCGACTGCATGGTCCCGCGCACGGAGATCATCGCCATGGAAATAAATAGCGACGTGGCCACCCTGCAGCAGGCCTTTGTCGAAAGCGGCCATTCGCGCGTCATTATCTACCGCGGCACAATTGACGACGTGGTGGGCTATTGCCCCTCCAATAAATTATTTGCCCACGTAGAGCACATTCACGACATCATGCTGCCGGTGCTGACCGTGCCGGAAACCACCCTGGCCAACGACCTGATGATCCGGTTTGTACGCGAGCACAAAAGCCTGGCGTGTGTCATCGACGAATTTGGCGGTACATCGGGCATCGTCAGCATGGAAGACATCATGAACGAGGTTTTTGGTGGCCGCGAAGGAGACCATTCGACCGACGACGAGCAGCGGCTGGACGAGCACACCTTTTTGCTTAACGGGCGGCTGGAAATCCGTTACCTGAACGAAACCTACAAATTGCAGCTCCCCACGGGTAATTACGACACCCTGGGCGGACTGATCCTGGCCCATGCCGTCGAATTTCCACGTCCGGGCGACGTTATTACGGCCGGCGAATTCACGTTTACGGTCCAATCGGTGCGCGAGAATCGCGTAGGGCTGGTCAAAGTAGTGAAAGCGATTGCAGGCACCACACCGGAGTCTTCCGGTAAGGCCGTTTAGTCTCCTTCTTTTTTAGGCGTAAAATTCTGCGGTTCAGAGCACTTAGGCGTTAAATTTTAAGGTGAAATTTTTCTAATACAGAGAACGGATTAAATTTGCGGCTCTTTAAAAAATACTTATGGCATTTATTGGAACATTGCGCAGCAAAATGGGCACCTGGGTGGTGGTCTTTGTATTTGTTGCGATTGCGGCGTTTATCCTTGGAGATATCTTTAGCGGCCAATCGAACATCATGAACTGGGGCCGCAATACCGTGGGGGAAATCGCCGGAACGGAAATTTCGTATGAGACGTACCAAAACGTGGTGCGTGAACGCGAAGCCAACTGGTACCTCAACACCGGCCGTGAGCCCGGCGAGCGCGACATGCCCGGCATCCGCCAGCAAGCATGGGATCTGCTCATCGCCCGCAATGCCATCGAACCGCAATATGCCAAACTGGGAATTGAAGTAACCGACGACGAAGAGTGGGACATGCTTCAGGGCAAGAACGTTGACGCAGGCATCCGCCAGGCGTTTACCGATCCGCAAACCGGACAATTCAATGCCGCCAAAGTGGTAGAATACATGCAGCAGATCAAAACCATGCCGGCTACGTCCGAGCCCCGCATCCGGTGGGAGATCTTCCAGCGCGACCTGCGTCCGGGCCGTCAGCGTATCAAGTATGAGAACCTGCTCATCAAGAGCTCGTATATCACCAAAGCAGAAGCAGAACGTGAATACCACCTGCAAACCGACGTTGCCGAAGTGAAATATGTATACGTTCCGTTCTACGCGGTAAGCGATTCTACCGTAAAAGTGACCGACGCTGATCTGGAAGCTTACTACAGCAAGAACAAAGAGAAATACAAGACCGAAGAAGTTCGCAGCATGAAATATGTTAGCGTAGAGGTTATTCCTTCCGCGACGGACTCTGCAGCCGTAACAGAAGACCTGGCCCGCGCCGTAAACGAATTTAAAACGGCTGAAGCTGACTCGGTATATGCTTCAAACAATACCGACGGTACAGCCCCGTATACAAAATATAATCTGGGCTCGCTGCCGGCGTTCATCCAAAAAGAACAACTGGTACAAGGCAACGTAATCGGCCCCTTCCTGGATGGCCAGACCTATAAAGTGGTGAAAGTATCGCGCATCGCGAAAGATACGGTCTTCAGCGCGCGTGCGAAACACATCCTGATCAAGTGGGACGACGCCAGCGACGCAGGCAAGGCCGCTGCCAAAGAGAAGGCCCGTGGCATTTTGAAAGACATTAAAGGTGGCGCTGACTTCGGTCAGAAAGCCCGTGAATTTGGTTCGGATGGTACTGCCCAGCGCGGCGGTGACCTGGGCTGGTTCAGCACCGGTCAAATGGTGAAGCCGTTCCAGGACGCCGTATTCGCTGCGACGAAAACAGGCGTGCTGAATGACGTGGTAGAAACCGACTTCGGATACCACATCATCGACGTGACCAACACCAAGACGAACGACGCCTATGTACTGGCAACGGTAGAGCGCGAGATCGTAGCGAGCGACGCAACGACCAACGAAGCCTTCCGCAAGGCAGAGAACTTTGCTTCGGAAGTCGATGGTCTGGAAGACTTTGACAAAAAAGCGCAAGCCGCCGGCCTGACTGTACTGGAAGCTAAAAACATTACCGCTGGCGAGCGCCGCATCAGCACGCTGGGTGAAGCCCGTCAGATTGTACAGTGGTTGTTCCGCGACGCTTCTGTCGGCACCATCTCACAAGTGTTTGAAGTAGAAGGACAAAACGTCGTGGCGATCATGACCAGCGAGATCAGCAAAGGCTACAAGCCTCTGTCGGTGGTGAAAGAAGAAATTCGCCCCGCGGTAACAAACGAAGTGAAAGGCCGCTCCATCATCGAGAAACTGAATGGCCTGAAAGGTACACTGGAAGAAGTGGCTGCCTCTTTTGGCAACGACGCAGGTGTATACAGCAGCAGCGACCTGAAGCTGAGCAGCAACTCCATGCCGACCGTGGGCTTTGACCCGATAGCCGTTGGCACAGCATTTTCACTGGAACCGGGCAAGCGTTCGAAGCCGATCGCCGGCGAGAACGGTGTGGTGCTGATCGAGCTGCAAAACAAGACTGTCGCCCCGGCCGCCCAGGACTACGCAGTATACAAAACGCAACTGGAACAAGGTAGCCAGAACCGCAGCAGCTATAGCATTGCGGAGGCCATCAAAGACAAGTCTGATATTTCAGACAAACGCTATAAGTTCTTTTAAGTAAATAAACAACATAATGGCGGCGCCCTGGCATCACTGCCGGGGCGCTGTTTTTTACTCTCATGGATGAACAGTGGATCAATGGTTTTCGGGAAAAACTTGACCAGCATTATACCTGGCCGTCGCTGTATATTTTTAAATTTATCGTACCCAAAGGCAAGGAAGAAGACTTGAAGCAGCTCTTTCCTTTACATACACCCACCGAGAAGGCCTCCAAACAAGGGAATTATACCAGCATTACCATGCAGATGATGATGCCTTCCAGTGATGCCGTAATCGACGTGTACGTCAAAGCTTCTCAGATAGAAGGTATCGTGGCATTGTAAGGCACGGTCTTTTTACCGATGGTATATAAAATCGTAACCGTAAACCTCTGCTCGTATGGAATGGAAAAACGAAAACAATCGGCTTAAGAAGACATTTACCTTCAAGGACTTTGGCGAAGCATTCGGGTTTATGACCCGGGTGGCCCTGCTGGCCGAAAAAATGAATCACCACCCCACGTGGACAAACTCCTGGAACACCGTAAGCTTTGAGCTGTCGACACACGACGCGGGCGATGTGGTAACCGAAAAAGACAGGACACTGGCCGAAGCGATCGACCGACTCGCCGGCCCCGCGGCAACGAATTAACCCATGCAGCCCGAAGCAGCCAATCCCACCGTACTATACATCGTTCCCACGCCCATCGGCAACCTGGCCGACATCACGCTGCGGGCACTGGAAGTATTGAAGACCGTCGACCTGATCCTGGCGGAAGACACCCGCACCTCGGGCTTTTTGCTCAAGCACTATGCCATTGCCCGACCGTTGCAGAGCTTTCACAACTTCAACGAGCACAAGGTACTGGGTATGTTGGTGCAGCGCATGGAGAAAGGGGAGGTGATGGCGCTGGTGTCGGATGCCGGCACGCCCGGTATTTCCGATCCGGGCTTTCTGCTGGTACGGGCAGCGTTGCAGGCAGGGTTAAAGATCGAATGCCTGCCGGGCGCCACGGCCTTCGTACCCGCGCTGGTCAAGTCAGGCCTGCCCTCGGACCGCTTTGTATTCGAGGGCTTCATACCTCAAAAGAAAGGGCGCCAGACATTGTTAAAGAAACTGGCCACGGAAGAGCGTACCATGATCTTTTACGAATCGCCCTACCGGTTGGTCAAGACGCTCGAGCAATTCATTGAATACTTCGGGCCGGAGCGACGCGCATCGGTGTCGCGCGAGCTGACCAAAATGTTTGAAGAGACCGTGAACGGTACGCTACCCGAGGTAGTGGCACACTTTCAGGCCAAAGAGGTCAAGGGCGAGATTGTTATCGTCGTAGAAGGCTTGCCCGATTGATGCACGCATGTAAATAATTATTATCTTCACCTCGATCATTTTATAACGGTGGCGATGGATATAGCAGGAATTCAGCAGAACGTCAGAGAGCTTTGTCACGAAGTAGGCGCGTTCATTCAACAGGAGAGCGAGAACTTCGACCTGAGCCGGGTAGAACAAAAGGATAGCTTCAACAACCTTGTATCGTACGTCGACAAAGAGGCTGAGCGCCGGCTGGTCGCTACGTTGCACAAGCTGTTGCCGCAGGCGGGCTTTATTACCGAAGAAGAAACCGTACAGCAATCCCATCAGCACGAGTATAATTGGATCATCGATCCACTCGACGGCACCACCAACTTCCTGCACGGCCTACCCATATACGCCATCAGCATCGGCTTGACACGCGGGGAGACAACCATCCTGGGCGATGTATACCACGTGGTGCGCAAAGAGTGTTTTCACGCCATCGAAGGCGGTCCCGCCTATTGCAACGATAAAGTCATACAGGTATCACAAGCCCCCGCGCTGTCCGACAGCCTGCTGGCAACGGGCTTTCCGTATTATCATTCCGAAAAGAAAGACGCCTACCTCGATATCATCCGTGACTTCCTCGAAAAATCGCACGGCATACGCCGGTTGGGCAGCGCCGCCATTGACCTGGCCTATGTGGCCTGCGGCCGCATCGAGGGCTTTTTTGAATACAACCTCAATCCCTGGGATGTCGTCGCCGGCGCCTTCATCGTACAGCAGGCCGGCGGGCGCGTATCGGATTTCTCCGGTGGTAATAATTTTGTGTTTGGCCGGGAGCTGTGTGCCGCCAACGGCCACATCCACAATGAAATGCTGAGCCTCATCCAACGTCGCTGGAAATAAGACAAAATCTTCAGATATCCTTACGTACTTTTGATTTCCGGCATTTTGCACGAATATGCAGACGCTTGTAAATCAAGCCATTCATTCTTTTTAAAGCCCTTTCGCAGACGGCTGTGGTATTTTCTCCGCTGTTTTTAGAGCCAAAGAATATTTGGTTATCGTATTTGTCAAGTAAGCCCCATTTTCGTGAAAAAGCCGGCATTTTTTGCGGCTGTTGTCAGTATATAGTACAGACCTCCTGAAGTGTACCGAAATCCAAACGCATAGGTTTTTCCGTATATGCCTGGACAATATCCGATAACTAAATTAAAAGCTATAGATACACTTATGAATATGGGACAGTTATTGTATTCGCAGCAGTTGAAGGAGCAGCTTATCAACATCGAAGCCACGGCCAAAGAGCTTGCCAAAGAGGATCCCACAAAGTCGGCCGAGCAATTCCGTGCTGAAATAGACTTTATCGTAACCCTGCTCAAAGAAGCCCGGCTAATGGTTGATTAACCAAAGCTCGTCCTTACCTGAGTAGAAAAGCCGTTCCAGTTTTCCGGGGCGGCTTTTTCTTTTGGTGGACTGTCGGTAAATGGTCGATGGCCTTCGGGCAGCGGTGAAATATATACCACCGGTTGATCCACCACAGAGGTCTTTACACGCGTCTCCGTAGTAGTGACTACATCTTCCGGAACAGTCATGGGTATAGTATAACAATAAACCTTACCTTCTGACTTTTCCAAAACAACTTCTTTCATCGTATAGACATACCGCATTTCCGGCGCTCGATGTCCTTCTGTCACCTGCTCAATCTGCATTTCAGGTACATCCTCTGTCACCTCTTCGTCCACGCCATCTACTTCTGCCGCTCCCATTCCATCATCCGCAGCGCCACCACCCGACACATCCTCTTTCCCACGCAATGCCAGAATCTTCGCCGCGCCAAACCGCTTTACTTCATCAATCTTCCCACCCTCCCGAAAAGCGCCATACTCAATACCAACCGACAACATCAACGTCCACCGGTTGTCCGGCGGGAGTACATCCATGGCTAACGCCAGCACAGTGCTTTCCATTCCCTCCAGCGAAGGGTTCCAATCAGTCGAAATATCGATCGAATAATAGGACGGACCATACTATGCGGGGGGCAAATACTCTTTCGCAGCCACATCAAATGTCACATCCGGCACAATACCCAACGTAACAGTTAGGCGAAACATCGCGTGGTTATTTTGTGGAAAATAGTTGATGTCGCGCATCAGCTCCGGAATCTCAATGCGCGCTGAACGACTGGCGCGATCCATCGTATAATATACCGGGGTGCGTACAATGGAGTCGAAGCTGGGTGCTTTATAGGTGGTTGAAAAACCTTCGAGCATGCGTGTGTGTTCAGAGAGCGTAATACTGCGGCGGCCCCATTCGCTGGAACCATCACGCAATTGCACCTGGCGCATGATACTGTTGATATCGCTGCCGAAATTATAGTCAGACAGACGCCGGAGTTGAAGCATGGCCATCCGCACGTAGCTGCCGTGGTGGGAGCAACCGCCGAACTCCGACATGGTGCGGCGTGTATTTTTAAAGCTGGGACTGTTTTTACTTTTTCGCGACTGGGTCCGCCCTTGCGACGAACGACAATCTTGTCAACGCCGCGCATGCGGTAGGCGCTGAGCATGTCTAACTTACCGGTAAAGGCGAATGGTCCTTCGAGAAAAGGCATAATCGATTGGTTTTAGGGTAACGAGAGGGGTTTTCGACAACATTCAAAGTTTCAACGGTGTCTGAATCGAATTTACAGAAAGATAGGCGACTGTCAAAATACTGAATAATTAAAATTTTAAGGAAAAGAGTCTAAGCAGGAGATATTCAATAGCTACATAATACTTGAATATCTATTGAATGAAACTTAATAAACTATTGGATATCTATTCTATATCTTGACTTTTAATGCGCACTATACCTGATTTTTCAGGGGTGTCGGGTAGTACTGGAGAAAGAATCTGAAAGGGTTTCCTGGTAAGGGACGCCGGGAGGGGGGAGGATCAATCCCGGATGGTTAAATATATCAAAAAATCATCCAGGCTTGCGATTCATCGGGCCCACAGTAGTCTGAAAACTGCAGCCAGTTCCGGTCACTCCGATAAGATCGGGACTGGCGCAGGTTCCGCACCTGCGCTAACGCCTGGCGCTAAACCTTATGCCAGCAAACATTCGTGGCAGCGGGCGCAAGAGCGAAGCGCGTCTCTCGTAACTAAAACTGTGTCCAGCCTTGGGCTGGCGGGGCTTCATTTTAATGACGAGGCCTTGTGCTATTTTTGTACACTAGCCATAAGGTTGGTTTGTAGGAATAGGACGCGCCAGTATGGAGACTGATCACATCCGGACACGTCGGTTCGAGCCTCTGCCTGAGACGGGCTCAGACTTGTGCCAGTTACACGTGGGCCATCCTTTTATCCGAGATCACTTGCCAAATTTAATGGATTGGCGTAATCTTAATAATATGAAGATCTCGTATACTATCCTGGCAGGTTTTTTTTCCATTTTGCTGCTGTTTGTAACCACGACGTTTATCAACTACCGGCAGTCTGAGCGAATCAATGAAAATAGTGAGGCGCTCACCCGGTCCAGCACGATCTTAAAACACAGCAACCGCTTTCAACGCAATGTGCTGAACATGGTCAGCGGCTTACGCGGCTATCTGCTGACGAATGAGCCGTTCTTCATTCAGGCATATGACTCCGCCATGCACGAGAACGATGACATTCTGCACGAGCTTTCGGAGCTTATCCCCGATAGCTCCGCACAAGGGAGCATGCTGGCCGAAATCAGCGCATTGAATACACACTGGTCGACAGAATTTGGCAAGCCGTTGATCGAGGCCCGTCGATCGGCTGGTGGCTCCGATAGCAGCATGGCGGCGTTTAACAAGCTATACCGTGCGAAGATGGTGACGGGCATCGAGAAGAATATTAACCGGTCGCTGCAAAATAAGTTTCGGGAGTTCAGCAACTACGAGTATGCCTCACGCGAAGCGCAACGGGCTGGACTGACGGCGTCGATACGGAATACCAGACGGATTTCATTTTTTCTAACCGTGCTCTCCATCATTGCGGGTATCGGTATTGCCATCTTCCTGGCAAACTATATATCGTCGGGTGTGGTGAAGATGGTGCACATGGCCGAAAGCATTTCGCAAGGTCACTACAAAGTCTCCATGCGGGCTACCGGCAAAGACGAGCTCAGCAGCCTGGCGCGCGCACTCAACAACATGGCGGGCGTGCTCGCCGAAAACATCTCGCTGCTGAAACGCAAGAACGACGAGCTCGATCAGTTCGCCTACATCGTCGCGCACGACTTGAAGGCGCCCCTGCGCGGCATTGACAACGTGGTGACATGGATCGAGGAGGATCACACCACCGAGCTTTCGCCTAAAGTCACCGAATACCTCGGTTTGATCAAAGGCCGCATCAAGCGCGCGGAGAATTTACTCAATGGTATTTTGTCATACTCACGCGTGGGCCGCGAGCTGCAACAACGCGAAACGGTAGATGTTAACCAGCTCATTGAAGAAGTGCGCGAAAGCCTGCCGCCACACTCGGGCATCCAGCTGGAGGTACAAACAGTGTTGCCGGTATTGCAAACCGAAAAGCTTCCGCTACTACAGGTATTTACAAACCTGATTACAAATGCGTATAAATATCATGACAAGCCCCAGGGCTATGTAAAGGTATATTTTAAACACCTGGGACCGACATACGAATTTTACGTAGAGGACAACGGCCCGGGCATTGCGCAGGAGTATCACCGGAAAATCTTTACCATCTTTCAAACACTGGAAGAGCGCGATTCTTTTGAAAGCACCGGCGTAGGATTGGCGATTGTGAAAAAGATACTGGACGATCGCAAGCTGTCGATTCGGGTGCAGTCGGAACCCGGGCAGGGGGCGACGTTTATTTTTACCTGGCGGGCGAACGAGTAGATTATTTTTTGTTGGATCTACACGGCATCTGGCATTCCCGCACTGGGACGAGTCTTCGATCCCGAAGCGGGGGCTCAGATTCGCACCAGATCGTGTAGAACGCAACGCCGCAAAATGTTAAGACCACTTCGGGTGAATAGAATTATGCGCCGTTCATCAAATAATGAACGTCCGGATGGGCATACAGGCACCTTTTTGAGAACCGCAAACTCTGCTGATATTTTTTCGTGGACCGTCGTGATCAATTATTTGGTAATTTTGACTCTTCGAAAAGATTCCGTACGCTTGAGATCTGCATGCTGAAAGTAATTCAAATCCTACTGGTAGAAGACGACAATCTCGACGTGATCGACGTCGGACGCACACTTGACAAGATGGCCATCCTGTATAAGATGGAGGTGGCCCGTAACGGCGAAGAAGCTGTGCGCATTCTCTCGGAAAAAACGGCTGCCGGAAGCGAGCTGCCCGACTTCATTATCCTGGATATAAATATGCCGAAGATGAACGGCTTCGAGTTCCTCGATGCGTTGCGCAGCCGCGACGAGTGGAAGGACCTGAAAGTATTCGTGCTCACCACCTCGGGTGAAAAAGAAGATCGTCTGGCCGCCAAAGGTTTGGGCGTGGCAGGCTACATCGTTAAGCCGTTGAAGCTAAACAATCCGGTGTCGAACGATGCCTTCAATCTGATGATCGACCTGATGAACATGCGCGGATAAATCGCTGCCGCCGCCCAGGTATTACTTCACTATTTAGAATCGTTTTTGAAGATCACAATTCGGTAACGATTGTTTTGCCGAATGGTAACATCCTGCCTCCAACTCTATAGAATATTCACAATGCCGTAATTGCGGCTTGATACCTGTTTTTTTCTGTGCCTGTACCTTGGACATATATTCAAACCCACATACAGACACATGAAGAAATTATTTACACGGATAGCATGCCTGGCACTGGCAGCTACTATTGCGCTGGCCTCTTGCGAGGGACCAGAAGGCGATGCAGGCGCAAAAGGTGATCAAGGCGACAAAGGAGATAAGGGTGATAAAGGAGACAAAGGCGATCAGGGTGAAGACTACCCCAGCGCTGTCGAGCTGAAAACACATTCCATCACACCGGACGTCTTAATAAAGAAGCCCGGTTTCGAAAACGTTGAAACATACCCCCTCATCAGCAGCGAAGACCTTATCAGCGGCTTTACCTTTGGTGGCTCGGCCGACGGGGCAGGCTTGCTGAAGCTGAACAACGGTTACAGCCTGCTGGTAAACCACGAAGACAACTTCTCTGTGTCGCGTATTTTCCTGGACGAAACGTTCCGCCCGGTATCGGGTGAATATATCCTGAACTCTGACGGTGGCAAGTGGAGACTTTGCTCGGCCACGCTGGCCACGCCGGCGGAACACGGCTTTGGTCCGCTGTACCTCACCTGCGGTGAGTCCAGCGTAGAGTCACGCACGCACGCCCTGAACCCGTTCGCACAAGGCGCACAAGCTTCACAAACGCGTGAGCTGCAGGCCTTTGGTCGCTGGAACGCCGAGCAGGCACTGCCCCTGCCGAAGACAGCTTTCCCAGACAAGACCGTGGTCATGATCGGTGATGACGACTCCAGCATCGATGGTGGCCAGGTGGCCATGTACGTATCGAATACCGTAGGTGATCTGGCCAGCGGTAAGCTGTATGTACTGCGTCGCAAAGACCTGGTAACACGCGAGAAAGACATGGAAGAAGAAGACGTGGTTGACATCGAGTTCGTAGAGATCACAGGCCAGACGACCATGCTGGGTTCTGAGATCAACGCGAAAGCTACCGAGCTGAAAAGCATCGCCTTTAACCGGGTAGAAGACCTCGACTACCGCAAAGACGGCGTAGGCCGCGAAGTATACTTCAACGTAACCGGTAACAGCGCCAACACAGCCGACCGTTCGCAATACGGCCGCACGTACCGCATTGTACTGAACGAAAATAACCCGCTGGAAGGCACGCTGGAGCTAATCCTCGACGGCGATGATCGCGCCGGTAAAGCGAAAGACTTCCAGGATGTTGATAATATCATGGTGACAGAGAACTATGTGTATATCCAGGAAGATCCGAACGGTTACGGTACGGAGACACACGACGCGTATGTATACCAATACAACATCGCTACCAAAGAGCTGAAGCCTGTGTTCGAGCTAAACCACTTCCGTGGCGACGCTACCCTGGGTGCTAAGTTCAAGAGCACAAACTCTGCGAAAGGTAGCTGGGAGTATGGTGCCATGATCGATATTTCCGACATCATCAATACAGACGACACCTTCCTGCTTTGCATTCAACCGCATACCTGGAGATTGCCTGCGTTCAGAAACCCTGACGGAGGCACCGGCCGTCCGAACGAAGATCAAGGCAGTATAATCGCTGTGATCAAAGGCCTGCCGCGCTAATAATAGTTTATAAGATTTAAGAATCTGCTGCCCCGGTTATTCCATCGGGGCAGCTTTTTGTTTTTTTTAGAAAAGTACCTCACCTAGCCCTTCCTTTTACGATGAAGCCTATGTCTTTGCGCCACGCGTCTTATGGCCTTGTGTTTTTTATTGTTCTGCTGGCGGCCTGTCAGCCTGCCGAGAAAAAAACAGATCCGGTACAAGCCGTTCAACACTACCTGGAGTCGCAAACCGACACGCTTGACCAGAAATTTCAACAGCTGTTGCAACACGTAGAGGCGCACGCCCCGACACCGGCGTTGCAGCAAGCATTCGAACAGGCGCGTGACCGATACAAAAACATGGAGCCGTTACTTGAATTATATTTTCCTGTTTTTGTGGACGCCGTCAACGGACCGGCCATTGACGAGCAAGAGCCACACGAAGGTGGGAAGATAACCTATGCCACCGGCTTTCAGTTAATGGAGGAATATCTATATCCAGCGGTGGACACGAGCGCCTACGATGCGCTGTTACAAGAAGCAAAATTTCTGACCGGTATGATCGGCCGGTTACGCCAGCTCATTGCCAACAACCAAATGACCGATCAGCATATTTTCCAGGCTTTGCGCCTCGAAGTGCTGCGCATCATGGCGTTAGGCGTTAGCGGCTTTGACTCGCCGGTAACGTTGCGCTCGCTTCCGGAAGCCGTCGCGGCGTTACAGGGCATCGAGCACATTGTAAACTGCTTTGAGCAACAAGCGCCGGCCACCGAAGTAAAGGCGAATCTCGCCAGGGCGTATACATTTCTGCAACAGGATGTGAGCTTTAACGACTTCGACCGTGCCACTTTTTTCGCCGACATCATGACACCGTTGGCGAAGTCACTGTATGCATACCAGCAGACGTTGGGCATTGCCAATCGCCCGCTGATATCCGCAGTAGACATGAGCAAGGATAATTTTTTTGAGAAGGATATTTTTACGGCCGACTATTTCTCCAATCCCGACAACCGCCAGCCACAGCCGGAAGCTGCCCGACTTGGCAAGATGCTATTCTTTGATCCTATCCTGTCCGGTAATAATAAGCGTTCTTGCGCTTCCTGCCATCAGCCCAATCGTGCTTTTACGGACGGACGCGCCAAGAGCCTGGCCTTCGAAGGAAAGGGTGAGGTGAGTCGTAACGCGCCCACGCTTATCAACGCGCTGTACCAGCGTATGTTATTCTACGATTTGCGCACCATGTTCCTGGAAGATCAGGCGGCGGATGTGATGGCCAACGCCACCGAAATGCACGGCCACATCGACGAGGCTGTAATCAAGATTTCGAAGAGTGAAGAATATCAGGCGTTGTTTAAAAAGGCGTACAATAAACCCGTCACCAATCGCACGATACAACTGGCGCTGGCGGCCTATATCCGCTCCTTGTCGTCCATGAATTCCGGCTTTGACCGCTACATGCGCGGGGAGAAGAATGCCATGACACCGGAGGCCGTTGCCGGCTTCAACGTCTTCATGGGCAAAGCCAAATGTGCCACATGCCACTTCATGCCGCTATTTAACGGAACGGTGCCGGCACTCTATATGAAGTCGGAATCCGAAGTTCTCGGTGTACCGGCGAAACCAGACACAGCGCACGCGAAAGTGGATGCCGACCTGGGCAAGTTCAATACGTATCACGACGATCTGAACAAAAATGCTTTCAAGACGCCCACGATCCGCAATGCAGGGCTCACAGGGCCGTACATGCATAACGGAGTGTATACTTCGCTCGAGCAGGTGATAGACTTCTACAACCGTGGCGGTGGCGCCGGTATCGGCATCGATCTGCCCAACCAGACGTTGCCCGCGGACAAGCTGGAGCTGACGGCCCGGGAGCAGAAGAACATCATTGCCTTTATTCACAGCCTGACCGACACGACCGGCCTCACAACGCCCCCGCGTCAGCTGCCCGCATTTCAGGATGCGGCACTCAACGCGCGAAAAGTAGGCGGCGAGTATTAGGGGTCGGGCTTTGTAAGTTGACATTATATCCGGCCATCATGCCGGACCGGGCACATCATGCCGCAATATGCGCGGCACACACGCTTTCGTAAGTTTAGGTTGATAATCGTGACGATGTGTCCGGCACCGGGCATGAAGCCCCATGAAGGATGTTTTTCCGCGTTTCTTGCGGACTATTTTACACAGCATTCCCCCAATGATCCTGCTATTAGGTCTGTGCTTCCTCAAAATGCCCGTATCGCATCTGATGGGCTGCTGATCGCATGCCGGCGTGTCCGCACTCGGTATAGTTTTTTCGCTTGTTTCAACGAAAAGATCATTGAACTAAATATTACTGATTATGGCTAAGACAGGAAAAGACCGGGAGGGTAATTTTCATCCTCCCAAAGGGCGCCCGTCCGACAATGGACACGGTGCCGCCAGCAGCGAAACGATCGAAGAAGTTGTGGAATATGCAGAGAACGACGACAAGCTGCTGAGCAACGCCATTATCCGGCATCCGAATCGGAATGTAAACAAGCGAGAGATTCGTACACAAAAGAACGATGTGCCACCACCGAACTCCGGTGCTCAGCCGCAGCCGCGCGTACAGGCAGGCCGTATGGAAGAAATCCAGCTTCGCACGACGGAGGACTTTAACACCCTGGCAAACAGCCAGCACGATCATTGCGTGAGTGTATTTATACCTACGCATGCTTCCGGTGTAGAAGTAAACGAGCAAGTGGATGCCATTGTATTCAAAAATGCCTTACAGCGTGCAGCCACCGAGTTAAAGGAGCAACATGTGGACGCAGAGGAAATCCAGCGAATCTTAAAGCCCGCGCAACAACTGCTGAAGGAGGATCCATTCTGGCGCAACCAGTCGCGCGGCCTGGCGGTATTTCTGGCCGACGGCTTTGCGCAATATTGCAAGCTTCCATTCTCACCCGCACACGACGTCCATGTCAATGCATCGTTCTATATGGCCCCCCTGATACCTTCGATCCTGTCCAAGGAACATTTCTATGTGGTGGTACTGAGCAAAAAACAGGCGCAGGTATTTAAGGCTGATGCGTTTGGCATGACGCTGGTCGATATACCCGAAATGCCAAACGGCATGGAGGACGTGATCCACTTTGAGGAGAAAGATGACAAAAATCTTTTCCGGACGGGAAGCAGTGGTGCAGGCAAAGGCGCCAACTATCACGGCATGGGTGCGGGCGTTCCCGATGAGAAAAAGAATATCAGCATATACCTGGACGAGGTAGACGAGACGCTTTGGAAAGAAATTCTGGGGCGTGAAAACTGTCCCGTGTTGCTGGCCGGGGTTGAATACCTCACATCCATCTTCCGGCAACGGACACAATATAAGAACGTATGGCCGGAGTCTCTGACCGGAAACTTCGAACATATGGATGCCAACGCCCTGTATGCTATCGCACGTGAGACCATGCGGCCTTACTTTGGAGAGCGTGCCATAAAGGCATGTGAGGAGTACGGCAACAAGTCGGCGACGGATTTGACTACTTCAGTGGTTGCGGATATTGTTCCCGCGGCCTACTATGGAAGAGTGTCTACGCTGCTTGTACGAAAAGGGGATCAGCTGTGGGGTACGTTTGATGCGCAGTCCAATGCGCTCAGCATACACGAAACGCGACAGGAGGGGGACGAGTCGCTTTATGAGAAAGCCATTGTTAAAACCATTCAAACCGGCGGGGAGGTGCATGAGCTTGAGCCATCAGCTATGCCGGTGGATGCTTCGCTGGCGGCTATCATGCGGTATTAAATAATAGCGATTACTATATAAAAAAGCCCCTGCCATAAGACAGGGGCTTTTTTTATGCGTCCACGCCGGTCGGGAAACTCGCGCGAGTTATACTTTACTTACTTTTCTCAACTGCGTCGCGTGTTGTTTTAGCAGATTCCAGGTGATGCTCCAGAGCAGCAACTTTGCCGGAAGCCCAGGCTTTAATGTCGGGGTCGTTGCCGTCTTCGGCTTCTTTCTTAAATGCTTTTACAACTTCTTCGTGATCGTCGACCATACCTTTCATGAAGGCTTTGTCGAAGTCGGCACCTTTCTTTTCGGCCAGCTCATCATATTTCTTTTGGCATTTTTCACTCAGCGCGCCGGGCAGGCTGATGTTCTTTTGTGCCGCCAGCGACTTCAGCTCGTCGTTTGCTTTACTGTGATCGGTGACCATCATTTGGCCAAACTCCTTCACTTGTTGAGAAGTCGCGTTTGTTTGAGCCAGTTCACCGAGACGTACTTCCAGTAAGCCGGCATCGGCAGCTTCCATGGCAAACTCGGTGTCCTTTTCAATGTTGGAGTCTTCGTGCTTCGCTTCGTTTTGCTCTTCGGCGATTTCCTTGCTGTCGGTCTCTGTCTCAGCCTTGCGGCCACACGAAAACATCAGCGAGGTAGCGAGCATAAACGTAGCGGCCAGATACATGTTCTTTTTCATAGCGGGGTTGTATTTAGTGAATGTTTAATGAACGAAGACGCACAATAAAAATACTATGCCTGCCAGCATGCGTGTGTTCCTGAAATCCCGAAATAAAGAGCGGCACCGTTTTTTAATCTCTTTCTCACAACCAACGTCATGATACTATGAAATCAACAACAAAACACACAGCCCCCATCAACCCGGTAGAAAAAACGAAGGTAGAGGCAGATCCGAAAGCGGCTCCGAAGAATAAGCACGACAAGGAGCTTGAACGGCGGAAACGCACGGGCGTAACGATTGACCCGAAAGCACCCAAGCCATAGCCAATGGTGCATACCATTTCATTTCATTACCGCACGTCAGCGCGGCGTCGGTTACACCGGCCGTGGTGACCGGTCAGTGGTGTAAGCTTGTGACGGCAAATTATATCCGGTATACCCGGCGGAAGGATGGAAACGAATATGATATGAAGTAAAGGCACGATGCCTGTAGACAGTCATTAATCATTTTGTGCGATCGGCATCCGGCGTTTTCTGCCGGGAGTAGTTTCTGACCCCAGCGCGCCCACCGGGTCGGACTGCATAACTATAGACAGGCTGTCGGCACGACGCAGGTTCTTTCTTACCCGTCCCAGGTATTTTACGGCGTAGTCGCGTATTTTCACATCATTGCCTTCCACGATCTCGCGCTCAAATAGCGCGGCCGCTTCCTGATGTATTTTTACCTGGTGGTGAATGTAGGCTGTATCAAAGTCGTATCCACCCAGTAGGTTCAGCCTGTCTTTCGCCGCTTCAAAGCTTTCTGCGTAGCCATCCGGCGGAACGACATCGACTTCATCCGCTACAGCCTCCAGGTCCGTTAGGGCATTTTCATACTCAGTTATCATGCTTTCGCCGAAGTTCTGTATCTCCGCATACTCAGCACGCAGCATCGCTACCGAGCCTAGAAGGGCCGTGGCTCGGCTGGTATAAGTACTTTCACGTACGAAATGGCGATCCATCGTGGTTACGTTGCTGTCGTCGTCTACACACGCGCTGGCCAGTAACAGGCTTGTGAGCGCAATAGCGGGCAGATAGGGAGTTTTCATGGTATTGTTGTCTGATAATCAGTGTTAAAAAAGTATACCGGGTAATTTTATCATGGTGGAACATGGAACCGATCAGGCGTTCATCGGGTATAGTTTTAGAGTTTTAATACCTATCCTAAAGTTTATGTTATGAATGATGATGCGCAACAATTCAGTGAGGGAGCTTCTCAACATGAATTTATTAAACAAATCGCTGTGCTCCTCACGAACTTGAAAGCCCCCGTATACATCCAGTCTGTGGTACACTCAATCGACGGCCCTTCGGCCATACGGGATGTCCTGCCGGAGTTGCGCTACATCAATCAGTTGTTGTATCACCAGGATATCATCCTGGAGGCCTATGGCGCCTCTGAACGGATCATTGGATACACCATCACCGACGAACAGTTTTACGAGACTGCTATCAAAAAAGCACTGGAGCTGGAGGATTATGAAAATGCGGCAGTGTTAAAGAAGGCGCGTGAATATTATCTCCAGTGTGTTCAACAAATTGAAAGTGTAAAGAATTAAGCGTAACTGGAATTAAGTGTAAAGATCAGCCATTGATAATTTCACCTCCATTCGGGTGTAGAACTTGCCCCGTCATATAAGAAGCGTCTTCACTGGCCAGGAATAAATAGCATGGAGCGACTTCGGCGGGCTCGCCGGCGCGGCCCATGGGCACATCGCTGCCAAACTGCGAAACTTTTTCAGGATCAAAGGTCGATGCAATGAGCGGCGTCCAGATCGGACCGGGCGCGACACCGTTTACGCGGATCTTACGCGTCACCAGGTTGGAGGCCAGGCTGCGCGTAAAGCTGACAATGGCTCCTTTTGTAGAGGCGTAGTCTATTAACTTATCGCTTCCGCGATAGGCGGTCACGGAAGTAGTATTGATGATGCTTCCGCCTTCGGGCAGGAAGGGCAGTGCCGCCTGTGTTACCCAAAAGTACGGGAAGACGTTTGTGGTGAAAGTCTTCACCAATTGCTCTGCAGAGATATCTTCCAATCTTTCGCGCTCCCAGTGCAAGGCCGCGTTGTTGACCAGGATGTCCAACTTACCAAAACGATTCATGGTTTCTTGCACCACATGCTGGCAATGCGTCTCGTTGCCGAGGTCGCCGGGTATTGTAATGCACTCCCCGTACGCCTCCACCAGTCGCTTGGTTTCTTCGGCGTCGCCATGTTCATTGAGGTAAGCAATCGCCACATCGGCGCCCTCCTTCGCAAACAGTACTGCCACCGCACGGCCGATGCCACTGTCGCCACCGGTAATCAATGCGACCTTTCCTGCCAATCTGCCGGAGCCGGGTTGGTTACTCTCCGTTTTCGGGGCAGGCGACATGCGCGATTGATCGCCCGGACGCGGCTGGCTTTGAGGTTCCCGTACGGGTTTTTCTTCTCCTTGTTTTTGCATAATAAATGAGGGCTTTTATGCGTTAGATGAAAAAAATATACCACTCTCGGGATGGTATGCGCACGTTGAATGGGTACCCGCTTGCACCCTCGCCGGCAAATTATAGTTGCTATTTCTCTACAAGGACGCCGGAAGTTGGGAGTGCGGTGCCGGACGACAGGTACCCGGCCGGAGTTATCGACGGCTTGACCAGCCTGAAAAGCGATGTATACTGTGGTGGAACAATATTTTGACGAAAACACTCAATATAAACTATACTACTATGAAAACTTCCATAAAAGCCCCGATCCTGCCAACCTGGAAACACATTGGCTTTGTGACCCTTATTTCGGCTTTGGCTGCTTCTGTATTGGTGGCCCTGCAATAAGGGTTATTTACTGGAAACAGCACAAGCAATACAGCTATATACTGCGACACGCGGGCATTATGCCCGCGTGTCGTTTGTATTATAGGGTTAATGATTAGACAACTGCAATATCCGAATGGCGCACCTGTGCGTAAATTTCGTTCACCCGGCGTGCCGTTTTGTCCCAGGTAATAGTTTGAACTTCCTCCTGGCTGTTTTTCTTGAGGGTGGAAGAAAGACTTTCGTATTGTAAGATCGTGGCCATGGCATTCGCCAGGGCGTCGACGTCCCAGAAGTCTACCTTAATAGCACTTTCCAGTACTTCGGCCACACCCGACTGCTTCGAGATGATTACCGGTACACCGGCCTGGATAGCTTCCAACGGTGTAATGCCAAAAGGCTCGGAGACAGATGGCATCACGTAAATGTCCGTGAAGGCCAGGACTTTGTTGATTTCCTGTTTCTTGAGAAATCCGGTATAATGGAAGTGCGACGACATGCGCAGGCTGGCGACCCGCTCGATTACAGCGGGCAACATATCGCCGGAGCCGGCCATGACAAAATGCGCATCGGGGAAATGCTGGTGCACTTTGCGCGCCGCTTCGACAAAATAGAGAGGCCCTTTCTGGTGCGTTATTCTTCCGAGAAACGTGATGACTTGACCTTGCATTGGGTGCCACACGCCGTTGCGATCATGTTTTTCAGCGATAATGCCGTTGTGTACCACCGAGATCTTGCTGGCCGGAATGCCATACTTCGCGATGATTATATCTTTTGTCCACTGGCTTACCGCGATCACATGGTCGGCCTTTTCCATACCTTCTTTTTCCAGGGCATGTACACCCGGATGCCCGGTGCCGCCCGCGCGATCAAACTCGGTTGCATGAATGTGAACGACCAGCGGTTTGTGGCTCGCCGCCTGTGCCGCCAGTCCGGCGGGTATGGTCATCCAGTCGTGTACATGGATCACGTCAAAGTCGCGGCGCTGGCCGATGATGCCGGCTACCTCGCCATAGCGTGACACCTCCTGTAACAGTTGGTCACCATAACCACCTTTAAACGCGTACCGCGTGCGCTCCTCTGCGCCCGGCACGGTCACCTCGGTCTGCTCAAGCTCCAGCGTGATGCCGGGTTCATATACCGGATAACTCCAGTGTTCGATTCCACGCGCCTGCTCTGCAGCCTGTGTCATGCCATAGGGTGACAGCGTGGAGGGTACCTCAAACGTTGTGATACCTTCTTCGTGACGAACGTTAATAATCTCCCGGATACGGGAGGACTGTACGATTAACTTCTGATCGCGGCGCAACGGCACGTCGACCTCGCTGGCGCTTACTAATTCAACCGCCTTGTCAGGCTCGTCGCCAAATGTTTTTGGCACAACGAACAGGATATCGGTCTTTTCCTTTTTCAACGAAGTCGTAAGGCCGTAGCATGCCGTACCCAATCCGCCAGAGATGTGTGGAGGAAATTCCCACCCGAACATCAGCACCTTCATATTTTTTGCCTCTGTAGTGTTTTTATTGATTATTGGACGAAATCCGCTCGATAGCGCACGAGTACAATTCAAAACTAAGGCCACATCGGGCTATACTGTACCTGCCTGTGGTTGAAGTTACTCATTTTTATGCGGAAAGTAGCATGTGAATACAGCCCCTTCTCCTTCTATTCCACGGGCGGTGATAAATCCGTCGTGATTCTCCATGATCTTCCGGCAAATAGCCAGTCCTATACCCGTGCCGTCGTATGCGGGCGATTGGTGTAATCGTTGGAAAATTTTAAACAGATGGTCGGCATAATGTTGATCGAATCCAATGCCTTCGTCGGCAACGTTTACGGCGAAGTATGCCTGATCGGGCTTCGCCGCAGGATGTGCTACGGTGCCCGGCTCGACAAAGTCGGTGGTGATACGAATGCGGGGTGCGGCATCGGTACGACGAAATTTCAGTGCGTTGCCGATGAGGCATTGGAACAACTGACCGAGTTGTAAGACATTGCCATACAACATCGGCAACGTGTCGTACCCGATCTGTGCCTGTGTGGCCCGAATGCTCTCCTCCATGTCCAGCAGGGTGGCCTCTAATATTTCGGACATGTTGCACAAACGTTTTTGATGGAACTGGCTTGTGCTGGTTTTTGAGAAGTCTAACACGCCGTCAATCAGGGCATCCATGCGTGTAGCGGCACCGATAATTTTCTGCCCCCAGGCTTTGCCCTTGTCGGATAAGTGTTGTTCCTGCTCTACCAGCAGGTCGGCAAACGTACGAATTTTGCGCAACGGCTCGCGCAGGTCATGGCTGGCGACAAACGCGAAATGGCTCAGCTCCTTGTGCAACATTTCCAGGTTGTCATTCTTTTGCTGCAGCACGGCATTGAGATTTAAAAGCTCCTGCTCATTTTCGGTAAGCCGAAGCTCGGCTTGCTTGCGGGCGGTGATGTCGTGGTAGATCACGACCACGCCGTCGTCGAGCTTGGAAATCATGACGTGTAGCCAGGTGTTCGTACCGGGGAATGGAGCCAACTCGACCTCTAGCGGCCGGCCCGTACGGGAGACACTGATATACCGGTTGAATAAACCGTTCTTTAATGCTACCGGGTATTCTTGCAGCAACCGCTTGCCGAGTAAATCCTGACGTTGTAAGAACAGGGCTGTGCGGTGGTTGTAGTATTTCCAGGTGAAGTCGACGATCTCATACCGGTGGTCATATACGCACTCCAACACCTCGATGCAGGCGGTGGAAGTGTCGAATACCGTTTGCAGCAGGTCATTGGTTTCTTTGAGCTTCTTCTCGCTGGTAAATTGCTCGTGTACGTCGGTGAGCGTGCCGATCCACATATCCACGGCACCGTCTTCGCTGGTCACCGGCAAAGTCATGTCCAGGTGCCAGCGGTATTCACCTGCGGCGTTTCGCACCAGCATCTCGCCCGAATAAGCTTTGCCTGCGGCGATGTGATCCGACCACTTGTGACGTATCTCGACGCGCTGCGAAGGATGAAAGACATCGGCATTACGATGATCGAAGTCGACGCACTGCTCCGGTGACAGTCCCGTATAGCTATACCATTGATCGTTAAATACCGTAGTGCCTGTTTTCAGATCGTAGACCCACACCAGGTGTGGAATAGCGTCGAGGCTTTTTTTGTAGAGATCTTTTTGATGTCGTAGCGCGGCTTCGGTAAGCTTCCGTTCGGTAATCGGCAGAGAAGAAGCGATCACGCCATCGCCAAATTTGACAAGCGAAATATCCAGCCAGGACTCGGTGCCGCCGTAGCCATAGCGTGTTTCAAAGCGCTGGGGCTTGCCCGTATCCAATACCTGCTCCATGCGGTGCCAAAGCTCGTGCTCGCGAATGTCCGGGAATACCGCCGACAAGTATTGACCACGGGCCTGCTCCGTCAGACCGGTCGACCGGAGAAATGCCGGATTGATGATGTTGAGGATAAAATCTTTGACGGTGCCATCGCTGTCGCGAAGTGCTTTTTGGAAACTCAGGTTCACCTGTACGCCTTCAAAAATACCGCTCAGCAACTCGTAGCTTTCTTGCAGGGCGCGGCTTCGCTCTAAGATGCGTTGTTCGAGCTGGTGGTTAACAGTCTTGAGCTGTCGCTCCGATCGCGTGCGGGCCTGGGCCAATTCCAGGCGCGTCTTGACGCGGGCTAACAGCTCGCGCGGTGAAAAGGGTTTGATGAGGTAGTCGTCGGCACCTTGTTGCAATCCTTCCAGCCGCGCCTTCTCGGAGGCATGGGCCGAAAGGAGGATGACCGGTATACGGCTGCCTTCGAGGCTTTCATGCACGGCCTGCATTAGCTGAAACCCGTCCAGGCCGGGCATCATCACATCGGCCAGCACCAGGTCGGGCATAATACCCTCGCGCAGCAGCGCCAGCGCTTGCGTACCATTTTCGGCCGTCAGTATGTTATAGTATGGTTTCAGAAGATCGGTTAGATAGGTACGCATGTCGCGATGGTCTTCCACCAAAAGCACCACATGCTTCGACGCCTCGGCTACATCGCCCGAGGGTGTTTCGACGGGCGACGGCCCCTGCAACATACTGTCGGGCTGCCATCGTGCGGTGGCATCGGCAAAGGAGTCAGGGGCATGTTCGTCCCGCTCCTGCACCCGGTAGGGCGGGAGGTGATCCTTGCCTGCCGGAATGGTTACATAGAAGCTTGTGCCCTGGCCGGGTGTACTTTCAACCCGTATGCTGCCGCCATGTAGCACGACCATCTCTTTCACCAGCGCCAGGCCGAGGCCAGAGCTTTCTTCTACCCGCGTGGGTACACCCTCGATGCGACCGAAGCGCTCAAAAATCTGCGGAATAGCCTCGGCAGCGATGCCCGGACCGGTGTCGTGCACGCCGAGTAAAGCTGTGTTATCGGTATACCGCAGGGTGATGGATACCGCGCCTTTTTGCGTAAACTTAAAAGCATTGGAGAGAAGATTGAGTATAATCTTCTCCCACATGTCACGGTCGATATAAAAAGCGGTATCGACCGCTGGTATATCGATCGAAAAGGTCAGCCCGGCTTTTTCCATGGCTGGCCGAAAGGTGGTGGCGATGTCGATTGTGAACTGCGAGAGACGGGTAGGGCGATAGGCGGCGACGGCGCGGCCGGCTTCGATGCGGGACAGATCCAGCAGCGTGTTTACCAGCTTCTGTAGCCGCAGTGCATTGCGATGCACCATTTGGAGCTTCTGGGTGTCTGCGGTGGAAAAGCGTCCGGTCTGCTCCAGCATTTCTTCCAGGGGATTTAACAGTAACGTCAAGGGCGTACGAAACTCATGACTCACATTGCTAAAGAACGCGGTGCGGGCCATTTCCACTGCGGCCATGGTTTCAAGCTCATGCTTTTGCTGTAGTGACTGCTGTCGGGAGGTAACATCCTGGTCTTCGCGAAGCGCGCGCGTCATTTTGATCCGTTGTGTCTGTAGCGTGGCGAAGCCATGCAATACCCGGGTATATCCGGATGAATGAATGATGCGACAATGATAGTCGCTGCTTTTACCTGTGCGCAAACGGGCAATGACGTCCTGCAGTGCCATTACATCTTCGGGATGTACCAGGTAATGCGTGCCGTTTAGCGCCACCAATAGGTCAAAGCTTAGGGGTAACCGGTTTAGATCTTCTTTCAGCGGCTGGCCATCCTCGGGGTCGAGGTGCCAGGGCCCTTGTAAAGAAAAGGTTTCAGCAGGTGTAATGATCGATACGGTATACTGATCATGCAGTGTACGGGGTTCAAAGGTCGTTGGCTCCATGGAGTGAGTCACTTCATTTCAATTTATCCTGAACAGCTTAAAGCAAAATACACGCGGGAGGGTGGTTTTTTTGGTTAGTGGCCAACGGTTATGTGAATATAGACTTGTAACAATATTGATCAAAATTATACCCGAATTAATTTATAGCCTTTTACGGTGTTTCAACATCGGGTGGGTTTATAGGATGCAATTTTTACCTGATAAATTCATGCCAGGGCAAGGAGCTGATCGCGGCGGTCCACGGCTGCTGCTTTACCATAAGCCGAGCTTGTGTTGGGGTGAGGTTGGTTACCTGCGAAAGCTCGCCACCGATTGCGTCGTTACCTTCGAGCACGGCGCCATCATGCAGTCGCATATCGTGTTAAAAGCACGGCACCCCGGCATGGCTGAAGAGCAATTTCTGAAAGCAGCCCGGGAAACAAAAGAAAATTGCCCGGTGTCGCACGTGCTCCGCGCGTCCATATTGCTGAAGGCAACGCTGCAGTAATAATCGTTGGGAAGACGTGTTAACAGTATGGAAATGTTGGTAACGATGGCGGTAATATTTTATAAAAAAATCATAACCGAGGAATTATTACCACGTATACGGCTGTTGTAATAGTCTCTCACACAGTATACTGCCAGCAAGCAATATACTTCAATATATACAGTATAAGTTTCTGCGGAGCCTCCTATACCTGGAGGGCCAGGGTGTTGATCGATGAAGGGTTGGTAATGAGGCCTCCGCGGTGCTTGTACGGTGCTTGGCTGACAAATAACACATTAAAATGATACCTACCCTTGAGAACCTGGTAAAAGACGAGCATGCATTCCTGAATGCCAGCATAAACGCCAGTGCGGCGAACGTTCGTTTCGCTGTATTGGATAAAGACTTTCGTATTGCCTGGGTAAGTGCCCAGTTTCGTGAGACGTTCGGCCGCGCAGAACAAGACCTGATCGGCACGCCACTGGCCAACCTCGACGGCTTGCTGAATACCTCCATGTTTCAAACGCTTTTTCCGATTGTATCCACCGGCGTGCAGTGGTCGGGTGAGATACGGTACGACACGCCGGTCGGCGATCGCGTCTGGCTTCAAACACACTTGCTGCCCGTACACGCCGGCCAGGGGCCTGCCCACAATCTATACCTCTTCCTGATCAATGACATTACCGATACCAAAGTAGCCCTTCAGGAAAAGCAGGCCGCGTTAACCGATCTGCGGTACAGCGAAGCCCGCTACCGTGCCCTGATCGAAAATCAATCGGACCTGATTGCGCTGTTTAATGCGCACGGTGATCGTATCTATGTCAACTCGCAGTACCAGGATTTTACCGGTAAAAGTTTCGTCGAAATCATAGGGACCAATATATACGAGTTTACGCTCAAGGGTGTACCGCTCTCTTTCATCCGGCAGGCATTTCTGCTGACACCCGATAATCCCGAGATATCGAAAGTATTCGAGCTGGAGAATGCCCGGCATGAAAAGCAATGGATCCTCTTGTACGTGCGCGGAATATTTGATTCCTTTGGAACCTTGTACGAGTTCATGAGCATCGGCCGTAACGTGACGGACCTCAAGCATGCAGAGCTGCAAAAAACAGACTACATCGAGGCGCTGGAGCGCATTGCCTTCATGACGTCGCATCGTGTCCGCAGCCCCATCAGCACCATGCAGGGTTTGTTGGAGCTGCTGCGGATGGACGCCATCGACACTGACCAGTGGGACCTGGTGCGCCATGCCTTAAAGCGGTGTGTTGATGATCTGGACAAGTACAGCCGCGAGCTGGGTGATTTTATTTATCACCAGCAGTTCCATAACTAATCCTGGGATGAGTCTATTCAAGCAATTCACACACAAGAAGATCGGTATTGTAAAATTTGATACTGCCACAGCCTTGCCGGAAGTGGCCCTGACCGACAAAAGCTACAATCGGATTTTGTTCCTGCGCGCAGGTTCTGCGTTGCGTGTCGATTTTCAGAAACATACCCTGCGGCAGGACTCGTTGTTCTTTATAGGCTCCAATCAGTTTTTTGAAGTAGAAGACAATAATCGCTTTAAAGGATATGTGATATACTTTAATCGCGACTTCTATTGCATACAGATACACGAGAAAGAGGTGTCGTGCGATGGCATTTTATATAACAATGTCTATGGTACCGCTGCAGTGACGCTCACCAAAGAACATGCGCTTACCATGGAGGCGATTCTGGAAGAGATCGCCGACGAGATGCAACGCGACGACACGGCAGTAGAAGAGATGCTGCGAATTCTCGTTAAGAAGGTTATCATTAAATCGACCCGGCTCTGGAAAGAAAATGCAGGCTATGCACAGCAGGACGATCAGCCCGAGGCTGAGTTTCTTCGTCAATTCAGTCAACTGGTGGAAAGTCACTTCCGGAAACGTCACGGTGTGGCCGATTATGCCGACCTGCTCAACATCACACCCAAAGCCTTGAGTAAACGGCTGAACCGTTACCGGTCAGAGACACCGAATGACATTATTAAAGATCGGATCATGTTGGAGGCGAAACGGTTGCTGTTGTATACCGATATGACGGTAAAAGAAATAGCATACAATCTGGGCTATGAAGATCCCGCTTACTTTAACAGGTTGTTTGTTAAAACAACAGGTATTGCACCGGCGGAATTCAGACGGCAACCCAGTGGAATTGTCAAACAAACAGGGTGACGTAATTTAATTTTTTTGTTTCACTACATTCGGTGAAATGTCTGACGCCTGGGCTGTAGGCAAAATCTTGCGGTGAAATGTGCAGGTGTTGGCGATAACATCGTTTTACCTTATTCTTTGGTATTGCGATTGTTGTTTATTACAAAGCCAATTCGTAAAATCGTTATAGCAGAGACAGCATGGGTGTACGGAACTTTCGTTGGAGCACATTGGTTCTACTTGAATGGCATTCACCAAAACCAATCATAGCATGAACAAAAGTTTGTTTTTGGCGGACGATGACATAGACGACCGTATGTTGTTCGAAGATGCGCTGAACGAAGTATATGCCGGCGTAGACCTGGTAATGGCCAGCGACGGTGAAGAGCTGATGGAAAAGTTACAGCAGCGGCTGCCGTCGTTGCCCAGCCTGGTCTTCTTAGACATCAACATGCCTCGCAAAAACGGGTTTCAATGCTTGCGCGAAATGCGCGAGCGGACTTTGCTACAGGATATACCCGTTGTGATGATCTCCACCTCGAACGAGGAAAAGATTATTGAGAAGTTGTATAGCCAGGGCGCGAACTACTACATCTGCAAGCCGAATAGCTTTGAAAAACTAAAGCAGGCTATTCACGATGTGCTGAGTCTGAACCTGCAGTTGCGGGCAACGCAACCTTCCAAAAAAGAATTTTTATTGCAATACTAGAATGTCAGTACGAACGCCTCGCGTGACGAGGGGTGGGCCATATTCCAGTCGACGCGGCAGAAATATTCGACTACCGATTTAAGCACCTCAAAAGAAGGTGGTTTCGATATATAGTGACTTGCGCCGGAGCGGTGTAACATGTCGATGGTGGCGATATCATCAGACGTAGACAGCACGACAATAGGCATGTCTTTAAATGGCTCTCGTTGACGCAACTCTTCCAGGCAGGCAAAACCATTCTTACGCGGCATATTGAGATCCAGGAAAAGCACTGTCGGCCGCTCGGGCAACAGCGCATCCAACACCTCCATGAGCTGATCGCCGTCAATGGCCATCGTTAGCTGCGTGTCCCGGCTCACTTCCCGTAGGGCTTCCTGGAAAAGCATTCTGTCGTCGTCATCGTCATCGGCTAGTAAAAGATGCTTTCCCATCTGTTTCAACTCGGGGATAAATGTACACACAAAAAACGCAAATCAGGACTAGGGGTAGGGGGTATTATTTTATCAAAAAAATAAGTAGGTTCAGCATACGATCTGCAGGGCCCAAAAAATCCTTGTTCATGAGAGACCCCATTGTACTAGTAGACGACGATACCGACGACCGCGACCTTTTGGCGGAGGTCCTGGAGAAAATAGGCCAAAAAAGAGAGATGGAGCACTTCGAGAATGGTAGGGACGCACTCGATTATTTACGTGTTACCACAGATAAACCCTTTATTATTATCTGCGATTTGAACATGCCGATTATGAATGGGCTGGAACTCAAACGTGAAATTCAACGCGACGACTACCTCCGCAACAAGAGCATTCCATTTGTTTTCTTTTCCACCGCCGTGGCACCGACCACTGTGATGGAAGCGTATCACTTGTCCTCACAGGGTTTTTTTCTGAAAGAACCCTCGTTTCGGGAGCTGGAAGAAACTATGAGTCTCATCTTCCGGTATTGGACCAAGTGCAAACACCCCAATGCGGTGCGATAACATTAAATACCGGCCCGTGGGCTCTCACAGGCCAGCGCAACCGTTGCAGGACTGGCAAGCATTTTAGAAAATATCACCATTAAAGAAGGAATGCTATGAAGCGTGTATTATTAGTTGATGATGACAGCATTTTTAATTTTCTGAGCTCCAAGACGCTGCAACGCATGGGTCTTGCCAGCGACATTCACATGGCCGTAAACGGAGCAGAAGCGCTCCAGCTTTTTAACGACTACTACCAGGGAGCAAAGGCCTTGCCCGACGTGATCCTGCTGGACCTCAACATGCCCATTATGAATGGATTCGGTTTTCTGGAAGCGTTCCGTCGGTTGCGTATACCGGGCAAAGAACATGTAAAGATTTTTATTGTTTCCTCTTCCGACAATCCGGGGGATCGTCAGCGGGCGAAAGAGCTGGGCGCGGATTATTACCTGACCAAGCCGCTGCAGGAGCAAAGCCTGCGGTTGGCGTTGGAAATGGGCTAGGTGTCCTACGGGAATTCCCGGAGTTGTGAGGTTCACTGAAATGGTTATCTTTAACGTCACAACGTGTATGTATGGCGCAGCGATTTTTCCTGGCGGACGACGATGATGACGACCGCCTGTTGTTTGAAGATGCCCTTCGTGAGCTCTCTGCGGATGCGAGCCTCACGGTGGCGACAGATGGTGTGGACCTGATGGAGAAGCTGGAGGAAACCGTCCCGCCGCCACCCAGCGTTATTTTCCTGGATATAAACATGCCCCGCAAAAACGGTTTCGAGTGCCTCACAGAAATGAAGCAGATCGAAAAGTTCCGCGATATACCCGTCGTCATCTTTTCTACCTCGAACGAAGACAGCACCATTGACCGTACGTACCACGAGGGTGCTAATTTTTATATTCACAAACCGCGATCATTCGAGAAACTGAAATCGGCTATTCAACAGATAATAGCCATTGACTGGAGCTTGCAAACTATGCAACCCAGCAAGGAAAAATACGTGCTTCATTTTTAAACACGGCACACGTAAAACGCGCGGCCAACCGTGTCGCACGTGTACGAATATATCGTTATCTTGACACTTCAAATTTTGTGACCATGGATCTCTCTACGCTGGACTTTGCACAAGCCAGGACGAAGCATATATTATTTAAAACGCAGCTTCGTTCGATCCTGTATCACGGCCAGACAGACCAACACGTATCGTCGCACACTACGTGTGCATTGGGCGAGTGGATCTATGGATTGGCACTGGCTGCCTACGGTTCTATACCCGAGGTGGTCGAGCTGGAAAAAGTTCACCGCGACATGCACCTGGCCGCGGCTCAGTTGATCGATCTCTATCAGCAGGGCCGCGTGGAAGAGGCGCGTGCTGGTTTTACCTCGGTCGAGATCATGGCGGCCAATCTCATCATGCTGCTGTCGGTTGTCGAAAATACGATAGATTCCGGGCAGACCGGTTCCGACCGGACGGGTGCATCGGAGCGACTCACCATCTCGTACGAAGAGCTGCAGCAATTGCGCAAGATTCTGCACGATCTCGACGAGCGAATCAGCGAGGAAACCATGCAAACGTTGCGCGCACGGGAGAAAGCCATGGCGAACGAGCGCAAGTTCCAACACTCGCTTATGCAGATCCAGGTCGCCGAGCAGCGCCTGCGGCTTGCTGTAGAAGCCAGCGATATGGGCACCTTCGACTGGGACCTGGAGAACCAGGAATTTTATAGCTCGCCTCGTCTGGTGGAAATATTTGGCTTTTCGGCAAATGATGTTGTTACGCACCAGCAACTGATTGCTGCGCTGCATCCCGGCGACCTGCCCATCCGCGAGCGAGCCATCCGTACGTCGTTTGCCACGGGGGGCCTTTCATACGAGGCGCGTGTTGTCTGGCCCGACAGCACTGTTCACTGGGTGCGGGTACACGGCAAAATCGTACACAATACGGACAAAAAGCCGCTGCGCATGTACGGCACGGTGATTGACATCACACAGCAGAAAACTTTTACGGAGTCGTTGGAGATAAAGGTAAAGGAACGCACCGCCGAGCTGGAAAAGTCGAACAATGCGTTGCAGAAATCAAATGAAGAGCTTGCTCAATTTGCTTTTGTGGCCAGCCACGATCTGCAAGAGCCCTTGCGCAAGATTCAGACTTTTGCCACCCGCATACACGCCACCGAGACCGCGCTGACCGACCGGGGCAAGGACTACTTCCGGCGCATGCAGCAAGCGTCGATGCAGATGCAGCAGCTCATTGCCGACGTACTTTCCTACTCGCGCATGAACGCCACCGAACAACACGTTGAGGTCCTGGAGCTGGGCGGGTTGCTGGCGAAAGTACAAGAGCAGCTCAGCGAACGTATCGAGACTGTGGGGGCAACGATCGAAGCCGACGCACTGCCGGCAATGAAGGTAATACCGTATCAATTCGAGCAGCTGCTCTCCAACATCTTATCCAATGCGTTGAAGTATATAAAGCCCGGCGTGCCGCCGCGCGTTGTCATCACTGCAGACACGGTGCAAGGAAAAGCGATCGATTCGTCGGCCGTCGAAGGCATGTATCACCGCATCACCATCACCGACAATGGTATCGGCTTCGACCCGCAATACAGTGAGCGCATCTTCCAGGTATTTCAACGCCTGCACGGCAAGAACGAATACGAGGGCACCGGCATCGGCTTAGCCATTTGCAAGAAGATCATGGACAACCACCACGGCTTCATCACTGCCGCCGGCGAGCCTGGACGAGGGGCTACGTTTACAATATACCTGCCCATGTGAATTTTGCTTACTGTTTTCGCGGAGCCCCCCGCAGCAATGTCTGATGGTGAATGCTTTCAAACAACGCGCGCAACTTCTCAACAAATACCAACAGGTCGCTGGGCTTTACCAGAAAAGCAGTAGCGCCCAACGCCATACACTCTTTAATGTCGGTATCGGACGTAGACGTGGAAAGCATCACCACCGGCACATGGTCATACCGTGGGTTGGCCCGTATGTGCTGCAGGCATTCTTTCCCGCTGATGCGCGGCATATTGATGTCGAGAAATATATAATGCGGTGGATCACTTTGTTCCAATAGATCCAAACCGTCCTGCGCGTTGACGGCAGAAATACATTCAATTTCATCATTTATTTGTAACAGTACTTCGGCTAAAACAAGGATGTCATCCTCGTCGTCGTCGATGTACACTAAACGTTTGCTTTTAGACATCTTCCCTCGGTCGCTGGTTGGTACTAATCAAGATACACATTTGCTCACAGACAAAAATGAAGGTCCCTATAAAAACATATGTTTCCTGGGACGGGAGGCACCTATTCGCAGTGAACGGCTCATTAGTAACTGTAACGGCGACACCTAAGGTACAGGCCTGTTACGTGCCCGCGTGTCAAAAAATATGAGCTTTCAGAATTACCCGTATATTTACAGAAATCCTAACACGATACCGCATGACGAGGCTGGAATTTGAAAACCTCCCGCTAAACGATAAAGCCAAGTGGGTCTGGGAAAATGGCATATACCTGGAGACCATGGTGCATGGGACGTTCAAAGTAAACCTGTATGCCGTTGGCAAAGATTTTATTGAGGTTTATTTAGACGACGCCACCAACGAAGTCGACAAGATTGCCCTGGCCGAGGCCGGTGATGTAAACAAATACCTGGACAAGATCGAATTGCCAGGCGATGGCAGGTGACGCTTTTGTACCTCGGCGGTGGCATAATTTTTTGACGCCGGTTTGGTAAAAAGGTGACCACCATCTTAAAAGAAAATCACGGCGCAGACTTTACCTGGATTGATCTGGCGCAGCCAGAAAAGAAAGACTTGCAGGAGATCGCCATGAAGTATGGACTACACCGTACCCTGGTAGAGGACTCGCTGCAACCGGCGCACTTGCCCAAATACGAGCAAACCGACTCCGTACAGTTTGTCATTCTGCGGGCCTATGCCGACAATATCGACAAACGCGCCGACTCTATTCAGGAGGTGACGGACAAGATCGCAGTCTTCATCAAGCCGGAGGTGATCATCACCATACACCGCGCCGACTACGACTTTCTGGCGCGTATAAAAGATAGCTATGTCGATACCGGTCAGTGCGGCTCACCGTATGAAATTCTGCAACGCATTATCGAATATGTGCTGGCCACCTATGAGGCGCCCCTGAGCAAAGTCATTGAGGACATCGACACGTTCGAGCCGCAAGTCTTTTTGGAAGAGAACAAAAAGAGCATGCTAAAAAGCTTTTATTATCTCAAACGTCGCGCCTCGGTAATCTCCCGGGTATTAGACCTGACACGCGTCATTCTCGACAACTTACAGAAACAGCTGCCTACACCCGAGCTGAACGACCTGAAGGACTCATTCGTGCGGCTGCAGACCATGAGTGCGCATATACAGGACAGTCTGACCAGTTTATTGAACATTTACATTTCCCTGAACTCGCAGCGGGCAGGCGAGGTGATGCGTGTGCTGACGTTGTTCTCTGCCTTCTTTATGCCGCTTACGTTTATCGTGGGCATTTATGGCATGAATTTTCAGTATATGCCCGAGCTAACCTGGCGGCTAGGCTACCCGGCTGTTTTGCTGGTTATGGTCGTCGTAACCCTGGGAATCTATATATGGTTTAAACGAAAGGGCTGGTTATAACGCATGAAAAACGCACCTCAATACATCATAGGAATAGGATCCTCCGCGGGCGGCCACAGCGCGCTGAAAGAATTTTTCCACGACATACCGCCGGGACTTTCTGCGGCCTTTGTGGTCGTCACACACCTGCTGCGCGACCACCGCAGCATGCTGCCCGAGATCATGGAAAAATATGTGGTGATGCCGGTGGAGCGGCTTCACGGCATTGTCGTGCCGGAGGCCGGCCATGTATATGTCATGCCGGAAGACGTCCTGTTAGAGATACGACAAGGTACATTATACCTCATGCCCCGACCGGAGGATTACGTATGGAACCAAGCCATCAATGTCTTTTTTACATCGCTGGCCCAGGATCAGTGCGAGCATGCCATCGGCGTCGTTCTCTCGGGGATGGGCACGGACGGCGCAGAGGGTGCGCTCATGCTCTACCGGCATGGCGGGGAGGTATTGGTGCAAGAGCCGGCGTCGGCACAGTTTGACTCCATGCCCAAGGCTGCCATCCGGACGGACCATCCCGACCTTGTGCTACCGCCACGGGAACTGGGACAACGCCTGGCCGCCATGCTTCAGTTTGGCCAACAGCCTTATACGGCGCATAAATTTTACTGACAGGAAACAGAACAAAAAACGCATGCGTTCGGTTGTGGTAACGCACACAGCCCTTTTTATACGAAACGTGCCAGCATGCGCTCTGATCTTCAGCTGGTTAACCAGCGCCTGACGAAATATACCCTAGCCGGTAAGACTACGCTTTCCTTCCGGAACTTCTATTCACATCTTCGGCATCAACATGCCTCGGAAAGAGGTATTCGTAAGCAGCAGCTGGAAATCTTCCTTTCGCAGTTTGATGCGCATCCCGAGTGGCTGCAACCGATTGATCTCGATCGTGTGGCCGAATATAATGCACTGTTCGACCTGATTCATGCTGCCGTCGAGCCAACTGCCGGCGAAACCGAAGCCAAGCTGTGGGGACTCGGAGCGCCGCTGTGGCCGGCCATTTTTTACGGCACCGACGCGTTTTACAACCTCATCGACAAACGCGTACACGCCCGAATACCCGACTCGCTGAAATTTTCGGAAGACGAGAAGATTGACAAGTGGCACTATGAATTTGTCTACTCGTTTATCCTGCGCAAGGCGTTTAACCTGCCGATCCTTCCTCACGAAGACCTGACATATTCTTACATAGATGAAGATACCGGCTTGCTGAAGTACCTGGCCGTACGGTCGGATATGCGGTACGTAGAAGTACAACAGCTACAGCCGCTACCCAACCTCGACGCCGGCAAACTGGCGAACGCGCTGGACTGCGCACTAACCGGATACCTGCAGGAGAAGCTGCCCATAGACGCCTTTCACTTTGAAGGGTTTGCGATCCTGACCGTAGAGGATGTTACCAAGGAGAAGATACTGGAAAACATCCGTAACACTATGTTGGAGCATGACCCCGCGGAGACCGTGGGCATCTATCGCCAGGTGTTGACGTTGCTCAAGTCGCTGGTCGGCAACAGCGCCGTCCAGTTCGGTATGCTGCCCATGGTCGAGCTAAACGGTCACCTGCTGTCGCCATACGAAAACGACCCCTTTAGTATTCTGGCGAACACGGCCAGTAAGTTATCCATCCCTCAGTCGGTTTTCCTGGACTACATGAACGGTTACCGCGCCAAGCCCAAGTCGTTGGTCTTTCATGCCACGGATGCAAAAGAGAACATCTCGTGGTTCGACCAGCTATTTTTACAAACGGGTATGCAGTCGCTCGCGTTGATCCCGGTCTTTCATAACAACACGCTGGTGGGTATACTGGAAGCGTACAGCGACCGCGCCGGTGTACTGCAGGAATCAAACCTGAACCAACTGGAAAACGTGCTTCCCCTGCTGGCGCAACTGTTGCAAAAGAGCATTCTCGACTTTAACGCGTACATGGATCACACCATTAAAGATGTCTTTACGCCGCTACAACCATCCGTCGAGTGGAAATTCCGCGAGGCAATATGGCAGTATCGTAACGACACGTTCTTTGGAGCCCGTCGCCATACCGTTCCCACGGTATCGTTCGAAGATGTATATCCGCTCTACGGAGCAATCGATATTCGTAACTCGACCATCGAACGTAACGCGGCGTTGCGCGCCGACTTGATTTTTCAAGTGAAGCTCTTACTACATACCCTCGACGAAATTGACACACAGATAGACCAGCCGGGCATAGACGAGCTGATCCTCAAATCGAACATCTGGCGTGGCCGGGTGGAGGATCAATCCATTCACATCGACGAGACGGCGCTGAAGAATTTTATCGAAGAGGAGGTGTTGCCATCACTACGCACCCTGCACGACGCGCAGCCTACCCTGCAAGCGCTGATCAAAACATTCCTGGATGCCAACAATGAACGGACGGGCGCCGTATTCCAGCACCGGCGTATGCTGGAGGGGTCGATGCAACGCATTAATACCGCCATCAGCGAGCACCTGGAATTATTCCGCCGCGATTTAAGTAAACTATATCCGAACTACTTTGAGAAATTCCGGACCGACGGCATAGAGTACGATGTTTACGTGGGACAGTCCATCGCGCCGACCATTCCCTTTGAGCTGGCCCACGTCGACACTTTTCAACAGCGACAGCTTCGGTTCATGGCATCCATATCCCGCATTACGCGCCGACTCATGCCGCACATGGAAGTGCCTTTGCAGACCACACAGCTCATCTTTGTTCATCCCGCTACGATCGACATCAACTTCCGCAACGACGAACGTCGCTTTGATGTGGAGGGCACCTATAATATTCGCTATCAGATCATCAAAAAGCGAATCGACAAAGCAAATGTCAAAGACACCCGGCAACGATTAACACAGCCGGGCAAGATTGCCATTGTTTTCTACCGCAACAACTTCGTGGCGGAGCGCTATAGACACTACATCCAGGACCTGCAGCAGGAGGGACTGTTGAAGAATGATCTGGAAGAGCTGGAGATTGAAGAGTTGCAAGGTATACATGGGCTCGTGGCTCTTCGCGTGGGCGTGCAGTAACTAGGCCTTCTCCACAATCAACGAAATCAGTCGCTCCCCCGGTCCGGTAGTACCACTCACAATAAGCGGGTCCGACACAATGCGTGCGGCAGCCTCCTGGCCCTCGTGTGTAATCTTGACGGAAGTCCCTTTGACATAAGTCTTCACCTCGTTCTCGGGCACCGAGACACGCACTTGTACAGAATTGCCTTCATTAAAATCACGAAAGGTGATTTTATCGCTTTTAGAAATGCTGATCGGTTTCATAACCATCGGAAGTTTAAGATCGAATAATTAGTAAGGAAAGAGGCTGCTTTATGTTGTAAAGCAGCCTCTTTTTAAGGTTAATCTCGTCTCCTTTCGCCGGCATTACCCGGATCAAGTTTCAGGATCTGTTCTCAGATACAGGGTTCTGTACCACTCCTGTCAAGACTAACTACTTCCTGTAGTGTAAATACTGTGCCATCCCGTTTCCTGCGTCCTTTTGCTCGCCCGGCAAAGCCGCTGAGGAAAAACCGCGACCATCAAACAGGAGTGGTGCAGATTGTTCACAAATTCGGACATCAATTTGTTGTCAAAAACTGCCGCAACATATACTGCAGAATACCTTTGTTGCGGTAATAATCAATTTCGATTTTGCTATCCAACCGGCACCGCACCTTAAATTGTTTGCGGCTGCCATCCTCCGCTGTTGCGGTGATCGTCAGTTGTTGTCCCGGTTTGATTGCATCGGTCAGCTCAGGTATATCAAATGTCTCGCGTCCGGTCAGGCCAAGCTGTTTATAACTTTCCCCTTCCAGAAATTGTAACGGCAACACGCCCATGCCCACCAGGTTGCTGCGGTGAATACGCTCATAGCTTTCAGCAATCACCGCGCGGATGCCCAGCAGGAATGTACCTTTCGCGGCCCAATCACGCGACGAACCACTACCATACTCTTTACCCGCCAGCACCAGCAGTGGTGTATTGGTCTCTTTATACTTCATGGCAGCATCGTACACGGTCATTTCCTCCCCGGAGGGAATGTGCTGTGTGAAACCACCCTCTTTCGTCGCCAGCTGGTTTTTGATCCGCACGTTAGCGAACGTTCCGCGGATCATGACTTCGTCGTTCCCACGACGCGAACCGTATGAGTTAAACTGATCTTTCGGTATGCCGCGACTCACCAGGTATTGTCCCGCCGGTGACTTTTCATTGAAGCTACCCGCCGGCGAGATGTGGTCGGTTGTGATCGAGTCGCCCAGCACGAGGAGTGCCTGACCTTTTACAATCGGTTTAATCGGTTCGGCCGTTTCGGGCAGGTTGACGAAGAAGGGCGCTTCCTTCACATAGGTGGAGGTGGGATCCCATTTATAGGCTTTTGTCTGCGGCGCTGACAATTTCTGCCATTGCTCGTTGCCATCGAAGATCTCGGCGTAATTCTTCTTATACGAATCTTTCTTCACTACGCGGGCGACTGTGCTGTGAATCTCTTCGTCCGACGGCCAGATATCTTTAAGGTATACCGGCTCGTTACGATCGTTATAGGCCAGCGGCTCCTGCGTCATATCGATGTCGATGCGACCGGCAATGGCGTATGCGACCACCAGCAGCGGTGACATGAGGAAGTTCATCTTTACCTGCGGGTGAATACGCGCTTCGAAGTTACGGTTACTGGACAACGCGGCACCCAGGATTAAATCGTGGTCTTGCATGGCGGCGGCAATCGGGTCGGGCAGCGGGCCGGAGTTTCCGATACACGATGTGCAACCATACCCCACCACGTTGAATTTCATTTGCTCGAGCTTCACCAGCAAGCCGGCTTCACGCAAATAATCGGTTACAACCTTTGAGCCGGGCGCAAGACTGGTTTTCACCCAGGGCTTCACGCGAAGGCCCCTGGCCAGTGCTTTCTCGGCCAGCAACCCGGCACCGATCATCACGTCGGGGTTGGAGGTGTTGGTACAACTGGTAATGGCAGCAATAACAATGGCGCCATCGCTCAGGTGGAAAGTTTGGTTATCGTGCGTCACTTCCACGGTACGGATATCCGGATGACTATCCGGGGTGATTGTCTTTACTTGTGAGGGGTCCACATTGCCACCCTCGCCGCTCCAGCGATTCAGCGGACGGTCCACAAAGGTGATATACCGTCGGCTGTACGTTTTTTCGATATACTCCGTTACGGTCTGCTTTGTCTGGCGGAGCAGAATTTTGTCTTGCGGGCGGCTCGGACCTGATATCGTCGGCTCCACTGTAGAAAGGTCCAGCGTCACGACCTGGCTGTACGTAATGGCGTCTTCATTTTCACGCCACAGTAAATTCTCTTGTGTATACTTTCGCGTAAGCTCGATAACCTCTGCGGGGCGGTTGGTTTTCTCCAGGTAGTCCAACGTCTTTTCGTCGATGGGGAAGTATGTTACCGTACAACCAAATTCCGGCGACATGTTGCCGATGGTAGCGCGGTCCGGAACAGAAAGTGTGTTGAGCCCATCGCCAAAGACTTCGACAAACTTGCCCACCACCTTCGTTCTGCGCAACAGCTCGGTAATCGTCAGCACCAGGTCCGTAGCGGTAGCCCCTACGGGCAGCTTGCCGGTAAGCTTGAGCCCGATCACTTCGGGCAGGGAAAAGAATTGAGGTTGGCCGAGCATGGCGGCTTCTGCTTCAATGCCGCCTACGCCGTACGCTACAATACCCAGGCCGTTGACCATGGGTGTGTGCGAGTCGGTGCCGATGCAGGAGTCTGGAAAGACGAAGCCGTCGCGCTGCACGACGCAGGTGGAGAAATATTCCAGGTTCACCTGGTGGCAGATGCCCATACCCGGCGGTACGACGGAAAAATTGTCCACGGCAGTTTGCGCCCATTTCAGGAACCGGTAGCGCTCGCTGTTGCGCTCATATTCTTTTTCCACATTCAGGCGGTAGGCATCGTTGGTGCCGTAATAATCGACAAGCACGGAGTGATCGATCACCAGGTCTACCGGTATGAGCGGATTGATCCGGGTAATATCCTTCCCTTTTCGGGCCATCTCGTCACGCAGGGAAGCGATGTCTACAATGGCCGGCACACCGGTGAAGTCCTGCATCAGCACGCGGGCAGGCATGAACGGTATCTCTTTGTCTTCGGGTTGGGGCGACCAGCCCAGGATCGTTTCGATGTGCTCCTGGGTGGTAACATAGCCGTCGTAATTCCGCACTGCATTTTCCAGCAACACACGAATCGAAAAAGGCAGGCGCTCGATGGCGTGTCCTTGCTGCTGCAAGGCTTTCAAACTGTAATACGAATGCCGTTTGTCTCCGACGGTCAATTCTTTTTTGGCGTGAAAATGATCTTGATTTGTCATAAGCTATACTTACATGGGCGTTTTAAGCTACATTTTTTCCTAGGGTAAACAGCGTAGACGGCTTCTTTTCTCCCCATCCGCCATCTTTTTTACGAATACGGACAATTTTTACTTCGGATTGCTTAGAAAACAATGCCAGCAAAGGCACGGGTACAATTTTTTCATTGGTTTTAGGCGAATTTTCCCCTCGCCCATGCATAAACTAGCCGACATCTCCGACATCAAGCAGTACATGGTCACCCATGAAGAAACGCTGGCCATCGCCGAAAGTGCTACCGCCGGCCAACTGCAAGCTGCTATTTCGCTGGCCGACGGAGCCAGCCTTTTTTTTCAGGGCGGATTGACTGCCTACAACATCGGCCAGAAAGCCCGGCTGCTACAGGTAGAGCCTATTCATGCGCTAGCGTGCAATTGTGTGTCCGATCGTGTAGCGGCCCAGATGGCGCGGCATGTCAGTACAATGTTTTCGAGCGACTGGGGCATCGGCATCACCGGCTATGCGGCGCCCCTCCCGGAATGTGGGATTGAAGAAAACCTGTTTGCCTTCTATGCCGTGGCCTATAATGGTGAGGTTGTGTTGGAGAAAAAAATCGAGACGGCGAAAGAAGGCATTTACAACGTGCAGCGCTACTATGTCGCGCAGATATTAGAAGACTTTGGCAACTATTTAAGCACACGCCGGCGCGATTGAAAAAGTGCATTTTCGGGAGATTCATTTCATGCGTGAAACCTTTTCCTGGAAAAACGTATACGCCAGGAGTATGCCTACTCTTACTCTGCCTGTCCTGCGTGCTGTAGCATGTGTTTTGATCTATGCTACATGTTTATGTAGGCCGTACGGCGCATCCGCACAGTCCGCTGCTACAACGCAATTGGATAGTTTGCAACAAGCACTACAAGCACACTCCACGACAGACACTACGCGTGCGACCATCCTGATCGCACTGACGCGACAACTATACCGCGCCGGGCACCACGATGAAGCACTAACGTACGCCGCCGAAGCGCGCGTGATCTCGCGCGCCCTGCAGTATCCCAAAGGAGAAGGCAACGCCTGGGTCGCGTCGGGTCACGCCTATCTTCGCATGGGTGACTACGACAGTGCGCTGGCACATTTTCACAAAGGACATGCTGCCTTCACCGCGGCACACGAGCTCGGACGACTGGCCGATACCTATCTCTACATCGGTCAGGCTTACGACTATCAGGCGCGCTACAAAGAAGCGCTGGAGCAATATCGTGCAGCCTTGAATGTGCTGGAAGAGCGCCCCAATAAAGACATGCAGGTGCGTGTGCTCAATAGCATCGGCATCACCTACTTCAACCGCGGTAGCTATGAGCTGGCGTTGGAGCACTACCTGCAGGCCATGAAGATCAGCGCGACGTTTCCGGACAAGCTCTATTATGCCACCATCGTAAACAATATCGGTGTGGTGAAAATGGCGACGACACAGTATGACGAAGCATTGCGATACTTCCGGTTATATCGCGCCGCAGCGCGTGAGATGAAACACCCGCAGTCGGAAGCGGTGGCCTTGTTAAACATTGGCGAGGCCTGCATCGGAATGAAATTATATAAAGAAGCCAATCAACATTTGGATAGCGCCTTGACCCGGTATGGCCAGATAGGCGATAAACGCGGCATGTCGTTCGCAGAGGCCAACCTGGGTGATTCCTACCGCAACATGGGGTGGTTTCTGAATGCCGAAACCTATTACAACGAATCCATTGGTATAGCCCGCGAGATACACAGCGACGAGGCGCTGGTAAAATCGTTGCTTGGCCTGACGGACTTGTATATACGCATGCAACAACCGCGTCGTGCCGTGGCACCCTTGACGGAGGTTAGGGCAGCGGCTGAGCGGTCGGGTGCCATGCCGTGGATGGAAAAAGTTTATTTGTATAGCTCGCGGCTGGACTCTGCCCGGGGTGACTACCGGTCGGCCTATCAATGGTTCAAAAAGTATTCGCACTTAAACGATAGCCTGTTCAATGAACGCAAAAGCCAACAGGTCGCACAAATGCAAGAGCTCTATGCGAGTGAGAAAAAAGACAAAGAAATAACGCTGCTGAGTGAAGCAAAAAAGATGGAAGAGTTAAAGCTTTCATCCAATAGAACACTCCTGATCATATCCATTATATTTTTTGTGTTGTTAACCGGCCTGATTTTGTACTGGGGGTATATAAAATCACGTTATGCGCGGGAAGTAAGCGAGCAGCACGAACGGATATCGGAAGCGTATGAAGAGCTGAAGGTGCTGATGGACCGTGTGGAAGAGCAAAACAAAATGCTGGCTACCAAAAACGAAGCGCTGGAAGAGCTACACCGCGAGAAGGACGGCCTGATCAGCGTAGTGGCACATGATTTACGAAGCCCGTTGAACCGCATTGCCGGGCTGGCTATGCTGGTGGAATTGGGGCAGCCCCTCGACACGGATGGGAAGGAGCTGGTGACCATGATGCAAAAGGTTTGTGCAGAAGGCAACGGCCTCATTCGCGACCTGCTGGATATCAATCAATTTGCACAGCAGGAAGCGTTGACACTGGCGCCGCTACACCTCGGTCAATTTGTGGGTGCATTGGCTGCGCACTATGCCGGTGCGCTGGAAAAGAAACAGCTCACCATGGTTATCCACAACGACAGCGACAGTGTCGTGCAGACGGATAGCCATTGCCTCAACCGCATACTCGACAACATTCTTACCAACGCCATCAAGTTTTCGCCACCGGGCAAGCGCATCTTTGTCCATACCGAATCTCAACCGGCGGCGGTCACGATCCGCATTCGCGACGAAGGCCCCGGTTTTCATCCTGAAGACCTCTCGCGTGTGTTTCGCAAATTCACCCGTCTGTCGGCGCGTCCGACCGGGGGAGAAAGCTCAACCGGCCTGGGATTGTCCATCGTCAAATCCCTCGTGGAGAAACTGAGCGGCTCCGTGAAGCTCGAAAGTGTCTGGGGGCATGGCGCTACGTTTATCATTACACTGCCCCGCAACACCTGAATTTATTTTCGCCGCGCGTTAAACCCGGCGCCCCGGCTTTTGTCTAACTTGGGAATTCACCGTCGATCTCCTTGGAGGATAAAGAGCTTTTGGCAAAGATCCGGGACCCCGAGACCCGGAATTACGGATTTAACCTGCTGGTACGGGCATACCAGCAGCGTGTGTATGGCCATATCCGGAAGATGGTCATTGATCACGACGATGCGGATGATCTGACCCAGGAAGTCTTTATCAAAATCCACAAGCACATCGACAGCTTTCGGGAAGACGCCCAGTTGTACACCTGGGTGTATCGCATCGCCACCAACGAATGCCTGAATTTCTTACGCAGCAAAAAGCGCAAATTCTTTTTGCCCATCGGCGACGTCACCGAAGAGCTCAGCCGCAAGCTCGACCAGCAGCCGGGCCTGTCCGGCGACGACGTGCAACGCCGCTTGCAAAAAGCTTTGCTGACGCTGCCCGACAAACAACGGATAGTCTTCAATATGAAATACTTTGAAGACCTGCCCTATGACACGATCGCAGACATTACTCAAACCAGCGTGGGGGCACTCAAGGCCAGCTACCACCACGCCGTGAAAAAAATAGAAGACTACCTTCGTAACGATATAAACACCGCCGGCCACTAACGCTACCTGTATGAAACTGGAAGACATACCGAAAAAAGAGATCTTTACCGCCCCCGACGGCTACTTTGACATGCTGCCCGGCGTGATTCAGGCGCGTGTAGCAAAACAATCCCGGTTCACGCGCCCCGTATGGCAGTACAGCTTGCGTTACGCATTACCGGCAGTGGTACTGGTGGCAGCCGGCATCCTGTGGTATACACGGCAGACCTCCGCACAAGACATGCTCGCGGGCATTGCTACCGAAGAACTCGTGCGCTACCTCGAAGAGTCCGAAACCCTTTCCACGGACGAGCTACTCGACACCAACCTGCTGGATGCGGACGATGTACAGTCCATCGAGCAGGAAGTCTACCACCTGGACCTCAACGACGATGTACTCGATGCTTTAGAAGACAACCTGAACGACTTTAATAGTTTATAAGACATGAAAACGTTTATTTCCATCGCGCTGATCATACTGGCCATCCCGTTATACGCGCAGGATGACGACCTGCCGGAAGAAAGCAATCCCACGGTACGCGAACGGATACAGGCTGCCCGCGTCGCCTATATCACCGACCAGCTCGCGCTGACGCCTACGGAGGCCGAGAAGTTCTGGCCGATCTACCGTGAGTTTACCGACAAGCGCAAAGCACTGCTCAAAGAGCTGCGCTATGCGCGGCGCCATCCCGACCCCAGTAAGAGCGCTGATCAAAACGAAAAAGACCTGGTGACCCTGGGCCTGGAGGTGAAGCAAAAAGAAGTAGACCTGGAACGGCACTATTCCGGGCAGCTGCTGGACGTTATTCCTGCGCAAAAGTTGCGGATGCTGCCGGAGGTCGAGCGCAAGTTTCGACTGCTGATCCTGAAGCAGATACAGGAGCGTCGCCGAGGGCGCGAAAAGAACTGACGTCGTTAAACCTTTTGCCCCGTCGGCTGTCTAAGTAGTAATTAAACGGATCAATATGAAACGCAAGAACAGTTTTACGGTACTGGGCCTGGTAACAGTCCTTCTATGGAGCGCTGGAACCCTGCAGGCACAGACCGCAGCACAAGATTCAACCGGTTTACCCGGCGACAATTTCAGCCTGGAAGGCGCCCTGGAAATGTTCCAGAAAGCAGGCTCGCCGGAGGAATTCGAAAAGATGCTGAACTCCCAGGAAAACAATGTCAACAACCTGGACCTGAACGAAGACGGTGAAGCCGACTATATAAAAGTTATCGACAAACGCGATGGCGACGTACACGCCCTGATTCTGCAAGACGCTGTATCGGAAAACGAGAACCAGGACATTGCCGTGATCGAATTAGAAAAGACCGGCAACGACCAGGCCGTACTACAGATCATCGGTGACGAAGACATCTACGGCGAAGAGCGCATCGTCGAACCCACCGACAACACCCGCGCGCAAAAACAGACCACGCGCGTAGCCGATGACGCCGCCCCGCGCACGCACACGACCGTCGTGGTAAATGTATGGGCATGGCCCGCCGTACGCTATATGTATGCTCCGGGCTATGTCGTTTGGGCATCTCCCTGGGCCTGGCACCGCCGCCCCATGTGGTGGCGCCCCTGGCGTCCGGTGCGCTATCACGCATTCTATACATACCGCATACCCTATCGCCCCCGCTATGTAGTAGTACATACCCACCGCGTAGTACATGCTGCCCGGGTTTACCGCCCGGTGCGCACCACGTCGGTAACCGTCACCACACGCCACCAGGCGTCCGTAACACGCTATCGCGCTGACCGCACCACACAACGAAAAAGCGTTACGGTAACAAAAGGCAACAAACAGGTGAAAGCCACGCGCCGCACGACAACGGTAGAGGGCAAACGCGGACGTGTGAAAGCCACGCGCACCACCACGCGCGTGCGTCGTACAAGAGATTAGATGTACTGAAAACGATAAAATAGACAATTCCCCACAACCATTAATTCAGTACCTTACGCGCGCAATAATACGATCATTATGCTCGCCAATGCCCAACCCCGGAAAGTCGCCATTGTAGGCTACAACCGTATACCCTTCGCCCGTCAGAATACATTTTACACGCAGGCCACGAACAAAGACATGATGGTCGCCGCGCTGAACGGATTGATCGACCGCTACAAGCTGCAAGGCCTGCGCCTGGGCGAAGTCGCCGGCGGAGCCGTGATAAAAGACAGCCGCGATATAAACCTCATGCGCGAGTGCGTCATGACGACGTCGCTGGACCGCGCCACCCCCGCCTGCGACATCCAACAAGCCTGCGATACCGGCATCGAGTCGGCAGTATATATTGCCAACAAGATCGCCCTCGGGCAGATCGATGCAGGCATTGCCGGCGGGGTAGATTCCACCAGCAACGTGCCACTGCTCGTAGGCGAAAACCTGCGCCGTATCCTGCTGGCCGCACGCCGCGCAAAGACCACCGGTGAGCGCCTGCGTCAGTTTCTGAAGATCCGGATAAAAGACCTGTCGCCCGAAGCACCCCAGAATGTCGAGCCGCGCACAGGCCTCTCCATGGGCGGGCACACCGAGATTACTGCCAGGCACTATGGCATCTCGCGCGAAGAGCAAGATCAGTACTCCCTGGAAAGCCATCAGAAAATGGCGCGTGCATACGACCGTGGTTTCTTCCACGACATGATGACTCCCTATGCCGGGTTGACCCGCGACAACAACCTGCGCACGGATAGCAGCCTGGAGAAGCTGGCCAAGCTCAAGCCTGCATTCGACAAAGTACAGGGCACACTCACCGCGGGCAATTCATCGCCGTTAACCGACGGCGCCTCCTGTATCCTGCTGGCTTCCGAGGAGTGGGCAAACGCGCAGGGGCTGCCCGTGTTGGCGTATTTTACACATGCCGAGCTGGCCGCGGTCGAATACCTCGACAATCGTCAGAACCTATTGATGGCGCCCGTGCAAGCATCGGCGCGCATGCTGGCCAAGGCCGGTCTGACACTGCAAGACTTCGACTTCTATGAAATACACGAAGCCTTTGCCGCGCAAGTACTCACGACATTGAAGATTTGGGAGAGCCCTGAGCTAAGCCGCCTGTTCGGACAAGAGCCGCTCGGCAGTATCGATCGCAGCAAACTGAACGTAACGGGCAGCAGCCTCGCCGCGGGCCACCCGTTCGCGGCTACGGGCGGACGTGTCATTGCCACGTTGGCCAGGTTGCTGCACGAAAAGGGGAGTGGACGTGGATTTATCTCGGTATGTGCGGCAGGTGGTCAGGGTATTACAGCCATTCTGCAACGATAAACTTTCCTATGCTTTAAAGATTAACGTGTTGGCTTGCTCCAGCTCGTCGCGGCTAATGGTGTGGCCCATGTTGGGATATACTTTTACGGTGACATGGGCATGTCGTTCGCGCAAGGTGGCCTCGGAAGCCAGCACACGCGTTACCGGCACGTGTGGATCGGGATCGCTCGTGCCGATAAACACAGGCGTGCCACCAAAGTCTCCGTGATAATTTACAGGATAAAGTTTATCGCCGATCAGCCCGCCGGTAAAGGCGGCTACGCCGCCCCATCGTTGCGCATGCCGCGTGATAAATTCCAACGTCAGACACGCACCCTGCGAGAATCCGGTGAAGTATATATTTTCCGCGGTGATACCGGCGGCCGTAATGTCTTCTACAACGCTGCCGATCAGACTCAGTGCAGACGAAAGCCACGGCTCGTTGTCTGCAGGAGGCGCCAGAAAAGAATAGGGGTACCAGGTCTGCTGTGTAGCCTGGGGCGCCAGCAGCGCAAAGTCCTGCACGTGTAGCAGCGGCGACAACGACAAAATATCGCTGGCGGTGCCACCACGGCCGTGTAACAAGATCAGCGCTCGTTTGGCTTCCGCAAGCGGGAGGCCGGCGTATTGGATGTTTTTCTGATGCATAATGCAGGCTCAGGATTTTTTACCGTGCCAGTCGTGGTTCCAGACGTCGGCATATTGTTCTGGGTGTCGTTTAAATTGAGCCAGTACATAGGGGCAAAGCGGCACCACTTTCAACTGGTGTTGGCGCGCATGTGCTACCATGGCGTCTAGCAACTTGCCGCCGGCACCCTGCCCTTTCAGTTTGTCGGAGACTTCGGTGTGATACACCACCAGGTTTCCACCGGCAATGCCGATCTCCATCTCGCCCAGGCGCTCGTTGTTTTCTTCGATCACAAAAGCCCCCCGGCCGACATTATTTAATTTTAGCGTTACGTCGTTCATGTGTTAAAGATATATCTGTATTACAGATATATCAAGACAGCGCCGGCAGCACCTTTTCGATGCGCGCACGGTCGGCCTCGTATTGCACGGGCAGCTTCAGGCTGGTACCCAGCGTCGCCAGCGGTTCGTCGACAGCAAAGCCCGGGTTGTCGGTGGCAATCTCAAAAAGCACACCGCCCGGCTCGCGGAAATAAAGAGAGAAGAAATAGTTACGATCGATCTTCGGTGTGATCTGTAACCCATGCTGAACAACTTTCTCCCGGTACTGCATCAGCACCTCTTCGTTTCGCACGCGGAAGGCCACGTGATGCACCGTACCTCCGGCATTGGTCGCGCCGGGCGCCTGCGGTGCCGCCAGCAGGTCCACGATGGAACCGTGTGGAACGGCATCGGTAGTATAGCGATAGCGATTCTCTTCCTGACCAGCAGGAGTGTAACCAAAGATATCCGTCAATACACGGGCTGTGCCCTGAATGTCGCGCAGGGTTACTGTAATACTGTGAAAGCCCCGTGTCGCTACTGCTGTTTGCACCTCGGGCGTCTGCCACGGCGTACGGGCATCGGGTTGTTGGGGAACGATCAGCGTAAGCGGCAGCCCATCAGGGTCCTCAAACGACAGGAAGGGTTCTCCAAACCGCGTACCGGTGCCGGTAATTTTTACATGGTGCCCGTGAAAACGCGCGGTCCAAAACTCCAGGCTCGTCGCCGGTACGGTGTAGCCAATCTCCGTGGCCATACCCGTGCCCACACGGCCGGCTGTAATCCCTTCCCACGGAAAAAAGGTCAGAATGGTGCCGGGCGTACCGGCTTCATCGCCAAAGTAAAAGTGATAGGTGCCGGGGTCGTCAAAGTTTACGGTCTTCTTGACCATGCGCAGTCCCAGCACGCGCGTATAGAATTCATAGTTGCGTTTGGCCTGGCCGGCAATGGCCGTAATGTGATGAATGCCAAGTATCCTGTTTTCCATAGTGATGATCCAACGGCCGTTTGATGCCTGTTTGGAATGCAATATGTTCAAAAGCCGTCGGGCGTGCCATGCCCCAACCATGAATTATGCTGTATTTTTCCGCAGCGTGTGCGCAGATGCCTCCAGCTCCGCCTGGTACACCAACAACCGCTTCTTGTGCAAGAAGTGCGACTCGATCAACACCTCCTGGTAAAAGGTCGCGGCGGAGAAAAGCGTTTTTAGTGCCTCGTCGTTGTACGCATTCTCTCCGATGTACACCAGGTCGTTGGCTTCATAGTACGCCAGGCCCTCCCGGCGTTCATTTGTCAGCGCGTCGTGAAACGTTGTATCCGTCAGCATATCTTTGATAAACAGCTTAAGCTGTGCTTCGATTATCCGAACGGCCTCCAGTTTCTGCAGAATGACTTCAAGCTGCCGCTCGTACTGCATAAAGTCCATGGCTTCCATCAACTCGTGGTGCGGCTTAAAGAGGTCATCCAACTTGTTGTAGAGGGAAATATACGTATCGTATAGGTTTTTCAGCACCCCCGTCTTTTCCTGCCGGGCCGCCAACGAAAAGAAATATACCTGTGACTGATGGTCGACGTCGATCAGGGCGGCGTTCAACGTATTCAGGTTTTCCTCCAGTGTCCCGACGAGGGGCGCGATTTCCCAGAGCTTGTATTTCCTGCCATCGTAATCAAACGTCTTGATCGTGTGGTCGCCCTTCGCCAGCGCACGAAGCGTGTCAATATCGCGTTCCAGCGCCAGCGCCGTATATGCCATATCCGATGCCGCGTCGGTAAAGATCGCACGCGCATCTTGCGCTACGGCGACAGGTGCTGCGATCTTTTCCGGGTCAGGCGCCACCGTCGTACGATGATTGTAAAAATTGTTGTATAGCGCTGGGAAACAATCGTCGCGATACTCCTGCGTGAACGTTTGTATAAACTTGTCTAACGGCTCCACTACTGGCTTTTCGGCCTCCGTCTTCTCGGAAAACAACGCGCGGGTTATTTCTTCCTGCATGGCCTCCTGGTTGATGAACAGCGTCATGGCCGGTTCGCGGTCGTCCTTCCGGACAGGAATGTTCAACGTCTCCAGTGCCAGGATGCGGTCTTCGGTAGCGGGGTGCGAAGCCCACTGGTCTTTGATCACCAACTTCGACTTATTATACCGGGACGTATGTTCCTGTGTCACTACCGGTAGTCCGTCTTGCAGCGGAAGATTGTTTTCCGCTGCCAGGAAGTTCATGACATATGCCTGCTGCGGATAGAGGTTGGCCGTAACGATATCCTTGCGGCTACGCGCCTGGTAAAATCCAACCACCGTTTCATACGCCTGGTTGGCCAGGTCGAGGCGCGGCAGCGAGGTCATCAAAGGGCGCGATCCTGCTACATTCGCCGCTACTTCGTCGGCGTGAAACTCCATCTCGCGTGAAAGACCGAGGTAGCTCAGGTTGACGACGTCATACACCTTCCGCAAAATCGCCTGAACGCCTTGCAGCACCTTTACGGCGGCCGTCACGAAGATGGAAAAGTACCAGCTTAAGTTGCCCCACCGGTTGGCCAGGTTGTCATACGATGCGTTGTCGTACAGCATATTGTAGATAACCTGGTTCACATTGTATACATAGCTGCCTACCTTCATGGAGCGTTGGGAGAAATGCCCAAACTCGTGTGCCAGGATCGCCCGGAACTCATTCACCGAAACCGTATTGACCAGCCCGATGCCGATGTGCAGGTTTTTCTTCACCGGCAGGAACATACTCCAGAACCCGGAATCATAAAACACCGACGCATTCACATCCGCCGAGAGGTATACCTTCTTGGGGAACTTTGTGTGTACTTCGTCCACGATCTCGCGAATGAACGCAAACAGCTGAGGCTGCTGCTCCGGACGGATCTCCGTCAGGTGCGAGCGATCTACGATGTGCCGTTTAAAAATGAACTTGAGCAGAAAGATCAAAATCAAAACCCCTGCGCCTGTCATGCCGAGTCCCAGGCCTATCGTCAGGACGGACGGTCTCAGGGCGACCAGCATGATGCCACCCCAGCCTAAGAGAAAGGTAAGGCCCACCGCGGCCACCACGAGAAAAATATACACCACCAGAAAGAGTAGGATGGAAAGCATGGCCCGTATGGCCATCTTCCTAAAATTTCCGGATACGGGGACTTCAGTTTGCATGTACTGGTAAGGTTAGAACGTGTCTGTGAAAACAGCGGTTGATATTGGCAGTGAAGGTACTGCAAAAGACGAAGGCTTAAAAAAAAAGTAGGCCGGTGGGACCAAAGTCGCCATCACGTACTGTGCTGATGTTGATGTGTTTCCAGCCGGGAAAACGTTGCATTCATCGAAATAATGAAAGCATGGCAAGCAATTTTTCCGGCTTCCCGAAATCGTTTGTGTTAAAAATTATTTAAACTTGTATAAAGTACCTTTTAAATGTCCGACCTAAGCCTACATACAGAGCAACAACTGTTGTCTGCCCTGCGCGACGGTAGCGAAGCGGCATACGAGGAAATATTCCGGCGTTTCTGGACGCCCTGTTACAATATCGCGCGCACCAAGGTACAGGCACACGCCGAGGCCGAAGAGATTGTGCAAGCTATTTTTTTTGCGCTCTGGGAGAAACGGGCAACACTGTATGTCACCAACCTCTGGCACTATTTACAGACGTCCGTGCGCAACCGCGTCATTGACCACATTCGCCAGCAGATCACGCAGCGAAAATATTGGGACTATTACAAAGCATTTTTTCCGTGGCAACGCACGGAAACGGAAGATACGGTCGAGTACGACAATCTGCACGAAGCATTAGAAGAAGCCGTCAGTCACCTACCTGAAAAATCCAGGGTGGTGTTCCGCCTAAACCGGCTGGAAGGCCGCTCGGTGGCGGAAATCGCAGGACTGTTACAGCTCTCGGAGAAAGCCATCGAGTATCATCTCACCAAATCACTCAAGCAACTTCGGTATCGTCTCCGTGATTTTATTTTTCTGACGGCCATGCTCGCGTGCCTCTAACGTTCGTCAGGGTGCACACTTAATATCTTTATGACAACGTTTGAAAAAAGTTGCCAACGCGTTTAGGGCATTTGGCGGGTCGTGCGTCTTAACGACATGACACCCGAAGCCTTCAAAGAAATCCTAACCCGGTATTGCCAGGGGCAGTGTACACCGCAAGAGGAGGCGCTGGTTCAAGCGTGGTATGATGCCATCGATACCAGCGGCCGCCAGGCGCTACCCGAAGAACAACGCATTATACTCGAGGCCAAAGCATGGTCGCAGCTCAGCGCCCGTGTACGCGACGGCCGACAACCACGCTTCCACCTGTTGTACAAGATTGCGGCGTGCCTGGCACTGTTCGTATTGGCGGTGGGAGGCTGGTATTATTTTACCCGTACGCCGGATGCCAGCGTGGCCGGCATTACCGCCGATGCACTCCCCGCAGGATGGCGCGCCGAATACAATAGCGGCCAGACACCCCGCATGATTCTTCTCACCGATGGCAGCCGCGTGATGCTATATCCCGGCAGCACGTTGTGCTTTCCGCAGACGTTCGACCGTAGCCGACGCGAAGTAACCCTCACGGGTGAAGGTTTCTTTGACGTACAACGCGACACGCTCAGTCCTTTTTTAGTCTATACACAAGAAGTAACCACACGCGTATTAGGCACAAGCTTCACGATAAAGGCCTATGCCAATGCACCGGAAATAACCGTGGCGGTAGCCTCCGGTCGGGTGGCAGTATATAAACAGAAACCGGGTACCACGCACGATGCAGCCGCTGTCGTGCTCTCGCCCAACCAACAAGCGGTATATAATCGTCAGAATGATCGCGTAAAAAAAGCGTTGGTGGCGCATCCGCGCATCATTCCAGCCGCGTCGGCAAATCCTACGATGCGCTACGAAGCGGCACCCGTCACCAGTATATTTCAAGCGTTGGAAGAAAGTTATGGAGTCGATTTTATATACGATGAAAATGCCCTCACCGGCTGTACCCTCACCACCACGCTGACCGATGAAGATCTGCACGCACGCATACACATTGTATGTGAAGCCATCGGCGCAAGCTACACGGTACAGGATACCAGCATTGTGATTACGGGCACAGGCTGCCCGTAGCCTTGATAGAAAGAAAATAATAACCCAAACAACCCCCCAAAATCCAGGATGCCTATGATACACTAAACACTACTCCAGCAACAGAAATAAAATAGGCCGGCGATGGTACCAGCATCACCGGCCGGTGTCGTGCCCTGCGAATATCGCGGGGGGCACCAAGCTTTTGCCTTTGTACAACAAAAACAAAACAAGGTATGAATAAACCTACACCTATTCACTATGTACTGTTGTTCTTTATGAGAGTTACTATGCTACAGCTGTTTATTTCAGGGGTTACAGTCCTCGCGGCCTATGCGCACGACGTGCGCGGGCAGGAGGTGCTGGATCGCGAAATCACCCTGGAAGCTGATCGTGAAGAACTGCGCGACGTACTTGGCCGCATTGAAAAACAGGCCGATGTTAAGTTCACCTATCGCCCCCGGCTCATCGAGTCCCACCGCCTGGTGTCCGTACGCATACAACACACCCGCCTGGGGGAAGTGCTGACCGATCTGCTCGGCGAACGTGTCGACTGGACCGTCATTGGCCGTCAGATTGTGCTCAAGCCAATGCCAACGGAAGAGTTTGCCGCCGATGACTATATATCCGGTAAAACCGTCGCCGCCGCCGAGATCAGCGGTCGTGTAACCGACGACACCGGGGGTGCGCTGCCCGGCGTGAACGTGCTGATAAAAGGAACGTCTGCCGGCACAACCACCGACATCGACGGTAAGTATACGCTTTCTGTTGCCGACGCCGGCGCCGTGCTGGTTTTTACCTTTATTGGCTATAAAACGCAGGAGATTCCCGTCAACGATCGCTCCGTGATCGACGTCGTCCTGGCGGCGGATGTGCAATCCCTGCAAGAGATCGTCGTCGTGGGCTATGGCGAGCAGAAAAAAGAAACGGTTACAGGTTCCGTTGTTACGGTACGCGGCGCCGACCTTGTCAAGTCGCCCTCGGTCAACCTGTCCAACTCCCTGGCCGGACGCATGCCCGGCGTGGTGGCCGTTAACCGCAGTGGCGAGCCCGGCGCCGATGGCTCCAGCATTCGCATCCGCGGCTCGAACACCCTGGGCAGCAACGACGCCCTGATTGTAATCGACGGTATACCTGCCCGTTCCGGTGGTCTCGAACGTCTTAATCCCGCCGACATCGAATCGATCTCGGTCTTGAAAGATGCTTCCGCAGCCATCTATGGATCACGGGCCGCCAACGGTGTTATCCTCATTACGACCAAGCGCGGCAAGACCGGCAAGCCCGAATTGATGTATAGTTTTAATCAAGGCTGGTCACAACCCACCACGGTGCCCCGCCTGGCTGACGCCGTACAATTTTCCGAGATGCGCAATGAGCTGGAGATCTTTAACCTGCCCACGGGAGAGTGGAACGCCGCCAACCAGGCCTTTAAGGAAACCGGCAGCTATACCCGTCCCAACGGCACCGTACTCGATGCTCCCTATACACCGGAAGACTTCGTGCTCTTCCGCAGTGGCGCCGACCCCTGGGGGCACCCCAATACCGACTGGTATGACGCGACACTCAAGAACTGGTCGCCGCAGTCGCGACACAGCCTGCAACTAAGCGGTGGTACAGACAACGTGAAATACATGGCCTCCCTGGGCTATCAAAATCAGGATGCTTACTACCGTAACGCGGCCACCGGCTATAAGCAATACGACCTGCGCATAAACCTGGATGCCAACATCAACAAATATGTCAAGACAACGCTGGGCATCCTGGGCCGCCAGGAGAATCGCTTTTATCCTACGCGCACTGCCGCTGCCATCTTCCGCATGCAAATGCGCGGCATCCCGACAGAGCCTGCGTTCTGGCCCAACGGCATGCCGGGCCCCGATATCGAATATGGTGAGAATCCCGTCGTGATCACCACCAGCCAAACCGGCTACGACCGCGACACACGCTATTACGTGCAGACCAACGGCGGCGTAGAGATCACCCAGCCCTGGATCAAAGGGTTGAAATTTACGGGTACCGCCTCTGTCGATAAATATGTAAAGCGTACAAAGAAATGGGAGGTACCATGGTTCCTCTATACCTGGGACAAAACCACTTTTGAAGACGACGGCGTAACGCCCAAGCTCTCCCGCGGACAACGCGGACCTTCCGAACCCCGGCTCACCATGGGCGACGAAGACCAGCTCAACGTACTACTGGGTGGCATCATCACCTACGAGCGCACCTTTGGCGACCATGCCTTTACCGTGCTGGCCGGTACAAACCGCGAGACTGTGGAGAACAATAGCTTTAACGCCTACCGCCGTTTCTTTATTTCCACCGCCGTGGACCAAATGGTGGCTGGTGGTAACCCCGAAAAGAACAACGGTGGTGGTGCCTGGGAGCGTGCGCGTCTAAATTACTTTGGCCGCGTAGCCTATAACTACAAGGAAAAATACCTGGCCGAATTCCTCTGGCGCTACGACGGGTCATATATGTTCCCCGAAAACAAACGCTATGGATTTTTCCCCGGCATCATGGCGGGCTGGCAAATCTCGGAAGAAGAGTTTTGGAAGACCAATGTGCCCATCATGAACTACCTCAAGCTGCGTGCCTCGTGGGGGCAGTTGGGGAATGACCAGATCTACTACGATTTAAACGGTAACGGCATCATTGATCCGGAAGAATTACAAGAATACCAATACATGTCTACCAATGCCTTCCGCAGCTACATCATCGGCGGACAAGAAGTAGGCACAATCTACGAAGCCCGTGTGCCCAATCCGTTGGTGACGTGGGAAGTGGCCAACAACTACGACCTCGGATTGGAAGGACAATTTTTACAAGGCAAGATCAGCTTTGAAGTGGACATCTTCCTGAATAAGCGCAGCAAGATCTTGTGGCGCAAGAATGCCTCGGTGCCGCAGACCACCGGCATGACCCTGCCGGCCGAGAACATCGGCAAAGTCAGTAACCGTGGGTGGGAGCTGCAAATCGGTTACCACGGACAGGCCGGCGAGCTGCAATACAATGTGAGTGTGAACGGCGGCTATGCCAAGAACCGCATCGACTACTGGGACGAAGCCCCCGGCTCGCCCGCCTGGCAACGCACCACCGGCAAACCGATGTATACCTATCAGGCCTACCTCTATGACGGTGTGTTTGCCACCCAGGCAGACATCGATGCCAATGAGTTGGATTATAGCGCCATCACCAACACCCTGCGCCCCGGCGACATGAGGTACAAGGACTACGACGGCGACGGTCGCATTACGCCCGACGACAGAGTGCGTAACGAGAAGACCAACATCCCCACCTTCCAGGGCGGCCTGAACATGTCCGCCAAGTATCGAAACTTCGACTTGTCGATCTTGTTCCAGGGTGCCACCGGCGCGCAGGTATACATCAGCACCGGCGAGTCGGGCAGTATTGGCAACTATCTGCTGGATGTCTACCGCAATCGCTGGACGATCGACAACCCCAGTAGCGAACATCCGCGCATCGCCGACCGCAGCAACCAATACTACTCCAATGACAACACCTATTGGCTGCGTAGCACAGACTATCTGCGACTCAAGAACATCGAGCTGGGCTACACCGTACCGTCCACACTGGGCCAACGTGCCGGCATCAACTCCCTGCGGTTCTATGTCAACGCACTCAACCTGTTTACCATTGACAAGCTCAAAGTGCTTGACCCCGAATCAACCGGTGGCCTGGGACAATACTATCCGCAGGCGAGAATTATCAACATGGGGCTAACCGTAGTTTTTTAATCACGCAAAACATGTATACCATGAAAAGCATACAAAAGAAAACAGGGCTGATGATCGTTTTACTGATCAGTCTGCTGGCGTGTAACGACGATTTCCTGAACACGCAACCGTTGAACGAAGTGTTGACCGAACGCGTGTGGAAAGATGCCAGCCTGGCCCAGGCATTTGTAACGGATATATACAACGGCCTGGGAAATGGCGGCTTTGATGAGCAGATGCTGGCATCGCTTACCGACGAGTCCATCTTTACCCACCCCGGCCGTGGTATCAATACCATCACCGAGTCACGCTCCAACCCGGCCGACAATGGCTGGATCAACAACACGCTGAACTGGACACAAATGTACCAGCGCATTCGTGCCTGCAACCTGGCCCTGGAAAACCTGGCCGCGCCGCAGTTCGAGAACACCGCGGGCATTGAAGCTTCGCGCCTGCTGGGCGAAGCACACTTCATGCGCGCCTATTTCTATCAGCAACTGCTGCGCTACTATGGCGGCATACCGCTGATCGATCGCTCGTACACGCTGGGTGAAGCCGACTATACCGTGGGTCGTAACACCTACGAAGAATGCGTTAACTTTATCGTCGCTGACTGCGATGCCGCCGCGGAACTGCTGCAAGGCAAAAATATGGCCAACGGTCGGGCGAGCTATGCGGCCGCGTTAGCGCTCAAGTCGCGCGTATTGTTGTACGCCGCCAGCGACCTGCACGATATTCCCACGGCGTCCGCGAAGTCTGATGTGATTGCAAATGCCAAACAACCGGCGGCACTGGGGTATATCTCCGGCAATCGTGTCGAGCGTTGGCAAAAAGCCCGCGACGCCGCCAAAGCCGTACTCGACATCGGCGGCCTGGGCTATGAAGTGGCGCTTACCGCACCCGTTACACCGGAACAGGGTACCGCCAACCACAGCAACGCTGCCCTGGCACGCAATGGCGGCGAGCGCGAGCTGATCTTCGCCCGCTATTTCATCAATGCCAAAGACGAAGGTGGCGCCTGGGTAGGTCGTAACAATGGACCGAACGGCTATCACAACTGGGCCGGCAACACACCGATACAAAACCTGGTGGATGACTTTGAAATGATCGACGGCACTACCTTTGACTGGAACAATCCGGCACATGCCGGCGCCCCCTATGCAGATCGCGACCCTCGTTTCTATGCTACCGTATTGTACGATGGCGCGGGCTGGAAACCACGTACGGCCGACGTCGCCGCCAAAGATCCCTACAACGAGATCCAGACAGGGCAATATCAAATTACCACTGCCTCTGGTACGGTAACGACCTACTTCGGGCTGGACACACGCCAGAGCTCTGTGGAGGATTGGAACGGCTCACGTACGGGCTATTACATGCGCAAGTTTATCGATTCCGATCCGGCCGTCGTAGACCAGAACACCCGTCAACAGATACCCTGGCCGGTGCTACGCTTCACAGAAGCTATTTTGAATTATGTGGAAGCCTGCATCGAGCTGGGTGAAGAAGATGAAGCCAGGACCTGGTTGAGCAAAGTCCGCTTCCGTGCCGGCATGCCGGAAGTCACCGAAAGCGGCCTGGCGCTGAAAGAACGATATCGCAATGAGCGCCGCGTAGAAATGGCCTATGAAGAACAACGTTTCCACGATGCCCGCCGGTGGATGATTGCCTCGGAGACCATTGGACAGAAGGCGGTGCGCATGAATATCACTGCCACGCTCAAGCCCGGCAAGGATGTGAAGACATACCGCTACGATCCGGCTAACTACAACTACGTATACGAGCCGCAGGAAATAGATCCCGGTATTGAGAACCGACTGTGGCTGGACAAAATGTATTTCCTCCCCATCCACCGCGATGAGATGAACCGTAACAACAAACTGGTGCAAAATCCCGGTTACGATATTACCGATGTGCCGTAGAGGTTAGCAACCCACCGTTAAAGAGCGCTACGCCGGGGCTCCAATCCGTGTAGCGCTCTTCCTTTATGTGCCTGCTGGAATTCTAAAGAAATCCAGTTTATTTGCACACCATGAAGAAAGTACAAATCGACGGCCTCGGCCTTTGGCAATTCGACCAACTGGGAACCGAGGCGGGAGTAAAACATTTTGTAAGCGATCGTGGACCTTATGGAGGCGAAAAGGAATTCACCCTAAGCTACTCCAGCTCTCCTGACCGCGAAGAAATCAAACAGAATCGCTATCGCATCGCCGCCGCCCTCGGCATCGTCGGCAACCGATTGTTCTTTCCATCACAAGTGCACAAAACGCGTATCGTACAGGTTGCAGAAGACACACCGGTCGAAGAACTGCTGGAAACCGATGCGCTCATCACCAACAAACGAGGCATCGGCCTGGCCGTCATGTCGGCCGACTGTGTGCCTATCATACTCTATGACAAAAAGAACCAGGCTATCGGTGCCATACACTCCGGCTGGCGCGGCACTGTAGCGCGCATTTTGGAAAAGACCCTGCACGAAATGCAACACGTCTATGGCACCCAAGGCGCAGACATCATCGCGGGCATCGGGCCTTCTGTTTGTCAGGACTCGTACGAAGTAGGCGAGGAGGTTGTACAAGCCGTAGACCAGGCCTTTGGCAAAGGTCAGGGACTGATGATACCGCAGCCCGAAGGCAAAGCCAAACTGGACTTGTGGAAAGCAAACGCATTGCAGCTCCTGGCGTTCGGCGTACCTGCCACACGAATCGAAGTGTCGAACCTGTGCACGGTAAAAAATAATAACTACTTCTTCTCCGCCCGCCGGCAGGATTCCGGCCGCTTCGCGGCGGGAATTGTGTTAGAATAAAATCCATAGAACTTTTTCGCCGGCCCTCACATCGTATAGATAGTCACATACTACTAAACTCCTAACGGCGTTACACTATGAAAAAGTGCATCCTCATGCTCCTGGCATGCTATTGTCCTATATTTACGCAGGCGCAGACAACACCCGGCAAGACGGGATATATCGATATCAATTATATCCTGACGCGACTATCCGAAGTAAAAACAGCCGAGGCAGAACTATCATCTCTGCAACAACAGTACACCAAACAACTGGAGGCAAAAGCACAAGTACTAAAGGCCAGGCAACAAGAGTACGTGGCGTCTGAAAGGACTCTCACGGACCCCATGCGACGAATTGCCCAGCAAGACATCCTGCTGCTGGAGAACACTCTGCAGAAGTTTCAGGAAGACGCCGTCGCAGCGTTGCAACAAAAGAAAACAGTACTCATGAAACCGGTGCTAACCAAAATACACCAGGCCGTAGAGGCCGTCTCGCGTAAAGAAAATTTCAGCATGGTATTAATGCAATCGGAAAATGTATTGTATGGCGACAGCGCACTGGACATTACGCTTCCCGTACTGGCCACACTGGGCGTGGCATTATCCGATACAGAGAAACAACAATACGGACAACCCCGAAACAACCTCTACAGCTGGCTCGGCATAAACGAACACCTATTGCCGATCAGGCAATAGTAAAGAATCCCGCTTTCGAACATTATTTCCCGCCAGTGGACAGATGCTGGCGACAAAGATCAAAAAAGGACGCCTTTACGGCTTGTTTTGAAAGTTGTACATTGGCAAGGGAAATGTATAGCCTTTGCTGTCATGATCAGAAACTACTTTCGCATCGCTCTCCGCGCCTTCCTGCGCAACGGCGTTTATTCCTTTATCAACGTGGCGGGCCTTTCAGTAGGCATCGCGTGCAGCATTCTCATCCTACTCTGGGTATACGACGAAGTCACCTTCGATCGTTTCTTCCCCAAGTATGAGCAACTGCACCGGGTGCAATCGCATACCGTCACCGATCAGGGCATCACCACAAATGTAGAAACCTCCATGCCGATGCGCGAGCACCTGCTGGCGGCGGACAGTCGTATCAAACGCTACGCCATTACAGTGGGGCAATATGGGTTGCTATCCGTCGATGATAAAAAGATCAATAAAGTAGGCTACGACGTAAGCGAGTCCTTTCTCGAAATGTTTGACTTCCAGATGCTGTCCGGCCATCCCGAGACTGCCCTCGACGACCCGCGCTCCATCGTGCTCACAAAATCTACAGCCACAGCGTTATTTGGTGATGAAGACCCCATCGGCAAAACCGTACAAGTTAAGCTAGAGAGCAAAGACGACCTGAAAGTAACCGGCGTCATTGCCGACCCACCGGCAAACCTCTCTTTATCATTCGACTTCCTGTTGCCCTTCTCATACTTCGAGGCCACCTCGGTGTGGGTAGGCTACGCCCGCAACAACTGGAACAACACGGCCTTCCAGACCTTTGTCGAGCTGCAACCTGGTGTTTCCGCTGCAGACGTGAGCAGCACCATCCGCGACATTGTAAAAAAGAACAACCCTTCGTCGCGCGACGTATCGCTCTTCCTGCATCCCATGTCCTGCTGGCATCTGTATGGCCATTTTGAAAATGGTCAGGAAGCCGGAGGCATGATCGCCTACGTCACCCTGTTCGCCGGCATAGCCATCTTTATACTCATCATGGCGTGCATCAACTTCATGAACCTGGCCACGGCCCGCTCGGAACACCGCGCCCGTGAGGTTGGCATTCGCAAGAGCGTAGGCTCCAGCCGCAAGCAGTTGATCGCACAGTTCATGGGTGAATCAATCTTCATGGCGGTAATCGCCTTCGCGCTAGCGATGGTCATCGTGCAAGTGGTATTGCCGTTCTATAACATGCTGATTGGAAAACACCTCGCGGTAGATTTCACCTCGCCACTTTTCTGGACCTTTTCCCTCAGCCTCATTCTCATTACCGGTGTACTGGCCGGCAGCTACCCTGCATTTTATTTGTCTTCCTTCCGGCCATCAAGCATACTCAGAGGCACGGACGGTGCAGCCGGTAAAGGCGCCACACCGCGACGCATGTTGGTCAGTGTACAATTTGCATTCTCCATCTTGTTAATCATCGGCACCGTCGCTGTGCACCAGCAAATACATTATCTGCAAGGCCGCGAACCGGGCTACGACCGTGAAAACCTGCTCATGATCACCAGCACGAGCGATATCGAAAAGAACTATCAAACACTGAAACGCGAGCTGCTGCAAACGGGCGCTGCCGTGTCCGTCTGCAAATCCAACAGCCCCATTACACGCATCTTTGCAACGAGCGAGATCGAAAACTGGACCGGCAAGCGCCCCGGTCAGCACATCGAGGCTACCAACATCGCGACGGAATACGACTACACGCGCACCATGGGCATCCAGATACTCGAAGGCCGCGACTTTTCTGAAGATTTCAAAAGTGACACCACCGCCATCATCATCAACCAGGCCGCAGTAGAAGCCCTCGGCCTGCGCGACCCCGTGGGCGACAAACTACAGATGTGGGGACAAACCTGGAACATTATCGGTGTCATGGACAATGTACTGATGGGCTCCCAGGCACATCACATCGGTCCGCTCGTCATGAGCTTCGACCCCAGCTGGTCCAGTACCATCAGCGTGCGTCTGCCGCAGGGCGACAACTTGCCGGCGATCGTCACGCAAGTGGGCGAGGTGTTTAAAAAATACAATCCCGATTATCCCTTCGAATACAAATTCGCCGACGCTGACTTTGCCACCAAGTTCCAAACCATGAACATGATCAGCGATCTGGCCCGGGCCTTTACCCTACTGGCCATCTTCATTACCGGCCTTGGACTCTTCGGCATGGCTGCCTTCACGGCTGAGCGGCGCGCCAAAGAGATCGGCATTCGCAAGGTCATGGGTGCATCCGTGGCAAGCGTCGTGCTATTGCTCACGCGCGAGTTCTCGCGCCTGGTAGTGTGGGCGTTTGTTCTGGCAGCGCCCGTTGCCTGGTGGGGTGTACATCAGTTTTTGGAACGGTACCCCGTTCGTATCGGCATGCCCTGGTGGATCTTCCCGGTAGCAGGCGTGACGGCGTTATTGATTACCGTGATCATCGTCAGCGCACAAGCCATCCGCGCGGCCATACGCAACCCCGTGGACACCCTACGGCGCGATTAGAAGCAAGATCTGAGAAATAGTTAGTGAGAGGAGGCCGACGGCACGATGTGCCGGTAGAGGGGCGTTAATACGTCCAGTGCCTGGGTAATCGTGGTCATGATCTTATCCGTGCCCACGGCCGGATCGCCCGGTCCATACGACCGGCTGATGATAAACGGAAAATACATTTCTTCATCCCCCTTCAGGAACTCCCACAGTGCATCCGCCTGCTGAAAGCTCTCGACGGGCTGAACGGCGCCGGCACACTCCAGCGTATAGCCAGGTCCCAGGGCTGCCAGTCGTTGCAGGAAAGCCGAGCGATAGCCGGGATCATACAATTGCTTGTGGAAAGACTGTCGGTCGGCCTTGCCCGTGCCGGCAAGGTCAGATGTAATGCCGATGCTTACGTTTTGTGGTCCCACCGTCAGGCGCAGGTGCAACGCATCGGGCGCGTCATTTGGCGTCAGGTCCAACCACAGACTGCGGAGCTTTTGAAAGTCGTGATCAGCCGGTATGAGGCTTGCTGTCGCGGGGACTGCATCGGTGCTATCCGCCAGTCCCTTCGTGCGCAACGTAGGCTTTAATGCATCGTATAGTTGTAACAACCTGGTCAGTACGGGTTGCCGCTCGGCCTGTGCTTCGGGTGTCGCGAGCAAAGCCTTCTGGCGGTCAAACGCCAGGAAATCCTCCTTCTTAAAATATTGAGTCTTAAAGCGAATGCTGTCCCATTGAAAACCCGCGGTAGTCAAGGCCAGTGCTTGGTCCAGCTCACGGCGCGAGGCAATCTCGCGTTGCTTCAGCGCGGGGTAGATTGCTTCGTACTCGCGCAATAGATTCTCTGTCAGCGGTTCAGCAAACTCGTAATAGCCCGTGAACCAGGACTTCAACGCCTCGATCTCCTTTGCATCATCCACCCGAAAGAACAGCTCCTCGTGATCCTTAATCCCGCCGAGGGTAAAGTGGCCGGAGCCAATAAAGGCAACGGACTTACGAAACGGCAGATCAAAAATGAAGAGGTTCGCATGAAAGAAATTTTTGGTATAGACACTCAGGGTAATCCGGTCCTGGTAGTGTTTCCAGAGGCGGCGCAGCACCGGTACAGACGTCAGAACGTCAAAGCCTGTCACGATCTCGATCTTGCACTTCGGCGGAATGCGACTATTAATAAAGTCAAATCCTGTCTGCGAAATAGCCGCCGTGGCAATATAAACGTGCTGGGCTTCGGCCAGTATTTTGCCGTTGATCAGAGGTACTGCAAGCTTCTTTACAAGCATGGAAGGAGGGAGCGCTGTGTGCTACGGGCGTAGCGGTTAACGATGGGGATGGGTGTGCGAGGTGTGTGGTTAGAGATTAAAGGGGCGGTCATTTGCTTCGAGGCAAATGACCGTAATGCCCTTTAAGCGAATTATTTCACGTTGTTGTTTACGATTTTCGCTAAGTCGAACATCGAGACCTGAGTCTTACCGGCAAAAACTACTTTCAGTTTAGCGTCGGCGTTGATCATACGCTTGTTCTTCTTGTCTTGCAGGCCGTTCTTCTTGATGTACTCCCAGATCTTCTTGATTACTTCAGTTCTGGGTACCGGCTTGTTGCCAATTACGTCTGCCAGAGCAGGGCTAGGTGTCATCGGCTTCATGAACGCCGCGTTCGGCTTGCGCTTAGCAGCCTTCTTCGGTGCAGCGGCTTTCTTAGGGGCAGCAGCCTTCTTAGGAGCGGCTTTCTTAGGGGCAGCAGCCTTCTTCACTACTTTCTTAGCAGCCTTTGCTGCCTTTTTCGGGGCTGCTTTTTTTGCAACCTTCTTACTCGCTTTTTTTGCCATTTTTCGAATGAGTTTAGTGTAAATAATTTTAAATATACATCCCTTCTGCATCACACCAAATAATATGCGATACAGTTTTTTTAAAGAGCACTAAAAGCATGCCATCACCAGTCATTACAGGCTTTACTCCCCTCGGAAAATGGCATCTTCTCATTCTTTTTTAGTTATTTCGCCCCCATGATAATGCGATACTCGTGGCCCGCGCTCGTGTGGCTGCTCATAGTGCTGGTGCTTACACTCATTCCCGGCCCGGCCATTCCCGACGTAGGTTTTTCCTTCCGGATCGACAAGATCGTTCACTTCTTTCTCTTTGGTATTCAGATGGTATTGACCGCCTACGCCCTCGAGAAACACACCCTATCAAGAGGCGCGCCGGCTCATCCCATACTGGTTTCCGTCATCTTTAGCATCGCCGCCGGCGTCGGCATAGAGTTCCTCCAACGGTTCGTTCCCGGGCGAAGCTTCTCGGTATTTGACATGGTAGCCAACACTATCGGAGTCGGTATTGGCTATTATGTTTTCCGTTATCTGAGGAAGCATAATCGCCTCTGAATCTCCTTATTATAGAAGTCCCTGAATGTCGCCAATCAGTTCGGGACAGGGCTTCGCGAAGAGATGCCCCATGCCGGCCGGTGTGCGTACCGTTGCCGTCGGCAGCAGCTTGGCGTAGTACTTCACATGGTCAGGAGACACTACATCGTCGTCGTCACTTTGATACAAATACAGCGCACGAATAACCGGTAGGCCAGTAGGGAAATCCTCCCGCAACATATATTCTGATACGTCCCAATCCTGTACTCCCCAATAAGGCACAGCAATCAGCACCATACCCGCGATGCGCGGCGTAAAGGCCTCTTCCGAGAGATATTTCAGCAACACCGACCCACCCAGCGAGTGCCCGACCAACACTACTTCGCCGGGTAGCGTCGGGATCAGTGTGTCCAGCGCTTTCTTCCACGAGGCATACGTCGGGTTGTCAGGCGAGGGCATGCGCGGCGCGAGCAGCGTAACACCCACACCAAGCCCTTCCCGCAGGCGACGCAGAAGATCGTTGCTCCCTTCGTGCTCATCCTCCTGGGAACCGGCACTGTGAATAAATAAGATCGTATGTTTCATAAGGATGGGCACTTTAGTGTACACGAGTTAACGTAATGTGCATCCAATCTTGCCAATGCACGCTGTCGTCGGTGCGCTCCCAGTGAGCTTCCATCGTATTGTCGCGTATGGTAAGGGTAGCGCGATCGGCAACACCTTGGAAGGTCCAGACATCCTGGTTCACCGTCGCCCGGTATGAACCGGTATTGCCCAGGTTGTCAAAGAAGGTAGTAAGATAAGTGTTGGTGGCGACGTCATAGCCAATGACTTCAAGCGTCTTCGCGTCGTCCGCGCCCATGCGTACATCCACATGATGTATCATAAAAAATTCTCCCGGCAGCCACTCATAGGTGTCTGTTCCTGCTATCTTCATAGCGGGAGCATCTTTCGTTGCCACTGTTTGCCCCTCGGTACGCCAGCGTCCTGCTAATACGCTCATCAGTTTATGTGCCGCTGTGGGCTGTGCATTTTCCATTGCCATAATTACCGTGTTATGTGTCTGATATTTTCTATAAAGTGTCGTGCCTGCTTACGTGAGTAGCCTGCTATGACGTAAGTCAAAGATAGGATCAGACCAGGCGACCTAACCGTCGCGAACATGACAACGTCCGGGGGATAACGAGACAATGCCGATCAGCAAAGCTCCACAGGGCGGCGGTCACGCCGGGAAATACCCGATTTGTTCAATTTCTCAGGGGGCAGGGTGCGGTACCCTGGTAACGACGCTGTCCTGATTGCCCCCTGATGTTGTCGCGAACTCCACTCACAAAACCGTCTTTTAAACGAGTATGTTTGTGCAACCAGAAGGTTTCATGTAAATTCATAACGAAACCCGACGGCAACAACAATAGAAAACCTTAAAACTATTATAACTATGAAAATCGCTGTAATCATCGTCCGCGTACTGATGGGCCTTCTTTTCCTCTTCTCATCCGTAACCTATCTGTTCAACCTCATACCCGTACCGCCCATGGAAGGTGACATGAAGACCTTCAGCGAAGGTCTTGCGGCATCCGGCTACCTCATGACCCTCATCAAAGTAACCGAGCTGATCTGCTCATTGGCACTCATCTCCGGCTTCTTTGTTCCCCTGGCACTGGTCATTCTCTTCCCCATCATCATTAATATTTTCTTCGTCCACCTCATGCTCGCTCCAGAGGGCATGCCCGTAGCCATCTTCCTCCTGTTAGCCAGCCTTTTCCTCGCCTACGCCAAACGCGACCACTATAAAGGCCTGCTGGCCGCGAAATAATAACAACAAAAATAAAAAGGGCGATGTACATGCTATACATCGCCCTTACACCTCCGCAGTGGTCCGCTACTTCGTCATCCCCATCAAAGCTTTCCCCTCCTCCGTCTCCAGGAAGTTTTTAGAATCCGCATGATCCGTGGAAAGCGTCACCGGCAGCCACTTCTCAAGCTCCGCCTGCCGTTGCTTATCCGCATGCTTCAGTAAACCTGCCGCCTCACTGCCCAACACCAAATGTATCGGCGCCGTCGGCCCAGCCACCAGCTCCACCATCACCTTCGCCGCCTTCTTCGGATCACCCACCGGAATAAACCCATCACCCTTAAAACGCGTAGCCATAAAATCAACCGTCGTCTCATACCCCTCTACATGCGGCGCATAGCTCATCGAGGCACCCGCCCAGTCTGTGCGGAAACCACCCGGCTCGACACACGTAACCCGAATGCCCAGCGGCGCAACCTCCTTCGCCAGCGCCTCGCTAAAACCACCCACGCCAAACTTCGCAGCCTGATAAATCGAAAGTCCCGGATTGCCTACACGGCCACCGATCGAGCTAACCTGCAGAATGTGACCCGCCCGCTGCTTACGCATATAGGGCAACACCGCGCGTGTTACTTCAATAGGCGCATAAAGATTCGTCTCCAACTGACTACGCACCTGTTCATCCGTAAACGCTTCCGTCGCACCGGTAATACCAAAGCCGGCATTATTCACCAAAACATCGATCTTCCCAAAATGAGCAACCACATCGCGCACCGCCTGGTATATCTCCTCGTGCTTCGTCACATCGAGCCTTACAGGATAAAGCAGATCCGGATACTGCAGCACCAGATCTTGTAGTTGTTTGGGATCACGCGCCGTAGCCGCTACACGATCGCCACCAGCCAAAACTGCTTCCGTCAAGGCGCGTCCCAACCCGCGGGAGCTGCCCGTAATAAACCATACTTTTGTCATTGTCTTTCTTGATTTAACAAGAGCAAAGGTAGGTCGGCACGTCACCCTGGGTTTTGTTCTAAAGCTCAATGTAGTTTGCTATGGAGCTCACACCACACGTCCCACCTGTTCCAAAAACGCAGTAATATCTTCCTCCGGCGTCAACCCCAACTTCTTCCGCAACCTATACCGTGCCATCTTCACACTCGTCTGTGAAATGCTCATCGCCGCTGCAATATCCTTTGTAGCAATACCAATCCGATACAATGCACACAACCGCAGGTCATTATTCGTCAGCTCCGGATAACTGGTTTTCAACGTATCCAGAAATCGCCCATGCACCCGCGAGAAGTGCAACGTAAACTCCATCCACTCCTTCTCCGGACTAAAGTTATAATTGATCAACTGCACCAACTGCCGAAAGTCCCGCAAGTTGCCCGATCGCGGACTACGCAACAGATCCTTAAGCTTCGTCTTAAGGTCATCCAGCAATCGATTCTTCTGAATGATCAACAACGTCGACCCCGTCAGCTCCTGACTCTTGGCCGCCAGCTCGTCATTCAGCTGCTGATTAACAAACTGTGCATGCCTCCGCTCCGTCTCTAACAATTGTTTATTCTTCGCCTCGATCTCCGTAGTACGCTGCGCCACCAACTGCGCCAGCGCGTGCTGCCGTCGATGCAGGTTGTTGATCTGCAAGTGATAGGCGGCGTACAGCCCGCCGGTAACAATCAACCCCAGCAGCACGGTAAACCACGCAGTCCTCCAAAACGGCGGCATAATCACAATACGCAACGAAGCATACTGCTCATTCCACACACCGTCATTGTTTGAAGCCTTCACCTGAAACGTATACGTCCCCGGATCGAGGTTTGTATACGTAGCTGTATTGACAGACCCTGCCTGAATCCAATCCTGATCAAAAGGCTCCAGCCGATAGGCATAACAATTCTTGTCGGAGTGACTAAAGCTCAACGCCGCAAAGCGCAGGCTGAACATGGACTGCGTGTGGTTTAGCATTACTTCATTCGTCTCGTCCATCGCCGGCCGCAGCGGTTTGTTAAAAACCTGAAAGTCCGTAATCACCACCGGTGGCACAAAAGTGTTCTCACGTATATGATGCGGCAGGAACGACGTCACTCCCGCAATACTCCCAAAATAGAGTCGTCCATCACCATCGGCATACCGTGCGCCGATATTAAACTCAGCACTGGCAAGCCCCGAATGGGTGTCGAAGTTCTTAAACGTTTTCTTTTGCACATCAAACCGCGACAACCCCCGGTTGGTACTGATCCAAAGAAAGCCCTGCTCGTCTTCCAGTATACCACACACAATATTACCGGCCAATCCATCTTCCTCCTGAAAACTGGTAAACGTATTGGTCCGATAATCATAGCGATTGATGCCCCCGCCATGCGTTCCGAACCATACGTTCTTTTCACGGTCTTCATAAATACAAACAATGTTGTCGCTGCTAATACCACCCGTGCCATCGTCGTGATAATAGGCCATAAATGTACTGTCGCGTTCCTGAAATACATTCAGTCCCGACACCGTCCCCACCCACAACCGACCGCGGCTGTCGCGAAAGATGCAGCGTATGGTATTGGAGCTGATCGTACGCTCGTCTTTCAGCGTATTGGTAAAAGATTGGAAGGTATTCGTACGCGTATCGAATACTTGCAGACCTCCATGGTTCGTGCCGATCCACATCCGATCGCCTTCGGGATATAAGGCCCACACACTGTTGTCGGTTAACCCATTACGCTTGTTGTACGTGGTAAATGTTCCTATCGCTAAATTTAAAACGGACAGTCCTCCCGTGTAGGTTCCGATATACATTCGTCCATTCGATTGGCTGAGGCAAAGCACGGTATTATCGGCCAGGCCGCCTGGCCGCTTCTTATAATACGTAGTAACATCACCTTCCTTTTGCACGAGCCCGCCACCATCCGTACCGAACCACAGATTTCCATCGGCACGATGGATGGCCAGCACCGAGTTGCTTTCATCCGCGTGCTTAACCTCTGCGTACGGCATCCGCTGCGTAAAAGCCGTGTCGGTCTTGTCAAATAAATAAACCCCACCCCGGTAGGTGCCCAGCCACATATCACCTTTGGTGTCCCGACAAAACGAGAGCACCACGTCCGTACCGTCGCGCACAGGCCCATCGTGTAACGGCAACGCGACGTCGGCCTGCTGGTCGAGCAAGAAAGCGCCGCCTTGATCCGTACCCACCCACAAATTGCCACCGGCATCTTCGCCTAACGCGCGTATAGGGTACCGGTGCTGCAAGGCTTTATACAGGCGAAAAGAGGAGGGAGCATCATAGCGAAGTAACGTACCATCTTCCCGCCCCACCCACACGTGGCCTTCGCTGTCGCGGCGTATAGCCGTGATAGGCGACCGGCCAATAGCGTCGGGGTAATTCGTCAGGATAGGGATAAAGCGTTTTGTGGAGGAGTCAAAGCGCAGCAACGTACCGACCGAAGTCCCCATCCACAATTGCCCCTGCCCGTCGCGACACAACGTACGCACCGAGTTAGCATTTTGAATACTGTCGTTTAACCGATAGTGATCCAGCGCACCGGTGCTGCGGTTAAACCGAAACAACCCACCCGACGCGCCAATCCACAAATGCTCGTCGTCATCGCCTGCAACAATCGCCCATACTGGCCGCATTGCATAGCAGCTCCGTTCGGGGAAGTCATAATTAGAAAAGGTATTCGTCTCACGGTGGTAACGCGACAGTCCTGCGCGTGTACCAAACCATAAGTTCTTGTCGTGGTCTTCATAGGCAGCATACACATCACTACTCGCCAATGAAGTGCTATCCGTCGAACGATTTTTAAAAACAGAAAAGCCCGTGCCGTCGTACTTGTTCAGCCCGTTCTGCGTACCGAACCACATAAAGCCACGACTGTCCTGAAAAATGGTATTGACCGTATTCTGCGACAGGCCGGCTTCAATGGAAAGCTGCTGCCACCGGGTGGATTGTGCCGGGCTGTGCGACGCAAAAAGCCATAGCGTGATGGATACGAGCAACGTGTTGCGCATAGTAGGGCGGGGATTACGTCGGAAAAATAGAAAAAACAATGGCTGTGCGCGACGCACACACGTCCGGAGCGAAAGGCACATGCCGAATGGCTTGTTTAGCCGGTAAGACGATGTTGGCAATTAATTTAGTATCATTGCTTTCCAACAATCAATCCCATGATGAATCTGAAACACCTTGCCCTGCCGGGCATGCTGTTGCTGCTTGTCACTGTTACCCACGGCCAGGGCTTTTTAAAGGCACAAGACAAAAAGATCGTAAACGAAAAAGGCGAAGAAGTGATCCTGCGCGGCGTTGGCCTCGGTGGCTGGATGCTGCAAGAAGGCTACATGCTGCGTGTGCGTAGCAACGGCCAACAGCAGCACGTCATTCGCCGTCGCCTTGAAGAGCTCGTCGGCAAAGAGCGCACCGACGCCTTCTATACCGCCTGGCTCACCAACCACACACGCAAAGCCGACATCGACTCACTGGCCGCCTGGGGCTTCAACTCCGTGCGCCTGCCCATGCACTACAATCTGTATACCCTCCCCGTTGACCAGGAGCCCACCCCCGGCGGGAACACCTGGCTCGACCAGGGCTTTGCCATGACCGACAGCCTGCTGCAATGGTGCAAAGCCAACAAACTATACCTGATACTCGACCTGCACGCCGCCCCGGGCGGCCAGGGCAACGACGTAAACATCTCCGACCGCGATCCTGCCAAGCCCGCCCTTTGGCAAAGCATCCACAACCAACAAAAAACGATCGCCCTCTGGCACAAGCTCGCCGAGCGCTACGCCAACGAACCATGGATCGGCGCCTACGACATCATCAATGAACCCAACTGGGGCTTTGAAACTCCCGACGACAAAAACGGCTGCGCCGAACAAAAGAACGAGCCCCTCAAAAAACTCATGGTCGACATCACCAACGCCATTCGCGAAGTAGACAAAAAACACATCATCATCATCGAAGGCAACTGCTGGGGCAACAACTACAACGGCATCTTTCCCCCGTGGGATAACAACACCGTGGTAAGCTTTCACAAATACTGGAACAACAACGAAACAAAAGACATCCAGAAATTCCTCGACATCCGCCAGCAGTACAACGTGCCCGTGTGGCTCGGCGAGTCGGGTGAAAACTCCAACGCCTGGTTCCGCGACGCCATCAACCTCATGGAGACCAACCACATCGGTTGGGCCTGGTGGCCTTTCAAAAAACTGGGTGCCAACAACCCCCTCGAAGTAAAAGTACCCGCCGGCTACCAACAGATCCTCGACTACTGGGCCGACAAGGGCCCTAAGCCCACCGCAGAGGAGGCCCACACTGCCATCACCGCCCTCGCCGAAAACCTCAAGATCGAAAACAACGTCTACCACCGCGACGTAGTCGACGCCATGATCCGACAGCCCCATAGTGACAAGGTTGTGCCGTTCAAACCCCACACCATTAATCAACCCATCGCCGCCACCGACTACGACCTGGGCCGCAACCGCTATGCCTACTTCGACCTCGACACCGGCAACTATTATATCTCCAACGGCGGCACCCGCTCCACCGGCAACAAAGGCCACACCTACCGGAACGACGGCGTCGACATCGCCCAGCAGGAAGGCAGCAATCCCGAAGTATACTATGTATCAAACATCGACGCCGGCGAGTGGCTGGAGTATACTGTCACCATCCCTCAAGCAGGCAACTACACGGTGCTGGCAACAGCATCCGCCACCGCCTCTGGCGGCAAGGTATACGTAACTATAAACAAGACCATGACAAAGACCGCCGTCATACCGCACACAGGCAAACCCACCGATTGGAAGACCGTACCCATCGGCACCCTCCAGCTGGCTCAAGGCCCGAACGCCATACGGATATACGCGGTTGCCGGCGATTTCAACCTCAAAACTATAGAAGTAGTAAAAGATGTCCGGAAGAAGAAATAACTAGTAATGCATCTGGCGTAATCTGGGTAACCATACAAAACACATCATCCGTCGTCGCACGCAAAGGAATATTATTTGAGATTATAAGATGATCGAAAGAAAAAGTAACAGCCACATATATCGTGCAGCATTAATATTAATCTGCTCGCTAACAGCAGCCACCACTGCCGCGCAACAAAAGAAGAGCGGTCTAGTCCCTGCCGGCGGCCCCTTCAAAGTCCTCAGCGCCACCACAGAATATATCTTCGAGCAAGGCCCCTTCAAGTCCGTCCACGCCTCCACCGTAGTAGAGCTGCCCAACGGCAACATCGCCGCCGCCTGGTTCGGCGGTGACCACGAAGGCGCCAGCGACGTCTGCATCTGGATGTCCATCCGCGACGAAAAGAAGGGCTGGTCCCGCCCGCTAAGAATTGCCGACGGCGTACAACCAGACTATAAAACACAATACCCCTGCTGGAACCCCGTATTATTTCGCGTGGGCAAAAAGCTATACCTGCACTATAAAGTCGGCCCTAATCCCCGTGAGTGGTGGGCGCTGTATAGATTTTCCGACGACAACGGCCACAGCTGGTCCACTCCCGAGCCCATGCCCGAAGGTTTTCTCGGTCCCATCAAAAACAAACCCCTCCAACTCTGGGACGGCACTATTTTATATCCCTCCAGCACCGAAAGCATAGACGAAAAACATTGGAACATTCACATCGAAGGATCCGACCCGGGCATGCAGGACTGGTGGTGGGTAGAGATTCCATGCGGCGATTTCCAGGTGATCCAGCCCACGCTGATGGAGGTTGGTCCCAGCGGACGTGGGGTGCGCCAGCGGCCCATCAGGCTTCTGGCCCGAAGCAAACACAATGTACTTTTCGAAAGCTGGTCACACGATGACGGCAGAACATGGTCATCCGTTCGTCCCACCAACATACCCAATCCCAATTCCGGCGTCGACGCCGTGTCCTGGGGAGAGCGTCAGCTGCTTGTATACAATCCGTTGCCTGCGGGCAAAGCGTGGTGGGAGGGACGCTCAATACTCAAGCTGGCAGTATTAACACACGATAAAGCCGAAGACATCTATACCTTCGAAGATCATCCCATGGGTGAATACAGCTACCCTGCCATCATTGTCGGCAGCCAAGGTATAGTCCACATAACCTATACGGATGTTCGTTCCCGCATCAAATATGTTCGCATGGAGGTCGGAGTACCAGTATCAGTGGCAAAATGACGCCAAAAGGCCGAAGGCCCCGCAGCCTCCGGCCAGGCACCTATGCAGACCTGGCTGCACTGCCTACTGGTAAAAAATCCTGGAATAAAAAATTCTTAAAAGAGGCCGAAGGCAACAAGCCTCCGGCCCGGGCACACGTGCACTACTAGCATGCACAGTGCCCACCCCCTTATAATAATATGGTATCGAAAAAAGAATCGAAAAGAAGGCCGAAGGCGGCAGACCTCCGGCCCGGGCGCATCGGCACTACTAGCCTACCGTGCACCCAAAACAAAGACCGCCAGGGCACGCGTGGCACTTCCCCACAAACTCTTCCGGACGTCGTTAAACAAACCGGCCACCCACTGCCACAGCGTTGCCCCGGGGCCTTCGTTATCGTAATGATTATTGATGAACTTAATAATTTCGAGGTGCCGCATCAGCATGTCAACCTCCCGGTTGAGTTGCGGCTGCGTCTTGTCTATATCCTGGCGGCTTAATTCTTTGGCCAGTGGCACCAGCTTCTCTAAATATTCTCGCAGTAAAGGCGTATAATGAACATACTTCATGAATGAAAAAATGTTAGCGTATAGGAAAAGAGTCGTTCTAAGGCTCCCATAGGAGAGCCCGTACATAGGCATCCAACGCTGCGCATTGCAGCCGGCAATCGAAGTCTTTTCCCGCATAAACGCTCGGCCCACAGGCCGGGTGGCGCTAACACATTCGGGCTCCTTCGCGGTAATACTCAGAATTTTGTGCCCCTTAGTTAGAGCAAAGAGTGTTCAGATCCATAAACAGCAATGGAGGACTTGCCTCGCACAGACGGCTGTTCAGGTGTTTAATGGTATGTAGATGATTGATCAGGATTTCCACTTCTTCGTTTAGCTGTCCCCACGTTTTCGTTGCGTCTTCCCGGCCTATTTCTGCAGCAATGGATAACATTAGCTTTAAATGATCTTGCATTAACGTCGTGTATCTAACGGTTTGCATATGTATTCAAAATTTGAATTAGTAGATTGGTCTCATAAACGGGTGTTTAATAGTGATTTTTTTACCAGTATGTTGTGGGATTGCTCCTATGGCGGTGCTTGCTCGTTATGCGGCAGTTGTGTGTTTCTGAGGAGTGTTTTTGTGGATATAGCGATAATCATAATCTCTGTTTTTTAATAATAATGTAAAGTAAATAATCACTCGCAATCTCTTCAAGTATTTCGCAACATAGTATAGCGCATCTTGAGAATATATTATACCCTAAACTATTCTTCTACCTTTTCATTTACCTTGACTCTATAAAATTGAAAGAACAGCCAGGCAGGCCCCCAACTTGCGCAGTACCTTCTTATCGATTTCTAAAACTAAACTGCTCCAAGCGATGAAAGAAGAAGACATCCTGCTCCAGCAATTTGCCAATCGTATAGCCCGCATCTTCAAAGACCTACGAAAGCAAAAAGGCCTTCCCAGCTACGAGTCCTTCGCCTTCGTACACGACTTACCCCGCGCCCAATACTGGCGCGTCGAAGACGGCAAATCCAACCTAACCCTCCGCACCATCGCCAAGCTCCTCGCCATTCACAACCTAACCATAGACGAATTTGCTGAATTATTGGCCAACGACCAGGAGCAAACCCCGTAGGTATAACTGCTTCGAGATGCAGAGACCCGTCAGCGTGCCGATCTTACTTATCGAGGCGCCAGCCATGGGCCATCTTCAACTACGCAAGCCGTTACGCTCTGATGCCTTTTTTGCCCGAAAAAGTTATTTTTTGTTGCTCAAAATGCTGATAATTAATTCATTGCACGTTTATGAATAGTGCAATTGCATCTTTTTATGAAAGATATGTTGACCCGTCAAATTACGATACGACCCCAGGACATCGCTGTTTCCATATGGGAGCTGAAGCCCATGGAACTGGCGGGAGGATACTGTAAGTATACTTTAAGTATACTTTATGTATGCTTTATCCCTACTGTTGGTCCGGCTAGTCCTGGATGCTATCAGACCTGCAAATTTGAGTTTTTCGTAAGGCGCTAAGGATGCCCCAGTGTGGCTTTGGCTATTGATGACCGGTTCTACTGTTTGATAAGTCCAATCTGCCTTCATTTTTCAATACTGGAATGTTAAGAAGCTTGCATGTTGGTTTACGCTGCAAACAGTAAGCATGTAAGATTTCATCCAATAAACAAATTTCACCTGAAAGGAATCACTTCATCGCTTAAAAAGGTCTTCCCAGCGATACGGTAGTCTTTAGCAAGCGGGTTTATAGACGTCGACGCGTTAAATCGTTCATGCATATTACCTCAGATTGAGGACAAAACACGCCCAGAGGTAAACCAGGGTTTGTCGATCACTTACTTTTAAACGATTTTCCATATCCAATACCTGGTATGAATACTCGCATGCTTATCCATCGTCCGTCGTTTGTAATTCGGCAGATAGGCATTATAACATTCTTAATGCTGATAGCCTGTGGTTCATCAGCAGCCCAGAATTTCTGGGGGCGGGGCTATAAGAATAGAACCAAAATGTATAGCACGGCCTGTGGGCTTTCCAAAAAATGGAAGAAAAAACCTCGTACTAATCGCAAGGGCTCGTATATAAAGGAAAAAAATGTTGTATTAAGCAACTATACTAAAACCACACCTCAGCCCAAGCCTAAGCCTCCGGCGCCGGAAGTGGTGAAAACAGAGCATAAGATCGAAAAGATAGATGACCAAAAACTGGAACAGCTCCATCATAAAGAAGATCAGGTACTCGTAGAAAATAAGCTTCCGGAGCCTACCTCTGAAAAACACGAGCAAATCAGGAAAACGGTGGCCGAGAAGCTGAAGACCAAACCCGATTCAGAGCCGCTTCCCCTGGCGCCGCTGTATTTCACCTTTGCCGAGGACGAGTTTGCCGTCGTAGACATGGAGCCTTTTCTGATCGCCACCGAGTACGCGCTACAGGGACATTCGGTATTGATAGAAGGCCACACCGACGACCGCGGGGCAGATGACTACAACATGCAGCTCTCCATCAAACGGGTTCAAAAGATACGTCAGCTCATGCTCGACATGGGCGTGCCAGACGAACGAATCTCTATCGTAGGATACGGCGAGACAGTCAAGAAAAATTCCAATAAAACAACCGAAGGCCGTCAGCTGAACAGACGTATTGACTTTACGGTGTTCTAAAAATTACCTACAGCGCACTAACACCCTGCACCGGTTGTCGGCCCTTCCGCAGAGTCGACAGGGCATGGTACATTCCCAGCACCCCTGCAAACTCTGTCTGTACGGCTGGTACAATCTCAGGCGCATTGTCTTTCACCCAAGAGTGTTTCGCCACCATCTCCCGCACCGTCGGAATGATCACATCCTGGCTTTTCATAATCCCACCACCAATTATAATACGCTCAGGGTCATATGCGTGAATCAACGAAATAATACCGAACGACCATACCTTTAGACAGTGTGTTAAAACCGCCTTCGCCAGTGCATCACCGGCGCGACTCTGCGCAAAGATGTTCTTAAATGTAATGTCCTGCTCGTCCGCCAACGCACTGCTCGTAAACCCCGCCTGCTTCCGCACATATTCTTCCAATGCCCAAGCCGAGCACTCCGTTTCCAGACAACCAACATTGCCACAGTTGCACGTACTACCATGCACATTCATCGTTACATGGCCCCCCAGGTTGCCCGCCACATGATTGCGCCCCCGAAGTAATTTGCCGTTGATCAACACAGCGCTACCAAAACCGGTACCCAACGTCACCAGCACCAGGTTGTCACACTGCTGCCCTGCACCATACTGCCACTCGCCAACCAACGCCGCCCGCGCGTCATTCTCCACCGCCAGGGGCACCCCCCAACGCCGGTCAGCCCACGCCGTCAGATCAAAATCCTGCGCATCCGGATATTTTACATAACGTGACAGAATCTTTCTATTCCCCGCATCCACAATTCCCGGAAACGCTATCCCAATGCCAATCGGCGTAAGTCCATGCTCGCGCAATAAACCATCTGCCACATCCCCCACGCTCTGCAACCGCTGCTCCAGGCTCACCTGCGACTCCGCATCGACCTTTGTATGCACCAAAATCTTTCCGTCAGCCACCAGACCAATCTTGATCATGGTACCGCCCATGTCAATCACCACTCCAACTTCATTCATAGAATTTTCTTATCGTATTACTCAGATTGAGCTTTGCATGTCAATATTTTTCCCGACAGGGGGTCATAGCTTCAGCGAAGGAGGATCAGCATATAGACGCAGATAGTCCCGCACGGTAAACATTACTCCAGGCACTAGCCGGACACCCCGGCATTTGGGTAACGTTTACCAGTGCAAGACATCCAACCGACCAATTAACCCAAATGGTCTTGTACTGCCGGTCAATTACCCCCTGCTTTAAGGTTCATTGCCGTCAGCACAATACAAAGATGCTTGCAGCCACACAAAAGCGCCTGTCAGATTGCGTCAACGAATAAGCGAATTGCGTTTTATGGTTGTGGTAAGGAAAGCGTGTTACCCCTTGCGGGCGCCAAAAGCCTTGCGGTACTCTAACGGATTGTAACCCGTAGCGAGCTTGAAGTAACGGGTAATGTTAGCAGGATTATCAAACCCCATCTCATACGCGATCTGCTGCACATTGAAATCAGATTCCGCTAGCAAGTACTGAATCCGGCGAATGCGCACCTTCTTGATCTCATCCAGGATCGACGAGTTGAGACGCTGGCTAAATTTCTTCTCGAGAATGCGGCGCGAATGTGTCGTGGCCTCGACCACATCGTTCACATCAATATCCGCAGCTGGCGCATGCGTGTTAATAAACGTCAAGGCCTTCCGCACCTCTTCGTCATCAATGGCCAACGCACTTGTCGACTGCCGGTCAATAATCGCCTTCGGCTTATGGATAAAGTTCGCAGCCGGTCGCTCCGCCGTCTCCATCCAGGTCAACAGTCCCTGGGCAATCTCAAATCCTGCCTGCACGGCATTCTGATCAATACTCGACAGCGTAGGCTGCGTCATCTCACACAACAACGAGTCGTTATCAACACCGAGAATCGCCAGCTCATCCGGCACAGCATAGCCTGCATTCTTCGCAGCCTCCAGTAAATGTATATTCAGCTCGTCCGTAACCGAAAAGATTGCACAGGGCTTCGGTATAGCCCGCAACCACGCAGAAAGACTCTCCGGCAAATCTTCCCACAGCATCGTACGGTCATCAAACAGAAACACACTTGGCTGTATACCGGCCACCTTCGTCGCACGACTAAAGCCCACCTCCCGCTCGGCCGACCATTGAAACTGGCGAAAGCCAAGAATACCAAAATGTCTATACCCTTTATTCGAAAAATACTCGGCCGCCAATGCACCGATAGCCTCGTTGTCGGCCCACAAATTAACCGCACCTTCATACACGGCCGTGTGGGGTGAAACAATAAGCGGTACCTGCCACGCCTGCACACTGCGCAACCCCGGCATTTCCCGCGCAATAATGCCTTCGGGATGCCAGTCTGACAAACGCTTCAACAGCTTGTCCTGGTTTTCGGGATGAATGTATCGGGGTGAGTAAAAGAAGAAGGTGAACTTGTCGTACAGTTTATTGAAATGCGTAATGCCCTTCAGCACGTCGCGGTCATACGCGCGGGCGGCGTCCAATAATACGGCAACTTTAAAGCGTTTGGTTCTCACGGCGCGTGCAATGGCCCGTGCGGAAGATAGCGATAAAACATCACTTTGCCACCTTCGGATCATCCGCCCATTGTTCCAGCAGCACAATGGCTTTGTACAACACACCGGCCGAACCACGAAACGTACCCGAACCCTTCGGCTCGTTCGTCACAGAATACCATTCAAAGAAACCTTTGTTGCGCTCGGCACGGTCCAGCATCGGTTGCAGCTGTTGCACTGCCTCCGTCACAAAACCGTGCAGTACCAGCTGCTGAATCATCCGTCCACCAAACCAATCCCAGTCGCCGCCGTTCTGGTAGCCATAAGGATACATACCCTCGTTTACAAAAGTGCCTTTGGGGTAGGGGGGATATAACGTGAGCCCGATGGTCGGTCCACCGCTGGCCTGTACGTTGTGGATCATCGTTTCGAGAGAAGCACGAATCTCATCCCGGCTCAGCAGCCCCGCCTCGATGGCCACCGCTGTGCCACCATGATAATAGATCGCATTTTCATCCACACTGTCAGGAAAAGGGCTGCCATTTAAGTATACGTGGGGAATGAATTTCCGACGCGATGTATCCCACAAATGCTTGCGCACATTCACCGCCACAGCCTCCCGTATCGGCCCCCAATCGTCACGTTTGGCCGGTAAGAGTTCCAGGAAGTTGTCGATTGCAATAAGCAACATGGCATTGTCATACACGTCAATTGCATAATGCGTATCTTTTGTAAGATACACCCCCCAGTTGTGCTCGGGCTGCACGTCGCCCCAATCGGCCGTCGTCGCGCCATAAATCAATCCGTGTGCACTGTCATACCGTTCGTTCATCAAAAACTGCAACGACCACTCCAGCCGCTCGGCCACAGTCTTACCGCCAACGGTATCCCGCAACAGGGTGGAGTCTTTCGTAGCGCGTATATACTTGTAAACCGCCTGCACCAACGACGACTCCTGGTCGGTCTCCACCGTATTTTTGTGACCGGCATAACGCGGTTCCAGATTCGAGTAGATGTAGCTATAGCCCACACCGGCTTTCTCTTTCGGGATAAAACCGTCAATGATATTGCCGTCGTCACCTTGCAGCCGGAAAAACACCAGCAGGTTTTCCCGCAACTGTTCGGCCGGAAGTACTTCCGCCGAAAGCTCAATAAACGTGTTATAGTCGCGGATCCACACTTCACCATAACCATCCCCCGCGTTAAAGCCTGAGCGCACCACCGAACGTGCCAGGTCTTTCGTATAAACGTAGCTTTTGTTCTCCCGTATCTGGCGGGCAAGCTCCTGCGTGTCATCCGAACCAGTACAGCTCCAAAAACCGAGGGTCACCAGCAGCGAAGCCATGATGATGTTAATTGTCTTCTTAATCATAATAAATATTGTCAGGCCGTTGCGCGGCACCACGAAAGTGTCAAATACCCGCTCCGCGCCCGCTTCAAATTGCGGCAAAAATCTGTCTAAATGCGAAAACACCCACCCCCGCAAATCCGTACATTTGTCGTCACCCTCATGAAGCACTACACGGTTCTTGTCCTCCTGCTATTGCTCGCCGCCTGCCGGCAGTCTAACCATACGCCGCCCGCCATTTCGTTTTATTATTGGAAAACAACCTTCCGGCTGTCCGCAGAAGAACGTGCCGTCCTGCAAAAGCATCGCGTATCCACCCTCTACGTCCGCTACTGCGATGTCGCCATACGCCAGGGGAAGCCGGTACCCGTGTCGCCCATCGAATTCCAGGAAGCACCACCCGACTCGGTCGCCCTCGTGCCCGTCGTGTATATAAAAAACGAAGTCATGCTGCACCCCAACCTCGACGTAGCCGACTTAGCCCAAAAACTACTGCGCTACATCGACCAGATCAACGCCGGTGACAGCATTCAAAACACCGAGCTTCAAATCGACTGCGACTGGACCCTCACCAGCCGCGACACCTACTTCCGTTTTCTCGACCAACTAAAAAGTCAAAGCGCCAGGCGCCTGTCCGCCACCATCCGCCTGCACCAGGTAAAGTATTACGCCACCACCGGCCTGCCACCCGTTGACCGCAGTGTACTGATGTACTACAACATGGGCCGCATCGGCCCAGGCCCGGCCCGCTCTGTATACGATCGCCCCACCGCCGAAGCATACCTGGGCTCCATCAGTGCCTATCCCCGTCCGCTCGACGTGGCACTGCCCATCTTCACGTGGGGCATACACCTGCGTGATAACAAAGTAATAGGCCTGCTGAACAAGACCGACGAAGCCACCTTTGCCAACGACCCGCACTTCGAGCAGAAAACGCCGCCCTACTTTGAGGTAAAAGAAAATGTCCTTAAACTAGGCAAGTATTTTAAACAAGGCGACCGGGTAAAGGTCGAGACCATCACCGCAGACGACCTGCGCGAGATGGCCGACGACCTGGCCGGCGAGCTAGCCCACCCACCGGCAGAAATACTATTCTACGACCTCGACGCATTTAATCTCAACCACTATAACCATGAAAAAGACCTCCTGGAAGACGTTAGCCATGCTTTTTAGCATCCCCGCGCTGGCCCTGATTGCCTATGGTGTAATCTATGCCTGCGGCGGCGATTGGGATGGTGATTACTTCGAATCGAGCTTTACGCCCGAGGTATATGTAGACGAGTCATACACACCATTCTTCTATGCGCCCAGCGATCTGTTCTACGACGCTGGCGACTACCAGTTCGATCATATCACGCGCTTCAACGACGACATCGCGGCCGCCTGGTCGGAATATCTCAAAGGCAGACTCTCCGGAGATCAAGTCAGTAGCCTTCTTCTGGCGAAGGATGCCGACGGTGTCGGGCAACTTTACACGGCCTTGCAAAAGAAACAGCAGGCCCCGGCTGCCTATAGCCGCATCAACCTGGTAGATGAACGGGTAAAAGGATTTATCGTCTTCATGCACCTGGCAAAGGAGATCGAGGCCGTGTCTACCCGCCCCCAATACGGATGGGAAGATGAGGAATCTAGTAACCCAACCGTGGTGAGTCCGCAAACGGTTGTACGTGCAGAGCAGCTATACGCGGGCGCCAAAGATGAGTTCCTGAAGAACCGGTATTGGTTTCAGGCCATGAAAGCTAACTTCTACAGCGACAAGAAAGAAAACGCCACGGCGTTCTTCGAAAAGACCAAAAATAACGTACCGAAAAACACCCTATACTACCGCGGCATGGCGTATGTAGCAGGCGTTGCATACAGGCAAAAGCAATATGCTACCTCCAACTACCTCTACAGTGTCGTTTTCGAAAATTGTCCCGCCCTTCGTTTGGTAGCAACCTTCGCCTTTCATCCCCAGGAAGATGCCGATTTTCAGGCATCGCTGGCATTGGCTAAAAATGCAGACGAAAAAGCTGCTCTATGGTCGTTGTACGGCTACTACGCCGACGAGCAACGTGCCATACAGGAGATATATCAATTGAACCCTAAGAGCTCCCACCTGGAATACCTGCTTGCGCGCCTCGTCAATAAAGAAGAAGAGCGTATGAATAGCGTTGAATATTCTTCGGATGGTGTCCACTACAAAGACCTCGATGCCAAGGTCGAGCCGCAGATTCTGGAGTTGGTGATGAAACTGGCCAAAGAAGGCAAGACCAGCAAACCCTATCTCTGGAACCTGGCAGCCGGTTACTTATCTATCTTTCATGGCGACCACGCCCAGGCAACACAGCTGTTTAATAAAGTAGAAAAGGAAGCGCCCAAATCCGACCTTGCCTCCAACCAGCTGCGCATCTTCCGCTTCACCAACACCCTGCACAGCACCACGCGTATGGACGCCACGGCCGAGTCACGCCTGCTGCCCGATCTCACCTGGCTATACGCCACGGGCGAACGTGCTACGGTGCGGTATGATCATGCCGCGAACTGGAGCAAACGGTACATCGCCCGGCTCTACCGCAACCAGGGCAACAGTGCAATGGGTGAGCTCTTCTATCGCGACCGTACCTACTACCACACACCTGCTAACCTCGAGGCCATGAAAGCCTTTCTGCAAAAGACCAGCTACACTCCCTGGGAGAAAATGGCCCTGTCACTATACGATGTCAAGCTCGACGACATCTACGAATACGAGGGCATCATGGCCGCCTATGCCGGCAACCTCGACAACGCCATCGCCCTCATGCAAAAGGCCAACGCGCCGGAAGAACTCTACGGCAATCCCTTCAATGGTAAGATTCAGGACTGCCACGACTGCGACCACGCTGCGCCCCAAAAGGTGAAGTATACAAAATTGTCCTTCCTCCAAAAGATGAAAGAGATGCAGTCCCGTGTTGACAAAAAAGAAGATATATATAACAACAGCCTCTTGCTGGCCAACGCCTACTACAACATGACCTACTTCGGCAACGCCCGTGCCTTCTATTACAGTAACATCATCATGGGCCAGTATGGCAGCGACTTCGACGAGTATTATAATCCCCAGCTTACAAGCTGTGCTACCGCTGACCGATACTACAAAATAGCCTTTGCCGCCGCCACCACCGACGAGCAACGCGCTAAATGCGTCTACATGATGGCCAAGTGCGAGCGCAACGAGAAATTCCAGGGCGACCCCGAGAACGAATCCCTGGCCTGGGAAGGCTTCAAGCAGTTAAAGACAAAATACGCCCACACAAAATACTACAAGGAAGTACTCAACGAGTGCAGCTACTTCTCCATCTATTTAAACCGCGGCCACTAGCATTTTAGTGATGTTTTTACAGTTAGCTGGCGCAAGTTTTAGTCCCGAAGGGACGGAACTTGTGACTGCGACTGTCTGCAGTCTCCCGACTGCCGTGGTGTACGGTGTTAGCAGGAGCCGGGTTATTAATGCTTTATAAATTCAATAGTGAAAAATATCCCATATATCCACCCCGAATAAAGAAAAGTATAAAGTAGTCCCCACTTCATACTTTCCAAAAGATCCCCTTTACTCCGATTAGAATTCTTAAACACCAGCCGCAAGGCCCGAAAAAATATCCAGTAAAGCATACCAATAAATGCGAGAACAGATACAATCAATATATCGCCGATAAAAGCGACAGCAAAAGCCAATACAACAGCGACAACCAACCAAACGATTATCGCCACGATAATACCAAGGATGTCTTCGCCATCAGGCGTCGCGTCTACAAGGCTTAACCCCTCGTAAAAAGAGGATGAAGTAGTAGTTTTGGATTTTTGTGTTTTTGTGTTCGTGGATAAAAAATAGTCCCCCCGCAAAAATTTGCTTTGATAAAGATCAGTCATCTTCCCAATATCATCTCTGATTTTAACGCCTCGATATAACCCGATCGTTGTAAAAGAAAAAAAGGCAACCGCTAACACCGTAGTGGACATCATCGAATTTTCAAAAAACGAACGATGATGCCCCAATCCCCAAAAGTAAACACCCAGGATTGTTAATACCACAACGATCAAAGTCACAATAACGATACTTCGGGCTCTAACGAGCCGGTAGCGTCTTCGTTCAAACATAAAAGATGATTAGGAATTAAGATAAAGAAACCGACTGGCCATGTTGTTTTCAGAAGCTTTTTAAATGTCGGATAGCATGATAATCCTTCCAACGGACAGCGTTGCGAATAGTTTCGTATAGAAATGATTTCTTAAATAAGGACTTCGGCGCGTCCGTAACCGACCGGATCCATCCGATACCGCACAGATGCCGACGATAAAAAAGCCTTTTCCAGTTCAATTTGCCGCTTGGCATTACTTTAGCATATAAAAAGTGATGGCTCCCGGAAGGTGTTCCATAACCGCGACCTTTAAACCCGATCAACCATGCTGTTCACAAATCTGAAAAGTGCCTGGCGCAACCTGCTGCGCCATCCGTTTTCATCTGTCATCAATATCACCGGCCTGGCCACCGGCATCACCTGCTGTATATTCATCGCACTGTACATCGTGTCAGAGCTCCAGGCGGACAACATGCACGCCCACCGCGACGCTATCTTCCGCGTAAACTACCACAACCTCGAGTCCGGTCGGTCAACTATGCCCACAGCCTACCCATTAGGTACGGTATTGCAAAGTGCCTATGGCGAAGTTGAAAAGGTATTACGCATGGGCCAGGACAACGTCTCCATTCGAGCCAACCAAGATGCCTACTTCTTTGAAAAGGACTTCTACTGGGCTGACTCTACCTTCTTTGACATCTTTGGCTACAAAATGCTGCAAGGTGATCCCAGGACAGCCCTGCAAAAGCCCAACAGCCTGGTCATGACGCAGGACATGGCCCATAAATACTTTCAAGACGAAGACGCCATCGGCAAAGTCGTGGAGCTAAAGATCTACGATGGTGACCGTAAATTCGACTTTACCGTAACCGGCGTTGTCGAAAACCCACCCCACACGGCCTCCGTGCAATTTGAATTCCTGGCCCCCATGAGCAAGGCGCTGCAAGTATATCCCCAATTCGAAAACTTCTGGGGCTTACAATGGGTATATACATACGTTCTGGCGAGCAACCCCGCAGCCTTCCAGGCCAAGCAAGCCGGTACAGATACATTCTTTAAAAAATACACGGGCGACAATGCCCCCAATCTGGCATTAGAGTTTCAACCCCTCAACCAAATTCACCTGCACTCCGGCCACATCGATAAAAACCTAAGCGATGGCATGAACAACATTTATGTCTTTGCCGCAATAGGTGTTTTCATCTTCCTGTTGGCCTGCGTCAACTTCGTCAACCTCTCTACTGCACGCGCGGAAGAACGTCGCAAAGAGATCGGTGTACGCAAGGCACTCGGCGCCTTTCGCCAGCAACTATTCGCGCAGTTTATGCTGGAAGCATTGTTGACAGCGGCCATCGTATTGGTTACTTCCTTTGTTGCCACTACGACGTTATTGCCACTGGCAAACAACTATGTTGACAGCACCACGATCGTACTGCCAACCCTAACGTTGCCGCTGGCGTTTCTGGGCATCATGCTACTAATCGCACTTTTTGCAGGGCTCTATCCTGCAGTTTTCCTATCAGCCTTCAATCCCCTGGAAGCACTAAAGTCCCGTACCAGCCAGGTGCGTGGTACATCCGTGAGCCTGCGGCAGGTGCTGGTAGTATTTCAGTTTACGATCTCCATTGCCCTGATAGCCGGCACGCTTATCATCAATAAACAAGTACATTATCTGAAACAAGCCGACTTAGGTTTTACATCAGATCAGCTCCTCACGATACCGGTAGACGACCGCCAAATGCAAAAGAAGCTCATCGCCATCCGCGATTTCATGGCCACCAGCCCGGGCATACAAGGCGCTGCTGTTAGCGGCGAGAGCTTCCCTGCGCAAATGAACTATGCCTATCGCGTTTCGTGGGATGGCCTGCCTGCGGACGACGCCCGCAGCATGTCCATCATCGCGATAGATGCCAACTACCTCAAGCTGCTACAAGCCAATTTCCTGGAAGGCCGTAACCTGTCACCCGATTTTATGACCGACGACTCCGCCTCTGTCATCATCAATGAAGCCGCCCGCCAATGGATGGGCGGTGGCGAAGTAGTAGGGAAAGAGATCAAGCTCGGCACGCAAAAGCGCACCATCGTAGGTGTAATAAAAGACATTCACCATTATTCGCTGCATCAAAAAGTAGCACCTATCGCCTATTTCCCGATACCTCCCGGCGATCGCACGTGTCCTGATAACATTGTCTTGCGTGTAACGGCCTCGTCGCTGCCGGCCATGCTGGTATCTTTGAAAGAAAAATGGGAGACGCTCACACAAGACCGCCCTTTTGAGTACCATTTTGTAGATCAGGGCTTCGAGGAGACCTATGCGCAAGAAGAAAAATTCCTGATGCTCTTCCAGGTCTTCTCGGCATTAGCCATCGTGATCGCCTGCCTCGGTCTAATGGGCCTGTCGTCATTTGTCGTAAACAAACGCTCGAAAGAGATTGGTATTCGCAAAGTACTGGGCGCATCGGTATCGCAGATACTGCTCATGCTCACGCGAGGCTTCTCCTGGCCGATCGTCATCGCCTTTTTAGTAGCAGCACCCGTAATATACTATGGCATAACACCCTGGCTGGATACATTCGCCTATCACGTAGGCATAGACTGGTTATTGATAATCCTGGCAGGCTTGTCAGCATGGGGGGTAGCCTTTGCCTTTATCGGCATTCAATCCTGGAAAGCCGCCCGCGTCAATCCGGTCGAGACCTTACGGGATGAGTAGAACGTAGCATCTCGCTGCCCCGTTAAAACAAAGGCTCGCCGTTAGCGTCGGTCGTTAAGACCTCGCTCACGTAATCAAAGAAGGGGCGGATGCTCTTATAGGTTTGATTAACCTGCTGCAAGAAAGTAGGCGCTAACACCTCGGCGTCGGTAAACGAGCGTTCGAACCAATATTGTTTAAATCGCAGCAAGTCAATGGCCGGGTCATCGGGCGAGAAACCACGGGGCGTAGTCTTGACCTGGTTGCCCTCCATTTGCCCGAAGTTTGTCACAATACCCTTTGACTTCAACAGCTTCTTCCAGTCGGCATAATTCAAACTGATGTCTTCGCGAATACGCTTTAAATCATCGGCATTCGGATTGCCAAACCCACAACCCACACGGGAGGCGCCCGGCTTGATCCAAATATAATACCCCCCACGCAGCAGGGGCTTCACCCGCCGCAGATAACCCGCAAACCGCGGGTTATAAGGAGCCTTATCCTTCGAAAAGCGTACGTCGTTATAAATGCGGTACAGGCCCTTCTTACCCGACGGAGTTTCCAGCTGATCGTGCGTATTCATTTTCAAAATAAGCGCATCCATAAAGCCTTCGACATTCTCCTTTGCCTGTTCAAACTGGGCGCGGTGGGCATTAAACCAATCGCGATCATTATTCGCGGCGAGCTTCTTTAAAAAATCAAAGGTGCTTTTCTGAATGGTAGCGGTATTTGCAGGCATCTTACTAGTAGTTTTTACAAAGCGGATAACACAATGCGCCGGGAAAAAGATCAGGCTCCGGTTAGTTCCACGGTACGAAACCAATAATTAAAGAAATGTAAAATCTTCTCGTCCGTAGCCTGAAACAGATCGGGCTTAATCACAAAAGACGCCGCGCCGGCACTATAGCACGCATGCATAGCCTCTGCGTCTTTGCTTCCGCTTAATACAATCACGGGGATCGGTGCCGTGATGACGTGCTGTTTCAATGTTTGAATGAGCGCCGGTGCCTTAAGCCGCCCGGCATCCACATTAATAAGGATCAACGCCGGCAATTTTTTCCAGGGACCACAGGCGTGAAGACACGCCAGCAGCTGATCGGTGTCACGAACAAACTCGATTGCCACAGGATATTTTCTTTCCTGGAAGAAGTGTTGTGTGATATGCCGGTCATCGGCATCGGGCTCCAACATCAAAATGTAGTCTTTCATAGCAGGCGAGAGGTTAAGCCGTGGCTTTCTTTTTATTCAGGATATAAACAGCGCCGATACCCAATAGACCACCAATAATAGAATGTATTTGAGGCACCTCGTTCAAAAACATCCATGAGCCAAGCGCAGCCGAGAACGGTACCAGGAAAATAAAGCTGCTGGCCTTGCTGGCACCGATCCTGGAAGTGGCAACAAAATAAAACGTCGTGGCAAACGACGTTGTGATCGTGGCACTAAAGAACAAGTTGCCCCAGAACGTAAAATCTGCCTTGTCCAACACCGCGCCCGCCGACGAAGGCCCCGACAAAGCAAACATCAGCACGGTGCTGATGGTATACATCCAGCAACTAAACGTAACCGGCGAGCCATAACGTCCGGCCCGCGATGTAACAAGACTGAGAAACGCCCACGATAAAGACGCGAGCAAGAAATAAATATTACCCGCGCTCCACAACGCCGAAGCATCGGAAAACAACCGAAGCAAGATGATGCCCGCCACTCCCCCGATGGAAAGCCCGATCGCCTCCTGGCGTGTAGGCCTGCGTCGGCCGATGATCAACGCCAGCGTATACGAAATAATAGGATTGAGCACCGTCACCAGTACGCCACCGGCGCCCGCCTTGCCTACGGTCAGACCCTTAAAGAACAAAAAAGTATACAGGGAAATAAGCCCCGAGGCTAATAACAGATCACGCAGCCCCTCACGCTTTATACGGAGCGACTCCTTCATAATCCCCAGGATCACCAGGAGCGAAACGAACGTAAGTGCAAATCTGTAAAATGAAATCGTTAGCGGGCCGGCATAGAGCGACAATATCTTCCCCGAAGTCCAGCTAAATCCCCAGCAGGTCATGCTGAGGATCATACCCAGCAGAAAGAGCCGCTGGCTGGACGATGTTTCCTCGTTCATAAAATCTCTTTTGAACGGGAAAGATAAGAAGAGAATCGACTATGCGATTGATTTTTTATACAAGGTGAAGAACAAGAATGGCAAGAAGCCGAATGCAAAGACCAAAGCCCCCGTGATCAACAGCTGGTCAGCGCCCGGCAAATGCATAATTTTAAAAATACCGGCCATGCCGCCGGCAAGCGCTGCAACGACCCCGGTAAATGCCCGCAACTTTTCAGGCAGAGCTTTGGTGAGTATAACCTTAAAGCGGTCTATAACGGACAGTGGTACAAAGATCAATAGTAGTAGTATATAGCCCACAACAAAAAGCTCATCAGCACCAGGCCAATGCAAAATCTTAAACATGACGCCCAGCGTGGTTGCCACGGCGCCCAGGAAGCCGGTAGTATACATGAGCTTTTTCATCGCTTTTATTCGGTTATAGTTTAATAATCGCACAGTTTCATGTTCCAGTTGTTTCAGCCCGTAGGGTGCCAGGTCGAGTATGGCATACTTCAGTTTTACGTCAAAACTTTCCCGCGTATGCCTCCAGCTTTCCAATACACAGCAGAGATGATCCACAATATCGTCGCGTAAGGATATACGCTCGATGCCACTTGCGTCCACAACCTGACGGATGTGAGCAATCTCTTGTTCGGTAAGCTTCATATAGTTTTTAGTTGCGGGAAAACAATGTTGTTCAGGGTTAGGATAAAATCCTTTAACTCATCAAAATACACTGCCTTTTCTTTTTGGCCCTTTTTAGTCAGATAATAGTACTTCCGCACCCGTCCACCAACAATCTCCTCTTTAAAAGACAACAATCCGTCCGCCGTCATTTTCTGCAAGGCAGGGTAGAGCGACCCGTCTTTTAACACGATCTTCCCATCTGTAAGCTCCTTTACCTTCTGCGAGATCTCGTAGCCATACATGCGCTCGTTCTCGGACAAAAGCTTTAACAGAATCGCAGAAAGCGTTCCTTTTAATAGTTCTTTTGAATACATAGAATAAAGATACATAGAAATACGAGGTATTGTCAAGAAAGGTTACGAAAAATTGTATCAGTCTTCCCGACTTTTGTATAAACCCTGGCCCCGGGCGCCCCACTAGCTTTGTCTTATCAAAATCAAGAAAGAAATGGGAAAGACAATTTTTATTACAGGGGCCTCCAAGGGATTTGGTAAAATTTGGGCCGCTGCATTTTTGAAACGCGGTGATAAAGTAGTCGCCACCGCCCGCAACACCGAAGCATTGAACGACCTGGTAAAACAATATGGCGATGCGATCCTACCGCTGCCGCTTGATGTAACCGATCGCGCCCAATCCTTCGCCGCTGTCAAAAAAGCAAAAGAACATTTCGGCCGCATCGACGTGCTGATAAACAACGCCGGCTTCGGACTCTTCGGCGCCGTAGAAGAAACAAGCGAACAGGAAGCCCGTGCGCAAATAGAAACCAACGTGTTTGGTGTACTGTGGGTAACACAAGCCGTACTGCCCATCATGCGTGCACAACGTGGCGGCCACATCATTCAAGTATCCAGCCTGTTGGGTATTGTCACGCTGCCCGTGCTGGGATTATACAATGCATCTAAATTTGCCGTCGAGGGACTAAGCGAAACACTGGCCACCGAAGTCAAAGGCTTTGGTATCAACGTATCGCTGATCGAACCGAACGGCTTCTCGACCGATTGGGCTGGCGGCTCTGCCACACACACGACACCCATGCCGGAATACGAACCTGTAAAAGCCGCGTTCCAGGCCGGTCTCACAGAAGACTCCTTCGGTAACCCCGAGGCTACAGTAGACGCTGTACTGAAACTCGTAGACAGCCCCAAGCCTCCGCTGCGCCTGTTCCTGGGCAAAGTAGCGTATCCGTTTGCTAAGAGCGTCTATGCGGAACGTCTGGCGACGTGGGAAGAATGGAAGGACGTTGCCGAAAAAGCGCACGGCAAGTAAACTAAAAAACACGATCCCTGGTTTTATGCAGGACGGTCGCCCCTGGTTGATGTGGTTCTCCAGGGGCGTTACCGTTTTACATAAATCTGCCTGCATGAAACACTATAAGAGTCTGGGAGTCCTTCACGCCGAATTTGGTTTTTCACCACCCAAACATCCGCTCCTTGCATTATACCGATGTAATCATGACTGCTCGCTCGGAGGCAGGGAGTTTACCAGCGATTTCTATAATATTGGTTTTAAAAAATTGAAGTCGGGCGTATTCCTCTACGGCAGAACGCGGTATGATCATGACAACGGTACCATGTCGTTTGTCAAACCCCGTCAGGTCATCGAAATGAGAAATCTCGAAATGGAAGAAGACGGATTTATCATCTCATTCCACGAAGACTTTCTCAACGGCCACCCACTCCACGCAGAGATCAAAAAATATAGCTTCTTCGAGTACGAGTCCAACGAGGCACTACACCTCACGCCGCAAGAAGAACGCATCATTTGGGATCTCTACGAAAAAATCGCTCTCGAATATTCCCAACACCAGGACGACCTGAGCCGCGACATCATTCTCTCCCACATCGACTCGATTCTCAAATACTCTCAGCGTTTCTACAAGCGCCAGTTTATTCATCGCGTGGCAGTCTCGGGTAAATTTGCATCCCGCTTCAATGAGAGCCTGGTGGCCTATTTTGCCAATGGCAACCTGCAAGACAAGGGCTTTCCCACGGTGAAGCTCATGGCCGACATGCTACACCTGTCGCCGCGTTACCTCAGCGACGTGCTCAAACAGGAGACAGGCAAGACCGCCCTGGAATTGATACACCTTTTCCTGATGTCGGAAGCCAAAAATCTATTGACTGCCTCTGACACCAGCGTATCAGAAATAGCTTATACCCTTGGGTTTGAAAACCTGCCCTACTTCTCCCGACTGTTTAAAAAAGAAGTAGGCATCACGCCAGGGCAATACAAAAAACACACCTTATCGGTGGTGTAATAGACTTGTTTATATTTTAACAGGTTTCGATTACAGAATCTTCATGTTCGTCCATAGGATGCCCGACCGATTGTTATCTTTAGACAACAATCCCCGCTTCTATGACAGACGAAGAATTGATAAACATCGCTGACCAGCTCAAAGGCCCACACGGGACGAAGGGCATAGACATGGCTACGATGATGCACGAGACCAACATTGGCATGACGCTGAGCGCAATCGAATCGCTGGCGATTGCAGATCACGACACAATTCTGGAGTTGGGCCACGGCAACGCCGGGCACTTAAAGTACATACTCGATAAGCATCCCGCCTCGCACTATCACGGCCTGGAGACATCGACGTTGATGCACGCGGAAGCCCAGACCATAAACCAGACCTATATCACCGCAGGTCAGGCCACCTTTTACCTATACGGCGGCACCGACATTCCCTTCGACGAAAGCTCATTCGACAAAATATTCACGGTTAACACACTGTATTTTTGGGCCAACCCCTTAGCCCTACTGTCGTCATTGTACCGCGTGCTCAAACCCGGCGGCAGACTTAGCATTACCTTCGCGCAAAAAAGCTTTATGGAGACATTGCCGTTTACCCGCTTTGGTTTCGAGCTGTACGATACAGAAAAGGCGAAAGCGCTGATCGCACAATCACCTTTTACAATCGTAGAGGCTCTTACAAAAACAGAGAAGGTAAAAAACAAGCTTGGCGAACTGGTAGACCGTGCGTATACAACACTGATAGTTACAAAACGTGCATCGTAGTACAACCGGGTCTCAGAGTGGCCAGGGGTCATTAAAAATACCACCTTCTAAATAGCGAGCGACTTCGGCGTCATCGCAAAGACATTGCTCCAGGCCATACGTAACATGGGCGACGTTTAGATCCTGGCCAATAATGACCAGTTCATTGAGACGGTCGCCCCATGTAGTATGCCACTTCTTTTGCAGCGCGAGCTTGTTCTCCTGATAAACGGGATGCTTGATTCGCGCCGCTTGCGGGACAGATGCCCACCACTTGCCATATGCCTCTGCCTTAGAAGAACCACCCGCCTGACTCCACAACAAAGCGTCGTCGGCACGGGAGGCCATCCAGAAGATACCCTTACTGCGAAGGATGTTACCCGGCCACTCATGCTGAATATAATTCCAGAATCGCGCCGGATGGAACGGCCGGTGATCACGAAAGACAAATGAGTCAATGCCGTACTCTTCCGTCTCCGGTGTATGTACATTGTTTAATTCACGAATCCAGCCCGCATCCTGCGAGGCCTTTTCGTAATCAAACAGTCCGGTGTTAAAGATGTTGCGTGTATCTACTTCGCCGAACGACGTGTGGACGATGCGTGCTCCGGGATTTAACCGGGTAAGAATAGCTTTCACCAACACAAGGTCGGTAGGCGATACGAGGTCTGTTTTATTTAGTATGATAACATTCGCAAACTCAACCTGCTCGGTTAACAATCCGACAATGCTCCGACGGTCCTCGGCATCATCCGTCATCTGGCGATCGTGCACGGTATCCGCGCTGCCAAAGTCTTTCATGAAATTATAAGCATCTACCACCGTTACGAGTGTGTCGAGTTGCGTGATAGCCGCCAGGTCATTACCTGAATCCCCGGTTTCAAACGTAAACGTCTGTGCGACGGGTATAGGTTCTGAAATACCCGTACTCTCAATAAGGAGGTAATCAAACGTACGTTGGCGTGCCAATATGTTTACCTCACGAATCAGATCTTCACGTAGGGTGCAGCAAATACAACCGTTACTCATTTCCACTAACTTTTCTTCCGTGCGTGAAAGTTTAATCTCATTCTTGACCAGACGGGCGTCTATATTCACCTCGCTCATATCGTTTACAATCACCGCCACCTTCAACCCCTCCCGGTTGTGCAGTACGTGATTGAGTAACGTTGTCTTGCCTGCACCCAAAAAACCACTGAGCACGGTCACCGGTAACTTCCGGGGTTTGAAAATGTTCATCATATACTAGTTGGAGTAATCATTACGGAATTATCAGCTCGGCGTCTTTTAGAATAAAATTCATGTGATTGACATCGTTGGCATTCAGCACAAGTTTTCCAGAGACCTGTAGCACCTGGTCCGTCTTAAAGTGCGGGGGTTTGGTGCGAAAATGTATTTCCGCAACAGACTCCGGACCTGCCCCGCCACAGAAAAAACACGCTGAGTAGGGAAACCTGGAAAGAATAATAACGTTCTTCTCCTCGAGGTCCATTGGCATATAATGTCCCTTCAACAAAACCTCCTGGTTTTCATACCGTCGTATACGAGCATCGAATGCCGGCACGAGAAAGGATTCGTTATACTCTTTAAAGAAGCGCTGGGTGTATTTTACCTGACTGAATAATGCCCAACCGTTTGTCACAGGTGGCGGAATCTGCCCCACGGCAACAAAGCCAGCGCTAAAACACAAGAGCACCCCCGTCCATAGCATTTGCACACGACACTGAAACCATCTTTCCATTCTTCACAAGATCAGAATATATACCGCAACACAGTTGCAAATATATGTGCAACTGTGTTGCAATTGCAAAACCAATCTTATAAATTTGTTTTAGATCCTGTTTGCCAGGGAAGAGTCAATAGACGTCTGTCTATTGGCCTGGCGGCAGTATGTGTTTCTTTAAACAGCTATATGAAAAATCGCACGCTAACGCTTACTATTCTATTAATAACCGCCTGCGGTGGCGGTCGTGGCAACGATGTTCTTATGGAAGAAGCGGCACGTATTCATAACGAAACAATGGCCCTCGCGGTTCTCGTAGAGGAGGCAATAAATAGCGGCGAAGCAGATTCAACGAATACGATCTCAAATGATTCGATCGTCCATTGGCGACAGCTGTTTGAAGCATGGAAAGCAGATGTCGTCGAAGTTCCTGGTAACGAGGCGCATCATACCCATGCGGGTGACAGCCATCGTCATGACCATACGCCACCGGATGTTACGGCTGAGCAGATGCTGGAGATACAGAAAACACTGGCAAGGCGTATGTCTGATCTCTCGCGACGAGTACATCCCTAGCGATAAATGCCGCATAACGCTATTATAGAATAAGCCCCGTTACAGAATGCGTCTGAAACGGGGCTTGTCTTAGTTCGTTCGGTCGCTGGGCGTCCATCTCTGTATCAAACCGGACGACCCTGGTAAGGTGCATTACCTATGGAAGGTCATTCCAATCAACGAGCGGCACGCTGTTAACGGTACCGTTAAAGTCACCCTTGTCCAGCGTGTGTACGTTCACCACTGTATGGAAACGATTTTCGTCCGAGCGAGGCTGGATGGAAACCGCGCTGCCCTCCAGCTCCAGGGGGCTGTTATTAAACGTCACACTCAGCAACACGTTCTGGTCGCTGGTCGCGTCCGAGTGATAGTTGTAATCGGCCGACCGCTTGCCAATCAGCAGCTCTAATGAATCCTGCGACGTGAACCGGTAGTGTAAAAGGTGCGTACCGTTCTCCAGTGTAGTCAGATAAGCCGACTCGACCACGTAGGTCACCTTCGGGCCGGCATTTTGCTGATCTATCGTGCCTTCGGCATGTACAATAGCATCCGCGCCGACGTGGTCGACGCCCCAGTAAGAACCTTCGTGGTCATCGTCACTACAGGCCACGGCAAATACAACGCAAAGGGTAATAGCTAAAAATCCTGCTCTCATGGTTAAATAAATTTTGATTGTATGCGCCAAAAATGATAGGTGTAAACGTTATCGGCAGTGTCATTTCGACGATCCTACATTAGGGCGGCTGAAGCAACGGCGGCATCTACCACGTCCTTGTCTTTACCGATTGTTTGAATTCTGCAAGTATCGCTTTCATTCCCGCAAGGCGGCCCCGACTCCGGCCCACTACCTTTGAATCATCAAAAGCAGCTGCCGGTATAATATTAAACATTCAAAGAACATGAAAACAAAAGTATGGTTTGTAACAGGAGCCTCTAAAGGACTGGGGCTGGCGTTAGTGCATGCGCTATTGCATAAAGGATACCAGGTGGCGGCCACATCGCGTAAGTTGAATGAGCTCAAAGCTGCGGTGCCCGAGGGAAGTGCTGATGCCTTCCTGCCACTGGAAGTCGACTTGTTAAAAGAAGACAGCGTCCGCAAGGCGATCGATGCCACGCGCACCAAATTTGGTGAGATAGATGTGGTTGTAAACAATGCCGGCTATGGGTTGGTAGGAGGCCTGGAAGAGCTCAGCGACGCCGAGGCACGCACAAACTTTGACGTCAATGTATTTGGCGCATTAAACGTCATTCGCCAGGCGCTGCCGCACCTGCGTGCGCAACGGTCGGGTCACATCTTTAACATCGCTTCCATCGGCGGCTTTACGGGCAGCTTTGCAGGCTTCGGCATCTATTGCGCCACCAAGTTTGCCATGCATGGCTTTACAGAGTCGCTCGCCGATGAGATAAAAGAGTTTGGCGTCAAGGCAACGGTGGTATCGCCGGGGTACTTCCGCACCAACTTCCTGGAGTCTTCGTCGCTGGCGGTGCCGCAGCATCCCATCGAAGCCTACAAGGCAGTACGCGAAATGCAGACGCTGCATGAAAGCGACATCAAAGGAAACCAGGCGGGTGATCCGGTCAAAGCCGCCGAAGTGTTGATCCAGGTGGCCGAGCAAGCCGAGTCGGTACTGCACCTGTTCCTGGGACCAGATGCCTATGGCCTGGCCGAAAAGAAAATGGAGCAAGTGAAGAAAGACATGGACGCCGTTCGCATCCTGGCAACAGCAACAAACCTGGACAAATAAGATTGTCCGCAAGAATCCCCGTGTGCCGAAGACGGCGCCCGGGGACTTCTTTTACCCGGCCACCGATGTACACAATACAGTTATAGGCTTAGCCCCACGGCAGACAGCAAACGATTGAAAAATATTTTTGCAGCACTGTCAAAAGAACTACAAATCGTCTAATTTAGTGATGATCCCATTTTTTTAACGGCGCCACCTTGACTAGCAGCAACACCGCAGATCTTGCCAACCTGTATCTCGGGCAACAATATCCACCTGCAACCTATTCTTCTGCCGTGCACGAGAGCACGCGGCACTGGTGCCAGAACACCCTATGGGGGCAGTTGATCTTCTTTGTCCGCAAGGTTGCCGCCCGCAGCGCCGGCAACATACTGAACGCTGACATATTGCTAGCCGGTGATAAAGCCGATCTGGTTGCCAACAGCCTGCGACTGCAGGTACTCCAACAAATCTTCGAACCCCTCACAGAAGGACTGGCACTGTTCGCCACATACGACTCTTACCCCACGCCCACCCAGTGCGTGCCCGGACACCTGGTGTTTATGGCCATGGCCTACTCCGGTCTTACGCTGGAGCAAATGCAGCAAGCAGGCATCGAGCACACCGAACAAGAATACCTTAGCTTCCTGCAAGTACAACGCATTGGTGGACTCGCCGGCATACAACACAAAAGCACATTACTGCGCCAGCCATTGGATGCGACCAAAAGTCCTTCGCTACAGGGCTACCTGTTTGTCAAAAGCGTGCAGGGCATGTTGGCCGACAAAAACAAAAAGTTCTGGGATCCCAATGTATTCCTCAGCTTCATCGTCAACTTTTTCTACAACGATATCGGTTGGTTTACCGCAACGCTTCGGCCCAACACCCGCCCGGAGCACATTCCGGCGGCCCTTGCCGAGTACTTCGGCAGTCGCATCGGGCAGCTGCGCATGTTGCCGCCTCACGTCATTGATCAGTTTGAACGAGACGTTACCGACCCCAGCCGTGTCGCTCACTGCCTGAATATGTTCACGACCGCAGCTGACCAGCAAGCCGGGCTCGCATTACACCGGGCGCTATATACAGATCTGATTCAGCACGGCGAGCCCGTAACCCAAAGCCGGTTCTTTCAACGCAAATACTTCCAGCTGTTTAGCCGCGAGGCCTACATCGAGATCACGCGCGAGGACCGGGTACTGTTTTATCTACCGCTTCCCCCGAACAGCAGCGAAATCCACGCCCCGGATATCGTGGTCGACGGCCAGGGCTATCGGCTGGCCATGACGTTGCCCAATCCCGGTAACTACCCACCCATCAAAGCAAAAGGTGCCTTGCGCAACTACCGGGTTATGCAAGTTCCATTTAACACCTGTGTGATATTCTTAGCCGAAGAAAAATTATTGTACAGTCATTTCATGGCCAACTGGGAGCTATTAGACGAGAAAGTATTTCTCGACCACTTTGCCCTGGATGGACACAACGACCCTGATAATTCCGGTATCGTTAAAATCGCTCTGGACGTACTGCGCGAGACAGATGCCCCGCTGGCTGCCCTGCACGCGGGGGCTCTCAAGAAATTTTCACTGGAACTGAACGGTCTATATCGCCTCACGCTGTCTGCCTCGTGTGTACCCACTGAGTTGGATCGGGTAAAATCCCTGATGAAAAACCACGGCTTTGACGCTGTGCTCGGCCACGACGAGGTGCTACTGGATTTATTAAGTTTTATTAGCCTTGCCAATACACACAATATATATGACACCCGCGTTATGCAACAATTGGGAAAACGCATCGGCGTGATCTTTCGCGAGGGAACATTGGCCGAGCTCTGCCAGCGTTTACAGGATAAAAACATATACCTGGTTAGGTTTGATGCAGAATATACACTATCAACGGGTGTATAGTTGACCAGCGGTATTGTATTCTAAAATATTCTTGCTATACTTGATTTACGATCTTTCAAAAAAAGTTAGAAGCTATAGGCTATAGGCATTCCGGAGTGCCCCGATAGTTGAATTATATTGTTTTACCCATCTTAATCTTAACTTGTGTATGATTTCTTTGTTCATTCGCAGGCGCACGGCGCTATTGTGTCTTTTTATCAGCTATTTTTCGTTCGTACAAGCAGTATCCTACACGCCACCGGATATCCGTTCCTTACATGGTGACAATATTCGTTACAGCCTGGTTGGCAGTACTGTAGGCATCGATTTGAACAGTAATGCAACCGTTTTAGCGGGCACAGCTCCGGATTTTAACCGGGCACAGCTGACGGTAACGATCACACAGGGACTCCTTGGCGAGGATAGCCTGTCCATTCGCCCGACAACTTCCGGTACGACGCGCATCACATTACAAGGACGCAACGTGCTGTATAACGGCGTTGTCATAGGCACCTATCAATCCGCTCTTTCCTGGACTAGCCTAACCGTTCGTTTCAACGAAAGAGCGTCGGCTGCCAGTATTACAGCCGTCATACGATGCCTGGCCTACACCAACCTGAATGCCGTCAATCCTGTTGTAGCGACGCGCGTCATTCGAGTGGCTGTAAGCGACGGTTACGGATCGATCACTGCCGCATCGGTAGTACACGTCGACGTAATCGTACTCCGCCCCGCGCCGGTAGCCACAAATGATTATTATCGCATCCCCACAGGCCAGACGTCGCTCGCTATTCCGGCTCCCGGTGTATTAAGGAATGACTACCACCCTGCCAGGGGCTCATTTGAAGCAAAGCTCACACGCGATACTCCCACAGGACACGTAGTGATCGGTCGCGACGGCAGCGTGCAGTACACACCACAACCCGGATCCACCGGCACCTACACCGCCACCTACACAACGTGCGATACCTGGGGAATATGCACCTCGGCTACTATAACCTTCCAAATGGGAGGTGAAAACGAAGCGGCACAAGCCATACCTGACTACTATCATCTTCAAGAGCATCAAGGGCTATTTATTAAAAACTCAGCCTTGGGCGTACTGGGCAATGACGTCGATCCCAATAGCGGCACAAACGTTGTCCATACTGCCACGTTGGTTTCGCCGCCGGCGCACGGCACGCTAACATTCTATCCCAATGGCACATTCATGTATCATCCTGTGGCAGACTATCACGGCACCGACACATTTGTGTATAAAACTTGTGACGCTGAAAACGCATGCGCCGAAGGCATGGTAACGATTACCCTAGCTGATGTCGACTACCCTCCGTCCGCACCCGATATTATTCTGGCTGTTTCTGATACTACCCTGGTGACGGGAGACTTGTTACAAGACGTACTAAACTATGACAAGGATCGACTACAAGCTTCGATCCTAACAGAGCCGGTCTGGGGTTCATTGATCCTTACTGGCGACAGCGCCTTCTCCTACATCTCGCGTCGCAACCAGGAAGGCATCGAGCGTTTGTTATACCGGGTGTGCGATGGAAACATGCAATGTGATACTGCCACGTTAGTCATTGTTGTTACAAATAGCAATAGCAAACCAATGGTATCGCTCCCGACAGTAATTTCCGTGCGGGAAGATACCCCAACACCCCTAAGTGAAATTGTTTTTGCCGACGCCGATGCCGGCAATAGTCCCGTGCGGGTAACATTTGAGTCTCTTCCGACGGGTAGCGCATTCACAGCGGCAACCTCGCCCCCCGACTTGTCGATAGTACGTACGGGCACCCGGGTCATTAACATTACCGGCCCGGTATCCGCGATCAATGCCTGGTTGAAACAGCAAAGCCTGCTATATACTCCTGCGAAAGATGCCACGAGCGGCCAGTCGATCCGTGTAACGATCAACGACCAGGGTAACACAGGAAGCGGCGGAGCGCAGCAGACGGCGGTCAGTAAGTCGGTTGCCGTTATTCCCGTAAATGATGCTCCGATCAACAACCTCCCTGGCAATCAAACAATAAAAGAAAACGAGCGGCTTACATTTACCGGAGCGAGATCCATTCGAATAAGCGATGTCGACGCAAGCGAAGGGCGCATCATGGTCACACTCGCTGCTACAAAAGGAGTATTCGCTGTAAGCTCAGCTCCGGGCGATAACACAGAGGTCTCTACACTGGTCCTGACAGGCCGGCTGGATAGTATCAACGCCGTGTTGGCTACGTTGTCTTTCCGACCCTTGAACCCGGGGACTGCCACCCTTACCGTTACGACCGACGATCTGGGCAACGTAGGTGATGGCGGCCCGCAGACTGCTGTCGGTATGATTACGATAGAGGTTACAGCCACGCCCGCAGTCGTCACACGCGTAACAGCACAATCCGCCGATGGACTTTACAAAGCGGGCGATCGGATCACGCTCGCTGTGCAATTTAATCGTGCGGTGTGGGTATCGCAGGGAGCGCCCGCACTCGCGTTAGCGACAGGCGGAGGTAGTCACGCTATCTACCTGGGAGGATCAGGCACCCCGCAGTTGCTATTTGATTATACCGTGCGGGTAGGCGATCTTACTCCCAGGGTGGACTATGTCTCCGCGCAAGCACTATCGCTCAACGACGCAATCATACAAGACTCTCTTGCCACCAACGCCATCCTAACATTGCCCACGCCGGGAAGCAAGTCCTCCCTGAAGGGCACCAGTCATCTTTCCATCGATGGCGTGCCACCGGCGCCACCCCAGTTAATCATTCCGGCACACAACAGTAGTATCGAAAACGATGTACTGATGCTGGCTGGCATTTCAGAAGCAGGTTCTCGTGTTTCTATCAACCTGAATGGAAATATTATAGCAACGACTGTGACAGATGCCGTTGGCGGTTGGGATTATCAGCACGAAGCGATGCTATACGTCGGAAAACATACAATCGCATTGCAGGCCGTGGACAGTGCAGGCAACGTCAGTGACCTTTCTCAGCCGACGACTATATTTATAATCCGGGGGAGTGTCGTGGGTAATGAATCGGGCGAGCATCGTCGAACGCCGCGCGCTTATCCTGTTCCTGCCAATGATGTGTTATTTATCGATATCGGTGCTCAAAGGAAAATGCCGATCGAGCTGCAACTCATTGATAATCGCGGTATAACACATGTTGATTTTTATTGGGAACGGCACGAGCATGTTCTGACAGTAGACGTCTCGTCGCTGGGCGGCGGCTTGTATGTATTGTTGTTGACGGCGGCGGATGAACAGTATAAAGAAAGAATTCTTATTGTAAAGAAATGACAGGTATTTAATATGCCTCAATTTTTCTACTTTAGATTTTTGTATGTAGCAATGTTATGAAAGACGTTAGTAAATTTAGTGGCGAAGGGCAAGCAGGTTCCGATGCCATACAGTATTGGCTCTATAAATTAGACGACAACGCTGAAAAGTGGAATGAATTCTATCAAGAAGGTATCATCGGCTTGCCCTTCGATGATCTGGGTGATTTGAAGAAATTTAAGTCCAGTCTGGACTTGCGGGACAAGTATCCCGATCGGCCGCGTTATGAAAAGGAAGCCGGAGCGTATTGGGATTTTTATCGACGTGTCAGGGATGGAGATGTTGTCGTCGTACGGGGTAAACGGAGTGTAATTTTGGGCTACGGCTTTGTTACGTCTGAATATCTATATGAGGACAAAAGAAAGGATTATAAACACATACGTAAAGTGAACTGGGTTCGGAAAGGGGAGTGGGAGGTGAAGGAAAGAAGAATGCACTGGTCGCTGATCAATATTACGACAAATAAACCGTTCGTGAATGAAATTCGGGGTACACTCGGTATAAATCCGAATGCAAACATACCCGTTTTGCTGAAGCAATTCCTGGAACAAGCCGAGACGAATGATTTAACCCGGGCAAATTATCCTAAAGAACATAAGGGATTGCGGTTACAGGTAAGCTTTGGGAAAGGTAGTCCGGCCAAGATACCCTGGATAGCATTTACCGATGAGAACAACACCATTCAAAATGGCATCTATCCCACATTTCTGTACTATCGGCATCTGAAAAAAATAGTGTTGGCGTATGGCATAAGCGTTCCAAATGCGTCGCTACAAGCATGGCCCAATACACAAGTCCGGCCGACCATCGCGGCCTGGTTTAAGGAACATCTGAACGAAACTCCCGACCGATATGGAAATTCGTTGGTGAGAGCCGTGTACAATACAGACCAGCCGTTAGACTTTCCACGAATAAATGCTGATCTGGATAGTCTGATAAGAGAATATAAAGACCTGCCGGACGCATCTATACTCCATGAGGCGGCCAGCCTATACGACTTAGAGCGCGAAGATCTTATTCTCCGGGATGAGCTATACCATGAGATATTCCTGGCGGCAAAACAGATTGAGGACATCATTCATCTATTAAAACGGAAGAAGAACCTCATCTTACAAGGCCCTCCGGGGGTAGGTAAGACATTTGTGGCTAAGCGTCTGGCCCATTTGCTCATGAACAAAAAGGAAAAGCGGTTCGTCGAAACCATCCAGTTCCACCAATCCTACAGCTATGAGGATTTTGTGCAGGGCTACCGGCCTGTCGGCACCGGCGGTTTTGCGTTAAAAAACGGTGTCTTTTATGATTTCTGTTTGCGCGCAAAGGAAGATCCTGAAAATGAATACGTCTTCATCATTGACGAGATTAACCGCGGAAACCTGGGCAAGATCTTTGGCGAATTGATGATGCTTCTTGAGCACGATAAACGCAGTGAAGAATTTGCTATCCCACTCATCTATGCGGCTAATAGCGCCGAGCGATTTTACATTCCTGCCAACGTATACGTAATAGGCACCATGAATACCGCCGACCGTTCGCTGGCCATGGTAGACTTTGCCCTTCGCCGTCGCTTTGCTTTTGTAACATTGGCGCCCAACTATTCAGAGAGATTTGTCCGGCAACTCCGTGACAACGCGCTGCCAGAGGATTTCATTAACAACTTAGTGCGAAAGCTGGCGGAGGTGAATCAGATGATTGTGACAGACGCCAATCTGGGCAGTGGTTTTCAGATCGGCCATGCTTATTTCACAGCATTGGAACAGCCGTTGGTGCCTGCCTACCGGTCTATCATCGACAACGAGATTAAACCGTTGTTGCAAGAATATTGGTTTGACAACACAGCAAAGCTTACCCGAGCGATCGAGATTCTTGAGTCATGAAAGAGATTCCCATTCAGAATATATACTACCTGTTGTGCTATGCGTGGGATAAGCTCGAGGAGCGTGACCTGGTCGCCGTAAACGCACAAAAGTTCAAGGATTTACCCAATCTCTTTGCCCGTGTACTGGTGAGCGGGCTGCGTTTTCTATTCAAACGTGGTCTCGACCGTAGCTATCGGTCTTCTGTGGAAGAGTACCGTGGCATTAAAGGCAAGCTTCAGCTCATGGAGTCAATCAAACGCAACAGCCTGGCCATGGCCCGGGCCTACTGTGCTTATGACGAGCTGACACACAACGTACTGCAAAACCAGCTGCTCAAAGCCACCATACACCAGCTGTTGCACTACCCCAAGCTCGACGAGCGCAACCACGACCTGTTGCGCCCCTTGTATCAAAGCTTTCACGATGTCGATGACATCCGCATCACTTCTCACGATTTTTCAAAGGTAGTATTACACCGCAACAATAGTTTCTATAAATTCCTGTTAAACGTAGCGCGCCTCTTACACGAAAATCTGCTGATCGACGAGACCAGGGGCGAATGGATATTCCGCGACTTCGTACGCGACGAAGAGAAAATGGCTGCGCTCTTCGAGAAATTCATCTATAATTTTTACCGCCACGAGGTGGGCAATCGTTATACTGTCGCATCGGAATACATCACATGGCAAGCTGTGCCGGTGGGCAATTCGTCGCTCGATTTTTTGCCCAAAATGAAAACCGATGTCACGCTCACAGATGCCACCCGTAAGCTGGTAATCGACGCCAAGTATTACAAAGATGCTATGGTGTCACGGTACGACCAGGAGAAGTTTCGATCGGCACATTTTTTTCAGGTACATGCCTACGTCAGCAACCTGTTGAACGATGCCAACGCCGGCCGTGTGGTGGAGGGCGTACTGTTATATCCCACTGTAACAGCCGACTTCGATCAAACCTTCCGGGTCCGCGGGCAAACCATCAGCTTCCGCACCATTGATCTGCGCAAGCCCTGGCACGAATTGGAATCCGACCTGTTAAACCGCATCATCCGTTGAAACAAATAATGTGAATCACTTTTTTGTTGGCCCCGCCGCGGCCTAAGATTGCAACCCCCGTAGCTCTGACAGCACAACGTCCCGCTCCCTTGCAAACGCCGTCTGCGACGGATACACACGCTCCCAAAGCCCCGAATAATATACTACCCAACCCTCATCGTCCGTCACCAGGTCAGCGTGAAATTCGAAGTCTAACGTTTTAAAGTGATAGTGGTGATCGCCCATGCGCGTATACCGTTGCGGAGCCGGGTATAAATCTTCGCCCACAAGGTCGATATAAATAACGTTGATGTCCGCCGACTGATGCTTTTGTAAGCCAAGTCGTTTAATGGGCAGCGTATTGGTAAAAGGTGTTAACGAGAGGTCGATGTCGATGCAGTCGTCAAAGCGGCTCAGGTGCTGGCCCTCGTGGTCAAACCAACGCCCATCGCTCTTTCGGCTGATGTTCAAAAATGGCATACCATTTTTCTTCACGATTGCCTGCAATACTTGCCATTGTGCATCGACCTGCACTTCGTATTCAATGTGTACAGCCTGTCCATCCGCTTCGCCAATAATAAGCCCTTTCGCCGTGGGTGTCGCCGATACGCTTAATGTAAACTGCTCTGTGGTATGATAGTCCGTGGCATACCAAATGAATGTAGGCGCTATATGCATGGTTGTAGGGGTTTTAAGTACTCATGCAACGTGATTAAAAAAATATGCCCGTTCCTATTGCGTAACAAATTTGTTACGCGTTTATTTGTAACGAATTTGTTACATATCACCTATGCGCAGAGATGTATTTCAGGCCATTGCCGACCCCACCCGGCGAGAGATTATTGGTATGCTGGCATACCAAAAGATGAATTTGAATGCTGTTGCGGACCACTTTTCGATTAGCCGCCCCGCCATTTCCAAACACATCAAGATGTTGACGGAATGCGGTCTGGTAGTTATCGAGCAGCAAGGGCGTGAACGGTACTGCACCGCAAGTCTCGGACAGTTAGGTGAGGTATCTGACTGGATTGAACAGTACCGGCAGTTCTGGAACACCCGCCTGGATAATTTAGATAAGTATTTAGCGAAAACACAAAAACAAAAGAAACATGCAAAGCGCAAGTCAGATTAAAGAATCCGTGTTGGCCTTGACGCGTCAATACAACTACCCGGCAGAGGCTGTGTTTAATGCCTTTACAGAAGCGGACGCCCTTGCCGAATGGTGGGCGCCCTCCGACATGTTCAACGTTTCAGCCCTAAGCCTCGATTTTAAACCCGATGGACTATTCCGTTTTAGAATGGACACCGGGCAGGGATCCCTGTGGGCGAGGTTTGTCTTTGGTAACATCCGTCGGCATGACCTGATCGAATTCATTCTCTCGTTTACGGATGAAAACGGTACGGTAACGCGGGCACCATTCTTTGACTCATGGCCCCTGGAAATATTTGTACGCGTTACATTGAAAGAAGAAAAAGGAATAACGACGCTGACGCTCGAAAGCTCTCCTCACAACGCGACACAACAAGAGCTCGATACCTTTGAGAAAAACAAAGACAGCTTCCGTCAGGGAACAGAAGCATCTTTGCAACGCCTGGAACAAATCCTGGTACGATAAGGCTATTAAGATCTGCAAGCATTAAACGAAAGAGCCCGGGGCAACTCGCCGGGCTCTTTCGGTGTGAGGTGTGTATACTACGATCAGCAAAGATTCTGTAGCGCCTGTTCAATGGTTGGAAAGCGGAAGCGATAGCCGGCTTGTAGCAAACGCGCCGGAACAACCCGCCTGCTCTTTAAGATCAATTCGGTCTCCGTTTGAATGAGGCGAGCGCCGATGGCCAGGAGCCAAGCAGGCAGTGGTATACCAACGGGCATACCTGTCGCCCTGCGCAGCGCACGCATGAAGAGTTTATTCGGAACAGGTTCCGGTGCGGTGACATTGTATACTCCTGTGGCTTCCAGATGCCGTACCAAAAAGTCCACGATCTGCACAAAGTCTGTTTCGTGCAGCCAGCTGCAATATTGATTACCGCTACCTTGCCTGCCGCCAGCTCCCAGTTTTGCCAACATTTTTAAGGGCCGCAAGGGCCCACCCTGATGACCGAGCACAATGCCCGTGCGCAATAGGATCTTGCGTGTTTCGGGTGTTTCAACACTGTTAAAGACGGCCTCCCATTTTTGGCAAACATCTACCGAAAAGCCTGTTCCTGTTTCGCCTGTGTATTCATCCATCTCGCGATCTTCTGCATAGCGATAAATTGTGGCAGAAGCAGCATTGAGCCACACCTTGGGGGGAGTCTTCGCTCGCTGTATGGCGGCGCCCAGTATGGCCGTGGCATCGAGGCGGGTGCTGTAGATCAGCCGTTTATTTTCTTCTGTATAGCGACAGTCGACAGACCGGCCATTCAGGTTTACAACAACATCCGCACCTTCCAGTGTAGTGGCCCACGGCCCGGGGTTCTTTCCATCCCACGATACATACTGCACCGCGCCCTGTTGCCGTGTGGCTCCTCGTGTCAGGATAGTAACCTGCCATCCGTTGGCTTCATAATGCCGGGCCAGGCAGTTTCCCAGAAAGCCCGTTCCGCCGGCAATTACAATCTTCTTCATATAAGCAGCATTAGAAAATGAGTCCGAGTACGATAAAGCGATATAGCACCCAGGTAAAACACACTACCCAGGGCAGCTCCAGTATTTTAACACGACGATAGTGCTCCAGGAACATCACTGCTACGACCATTAGAAAATAGATTGTATAGGGTAGGGGCGTGGTAATGATGTCGCGGAGTAAGAGGGCGGGTAATAACAGCAGTGCACCCAGCAGTGATACGGTCATCATATTGCCCAGATAGTGTATCCACCGCTGCCGGTTTAACATGCCAACAACAACTCCCTGAAAGACAAGCTGTCCGCCGCATACCAGAAATTCACGTCCGAAAGTAGAGGCCGGCACCAGCGGTACGAGCAGCCGTGTATAGTTTGTCAGCACCAGGGATGCCACCAGGCAGGTTAGCAGAATATAGACCCAACGATAACCGTAGTGCATGGACGGCGTGCACGTATTGATACCTTCAAAGACCTTACCCGGCGCCACAACCTTCCGGTTGTAGGAAATGAAGAAGTAGAGTTTACCGACAAGCCAGCGCAATGCCCGCACCCGTGTGAACAAGTGAAAAACAGGAAAGCGATTTGCCAGCACGGCCACAACGGCATCCGCACCGTAAGCAACCGTGTGGTCGCGGTGGTTGACCAGGGCTATTTCATTGCGCGCGCGGTCCCAATCGACACCTTCTATTTTCCCAACAGAATCGTTGTAAGGTTTACGTCCCTTTTCCTCCAGCATACCTGCCGCCACGAAGGCGCGGGTATAGTTTACGCACAGGGGACATTCGTTGTCGTACAGGATGGTGTGATCTTCAAGCGTCTTCATAAGAATCGGTTTTAATACCGCTGCATCCTTATTTACGATAAAGATATTATTAAAGTTTTGAATTTTCAGACTTTTCTGAAAGTTTCTGAACTTAGGTGACCTGGCAAAATGGTCAAAATGCCGGCTTTAGGCGATTGGGTGTCTCTGAAAGACCGTCGGTTGGGATGTTACGAGGAAAAATCGTAGGTTATGATCATGAAAAATCCCTTCAAACCCGCCGGTTACAATTCCGTTTCGCCCTATTTTGTTTCGAGCGACGCAAAGAAGTTTGCGGACTTGATGCAGCAGCTATTCCAGGCCACCGCGCTGCGCAAATTTGATCGTCCGGATGGTACGATCATGCACCTGGAATTGCGCCTGGATGATTCCGTGCTCATGGTAAGCCAGGCCTCTCAACAATTTGGAGCAGTAACCCACATGATGCATGTGTACGTCGCGGATGTCGACGCTGTTTATAAAAAGGCGTTGGCGCTGGGTTGCCAATCGCTTGGCGAGCCCGTGCAAAAAGAAGATGATCCCGACCGCCGCGGTGGTTTCACGGACTTCGATGGCAATCAGTGGTACGTGTCTACGCAGGTGACCGAATGACAGTTACTCCGATCGAAGCACCTTTACAGGGTTGACCGTAGCGCCCTTGATCACTTGGACGCTCACGGTAAGGAGTGTTATGCCCGTAAGTGCCACAACCGGTACAACGAACAGATCCCACGGTAGCCCGATGCGGTAAGCAAATCCCTGCAGCCAACGATCAACGCCCCACCACACCATGGGTACGGCAAGGACGGCGGCCACCCCAATCAATAGTAAAAACTGCCGGCAGAGTAAATACACAATACTGCCGATGGAGGCTCCCAGCACTTTGCGCACGCCAATCTCTTTTAGCTTTAGGGATGTGGTATACGCAGCAAGTCCCCAAAGGCCCAGACACGAGATTGCTACTGCCAGGCAGGCAAACACGCCGAAGATATTACCAAACTGACGGTCGCTTTTATACTGCGCGTTAAAGGAATCGTCCAGGAATTGATATTCGTATGGATCGGCCGGCATCAGCTTTTTATACAGGTCGCCAATCGCTTCGGTTGACGCCTGTATGGAGCCACCCTCCAGGCGAATGGAAACAGCGCGCGGTACAATAGTGTCGGCCAGGAAGAGGAACGGAACGTGTGCCTGGCGCAGGGAGTTCCAATGGTAATTTTTAAGTACTCCTGTCACCGTGGCTGTATCCCGATCCAGGAGAATTTGTTGTTGAAGGGCCTCTTCGGCCGTATGAAATCCTAATGCCGACAGTGCTGCTTCATTGATGATAACGGACTGCATGCTGGAACGTACGCGTGGATCAAAGTTTTTACCGCTGACAATATCAATGTCATAGGTAGAAATAAAGTCGGGGTCGATCCAGACAATGCTGCTGAGCCGGGCATCGCCGGCCGGTGTGGAGCGCTGACGGATGCTAGCCCCCCAGTTGTGTTCCTGTCCCGGTACAGCGCCCGAGGTGGCGATAGCGTTTACGCCCGGGATCTTTTGTGCTTCTTCTTTAAAGAGTGCCAGTCGTTGCTTGGCTTCCGTCCACGGAAGTGTGCCCGGTCCGGCGACAATTAACATCTGGTCGGTTTGCATGCCCTTGTCTTGCGCTTGCATAAAACCAATCTGCCGGTATACGGCCAGCGTACCGGCCATCAGGATAAGCGATGCCGCAAACTGAAAAACAACCAGACCCTGACGCAGCGAGAACCGTCCCGTGCGGCCCGCGCCTTTCAGGCCTTGCGTTATCCGAAACGACGACAGTACAAATGCCGGATATAGGCCCGACGCCAGTGTGCCGCACGCGAGCAGAATGCCAAGGGTTAGCCAAACCCGCGGATCATTGAATCGAAACGCAAGCGCTTTACCCGTGACACTCGCCAACGGCGGCATCAACAACGTAGCCAAACCAACCGCTAACACCAACGCGATGGCATTGATCACAAACGACTCGATTAGAAACTGCATGACCAGCTCGCCGCGGATAGCGCCAATAGTCTTTTTGATACTTACTTCACGTGCGCGTTCCAATGCACGGGCGGTTGACAAATTGATGTAGTTGATCCAGGCTATAAAAAGAATGAAGGCGCCAATCACACCAAAGAAATATAAGGTCTGAGGTCCCACAGTTTCGACGTCGTGCCGCAGGCCGGGTGTCAGGTGGATCGTGTGTACGGGTTGCAGATCCATCTCCATACGGCCATTAATTTCTTTCACCTTGGGATCCAGGTAGCGATGACAGAAGTCCGGTAGTTTTCGTAACGCGACGTCGCGCGAAATATTCTCGCGTAGCAATAGATACGTTTGAAAGTTATTCCAGCCCCACCCGTCTTCCTGACTATATTGCCGGCCGGTAAGCATGTTATGCATCGGGACCAGGATGGTGAAGTCAAAGTGCGAGTTCTGCGGTATATCTTCCAGAACAGCGGTTACCGTATAGTCACCCTTCATGCGTCCACCCGCCAGCTGGAGTGTTTTGCCGAGCGCCTCGTCGTTACCAAAATACTTGCGTGCTATCGCATGCGTGATGACAATATTATTCGGAGCATCCAGGGCGGTGGCGGTGCTCCCTTCGATCGTGGAAAATGTAAACGCGTGCAGAAATGTCGAGTCAACGGCGAGGATATGATTTTCGTGAAAGGCCTGGGACTCACCGGTGGAGGAATGATAGCTTAAGACACCGGCATCTTCATGTGTGCGGATATAGGTCTCCACTTCCGGAAACTCGTCCGCCAGGGCAGGCCCTAGCCCATACGTCGTCTTCGGGGTGGGGCCCATGGCTTCACCTTCTTTATGAAGCTGACGGGTTATCCGGTAAAGAGAGCCTGTGCGGGTGTGAAAGGTATCGTAACTGGTTTCAAAATCAATATAGTGCAGAATCACCAGGCATGCCGCCACGCCTGTGGCCAAACCCAGGATGTTGATGCTCGAAAAAGTTGCGCGCTTCCATAGGTTGCGAAACGCAAGCGTAAGATAGTTTTGAATCATGGCAAGACTGAGGTAAGACCGTGGAGTATGACGACTACGATGAAAGAACTTAATATACTCGGGGCGCAGGTAACGAATTACACACCCCGCAAATTTCCAGCGGGCCGCGGCAGGCGACTGATCGTGTTGTTTTTCAAAAAGCTCCGTAAGATCCCCTTCCACCTCATCGAGGTAGTCTTCGCGACAAAACCATCGCAGAAATTTTAACGGATACCGGGGCGGCAGAACAGGCATATTTCCTTAGCAAACGTGAATATAACTCATTAGTTTCACTTTCGTTAAGTAAATAATAACAATCCCATAAAAAAGCCCGTTTTCGGACATTGCATATCTATGCAAACCCAAAAACGGGTGATACCTCATTTGGCGCGAGCCTACGATCACACCAACACCCAACCTCCGTCCACCACAACAGTCTGGCCCGTAGTATACGGCTGTTTCATCAGGTATAAATACGTCAGCGCAATCTCTTCCGGCCCGGCCACCATCTTCACCGGCAGCGTATTCGCCGTCGCGGTATACATGCCGTCGCGTTCTTCTTTCGTCATTGCGGACCACAGATCGGTCTTCACGATCCCGGGCGAAACAATGTTCACGCGGATCGGTGCAAGCTCTACCGCCATTGCCCGGGTAAATCCCTCCATCGCACTACAGATGGAAGCACCGAGTGACCACCCCTTGCCGGGACGTTCCGCCGCTACCCCGCTGGTGAGTGTAATGGCCCCCCCTTCACGGAGTGAGGCTGCCCCATACTTTATCGACAGGAACGCACCCCAGTAGCGTATAGTAAAGTAGTTGCGGGCAAAGGATGTATCCGTTTCAGTTATGTTGCTTAGACTAATATTCTCGCCGGCGGTATAGACCAGGTGGTCGAAGGCGCCGATAGTCGCGAAGAAATTTTTAATAGCCTCTTCGTCCGATAGGTCCAGCGTATAGCCGGTGGCCGTAGCCGGTAACGTTTTTAATGCTTCGTCCACGCGCCTGGGGTTGCTGGAGCCGATCACGACGATGGCGCCTTCTGCCGCTGCCGCCTGGGCTACTGCCAGCCCGATGCCGGCGCTGCCGCCCAGCATGATAACCCTCTTTCCCGCCAGTGTAAACCGATTGGCCTGTTTGTCAGATGTGTCCATGATTGTCCTTTGTTTTGTTTTCACAAAGGTCCGTCGGCACGGGGAGGAAGGATTTACCAAATGGTAAAAACGAAAGGCCTATCGCAGATTCCTGCGAATGCGGCTGAGCGACTGTTGCGTAATTTCCAGATAGGAGGCGACATCGCTCAGGGGTACCTGCAGAGCAATGTCGGACTGTTGCATCAGAAACAGTTTGTAGCGGGTTTGGGCATCGTGGCCCAGGTAGGTGTTGCGTATGCGGATCTTGTCGAGCAGCGCTTGTTGCCGAATCTGGTCGATGAGGCGCTCCAGGTAGGGTATCTTGCTGTATAGATCGAGCAGGGCGGTCTTGCTGATGCTAAAGACTTCGCAGGGGCACGCCGCGATGATATCTTCTTCGGCTACCGACTCGTTCAGAAAGCTTTCGAGGATGGTACAAAATTGATTTTGCCGAAGGAAGTAGTGGAGCACCCGGGTACCTTTCTCGTTGGTCACGACGATCTTCAACACGCCCCGGCGAACAAAAAACATTTCCCTGCATACATATCCGCCGGGGAATAAGACTTCGCCCTCGGCAAAAGACTTTGACGCAAAGGTGGCTTCTATCAATGCCTGGTCCTCGGGCGAAATGTCGGTGAAGAGCTCCAGAAACGCGATCAGCTCGTTTCTCATCGTGTTGCTTCTTCGTCGGGGTCTTCTTCGTCGTCGAATTCTTCTTCCTCTTCGTCGTAAGCCTCTTCATCTGTGGGACTAAGGCGCCAGAGGCCATAGGGGTTCTCGAACAGCTCGTCGCCGGAGTGTGGTTGGTCGTGTATCGCGTACATGTCAAAGGCGCTCTCCTCCGAGTTCTCGAGCTGCAGCTCGAAAATAAAACCTTCGTCCGGAAATTCCGGTTTGTCCAATACCTGAAAGGTATTGAACTCAATGGCCAGCTCGGCGCCGCCTTCGAATTCGAGCCCCTGTACCATTACGTCTTTCATGCCGAGATTGTGCATCCCCCGCGAGTACGTTGTTTGTTTGCCGTCATTGACGGCCGGGTGTACAAACATCGCCATGAGGTCCACATTATTGTCGGCGTATTGATTTTCCGGGTGCAGGCGCTCAACAAGGTGTTCCCATTCACTTCGGGTAAAGGCTATACCCGACGACTCCACCTTTACGCCCACGCCGCCGCCATTCAGTATCGCGATGGCGGCTGCGGCGATGGCACCCGCCGTAGTGAAGCTACCGGTCTCGCCAACAACGTAGGTGATATGCGTATGCTGATCGATGATGTCGAGAAATTCATCGTCGACGCGCCGGTATTCATCGAAGAGCGCAGCCGTCGCAAACGACTCGCGCAAGCCGTCGTTCCGGTCCTGAATCACGACTTCGTAGGTATCGCCGGTCCGGAGGTTTTTGAGAATACCGTTCTGAAGCTCAAAAGTGCCCTGGTTGGTTGAATGGATTGCGCCAATAAGGGCCTCCCGGCTGTCCCACTTCCCCGGTATACCCAGGACGGTTTTAGGCTTACGAATACTCTTTTTTGAACTCTGACGCAGTTGGGCCATGGGGTAAGGGGGTATACAAACAGATTAACGCCCCAAATAAAATAAACGCCAGGCACGTATAGTGAGTTGTCGCGATATTTTTTTCTGTCAGTCGTGCCGCAGGTGCTGTATGGGGTTGGTGCGGATGGCGGTGATCGCCACCGATCCCACGGTAATCCAGGTGATCGCCAATGGCGCCAGCCCCCCGATGGCGAAATACCAGGCGCTCAGCGGTGCGGTATAGGCAAACGTCGCGAGCCACGCGCGTGCTAACAGGTAGCTTACCGGCAGCGCGAGCACAATCGCCATACATACCGGGCGCGAAAAGCCATTCAATAACAGCAGCATAACCTCCCGTCCGCTGGAACCCAATACTTTGCGAATACTGATCTCTTTTTTCCGGGTTTCCAGCGTAAAGACCGCAAGGCCCAGTAGTCCAAGGCACGATATAATAATGGCGAGGCCCGCAAAATATTTGGACAAAACTGATATTCGTTGCTCTGATGCGTATTGCTGCGCATAGACCTGGTCGATAAAATGATAACGAAAAGTAAATCCAGGATTATAGGTCGTATAGAGCTTCTGCAGATAGTCGATGGTTTGCTCTTCCTTTCCGGGCTGCATCCGAACCCACAGCGTCAGACTTTGGTTGGGCACTAATGCCAGGGCCATCGGTTTAATCACTTCGTGTAGTGATTGGACGTGGAAATTTTTCACGACGCCGATCACTTCCCTGCCGTCAATGACCTTGCCCACCACATGGTCTTCACCCATCGCGTCCACCGCGGCCTCGTTCAGAATCCATCGGTTGGTTTGCCCTGCATCCTGTTGCCGCAAAAAGCTCCGGCCTTCTTTGACTTTTAAGCCAAGTGTTTCGATCATATCAAAACTTACCTGAAGTGATTGGCAGGTTATTGTCTTGCCCCGGTGGGTAAAGGAACCGGATATGCCCGTGGCTTCGCCGGTAAGGTACCCCATCATGCCCGAGGCCTGTACAACGCCCGGAAATCGCTTGACTTCTGTTAGAAATGCATCCGTCTTTTCCACCAGCGCCCCGTCGATATCAAAGTATAACAGATTGTTTTTTTGATATCCCAGGTCTTTGGATTGGACGAAGGCAATTTGTTTGTAGATGATGATGACGGCAATGATAAAAATGATCGACGCGGTAAATTGGAAAACAACGAGTCCCTGGCGTACCATGTTCCCCGCGCGTGGGCCGATTGCTTTTCCTTTCAGCGCCTTTACAGGGTCGATGCCTGACAGGTATAGTGCGGGGTAAATTCCTGCCAATATACCGGTCGTGAAGGTAATGGCCATCAGGCTCAGAACAAACCGATATGTCGGCGCCAGTGTCAGGTGTTTTTGCGTGACCACGTTAAAGTTTGGAAGGATCCATTTAACCAGAAGCAATGCTACGGCAAGGGAAAGCAGGGTCAGGAATATCGTCTCGCCGAGCTGCTGCACCGTGAGCGACGTGCGGCTGGCGCCCACCGTTTTTTGAATGCCGATCTGTTTTACACGTTGCGTGGCGCGTGCTGTAGAGAGGTTGATAAAATTGATACTGGCCACGGTCACGATACAAAGCGCAATGATGCCAAACATGATCACATAGTTAATCCGGCCACCGTCTGGTTTGCCGTTGGTATACTGGCCATAGAGGTAATTGTCGGAGTATTGCTTCAAAAAAAGAATGCTGGTGGCGGCGTTGTCCTTTGACTGAATATAGGTGCTGAGCTTCTGGTTGACGATGTCAAGGTTGCTGTTGTCTTTTAGTAATACATAGGTGAAGAAAGGTTCCGGGCGTGTCCAGTTGGGTGGACCAGGTTTTACGATCTCCTGAAATTGCGCAAAGGGCAGCACCAGGTCAAACTGCTCGGACGAGTTGGCAGGCAGATCCTGAAATACACCGGCCACTACTACGTCTTGTTGTATCGATAGCAGGGAATAAGAAAATGTTTCTCCGATCGGTGCCGGGTTGTTGCCGAATAACGTTTTGGCCAGCGTTTGGGATATTACAACCGAGTATTTTTCTTTTAATACCTGCCCGGGCGCACCCGCCACCAGCGGATAGGAGAACATGTTAAAGAAGTCCTCACTGGCGAATTTAACAATACCTTTTACGTGTTGTCCGCGTACAGCGAGCGTGAATTCCGGAAAGAAGTTCGGAGGCGTGGCCACGGCGGCCATCGCCACTTCGGGTATATCTGCTTTTAACGCTTGCGCCAGGAAGGTGGGCGTCTGCCCGCTGGTTTGAATGCCGTGGTCGGTCGGTTGGTGGTACATGGCCTGATAGAGCTGGGGTGTATGGTATTGGTCGAACGAGAGCTCGTCGGCAACCCACAGGTAGATCAGGATGACGCTGGTCAGTGCGGTGGAGAAGCCGATGGTATAGATCAGGAAAGTACTTTTTGAACGCAGGGCGTTGCGATAAAAGACGGTGAGGAACTGCTTGAACATAACACTTGGTTTAGGTAAGAGATTGCCTGTAACGGGAGTAATGCGGGCCCGGTGAAAAAGTCACAGAGCCCGCAAATAATTGCTATTATACTGCTATTTCGCGCTCCACGCGCACCTGTTCCAGGAAATGTTTGTCATGTGAAACGACTATGAGCGTGCCTCGGTAGTCCCGCATCGCGGCAATCAGGATTGCTATATTCTGCATATCGAGGTTGTTCGTCGGCTCATCCAGGACAATCATTTCGGGGGCCTGGTTGCTGATCGTCAGGCAGCACAACATCAGCCGCATCTTCTCGCCGCCGCTGAGCGCGCGACACGGTTTATCCCAGGCATCCTTCGAAAACAAAAAACGGTTCAGTCGTATTTTGATCTCGTGCTCCGGCAGCTTACTGTCATTTGCGCGTTGTGCCTGTTCAAGAACGGTTAAGGAAAGATCAATCAAGGAATAATCCTGGTCAATATAAACCGGCCTGATCGCAGCACGATATAGCGTGCCGGCATTCGGCTGTATTTCACCCAATATGATCTTTGTTAAGGTGGTCTTGCCCGAGCCATTGCGGCCTACCAGGGCAACGCGCTCACCACTGGTCAGCAGGAGGCTTACAGGCTGTTGCCAAAGTGTTCGGTCCTCGTAAGCGAAGTTAATATCATGCGCTTCCAGCAACCGCTTGCCATGGTGCAGATTGGCATCACCCAGGTTTATCTTCATCTTATCGATGTCCGGTATTTCCTGCCGAAGCGTTGAAAGCTCCTGGGCAATGTTCTGGATCTTGTCGGCGTGCACATCTTTCATACGCGAGGTGCTCTTCTCTGCGTTGTTGCGAAACGTATTCATGGAGATGGTGGGCAGGCCGGCCTTCTCCTGTTTCTTTTTGCCGCGGGCATCCAGTCGTTGCTTTCGTTCGAGTGATTCGCGCTCGACTTCTTTTGCTTTGCGTAAGGCCTTTTCTTTGCTTTTCAGGTCGTGTTGCAATGCGTCTCCGGCAATCTCCTTTTGTTCGGTATAGAAATCATAATCGCCGCCGTAGCGGGTGAGGCCGCGTCGTTCTAACGCATAGACGAGCGGTAACAATCGTAATAATGTCTGATCGTGACTGACTACGACCAGGCTGTGATCGGTCGTGGAGACATAGTGGTATAATTGTTCGCGGCTGGTAGTGTCGAGGTGGTTGCTGGGCTCATCGAGCAGGACCACGTCGGGTTGATGGATGGCAATGCCCGCCAGGAACACCCTGGTCTTTTGCCCGCCACTGAGTGAGCCGATCTTGCGATGTAATAAAGTACCCTCGAGGTCCCAGGCCGCAAAGGCTTCGCGACAGCGTTCTTCTATCAGCCAGTCGTCGTTCAGCGCTGCCAGATGCTCATCGGTGGCCCGGCCGGCTATGATCTCTTGTAAGGCCAGCAACGGGCGGTCCACGTGCAGCGCTTCGGCTACGGTCATGTCATTGAACTGTCCGGTGTGCTGCGGTACGTAATAGGGTTTTGTCTCTTGGCGGATGGTGCCGGAAGCGGGGCGTAGTTGTCCGGCCAACAGCTGTAGTAGTGTTGATTTGCCGGCACCGTTGTTGCCAATGAGCGCGATCTTGTTGTGGGCATGAATGGCGAGATCGACATTTTCAAATAGACGATCGCCGTTCGGGTGTATGTACGATACACGATTGAGCGTCAGCATAATTTCTTTCGGTAAAAAGTGAAACAAGGAAAGCCCGGGAGGGCTTCATTTAGAACCGATGGAAGAAATACTGACTACACGCTTATATTAATTCGTTGAGATGCAAATATACAAAATTCTCAAATCAGTTGCAGCTGGGCTGCCAGGCGGATGAGCGCCGCGGCATTGTTTACGTCAAACTTCTGCATCAGGTTGCGCCGGTGCGTTTCAATCGTAAACGGACTTACCAGCAGCTCGGCGGCGATGTCGGCGCTGGTCTTGCCGTCGGCAATCAATCGTAAAATTTGCTTTTCGCGTTTGGTGAGCGGTGGCACGGCCTTCACTTGCGCGGCAGAGGGTTTGGCAATGATCTTTTTGATCTCGTCACTAAAGGCCATCTGTCCGCTCAGCGCTTCGCGCACACATTGCATTAGTTCCCGGGCGCTGACATTCTTCAGCAGATAACCACTCGCGCCGCTGGATAACATCTGCATGATGAGCGCGCGGTCGTTGTGGTTGCTGAATCCCAGAACACACGTATCGGGTGATTGGCTTTTTACTTTCTGACACAGCTCGACCCCATTGGTGTCGGGCAGCGTGATGTCGAGCAACGCCAGGGTTACCACGTGTTGTGCTCCGCGCAGGTGTTGCAGAAAGGCATCGCCGGTATGAAATTCCAGGAGTGTGGCGTGCGGCATTTCCTGGGCCAGGATGCGCCGGAGCCCTTCAATCACGACGGGGTGATCTTCCACCATGGCTATGTGCAACGTGTTATCGGGTTGTGACATCAAATTCAATGTTTATGGTGGTGCCCTCGCCGGGCGCAGATGTAATATCGAGCTTCCCGTTCAGGTATTCTACGCGGTTGCGGGCATTCGATAATCCGATGCCCGGTTTCGCTACCGCGGCCGGATCAAAGCCCCTGCCATTATCTTCCAGCGTAATGAAGAATCGCGTGCTGTTCTGGCTGCACTGCACGAGAATCTCGGTGGCCTGCGCATGGCGCACGGCGTTGGTGAGCAGCTCTTGTACAATGCGGTATATATTTATTTGTATTTCGGGATGTATGTCGCGGTGTATGCCGAAGGGTTGGAATACGACCGACGTTGTATCGGTGCTGAGGGAATCGCACATGTCTTTCAACGCGGGCTCAAGTCCCATGAGCAACAATGACTCGGGCATCATGTTCCGGGCAATCCGGCGCAGCTCGTTGGCGGAAACGTCGAGCTGCTCGATGACCTTCTGCAGTTGTGTGTCGGGATGCGATGTGTTGGTGGCCATGCGTGACAGGTTGATCTTGATACCGGCCAGCTGCCCGCCGAGGCCATCGTGTAGGTCGGCGGCCAGTCGTTTGCGCTCTTTCTCTTCGCCTTGCATCAGGGCGCGGGCGAGCTGTATCTGCTGTTGCTGCTCGGTGTCTTTTAGTTGCTGGCGGTAGTGTGCGCTACGTTGGCGATAGAGCACAACACCCAGCACAATGCTGACGAACAGAAACAACGAGAGGGCGCCCAGCAAACCGGCCAGCAGCCGGTTGTTGTGCAACTCGGTCGCCGCACGATCTTTCTCGGCTTGCAGCGCCGTGATCTTTCGCTCATTCTCGGCATGTTTGAATTTGTTTTCCAGTTCGGCAATGTCTTGCTGGAGCTGTTGCTCGTGCAGGCTGTCGCTGAGGGTGATATATTGTTGTGCGTACCGGAAGGCATCCCGGGTGTTGCCCAACGCCGCGTACGTGGCATACAGCTCTTTGTAATAAAGCTGTTTGTCGACGGTAAATACATGGGGGCTTTGTACCAATGCCGCTAATACAACAGCGGCCTTTTTGTATTCTTTTTGGTTGGACAATGCTTTGTACTTTGCATACAGCAACCGGTTGAGCGAGAGCACGGCCCCCAGCCTGGTGGCCAGGTCGATGCCTTTGTCCAGGCTTTTGACGGCTTCTGCGGATTGATTGATTTTATACAGGTAGACGCCTTCGGCAAAATAAAAGATCATGTAGAGGTTTGAGGCCGGGTAGGGCGCCAGGAGTGCGCGCGCATGGCTCAGTGTGTTGCGCGCGGAATCGTACCAATGCAGGTTAACAAAGTTCTCGCTGGTGTTGATGTAGGTTTCGATCAGTTCCGTAAGGTTGATCGGGTTGTCGCGTGGTGCCCGGCGTAGTGCGGCGATGGCTTGTTGCAGATATCCGGCGGCCTTTTCACGTTGGTTGGAGTTCATGAAGATGGTGGCGATGCCTTTGTAGCTTTTGCCTAACGCCAAAAAGTCGCCGGACTGTATGGCATGTTGCACCGCCTTGTTGGTGAAGGCTTCCAGCGCGCCCTTCTCATCGCCTTTCATTTGTTGCAGGATGCCGTAGTTGTTCCAGATGATGCTGCGCAATTTGTATGCTTCGGGATCATCGAAAGGCTGCAGCAGTGAGTCGCTGGTGATGAGATTCTTTTCAAGTGCGGCAATGTCGCCCGGTACGAACTCTACGATTGTCTTGTAGTAGTAGGACGCGGCGTTCAATAGTGGGTATTGCGTTGCGAGCTTGAGGCCTTGCTGCAGCGCTGCTTTACTTTTCTCCGCGTTGTTGATCCGCCGGTAGAGCAACGATAGCTTCAGATACTTATTGGCTTTGGTGCTGTCGTTGGTGGTGGCGGCGGCTTCCTGTTCCTGGCGGGCAATGTAGGCGCCTTCGTCGCCTAGCGAGTAACTTACCTGGCCGGAGGCGTGCAGTGTTAACGCGAGGGGTAAGCACAGGAGAAATATTCTGGATGACATGAAAGGGCAATTGAGATGACTGCGAAGAAACGAAATTTTTGTGTGATCCCCTCTACCAGAAAACCAGTAGAAAAAAACAGTGCTTTTGTGTGATTGATGTGGGGCATGTGGGTGCCTTACTTTGAAGGGTTCAAAAAACTCACTAGACAATATGAAAACATCTGTTCGTAATCTGTTCTTAGGTATGATGCTCACAACCGTATTATTGGCGTGTGGCAGTGATGATAGCAACGATCCGACACCGGGTGGAGACGGAAACCTGGGTACGTATGTTGGCAATATTCAAGTGTCGGACGATCCACAGACGGACCTGGGATATATTTTGAATGCCAGGGTAACGGTGAGTCATAGCGGCTCAACGGCTACTGTAAAGATCACGGGCGATCCTGGTTTTGATCGTGAGTATACCGGCACGTATACCTCGCAGGTTGAGGGCTATCATGACATCAATCTGACCAAGCAAACGAAGCCTGTTGAAAAAGTGGCGGGCGATCGTGTCTCGATTATCGACAATGAACTTACCGTCGTGATCAATCTTGCGGGTGATGAAGTGACCTTACGCGATAGTCCGTCGACAGACGCGACGCTCAAAATTTCGGGCAAGCTCCAGATGATCGGCACTGATCTGCTGAAGGAGTAAGGGTTTACTGCTTTTTAGCGAAAGGAGGCGTGAAAACGCCTCCTTTTTTATTTACAACGGCGCCTGTGTATGTCGGAAATATCTTTAAATGGCCGTAATGGCCGATGAAGCAACAAATTGTGTTTGTTTGTTTGAAATCTTACCTGGCAAAGCGTCGGGCGTCCCGTAAAACGTTGTTTGTGTTATCTTTGTAAGATGTTCACATCACTCGCACCTTATCTGTTCCCCCTTTTGCTTGCTTCGGGGCCTGGTCCGTCGCCCAAAGCACACGCGGGATTTGCACCACAGATCATGAGTCGTGTCGCTGCTGAGACTGTTGGCGCCAGCACCGGCGTGATTGATCGTACAGCGGTGATTACGTACGCCAAGACGCTTAAGGGCATTCGTTACAAGTATGCCTGTGCCGACCCGAAAGTGGGATTTGATTGCTCAGGTTTTGTGATGTATGTGTTCAACCATTTTCAAATTGACGTTCCGCGCAGCTCGGTTGACTTTACAAACAAAGGAACCACTGTCGAGCTTGCAGACGCCCGCCCGGGTGATGTTATTCTCTTTACCGGCACAAACAGCAAAGTACGGCGCGTGGGGCATGTGGGAATTGTTACACAAGCCGGCGATAGTTTGACGTTTATTCACGCCAGCTCCGGCTCCGCCCATGCCATCACCGAAACGAGGCTTATCCCGCATTATCAGAGACGGTTTATGAAGGTAATCCGCGTGCTGGAATAAGCAGCCTTCATTTTTTTACCAAAGTATATTTCTTAATCCAACCTTGACCGGTTTGTTGTTGTGCGCTGTGCGTCAACAGGCATAATTTTTTAATCTTTTCTTTTCCTGCTGTAAGGGCACGCTCTGTGACGTTTGCTATTAGTGTAATTTATAACCAGGCTCTATGGGAGTCTGAAGACTCTCTCCATACCCGGCACGAGTCTCCGCCCCGAGGCGGGGATAAGACTCGCGGCAGATGCTGGGGACAGCCGATTCATTTATTCAGTTTTCAACGAAAAATAATTAGATGAATAAAATTTACCCCTTTACAAATGATGAAATCCAACGTCTTTTTACCGGTGACATGCACGGGTGTGTTACTCTGCGTGATGGCATGCTGCATAAGCTTGTCGCTACGTGCGCAAACTTTTCCTGCCGGCTTTAGCCGGGTGCAAGTAGCCAGTGTCAGCAACCCAACTGTAATGGCTTTTGCGCCCGACGGGCGAATCTTTGTCGCACAGCAAAATGGCGTCCTGCGTGTTATTAAGAATGGAACGTTGCTGGCGACCCCGTTTTTACAGCTTACTGTAAATTCCAGTGGCGAGCGTGGCCTGATAGGCATTGCGCTCGATCCTAACTTTTCCACCAACCAATATATTTACTTGTATTATACATTGCCCGATGGTTCGCGCAATCGCATCAGCCGCTTTACCGGCAATGGTGATGTGGTGGTGCCCGGCAGCGAGGTGGTGGTGCTGAACCTCGATCCGCTCAGTAGCGCGACGAATCATAATGGCGGCGCCATGCATTTTAAGAATGGATTGCTGTATGTGGCGATCGGCGAAAATGCCAATGGCGCCAATGCGCAGAACCTCGATACTTATCACGGCAAGCTCCTACGCATCAATCCGAATGGATCTATACCGGCCGGTAATCCCTTTACTACTGGCTCCGAACAACGCCGGCGGGTTTGGGCTTATGGCCTGCGCAATCCGTATACCTTTGATATACAACCCGGCACCGGGCGCGTCTTTTTGAATGACGTAGGGCAAAGCACCTGGGAGGAGATAAACGACGCCACGACCGGCGGCCGCAACTTCGGATGGCCTACGGCCGAAGGGAACAGCACCAACGCCAATTTTACCAATCCCGTCTTTGCGTATCCGCATGGCTCCGGCGATGGCACGGGTTGCGCGATTACGGGCGGCGTATTCTTTAACCCGACCTCGACAAACTATCCGGCCCAGTACACCGGTCGTTATTTCTACCAGGATCTTTGCAACCGGTGGATCAATGTTCTTGATCTCTCCGGCGCCACGCCGGTTCGTTCGCCCTTCGCAACAGGGCTGGGCAACAATGCGCTGAGCATCGATGTAGGGCTGGATGGTAATCTATACTACCTCGAACGCAGCGCGGGCGCTTTGTTCCGGATCATTTATTCGGTGAACAATGCTCCCGCGATAGTTACGCAGCCTGCGAGTCAAACGGTAACCGCCGGCCAGCCGGTAACGTTCTCTGTCACGGCCACCGGTACGGCGCCGCTCAGCTATCAATGGCAGCGCAACAATGCAAACATTACCGGGGCCACGAGTGCCAGTTATACCATTGCCAATACACAAGCCAGTCATGCCGGTACCTATCGGGTCATTGTCTCCAATTCCGCGGGCAGCGTCACCAGCAGTAATGCGACACTCACGGTCAATGCCTTTAACGCGCCGCCAGAGGCACAGATCGTTACACCGGCGGCCGGGGCGTTGTATAGCGGCGGCCAAACCATTCAATTTTCGGGCAGCGCGACAGACCCTGAGCAGGGTACGTTGCCGGCCAGTGCTTTTACGTGGTTTGTGGACTTTCATCACGATACACACAACCACGATGGACCTCCGGTGGCATCGGGTGTCACGTCGGGGTCTTTTGTAATTCCTACGAGTGGTGAAACATCCGACAACGTATGGTACCGGCTATACCTGGTGGTGACAGATGCCGGCGGACTGCGCGATACCGTATACCGGGATATCCTTCCGCGTAAATCGACTATTACCCTGGTGACACAACCGGCGGGCATGCAGGTAACACTCGATGGTCAGCCCGTCACGACACCGATTTCCGATCTGAGTGTAGAAGGCATCGAACGTAGTATCGGCGTTGTGTCGCCGCAGACCTTCAACGGACAGACGTATGTCTTTGATCGGTGGCTTCATGGTGGGAGCGCCACCCAAACGATCGCTACACCGGTAAACGATGTGACCTACACGGCCGTCTACCGTGTGGACACCGGCTTGCGCAATCCCGATAATCCCCCCAGTACGGTGAGCGGTCTGGCGTATGCTTACTATGAAGGTACATGGACCGCGCTTCCGGACTTTTCAACATTGACGCCCGTGGAAGTTGGCGGTATTTATTCGCTTACGCTGGCACCCCGCAATCTGCAGTATAACTATGGCTTTCGGTACACCGGTTTTGTGAATGTGCCAGCCGATGGCAGCTATACATTTTATCTGAATTCCGACGACGGCAGCCGCTTGCTGATCGGCACTACGGTGGTGGTTAATAATGATGGTGTCCATACGGCACAAGAAGCCAGCGGCACGATTGGCTTGCGGCAGGGCAAACACCAACTTACGATACTGTACTTCCAGGCCATGAGCTCGGCTGTACTGACGGCGAGTTGGGCCGGCCCGGGCCTTACCAAGCAAGCCATACCCAACACGGCCTATTCGCGTCTGCCTGTATTACCCTCGCGGGCTATGGCATCGGTTGACGATGACATGCGTATGGAATCCACGGGCAGCCTGGTGACCTATCCTAATCCAGCCACGCGCGAGCTGTTTGTCGATCTCACGGCAGAGGAGCCTGGCGCTGTAAGCGTCAGCCTTGTAAGCTTGCACGGCCGCGTGGTGAAGTCACAGCACTTTGCTGAGCTGCCGGCCGGTGCGAAGTCGCTCACGCTGGAACTGGACGATGTCAGCAATGGGCTCTACCTTTTGCGCGTAGAGTACGCGGGTCAGGTGCGGTCGAAGACAATATCCGTGCTTCACTAAAAGTTTTTACCTTGTCTTAAGTGGCTTCGGCCCTGTCAATTTTGGCAGGGCTTTTTTTATGGTTTATTTTCGGCTATGGACAAACTCATCTGGATCTTTCTGACCTTACTGGCGGGTGCTTTCCTGCCGATTCAAGCGGGGCTGAATGCGCGCCTCGGCAAAGCCGCCGACAGCCCTGTCTATGCGGCCATGTTCTCCTTCCTGGTGGGTGCCCTCGGGTTGATCCTATACATTCTTCTAACACGACAGACCATCTCGTGGGCAGGTGTCAGGGGTGCACCGCTATCGTTGTGGGCAGGTGGCCTGCTGGGTGCGTTTTATGTTACGGTCATCGTGCTGGCCTTTCCGCGATTAGGGCCCGGGTTGACCTTTGGCCTGGTGGTGGCCGGTCAAATGGTCATCTCGCTGCTATTGGAGCATTTTAATATCCTCGTGGCAAATCCTTCGCCGATCAACTACATGAAAGTATTGGGCATTGCGTTGATCATTGCCGGTGTAGTTATTCTGCGGCGTTTTTAGCCGCGTAGCGCACGGAATTTGGTCCGGATGTCATGTACCACGGCGTCAGGATTTTCGATATACCCGAAGTGGCCGTTGCGTTCATGGCTGTTGTTGGTGAAGTGATCGCGCATGGACGATGCAACCGTGCCTGTAAGCCAGTAGAGCATTGTATTGGTGATTACGTGCTCGTTTGGTTGTGCCCCGACCTGTAGCCCCTCTGTAAGCCATGCGAGCAGGCCCACAGGCGAGTCGTTAATACCGTAGGCCCATGTTTGCGGGTCCGGTATTTGCACGGTGCGCTGACTTGCAAGCGGCTCGTGGACCTGGTAGCGCGTATACCCCAGTACGTCGGTCATGAGTGTATGCCACAGGTCGGCGGTCCTCCCGGAATGTATACCCGTATTCGTAGAGCCTGAAAAGACATGTCCGGGCGGGCTGGGCACGATTACATCAAAGGCATCGTCGGGGTGGCCACCAAAGGCAACGGGGTTTGTCAGTGGTCCAATGATGCGTTGCAGATCCCAAAACGATCCGGGCCATCCGTGCGTCAGGATAATAGGAATTGGTTTCGGGCCTATGCCCTTCTGATATAGAAAGTGAATCGGTGTGCCTTCAATAGGCACCCGGTAATGGGTGTATTGATTCATGGCTGCCTCTATATTGTGCCAGCGGTATTCTGTTTGCCAATAGGCTACCAGGCTTTTGAGGGAGCTTGCCTGCGCGTCGTTGGGCCAGCGGGTATTCGTCAGTCGGCGTTTGAGATCAGCCAGGGCATGACCAGGTATAGCGATCGTAAACCGGTAGGGTGATAGGTCCATAGAGAGGTACTCGTGGTATGCTAGATTTCCGACAAATAACGTGTGCGGAAACGACGAAGTAACTATCCATGTCGCCGTGCTGACAAAACCGGTAGATGTTCTGCCGTGATAGCAGCCGGTATTATTCGCACTTCAGAATCTCTACGGGGTTGGCCACGGCTCCACGGTAGGCTTTAAAAGCCACGACAAACGACGCTATACCTATAATGATACTTCCCGGTATCAAAATGAGGGCAATATCAACCGGAATGTGGTATGCAAAGTTTGCCAGCCACCGGTCTGCGACAACGTAGCCGATCGATAACCCTATTGTTGTATCGGCCAGTACGATCCTGATAAAATCTGTGGACAACAATGTAATAAGCGAGGCCGTAGAGGCGCCGTGCACCTTGCGGATGCCAAGCTCTTTGGTCCTCCGTTCGACGTGGTGATAGGTTAAGCCCAGTAGCCCCAAAATAGAGAGCGCGATGGTGAGCGTGGTGAAATACAGGAACAATACCTGAAGATTCTTGTCGGATGTATATTGGGCGTCGAAGTATTCGTCCAGAAAGAAATACTCCAGGGGGTGATCGGGAAACAATTTTTTCCAAAGCACCTGGATGCTGGCCAATTGGTCGGGTGAGGTCTTTAGGTAGAAGTAGCGTACGTCGGGATTTTTATAGTCCATTTCAAATATTGCCAGGGGCTCGATCTTGTTGTGCAGCGACTGGAAGTGATAGTCTTTGAGTACCCCCACGACGGCGCCCTCACCGGCATATGTCTTTACCGTTTGTCCGATGGCGTCGGTCCATCCGGCATGCTTTACAAAGGACTCGTTGACCAGTACACGCCGTGTGCCCTGTTCGTTGTTGTCGAACGAGTTTCCTTCTTTTAGCTGAAGATGTAAAAGTGCGGGATAATTTTTATCTACGATGATGTTGGGAACGATCAGCTCCCGTTTGTCGGCGCCCTTGCCCAACCACAGTGGCGAGGCCAGCGGGTCTGTGGTGCCGATGTTCGACGCAAAACCGCCCACGCTTATACTCTGCGTGATGCCGCTCTCCAGGAACGCTTGCGTGTAGTATGTCAGGTTCTTCGCAACCAGCGTGTCGGGCGGCGCGGCGATGGCTAAGATACCTTTCTTCGAAAATCCCAGCTCGTACGTACCCATGAATCGCATTTGTAGGATGACGGCCACGAGGAATACCAGCAGCCCTGCCGAAAGTGTAAATTGCCCAATGGTAAAAACCTTTTGTACGATAGACTGGTTTGCCATGACCCTTCCTTTCAGGGCTTTCACGGGGCGGAACGACGAGAGTATGATGGCGGGATAAAGCGATGCTGCCACCGCAATCAGGATCAGGAATAACAACGCGGCGCCTATGATCCAGCGGTCGGTTGTATTCGAAAACTGTATGTGTTTACCGGAAACGATCTCGAATATGACGCCCAGGAGGTTGATAAAGAGAATGCCCAGTACTGCGGCCGACAAGACGGAAACGAAGGACTCGCTCAGAAATTGCCAAATGAGCTGGGATCGGTATGCCCCCGTCACTTTCCGGATGCCTACTTCGCGGGCACGTTCCAGGGATCGTATGGTGGTCAGGTTGATAAAGTTGAAGACGGCCACAACAACCAATACCAGGGCCACGGCGCCAAAGATATATACATAGGATTTGTTGCCCTTGGGGTTGTCCATTTCTGTGCCATGAAAGAAGTGCAGGCTTGTAAGCGCTTGCATGTCGTAGCCCATCTTCACTTCCTGGCCGGCTTGTTTGTGCAAGCCTTCTGCCGCTGTGGGAAGCTGTGCCTGGATGAAGCCTGCGTCGCCGGGTGAACGGAGCAGTATATAGGTGTCGTATAAAAAGCTTAGCTCGGACGTTTCTTCACCGTCGAATCCTCCATAGACAAAAGCGCTTATAAACTTGTCGCTATTTGCCGGCGGATCGGACATGATGCCCGTAATGGTATAACTGTCTCCGTCTATTTCCAGGGTCTCGCCCAGGGCGAATCCGTGTGGGAAATATTTATCGGCCAGCGATTTTGACAGTACGATGGAGTGGGGCTGACGCAAGGCGGTATGGGCGTTACCTTCTATTAACGGGTAGGTAAATACATCGAATACTTGCGGGTCTGTTTTGGTGATGCCTTTTTCTTTTATTTTGTTTTTACCGACCCGTCCATCCATGGTTTCAAGCCGGACGTACTGTTCCACCTGCGGAAAGTTTCGTTGCAGGTACGGTCCTAATTTCTGATGGGTAAACCGAAGGTTCTGTGTGTTGTCGGGGGTAATGAACGTTTGGGTAAGGCGGTAGATGCGGTCGGCGCGTTGGTGAAACCGATCGTAGGTCAGCTCGTCGTATAGATAATAAAAGATGAAGAGGAAGCTGGCGAGGCTCAGGGCAAGTCCTCCGATGTTGATGATCGTGAAGAGCTTGTATTTGCCCATGTTCCGCAGGGCAACGAGTAGGTAATTTTTGATCATGGGGCAGGTTATGGCTATATAACGACAGGTAACCGGGCTTGTTGCCCCCATGATGGGGTGGGGAACTAACCTCGGGTTTTGTATAAGATATAGTCCGTCGCCAACGGTTCAAGTCCTGTTTGCCTGAATTCCGTCGCGATCTGGCCGCGGTGATAGGTGGCATGGTTCAGTGCGTGGAACAAAAGATCGCGCACGGGGTGACGGAAGACGTCGCCGCGGAAAGTGTACTCGGTGACTTCGTCAGGGTCAATGGTCGTGAGGATGCGCAGTGTGTGGTGGTAGTTTTCGTTATCAATGGTTTGTAACTGGTCCAGGGAATGTACTTGCCAAACGCCAAACGGATTTGGCTTTTTATCGATCCTATAATTCCATATCTGGTGGGCGTTTAGGATGTGGGAGAAAAGTTTTACGCATTTTTCTGACACCTGGTCAGCGTGCAGGGTCATTGCTTCGATTAGGGCTTTGTTTACGGAATTATTATACGTGAAGAGCTCCTCGAGGAAGGAAGGGGATGGTGCGTTCTTGGGTTTTGAAACGGATGTGTAGGGCGTGGTGTTGCGTTCTAATGTTAGAATGCGTAGTGACGTAGCCCGCCGTCGACCGCAGCCACGGTACCTGTGATATACCGCGCGCGGGGTGATACGAGAAAGGTGGCCATGTTTGCTACGTCTTGGGGGGTGCCAAAGTCTCCCAACGGGATGGCCTGTGGTGCATATGCTTTACGTTCTTCGTCGGTAAAGACGCGGCGGATGTTGGCGGTGTCGATCAGGCCGGGTTGCAAACAATTCACGGTAATGCCATGTGGTCCCAGTTGCGCGGCCAGCTGTTTCGCCCATACGGTTATGCTGGCTTTAAAGACTGACGAGGCGTTGATGGATCGGAGCTCGTATGTGCTGGTGACATTTAAGATGGATCCTTGCCGGCGGTCGATCATGTGCGGCAGAAGTTGTTGTGTCAGTTGGCGGTGGCGGTCGAAGTCTAACAGCAGCGCCTGTTGCCATTCCTCGTCCGGTCCCGTGACGTCCAGCGGCCGGCTGCGGCCGGCGTTGTTCATCAGAATGTCTACGTGCGATAATACCGATAACGCTGCCGTGGCAATCCGCTGCGGGGCATCGGGCGCCAGGAAGTCTTGTATCATTATTTCGGGGACGACGCCACCCGCGGCGGCGACCTCTTCTTGTAAGCTTTTTAACAAACCCTCGTTCCGGGCTACGGCGAGTACTTTTACGCCTTCGGTTGCCAGCGTTTGTGTGATCGCCCGGCCCAGGCCCTGACTGGCGCCGGTTACGACGGCGGTTTTTTTATTCAGATATAAATCCATGGGATCGAATGATTTTGTGAAATGATGTGCAAAAGAAGCTTGTGCCGTCTAATTTTACACTGTGTACAGGTCTTTGTATGGTACGAACAAACGTGTAAGTATGGCAATCCGGAAGAGTACGTCAACCTATAGCCGAAATGAAAAGTGGATCGCTGACTGCGATCTAACGTATGTCATCGCCAAGATCGGCGGACGATGGAAATTACAGATCCTAAGTGCCCTGGAAGACAAGACGCTTCGCTTTAGTGATTTAAAGAAGACGTTTTCGATGATGACCGAGCGCATGCTGACGTTGCAACTTAAGGCGTTGGAAACGGATGGCCTTGTCAAACGTACGGTATATGCAGAAGTACCTGCCCGTGTGGAGTATGAGCTCACACCGTTGGCGGTAGAGCTGTGGCCGGTGCTGGATCAGCTCAGCGCCTGGGGCAGCAAACACCGGCAGCAGGTTGGTGAAACGACTGCGCAATAATATATTCATGAAGAAGATTCCTGTACGGGCGATTGGCTCACCTGGTTCGGCCTCGAAGGCAACAGCGGACTTTCGAATTCGCGACCTGCGCGCGATAACGCTCGGCAAAGAGCGTGTCGAGGATTTTCATCGTCACGATTTTTATTACATACTCGTCCTGGAAAAAGGCAAGGGGAATCACGAGATTGATTTTGAGTCGTATCCTGTCACTCATCACGTCGTTTTTTTGGTTGCTCCCGGTCAGGTACATCGCCTGACGCTTGGTGCGGGCAGTACAGGCCACCTGTTACAGTTCCAGGCAGCGTTCGTGCAGCGAAACTCATCGCGTGCGCTGCTACGCCGCGCGGGATATACCACGTTTCATCCCCTCGATGCAGCGGGTTTCAAAAAGATATCGTTCTCCTTGCAGCAAATGCTGGAAGAGTACACGACAAAGCAGGAAGGATATGAAGATGTCATTCAAGCGCACTTCGATATCTTCTTCGTGGAGCTTGCGCGGCATCGCGAAGCATCGGGTGATCAGCATACGTATGCTCATACGCATGAGCGCCTGGCGAGCCTCCAGGATTTGTTGCGCCAGCATATTGGCAAATACAAACAAGTGACGAAGTATGCTGATCTGTTGCATGTTTCGCCTTACCAGCTTAATGCGCTGACGCGAACGTTCTTAAATAAAACCGCTTCGGAAGTGATTCAGGACTTCGTTGTGCTGGAAGCCAAACGCTGTCTGCTGGGTACGACGCACCAGGTAAAAGAAATAGCCTTTCAGTTGGGCTATGAAGATGTGTCGTATTTCATCCGGTTCTTCAAAAAACAAACCGGGCATACGCCGGAGTCGTTCCGGCAAAGCTTCAAATAAGTCTAGTCGCACTGCCCTATTTGCCGCTTCTGGTAGTGAATTCACTTTTACGCTCTCGCTCTCACACTCACTCTGTTTTCAGTTGCCCCAGTTTACGGTGATGTTGTGTTTCGTGGCGTAAGTTTTGCCGAGATCAGTCAAAGCCTGGTATAGGTCGTCGTATTTTTTGTAGTACTTGTCGTGGATGGCAGTTATCGAGGCTTCGATGTCGGTGCGGGTGGCGTTGGTGTCGTATTGGCGTGCCAGCTCAGTATATTCATTTTTATAAATAGGCAGCACATATTCGTACAGGGCCAGGGCGGCATCTTTCATCGGTTTGCCATCGTGGTCATCCGGCAGTCCCTTTATTTTTTCAATGCTACCTTCGATGACCTGGATTTTGGTCTCCACCACTTGTGCGCGTGTGGACGTGCCGATGGTGTTATCCGCTTTCAGAATAGCCGATGGTTGTTCGAACTCGCGGAAGTCGCCGTCGTTGGCGAAACCTACTACGAGATTTGAGTTTAGCACCGTGATGTCGAAGTATTGCTCAGGTGTGGTGGTGTTACAGCCGGCTAGTAAGCTCAGCAATGCGATGGAAAGAAATGTGGAGAGGGTACGTTTTTTCATACGGTGTTATAAAAAGAGTGCCCGTAAACTTACACAATTTATTCCGATCGTAGACTCTTCACTGGATTGGCTATAGCCGCTCGGATGGCCTGATAGCTTACCGTGAGCAACGTGATGGATAGAGCACCCAGGCCGGCGGCGGCGAAGACATACCACGCCAGGGTTGTGCGTAGCTCAAATTGCTCGAGCCAGTGCTGCATGCCGAAGTAGGCGAGGGGACAAGCCAGGGCGCTGGAGATCAACACCAGTACTACAAAGTCTTTGGAGAGTAGTTGCCAGACACTTCCTATCGAAGCGCCCAGTACTTTGCGGATGCCGATCTCTTTGGTGCGTTGTTCGGCGACAAAGGATGCGAGTCCGAATATACCGAGGCAGCTGATGAAGATGGCGATACCGGCGAACATGAAGGCCAGTTTGCCGATGCGTTCTTCTTCGGTGAATTTTTTTGCGTAGGCTTCTTCGACGAAGTTGTATACAAAGGGACTGTCGGGGTCGTGTTTTTTAAAGATGGTTTCGACGGTTGCCAGTGCGGTGGGTAGATCTTGTTGGGGGTTGAGGCGGATGTTTACTACGCGGCCACCCGTGGCTGAGTTGTCGATCATGTATACGGTGTTTCGAACGGGCATATAGGGTGACTCTTGTAGCATGTCTTTGATGATGCCAATCACGGTGAAGTTCGAAGTTTTGTCGAACAGGGTGAGCTGAATGGTTTGGCCGATGGGATCGGGCATGTTCATGATTTTTGCCGAGGCTTCGTTGAGGATGATGGCGGCAGAGTCGCTGGCGATGTCGCGGGAGAAGTCGCGCCCGGCGATTAGCTGCCAGCCGATGGTCTTTCCGAACTCACGGCCTACCCAGGCGGTACAAAATGCTGTACGTTCGCCGGGTGTCATGCCGGGCCATGTGTAGCCGCCGAAGCGAAAGCCGATGTTGGCGGGTGTATTGACGGATTCTGCCATTTCAGTGATGGCGCCGGATTGCTGCAGATCGTGGCGGACGGCCTCCCAGTGGTCGTGTATACGTTTTGAATAGGCATCTACCCAAATCAAGCCGTGTTGGTCATAGCCTACGGGTTGGTCTTTGCCCACTTGTATTTGCCGATAGATCACCACCACGCCGACAATCAGCATGACGGATACCGTGAACTGTAGTACGACCAGCACTTTGCGTGGCGTTGCCGCTGCGCGGCCTGCGGCCAGGGCGCCTTTGAGTGCTTTTACCGGTTTGAAAGCAGACAGATAGAGAGCCGGGTAGCTGCCGGCCAGTATACCGGTGATCAGGGTAAAAGCGATGCCGGCCAACCAGAAGTATGGATTGGTCCAGGGCATGATCATTTTTTTGTCGGCTACCGAGGCAAAGAATGGCAGTGCCAGTTGTGTCAGCACGATGGAAAGGATAAAGGCCACGCCTGCGACGAGTAGCGACTCGCTAAAGAACTGGTGTATGAGCTGACTGCGCAGGGATCCGATTGATTTGCGGATGCCTATTTCTTTTGCGCGTTTTTCTGACCGGGCGGTGGCCAGGTTCATAAAGTTTATGCAGGCGAGCACCAATACAAAAAGACCGATGCAACCGTATAGCCAGACGTATTGTATGCGGCCCGTATTTCCTTCGAAGCCGGAGTGCAGGCGCCAGGCATCCATGGGATGCAGGAAGAGTTGTGGCTGGTCTTGTGCGTCTTCTGGTTTCAGGTTGTTTAGCTCCAGGTCTTTAATGGCGTGTGACACCGCGGGGAGTGATGCGTTGTCTGCCAGTTCTACGTAAGTAAAGAAGCCGTTTTGACGCCAGTCATCTTTTCGGATCCAGTCGCTCTTTGCCAGGTAGAGCGCCCATGGCGCGATCCATTGGAGCTCGTGGAAGTCGGAGTTGGCCGGTATATCGGCATATACACCTGTTACCACCAAGTCGGCCTTGTTGGCAAGTCTAACGACTTTGCCCAGTGGATCGGCGGTGCCGAAGAGCTCCCGGGCGGTGGTGGCGGAAAGCAACACCGATTCCTGGATGGTCATGGTGCGGGTGCCTTGCAGCATGCGTAGGGTTAACATTTCCGGCAAGCCCGGCTCGCAATAGCCTCCCCGTTTTACCAAACTGGTTTCGTCGTGTAGCAAGGTGGCGTTCGAGGGTCGCGATGCCATGCTTACGTGTTTGAATGAGCTTCCATGCAGGCTTCGCAGTCCTTCGCCGAACGGTGGCGCGGTAATATCTTGTACCCAGGCGCCGCTGCTGTTGTGGCCACGGACCATGACGCGGGCAATGCGTGCATGATTTTCGTGCACGGTGTTGAACGAGAGCTCGTCGTATACCCAGAGGCCGATGAGCATGGCTACGGTCATGCCGACGGCGAGGCCGCCGATGTTGATGCCGGCATATCCTTTATTTTTAATGAGGTTCCGGAAACCGATCTTGAAGTAACTTTTATACATACCGAATTGGTTTGTGTAGCGATAGGGTTGCGGAGGGCGAATGATGCCCGGACGGAAAAGCAGCAGCACGTCGCGTATGAAGGCGAGGTTCGCCCGGCGGGGTGAGTCTGTGCACCGGTCGTTGTATAGCTCCATCAGGTCGCCTTCGATGTGGTCACGAAGCGAGGGGTGGCAATACCACCGGAAAAACCGGAGGAACAACGATGGTGGTCGATGCTTTTTTGATTGCATGCAGTCCGGGGACAATTATTATTTCCTAAATGTAGGAATAACAATTGTGCCAGGATTTAAAAAGGACGTTACGCGAATAGAAACGCGGTAGCGGTGTTTATACCCTGTCCGGTTTCGGGCGCTGAGCGGACGGTCGACCTGTTTAGTGCCAGTCGCGTTCCAGCGGCAACGGCACGACAGGCGTTACTACGACCGGGTATTTTTCGATCGTAACATTGCTTTCGTCGAGTCCGAAGTTGGCGGCTTCTTTTACGCCGATGGCCTTCAGGTTAAAGTAGCTGCGCACGAGCAGGTTTTTCCAGAAGGGCATGTCGTTGTCGAACGAGAGGAACGAGTCGAGGATGAGGAATCGGATGTCGCCGATCTTGGTCTGTTGGTATTCCAGCTCTTCGCTGTCGGACAGGTCTACTTCTTTTGTTTGTACCAGCTCGTGCAATACCTGGCGGAAGTAAAAGTCGATGCGTGGATCTACGCGGAAGCCTAAATTAAACTCGATAAAGTATACATCGTTTTTGGCGATGGTGTCGACTTTATACCGGAGTGCATAGGGTTCGTCGAGGACGTTTACGTGTACAAACCAATATACGTCGGCGCGCTTGGGGAGCCCGGCCAGGATCGAATAGATGGCTGTCTTTTCGATCTGGCGATGACTGGCAGAGGTGGTCAGGTATACCAGGTTGGTAGCATATTTCTGGATGTCGTCGTCTTCGCTCAGCTGTTTGAGTTTAGGAATGTACGCTTCGATATCCACCAGTGTCGTAAGCTCTCGTTTGATCGAACGTCCGCGGTGCCAGATGTACATGACGGTACACAGTAATGCGCCCATGAGTATCGTGATCCAGCCACCGTCGCTGAATTTCTGCAGGTTGGCCCAGAGGAAACACGATTCGATCACCAGGAACAGGGTTGTTACGAGAAAGACCCACACGAACGATACGTGTTTGACGTACAGGTAGAATGCAATCAGCACGGTGCTCATGAGCATGGTCAGGGTAATGCTCAGTCCATACGCCGCTTCCATGCGGGTGGACTCGCGGAAGTAGAGTACCATGGCGATACACCCGGTCATTAGAAACCAGTTAATGAACGGTATATAGAGTTGGCCTTTCATGCTGCCCGGGAAGATCACGCGCAGACGGGGCCAGATGTCGAGGCGTATGGCTTCGTTGATGAGCGTAAAGCAGCCGCTGATCAGTGCCTGGCTGGCAATGATGGTGGCGAAGGTGGCAATGGCTACGGATACGAGGTAGAGTGAGTCGGGTACGATGAGGTAGAAGGGGCTAAGGCCTTCGAGGTGCTGGCCGGTGTGGTTGAGCAGCCAGGCGGTTTGGCCGGCATAGCTTAGCAGCAGCATGGCCTTTACATAGATCCAGCTGATGCGAATGTTGGCGCGTCCGCAATGTCCCATGTCGCTGTAGAGGGCTTCGGCCCCGGTGGTACACAGAAAGACACTTCCCAGTAACCAGAAACCACCTGGTATTTCCTGTAACATGACCCACGCGTAGTAGGGGTTAAAGGCCTTGAGTACGTCGGGGCGACCCACGAGCGACATAAAACCGATGATGCCAATAAAGGTAAACCATACTACCATGACAGGACCGAAGATCTTGCCAATGCGTTCGGTGCCAAATTGCTGGAAGGTGAAGAGCAACAGCAGGATGACGATGACGATCGGTTCCGTTTGGATGTTGGGATAGATCTTTTGTAAACCCTCGATGGCGGAGGATACGGAAATGGGGGGTGTGATGATGCCATCGGCGATGAGGAATGCGCCGCCGGCCATGGCCGGGATCAGCAGCCAACGACCCCAGTACCGTCGGATGAGGGCGTAGAGGGAGAGAATGCCGCCTTCGCCTTTGTTATCGGCTTGTAGTGTAATCAGGACGTATTTGAGGGTCGTCTGGAAGAACAGCGTCCAGAAGATCGCCGAAAAGGCGCCGAGAGCGACGTCTTCCGTGACCTGGCGTCCGTGAAAAATGGCGTTGAGGGTATAGAGGGGCGAGGTGCCGATATCTCCAAAAACAATACCTACGGCAATGAGGAGGCCGGCTCCCGTGACTCTCTTGTGAAAGTCTTCGGAGGAATGAAGCGTCATGTGTTGATTAATCTACGGGGGCAATATAGCTATTATCGGGAGAATCTTTGCGATCCTATCGGGAGCCATTGCTATAGACTAAATACTTCGGGTTTTAAACGCACGATGTTCATTGCGCTCGACGTAGCCTAGCGGGTTTGTTGTCAGTATAGTTTGGCCAATGGTAAGATCCTGGAGCGTCTCGTGGGTATGCGCGAAGATCCAGTGTGTTGCGCCCGAGGTTTCGATCATGTCATGCAGTTCTGTGGCAAATGCTGTGTTGAGCTCGCTGTGGCGGTAGCGTTCCGGGTAGTTTAGAAATGTGGGACGGTGGTGCGTGATGACGATGGTTTGGTGTGTGGTGGGTGTTAGCTCGGTTTGGAGGAAATTGAGTGCGTTTGCATGGAGAGCGTTGTAGTCGTCGATGTTTATTTTTCGGCCATTTATGGTAATGAGCTTGAAGTCAGACATTACTTTTTTGATTACCAGTTCTTTTGTTGGATCGATCTGTGACCAGAGCGTGGAGAACACCAGGCGGGTGCCCTGGTGGATGATGGTTGTGTTGTTGAGTAAGGTGACGTTGCTGCGGATGTTTTCCTGGAAGGAGCCGGTTCGTTGGTGGAAGTCCGACCGATAGTATTCATGGTTGCCGGGGAGCCAGTAGACATGCTGGAAGTTGTCGGATAGGGAGTCGAAGAATGTTTGTTCGTGTTCGATGTGGGTGAAGGGCATGACATCGCCGGCAAGGATCAGGATGTCGCCGACCGGCTCGATGGGATGTTTGCTCAAATGGTTTTTGTTTGCGGGGAATTCGAGGTGGAGGTCGGAGCAGTATTGGATTTTCATTGGCGTGTGTCGGATGGGAAAGCTACGATTTTAATTGTGATGTGGCAGGGCTAACTGTTTATACGTTTATTGGACTAAGTCCATGTTTTGCATTAGACTGATCATAGACCTGCTTAAGGCTGACTTCCATTAGCTCTCCGGTCATAAATTCTTCGCCCGTGTCCTGGCATTTGTAGAAGAATTCTGTAATGGTGAATTTTTCTTTTCTGAATTCAACTTCTCTTTCGGCGTAGCACAGAATGGCTTGTCCGTTGGTGATGGGGCTTCTCATGTGAGTATTGGTTAACGTATATATGAAGGCAATAATTATTTTAACTGATAACAGATTCTAAAATAATAGCGATAGTCTTAGTCCGGTATGGTAGATGAGGGATTTTTTATGACTTACTGTGGATAATTTATTTTGTGGTGACTTTGCTTTTTTTTAACCAGCGATCGGTTTAGTAGCCGTGCTCCACGGCAGTCTGAAGACTGTCACCATGCTGGGCACGAGTCTCCGCCCGTGACGAGCTAAGACTCGCCAGGTTTTGACTTTCTTGTTGATGGCGCGTACTTTTCGGGGTATGAAACAACGCATTGCCCAACTTGCTCTTGTCGTACGCGATTACGACGAGGCTATTAAATTTTATACAGAGAAGCTTTCCTTCGAGCTTATCGAGGATACGCGTATGCCCTTGGAGAAACGTTGGGTGGTGATTGCGCCGCCGGGGTCTACGGAGTGTTGTTTGTTGTTGGCGAAGGCAACCAATGAGGCACAGCTGGCCAGTGTTGGGAATCAAACGGGCGGCCGCGTATTTCTTTTTCTCTTTACCGATGATTTCTGGCGTGATTATCACGCCATGACGGCGAAGGGAATTCGGTTTACGGGGCCGCCGCGGGAAGAGGCGTATGGTACGGTGGTTGTGTTTGAAGATCTCTATGGCAACTTGTGGGATTTTATACAACCCCGTGACGCCAACAAAAGCAACAGACCGTAATTAATTCTTCAACGCAATCTTGATATGCTCGAGGTGATGCTTTACGTGCCATTCCGACATCGCGATGGCCTGGCGTTGATCGAGCGTGATCTTGCGGACAGGGTGATAGTACGATACATTCAGTTGCTCTTCGGTAAGCGACTTTGCCAGGAAGACAAAACGCTTTACGAGATTTTCAAACAAATCCAGTGAGTCCGCTATTGGCGAGTTAACACCGTCATATGTTTTGGCCCAGCCGTCCATGCTTACTAAAGTGAGCTCTTTGTAGTCGGGTTCGGTGAGGGCTTTCTTCATGCGGAAGAGATGCAGCATTTGCATGTCGGCTACGTGGGCCAGCAACTGTTGGATGTTCCACGAGCCTGTGCGATATGTCTTTTTTAACTCCGCGGGAGAGAGGTTGGCGGTGAGGGCGCGGTAACGCGCGGGGGCAGTCGCTATGGTCCCGATCATGGCGTCTAGGTCGGCCGGGGTGATCGTAGGCTTTGGCGTGAAGGGGCCGATGGGAAATTTGAGGGCGGTGTCGTCGGTGGTGGTCGTCATGGCGTTGGGTTGTCGTTGAATACAAAGATACGGGATTGCGGGTTATTAGGTTGCTGTGATTAACCAGTGATTTTTACTGGATATCGGTAAAATATTTTCCAGCTAAACGAAAAGTAAGCGGGTTTTAAATATATTTATCGTACGTCAACCTCTTCGTCCGGTCGCTATGAAACATTGCGCTGGAAGAAATATATTTTGAAATGAACCAGAAGCGCATTCACCAGGCCAAAGAAGTACTCACCATTGCTATTGTTTGGATGCTGCTGACTTTTTTGTATGTGTACGTTAAATTCAACGATATTCCTGATTTATACCTGGCAGAGATTTATCACATGAAGCCGGGCCTATCAAAAGCGGATTTGTATCGTATTTCTTTTTTTGTGTCACTGCCGATTGGGTTTGTATTTGCCTGGCTTCACACTTTTGTTTATCCGACTATTGATCGCACCCAAAGTCTGTTATTTAACATCGGTATCAGACTGTGTATTTTTTTTCTGATAGCCGTTGTAGTCTTTTATGCATTGTCATTTATGAATAATGATGGTGGTGAACATGGTGTTGAATTTTCAAGTACCATGGTGAGCGGCCCCGTACTCAATATTCTTATCTACACTCTACTGATTGAGAATTTAATTGGAGTATTCATTTTATTGCGGCGAAGTCTCGGCATTAATTTCTTTCTAAATACGATTACCAATACGTATCGAAATCCGAAAGAAGAAGAGCGGGTTATGATGTTTCTGGATTTGGAAAACTCTACGCCGATGGCGGAGAAGTTGGGGCACCTTACTTTCAGTCGCTGCCTTCAGGATTGTTTCCTCGAACTGTCGCATGTAGCCATAGCCCATGGTGGTGAGATTTACCAGTTCGTTGGTGATGAGGCTGTCATTACCTGGAAAGTATCCGGGCGTTTCAATTACTGGAAGTGTGTTGACTTGTATTTTAATTACATGAAACAATTGAGGGCAAAGGAAACTGTGTTCCTTCAAAAGTATGGGTGTGTTCCTGTATTCCGGTGTGCGATTCATGCAGGTGTAGTTTCCACTGCATTGGTAGGAGATTACAAGAAGGAGATCGCGTATCATGGCGAGGTGCTCCACTTGTGCTCACGACTGAGGTCTGTTTGCAAAGAGCATGATGCGCACGTTTTAATTTCTGGAGCATTTCGAGCGAGTGCCGCCCATGTCACACAATACATCTCGCAAAGCGTTCCCTTGTTGGAGCTCAAAGGGATAAAAGGTCCGCAAGTAGCTTACAGAATCCGGGAAGGCGCATAACAATACCCTGCCCGTTCCCTTTCACTTTGCCCGCTTCACCACGAATTGATTATGTGCTTTTCCCGATTCCCTAATGCTCAGGGTAGGCTACGCGTATTTGTTGGCTGTTGTTGGGTGTGGTGGGGTTTCGGTACGACGTTGCCGTGTGGCGGTCGGGAGACCGCCCCCATACTGGGCACAAGTCTCGCCCGAGGCGGGCTAAGACTTGCGCCCGATGTATTCTAGTTATTTATAGGCTTGCTTGATGACTTCGGCGGCGGGGGTGGTTTTGCGGCCGAGGATTTTTTCGAGGTCGTTTGTTTTGTGATCGAACTCGCCGTTGGCGATGCCTTGTCCGAAGCTGGAGACGATGGCGATGATCGGTGCGGGTACGCCGTGGCCGGCGAGGGTCTGCTCGAACTCTTTTGCATCGGGGGAGATATACGCAATCTTCTCGCCGGTGGTCTCTGATAGGATCTCCGCTATCTGTGCAAAGGTTATGGCCTCGCTGCCGTTGAATTCGTAGATTTTATTGACGTGCGGCTGTGGATTGGCAAGGATGTTTGCTTCTGCTTCGGCAAAGTCTTTACGGGGCACAAAGGCTGTTTTGCCGTGGCCGGTAGGCTGGTATACGGTTTTGCTCTGTAACAACTGTTCTTTTGCGCCCAGGAACAGTGGTACGACTTCGGCGTACAGGTTGTGACGGAGTAAGGTATAGGAGAGACCAGATTCGAGGATCCACTTTTCGGTTTGGGCATGTGCCTGTACGACCAGGTGCAGTGGGGCAGAGGCCGATTCGTCTTTGCGGACGGTGCTGGTATAGAGTATATGTTTTACACCGGAGGCTTTGGCCATGGTCACGACGTTTTGGTGTTGTGGCAAGCGGGCGTGTACGTCGCTGCCCGATACGAAGTATAAAACTTCGATGCCTTGAAAGGCGGCGGCCAGGGAGGCAGGATCGTTGTAGTCGCCACGGCGGACGTCGAAGCCCTGGGCGCGGAATTGCTGGGCTTTTTCGCCTTGGGTGTCGCGTACAAGTACGGCGATATTTTCGACGGCGATCTTGTTCTTCAGGAAAGTTGCTACGGCGCTGCCGAGTCCACCGGTAGCACCTGTAATCAATGTTTTTGCCATGTTTTTAAGCGTTTTTAGTGATATTCTATGGAATGTTGCTATAAAAAAGTTTATTACTTACTTTTGGTAAGTCAAAGGTATGTGCTTGATTTTGAGGGGACAAGAAGTTACTCACACGTCAGGCACTTACCTGCGGGTAACTCTTGTTGATAATGAAGGTGTTATGACGGAAAATATTTTGAAAAAATATTCGGAGACGGTCGATTGTCCTGTCCGGAATGTGCTGGATCGCTTCGGCGACAAGTGGTCGACGCTGGTGATTTTGATTTTGGGTGATGCGGGGACGCTGCGTTTTAATGAGCTGCATCGTCTGATGGAGACGGTGTCGGAGAAGATGCTTACGGTTACGCTCAAGAAGCTCGACGCTGATGGCCTGGTGAAGCGTACGCTTTATCCCCAAGTGCCGCCGCGTGTTGAGTACGAGCTGACGGAGCGTGGTCGGAGCTTATTGCCTTTGCTGCAAGGTCTTGTGGTTTGGGCCAACGAAAATATGCCGGAGATACAGAAGTCGCGGGAGCAATACCAGGCGGCCTAAGCTGGTAATAGCAGGTGCCGCAGTGGTGTGAGCACGTGAAGTATGAACGCCTGGTGAAATAACAACGGTAAGGGTACTATCAACAGGCCCATTACCCATACACGCGAAAACACAGGGTGCTTTAAAAAGCGTTGTAACCCGGTTGACTTTGCCTCGGCCAGCATGGCGGCAGCGTGTAATGCAAAATAAAGCATAGGGAGCCCGTAGCCGGCATTTACCGGAAGTGAGATGGCTATTTCATGGAGCAATCCAGAGAGTAGAAATGAGAGCAGCATGGCTTGCTCGGCACTTATCGTTTGCTTCAAGGGGCGGTATGCTATCTGTGCGGTCATTTCCGAGAAGGCCATGTTCCAACGCTTGCCCCAGAACTCGCGCAGTGATGCAGACTTATAGGGTGACCGGAAAAGCTCTTGTACATCGACACCTTGCGCACGCCAGGCTGCCGTGGATAAATTGAGGATACCGAAATGCAGGATCATGCTGATTCCGACCAGCAACAGAAGCTGCGGAATAAAAAGTGTCGTCGCGATGGCAAAGTGTTCCGTAGTCACGGAGAGGTATAATAGGATCAGCCCTATCGCGATACGAATCACTCCCTTTATTATAAGTCTGCTGTGGGGTAGAGTAATGCTGGGAAGCCGCTCGAAGGGAGCGGCTCGCATGCCGAACCAGCCGAGGGCGAATGCCAGCCACTGAAATACTTTTAGGCGGTTCTCGCCTGAGTATGTTTCTACGACAACCAGGACTTTCATGGATAACAACTGGAGGAATACGATGACAACCATTCTCAACAGGGCGGACTGATCGGTTGTGATAAAGGAGGAGAACCATACGGTGGTGCATGCGATTGTCCAGGCCAACGTCCGGGCTATGAATTTCTTCTTTAGAAATGGGAGGTAATAGCCGACGGTGATCAGCAGGAGAATATAGACCGAAAGGAAAATGACGAGTGTGTTCATGCAAGTGTGTGTAAGAATGCTAGGAAATAAATGACCGTGAAACTGGCGAACATGCTGACCAGGCCGATCTCGCCCAGCGTGTATATAAATCCCTTCGGGGCTTGTGATCGATCAAAGTACAGGAATTGAATCCCGATCCGGGTGAGCCAATACAGTGCTATAAATAAGGTCATACTTTTGGCCAGGAAGGAATGTCCTACTAATTCATTTCCTCCCCCTACCGAGACAATCCCGAAACAGAAGTTGATGACCAGGATATAGCCAGCATAGGTCCAAAACATTTGTCGCAGCAGGGGCTGCAGGTTCTTTAAATGTTCACGCCACTGCAGTGCCTTGGGAACGAACAGGCTGCTGAGGCACAGGATGAAATGGCCGATTCCAGCCCAAAAGATCAGTTTTACGAGAAGTGATTCGGTCATGGTTTCGGCGTTTGCTCTAGTACACGAATAAGATTAGCTTAAAGTTTCAATATTTATTGAAACTTTGATAACCCGGGATTTTCTTTTTCGTATATTCTGGTAGAATGCCACTGATTGAATTAACGACGGTTATCCATGCACCCATCGAGCGGTGTTTTGATTTGGCGCGCAGTATTGATTTGCATAAGCTTTCGACAGACGGTACAGAAGAAGAGGTTGTCGATGGTGTAACATCAGGTTTGATCGGTATGGGGCAGTATGTAACCTGGCGTGCGCGGCATTTTGGTGTTACGCAGACGTTGACGTCTAAAATTACGGGGTATGAGTATCCGATTTATTTTCGCGACGAGATGGTGAAAGGGGCTTTTAAGATGATCTGCCATGATCACGCCTTTGAAAGCTCGGGCGATGATACAATCATGAAGGATAGATTTGAATTTGAGTCGCCGGCGGGAATACTCGGAGTGATGGCGAATAAATTGTTTCTGGAAAGGTATATGCGGGACCTTCTTATTAAGCGCAACGCGGTTATAAAGGAGGTTGCTGAGGGGGGGAGATGTGGCGAGCTGTTCTGTCGAGAAGATGGTGATTCGTTGTTGGTGGTAGGGGGGTGTGGTGTGAATTCACTAATTCACTACGCCAGTCTGAAGACTGGCATCAGGGCAGGCACATTCCGATAGCTATCGGAACGCCCTCCCTTCGGTCGGAAGACTTGCGCCAGGGAAGTCACTATAACTATATAATTACTTTACGGTGCGATATATGGTCCGCCGGGGACGCCCCAGCCCCAGGCGGGCATCGGCTCATTGGCATCGATGGGTGACTCTTCGAGGTTTGAGTTTATGACCGCTAAGCGCGTGCCCCATTCCAGGTAGGCCATGAAGGCGGAGCGGAATTCGGGGTCGTCGGGGAGGGCTAGGGTATCGGCAGTTTCGACCAGCAGTTTTACCCATTGTTTGCGATGGGCTTCGGTGAGGTGCTTGCCGATGTGTTTCTGGATCATTTTGAAGTGGCTGCCTTCGGCGGTGCTATAGAACTTGGGTCCGCCGAAAACTTCGGCAACGAAATGGGCCACGTGGACGCGGTGGTCGGGAGACATGTGTTTAAAGACGGGTTCCAACAAGGGGTCTTGCAACACCTTGTCGTAAAATGATTCCATGAGCTTTTCGAATACGGGCATGCCGCCGGCCCATTCATAGAGTGTGGGAACTGTCTTCATGCAGCTATAGTAAGCCTTGATGAGCAGAAATCAAAATGGCATGATTTGCCATGCAGCAAATGGCTAGGGCGTAGGCTGATGGTTTCTCTTGATCAGGCTGTTAGGCGAATAGCCGAATTGCTTTTTAAATGCGAAAGAGAAATGGGAAAGATCTTCAAAACCGGCTTCAAAATATACTTCTACCGGCCGGCGCTGCTTCTCGGAGAGCTGGTAGTGGGCCAGTTGCAGCCTTTTGTGGGTGAGCCACCTTTGCGGTGTGGTATCGAAGATTTTCTTGAAATCCCGTTTAAAGGTGGTCAGGCTACGGCCGCTGAGGTAGCTAAACTTTTCGAGTGTGAGGTTAAAGCGATAGTTCTTTTCCATGAACTCGGCCAGGTTGATTTTGCCGGGTTCTTGGAAGTCGGCGAGTAGGCCGTCGATGTCGGGGTCTATGCTACGCAGAATGGTGATAGCTTCTTCCAGTTTTACGTCGGCCATTTTCGGTGGCAACGCATGGGCCATATCGAAGTATGGCATGAGCGAGGCAAAGAAGCTAATCAGCAACGGATGCTCTTCAAAGTGCCGGATCTTGTCGGTGCGTGGTAGCGGTGTTTGAAACGGGTTGCGGGTATAAAAATCTTTTAGTCGCTCGTGCGTGAGCTTCATGGACACACTCTGAAAGCGCTGTCCGTCTTTCGGATACTTAATGACGGTGGCGGGCTGGTTACGCGGATATAAAAACGTGCTGCCAGGTCCGAGCAAAAAAGTGCTGTCGGCCTGGATGATTTTCATCTCGCCGCTGATGACGCGTGCCAGGGAGTGGTGACCGAGTATGATCTCGTCTTTGTAGAATTTGTCGTCAACGCAGGAGAAAACGATCTCGACGAATTGGTTCTGTTGCTGTTCAGCCATAACGAGCGGATTGTAATACAAAGCTAAACAAAGACGGACAGCCAGAGATTCCCGCTGCCGTCCTTGTAAAGAGTGTACTATTTGGTGACATCAAATGTCACACCGGTCATGCGCTCGGTCAGTGTCCAAAGCTGTTGGGCATGCTCCTGGTCAAGGCTGTAGGCCATCACGCCGCGCAGCGATCCGTTTTCGGGCCGCCAACCCTGGTAGGTTGTATCGATGACCGCTACTTCATTGTCTTCGCAGTACACGCCGCCGAAGTCTTGCAAGGCCGGACTGGTGGCACACCACACTTGCGTGGAAGCGCCTTGCGCGATGGTCTTCATGCCGCGGGTAGCGTCGTGGATAGTGTTGCCATCTTTGTCGTGTACACCGAGTTGGATAAGCATCTCGGGCTCGACTTCCCGTTTCAGGTCCGTGTCTACGATGCTGCCTGGGTGTAGGGTGTAGGAGCGTACACCATATTGTTTACCGCGCTCATCAAGCGCTATGGTGAATAGGATGTTGGCGGTCTTGGATTGTCCATAGCCTTCAAAGGAATCGTACGCGCGGTTCTCAAAGTTCGGGTCTTCGAAATTGAAATCAGACCGGTGATGTCCCCACGAAGATACATTCACTACGCGGGCGCCCTTTGCATTTTTAAGGGCTGGCCAAAGTCGTGCGGTCAGTCGAAAGTGGCCGAAGTGATTGGTGGACAACTGTGACTCGTTGCCGGCTGCATCGCGTCGCAGGGGCACCCACATGATGCCGGCGTTATTCACCAGGATGTGCAAGGCTTTGTGTGTTGCTAAGAATTTTGTAGCAAAGGCATCGATGGTAGCGGGGTCCATCAGGTTCATCGTTTCGATGGTCACGTTTTTTATACCCTTCAGGTTTGCTTCGGCTTTTTTACGGTCGCGTGCCGGCGCGACCACGGTAGCGCCGGCGGCGGACAATGCCCGCACGGTTTCCAGGCCCAGTCCGGCATAGCCGCCGGTAACAATGGCGACTTTGCCGGTCAGGTCGATACCTTTTAATACATCGTCGGCGGTGGATTCGGCGGTAAAGCCTGATCCTATAGGGTGTTGCGGGGCTCCGGAGTAGTTGCTTTTTGTTGCTTGTTCCATGGTGTTTCTGTTTTATGGAACAAAACTAGCGGGAGTTACACCGTCGGACTTTGTTTAGAAGACGTGATTTTCTTTGTTTAAGAGGCCACTTACCAAACTAGCTCCATCTTTACATTGGCTGTAGTAAAGGGGCTGTCCGTTACGGCGATGTGCTTGAATCCGTATTGCTGGTATAAAGCGATTGCTGTTTGGAGCTGGTCGTTGGAGAAGAGTACTATCTTTTTAGCGCCCAACGTGCGGGCTGTGTCGATACATTTTTCGAGGAGTAGTTTGCTGATGCCTTTGCCGCGCCAGGTAGGTACGACAGTCATTTTGGCGAGCTCGTAGATGCCGTCGTGCTCGTGGATGAGGGCGGCGCTGCCGATAATACTGCCGTTGTCTTCGGCGAGGTAGATTACGCCGCCGCTATTGATGATCGTGCCGCGTGGGTCATCGAGCATTTGGAGGTCGTGGTCTTCGAGTAGGTTATATTTTTCGAGCCACTCCACGTTGATATTTTTGAAGTCGGAGGCGTAGGTGTCGGTGTAGTCGATGATGTGGGGCATAAACGTTTGGGATCGGGTGATCAAAGTCCGAAATCAGGCGCTAAAATCCAATTGCTGCGCCTTTCCAGCAAAGTAATAGCGTCTTTTTAACAAACTCCTCCGACGCGGGTCGTCCTACCTTTGATCCAGAAATTAATACATGATATGAATCAATCGGATCAAGTCCTGGTCACTGGTGGATCAGGTTTTATTGCCAGCTATTGTATTATAGTGCTTTTGCAACGGGGATTCCGGGTGAAGACTTCCTTGCGTTCGCTCGACCGTATACCAGAGGTTAAGGCGATGTTGGCGACGGCGGGTATCACGAATTTTGATGCGCTGTCGTTTGTCCAGGCAGACCTGTCGCATGCGCACAGTTGGCGTACTGCTGTGGAAGGATGCAGGTATGTTATCCATCCGGCGTCGCCTACGCCGCATCCGGATGCAACGACGGACGATGAGTTTGTCGTGCCTGCGGTGAACGGTGTGCGGTACGTATTGCAGGCTGCGAAGGCTGCGGGTGTGCAGCGGGTTGTGCTCACGTCAGCGTTCGGTGCTGTCGGCATGGGTACAAACAAGAAAGAGCCTTATACGGAAGAGGACTGGTCTGATGTGAATGCGGGTATTCCGGCCTACCAAAAATCAAAGACGCTGTCGGAGCGGGCGGCGTGGGACTATATAGCTGGCGAAGGCAAGGGGCTTGAATTGGCCGTGATAAATCCAGTGGCTGTATTGGGTCCGGTGTTAGGGCCTGATTATTCTCACTCTATCCGGATGATCCATAGCATGCTGAACGGCGCGACGAAAGGATTGCCTAAAATTCGCTTTGGGTATGTTGATGTGCGTGATGTTGCCGAACTGCATATACTGGCGATGACTAGTCCCGCGGCGAACGGTCAACGTTTTCTGGCGGTGGCGGGGGACTCCGTATCGATGTTAGCGATAGCCCGGATGTTACGTGAGGGGTTGGGGAGTGCTGCCCGGAAAGTACCGCTGAAAGAGCTGCCGAGCTGGCTTATCCGGTTCATTGCGTTGTTCAATCCCAAGGTGCGACTCATCGTGCCACACCTCGGCATGGAAAAAGAAGCAAGTCACGAAAAGGCCGGCCGCCTGTTGCACTGGCAACCGCGCAGTACGCGTGACGCTGTCATTGCCACGGGTGAGAGCTTACTCCGGCTGGGATTGGTGAAATAGGAATTTGTTAACTTTACGGTATGGAGTATCCGGGGGCATCGGGCAGGGCGGTGAAGGGTCGCATGTTTATTTCGTGTAAACGCGAGCGTCACTATAGCAAGGAGTTGATTCTTGACCAGCATGCACTGGTGTATATATTCACGGGTACGCTGGAGATTGCTTATGCAAACCAGGCACATGAGTTTGGTCCGGGTACAACGCTCCTTATTCCGCGCAATCAATTGGGGCGGTTAACCAAGCTGCCCGCCAACGATGAGCCGTTTCGTTCGTTGTCGATTATGTTCCCGCATGAGCTTCTGCGAAAATTCTTTGCGTCGCAGGTAGAGAACCCGATGGAAGGAAAATGGAGGGGACACCTGGCCCTTGGTCCACATCCTTTATTGAAGAGTGTTTTTCATTCGTTGCTGCCATATTTCGAGTTGCAGGATGAGCTGCCCGAGAATTTAACGGATATCAAAATAACCGAATGTCTGACGGTGCTGGACGCATGCAACCCGGAGGTTAAGCATTTGCTCAGCTCGTTTCATGAACCCGGTAAAGTCGACCTGGTGGAGTATATGGAGCAGAACTTTATGTATAATTTGCCGCTGGCGAAGTTTGGATACCTGACGGGTCGCAGTCTGACGACCTTCAAAAAGGACTTTCAAAAAGTGTTTAAGATGACTCCCGGCCGGTGGCTTACGCAAAAGCGTTTGCAGCACGCGCATTATCAGATCTCGGTCAGAAAGCGAAAGCCGACCGAGATCTTTATGGATGCGGGCTTCGAGAATTTGTCGCATTTCTCGTACGCCTTTAAGAAACAGTTTGGTTATAGCCCGGCGGCTGTACCGGATGTGCCTGCGTAAATAATACGTTTCGTTAGTTCCGGCAACCGCAGGCATGCGCCGATCCATATCAAGCTTTCCAGTATTGCCGGAAACAGGATGCCCTGGTTATGTAGTAAATGTGTCGTGATGGCGCCGCCCAGGTACGATGAAAGCAAGAGGAGTCCGAGAACGGCGGTTCGGGGAATGACAAACAATATAGCAGAGAGTATCTCGATGATGCCCACTATGCGATAGGTTTCCGGGGAGAGCCCGAACGATGTTCCCATCTGTATGGCGTGCTGTGATAAAATGATCTTATCCAGTGCAGAACCCGCCAGCGCGAGTGCCATGGTGCCAGACACGATCCAGCCTGTTATGTTTTTTACTTTGGAGCTCATACCGTTACTTTAGTTTTTAAATGCACTCATATATTTTTTACGAATTATGAATGCGAAACTAGCGGGAGGCTTGCTAACTTTGTTACCTGTTACAAATAGGTTACTAGTTACAAAAAGGTTACCATGGTAAAACACGCAAAAACCGAATGCGACGATGCTCACTTTGCTGTACAGGATACCTTGTATGTAGTGGGTGGAAAGTGGAAGATGATGATCCTTTCCATTCTTGTCAGGTTCGGCACCAAGCGCTTTGGGGAGCTGGTAAAGCTCATGGGTATCTCGGCCCGGATCCTTTCGAAGGAGCTGAATGAGTTAGAGCAAAACAAGCTGATCAGCCGGAAGGTATGTAACACGAAACCGATCACGGTGGAGTACTCGGCCACGGCTTATTCAAAATCTCTGCACGAGGTGCTCAATGCCATGATCAAATGGGGGAGAAATCATAAGAAGAAGATCCGGGAGAAGTGATAAGCGTTGGCGCTGCCGGCAGAGTCGTTGCAGGTGGAGGAGCGCGTGATTTGTCGGGAGAGATTGTATATTTGAGGTATGGAAAATATTCTGCTGACCGGGGGTACCGGTAATCTGGGTCAAACAGTCGTAAAGGTTTTGGCTGATGGAGGCTATCACGTACACCTTGCCGTACGAAAGGATGCTGCGGGTGGTGGAAATGTATCGTATTACCCGACGGAGTTAACGGACAGTGCACAGGCCGGGGCCTTTGTGCAGAACGTTATCAACGTTGGTAAGAACATCCGGGCGGGTGTTTTTCTGGCGGGAGGCTTTGCGGCGGGCAATCTGGCCAAGACGTCGATGGAGGATATTCAGTCCATGATCCAGGTGAATTTTGCGACGGCGTTCAACACGGCCCAGGAGCTGATTGCGTATTATAAGACCGTTGGCGGTGGCAAGCTTATTTTTGTAGGCTCCAAGGCGGCGATGGATTTTAAAGGCGCGGGTAACATGCTGGCGTATTCTCTGTCGAAGCAGCTGTTGTATAATTTTTCGACGTTGATCAACGAATCAGAGAAGGCGTCTGGCGTAACTTCTCATATTTTGCTTCCAGGGACCATCGACACGGAGACGAACCGCGGCTTTATGCCGAATGCCGACGTCTCCAAGTGGATTAAACCCGAGGCTATTGCGGGCGTTATAAAAGACATTGTTTCGGGAAAGGAAACGAGGGCTGTGATTGAGTTTTAGTTCACTCCCCCAGTTCGTTCGCCGACATGTTAGGTGAAAACGTGGGCGGTATCAAATAACGATTTGGTCATACCCTTGAGCATATATTTTTAGTATGGACATTTGTCAGTCTTGTAGAAAGAATTCCGTTGAGGTCATTGATGATTGTGATAACCCTGCTTACCCGTATAAAGTCTGTACAGCTTGTCACGACAGGCTGGTGAACATGTCGTTGCGCCCGCGGGAATATTTTAATCTGGTTTCCCGGCACGGCATGACGTTTCTGTTGCATGATGACTTTTACGATGAGAATGGCACAGCCAGCGCTCCTGAAAATGAAGTCGTGTTCGATCCTGCTTTAGCCTTCCCAGTATTAGCGGAGCTTCGTGACCTGTCGTCGATTGTCGACTATGCCATCGTGGAATGGCAGGTGTCGGACGAAGTGGTGGCAGCGATGAAACGATTTGAGTGGAAGGAAGTTCTTCGCGAGCTGGATGAGCGGCTCACGTTGAATGTGGGCCTGACAGAACGGATCTGTCTGCTGGGCGCATTGACTTGTGGGAAGCATGCGGAGGCGTGGATGCTCTGGCACTGGGGGGAAAGAACGCACGATAATTTTCCCCTCTATGCCAAGCCGATGGCGACATGTTTACCGTCGGACGTGGGCTTCGCGCTATACAGTCAGCAGGTTTCGCAGGTGGAGCAATCGAGCAGGTTTGTGGAGACGATGATGGGGCTAATGCACTTCCAATCGAAATCAACCTTGTCCTGGATCGAGGGGCACATCGGGCGTGTGTCGAATATATCGAGCTCGTGGGGCTACCTGGCGGCGGCTTCTCAGTTTGACTGGGCGACGGCGAAACGATGGCTGGAGGGTGGGAGGCCGTTGAGTCTTGTTGCGCTGGATGCGTTGGCTAACTGTGCCGTTACTTCGAAGACACAAAACAGCGTGCCTTTTTTACGGGAGAATCCACCGCGGTTGTCAGACCCCGACACGGTTGATGCGATGAGCCGCGTGCTGCAGCAGTATGGTGAAACCGACAAGGTGCCCCGGGTACGGTTGAATATTAGTTATATCCTGGAGAATTGGGACAGGATTTTGAAGCAGTGATTTTTGCTCCGTTTCGGCCACGACATGCTCCATTTAAGACACTGACGGTTTTTTAGCGTTCCGCTACTTTTGAATAAAAGTAGAAGATGGAAACGAAACTAACAGGAAAAGTGGTGGCAGTCGCGGGTGCCAGCAGTGGTATTGGAAAGGCGATTGCGCTGGTACTGGCAAAACAGGGTGCTAAAGTGGTGTTGGGTGCCCGGCGGGCAGAACAACTGGAGGGAGTTGTCGCGGAGATTCAGTCGGCGGGTGGCGAGGCGATGTATGTTGTAACCGATGTGCGTTCTCGCGCGGACCTCTTGAATTTAGTGAAACAGTCGTGTGACCATTTTGGTCGACTGGATGTGATCGTCAACAATGCGGGCGTGGCCCCGCTTTCGCGGATTGACGCCGTGGATGTGGAAGGATGGGAGGCCATGATAGATATCAATCTAAAAGGCGTGCTGTATGGCATGGCTGCTGCGATCCCGGTATTTCAAAAACAGCAATCCGGTCATATAGTCAATATCATTTCCACGTCCGGTCTTAAACTATCGCCTACGATGGGCGTGTACGCCGCCACGAAGAATGCGGTGCGGACGTTAACAGAGGCTTTTAGACAGGAGTCCGATGGTAAGATCCGGATTACGGGCATATCCCCCGGGGTGGTAAATACGGAGCTTGCGCAGAGTATCCAGGAGTCGAAAACAAGAGACAGCATCCAGGCGTTGATGGATACGATGGCACTATCACCGGAAAGTATCGCGAATGCAGTCTCGTTTGCCATAGGCCAGCCCGCGGAGGTGGAAATTGGCGATATCACGATCCGACCGTCGGTTCAGAATTAGAAGATCACACAGCGGGCATTTGTACTATAATGGGTGCGAATGCTTGCCTCAATTATTTCACCATGGATAACTCGACATTATACGCTTTCAAAAGTATCGCTGAGCTTATGCGGTATTTGAAGCAGCCCAGTCCGGCGCATCCGCTTATTTCCATTATGCAGTACAATTCCGAAAATGTGCAGATCGGCACACCCGGTGATCGTATTTCGTTGGATTTTTACAAAGTGTCGTTCAAAACAAGCTTCTCCGGGAAGATAAAATACGGACAGAGTCATTATGATTTTGAAGACGGAGGGTTGGCCTTTATAGCACCGCGTCAGATTGTTTTCACATCCGATACTAAAGAGGCCTATGAAGGTTATTCGTTATTCTTCCATCCGGACTTTCTGAGAAAATATCCGTTGATGAACACGATCCAGCAATACGGTTTTTTTCATTATTCGACAAGCGAGGCGTTGTTCCTTTCGGCGAAGGAGAAGAAAGTGGTTGAGGCCTTGTTCAATAGTATACAGGAAGAACTCAATAACAATATTGATGCTTTTAGTCAGGATATACTCATCACGCAGATAGAGCAGCTGCTTGCAGTGAGTAATCGCTTTTACAACCGACAGTTCATTACACAACGGGTGGTCAATAATGACTTAATTGCTCGCATGGAGAAGATCTTATCAGACTATTTCGCCAGCGAGCAACTACGCGAAGGGCTGCCTACCGTGCAGCAGATCGCTGACTCGTTACATGTCTCGCCGCATTACCTGGGCGATATGTTACGGTCGGTGACGGGGCAGAACACGCAGCAGCATATCCATAGCAAGGTTATCGAGAAGGCGAAGGAAATGCTGAGTGTTGGTAATCTTACCGTTGCAGAGGTGGCGTATCAGCTTGGCTTTGGTCAGCCGCAGTCGTTCAATAAGCTCTTTAAGCGAAAGACGGGAGTGACGCCGATGGAGTATCGGAAGTCGTTTAATTGAGGCGGCGTCCATTAGTCGTTTGTGCCCTTTGGGGCGCGAAAATATTTATCTGAAAGGCGAATAAAGGGGAGGCAGTGAGTTAACGTAACTCGCTGCATCGAAGTGACATTCCAGAAGAGGTGATCTTGAACAAGAGTGTAAGATCGTTTTGTTGAAGAGAATAGGTGGTTAATCACCTGTTTGCATCTCGAAATGGCGCAAAACTCTCAAAGCCCTAAGCGTATTCCAGCGGCTGGGCTTACCAGCTTTTTCCATCTCAAAGTGGGTCTGCCCGGGATGCATTGCGGCTACTTTCCATTGGCCGGATGACATTCTTTTATTCACGATTATGTTTAGCGCCTCCTGCATTCTATCGTCATAGTTTCTTTTAGCAAAATGAAAGTAGTCCATGGCCTTGAGTATATCATAGTACCACCGGCAGGGATAATATAGCTTCAGGAAATTAGCATTGATTATTTCTCCCGTTCGGTCGGAGCGAAATAGTTTGTGCATTAGGATAAATTCTTCGGATTCAAGTTTTGCCTTTCTCAATTCTTTTATTCTGTAGTGGTAACCATTATTTTCATATTCAAGAATTCCCTCCAGAACTGACAGGGTAGAATGTAAAGAACTATGAACAGCTCCCTTTCGGTTGGACTGGCAATTAAATCCGCCATCACTCATTTGTTCTGATAACAGAAAATCAACAACAGACATCAGGTCCTCTTGTCTTACCTGAAAATAGGACGAATAGTTTAATACCATTCCGTTGATACAAACATCGCTTTTTTGAACAGTACCGATCGGGTTTATTCCCCCATCCACTGCTTTTTGATTTTTGAAAATGATTTTAAGCGTTTCTCTGATCGCCTTGTTCTTGGGAGGGATGCCCAGGTTTTTTAGGTCGAGTAACGTATAATGGGTTGACGTCCATTTAGGTTGATAGAATCCTCTGCCCCAATGACCGTTACGTTGTCGGCGGGAAAGGAATTTCATTCCCCAGCCTTCGGACTCAATTTTTTTCCGGAGACCGGGTTTGTTGAAACCTAATATATCCCTGTTAGTTTGATATTGAATCGATACATCACCTTTAAGAAGCCAGGCAATTATTTCCTTGTTCATCATTCCTCCTGTTGATCAAATTAAGCGGCGTTATAAACAATAAGTTAAGTCCATCGAGGGGACAATCTAATGACAGTTGTCACTCTTTAAATGGAATTACGTCATGCTGATTTGATAGCCTTTACAGGAGTGGCTAGTCGTGCGCGATATTTGATAATGGTTCCTGCGCTGAGTTTATTGGGAAATTAGGAATCGACTGATTTACTTTTTTCAGGTTGTGCATAATTGCATAAATGGCAATGCTTATTATTGAAGCGAAGAAGCACCAGACGGAAACGACATAGTCGGTATACAAAATCACAGTGATTACGTATGATGCCAGCACTGTCGCTCCTAGCATCCACATGCGTTTGATGCGAGAGAAGAAGGGTGGCGCTACCGTGGCAATAACGTAGAGCAAACTACCGTAGTGACCAAGTGATGATGGTTAGTTCTGAGTATAAGAAATGTGATAACCGATTACTTTTCCTTCAACATTATACGACAATAAACAATAGGCCAGGTAGAGCGAAATAAAGGCACCAATTCCGAAAACCTCCGTCAGTATCAAATCGTAGGGTTAGGCATGCCGATAAGATCGGGACGCGAGCAATTAGGTTTAGCCCTGCACGAGGGGACGATACGGCAATACAGTGTCCGCGGGGTGGCCGCGTGGTGCCAATTTACCCTGGGCTCTTGCCTCCCTGGTTTCAGGCTTGGCCCAGCCATGTTCTACTCCTATAAAGCGTAGATCATCCGTGGTTCATGTGTGGAACATCTATGGGGGAACCCTGTGGCAGACTCGAAGGATCCCCGGCGAAGGGTGTCTTTTTTTCGTCCTGGCTTCGAACCGTCGCGCAATTCCTCACCCCTCCCCGGGACCTCCAAATCCCATTTTTTCAAACTAACGAAATTTGTTTCAGAAAGACAGGTCAAACGTGATGCAACAGGTGATTAAGATGTGATTTCCAGGTGATGCGCCGGTCCGGGGGCAAGGTCCAAGACCTTGCGTCAGTTGGGCATTTTTTGTCGTTGTCAGCATAGGGCTTTGATAGGGCTTAAGTACGGCTTTGGTACGGCTTTAGTAGGGAGTATCCCGCGCCTGCTTTTCCATCCCCCAGGTACTGCGATATGTTCATTTTTTTTGCAAGGCTTTGGTACCCTTTCCGGGAACTGTTGGGAACATATGGGAACAAATAGGAACCTGTGGGAATTGTTGTTATGGTTTGCCCAGCGTTGCGAGTATGTTTGAATGGCGGCAAGCACAGCCGTTGCGCCGGTGGACCTGTGACAGGCGGAGGAATGCTGTGCATAAACAATCCCGTGGCTGGTATGTTATACTCCTGAACGAACGAAGCAATGAAGATATTATTAACCGGCTCTACCGGATATATTGGCCGTCGCCTGCTACCGGTGTTGCTGGATGCGGGGCACAACGTGGTTTGCTTTGTACGGCAGCGACGGAAATTTGATATCGATGCGTTTACGCCTGCACAACGGCAGCAGATCGAGGTGATCGAGGGCGACTTGCTGGAAGGGCGATCGTTGGATGCCGTTCCGAAAAACATTGATGTGGCGTTTTATCTGGTTCACTCGATGGGTGCAGGCGGTGGGGATTTCCAGCAGTCGGAGGCGACGTCAGCCGACAATTTTGTTCGCATGGTGAATGGCACCGCGGCCCGCCAGATTATATACCTGGGCGGGATTGTGAACGACAGCAGCCTGTCGCAGCACCTTACGTCCCGGAAGGGGGTCGAGGACATCCTGGCGAAATCGTCGGTGCCGCTGACGGTACTTCGGGCGGCGATCATCATTGGCTCGGGCAGTGCTTCGTTTGAGATCATCCGCGACCTGGTGGAGAAGCTTCCCGTTATGATTGCGCCGCGCTGGCTGCGGACGCGGTGTCAGCCCATCGCCATCCGCAATGTGCTGGAGTACCTGGTGGGGGTGATGTTGAAGCCGGAGGCCCTGGGGCAGACGTTCGATATCGGCGGCACGGAGATCCTCACGTACAAAGAAATGCTCCTGACGTTTGCGCGGGTGCGGCAGCTGAAGCGCACGATCATTACGGTGCCGGTATTGACGCCCAAGCTTTCGTCGCTTTGGCTGGTGTTGGTGACGTCAACGTCTTTTGCGCTGGCGCGGACGTTGGTGAGCAGCATGATGAATGAAGTTGTTTGCCGGGATGCGCGGATCAAAGGTATCGTGGAGACAAAGCTCTTCAGCTATACCGAGGCGTTGCAGCTCGCCTTCGAGAAAATCAGCCACCGGAACGTGGTGTCCAGCTGGCGCGACGCGAACTATCTGCCCCGGCACAACCACGAGTCGGGCGATAACCTGGAGGTGCCCACGCACGGTGTATTGACCGACCGGCAAGAAGTGCCCTTTACGCGGCCGGCGGAAGAGGTGATCCGAAACATCTGGTCGCTCGGTGGCAAGCAAGGATGGTATGCCGGTAACTTCCTGTGGCGCATCCGGGGCCTGGCCGATAAAGTAGTGGGTGGTGTCGGCTTGCGTCGCGGCCGTCGCAGTGAGCATGACCTGAAGACGGGCGACGCGCTTGACTTCTGGCGGGTACTGCTTGCGGATAAGGCTGCGGGCAGGTTGATACTCTACGCGGAGATGAAGATACCCGGGGAGGCCTGGCTGGAGTTTACGATCAAGCAGCAGGGCAACGAAAAAGCACTGGTGCAGACGGCAACGTTCCGCCCGCTGGGGGTATGGGGACGGTTGTACTGGTATAGCGTCCTGCCCTTTCACGGATTGATTTTTCCCAGGCTTTCTAAAACACTCGTTACGTTTGAAAAAGAGCATGTGTAGAAAACTCAAGGCGAAGGGGCCTGGCGGGAGCCATGCCAGATGTTAGTTTTTGGTTGTTGTTTGAATTGAAGTAGTAAAGATAATTTGAGCGACTGTCCGAGGGCCGAAGTGAAAAAATATTCTTGAAAGGGTGTAACATACTGGCTTGATTTTAGTCGTGCTATAAATTGCCAGTTATGTTTAAAAGCTATCTGAAAGTTGCCGCGCGGAATATCGCCCGGTATAAATACTTCTCGCTGATAAATGCTTTTGGTCTTGCGCTGGGCATGTCTGTCAGCCTGCTATTGATTTCCTTTTATTCGTATGTGAGCTCATTCGATGATTTTCACACGCGAGGGGAAAACATCTATAGAATCATTTCTACGATGGAGAAAGGAGGGGACCGGGAGGAGCTTGCCTCTGCTCCTTCTTCTCTGGCTACGAGCATGCGGCATGAAACGGCGGGCATTGAAGAAATCGTCCGCATCAACGCATCGTTTCGGGGTGATGTGGTTTCGGACAAGGTCAATATTCCCATCCGCCAGGGGTACTACGTTGATTCAAGTTTTTTCTCGGTATTTGATTTTGAGATGATCCAGGGCAATCCGCAGGTGGCGTTGTCGAAGCCCAACAGCATTGTGCTGATTGAATCGGTGGCAAAGAAGATTGAAGCCTCCGGCTACCTGCTGGGCAAGGCGATTGAAATTGACGGGCTCGGTATGTTTGAGGTTGCGGGCGTTATAAAAGATCCCAAGCGAACGCATCTGTGGTTCGAGGCGCTTGTTTCGTTCAGCACGCTTCCGGCGGATGTGCGCGGCGATGAGCATAATCAGGAACAATGGTTGTCGTACAAAGATCAGTATATCTATCTCGTTGTCGGGAATGCATCGAACACTGACAAAATTCAACAATCGTTGGATCGTATTGCCCGGGAAGTATACAGCCCATCGAAAGACGCACGTGTTGCCTTTACGCTTCAGGCGCTCAATGATATCACGCCCGGGCCGGATCTGGAAAATTCCATCGGACCGGACACAGACTATGTATTGATCGTGGTGTTCGGAACGATTTGCCTGCTGATCCTTCTCCCCGCATGCTTTAACTATGGAAATATGTCCATCGCCCGGTCGCTTAAACGTGCGAAAGAAATAGGGTTACGGAAAACCATGGGGGGTGGAAAGAGGCAGATCTTCCTTCAGTTTATTATCGAGGCGATTGCCATCACCCTGATCTCGCTGGTGGGCGCTGTCATTCTATTCATTCTAATTCGACCGGAGTTCGAAAACATGATGCCTGGCGCCTGGCTGGACCTGGACCTCACGTGGGAAATGGTAGGGATGTTTGTACTTTTTGCCGTGGCTGTAGGTGTTTTAGCAGGCGTGTTTCCCGCGCTGCTCTTTGCGGGTCTCAATCCGATCCAGGCATTAAGAAGCCAGCCGGGTGCCGGCGGCATCTCGCGGATGCGCGTACGGAAAGTGTTAATCATTTTTCAATTTGCACTGTCATTTTGTTTTATTGTTTTGATGATTGTGCTGGGCCGACAGTACCGATACAACCTGAACTTTGATTTCGGATTCAATACCGAAAACATCCTGGATGTCGGGCTTCAGGGCGTTAATCCCACGGCATTCCACTCTGAATTTTCGCGACTTCCCGCCGTTCAGGAAATCTCGCTGTCATCCGGCATTTTGGGGGCAACGTATTCCAGCACACACGTTCGGGCGGAAGCCGGAGGAGATTCTATAAGAGTTTTTGAGCTCTTTGTGGATCACCGGTATATAGACAACATGGGTTTACAATTGTTGGCGGGGCGGAATTTTCCTAATGCTTCCGTGCAAACAGAACGGTATATCGTGGTGAACGAAGAATTTCTTCGCGGGTGGCAAATCACGAACCCGGTCGATGCGCTTGGGAAAACATTCCTGGTAGAGGGGAAAGAGCTTGAGGTCATTGGCGTACTCAAGAACTTTCATTTTGCTCCCCTGCAAATACCGATTAAAAGCTTTTTTCTGAGAACGGATCCAACGCGGTTCGCGTACGCGAATGTGAAAGTGGCCTCCCCCGACATTCACGCGACGCTGAAGTCTATGGAAAAAACATGGAGCAGGCTGAACGACACCAGGAAATTCGAAGCACATTTCTTCGATGACGAAATGGAAGAAATGAATAAGTTTTATTGGGCGCTGCTAAAGATGATCGGATTTTTAGGACTGATCGCTATTTCGATCTCCATCCTGGGTTTGTTGGGGATGGTGATTTACACGACGGAGACCCGGACAAAGGAAGTGGGTATTCGCAAGGTTTTTGGCGCCAATGAGGCCGGCATTATCTACCTGTTATCAAAGGACTTTTTAGCGCTCGTGGTATGGGCGGTCGGTTTTGCCATTCCGGTGAGCTTCCTTTCGTTTGATAATCTTCTTTCTGAAATTCAATACTACCGGGTCAGTCTGAACGGGTGGGATATACTCATCGGCCTTGTTGCCTTCTCGTTGATTGGCCTTGGTACGATTGCGTCTCAAACCTGGAAGGCCGCGGGAGCGAACCCTGTTGATACACTGCGATACGAGTGATATGCCGTTGGCCTACAGTAAGGGAGGAGGGTAAACCCATCGACCCGCCGAGTTTAATCAGGCGGGTGATGGGGAGAGGGGTTTTTTAATTAAGACGGCTCTTATGCCTTTGTGCTTCCTGTGAAATGTTCTTTAACAAAGGCGTGTTCTTGATTCTCTGTCATTTTATCAGACGGTTTAACATCAATCTTGATTTTGGAGAATAGATGGTCGGCTGTGAGAAGATTAAAAAGCTCAGTCTTGGCATCGGTTGGGCCGAAAAGCAAAACAGAATCGTATTGTTTTATGGTTTCTCCCAATACGTTAAAATATTCACTCTGCTTGTGTTGTTCTTTATTATGGGTGGCGTTTTCATTGGAGGCATGTGTAACCTTCGATTCGATAAGTTTTGTTTCCATGGCGTCCGTGGTAAACTCCATCAAGTGGGCGGCCTGGTGATCCATCCAAATTCCTATTTTTCTTTCTGTCTTCATGTTATTTTTATAAGTATCGTAGTGTATATGCAATTGCATGCTCGTTCGATTTATTGTTTTTAACAGTCGCAAGGCGGTGTTTTTGTATCCGCTATTGTTACATGCATTACCTCCTCGCGATGACGGCGTGCAGCGTCTTTTTTTTCATGCTGGTTGATTCAATTGTTTTTCGCCCGGTTCAGGAACGGCCGTTAAACTTAAAAAGGATGTGCGCAATTTCTTCGCGAAGTACTGCAACACTACAGCTCTTCTTGATGAATCCGTTGGCGCCGGCGATCCGGGCTTTTTCCCGGTGCCCAACATCAGCCGACAGCATGATGATGGGTACGGTGTTCATCCAGGGATCTTTTGCCAGAATTAACAAACATTCCATACCACTCATAACGGGCATGTGAATGTCGAGGAAGACGATTCTTGGCGGGAGGAGGGCCCTATAAAGCCACTCAATGGCTTCTTTTCCGTTGGTGACCAATTCAAACGCGGGAGTATTCTTAATTCCACGTAGCGCGGAAATAAAGAGGTTCTGATCGTCCGGGTCGTCTTCTACCAGCAGAATGGTCTGCGAAGAATTCATGCAATTGGCATTTAATTTTAGAGGGGACTGCCAAGGTCGACAAAATCGCTGGTAATAGGATTACAGAGTATTTTTATAAGTTACATCTATTACTGATGTGTTGGGAATAGTCAACGACAGTGTCTGCGATAACAACAAAGGCGCCTCTGAGTCTCTCAGAGGCGCCTTTGTTTACAGTTTATGGGGTATTATTCCCCTCGCAAGTTGTCGACGGGTTTGACATACAGCGCGCGCCACGCCTGTGAGCCAATCGTGACTATTCCGAAAACGATGAGCGTGAAGATGCTCATGGCAATGGTCAGCATGCCTACGGATACATGATACGCCAGCTGCTCGAGCCACAAGTTGTTGATGAACCAGGCGGTGGGTACGGCGATCACAATCGCGATGAGTAACATCGAGCCAAAACCTTTTGAGAGCAGGTACAGCAACGCTCCGTCACTGCTTCCCAGCACCTTGCGAATAGAAATTTCTTTGATACGTGTTTCTGTTGCATAGGTGGCCATGCCCAGCAACCCCAGGCACGAGATGGTGATGGCCAGAAAAGCAATCACACTCAGGATGCTGACCAGGTCGCCGAAGAATACATCGTATATTTTGTGAACTTCATCATTAAAATCCTTGTAATCGATTTTTAAAGTAGGGTTGATGGTTGCCCACGCTTTTTCAATACTCTTGCCGGCTTCACTATACGCGCCGGTGTATTGTACTTGCAGCACGGTATATTCTTCCTCGCTGGCAGTCAAGGCCATCGGCTTCATCTTGTCAAACAACATTTGGTGGTTGTAATCTTCTACCACGCCGATGATCTGCTTGCGGGTAGAGTCGTCTTGTAAGATGATTTGCTGCCCAATAGCTGATGCGGCGGAGCTGAAATGAAACGCGTTCACGGCCATCTCATTCAATACAATATAGTTATTGTTGGCGAGTTGCTCTGCCGGGAAGAACTCCCCGGCAACCAGGTGCAAATTCATGTTTTTCAGATAGTCCTCGTCGGTAGAGAAGTAGTAAAGCTCGGTCCATTCTTTTTCATCCACGGATTGCTTGTAGCTTGTACTACGGCTAATCCCGGCTGCGGGTACGTGCGACACCGCCGAAACGTTTTCAATGTTGTTATACTTCAGTAACTCCGTTTTCAGCGCCACATAATTGGTATTGCTAAGGCCCACGACAATCTTCTTCTCCATGCTGAAACCATGATCTGCTTTCAGGAATAATTGCAATTGATCATACACGACGATCGCCGAAAGAATAAAAATAAGCGAGAAAGAAAACTGCGCGACCAATAATGTTTTACGCAACCCGACATGCGAGAATAGCTTGAGGGTGCCCAGTCCTTTCAATACTTTCACCGGTTGAAATCCACTTAATACAACTGCGGGGAAGAAACCTGCGAGCAGGCCCACCACGAAGGCAAAGACGATAAAGATGCCCACCACAGCATAATTAATTTCGAGGTTCCACATCATCAGACGGGCGAAGCTCAGCTGCATCAGCAGCGGCTTCAACAAAAACAAGATCAGGAAAGCTCCCAGCAAGGCGCACATCGACGTGATGACCGATTCAGAAATGAATTGCGTAAACACCTGCCAGCGCATGGCGCCTGTTACTTTGCGGATGCCGATCTCGCGGGCGCGTGTAAGCGATCGGGCGATGGACAGGTTGGTGAAGTTAAAGCACGACGTAAGCATGACGACCGCGGCTAACCCGCCAAAGAAATAAATGAACAGCCAGGGAAGAAACGGGCCAATCGGATTGCTCACCAAGGGTCCGGGGGTGATGTTCGTCAACGCTTGCAAGGTATAGGTTACTTTGCTTTGTGTTTCCGGCTTGGGTAACGTGGTAAAATACTTTTTCTGAATACGATCCAGCACCGGCTGGAGCGACGACGGTGTTTCGCCGGGCGCTAATAACACATAGACCCAGCCCTGCGTGTAGTTATACCAGTTGTCGAGGTTCTTTGTACGTTTACCCGTGGCCTCTAAAGCCCTTACGGTTGCTATACTGGCCAACGCATCAAATGCTATGTGTGATTTGTTGCCGGTCTCCCGGATCACACCGGTCACGGTATACGGGCCATCATCACCTACTTTGAACGTCTCACCGACGGGATTCTCCTGTTTGAATAACTTGCGTGCAGCTTTTTTTGTCAGCACGACCGTGTAGGGTTCTGTCAATGCCGTTTCTGCATCGCCGTACTCCAATTCATATTCAAAAAAATCGAGTGCTTCCGGATCTGCATAATAACCTGCCACGGGAATATTTACATTTTGCGCTAGCTCTACCCACATATTGCCAAAGCCGCGCACCAGGCGCACGGCCTTCTCCACCCCGGTGTGGTTTTCCAGCAACTCCTGCCGCAACGGCAACGCTGAAGTGGCAACCTCGCCGGATTGCTGTCCTTGCTGCCCGATGGGATTTGTGTTTACCCGGTATATGCGTTCACACGTGGTAATATGACGGTCGTACGTCCACTGATCCGCCACCAGCATGATGATTACCATGGACAATGCCATGGCGATGGATAAGCCGAATATATTAATGAAAGAGAAAAAGCGGTGCCGCAACAAGCTGCGTACAGCTGTCTTGAGATAATTCCTGAACATGTCGGTGCGTAAAATTTACAGTGAGACGCCTGCCTGCCGCCGAATGTTGCAACGGGCGGGAAAAAGATTTAAAAGAATGATTTTGACGCAAATCGCCTCTGTTTATGTCACGATCACGACCTCCGTTTTATGTTCGGTCTGCCGATATTTGTTCTACAACAAGGCCATCACAAAACGTAAATTGTAGTCTACTATGAGTAAAGTTAAAGTAGCCGCATTCTCCATTTCGCTGGATGGTTATGCGGCAGGCCCCGACCAAAGCAGAGAAGAGCCGTTGGGTAAGAGAGGTGAGGAGCTCCACACCTGGTTCTTCCCCACCCGGATGTTTCAGGGCATGTATGGCAAAGGAACCGGAACGGAAGGTATAGACAACGACTTCGCTGAAAAGTCATTTGAGAATCTCGGGGCGTGGATCATGGGGCGCAGTATGTTTGGGCCGGTTCGCGGGCCGTGGCCGGACGATGCGTGGAAAGGCTGGTGGGGAGAAAACCCGCCGTACCATGTTCCGGTCTTTGTCTTAACACACCATGCGCGAGAATCCATTACCATGGAAGGTGGAACGGTATTTCATTTTGTTACCGACGGTATCGATTCGGCGTTGGAGAGAGCCAGGAAGGCTGCTAACGGCAAGGACATACGCATTGGTGGCGGAACATCCACGGTGCGTCAGTACCTGCAGGCAGGGCACATCGATGAAATGCACCTGGCGGTCTCGCCTGTATTTCTGGGATCCGGGGAGAACCTGTTTGCCGGACTGGACCTGCCCAAGCTCGGGTTTACGGATACGCAGACGGTCTATGGCGAGGGCGCCACGCATGTGATTTTAAAGAAAAGTAAAACAGTTTAAAACTTAAATAATACGATTATGTCTAACAGTGTTTCATTACATCGAATTCTGAAAGCAACGCCGGAAAAAGTATTCCGGGCGTTTACACAAGCATCGGCCATTGCGTCCTGGTTGCCACCGTACGGATTTATTTGCACGGTCGACCACTTGAAAGCCGAGAAAGGCGGTACGTTCCGCATGGCGTTCGAAAACTTCTCCACGGGCAACAGTCATTCCTTCGGCGGCACCTACGTGGAATTTAAACCGGGAGAGTCTTTGAAGTATACAGATAAGTTCGATGATCCGAACCTGCCTGGGGAAATGATGACGTCTGTTTCGCTTAAGCAAACAATTGCCGGTACCGAGATAAAAATAGTACAGGAGGGAATCCCCGCGGCTATACCTGCCGAGATGTGCTATTTAGGTTGGCAGGAGTCGCTCGAAAAACTGGCTAAGCTGGTAGAGCCGGTGATTCCGGATGCCTAGCGTGGGTAAATTTTAGACTCGTTCCCGGGCAGTTGCCTGAACTTATTCCCGTTGGAAAATTGTTTCCCTGAGAAATCCCGATTATGGAAGAGGTATTTCATGCTGGTGAAAAAGCAGTTCACGACCTGCTTGGTGTTTCCGACGAAGCGCATCAGCTTGAAGGAATGATTAAGGGACGGTTGGCGCCCGCGGCCATGCGTATGCTGCCTGCGTTTGGTTTTGCATTGGCAACCTCCATTGACAGTTCGGGAAATGTATGGACATCCTTCCTGGCGGGTCCTGCTGGTTTCCTTTCCGTAGTTTCTGATGAGATTATTTCGTTATCGACGATTTCCGATACGAAGTTTTTAAACAATATAAAAGGTAATCGTGAAGTCGGGCTACTGTTTATAAACTTTGAAGCACGTGTGCGCGTACGCGTGAATGGTACAGGTGTGATCGACGATGACGGCGGCCTGGTACTTACGGTCAGGCAAAGCTATTTTAATTGTCCTAAATATATTCAGGCGAGGAAGTTTGAATTTACGCATCAGAATCATACAGATGGGGAACATGGTGAAGCAAGTCTTGACGATTCTCACATCCGGATCATTCGGGAAGCCGATACATTTTTTATTTCAACGTATGCCGCGGCGCAAGGTGCAGACTGCTCGCATCGCGGCGGCAGTCCCGGATTTATGGAAGTATTGGATCATCAAACGATTCAATGGCGCGACTATCCGGGGAATAACCTGTATAACACGATTGGCAACTTACACGTCAATCCCCATTGTGGTTTACTGGTAATAGACTTTGCCACGAACAGGATTCTGCAAATGACTGGGACCGCGCGGTTTGTCGTAAAGGACCAGGATAGTCGGTTTGTCGTATTTACGTTGAGATCGATGAATGACATCTTCGATGCCACACCATTCAGCTGGAAATTTCTGAGTTATTCGCAATTTAATTGAGTTTCGGATGCAAGACACGAAAGGGTTACTGAATAAGTTTAAGCACCATACTACGTTGCCGCTTACGGTGAACGAGAACTGTAAGGTTGATGTGCCCGAAGATCTGTTGCAAATCTTTCTTCGGCCGCATACGCTGGGCTTTTATTATTTTGTTTTTATGGACGAGGGGATTGCTACCTATCACGCCGACCAGCAAGATATCACGCTTGCCGGTAGTCAAATGGTGTGTGGTTTTCCCAATCAGGTGTTCTACAATTCACCGAAAGACAAGAACAACCGGTATAATAATTTCGGATTTGATGAGAAGATGCTGTCATACCTGCCGCAGTTCTACCCCTTCTTGTTAAATCCGTTAAATTCAAACCTTGTTACGTTTGATCCGGCATCCAAACAACGGGTGAAAACTATTTTTAGCGTTCTATTTCAGCTGGTTCATTCTCCTGAGAAGCAAAAAAACACGGAGATCATTTTAGCGTATTTGAATATTCTGCTGTTCGAGTTTAACAAGGCTTACTTTCAACAAGGCGATGTTGGCATCATCTCCAGTTCCAGGCTGTCGAAGTATATAGAGTTCAAGCTTGCTGTAGAAACACATTTGACCGAGCAGCAGGACGTCCGTTTAATCGCTGAAAATTTGTCCGTCACCACCGGTAGGCTTTATGCTATAGTAAAAGAGTTTTCGGGCGTGTCGCCCAAAGAATGGATTACGAATCGGCTGATACAGGAAGCCCAACGGAAGTTGCAGCTCGCGCATATATCAACGAAAGAGCTGGCGTACGACCTGGGCTTTAATGACCCTGGCTATTTCTCCCGGCTTTTCAAGAAAAATACGGGCAAGACCGTTCGTGAGTTTTTAACAGACCTAAGGGATTTGTCCCCTAAATAGAAAGATTTGTCCATGCCCACCGGTTTTTCGCTGGCTAGTTTTGCTTCAAACCAAGAAGCAATGAAGACAGCATTAGTGACCGGCGCCAACAAGGGCATTGGCTTTGAAGTAGCAAAACGACTCGCACAACAAGGATACTTTGTCTACCTGGGGTGCCGTAATCTGGAAAGAGGTTTGTCTGCTGTGCAACGTCTCCAGGCTGACGGCCTCGGCCATGTCGCCGCTGTACAACTGGACGTTACCAGCCCGGAGTCGGTCCAATCAGCCTATGAGGCAATACATGAAAAGTCATCGGTGCTGGATGTACTGGTGAACAATGCCGGCATTTCGGGGCCGTTTCAGCAATCTACACTCGGATCAACCGTTGACCAATTTAAAGAAGTGTATGAAACCAATCTGTTTGGCGTCGTACGCGTTACCCAGGCATTTATAGATCTGTTAAAAAAATCAACGGCACCCCGTATTGTGAATGTGAGTACGAGTATGGCTTCGCTGACGCTGGCGGCCGATCTAACCGGGAGTAATTATCCAACAAGATTTGCGCTATACCAGTCGTCCAAGTCTGCGCTGAACATGTATACGATTAACCTCGCATACGAGCTCAAAGATACCCCCGTCAAAGTAAATGCGGTTTGTCCTGGATATACACAAACCGATTTTACCAACCATCAAGGTACAAGCACGGTACAAGAAGCGGGTCAACGCATTGTTAAATATGCTCTACTCGATGATGACGGACCGACCGGGAAATTCTTCAGCGAAGAATATTTTCCGGCGACAGTTTGTCCGTGGTAATATGTCAATGGCCAATGTCGGAATCATTGATTAAACAGTTTCCAGTTTCCTTCGGAGATGATTTCGACCTGGCCATCGGTTACTTTAATAGCGGTCTGATCGTCGATGGCATAAGAGGGCACGGGGATCGTGGCGGCCACCTTTTCCAGGTTGGCTAACGAGTTCTTTGGAAACCACGCGTGATCCAAATGCGGATGAATCGCAAAGTCAACCAGTCCGAGTGATTTATCGGTTTCGACTGGCAGCGTATGATTGCTGTAGGTCGTTCCATAGCGGGTCAACACCATGCTCCCGGCGCTCAGGCCCACGTAGACCGTCTTGCGGAGCAATGATGGCAACAGGTCAGTCAGTCCGGATTGCTGCATCCAGTAGCATAGATACTGGCAGTCGCCACCGCCTACCAGCAGGGCGTCAGTCTCCAGGAGCGTGGGCACCCAAAGCTCTTGTTTCATGGTGGGCAGTGCGGTGAGCTCCAGCAGTCCCAACGACTTCCAACCCAAATCGCAAAAGGGGTCGCCAAGCGATCCGCAAATCACCCGTCGCACGATGTCGCCACCGTTCGGTATACCGTATATCGCGGTGGGAACAAAAAGGGCGCTGGCTTCGGCGATGGGTTTTCCCAGGAGATCAACCAGTGCATTGTGAATGCTTGTGTTGCTGATGCCGGCGGAAGTGAGCAGAAGCTTCATGATTTTCTTTGTTTCGGCGTAAAGTTAAATCATGGGTGCGACGCATCTTCCCCCCTTTTATGTCACTTTCTGCCCGGTTGAAGAGCCGGTTTCCATGTGCGTCGTAGGATAGACAATATCTGGGTACATGGACCTTTTAAGAAAACAAGTTGGGGCTTTCTGGAAAAGTAAGCGCAATTTTTTTGTGCGCAATTATGAAGTATAAAACTTCAGCCATGGAAGATCAGAAAGCGTAGGTCATGACGGGATCTACTTCAGGTATAGGTTCTGCGACTGCATCGGCGTTTGTAAATCTCAGTGTGCGAAGTGGCTACCTCGGAAGTAGCAACAATCAAGAAAGATCTATTGGCAAAGGAGCTATCACCTTTTGGTGGCGGCGTCTTTACGACAGAAGGCTTGTAATCTTTAGAGCGTAAGCGTCAGCAAATTGGTATCACGTATGTAGGCAGTGGCGCCCTGCCACTGGATTTTCACCCACACATCTTTGCGTCCCAGTATTTCGACACGGTGTCCGCCGCCGACGACTGAAACAACGCCTGCCCCGGGCGACGGCCCATCCATCAGGACCGTATTGTCGTGCGCTACGATGCCATTCTCACCGTTGGTACTAAGAAGGTTATGGCCTACCAGCGAGCTGAGCACCAGGAACAGCAGCACGAGCGCCACCACCGGATTTCTTTTCTGTCGGCGCAGGTAGAAAGCAATGCTCAAAAAAAGTACGGCCAGGGCCATCAATGACAGCCCAATGGGCCAGCGGAAGTCGTGGTAGAATGACAGGGCCTGCACGGTGTCGGTTTGTTTGTAGCCCTCGAGGTTATATTTGCCGGCCAGCTCTTCCATTTTATCGAGCACAGCCTGGTCGTTGGTGGCATCGAAATAGAGGTTCAGGTAGAAGAGCGCCTGTCCTGCCTGGCCAAGGCCCTCTTCGATATAAGCCATTTTCAGGAGCATGGCGGGAGTATATTGGTTAGAAGCAAAGATGGCGCGGTAGTGCTCCATGGATTGCGTATAGCGCTTTGTTTTGAAAAGAGAATCAGCCGTTTGCAAGCGAAACGAGGATGTTTGAGCGGATGCCGTCCCGGTAAAAACGAGCAGGGAAGAGAAGATAATGAAAATAATTTTTTTATGGAGGCTTTGCATATTAATGATGTCCTGTTACCTTTGCAGCCTCAATTACGGAAAATACCCCGAAATTGACAAGAAATAGAAGATTTCTTGAAGAATGTCGATTCCGTAGCTCAGCTGGTAGAGCAATACACTTTTAATGTATGGGTCCTGGGTTCGAATCCCAGCGGGATCACTTGTAACAAGAACGATGCGCCTCCATGTCTCATGGAGGCGTTTTGCTTTTAGGGAGGTTCGGGCCGAGCGCCTCGCCTGCGTGAGAGCCTCCCTAAAAGCAAAATGACGAGCGAAGCGAGGCACATCGTTCTGCTTTTGCAACTCGGATAGCTGGGGATCACCGAAGGTAATCCAGCGGGATCACAAGAGAAGCGAGAGCCACTTTTTATGCATGAAAATCATTGATTGCAAATTATTTCGTGCAAACTGCCGCGAGCTGTGGACAAATCCGGACCAGAATCCGTAACTGGGTAGGGAAGTTGGTGGCAAATGCTGTGCGTTCGCCTTTATTCACCACCATCATCATCATGTTCCCACCATTTGTCACCGTATTGTTCCTTTAATTTGAGAGTCTTCTCAATTCGCTTTCTTATACTTTCAAAATCTTTTGAGTTGCAGAAACCTAATTTCTTTTGCCCTTTTGGTGCTGTAGAAAATTTTTCATTCCCTTTGTGTAATAGATTTAAAATGTCCGGCACCGTGTCAGCAAACCTAAAAATACACAAGTGCTTATGTCCATGATCAACAGTGTCCAATGGAAACCAAGCCTCATGAATACTCTGAACAAGCTCGTAGTCGATCTTTATAAAATTGTCGGGATTATCCGTCTGGAAAATTATGTCAAATGTTTTAGGTATAGGAAAGTCCGCATAAGCATATAGTGTAAACACTGCTATTTCATTGTTCAATCGTTTCCAATTGATGTACCTCTCATAAGGTGGTCCTTTTGTTTTGTCTTTGCAACGGCTGATGCATTCAGCTTTCCAAATGGCAATAGCGTTATCCGTAAAATATTCGTCTGAAAACAAATATCGTTGGTTAGATGGGCATAGTTCTTCAGTTCTCAAAGCTGTCTTAATAAAGGTGACGCAGAACGTTTTGCTATGAGGCGGTGGCCCTACCCTAATTTAAAATATACAAAAAAGGCCAATGCCTTATAGCTTGTGTTGTAGTGCGGTTTACTTCACTCTATTACAGAGGGTCTGTCCAAGTCGCTGTATGGATAAAATCCCTTCTCTTTCAACTTCTTTAGTAATTCACTACTTCCATTTTCCATTGCATATTCCATTTCATTTCTAAATACTTCAATTACTAAAAGGAGTCCGTGTTCTTTATCCCCAATAATAAAATCTTTATTATCCGGTTTGTACTCGTCAAAAATTAGGCACTTATTTGGTTTATCGTCTTCTGGTATTTCGATTGTCTCCCCAGGCTCTAACTTGGCTTCCAATGAGTAGTTTCCAATAGCAGTAAAAGTTCCGCAAGTCCTTCGCTCGATTAAATTGAATGCGTTTGTTTCCGTTGTATCTGAAACATAATTAAGCTTTGTAAAAGCAACGAGTTCATATGTCCCGTTCCTATTTGGTATCGGACCTGTGCCATCTGGTTGAATCAATTCCATTGTCGCAAAACCAGTTCCCTCTAATGCATTTGGAAAGTAATACATGTCCACTGCTCCTCCAATTTCAAAAGGGATAATAGCATGTCCAACCACGTCGTGAGATTTACCTAGTATCTTCTCAAGTCCTTGTGATTTAAGTTCATAATGTTTTTCAAATTCTTCGTCAGTAAACTCTCTAGTTATTTTTTCTTGTGTCTTTTGTTGTGAACACATTACTGTCAAGAATAATGTTGTTAATATTCCTATTCGTCTAAACATAATCGGTTATAAAATTCGCTACAAGGCTCGAATATACGTAATAGCGTATATTTGTTCTTATCATGAAGCTCTGAGACGGCCATTTTCTAAAAAAAGTCAGGTATTTAGGATCGTATTGCGAAAGATCACAATTGTAACCTTGTTATTTTTATCACTATTCATTTTCAATGGTGCTACGAGCTTTACCAAATCACCTACTATGATAGATAAATTTAAGATTCGGCACACTGTCGTGTTCAATTTAAAGCACGCTAAGGGTTCTGTAGAAGAAAGAAAATTCTTGAAGCGGCCAGGAAATGAGCTTCGATAGAGGGTGTCAGGAAATTTGAATCGCTAAAGGAGATAAGCAATAAAAACAATTATGACTACGGTCTGTCGATGGAGTTCGACTCTGCGCGCGCATATGAAGCTTATCAGAAAGATCCATTACATGAAGCCTTTGTTCAAAACTATTGGGTACAATGTCAAAGAGTTTCTGGAGATTGACTACGAAATGATATAAGCATTTTTTTGCAACGAGGCAATTTATACGGAAGGGCTTCCTTTTCGCTCCCCCTGTGCATTGCCCAGGTGCAGGATTGACCGTTGCGAGCTTTCGTTCACCTGATTGACGCTCTTCGTAATCTACTGGATTATCGCTTTAAAGTTTCCTTTGGCTACAACCAAGACGTCTTTGCAGGGTTTGGCACAATTCCTTTCAAATTCGGTGTAACCGCGAATTATGTCGCCTCTTTTGAATTTGTTGGTCTGCAATTTTAGCTTCGTATCCTTAGGCAACAGAATTTCATCAAAAATCCCACCTCCCGCCGCGAACCTATACTTGATAGTATACTTACCGTGCGCAATTATTATTTCATACTCGTGGTGATATGCCGGGGTCGTTGTATGCAAAAGGATTTTTAACGTATCGTTACTAATCTGGGTGTGGCATAACTTAATTTTATCAAATACCTCCTTGTCGTTTCGAACTTCTATTGAAGCTCGAATAGTGTCATTGGGCTCATCAAAATCGCTCAGGTAGACTTGATCTTCAGACTCAATGCGGTACTTATCTGAGCCGTCTACTACGACGTTTCTACATTCAATATTTGATTGATCACAGCCAATCGTAGTTACTAAAAGAAGAAATAAGATTCTCATTGTATTTATCGGTAAGTTGAACTAAGCTCAGTACAAATAGAATACACCTTCTTATTATTTTATTAGCGTTCGTGCCGCCTTCTTTCCCTTTTAAAGTAGTGCGTTCTTCTGTCAACCGTTGCAAGGTCGGTTATGTCACCTGTCTTAATTGTCCGAATTTCCTTTTTCTTAATTGTCGCAGTCACCGGTCTGTATGTCTTGTCGACTCCTGTTTTTAAAAAATATTCAGACGTGTCAGTCATGTTTATTTTCTCTGAGTTGCAACTTAGGTCAAACATGTCTGAAGTGTAATTGAAAAATATTGTGTCGTTTTTAATTTCAAATTGTCCACAAGCCAAGTCCCAGTATGCGTGAGATCTGTATCTGAACTTAAACGTCCTGTCCGCGTGGAGAATTAAATAACTGCCAGGATTGTCAGTCAATGTGTATTTTCCGAATAACTCATCTTGACCAAAAGTCGTTACCAGTGCGAGTAATACAAACAGCATGGTCGAGAGAAGTTTGTTCATCGTGCCGACGGTTAACATTGGAAATTGTCGCCCCAGGTTTCGCAATTGAAAATCATCTTTCGGTTCTTGGTTTTCTTGTGCTATTAAATAAAAATCGTTCATTTATCCGATGGTATGCAAAATGCAAAATTATAAAACGACGGAGTATAAGATAGGCTCTTCATGAGCCCTCTTGATAATAATTGATTGTAGCGCCTCGGGGCAAAAGTCGGGGCAACTGACTGGAGTTACGTGCCAAAATGGCAAAATCGAGGCAAAAAGGAGGCGTTTTTGCTTTTTAGGGAGTTTCTCGTCTTGGCGCTTGCTTAAGCGCAAACCCCAAAACGGCGAGGGAGGCGCTTCCTTCCGTTTTCTAAAATCCTTTTCCCGTTTTTGAACATTCTCAAGATTGTTTATAATCGTTTAATCAAAGCAACTATGTACCTACTCCCGTTTATAAAACGAAATCAAGATCATGATTTCACGCTGATCTCGGACACTGTAAAAGAATACTTTCCGACCGGCAAGTCCACAAGGCTCACGCCTGAGACCGTTGTCTCATCACCAGGGTATGAGAAGATCGGAAAGATCTGTCAGGAGGAGTTCCTGGACAAAAAAGCTTATCGCGATAAATGGGGGAAATTGACATCTCACCTCAAGAAAGTGTTTAAAACATCTGTGCGCGGATATCCGGATTTGGCAAGTGGCGGATTCTTTGGTGAAGTAATAATCGAAGAAGATAAATCGCCGGACTTCATTAGAGAAAAGAGCCTTCATTTTTATGTCAGTACCATCGGCCCGTTCTTTTCCATTTATGCCGTTGACTCCTCCATAGCGTTGCTGGAAATTGATTTCCATATGGTGGAGTATCGCAAAGGTAACTTTGAAGCAATACATGCTATTACTCTCTCTCCGGTTTTTGAATATCGGGAAGTGTTTCTCAAACTTGAGTCAGAACTTAGAGCATTTTTTTTAGGATATTTATTTGTGCCGTATCAAATTGGCATGTCGACCATCAAAAACATATCGGTGGCCGATGAGTTGCGCGATCCGAGGGCGTTGGATACGGTATATGAAGCCCTTTTTGGATATGGTGCAGTGCGGGATTGTCTGACGAGAGGCGATGGGTACTATGGAATGAACGACTGGATCAAATCGTTAAATAAAAAAGAGAAATCATTAGTGGATGTGGTCTCAAAAAACATAGCAGCGGCGCCCACTGACATTACTATCCATAAGGTGTGGAAACTCCAGGAATCAAAACGACTCGATACATTCGGAATATCCGGGAATCTCATGTTTGGAATGAATCTATTTGATATAATCGATTTGAGCGATAAGTCCACGGTTATTATGACGTCTTCTAAAAGCGGGACTCCCGGAAGCACTAAGTACAAGATCGAGGATAATGTAATTAAAATCGCCTCGAACTATTCACTCCGGATTGTGAGCCTCTCGCAAGATACACTGACGTTGAACTTAATCCTTGACTTCGATAGCGATGACGTGTCGCTCAAGGGTGAGGTGTTGGAGATGCGTTTTTGTCAAATGAAAGACAGTGCCCTGCAAGGTGTGTAAAGCGTCTAAGAACTTCGTCGCGAGCTTCCAACCTTTGCGTCTATCTACTACGATCGCGAGCGGAAATTTAAGAAACAAAGGTAAACGCCAACTATAAAGTATAATCAAGAAACATGAAGCAAGAACTGGTACAAAGCCTCAGGGCATTCCGTGATGCGATTACAAAAAACGGCCACGCAGATGCGTCTAAATTCTTAATCGAGGCCGACGAGGCTGTAACCAATAAGGGTGCGCTTAATGATATTGACAGTGAGTACGAAGAGCAACTTTTCGAGCTTATCACCGATATCGAGGCGATTGAAAACGTCAGCGTACCCAACAAGGAACGATTTGACGCAACCGTCGAATTGATAGAGACAACGTTGTACGAAAACGACGAAGATTAGCGCAGCAATTTGATACACCATCGTGGACGGCCAACAACCAAAGCCGCCCCCGATGGTATCGCCGGCCCCGGCTTTGTTCGAATTCGACGCGCGCTCTTCCCATTCGAGCTCCTCTTCGTAGTGATCGACTTCATAAAGATGGATTTTAACAGTAAAACCGCGATTTAATAGAAATGCAACCCTATTGCATGGTTTTTTCCAGTACTTTTGATTCATGCGATCGATTCGTTTATTACTAGCGCTGTATATCCTTTTCCTGGCGGTCACCCCGTGCAGCGACGAGATGGTGCTGGTACACGAAGGCAAATCGATTTCAGCGTTAGCTATAAATAGCGACCATAATCATTCTGAAGCTGACCAAGACGGATGCACGCCATTTTGTGTTTGCTCGTGCTGCGCAACCAATATTCAGCTCAGTCACGCTACGGATATTGCACTTGTGCCCTTTTTCCACAACACAAAAATCATCACACCATACTTCGACATCCCGGTGTTGCATGGTGTTAAGTCGATCTGGCAGCCACCCAAACTAGCCTAACGCCATTTTCAGGCAGAACGATGTTTTAATCGTTCTTAATTAAATCACTCATACTAAAATTCAGTGTTGCGTTTATGCGCAAAAAAAAGCCTGCATCCGCTTTTCGGAGGCGTATGGATATTTCAGGCTATATCCTGGCGGCGTTCGCGGGCTTAGGACTGGCTGCGCTACTTCGCCATATCATATTAGACCATCTACAATAGCTTATGTTAGATAGGATTATTCAATTTTCGATAAAGAATAAACTGATCATTGGCCTGTTCACGCTGGCGTTGATTGGTTGGGGGGTGTACTCGCTCAGTAGATTGCCGATCGATGCCGTACCCGACATTACCAACAATCAGGTGCAGGTTATTACGATTGCCCCGTCTCAGTCCGCCCTCGACATTGAGCGCCTGGTGACATTTCCCATCGAGCAAACAATGTCCACGATTCCCGATATTCAGGAGGTTCGGAGTTTTTCGCGGTTCGGGTTATCAGTAGTGACTATCGTGTTTCACGACAATGTGGATGTTTACTGGGCACGTCAGCAGGTAAACGAGCGCCTGACCGTAGCGGCGGACCAAATCCCACCGGGCGTGGGCTCACCGGAAATGGCGCCTGTTACCACCGGTCTGGGTGAAATTTATCAATACATCATCCGGGCAGAAAAAGGCTACGAAGATACCTATGATGCGATGGAACTCCGCAGTATCCAGGACTGGATCGTACGCCGACAGTTGTTGGGTACCCCGGGCGTGGCCGACGTGGCCAGCTTTGGCGGTTACCTGAAGCAATATGAAATCACGCTTGACCCCGATAAATTACGGAGCTTCGATTTAAGCATCGGCGATGTTTTCGCCGCCCTCGAGCGGAACAATCAGAACACCGGCGGGGCCTATATCGATAAGAAGCCCAACGCCTGGTATATCCGTAGTGAGGGATTGATCAACTCCCAGGAAGATATTGGCAAGATTGTCATCGAGAGTACTGCAGCCGGTATTCCCGTGCTGATTCGAAATGTCGCCGAAGTGAAGTTTGGTTACGCAAACCGCTATGGCGCGATGACCTATAATACCGAAGGTGAAGTCGTCGGGGCAATTACCATGATGCTCAAAGGTGAAAACTCTAATGCGGTGGTAAGCCGGGTGAAGGAGAAAATGGAGCAGATTCAGAAAACTCTTCCCAAAGGGGTGACCATTGAGGCGTTTCTCGACCGCAGCTCGCTGGTAGCCCGGGCCGTTGGCACCGTGGAGAAGAACCTTTTAGAAGGAGCCCTCATTGTGATCCTGGTGCTTGTGCTGTTCTTAGGCAATCTCCGTGCGGGTCTTATCGTAGCATCCGTCATTCCGTTGGCGATGTTATTTGCTGTTTCACTGATGAATGTATTCGGAGTTTCCGGTAACCTCATGAGTCTCGGGGCGATCGACTTCGGGATCATTGTAGACGGAGCTGTTATTATCGTGGAAGCGACCATGCACCATCTGGGGCTGCGCGGTATTGGTCGGGGTAAACTCACGCAGGCTGAAATGGATATTGAAGTTTATGAGTCCGCATCTAAGATCAGGAATTCAGCGGCCTTTGGCGAAATCATCATCCTGATTGTTTACCTGCCTATCCTGGCATTGGTGGGAACGGAAGGGAAGATGTTCAAACCGATGGCCCAAACAGTCAGCTTTGCCATTTTGGGTGCCTTTATCTTGTCACTGACGTACGTGCCCATGATGTCGGCATTAGTACTGAGTAAGAATCCCCAGCACAAGCGGAATTTCTCCGATCGCATGATGGATTTCTTCCATCGTGTTTATGTGCCGGTCATAGAAGGTGCCATGCGCCGAAAGCTGCTGGTGGTCGCTGCCGCTGTTGCACTATTCGTCGTAAGCCTGGTCATCTTTCTCAACATGGGGGGCGAATTTTTACCTACGCTGGAGGAAGGCGACTTTGCTGTGGAAACCCGCGTACTTACGGGGAGCAGCTTGTCCTATACCGTTGATGCCGCCACCCAGGGGGCGGAAATCTTACTGCGAGAGTTTCCAGATGAAGTGAAAGAGGTGGTCGGCAAGATTGGCTCCTCGGAAATTCCAACCGATCCCATGCCCATCGAGGCCTGTGACTTAATGGTCATTCTAAAGAACCGAGATGAATGGACTAAAGCAGGTACGCGGGATGAACTTGCTGAAAAAATGGGCGAGGCGCTGGAAGCGGTTCCAGGCGTGACATTTGGCTTTCAGCAGCCTATCCAAATGCGTTTTAACGAGCTGATGACCGGTGTCCGCCAGGATGTGGCCGTCAAGATATTCGGTGAAGACCTGGACGTTTTAAGCGGTCTTTCCAGGGAGGTTGCCAAGATTGTCGGCTCGGTAGAAGGTGCCCGCGATCTATATGTAGAAGAGGTCACCGGGTTGCCCCAGATCGTTGTTCAGATCAACCGTGATGAAGTAGCCAAATATGGTCTGGACGTTGAAACGATCAACCAGACATTGAACACGGCCTTTGCCGGTCAAAGTGCCGGTATCGTCTACGAGGGTGAGAAACGTTTTGATCTGACAGTACGCCTGGCCTCACAAAGCCGCCAAAGCATTGAAGATGTTCGAAACTTATTCGTCACCTCGCCGAAAGGTGATCAGATACCGCTTAAACAATTGGCCGATGTCGAGTTCAAGATCGGCCCTAACCAGATTCAGCGTGAAGATGCCAAGCGACGTATTATCGTTGGCTTCAATGTGCGGGGCCGAGATGTGGCAAGTATCGTTATGGAGCTACAACAGAAGATTGCCAGCCAGGTATCGTTTCCGCCGGGGTACTATCCTACCTATGGTGGACAGTTCGAAAATCTGAAAGAAGCGCAAGCGCGGCTGTCGGTCGCCGTACCGGTAGCGCTACTGCTCATCTTACTGCTTTTGTTCTTCACGTTCGGCTCGATGAAATACTCCATGCTCATTTTTATGGCTATACCCATGGCGGCTATCGGCGGGGTGTTCGCTTTACTACTGCGTGGCATGCCCTTCAGCATTTCGGCAGGTATTGGCTTCATTGCTCTTTTCGGTGTAGCCGTGTTAAATGGGATTGTGCTGATCGCAGAATTCAATCGGTTAAAGGCATCCGGGGTGACCGACCTGCATGATATAATCCGTCAGGGTACAGAAACACGTCTCCGGCCCGTGCTCATGACAGCCATGGTGGCGTCGCTCGGGTTTTTGCCCATGGCCCTGGCCACTACCGCGGGTGCCGAGGTACAGAAGCCACTGGCAACAGTGGTTATTGGCGGATTGGTCAGCTCCACTATCCTAACATTGGTTGTGCTGCCATGCCTTTACATCTATTTCGAGAAAATGAACTTAAAAAAGAGTGATGAGAACGCAATCTGATATAACAAATAGAAGCATGAGAAGTATACTTTTTCTTATCGCGCTTTTGGCTGGCTTTGTCGGACATACGCAGACCCAGGTAACATTGGAAGAAGCGCTGGCACAAGCGCTTAAAAATAGCAAGAATATCCAGGCGGCTTCGCTGAATATTGACTATCAGCAACAGGTCAAGCGTTCCTCCACTGATATTGGCAAGACGAGTGTCATGTATATGCGCGGACAATACAATAGCTATGTAAAAAACGACAATAACATTACGATCACGCAGAGCATTCCGTTTCCTACGGTATTTACCTTCCAACATGCTCTTGGAAAGTCGCTTGTTCGGGGCGGGGAACTTCAAAAGGCGGCAACAGAAAATGAATTGGCTTTTCAAGTAAAGCAGGCCTTTTATGAGTTGCAATACCGAAAGGCACGGGAAGTATTGTTGGCCCAACAGGATAGCATCTTTGGAAACCTCGTCAAGGCGGCTGAAGCTCGTTACCGAACAGGGGAGACGCGGCTTTTAGAGAAGACGTCTGTAGAAACTCAGCATAGCGAGGCCGCTAATGCGCTGGCACAGGCTCGGGGTGACGTGGCCATCTATCAGCGGCTCTTGAGTACACTGATGAACAGTCCCACGCTGGTGGACATTGCTTCGCAGGATCCCGATGAGCGGTCTTTGTCGGTGGCGCTGGATACTACATCAGCCAGTCACAATCCGCGTTTAGCGTATTTGCGCCAACAGGTAGTCATTGCCGAGGCAGAGCGCAAAGTCGCCGGTGCTAAATTCCTTCCGGACATCAATCTGGGGTATTTCAACCAGACGCTTATCGGAACAGCAAGAGATGAAACCGGCAGTTTAGCGTCTTCCAGCGACCGGTTCCAGGGGTTCCAGGTAGGTGTTTCCTTGCCCCTGTGGTTCGGTCCCCAGGCGGCCAAAGTACGGGCATCGGCTATAAACCGTGAACGGGCACAGGCCACCTACGAATACGACCAAACCATCATGCAAGGTCAGTGGCAACAGGCCGTCCAGGAATATATAAAAGACAAGAGCAGCGTCGACCACTATAAAGGATCCGCGCTGAAAAACGCGGAACTGCTATTGAAGCAATCCGCGCTGGCCTTTCGCAGCGGCGAAATCGACTATACCGAATTGTGGCTCACCACGCGGAACGCCATTGAAATCCGTGAGAACTACCTCAGCAGCCTGAACAATCTTAATCAGTCTGTTATCACCTTAGAGTTCCTGGCGGGAGTTAATTGATTAAATGCTATAAAAAGAAACATCATGAATCGTATAACCAATATAATTGTTCTCATTTCCCTGTTTTCCGTCACGTTATTTTCCTGTAACACTCCCAAAAAGGAAGAAGTGGAGGAACATCATGAAGATGAAGAAAATGCAGTAGAGCTCACCGAAGCGCAAATCAAAACAGCAGGTGTAGCGTTTGGCAAAGTCGAAATGAAACAGATCAGCGGCACGATAAAAGTAAACGGTGTCCTGGACGTACCGCCGCAGCAGCTGGTAAGCGTATCGGTTCCGTTGGGTGGTTTTCTCAAATCCACGGATCTTTTACAGGGTATGTATGTGAAAAAAGGTCAACTGATCGCGACCATCGAAAACACGGACTATATCCAGCTGCAACAGGACTACCTGGAGGCTACGAACCAGTTGGAATTTTCAAAAGCCGACTATGAGCGTCAGAAAGAGTTAGCCAGAGAAAATGTCAATTCAGCCAAGACGTTGCAGCAGGCTAAGTCAACCTTTCTGACATGGATGGCGAAGAAAAATGGATTTGAGGCAAAACTAAAGCTTCTCCATATCAATTTGGCTGACCTTGAAACGGGGCGAATCACCAGCACCATACAAATCTATGCGCCGATCAGCGGCTACGTCACGGAGGTGAATGTGAACATTGGGAGGTTTGTCAATCCAACCGATGTGCTGTTTGAAATCGTGGACACGGAACATTTACACGCTGAGCTGACTGTCTTTGAAAAAGACGTTCCAAAGATCAAGATCGGACAGAAAATTCGTTTTACGCTCGCCAACGAAACGGAAGAGCGTATGGCGAAGGTATATCTCATCGGGCGCGAGATCACTTCCGACAGAACCGTGCGCATCCACTGTCATATCGACAAAGAGGACACAGACCTTCTGCCAGGAATGTACCTGAAGGCGGTAGTAGAAACGAGTGGGGCTTCTGTTCCTGCTTTACCGGATGAAGCCATCGTGGATTACCAAGGTAAGAAGTATGTTTTTGTTTTGGGCAAGGATGACCATAAAGAGGCTACACAGGAAGGGGAGGAGCATCAAAAAGAAGGGACACATTTTCAAATCGTTGAGGTCCAGGTTGGTGTTAGCGAGCTGGGCTATACGGAAGTCAATCTGCCAGAGGGTATCGACACGACCGCAGTCGTAACGGAGGGTGCATACGCCGTCCTGTCGAAACTTAAAAACAGTGAAGAGGAGGGCGGGCACGCGCACTAAGAAAACGGCCTGTATGGTTGCCATTAAGGTTGTTATCCACAAAAAGGAGCATTCACCATTGTAGATCACAGTAAGCACGAGGAGGATAGCGTCACAAGCCATGACAAATAACTTTGCTCGATTAGTTTAAGTCATTGTTTTCGTAAATAAATTGGGGGATGAACGTGGTACAACAGCTCTGATTACCACTAGCTGTTATCGATTTCGTACATTCCGTAAAAGTGTGCTCTTATTTCCCACTTATGTATCCTAGTGTCCGCCACGATGCTGCGGATATTTGCATCATAAAACAATTAGCAATGGCAAAAACAATTTTTATTACAGGCGCATCCCGTGGGTTGGGGCGTATCTGGGCGGAGGCATTCTTACATCGTGGTGATCAGGTAATCATAGCTGTAAGAAACACACTTTCATTAAAAGAACTGGCTGAACGATATCCTTCAACTCTTTTGGTTCTACGTCTCGACGTAACGGACAAAAAAGCATGTTTTGAAGCAATTGAAAAAGCAAAGCAGCATTTTGGGAAAATAGATGTATTGATAAACAATGCAGGATACGGACATGTCGGTGCCATCGAAGAACTAAATGAAGAGGAGATACGGGCGCAAATGGAAACAAACGTATTCGGATTGCTATGGGTAACACAGGCGATTATACCGATTATGCGTGAACAAAAGTTGGGGCATATCATCCAGGTTTCGAGTGCGCTGGGATTGGTTGCATTCCCTACCTTAGGTATCTACAGTGCTTCCAAATTTGCCGTGGAGGCGATCAGCGAAAGCCTGGCAACTGAAGTAGCCGGCTTTGGAATAAAAGTTACCCTGGTAGAGCCGAACGGATATCTTACCGAATTCAGCACATCGTCCGGATCGCAAAGCAAATCTTTAGCGTTATATGATGGGGTGAGAGCCGTACTGAACGAGTCAAATAAACCTGAGGACTGGGGGGTACCTGAAGCGACAGCAGAGGCAATGCTGAAGCTAATTGATGCAGATAACCCGCCGTTAAGATTAATACTGGGAAGGGCCGGCTTTCAGTGGGTAAAATATACTTACGCCGAACGTATGAAAACCTGGGAATCCTGGCAAGATGTTTCTGTAGCCGCTCATGGCAAACCATAAATATTAACAATGGACTCCAGCATGCTGGAGTCCTACTATAATCAATCGAGTATGAATCATTTTAAAACAATTAGTGCTTTTAATCATGCTTCTGGAGTAAAGCCACCGGAGCATCCGATGTTTAGTATACTATACGGTGACAAAAATGATCATTGGGATGGGAGTGTTGAGTTTACGGCCGATTTCTATATCATCGGGTTTAAACAATTGAAGTCGGGAAGTGTGCTGTATGGTAAAACGAAGTATGATCATGATCTCGGAAAAATGTCGTTCATCAAGCCTCGTCAACTTGTAACGTTTAAGGATATCCGCCTTGAGGAAGCCTGTTGCCTGATACTGATTCATGAAGACTTTTTATCCGGGACGGCGTTATACCACGAAATAAAGAAATATCATTACTTTGAATATGATGTGAATGAAGCCCTACATCTTTCTCCAAGCGAGGAAAAGACGATATGGGAGCTCATGCAAACAATGGATAAAGAGCATCGCAATAACACGGATGATTATAGCAAACCCATTATAATCAGTCATTTAGATACTTTGCTGAAGTATGCACAGCGGTTTTATAAAAGACAATTTATCAATCGTGCCGAAATGTCGGGTGCAGTAGCAACGAAATTTAATGATTTGCTTGCCGCACATTTCGATAAAGAAAATCACAGAGTCACCGGGCTTCCCACGGTGGGATCATTAGCAGCGAAATTAAATCTTTCACCTCGATACCTAAGTGATCTACTGAAGCAGGAAACAGGCAAGACGGCTTTAGACCTTATCCATCTCTATTTAATCGCTGAGGCAAAAAACTTATTGATAGAGGGGCGGTTAAATATTAGTGAAATTTCTTTTTCATTAGGCTTCGAAAACCCCAATTACTTTTCGCGCTTATTCAGACGAACGGTCGGTATTACTCCACATGCTTTCAGAGATCAAGGTTTAAATTAAGAATAACAGTTATCGGTGCTACCGGTAGATTTATAGTTTTCGGTAGATCCGTCAATTCTCACATTTGAATGGGGGTATTGCCTGTGAATAGCTTCTTTGCACAATTTGGTTAATTTCACAGTGTTTTAATCCTGCGTTTGGTAATGGTCTTCTTTAATCGGACAGTCTTCCAATATTTGCTTCTATTTCTGGTTTGTGTCGTCGTTCTGGCTGCCTGCAATCGGCCTGAAAGACAGGCCAAGTTCAAAATTGGCTTTTCCCAATGCACGGGGGGAGATGCCTGGCGAAAGCAGATGTTGATAGCCATGAAAGGCGAACTCGCTTTTTACCCCGAGTTCGAACTGGAGTATTTGGACGGGGAGAATAGTAACGAAAAGCAAATTCGGGATATAGCGTCATTCATCAAATCCGGCGTTGATCTTCTCATTGTCTCTCCCAATGAGGCAGCACCGATTACTCCCATTGTCGAGACAGCTTTTCGCCAGGGTATTCCTGTTATTATCGTAGACCGGCGGACGAGCTCGAGTTTTTATACCGCCTACATTGGCGCAGACAACTATTCCATTGGAAAGCTAGCGGGTACGTATGTATCGGAATTGCTGAAAGGAAATGGATCTATCCTTGAAATCTGGGGCCGTCGTGGATCTTCGCCTGCGATCGACCGACATCGCGGGTTTATGGAGACTATCGCCGGCTATCCCCACATAAAAATAGTTGCGCAGCTGGATGGTCAATGGGAGCTGGACTCAGCCAAGGCGCAAATGCGCAAACATATTCTTGACTTGCCGGCATTCGATCTGGTTTTTGCTCATAATGATGTGATGGCTTACGGAGCAAGTTCGGTGTGTCATGAATTGCTGACAAAAAGTGTTCCCTTGAAGTTCATTGGTATTGACGGACTTCCGGGGCCCGGAGGAGGAATTCAGTTTGTAGACGACAAGATTTTAGACGCTACGTTTTTGTATCCCACGGGAGGAGAAGAAGCCATTCGAATCGCAGGACAGATTCTGAACCATCAACCTTACGAAAAGGAAAATATTCTGCACAGTACTGTAATCGATTCCCGTAATGTAAGGGTCATGAAATTGCAGACGGACAAGTTGCTCAACCAACAACGGGACATTGTTCGCCAGCAGGAAAAGATCAATGAGCAGATTCAAACCTATTACAATCAGCGAATTCTCATTTACATTCTATTGGCCAGCCTTATTGTTACGATTATCGCAGGCGCCATTGCTGCGTTATCGTGGCGGGAAAAGAATGAGGTCAATAAAAATCTGGAGATAAAAAATCAGGAGATTTTGAGTCAACGTAACACGATAGCCGAAATGGCGGAAAAAGCCGAAGTGGCAACACAGGAGAAACTGAAATTCTTTACCAATATATCGCATGAATTTAAAACACCGTTGACGCTCATCCTGGGGCCCGTTGAAGAACTCCTGTCGAAGGGCGGAGAAATCCGGTCGCATGCAAAGGAAAATCTTCAACTGATCCGGAAGAACGCCATCCGCTTGCTTCGCCTGGTAAATCAGTTGATGGACTTCAGGAAGATCGAGGACCGTAAGATGATGCTGAAGGCCTCGGAGGGTGATCTGATAGCCTTTGTAATGGAGGTGATGAATGCCTTTGAAAGTGTAGCGCTCCGCCGCAAAATTGATTTTCGCCTTCAAACCGAATTTAAGCAGCAATACGTTTGGTTCGATCCTGACATGTTGGATAAAGTCATTTTTAACTTGCTCTCGAACGCATTCAAATTCACCAACGATCACGGGAAAATTCAGGTATCCATTTCCCTGGATGAGATGCAAAAGCATGTGGTCATCCAGGTGGAAGACAATGGCTTGGGAATGTCTAAGGAGCACGTCGAACATGCTTTCGACCGTTTCTATAGCGGTGTGAGCATAGGAGGAACAGGGCTTGGATTGTCGCTTTCTAAAGAATTCGTCGAGCTTCATCACGGCGATTTGCTGCTGACAAGCGAGAAAGGGAAAGGAACACGGTTTAGCATTGTATTGCCCTTGGGTAAAGCTCATTTTGAGGAGCAGGAGCTGGTCTCTGGTAAAGTCAGTTGGATTCGAAATACCGGCTACGACGTTTTGAATGAGACCCCAGTCATGAATGGAGGCAGCGATGCGGAGCCCCTGGTGGAAAATCAAAAAGATCATACCATCCTGCTGATAGAAGATAATACAGAGCTGCGGCAGTTTTTACGTGAGCGTCTAAAAAATACCTACACGATTGTGCAGGCGCAGGAGGGGCTGACGGGAATGAATCTGGCATTCGAGGTTGTTCCGGATATTATCATCTGCGACATCATGTTGCCTGGAAAAGATGGCCTGGAAGTGGCCCGGATGCTCAAAAACGACTTGCGCACCTCACACATCCCGGTCATCATACTGACAGCCAAAGGCTCTATAGAGCAAAAGATCGCGGGCGTTCAGACGGGCGCCGACGAGTACATCACCAAGCCCTTTGTTTTTGAATATCTGCACGAACGAATAAAGGCCCTCATTCACAACCGTGAGGTCCTCCGACAACATTATAGCCATGACCTTCATGTTGATCTGGGGCAAACGGCGCCCGGTAGTATTGATAAGAAATTTGTCAATGATTTCATGGCGTTGATCGAAAAGAACATTTCCAACGCGGAATTTAATGTCAACGACATTGGTAGGGAACTGGGCATGTCGCGGATTCAGCTCTACCGGAAAGTAAAGGCTCTGTTGGGATACAGTGTCAACGACTACATTATTAATGTGCGCCTTAAAAAAGCGAAGCACCTGTTGCTCAACTCCAGCTTAACGATTTCGGAAGTTGCAAATGAGGTAGGTTTTTCTTCCCCCACCTACTTTTCCACCTCCTTCAAAGCGAAGTTTAATCAGTCGCCGAAGGAGTTTAAAAGCTCCCAACATTCTTAATCGGACCCAATTTTTAAGGTTTGATACAATTTTTAACGTTTTACAGCCCGTATAGGGCTTGAACTTCTTCGCAAACGGTTGCAAAAAGGTCTTTTCGGAAACGATTTCGATGATTAACCTTTGAGTCCTGCAATTTGATCCATTTTTGAAATTCGTTGATACGGTAAAAAACGCAATGTCCTTCGTTGCGGAATAGTTTTGACCCAACAAACATTCCGCTTCATGAACAAAAAACGTGTATTTACCTGGTCCGTAATCATCGCTTTGGGGGGATTCCTATTTGGGTTGGACACCGCCGTTATATCCGGGGCCGAGCAGAAAATTCAACAATTGTGGGACCTGGACGTCTTTGAACACGGCCTTACCGTATCGATCGCCCTCATCGGAACAGTAGTCGGCGCGATGCTGGGGGGTATTCCTTCCGATAAACTAGGTAGGAAAAAGACGCTCTTTTGGATCGCCGTCATCTTCCTGGTTTCCTCGGTCGGTTCGGCCCTGGCAATAGACTGGTTCACATTCCTAGGTTTCCGGTTCCTGGGAGGGTTGGGTGTAGGGTGCTCGTCAGTAACGGCACCCATGTACATTAGCGAGCTGGCGCCCGCCTCACACCGCGGGCGGCTGGTAGCCATGTTTCAGTTTAATGTGGTAGCAGGCATCCTGCTCGCATTTCTTTCTAATTATCTATTACAGGATCTTGGAGACAATGCCTGGCGTTGGATGCTTGGCGTTCAAGCCTTTCCTTCCTTGATTTTTTTGGTACTGGTGCTCTTCATTCCGGAAAGTCCCCGATGGCTTGTGGTTAAAAAGAATGCGCCGGCAGAAGCCCGCGCGGTACTTGTCCTGATCGATCCTGATACGGCTGATCAGGAATTACGATCCATTTCACAGTCACACAGCAAGGCAACGAGCGGTACCCATCAAGAAAAACTATTCTCAAAAAAGTACGCTATACCAGTCATGCTGGCTGTGACCTTCGCGGTGTTTAACCAGGTGTCCGGTATAAATGCAATCATTTACTATGCACCACGCATATTCGAAATGACTGGTCTCGGCGCCGACTCTGCGCTGCTCTCCACTGCCGGTCTTGGCGTCATTAATTTCATATTCACCCTTCTGGCTGTGAATTTTATTGACCGCTACGGGCGAAGGACTCTGATGCTGATTGGGTCTTTTGGCGTTATCATCACACTGGCGCTGGTGGCAAATGCATTTTATACCAGCACCTTCAACGGTTATCTGGTGCCGGTATATTTATGCATATACATTGCCTTCTTCGCCTTCTCACAGGGTGCTGTTATTTGGGTTTTCATCTCCGAAATTTTTCCAAACGAAGTACGGGCGAAAGGACAAGCGCTTGGAAGCTTTACACATTGGCTTATGGCGACTCTTATTGCATTCACGTTTCCATACATCACTGAAAAGCTAGGCGGTGGAAATTCATTTTTGATTTTTACCGTCATGATGGTGTTTCAATTGATTTTCGTTTGGAAGGTCATGCCGGAAACAAAAGGAAAATCCCTGGAGGAAGTTGAGAGCATGCCAGTGGAAGACAAGGCCGAACTCATTAAACACGCTAACTACAAATAACCAACCCTATGAACCTTAAACTTTTACTGTTTCTACTCTTTTTCGGCTTACTGTCGGGAAAGACCCTGGCTCAGGAATTCACCTTGAGTGGAACGATAACGGATCAGAGTTCCAGTGACCCTTTGCCGGGTGTTAATGTGATTGTGAAGGGCACGAGCAAAGGCACGACCACCGATATGAATGGCGCCTATTCCGTTCAGGTAAGTTCTTCTGACGTACTCGTGTTTTCTTTTATCGGCTATGCACCGATCGAAATGGCAGTTGGCAATCAAACGGCGATTAGCGTCGCCCTGGTTCCTGATATCACCCAACTCAATGAGATAGTGGTCGTGGGCTATACCACGCAGAAGAAAGGAGAAATTACGGGCGCCGTTGCTGTCGTAGACGTGGACAGAGTTGCCAAGGCACCTTACTCCAACGTTTTGCAGTCCATGGTAGGCAGTGTCAGTGGCGTGTCCATCGCCCAGGACGGCCAGCCTGGTAAAGGCCGGACCGATATTAAAATAAGAGGTATCACCACACTGAATAACAATCAACCGCTTTATGTCGTGGATGGAGTTCCGACCATTGAGGATTTAAGCAACCTGAACCCCAACGATATTGAGTCTATACAGGTACTCAAAGACGCATCGGCAGCATCGATCTATGGATCACGCTCCGCCGGTGGTGTAGTGGTTGTAACAACCAAGAAAGGAAAAAAAGGAAAGCTTACTATCGATGCAGGCGCACAGGTTGGTGTCCAAACGTTGGCCTACAAAATTAACTTGCTTGACGCCACACAATGGGGCCAATTGTATTGGAGAGCGTCGAGAAACTCAAACATTGCCCCAAGCAACCCGCTGTATGGTAACGGCCTGGAGCCGGTGATATCAACAGAGCCTTTCCTGATTTCTAACGGCCGACAGACCTATCAGTTTTCAAAAACCGGTACGGATTGGTATAAAGAAGTTTACCACCCGGCGGCCACCCGGCAGTACTATGCCAATGTTTCTAACGGAACAGAAAAAGGAAATGTGTTTTTAGGGTTCTCTTATTACAATCAGGATGGCCTTATCAAAAAAACCTTCTACGATCGCTACACGGCGCGGTTAAACTCCGACTATAATCTGACCCCATGGCTGCGCGCTGGCGAAAATCTCTCTGTGGCTTACTCAGACCAGGTACAGATCGCTTCCCAGCAAGGTCAGGATGGCATTCCCCTGGACGTGATCCGTCAACATCCTTTGCTTCCTGTTTATGATGTAAATGGAAAATATGCCGGTAAGATCGCTGGACTCCCAGATGTGCGGAATATGGTAAGTGTTCTGGATAAGAATAAGGATAATACTACCAATACCTGGCGAATTTTTGGAAATGCTTTCCTGGAGGCAGATCTGTTTGGAGCCATCCCCGATTTTAACAAGGATCATTCCTTAAAACTTAAATCAAGCTTTGGCCTGGACTATAGTAACTTCTACGATCGCCGCTTCTCGGCCAAGTATCAGGAAGGTGACTATGACATTCAACAAAACAATCTCGCCAATAATTATGGTGCTGGCATCACAACAACCTGGACAAACACGGTAGAATATAACTTCAATCGGGATCCGCATAGCCTGAAAGTGCTCGGTGGCATGGAAGCTGTTCAATACACTTTCCATTCTTTGTCAGGGACCAGAACGGGGTTCGAGGTTGAAGATCCTTCCTTCACCTATCTAAAAGCGGGTTCGGGTGTACAAACCAACACCGGCGATGGCACCGAGTGGGGATTACTATCTTACTTTGGCAGGGCCGATTATGCGTACAAGGGCAAGTACCTTGTTTCCGGAACACTCCGGTATGATCAAACATCCCGCCTCAACACTTCGGGTGTGTTTCCCGCCGGATCCGTGGGATGGGTGCTGACGGAAGAAGACTTCTTGCAGGGACTAACGTCGGGGGGTGACGGTAATATTTTGAGCTCGGCTAAAATCAGGGCGGGTTATGGCAAGCAGGGGAATCAACAAATCGGTGACTTCGCTACACGCTCTATTTTTGGTGCAGATCAGGACCATACCAACTATGACCTGGATGGTACAAATACGTCCGCGCTCCAGGGCTACCGTGTTTACCAACGCGGAAACCCTGATTTGAAATGGGAAAGTACAACCCAATACAATATCGGAACCGATCTCGGCCTTTTGCACAATCGCCTTCAAGTCGTCTTCGATTATTACGTGAAAACAACGGACGATATTTTGATGCGGGCGCCACAGATCACTGCCCTGGGCGAAGGAGATGCCCCGTACATAAACGCGGCATCCATGCGCAACAAGGGTATTGATCTTAGCATTGCCTATCATCACGACCGCTCGCCGGACAAAATCTCCTTTGGCGCACAGCTTCAATTCAGCAAGTTCAGCAATGAAGTGCTTGACCTTGGGCCAGGGATTGGAAATGTAGGCTACGAAAACGAGCGCTATCTCAACGGCGGCGACGGCCCCACGCGGATAACCGTTGGCAAGCCTATGGGGGTATTCTATGGTTACGTAGTGGAAGGTATTTTTCAGAATCAATCGGATTTGGATGCACACGCCACACAAAACGGAAAGGACATCGGGCGCCTGAAGTATAAGGATGTGAATACCGACGGTGAGATCAATGACAAAGACCGCACCTACCTGGGTAGCCCGTATCCTGATTTTAATATGGGTCTTAATCTTACCGCCGGCTATAAAGGTATTTCGTTGAGCATGTTCTTCTATTCCGCCGTGGGCCAGAAGGTTTACAACGAAATGAAGTGGTATACGGATTTTGCCCAATCCGGAAATTTCAACCACGGCACCCGAATTCTAAATGCCTGGACACCGGATAATACAAGCTCAAGTATTCCCGCTCCCGTGCTCACCAACGACAATAACGAGAACCGTGCTTCATCCTACTATGTGGAGAACGCATCTTATTTGAAGTTACGCAACGTGCGTCTTGCTTATGATCTGCCTTCCAAATTGGTTGCGGGATTTCGGATAAACGTTTACGGTGAAGTTCAAAACGTCTTCCGGATCACAAACTATAAAGGCCTTGATCCCGAAGTAACCTATGCAGCGAACAGCAACTTTGTGGGTATAGACCGGGGCGTGTATCCGCTTCCCAGAATGTTTATGCTTGGCTTGACCATTCGTAACTAATCAACACTACGGCTATGAAAAATCTGAATATAAAGATAAAAACTATTACCCGGGCGATGATCCTTTCGGGTCTGTTTGCAACGGTGTCTTGTCAGGATGTGCTGGAGACCAGCCCAAAGGGTATACTTTCTGAAGACCAGCTCACCACTGGCGCCTCCGTGGAGACACTTATTGTGGCAGCCTATCAGGGACTGGGTGCCCACTTTTTTGGCAATGGCGAAGCCTTCCTTGGGCCCACCAGCAATTGGGTCAATGAAGTAAGAAGCGACAACGCCTATAAAGGGGGTGGCGGAACGCAGGATCTGTCGGAGGCATATCAGTTGGAAACCAATACGCTCGATCCAACGAACGGTATTGCTTTCAACAAGTGGAGAAATCTGATGTTTGGAATTTCAAGAACCAACTTCGCCATACGGCAGCTTGGCAAAGTACAGGATGCAGACTACCCTGTTACCACTCGCCTGGCTGAAATGAGGATGCTCCGGGGACACTTTCATTTTGATCTGAAGCGGAACTACGACGAAATTCCCTACCTGGATGAAAATGCCGACGTAACGAAGGTCAGTAACAAGCAATTCACATCGGATGAACTGTGGCAAAAGATCGAAGCCGATTTTCAATTTGCCTACGAAAATCTTCCTGAAACACAGTCGCAGATCGGGCGCGTGAATAAATACAATGCTGCGGCGTACCTCGCTAAAATTGCGCTCGAAACCAAGCAGTGGGCCAAGGCCATACAATATGCGGATGTAGTGATCAACGCTGGAAAGTACCGCTTACTGGATAACTTTGAGGACAACTCAAAAGTGGCTTTTGAAAACGGGCCGGAAGCTGTATTCACGGTTCAATTTTCAACGGAAAACAACTACGCCAGCCACAACTGGGGGGATCTCCTAAACGTTACGCGCAGCCCGGGCATTGCCAGTGGTGGATATGCCAATGGGGATGATTTTTACCTGGGTAGCCAAAATCTGGTCAATGCCTTTCGGACGGATGTAAACGGCCTTCCATTGTTCGATTCATTTGATAATGTTGATGTTTTAGATGGAGACTATAGCGGTAGCCTTGATCCGCGCGTAGACCATACGGTGGGCCGGCTGGGGATTCCCTGGAAAGGAACAGCAATTTATACAGAAGCGTGGGTGCGCGACCCTGCCTATATGCCGGGCTTTTCAGGTAAGAAAAATATTGAAGCTCCCAATGCTCCTGGTATGAACCAGACGTTTCCCTGGGCGGCTACAGGGCTTAACTATGTGCTGATCCGTTACTCGGAAGTACTGCTTTGGAAGGCGGAGGCGCTCATCGAATCAAACCAGGATCTTGATGAGGCTAGAAGTTTGATTAATCAAGTACGCGACCGTGCGCGTACCGGATCGTACGTCAAAACATTGGATGGATCTTCGGATGCAGCAAACTACCTGGTTGGTATATATCCTTCTTCCGGTTGGAGCCAGGACTATGCCAGAAAAGCCTTGCGCTTTGAGCGGAGGCTGGAACTTGCCATGGAAGGTCATCGCATATATGACCTTAATCGCTGGGGCATAGCCGCACAAACCATGAACGCATATTATCAGTCGGAAGGAACCACGGCGACATACCTGGCGGGGAAAGTTTTTGTGGCGGGCAAGCATGAATATTTGCCGATTCCTCAATCTGAAATTGACCTGGCGCCCACGGTTTATTTTCAACGCGACGCGTATAAGTAAATCCCCTAACCTGATTGATTTCAATTTACATAAACGAAAATCATGAAACCCTTCTCAAAGTATTTCACCACGGCAATGACGGTCCTATCGATATCTTGCCTATTGGCCCTGGCCATTGTTTCGTGCTCGGACGATGACGAAAGCACGCCAGACAGTAGTCTATTGGCGTTTACCATTACCAGCCCGGTTGAAACACCGGGTAGCGTTCATGAATTGGCGCGGACAGTATCTGCTGCCGTACCGTTTGGAACCGACCTTTCGGCGCTAACGGTGAATACGGTTGTATCCACCGGCGCCACTGTAACGCCCGCCTCGGGATCGGTCGTCAATTTTTCGCAAGGACCAGTCTCCTTTCAGGTCACCAAGGGCGGTCAAACGTCCACGTACCTGGTGCGTGTGACAGAGAGTTTACCGATACGTGTGAAGGTTGCGTTCATCGGCCTTGCCCCTGATGTCGCATCGATTACCGAGCCGGATACAAAAGCCGCGGCACTTTGGGCGCAGGATCAATATGGGACCAATTTCAAGTACTTATCCTTTAGTCAAATCAATGAGACAGCGGTATCCGATGTTAAAGTTATATTCTGGTATTTCGACGATACCGGCGTGGATCGCAATGCGATAATTCCCGATGCTGCGAAAGGTGATGCATTGACGACGTTAACCAACTGGTATAAGGCGGGAGGCAGTTTCGTCTTTTCGTGCTACGCTACGCAGTATGTTACCTTACTTGGAAGAATCCCGAATTCCTATGCTCCGGTGATTTACGGTAACGGCATCGGTGGAAGTAACCCGGACTATTGGGGACTAAATGCCGGGACAGGATTGACGGCCGATCGGACAAGTCATGCCATCTATGCCAACCTGACGACAACGCAAACCTCCAATCCTGTTGCAGTGCCTCCGGGTAGCTATGGACACGATATTTTTCCTTTGATCGATGGAGGTTATAAGGAAGACCACAACTCGATGTGGGATTTGAACGTAATTGCCGAACTCAACGGAGCTCCAAGCAAAGGCGCGGCGTTTGAAACCAATACACAATCCATTATCCTGGGAACATGGCAACACGTCACAGACCTGTGCTGTGCGGCGGCTGTCGAATTCCTGCCCAATACGCAGTATCAGGGAAGTTGTATTGCTATCGGAACAGCTGCATACGAATGGGAAATGAATGACGGACGAACAAACTCATTTGCGCCAAATGTTGAAGGCATCACGGCTAACGCCATCCAATATCTGCTGGATAAATAGAATCATAATCGTAAGAGGAGGAGTTATGAACAGATTTAAAAAGATCGTCGTATTAATTTTTTCGATGGGTATGGGTATGTACGGTCATGGATATGCGCAGGAGATTGCACATTTTCCCTTTGACGAAGCGACCGGCGTGATGACCACGCAGGAGTCTGTTCACAGCACCTCCTTTGCGATTGTCAACAAATACAACAATCCCGAACGAATCACCGGCGTGGTGGCCAATGCCCTTCGGCTCGATGCCACATCGACCTGGGCATTTAACAATTCATTCGCCCTGGAAAATGTTCAGAAGCGAATGACGGTCGAATCCTGGTATGCCATGGAATCATTTTCAGCCGGCACCGGCGCTATCGTAAGCCAGGAGACGGGTGCCGCTGGCTTTTCATTAGAAGTGGCATCGTATGGCAATGTCTCTCTCTCCTTTTTTGCCGATGGCAACCGCTTTACGTTAAGGTCAGAAAAACTTCTTGAGAAGTACAAGTGGAATCATGTCGTAGCCACCATCGATCTGGATGCGAAACTGGCCCGAATCCTTGTGAACAACGAACAGTGGGCTAAGCTTGACTTACCCACGGTGAATAATTCCCTCACCTTTGCCACGACTCCTTTTTACCTTGGACGTCACAGTACCTATACGGAAGCCGGGGGATTCATTATCACCGCGCTGAACGGCGCGCTGGATGACGTGCGTTTTTATAACGCAATTCTATCGGACAGCGACATCAGCGCCCACTATTTGGCACACAACACGGTAGTCCCGGATCTGACTATTGATCCTGCCATTCGCCATGCCAACGATTATCTTCGACCCAAGTATCATCCCATGCCCAACACAAGTTGGACGAATGAATCTTACGGGCTCACGTACTATGAGGGACGGTACCATATGTTCTTTCAAAAAAATCCCAATGGTCCATTTCTCTATTTTATGCACTGGGGCCACCTCAGCAGCCCGGATCTGGTGAACTGGACAGAAGAGAAAATCGCACTGGCACCCTCGCCAGGTTTTGACAGCTTCGGAGTATGGTCGGGTACCACTACGGTAGATCAGGATCAAAAGCCTGTTATCGTTTATACCGGAGTGGATGGTGTTAAAGCGGGTATTGGCTTAGTATATCCCGATGATGATAACCTTATCTCCTGGAAGAAGTATACCGGTAATCCGGTGATTCCTGCTCCTCCGTCCAACTTCCAGCATATGGACTTTCGTGACCCCTTTGTTTGGAAGCTCGGAAGCACCTATTATATGATTGTGGGATCGGGTCTGCAGAATAACGGGGGTGGAATCCTGTTCACCTACAAATCCACAGATCTAAAAACGTGGCAGACGATTACACCGTTGTATCGCAGCGCTAACGTGGCACAGAATGGTGTGTTTTGGGAAATGCCGTTCTTCAAACGGATAAATGACAACGACGAATATATTTTGCAAGTGCTGCCTACGCCCAACGCCGGCAAGCGCGCCAAATCAATTTACTGGATAGGTAAATTTGTAAACGAACGATTTACTCCCTACTTCACGCAGCCAAAGGAACTTGAACTTATCAATGAAAATCTTTTAGCGCCGGCCGTGGGTGATGATGAGAAAGGTCGTCCGTATTATATCGGCATCATTCCCGAAGACAGAAATTCGGCGGACCAGGTCAAGGCCGGCTGGCGTCATACGTTTAGTGTGCCACGGGTTATGCGTTTATTGAAGGACTCGACAATCGGCTACTATCCGCATCCGAATCTATGCCGTCTGCGCAGTGATGTTGCCACCATCGCTAACCGGAAGATTCTACGGAACACAAACTTTAACCTCCCCGAATTCGAAGGCAACCAAATAGAACTGGAGTTTAAGGTGAAGGCCGATTCCGCTTCGCGTTTCATGATCCAACTATTGAAACACCAGGATGTCCGCGAATTTGTTTCGCTTGTATTTGATCTGAAGACCAACACCGTTGGACTGGATAGAAGATTCTCTACCCTCAGCGATGCCTTGAAAGACAATCGAGAGGCTTCCTACATTTTTAATCACAAGGATACGATCGCTGTCAATATTTTTATTGATCACTCTATCATCGAAGTGTTTGTTGACAACATCGTTGTGTTTTCTTGCCGGGCCTATCCCTCGCGCGAGGCAAGTAATAAGGTAGACTTTATCGTCAGCGATGGCGGTGCTGAAATTATTCAGGCACATGCCTGGCAAATGTTGGCTATGCGAAGTGGGACCAGTGTCGCCGTATGCGAACCCGACCCGGGCTCTTTGCCTGACGCGCTCCGAAAGAAAACGACCGCGGTAGGTCCGGTTACGGCAATCGAACCAGAGCACAACAACGGGACATTTGCCATATTCCCCAATCCCACATCCGATACGCTCAGAGTAGTTTATAAGGACGGAAAATTAAAAAAGAGAGCGACCTTATTGCTATACGCAGCCAACGGCGTGATGCTCGAAAAGCACGTACTGAACGATGCGGAAACCAATCTGAGCCTGGGGCACCTGAGATCCGGAATCTACTATGCCCGGATAGAGTATGCAGGCTCGTTCACCATGCAAAAAATTATAGTTACCAAATAGTATCATGACAAAGAATTCTACGATTCATACCCTTTGCTTGTTATTGACTGTTGTCGTCCTGGTCTCTTGTTCCAGGAAGGAAGATAAACCTGCGGTCGTGTCCAGTACAAGCGCATTTTATAATGAACAACATCGCCCACAATTCCACTTTTCACCTAAAGAGCATTGGATGAATGATCCGAATGGAATGGTTTACTATCAGGGTGAGTATCATTTGTTCTACCAGCATTATCCCGAAGGGAATACGTGGGGTCCCATGCATTGGGGCCATGCCGTAAGTGAAGATCTTATACATTGGAAGCATCTTTCCATTGCCCTGTTTCCGGATAGCGCGGGAATGATTTTCTCGGGAAGTGTTGTTGTGGATCATCAAAACGTGACGGGGTTTGGAACGGCTGATAATCCTCCGCTCATTGCCATCTATACGGTGCACAACATGGAAGGGGAAAAGAGCGGTCGTAATGACTATCAAAACCAGGCAATAGCCTATAGTGCCGACCGCGGCAGAACCTGGACAAAATATAATGGCAATCCCGTTCTGAAGAATCCGGGGAAGAAGGATTTCAGAGATCCGAAAGTTTTCTGGCATGCACCTTCGCAGGCCTGGATCATGATATTGGCTGTGGGCGATCATGTTGAGTTATATCGCTCGACTAACCTTACATCGTGGACCAAGTCAGGTGACTTTGGAATTGATCAGGGTAGTCATGGTGGGGTATGGGAATGCCCTGATCTCTTCCCTTTGCAGGTTGACAATGGAAAACAGAAGTGGGTCATGCTCGTGAGCCTTAGCGATGGCGGACCCAATGGGGGATCGGGCACGCAATACTTCGTGGGTAATTTTGACGGAACAGGCTTTACCAACGATAACCCCAAAGACAAAATTTTATGGATAGACTATGGTCGCGACAATTATGCTGGCGTCACCTGGTCGAATATTCCAGAAGGTGACGGACGGACCATTTTCATAGGATGGATGTCTAATTGGAAATATGCCAACGTAGTGCCAACCACCGTCTGGAGAAGCGCAAACACCTTGCCTCGCACTGTCCAATTAAAAGAGACCGGGGATGGACTACGGCTGACGTCAATGCCGGTGAGCGAATTCGATTCGCTTGCGCTTACGTCCAACGAAGTTACCCAACAGAATATTTCGGATTCACTTGATCTCTCTTCGACCATCACCGCGCTGTCAACATATGAACTCGATGTAGAGATCTCGAACGCGGATAAAACGGGCTTTGTCATTGAATTGCAAAATGAAGTGAACCAAAAAGTCGTGTTTGGGTATTCACCCTCAGAAGGAAACAGGTACTACGTAGATCGGCTTATGGCGGGGAAGAATGACTACTCACTTAATTTTCCCGGTAAACATTACGCTACAAGAATTTCTTCGGACACAACTGTGAAACTTCGAATGATCGTGGATCGCTCCTCCATCGAAATTTTTGCGGATGGCGGGTTGACCGTATTTACCGACCTGGTTTTCCCGGATCGTGTATTCAGCAAACTGAAGATCAAGAGTCAAGGTAAGCCCATAACGTTGAAATCAGCGAACGTGACGGCTATCGATACAATTTGGAAAGTAGAATAAGAGCGCATCTCTGGCATCGTGAGAAAGAGGACTTGTCAAAATATGCATGTAAGCCTGACCTCATTGTTCAACGTGTCGGCGAGATCAATCTGCCACTGGACCGGCATTAAAACTAACGTATATGAATGTATTAGCATTTGGGGAGATATTGTGGGATATCATCGAAGGACAAGAGCACCTTGGAGGCGCTCCGTTCAATTTTGCAGCTCATGCGGCGCAATGCGGAAACAGCTCGTTTATTATTTCACGCCTGGGAAACGACTTCCTGGGGACGCGTGCCTATAATGAATGTAGAGCCTATGGCGTCGACAACAGTTTGATACAATGGCACGAAGAATTGCCTACGGGTATAGTAGATGTCACTCTTGAGCATGGGCAACCTGACTACCACATACGCAAAAATGTTGCTTATGATTTTATTGAGTATGACGCGGTATGCAGTGCGTTTGAGAAATTTACTTTCGATGTCTTCTATTACGGAACGCTTGTTCAGCGCAACGGGGTGTCGGCCTCGACTTTAAAGAAAATTCTAACCGAACATCAATTCAGGCACATCTTCTACGATGTAAATCTGAGAAAAGAAACTTTTACTGAAGCCATTATCCGGGAGTCATTACGACATTGCACGATATTGAAATTAAACGTCGATGAAGTTCCCGTGCTTTCAAAAATGCTTGTCGGGGAAGATCTTATTGATGAGCAATTTTGCGCGGTCGTCACCGAATTATTTCCAAACATCAAAATCGTCATCATCACGGCGGCAGAAATGGGGTGCTACTTGTATGAGGATAAGAAACTGACACACGTTCCCGGTGTACCGGTTTCGGTGACTGACGCAGTCGGGGCCGGCGATGCTTTCAGCGCGGCTTTTATGCACGTTTTTTCCCTTACACACGATGCTAAAAATGCGGCAGCGTTGGCTAATCAAATTGGTGCGTTCGTAGCTGGAAAACGCGGGGCGGTTCCAGAATATTCTGCTCACCTGAAAAATATCTTAACGCAGGGAGTAAAAAATATGAGCAATGTCTCGCAGAACATTCTTTAAAGGTCGGTCTGTGTATAATAAGCTATGTGGCTGCGCTAAATTACTCACCATGCATAGGCTATGTAGACAAGAAATAGATTGATAGAAGCATATGCGATAACGATTGAGAAAAAAGCTACCTTATCAAGCCACAATGATCTGGACCTTTTGTGTGGATCTTCGGATTCAAATAATTTAAGGGAAATAATGATAATGCACACAATAATTAAAATAAAGGTGAAGGTAAGGTTATGAACATTGTCCATTAAGGTATTCGTAATTGACGAGGGAACTACTGACTCTACAATGTATTTGTTGCCAATGGCTGCAAATAATCCGCCCACACATAGTCCAAAACGGGAATCCTGGTTTTCAGAAGAGACAAAGAAAACAAGACATGAAATCAGAAATGCCGCATAGACACCTGTCAGCATTTTACCCAATACCAGCCAGGAGTTTTTTCGTTTAATAGTTATTTCGGCAACCACTCTCGGGTAAGCGCTTGTTCCTGAAAGTTCAGGGTTGCCATACGTCGTTTCATACGTTCTTACATCCGCGTTTATAGTGAAATTCTCAATACACCATTCGTTCGAATTGAATACGGAATCTACTCTTGAATTTGCCTTATCGGCCTGGTAGATCAGTTGTGTGGTGTCATATTCTGAATTTTCTATCTCGATGCGCAACCGTTGCGTATCGAATGGAAATTTCGAGATATCCCACTGGTGCATCAATTGTGCTTTGCATTTTTGCGTAGCCCAGTTCCAGCCTGCTTTTTTTTCAGTTGAAAAATGGCTGAATTCCACCGTTTTGTTATTCGGTATCTCCAATACATCATGAAAGTTCAAACTATCATTCTGGCAGTTCATCCAGATCCAGAAATCTGCCGAGAAGCTTTTTTCATCCAACCGAAAATCGTAGATGGAGTTAATATAAATCCCCAATTTACAGGTATCCTTTTGCGCAAAGGAGGACAGATCAAGACCAAAAATGGAGACAAGTAAAAAGGGCAATATCCGGTATGACATAAGCAATGGTGCCTTCCCATGCAAACATCACGCAAACGATAGTCATAAAAATCAGAAAAAGCCGGATTTTAAAAGAATCAGGACATCTTAACATTATCAGAGAAAGCCTGATTATTAGAGCAGTAGCTTTGTGAAGTGTATTTATTTACGGGTGTCGTGCTCATGATAAAGAGGCTGTATAAAGCCTCAGGCCCGTTTCGCAATTTCATGGGGCCTTTTTAGGTGTATACTCCGAAATAATCAAGGTCTCCCGTAGGGCTTTGAGTATAACGCGCGGTTTCTCCTTTACATCTTTTCTAAGAACCGACTAATCAACCGCGCCGTCTCCTCCGGCTTTTCCGCCAAAATAAAATGCCCGGCATCATCGATCTTTTCCAGGCTATACGTGGTAGCTACCACCGGTAGTGCATGCTGTAACAAGGCGTATCCGCTTCCGCCCAAACCCAATACTGGCATGGTAAGTTTAGCATATGTTCGACTGTCCACGATATCTTGAGGAAACGCCTGGTACCAGGCATTCGAAGCGCGGATGGCATCGGCGCTGTTGTAGGCAGCGGCATAAACAGCGCGATCAAAATCAGTAACAGAATCTTTCTTCTGGAGCAATTGGTTGAAAATCCAATCGATCACGATGGACATGCGTCCCTCCAGAAGCTGTTCAGGAAGCTGTTTGATTTGATTAAATGCCAGCCACCAGGGATACACATAGTCGGCTCCCGGTATGGGTAGCATCGGGAGACGGTACATACTATCATCAGGATGTGGTGTGTCAAGAAGAATAAGGTTGGATACGAACGCTGGATAATTGGCAGCAAAGCTGAAGGCAACGTGAGCGCCTATGTCGTGTCCGCCAATAGTTACTTGATTGTACCCCAGTACTTTTACCAATTCGAATACGTCACGTGCCATATTCCGTTTTTCATAGCCTCCTGGCGGTTTGCCCGAACCGCCCATGCCGCGCAGATCGACAACGATCACTTCGTAGTTTTTAGCCAGAAGAGGCATTACCTTGTGATAGGCCCACCAGGTTTCCGGCCATCCCGGAACTAATACTAACGGCGTCCCTGCGCCTCCCTTTACGTAGTGAAGGTCTACATTGTTTACGGTTGCATAGCCATTGGTAAAACCCGGCAGCAGCTTCACAAGCTCGTCGTCTGAATAGTTTATTTCCATAAGGTAGTTTCTATGACAAATTTTTCAGTTGCTCGGCTCAAAAATAAGGTGGACTTTTGTGCCTAACAACCCTACAGTATACTGCAGGGTTTGAGTTTATTTTTACTACGGACGCGAATGAAATTGATCAGTCAACTCTCTAAAGAAACCGGCATTCCGGTTGGAACGATACGTTTTTACGAAAAAGCTGGACTATTCAGCGGAGTGAAGAAGCAAGACGTTACGACCAACAATTATGTTTATTACGACCAGGATGTTGTTGAGAAAATACGGTTCATTAAGATGGCGAAGGCGGTTGGATTTACGCTGGCCGAAATTCGTGAAGTAGTCGATGCCTGGTATAAGAAGCAGTTTACTAAAAATGCAAGGCTGCGTGTACTGGATAAGAAGCTGGTTCAACTGGATGAAAAGATCGCTGAGCTAAAAGCTATGAAAAAACAAATTGCGATCTGCAAAGACAATATCGCGAACGATCGGAGCACGTAATGTGCCGCCGGCACGTGCAAACCCCCGAGCAAAAAGGCTTGGGCTGTTAAATTTAACTGGATCCTTTTGTCTTGCCATATATAAGTTAGCGTATTTTGGCGATCCTATTGGATCACCGGCTGTCTATTCGAAGCGTTTTTCTAAGCCGATTCACTTAAAGCCCGAAGCCCTTAGCGTCAACAGCATCGGCATGGTAAACGTTAAAAAATGTTAGATGTCTAATCGGGAATTATACCAAATCGCCGGGCATTTATAGCAAATGGGATAGGAGGCACGGTTTAAACTCGGATACTGAGTTTTATAAGCCATGCTAATTCCTACCCAGCATTTTTCTTTGTCACAAATTCGTCAAAGAAGAAATGCGGTAGACGTTGCCCATCGGTATTTCGTTTTTGTCGATATGGACCGTATTGTTGTCGAACGAGGTGGTGTGCTGAATGTTTTGGGCAATTGCTCATGAATAGTCTTGATGTTCATCGCTGTTATTATTTTCCGTTCCCCGGTGTGGATGACGACATAGTCCTTTACCCCTTCGATAAACAGAATGTCCTTGAAAAATAATCTTGAATGTTTTTCGGTCCGATTTTACAAACAAATAATCTCCTGCGATTGTTTCGATATTACTATAGGCGTGGGAGTTGGCAGCGGCAAGCAGGTTGCCGTAAGCCCGCTCCGGTCCCAATCCCGCGGGGTATGGTAGTTTGTGCAGCAGCGCTTGCTTGTCACACCGAAGAACGTTGCTAAATTCCGGCATGAAATGGATCACCCGCGAGCGACCCAAGATTGACCGTATTGCCTGTCCGTGGCTCATCCGGCGCTTTGTAGATTTGGAGGCGGAAGTTATCTACGTACCCTTCGACGAGGTCATTCCCAAAGCGCAGGCACTCGATGCTATCCCGTTCGATGTTCCGGGTGTAGCATACACGCACTACGGCGACCAATGCACATTTGACTACATCCTAAAAAAGCACCAACTGACCGACCCGGCGCTGCATACCCTTGCCATCATCGTACGCGGCGCCGACACCGACCGCCACGATCTGGCGGCCCAGGCCTCCGGCCTGTGGGCTATCTCTGCGGGCCTGGCCCATAACATCACCGACGACCAGGAGCTCCTGGAAAGCGGCATGATGATCTATGACGCGCTCTACACGTGGGCCAGGCACCTCCAAAACGAAAAGCATACGCAAAACCCGATCGAAAATCTTTTACTCGACGTTTATAAGAAGTTCCTGAAGGTCAAGGGCGACAAAATACCCGAGTGGGCGCGCGAGCTCAAAGAAATCATCCAGGACCAAATCGACACCAACCTCACGCTCAATCTCAAGCAGATATCGCAAAGCCTCAACGTCCACCCCAGCTATCTGTCACGCGAGTTCTCAAAGTACTTCGACGACCTATCCTTCGGCGACTATATCCGCAAGCTACGCATTGACCGTGCGCTCCAGCTCCTTCGTGACACCGACCACAACCTGTCGGAGATCGCCTACCTCACCGGCTTCTCCGACCAAAGCCACTTTACCCGGATTTTTAAGAAGGTGGTAGGCCAAAACCCGTCGGAATACCGAAAAAACCTGGCTAAAAAGTAAAAAGTATACAAAACGGTAAAATCCGTTCTATTTTGCCACCGTGCTGCCTGCTAGCATTGCCTTACCATGCAGCCGAAAATATCCCAACCCCTTTTTCTATTCGTACTCGCGATTGCCGGACACTTCGCAGCCGCTCAGTCCATACAGAAAGAAGTCCATCATCGCGAGCAACTTTGGCTGGGCTTCTTTAACCAAACACGCCTCACTGACAAGTTTGGCTTTTGGGTAGACGTACATTACCGGCAAACCGGTACATTCATCGACCGCCCTTTCCAATTCATATTTCGCCCGGCGGTCACCTATTTCATCAAAGACAACTTACGCATTAACGTAGGCTATGCGTTCGTCAACCACTTTCCTGCCAAAGGCCTTGGCACCTCGCGTCCGGAGCACCGCGTCTGGCAGCAGATCTGGTGGAATCAAAAATACCCCGGCCTCACCACCTTACAATGGCTGCGTCTCGAAGAACGCTTCAACCACAAGATTGCCAACGACCAATTACTCGACGGCTACAACTTTAACTACCGGTTGCGCTACAACCTATCGTTTTTTATTCCCCTCCTTGGCAAAGAGCTTGCGCCCAAAACGCCATTCATTGCTGTGATGAATGAGGTCTTCATCAACTTCGGCGGCAAGATTGTCTACAACACCTTTGACCAAAACCGGTTCTTCGCCGGGCTGGGCTATCAATTTACACCGCACCTCAATGCCCAGTTGGGATACATGAATGCCTTCCAACAGGAAGCAACCGGCAACAACTATATCTCCACCAACGCGATTCGCCTGTTCTTCTTCCATTCGCTGGACGTTCGCCCCAAAGACGAGTGATGCTAAATCAACGACCATGAATCCGTCATACTCACTAAAAGACCTCATTATATACTTCCTCAAACTCGGCACCTGGGGTTTCGGCGGTCCGGTCGCGCTTGTAGGCTACATGCACCGCGACCTGGTAACCGATAAGAAGTGGATCGCCGAAGAAGACTATAAAGAAGGCCTCGCCCTTTCCCAGCTTGCACCGGGGCCGTTAGCCGCCCAACTGGCCATCTATATCGGCTATGTGCATTACCACCTGGCCGGAGCCACCCTGGTCGGCCTGGCGTTCGTGCTACCCTCGTTTCTTATGGTTCTCGCCATCGGCTATGCCTATGTCGCCTACGGCGGGTTACCCTGGATGCAAGCCGTCTTTTATGGAGTCGGTGCCGCCGTGATTGGCATCATCGCGGTAAGCAGCTATAAACTCACCACCAAAAGCATTGGAAAAGACAAATTGTTATGGGCCATCTTTTTGATCGTCGCCATCATCACGTTCGCCACCGGTCAGGAAATTCTGTGGGTCATTCTTCTGGCAGGTGTTATCGTATGGTTCGTAAAAGCGCCGCCTCGCTGGTTGGCCTCGCAGGCGCAGGCAATCGTACCGTTCATGCTCGCCCAGATTCAACCCGTCGCCACCGAGTCCAGGCTATGGCAAATAGCCGTCTTCTTCACCAAAGCCGGTGCCTTCGTGTTTGGCAGCGGCCTCGCGATAGTACCGTTTCTGTATGGCGGTGTTGTAACCGAATATCGATGGCTCAACGAGCAGCAGTTCCTCGACGCGGTCGCCGTCGCGATGATCACGCCGGGTCCGGTGGTCATCACGGTGGGGTTCATCGGCTACCTTGCAGCCGGTTTCTGGGGAGCAGTAGTAGCGGCTCTTGCCACGTTTTTACCATGCTACCTTTTTACCGTCTTGCCCGCGCCCTATTTTAAGAAGTACGGTAAACATCCGGCCATCAAAGCTTTTGTTGACGGAGTCACCGCCGCCGCTATCGGTGCCATTGCCGGCGCCGTATTTGTACTGGGCAAGCGCACCCTGGTAGACTTACCCGCGCTGGCGATAGCCCTCGTCGCAATCATTATTTTACTGAAGTTTAAAAAACTACCGGAGCCACTCATCATTGCGGGAGCCGCTATACTCGGACTGACATTAAAACTCATTGTATGAACAGAATAGCGCTAAACAAAAAGATATACTTTGTTCAATAATGTATTTAGTAGCATGCCAGACCTTCGGCAAGAATCTACCGGAGCTGGCCAGGCTATTTCTCTGGCCTCCAAGCGCCGGCACCATCCTTGATCTTCATGTCAGGCATTATTTTCGTCACTTTAAAAAACCGATCTATTCATTCCTTCCTTTTTGGGAGAAGCATATGACATTCCCGTTCCGATGTGCCGGCCGCTTGCCCCCGCGGCTTCGTGCACTATAACAACCCACCCGATACTGTAATCCTCTCGCCTGTTACCCACCCCGAATCGTCCGACGCCAGGAACACGGCAACTTTCGCAATATCTTCCGGCTGACCGGTTCGACCCAACGGCGTATTCGCCACCATTTGTTTCTCCAGGTCGCCGCCAATGATACCGGCAGCATGCGTTCCTTCCGTTTCGGTAACACCGGGCGCAATTGTATTGATCCGTATTTTTCTTCCTCCCAGTTCTTTTGCCAATAGCTTCGTCATCGTGTCAACGGCCGCTTTTGCTGCACAATATACAACAAGACCCGGCATGGGATTTTGGCTTACCGTAGAGCTGATATTGATGATACTTCCACCGCGATCACCAAACAGTTCCACCGCATTTTGAGTAGACAGCAAGTTGCCCAGAACATGCGTGTTGTATTGTGCATAGAACGTCTCCTCCGTAACAGCCTCTAACGGTTCGAATTTGAAAACGCCGGCATTGTTGACCAAAATATCCAGTCCACCAAAGGAGTTTTTTGTTTCGGTAAAAAGTCTTTTTACATCGGCCGCTTTGGTGACATCACCCTGCACGGCAATCGCTATACCACCGTTGCGGGTAATCTCCTGTACGACTTTATCAGCGCCCTCTTTACTTGATGCGTAATTGACAACGACTTTCGCGCCCGCCGTGGCAAATGCTTTTGCAATGCCGGCACCTATCCCTTTTGATGCGCCCGTCACCACGGCTACTTTATCCTTTAATTTTAAGTCCATTGTTATTTGTTTTTAATGTGCTGCAATAGTGGGGCAAATAGTCGCTGTTGGCAAGTATGTACTTTTTTGTATCGTATGAACTAAAAGGTATGTATTGGTGGTTATCAAGTGCTTGTAATGAAATAAAAATGAAAAATAAATCGGTTGTTGCTGAGGCAACGCAAATGTGCGCAGTGGATTACGCGTTCAAGCGCATCGGCGGGAAATACAAAGCCCGGATTTTGTGGTACCTGAACATGAAAAAGGTGCTGCGGTATGGTGAGCTGACCAGAACCCTGCCCGATATCACCACGAAAATGCTGACGCAAACGTTACGGGAGCTGGAGGAAGATAATTTGATCGTCCGAAAGATGTATCACGAGGTGCCGCCCAAAGTGGAATATTCCTTAACCGAAACGGCGCAGGAGCTGATTCCGTTTATAGCGCATTTACACAACTGGGGCAAAAAGCAAATAGAAAAGGAATCGTTGGCTAACCGGATTCATGCCGATGAGCGTGCTCTGGCGGTTTGCCAAACCGAGTGTGGGCTTAATTGATTACCTCGTCACAGACAAGGTTGATTTGTTAATTTCTAAATTACCATAAAACGGTCGCGCAAAGTCAATACATTTTTTCCCAGAGCTTCAGATTTCCTTTGAATAGTGTGTCGACCAGTTCGAAGTTGGTCGGAACGATCCACTCGTCTGTGAAATAGGTGGCAAGGCGTACACCAGACGGTAATGAGCTAAGCTTGTTGGATGTATGGGCACCGTATGTAGTATAAAACCCAGCGCTCAGCGCAATGGTTTGGTCAATACTATTGCGTGGTTCTATGTTCTCGAAGAACGAATTATACAAATAGAATCCGTTGAAATCGCGGAAGTCGATCGAGATGATGTTTGCGTTGATGTAGGTCGTATTGGTAAGCCCGTAAGAAGCGGAGAGCGTTCTGGATAATTCAACAAGCTCCGACCGCTGCTCGACACCGGTGAAATGACCATGGGTAAGTGTGGCGCCGACCATACAAAACTTGCCTACACCTGAACCGATATCCAGCACCTTAATGCCGCGCCGGCTAACCAGAAATTGGGCTGCTGCTTTCGCGACAGAAATTGGAGTCCAATGCTTTCTGGCCAACAGCCTGATATGGTCCGGGTAGATCGCGTCGAAGTCGTCGTCTGTGCTGTCAATCAGGGGCAGGAGTTCAAGGTTCATAAATGAATCCCCAATTTAGCGGCAATCCTCTTCAAAATACCCGTTTAGCAGCAAAATCTAACAGAAAGTAGCGGCAGGGACCTCCGACTAAGCCTGCATTCCAAATAATTGGAAATCATCGTCAGCGTTGAAACAGTTAGGTATTCACGCTATCTTTATCAAAGGAGCATTGAAATGCAGCACGATAATTTAATTTAGTGGGGAAAAAGCTGTCATAAAGAAGTAGGAGCGACGCAGCAACAACGCCATGGCCGTAGATAACCTTCAGGTACTAGACATCATTGAAGTCATGGAGCCTTTTCTGGAAAGAAAGCGGCCATCCGAAGACATTCGACCACGACTTGATATTGGATATAAGATAGAAGGTCAAAGTATTATTATTCACGAGATTCGACCTTTGTGGGATGATGCTTCAAAGACCATCTATCCTGAAGTGGCAAAGGCTACGTTTGTAAAAGCCAAAAATCATTGGAAAGTGTTTTGGCGTCGAGCTGATCTAAAATGGCATGCGTATGAGCCAACGCCTACCGTTACGACACTTGAGGGTTTTGTAAAGCTGGTCGAGGAGGATAAACATGCATGCTTTTGGGGATGATCAGGAGTGGAATTTTAAAATCCTTCTCTACTACTTTCATCTGTTTGGTCTGGCTGGCCAACGGACTGTTATGTAAAGTTCTAAACCTCGTTCCCCGACATCAGGAAATCGTAGCGCGAATTCTTGGTGAGCAGTATTCCGAGCCGTTCACGAAGGTCATTGGTATTTCAGAAATAGTACTGGCCGTTTGGATCGTAAGCAGAATCAAGAGTCGCTTTTGTGCGGTTTTTCAAATGGCGATCGTTGGAATGATGAATATTATAGAGTTTATTATCGCCCCTGATTTACTTCTTTTCGGAAGAATGAATATCATGTTTGCTTCCATGTTCATTATGCTTATTTATGTCAATGAATTTATCCTCGGCAAGCACAAAGCGATTCGCAATAAACAGATGATTTGATGTTCGGTTTTTTGAAAGATCATCCGTTCACAGTGACAAGCCATTTTGATGCTTCGCTCGTATTGACGTATGCCGTCCCGAAAGCGCAGCTTGAAACGTTTATTCCCGAGTGTTTGACACTCGATACGTTCGAAGAAAAATGGGCCTTCATTGCCGTAGCAATAGTCAAAACGAGGAACCTCCGACCGAAGGGATTTCCTGGATTTATAGGGAACGATTTTGTGCTGATAGGATATAGAATATTTGTTAAGTATAACACAAGCTACGGCAAGAGACTACGCGGATTGTACATTATCCGGTCAGAGACTGACAAGATCAGGATGGCAATTCTGGGTAATATATTCACACATTACAACTACCTGAAAACGGACATCAGCTTTCAACGAGCAGGAACAATTATTGACGTAAAGTCATCGAAATCAAATCTATCCGTAAAGGTCGAGGACAGCCCTGCAGAAATTACTCTTCCCAGTCACTCTCCTTTTAAAGATTGGAAAGAGGCCAGGCGATTTGCGGGACCCCTTCCTTTTACGTTCACGTATGACAAAAAGAAAAAGGAGGTCCTTATTATTGAAGGTGTAAGAGAAGATTGGACGCCAAGACCGGTAAAGGTTGTTGAGAGTAACGTGGGTTTTGTAGACAGCCTGAAACTCGAAGGTACCGTTCTTGCCAGTGCTTTTGTGATTGATAACATTCCGTATTATTGGAAGAAAGGGAGGAAGGACCCATGGAAGTAACGACGAGGAAGCCTTTCCAGGGGGTAATGAATATTATCCGATTCAACTGGCACTTTTACGTTGCGGCAGCTGCCGTTGTTTCTATTTTATTAGCAGCAAGTATGATGTTGGATATGCTGGCCTTTCGGATTTGTATTCTGATTGCGGCAGGTATTGTCATATCTACTTTTATTTCGCTATTGGTTTCTTATTATGTTTATGATCGCTCGGATTTGTACAGTTTCAGATGGCTTCAACGGTTTAGAGAGTCCGCGAATTTGAACATTATAAACGTTCATGCAGGCTTCGATGAGACGAGTGGGATACTACGAAATAACTTTCCAAAGGCTAATCTTCGAGTGTTTGATTTTTATGACCCTCAAAAGCATACTGAAATTTCCATTGCGCGGGCCAGGGAAGCTCATCCGGCATTTCCGGAAACGCTTAAAATCAAAACAAACCATTTCCCCGTTCTAGCGAATTCAGTCGATTCCATTTTCAATGTCTTCGCCTTACATGAAGTGCGGGATCGGAAAGAGCGTATACAATTTATCGAACAACAGGCAGTGGCTTTGAAAAATACTGGCAACATCGTTGTAGTCGAACATTTGCGTGACCTGCCAAACTTCCTCGCCTACAACATCGGATTTTTCCATTTCTTAGCTGGGCGAGAATGGTATGACAATTTCCAACAAGCGGGACTTTCTGTCGACAACAAGTTTAAGATTACTTGTTTTATCACTGTTTTTGTTTTAAAGAAAGCTGATGGAAATACACCTTAAGATTGTCGGTTCGTTTTTGATTGCCTTATCACTGATGCACATCATCATTCCCAGGTATTTCAAGTGGGAACAGGAACTAGCGTCATTGTCCCTCATTACCAAGCAGATTCTTTACGTTCATACTTTTTTCATTGCCTTTATTGTCATATTGATGGGCCTGCTGTGCCTCTGCTATTCACATGAGCTGGTGTATAATCCCTTTGGAAGAATCATATCGTTGGGACTGTTTGGATTCTGGCTGACGAGGTTGACCTTTCAATTCTTTGTATACTCACCGGCGCTTTGGAGAGGTAAAAGGTTTGAGACGGCGATGCATGTTGTGTTTTCATTGATATGGACCTACTTTACAGGCGTCTTTCTCTTCTCTTATTTGGTCCAGTTGTAACCAGCGTGCAGAGCAACCCTTCCATGACAGCAGCATTATGGCCTGATCGATCTTTGTTAACACTGGAAAATTTGACAGAAGCTCCGTAGCTTTCGATGCCATGAGAAGTTTTGCCCTTACCGACCATCCCGCTTTCTCTACAACGGCTTCTCCTTATTTTCCAGAACATGTGATTTTTACGGGCAAGGTCTCGGACTTCGTCATTCCCGAGCACCGATGTCACCACGGGTTGATTTATTCTCTCGGGGGAACGTTCTCTTTTACCCTCCATGGATTGACCCGCACGCTGGATGAGAACAAATTTCTGATTGTGAATGGCAATAGCACATTCGGACTACACGTGGGCAGCCCGGTCGCGCAGCCTATGATGTTGTATTTTCAGTCGCGTACTCCGGCGTTGAGCCTGGGTAGTGATGCGGCGGACTGGAATTTAACAGAGCGGATTTACCCGGTAACCGATGTATTTAAAGAACGCATTCATGTACTGGCGTCATTGCCCGACAGTTGCTCGTCATTTATCACGATGAAAGCCGATGCCGTGATCCGGTCGATCCTGTTCGAAATACTTTCGTTTAATCAATACGCGTCGAACGAGTCGATGAAGCTGGATGTGCGGAAGGTCTCCACACGGCAGGAGAACTACAAGCGGCTGGCGGTAGTGCGTGAGTGGATAGAAGATAATTTTAATCGCACGTTAACCCTGGATGAGTTGGCCGGTATAGCTGCCATGAACCATCAGCATTTTCTAAGGCTCTTCCATAAAGTCTTTCACAAGACGCCTCACCAATACATTATAGACCGCCGCATAACCGAGGCCAAGCAGTTGTTGCTCGACCCCGGCATGGTGGTAGCGGATGTATGCCTGGCTATAGGCTGGGATAGTCTCAGTACGTTCAGCCAGCTGTTCAAGCAACGTACAGGTCAGACGCCCGGCGAATACCGGAAAGCCTCAGGCGGTGATCACATTCTTGAGTGACGGATTAAAATTTCGCAAGTCCAGGCCGCCTTCGAGCACCGATTTGAGGTTGGTGAGGAAGAACGTCCAGCCCATGGTGTTGCTGGTGTAGTGCTTGAAAATCCGTGCATTGTCTACCGGTATATTGTCTTCGATCAACTCTACGATCACCTCGTCCTGCTCTTTATAGATTGAAACGGTGACGGGGCAGTTGGACGAGAAGCTGAACGCGAACTTGTCCTTGCCGTTGGCCTCCAGCACGGTGCCTTCGTGTTTCATGTCATCGCTGTAACCGTGCCAGGTCCACAGGTAGGTATCGTCTTTCGACAACAGCTCGTTGGTTTTGCGAGTTTTGCCCTGTGCGTCCGTGGCGGGTGCTTTCCTGAGGAACCACGCCTCCAGGCCTTGCTGCGTAGCCCACGAGCTATAGGCTTTTTCAATAGTGGTTTTGATGTTAATCCGGAGCTTGATCTGGCTCCAGTCTTTATTAATGGCTTCCATAAATGTGTTTGTTTTTTAACGAAGGTAGCGGGGGAGCGTTCGTGGCTGTTTCTTGAAAATGGAGAATTTTCAGGCCAGCACCCCTGGCACGACCTTTTCTCTGTCTTCTAAACGACTATAAACCTAAGACAGATTGATATGGCAGAGAAAAATAAAGCAACGTTATTAAAGGGCAATGCGGCGATCGCAGCGGGTAATCACGAAGGATTCTTGTCGCTCTGTACCGACGACACAACATGGACGTTTATCGGCGAGCAGACCCTGAAAGGGAAAGAGGCGGTACGCCAGTATATGGCGATAACCTACCTCGAGCCGCCCAGCGTCACAGTCGATACGTTAATAGCAGAGGGTGACTTCCTCACAGCTGTCGGCAACATCACCATGAAGGATAAAGACGGGAAAATGACGCCATACGCGTACTGCGACGTCTGGCGTTTTCGCGAGGGTAAGATGGCTGAGCTGCGGGCTTTCGTCGTCAAAACAGACGCCCCTTAATGCCGGAAATTTATTGGTCTTTGCCCGAGTAGGCGACGGTAATGACCCCGCGGTATTCATTGTTTGAATAACCGATGTGATAAAAATACATTCCAGGAGCTTCCCCGTTGGGGTGCCACTGAAACTCCCGGCTGTCGCTCGTGAATACGCGGCGGCCCCAGCGATTGAAAATCAGAATCCGTTCGAAATGTCCGGCGCAATTATCGAGGGGGAGGATGTTGACGAGCGCACCGGTATCATCAAGTTTTTGCATGGCGAAGTAGTCGTTCTTGTCGTCGCCGTTAGGTGTGACGAAGTTCGGCGGAAGGAATTTATCGTCGCTGCCGTCTACATCTTTAATGTGCAGGGTTACCGTTACCGTGTCGGCCAGGTTGGCAAAGCAGCGGTCGTCGCTTACGCGGAAGGTAAAGGTGTAGTCATTCTCATATACCCGGTTTACGAAGATGCTGCAGTCGGGCTCCCAGAGGAATGTTCCGTTTACGGTGCTCTGTGCGGGCGAGGACGTGAAGGTATAGCCGGACGGTTCTACTGTGCCCGTGGCGCCGACCAGGCTCATGGTAAGCATGTCGGGTTGGGGAAAGAGGTCGGGGTCGCGGCCGGTCAGGGCCAGGGAGATGGGCTGGCCGAGGGTGATATTCATGGAGTTGTCTGCTGCCAGCACCAGGTCGGGGTTGGTGTTCGCGACGGACAAGGCCGGGGCGCGGTTGTCGGGCGGCGAGACGTTGACGTTTACGACCAGGGTGTCCTGGTATTTAAAGCGGCATTTGTTGTTATAGTCCTGTACGATGAAGTGGAAGGTAAAAGAGCTTTTCATGCGCAGGTCGATCGGGCCACAACGGAGATCCCAGGCGAACGGTGACTGTACGTCTCCTGCTCTTTCCGTCTGCGGGAAGGTGGCGTTATAATCTGACAAGGCAAAGTCTTTGCCTTCGCCGTACAAGGTCAGCATGTCGCCGTCGTTGTCATGCCCGAGGACAGTGAAGCGAAGCGACTCGTTTATTTTTCGTTCGACTGTTACGGAGTCGTCGAAGGGATCGCTGGTGAGTCCGGAGGATGAGATGATGGGCTTGCTATTGACGGGCAGGATGATGCGGAGATTCATGTTCAAGCGATCGGGATCTTTGAACAGGCATTGATCGGCGTCCTCGACCTGGAGTATTACGGGGAAGACGGTCTGTTGGGTGAAATCAAATACGTCACACCGAATGTCCCATTGAAAAATAGCGGTGCGTGTATTACCGGTTTGTGGGTTTACGGTCAGGGTCATGCCGGCTTCGGCGAGGGATGTAGGACCGGTGAGGGGCAGGGCGGTAATGTCCATCGCATCGCCGTCGGCATCAAACGCTTCAATGGTCCAGGTCTTTATACCACTGCCTTCGTTAAACGCTTCGTTGATGTCGTTCGTGACGAATACGGCGGGCGTGTTGAGTGGCGGCGTGATATTGACGGTAACGAGTAGTGTGTCGAGGTTGGGCAAGCTACAGGCGTCGTCAGCGGCAATGAAGGCGATCTGGAATGGCCGGTTTACAAAGGGGCATTCCGGAAAACAGACGCGGAACGTCGCGAAGGGGCTGGTGCGTGTGAGCCGTGCGGACGTGATCGCGGGAAGAATGTCGCTGAGGTCGGCGTTGAATCCGATCGGTACGGCGCGTAGGGCGATCTCCTCGGCAAAGCCGTCGGCGAGGTTGTTTATATCGTCGTCGGAGATGCGCACTTCGATGCAACGATTAGCATCCGGCGTGCCAGCGGGAAACGTAACGTTCATGACGTCGTCGTGGGTGAACGTGCCTTCGCTCAGGGTGCGGCCAAGAATCTGTGGCGGCACGGCGGTGGGGCATTCGTCCACGACATACATCTGGAAGTCGCGGCGCACCTCGCCGATCTTTCGGTTCCCACGATATTCTTCGCAACGGACGCCAAAGACATACAGGCCTACACCCGTAAACGATGGGGTGACTGTGAGCAGGCCGTCGCGGCTAATGGCGAGGTCGGGGCGGCCACGCATGACGTTGGTGAGGCTGTACGGCGACGTCCAGCGCACGTCGGGATAGGGGCCGGGGTGTGGACCATCGGCCGGGACCGCCTCGGCGGTGACGGTGTTGAGGGGAGTAACAAGTGAGTAGACCAGCGAGTCGCCATCGGGGTCGGTGCCGGAGAAATCAGCGTAATACTGTTTGCCGGGGCACGCATAGTCGCTCAGTGGGCGAAACAATGCGGGCGATGAATTGATGAACGCCCGGTTGCGCCAAACGACGGCGGGGAACTCCATGTAAAATGTCTGTCCGGCGGCATTGGGAAAATCCACCGTGCCTTCGGGTGGCTCTTCGCTGACGATGTTGACCAGGCCTACGTTGTTATAGTTGCGGCAACAGCGCTCCCAACTGATGTAGTAGCCATTGGCGTGGTTAAAGGAGTTGCTGCGGAGTTGTATTGTATCGGTATACACAATCTTGTCCGTAATGATGCCACCATTGGAGCAGTTGGGTTGCGTGTACTCGACCGGTGTGCGAGACCAAAAGGTGAGCGGCTTCAGGCGCAGGCGCCGGTTATCGAATTTTCGGAAGATCCCGACCTGAATGACGCGCTCTTCCGCTTCCGGATCGCGCGTGGGATTATTCTGAACGTCGAGGTAATAGATGAGGTTGATGCGATAGATGTTTCCAGAGATGTGCACAAGCTCGATTTCTCCCCCCACAATATGCCGGGCTGCAGCAGGAAGGCAGAGGAATATGAGCAGAAGGAGAAAAACAATGCGATTCATACGCTACACATGCCGGTTCGGGAATGTTAAAGATAGAGAATCAGGACGAGGGGGAAAACCCCCGCCAGTTTGTATTTTTGCGCCTTTATGCGAAAAGGCGACATAATCGAAAATATTGTAGTCGAAACCATGGCTTCTGAAGGCAAATGCGTTTCGCACGTAGATGGCAAAGTGATTTTCCTGGAAGGCTGCGCACCCGGCGACACGGTCGACGCAGCCCTCACCAAGATCAAGGGCAGCTACCTGGAAGGCCGCGTAACGCAGATCCGTCAACTGTCACCCGACCGCGCGCAGCCGTTCTGCCTGCACTTCGGGCTGTGTGGTGGCTGCTCGTGGCAGCACATCCAATACGAAAACCAGCTGCACTACAAACAACAGCAGGTAGTCGACAACCTCGAACGCCTCGGGGGCCTCACGCTGCCGCCGCTCACACCGATCCACCCCTCGGCCAAGACCCGTTTCTACCGTAACAAGCTTGACTATACTTTCTCCGCGCAACGCTGGCTGACGCGCGCGGAAATGCTGGATGAAAATAAACCGGGTCAGGGTGAAGTGGCGCTGGGCTATCACATTCCACGCAAATACGATTTGGTATTTGATGTAAAAGAATGCCACCTGCAACCCGATCCCTCCAACGCCATCCGGCTGGCGGTAAGAGATGAGGCAGTAAAAAATGATATACCCTTCTTCGATCTGCGCAAGCAGGTTGGATTTCTGCGTACGGTGACAATCCGCACGGCGACCACGGGCGAGACGATGATCATTCTGCAAGTAGTCTACGACAAGATGGAATGGACAGAGCTGATTTTGCGTCGCCTGGAGCGTGACTTCCCGCAGATCACATCGTTTCAATATGTGATTAACGGCAAGAAGAACGACACGTTTGCCGATCTTACCATTCTTACCTGGAAGGGCAATCCCTATATCACGGAGCAAATGCCGAAGCCCGACGGGAGTGGTGTGTTACAGTTCCGCGTGGGGCCGAAGTCCTTCTATCAGACAAACTCGGACCAGGCATTTGAGCTGTATAAGATCGCCTGGAAGATGGCCGATCTGAAAGGACATGAGCTGGTGTACGATTTGTATACCGGCACCGGTACCATCGCCAACTTTGTGGCGGGCCAGGCGCGGAAAGTTGTGGGCCTGGAATACGTGGCGGCGGCAATTGATGACGCCAAGGTGAACTCGCGGATCAATGGCATTACCAATACCGATTTTTATGCAGGCGATATCAAGGACCTGCTTGACGATGAATTCCTGTCGACACACGGGCGACCGGATACGGTCATTACAGATCCGCCGCGGGCGGGAATGCACGAAGATGTGTGCAAGATGTTGTTGAAGGCGGAGCCGGAGAAGATTGTGTATGTGAGCTGCAATCCGGCGACACAGGCGCGCGATCTGAAGTGGCTGTCGGAGAAATATGAGATTTCGGCGGTGCAGCCGGTGGATATGTTCCCTCATACGATGCATGTCGAAAATGTTGTGCGGTTGGATCGGAAGCGGTCGTTGTCCTCGGAAGTCTGAAGACTTCCATCCGTGGAGGCACTCCCGATAGCTATCGGGACGCCCTCCCTTCGGTCGGAAGACTTGCGCCAGGTGCTGCGGCCTTAATGCACTCCAATCTGGGTTTTTTGTAAAATCTACGATCGGTGGGATGGGAAGTCCATAATATTAGTAGTTTAGTGCAGACGATTGAATTACATGCAACGAAGAACGGCATTAAAACAACTGGGGTTGATAGCGGGGGCGGCAATCATTCTGCCGCACTGTACCAGCAAGGAGGCGGCCACCGAAGCCACCGTCAAATTAAATAAGCTGCAGGTGAGCGGTCAGCAGGAAAATCTGCTGGCAACCATGGCCGACGCACTGATTCCCAAAACCGATACGCCGGGTGCCAAAGAGCTCAACATCCACCAGTTTGTACTGCGGATGATGGATGACTGCTTTGACGCGGACGCTCAAAAGAAATTTATGGCAGGCCTGACGCAAGCGCAAAAGGCCATTGTCCATAAGACCGGCAAAGACGCCGAAGAATGTACCCCTGCGGAGTGGCAGGCGTTCTTCCAGGATATTGAGGCCGGCAAGATAGCGGCACCTGCACAGGGTGAAGATAACCTCAAAGCTTTTTACGAGCCCTTCCGCCAGCTTAGCATTCGCGGCTACCTCGGCTCCGAATATGTCATGACCAATGTGTTTGGCTATAAGATGATTCCCGGCAAGTTTACCGGTGAAGTGAAGATTGATGCCAACAGCGACCTCAAAACGATTCTTGCATGAACGCCAATATTGACGCAACCAAACAAAATACTTTCGACGCGATCGTGATCGGCTCGGGCATCAGCGGCGGCTGGGCGGCCAAAGAGCTGACGGAAAAAGGTCTGAAGACGCTCGTGCTGGAACGCGGCCGCGACGTAAAACACCTCAAAGATTATCCCACCACCAACATGCAGCCGTGGGAGTTCCCCCACTATGGCCAAATGCCGAAGGAGGTTAAAGATGCCAACCCCGTGGTGAGCAAGTGTTATGCCTTCAACGAAGATGCTGCACACTTCTTTGTGAAAGACCAGGAGCACCCGTACGTACAAGACAAGCCGTTCGATTGGATCCGCGGCTACCAGGTAGGCGGCAAGTCGCTGCTTTGGGCACGTCAGACACAACGGTGGAGTAACTTTGACTTTGAAGGTCCCGCGCGCGATGGTTTTGCCGTCGACTGGCCGATCCGGTATAAAGATATAGATCCATGGTATAGCTATGTCGAAAAGTTTGCCGGCATCTCCGGTAACAAAGACGGCATTCCGGCACTGCCCGACGGCGAGTTCCTGCCGCCGATGGAAATGACCAAAGTAGAAAGCTACTTCAAAGAGAAAGTAGCGGAGAACTATAAAGACCGTCACATCATTGTCGGCCGCTGCGCCCACATCACCGAGCAACAGCCGATCCACGCGGAGCAAGGCCGCGCCAAGTGCCAGCACCGTAACTTGTGCCAGCGGGGCTGTCCGTTTGGCGGCTACTTCAGCAGCAATGCATCGACCATACCCTGGGCGGAGCGCACCGGTAACATGACACTGCGTCCAAACTCCGTGGTACACTCCATCATCTATGATGAACAGAAAGGTCGTGCGACCGGTGTACGCGTCATTGACGCCGAAACCAAGGCGACCACGGAATATTTCGCACGCATCATTTTCGTCAATGCTGCTGCGATGAATACAAACCTCCTTCTGCTCAACTCCACCTCCAACCGTTTCCCGAACGGTCTGGGTAACGACAGCGGTGTGTTGGGTAAATATGTGGCATTTCACAACTACCGCGCCCGTGTATCGGCTGAATACGAAGGCTTCGCCGATTATACCAAAGCCGGCAATCGCCCCAACGGATGTTATATACCACGCTTCCGCAATGTACAGAAACAAGAGACTAACTTCCTGCGCGGCTACGCCGCGGGCTTCCAGGCCTTCCGCCAGGTAGAGCGCTCGTTCGACGGTATCGGGGCAGACTTGAAAGACAACATCTTGCATCCCTCACTCGGCATGTGGAGCGTAGGCTCACACATGATGGGGGAGACGATTCCCAAGGAAAGCAGCTACGTCGCGCTCGACAAAGATCAGAAAGACGCGTGGGGCATACCACTGCTCAAGATCTCGATGGACTATGACGATAACGACGAGAAGATGGTGAAAGACTATCTCGAGCAGATCTCCGAGATGTATAGCAAAGCCGGCTTTACCAACATCCAAACCTTCGACAGCCACCAGGCGCCGGGCCTCGACATCCACGAAATGGGCGGTGCCCGCATGGGCAACGATCCAAAAACATCGGTACTCAACAAGTGGAACCAGGTGCATGCGTGCAAGAACGTGTTTGTAACAGACGGAGCGTGTATGACTTCTACGTCTACACAGAACCCTTCGTTGACCTACATGGCCTTTACAGCGCGTGCTGCAGACTATGCGGTGAAGCAGATGAAAGCGAATGAGCTTTAATTAGTTTCACTATCTGATATGTGATTGCCCCATGCCGGAAGCGTGGGGCATTTTTTTGGCCCATTCCCAACAAACACTTGTTCCCCGAAAAATAAAATCCTCCATCCGCTTGAATCCTTTCTCCAAACTTCTCAACATCGCCTTTCAATTTTTGGGAGTATGCGACAAAAGCTGCTAAGTGAAGGAGCAAAAGAGCTCAGCTACGAAATCCGGGAGATCGTAAAGAAGGCAGACCAGCTGCAAAAGCTCGGTGTGACCATCTCATGGGAAAACATTGGTGACCCCATTCAAAAGAATCACAAGCTGCCGCAGTGGATCAAGGACGTCATCGCCGACCTCATGAAGCAAGACGACACCTATAGCTACTGTCCTTCCAAAGGCATGCTGGCCACGCGCGAATTCCTCGCCCGCCAGACAAACGCCATGGGCGGCGTACAGATTACAGCCGATGACATCTGTTTCTTCAACGGCCTGGGCGACGCCATCTCCAAAGCATACCAATTCATCTCGCGCACGTCGCGCGTAATCGGTCCTTCGCCGGCATACTCCACACACTCCAGCGCTGAAGCAGCACACGCTGCCCATGAGCCGCTGACGTATAAGCTCGATCCGGATAACAAATGGTACCCCGACCTGGACGATCTATACAACAAGATCAAATACAATCCCAACGTCGTCGGCATCCTGATCATCAACCCCGACAACCCGACGGGCATGGTCTACCCGCTGGAAACCTTGCAGCGCATCGTGGCCATCGCGAAAGAGTTCAACCTCTTCCTGCTGGCCGACGAGATCTATATCAACATCACCTACAACGGCGCGCGCGCATATTCGCTCGCGGAGATCATCGGCGACGTGCCGGGCATCTCCATGAAAGGCATTTCGAAAGAGATGCCATGGCCCGGCTCACGCTGTGGCTGGATGGAATACTACAACCGCGACAAGGACCAGGACTTCAACCGCTTCTGCCAGGCCCTGGACAACGCCAAGATGATCGAGGTGTGCTCCACGAAGCTGCCACAGCTGGCAATTCCGAAGATTCTCGGCGACCCACGCTTTAAAGGCTACCGCGAGGCAACGAACACCAACATCGGGCGCCGCAGTAAGATCATATCCGACATTCTCGGCACCGTGCCGGAGCTAACCTTCAACGAAACGTTCGGAGCTTTCTATAACACGATCATCTTCCGCGAAGGCGTGCTGAAGCCGCATCAAAAGATGCGCATTGATAATGCCGAAGTACGGACATTGGTCGAGGCCTGGGTAAACCAGGATGATATCCAGCAGGACAAGCGCTTTGTTTATTATCTGCTGGGATCGAAAGGCGTTTGCGTCGTGCCGATCTCATCGTTCTGCTCTGAGCTGCAAGGCTTTCGGGTAACACTACTGGAGGAAGATGAAGATACCCTCGTCCGCACCTTCACAGCCATCCGCGACGGCCTGGTAGAATACCTGGCGTCCTGAGTGAATAGCTTTTTCTGAAAAAAACGCCAGATTGGCAGGCTCCCGGCGTAGGGTACTGCCGGCATACAGTAAGTATACTCTATGTATACTTTAAGTATACTTTATCCCTACTCTATCCACTCTGTTGTGGATGTCTATTTCTGGCATTTCTATAGCTTCATGGGTGCTCTTTGGCCACGGTACTCGTGTCATTGTGTCGGAGTTATTCCGGGGACCTTTTGCTAACCGTGTCCGCGTACCACCATCCGATATCGGACACCCCGTAACAATACCGAACGTCCTTCACACCTAAAAAACGGCTCCAGCCGCTCAAAAAGCCGTTTCCCCCAACTGGTACGACCTTTGGTCCCTGTCTTTGCAAATCTCCGCCCCATGATAAAATACCACGTTCTCCTTTTTCTGCGCAACATGCGGCGCCAAAAGCTGTTCTCGGCCATCAATTTGCTGGGTTTAACGGCCGGTATCGTCAGCACCCTGCTGATTTACCTGTACGTGCAGCACGAGCTAAGCTACGACCGCTTTCATGCAAATGCCGACCGCGTTTACCGCATCAACCAGACCTTTATCTGGGGTGAAAACGATGACCACCTGTTCTCTTCTACCGGCCCGGGCGTAGCCTATGCGTTGGATGCCGAGATTCCGGAGGTAGAACAAGTAACCCGCGTGCATCCTACGGGCAACTTCCTGGTGTCGTACACCGACACCAAGCATGAAGCACATGCCTTTGATGAAAGCAAGATTCTGGCGGTAGACTCTAACTTCCTTTCCGTTTTCACCTTTCCGCTGGTGAAAGGCAACGCCGCCACCGCCCTGACCCTGGCGCGGAGCGTTGTCCTGACGGAAGAAGCCGCCCGGCGCTACTTCGGGGACGAAGACCCCATGGGCAAACTGCTGGAAGTAAAAGATACCAGTCCGCAAGGCGATGGTGGCCTGCAGACATACCAGGTAACGGGTGTTGTAAAAGACGTACCCTCGAACTCGTATATCGACTTCGACATGCTGGTGTCCATGAACACCTTCGAAAGCATTACCAAGGCCAACTGGAACTGGATCTGGACAACCTTCGAGACATTTGTACTGCTCGACAAACATGCTTCACCCGAAGCGCTCACGGCTAAGCTGCCGATCCTTCCACGCAAGTATGCCGAGACAACCCTGCGTCGCACCATGAACCAGTCCTTCGACGACTATACAAAAAGCGGTCGTTCGTGGGAGCTGTTTGCGCAGCCGCTTACCAGCATTCGCCTCTACTCGGATAATATCTACAATCGCCTGAACACCGTCAGCAGCATCGTGATCTTGTACGTGCTGTCGGGTGTCGAGATCTTTATCGTGTTGCTCTCGTGCATCAACTTCATGAACTTATCGACTGCGCAGTATACACGCCGTATCAAGGAGTCCAGCTTGCGCAAGATTCTGGGGTCGAACCGCCTGCAATTGGCCGTGCATTTCTTCGCGGAGGCATTGATGTTCTGTGTATTGGCGGCAGGGGTGGGCCTGGCGGTAGCGCAGCTGGTATTGCCGCTCTTCAACGTGCTGACCGGCAACGACCTTCGCCTCAACCTGTTCACAGACCCTCAAATTCTCATGATACTGGGGGCGCTGATCCTCATCATGAGTGCCTTGTCGGGTAGCTACCCTGCCATCTTCCTGAGCCGCTTCTCGCCTGTAGAAGCGATGAAGGGCACCCTGCGTACCGGCAAGCAAGGCAAAGTGCTGCGCAACGGTCTGGTGATGTTTCAGTTTGCCATCTCCATGGTGCTGATCGTCTGCACGGTAGTGGTATTCCAACAACTGCACTTCCTGGCCAACAAAGACGTAGGCTTTAACCGTGAGAACCTGGTGGTGGTGAAGCGCGGTGAATGGATTAAAGACAGAAAAACATTCGCACATGCGCTGAAGAATATTCCACACGTGGAGGAGGTAGCCTGGTCTACGTCTGTGCCCCCGCGTTTATACGATGGCGACCAGTTTCAGGCAGAGGGTCATACGGATAAAACGTCTTCGTTGAACTATGTAAAGGCAGATGAGCAATATGTCTCTGCGCTGAAGCTGCAGCTCGTAGTGGGCCGCAACTTCTCGAAAGATATACCCGCCGACAAAGAGCGTGTCATTTTGAATGAGAACGCGGTGAAGGCCTTTGGCTGGAATGTAGACGAAAGTGTATTGGGTAAAAAGATATTCTACCCGGGAATAGAGAAGACATACGAAGTGGTGGGCGTGGTGAAAGATTTTCACTACTGGGCGCTGGCTGCACCGGTACAGCCGATGGGCATCTTCCACATGGAGGGATCGGCTTATTCCGGTCAACAACAGTTTGCGGTCGTGCGGGTAGAGGCTGGACAAGCCGACGTATGGAGCGATGTAATAGCCTCGCTGGAGAAGGAATGGAGAGTATTTGCCGGCGACGCCCCGTTCCAATACGAGTTCGTGGATCAGGCTTTCGCCGAAGCGTTTAAGGGACAGGAGCAATTCGCCCGTGCACTGACAATCTTCGCGGCGATGGCCATTCTCATCGCTTGCTTCGGCTTGTTGGGCATGATCATCTTTACCCTGGAGCAACGCACCAAGGAGATTGGCATTCGCAAAGTAGTAGGCGCTTCGGTATGGAATATCTGGGTGCTGGTGGTACGCGAGTATACCGTGCTGATCGTGGTATCGGTGCTAGTGGCTACACCGTTGTGCATTTACCTGCTTACAAAATGGCTTGAAACCTTCCAGTACAGAGTACCGCTGACGCCCTGGGCCTTTATCCTGGCGGCGGGCAGTATGCTGGCGACATCCATTCTCATCACCGGCTATCATGTGTTAAAAGCCGCGCTGATGAATCCGGTGGCAGTGTTAAAAGATGAATGATCTTGACGTTGTTGTTATTGATAGTTTAGGTTAATGTTTAAATTAAAATGTGCAGAAAGCTGCCGGTTCGCCGGCAGCTTTTTTTATGTCAGGTGCTATGCTGATTTGTACAATAGATGCCAGGATTATAGTATACTACTCTAACGGCTCTTCCAGACGGTACCGGATGCCAACTCCGTTCGACCAGATGCGATTAAATAAGTTTCTGCTATTGTCATCGGATCTGTCGAGAGAAAAGTTATACTGACTTTGTGCGAAGAGACAGAATCCATGAATCGGGATGCTTATACCAACGAACGGGATCAGGGGCAGGCGGCTTTCAACGAAGCGATCGCTGTCTTTTACATTGCCCTTATAGCGGGTCTGGCGATACGAGGTAAAGTGGTAGCCCATTTCCATGCCCACATAAAGTTCGAGGTGTCGCCAGACAATGAAGTCCCGGCGCAGACTGAGAGTCAGCTGGAACACTTGATAGTCGCTATACGTATCATACCCGAAAATCTCATTCCGTGCGATAATAGTAGGAAACGTATCGGCTTTAGGAGTATACCGGCCATAACCAAAGTTACCGGTCAACGTAGAGCGTTTATTCCTTTCCCGGTCGTTTACGCCCAGGGAGAACAGGTAGGTGTGCCCGGGGCGGTAAATGTGCCTGAATTCATCCTGGTATTGGTCGACGAGTTTGGTGGCGCTGAATTCGAGCTGTGCGCATACGGGTAGGGTGGAGAAAAGGAGAATGGCTGTGAGCAGGAAACGGTGGTTCATGGGTAGGTGGAGGTGTAAAGAAAGTGAATAAAACGGAAACAGAAGAGCAGGAATTATGCCAGTACCCATAGCAATCTATATACTTTCCTTAACTTTTAAGGAAACAAAAACGGGTTTCCCGAAAACGCTTGCGAAATGGTGACAATCCGCGCAAACGAAAGCCAGTAACTGTCAACCTAACATTCGTTTTTGAGCTGGATTCGAAACATTTCCGGAAGTTTGCTTGAATAGTAGATGATAATTCGTGATAATTGTACTCGCACAGAATTTTATGATGAAAGATCTAAAAATAACCGAACGATCGTTAAGCCTTACAGGGCTGATCAACGGCACTGTGCTCGTCATCGTCGTCATTCTCCTCGTGGTCAAACCCGCAGGGGCGATGGTGATTTAAGATTTTAAACAAGATATCACGAACCGCCCCGATCACTCGGGGCGGTTTTGTTTTATACAGGCAACTACAAACTAACAGTTGTAAATTATGTACTACACGAAAGACACGATCCTTTTCCTGAATGGGAAATTTATCAAGGCGGTCGATGCCCACATAGATCTGTACAGTCAGACACTGCACTATGGCTTCGGAGCGTTCGAGGGAATTCGTGCCTATCAGACCATGAACGGCACGAAGGTCTTCAAGGCCGTCGAGCACTTCGAGCGCCTCAAGAAAAGCTGCGCGCTGGTCGGCATTCCGTTTCAATACGAAACTGAAGAGCTGGTACAAATTGCCTATCAACTGTTAGAGAAAAACAACCTGTCCGACGCTTACATCCGCCCATTGGTATACAGCGGCGCCAACATGCAGCTGACGCAAACAAACGAAGTATACCTGATGATGTGCGCGTGGGAGTGGGACAAATACCACGGCGACAAACACCTTCGGATGTGCATCTCGTCGTATCAACGCCCCAATCCGGGTGCGTTGAAGGTGGAAGCCAAAGTAACCGGACATTATGTGAACTCGATCCTGGCGACCAGCGAAGCCAAAGTACGTGGCTACGACGAAGCCCTCATGCTCGACATGAACGGCAACATCGCCGAAGCTCCGGGCGCCAACTTCTTCCTGGAAAAAGACGGCGTGTTGTACACCCCGGCGCTGGGCCATATTCTGCCGGGCATCACACGGCAAACGGTGCAGAATATTTGCCGTGAGCTCGACATACCGGTGAAAGAAAAACAAATCCGTCCCGAAGAGCTGGAAGCAGCCGACGGCGCGTTTTTGTGTGGCACCGCGGCGGAAATAGTAGGTATAGAGTCCGTTGATGCAAAACCTTTTAAAAAAGAATGGTTTGACAGCTTAGGGGCGACCGTACAGGAAGCTTACAAGTGTCAAGTATTGGAGAAATCATTTAGCTACGTCATCATCTAGACAACCAGATGGTCCGTGGAGGCGGAGTATTCTTGCTCGGAATACTCCCGCCGTCCACGAGTGACCGGAAGGTTATAGGGGAAGAGTGATCAGCAGGGGAGAAGAATTTTTTAAACTAAGTATCATCATAGAGTCAACAACGTGAGTACAGAATTGAATAAGTACAGCAAGACACTGACCCAGGACCCGACGTTACCTGCCGCACAGGCAATGCTTTACGGCATTGGCCTGACGGACGAAGACATGCAGAAAGCGCAGGTAGGCATCGTGAGCACCGGTTTCGACGGCAACACCTGCAACATGCACCTCAACGGACTGGCGCAGGATGTTAAGAAGTCAGTGTGGGCGAGCGATCTGGTAGGATTAGTCTTTAATACCATTGGCGTAAGCGACGGCATCAGCAACGGTACTGCGGGCATGCGTTATTCGCTGGTAAGTCGTGATATCATTGCCGACTCGATCGAAGCGGTATGTGGCGCACAATATTACGACGGTCTCGTCGCCATCATGGGCTGCGATAAGAACATGCCCGGCGCGTTGATCGCCATGGGCCGGTTGAACCGCCCTGCGATCATGGTCTACGGCGGCACGATTGCCGGTGGCCACTATAAAGGTCAAGAACTGAACATCATCTCGTCGTTCGAAGCCCTCGGTAAAAAACTCGCCGGTAACCTCAGCGACGAAGACTACAAAGGTATCATCAAAAACTCTTGTCCCGGCGCCGGCGCCTGTGGTGGGATGTATACGGCCAATACCATGGCCTCGGCGATCGAAGCGATGGGCATGTCGTTGCCTAACTCGTCGTCGAACCCGGCGATAGATCAATCGAAGAAAGATGAATGCGCTGCTGCCGGGCAGGCGATTTACAATCTGCTGAAGCTTGACCTCAAGCCCCGCGACATCATGACGCGTAAGGCCTTTGAAAACGCCATTACGGTGGTGATGGCCACCGGCGGCTCGACAAACGCCGTGCTCCACCTCATCGCCATGGCCAAAGCCGTAGACGTCGCGCTGACGCAAGATGATTTCCAGAAGATCTCCGACCGTATACCGCTGCTCGCCGATTTCAAGCCCAGCGGCACGCACCTCATGGGCGCATTGCACAAGATCGGCGGTATGTCGTCGGTACTGAAATACCTGCTGGAAAAAGGGTTCCTCCACGGCGACTGTATAACCGTAACGGGTAAGACCCTCGCCGAAAATGTAAAAGATGCCCCCAGCCTCGTCTTCGGCGAAAACAATGTTATCTACCCGGTAGAGACACCGCTCAAGCCCACTGCCCACTTGCAGATTCTCTATGGCAACCTGGCCGAGAAAGGTTCGGTAGCTAAAATTACCGGCAAAGAAGGCGAGCGTTTTAAGGGACCTGCCCGCGTCTTCAACGGCGAGTTCGAGCTGGTAGACGGTATCCAGAATGGCCGTGTAAAGTCCGGCGATGTAGTGGTGATCCGCTACGTAGGACCAAAAGGCGCGCCAGGTATGCCGGAAATGCTCAAGCCTACATCCGCCATTATGGGTTCGGGCCTTGGTAAAAACGTAGCCATGATTACCGACGGACGGTTCTCCGGTGGATCCCACGGATTTGTGATCGGCCACATTGTGCCGGAAGCTTTCGCCGGTGGCCTCATCGCCCTGGTAGAAGACGACGACCTGATAGAGATCGATATTAAGGGTCATTCCATCAACCTGTTGGTGGATGATAAAACGATAGCCCTGCGCAGAGCAGCGTGGAAACAACCCGCGCTGAATGTTAAGAATGGAGTTTTATGGAAGTATGCTAAACAAGTAAAAACTGCTGCTGATGGATGCGTTACTGACGAAGAATAAGCCTGCCGTAGCTGTAGCCAGCGAAGTAGAGCCTGCCAAGACGATCACCGGATCGGAAGTGCTGCTCAACTCGCTCGTGTCGGAAGGTGTTGATATAATTTTTGGTTACCCCGGGGGTGCCATTATGCCGGTATACGATGCGTTGTACGGCTATGCCGACCGCCTCAATCATATTCTGGTGCGCCATGAACAGGGCGCCATACATGCCGCCCAGGGTTTTGCCCGCGTATCGGGCCGCACGGGGGTGGTATTTGCCACGTCCGGTCCTGGCGCGACCAACCTGGTGACAGGGCTGGCTGATGCGCTGATCGACTCGACACCGCTGGTCTGTATCACAGGCCAGGTGTTTGCTCACCTGCTGGGAACGGATGCCTTCCAGGAAACGGACGTGGTCAACACGACGCTTCCCGTGACGAAGTGGAACATCCAGGTGGCGGAAGCCAAAGACATCGCGCCAGCGGTGGCAAAGGCTTTCTACATCGCGAACACGGGGCGTCCCGGACCGGTGTTGATCGACATCACCAAGAATGCGCAAAATGAAATGATCGCGGAGCAGCCGTACGAAAAGTGCGACCACATCCGTACCTATAAGCCGAAGCCGGTGCTGCAAACAGCACAAGTTGAAAAGGCGGCAGAGATCATCAACCAAGCGAAGCGTCCGTATATCCTGGCGGGCCAGGGTATCCTGCTGTCGGGTGCGACAGATGCGTTGGTAGCCTTCTCGGAAAAGACTGGTATACCGGTGGCCTGTACGTTGCTGGGGTTGGGCGGCTTCCCTGCCGACCATCCGAACTATGTGGGCTACCTGGGTATGCACGGCAATTATGGTCCCAACCTGAACACCAATGAGTGCGATGTGCTGATCGGCATCGGCATGCGCTTTGACGACCGTGTAACCGGTAACGTCAGCAAATATGCCAAACAAGCCAAGGTGGTACACATCGACATTGACAAGGCGGAGATCAATAAGATCATCCTGACGGAGGCCTTTGTACATGCCGATGCGAAAGAGGCCCTGCAAGCCCTGTTACCGAAGTGCCACGCCGCCAAACATATCGACTGGGTGGACAGCTTCCACAAACTGAACAAGATCGAATTCGATAAGGTCATTCACCCGGAGTGTAATCCGTCTGGTAAGATCACGATGGGTGAGGTGATCAGCAATCTCACGAAATATTCCAACGGTGAGGCCATTGTGGTAACGGACGTAGGGCAGCACCAGATGGTGACCTCCCGGTACTATCAATACAAGAACCCGCGCAGCAACGTCACGTCGGGCGGTGCGGGAACGATGGGCTTTGCCCTGCCCGCAGCACTCGGTGCCAAGATGGCGATGCCGTTGAAGCAAGTGGTGGCTGTCATTGGCGATGGTGGTTTCCAAATGACCTTGCAAGAGCTGGGCACCATCATGCAATACAACATTGCTGTGAAGGTGATGGTACTGAACAACAACTTCCTGGGCATGGTGCGCCAGTGGCAGCAGCTGTTCCACGGCAAGCGGTATTCGTTTACCGAAATGTCCAACCCCAACTTCATTATGCTGGCCGAAGCCTATAGCATCAAGGCCCGCAAAGTGGAGGCACGCGAAGATTTACACGATGCGTTAAAAGAAATGCTGGCTTCAAAGACCTCATACTTCCTGGAAGTAGTGGTGGGCAAAGAAGACAACGTATTCCCGATGGTACCGGCCGGTGCCGGCGTGGCCGATGTAATGCTGGAAGCACCGGAAGGCTGCCAATAGACCCGACGGAGTTAGATCAAAGACTGAGACATGAAACAGGATTTCACATTAGAGATACATTCGGACAACAACTTTTCGGTCATTAACCGGATCGTCAACATTCTGAACCGGCGGCGCGTACGCATTAAACGGTTGCTGGCCCACGAAGCCGAAGATGATTTTCGTCGCGGTACGGCAGTATTGCTGCTCGTGGCAACGGAAGACATGATGGAAAAGGTAAAAAACCAGGTGGAAAAGCTTATCGAAGTAGAGCAGGCGCTGTATTATACCGGCAGCGCCTTGTACTGCGAGCTGAGCGCAAAACACAGCGTGATTGAAAACGCATAGACATTCTGAAGCACCTACTAAACAGTAAAACATAAACAATTAAACACATAGAAAATGGCTAAGATTAATTTTGGCGGAACCATAGAAGAAGTAGTAACACGGGAAGAATTTCCGATGGAAAAGGCCCTGGACGTATTGAAGAACGAAACCATTGCCATTATCGGATATGGCGTGCAAGGCCCTGCACAGGCGTTGAACCTGCGCGACAACGGATTTAAAGTGATCGTGGGACAACGGAAAGGTTCGAAGACCTGGGACAAAGCAGTGGAGCACGGTTGGGTTCCTGGCGAAACGCTGTTCGAGATCGAAGAAGCTGCCAAGCGTGGTACGATCCTCGAGTTCCTGCTGTCAGACGCCGGCCAGATTGCCCTGTGGCCTACCATCAAGCCTTTCCTGACAAAAGGTAAGACACTGTATTTCTCACACGGCTTTGGCATCACCTTCAAAGACCAAACCGGCATTATTCCTCCGGCCGATATCGACGTAGTATTGGCTGCGCCGAAAGGTTCGGGTACTTCGGTACGCCGCCTGTTTTTACAAGGTAAAGGTATCAACTCGAGCTATGCAGTATTCCAGGACGCCACCGGCAACGCCACACAGAAGGCTATTGCCCTCGGTATCGGTGTAGGTTCAGGCTACCTGTTTCAAACGGATTTCAAAAAAGAAGTATACTCCGACCTGTCGGGCGAGCGTGGTACGCTGATGGGCGCTATCGCCGGTATCTTCGAAGCACAATACGAAGTACTGCGTGCGAACGGTCACTCACCTTCAGAAGCATTCAACGAAACGGTAGAAGAGCTGACACAAAGCCTGATGCCACTCGTGGCAGAGAACGGTATGGACTGGATGTATGCCAACTGCTCGACTACAGCACAACGCGGTGCGCTGGACTGGAAGAAAAAATTCAAAGCCGCCACACTGCCTGTGTTCCAGGAATTGTACAAGAGCGTCGCGACCGGCGAAGAAGCAAGACGTACGATCGATACCTGCAGCAAGCCGGATTACCGCGAGAAGCTTGCCGAAGAGCTGAAAGAGCTTCGCGAGAGCGAGCTCTGGCAGGCAGGCGCCGCGGTGCGCCAGCTGAGACCTGAAAAGAACCAGGTGGAAGCCAGCATGATCAACTCCTAATTCAGATCAATGTGCAGGTATTTTTACCTGCACATTGTTTTTATAACAACACCATGGTATCAGATAAACAAACGGAAAGCCTCGATGTCAACGCCGCCGCGGCCGTGCTCAAATCGGTCGTGTTGAAAACCCCGTTGCAGTTTCACCGGAAGCTCTCTGAGAAATTTAAAGCAGAGGTATACCTCAAGCGCGAAGACCTGCAGGTAGTACGCTCCTACAAGCTGCGGGGCGCCTATAATCTCATTCAAAGCCTGACCCCGGACCAGCGCCAGCGTGGCGTGGTCTGCGCCAGCGCCGGCAACCACGCGCAAGGCGTCGCCTTCTCGTGCCGCCAGCTAGACATTAAAGGGGTGATCTATATGCCGGCCATTACGCCCAAGCAGAAGATCAACCAGGTGAAAATGTTCGGTGGTGAGAACATCGAGATCGTACTGATCGGCGATACGTTTGACGAATGCCAGGCGCATGCCCTGGTCTTCACGCAAGCGAACAACATGGTGTTTATTCCGCCGTTCGACCACCTGAAGGTGATTGAAGGGCAAGGTACGGTTGGCAAAGAAGTCCTCGACGAGCTGAGCGACATCGACTATATGTTTGTGCCCATTGGTGGTGGCGGTTTGTGCGCCGGTGTGGGCCAATACTTTAAACTATTTTCTCCCAAGACGAAGATCATCGGTGTGGAGCCCCTGGGTGCACCGTCCATGAAAGAAGCGCTGAAGGCCGGCCACCCGGTGGTACTGGACACCATTCAGCGGTTTGTAGACGGCGCCGCGGTGAAAAAGGTAGGCGACCTGACCTTCGCATTGAGCAAAGATTTGCTGTCGGATATGCTGCTGGTGCCGGAAGGCAAAGTCAGCACGACGATTCTTCAGCTCTACAACGAAGACGCTATTGTGGCCGAGCCGGCCGGTGCATTGTCCATCGCGGCACTGGAACAATATGCCGACCAAATACGCGGTAAGAAGGTCGTGTGTATCCTGAGCGGCGGGAACAACGACATCGACCGCATGCAGGAGATCAAAGAACGTTCGCTGCTATACGAAGGATTAAAACATTATTTCATTGTGCGCTTTGCGCAACGCCCGGGAGCGTTGAAGCAATTCGTAAACGAGATCCTGGGACCGACAGACGACATCGTGCGGTTTGAATTCATCCAGAAACACAACAAAGAATCGGGACCGGCACTGATCGGCATCGAGTTGAAATCGAAAGACGATTTCCAGACGCTTATTGCCCGTATGGACAGCCACAAGCTCAACTATACGGTGGTGAATCAGAACGAGAACCTATTCGAATACCTGGTATAAACCCCAGTATTTTTACGCAAAGAATCTCCGTGTGGGTACGTAAGGCCTTCGCTTGCCGATGCAGGCGGGTAAATACGTAGATCGTCGTATTGAACGTCGCGTGCAGACTACCGATTTTTACATCGTCGTCATTTTTTTTCATGTACCTCGGAATAATCGACATGTCAACGCGATAAAAGAAAAAGAGCAGACCCTCTTTATGAAAAGGGTGTCCCGATGCAAAAGCGGGTTGCGCCGGCAGAACAATCCAGAGCCTGTTCCTGTCAGTCGCGCCGCCGAAACGTCGGGCACCTTTTTTAATTTAAAAAGCCATTGCCGGCCCCACCCTGGCACCGGTCTTCAGACGGGCGTAGTGTATTTATTCACCGAGAAACTACTTCCCCCACAACAGCGTTATATACCAACAGAGGGTTAACATTCCTATAGTATACTACCTACCACTAGTTAGGAATCATAAAAAAATGTTAATAATTCGTTGATGCACGCCCTAACTTTTGTGATCTTCGTGTACAAGAACCCTCGTTGATTTTACATTGACAAAACAGACAGGCTTTGGCCTGAATGAAATAGAAAATATCGAAAGCAATCGTTACCGTCCCGACACCCTCGGGACGGTTTCGTTTTTTTTAGACTGGAACAAACTAACAGTTGTTACAGCTTCCGAGTTTTCGGGAAAACACTAGATGATTTTTACAGACACAAAAACAATGAGTCAACCAAAAACACTGTTCGACAAGCTCTGGGACGCGCACGTGGTGAAGAAAAGCGAAGGCTATCCGGATGTGGTGTTCATCGACCGTCATTTCATTCACGAAGTAACCAGCCCTCAGGCATTTGACGGCCTTCGTAAGCGCGGCATTCCCGTGTTTAACCCCAGCCGGACCACCGCGGTACCCGACCACAACGTGCCCACGCTGGAGCAGCACTTGCCGATCAAAGAAGCGCTTTCCCGCCACCAGGTAGAAACGCTGCGCAAGAACACCGCCGAATTTGGCATTACGCTCTATGACCTGGGCCACCCGTACCAGGGCATCGTACACATCATCGGCCCCGAGCTGGGACTGACCCTGCCCGGCATGACCATCGTCTGCGGCGACAGCCATACGTCCACCCACGGCGCGTTTGGCAACATCGCCTTCGGCATTGGCACCAGCGAAGTAGAACAGGTGCTGTCTACACAGTGCATTCTGCAATACCGCCCCAAAACCATGCGTATCGAGATCAACGGAACCCTCGGCAAAGGCGTGGTGGCAAAAGACATCATTCTGTACGTGATCGCGAAAATCTCCGCCAGCGGCGCCACGGGTTATTTTGTGGAGTATGCCGGCGACGCCATTCGCAACCTCTCGATGGAAGCGCGTATGACGATCTGTAATATGAGCATTGAAATGGGTGCGCGCGGTGGCCTGATCGCTCCCGACGAAACAACCTTCAACTATATCAAAGGCCGCAAGTTCGCGCCGCAAGGTGCTGAATTTGACCGTAAGGTAGAGGAGTGGAAAAAGCTGAAGACGGACGAAGGTGCGCAATACGACGCCGTGCTGAAATATGACGCCGCCGACATTGCCCCGATGATCACCTATGGAACCAACCCGGGCATGGGCATTAAAGTGATGGACCGCATCCCGACCGTAGAAGAGCTGAAAGACGTATCGGAACAGACTTCTTTCAAGAAGTCACTGGAGTATATGGGTCTCGAGCCCGGCTCACAACTGTTGGGCAAGGCGATAGATTACGTGTTTATCGGCAGCTGTACCAACGCCCGCATTGAAGACCTGCGTGCCGTAGCATCGCTGGTGAAAGGCCGCAAGAAAGCCGAGAATGTAGAGGTATGGGTTGTGCCCGGTTCGAAGCAAGTAGAAGCGCAAGCCCGCCAGGAAGGTCTTGACAAAGTATTTGAAGCAGCAGGATTCCAACTGCGTCAGCCTGGTTGCTCCGCGTGCCTGGGCATGAACGAAGACAAGATTCCCGCAGGCAAATATTGCATCAGCACGTCTAACCGAAACTTCGAAGGACGTCAGGGACCCAAGTCCCGCACGTTCCTGGCCAGTCCGCTCAGCGCTGCGGCGGCCGCGATCACCGGCAAAGTAACAGACGTACGGAGCCTGGTATAATTCCTCCTGGAGAGAAACGAAACGTGAACAAGTAAGACAGGAGCCCTAAAAAGTATTTTATGTCGAAAGAAAAATTCACCACATTAAAAAGCTCGGCCGTACCTCTGCCGATCGAAAATATTGATACCGACCAGATCATTCCTGCGCGCTTTTTGAAAGCCACCACGCGCGAGGGATTTGGCGACAACCTCTTCCGCGACTGGCGCTATAACGCCGACGATACACCGAAGGCGGATTTTGTATTGAATGACAAGACCTACGCCGGCAAGATCCTGGTGGCCGGCAAGAACTTTGGCTGTGGTAGCAGCCGCGAGCACGCCGCGTGGGCCATTGCCGATTACGGCTTCCGCGTGGTGATTTCGAGCTTCTTTGCCGACATCTTTAAAAACAATGCGTTGAACAACGCAACGCTGCCGATCCAGGTATCCGACGCCTTTCTGAAAAGCGTATTTGCCTTAATCGAAAAAGACCCGCATACAGTCATTACGGTAGACCTCGAAAACCAGCGTGTAACGCTGGCCGACGGTACATCGGAGTCCTTTGACATCAATGCCTACAAGAAAACGTGCCTCACCAATGGGTACGACGACATTGATTACCTCCTCAGCCTGCGCGAAGAGATCCGCCAGTTTGATGCCGTACACTAAACCTTAACCTAAACCGATACTTGCTGCCCCGCGGCAAGCCCGTAAGAAAATGAAAAAGAAAATCGTAATCCTTCCCGGCGACGGCATTGGAAAAGAAGTGACGGCCTGTGGCAAGAAAGTGCTGGAGCAGGTAGCCGAATGTTTCGGTCACCAGTTTGTATTCGACTACGCTACGATCGGCCACGAAGCTATCGAAGCGACCGGCAGCCCGCTGCCCGATACATCCCTGGAGAAGATGAAGAACTGCGACGCGATATTGTTTGGCGCGGTAGGACACCCGAAGTATGATAACGATCCGTCCGCCAAAGTGCGTCCGGAGCAAGGCTTGCTCAAGATGCGCAAGGAACTGGGCCTTTATGCGAACCTGCGTCCCATCAAATTATTTGATGAGCTGCTCGAAGCATCGAGCATTAAGCCGGAGATTCTGAAAGGTGCTGATATACTTTTCTTCCGCGAGCTGACCGGCGATGTATACTTCGGCGAGCGCGGCCGCAAAGACGAAGGCAAGACAGCCTATGACACGATGATCTACTCGCGGTATGAAGTAGAGCGCATCGCGCACAAAGCCTTCAAGGCGGCACTGACCCGCGGTAAAAAAGTTACATCCGTCGACAAAGCCAACGTACTGGAAAGCTCACGCCTGTGGCGCGAAGTGGTACAAGACGTGGCGCGTCAATATCCGGATGTAGAAGTAGAGCACATGTTTGTAGACGCTGCAGCCATGAAGCTGATCCAAAACCCGCGCGGCTTTGACGTGGTGGTGACAGGCAACCTGTTTGGTGATATCCTCACCGACGAAGCCTCGCAGATCGCCGGCTCCATGGGCATGCTGGCCTCGGCATCGATCGGCGACACCGTAGGGCTATACGAGCCGATCCACGGCAGCGCGCACGACATTACCGGTAAAGGTATTGCCAACCCGCTCGCGTCGATCCTGTCGGCGGCTTTGCTGCTGGATATTTCTTTCGGGTTAAAAGAAGAATCAGAAGCGGTGATCAAAGCGGTGGAGAAGACACTGCGCGAAGGATACCGCACCCGTGACATTGCCGATGCGAACACCGCCCACGAGAAGATCCTGGGTACGGAAGTGATGGGCAACGTAGTATGCAACAACGCCCGCATGCTGGTGAACTGCCAGGTAGCGGTATAACAATACGAACACAGACGCCACCACACTATAAAACGAACATCAAAAGTCTTATTCCAAACCAATGAGCAGAAAAATTGAAATCTTCGACACTACGCTGCGCGATGGCGAGCAAGTGCCCGGCTGTCAATTGTCAACCGAAGAAAAGGTCGTCATAGCACGGGAGCTCGAGCTACTCGGTGTGGATGTGATTGAAGCCGGTTTCCCTATTTCGAGCCCGGGCGACTTTCTTTCCGTGGTAGAGCTCTCCAAAGCGGTGAGCATCGGCGTCTGTGCGCTGACCCGGTCTAAAAAGGAAGATATCGATGTGGCCGCCGAAGCCCTGCACCACGCCAAACGTGGTCGGATTCACACCGGCATTGGCTCGTCGGATATCCACATCAAAACCAAATTCAACAGCAGCCGCGAGAAAGTACTCGAGCAAGGCGTATGGGCTGTGAGCTATGCCAAGGCCAAAGGCTATGAAGTCGAGTTCTTTGCCGAAGACGCAGGCCGTGCCGACCTGGCCTTTCTGGCGCAGATGGTGGAGGCGGTTATTGCTGCCGGTGCCGACGTCGTAAACATTCCCGACACGACAGGTTACTGCCTGCCGCACCTGTATGGCAAGCGCATTCAATACCTGTTCGAGCATGTAAAGAACATACACAAAGCGACGATCTCCGTACACTGCCACAACGACCTGGGTATGGCTACGGCCAACACCATGGCTGGCCTCATCGCCGGCGCCGGTCAGGCCGAAGTGACCATCAACGGTATCGGTGAGCGCGCAGGGAACACATCGCTGGAAGAAATAGCGATGATCATCCGTACGCACAAAGACCTGGACTTGCATACCAACATCGTTTCCGAGCGCCTGTACGGCGTCAGTAACCTGGTGTCTGACCTGATGCGCATGCCGGTGCAGCCCAACAAAGCCATTGTAGGCGCCAACGCGTTTGCGCACTCGTCCGGTATCCACCAGGACGGCTTCCTGAAAAACTCGGAGAACTACGAGATCATCAATCCTTCGGACGTAGGTGTGCCGACATCGTCGATCGTACTGACCGCCCGCAGCGGTCGTGCCGCGCTGAAGCACCGCCTGGAGCTGCTGGGCTACCAGCCGAGCAAGCCCGAGCTGGACCAGCTGTACGAAGCATTCCTGACGGTAGCCGACGAAAAGAAAAATGTCAACGACGACGACCTGATGACCCTGGCAGCCAACACACCGCTGCTGGTACAGAAATAATCTTTTTCAAGCCAAACCTCCCAAACCCCAAAAGGCATCATCGCAAGGTGATGCCTTTTTGTTGGTTCCGTTGCTTTCCGCTACCTTCATGTCCGGAACCGTCTGCTATGCAACCCTCTCTGAAAAGTACCTGCTTTTTAGTCATATTTCTTATTTCCCTATCCCGGCTCAACGCCCAGGAGATTGGTTTACAATTGTACAGTTTACGCGATCAGTTTGCGAAGGACGTGCCCGGCACCATGGCCAAAGTGGAGGCTATGGGCATTCGCGAAGTGGAAATGGCAGGTACCTATGGGTTGGAGTTTCCCGAGATGATCAAGCTGATCGCCAAACACAAGTTACAAGTGATCAGCTTTGGCGCCGACTTTGAGCGCCTGGCCAAGTCGCCCCAATTAGTGGCGGATCAGGCCCGCGCTTATGGCGCGAAGTTCGTGGTATGTGCGTGGATACCCTTCGGCGATATGTTCGACTCGGACGATGTGAACTATGCTGCTTCTGTCTTGAACGAGGCTGGCAAGGTCATGGCCCGCAACGGTCTGTTGTTATGTTACCATCCGCACGGATATGAATTTCAACCGTACGAGTCGGGCACGGTGTTCGACTACATGGTCGACGCGCTTGACTCGCGGTATGTATACTTTGAAATGGATGTGTTCTGGATCAAACAAGCCGGGCAGGACCCGGTAGCGTTGCTGAAGAAATATTCCACCCGTTGGGTATTGCTGCACCTGAAAGACCGCAAGCGCGGCACTCCCAACAGCAACGACGGCAAAGCCCCCGACGAGACCAACGTCGTGCTGGGCCAGGGCGATGTCGGTATCGCCGCCGTGATGAAGGAGGCCAAGGCGATGGGCATTCAGCATTTTTTTATTGAAGACGAATCGCCCAAAGCGGAGCAACAGATTCCCAAGAGCCTGGCGTATCTAAAGACATTGAAATAAAAGCCGCGTCTTGTCCCGCGCGCTACACATCGAGGCTCTTAAAGCCCGCATACCCTTTGCAATAGTTTAACACAAGCTTGTAATCTTTGAGCACCTCCATGCCCACCGAAGCATAGTTCTGCCACTGTGCATAAATAATACCGGTAGATAAATTATTCATTTCCAGGGTTGCCAAAAGCAATTTGTGGGAGAATGTTTCATACCCTTTGATCAGACCATTAAACCCGCGGCCCAACGTACGCGAAGGGCCTTTGCGGTAACTGCACAGGTCGGTGGTCTTTAATAACAGTCCGCGGGCAGAGCCCGTATCAATCATAAGGTTACAAGCCTGACCCGTCTCCTGCTTTTGGAGAAAGACTGTGGCTTGTATCAGCGGGCGGGAGTCGGTCACCTCGATCGGCACATGCTGATAGCCCGCGGGCAGCGAGGCCGTGGCGGCGGGGCGTAGGGTAATCTCTTGCTTGCCGGGATGCAGCTCCACTTCAAATTTGATAAACAGATCATAGCCGATCACCCCATGTACATTGGGATATTCGCTGAAGAGATTTTGCTCCGGAATAACCACTACGGGAATGCGGTTTCCCAGCACGGCATCGATCGCTACCTTGTTGCCAAGCGAAAGTTTACCCTGTACCGTGCGGCCGGAGCCAAGCCCTGAGAATTCTACGGTACGGCCCGCCTCCGTATGAAACAACTTGCCAAACTTTTTACCAAATAGTACCAGGTTGCGACAGCCCGTGTCCAGGATGAGATTAACCTGTATCGAGTCATTGATGCGTACGGGCAGTACGATAAGATTATTGATGACAGTATACGTAAACCTGGTTTCCTGGAGGTGAGCGGGAAGATAAAAACCTGCCTCGGTCGGTGTGTGAAGAGCAAAACATGGCGTGCTCAGCAAGAGCACGCTTGCGACAATGATCCGGTAAAATGTGGCCATACCCAGTCTGATTAGTAGGGTATGAAGCTACCGTTATGCTATAGGCGGCGAAACACGCGGGAAGGCTGATTTTTATACCACCCCGAAAGCTCTGCTCCGCTGCGCGAAGAAAGGGTTACAGCAGAAGTCGGTAGGCGGTAGGGTAAATATACCTTAATTATCTCCCGTGCCTCGTGGTACAAACAAAAGAGGCACCCCCGTCGGAGATGCCTCTTTGTTATGACATGTATACTATAAATTACTTGCTCTTGGGCTGGGTCTTGATGGTGGAGGCCAGCTTCACTGCCTCGTATACATTGACGAGGCCACCCGTGTTACTGAGGTCGCTGAACGGTACCTCGTCGTGCGTACCCGGCTTGATTACTTTCAAACCGTCAAACTTGCGGGTTGACTGGCGGAGGATGTCTTTTAACTGTGCGGCCGACAGGTCCGGGAAGTAGGAGAGGAGTACTGCTGCAACGCCGGCTGCCGCGGGGCTGGCCATGCTGGTACCTTGCAGGTTCTCATACGTGTTGTCGGGTGTAGTAGAATAGATCTGCACACCGGGTGAGAACAGGTCGACTGACTTCTTGCCATAGTTGGAGAATGAGCCTACAAAGTTCGAGTCTGCTCCCCACGAAGAGGCGCCGATCTCCAGCCAGGTCTTGGCTTCGCCGCCTTTCAGGAATTTGCGGTTGGGAAAATTAGATTCCATGTCCGTGTTGTCGCCGTCGTTGCCTGCAGCGTGTACAAGCAGAACACCTTTCGATACCGCGTATTTCACGGCTTTATCCACCAGCTCTTTGTTCGGCGAGAAAGCTTTGCCAAAGCTCATGTTGATGATCTTTGCACCGTTGTCGGTTGCATAGAGAATAGCGTTGGCTACGTCTTTGTCGCGCTCGTCACCGTTGGGCACAGCGCGTACAGACATAATGCGCACGTTGTCGGCAATGCCCTTTACGCCGATGTTGTTCTTGCGGTTGGCGCCGATGATACCGGCTACGTGCGTACCGTGTTTGGGATCAGGACCGGCTACGTCGTTGTTGCCATAATTCTTTTCCGTCAGGTTCTTCGCATCATCGCCCACCACTGTGCGCGAGTTGAAATCGAGGTTGTAACCGTAGTTTACGGCAGTGCCGAAGTGGTCGACTGCTTCTTTAAGCATATCCACATAGCGTTGCAGGCCTTCGAGGAACTCGCTCACCTGAATGTCCTCATCAATGGATCCGAGCACTTCCACCAGGATGGTCTTGGCTTGACGAAGCGTGTCAGTGGTAGGGTTGATGGTTTCCAATATAGATTTGCTGAGAGGCTTACCAACACTGCGCGAAAGAACGCTGTCGCAGAAGGTGAGATTTTTCATAGCGCTGCTATACATCACGTATTGGCCGTTGTATTCGTCGTACTGATCTTTGTTGGCCTTGAAGTCGCGCTCGTATTTGAATTTCACACGCTTCCAGTACTCATATTCAGCTTTGTCTTTTTTGCCAACCTTAGCCTCCTCGATGCCTTCATACTTGGGCTTGAGGCGCTTGTATTCGCGGGTTACTTCATACGTGTCTTCGTTCACATTTCCGTTTTTGCCGCCGATGAAGTTCCAGCCGTGAACGTCGTCGATGTAACCGTTTTTATCATCATCGAGGCCGTTGCCGGGAATCTCGTCTTCGTTGGTCCAGATAATATCCTTCAGGTCCTCGTGGTCAACATCGATCCCGGAATCGATAACCGCTACCAGTACTGTTTTGGAGGGTTTTCCTTTCAGGAGTGTGTTATAAGCCTTTTCGGCGCTGACGCCCTGCACGTGGTCGTCTTGCGGGTCGCGTAAGAACCAGTCGGAAGGTGTCGTTATTGTGTCCTGATCTTGGTTTTCTGCCTGAAAGGCAGCAGCCCAATGGGTTGAGAGGGTCATAATTGCCGCAACTACCACCCCTGCGTTTCTTCTTATCATAAATCGTTGGTTTTCAAGTCAACAAGCGCGCAAGATAATGAGTTATGGTTTAAATCCGGAGCCCTTTATACGCGCGGGTTGTTTTTTTGAAATCTGGCAAATCGCGGGCCGATCTTACGTCGGTGACTCCTCAGAGGAGACAAATCAGCGTCGCAACGGATAATATTGGACCTTTGATATCAGAAAACCGCTACGCTTATGACATTAGTATTTACTTCTATAGCCGCGTTTTTTACCGTTTTTTTCCTCTGCGTCGGCAAATTGAATAACGACGTACAGTGGCCTGGATTGGCCCGAATCCTTCCGCGTCTGGCGCGGTTATTTCCATTCGCGGACTAGTTTTCCGAGTGTTTTAATCCCTTCTTCCACGCTTTCTGTCCATGGTTCTCCGTAGCTCAGGCGGAAGCAATTTTCAAATCGGCCCTGGGTAGAAAAAATGGGTCCGGGCGCAATACCAATATTGTATTTCAGCGCTTTGCGGTGCAGCTTGTAAGCATCCACCTTTTTGTTCATCTCCAACCACAATGTGAAGCCTCCCGTCGGGCGCGTAACGCGTGTGTCCTCCGGAAAATATTCAGCCACGGCCTGCTGGTAACGCAGCGACTGGGTGTGCAGCGCCTTGCGCAAGTGCCGCAGGTGTAGCTCATACCGACCGTTGCTGAGGAAATTGGCCAGCGCCGCCTGCGTAAGCGTATTGGTCGACACGGAGTGCATACGTTTCAACCGCATAACCTGCGCTTTAAACTTACCGGGTATCGTCCAGCCTATGCGATAGCCGGGCGCGAGCGATTTGGAGAACGACGAACAATATAAAACGAGTCCTTTACGATCGAATGACTTACAGGTTCTCGGACGTGTCTTACCAAAATACATCTCACCATAGATGTCGTCTTCCACCAACGGAATATCTTTCTTCGCCAACATATCCACGAGCTTCTTCTTGCGATCGTCGGGCATGCAGCTACCCAGGGGGTTGTTGAAGGTGTTGACGAACAAACAAGCTTTGATATCAAAACGGGGAATGGCCTGTTCCAGGTAATCGATGTCGATGCCCACCGTAGGATCGGCAGGAATCTCGACCACCTTTAGCCCGTGACTTTCCATTACCTGGAAGATGGCGTAGTAGGTCGGCGTTTCAATGGCCACCGTATCGCCGGGTTTGGTAATGGCCTTCACACAAAGGGACATCGCCTCAACAGCACCTGCTGTAACAACGATATCGTCTTCGCTGGGAGTACCACCCCAATTGAAGGCCTGACGGGCAATCTGTTTACGCAGCGCCGCATTGCCTTGCACATTCTCATAATTCAAACAGCCCGCCGGAGAGTCGCGAATAGCCTGCATCGTAGCCTTGGCCAGCTTGGCCACCGGCAGCAGCTTAATAGAAGGCGTAGCAACAGAAAAATTAACAATACCTTTTGCGTTGAGATCAGAATATACCTGCCGGATCATATCGTCGACGCTGACAGGCAAAGCATCGTCTACCGGATCACACACGCTGGGCAGCTCCAACGCATGCTCGTGCGAATGTTTAACATAGTAACCCGACTGCGGCCGCGCCTCAATAAGACCTTTACTCTCCAAAAAGTAATATGCCTGAAAGGCCGTGCTCAGGCTAATACCCTGCTCTTTGCTCAATGCACGCACCGACAGAAGCTTGTCTCCCATCTTCAGCACTTTCTTTTCAATAAGCGACTCGATGCGCTCAGCGACTTCCGCGTATTTATGATCGAGCTTTAATACAGTGTTTTCCATAGCCTGCGTAGACGTACTGTCTGCAAGCCTCAAGTTAAACTGATATGGCCGGAATTGCCAAAATGAAAACTGTTTTTTTTTTGCTAACGCGTCAGCTCATCCACCAACGCCAACAGCATAACCGAAGAAATATGATGCTGCAGCCGGTGCCTGATAAATTGCAGCGCCGCGACCATTTGGTTTTTCACTGTATTAGGAGAGATCTGCAACCGCTCAGCAATAGCCTCATGACTCAGCCCTTCGACCTTCGCCAATTGAAAGATATGCTTGCGCTGTGGTGGCAAAAGATCGACTGCTTGCTCGAGCAAGGCTTCGTATTGTTTATCCAATACCGCTGTTTCGCCCGCATTAATAGAGGGTGTCTCCTTTTTTGCGAATTCATAATTCGCAACAGCCTCCGTAGCAAGCTTCTTTAAATGCTTGTAGGCCATGTTGCGCGTCATCGTCACGAGGTAAACATGCAGGTGCTGCACTTCCGTGAACTCCGTGCGTTTTTGCCAAAGCTTTGAAAAGATTTCTTGTACAATGTCTTCGGCCAGATCAGCCGAGTGAAGATAGCGATAGGCCACCTTATATATCGCAGGCCAATGCCGATCGTATAGTTGCCGGAATGCCGCCTCGTTTCCCTGCGCCAGCAATGCTAGCACCTCATTTTCATGATATGAAATGGATTGAGTTGTAGGCATTAGGTTTAACGAAAGAATACATATTTAAACGATTCGCATAACTAAAGCAAAACATTAAATTAAAATTTGATTCATTTCAATAAACCACGACACACCACATCATAACAATCGTTACGATTCTATTCTTATTGTAAAGTTGTTAGAAGGAATCGTTTTGGGACTTTCCAAAAAATATTTCGCCTCCGGATAGTCCTACCCCATCTCCAGAAGACTCTTAGTATTAAAATGTGTCAAATTCCGTGTTTGGCATATTTTGATTTGATAAATAAACCTAAAACCAATAAATCTTTTGTCTGCATGGCAAGTCGTTTTACCCTTTTGCTCGAACGTTACCTGGAAAAGAAGGCCTCAGAATCTGAGCGGCTGGAGCTCATGCAGTTGCTCTCAACCGGTCAATTTGAAGAGCAGATCAAACAAGGCATCGCCCAACAAATGCGCGCCGAGATGCAGGCTGATTCCGTTGTACACGATGATGTTTTGCTAGCCAACAATGCTTACGATCGTGCACAACAAATCGTAGAACGCATTCTTTCAGAAGACCATTCCGAGATAAAGGTGGTACCGATACAACGCGCAGCATCCACAAAGCGCAGATGGATGGCCGCCGCGGCGGCCGTTACGATCCTGCTCGCAGCAGGCTATACAATAGTTTGGATGACCATGATGTCGCCGGCAGTGGAGCATCAATTCATGGCAAAAAATGTTGAGAACAGTGTTCTGGAAGAAATAAACGAAGGTACAACACAACGACGCATGGTGCTGGTTGACAGTACGCACGTGACCTTGCAACCCGGTGCCCACCTGATCTATCCCACACAGTTCTCGCTAACCAAACGCGAAGTATACCTCACGGGCGAAGCCTTCTTTGAAGTGACTAAAGACCGGTCGCGGCCCTTCTTTGTTTATAGTAAAACGCTTGTGACGGAAGTCGTGGGTACCAGCTTCAGGGTGCGTGCCGACAATACAGTACAGACAAGCGAAGTGGCAGTAATGACGGGCAAAGTGCGTGTAGTGCAGAACGAGGAGGACAAATCTCTGTTGCAGCGGTTTATGCCCGCGCGCAAAGAAATAATGCTTACGCCCAACCATCGCGCTGTATACCAGCGTGAGACGGAAGAGCTGGTGGTGACGCTGGTGGAAAAACCGCTGCCCCTGGCCGAAGACAATATAAAGACCAGCGTTTTTCACGCGGCGTCGCTGGCGCTGGTGCTGAAAGATCTATCCTATACCTATGGTGTCGAGATCGTTACGCAGAACGCGCGCATAAACCAGTGCACGTTTACGGGTGATCTATCGAAAACGGACGACTTATACATACGCTTAGAGTTGATCTGCCAGTCCATCGGGGCTTCATACGTCATTCGTGACGCGAAGATCCTCATTACGGGCAACGGCTGCTAAGCGACGACAAATCCTATTACAAACCCTAACCCAACCCTATGCAGAAAGATCAATACAAGAATCCAACCTGATAGCAAAAAAAGAAAGCCGGCAATGTGGGGACATCGCCAGCTTTTAAACTACCCAGGGTAGTGTTTTGTCCGGACTTATCACATCAAGAACAAAACTTTCTAATTTATGAAAAAGAAGCGAATTGTTGCTTTACTAAAGACAACAATGAGAATATCTATTATCCAGCTTGTACTGGCAGCGGGCTTCACCTGCAGTGCACTGGCCGGCAATGTTGAGGCCCAAATACTAGACAAACCGATTTCCATCTCCTTTTATCAGACTCGGATGGAGCAAGTTTTGCTCCAAATTCAGAAGATGACAGAGGTGAAGTTTGTTTACAGCCCTTCTATTATCGAAATCGAAAAGAAAATCTCGCTCAACGTTACCAACCGCAAGCTCAGTGCGGTACTGGACGAGATCCTGAAGCCCAGCGCCATTCAATATAAACTGATCAACGATTACATTTTACTGTACCGCAACCCGTTGGTGCCGGCAGAAGAGCTGGCACCGGCCAAAGAGGAACCGGGTGATCATTCCAGCATTGATGAAAATGAATGGAAACTGCTGCAGTTTACCATAAAAGGCCGCGTGACCGACGACACCAATGAGCCACTGCCGGGGGTGAGCATTTTGCTAAAAGGCACCATCCTGGGTACGACCACGGATGCCAACGGCGAATATTCCATTAGCGTGCCCGACGACATGGCCGCTACGGGCGTGCTGGTAGTCTCTTTCATCGGTTATACCAAACAAGAAATTGTGATTGGTAGCCAAACCACGGTCAACGTGCAGCTGGCGTCGGATATTACCTCGCTGGGCGAAGTGGTGGTAGTAGGATTTGGTGAACAGCGTAAGATTAGCGTGGTGGGGGCGAATGCCGAAGTAAAGGTGGACGAGCTCAAACAACCGGTGGCCAATATCGGTACGATGCTGGCCGGCCGCGTAGCGGGTGTTGTACAGGTGCAGCGCTCCGGTGAGCCGGGCCGCGATGGTGCCAACATCTGGATCCGCGGTATTTCCAGCTGGCCCGACTACGGTGGTGTGTCCCCGCTGATCCTCATCGATGGCGTCGAACGAAGCCTCGACAACATAGACCCCGAAGACGTAGAGTCTTTTAATATTTTGAAAGACGCTTCCGCAACGGCCGTATACGGTATGCGCGGTGCCAACGGCGTGATCCTGATCAAGACCAAATCGGGCAAGATCGGTAAGACCAAAATCGATTTTAACTACTCGCAAGGTGTCACCAGCTTTACCCGTGTGCCCGAGCTGGCGGATGGCCCTACGTTTATGCGGCTGACCAACGAAGCACTGACCACCCGTGGTGATGCGCCAAAGTTTAGTCAGGAGCAGATTGACGGTACTGTGCTGGGCGAAGACCCGTATGTATACCCCAACGTAGACTGGTACGACGCCGTGTTTAACAACACGGCCCGAAACCGCAAAATAAACCTGAACGCCCACGGAGGCAACGACCGTGCAACGTATTACATCTCGCTGGGCTACTACAATGAAGAAGGCTTTTTTAAGACCGAAGGTCTGGAGCAGTATAATTCCACCACCAGCTTTACCCGTTACAATTTTACCAGTAACCTCGATTTTGAGCTTAGCCGCACAACCAAACTGTTGTTGGGTGTGCAGGGATATATTTCTGAAGCGAACTATCCCGGCGAAAAGTCGGAGGACGTTTTCCAGCAGATCATGTATACCTCGCCGGTGGCCTATCCCATTATGTATCCGGGTGGACTCGTGCCGGGGCGTGAGACCAACGGTGATTTCCGTAACCCGTATGCCGACATCACGCAACGGGGGTACCGCAATAATTTTCGCAACCAGGTATTCTCCAACGTGCGGCTCACGCAAGACCTGAAGGCCATTACACCGGGGCTGAGCTTTACCACCATGTTTAGCTTTGACGCCTGGAACAGGCATGACATCGAGCGTAAGAAGAGAAAGGATACCTACTTTGTGGATCCAAACGACCCGCGCAATCCGGATGGATCGCTTAATCTCAACCTGACCTATACATCGAACAATAACACCCTGGAGTATAATCGCATTACCGCGGGCAATCGCCGCTACTATACCGAGTCGGCGCTGAATTACAATCGCACCTTTGGTAAACACGTCGTTACCGGCATGCTGTTGTACAACCAGTCTGACTATACAAACGTAGTGCCGACCGACTCGGAAGACGACAACTTCACCAACTCGATTCCCTTTCGTACGCGCGGTCTGGCAGGTCGGATCACCTACTCGTTCATGGATCGTTATTTCGTAGAATTGAATGGCGGGTACAACGGTTCAGAAAACTTTGCTCCCAGCCGCCGCTTTGGCTTCTTCCCGTCGTATGCTGTGGGATGGCTTATTTCTGAAGAAGCTTTCTTTGAACCAATACGAAATGTAGTTCCCTTCCTGAAGTTTCGTTTCTCCGACGGTCTCGTCGGTATCTCGGGAGGTGGCCGTCGCTTTGGCTACCTCACCATTCTTGACAATGAAGACAAACCGGGGTATACGTATGGCACACCGGGCAACACGAACGGAGTTGGCGGTATCGAGATTCAAGATTATGGTGTAGACGTAGGATGGGCGAAAGCGCGCAAAACCAATCTCGGTATTGACATTCGCACCTGGCAGGAAAAAGTTTCCCTTACCGTGGATCTCTGGAGAGAACACCGCACCGACATCTTTTTACAGCGTGGCGTGGTGCCCGATTATATCGGTCTCTACAACCTGCCCTGGGGTAACCTGGGCGCGGTGGATAACAAAGGGATTGATATAGCGCTGAACATTGAAGGCCTGGAGCTGGGCCAGACAACGTGGTCGCTGCGCGGTAACTTCAATTACAACCGCGACGAGGTGATCGAGAACGACCAACCGAAGCAGCCTTATCCCTGGTTGGAAAAGCGTGGTTCAAACGTGCTGGCGTACTGGGGCTTCCAGGCAGAAGGTTTGTTTGAAAGCCAGGAGGATATCGACAATCATGCGGTGCAGACCTTTGGCCCGGTGCAACCCGGCGACATCAAGTACAAGGACATGAACGGCGATAACCTCATCAATAACCTCGACCAGGTGAAGATTGGTATTGGTGACGTGCCGCGCATGACCTATGGCTTTGGGTTCAATATGCTGTGGAAAAACTTTGATGCCGGTGCCTTCTTTCAAGGTACAGCAAAGGCTGACCGCGCCATTAACGGCATGGGGGTTATGCCTTTCTCCGGCGGGGCGGGTGCAGGGAACGTATATGCCTTGGCGACTGACCGGTGGACAGAAGAAAATCCTTCGCAAGATGTTACCTATCCACGCCTGGCTTATGGCACGGAATATTCCAATAACATCCAACGGAGCTCCTGGTGGGTACGCGACATGAGTTTTATGCGCCTGAAGACCGCCGAGATCGGTTATACACTGCGCTCGGAGATGCTGCGTTCCATCGGCATTACGCACACACGCTTTTACGTGATGGGAGTAAACTTGCTAACCTTTAGCAAATTCAAAATGTGGGATCCCGAGCTTAACACCGGTAACGGAACCACATACCCCAACGTACGGACAATCTCGGTCGGTGTTAATATTTCACTCTAATTCAACGCCTATATGAAACTGACAATAGCAAAGCACTGCCTGGCAGTGGTCCTGGTATTGAGCGTATGTTCTTGTGAAGAAGGCTTCCTGGATCAGGTGCCGGACGACCGCTTGACAGAACCCGACGTTTTTATCAACAAGAACAACACCGAAATGTTTCTGGCCAATATCTACGCCAACATTCCGGATGAAATGGCCCAGCGATTTGTGACCACCGGCAACGGCCATGGTAACTCAGGCCCGTGGACGGGTGCGTCGGACGAGGCGGAATACGCGCCGTGGAGCACGACGCCCAACGAGATCAATACAGGTAACTGGAATGCCAGCAGCGACTGGGTAGAGACGTTCTGGAGCCGGTATTACCAGGGTATTCGCAACGCGACATACTTCATGGCAAACGTAGACAAATGCGTGCCATGCCGGGAACCCCTGGTGAAGCAATATAAAGCAGAGGCGCGTGCCCTGCGTGCGTTATACTACTATTACCTCATGCGCATGTTCGGTCCGGTCATTCTGTTGGGTGACGAAGTAGTTCCCCCCGATGCGGGCCTGGAAGATGTGGTATTGCCCCGTGCCTCGTTTGACGAGTGCGTGGACTACGTAGTAAGTGAAATGGAGGCTGCGGCCGAGTCACTGCCCAATGCGCCGGCCGGCTCTACAGCATACGGTCGGATGACCCGCAGCATTATGCTTGCCATGAGGCAAGAAGTGCTGTTGATGGCGGCCAGTCCGTTGTTCAATGGAAATGCGGACTATGTTGACATGAAGAATGTCGATGGTAAACAATTGATTAGCCAGGAGTATTCACCCGCTAAATGGCAACGTGCTGCCGAAGCGGCAAAGGCCTATATCAGCGAGTTTGTGCCGCAATACCACGACCTGTACCGTAAGAACGATGCCGGTGGAAATTTTAGCGCCTTTCTTTCTTGCCGCGACGTGATGTTGGATAGCTGGAATACGGAGTGGATTTTCGGCCGCCCGGGCAGCGACGTGACGACACGTCAGTATGATATGACGCCATACCACGCAGGGGCATTGGATGTGAGCCGCGGTGGTGGCGGTCTGGGGGTGACGCAGAAAATGGTCGATGCTTACTTTATGGCCAATGGTGCCAGCCCAATATTGGGCTATAACCCCGACGGTACACCGATTGTTAATCCGGCGTCTGGCTACCTGCTTTCGGGTACAAGTTCTTTCCGTGCTCCCGATGACACACAAGCGCGCACCATCTACAATCAATGGGTAAACCGTGAACCTCGTTTCTATGTGGGCATTACATACGACGGTCGGCTTTGGATCAATCCCAATACGCCGGGCTTGCTTACGTTCACACGCAAGACGGGCAACTCGGGCTCCAGCCAAAGTCAGTGGGACTTTAGTCCTACCGGTTACATCGCACGTAAGAATATGATTGTTGGTGACCGTGGTGTAGGTGGCCGTGCCCTGGTACTATACCGCCTGGCCAATGTATACCTGAACTATGCGGAAGCGCTGAACGAATACGACCCGGGCAATCCGGACATCCTGAATTACCTCAACAAGATCCGCGAGCGTGCAGGCATACCGGGATATGGCGATGAACCGGCAGTTCCGATCCCTGCCTCCCAGGAAGAAATGCGGGAAGCGATCCACAAAGAACGACGCGTGGAGTTTGCCTTTGAGAGTGTACGCTGGTTTGATACACGCCGCTGGAAGATCGCGGAGGAAACCGACGATGGCGCGCAGTATGGATTGGATATCAACTCAGACCCGCCGAACTTCTACAACGTCGTGCGTTTTGAGACTCGTGTGTTTGAAAAGAAACATTACCTGTTCCCGATCCCGCTGGACGAAACGCTGATTAATAATCTATTGGTACAGAATACGGGTTGGTCTGCAAACTAAGCAGACCTCCCTACATCCAAAACAACCTATCATGAGAAGATTATTACACTTCATCACACCCTTGCTGTGTGCAGGGCTGTTCGTGTCGACAATTGGTCTGCACGCACAGGATATTATCGGTTTAGGCGGCACCGTAACAGCGCAATTTGCAGGTAACGGCGCAGCCGAGGCAGTGGAAAAAGTAGTCGACAAAAATACCGCCTCTAAATACCTGACCTTTAACCAAGCGCCGCTTTGGATTATGTGGCAATGCAATACGCCACAGGCCGCGGCACAGTATGCGCTTACATCCGGCGGTGACGCACCGGAGCGCGATCCGAACAATTGGACATTTGAAGGATCCAACAACGGCACCGACTGGACTATATTGGATACACGTACGGGAGAGTTGTTTAGCGGACGAGGTATGACGAAGACTTATACGTTTTCCAATAGTACAAATTATACGTACTACCGGTTAAATATTACGCAGATGCTTGATCCAGGATCAGGTATATTTCAGATGGCTGAGTGGGGTATAGCGGGATCCAACCCTCCGGAAGCGCCATCAGGCCTGGCCGCAAGTGCTACAGGCGGCCAGGAAACAATTCTTACCTGGACCGACAATGCCGCGACCGAGAGTGGTTTTGAGATTGAACGCTCCGAGAATGGAACAGACTTTGTGAAGGCCGGTACAGTGGCGGCGAACACCACTACGTTTGCGGACCAGGGGGTGGTAGCCAGTACCCTGTACTATTACCGGGTGCGGGCGATAAACGCTTTTGGCGGGTCAGCCTATACATCCGCCGTTACTGTCACGACGCTGGCGCCGACGGGTGCGTTGACCGATCTCACGGACGACGGCGGCGTACTCACGGTAAAGTATGAAAACGGCGCGAGCGCCGCCGAAGCAAGCGACAAGCTGATAGACAATAGCTTTTCCACCAAGTACCTCATTCCGAGTGGTAACGCATTGCCGTATTGGATTCGCTACGAGTCTACGACGGGTGCCAATCAATTGCTGACAAAATATACGCTTACATCCGGTGGTGATGCGGTGGGCCGCGACCCGAAGAACTGGGTGCTGGAAGGCTCTGATAATGGTACCAGCTGGACCGCTGTCGATACACGTACGGGTTTTTTGTTTACCGCGCGCAGTCAAACGGTAGCCTTTGTATTGACGACTCCCGCACAGTATAAATATTACCAGATCACCGTGACGGCCAATAACGGCAGCACGACTATACCCGGACAGCTTACGGAGTGGGAGCTGTGGGGCATCGATGCCAATGCGCCGCCGCTGCCACAAGACATCACGGCCACGGCACTTTCAAAGACAGTAGCCGAGATTACCTGGACCGACGTAGCCACGAACGAGACCGGCTATGAGATCTTTCGCTCGGATAACGGCACCGACTTTACCTCCATCAAAAAGACGAGTGCTGACGAGACGACGTTTACCGATACTGGACGTAGAGGCGGGCTTACCTACTATTACCGCATCCGCACATTGTATGGTACAAACGCGGCTACAATCTACTCGGCCATTACGGCGATTACCATGCCGGGACAAAACGCAGCGCCGACCCTCGACCCGATTGCGGACATCACGACGTGTAATGCGTCGGTAGACCATGTTATTTCGCTGACGGGCATCACCCCGGGTGAGGGGGATGAAGATCAGCAAGTGGCCCTGTCTGTTACGATTGAAGCGGATGGCCGGGAGGTATTTGAAAAAGTACCGGCTGTAACGGAAATCGTCGATGGAAAAGCTACGCTAACCTTCAAGCTCAACCCTGAAGCCGACGCCGCGACCATCATGATGAAAGTACAGATTAAGGATGATGGTGGCACAGGCAACAGTGGCGTGGATACCGTGGTGTACAATGTTGCTGTGACATTTGATCCGCTGCCCGTTGCCGTAAGCCTGGACGCCAGCCTGCCGCTGGCGCGGGGCACTACGATACAACTGAAGGCTACTGGTGCCGAGCAATATGTTTGGGGAGAAGGTCCTGGTATCATTGCCGGTTCTTCGACCGACGAACTGACCGTACGTCCGACGCAAGGCTATACGTACGTCGTAACCGGCAGCAATGCCGAAGGCTGCGAGCGTGACGCGTCGTTCTTCGTAGGCATAGAAGGCACCTACGCCCTGGATCCTACCAACATTCTCACCCCCGACCAGGATGGCAAGAATGATACCTGGGTGGTATGGAACATCCATGTCTTCCCGGGCAACCAGGTGAGCGTATACGATCGCGCGGGCAAGCAGGTATTTAGCATGGAAGATTATACCAACGACTGGACGGGCACCTATCAGGGCTCGCCGCTGGCCAATGGTGTATACTACTACGTCGTCGAACCGGGCGCGGGCATCAAGCCACTCAAGGGTTCTCTTACTATCATTCGCTACGATAAATAAAGACTATCATGAAAAATATTTCTATACGGTTGTGGCTGGCAGGCTGCGGGGTGCTGGTTAGCGCTCTGGCCTGCCTGCAGGCACACGCACAATTAAACCCGCCGTCGGCCATCTACTTCCAAAATCAATACCTGGCCAATCCCGCCTGGGCCGGTGCGGAAGAGGGCGCAACGGTAAACCTTGGCTATCGTCGTCAGTGGAACGATATCGAGCAGGCTCCCGTCACGCAGTACCTCAGCGGTGTCTATAAGTTTGATGAGAAGGCCGGCGTTGGCGCTGTCTTGTATAGTGAGAAAGCGGGCCTGCTCCGTCGTACAAAGGTTATGGCCTCGTACGGCTATCACTTGCCGCTTGCCACCGACCGCACCCTGCACCTGGGGCTATCGGCCGGCGTGATGAGCGAAAAGATCAGCACCAGCGACATACACGGCGACCTCGACGATCCCACCGTGGCACGGTTTAACGACCGTGGTCTGTATGTGGACGGCGATTTTGGTGTGGCGTACACCGATCACAGCTTCACGTTGCAGGCAGCTATTCCAAACATACGGTCGACCTTTGAAAACGAAGATAACCCGGTGGACAAGTCTCTCTTCTTTGCAGCGGTCAGCTACGCCTGGGTGTTCGAGCGTGCATTCAATACTTTACGGCTGGAACCCAAGGTAGCATTCCGCGGGGTGAAGGGACACGACAACATTGTCGACGTAGGTGCCAACGTCCGCCTGGAGAACCAGCGGCTCAACTTCTTCGCGCTGTACCACACCACTAAGAACGCTACACTAGGCGCCGGCCTGGAGGTGATCGAACGGTTGACCTTAACGGCGATGTTCACGTCGGAGACGAGCGGACTACAGGAGCAGGGCGGCGGCACGTTCGAGTTTGGCCTAAAAGGAAAATTGTTAGGTAAGGAAAAATAATATGCAACGGTAAGGCCGGCGGATTTCCGCCGGCCTTTGTTTAGGGAACCAACGACTTTTATTGACTTATTATAAATGCATAAACCGAAATCCATGATACGGAAATTTCAAGTATGCTTGTTATGCCTGTTTTTGCTGGCTGTTGGCAGTACAATGGTAGCCTGTAGCGGAGGCGATGACGAAGAACCCGTGATAGACACGCCTGATGACGATCCGGATGACGAAGAGGAGGAAGTGAAGTTGCCGGTACCACCGGAGTTTTGGACGGAACATTGGCACGATCACCGCCAAACGCTTGAGCGTGTGTATTATGACGACGATCTGGTGGTGTATTTTGATAAAGATGTAGATCGTACCGTGCGTTGGCCCTTCCAGTACGTAGGCGATGTATGGCGGTATACAAAAAAAACCTATGGTGGATATGGCGATGACCCGCGCCTGTGGGCCGTGTTTCATACGGGGCGTCACAGTGGCGGCCACCCGGGCTATTATTTCGACTCCGATCACGATAACCGCAATGCCATCGACTGTGGCGACGGTACCTGGTTGACACAGGAAGGCAACATCGACCTGCCCACCCACGAAGTGTTTCACATTGTGGAGTCGGCCAGTTTTGGCGCGAAAGGATCACCGGGCTTTGGTAACCCACCAAACGGCGTATGGGGCGATAGTAAGTTTGCCGAGATCTATCAATACGATGTATATTTGGGCCTGGGCCTGACAGCCGAAGCCAATCGTTGGAAAGATCACGTCATGAACCAGGTCAACGACAATCCCAAAGCGCTGACCTATTGGTTTCGGGATTGGTTCTATCCGATCTATACCAAGTATGGAAAGACAAAAGTGCTTGTAGAATACTTTAAGCTTCAGGCAAAGTATTTTCCGAAGGATGCCAACAATCACTTCACCCGCCAGATGAACTGGGGTGAGTTTGTTCACTTCTTTAGCGGCGCCGCCAAAACCGATCTGCAGGAAACCGCAGAGACCGCCTTCGGCTGGACCACCGAAATGGAAGGGCAGCTGTACCAGGCGAAGATCGATTTTCCCGATATTACCTACTAATTTGTATCTATATATGAAACACTGTTCTATTCTCCTGCTGTTGCTCGTGCTGTCGGTATGCGGCGTGCAGGCGCAAACCCCCGAAGTCTTCCGTGAGAAAGGCTACACGTTGAATTTTATTAACCAGGATCCTTCCTTTGATCCGGCCGTAAAGGCCCGTCTGATCAAGACGTTCTTTGAAGTATATCCCGTATTGGTGGATCAATACAACAAAGCTTCCATCAAAGAAGTAACGTTCTTTGTCGATACCACCTATAAAGCTGTAGCCGAAGCCGGTGGAGGTCGCGTACGCTTCAGCCCTGGATGGTTTAAGGCACACCCCGGTGATATCGATGTGGTCACGCACGAGGTGATGCACCTGGTGCAATCGTATCCGCACCGTGCGGGTCCGGGTTGGCTGACAGAGGGTATTGCCGACTATGTGCGGTATGCCTACGGCGTCGACAACCAGGGTGCCGGCTGGTCACTGCCCGCATATGCCGCCAGTCAGCACTATACCAACGCTTATCGCGTTACTGCCCGCTTTCTGCTGTGGTTGGAGAAAGATGTGAAGCCGGGACTGGTCAAGACGCTCGACAACGCCATGCGGACGAACGCCTATACCGACGGTATCTGGAGCAAGCAAACCGGCAAGAGCCTGGACGACCTCTGGCAGGCCTATGCCGCACAAGCCGCTAAAGGCTAATGAGTATATACCGGTGTCAGGCGGTTCGCATGACGCCGGTTCTTTTTCCTTCCCAGTCCGGAAATAACACGCGGTTGTTCTGTATAGCCAGGTGCGTGCCGGCTACCTCGCTAAATATACTTCGGAAGTCTGTCGTTACTGCCAGGTCGCGTCCGTCCTCCAGATTCTCGACGGCCAGCGGCTGCATCGCGCCGTGTACCAGGCCACCCTTCACACCATTCCCGATAATAAAGGAACACGAGGCACGCCCATGATCGGTACCCCGGGTGCCGTTTTGTTTAACGGTGCGTCCGAACTCCGTCATCGTTAAAATCGTCACATCATCCTGGTACGCGGCCAGGTCAGCCCAGAGGGCAGCAATACTGCTACTAAAATCCTGTGCGTTGCGGGCAAAGGTGCCATTGCCCGCACCTTGATTAAAATGTGTATCCCAGCCCCCGGATTCGGCAAAGGCAACCTCGAGGCCGACGTCCATCTTGACGAGCTGCGCGATCTGCTTCAACGATGTGCCCAGCGTAGTGGCAGGATATACTACTCCTGGCGCGGGAGTATACTTACCGTTCTGCGCTTGCTGCAGGATTTTCATAGCTTCAAAGCTCTCCTTGCCGGTTTGTTTTAATAGTGCCGACGACGTCTGGTCATATAAGCTCTCAAAACTTTGAGCCGTAGTGGAAAGGTCCAGCGGAGTACCCTTGGATTGCAGTGCAAAATCTTTGAGGTCGCGTATAGCGAGGGCGGGTTGGTTGCCGTAGAGTGAGCGGGGCATGGCAGAGGTCAGGCTGACGGCCTGGAATGGTGATGCATTATGCCCCAGAAGGCCCACGGCGCGATTCAGCCATCCACTGGCCGTGGATTTGCTAAACGGCGTGCCGGACTCCATATAATCCTGCGCGTCGAAGTGTGAGCGGGTATTGTTGGGCGAGCCCATGCCGTGCACAATAGCCAGACGCTTTTCGCGGAACAAAGATTCGAACGCCTGCAGGGCAGGATGTAGCCCGAAGGTGCCATCGAGATCGACCAATGATTTACCCGTGCCGTTGCGTGCGGGGGACATAAAGAGATCAGGGCGTGCCGCGCGTAAATAAGGATCGTTGAATGGAGACACGGCCATAAGACCGTCCATGGCACCGCGTTGAAAGATACAGACCAGTACCTTGGTCCGCTTATAAAGTGCTATGCGCTTTTGACTGTCGGCGGCGCGCGCCATAAAACCAGGCACACCACCGAGGCCTAATCCCACCAGGGCCAGGCCTCCTGCTTTTAAAAATGCTCTTCGGGATGTCATTGATCGTTGTTTTTTTAATGGATGTATAGCGCTCCCGTTACCGTCGTTGGAACTCGGGCGAACCTAGAATGATGCCAGCCACCTGCGATAGTCTATAGCGTTTTGGCGCAGCGCTGTCGGCGAGAATAGTCTCGTCCTCATCAGTATCCTCTATACTGCTCCTGCTGACAGTATTTCCGTGGGCGGCACTGTCGATCTTTTCATGTAAAGCAGGATCGTTGAGTAGTGGTGTTAGGCGGCGAATTGTTTCGTGTGTGTCGCGCGTGGGCAGGAGCAAGGTGCTATAGATCGCGAGGGCATCCGCTGCGCTTTCCGGTTCGTGCTGGTGATTGAGGGCGAGAAGATCGATCTTCACGCCGGGTATACGCCCGGCGGCCAGCGCCATGCCGAAGTTCATACGGTTTAGCAAAGCACCGGTATTGATCCAGTACGCGGCCTTGTCGGGGAAACCCGTCGGTGCCTGGTAAAAGTATATCTTCTGGCCCATGCGCGTTACCCATTGAAACAAGGGGTATGGGTGTTGCACATCTGCATGCAAACTACGCAGAGCGCTGATGGTAAGCTCAAAGGGCGACTTCGTCTTTTCGCGCAAAGCATCTTTATTCCAGAATTCCGGCGAGGATACAAGCGTGATCAGCAGCGCCCGGATGTCGCCATGTGTCTGCTGGTATGTTTTGGCCAGTGCGTCGATTAATGCTGGTGGAGGTGTATCGCTGACGAAGCGAACGGCCAGTTTTCGTGCAATGAATTTCGCGGTAGAAGGATGGGCTGCCAGCATGGTTAATAGTTGCACGCCTTCTTCATAGCCGCCTCCCGCCGGGAATGTTTTGCCCAGGAAAACCTTTGCGCCGTCGTCGTGGCGGTTGGGCGTAAACAGGAAGTCGCTCGTATGAACACCACCACGTTTTTGAAGGGTAGCATCATCGGGTAGTATGCGGCGCAGGCTATCACCTGCGTATACACCACGCGGATAGAGTGTCCAGCCCGTGAGGATGCGGGCGGCCTCGGTCACATCGGTTTGTGTATATCCCCCGTCTACACCCAGGGTGTGAAGCTCCATCACTTCGCGCGCGTAGTTTTCATTGAGTCCTTTGGGTCGCTTCGGCGTGGAAGATTGACGCTTCGCGCGCTCGGTATTGACGCCGCTGCTACTCGCATTGTCGAGATATAACAGCATGGCGGGCGATTGCGCTGTTGCCAGTAATATGTCGTTGAAACGGCCTAAGGCATTTGGTCGGATGACATCTCGTTCGTATGCCGGAATATAAAGTGTACAAATTCCTTTCGTGAAGGACACATTAAAATGGTTAAACCAAAAGTCCGTCAATACTTCCTGCACCTGATTTTGCGTGTAAACCGCGCGCAAGATCTTTTGATTCACGAATTGCCGCACGAGTTCCTGTTCGGGGCGAAATCCTTTTTGCTGCCGGTATTTTTGCAGTGCGGCGCGATATTCCTTTTTGTCTTGCGTAGAATCGGCTGTAATGGCGCCGTCTTTTATAGCCATGCGCCGCAATACGCCGTTCTTTATAAAGGTACGTGTGACTTCCTCCGTGCTAAGCGACAACGCGTCGTACGGAGTCAGACGTTGTTGTAATGTATCGTCGGGAAGAGTTGCCTGGAGCTGCAGGGCGAACCATTCCTCCAATCCCATACGGGCCACCTGATCAACCAGGCCCGGCGTTGCACCGTAGGTAAAGCGACTCACCAGGTGAGCAGCCGCCTGCTGCCGGGTGAGGCCCGCGGCTGCATACGGAAAATGGAAGGACCGGGTAGCCGTGACAACCGGTGTGTGAGCAGGCAGGACGAGTAGTCCGAGTACGATAAAAACCGTCAACTTTGTGTGTTTCATAACGTCGTGATAAAAGGTCAAAATCCTCCTCTTACATCGTATTAGAGGCCCTGGGGGCATATCGGCACATTAGACACGGCGGGGACAGAAAGGTTTAATGCGTTCTGGCTGATCCTCTTTTTTTATTAACTTTTTGTCAACGCTATCCAACGTTTTCGTAAACGCATCCGTCTAACCTACAGTAGCCGTTCGGTTGTAGGGCGGGTGCGCTAACCCTTACCGCCATGACCAGATTGGTTGAGAACATCCTGCCATGCCCGCAATTTTTAGAAGAAACTTCTCCGGGCTCACCATTTACCCGCAAGATCGGGTTTCCTGTGCGGGAAGGGTTTGTTTTTTTATCGGCCCACGAGATCACCTGGTGCCAGGCCAGCGGCGCATACTCCGTGATATATTATGGTGCCGGCAAAAAACTGCTGTTGTCCAAGAACCTGACGGAACTGGAGTCGTTACTCCATACAAACATCTTTTTTCGGGTTCACCACTCTGCCATCATCAACCTCTACAAAGTCAGCCGCTACTTCCGGGGCAAGGGTGGTGAGGTGGAAATGGAAGACGGCAGCCTGGTAGCGGTATCGGCACAAAAGAAAAAACTTTTACTCGAACGTTATACACTTCCGGCCTAGTGCTGCCCTGCTAAGAATGCTTTTATCGCCGAACAAATAAAGGTCACCTCATCCTCCTGCATGGTAGGATGGATGGGCAAGGAAAGCATGTGTGCATGGATGTGTTCTGCCACCGGGAAGGTGTTGCTATTATATGCCTGGTATGCTTTCTGCCGGGGTAACAGCAAGGGATAATATAAGGCTGCCGGAATGCCGTGCGCTACCAGGTGTGCCTGGAGGGCATCGCGATGTTTTGTTTGAATAGTATATTGATGAAAAACATGCGTTGAGTGTTCACTGCGGGCCGGTATTTGTAAACCAGCGATAGTACCAAGCTGCCTGTCGTAAAAGGCCGCGATGTCGTTTCGTTTATAAATTTCCTGCTGAAGGTATTTAAGTTTCACCTGAAGGATAGCGGCCTGTAAGGTATCAAGGCGGCTGTTGACGCCCACAAGCTCGTGGTGATATTTTAGACGCTGGCCGTGATTGGCAATCATACGCATCTTTTCGGCATACCGGGCGTCGTTGGTAAAAATGGCGCCGCCGTCGCCGTAACATCCCAGGCTTTTGGTGGGGAAGAATGATGTTGTGCCCATGGTACCCATGGTGCCGGCCAGTTGTTGGCGACCGTCCGGGAAAGTATAGACGGCGCCAAGGGCTTGGGCAGTGTCCTCGATGACAAACAGATTATGCCGCGCGGCGATCGTGAGGATGGTTTCCATGTTAGCACACTGCCCGTAGAGGTGCACCGGCACGATGGCCCTGGTCTTTGGTGTGATATACAGGTGCAGCCGGCGATCGTCCAACAGGAACGTATGCGGATCGATGTCGGCAAAGACGGGTGTGATGTGGAGCAGTGCCAGCACCTCTGCCGTCGCAACATACGTATTGACCGGAACGATGACTTCGTCGCCCGGCGCTAATCCCAGGGCCATCATGGCAATCTGTAGCGCATCGGTACCGTTGCCACACGATATAACGGCAGCGGCGCCGGTGTATTCTTGTAAGGCCTGTTCGAAGGAGAAGACCTGTGGTCCCTGAATAAACGCAGCAGCGGTGAGCACCTCCCGGATGGCTGTGTCGATTTCTTCCTGGTATAAATGATATTGCGCGGCGAGATCGACGATGCGAATTTTGCGTGAGAAATGGTGGGATGTCATCGGTGTGTTGGTTGGGTCATGACGGCACTCTTATAGATTTTTTCAATGATCTCGACAGTCTTCAGGCCCTCGTAACAATTGGTCAGGATCGAACCATTGTGCCGCAATACATCGACAATGTTATCGTAGACCAGGTTGTGGTTGGACATCGAGCCCCGGTATTTTCCATAGTCGTTGGCGGGATTGCCGGCAGCCACATCGGGAATGGTATAGCCCTGGATCTTTTGATAGTCGACCGTATTCAGGTATTGGCCGCCAATCTTTACTGTGCCCTTCTCCCCGAAAAGCGTCAATGACCCTTCCATATTTTCCTGGTAGGCATTGATCGTAAAGTGAATGGTGCCGAGGACGCCATTGTGAAATTTTAGAATGACAACACCGCTATCCTCAAACTCGATCGTGTTTTGGTGCTCGAAGTTTCCAGCCAGGGCATGCACCTCGCGGATGTCGCCGACCAGCCAATACAACAAGTCGATGAAGTGGCTGAACTGGGTATAGAGTGTACCACCATCCAATGCCAGCGTACCCTTCCAGTCAGAGGAAGAATAATATTCCTGGTCACGGTTCCAAAAGCAATTCAATTGCACAGTATACAGGCGACCGAGTCTGCCCTCTTCGATAAGCTTCTTAATGGCCGCTACCGGCGGGTTAAGACGGTTTTGCTTGACGATAAACAACCTCCGGTTGGCACGCTCTGCCTGCTGGATCATTTCGCCACAATCCTGAGTAGATAAAGCCATCGGCTTTTCGCAGAGTACATTGACGCCGGCGCGCAAAGCCTGGATGGAATGGCGTGCATGCAGTCCGTTGGGTGTACAAATGGCGACCAGGTCGATATTTTTCTCTTGCTCCAGCAAGTTGTCAAGCGAATCATACGCGGTGGCGCGGCAAGTGGTGGCAAGCGTAGCGGCTTTGTCGGCGTCGACGTCGCACACCGCTTTTAGTACGCCGTATTTTTGCATTTGCACGGCGTGGCGCAAACCTATACGGCCGCAGCCGGCAAGGGCAAAATGGAGTGGCTTATCAGGACTTGTTGTTTCCATGGGCGGATGGGGTCGGTACGTGTGTATTCAGCAGCTCGGCCAGTGCTGCCGTCAGGTTTCTTCGCGAAAATTGAGCGATGGACGATGATGCTTCGAAGGGCTCATGTTGTTGAAAAGCCAGAAAGCGCTCGCGGAAATAATGCAGTAAAGCATCCTGATCCGTATAGCCCACAGTTTTGCCGGCCTTTAGGGATCGTATCACATTGGCCGTATCGCCATGTACCGGCCCGATCGAAAGGATAGGACGCCGCGCAGCCAGGTACTCGAACAATTTCCCCGGTAGAAATCCGGCGTCGATAGCACAGTCGTGTATCGGAAGGTATAACAGCTGTGCACGCTGGAGGATCTTCGGCACAGCAATATGCGGCACATACTGTTCCAGGTACGTGTTGCCGGTTAATATAGGGGGAATAGATTCCAGGATCGTCGCATCGACTTTCCCATACAGACGTATTTCCAGTGTTTCGTGAAAAGCTTTGTCTTGTTGGGCAAAGGCGGCCAGAGCTTGCCAGAAGATCCGGTGGTCGCGTGCGCCACCCAGCATGCCCATGTGTACAATGGTAAACCGCGCGTCGGGCGCCGGCCGTTTGTGGAGGAAGTTCTCTTCGTCAAAACCATTGGTAATGACATGGACCTTTCTATGAGAAATCCCTTCGAGCATCTTTTGCAAAAAAGGGCTTACGGTAATCACACTATCGGCTTGCGTCAGGATGCGGTACTCCAACCGTTGATGCAGTCTTCGTGCCGCGGCGGTCAGGGCAAGCTTGTCGAAATAATCGATGCCCGTCCACGGATCGCGAAAGTCTGCCAACCAGGGGATCGAGAATTTCTTACTGACCTTGCTGGCGATGAGATGTACCGTGTGCGGTGGTCCGGTGCTGATAATAGCGTCTATCTTTTTCTGTTGGAGGAATGTGTTCAGACGGCGCGTGGCGGGTATCAACCACCCGATGCGCGCATCGGGTATAAAAAGATTACTTCTAACCCAGAAGAGCAAGCGGCTCACGAGTCCCTTCTTTTGCCGGTTGTGAAAGAAGTTGGCGTTAACGGGTTGTTTGTTGCCGGTGAGGGCGCGAAAGAGTGCGTAAGGCTCGCGCGTGGGGGCTGTGACTACTTGTATATGTTCGGGGATGTCGCCGATCAGGGTCTGGTCACGCAGGGGGTATTCGCCGTTGCTAACAGTAAAAATGATGGGCTCCCAGCCGAACTCGCGCAGATATTTGGTAAATTTTATCGGGCGCTGCACACCCGATCCACCGGCCGGTGGCCAGTAATAGGTAATTAGCAATACACGTTTTTTTCGTTCTGCGCTCATCGCTGCAAACTCAGGTTCAAGCCCTGGTATTTAGTGTCGGGACCAAGATAGTGACTACCGGGAGGGAAGAAATGTATGATTTACGGATGCGCTTTCTGGGTTTGCGGGTAGGATATTAAATGTTTTAAAAAAAATTCCGGGTGCGTTAAACCTTTTCCAGTGGAGGGTTTCTAAGCTACGGAAATCACAAAAACGAAAACCATTTACCATTATTCCTTAAATACAAGTAACTATGAAAACTTTGAAAGCGACGTTTTTAGCATGTTTAGTACTGGCAGCCGGTGCATGTAAAGATGACGATGAAAAAGAGGCAGTTTCAAACGATGAAGCAGCGGAGATGATAGCATCTTCTTTGGCAGAAAGCTCTTCGGGCTTTGCGGCGGTGGCAGACGAGTCGGCGACCGTTACCGACGGCGTAATGGACGTATACAACGGGGGCCGCACAACTTCCTGTGGTTATGAATACGAACAGACATTTACGCGAACAAATCCCTCGAATGCGTCCGTAACGTATGAATTTGTATATACATACCACTATTTGCTGAGCTGCGAAAATGATGCTCCCAAAAGCATGGAAGTAAATGTAACATACAACGGCGAATTTGATGGCCCACGCATTTCATCGGCACACGAAGGGTCGGCAGATATCACCATCACTAAACTTGAAAATACGTCGGCTACCTATAGCATCGATGCCGACTATCAGTGGAACGGCTCTTCCCAATCAAAAATCCGGAATCGGAACACAACGTCAAGCAGCGTAGAGATCACACTCGACGATGTAGTAGTAGACAAAGAGGCACACGAGATCCTTAGCGGCAGCGCGTCGGCAACAATTACAGGCACAGTGACCGGCAAGGGCTCATTTACCTACACGGGGACCATTGTTTTCAATGGCAACCACATGGCCGAGCTGACAGTAAAGGGAATTAAATATTTAGTTAACCTGGCCACAGGCAGTGTAACAGCCGCATAATGATAACGAGTATAAACTATAATGAAATGAAAGTGATGAAGATTTTAATGTTACTGGTGGTATTAATCGCTGCTAGTTTCGGGCAGCAAGCCACAGCGCAAACAGCAGAACGGACACCCCTCACAGCCGAAGAGCGGGCGCAGAAGTGGACAGACTGGATGAAGAAGGAGTTGACGCTCACGGCAGAGCAAGAGCCGAAGGTACATGCCATCAACGTAAAGTATGCGGACCAGATGGACGACATCAAGGGCGAAGAAGGCGACCGTCGGAGTAAGTTTAAGGAAGCACGCGAGACTGATAAAGCAAAAGATGAGGAACTGAAAGCCGTGCTGACACCCGAGCAGTTTACAAAGTATACCGAGAAGAAACAGGAACGAAGGCAGAAGATGCGCGAAAATCGGAAGCGCGGCGGTTAAGTAAACGACAAAATCCGGTGTCCAGAGGACTCCGGATTTTTACTTTTTAGCGTGATAGCGGGCTGTGCCGATGTATAAAATCGGAGTATTATGAGTGTTTTATGTAATTATGAGTCAGCGTTTTAGGGGTTTTGCTTCGCGGCCGTCCATCAGATTCTTTTTGGCAATCTCAAATAAACTCCTAACCTTTGTTACGCTTTAGGGGTGCCATAGTGCTGAGATAATACCCTACGAACCTGATGCAGCTAGTACTGCCGAAGGGAAAAGTAAAGATTGACCGCGTGCATTTTTAGTCTGTTATTGTTCGAGCGCGCTTATCGTCATTCCTAAAGCAATACGCTATTCAGGAATGCGACATGAAAATCACCATCAATGATCAACCGTATGAAGTAGCCGAAGGGGCTACGCTTCAAAGCATTGTTGTGGCTCGTATGGGCGACAAACAAACCGGCTTTGCCGTTGCTGTGAACCAGGAAGTAATTGCCCGGACAGATCATGACCGTCATTACCTGCAAGCCCACGATTCGATTCTCATCATTCAAGCAACACAAGGAGGATAGCTATGGAAAAAACAGTTTCGACAGGGGCCATCAGTGGCTCGCGAAAAGTATACGTGCCCGGCACGCTGCACAACGTGCAGGTGGCCATGCGCGAGATCGTGCTTTCGCCGACGCGTCTGCACAACGGTCAGTTGGTGGAAAATCCCCCCGTGACGGTATACGACACCGGCGGTCCCTATACCGACGACCAGCAAGAGATCAATATACGCAAAGGACTGCCGCGCCTGCGCGAGTCGTGGATTCACGACCGCGGGGACGTAGAAGCGTTGGACGGCGTTAGCTCGGTCTATGGCCGCGTGCGGCAGGAAGACAGCAATCTGGAGCACCTGCGTTTTGAGCACATCCGTAAACCGCTACGGGCAAAAGCCGGCGCGAACGTGACACAGATGTATTATGCCAAGCAAGGTATCATTACTGCCGAGATGGAATATATCGCCATCCGGGAGAATCAACGCATACAGGAGCAATACGCGGCCAGTCACGACCAGACATTGTGCCACCAACATGCCGGCAATAACTTCGGTGCACGTACGCCGAAATATATAACGCCCGAATTTGTACGCGATGAGATTGCCGCGGGCCGCGCCATCATCCCCAACAACATCAACCACCCCGAAAGCGAGCCGATGATCATCGGGCGTAACTTCCTGGTAAAGATCAATGCCAACATTGGCAATAGTGCCGTAACCTCCTCCATCGAAGAGGAAGTAGAGAAGGCGGTATGGGCGTGCCGTTGGGGCGCGGATACTATCATGGACCTGTCGACAGGAAAAAATATCCATGAGACACGGGAGTGGATCATTCGCAACTCGCCGGTGCCGATTGGTACCGTGCCGATCTACCAGGCATTGGAGAAAGTGAACGGCAAAGCCGAAGACCTGACGTGGGAGATCTTCCGTGATACATTGATCGAGCAGGCGGAACAAGGCGTGTCCTATTTCACCATCCATGCCGGGGTGCTGCTGCGGTATATTCCACTGACCGCAAAGCGTGTCACCGGGATTGTTTCCCGTGGCGGCAGTATCATGGCCAAATGGTGCCTGTCGCATCACCGCGAAAACTTCTTGTATACCCACTTTGAAGAGATCTGTGAGATCATGAAGGCGTATGACGTGGCCTTCTCGCTGGGCGACGGGTTACGGCCCGGATCTATAGCCGATGCGAATGATGCCGCACAGTTCGGCGAATTGGAAACCCTGGGTGAGCTGACAAAGATAGCCTGGAAACACGACGTGCAAGTGATGATCGAAGGCCCCGGCCACGTGCCCATGCACCTCATCAAAGAGAACATGGAAAAACAGCTACGCGAATGCCATGAAGCCCCGTTTTATACACTCGGCCCGTTGACGACAGACATTGCGCCGGGATATGATCATATCACCTCGGCGATCGGTGCTGCCATGATTGGCTGGTTCGGTACGGCCATGCTGTGTTATGTGACACCCAAAGAACACCTCGGTCTTCCGAACAGGAAAGACGTAAAGGACGGTGTCATTACCTACAAGCTCGCCGCGCACGCAGCAGACCTGGCCAAGGGACATCCGGGAGCACAGTATCGCGACAATGCGTTGAGCAAGGCACGGTTTGAGTTTCGGTGGGAAGACCAATTCAACCTGTCGTTGGATCCCGATACGGCGCGCGAGTTCCATGACGAAACATTGCCGGCGGACGGTGCGAAAGTCGCGCACTTCTGCTCGATGTGCGGGCCCAAGTTCTGCTCGATGAAGATCACGCAGGAGATTCGCGACTCGGCGGCGCAAGGGATGTTTGATAAGTCGGAAGAGTTTCGTCTGCAAGGCAGCGAGCTATATCACTAGCAGATATGGTGGTCGTTGTTTCAAGTCCCGCGCCGGTACCACAGGAAGCCGAATGCTTCAACCGCCTCTTTGAGGCGGGACTGGAGGTTCTGCATATGCGTAAACCGGAAGCCGGTGCGGAAGTATTCAACGACCTGCTCCGAGGGATAGACCCTCGCTACTATGCCCGGTTATCATGGCACCATCAGCATACCGTAGGAGAGGCCTGGGGCATGCAGCGGATACATTTGACATCGGTCGTGCGGCAGCAGACATCGATCGCACAGCTTGATCGCTGGAAGGCGGCGGGCCGGACACTATCGACGTCGATTCATACGCAGGAAGAATATACAGCGCTTCCTTCCGCGATAGACTATGCGTTGCTGGGCCCGGTATTCCCGAGCATCTCCAAGCCCGGCTACCAATCTGCGTCACCGTTGCGTGCGCCGATGCGGGGCTCACAGGCGGCGAAGCTGATTGCGATCGGTGGTATGGAGCCCCATCGTTGTCAGGCGGTATATGCGTTAGGCTTTGACGGCATTGCCGTATTGGGATCGATCTGGCAACAGGGTGACCCCGTGGAGAATTTTAAACAAGTGCAGGAAGCATGGTATACACACGCCCCATCGTAGTGAGCATAGCGGGTATGGATCCCACCGGCGGTGCCGGCTTACTGGCCGACGTAAAGACCTGTGAGCAACACCGGTGCCTGGGCTTTGGTGTCGTGTCCGCACTGACGATACAGACGGAAGATACTTTTTACCGGGCAGACTGGTTGCCGTTGGAGGCGATCATCGATCAGGCCGCGCCCCTGTTTTCGCAGTATACAGTTGCCGTGGTCAAGATCGGAATCGTTGAGAGCTTTGCAGTGCTGGACAGCCTGGTGCAGTGGATTAACAAACAGCGTCCCGGCATCCGGATTATTTGGGACCCTGTGCTGGCCGCTTCTGCAGGATTCAGGTTTGTGGAGCGTGTGGACCCGGCAATGCTTCAGCAAGTATTGCGGCACATCTACCTGATCACGCCGAATGCTCCGGAGGCAAGACAGCTGGCAGGTATTGACGATGCGCAGGAAGCCGCGCACCGCCTGGCAAGTGACTGCCGGGTATACCTGAAGGGCGGCCACCTGACCGGGAACACCGGCACGGACTACGTGCACGAAGCGGGAACAGTAACATCGCTCCCGCCGGGCATACAGCGTGTATGGCCCAAGCACGGTTCCGGATGTATTCTGTCTTCGGCCGTGGCGTCGCGCCTGGCAGGGGGGGAGTCCTTGATGCAGGCTTGTGTCGGTGCCAAGGGTTATATAGAACGTATTTTAGTCAGCAACGAAAACCTACTCGCGTATCACCATGTTTAGTAGAGTTCAATACATATCGCAAGGCACAACGCCGCTTGAGCAGCGGCAAAATATCCACGCCGCGCTGGATGCAGGCTGTACCTGGATCCAACTACGCTTCAAAGGGCAGGAAGAAGCGGTTGTTCGTTCCGTAGCGGAAACCGTTCGCACGTTGTGCGCTGAGTATAAAGCCTTCCTTATTGTCAACGACCATGCGCGCATAGCGTTGGAGACAGAAGCTCACGGTGTACACCTGGGGCTACAAGATATGCCCGTGGCGGAAGCGCGTGCGATCGTAGGCAGCACACGCCTGATCGGAGGTACCGCCAATACATTGGACGACCTCCACCAGCGCATCGCCGAAGGCTGCGATTATATCGGTCTGGGACCCTTTCGGTTCACAGCGACAAAAGCGAAGCTTAGCCCCATGCTTGGATTGGAAGGATATGCTACGCTTTTAACGGCCTTGCAACGGGGCGATATAACCATTCCTGTATATGCCATTGGCGGCATCACGCTGGAAGATGTACCAGCCTTGCGTGAGACAGGCGTATATGGCGTGGCGCTCTCAGGAGCCATCACACATGCCGCGGATAAAAGACAGACAGTCGATCAGCTAAAAGAAATACTTTATGCAGCCACTACACATAGCCGGTAAGGCTTTTCAATCGCGGTTGTTTCTGGGTACCGGTAAATTTGGTTCTCCGGAAGAAATGGCCCGCGCCGTACGGGCATCGGGTACAGAACTGGTGACCGTCGCGCTAAAGCGCGTAGACCGGGAGACCGACACGGACGCACTACTGGCACCGCTACGCACGGCGTCACTGGGACTATTGCCCAATACCTCAGGCGCGCGCAATGCCCGGGAAGCAGTATTTGCAGCACAACTGGCGCGGGAAGCGCTGGAGACAAACTGGGTAAAATTGGAAATACATCCCGATCCGAAATACCTGTTACCCGATGCGTTGGAAACCCTGAAGGCCACGGAAGCCTTGGCCAAGCTGGGGTTTGTGGTGCTGCCATACATCCACGCCGACCCGGTACTGTGCAAACAACTGGAAAGCGCGGGTACTGCTGCCGTGATGCCATTGGGATCTCCGATCGGAAGTAACAAGGGGCTACGTACCATTGATTTTTTAGAGATCATCATTGAGCAAAGCCGGGTACCCGTCATTATAGATGCAGGTATCGGCGCACCGTCCGCTGCCGCGAAGGCAATGGAGATCGGCGCCGATGCCGTACTGGTCAATACAGCCATTGCTGTCTCGCACGATCCGGAGGCGATGGCGCAAGCTTTCGCATGGGCGGTAAAAGCCGGACGACTGGCGTTTGAGGCACGTCTCGCGGCCGCACACGACCACGCGCAGGCAAGTAGTCCGTTGACCTCATTCCTGAAAGCGTAAAGATGTTTACCGACTACTTCAACCGATTCTCCTGGCAGGATGTGCAGGCCGATATCCTGGCAAAGACCGACGCCGACGTGCGCCGCGCCTTGCAGAAGGATCGATGCGACCTGGAAGATTTTAAAGCACTGATATCGCCCGCTGCCGCGCCACACCTCGAAACAATGGCACGGATCAGCCAGGCGCGGACACTAAAACGCTTTGGTCGTACGATTCAGATGTACGTGCCGCTATACCTGAGCAACGAGTGTCAGAATATCTGTACCTATTGTGCCTTTAGCCTCGACAACCAAATCAAGCGCAAGACACTAACCGATGCAGAGATCCTGCAGGAAGTACAGGCCATTAAAGCGATGGGGTATGATCACATCTTGCTCGTAACGGGCGAAGCCAATCAAACCGTCGGTGTACCGTATTTGCAGCATGCCATACAATTAATAAAACCCCACTTTGCACACATCTCCCTGGAAGTGCAACCACTGGACCAGACCGATTACGAAACGTTGATCGCGGAAGGGCTCCACACGGTATTGGTATACCAGGAAACCTATCACGCCGCACAGTATAAACGCCATCATCCCAAGGGCAAAAAGTCAAACTTTCAGTACCGACTGGAAACGCCCGACCGCTTAGGCAAAGCCGGTATCCATAAGATCGGCGTGGGCGCATTGATTGGATTGGAAGACTGGCGTACCGACAGCTTCTTCACCGCGCTGCATATTCACTACCTGGAAAAAACATATTGGCAAACCAAATACTCGGTATCCTTCCCACGACTGCGGCCGATAGAAGTGGACAAAGCCGGCCAAAGTCAGGTGCAAGAGTTTCATAGCTACATGAGCGACCGCGAGCTCGTACAACTGATCTGCGCGTATCGTTTGCTAAACGACACATTAGAAATATCAATCTCCACCCGGGAGCAGGAATCGTTCCGCGACAACATTATCAAGCTGGGCATCACTAGCATGAGCGCAGGCTCGAAAACAAACCCCGGAGGCTACGCCGTAGCACCCGAGTCGCTGGAACAATTTGAGGTTTCCGATGAACGTTCCGCAGGCGAGATTGCTTCCGTGATTCGGAAGCAAGGCTACGAGCCGGTTTGGAAAGATTGGGACGTTGTATATGGAGGTTAAACTTTTCTCCACGGCAGTTCATAAACTGACGACTGGAGTAGTCACAAAGTCCCTGTTCCGAGACGGAACTCAGGCTTGAGCCAGCAATCTTTATTCGACGCTATTTGCGGCAACGTCGTAACCCGTGGCAACTATAGGCCCACCGAACCCACATCACCATGCATCTGGCGTTAGCGAAGACACTACTCGCCTAAGACTTCCTCCACCAATAAGCAACCAACAACACAAAACTCGTCATAAAATTAACTGCCGCTAAATACTGCGACGACAACGTCCGCGCAAGACGAGATATCTGCCGGATATTCTTCACCCCCGCAAGTATCTCCTTCAAAGCCTTCTTCCGCAGTCGCCGATCCAATTGCTTACGTTTATAATAGAACAGCCGCTCGATCGCGATAACCTCCGGCACATCCGACAACCGTGCATACTCCTGACCAATCAGCGTCAGATGTTCCGCGGAAAGCCCAAGCCGCTCAAAATTCCGAATTCCATCCTCAAAGCGGATCAACCCAAATTTCATACGATTGTTATCAATCAGCGACAGCTCATATTGACCATCATGTTCCCGGAAGAGTATATTTTCAAGGTTGTAATCAATATGATAGACACCGGTTTGGTGCAGCTTATAGGTATGCCGGGCCAATTGCAGCAGCAGAGGCCTGGCGTCTTCCAACGATGTTTGACGTATGGCATCCAATGCGACAAAATCCGTGTATTCCGAAACAAAATACATCTCCGTGATCAGCCCATCGCGGGTGATTTCAATGTAGGCGATGGGACGCGGCGTGGTAAAGCCCAATCTCGTGAGAATGTGGGCGTTGTCGAAAGCACGTTGTGCTTTCGAAGAAGCGAAATAGGTATACCGGATGCGGTTGGGCAGGTAAATGCGTTTAAAAGATTTAATCACCAGGCGAACACCTTGCACCGTATCCTCCCTAATAATATTCCGCTTCGCGTGCAGCACAATTCCCCGATTCCCAAAGGTCTGGGGAATATTCTCGATATATTCCTGTAGAAAGGAATACGCAGGGTTTGTAATAATTCTCTTCATGGGTGTTAAGGGTATCGTCGAATAGACCCCATGAAATATTGTATACTCTTTTAGAGCAAACGATTTCGGGGGGTATGATACGACGTATCTATATAGCCAACGTCAATAAAAAGCAAAACATTGCCGACAAGGTTCCCGAAATAACCATACCCGGACAAAAAAGCGACGAAGGGAAACAATTGATCTACTAACGCAGCGTGGCGAGACTCATGCTTGTTCCAAAATACCGCGTATGATGCGCATGCATTCTCCGAGGTCGGCATGCCGGGTGTCAATGCCGAGGCTGTTGTGCCCGTACGGCTGATACGCTTCGGGATCGGTAATGGAGAATAACCCAACGGTAGGAGCATGGGATGCCGTGGCCAGGTGCATGATGCCGCTGTCGGCACCGACGAAAATGGAAGTAGCTGCGATAAACGCAGCAATGGCGCGGATGTCTTTACTATAGAACGTGGGCGCCCGGAAGGAAAGCATCGAGATATTTTCAATGGGTAGGACCTCGATGATGTTGTAGTGGGGAAATTCTGTTTTTAGCCGGTCGTAGAAGGTTGTCCACCAGTCAGATGAATAACATTTGTCGCCCGTGGCGTAGGTATATAAGCTGATGGTCTTCCGGTCGTTGCCCGTGAGCTGGTGCAACTGCGTTTCCCCGTCGGCCTGTTCGGCCGCGCTCAGTCGGAGATCCAGGGACGGAGCATCCCCCGGGCGCGTAGGTATACCCCAGGCCGAAAGGTGGTTCCGAAGTTGGTATACCGGATACCGGGCGATGTGTTGGTGACCCGTCAGCGCCGGGTCGATAGTCGTTTCATCACCAAAGATCTTATAGGCAGCGTTTGAAAATTTGGTCGCCAATCTTCCCGATGACGAGCCCTTCACAACGTTGATCACCAGGTCATACCGGGTACGTTTTAAAGAGATCCAGACGCGCAGGTAGCGAAGCAGCTCCTTGAACGGCTTCTTTGGCAGGGATATGATCCTCTCTATATTCTCATAGCCCTGAAAGATCGTGGGGGCCACGCCTCCCTTTACGAGCAAGTCGATCCGGCAGCCGGGAAAGGTTGCCGTCACTTCTTGTATCAGGGGCGTGATCAGCAAGAGGTTGCCGAGACGGTGGTTAGGACGGCAGATAAGCACCCGTTGGATGACGATGGATTGACCGGGTGTCCCGGCGGGAAGGTGATTGGACTGACCGATGCCCCGGGTAAGACCGCGCATCAGATTTCTCCGGAAGGAGTTTATTCTTTTAGAGACACTCATGAAAATAAAAAGCGAAATGTAGACACCATGCTGACATAAACGTTTTTGAAGCATGCTTATTTTATCAACGGCAATAGCCGTAACCGCGACGTATCCTATTCCCTTTAGGACTAGCTTATCACTAGCATAAGTCATGCTTATCACTAGCTTGAGTCTAGGTCATCGTAACCCGTGGCAGGAGATGCAAGCCCATTTACCGACAACCGGCAGGTCAAACTGATATGGTTAAAATACTGAAAACTGAAACTGTTTTTTCTACGTATTAAAAGCAAGTTTTGATCATTCTTTACACGTATCTAATTGCAACGCTTTGAAAAGAGATTTACTGTTTGCGTACCTGGCCCTTGTGGCGATCTGCATCATCTGGGGGACTACCTTTTTGGCCATGCGGATGGCGGTTGTGGATTTCCCGCCATTCCTGTTCACCATTATCCGGCAATTAACGGCCGGGTCGATCCTGGTTATCTTTATGCTGACCATTGGAAAAGCGAAGGTGCCGAATAAGCGATACGTGCTTCGTCAGGCGTTGGCGGGGTTCCTCATGATCTCCGTAGGCAACGGCTTTGTGGCGTGGGCGGAAGTGCACATCCCCAGTGGCATCGCGGCCGTCATCTGTTCCTTTATGCCGGTGGTGGTAATCCTGTTAAACCTGGCGATCCAGAAAGACGAGCGTCCCACGGTGCCGATCATGCTCGGTGTAGCCCTGGGTGCTGTGGGCATTGGGTTGATCTTTAGTGAACACCTCAGTGACTTTGCGCAGCCCAAATACGTCATGGGTATTGGCATGACGCTGACCGCCGTGTTCTCCTGGGCGACGGGTATGATCTGGATGAAGAAAAATAGCGCTGACAGCAATCCTTTTTTGAACGCGGGTCTGCAAATGCTCTTCGGGGGACTGTGGTTGATTCCGTTCTCGTTGCTCTTTGACGACCTGCATGCCATACCGTGGACGACCAAGACCATGTTGCCCCTGGCATACCTGATTGTGTTCGGATCCGTGATCGCGTATACCTGCTACTCGTATGCTTTGCGTAAACTGCCCGTAACAATCGTATCGCTCTATGCCTACGTGAATCCCCTGGTGGCCGTGGTGTTGGGCTGGCTGGTGCTGGATGAAAAGCTCAATATGCGCATGGGAGGTGCCATTTTATTAACCATTGCCGGCATCTACATTGTGAACCGCGGGTATCAGCTACGCAATGCCTGGAAGGCGCAGCTTTCACACGATTAAAGGTCCTATCTTTATATACGTATGGAAGAAGAATTTGTAATCCGAACGGTGGAGCACGGCACATTGCCGGTGCTGCGTGAGCTCGCCATCAAAACCTTTGAAGATACATTCCGGGAACATAACACCGCGGAAGATATGGCCCTGTACCGCGAGCGGAACTTTGGCTTGTCAACGCTGGAGATGGAATGGCAGGAGGAGGGGACAGTATTTTTCCTGGCCTATACCGGCACAGACGCCGTAGGTTATGCCAAAGTACGAAAAGGCGAGCCGCTGGAAGCCCTTCAATTTGAAGTAGCGCTGGAGATCGAGCGCATTTATGTACACCAGGACTACCTGGGTCGGCAAGTGGGAAAAATCTTACTGCAAGCTTGCCTGCACCACGCGCGCAAAGCCGGCTACAAAACGGCATGGCTGGGCGTATGGGAACACAACACGCGCGCGCAAGCCTTCTACAAAAAATTTGGCTTCGAGCGTTTCGGCGAGCACGCCTTTGTGTTGGGTGGCGACGAGCAGACAGATTGGCTTATGAAAAAGACACTTTGACCCGATAAACATCCACCAGACCTATACCTATACATATGAAGTTCCGAAATGCCACCCTGCAAGACCTGCCGCAAATTGTAGCGATCTACAATACGACAGTGCCGGGCAGAATGGTAACAGCCGACACCGAGCCGGTCACCGTTGAAAGCCGTGTGAAGTGGTTTGAAGATTTCACCCCCGACCGCCGCCCCTTGTGGATAGTAGAAGATGACGCGGGCGCGATCATGGGCTGGGTCAGCATCAAATCGTTCTATGGCCGTCCGGCCTACAACGGCACAACGGAGATTGCCATCTACCTCGACCCCGCCGCGCGTGGCAAAGGTCATGGCAAAAAGATCCTGGAGGAAGCGACTACCCGGTGCCGCGCACTCGGCGTCAGCACCTTGCTGGGTTTCATCTTCGCGCACAACGAGCCGAGTATTCGTTTGTTTGAAGGTGCAGGCTTTACACAGTGGGGATTGTTCCCGGACGTTGCCGTGCTCGACGGTGTGCAGCGAAGCCTGGCCATTCTCGGAAAACGTATCGATAGGTAAACCCCCGATATATACGTTGACGGCTGCGGCCGGAAGTTTACCGGGGGATGTAAAATCCTCGGGCGGAATTGTATTGCCAGGATAAAACCATAACCAGACTAGCTATGAAGAAAATCACCATTGTCGCCTTCGAAAATTTTACAGACATCGATGTCTACCTCGCCTGGGATTTATTCAACCGCGTGCGCTTTATCGACCCCGAATGGAGTGTTCGAATTGTGGGTACGGAAAAGATTCATACCTCCGTTACCGGGCTACCGCTGAAGACACACGGTACGATTGAAGAATGTGCTGATGCCGACGTCGTCTTTTTTGCCAGTGGTAAAGGCGTGCGCGCATTGATCAAGGATGAGCAGTACCTGAACCGGCTAACCCTCGACCCGTCACGGCAGATCATCTGCTCGATGTGCTCGGGCGCGTTGATCCTGGCAGCGCTGGGATTACTCGATGGCATTACGGCTACGACTTATCCCACAGCGATTGATGAATTGAAAGCAATGGGCGTAACGGTAGAAGACAAAGCCCTGGTCGTACACGGCAATATTGCTACCGCTGCCGGGTGCATGGCGGCGATTGACTTGGTTGGCTGGATCGTTGAGCAAAAGGTGGGTGCTGTTGCCAAAGAAGAAGTGCTGGCCTCGGTGCAACCGGTAGGAAAGGGGTTGGTTTGTATCTATTAAGTACGGTAAGACAAGTTGAGTATGAATGCAGTATTACGAAGCGATAAAGAAGCCATCAGCGCCATCTTGCAACAGGTAGGGAAACTGGCCGACGAACATTTTCACCCGACCGAGCTGGCGCCACCGTCGCGCTATGTGCCCGACGACGACTTTGCCGATTTACCCGCCGAAGGGTGGGGGGCATTGGATGTGCTGGTGCAATTCCGCGAACGCTATGCGCCGCGCATGGCCAACAGCGCCGGTCCACGCTACTTTGGTTTTGTTACAGGCGGCTCGACCCCGGCGTCACTGGCCGGCGATTGGCTGGTGAGTGTATACGACCAGGTGATGTCGGGCAGCACCGACTCGGTGGCCCATTTCCTGGAACGCCAGACGCTACACTTCCTCAAGCAGCTCTTCGGTCTGGATACAGCCTATAGCGGCACATTCGTAACAGGCGCGACGATGTCCAACTTTGTCAGCCTGGCTTCCGCACGGCAGTGGATCGGTGAGCAACAAGGTATAAACCTGAGTGAGGATGGTCTTTACGGTATGGCGCCCATGCGGGTGCTCAGTGCGACACCGCACTCGAGCATTTTGAAAAGTCTCTCCATGCTGGGCATGGGCCGCAAGTCGTGGGTGAACGTTGAAACACTGCCCGGCCGGGAGGCGATTGACTTGCAGGCGTTGGAAGCAGCGCTGGCGCATGAGCCAGGGCCCGTAGTGGTGGTGGCCAATGCCGGCACGGTCAACACGGTAGACTTTGACGACCTGGAGGCGATCGGCGCTTTGAAACAGAAATATAATTTCTGGCTACACGTCGACGCTGCGTTTGGGGGCTTTGCCGCCTGCTCGCCGCAACATCAACACCTGATGCGCGGCATTAATCTGGCCGATAGTGTAACGATTGATGCGCACAAATGGCTGAATGTACCATACGATGCGGCGATGCAGTTTACGCGTCACAAAAGTATTCAGGTAAAAGTGTTTCAGAACCAGGCTGCTTACCTCGGCGACCCGGCGCTGATGCCCGATTCCATGCACGTGACACCGGAAAATTCCAGGCGGTTTCGTGCCCTGCCATCGTGGTTTACGTTGCTGGCGTATGGACGCAACGGTTATCGTGAAATTGTCGAGCGCAACTGTGCGGTGGCGCATGGGCTGGGTGAACGGCTGGAGCGCTCGGAAGAGTTTCGCCTGCTGGCGCCGGTGCGGATGAACATCGTATGTTTCTCGTTCCGCCACTCCACCACGCTGGAGGAGATTCGCACGTTTCTCGATGCCGTTCGCGACGACGGACGTGTTTTCTTTACGCCTACGGTCTATAAAGGGACGCCGGCCATTCGTGCGGCGATCTCCAACTGGCAGACCGGTGAGGCCGACGGAAAACTCGCTTTTGAAGTGCTGCAGGCCGTGTATCGCGCGCAGGCACTAAAAATATCCGTATAATCCATGCTTATTAGGCAGATAATTTAGAAATTTCCACCTCATAACCCATAGAACTATGACGACCTTGACGACTTCTATTCCTGTGCAGCGCGTTTCGAAATCGAGAATCAAAGAAGTTGATTTCAACAACCTGGAATTTGGAAAATACATTGCAGACCACATGATCGTAGCCGATTTCAAAGACGGCAAGTGGCATGAGCCTACGATTGTGCCGTACGGCGATATGCTCATGAGTCCTGCCATGCTTTCCCTGCACTACGGCCAGGCGGTCTTTGAAGGAATGAAGGCGTTTTGGACCAGCGACAAGAATATCAACATCTTCCGCCCGACACGTCACGCACAGCGGTTTAACCGTTCGCTGAATCGCATGTGTATGCCGGAAGTACCGGAAGAAATGTTTGTACAGTCGCTGCACGCATTGATCGAGCTCGACAAAGATTGGATCCCGACCAGCGAAGGCTCGTCGTTCTACATCCGTCCCTTTATGTTTGCGTACGAAGCACGCCTGGGTGTGAAAGTTGCCGATCACTTTAAATTTATCATCATCAACAGCCCCGTGGCCGCCTACCAGGCCAAGCCCTATCGCCTGAAAGTAGAGAACCACTACGTGCGTACCGCCGAAGGTGGTACCGGGTTTGCTAAATGCGCCGGTAACTACGGCGGTGCTTTCTACCCGACACAGATCGCCCGCGAGGAAGGCTTTGATCAAATCCTCTGGACAGACCACAAAGACCACCAATACATTGACGAGGTAGGCATGATGAACGTGATGTTCGTCATCAATGGCACACTCGTAACACCCAAGCTGACCACGGCCATCCTGGACGGCATCACCCGTGATACCATCCTGACCCTGGCCAAAGACATGGGCATGAAGATCGAAGAGCGCCGCGTAAGCATAGACGAGATCGAAGCCGGACTGAAGAGTGGTGCCGTGACCGAAGCCTTTGGTACCGGTACAGCAGCCGTGGTAGCGCCTATCGCCCTGATCAACATCAAAGGTCAGGACCTGGCAATCCCCGAGGCAGGCGCCAACAGCTTCCAGCTGCGTGTGAAAGAGAAGCTCAACAATATCCGCATGGGTATTGAGGCGGACGTTCACCAGTGGAACTACATCATCCCGGTACGCTAAAAACTTTTTACAGTATAACAACGTATCACTACCTGACCGGCTGCAACCCGGCCGATCAGGTAGTGATTTTTTTTGATACTATATGAAAGCCCTATTGTTTAAAGGCAAAGACCAGCCCCTGGTGATTGGCGACGTGAAGAAGCCCAGGCCAGTCAAAGACCAGGTACTCATCCGGCTATACGCCGCTGCCCTCAACCACCGCGACCTGTGGGTGATGCAAGAGCAGGAACAGACTTTCCCCGACGGCGTGATTCTCGGCTCCGACGGCTGTGGCGTGGTGGAGGATGTAGGGGAAGACGCCGATCCGTTTCTGGTAGGCATGGAAGTGGTGATCAACCCCTCGCTGGAGTGGGGCACGAACCCGATCGTACAGGGTGACAAGTTCCGCATCCTGGGTTTTCCCGACAACGGCACCTTTGCCGAATACATGGTCATCTCCAAGAAGTATATTTTTGAGAAGCCCGAGCACTTGTCGAACGAAGAGTGCGCGGCCATACCGTTGTCAGCGTTAACCGCCTATCGTGCATTGTTCTCCAAGGCACGGTTGCGTGCAAAGGAGAAAGTGCTGATCACGGGCATCGGCGGTGGCGCCGCGTTGTGGCTGCTGCAATTTGCCGTAGCGTATCAGGCGCGGGTATATGTCACGTCCAGCTCACGCGAGAAGATCGAGAAAGCAAAAGCACTCGGTGCTGCCGGCGGATTTGTCTATACCGAAGCAGATTGGGCTGGCCAGGCACAAAAAGAGACCGGTGGTTTTGATATCATCATCGACAGCGCCGGAGGCGATCAGTTTAATAAGTTTATTGAGCTGGCGTTGCCGGGCGGGCGCATCGTTAACTTCGGTCGCACGGCCGGTAACATTACGGAGGTGGCCACGCGACTGCTGTATTGGAAACAGCTTTCCATACACGGTACGACCATGGGCACCCGCGACGAGTTTCTGTCAATGCTCGACTTTATCGAAAGCCGTAAGCTCAAGCCAGTGATCGACAAAGTATACCCACTAACACAGGCGCCAGAAGCATTTAAGCTCATAGAACAGGGCGGACAGTTTGGTAAGATTGTATTAAAGATCGGCTCATGAGTGCGTTTGTATTTCCTGATCTGATAGCCGACGGCTTTGTGTATAGTACGGATCGCGCGCGTCTCGACGTACCGTACATACACCAATATCTCTCAGAACGTTCCTATTGGGCGCAACACATTCCGCTGGAGATCGTACAACGGTCCATTGATAACTCGCTTTGTTTTGGTATTTATCACAACGGTAAGCAGGTTGGCTTTGCCCGGCTTACGACCGACTACGCCACCTTTGGTTACTTGGGTGATGTGTTTGTAGACGAAGCCTATCGTGGCCGGGGACTCTCCAAACAGTTAATGCAGTATATATTCGAAGCAGAGCCCCTCCAGGGCTTTCGACGCATGGTGCTGGTAACTTCGGATGCACAGGGACTGTATAGCCAGTACGGGTTTCAACCGCTCGATCATCCCGAACGCTACATGGAAGTACGCCGGACCAACGTATATAAGAAACCCGACTAATCACCTTCAGATATGATAGCAGACATTCAGTATTTTGACAACCGCCCCATCACCACAGAAGAATTCATCGACGTATTGACGCGCTCGACGCTGTCCGAACGTCGGCCCGTACGTGAGCCCGATCGTGTCGCCCGCATGCTGGAACACGCCAACGTACTGGTCACAGCCTGGAAGGGCGACCTGCTGGTGGGTGTATCACGCGCGCTGACAGATTTTTCTTTCTGTTGTTATCTTTCCGACCTGGCGGTAGACGAAGCCTTTCAGCACCAGGGCATTGGCAAGGAGCTGATTCGTCGTACGCACGTTGCTTCGGGCGAGGAAACCACGCTGATCCTATTAGCAGCTCCCAAAGCCATCGACTATTATCCGAAGATAGGCATGGTGAAGTATGAGCACTGTTTTAAAATCGACCGTACACGCTAGCACCTGAATCATGACAATCGAACACATAGCCGTATGGACACACGACCTGGAAGGGCTTCGCGCGTTCTATGAAAAGTACTTTGGCGCGCGGGCGCACGATAAGTATATCAATACAAAGAAAAACTTTGAGTCATACTTTCTGAGCTTTGGTGAAGGGTGTCGCCTGGAGATCATGCAGATGCCGGGCATTCCCGCCAGCGAGAATGACGTATACAAACAATTCACCGGCCTGGTACACTTTGCGCTCTCCACGGGCAGCAAGGGAGAGGTAGACCGCCTGACGGAGTTGCTGCGTGGCGATGGATATGAGGTGGTGGGCGAGCCGCGTACAACGGGGGATGGGTACTATGAAAGCGTGGTGCTGGATCCCGACGGCAACCGGATTGAAATCACCGAATAGTAACGGCCGGGACTTCCGCCGTTGGCGGTTATGTTGTACCTTGTCCATGTAACCGATACACGTATACCTATGAAAAAGCAAACCCGCAGAACCTTCATCGCCAGCGCCGCCGTCCTGACGGCCGGCGTAGCCACAGGCATGTCACTTACAACTATGGAAACAGCAAAAGATAAAAAGCAATTGGCACATCACGTGTTCTTCTGGCTGAAGAACCGCGACTCAAAAGAGGACCTCAACAAACTGCTCGAAGGCCTGCGCACCCTGCGCAAGATCGAAACCGTGCGTAGCCTGCACATCGGCGTACCCGCCAGCACGGAGCTACGCCCGGTGGTAGACGCCAGCTATAGCGCATCAGAGTTGATCTTGTTTGATGATGTAGAGGGACAGAATGTATACCAGGTACACCCTATTCATGAGAAGTTTGTAAAGGAGTATTCGCACCTGTGGGAAAAGGTTGTAGTGTACGACTCGATTGATGTAGAATAGAAATGCACCTCGGCAGTCTGGAGACTGCCGACAGGCTCGGGCACAAGTTCCGCACCTACGCTAACGCTTGGTGCTAAAACTTGCGCCAGCAATGCAGGAACACTACGACTCGATATTGAATATTGGATAAAAACAAAACCCCGGGCAATCTACCCGGGGTTTTTTATTTGAATGGTGTATAGCCTATTTCTTGCGAATACTACACCCCGCAGGGCGTACTTCCGCCGTGGCCACTTTTTGGTTGGCCAGCATGATGTCAATAGCATCTTTCAAGTGATGGTGGCGTACGTCGGCTTCCACCTGCGCATTATCATCGATTGCCCCGCTATAGATCAGAATAAATTTACCACCGTTATTCTTCAACAAGTACGCCGAAGGGCTTTTCGCAACGCCCAGACTGGTCATCAACACCTGGTCCTTATCCGCCAGGTACGGCAACGACCAACCCGCAGCCTTCTTTTTCATATTATCAATCGACTCGTTGGGATCGTTGTGTGAGTTGACCAGCAAGACAGGCACCTTGTCCTGGTACTCGCGCGCCAGCTTTTCAATGCGGCCGCGGTAATATTCATCATACGGACAGGCGTTGCTGGTAAACAAAATCACGATGCCCGCACAAGAGGGGTATGTGTTCAGGGATACGGTCTTGCCATTGGCGACGTTGACAAGGCTAAAGTCTTTTACTTCCTGGGCGTGTACCGCCAGAGAAGCTGCAGCCGCGGCAAAAAGGAAAATGAGCTTTTTCATAGTGTGGTGGCTTTATTGAATACCAGGACAAAGTCCGGGGTGACCGTGTAGCATAAAGGTATTACCCTTTCCTCGTTATCGACAATAATGCTGCCAACTATCTCGCCCTCGGTTTTCCGCGAAAACGGGGCCACTAACAGGCTTTTTGCGAAGGTGAGGTCTTTCTTCCCATACACTTTTATCAACGCTTCCTTCGCGCACCAATAGATGCACAGCTTGATCAGGTCCGTGCCGGCGTCGGCTAGCTCCGTCGGGTGAAACATGCGCGGGGCAATGCGCAGCAGTTTTTCTTTCGGTTGCTCCAGGTCGATGCCGACAGACTGATGCGCATCCAGCAACACAGCGGCATAGGGAAACGAGTGGCTCAATGAGAGCTGATAGTCATGGCCCACCGGGAAGGGCTTGCCAAAGGCATCCTTGATAAGGCCGCGATAGGGGAGGTGGAGGGACAGGAGTGCCTCTTTCACCAGTACGCGACCGGCCAGCCATTCCAGCCGTTTTTGCGCGTTGGTGACGTTTTCGGGGGCGTCTTCGCCCAGGTGCGCGGCCAGCGTGGATTCGTCTTCGTTAATGTGCCACAGCGCCAGCACGCGGCCGGGACTTGTCTCGATCTTTTCAAGTCCCATTATTTTACGGACATCTTATTAGAAAACATGCCGAAAGTTAGAACTTTGGCCGTTTAATTCAGGATGGAGGGCAAGATAGAAGTCGTCAAGCAGCACACCCTTAAGGGGCATCGCGATTGTGTATACACCCTGACCGGCTCAGGCGCAGCGCAGCGCTTTTTTTCCGGTGCAGGCGACGGCATGGTGGTGACGTGGGATCTGAACGATCCCGAGAACGGCGAGCTGATTGCCAAGCTGCCCAATTCAGTCTATGCCCTGGCGTACCATCATGCCTCCGGCCAGTTGGTAGCGGGGCATAACTACGAAGGCATCCATTTGCTGGACTGGGAGAATAAAAAAGAGACCGGGTCGTTACAATTGACGAAGGCTGCCATCTTTGATATACAGCAATCCGGTGATTTTGTGTACGTCGGCACCGGCGATGGCACGATTTTAAAGGTACATGTGTCGTCACTCACCATCGTGGCCCGGCATCAGGCATCGGACAAAAGCGCGCGAACGATCAGTCTGAATCCGGTAAACGGTGATGTGGCGGTAGGGTACAGCGACGACAGCATTCGGATTTACGATCCTGCATTGCAGTTGAAGCACGAATGGAAGGCGCACGGAAAATCAGTATTCACCGTCCGGTACACATCCGACGGTCATTTTTTGCTGAGCGGTGCGCGTGATGCACGGTTGAAAATGTGGGATGTCCAGGCCCGATACGCGCAAGCGGCGGAGGTCGTAGCGCATATGTATGCGATAAATCACCTTGATTTTAGCCCGGATAACAAACATTTCGTAACTTGTAGCATGGATAAGTCCTTGAAAGTGTGGAGTATGGAAGAGTTGAAGCTGCTCAAGGTCATAGACCGGTCGCGGCATGCAGGGCATGGTACTTCCGTAAACAAAGTGTTATGGACACACCATCACAATCTGCTGCTCAGCGCAAGTGACGACCGTACAATATCAGTCTGGAACATCATTTTTTAAACTTATATACTTATGCGAGTAACACCACTTGAAATACGCCAGAAGACGTTCGAGAAGAACTTCCGGGGGTATCAGATCGATGAAGTTAACGGTTTTTTACAGACGCTTTCGCAGGAATGGGAACGCATCCAGGACGATAACAAAGAACTCCGCATTAAGCTCGAAGCCACCGAACGCGAAGTAAACAAACTGCGCGAAGTAGAGAGCTCGTTGTACAAGACCCTCAAGACTGCCGAAGACACCGGCGCCAACGTCATCGAGCAGGCACGCCTTTCTGCGGACCTTCACATGAAAGAAACGCAGATGCGGGCGGACGCCATTATGCACGAGGCTAAGACCAAGGCAAAAGATACCATCGAAGAATCCGACCAGCGCGCAAAAGAGATCGTAGCCGAAATGGAAGAACGTCTCAAGATGCTGGTAGAAAACTATAAGAAACTGGAGTCTTCACGCGAAGACCTGCTGGCCGACCTGAAGCGCCTGGGCAACGAGACCCTGGAGCGCGTAGAGCGTGCGCGGAATCACACCAAAGAGTTCGATGCCGACCAACACCTGGTGACGGCACGCCGCGAGGCCCGCAAAATTGCCTTCCCGAATAACTATGGCGAAAAGATCCTGCGCCCCGAACCGGTGGCGGCGATCACCCACATTCACACCGAGCAGATGATCAGCACCCAGCACGTTGTACAGCTGGTGGAGAAAGAGGTCGTGGTCGAGCCACAGCCCGTCGCCGTGCTGGTAGAGTCGGCACCGGTAGCTGTAGCGCCTGCCAGAAAGGTGCTGAAGTCTTTCTTTGACGAGATTGCATGATCGGACGTGTAGCGCTCGAGGGGCTCGAGTTCCATGCTTTTCACGGTGTATATCCCCATGAACGCGAATCGGGCAACTGGTTCGAAGTAGACGTCGTCGTGGATACCGATTTCAGTCAGGCCGCAGCCGAAGACGACCTGAACGGAACCGTTAATTACGAAACCCTTTTCCGGATCGTCCAGGAGGAAATGAACAAACCCTCCAAACTGCTGGAAACCGTCGTGGCCAAGATTGCCAACGACGTCTTACACACATGGTCGACTGCAAGCGCCGTGGAGGTGAAGCTCTCCAAGCTGAACCCACCCATTGGCGGCAAGTGCCGGCGATCGTCGGTTACCGTGATCCGTCGCCGCGGTGAATAACGGACTTTATTTTTCTTCTATGCGAACGTGTATCGCCTGCCTGCTCCTCCTGGTCATCACAACGACCCAGGCACAGGACAAACCTGCTTATAAACTGTTTACCCGGGAAGGCAAGGGAATAGACTATACCAAAATGATCAAAGCTCTCGCCAAGGCAGACATCGTGCTCGTAGGCGAGCTGCACGATAATTCTCTGGACCACTGGCTCGAGCTGCAGGTAGCCAAAGATCTTTATGCGCTACGCAACGACCTTGTGTTGGGCTTCGAAATGTTTGAGGCTGACGACCAGCTTGTACTGGACGAATATCTCACTGGTGTAATCGAAGAGCGCCACTTGCTGAACGAGGCCAAAGTGTGGGAAAACTATAAGACGGACTACAAGCCGCTGATCGAGTTTGCCAAAGAGAAGAAACTCCCAGCCATCGCTACAAACCCACCGCGCCGCTATGCCAACCTGGTATACCGCAAGGGCATCGAAGCGTTGCAGACCCTGCCGGAGGACGCAAAGAAATGGATCGCGCCACTGCCGATCGAGATTGATCTGACCTTGCCAGGCTACAAGAGCATGGGTGCCGCGGCAATGGGTGGGCACGGTGGTGTGCCGGCGAATGATAACATGGCGAAGTCGCAGGCCGTGAAGGATGCGACAATGGCGTATTTTATTCTTAAGAACCGGAAGGGGCTTTTGGTGCACTACCATGGAGCATACCACTCGAAGAATTTCGAAGGCATTGTCTGGTATTTAAAGAAGGCTGCGCCGGACGTGAAGATTGTAACGATCCACTCCGTGGAGCAAGCTTCGATCGATGATCTGGAAAATGAGAATCGTGGGGCGGCAGATTTTATTATTGCCATTCCGAAGGACATGACGAAAACGTATTAGTATTATCTTAATTTATAGGAAAAGCGGTAGTTGCTCACTGGCAACTACCGCTTTTTGTTTTGAGTCTACCCGCTAAGGAATAGCCGTTACATTGCGGCTTCTGGTGAGCGTCAGCGTGTTTTCATTTATAATTTCCATTTCGAGTTTAATCGTTGTTTCTGCAGCAACGGTTGGCACGGTGTAGCGCAAAATAAGGGTGTCGGCAGACTTCATTCTTGAAAAAGCCGCAATCTCCGCATATTGGCCTGAGTATACTTTTTCTCGGGGGGTGGCGCCCACAGTGGCATACATGTTTACTTCCTTTATACGGTCCTCCGTCCAGTACACCAGCTCCAGGGCCAGGTTGGAACCTCCGGTGTAACGCCAGGTGGTGTTGGTGGGATTGTTCAGGTTCGAGAACGTATTGGAGGATACCGGGTAGTAGCCTTTGCCGGATGTGGCATGGTCGAAGAGCACCTTGTCGTTGTCATCCTCTTCATAGCAAGCGGAAAGACTGACAAGAAGGATCAGGGTTGTTGTTAGCGTATGTATATTCATGATTGAATGCTTTTTAATCGTATATCGATAAATTATTCTTCCCACCACATTTTTATTTCCATAGTCTTGATATGCGGCGTGACGGATGCGCTGTTGCGGTTGATCTCGTCGAAGGGGTATAGCACGCGGCGGACAAACTCGTTGTTGAGGTTGCTGTTGTAATTGCCCGGTAGCTCCATGCCCCTGTACAACGTATCGTTGTATTGATGACGCCGCACGTCGACCCACGCTTCAGGGTTCAGGAACATGGCAATGTATTTCTCTTTTAAGATCAGCTCGAGTGTAAGATTGTCCTTGCCGACAGCGACCTCGTCGGTATTGGCGAGATACGCGGCGGGGTCGAGTCCCAGCTTGGCGAAGTGTGCGGTAATGCCGGCGATATAGGCATCATACGCTTCCTGCGTGGTACCAACAGAGGTGGTCGTACCGCCGTTTTGCAGAAAGCGTGCTTCGGCTTCGAGAAACCTGGCTTCGATCAGGGTAACCATCAGCAGCGGCGCTGTCTGGGCTGCGTACCAGGTGTTGACGCTTAGCCGGCTATTTCCGCCGGTAGCCAATCCATTGGTCAGTCCGCTATAGGTGGCAGCACCCTGATTGTCGAACATTTTCGGGAGACGGGGATCGATCACGTCGTAATAGGTGCCGTTCATCAGGCTAATGATCTGTTCCGATGGGCCCACGGTAAAGTTTCCGGTAGTGATGGGCGACGATACATTGTTATACCAGGGATTGCGGTTAACCGTGTTATATGTTAGTTGGAGATCTTCTGTCGCCAGGCTGATGCCTAGCGAAAGTGCCGCCAGGGCAGCCGACGTCGCTGCATTCTGATCGCGGTTCGTCAGGTGCATGGCATAGCGGGCCTTTAATGTATAGGCCACTTTTACCCAGTTCACGAGCTTTCCGCCAAAGATGAGATCGTCGGCCGCAGGTTTGAAAAGCGAAGTGGGTTGTTGCAGGTCGGCAATGGCCTCGTCGAGCAGTGTATTGATGGTTTGATAGATCTGCTCCTGGCTGTCATAGTCGGGTGTCAGGCCATTCTCGCCCTGAAAGGCATCGGAGAAAGGTACATCTTCCCAGGTATCGGTTGCTATACCAAGATTGATGGCCTGCAGAATCTTGCCGATGCCTGCATAATATGGCGAGCTCTGCTCTTCTGCCTGGTCAACCAAAACATCCAGGTTGGTAAGGGCTGTCAGGTAGATTCCGACCCACGTAGTGGCCATACGTGTCTCCTCGTAGGAATCGGTCCCCCCGGGGAAATACGACGCCAGGTGCTGCGTGAACTGGCCTGTAGTAAAGGCGGCCAGGTAATGGTTGTTACTGGTGGCGTCGATACAGGGCGCCAGCAGCGCCTCCAGCGTGACTGTTGGGGTACGGTTCGGATCGATATTCGTATCCAGGTAGTTGTCGCAGGCAGTGAGCAGAATAATGACCGTCAGCGCGCTGCTTATTTTTAGGGCAATGTTGTGCATCATATAGATTGATGGTTAGAGGTCAGAAATTGGCACTTACAGTAAAGGTCAGGCTGCGGGTCATGGGGATGTTCAGCCCCGTGTAACCGAGCGAATTGCTTCCCGAGCCATAGGAGCTACCCTCGGGGTCAAAGCCCTTGAAAGGTGTGAACAGCAACAGGTTGTTACCGGCGGCCGACAGTGTAAGCGAAGTAAGTGGTGTATTGGCCAGTACGCTTCGGCCAAACGTATACGAAAAGGTGGCGCTGCGCAGGCGCAGCCACGACGCATCTTGAAGAAGGACCTCCGCGACATCGGCATAACGCGCAGCCACCCGGTAATACGTATCGCCATCGATGCGCACCGACCGGGTGTTGGGCGAACCATCGGCGGTGACGCCCTGGAAGAGCACATCGATGTTGCGCGGTACGGTGCGCTCGTCCACACCGTTGCGTATGCGGTTGCGCATGCCGGTGTCGTAAGCATCACCCCCTTCCCGCATTTCGATCAGGAAAGACAACGACAGACCTTTCCAGCTTAGCGTATTTGTCAGGCCGCCCATCCAGTCGGGCAAGGCATTTCCTACTTTTACATAGGTATCGGTAAAAGCAGGATAACCGTCGGCATCGAGTATCAGCTCGCCCTGATCGTTTCGGCGATACGGACGGCCATAGAGATCGGCAATCGAACCGCCCCGCACAAACTTGTTGGCAATGCGATCATCCATAAACATGATCTCATTGATACCGGCGGGCATCGTGATAATCCTGTTCCGGTTGGCAGACCAGTTCAGCGAAACATCCCAGCTAAAATTACCGGTGCGCACCGGGGTGCCGGTAAGCAGGAGCTCGACACCCTGGTTGCGGATTTTACCGGCGTTCGTAACGTACAATGCCAGGCCCGATACATTGGTGACTGGTATCTCGGTAATTTGGTTCGTGCTCATGGCCCGGTAGTATGTAGCGTCGAGTGAAAGCCGGTTATTGAAGAATTTCAACTCCGCTCCCAGTTCAAGCGAGCGGGTTCTTTCAGGCTCAAGATTCGCTGCGCCATAGGTTGTACTTTGACGGAAACCGTTGACGCCATTGAACGGGAAACCAAGCGCCAGTTGGTAATACTGACCAATTTGATAGGCCTGTGCGTCTTTTCCTACCTCCGCCCAGGAAGCACGAATTTTGCCGTAGTTGAATGTAGGATTGGAACTCAGCCCCAGTGATTCTGTGAAGACATACCCGGCGCTGATCGACGGATAAAAGAAAGACCGGTTTTGTATCGGCAGCGTGGAGGAAAAGTCGTTACGCCCGGTAACACTGACGTACAACATGCTTTTATACTCCAGCTTGGCATCACCAAATACGCCGATCAGCCGCCGCACCAGGTCGGATTCCGTCGTAAACTTATTCGCGGTGTTGGTAAGATCGTAAAATCCTTTCATGCCAAACTTCTCACCTCGTACATTCAGCTGATTGGAGTGAATGTCAAGAACATTGTTCCCAACCATGATCGACCCTTTGAGATCTTCGCTGAACGAGTGCCGCGCGGTAAGCAGAAAATTCGAGTTGATTTCGCGATAAAGAAGCCGTTCTTCAACCATAAATCCCCCGGCGGCCGTAGAGATGTCAAGCCCCACGGGCGCAATGCGCACACGCTGGTCGCCATAATAATCCAGTCCAAGCTGATAGTCGGCCTCCAGCCAGTCGAGGATCTTTACGTTGGCGCCAGCATACGTGATAATGCGGTTCACATCGTCCTCCATCGTGCTGAATTCAGCCAGGTAACGCGGGTTATCGATGGTCGTACCCGCATAGCTTTTAATCGAACCGTCGGGATTGATATAGTCATTAACATCGGCCGATGTTGTGTGATAGTTGAGGGCACTCATGATCGATTTATCGCCTCCCTGTGGACGCAGACCACCGGAATTAGTATAGGTCACACCGCCTCGCAACGTTAGCCGGTCGGACAAGGTAGCGTTGCCGCTAAATCTTACCGACGTGCGCGCCCAGTCCGAGTTAGGAACAATGCCCTCCTGTTTCAAATGAGAAACAGACGTGAAGAAGTTGGCTTTGTCGTTTCCGCCGGAGACACTCAGGTTGTTGCTGAAGCGCGTGCCGGTCTGGAAGAAGTTCTTGAAATTGTCATACAGCACATCGTCTTCGGTAACGGATGGGCCGAACGTTTGAAACGGTGTTCCGGCACCCGGTACACCCATGCGTTTAACCCCGGACGCGCCCTCGCGGTACGCACGCTGAATGCCTGGAGTTTTATTGACCTCATCCCACCCTACAGAACCGGTATAAGAAATCTGCGGCTTGCCGGCCTTTCCTCGTTTGGTGGTGATCATGACCGCGCCATTGGAAGCGCGTAAGCCATAGAGCGCCGTCGCGGCGGGACCTTTCAAGACGTTGAGCGATTCGGTATCGTCGGGATTAATATCGATGGCGCGGTTGCTGAACGAGTACTGTTCGGTGCTGGTGGTTGCCACCGAACCCGAACTTGGCAGCACATTCGCGGCAATTGTTTCGTTGCTTATCGGCACGCCATCGATAACAAAAAGCGGTTGATTATTTTGCCCCGAGTTCAACGACGTAACACCCCGTATCAGAATGCTGGTACCAGCCCCCGGCGCGCCGCCGGAATTCTGAATGCGTACGCCTGCTACTTTACCCTGAAGCGCGGTGACAATATTCGTCGGCCGTGTATTCGCGAGCTCGGCGCCCTTCAATTCCTGCGCCGCGTACCCGAGCGCGCGCTTCTCTTGCTTGACACCGAGGGCCGTAACGACGACTTCCGACAGTGCCGTTACATCCACAGCAAGCTGTATGGCAACTGTTGTATTGCTGCCAACAGTAACTTCCTGACTCTTGTAGCCAATAAAGCTGATCGTCAAAACAGCGTCGGGAGGAACGTCGAGGGAGAAAGCACCCGCGGCATCCGTAATCGTTCCTCGGGTTGTTCCCTTTAACGAGACATTGACGCCAGGCATGGCGCCTCCGCTTTCAACATCTGTGACCGTACCAGTGATGGTGGTTGTCTGGGCATACACAGGCGAATACACTATCATCGCAAGGATGCCTGCTAGCAGTAGCAGTCTTTTCATGCTCATAGGATTTAGGTTAATGAAAGGGTTTGGACACAGGGTCCTTATGAAAGGTAAGGCCCTCGGTGCATGAATAGCAAGATGTGTAGAAGCACTTCCACAACAAATTTCACAACCTCAGAGCTGAAAACGTTTTAGGGAAATCACTGGAAATAAAAAAGGCTGCCATGCATGAACATAGCAACCCGTATGTATAGTCGTTGAAAGCTATGACTAAATTGCGCCATTAAATAAAGCGGGTTGCTATGTATCACATGGCAACCCGCTTAACTCGATTAAGAGTTTTGTTTATCCTTTCGACTTCGAAGAGGTATCAGGCAATTTAATACATCGAGCTAATTCATTTGCCCTGGCTAATTTCTCAGGGTCTATCATACTGGCAACGTCTAGTCCGTTCAAACGCTTATCAACTATGATTTTAATCTTTACTTCTGTATTGAAGATTTTCATGTTATAAAGTTACTTAATTCCTTCGTTTAATCAAAAAAGCCTGAAATCGGCGGCCACTTGTGAATGGCACGATTGTGTCGGATGCAATAATTCCGAAGATGTTAAATGTCTTCGATAGTTCTTTTAAATTGACCGTTATAATCATTCTATATAGACGCGTTCGCGATGCTGTACTCCCTTCAATTAATATCCACCTATCTGGGTATCGCATGGTGTAACGGTCAATAACTCCTGCAATTGTGGCCAATACCTTGTCGCGATCACCATTGTTTGTTATTACCTTATCATTGACTTTGCCGCTGTCCGGTTCGAGATCACCAAATGCCAGGTTAAAAACAGGTGGGTTGGATGTTTGAATAAAGACAATTCTTTTATGGACTGCCCCTCGGGGACCATTGCTGACAAAATCAAATGATGCATACTCTTCACCAACAGTGAAAAGTTGATACTTTCATATCTCATGGCAGCTAACGGATTTTAATTACTACAACGGGTTATGTCTTCTCTACGAATTTATCTATAGTTTATGCAGTTTTGGAACATTTAGAAATAATATTTTTTGGGGAAATAGCAGTATTAAAAAAAGAAATGGGCTGCTATGAAGAACATAACAACCCATTTCTTTTTTTTACTCTTAGTTTTTTTAGCTATACAGCTTGGTATAATATTCGTCTGCCATGCGTCCCGAGTCGAACATCGGCGACACGCCACTCATACTCGCTTTCATTATTCCACGCCACTTGGCCGGCTGCTCATAATACATTGGGATAATCTCATGCTCCAATAGGTCGAGCAGTGCATTTCCTTCCAGCTTGTCCTTTGATTCCGTTGTCAGCAAATCATTCGCCGTGGGAATGATAAACGCATTCTTGCCATGCTGCGCAAACTCCGGCACCCAACCATCCGGTATTGACACGTTGATCGAACCATTCATCGCAGCCGTCATACCTGACGTGCCCGAAGCCTCATGATACAGGCGTGGGTTGTTAAGCCAAAGGTCAGAGCCTTTTTTTAAGTGCCCAGATAACCAGAGCTCGTAGCCTGTTACCACTGTGCAGTTGGGCAGGTCTTTGGTCTTCCAGTATATTTCGTTGAAGATGTTGATGGCGTTGTAGTCCTCCGGGTAAGGCTTGCCGGCCCAGATAATCTGAATGGGATATTTGGCGTTCTGCGCAATGCGCAGGAAGCGATTATAGTCCGCCAGCAACAGGTTGGCGCGTTTGTACGCCGCGAAGCGACGGGCCCACACCATCGTCAATACATTCTCGTTGAAGAGCTTGCCGGTTTGGTTGGCGACGGTGCGGAAGAGTTTATACTTCAATTCCTTTTTACGCGCAATCAACGCCTGGTCGTTTCCTTCGGCCAGGGCCTTGTCCATTGCCGGATCGCTCCAGTATGTTTTGTTCTGGGCGTTGGTAATGGCAGTGATCTCACAGATGCTGCCGTAGTCGCCCCACATCTTGCGCGACACTTCGCCGTGCAGCTGCGATACGCCGTTGGCGCGGCGTGCCAGGCGCAACGCCGTCAGTGTATAATTTAATACGCCGTTCTCCGGCTGTACGTACTCGTCTACTTGCTTTTGCGTGAGGCCGTTGAAGAAGCTCATGCTATTGAGCAGCGGCACGCTGTGCTCTTCGTTGCCGGCTTTCTCGGGCGTGTGCGTGGTGAAGACCACGCGCTTTCGCACTTCCAGCAAGCTCTTGTATTTGTCGAGCAGGTAGAAACACAGCGGCAGGGCGTGGCCTTCGTTCATGTGGTAGATTTCTGTCTCGCGCTCCAGTACGTCCAGCAGCTTGGCGCCACCGATGCCCAGTAAGATGGACTGCGCAATGCGAGTCGTTTCGTTGGGGTCGTAGAGACGGTGGCTGATCGTTTGAGCCAGGTAGTCGTTCTCGGGAATGTCGGTGGTTAACAAAAACAACGGCACCGTGTTGAATACCTCGGGCTTGAGCAGATAAGCTTTTACGTATACCCGCGAACCGTGTATGGTGATGGGGAATACGATGTGCGTATCGATCAGGAAGTGATAGTCTTTGTCGCGGAAGTTCACGCGCAGCGTTTGATCCTGGTTGCGTTCCTGGTCGTAGTAACCTTTCTTCCACAGAATGCCGATACCGATCATGTTTTGTTTCAACTCGTAGCCGCTGCGCAGGTGCGAACCGGCCAGGAAACCGAGACCGCCGCTATAGATCTTCAGGGGCTGGTCTACGGCAAACTCCATGGAGAAGTACGCGACGGGCTTTTTGTAACGCTCGTCAAAGGCATATGGGAATAGATCCGTCAATTTCGTCATGGGTGGTACGCTTCTATTAGGTGTAGAAACGACAAACTAATAAAACGTAGCGTAAACAGTTTCAGGAATTTTGGGTGGGACCTTACACGCGATCGTTGCAAACGATTGATTCGCCTGTCAAGAGGCTTTTGTTATTTTAACAGAAAGAGAGACGATTAAGGCTGCACGTTGCTGTGGAGTGGAATTACCACAAGTGCCTGACGGGGGCCTATGTCCTTAGATTTGTTCTTGCCGCCTTGCCCGTAAGCATGTGTGAGACTTTGGAGTTCGTATTATCTCCAAAGTCCCACACGTACGCTAAGGCATGCTGCGAGATTTCGAAATTCTATGTCGAGGTATAATGCCAGCTAACACTGGCAGGGGAGTCCTCCAATGACGATCAGTTCTAACTGCCAAATGAGCGGCGTATAGGGGGGGATGCCATGAACTGAGCTGGCGCCAAACCCCTCGCAAGAGTTATAGAAGAAGTTAATCTTACCGCCTTCGCCAACAAGTTTGATAGCTTCGATAATTTCCGGTGAAAAACGACCATATTCTTCGTACCTGGGTTCGCGGGTGGTAGCAAAGGCGACTGTGCCGTCGAGGTAATAGAAGACTTGCTGGGTCATCACGCGTTGGCTCAAATTGTCTGTTACTCTTTTTTCGTTTCCGGTTTCTGCAATAACATATTGCGGTCCGACCTCAATATTGCCAAGCGGGGTAATGTTGTTTTCTTCGAAATATTCATCAAAGATTTCCTGGTCTTTTCCCTTCCAGTGGTCACCGCAGGGGTCCATGTAGGGAATCTCCACGGCTTGTGTTACGCGGTCGATCTCTCCGTCCTCGTTGGTGATCTCCAATTCAATGTTATAAGTGCCCGCTGCATCAAAATGATACTCCAGCACTGGCGATGTAACATAGTTTCCTTCAATATGCCAGCGCAGGGACTCCGCATGTTTGGAGGTGCTGGTGAACGTGGCATAAAGGGGTTTGTTTTCGGGATCCTGCTCTACCATAAAACTGGCTTTAGGCTCATCGTCGACACAGGAAGAGAGTGACACAATCAAAAATAAAAATGCAAGGTGCGGTAGCTTGTTAACTGGTATCATGTGTTGAATTTGATTACTATGGCTAGCGAGGGACTTGTTGCAAAGATAACTTTATTTTCAGAACGTTGTTGACGCTACATATAACGTGCCACGCTCGTAAAAAGATGTGTGTAGGGGTGGAAAAATTTATTTAGGGAGCGCCTTTAGTAGTTCCCCTAATGAATAGTATAGATTCGTTGCGGTACCCCGGCGCAGTTGCCAGGCGGGGCGGTCACCTGGTTCAATCGTAAGGGTGACATCGGTAGGGGTGGACGCCGCGATGTTATAGCCATTCCGCTCGAGCGCGTTACGGGTCCAACGGTATAGATATCCCTCGCCGTGCAGGGCCACGGTCTTGTTACGGAAGGCAGTATGGTATATTTGACCCGTTTTGAGGTCGTAGCCTTTTAGTTGAAAGATCTCATCGAGGGTGCCTTGCAATACCAGGTCTTCCGGTAGACCGGTAAGAAGTGTTTTGTCTTTGCCGGCAACCCACAGGATGTCGGCCGTTTGCAGCGCCAGGTCCAGTTCATGGGTGGCGACCAGTATTGCTTTGCCGGTTTCGCGTGCCAGCCGTTGCAGCAGCTTCATGATCTCGACGCGGTTGTTGAGGTCGAGGTGGGCCGTGGGCTCGTCGAGGAGGATGACCGCCGTATCTTGTGCCAGGGCGCGCGCAATCATTACCAGTTGTAACTGACCGTCGCTGAGCTCGTATAGTTTTTTGTGCGTAAAGCCGTGAATGCGTGTTTGGGAGATCGCCTGGCCAATGATTTTTTTATCTTCTTCGCGCAAGCGCATGTTCCAGTCCAGGTACGGATAGCGTCCGAAGGTGACGAGCTCGTATACCGTCATGTTCACGCCGGCGATCTTCTCCGTCAGGACCACTGCCACCTGGTGCTCCGGCGGCATACCCGGGCCTCCCTCCAGGGTAACGCTGCCGGCGAGCGGACGTTGTAACCCGGCCAGGGTACGCATCAGCGTAGACTTGCCCACTCCGTTTGGCCCCATTAGACAGACGAGCTCACCCGCATGCAGCGTAAGCGACATGTTTTCCAGCAGGTGCAGCACAGGGTTGTTGTAGCCGGTGGACAGGGCGTGTGTTTGGAGCGCTATGGTCGGTGTGTCGGGAGACATAATAATTTAAGGAAGCATGCGGGGATGACGAAGAATAACCCAGATCACCACGGGCGCCCCAATCAACGCAGTCACGGCATTGATGGGCAACACCTGCGTACTGCCCGGCAGTTGCGCCAGCACATCGCAGAACAACATCAGCGCGGCGCCGCCCGCCATGGACGCCGGAATGAGAATCTTATGATCGCTGGTGCGGATCAACAGCTTCACCAAATGCGGCACCGCCAGGCCTACAAAGCCAATGGGACCGCAAAATGCCGTCACACCGCCCGTCAGGATACACGTGGACAGGATAATGATCATGCGCGAGCGTTTAATTGGCACGCCCAGGCTTTGCGCGTAATGCTGGCCCAGCAGCCAGGCGTTCAGCGCCTTGGCCGATCGTATGGCGAGGAACGTGCCGGCAGCCAGGGTGGCGGTGAGCACGGCAATTTCCGGCCAGTTCAAGCTGCCCAGGCTGCCAAAGGTCCATACAATATAGATCTGCATTTCCTCGGCTTTGCTCACAAATTGAAGAATTCCCACGAACGACGACACCGCGGCGCTGATCATCATGCCCACGAGCAGCAGCGAAACATTGTCGCGCAGGCGCTGGGCAATGGCGAGCATGATAACAACAACGGCAAAGCAGCCTCCGCTGGCCACCAGGGCGGTTGTCCACGGCGAAGGCTCATATAATAGACGGATGCCGGCGGCCTGCCCCATAAAGATCAGGGCGACGGCCAGGCTGGCGCCGGCGCTGAGGCCGAGCACATCGGGGCCTGCCAGGGCGTTTCGGAAAAGCGTTTGCATTTGCAGGCCTGCCAGGGCCAGGCCGCCGCCGGCTAAAAGGCAGGTGAGGGCCTTTGTCAGGCGGAAATTCCAAACAATGTCTGCCCAAACAGGCTCGGTCGCATCGCCGCCGGCAAGAATGGTCAGGATTTGTCCAAAAGGAATTCGCACACTGCCTAACGAGAGGCTAAACCCGAAAAGTAGGGTAAGAAGCAGCGGTAGGAGGAGCCAGCGGTTGCGGTTCATGTGGGGGATTCGGCTGCAAAATAGTAAATGTCAACCGAGTCTACGGCCCGAGACGGGCCTAAGACCGCGCCAGGCTCATTTCGAGGGTACTTCATGTATGCTTTAAGTATACTCTAAGTATACTTTATGTATACTTTAAGTCTGCTTTTGCCGTGCCTTTGATATACGTGCCTTTAGGTTAAGGCGTTGGAGTGGAAAGCAGGGATGTCTCCGAGTATAGCCAGTGTTGAGTCAGAGTTTAGTCAGAGATAAGCCGGTACTAAAAGGACTGGGATATGGACGGGATAGTTCAATAAATGCCTTCTTACAAATTATATTTGGGATGCCAGAAGGGCTTTTTCACGCAGCCAGGCCACAAAAGTGTCGATTTTGAAGAAATGCGGGTTAGGTTCGTCCGTATTCGGCAGACAATATTCCTGCCCGATATTCTTTTTCCAAGGTTTTTTTGTACTTTTGCCGCCCCGCAAAGCAGGAATGCAGTAATGGGAACTCGGTACTTGGGGTCAAATTCCCCAAAAATATTGAAGGGTGAATTTGGTAACTCCCCTATAGTTCCTATCTTTGCAGTCCTTTTTGCGACAAGAGTTCAAAAAGTCCTGAAAAACAGCATAAAACGGTTTCAACCATGCCTGGAATTATAGGAAAGAAAATAGGAATGACTAGCATATTCGGCCCAGAGGGTGAGAATATCGCATGCACAGTAATCGAGGCTGGCCCTTGTGTAGTAACACAAGTGAAGAATGAAGAGACAGACGGATATCGTGCCGTTCAACTTGCTTTCGGTGAGAAAAAAGAGAAAAACTCGACCAAAGCAGAAATTGGCCACTTCAAAAAAGCCAGTACCACCCCGAAAAAAGAGGTAGTTGAATTTCGCGATTTCAAAGCTGAGTTTGAAGGCTTGGTTGAGCTCGGTAAAGAGCTGCGTATTCAAGACATTTTTGTTGTCGGAGATTTTATCGATGCCGTCGGCACATCGAAAGGCCGCGGTTTTCAAGGTGTTGTAAAGCGTCACGGTTTCGCTGGTGTCGGTGGTGCAACCCACGGTCAGCACGATCGTCTGCGCGCTCCCGGTTCAATGGGTAACGCCTCGTTCGCATCACGCGTACCGAAAGGCAAGCGTCTTCCGGGCCGTATGGGTGGCGCTCAGGTAAAACTGAGCAACCTGCAGGTAGTAAAGATCCTTCCTGAGCAAAATCTGATCGTTATCAGCGGCTCCCTTCCGGGCCCTAAAAATTCAACTGTAATCCTTCAGAAATAATGGAAGTAGCAGTCATCAAATCCAGCGGCGAGAAGACCAGCAAGAATATCAATCTTCCTGAGACTGTCTTCGGCATCGAGCCGAACGACCACGCCATCTACTTAGACGTAAAGAGCTATCTGGCCAACCAACGTCAGGGTACGCATAAATCAAAGCAGCGTAACGAAATCTCCGGTTCAAGCAAAAAGCTGAAGAAGCAAAAAGGCACCGGTGGAGCTCGTGCGGGTAACATCAAGAACCCTCAGTTCAAAGGTGGTGGACGGATTTTCGGTCCTCAACCCCGTGACTACTCGTTCAAGTTGAACAAGAAAGTAAAAGACCTGGCACGTAAGTCAGCGTTGACATACAAAGCGAAAGATAACTCAATCGCTATCCTTGAAGATTTCTCTTTCGAGGCTCCGAAGACCAAGCAATATCTGTCGCTCCTGGCAGCATTGTCACTGTCCGATAAGAAGACGCTCCTCGTACTTCCGGAAGTTAATAAGAACGTAGTTCTTTCCGGTAGAAACATCCAGAACACAAAAATTACCACAGCCGATCAGATCAACACATACGATGTGATGAACGCTGACAGCGTGATCTTTGTCGAGAGCTCGATTACTAAAGTTGAGAACTTATTAAATAAAGCATAATGAGTATCCTGAAGAGGCCATTGGTAACGGAGAAAGTTTCTGCCCTGAACGAAAAAGGTAAATACGGCTTTGTCGTGGATGCTGACGCTAACAAGGTAGAGATCAAGAAGGCCGTTGAAAAACAATATGGCGTAAACGTAGAGAAAGTAAATACCATGAATGTAATGGGTAAGAAAAAGACCCGCTACACCAAAACAGGTATCCTTTCCGGTCGCCGCCCCAGCTACAAGAAAGCTGTGGTGACCCTTGCACAAGGCGAAGTAATAGATTTTTATAGCAACGTATAATTTTTGAGCCATGGCGTTGAAGAAACTTAAACCAGTAACGGCCGGTACGCGTCATAGACTCGCGCCCTCGTTCGATGACATTACTGCATCGAAGCCGGAGAAGTCGCTGGTAAAAACGATAAAGAAGACCGGTGGACGTAACAGCAATGGCAAAATGTCCATGCGCTACATCGGTGGTGGCCACAAGCAAAAAGGAAGAGAGATCGACTTCAAACGTAACAAGGCGGGTGTTCCTGCCACGGTGAAGTCTATCGAGTACGATCCGACGCGTACAGCGCGTATCGCCCTGCTTTACTATGCTGATGGTTTTAAGACATATATCCTTGCTCCGGACGGCCTGAAAGCAGGTCAGCAAGTTATCTCGGGTGCTGATGTAGCTCCTGAAGTAGGTAACGCGCTGCCGCTGGCAAAGATTCCGGTTGGTACAATCGTACACAACGTTGAGCTGAAGCCAGGTAGAGGCGGTGCAATCGCCCGTTCTGCCGGTACCTTCGTGCAGCTGCTGGCCCGTGAAAACGGTATGGCTACGCTGAAGATGCCTTCTGGCGAGATGCGTAACGTGATGGACGTATGTATGGCAACAGTAGGTGCTACTTCAAACGCTGACCACATGAACGAAAGTGTTGGTAAAGCTGGTCGTAGCCGCTGGAGAGGTATCCGCCCCCGCACACGTGCAGTAGCGATGAACCCTGTCGATCACCCGATGGGTGGTGGTGAAGGTCGTGCTTCTGGTGGTCACCCGCGCTCACGCAACGGTCTCTATACAAAAGGTAAGAAGACTCGTCATCCGAAGAAATATTCCGATCGTCTAATCATATCTAGAAGGAAAAAATAATGGGACGCTCAATTAAGAAAGGTCCGTACTGCGACAACCGTCTGATGAAGAAGGTTGAGACGGCAGAGAAGTCAGGTAAAAAGTCTGTGATCAAGACCTGGTCACGTCGCTCGACAATCACACCTGACCTTATCGGCAATACCTTCGCGGTACATAATGGAAATAAATTCATTCCTGTTTATGTAACGGAGAATATGGTAGGTCACAAGCTTGGCGAATTCGCCCCGACCCGCACGTTCCGTGGTCACTCAGGAAACAAGAAAGATAACGCTAGGTAATCATGGAAACTGTAGCGAAAAAAACAAAACGTTCAGTATTAAAGCGTGAACAACGCGATGCCCGGAAAGAGACCGCTAAGACCGGACCTTCTGTGGCAAAATTGAAAAATGTGCCGACCTCTCCGCGCAAAATGCGCCTGGTGGCTGACTTGATCCGCGGTGTACGTGTGAACAAGGCACTGAACATTCTGAAATATGAGCCCAAAATCGGTGCAGGCAAGCTTGAAAAGCTGCTGTTGTCCGCTATCTCTAGCTGGGAAGCGAAACACACCGATGTGAAGCTGGAAGAAGCCGACCTGTACGTAAAAGACATTTTCGTAGACGGCGGCCGTATTCTGAAAAGACTGCGCCCTGCACCGCAAGGCCGTGCGCACCGCATCAGAAAGCGTTCGAACCACGTAACACTAATCGTGGATAGCTTCAAAAAAGAAGGCTCAGAAGTGGCAACAACTGACAAAGAAACTAAGGAATAATGGGACAGAAGATTAATCCAATAGGCCTGCGCTTAGGCATCGTACGTGGCTGGGATAGTGCCTGGTACGGTGGCAAGACCTTCGCTGATAAACTGGTTGAAGATCAGAAGATCAGAGAGTATGTTCAGGCTCGTATTCCCAAAGGCGGTATCGCCAAGGTTGTCATTGAACGCACGCTGAAACGCATTACGTTGACCATTCACACGGCTCGTCCCGGTGTTGTAATTGGTAAAGGCGGTGGCGAAGTAGATAAGATCAAAGAAGAGCTGAAGAAGATCACGAACAAAGATGTTCAGATCAATATCTACGAAATCAAGCGTCCTGAATTGGATGCGAAATTGGTAGGTGAGTCTATCGGCCAGCAGATCGAAGCCCGTATCTCTTACAAGCGTGCGATGAAGCAAGCGATTGCCTCGGCGATGCGTGTAGGTGCAGAAGGCATCAAAATTAAAACTTCAGGTCGTCTGGCCGGTGCCGATATGGCGCGGACAGAACAATATAAAGAAGGTCGGATCCCCCTGCATACGCTGCGTGCGGATATTGACTATGCTCTTTCTGAAGCACAGACTGTATACGGCAAGATCGGTATCAAGGTATGGATCTTCAAAGGTGAGGTTTACGGCAAGCGTGACCTGTCACCGAACGTAGGTCTGGCCAGCAATTCAGGCGGTGAGCAGCGCGGTGACAACCGTGGTGGTGGCCGTGGTGATCGCAACGAACGCGGTGGTAACCGTGGTGGTGGTGATCGTCGTGGAGGCGGAGGAGGAGATCGTCGTGGCGGTGGTCGCGATAGCGGTGGTGGACGTCCCGGCGGTGGTAATCGCGGTGGTGGACCCAGAAGAAACGGTTAATTAACATTACGAACGTATAAAGTCAGGCAATCATGTTACAGCCTAAACGAACGAAATTTAGAAAGATGCAGAAGGGTCGCGTGAAAGGTATCGCGACGCGTGGTCACTCCATCGCCTTCGGATCTTTCGCACTGAAATCGCTGGAAGGCGGCTGGATTACAGCTCGTCAGCTTGAAGCGGCCCGTATCGCTGTGACCCGCGCCATGAAGCGTGAAGGTCAGGTGTGGATCCGGATCTTCCCCGACAAACCGATTACCCGCAAGCCTGCTGAAGTGCGGATGGGTAAAGGTAAAGGTGCCCCGGAATATTGGGTAGCCGTCGTGAAGCCTGGCACAATCCTGTTCGAAGCAGGTGGTGTGAATCTGGCCACTGCCAAAGAAGCCCTGAAACTGGCTGAAGGCAAGCTGCCGTTCAAAACTAAGTTTACGGTTCGACCTGACTACGTAGAATAAGCCATGAAAGCAACTGAAATTAAAGGACTGAGCGTAGCCGAGCTGAAAGAAAAGATCGGCTCCGAAAAGGAAGCGCTGCGTAAAATGCAATTTGCGCATCAGATCTCGTCGGTAGAAAATCCGATGAAACTGAAGGAGACCCGCAAGCTGATCGCCCGCCTCAACACCGAGCTGACAGTGAAGCAGAACGCAACGAAATAATAACATCAACCAATAACGACATAACGTTATGGAACTTAACGAAGAGCGTAACGAACGCAAAGAAAGGATCGGTAAAGTGACTAGCAACAAGATGCAGAAAACCATCACCGTTGCAGTTGACCGTAAAGTAAAGCACCCGATCTACGGTAAATTCGTGAACCGGACTACCAAGTTCAAGGCGCACGACGAAGAAAACACCGCAGGTATCGGCGATACCGTACGCATCATGGAGACTCGTCCCCTGAGCAAGGATAAGCGCTGGAGACTGGTGGAAGTCATCGAGAAGGCAAAATAAGGTTTTCTGTCCGTGGTGTTGGCTTGCTATCGCAGGCTGATGATATCGCGGAGAGTATAATCTGAACAGCTCTGAGGCTTATTAAGAGAAACTGAATAGAAGATAAAAAATTATGATACGCACCGAATCCAGACTTACTGTAGCTGACAATAGCGGAGCCAAAGAAGTGCTTTGTATGCACGTACTGGGCGGCACAGGAAGACGTTACGCTTCCGTTGGCGACAAGATTGTCGTGACTGTAAAGTCTGCCATGCCCAGCAGCCAGGTGAAGAAAGGTACTGTCACCAAAGCGGTTGTTGTACGGACCACGAAAGAAGTGAGAAGAAAGGACGGATCATACATCCGTTTCGAAGATAATGCTGCCGTGTTGCTGAACAACCAGGACGAGCCCCGTGGAACCCGTATTTTCGGTCCCGTGGCGCGTGAGCTTCGCGAAAAGCAATTCATGAAGATTGTTTCACTGGCACCTGAAGTTATTTAAGCCATGGAAAAGACAAACACACAAAAAGTAAAGCTGCACATCCGCAAGGGTGACCGCGTGCGTGTTATCGCCGGCGACGACAAAGGCAAAGAAGGTACGGTACTCGAGATTTTGACCTCGAAAAACCGCGCCACCGTTGAAGGCGTCAATATTGTGACGAAGCACACGAAGCCGTCTGCAGGCAAGCCTGAAGGCGGAATCAACAAGACTGAGGCATCTATCCACATCAGTAACCTGCAACTCATTGACGGCTCGGGTAAGCTTACCCGCACAGGCCGCAAGGTGAACGAGAAGGGTAAACTGCAGAGATATTCTAAGAAAACCGGAGATTTTATAACGAATGGCAACTCCTAGATTAAAAGACAAATACTCGAAAGAGATTGTCCCTGCGCTTAAGCAGAAGTTCGAATATACGTCGATCATGCAGGTTCCGAAGATCGAGAAGATCTGCATCAACAAAGGTATGGGCGTAGCCGTAACCGATAAGAAGCTGATCGACGCGGCGCTGGAAGAAATCAGCACGATCACCGGCCAAAAGGCTGTATCGACCAAGTCGAAGAAAGCGATCTCGAATTTTAAGCTCCGTGAAAACATGCCGATCGGTGTGCGTGTAACGCTGCGCGGCGACAAAATGTACGAGTTCATGGATCGCCTGATGAGCATCGCCCTGCCCCGTGTACGGGACTTCCGCGGTGTGAACAACAAAGGTTTTGATGGTCGTGGCAACTACACCCTGGGTGTAAAAGAGCAGATTATCTTTCCGGAGATCGCAATCGACAAGGTTAACAAAATCAGCGGTATGGACATTACGTTCGTAACCTCTGCCCAAACAGACGAAGAGAGCTTTGAGCTGCTGAAAGCATTCGGTATGCCCTTTGCCACTAAAAACTAATAACGAGCATGGCTAAATTATCAGTAATAGCAAGACAGACCAAGCGCGAGAAGCTGGTTGCTACTTATGCTGCAAAGCGTAAGGCCCTGAAAGAGGCTGGCGACTACGCCGCCCTGGACAAACTGCCCCGGAATGCATCACCGGTTCGTCTTCACAACCGCTGCAAACTGACCGGTCGTCCGAAGGGTTATATCGGCAAATTTGGTATTTGTCGTAACGTTTTCCGCGAAATGGCGTCTGCCGGTAAAATACCTGGCGTAACAAAGGCTAGCTGGTAAGCGCCTGCGTCTCAACATATTGGTTGCTGAGTATCTTGGTCTCCTATAGGAGAAACCTGGTAACAGTTTGGATAATATAAATTGTTATATATCTTTGCAGCCCGGTTTGAAAAAACACGGGCTTGCTTTTTAATTAAAAGGACGAAAATAAAATGACTGATCCGATAGCAGATTACTTAACCCGGTTGCGGAACGCCATTAAGGCCAACCACCGTGTAGTGGAGATCCCTGCATCCAACCTCAAAAAAGAAATCACAAAGGTTCTTTTTGACAAGGGTTATATCCTGAACTACAAGTTCGAAGATGTGGCCAACCGCCAGGGCAACATTAAAATTGCCCTCAAGTACAACCCGGAAACCCGGCAATCCGCGATTACCAAGTTGGAGCGTATTAGCTCTCCTGGTTTGCGTGACTACCGCGGCGCGGATGCGCTGCCCCGTGTACTCAACGGCTTGGGTGTGGCGATCCTGTCTACTTCGAAAGGAGTGATTACAGACAAGGAAGCTCGCAACCTGAACGTAGGTGGTGAAGTACTGTGTTTCGTCTACTAATAAAGGAAAAGAGCAATGTCACGTATAGGAAATAAACCCGTTTCAATTCCCTCTGGCGTAACGTTCAACTTTGCTAACCACAAAGTAAGCGTGAAAGGCCCGAAGGGTGAACTTCACCAGGCTGTGGATCCTGATTTTATCATCAAGCAGGAAAACGGCGAAGTGACTGTTCAGCGTCCTACCGAGCAGAAACGTCACAAGGCCATGCACGGTCTGTACCGCGCATTGATTGCCAACATGGTAGAAGGTGTATCGAAAGGCTACCGTCATCAGCTCGAGCTGGTGGGTGTAGGTTACAAAGCCGCTGCCCAGTCAAACGTACTGGAGCTTAGCTTAGGTTACTCTCACAACGTGTTCCTGGCAGTGCCCTCAGAAGTGAAAGTAACGACCCAGCAGGAGAAAGGTCAAAACCCGACCATCATCCTGGAAGGCATCGACAAACAGCTGATGGGTCAAGTAGCAGCCAAAATCAAATCGCTTCGTAAAGTTGAGCCTTACAAAGGTAAAGGTGTTCGCTTCACTGGTGAGTTTGTACGCAGAAAAGCTGGTAAAGCTGCTTCTAAATAAAATTAAGTAGACACTAAAGCATCATAGAGCATAGAAAGCTATGGCAGGCAAGAATAGAGAAAGACGTGCGAGAATCAAGGCGGGTGTTCGCAAGAAATTGAGTGGCACCACCGAGAGACCGCGATTATCCGTGTTCAGAAGCAACCGTGGTCTGTATGTACAGATCATCGACGACCTGAAAGGGGTAACCCTGGTAGCTGCTTCAACCAGCGAATTGGGCGAGAAGACGGCGTTGAACATCGAGAGCTCGAAGAGCGTTGGAAAGAAGATCGCCGAAAAGGCAATCTCTAACGGGATCCAGACTATCGTGTTTGACCGCAACGGATATTTGTATCACGGAAATATTAAGGCTTTGGCAGAAGGTGCCAGAGAAGGTGGTTTAAAATTCTAAGAACTGAAATATGTCAGTAAGCAATATTAGCACAGTAAAAGCCAGCGAAATCGACCTGAAGGAGCGTGTTGTAGCCATTGAGCGTGTTGCGAAAGTGGTGAAAGGCGGTCGCCGGTTCAGCTTCGCAGCGATCGTAGTAGTAGGAGATGGTAACGGTGTAGTAGGTTACGGACTTGGTAAGGCCAACGAAGTAACAGATGCTATCACTAAAGGCATCGACGACGCGAAAAAGCACCTGGTGAAAGTGCCGATCATTAAAGGCACTGTGCCGCACGAATCAATCGGCAAATTTGGTGGTGGATTCGTACTGCTGAAGCCTGCTTCGCCCGGTACAGGTGTAATCGCCGGTGGTGCGATGCGTGCTGTGCTCGAGAGTGCCGGTGTTCACAACGTATTGGCTAAGTCTAAAGGCTCGTCTAACCCGCACAACGTGGTGAAGGCTACTTTCAAAGCCCTTACGACTATGCGTGATGCGTACACTGTCGCTAAGAACAGAGGTGTTTCATTGTCCAAAGTATTTAACGGCTAAGCGTCATGGCAAAAGTACAGATCATTCAGACCCGTAGCATGATTAAAAGACCCGAGACGCAGCAACGCACGATGGTGGCGTTGGGCCTGGGCAGAATCAACAAGTCAGTAGAAGTGGAGCTCACTCCTCAGATCGCTGGCATGGTTCGCAAAGTGAATCATTTGATCACCGTAAAAGAGCTGTAAGATGAAGCTGCATACACTGAAACCTGCAGAAGGTTCAACAAAGACAAATAAACGACTTGGTCGTGGTCAGGGTTCTGGCGGTAGCACTGCCGGCCGTGGTCATAAAGGTGCCCAGTCTCGTTCTGGCTACGCGAAGAAGTCAGGTTTTGAAGGTGGTCAGATGCCCCTCCAGCGTCGTGTTCCTAAATTCGGTTTTAAGAACAACAACAAAGAATATTTCAAAGCCATTAACCTCGACGTACTGGAAGGCGTTGCAGCAAAAGCCAGCACTGGCGCTTTGACACTGCAAGTGCTTATCGAGAACGGTCTCATAGGTAAGAATGACAAGGTGAAAGTATTGGGCAGGGGTGAATTGAAGGCCAAGGTAACTGTGGAAGCTCACGCTTTCTCTACATCGGCAACACAAGCTATTGAAAAGGCCGGCGGTACAGCCACAACGGTGAAATAATGAAACGTTTCATTCAGACCATACGAAACATCTTCTCCATCGAAGACCTGAGAGTCAGGATCCTGAACACCATTGGGTTCCTCGTTATCTTCAGACTCGGGTCGTATATTGTTCTTCCGGGTATCAACCCCAATCTGTTGGACCGCGAGGCCAATAGCAGCGGGATTCTCGGATATCTGAACAACTTCCTGGGAGGTGCCTTCAGCAACGCGTCGATTTTCGCGCTGGGCATCATGCCCTATATTTCGGCTTCGATTATTGTACAGCTCCTTACATTTGCTGTGCCGTATTTCCAGAAGCTGCAAAAAGAAGGTGAATCTGGTCGGAAACGACTCAATCAGCTAACCCGTGTGTTGACGATCTTTATTACGGTCTTCCAGGGTTACAGCTATCTCAAAGGCACCATCGACCCGGCTGTGATTATCGCGCCCGGTGTTATGTTCTACGTTACGTCTCTTGTTCTGATCATCGCGGGTACCATGTTCTGTATGTGGCTCGGCGAGCGTATCACTGACAAAGGCATTGGCAACGGTATCTCGATGCTGATCATGATCGGTATCGTATCGCGTCTGCCCCTGGCCCTGGCCGCGGAACTGACCGATAAATTCCCAGGTAAAGCAATCTTCTTTATCGTAGAATTGTTCGCCTTGTTCGGTATCGTCGTGGCGGTTATCGCCCTGACGCAAGCTACTCGTCGCATTCCGATTCAGTACGCCAAGCAAGTGATTGGCAACAAACTGTACGGCGGCAAGCGTGACTTCATTCCGCTGAAGTTGAACTCAGCAGGCGTTATGCCGATCATCTTTGCACAAGCACTGATGTTCATTCCGGCCCTGGTGGCAGGTCTGTGGAGCGACAGCGACCTCGGCGCATACATTGGTTCGACATTCTCGGATCCGTACTCATGGCAATACAGCCTCGTATTTGCGCTCATGATTCTGATCTTTACATTTTTCTATACGGCAATCACGATCAACTCGAACGATATTGCCGATAACCTGAAACGAAACGGCGGTTTTATCCCGGGTGTTAAGCCTGGTAAACAAACGGCTGATTTTATAGACACCGTGTTATCACGGATCACGTTTCCTGGCGCGTTATTCCTGGCCGCGATTGCAGTACTGCCGGCGTTTGCCGTACGTGCTGGCGTAGGACAGAACTTCGCACAGTTCTTTGGTGGCACGTCGCTATTGATCCTCGTAGGGGTTGTACTGGATACACTCCAACAGATTGAAAGCTACTTGCTGATGAGGCACTACGAAGGCATGATGAAGTCGGGCCGCGTGAAAGGACGTTCTCAATTTGCTGCGGCTTAAAAAGCTGAATGGTTCACTTAAAGACTGAAGAGGACCTCGTCTTAATCCGTGAAAGTGCCCAGATTCTGGGAAAGGCTCACGGAGAGATAGCCAGGCTGATAAAACCTGGTGTGAAGACCTCGATGTTGGATAAGGTAGCTGAAGAGTATATACGCGACCAGGGTGGTGTTCCTTCGTTCAAGAACTACCATGGTTTTCCCGCCTCGCTCTGCATCTCGGTAAACGAGGTTGTCGTGCACGGATTCCCGGGGAACTATGAATTGCGCGAAACGGATGTAATCTCTGTAGATTGCGGCGTATATTACAAAGGTTATCACAGTGACTCGGCCTATACCTATCCCCTCGAAGGGGTCAAGCCGGAGACACTGCTGCTGCTGGAGCGCACGTTGGAGTCCCTCTACAAGGGAATCGGCGAGGCAAAGGCCGGCAACCGGATAGGAGATGTGGCATCGGCCATTCAGACCTACGTAGAAAGCTTCGGATACGGCGTTGTCCGCGAGCTGGTAGGACACGGTGTTGGGAAGAGCCTTCACGAGGACCCGGAAGTGCCAAACTATGGCAAGCGGGGTAAAGGCGTGAAGATTGCTCCAGGGATGGTGTTTGCGATTGAGCCCATGATCAATCTTGGTACCAAAAATGTGGTGCAGGAGCGTGATGGATGGACGATCCGGACGGCCGACAGAAAACCTTCGGCGCATTTCGAACATACGATAGCCGTGCATGAGGACAGAACGGAGATATTGACGACGCACGAATATATAGAAGCAAATTATACCTATAAGTGGCGAAACAAAAGTCAATTGAGCAAGATGGTACTATAAGCGAGGCATTGTCTAACGCAATGTTTCGGGTACAGTTAGAAAATGGGCATGAAGTGTTGGCCCATATATCTGGGAAAATGCGGATGCACTACATCCGGATCTTACCAGGCGACAGAGTACGATTGGAAATGTCACCTTACGATTTGACAAAAGGAAGAATTGTATTCAGATACAAGTAGACTATAGAACGACATGAAAGTTAAAGCATCCATCAAGAAGCGTAGCGCTGACTGCAAGATCATCAGACGTAACGGTAAACTGTATGTGATCAACAAGAAGAATCCACGGTATAAGCAGAGACAAGGCTAATCGTGGTTCGACGGTCGCATAGAAAAGAAAGCATAACAGATAACGATAAATCATACAAATGGCACGTATAGCAGGTGTAGATATTCCTGATAACAAGCGCGGCGAAATTAGCCTTACCTATATTTTTGGTATTGGCCGCCAGTCTGCTCAAAATATCCTTGCCGAAGCCGGGATCAGCCCCGACAAGAAGGTAAAGGAATGGAACGATGAGGAGTCAAACGCAGTTCGTTCGATCATTGCGGAGAAATTCCGCATCGAGGGTGTTCTCAAGTCTGAAATTCAGCTGAACATCAAGCGTCTGATGGACATCGGATGTTATCGTGGACTCCGTCACCGTAAGGGTCTGCCCGTGCGTGGACAAACCACCAAGAACAACGCTCGTACCCGGAAAGGTAAGCGTAAGACGGTGGCGAATAAGAAGAAGGCAACTAAAGGGTAATAGGTAAACTTTTCGATACATGGCAACCGCTGACAAAAGAAAAGATAAAGCAAAAAAGAGAGTTGTAAACGTTGAGGCCGTAGGTCAGGTGCATATCCGCGCTACGTTCAACAACGTGATCATCTCCGTAACCAATACGACCGGCCAGGTTATCTCCTGGGCATCTGCTGGTAAAATGGGCTTCAAAGGCTCGAAGAAGAACACTCCGTACGCTGCTCAGACAGCCGCACAAGACTGCGCTGGCAAAGCATTCGAACTGGGTCTTCGCAAAGTAGAGGTGTTCGTAAAAGGTCCGGGTGCAGGTCGCGAGTCGGCTATCCGTACCATCCAGAACGCCGGTATCGAAGTGATGGCAATCCGCGACGTAACGCCGCTGCCGCACAACGGTTGCCGTCCTCCCAAGAAAAGAAGAGTATAATTTTTCACTAATGATTTAGGCCGACGGGACCCCGGTATATCCGGACACTGTCGGCCCAAGTTTAAATCTATCTATACAGAATGGCACGATATACTGGCCCCAAAGTAAGAATCTCCCGTCGTTACAACGAGCCCATCCTTGGCGACAACAAAGCGCTTTCAAAGAAAAACTATCCTGCTGGTCAGCACGGCCGTGGCAAGAAACGTAAGCAATCGGAATATGCTACCCAGCTGGCCGAAAAGCAAAAAGCGAAATACACCTACGGTCTGCTGGAAAGACAGTTTGCGAAACTGTTTGACACAGCGACTCGTAAAAAAGGTGTTACGGGTGCCATCCTGCTGCAACTCCTCGAGGGTCGCCTGGACAACACTGTATACCGCTTAGGCATTGCCCCGACGCGTCGTGCGGCTCGTCAGTTGGTATTGCACAAACACATTCTGGTAAACGGCGAAGTGGTGAACATCGCTTCATACGCCCTGAAACCTGGCGACACGATAAGCGTTCGTGAACGTTCCAAGTCATTGGAAGTTGTGACGAACAGCCTTTCGATCGGCGGCGCCAAAAAGTACAACTGGTTGGAGTGGGATAATAGCGAAATGACCGGCAAGCTGATAAACCTGCCGCCACGCGAGGATATTCCCGAAAACATCAACGAGCAATTGATCGTTGAATTGTACTCGAAGTAATACATACAGTTAATCAACTCACTTACACTATGTCAATATTAGCATTTCAAATGCCAGAGAAGGTTGTAATGGAAAAGTCTGATGATTTTCACGGACTCTTCACATTCAAGCCTCTGGAAAAAGGATATGGAGTTACGATTGGCAATGCGCTGAGAAGAATTCTGTTGTCCTCTCTGGAAGGTTATGCCATCACCGGGATCAAAGTTCCTGGCGTATTGCATGAGTTTTCGACCATTGAAGGTGTAGTAGAGGATGTAGCCGAAATCATCTTGAACCTGAAAATGGTTCGTTTCAAGAAGGTTGCTGATAATTTTGACAATAAGATCACTGTAAATATCAAGAAGCAAAAGCAGTTCAAAGCTGGCGACGTAGCCAAGTTTACTTCTGCTTTTGAGATCCTGAACCCGGATCATGTTATCTGCAACCTGGATGAGACTGCGCATTTCGAGATCGAACTGACGATCGAGAAAGGCCGTGGATACCTTCCTGCGGAGGAAAACAAGCCTTCGGAGCAAGTATTCGGTTTCATTCCGATTGACGCCATCTTCACGCCGATCAAGAATGTGAAGTACAGCGTAGAAAACACCCGCGTAGAGCAAAAGACCGACTACGAAAAACTGGTTGTTGATATCGAAACAGATGGTTCCATCCACCCTGAGAAGGCGCTGGAAGGTGCTGCGTACATCCTGATTAAACACTTCGCCCTGTTCTCGGACAAGTCGATGGAGCTCGAGACAGGTAAAGATGCAGAAGTTGAGCAGGTAGACGAAGAGATGCTGCACATGCGCAAGCTGCTCAAGACTCCGCTCCACGACCTCGATCTGTCAGTACGCGCGTACAACTGCTTGAAAGCAGCTGACGTGAAGACGCTGGGCGACCTGGTACAGCTTGAAATTTCGGACATGATGAAGTTCCGGAACTTCGGTAAGAAGTCACTCGCAGAATTGGAACAACTCGTAGCGGAAAAGAACCTTACCTTCGGTATGGATCTGGCTAAGTATAAACTTGAAGAAGACTAAGAACAATGAGACACGGTAGAAAAGTCAACCATTTAGGAAGGACAAAGTCGCACCGCGATGCTATGCTTTCGAACATGGCGTCGTCGCTGATCCTGAACAAGCGGATCACCACGACGGTTGCTAAAGCCAAAGCGCTTAGAAAATACGTAGAGCCCCTGTTGACCAAGGGCAAAGATGATACAACACACTCTCGCAGAACAGTATTCTCTTACCTGCAAAACAAGGAGTCTGTAAAAGCTCTGTTTGGCGAGGTAGCCGGCAAGATCGCTGACCGTCCGGGTGGATATACCCGCATCATCAAGATGGGTGACGTGCGCGTAGGCGACAACGCTGAAATGTGCCTGATCGAGCTTGTAGACTACAACACACTGTACACTAAAGAAGGTGGCGCGAAGAAGGCTAAGACTCGTCGTAGCCGTCGTGCGGGTGGTAAGAAAGAAGGTGCGGAAGCTACTGCCGAAGGTGCAGTGGAAACTGCTGAAGCAGCTGAAAAGCCTGCCAAGAAAACCAGAAAACCTGCCGCTAAAAAGGACAAGGAATAGTGTTTGAGAATCTCATATCAGAAAGGGATTGGACGAAAGTTCAATCCCTTTTTTTTGCCCGTACAGGCTGTCTCAACGGCACGTGGGAGCTGTTTTCCGCCCCCGGAACTTCTACCGCAATTTTGTGTTTTAATCAGGGTTTTAATCAGGATTTCTAACGTATTTTTGTAACCGCAATGCAGAAAAAAGCTTATTTACTTCTCGAAGACGGCCTTTTGATCGAAGGGACCGCCATTGGCAAGACCGGTACAACCGGCGGGGAAATCTGTTTTAATACGGGAATGACCGGCTACCAGGAGATCTATACAGATCCATCCTACTACGGCCAGATCATTGTGAACACCACGGCACACATCGGCAACTACGGTGCGGTAGACTCGGAAGAAGAATCCAACAACCCGCAGATCGCCGGCCTGGTCGTAAACGACTATGCAAAAGAGTTCAGCCGCAAGTCGGCCCAGGAAAGCCTGCAGGCCTACCTGGAGCGCAAAGGCGTGACAGGCATCGCTGATGTGGACACCCGCATGCTGGTGCGTTATATCCGCAGCAAAGGGGCTATGAACGCCCTCATCTCATCGGAGCTTACGCCCGAGCAGATGCGTGCTGAAATCCGCAAAGTGCCCTCGATGGACGGCCTGGAGCTCTCATCCCTCGTAACAACCAAAGAGGCTTATTTTGCGGGCTCACCCGATGCCCCCATCCGCGTAGCGGTGCTTGACCTGGGCATCAAACGCAGCATCGTCGAGAATATGGCGTCGCGCGGTTGTTACTGCAAGGTATTTCCGGCAAAGACCACCTTTGAAGAACTGGCCGCCTTTAAGCCTCATGGATATTTTATCTCCAACGGCCCCGGCGACCCGTCGGCCATGCCGTACGCTGTCGAGACTGTGAAGAAAGCACTGGCGAGCAACAAGCCACTGTTTGGCATCTGCCTCGGACATCAGCTGCTGGCCCTGGCTAGCGGAATCTCCACGTATAAAATGCACCACGGCCACCGCGGTCTGAACCACCCGGTTAAAAACCTGCTGTCGGGTAAGGGCGAAATGACTTCGCAGAACCACGGTTTCGCCGTAAGCGAGAAGGATATCGAAAAGAACCCCAACGTAGAGGTGACACACCTTCACCTGAACGACAATACCATCATGGGTATTCGCCTGAAAGACAAGAAGGCCTTTTCGGTACAGTATCACCCGGAAGCATCGCCGGGCCCCCACGATTCACGCTACCTGTTCGATCAGTTCCTGGAGCTGATTCGCAGCGATGTGAAAGAGCCGGCGGCGGTATAATGGAACAATCCTTAACTATAAATTTTTAAATTACTATGAGCTTAATTGAAAGCATTCATGCCCGGCAGATACTCGATAGCCGCGGTAACCCTACGATTGAAGTTGATGTTGTGACCGAGTCGGGCGCCCATGGCCGCGCGGCAGTTCCCTCTGGCGCTTCTACTGGTACTCACGAAGCGGTTGAACTTCGCGACGGAGACAAAAGCAAATTCTTAGGGAAAGGAGTGCTGAAAGCTGTAGAGAACGTCAACACTACGATCGCTGCCGAACTGGCGGGCTTCAGCATATTTGAGCAAAACCTGCTCGACAAAATCATGATCGAGCTCGACGGCACCTCCAACAAGGGCAAGCTTGGCGCGAACGCCATCCTCGGTGTTTCGCTGGCGATTGCCAAAGCCGGTGCGATGGAAGCAGGTCTGCCGCTGTACCGCTACATTGGTGGCGTAAATGCGAACACCCTGCCCGTACCGATGATGAACATCCTGAACGGTGGCAGCCACGCTGACAATTCAATCGACTTCCAGGAATTCATGGTCATGCCGGTGAAAGCCGACACCTTCTCAGAAGCGCTGCGCATGGGTACGGAAGTATTCCACACGCTGAAGAAAGTACTGCACGACAAAGGCCTGTCAACAAACGTAGGTGACGAAGGTGGTTTTGCCCCTAACATCGCCTCGAACGAAGAAGCGATCGAAATCGTGATAAAGGCTATCGAAAAGGCAGGTTTCAAGCCCGGCGAAGATATCTTCATCGCCATGGATGCTGCCAGCTCGGAATTCTACGACGCGAAGACAGACAAGTATACCTTTAAGAAATCAGATAAGCGCTCGCTTTCATCAGAAGAGATGGTGGACTATTGGGCACAATGGGCTGCGAAATACCCGATCATTTCCATTGAAGACGGCATGGCCGAAGACGACTGGAAAGGTTGGAAAGGCGTAACCGACAAGATCGGTAAGAAAGTACAGCTCGTGGGTGACGACTTGTTCGTAACGAACGTAACCCGTCTGCAAGACGGTATCGACAAAGGTGTAGCGAACTCGATCCTGGTAAAAGTAAACCAGATCGGCTCACTGACGGAGACGATCAACGCAGTAAACCTGGCGAAAAACAACTCATATAAGAGCGTTATGTCGCACCGTTCGGGCGAAACCGAAGACAACACCATCGCCGATCTGGCTGTGGCGCTGAACTGCGGTCAAATCAAAACCGGTTCTGCTTCGCGTTCTGACCGGATGGCGAAATACAACCAACTGATCCGCATCGAAGAGGAACTCGGCGAGGTTGCTTACTTCCCCGGCAAGAAGTTCTAAGGTTTAATACCTGATATATAAAAGCCAGGGCAACATGTCCTGGCTTTTTTCGTTTATTCCGGTAATAGTCCGGAAATTGACAAATCACTTTTTTCGCTATCTTAGTACTACTTTTTAAACTGCTATGTTCAAGAAACTGCCTAAGTCGTTCCGGAACTTTTACTTTTTGACGGCGTTTATCTTCCTGTTATGGATGTTGGCGCTGGACTCTAACAACCTCATCACCCGTTTCCAGATGTCGTCTAAACTACGATCGCTGGAAAATGAAAAAGAGTATTACGTGGAAAAGATTGAGGAAGTACGAAAGGACCACGACGAGCTTTTTGGCGACCGCGAGTCGATCGAGAAGTTTGCCCGCGAAAAGTATCTGATGAAAAAGAAGACGGAAGATATTTTTATCGTAGAAGAACAAGACTAATCGCCTGTATGAAAAAGGTTTTACTTACCCTGGTTGGCCTGACGCTATGTAGCACGCTGGCCCTGGCGCAATGGGGCGACGAAGAGATGGATCAGGACGCAAGCTGGCGCGACCGCGTTTTTACCGGTGGCGGCTTTGGTCTAAGTTTTTCCAATTATTACGACTATGTATCGGTGTCGCCATTGATTGGCTACCGCCTCACGCCGAAACTGGCGGCAGGTATACAAGTGCAATACCGCTATACCAAGTACAAGCAATATTCCTTTAAGTTTTCGACTAACGACTACGGTGTAAGCCCCTTTGTGCGCTATAGCGTGGCAGGTCCTTTTTTCCTGCACGCGGAGTATGAATATCTGAATTATGAGTTTCCCCTTTCGGCCAACGAGAGTGTACGCCGTTCGTACAACAGCTTCCTGGCAGGGGGTGGGTTCTTCCAGCCTCTGGGCCGTTTTGCAGGCTTTTACCTGATGGCCTTGTATAACTTTAGTTATACCGATCCTGATCCGGGAGAGTTCAGCCCGTACGACAGTCCATTGGTCCTGCGCGCGGGAGTCACTGCGGGCTTTTAATCAGGCCAGCACCAGGCCGAAGCGCTCTCCCAGAATCTTCAAGTCTTCGACAACCTTCGGGTTGAGCGGAATTCCTGTCTGCATACGCTGCGCGCTCATCTCACGCTCGGGGTCGCCTGGTATAAGCACACGCTCTTGTCCTTCTATGGGCTTGGCTGCACGGAAGCGTGTGATCCAATTATCCATGTGATGTTTGAAGTCCGCCGCAGGCCGGAATGCGTCTACGCGCATGGCGCCAAAGAAGTGACCAATACCATCGCCCACGGGGTCTGACGGTGGGCTGAGGAATGCCACGAAGGGCGGCACCCAGGGGCCATAGTTAGCACCCGATAACACTGCTGAGAATATATCCACCCATGCACCCAGGCAGTAGCCTTTGTGGCTGCCGTGCTCGCGGTCGCTCCCCAGGGGAATGAGCGCGCCGCCGCTCTTTGCTTCGTTGGGGTCGGTAGAAGGTTTTCCGTCTTTCGTTTGGATCCAGCCGATAGGCGCTTGCTGATTCTTGCGTTGCAGAATTTCCAGCTTGCCGTTGGCGGCCGTGGTGGTCGCAAAGTCCGCCACAAACGGCGGCTGACTGCCGGCCGGTATAGCCACGGCAATGGGGTTGGTACCCAACAGCCGCTCGATGGAAAATGTCGGCGCCACGAGGGGGCTGGCATTTGTCATGGCAATGCCGATCATGTCGTGCTCCAGCGCCATCATGGCGTGGTGGCCGGCAATGCCAAAGTGGTTGGAGTTCTTGACGGCCACCCAGCCGGTACCGGCTACTTTGGCTTTGGCAATGGCGATCTCCATGGCCTTGGGCGCGACGACCAGGCCCAAGCCACTGTCGCCATCCACGACAGCCGTACTGGGTGACTCGTGTACAATGCGTACATCAGGCGTAGCGTTGACCCGTTTGGCTTCCCACAGTCGTACATACCCCGAGAGCCGTGCAATGCCGTGCGAGTCAATGCCGCGCAGGTCGGCATTTAATAATACTTCTGTCGCCAGCGTGGCCTCCGCCGGTGGGCATCCGATCTTGTCGAAAATCTGCAGCGTAAAGTCTTGTAGCTGACGGTAGGTATATACGGGATCTGTCATGGGCCTCAAAGATAGGGCTTTCTTTAATCGAAAAAATAGTTCTAATTTGGGATCTGTTTAGCTTGAGGAGCCAGTTCTTTTGCATGCTATGCGCCTTTTTGCCTTTGGCATAATTCTTATTCTTATCCGCGGCCTGTATGGCTGAACCCCCTTAGACGATTTAATTGTACCCCGATATGATGAAGAAGTATACCTGTGCACTTCTGTTCTTACTTTCCGCCTGTTGGGCCGGTGCCCAGGACCTGGACTCCCTCCTGAATCTCAATGCCTTCACCGAAGAGAGCGACCTGCAAAAGATTCTCAACAAAAACGTAGCGGTGTCGGTGCAAAAGCTTTCCGCCCGCGAGACCCCGGGTATCATCAGCCTGGTCACGGCCGAAGAGATTCAGAACAGCGGCGCCCGCGACCTCACGGATGTGCTGCGCATGATACCCGGCTTTGATGTACTACAGGATTTGCAGTTTGTCATGGGGATAGGCCTGCGCGGGAGCTGGGCCAACGAAGGCAAAGTATTGGTCATGGTCGATGGACAACCCTTCAATGATCTGTTGTATCAGGGCGTGGCTTTAGGCAATCGCTTTCCGGTAGATGCCATCGAGCGTATTGAAATCATCCGCGGCCCGGGCTCTGCCATCTATGGTGGTTCTGCAGAATATGGTGTGATAAACATTCTCACAAAAGCGGCGAACAGCCTCGACGGCGTAGCGGTATATGGCACGGGTGGCTTTCATGCCGACGCCGTGGGACGTACCAACGGTGGCGTTATGGCCGCCAGCAAAAGCGAGAACTTTGCATGGGACCTGTCAGCCTTCGCAGGCCAGGGCATCGTCAGCGACGCCACACAATACGCCGACGCCATCCAACAATACGAGGCGTCGGATCTGGCCAGCTCCACCAAAGCCGATCCACTCAACCTGAACCTGGGCCTACGCTATAAGAAGCTCGCCTTCCGTACGATGTACGATCAGTTCGAAACATCCGACCCGATGGTAGACGTGTCGTTCAAAAACTTCTTTGCCGACCTGCGTTACGAGTGGGCGCTTACGAATAAATTGACGCTCACCCCCCAGGTAAAATACTACAACCAGGTGCCGTGGACATATGGCTCAAAAGGAGAGGCCCCGGACTTTGAAGCCCGCGCCACGCGCCTGCTCACGGAGGTCGACGCCGCCTATGAGCTCTCGCGCAAAGCCAGTGTAAATTTTGGTGCTCTATACTTTCACGACAACGGCGACTATAAAGCCATACTCAATGGCTTCACCGGCTCTCGTGACCTAAGCCTCGACAATGTCGCGTTCTACGCGCAGGGACTTTTCAAACACCGTCTCGCCAATGCTACTGTAGGCTTCCGCTACGAAAAGAATAATCGCTACGGCGCCGCCTTTGTGCCGCGTCTGGCGCTGACGAAGAAGATCGAGAACCTGCACTTCAAAGTATTATATAGCCAGGCCTTCCGCGCGCCATCGCTGCAGAATATAAACATTGCCAGGACCGGCAAGATCAAGCCCGAGAAATCAGATGTATTTGAATTGGAATTAGGCTATCAATTCACGCCGGAGATGTTGCTGGCACTGAATGCCTTTAGCATTACCACCCGCCGTGTCATGATCTACGGCTCCGAAGGTGCAGACGATACGTTCCAGGAGTGGTATGAGAATGCCACCAAGAGTGGCAGCCAGGGATTGGAGTTGGTCTATAGCATTCGCCGCAAGATGTGGTATGCCAGTCTGACTTACTCCTACAGCCAGGCCATCAGCGGTAACACCGTAGACGTATACGAAGTGCCGCAGACCGACAAACAGTATGCCGGCTTCCCGGCACACAAAGTAACGTTGAGCACCAACATCAGCGTCACATCCCACGTCACCATCAATCCCACGTTCATCTATGCGGGCAGGCGGTATGCCTACACCACGTTGGATGAAGACGAAAACCCCGCCAGCACCGAGCTCGATCCCTACCTGCTTGCCAACGTCTTCTTAAACTATCGCGACTTGCTGCCGGGCCTCACGGCCGGCATCGGTGCATACGATGTGTTCAACGAGCGCCCGGCCATTGCGCAAGCCTACAACGGCGGGTATGCGCCTATCCCCGGTCGTAGCCGGGAATATATTGTCAAGCTTGCCTACCAGATCAACTTTAAGAAGTAAGACCCATGCGGACCCTCAAACTATATATTGTATTGGCCCTTAGCCTGGCCGCCGTATCGGCCAGGGCCCAGACTACCAACTACCAGGTATACGCACTTTTTGTTATGAACATCGCCAAATACTCGTCGTGGCCCAGCCCCGACGGCGAGCTACGCATTACGGTATTTGGTAAGTCAAAAGCGTATGACGAGCTGCTCAAACAAAATGGGAAGAACGCCAATGGCCACCTGGTAAAAGTTACGCAAGTAGAGAACGTAGCCGACATCGGCCAGCCGCACGTGCTATACCTGGCCGACGGCAAAAGCAGCAGTCTGGATGAGATCATCAAAGCCACGCAAGGCAAACCGATTATGATCATTGCGGAGCGTGAAGGATTGTATAAAAAAGGCGCCGGCTTTAGTTTTGTCGTTATGGACAACAGCACGCTGCGCTTCGATGTCAATAACACCGACTTAGAGAAGCGATCCATCAAAGTGTCCAAGAGCCTTTCGGGCCTGGCCAACACGATGATCTAATATAAAAAAGGAGAGACGCTGCCTGCTTATTGCAGGCGAATGAGATAGCTCTTCGGCCAAAGCTTGCCTGTAATGAGCAGCGCCCTGGACCTTGCGTCGTAGGCAATGCCGTTCAGTACATTGGCTTCCGGGTACATCACACGAATCTGCTCGCCGATGGCTGACAGATCGATGCGCCCTACCACTTTACCCGTAGCCGGGTCGATCTTCAAGATCCAGTTGGTGTTCCATACGTTGGCGAAGACATAGCCATCGATGTACTCCAATTCATTGAGGTCCTTTACGCGGCTGCCACCGTCCATGACGGTAACGGAGCGTACAATCTTCAGTGTCGCAGTATCCAGGAAGTGCAGTTTATAGCCGCTGCCATCGCTCATGATAAGGTTCTTGCCATCGTGGGTAAGTCCCCAACCTTGTATGTCATACGAAAATTCCCGGAGCTTCTTGTATGTGCGCGCGTCGTAGACAAAGCCTGTCTTTTCTTCCCAGGTAAGCTGGTAAATCTTGTTGTTCAACACCGTAATACCCTCACCAAAATACTGACCGGGCAGCGTTACTTTTTTGTCGTGCTCACCCGAGCTGGCGTTCACTTCGGCAATCCACGAGCGGTTGGGCTGACCGGTGCTTTCCAGAATCTTATTCTGGTAGATCACCAGGCCTTGCGTCCAGGCCTCGGTATTGTGCGGAAGTGTATTGATGAGCGTGTAATGAATGTCCATGGGATTGGACGAAGTTTCCTCTTCCGAAGTTTGTTTCTTGGTACACGACAAAAGGACCAGGGGGAGTAGAACCGGGAGTATGAAAGGAAAGCGCTTGCTCATGGGGTGCCTGTAGGAGTTGTTGTTTGGTTCCGAAATGAAGTAAAATTATTACTAATCGGCAACTGGCAGATATGCCACCCGCGGTCGGTGACGCTTTATTGGTTACCCGCCGTTCGATTCGAGGATTTCGATCTCGGTACGGCGGTTGATGGCGCGTCCCTCTTCTTCGTCGTCGTTACTTACAATGGGCTTTTCAGCGCCAAAGCCTTTCGCCGATACACGTGTAGCAGCAATACCGTGCTGGACCAGGTAGTCTACCACCGACGTAGCTCGTTTCAGGGAAAGAACCTTGTTGTTGGCGGCGTTACCGGTGTTGTCGGTGTGACCGTTGATCTGTACTACCAGGTGTGGACTCGACGTCAGCAGCTCGCGGATCTTCTCGACTTCGGTTACTGACTCGGTCCTCAGCTCTGACTTGCCCACGTCAAAGAACACGTTCTTCAGGACGGCAATAGAACCTACCTCAGCCTTCACCATAATGATGTGCGTGTCGATCTCCTGGAATTCGGCAAACGCCGGCAGGTTAAAGTTGATGGAGTTAAAGAGATAGCCACTGCGTTCGGTCGATACACCGTAGTTACCACCGTGCGGAATGGTCAGCTCGAATTCACCCGTCTCGGCATTCGAATTGATCCGGGTTACAACTTTACCCGTTTCGTTGTTAACCAGGGAGATCACCGCGCCCAGTGGCTTTGCTGTCGTCTCGTCAATGACCTTACCTTTCAGAATCGTTACAACCTTTGCTTCCTTGCTTTGCTGAATGCTGGGGTCAATATATTCTTCAACCTTCGGCGGCTCGGCGACTGCCACGACGGGGGCGGGCTCCACCGGCTTTGGTTCTTCTTTCTTAGGCTCTTCAACAACCACGGGCGGGGGAGGTGTTTCAACCTTCGGTGTTTCGACGACCACCGGGATCTCTACCGGCGGTGGTGTTACCAGGACGGGTTCTGTAACTTTAGGTTGTTCCACTACCGGTGCGACCACGGGCTCTGTGACCTTGGGTTGCTCCACTACCGGCTGTGCCACGGGTTGTACCTGCGGTTCGTTACTCGCCAGCAGAACAGGCTTCTCTTCCTTCGGCGGCAGGAACGTTACTTTATAAATGTCGGCACTGCCCAAACCATCAGCACGCAGGGTAGAGTAGTAGCCCGTCTTCTTATCGGCGGAAATGGAAAAGAACCCGTCGTACTCAATGGAGTTTACGGGATAGCCCAGGTTGATGGGACGTGTCCACTTGCCATTTTTTAATTCGGTCATGAAGATATCGTTGCTGCCCATGCTGGGGTGTCCGTCAGACGAGAAGTACAACGTCACGCCGTCGGGGTGAATGTAGGGGGAATCCTCGCTACCCGATGTATTAATGGTAGGCCCCAGGTTAACAGCTTTGCCCCATTGGCCCTTTGAGTCAAGCTCGCTCACCCAGATGTCAAGCTCGCCACGGCCACCGGGACGGTTGCTGGCAAAGAATAGCTTTTTACCATCGGCCGAGATGCAGGCCGATGTCTCCCAAAACATCGGCGTATTTATATTCTTGTTCAGCGGCGCGGGCTTCGACCAGTCACCATTCTCGCGCGTAGACATGAGAATGTCGCCTGCACCTTCTTCGTAATATAACAACAGCGTATTGCCGTCGGCTGACAGCGACGCTGCCGCGTCGTTAAACTTGATGTTGATGTTGGGACTGATCTTTTTGGGTGGCCCCCAGTTCTCACCCACCTTTGGAGAGATATAAATATCTTCGAAGTTGGTACCGCTCTTGATCTTATAGTCGTCGTCCGAACGGTTGGACGTAAAGATCATGGTGTTACCATCGCCCGTCACCAGCGGAGAGTATTCGTGGAAGGCAGAGTTTACTTCACCGCCCGCGTTTTCGATCAGCGCGTTTATAGGTTTGCGCGTGAGCGAGTCACCAATCTCACATTCAAAGATCTTTTCCGTCGTGAGCTCCGCCAGTTTCTTATTCTTGCGGCGAAACTCCTCATAGTGCTCGCGCGCCTTGGCGTATTTGTGGTCGTTTTGATACGCCATACCCAGGTAATAGTCTATGTCAGGGTCGACTGTGGGCTTAGCCTGGTAGGCCTTTTCCAGGTATGCTGCGGCGCGAGATTTCTTCTCAGTAAAGAGGTAGCTATATCCGATCTTGTAGTTCAGGTCAGGGTCGTCGGTGTTGCCCAGGGAGAGATAGGCGTCCAGGGCATTGACATAGTCCTTTTTATTAAAATAACGATCACCCTTTTCCATAGCGGACTGGCACATGCCGGACACGGTCAGGCAGCACAGAAGGGTTAGCGTTATGAGTAGCTTATCCATGGTGATGGATAGTGTTTTAAAGGCGAAAAAATCTCGTAAATATACTGAGAAATAGGCGTTTAATAGGTGTCGACTTTGGCGTCTGGCGACCGTTGGACCTATTTTACCGATCGATTTCATTACTCCAGTAAGAGATCAGACCTTTTTCTTTTCTTTATATCCCGGGCCCCGCACTACACGCCCCGGTTTGGCGCCGGTATGCTCACCCTGGTTCAGAACCTGTACCCCGTTCACAAACACGTGCACCATGCCGGTGGCGTATTGCTTCGGTTTTTCAAACGTGGCGTGGTCCTGGATTTTCGCGGCGTCGAAGATCGCCAGGTCGGCAAAATAGCCAGGCTTCAACAGCCCGCGTTTTTTGATCTTCAGGTTGGTGGCCGGCAGGTAGGTCAGACGTCGTATGACGTCTTCCAGCGGCGCAAGCTTTTCGTCGCGCACATAACGTCCCAGCACACGTGCAAAAGTTCCGTACGTGCGCGGGTGCGTACCTTCTTCCAAATTCTGCGGACTGATGGCTTCCGAGCCCGCGTCGGAACCAAAGCTTACATAGGGTAACCGAATAATGCGGCGAATGTTCTCTTCTGACTGCAAATAATAGATTGCCTCGATCCGCGATTTATCACGCACGATCAGGTCCACGACAGTCTCGTCGGCATTCTTGCCATGCAGGCGAGCGACTTCGTTCAGGCGTTTGCCCTTATACAACCGGTTGAGCGAGTCCAGCCGAAAGCCCATCAGCACGACATTGGCCGGATCAGAGTTTTTATAGGGAATGCCCACCTCCATTTCATACAGCACCTTCTTGCGAATCTCTGGCTTGCGCAAGCGCGCGCGCATTTCTTTCGCGCCACCTTCCTGCACCCAGCTGGGCAGGCGCGAAGTAAGGCCTGTGCCACTCGCGTCATATGGATACATGTTGGCCGTAACCTTCAATCCTGCCTGACGCGCGCTGTCGATCTTGTTCAACAGCGTATCGATCTTATTCCAGTTACGCGCAATGTTGATCTTCATGTGATAAATTTCCGCATGTATAGCCGCCTCGCGTGCAATGCGCAGGGTCTCGTTCAGTGCATTCACAATGAAGTCGCCTTCGCTGCGCATGTGTGTTATATACATGCCCTTGTATCGACCGGCTACACTGGCCAGGGCAATCAATTCTTCGGTAGAAGCATACGTCGCCGGCGGATAAATGAGAGACGTGCCCAGGCCCATGGCGCCTTCTTCCATCGCTTGTTGGACCAATTGTTTCATCTCTTGCAGCTCAGCGTCTGTAGGCTTGCGGGCGGCGTAGCCCATGACATAATTGCGTACGGATGTCTGTCCGACAAACGAAGCGATGTTGGGTGTCACGCCTTTTTTCATCGCCCAATTGAAATATCCACCGAGTGTCGTCCACAAACTATCGGGCGGCGTTTTGCTTTTGCGTTTTATGGGACCTGGCGACCACCCTTCACCAAACACCTCGAGCGTAACACCCTGCTTGATGTCGCTCATCGAGCGGCCGTCTTTCAGCAGGCTTTGGTCGCCCCAGCTTAGCATATTGATAAAGCCCGGTGCAATGGCCAGGCCGGTAATGTTAATTTCCTTCTTGCCCGTGGCATCTTGCAAGTTGCCGACAGCAGCAACGGTGTCGCCTTGTATTGCTACATCGCCTATAAACGACGCGCCGCCGGTGCCATCGTAGATAGTGCCTTGCCGTAGAATGAGGTCGTACTGCTTCTTAGGTCGGGGTACACAGGCTAAAGCCACTAAAACGGCAGCTGTGACCCAAATAAAATAACGCATGAGGGTAAATGTAAAAAGTGTACGATGATAGCAAGGATTGCCGAGAAAAGAAACGCGATGTAAGAAACACCTGTGATCTGCGTCAGCTGATCTCGCCCAGGCGTAAGAATATGGGAAAGCGTACCGTTTTGGTGTCATTTTCGGACCAATACGCGCGCAATCGTCCACACAACTCAGGCACCGGGTTGATGCCCGTCGCCCGGGTGTATTTCTGCGTGGCGGACCAGCTTTCCAAATAGCCTGCCAGGTGGTCGAGCGTCCACACCACATCGATGTGGAATCCAGGCGACGGTATTTCGGGGAAGGGGAATGGAATAGTGAGGTAGCGTTCTTCCACCAGCCTGCGCGCATCGTCCCAATATGGACCGACAATGCGGCTATAAAAATCAGTGATGATTTCGTCAACGAAGGGTTCGATGCGTAGCGAGGCATATCCCCACACGGCCAGTAGCCCACCGGGTGCACCGGTGCGTCGTACCTCTTGATAAAACGCATGGGTATCAAACCAATGCAGGGCTTGCGCCACCGTAATGAGGTCAAACCGTCCATCGGCAAAGCCGCTCTTTTCCGCCGGCGCAACGGAGTAGGTAATGTTGTCGGCGCGGTAGGCGTTGTCGAGTTGTTGCTGACTGATGTCGGTGGCGTCTACGTGCTGAAAGTGTTGGGCCAGGTGTCGTGCAACCTGTCCGTTGCCCGTGGCACAGTCCCATGCGCGACGGCGCTGGGGCAGGTGGCGGAAAATAAAATCATACAGGGCGACCGGGTACGCCGGTCGGAAGGCCGCATATACTTTGGCGTGTCCTGAGAAGTAGTCTTTGTGTTCCATCGCCATACGTGTTATCCGTTACAAATGCCCCCCACAAAACAGGATGGGCCTTTGTAGCGGATAACGGCGAAGTATGGTCTAAAGTTTAACGCTAAGCGACAACTCGTTCAATTGTTCCTGTGAAATGGTGGAGGGGGAGTCGATCATCACATCCTTGCCAGCGTTGTTTTTTGGGAACGCAATAAAGTCGCGGATCGAATCGGCACCGCCGAAGATCGAGCACAAGCGGTCGAAACCAAAGGCAATACCGCCGTGTGGCGGCGCACCGTACTCAAAAGCCTCCATCAGGAAGCCGAATTGCTTACGCGCTTCTTCTTCGCTAAAGCCCAGGTGGCTGAACATCAGTTTTTGTGTGGCCGCATCGTGTATACGGATCGAGCCACCGCCCACTTCCGTACCGTTGATCACCATGTCGTACGCATTCGCACGTACTTTGCCGGGATTGGTATCCAGTAACGCCATGTCTTCTGGTTTCGGCGACGTGAACGGGTGGTGCATGGCGTGGTAACGTTTGGCCTCGTCGTTCCACTCCAGCAGCGGGAAATCAATTACCCACAGTGCCGAGAACTTATTCTTGTCGCGCAGGCCCAGGCGCTCGCCTATCAGCAGGCGGAGCTCGTTCAGCTGCTTGCGCGTAACGTCGGTTTCGCCGGCCATGAGCAGGATCAGGTCCCCTGGTTGTGCGCCAACTTTATCTGCCCACACCTTCAGGTCGTCTGCGCTGTAGAATTTATCCACAGAAGACTTCAGGCTGCCATCGCTTTTGTATTGTACATATACCAGGCCTTTCGCTCCGATCTGTGGGCGTTTTACATATTCGGTAAGCTCGTCGATTTGTTTGCGGGTATACTCCGCGCAGCCTTTCGCGCAGATCCCGACAACCAACTCGGCGCTTTCAAAGACTGGGAAGCTTTTGCCTTTCGTCAGCTCGGTGATCTCTACAAACTTCATGTCGAAGCGTGTATCGGGCTTGTCAGAACCATAGAGCTTCATGGCGTCGTCATAAAACATGCGCGGCACCGACGGCAGGTCAATGCCCTTCACGTTCTTGAACAAGTGACGCACCAGGCCTTCGAATGTATTGAGAATATCTTCTTGCGTGATGAACGACATCTCGCAGTCGATCTGGGTAAACTCCGGTTGACGGTCTGCGCGCAAGTCTTCATCGCGGAAGCACTTAACAATTTGATAATACCGATCAAAGCCTGATACCATCAGCAACTGCTTAAACGTCTGCGGTGACTGCGGCAGTGCATAGAACTCGCCGCCGTGTACACGCGAAGGCACAACAAAGTCGCGCGCACCTTCGGGAGTAGATTTGATCAGCACCGGCGTTTCCACTTCGATGAAGTTCTGGGCGTCGAGGTAGGTGCGGGTCTGCTGGGCCATCTTGTGACGCAGTTGCAGCTTCTCGCGAACGATGTTCCTGCGCAGGTCCAGGTAACGGTACTTCATGCGCAGCTCGTCGCCGCCATCGGTTTCATCTTCGATGGTGAAAGGCGGCAGTTTGGCTGCGTTCAGCACGGTAATTTTGCTTGCCTTTATCTCAATATCACCTGTAGGAATTTTGTCGTTTTTGGCAGGACGCTCCACGACAGTGCCTTCTACCAGTATTACATATTCACGGCCCAGGTTACGGCTGCTGGTCAACAGGGCAGGGTCTGTCTTGCCCTCTTCAAAAATCAGCTGTGTAATGCCATAACGGTCGCGTAGATCGATCCAAAGCACACTGCCTTTGTCGCGCAGGCGCTGTACCCAGCCTGTCAGGGTTACTTGCTTATTGACGTCAGTAATTCTCAATTCGCCGCAAGTGTGGGTTCGTAACATGTGAGTTTTAATTAATTTAGCCGCGAATTTAACAATACTTTGTCTCTCACCGCGCTATGCTAAAAATTAAAAGTACACTCTTTAAGGGGTTGATGCTGTTGGTGTTGACTTGTCTGGCCGCCGACAAGCCCAAGCTCATGAAAATGAAGGTGAACGACCAGATCACCGTCTCGATACCGCGCGACTGGCATCCTATGGATGCCATGGATTTCACGCAGCGCTATCCCTCGGTGCGCGCACCATTGGCGGCCTATACCGACGCAGACCGTCAGATCGACTTCAGCGTGAACATCTCGGCCACGCAGTGGCCCGATACCAATCACGAGATTGCCATGCAATTTTTTAAAGCCAGCCTCCGGAACATGTTCGACCAGGTCACCTTTCTGCAAGAAGGTGTGCGTGAGGTAAATAAAAAGAAGTTTATTTATTTCGAGATCGAGTCGCGCATGAATGGCAACCAGCGCCAGGAAGGACAACGCGATGCCATCGGCAAGTATACCTACATACAATATTACCTCGAGCCGGGACGCACGTTGGTATTCTCCTTCAACGCTCCCCGACGCATGAAAGACGATTGGAAGGAAACCGCCGACGATATGATGAAGCGCATCAAGATCAAATAGCCCGTAGCCATGGATCTGTACTCAGACGAATACTTCATGCGCGAGGCGCTCAAAGAAGCCGCCAAAGCCTTTGCCATAGACGAAGTGCCGGTAGGGGCCGTGGTGGTTTGTAAGAACCGCATTATTGCCCGCGCCCACAACCAGACAGAAAAACTGACTGACGCCACCGCCCATGCGGAGATGCTGGCCGTCACGTCTGCCGCCAACTACCTGGGGTCGAAATACCTATCCGAATGTACGTTATATGTCACCCTCGAACCCTGCGTGATGTGTGCGGGCGCGCTGCACTGGGTGCAGTTACAAAAGCTCGTATTTGGCGCATCGGACCTGCAGCGGGGTTATAGCCTGGTGTCCAGTCCATTGCTGCACCCCAAAACCGAGGTCGTGCGGGGCATACAGGCAGACGAAAGCAAAAAACTGATCGAGGATTTCTTCCGGCGTATACGAAATTAGCCGGTTATCTATACTTTTGGGGTCCCTGACAAAAAACAACCGCGAAAATCAATAAACAATGGAAATAAAAGGAACAGTTATCCAACTGCTGCAGATGCAAACCGGCATGGGGAAAAAAGGCCCCTGGAAGAAACAAGAATTTATAATCGAGACCCAGGCACAATACCCCAAGAAAGTATGCCTCTCGGCATGGGGTGACAAGGTAGATCAATATAAGCTCGCAGTCGGTGACGTGGTAAATGTATCGGTAGACCTCGAGAGCCGCGAATATAACGGTCGTTGGTACACCGAGGCGCGCGCGTGGAAATTGGATAAGGTTGGCGCGGGCAGCAGCCAAGGCGCACGTGGTAATGACTTCCCCCCTCCGGGCGATGAGCCGTTTGCGAGCGACAGCCAGGCGTCAGACGACCTGCCGTTCTAACCCAACGCAAAATAAATTTTATAAAATCATCACGGCCTTGAAATTTTCTTCGGTCGCGCCGGGTTGTATATTTGACATCCCCTGCGGGTCCATTGTTTTGGATACCACGGGAACTAGATTATGTTCAACCTCATAAAATAACAAACAACTATGGCTTTTACATTGCCTGCGCTGCCGTATGCAGCTACTGCACTTGAACCACACATCGATGCCAAAACCATGGAGATTCACCATGGTAAGCATCATAACGCGTATGTTACAAACCTGAACACAGCGATTGCCGGCACCGACGCCGAGAAGCTGAGCCTGGAGGAGATCAATAAGAACATTTCCAAGTATCCTGCTGCTGTTCGTAACAACGGCGGAGGCCACTTTAACCACAGCCTGTTCTGGACAATCCTCGGCCCCAACGCCGGCGGTGCTCCAACCGGTGCGTTGGCTGAGGCGATCAATGCTGCCTTTGGTAGCTTTGATGAGTTCAAAACAAAATTTGCCGCAGCGGCTACAGGTCGCTTTGGTTCAGGCTGGGCCTGGTTGATCGTGGATGGCAGCAAGAAGCTGCAGATCACCTCAACACCCAACCAGGACAACCCGCTGATGGATGTTGCCGAAGTTAAAGGCACACCCATTCTCGGTCTCGACGTTTGGGAACATGCCTATTACCTTCACTACCAAAACCGTCGCCCCGACTATATCGCGGCGTTCTGGAACGTAGTGAACTGGGCGGAAGTAACAAAACGCTTTGACGCGGCCAAGTAATAACGACTGTTATTTACAGGTATAAAATGGGCCTCTGCCAAACCGGCGGGGGCTTTTTTTTTAACGTCTTGTAACAAATGTTGCAACGCAGATTTGCCAGGGAACGACCTTTACCATTCGTCGACAAAGACAGTATCCCATCAGTTAGAATAACGCATGTAATATTGCACGCGGGATAAGCGGATTTTTTAGACGTTAGAACGACAAATAGGCCAAATTACCCTCCCTTCAAGGCTTTTAACGAACGCTCCACCGTTGTTTATCAATACTTACCAGCCGAAAATACTACGATTTTGCAAGGAGCGATCTCGTTTTATACAGCCGATGCAACAGTCTGACATACCGATACTATAAATCGAACGGCCGATTCATACAACTATTCGCACGATTTAGTTCCTGCCCGTATACTTGTCGTAAAATATAAACCGACTTATGAATAAACCTTTTCTAAAATTTACTGCGTTCTTTCTGGCCGGAGCGATGTTAGTAGCTTGCGGTAGCGATGATGACGCTGCTAAGGGCAATGATGATACCGGCGCGGAATTCCCCACGGAGTTTTCCGACCTGACTGTTGAAGAAAACAAATCAAACCTCCAGGATAACGGTATCGAGTTTACCAATAGCGTAGAGACCTTGAAGAACTCTTCGGGTATCGAGACAAGCATTGCTTTCTCGGGCTTTGCAGAAGACGGCGACCTGTCAGTAGGCGGCCGTAAATCTGCTCTTCCAATCTTTGATCTGGTAAACAACCTGCGCAACTTTGCTCAAAACGACCAGTCTGTAGACAAGACCCTGGGAACTCTTCGTACCAGTGCAGAGGTTGAATCGATCCAGGCTGAACTCGACAATGCCGCCGGTACCTATACGTACAACGGCCAGGGCTGGGACTATGTAGCCGCCGCTTCGGGCAAGATCGTGTTCAAATTCCCCTCGAAGGACAACGGAACAACCAACAACGCCGAATACACTCTCTACGGATATACCGGTGTTAACGTAACCAACAGCGCTGTTAACGGAGAAGGCTATACAGGCGAATATCCTACAGGCCTGAAAATCGACCTGACCATCGATGGTCAGAAAAAACTGGAGTACTCATTTGCGGCAGCCTACAACAGCAAAGGCGAGCCTACATCACTGACAATTGCGGTGAAAGTGGACGCTTTTGTGCTGGCGTACGAAGTAAGCAACGATGCTTCGAAAGCATCGGTACGCTACTCGCTGAAGGAAAACGATAAGAACCTCTATGTTCTGGGTGCTGATGCCGAAGGTAATTTTGATACCAGTAACATCGAGAACTCTAGCGGCGGTGATGACGTAGTGAACAAAGGAACGATCTACTTCCAGCTGTTAAATATCAAGTTCTCAGGCGAGATCGATGTAAAAAATCTGATGACTGCGATCAGCGCAATTCCCGAACAAGACGAGTTTGAAGAAGAAAAAGCGGAAGCGGCTGCTTACAACGCAAACAGCACAATGGTGATCTTCTACGCCGACTCAAAGAAGAAAATTGCGGAAGGGGAAGTTGTAGCGGTTACAAAAACAGAGACCTATACGTATTATGACTGCGAATGGAACGACGAAATCCAGGATTACATTTGCGGGTATAAAGAATACACAGAGGAGCGCACTACAAAAGACCTCCAACTTGTATTTGCTGACGAATCCAGAATGTCACTTGAGACGTACATAGAAAGCGGTTTCGGACAGCTGACCGACAAGCTCGAAGAACTCGTTGGAGAAGAATAAATTTTTCTAACACCTGAGTTGATTTTTGTACAGGAAGGCTGCCCGAAAGGCAGCCTTTTCTGTTTAGACCCTACCGGATAATCGTTCTGTAATAAGTCGAGCCGTACCCGCCCCAAACACCCAACACATTATCGCCCGTGATATTCGAGAGGATGTCATTTCCGGAGGAAGCAAACGGATTACCCACTACGTAAAGCTCTCGCTCCAACGTTCGCCAGAAATCAAAATGACTGCGGTCAATCGAACAGGCTTTGATAAAAACTGTGTCACCGCGCGAAAAGTAAAGATCGTCCACAATGTTGGTAAAATCGTCCGGCCCGCGTAAAATGGTGAATGTAAACTGCTTGCCGTTAAAATACTGGTCGCCCACCGCAGACTGATACATCGGGATATACCGGTCGTCAGTCGTTTGTCGTTGTGTAAACACGCGGTAATAGTTGGCCACGTCGGGCGGGTCCGATAATCGTCCGTAGAGATACCCCAGCGAATCCTTGCCCGGCGTCAGCTCAAACCAGAGTGAGTCAAGACTCGGTGGTGTGGGTATCGTAGTTGTCGCGGTGTAGCGTTTGCCCTTCAGGTCGATGGTCAACGTATAGGTCTTGCCTACCTCTCCGCGCATCGTATTTGCCTCATACACATACGGCGGGAAGAACCCCCGGTTGGGCTGTAATGTTAAAATTTCCTGGTGTTCTCCATCGCTTACGGTCACCTTCGCCGTCGTTTCCATCAGCTTTCGGATAGAGGCGGAGTCGATATTGTCAAAGTATGACGCACTATGACTAAGCACTACCCGGGGTGGTTGTCTATTTTCAATGGAGCCGTCTACGACCAGTTTAGGTGTATAGTCCAGCTCGTCGAGATCAGTCTCCGGCGTACACCCGTCCAGCAGGCCGAGGGCGGGCAGCGCGAAGAGCAGAAGAACATAGCAATGCTTCATATGCTAAAACTTTAAACGGTATGTAACAGCCGGAATGACCGGAAACAACGATACCTGCTTGATGCTGGTGCTGAGCTCATAGTCGTCCAGGTTGCCGGTTGTCTCAAAATAAATATAGTAGGGGTTCCTCCGGTTATAAACATTGTATACCGAGAAGATCCAGCTCGACTCAAACTTGTCGGACTTGTGCACGGTATACGTGGCCGCCAGATCCATGCGGTGGTACGGAGGCATACGGAAAGCGTTGCGCTCGCCATATTCGTTCACCACGTTCTCCTGAACAATATACCGCGCCACCGGCAAGTTCAGCGCGTTGCCTGTGCCGTAAACAAATACGCAGGAAACTGTCCAGCGTGGGCTCACGACATAGTTGGCGAGCACTGACAGGTCGTGCAGCCGATCGTACTTGGCCGTAAAAGAATTGCCTTTGTTGAGAGCGTCAAACTTGCGCGTCGTGTGCGATAGTGTATACGAAATCTGCCCATGCAGCTTGCCGCCGTTCTTTTTAATGGAGAACTCGCTGCCGTATGATAGCCCTGTGCCAAACACAAAGTTGTCGTCGAAATTATACCCCTTGCTATACCCAATGATCACTCCCTCGCGGTACTCCAACTGCTGCTGCATGGTTTTGTAATACAGCACTACCGAAGTCTCGAACATGTTGTCGCGAAAGTTCCGGAAATACCCCGCCGAAAACTGATCTGCCGACTGTGGCCGAATGGTGGAGGAGCTGGGCACCCAGATGTCGAGTGGCAGCGATACCGACGACAAGGGGGCCTGGTGCAAATACTGGTAGGTCTTGTCGTATGAGAGTTTAACAGACGAAGACGAAGAGAGGCTATACCGCAGGGCCAGGCGGGGTTCCAGGTTGCCGTACTGCTTGATTGTTTTGCCGCGGCTGTAGTGGAGGGTGTCGAGTACTTGCATATTCTCGTCTTCCACATACCTGTCAAAGGGTCCCAATTGCCGGTACCCCGACAGTCGCAGGCCAGCGTTCACTTCAAGCTTATCGGAAAACCTGATCTTGTCGTTGATAAACAACGCGGCCTCTTCCCCCTGCAGCTTGATACGCGGGCTGATGCTCAGCTCCACGTCTTCGCTGTACGCGTAGATATTGTTCGGGCGCAGCATATGGTGTGTATACGTCAGGCCCCACGCCAGGGTATGCTTTTTGTGCTGCTGGTTAACCTGATACGTAAATCCCCAATCGCGGATATCCGACTTGATGTTAAACGCATAGGTGGTGATTGCAGCGCCGAAGGACATGTCATAAAGCGACGTGTTGACCATCAGCTCTGAATATAGGTTGTCGTTGTAGGTGTGCAACCACGAGAGCGAGGCCGTCGTGTTGCGCCAGTCGATCGTATTCTTGAATGTACTGCTGGTGTTATACCGAAAGTCATCCTGCCCGGTATACGCGCGCAGGCGCAGGTGGTCGCTGGGGCCGAGTGAATAGTCGAAGTTTACGTTGAGGTCGTAGAAATAATAATTGATGTCTTGCTTCAACGCACCCAACCGGCGCAGGCTGCTGGCAAAGAGGTCGACATAGGTACGCCGCGCGGCGATCATAAACGATGCCTTTTTCTTTTTCCCGATGGGGCCTTCTAACAGCAGGCCCGTGGCAATGAGCCCGACGCTTCCTTCTCCCTTGAGCTTGTCCGGGCTGCCCTGGCGTGTAGTGATGTTCGTAATAGACGACAGACGCCCGCCGTAGTAGGAGGGGATTCCGCCCTTATAGAGATCAATGCTCTCGATCGTGCCGCCGTTGAAGATCGAGAAGAAACCGAACAAGTGACTGGGGTTATATACCGTCGTGCGGTCGAGCTGCATCAGGTTCTGGTCTACTGCACCCCCGCGTACATAGAAACCCGTGCTCCCCTCGCCGGACGTTTGTATACCCGGCATCAGTTGAATGATACGGATAGGGTCAAGCTCGCCGAGCAAATAGGGTAGGCTTTCAAGGTCTTTTTTTCGCAGTGTGACAAGCCCTGTTTCCGTTTGCGTCACCTGTTCGTCACTGGGCCGGGCCGATACTGTTACCGCCTCCATCGTCGTCGCGGCAGCTTTCAGGCGCATGGTATAAGTATGCGCATGGGTAATGTTCAGTTGCACCGAGTCGCGGTCGTAGCCAATAAACGAGAACGAAACATAGTAAGTACCAGCAGGGACGTCAAGCTCGTATTGTCCGCGTTCTCCCGCGGTGGTAGCCTTGCCCAGCCGGTATATCCGCACCGTGGCGCCGGGCAGGGCGCTGCCTGCTTCGTCATAGACAAATCCGCTCAGGCGGGCAGACGTTGTCTGCGCGCGCACCGATGGCGTGGCGAGCAAAAAAAGCAGCAAAAGAAACGTTCGGTTCAAGATCGTATAAGATGCTAATGGTGACATTAAAGTTAGCGGTTTCCCGCAACGGGTACTAACTCCGCCGACGTATGATGTATTGAATGCCGGCGCGAATCGCGAAGTCGCCCTGAAAATAGAAATCTCCCATGGCCTCGAACTTCACCCGGTCGTTGATGGGTTTGGCCCACCCGGCGCCGAGCGACAGGTCGTTCTCGCCAATGAGGCCCCGAAACCGTACAAACGCTTCCTCCACCGGAAACCAACGGCCCCCTACAGCAAAGCTCACCCCCTGGTTCGTCCAGATTTCAAACCCCGCCGAGCCCGTAAACTGCCGTGTCACAAAGTAATTACACTCCAGGCTCACCTGGGCCTTCTCCAAAAACTTGTTGTTGTCGGTCTTGATCAGGTCAACGGCGCCACCCGCCATAAAGTCACGGGCAATCTGGGCGGAGGCTGAAAAAGTGAAGAACGAGAGGGTAAAGACTAAGGCTACAAATCGAAGGCTCATGATACAAAAAAAGTGTCCAAAGATACGGAAAGTTCGTGGTCTATAGCCCATGATTCCTTGCTGTGCAACGCCCGGCAGGGGTGGCTGGCGAGTCTTTTTGTAATGACTCCGGGTAATCTGTATGTTTGTCCAACCTATGCAGGAGGCAGTAAAACATGAGCCAAAATCTTGTCCGCGATGCCGGGCAACGTTTGAGTGCAAAGTCGGATCGATCCTGCTTTGCCAGTGCAGTGCCGTGAAAGTAAATGATGAAGAGCGGGCGTACTTCCGTCAGGAGTATACGGATTGTTTGTGTGCCGCATGCATGGAAGAATTAAAAAAAGAGTATCATGCGGGGCAATTTAGAAGAAAGCTTAAGAAAATAGTTGGCATGTTTTACAAGGCCGACAACTAAGCCACAACTGCACAGTCCATTGGTGAAGAAGCGAAAAAAGAAACAGCCGCCCAAGATGTTTCCCCTGCTTTGCTGGGATATTGCAGCGCAGGGCATGCAAAAGCTTTATACGAACCAGGAGGTCCGCATGCTGACAATGCTGGCTACGAAGTTTGACTGGACGATCGACATTCCTCAGCTCTTACAAAAACCGCACGAGGCCATTGTGGTGACGGATCTGCAACAGCGCATCCATTGGGTCAGTCCAGGTTTCTTATCCATGACCGGCTACACGCCCACCTTCGCCAAAAACAAACGTCCTGCCTTCTTACAAGGACCGAACACCAGTACCGCCACCCGCGCCGCCATCCGGCAGGCCGTATCCGCGCGAAAACCTATACAGGCGGCCCTTATGAACTATCGCAAGGATGGTACCGAGTACCTTTGCGAAGTAGACATCCTGCCCGTCAGCACATCTAAAAATATTGTTACACATTTTATCGCGTTCGAACGCGAAGTGCCGCTGCCTTTCGAGTAGCGGGGGAAATGTTATTTCCCTTCCAGCCGGTCTTGCAGATACCGCAGGTGATATACTGTCATGGCGTCCTTGGTACGTGTCAAAGCTTTTTTGACAAGAATCAAGACCTCGCTCTTTTTGTTGCGGATCACCACGTCGGCATCGTATATATCGCGTGAGTTCTTACTGAGCTCCACCAGCTTGTCGACATAGTAACGCTGCAGGGCACGCCGGTATGGACTGATTGTAGAGAAGGTTGCAAGCTCCGTCCACATCGTGCGGTCCAGGTCGTCCATAAACTCATTCAGCGTATACGCCCGCGTAGGATAGAGGGCCTCTGATTCTGCAAGCTTGGTCAGTGTGTTCTGACTCAGCAGCGTATTGAGTACCATCTCCTGGTTGGCGGTAATGATCTGTGTGGGGCTTTGTCCTGTACGCGCCAGAATAGCCGTGTCGAGCAACCAGGTTGGGGGCGTAAACACGTGCCGTCCGAGAAACGCCATGGCGTCGCGTTGCACAGTGGCGGGTACAATACGATAGATGGGACCAATCTGCTCCGCCGACTTGACCGTTTCGTACGTGCCGCCGACATAGCGGAGCACGTGGTTGATATAGTATGTAAACTGCCCCGTCAGGCCGCCGTATAGCTGCGACAGATTCTTATACCCTTCGTTGGGCTGATAGGTCCACGCCACCAGTCGGGGCACAATACGCTTTAGATTCTTAATGCCAAGCTCGCCCGCCAGCATAGCATTGTCCCCCAGATCTTCGGTTTGCACCCGCGGGTCGTCTGTAGAGAATTCCGACGCAAACCACATCTGGGGTTGCTTCATTTGTTCAATGATCCGGCCGTTGAGAAAAGGAATTTCCCGTTCGGATGTAGAGATGTCGGGAAAGAGTCGATAGCCATATTCAATCGCCCAGTGGTCGTACTCACCAATGCGGGCAATGAGCCCCGCCTCGGTCACGCTGTCTTCGGGCTGTGCTACATAGTTAAAACGCGAGTAGTCCATGATAGAAGGTGTGTGGCCATTTACTTCCAACCACTTCCGGTCGCGCAACCTGGCCACCGGTACGGTAGAGCTGGCGCCGAAATTGTGGGTAAGCCCCAACGAGTGACCCACTTCGTGCGAGGCCACCGAGCGGATCAATTGCCCCATCAGTGCATCGTCAAAGTTCATTTTCTGTGCGCGCTTGTCGGTCGTGCCGCATTGTATCATATACCAGTCATGCAGAATAGACATCAGGTTGTGATACCAGTTGATGTGGCTTTCCAGGATCTCCCCGCTGCGCGGATCGGTAATGATCGGCCCCGCCGCGTTGGCAAACGACGAAGGTTTATAGACAATGGCCGAATGCCGCGCGTCTTCGAGACTCCAATTCGGAATAGCTTCCGCGCTCGGTGCTTCTTTCGCCTGGATCGCATTCTTAAATCCCGCGCGCTCAAAAGCAGGCTGCCAGTCTTCCACACCCTGGATCAAATAAGGCACCCACTTCTTCGGCGTGGCGGGGTCGATGTAGTATATAATGGGCTTTTGAGGTTCCACCAGCTCGCCGCGTTTGTATCGTTCCACATCCTCGGGTTTGGGTTCTAAACGCCAACGCTTAATGTAGTTCACTATCTTGACACCCTGTGGGTTGGCGTCGTAATCGGTATAACGTTCCGTGAAATAACCAACGCGTTTATCCGCGAAGCGCTTGCGCATGGGCTTCTTCGGCAGCAGTACAATAGAGGTATTGAGCTCGAGCGTAAAGGTGGCGTCACCGGAAGACTGACTATACGTCTTGATCGTACGAATCTCGACGTTCATCGGGAAAGCATTCACCGACTTGATATAGGACATGTTCGAAAGCACGTCGCCGATCTTCATCATCCGCCGGGAAGCAGCGTTAAAAAAGAAAATATCGTTATTGCCACTCAGGTACTCCGTGATATCGATCAGGCTGCCCTTGCCACTGGGTGTATATGCGCCGATACCAAAGGCGGCCGTCAGCGGTTGCAGGTTCGAGCGTACCACTGCATTGTACATGGACGTACTGCTATCGCCGGCATTGTCTTCATAGGTAATGCGGCGCAGGAACAGCTTATGATTAGGACCTTTCTCAAAACGTATAATAAGCGAGTTGATCTGGTCGCCCGCATAACCGGTATATTCCGGGCGAATGCCGGCGGCACCTTGCGCAATGCGGCTTACGATCAGCAAGTCCCGACCGAGCAGGCTATCGGGTATTTCAAAATAATATTTATCCTCCAGCTTGTGCACGCTGAATAATCCTTTGCGGGTGATAGTGCCCGGCTTGACAATGCTGTAATAGCTTGAGCTACGCGGTGCCATAGACTGCGAATTACCCGCCGGTACGGACGCAGACGTGAGCTGCTCCAGCGAGTCCCGCTTCGATGTATCCTGCAGAACCCTGGGTGACGGCAGCGACGTGGGCGTCAATGTGGGCGGAGGTGTTTGGGTGGTATCCTGCGCGTAGGCCTGCGGACACAGATCAATACAGCAGACGGCAACCACTAGCAATACAATACTTCTCATGCGCTGTTTTTTCTGATGGGTGATAAATACTTAACTGAAAAATGGTTCCAGTTATTTCTAAATAAGATAACCGTTTTCTCGCGGAGGAGTTCCGTCAATTAGTCTACTTTTCATACATCTGACGAAAACAGCTCACACTCGTCGAGACAGTGGTGCAGCCGAACGCCATATTATACCGTGGAACACGATAGGTGTGGAAGATAGCGGTCACTTAGGGGAAAAACGCCGGTTCATCCGGCGGGTGGGGAAACCGGTGTGGTGGCATGCTTTTGTTACACTTACCAGCAGTAGTAACAACAATATCTCCTACTCATAAAATAAAAGATGCTATGAAAACTTTCATGATTACACTCGTTGCTGTGGCGGCCCTGGGCCTGGCCTCGGCACAAGCACAGGTGACAGATACCACACGTGTTAAACAAACAGATCCAACCTACAATCCACCCACGCAGCCTGGCAACCAGTACAACCAGCGCGACTACCTGCAGATTCGTTCAAACGAAGCACCGTCTTCACTCCGCAACACGCTTAAAGGTAGCGACTATAGTGGCTGGGAAAACGGCATGCTGTATCGCAACCGTACAGACAACGGCTACATGCTGCGCATGGGCGAAGGTGCTGACACCCGCAGCTTCTACTTTGATAAGAGCGGTACAAAAATAGCCCCACCTGCAGGCGCACAGATGCAGAGCCCGAGCCCTGAGTCTCAACGTACAGAGCCGTCGACACAACCTCAATACCAACAACAACCCAGCGCGAATCCGCAACCCAATGCTAACCCGCAGCCTAATACGAAACCGCAGCCTAAAAAATAGCGAGTATACATAAGAGCACACAGCAAAGCACCCATGTTGCCCTGATGGCAGCATGGGTGCTTTCATTTTATGTTAATAGCCTCTGACGGTCAAATAAAAGTTGTAATCTGTCATGGGCGCATCCGTAAATCCGAGGTTCCTTCCAATTGTAATAACTTGTCCGCGATGATACACGCTGTGCGTCATAGCATGGTGCAAAAATTCCGCACGGCTACGAATGCCATTTGCCCATGGTGAGGTGAACTCTACCAATTCTGTAATCTTGTCATCCGACAACCCTTCTATATATTCCCGCACTTCGCTCGAAAACGCCACAATCCCCTGGAGAATATCCTCCAGTGTACCGTCAAAACGCTCCCAGGTATATGACTTCGGCGCTGGCCTTTGTTGCAATACCGACAGCCAAAAGCGTTCAGTATCCCAAATATGCAACAGCGTCAATTTAATGCTTGGATAGCTCGAAGGTACCGTTTGTTCCAGCAAATCGGTTGACTTCGTACGAAGCCACGAGACCAGTGTTTCGTGCGCCCACTCGTTATAGCGGGCATAATCCTTCACAAGTGTGGAAAGTGTAAAGATGGCGGGTTTTTCTGTTGCCATGTTAATATTGTTTCGGGGTTTGGTTCGGGCCACTACTGACCCTTCCACTGATTATTCTTCCGATTCACATCCGGCATCTTCACGGCCGGATCCAACGTCACACTTGTCAACTTGCTCGTGGATTTGTAGACAAACTTCCAGGTGCTACCATGCTGCCAAATCTCCACGGGCAGTTTCACCTGGCTGGTCTTACCATTGCTCTCCACGATTTCCGCCGTCACCGGCATGGGCATCTTCTGCTGGTTTGCGACAGTAATGATCGCCCCCTTCGAGGGGTCATTATCGACATAGTCCACACGGGTCACCGCCTGGTCGATCTTCCAGTCATACATATACCATCCACGCCAGAACCAGTCCAATGTCTCACCGGTGTAATTCTCGATGCAGTGGAAGAAGTCCCAGGGGGTAGGATGTTTAAACGCCCACTGGTGCGTATAATAACGCATCGCGCTATCAAAACGCTCAGAACCCAATACCTGCGTGCGCAACAACGTCAGACCGAGGCCCGGCTTGAGGTACGCCACACCACCCAGGTTACGACCCGCTACCACGTCCGGTATATTCAAGATTGTTTCCATGCTGTCGTGAAACACATAGTTGGTCTGGAACTGCATGGGAAAAACATTCCTTCTATACTCACCGTTGTTAAACTGCTCGTCTGCCAGCGTGTTGATATAGGTGTTGAAACCTTCGTCCATCCACGCAAACTTGCGCTCGTTGCTGCCGACAATCATTGGGAACCAGTTGTGGCCAAACTCGTGCGAGGTCACGCCCCATAGCTGTCCTTTTACAGCGCGGGCGCCGCAGAACACAATGCCCGGATACTCCATACCGCCCACGACGCCGGCTACGTTCACGGCAACCGGGTAGGAGTACGGGTAAAGATACTTCGAGTAAAATTCGATGGAGTGCTTCACATATTCCGTTGACCGGTTCCAGGCCGTGTCTTGCGCACTCTCTACAGGGTATACTGACATCGCCAGCGACTTCTTGCCTTGTGGCAGGTTGATGCGGGCAGCATCCCATACAAAAGACTTCGAAGCCGCCCATGCTACGTCGCGGGTGGTGGAACACTTAAACTTCCAGGTCAGGCGAGTCTTGCCACTGGGGCGTGTAGCCGGATCCGTTACTTCGGCGGCGGTGCGCAGCGCCACGGTCTTGTCGCTGCCCTGGGCTTGTGCCCAACGTTTCAGTTGTTCGGCGGTCAAAACTTCTTTCGGGTTCAGCAGCTCGCCTGAACCGACGACAATGTGACCCACGGGAGCATCGATGTTATAGGTAATGTCGCCATACTCCAGGTAAAACTCGCCCTGGCCCAGGTAGGGCAGCGTGTTCCAGCCGTTCACGTTGTCGTAAACACACATACGCGGATACCACTGTGCGATCTCATAGATCCAGCCGTTTTGTGTTTGCAGGCGGCCCATACGGTCGGTGCCATATTCCGGAATGGAGAACGAGAAGTTGATCTTAAAGACCTGCTTGCCGCCCTGCGCCTTGATGGGTTTGGCCAGCTTGATCTGCATGCGTGTGTCCTCTACGGTATAATTGGCTTCTGTATCTTTGCCATCTTGTTCCACTTTCACGGCCTGCAGCGTATAGCCACCATCAAAGTTACGGTTAGCCCAGCGGCCGCCGCTTATCGCCGTGGTGGCTACACCCCGCGACTTGGGGTTGTAAATGTTTTGGTCCAGTTGCAGCCATACAAACGACAGCGCCTGTGGGCTATTGTTGGTATACGTGATCGTTACACTGCCGGTAATGCTGTGAATGGCATCGTTCAGCGTGGCGTCTATTTTATAGTCGGCGCGGTTCTGCCAGTACTCGGGGCCGGGCGTGCCGTCGGCCGCACGCACTTTATCACCATAGCTGGGGTAGAAGAAAGGCGCAAAGGCCTGGTGCTGATCGTACGGCGAAGATTGCTGAGCAAATGCCGCCAACGTCGCTGCCAGCAGGCAGCAGAGGAACAATGGGATTTTAATGAGATTCATGTCGTTGCTCGAATAAAGAGTTTGGTTAATGTTGCTGCATAATACTGCAAATACACCGTTTACACCAGTCTTTTTATCTGCTGGCGCGTGCTCACCTGTTTGCTGGCAGGTCTTAGCCTACCGGCAGGCAGGCCCGTTTCGGGGCGAGCGCTTTGCCCTGTATGCGGGTAGTTTCCGACTGCCCATGGCAGCGTCGTAATCTGGGATCCTGCCAATACATCGCCTCCGCCGTCACATCTGTGTCAGGCGTGAGTCTGCGCCTCCAGCGTGGAATAACAGGCTTGTTCGCGGAAACAGGTGTCATAACAACGTTAGCAGAAAAATGAATTACAACGCCTTTTAATTTCGCGAGCAAGTCTTTTACAAAATTTTCCTACGGTTTAAAGGCTAAGATTGATAATTTTATCGTTTGGATGACCCCACCCTCCCAAAGACAAACGCGAACAGCACGGTGAAAGAGTATTCTGAAGAGGATCTGATCAGGCATTTACGTGAAGGGCACGAGCAGGCTTTTAAGGTCATATTCGATACCTATTACAGGCCGCTGACCCTCTTTGCCATGAAGTATACCGGCGGCGATGTCGAGGAGGGAAAAGAGATCGTACAGGAGTTTTTTGTGCGTTTTTGGTCCAAACGCCACGACGTCACTATCCGCTTCTCCCTCAAGACATACCTATACGCGGGCGTGCGCAACGCCTGCCTCAATGTACTCGCATCGTCCAAAGTTGCACAACGCAAACTGCGCGACTACACGGTGCCCGAAGTATCCAGCGATAACGCTCTCGAGCTGATGCTCGTGGCCGAACAAGAAGATTTGCTTATGCAGGCCATCGACCGCCTGCCCGATAAATGCCGGCAGATTTTTTACCTCAGCCGCATGGAAAAACTCTCCAACCAGGCGATCGCTGATCGTCTGCAGCTATCCGTTAAAACCATCGAAGCCCAGATCTCGATTGCACTAAAACGTTTACGGGAAATATTGATATCGCTTTTTCTGATGATCGTTTCGTGGGGCTAAAAAAGAAATAGAAAAATTTTCTGGAGGTCTTTAGGGGGTGCTGCAAAATTTCCTGTCTTGGGTACAGTTTATCGTATTCCTAAGCCTAAGAACTTCTATGCAGCAACTCTACTCTGGCCCGCATACCTGTCGTCCGTGGTATAAAAACATTTTCCGCCTCGCATGGCTCCTGCTTATGATGGCAGGCTCCGCGGCGCATGCGCAGCAAACTTTCTTCGAGGACTTTAATAATCGCGACTATGCTTACTCCTTGCCCCCCGGTTGGACCGTCTGGCAAAATGGGGGCGGTATTGGCGATCCGTCGCCTTCCTGGTTTGTAGACCGGCCGGGTCTGGGCATTAATCAATATGTACTCTCGCCGCAAGAGGCTACTAAAGAAGGCATGGTCGACGAAGACTGGCTGATGTCGCCGCAAATCACACCCGTCGCCGGCGATTACCTGATGTTTAATGCGCGCCGCTCTTACTTTGAGACGGGCGATATGTTTTATGTACGGATCTCGCGTACCGATGCACGTGCGCCGGAGTCTTTTACAGAAATATTGAAGGCCTATACAGAGGCTGAAATGCCGCCATCCGCCGGCGACGAATATAAACTACGCATCGACTTATCAGCGTATGTAGGCGTGCCGATACACATTGCATTTGTGCATACGGCGAACGTTGGGCCCGAAGGTGAGTCTGGCATCTGGCTGATTGACGACGTAGAGGTGCGGCCCATGCAGCGCGTATATATTAAAGATGCTATCCTGCGTCAGGCCACGACACCACCGCAGCCACCCGTCGTACAAGGTCGTGAAGTGATTATCGGTGGCGCGGCGGAGCTGGTCATGGCCGGCGACTATGACGAAGCCCACCTGACGGAGATGACTTTTTCGCTCGATGGCACAACCGATCTTTCGTTTATTAAAGAGATCATTTTCTACCAAACACCCTACGAGCTTGTAACCAATGAAGATTTTATAAATGAATTGGTGCCGCGCTTTGGCTCGATCGAAAATCCCGGGCAAACCTTTACCATCACGGGCGACATGAATATCCCCCTGGGAGGAGACCCGTATATGTATATCCGCTTCAAGGTGGATGAAACACGCCAGCTGACATATCCGTTTCCCGAGTTCGACATTAGCCTTCTCCGTTACGTCGTGAATGGTGTGGAATACACGCCCTCGGTGTCGTCGTATTTTGGAACCATTGATATTGTGCCGCCGGTCGTCCCCAACGATAACTTCGCGGATGCCGCCGAGCTCTCGCAGGTATCCGCCCGCTATGGCACCTCTACGATGATGGCCTCGTATGAAGCCGAATATGACTCCGTGGTATACTGCCATAACTTCGGCCATAGACGGATTCACTCGGTATGGTATTATTTTGTGCCATCCCAGGATGGCATCATCACCGTCGACCTCACCAACTCACGGTTTAATACAATCGCCGCCATTGTCGACGAAAATATGAAACAGCTGGCGTGCAGTGACGACATCAACGATGGCCAGACACGTTCCATCATCGCCGACTTCCCCGTCACGGCCGGCCGCAAGATCTATATCCGCGTAAGCGATCTGGGCAGCGGGGAAGACAATGACAACCAATACGATGGCACCGGTGTTGTGGTCATGGACTTCACGTATGGTCGCCCTGTTGGGACGGAGGAAGAGAAAGCCCTGCTGCAACTGTCGGAACCATTCCCCAATCCTACGTCCCATACAGTATCATTCGACCTGGCGGCCGGCCGACCGGGAACGGTGCAAGTGTATCTGCGCGATCTGCTGGGTCACACGGTGCAGGCGCAGGAATATACCGTCGGGGCCGGCAAACGCCGTGTGTCGCTGGACGTTTCGCAGGCACGGAGTGGTATGTATATACTGCAAGCCGATGGCTACGGCACGAGCGCTACGCGCAAGCTGGTCATAACACATTGATCCCCCTTAGATAATACAGAGCAACCATTCTTAAAAGTTATGCAAGAGCACGATGAACACGAACGCAAGTGGCACCTGGCGGCCAAAGTCCTCAGTGGCAGCAGCCTCGATCCGGAAGAACAGCTGGCGTGGGAGGCTTTACAGGCCGACGGCAAGTTTCAGTTAGAGTATGTCCAGGTAAAAAAATACTGGCAGCAGCTCGAAGGGCTGCCGTATGGCCAGATCGACACCGGCCAGGATTGGCAGACCGTCTGGAACCGTATTCAACATCAGGTACCGGTTACCGCCGGGTCACGGCGTATGGTGGCCCCGTGGCTGCGTTATGCCGCTGTCATTGCTGTGTGTGTAAGTGTGGCATTCTTCACCGGTTGGAAATTGAGCGGCACGGCATCGGGTACAAATGCTGTCCTTGCGTTAACGGTCATTGAAGCGCCACCGGGCTCGAAGACGCGCATCGTGTTGCCCGACAGCTCAACGGTATGGCTCAATGCCAAAAGCCGCCTGTCGTTTGATGAAAGTTTTGGTATTGACAATCGCAACCTGGTCCTCGAAGGCGAAGCCTTCTTCGACGTTGTGAAAAGCACCATGCCCTTTCGCGTGCGCACGCCGCTTTACGACGTGGCTGTGCTCGGCACAGCCTTTAACGTCAAGGCCTATGCCGATGATGATCGTGTCATTACCACGCTGGTACATGGTTCCGTTCGCATCGAACGCAAGCGTGATGCCGGCACTACCGAAGTGATCATGCTCAAGCCTAACGAAAAAGTAACGGCATTCCGCACGACAAGTGGCGGCCCGGCCTTCTCCGGCAACTACCGCTATACCGTGGATCGGGGAATCGACGCTGAAATGGAAACAGCCTGGAAAGATGGCTGGTTGTCGGTACAAGGCGAGTCGCTGCTTGAACTGGCCTGCAAGCTGGAGCGCCTGTACGATATCAAAATAAACTTTGAAGAGAAGACGCTGGAGAACTACCGATACACCGGTCGCTTACGGCAACTAAGCCTCGAGCAGGTGCTGAAAGCTTTGTCGCTTACATCGCCCGTGGCCTTTACCATCGATGAGAAAAAAGTGACGTTGCGCGAAGACAAGTCATCGACATCGAAGTATCGTTCGCTGCAAAATCCGTAAAACCATTTTTATCATAACGAACCTAAAACACCAACTATGAACCATCTGTACAGCCACTACACATAGTCCCAGAGCTCAAAAAAAAGGGACCAAAAGATGCTGTCACATCTTCTGATCCTGAAGGGCTGGAAAACAGTCTGCCTCGTCCTTTCGGGCGAAGGCCTACCTTCTTTTTGTTAACCAAAACCCATCTTAATTCTATGAAAAATTTAAGATACGGCCAAGCCTGTGCCTGGTCGGTATTGAATAAAATAACGGTGGTTATGAAAATCTGGCTTTTACTCATGATTCCGATAGGGGTTGCCGTGGCAAGCAACGCCCATTCGCAAAACCTTAGCCTGGAGCTAAACAATGTAACCCTGCGCGAAGCTTTCCGGGCCATTGAGAAGGAAAGTGAGTATTCGTTCTTTTTCAACGACGCCTTTACGGATTTAAACAAACGTGTGTCGGTAACGGCGAAGAACGAGCCGCTGGCCAGCGTGCTGTCGCGACTGCTTGCGCCCACCAGCCTGACCTATAAAATGCTGGATGAAAAGCTCATCGTCATCGCCCCGCGCAATGCCCCGCCCGTCGTCGTACGTGGCCGTGTTACAGGGGCCTCCGACAGCCAGCCATTGCCCGGTGTGAACGTCACCGTCAAAGGCTCGGGTAAAGGCACCATTACCAACGCCAACGGCGAGTATACCCTGGAAGTGGAAAGTGGCTCCATACTCGTCTTTACGTTTATCGGCTATTCACCGGTAGAGATATTGATCCAGTCGCAAACAACAGTAGACGTACCGATGAAAGAAGACATCGCTACGTTGAGCGAAGTCACCGTGGTATCCACCGGTTACCAGGAGGTTGACAAGCGGCTGTTTACCGGTTCTGTCGTCAGCCTCGATGCGAAAGACATCAAGACAGAAGGTACCGTCGACGTCAGCCGCATGCTGCAAGGCCGCGCTGCGGGTGTATCCGTACAAAACGTATCCGGTACCTTTGGCGCCGCACCGAAGATCCGCATTCGTGGTGCAACGTCTATTACCGGTGACAACAAGCCACTCTGGGTAATAGACGGCGTGGTGCTGGAAGACGTCGTCAACGTATCGGCGGAGCAACTCACCACGGGTGACCCCAGTACCCTGATCGGATCCTCCGTGGCCGGCTTGAATGCCGACGATATCGAGAAGATCACCATTCTGAAAGATGCTTCCGCCACGGCGTTGTACGGTGCGCGCGCGAAAGACGGTGTGATCGTGATTTCCACCAAAAAGGGCCGTGTGGGCAAGCCGCTCATTACCTATACAGGTAACTTCTCATCGTACCTCAAGCCCAGCTACAACAGCTATAACATTCTCAATTCGGTAGACCAGATGTCGGTTTATACGGAAATGGAGCGTAAAGGCCTGCTCAACCACGCCGATGTCTCCAACCTGCGCGACGGGGGCATCTATACCAAGATGTACGACCTCATCAACGGTACCTACGATGGCGAGGATGGGTTCCAGCTGGACAACACCGACGCCGCCCGCCGGGCCTACCTGAATCGCTATGCACTGGCCAACACCGATTGGTTCGACGAGCTTTTTGATAACTCGTTCGTACAAGAACACTCCCTGGGGGTGTCGTCGGGTACGGAGTCGTCGCAGCTATACTTCTCCACCAGCTATTACAATGACAACGGCTGGTCCATCGCCGACAACGTCAAACGCTACACGGCCAATGCGCGCGGTAACTTTCGGGTGTCGGACAAGGTCAGCTTTGGGATTATTGCCACGGGTTCCGTGCGCGATCAGCGTGCTCCTGGCAGCGTTACGCGACAAGCCAACGTGGTAGAGGGTGGGTATGACCGCGACTTCGATATCAACCCCTTCAGCTATGCAATCAACACCAGTCGCGTGCTTACCGCATACAACGAGGACGGCAGCCGCGAGTATTTTACCCGCAACTATGCACCTTTCAACATCCTCAACGAAGTCGATAAGAACTACATCGACCTCGATCAGCTCGATTTCAAGTTGCAGGGAGAGTTCAATTACCAGATTCTGAAAGGTCTGAAGTATGACTTTGTTGGCTCGGCCCGTTCGGTAAACACCGTGACTGAGCACAAAGTAGAGGAGGGTTCCAATATGGCCGAGGCGTACCGTGCTAATGGCACACAGCTCATCCGTCAGGGAAACAAGTTCTTATACTGGAATCCCGAGTATCCGAACGTCGACCCCGTGGTGGTACTGCCACAAGGCGGTTTTTACAACCGCACAGACGATAAGATGATCAGCTACTACCTCAAGAATCAGCTCACTTGGAACCATACGTTTGGTATTCACAACGCCAACCTCGTGGTGGGGCAGGAGCTGCGGCAGGTAGACCGTCGCACATCGTTTAACAACGGCTTTGGTTACCAGTATAGCCGTGGCGGCGTGCCGTATACGGACTATCTTATCCTGAAGCAAATGCTGGAAGCCAACTTCAACTACTTCGGTATGGGCTATGGTTACGAACGCTACGCCAGCTTCTATGGCGGGGCCACCTATTCATATAACAGCAAATATGTATTAAACGCCACGGTACGGATGGACGGCTCCAATCGCCTCGGCGAATCGTCCACGGCCCGCTGGCTGCCCACGTGGAACGTCAGCGCCGCGTGGAACGTCGACACGGAGAAGTTTATGCAGAATCTTCGTGCCATCGATTTCCTTACTGTCAAAGCCGGTTACGGCCTGACTGCCAACACGGGCAATGCCAACAATGCTACCGTTGTTTTCCGCAGCGGCACCACCCGCCGCCCGTACCTTACCGACACGGAGTCGCTTATCGGCATCGAAAGTCTCAAGAACTCCGACCTGACGTGGGAGAAACAGTACGAGCTAAACGTAGGTGTCAACGTGGGCTTCCTGAATACCTTCGTTCTGGCCGCTGACGTATACAAGCGCAACCAGTTCGATCTGATCAGCATCATCAAAACATCGGGCATCGGGGGTGAGCCGTACAAGGCCATCAACTATGCCGACATGAAGTCCCACGGTGTAGACCTGACGTTGGGTGCAACGCTCTTGAACCGCGGCGATTGGGGCTGGAATGCCAACTATGTGTTCAGCTATAACAAAACGGAGATCACCTCGCTGAAGAACGAGCCCCGCATTTTCAATCTGGTCTTTCCAGATGGCGGCGCGATGAATGGTTATCCCGTACGGGGTTTATTCTCTGTCGACTTCCAGGGGCTCGATCCGGAGTCGGGCATGCCGAGGTTCATCGACCACGAAGGCAACCTTAGCTCCGACGTGTTTCTACAGGACCCCAATGTGCAATACCTGAAGTACGAAGGCGCGATTGATCCTACCGTGACCGGCGGTGTGTCGAATACCTTCCGGTATAAAGCCTTTACGTTAAACGTATTCCTGACGTACCAGGCTGGTAATAAGATACGCCTCAATCCAGTCTTCAAGACGGCGTACTCCGATCTCGATGCCATGCCGCGCGAGTTCCTCGACCGCTGGGTGTTGCCGGGTGACGAACGGTTTACCAACATACCGTCCATTCTCGACCGCACGTCGCTGGCCAACCTCACGGCGGGCTACCCATACAACAGCTACAACTACTCTACGGCCCGCGTGGCAGACGGGGGTTTCATCCGCATGCGTACGGTGTCGTTGGCCTACAACCTTCCGGCCAAGCTGTTGTCAACGACCGGCCTGAAGGCAGCGTCGCTTACCGTCACCGGCACGAACCTGCTGCTGTTGTATGCAGACAAGCGGCTTTATGGCCAGGACCCCGAGTTCTATAGCTCCGGCGGTGTGGCCATGCCCGTGCCAAAACAGATTACGGCAACGTTAAAACTGAACCTCTAACCTTTACCATACGCACGATGAAATTATATCGCTCTATACTACTGGTAACAGGCATCGTCCTGGCGGGCTGCGAGGATTTTCTATCAAAGATTCCCGACAACCGCACCCAACTCGACTCCAAGGAGAAGATTTCTGAAGTGTTGGTTACGGCCTACCCCGACGGTAACTACATGCCGTTCTGCGAGGCGATGTCCGACAACGTTGAAGATAACCTCAGCCAGTCACAAGACGTGATCAATACCGACGCCTACTTCTGGCGCGACATCACGGCCTCGTCGCAAGACTCGCCCGAGAACTATTGGAACACGTGTTACTCCGCCATTGCGGCGGCGAACCATGCTTTGCAGGCGATCGAGCAGGCGGGCAGCCCCGCAGAATATAACGCCGAGAGGGGAGAGGGGCTTATTTGTCGTGCCTATGCGCACTTCATGCTGGTAAACCTCTTTTCACAACAGTACGATCCCCTTACGGCGGCCTATCAGCCGGGAATACCGTATGTAACGGAGCCTGAAACCGAATCGCTGAAAGGCTACACCCGCGGCACGGTACAGTCGGTATATGAGATGATCGAGCAAGATCTCGTGGAGGCGCTCCCCCTGATCAACGACGAAGAATATGTAACGGAAGATGCCGATGCTTCCGGCGTGCCGCACTATCACTTTACCCGTGCTGCCGCCCAGACGTTTGCAACGCGCTTCTATCTGTTCAAGCGCGACTGGAACAAAGTGATCGAGCACGCCGGTAAAGTTTTCAACAATGGCGACTTTGCCGCCAACCTGCGTCCGTGGAATTCGACCTATGGTACCTATTCGGCCGAGCAAATGATGGCTGCCTATACGCGCTCGACGGAAAAAGCCAACCTGTTGCTGGCAGGCTGTATATCCAACTGGTTTGTCAACTTCCGCATCCTGCGGTATAGCACGGGCATCAACCGCATGCGTGAGATTATGGCACCCAACCCCACGGGGGGCAATTATGCCTACTCGCTCATCTCCAACTCCAATCAAATCTATGCGGTACCCAAGTACCGTGAGCATTTTGTGCGGACGAGCACGAATGCAAATACAGGCTTCTCGTATACCTTCATTCCGTTATTAACGGCAGAGGAAGCGTTGCTGAGCCGCGCGGAGGCCTATGCCCAGCTGGAGCGCACCGAAGAGGCGCTGGTCGATATGAACCTCTGGGTAAGCAAACGCGTGAGCGGCTACGTGCCGCAGTATCACAACCTGTCCGCTAACAGGCTGTATAATTTTTACGGTGAGACCAACAACCAGAAGGCCACCCTGCGCGCGGTACTCGACTTGCGTCGTACTGAGTTTGTACACGAAGGCATGCGCTGGTTCGACATCCGCCGTCACAACATCACCGTGGTACACACCACGCGTGACGGCGAACGTTACGAGCTGAAGCCTGGCGACCCGCGTCGTGCGCTACAGCTGCCGGCAGAAGCGATCACGCTGGCCGGCCTTGAGCCTAATCCCCGATAATCAACATGAAACGGCATAAACGTATGGCATATAAACAGATCTTCACCTGCCTGCTCACGATCGTCCTCCTGGGCGCGTCGTGCAGCGACCCGTACAACGATGTGAAGGAAAGCGACATCGACTATGTTACCGGCGATAACAATCGTCCGGAAACGGAGCTCGATACGTGGATCCGTTCCACCTTTACAGAGCCTTACAACATCCAGGTAAAATACCGCTGGGACAACTCCGAGCTCGACCCCTATAAAACGCTTACGCCCCCCGATGTCGCGAAAGTACGCGACGTTATGGATGTCGTCAGGCGCGTATGGATCGATACCTACAACCAGGTTGCCGATCCGGAGTTTATGAAAGAATATTGTCCCAAGCAATTCCTGCTTGTTGGCAGCGCCAACTATAACCAGGATGGCTCCCGTACCATCGGCACGGCCGAGGGCGGCCGCAAGGTTGTATTGTTTGTGGTAAACGAATTTCAAGCCGACGATCGTGAGGGGATAAAGGATCTTATGCACACGGTAGAGCACGAGTTCGGTCACATTCTGAACCAGACCATCAACTACCAGGCTGAGTTTAAAGAAGTGACGGCCGGAAGCTATACCGCGAACTGGGCGACCATACCGACAGCCCAGGCGCGCTTGCGCGGTTATATTACGTCGTATGCGATGCTGTCGCCCAACGAAGACTTTGTGGAAATGGTAGCCACCATGCTGATCGAAGGCAAAGAAGGCTACGAACGCATTCTGTCGTGTGAAACAAGCGCTGCCTCCCGCGCCCTCATTCGCCGCAAAGAGCAAATGGTGGTAGACTACTTCCAGGAGAAATTCAATATCAATTTCACAACGCTACAGACGCGTGTTCAGGAAGCCCTGGAGGAACTGGCGCCCGCCACACCGGAACCCGAGTTGCCCCCAGTGTTCGATGTTTGGGGCTTTGGTAAAGATTCCGTCGCGCTGGAGTTCGACCTGTCGCGGTATACTTATCCGCAAGGCTTCGGCGAATCGTTTGTACTGGACTACAACGCCGTGGCAAAACAGAAAGGCTACCAACTGGAATTATACTTCCGCCTCGTCTTTACCGACGAAACGCACCTTCAACTGCAACGCTACTATCGCCGTACCAATGCCGCCGGCGAGCGCGAGTATGTCATGGCAACGTTCAATTTCGAGCTGGTTCCCCAGGATAACGGATCATACTCACTGTTCTATGACTATTCACCCAACGAAGCCGGACAGTGGCTGCAGGAGCACGAAGCCTACCACCTGATTGACTACTTCATTCTAAACCAGTTCAAGGTGGAATGGGAACGTACATCCTGCCCGGGCAGTGGTTGGGTTGGATTGTACCCGGTCAACGAACCGAACGATGGTTACACATTTGGTATTCTTGCTAACTGACAATGACTATGTTTTTATATAAATTCATACCTTCTTATCGCGCTATACTTCATGTCCTCGTAATCGCAGCGGCCGCACTGTCTATGGCGGCCTGCGATCGGGACTATGAAACCATCTTCGGCGAGTCGACAGACAAACGCATCCGCGAAGCCCTGGCAGAGCATCAGACATTGCTCACCAGTGCTCCCAACGGCTGGCGCGCCATGCTCTACACCGGGGCGGGTGGCGGCTACTTCTATCACCTCCAGTTTAATGAAGATGGTAATGTGACGATGTTTTCAGACTTCAATGAAACGACGGCGTCTACGTCTAAATCCAGTACGTGGGTGCTGAAGGCATTGCAAAAGATCACACTCACCTTCGAAACCTATTCCTATATTCACCTGCCGGCGGATCCCGACGGCGAGACGAGCGGTGGCACGAACGGCGCGGGCCTCTTATCTGATTTCGAGTTTACGTTCGTCCGTACGGCGGGAGACAGTGTCATTATGAAAGGCCTGCGCTACGCCAATGAGCTGGTGTTGATAAAAGCCACTGCGGAAGAGCAGGCACAAATCGCCGACGACCGGATAAACACCATTCTGGAGGCCACCAAGGCATACGCGACTGCCAACACCGGCCTCCGCCTGGAGTTGCCCAATGGCAAAGTATTACCTATACGCTTCGAAGTCGGGCGTAAGATATTTGGCGCGCAGTACCTTTCTGCCGACAATAGCCAGATCGTTACCTTCCGTACACCGTTCACCATCTCCCTGGATGGAGTGTGGTTGCGTGATGCATTGCAAATCGATGGCTATAGCATTCAGGCGCTGCACTGGGATGCCGACAACGGTGTCTACACAGCACAACTAGCCACTCCGGTGGCATTATACAATGACACCGACCCGCTCATACTCGAACCTACCACGACGCTGGCGTCCGTCATCGGCCGGGACTACAAGGTGATTGCCATCCCGGAAAATCCATATGTAAACAGAATACCTGGGCAATCGCGCGACTTTGTTGACATCTATGATATGGCTGCCGCCGAGCTGGATCAACGGTCGACTCCCATTGGTCTGCACGAAATGTTTTTTGTATTTGATCCGATCAACCAGGAGATGGCGTATAACGTATACCTGTCGCAGGTGCAGGGTGGGATTAACCAATATCCGCTTATTGCGCAATGGGTATATTCGTATACCATTTCGGCCGACGGCACGCTCGACTTGACGGCGGTGCGTTCGAACGAAAGTGCCAACATCATCTCCTTCGAGATGCGCACCATGTTGCAACACCTCGAAGACGATACCTTTGCCTTGCACTACATCGCCGGTGGCTTCGACCTTATCGGCGGTCTTTATAGCAATGAAAATGTTGACTTCACCGTTGCCGGTATCTTAGGCAACTAAAAAAATACTGTTAGTTAGGTTAGTGTAGTCCTGTCGGGCATTTTTCCCGGCAGGGCTTACTTAAAACAATGGGATCATGACCAACTTCATCCGAATCTTTATACTTCTACTCGCTGCTGCACTGATACAGACCGCCTGCAGCGACGATGACAGCGCCTCTCAAACCGCCACCGAGGAACAAGCCGAAAAGCTCACCGGCCGCTGGAAAGCGACAACTGTAACACTAGACGGCGCCACCCAGGAAGCCTACGCTGAAACCGTCTTTACGCTATCATCGATGACTTCCGGCACCAACATGAGTTACATCATCGAGGAAAATCCCGATCAAAGCCCCTGGCGCGTATCATCCGGCGGCCGTCTGTTCTTCGATGCTCAAGACCCCACGAAGTACTTAACGCGCGAAGACGACGTACGTATTTCCTACGAAGTAACCGAAACCACCCTACTCTTCGAATTTACCTACGCGGAACCCGCCACAACGGGCCGTATAGCGGGTATTGTAGGAGAATGGAAATTTGTTTTTACAAAACAATAAAAACCGCCGGCAAGAATGCCGGCGGCTCATCACGTTTAGAAAAGGAGGCGGGAACTAATTATTCTGTGCGATAACACCCGAGGTGCCAATACCGCGGTAACGGTTATTGCTATAGTTCAGGTCGAAGCTGCCGAGATTCTTAAAGTAAACATCAATCAGGCGCGCAGGATTCGTCGCCAGCTCACCCCAGCCTGGCAGATCGTTGCCGTCATCCCACGCCCAGGGTGCATTCGCACCGCCGCTGCCAAAGCTGCTTTTGAAGGAGCCTCCGCCATCGGTGCCATTAAAGAGCGCCGTATTAAAACGCTGATCCCACAGGCCACCGGCTTCGAAGATATTTACCAGCTTATACTTCACGTCACGGTCGTTGGCGTTCGACGGTACTTCTGCTACGGTCAGGCTGGGATAGTAGCCAATACCGTCACCATTAATCTTGTAGTAGGGATTGGCCTTCAGCCCGTGTCCTTTAGCTTCCTGGGCTGTTACCGGGTGTGCTTCGCCATTGTAGTTTTCAAACGACAACGTGCCGTCAAGATCCTCCTGGTTGGCTTGTACCGATCCACCGGCGGGGAGGAATGAGTAGAAGTCGGAGTGTGCCACGGTTACAGCGGCAACCAGCTTGCCATAAGTAGAGCCGTCTTTTTGTACACATGTTAACACGCCTTCCAGGTCGTTCTCGTGTTGGCCGAGATAATATTCAAACGGGTTGTCCGACCAATCGCGCGGATGGAAGAAGGCATAGATGATGAACCAATGGGTAGACGTCTCTACCACCGAGTAATAACAATGTGCAGCAGCGGCTGCGTTAGCAATATTGTTCCAGTTGTTGGTCGCGTTCCAGTCGGCGTCGAAGTTGATAGCAGTAATATAATCGGATTTCCCGCTCAGGCTATAGGTTCCGGTAACATCGGTGTCCTGGTAGTGTACTGGTGCCCAACGCAGGGCCAGGTTAGCTTCTACTGCCGCAGCAGCGCCCTGGGCATCGGCGGCGGTTTCTTCCATACGTTGAAATTCGGAATCAGAACAGGCGGTAACGGCAAACAACACGAGCGTGAAGAGCGCTGTGCTGCGCAGCGAAAAAGTAGACTTGTTAAACATGGAATTGGTTTTAGGTATACAAGTGTCACCATGCGCTTTGCACGGTGACACAAACGTACACCTCGCCGTGGGGCCATGCCGTGAAATTCAATCGGCGTATGCCTGCATCCAACCAATGGACTATAAATCTAAATGAGCAAGAGGAATGCGCCTGTCAGGCACAGAAAAGTTCAAGGAGTGTTAACATTTGCATAAAGAAAATATGCGCACAATGCTATAGCTTTAAGGTATGACCGATCGTTCGCAGGATGTTAAGCTCACCGTTGCCGTAGTAGACGATGAGCCGCTCGCCCGAAACATGCTCGTCCGGTATATAACACAAATGCCTGCGCTGGAACTGGTCGGTCAGTACGACAGCTGCATTGCCTGTTATGAAGCACACGACCTGGATGTGCTGGATATCTTGCTGTTAGATGTGAATATACCGGATATATCCGGTATTCAATTTGCCCGCACCATTGCCAAAAACAAGGCCCGCGTCATTTTTACCACGGCCCACACCGAACATGCTTATGAGGCCTACCAGGCCCACGCCGTAGACTATTTACTAAAGCCGTTCCCCTTCGATCGTTTTCAGGTCGCCATTCAAAAAGCACAGGAATACATCACCGGCAAACGCATGTCGAACGGATCGCCGGTAGCCGTACTTCCGGCAGAGATACCCGACAGTCCGCGACGTTTTATTTTTGTCAAATCCGATTATAAGACTGTACGGTTGAGCCTTGACGAGATTCTTTATGTGGAGGGGCTACAGGAATACGTGCGCATACACCTCGCGCATGGCAAGCCGGTCATTGTGCTGATGTCGCTCAAACGCCTCGCGGACATTCTGCCGTCGCCGCCGTTCTTTCGGGTGCATCGGTCGTATATCGTCAACGTTGAACAGTTGGCGTTTGTGCAGCAGCGCAGCATCACTATTGCCGGCAAAGAGCTCAGCATCGGCAAGAATTATAGCAGCGAGTTTTTTGATTATTTAGCCGAGCACAGCATCTTGTAACGGCCGGCGCTTATTCGCATTTCAACGCTTCTTCGACTTCAATCATCAGCAGCGTATGATCGAGGATCTCGTATAAAAGCCGGAGCTCGTTATACGTCATAGCAAACATCATGGAGAAGTCGCGTGTTGGGATATAGATAGCACGCTCGTCATAATCGGCCAGGCAGCATTCCGCGGTGAGTGTTTCGCGAATGTACGTGGTGAAATCAGTGACCTGCGTGCGGCTGAGCAATAGCGAGATGTTTCCGAAGGTCAGGTGCACGGCATTGTGGCAAGTACACTTTTTACTGGAACCGAAGGAATTCTGGTGGTACGTGATGTCCGAGCACAGCATGCGATATATCGTAAAAGTTAAACATCAGGATGCTGGGGGTAAGGCTCCCTGCCGCCATACAGACACGAATGGCGAGCAGGGGCTTACCGTACAGGTTTTGCTTGTTTTGCCTGTCCCGATCCAATTCTCTTTTTATGTTTTGGCGGGTGAGCGTCCCTGCTTGAATGGTATTCGATGTTCCAAGTCAGGGAGCCCCCCAATTCAAAAAAGTGGGAATGCATTCCCACATGCATTCCCCTTCATTACCTAACCTATGAGAGAGTACTAACGGGGTCACTTATCGCTAAATGATGACTCAAAGATGAAGCGCAATCCCATTCCTTCCAATGATTATTTAGAATATTTCTAAATAATACCTCCTAAAGGTGAGGTAACTACGTGCAGGATCACTGTTAAAAGGTAGAAAAGATGCGGAGCGTTTGTATCAAACGTGTCTTTCGCGAAGTTTTTGTCGCCAGCGATGATTTTGAAAATTGTAACCATGCCGAGAAATAGGATAGATAAGGACTAGCAACCGTCAAGTAACTGAACAATTCAAGATATGAACAGAAACTCTTTAGTAAGAGATATTCAATATCTATATAATACTTGAATATCTATTGGATATAACTTCATTAACTATTGGATATCTATTCTATATCCTGTGATTTGACGGACATAATACCGGATTTTTCAGGGTCTTACGCGTGGGTCAACGAAAAATCTTGAAACTTGCCCTGGTGGTGGCAGAGCGTTAAGATTTGTCCTTTACACACCGGAACCCAAGATTATTTGAAGCACTCTTCACTTCCCCTTTCCCACGGCTTCCTGCCTTATAGCGGATGCAATACGCATCACTACACAAAAACGATCCCCCGCGCTGCACTCGTTTCACCGCTCCTGGTTCATCCGGATCCAAGCTGTCTTCCGGCCCCTGTGGATTCTTTGCCGGGCTCTGTGCGTAATAGTCCGGGCGGTAAAAATCATGACACCATTCCCACACGTTCCCTTCCATATCGTAGAGGCCCCGCGCATTCGGTGAAAATGACTTTACAGGGGCCAACGTCGTATACCCATCCTCCGACGTATTCCCTTCCGGGAAAGCGCCTTGAAAAATATTTGCTACCCACTTGCCGCCGGGTTTTAACGCTGTCCCCCAGTAGTAGGGTTGTGACTCCTTGCCCGCGCGCGCAGCGTACTCCCATTCCGCTTCCGTCGGCAGACGTTTCCCTGCCCACTGGGCATATGCCGCGGCGTCTTCATAACATACCTGTACGACAGGGTCATTCGGTCTTCCATTTATCGTCGTCGTCGGTCCTTGCGGATGGCGCCAGTCTGCGCCGGCCATATAGGTCCACCACTGCAACGGGTTCTCCAATGACACAGCCTCGGCGGGTGGCGTAAACACCGCCGAGCCCGCGACTAAGCTCTCTACCGGCACATTCGGAAAGTCTTTCGGATCAGGCGCGATCTCAGCCACCGTACGATACCCTGTAGCCGCCACAAAAGCTGCGAACTCGGCATTCGTTACTTCATGCTCATCTATCCAAAATCCATCTACTGTCACGGGATGTACCGGATGAGCATCCCAGAAGTCGGCTTCCGAAGAGCCCATGCTAAAAGAGCCCCCTTCCACCCAGATCATCTTCGGCGGCACGGTGTCCATTTGCGCGGGTACCGATGCCGTGGAGGGTGAGGTAGAGGTCGTTTCGGTAGTAGTTTTTGTCTGACAGGCGCTCAGCGACAAGGCAATGCCCAAAGCTTTCAGAATAGTTGACGTGTGACGTTGGTATTCTCTCATGTCCCACGAAATACGGGCCTACACACGAATCGTCCAAGCCGGAAATGTAAACCCGCCCAATCGGCCAATCAAGCAACTACATAAAGTCGTACGAAAAAGTGTGATATCTAACAAAAATTCGTTCGAAAAAATGTTAAATTTGACATGAAGTCGTACGAAAAAGTGTTATTAATCACAAAAAGTCGTACGAAAAAATGTAAAACACTGAAATTTGGCTAAAAAGTGACATGAGAAGACGGGCATTTCAGGCTTTAAATGAATGGAAAGAATCCTCTATCCGCAAGCCCTTAATCATTCGAGGGGCGCGGCAGGTAGGAAAGACCTGGCTCATGAAAGAGTTCGGACGAAAGGAGTATGGGCAAACAGTCTATATCAACTTCGAGAGTAATGCCACGCTCCGCGAATTATTTGCTGATAATTTTGATGTCAAACGCATTTTAACCGGACTCGAAATAGAGACCGGTATCAAGATCACGCCTCGGCAAACGCTCATCATTTTGGACGAGATTCAGGAAGCCAGGGGAGCTTTGACGTCCTTGAAGTACTTCCAGGAAAATGCGCCGGAGTATCATATTGTTTCCGCTGGATCGCTGCTCGGCGTAGCCTTGGGAAGTGATACTTCCTTTCCCGTTGGAAAGGTTGACTTTCTTGATCTATACCCGCTTGACTTTATCGAGTTTTTGGAGGCTATGCGGGAAAAACCGCTGATCGATCTGCTGGCAAGTCACGACTGGCCTCTTGTGAAAAGCTTTCGATCACGGTACATTGATTTGCTCAGGCGTTACTATTACGTCGGAGGGATGCCCGAAGCGGTGTTGTCGTTCTCACAAAAAAACGACTTTGACGAAGTACGGAGCATTCAGCAACGGATTCTCATGGCCTATGAGCAGGATTTCTCCAAGCATGCGCCGGTATCCATCGTACCGCGTATACGCATGCTTTGGAATTCAATTCCAGCACAGCTGGCAAAAGAAAACCGGAAATTCATGTATGGTATTATTCGTGAAGGAGCTCGGGCTAAAGACTATGAGCTGGCCATGGCTTGGTTGGTAGACTGTGGGCTGGTGCACAAAGTAAGCAACGTACGAAAGCCAGGCATTCCGTTAAAGGCATACGAAGATTTTGGTGCTTTTAAATTATTTTTAGTAGATGTAGGTTTACTGGGTGCGCTGTCCGAATTGGACGTCAAATCTATTTTAGATGGAAATGCAATATTCGAAGAATTTAAAGGTGCGCTAACAGAACAATATGTACTGCAGCAGTTGGTTTCCCATGGTGCACATGTATATTATTGGTCTCCGGAGAAAGCACAATCCGAAATTGACTTTTTAATACAGATTTCAGGACATGTTGTTCCCATCGAGGCAAAGGCGGAGGAAAATTTACAATCAAAGAGTTTGAAGACCTATTGTCAGAAATATAATCCCACGCTGGCCATTCGCACTTCTATGTCGGATTTTAGAGAAGAATCCTGGATGACCAATTTGCCGCTATACGCAATTCACGAAGTTTTACGTTGGAAGTTGTGAGTTTTTGGGCCTGCCTGGCTGTGATCGGCGGGTGTAATCTGGACTTTCTGACGGGTTGATTTGGACATCCTGCACGTGTATTTTTATAGTAAAAGAACGCCATGAAGCACGCGACGATCCTTATTCCCAATGGGCAGAGCAACCTGAGTAGCATCGTGGGGGCCTATAAATTTCTGATCAAGGCCAATCAGTACCATGAGCAACGCGGCGAAGAAACGATCTTTACCGTTCAGCTGGTGGGCGTGCAGTCGCGGTTGGACCTGTACGACGGTCTCTTCTCCATCACGCCGCATGCACACATTGACTCTGTGAAAAAGACAGACCTGATCATTATCCCTGCGGGACACTATGACTTTGAACGACTGGTACGCGACAACCAGGAAATCATTGCCTGGGTTCAACACCAATACAAGCTCGGTGCCGAGGTGGCCAGTATCTGCACCGGCGCTTTCATTCTGGCGGCTACCGGGCTGCTGGACGGCAAAGGCTGCTCCACGCATTGGAATGCAGCACGCGCGTTTCGACAGATGTTCCCGGAGGTTACATTGTTACCCGATAAGCTGGTCACAGATGAGAACGGCCTATATACCAACGGTGGCGCATTTTCATATTTGAACCTGATGCTGTACCTGGTCGAAAAATATTATGATCGGGCGACGGCCGTTTTCTGTGCGAAGATCTTTCAGGTTGATATCAATCGTACGAGCCAATCGCCGTTTGTGATTTTTGAGGCACAAAAGGACCATGAAGATGATCTTATCAAAAAAGCCCAGTTGTTTATTGAAGAGCACCTGCGCGAACGGATCTCGATGGAAGATGTCGCCGAGCGGTATACACTGAGCCGGCGCAACTTTGACCGGCGCTTCATCAAAGCCACGGGCAATACACCCTTAGAATATCAGCAGCGGCTGAAGATCGAGCTGGCCAAAAAGATGCTCGAGACCAGCCGCCGCACGGTAAAGGAAGTGATGTACGAGTCCGGGTATGCCGATGCCAAAGCTTTCCGCGAGACCTTTCGTAAGATCACGGGCCTGTTGCCACTCGACTACCGGAGCCGGTACAACAAGGAGTTTGTTACGTACCGGTAATATCCAGCGTATACGGGCGATAGGTATGGGTGGGAATATCGGTCCAGATAGACCCACTCCGGTGACACATAAGTCACTAGAAACGCGCCTTTTGGGGGTATATTTCGACCTCCCGGCTGTTTCCTTGCGCCGCCGGTAGCGGCGAGCTATTAATCCGAATGATTTTTTTGTTCATTTGTCACCGGCCCCTAATCGGTAGATTTTTTCTATGTATAAAATTTTACGCGTTTTACTTTTTGTAGTAGGTTCGTTCGAGTGCTGGGCACAACGCCAGCCGGAGCCAGATACAACGAAAGTGGTCGTCCTGCACGATGTGGTGCTGACTGCATCGCGTTTGGAGGAAGATTTGGGGAGGTCGCCGGTAAGCGTCGAAAAGTTATCGTCACGAGCCCTCTACAATTCTGCGGCACCGTCTTTTTTTGATGCATTAGAGAATATCAAAGGCGTGCAGATGCTTGTGCCCAGCGTAGGGTTTAAAGTAATCAATACTCGGGGCTTTGGCAATACGACCAACGTGCGCTTTGTGCAAATGGTCGATGGCATGGACAACCAGGTACCGCACCTCGGTGCTCCTATTGCCAACATGCTAGGTCCAAGCGACCTCGATATACAAAGCGTCGAGGTTATTCCGGGTACGGCCTCGGCCTTATATGGTATGAACGCCATCAATGGCATGGCCAACTTTCTGACAAAAGATCCTTTCACCACAGCAGGAATAAGTGTGCAGCAAAAGACCGGCGTCAACCGCGTTCACACGGAGGATGGTGCTAAGATATTTTCCGAAACGAGCCTGCGGTGGGCAAGGAAGATGAACTCGCACCTCGCTTTTAAGATCAACGGCTCCTATATTACGGGCACCGACTGGGTTGCCAACAGCCATGCTGATCTGAACAGCGGTGCCAACGCCAGCACGGGCTTGTTAGGTGCCGACAACCCCGCGTTCGATCCTGTAAACGGCTATGGCAACGAATCCTCGAATCGCCGCACGCTGTCGCTCGGTGGTAAGAACTATGTCGTTGCCAGGACGGGCTATTATGAGAAGGAGCTCGTGGACTATAGCATTCACAATGCCAAGGCAGATGCAGCCGTGCACTACGCCTTTACCCCCGATACGAAATTGATCTATACTTATCGCTTTGCCAACCTCGACAATATCTATCAGCGTGCGAACCGCTTCCGACTCGAAGACTACCGCCTGCAACAACACGGGCTGGCTTTTAAGTCGCGGTCTGTGCAGGCATTGGCGTATGTGAATGTCGAAAATACCGGTAAGTCCTATAACGCCCGGTCGATGGGGGAGAATATCGATCGTACGTTTAAGTCTGACAATGCCTGGTATACCGGGTATGCGGCCGCCTTTCAGGATGCCGTCGCGTCGGGTATGAGTGTGGCCGATGCGCACCGCGCGGCGCGTGCGGTCAGTGATACGGGCCGGCCACAGCCCGGTACTGCCGGCTTCGACAATCTGATTGGCTCGCTGGGCGATATCAATAATTGGGATTACGGCGCTGCCCTGCGGGTGAAATCGCGGATGCTGCATGTGGAAGGTCAGCTGAACGTAACGGAAGCGCTGCTGGCCAATTTGAAAGCATCTACAGGACTGGAGGTATTGGTGGGATTTGATCATCGTACCTATATCATCATTCCTGATGGCAACTACTTTATCAATCCCGAAGAAGACGGTCATAATTTGTTGTATCGCAAGAGCGGGGGCTTTCTGCAGGTATCCAGGTCGTTCGGCGACAAGCTCAAGCTGGGCGCCACGCTGCGCGCGGACAAGAACGAATATTATTCACTGAAATGGAATCCACGGTTCACCGCGGTATATTCTGTGTCGCCGTTGCACCACGTGCGCTTTTCGTTTCAGAACGGATTCCGGTTTCCGAGCGTGTTTGAAGCATTCTCCAATGTCAACAGTGGAGGTGTGAAACGTGTTGGAGGTTTGCCGGTGATGTCGTCGGGTGTCTTTGAGCGGGCATACAACCGTGCGTCGATCGATGCCTTTCAGGCGGCGGTGTTGCGCGACGTCAACCAGGGCGGTATGTCCCGTGGCGAATCTATTATCAAGAATCAGGGGCTGTATAAGAAAAACGATTATACCTATGTCGAACCGGAAGAAATTCGCTCGTTGGAGGCCGGCTATAGAGGCTCGTTCTTTGACGAGAATTTGCAGGTTGATGTAGACTTTTATTACAACCGCTATAACAACTTTATTGCCCAGGTGGAGATGAATATTCCTCGTACCTCCAACGCAGACTCGATTTCCTACTATCTGGCTGACCGCACCTTGCAAGATCGTTATCGCATGTGGACCAACTCCATGACCACGGCTTACAACTTTGGTGCAGGGCTTGGACTGAAGTATCTGTTCGGTAAGAACTTTACGATGAATGGCAACCTGACTTATGCTCGCCTGCAGCGTCGATCGGGAAATGATGGGCTGGAGGATGGCTTCAATACACCGGCCTGGATCGTGAACCTTTCTGTTGGCAATAGTGATCTGTATCAGGGTTTTGGTTTTATGGTGACCTATCGGTGGCAGGACAGCTATTACTGGCAGTCGTTCCTGGTCAATGGTGACGTGCCGGCCTACCAAACGGTGGATATGCAGGTGAGTAAGAAATTGAAGCAGGTGTTGGTGAAGGTAGGAGGTAGTAACGTGTTCAATCATTATTACAACTCGTTTTTGGGTGGTCCCAGTGTGGGGGGATTTTATTATGTGACGGTGGGATATGGTTTGTGATGGGAAGGACTACGCAACGAGTCAATTTTTTGTTATGTTTTACTTTTTTAAAGTTTTTATAACTTTTGTTAATAGCTGCGGCGTTGACCCTCGTCGGCCCAGGTAGCGTCTAACTAACTGTGTAAAGGTACGATTGACCTCTGGTGGTCGTGGATAGGAAGTCCACAGGACCAGGTCAATCGATGGTTTTAAAAATCATTACCTTTAATACAGTACAATGAAAAAGAA